>CAVRDK010000001.1:0-999089 GCA_963719855.1 uncultured beta proteobacterium
CTGACCCGGGTGTTGCATCGAATTTTGACCCACCCTAAGTTTATATCTTAACGGTTCAGGTTGTGGATAGTTTTCTGGTTTTGCCCCCCTTTCCAGTTTGAGTCGAGCTGTTCTTAAAACGGTAACTATCGTTGCCGGTCTCAATGATGTGGCAGTGATGGGTAAGCCTGTCCAATAGTGCCGTCGTCATCTTTGGATCCCCAAACACGTTGCCCCATTCTGCAAAGCTCAGGTTGGTCGTTATCACAAGGCTTGTTCGCTCATAGAGCTTGCCGATGAAGTGAAACAGCAAAGCACCGCCTGCCTGGCTGAACGGCAAGTAGCCCAGTTCATCCAGAATCACCAAGTCGGCATACATCATTCGGCTGGCAAGTTGCCCCTGCTTGCCAGCGGCCTTCTCGAGTTCCAGCGTATTGACCAGTTCGATGGTCGAGAAGAAGCGCACCCGGCGGTGCTGATGCTGCACGGCCTGCACACCCAATGCAGTGGCAAGGTGTGTCTTGCCTGTGCCGGGGCCACCGACCAGCACTACGTTGTGCGCCTGATCCAGAAACTCACAGCGATGCAATTGGCGAATCAGTGCCTCATTCGCCTCGCTCTGGCTAAAGTCGAAGCTCGCCAGGTCGCGGTAGGCCGGGAACCTGGCTGCCTTCATCTGGTAGCCGATAGAGCGTACCTCACGCTCAGCCATCTCCGCTTTGATTAGAGTTCCCAGCATCTCCTGCGCATTCTGGTATGCAGGCGAATTCTGCCTGGCCAGTTCGTCGACGGCTTGCGCCATACCGTACAACTTGATCGCCTTGAGCGAGGTCATCATAGCTTCATGCTGCATGGCGCACCTCCCGTAGCTCATCATAGCGACTGACATTAGCCTGCGGTTCGACCATCAGCGTCAGCGGAGTATCAATGGGAGCTGGTGGTGCGGGCTCAATCAGCCGTTTGAGAAGATTGAGCACATGCTGCTTGGATGGCACACCGGCCTCCAAGGCCAACTCGACCGCCGCCAGCACCGCTGACTCATCATGTTGTAGAACCAGCGCCAGTATCTCAACCATCTCCCGATCACCGCCTTGGCGCTTGAGCAGAATGGCCTGCAATCGCTTGAAGGCATCAGGCAGCTCGGTGAACGGCGCACCATTGCGCAATGCGCCGGGTTTGCGCTGTAATACGCTCAGGTAATGGCGCCAGTCATAAATGGTTCGCCCAATTGCAGGATTGCGTTGAATCAGCCGTGCATGTTCGGCAATAACCTGTGCCTCGGCCACAAACACCAGCCGGTCGGCATACACTCGAAGGCTGATCGGACGGTTGGCATAGGAGGCTGGTACGCTATAGCGGTTGCGTTCGAACGTGACCAGACAGGTCGGCGATACACGTTTGATATGTTCCACAAATCCGTCGAACGGACAGGGCAGCGCCATCAGGTAAGGGCGTTCGGCAGCATAAACATCGGCAACGCTGCGGTCAGGCTGCTCAGGATGGGTAATCTCGCTCCAGAGTGATACACACCGCTGTTGCAACCAATCATTGAGTTCAGCCAAACTGCCGAATGTTGGTAACTGGTTCCATATGCGGTGACGTGAATCCCGTACGTTCTTCTCAACTTGCCCCTTCTCCCAGCCGGATGCAGGATTACAGAACTCGGCATCGTACAGGTGGTGGCTCACCATGGCAGTGAAACGGATGTTGACATCACGCTGCTTGCCGCGTTTTACCTTATCCACGGCAGTCTTCATGTTGTCGTAGATGCCACGGGCAGGCACACCACCAAAGGTTGCGAAGGCATGGTTATGAGCATCGAACAGCATCTCGTGCGTCTGAAGCGGATAGGCACGCAAGAAGAATGCTCGGCTGTGGCTGAGCTTGAAGTGCGCAACTTGCAACTTGGTTCGTTCACCTGCTATGACCGCCCAGTCCTCGCTCCAGTCGAACTGAAATGCTTCTCCTGGTGCAAAAGTAAGTGGGATGAATGTGCCGCGACCAGCGGTCTTGGCCAGTTCCTGCTGCTCTTGCCGCCATCGCTTGGCAAAGGCTGCAACTCGGTCATAGGAACCGGTAAAGCCCAACTGCACCAAGTCTCGGTAAAGTTGTTTGAGACTACGTTTCTGTTTGCGTCCCTTGCTGGCCTCTGTCTTTAGCCATGCCGCCAGTTTGGCAGCATAGTCATCCAGCTTGCTCGGGGTCTTGCGTTTAGGATAATTCGGCTCAACAACTTCGTTGGACAAATACTTCCTGATGGTATTTCGAGCGATTCCGGTCTTGCGGACTATCTCTCGAATCGGCATGTTATCGCGTAAATGCCAACGCCTGATGCTGCTTAATATCGCCACGTTGATCACTCCTGTTTACTCCCGCTCAAATATTGAGCAGGACAGTATCTATACGTGGGTCAAATTTGGATGCAATTTATTGCATTAGGTGGGTCAAATTTATGTGCAAAAACTCAAACTGGCGGCAACGTCAGAGGAAATGAGTAGCCAGACCGAGCAACTCCAGAGCGTGATGTCGTTCTTCAAGCTGGATAATGCTGTAGCTTCCGGTGCGGCCTCAGTGCGCCACAGCACCGATCCGAGCCGCAGCCAAGCACCGAAGCCATCCAAAGCAGCCTTCAAGCCCGCTGCCAAGCCAGTAGCCGGAGCGCCCAATGAACAGGATTTTGACCGTTTCTAAAATGTCCCCTCCCACTGGCAGGTGGAAGGGACAGTTCGGCTCTAGTGATTGGTTATGGTTATAGGAGACTAATATGAGTCAGGCGAATAATATGCCGGTCGTCGCAGGAAATGTGACGACCGAAGAAGATCATCAATACCTCACCTTCCTGTTGGGCGGCGAAATGTTTGCCATCGCCATCCTCAACATCAAGGAGATCATTGAGTACGGCAGTTTGACCGAAGTACCGATGATGCCCAGCTTCATCCGGGGGGTCATCAATTTGCGCGGGAGCGTAGTGCCAGTCGTGGACTTGTCGTCGCGTTTCGGGCGCAACCGGACAGAAATATCCCGGCGCACCTGCATCGTCATTATCGAAGTAGAAAGTGATGATGAAAAACATGACATCGGCGTGATGGTGGATAGCGTCTCCGAAGTGCTGGATATTCCGCGTAGCGAGATCGAACCTCCTCCAGCATTCGGTGCCAAGATACGCGTGGACTTTATGGCTGGTATGGGCAAAGTGGCAGGCAAGTTCGTCATCATCCTGAATGCCAACAAGGTGCTGTCGGTGGACGAGCTATCTATGCTCGGAGAGGCTGCTGAAACGAAGCCTGCAGCCCATGTCGAGGTTGCTGCATTATCTATGGCGAACCACAATTAACGGCGAATACCAGTCCGCTTTTTTTAATGAGGTAAGCTAATTAGATACACGATTTGAAGTTCCTGTTCGGAGCAAACTGTATAGCGGCTTGGGGTCGATTGCGTTACTTGGTGAATGGCTGGTATCGGGCAGCGAATTGACAAGGCACACTGGCCGTTGTGGGTTAATTCCCACCTGTCGTCTTCGTCTGCTTTCGGGCAGTTCAATTTAAAATTGCATGAAGGCGAGGCAGCAAAAGCGGATGTGGTAACTAACAGCTTGTGTTAGATCAAGTTTGAGCTAATACAGGTAAGCAACGCGAACCCCAGCAAATTCGAGGTTGAAAAAATGCTGGGGTTCGTGCCTGTGTCAATTCTGCATCGAGCTTGCTCGATTGCAGATTGCCTGACTTTGCCTCGAAGAGGTTAGCGTTGCATAGCCAACTGACTAAGCTGGCAAACAACGCCAGCAAGTCATTGGTTATCGCACCCGTAGGGTGTTGCACCACCAGCCTAAAGCTTGATGAAATGCTCGCGGTAATATTTCAACTCGTTAATGGATTCGTAAATGTCGGCCAGCGCCTCATGTTTGCCATGCTTCTTGAGTCCCTTGGCAATTTCAGGCTTCCAGCGCTTGGCCAGTTCCTTGAGCGTGCTTACGTCGAGGTTGCGGTAATGGAAATATGCTTCCAGTTGCGGCATCCAGCGCGCCATGAAACGGCGATCCTGGCAGATGGAATTGCCGCACATCGGCGAGATGTTGGCAGGAACATACTCCTTGAGGAATGCCAGCATCTGCGCTTCCACGGTAGCGTCATCCAGAGTGGAAGCCTTCACTTTTTCGATCAGACCGGATTTTTTATGGGTGGATTTATTCCATGCATCCATGCCATCCAGCACACTGTCAGGCTGATGCACCACCAACGTCGGTGCCTCGGCCACGGTCTCCAGATTGCTGTCGGTTATGACCATCGCCACTTCGATAATACGGTCGGTGTCCGGGGAAAGCCCGGTCATTTCCATGTCTAACCAGATAAGGTTGTTTTGATTTTGTGCCATAATTCGCGCCGCAAAAGAGTTGCCTGAACTGTCAGGCGCGTATTGTGTCATATTTCGCACGCAACGATGCCATCACCCTAATTAATACCCATGACCGCATTCCTGTTTTCCCTGTTATTTGTCGGCGCACTGTTGCTGACCACGCTGACAAAGTTATGGCTGGCGCGCCGTCATCTCGCCCACATTGCGGCGCACCGTAGCGAAGTGCCGCAAGCCTTCCGCGAGAAAATTGATCTTGCCGCACACCAGAAGGCGGCGGACTACACCAGCGCCAAGACGCGTTTTGCCATGTTGGGGGCGCTGTTCGATGCGGTGCTGTTGCTCGCCTTTACCGTATGCGGCGGCATACAGTGGATCGCCGATTTCTGGCTGCATGCCTTTGCCAACCCCATTGCGCAAGGCATGTCTATCATCGTGTCGGTGCTGATACTCTCCTCGTTGCTGGAAACACCGTTCGACCTGTACCGCACCTTCGTCATTGAGGCGCGTTTCGGTTTCAACAAAATGACGCTGACGCTATATCTGATTGATGCCTTGAAGGGAGTGTTGCTCGGCGCTGTCATCGGCCTGCCGCTGCTGTTCGGTGTGCTGTGGCTGATGGGCCGCATGGGCGGCAACTGGTGGCTGTATGTGTGGGGTGTGTGGGTTACCTTCAACCTGTTGCTGCTGTTCCTCTACCCATCGTTCATCGCGCCGCTATTCAACAAGTTCCAGCCGCTACAGGACGAAAGTCTCAAGGCGCGCATTGAGGCGCTGCTGCTTAAATGCGGTTTCACTGCCAGCGGTCTGTTCGTGATGGACGGCTCCAAACGCAGCAGCCACGGCAACGCCTACTTCACCGGCTTCGGCAAGACCAAACGGATTGTATTTTTCGACACTCTGCTGGCTCGTCTCACTCCGAGCGAGGTCGAAGCGGTGCTGGCACACGAACTGGGACACTTCAAGCGCCGCCATGTGGTGAAACGCATCGCACTCACCTTTATTATGAGCTTGGCTTTCCTGTGGCTGTTGGCGCAACTGATGCAGGCTGACTGGTTTTACGCCGGACTCGGTGTCACTGGCCAATCCACCGCACTGGCGTTGTTGCTGTTCTTCATGGCGCTGCCAGTATTCAGCTTCCTGCTGCATCCGCTGATGGCGGCCTATTCACGCAAGCACGAATTCGAAGCGGACGCCTACGCCGCGCAACAAACCGACGCCCGCGACCTGAGCAGCGCGCTGGTAAAAATGTATCAGGATAATGCTGCGACATTGACGCCCGACCCGTTGTATTCTACGTTCTACGATTCTCACCCGCCCGCGCTGGTGCGCATCAACAAACTGCAAACATTATGAGGAAAACCTTCATGAATCGAATCGCCGCACTCATCTTGTCCTTTGCTGCTGCTAGCACAATGGCCGCGCCATTTCCAGACGGCAACGCACAGAACGGCAAGAAACTGTTCGACGAAAATAAGTGCAATAGCTGCCACATCGAAAAAGTGGGCGGCGACGGCAGCGCCATTTTCACGCGCCCCAATCGCATTGTGCATAACCCGCTGGAAATGGTGGATCGTATGCACGTATGTAGCGGCGCGGTGGGCAAGACCCTGACCAAACAGAAGGAACAGGATCTCGGCGCGTATCTCAACCAGACTTACTACAAATTCAAGTGAGGACATCATGGGCAATGTTTGCGATCTGACCAACAAGCAATGCAAGCCCTGCGAAGGCGGCACGCCGCCGCTGTCGCAGGATGAAATCAACAAGCTGCTGAAACAACTTGACGGCTGGGTGCAATATGACCGCCTCATCGGCAAGACTTACGAATTCAAGAACTACTACCAGACCATGGCCTTCGTGAACGCGGTGGCTTGGCTTTCTCACCGCGAAGACCACCACCCCGACCTGAACGTGGGCTACAACAAGTGCCACGTGGAATACTCCACCCATGCCCTCAATGGCTTGTCGGAAAACGATTTCATCTGCGCCGCCAAGGTGGATGCGCTGTTCAAAATTTGAACTCAAATAATCCATTATGGCGGGATACTTTTGTGGGAGCGGCTTTAGCCGCGATAAACCGTGCAGTGAATGGCGAGGCAATCGCGGCTAAAGCCGCTCCCACAATAATTGGATGGCTGGCGAATTTCTCTAATGGATAACTTGGGTTGAAGCTTCAAGGACAAATCATTGCCGCCTTTGGTCGCCGCTATCTGGTGGAACTGGCTGGCGGCGAATTGCTGGCCTGCGTGCCGCGCGGAAAAAAGAGTGAAGCGGCTTGCGGCGATGTGGTTGAAATCCAGCGCACTGCTGCTCAATCATCCGATCTCAAGACTGGCGCACAAGGCGTGATCGACCGCATTGTTGAGCGCAAGACCCTGCTCTACCGTTCTGTCTCATTCCGCGAAAAACTTATCGCCGCCAACGTTACCCAGATCATCATTGTGGTCGCCGCCGAACCTTCATTCGACGACGAACTGCTGGCGCGCTGCCTCATCGCCGCGCACGACCAGCGACTAAGCGTCTTGATCGTGTTGAATAAATGCGACCTTGCCGCGCAGGTTGAAGCTGCCCGCAAACAACTTGCCCCCTACCGTGCCATCGGCTATCGTGTACTGGAACTATCCGCCAAACAGGACGCCACAGCGCTGCTGCCTTACCTGCAAAGCCACACCAGCGTGCTGGTGGGACAATCCGGCATGGGCAAGTCCACCCTCATCAACTCTTTGCTGCCCGATGCACAAGCCGCCACCCGAGAAATTTCCACCGCGCTGGATTCCGGCAAGCACACCACCACCCACGCACGTTTGTACCACTTGAACGCAGACAGCCACCTGATCGACTGTCCCGGTGTGCAGGCATTCGGGCTGCATCATCTGACTTTCGGCGACATCGAAGAAGGATTCGCAGAATTTGCCGCCTATCGCGGCCAGTGCCGCTTCAACAACTGCCGCCACTCGCACGAACCGGGCTGTGCTCTCCGCATGGCAGCGGAAACAGGAAAAATCAACGCACGCCGATTGCAACTGTTTCAGCAGATCAGTCAGAGTGGAACTTAACTGATTGTTAGTTCCTGATGCAAAAACAAACGACAACAAATAATGATCGCTCTATGGGATGCGCCAAACGTTCATCCAATTCGTTTAATTTTTATGTATCTTTAGTCTTGACGTGGGAGGGGATGACAAGCAGAATGCTACAGAGTGTTGCTACATAAGCACTCTACGGCCTACGAAATACGTAAAAATAAATGGTGAAAAACGGCTGCTTTTAGAGTTCCACCCTCCCAACGTATTTTTTACCACGTTCAAAGACATAAATGAAACCCATTTAAATATGAAACCCTGTGCCGAGGCATTGCTATGAACGCGCACGATATATCACACAAGACGTATATTTACATCGGCGAGCTGGCTTTCCTCCTGTGTATTTCCGAAGCGGAAGTACTGGCGTACGAAAAGCTCGGCGCAATTCCTCCTTCAGAACCGCACTACCTTTCGGGCGATACACGTCGAATATATCCAAGGCAAAAAGCGCTTGAAATGTGGACTGACTGGAAGGCGTATTGCGCATTATTAAAAGATGAGGAAGGAACCAACCATGCAAATCACTGAAATTGAAACCGTTACCAATATCCGCTGTGGATTCACTTAACGCACATCGCCGTGATTTGGTGACGGATTGGTATAAACATCGTGGGTAGTCCGAACGGTTTGACTTCAACTTTCGAAAAACCAGAGGATCGTAGCGTTGCCTCTGTATCTCGACACAAGTCGCATCCCTCGAAGACCCATTTCCACGGACGCCTGATTGCATGCTGCAAGCGATGGATTAGGGAGCCAACAGGGGCCTCTACATGCTCGACGCACATGAAATGCCCACCTGGTTTGAGTACTCGTAGTACCTCTGCAATAACTTGCTGCGGATTTTCGACCGTGCAAAGCACAAGAGAGCTGAACACGAAATCAACCGATGCTGATGAAAGGTCAAGTTGCTCACCTGAAAGTCCACGCAGATCTAATTCGATACCAAACTGCTTCGCTCGTCTCTGAAGCAGTGGGTGCATATGACGATTTGGCTCTATGGCAATAAGCTTGGTACCCCGGGGTAGGTAACGAAGGTTAGCACCGGGGCCAGAGCCGAGTTCCACAACGATTGAAGGTGCATGTTTGAATAGCCCTGATTTTATGTCGGCGTATTTCCAATGCATGTAGCTATCGAGTGCGGCAAGAAACCATGCATTGAACCGACCGCGTACTGGATTATCAATCATCTCGAATTACCTTCAATATATGCGGGCATATGATAAATTTAAGGTCGAACAGTTATTAGACGGCCTCATCGGTCGCTACTATTGGAAATAGCGATGCTTGTAGATTTGCGATAACTGATCAATTCATTGACGACCTCGTAAGTTTGTCTGTCTGCATATTCATCATTCAGTTGCGACTCTACTCCTTCCTGCTGTCTTTCGATACTACGAAAATATGAGTGGCCACATTTGGCAACAAGGGGCAGTTCATCAACCGAACTGCCTGCCAATGTTAATCAAAACACCATCGGGGTGTTTCTTTGCATCTTCGCTTCGGCTTTGGTTGTCCAGCGCGATCAACTCATCAATTTTTGTGCGTAATTTTGGGCCCATAATTTTCAATGTTACTTTTCACATGGAATAGATGAAAGACGCGCTTTGGCTTCAGCGATGTTCCCATCTTTAAGCGCCATGTTCACGGAAGCTCGATTATCACCGTAAGCCTGCATCTTTAAATACTCGATGGATGGTGCCACACCGCATCGTGTCGTGAGTAATTCGTCGAGAATAAACATATTGCCAGCCATGTCTAAAGACCAATGTGAAAGAGCGAGATAAAAGGGGACTCTTCCTGCTTCATCGGCTGCATTCGCAGATACAGACAAAAGTATCGAAAGGCAAAGTATGGAGATTATTTTCTTCATGTAATATTTCCTCTATGTGTCGATGACTGAGAATGGCGGACTGCTAAAATCACTGCACATCCACCATCAACAATGGCATTATATGTTAAACGTCATTCGCCAGTTTCCGTTAACCGTCACGGAATAATGTTCCGCAAGATCGCCTGTCAGTGAGTGAAATTTCCAGCCCGGCGCGTTCATGTTATCTGGGCGCTTTGCACTGTCCGGCATAGTGCGGCTGTATGCCAGCCTTGCTCCCTTTTCGGAAGAATATCTCGATATAATCAGCATTGATACAGTCTCTCATAGCATTGTTAGCTATAAATCGGGACTGGATAGGGATTGAATGCTGCGCTTGTTGGTGGTCACGGTAGTCAGCTCTCGACCTGTTGCGGTCATATGAGATAAGGCCACTAAATTAGTGGCTTTGGTACCCAAGATCACCCTGCGTCGGCAACCTTCGCCATAGGTTGTCCGGGCTGAGCGAACCACACCAGCAGCATGAGTCCGGCAAACATCAGCGACGAGAGCCAGAAAATATCGTTGGTCGCCAGCATTACTGCTTGCTGCTGCATGTTGTGCTCCAGCATGGCATAACCGGATGACAGAGGCTGTTCCAGCCCGCCCAAAGTAGTCAGCGCATCGTTGGTGGCGGGAGAATATTCGGTTACGCGCTCGGCCAGCATTTCATGGTGGTAGCTAGCGCGGCGATCCCACAGGGTGATGCTGAGGGAGGTGCCAAAACTACCGCCAAGGATGCGGATGAAGTTGGACATGCCGGTGGCGCTGGCAAGGAGACGTGGCGGAATATCGGACAGGGTGAGCGACATCAGCGGCACGAAGAAGGCAGCCACACCGAAACCCATGATCAGGCGCGGAATCACTAACTGCCAGAAAGTGACATCGGTATTAAAATAGCTGTTCCAAAACGAAGTTCCAGCGAACACGGCGAAGCTGAAGCTGGCCCATATTCTCAGGTCGACCTTGTGCATGTTTTTCCCCACCAGCGGCGTGATGAAGATCGACAGGATGCCCACTGGCGCCGCTGCCATACCGGCCCAGGTTGCGGTATAGCCCATCTGTGTTTGCAGCCACAGCGGCAGGATCACCACGTTGCCGAAAAACACCAGATAACCGATGCTCAGGGTGGCGACCCCAATGAGGAAGTTGCGATTTTTGAACAGATGTAAATCGATGATGGGATGATCCTCGGTCAACTCCCAGGCGACAAGAAAAGTGAGCGCCACCACGGAAACAACTGTCAGCACCAGAATTTGCTTCGATTCGAACCAGTCCAACTCGTTGCCCTTGTCGAGCAGGATTTGCAGGGCACCGATACCAAGTACCAACAGGAACAGCCCAATCTTGTCCACCGGAAGTTTGGCTATTTCCGACTCGCGCTTGCGCAACAGACGCCAAGTAAGGAATGAAGAGAAGATGCCGACCGGGATGTTGATGTAGAAAATCCACGGCCAGCTGATGTTGTCGGTGATCCAGCCGCCCATGATTGGCCCCATGATCGGGGCCACCATAACGGTTATGGACCACAGCGCCAAGGCCAGCCCTTTTTTCTCACTGGGATAATTCGATAGCAGCAGGCTTTGCGATAACGGGATCATCGGCCCGGCTACCGCTCCTTGCAGGACCCGCGCGGCGATCAGCAGCGGCAGGGTGGATGCCAGGCCGCACAGCCAGGAGGCAAGCGTGAACAGCAGCGTGGACAAGGCGAACAACCGCACCTGACCGAAACGGCGCGATAGCCAGCCGGTGAGCGCGAGCGCGATGGCGTTGCTGACGGCGAAGGAAGTGATGACCCAAGTGCCCTGATTGGGACTCACCGCCAGATCGCCGGATATGGCGGGCAGCGAAACATTGGCGATGGAGGTATCGAGCACCTGCATGAAAGTGCCCAGCCCCAGCGCCAGGGTCAGCAGGACTAGAGTAAAGCCGTGCAGTGGCGGCAGGGTTTCCTGCTTCACGGCGCTTATTTCACTCGCCCCAGATTAGCTGCAATGATTTCGCGTATGCGCTGCTCTGCTTTCTTCTCGTCGTCGCCGTACACAGCCGTCTCATACAGCGCGCCGCTGGGAGAAACCTTGGACAGAGACTCGCCGGAAGTGTCTGCGGTTTCTACCTCTACTTTCATCGACAGGCCGAGGCGCAGCGGATATTTTGCCAGTTCTGCAGAATCCAGAGTAATACGCACCGGCAGGCGCTGTACAATCTTGATCCAGTTGCCGCTCGCGTTCTGCGGCGGCAGGAGGGAAAACACGCTGCCGGTACCGGCAGCCAGCCCCTCTAACTTGCCGTGCAGCGTCACGCCGCTGCCGTACAGGTCGGACTCTAGCACTACCGTTTGTCCGATGCGCATGCGCTGTAGCTGGTCTTCCTTGAAGTTGGCCTCCACCCACACCTGACGCAACGGCACGACCACCATCAGCGTGGCACCCGACGGTGCTTGCTGTCCCACCTGTACTGCGCGTTTTGCTATATAACCACTTTCCGCTGCATGAACCTCGCAGCGGCTGAGATTAAGAAATGCCTCGCGCACTTGCGCTTCCGCCTGCTTCACTGCGGGATGCTGTTCGACATTGGTATTTGCCACCTGCGCCAGCGCACTTTCAAGCTGGCTGTTAGCCAGCCGCAGCTCAGATTGCGCACGTTTCAGCGCCGATCCGGTGTGTGCCTGTTCCTCGCGCGAAACGGCTTCATCTGCTGCTGCGACACCGCCGCGCCGCGCCGCATCGGCTTCGGCTTGGCGCAGGCTTTCTTCCTTGATGGCAACATTGGCGCGCCCCTGCTCCACGGCGCTGAACATCTGCTTTACCTCGCGTACCGTTCCGGCCAAGCGGGCTTCAGCGGAAGCCAAGGCGACGCGGGCATCGGCATCGTCCAGTCGTGCCAGAAGCTGTCCACGCTGTACCAGATCGGTATCTTCGGCGTAAACCGCTACCACTGTCCCAGCGATGCGCGGCGTGACGCGGATCAGGTTGCCGGCGACGTAGGCATCGTCGGTGGATTCATGGTGACGGCCGTGAATCCACCAGTACACGCCGTAACCCGCGCCAATCAAAATGAAACACAGCGTCAGGATGAGCAGCGCACGGCTACGACGGGATGAATTATTATTGGACGTATTGGTTGTTTCCGACATTACTTACTCCTGACTCGATTCGTATCTTCCGTGAAACATTGTCGCAGTTGTGGGAGCGGCTTCAGCCGCGATAGCTTCGCGGCTGAAGCCGCTCCCACAGAGTGCATATTCTCATCATCTTGGGCGGCACATTTTCTCGCCCATTAGAATACTTCTATTCATATCCGCCGCCGAGCGCCATGAACAGCGTCGCCATGGCGCGCTTGCGGTCGGCTTGCAGTTTGGATTCACGCGCATGTTGCGCAAGGGCGGCGATTTCCCCGTCCAGAGCGGGCAGGCGGTCGCTCAGTCCGCTTTCAAAGCGTTCCGTTTGGAGATGCTGCGAGCGTTCCGAGCTAACGGTGGCTGTACGCTGCAATTGTTCCCGCGCATCGAGCGAACTCACGCGCGTCAGCGCGTCCGCCACCTGGCTTGCTGCCATAATCAGCGCCTGATTGTACTGTGCAGCGGCCTCGGCATATTCGGCTTCCCTTATTCCCAAGTTGGTACGCAACGTACGTACGTTGAACAGCGGAATATGCACTGCGGGGCCGAAGGAGGCGTACCAGTTTTTCGCCGTGAGCCAGTTGCTGAGATCGAGGCTTTGCAATCCGAGCAACAGGTTTAAATCCACATTTGGATAGAAATCCGCTTTAGCTCCTTCGATTCGTTTTGCCGCCGCTTCGACATGCCACTTCAGCGCAATCAGATCGGGCCGCTGCGCCAGCCAGTCCAGCGGCAATTTCTTCGGCAGAGGAAATGGACCGCCGGAAGACAGTACCGGTTCCTCCAGTTTAGCTCCCCAGTCGGGGCCATTTCCGGTTAGGGCGGCGAGGCGGTTGCGCAGGATTCTGGACTGCGTTTCCATATCCTTGAGATTGTCTTGCTCCTGAGTCAGCAGCACATCCATCTGACTGGAAACCAGCGCGGAATCGATACCGCGCTTCAATCGTGACTCCGCCAATTGCAACGCCATGCGGCGCTTATCCACCGCCAGCCGGGCAAGCTTCGCGCGCGCGACCACGTCCTGCCAGTTTAAATAAGTGTCGGCCACTTCACCGGCCAGCGCCAGCTCCGCTGCACTGCGTTCCGCTTCGGCAGCCCTGCTTTCACCCACGGCGGATTTTAGCAGTGCGCGGTTCTTGCCCCACCAATCGAGAGTATAAGCGGCACCGACGGAAACATCTCCCTCGTTCAGAGTGCTGCCACCCAAGGGCGGCGGGAATAGCCCGTTCGTGCTCAGGTGCTCGCGCACCACCGAGGCATTGCTGTTATAGCGAATACCGGATTCCAGTTCCACCAGATGCGCCGCTTGCCGCGCTTTCTCGATGCGCGCCTGCGCTGTCGCCAGAGTAGGATTGTCGCGTATTGCCATGCCCACCAAGGCGTCGAGCGCTTTATCGTTGAATCCGCTCCACCATGCACGACCCGGCCATGCAGCGCGGTCGAAGGCTGGGTCTCCGGCGACAGCGGCCAAGGTCTGTTGCAACTCCGGCTTGGCGACCTCGGGCGGCGGTGGCGATTTGGCGGGTAGCGGAACGCAACCGACCAAGGCGATTACGCCCAGCAGCAACAGGGAACTTCGACGGGACAGGGAAGATAAATGGGATTTATTCATCCGCCAATTATAGAACAGTTGCTGAGACCTAACGAATGCTGTGTGAAAGTCCACGCATTGCACCCTTTGGACCTAGATTGTCCATTAGGCGCGATACGATATGATTTACCAGTATCCGTTCGCCCCATAGAGCTTTTGGTCGGGCACCCGCCTGAGCTTGATAGAACTACTAGCCATTCGACTAAGCCCGCAAGCGGGCAAGTCGCTGGTTATGTCGAAGGGTTCTAGTTGCGTAGCTGGTGGTTCGGCTAGGCCTTTAGTCCTGAGCGAAGCCGAAGGATCACCACGAACGGCCTAATGGATTATCTGCGTTGAAGCGGGAATCATCGCTCCGTAACATCTTCTATCGCCAGCAGGATCAACTGCGTCTCGCCCGCCTTGCCGGTGATGCGCCGGGCATTGAGCAGCATCTTGCGCTTGCCGATGGAGGGGAAGTCATGCTCGACTTGGTAGCCTTCGAAAACTTGATTGCTCGGCAAAATGGTCTCCAGCAATTCCCTTAGTTTTGGAATGTCCCATTGGCGGTTGCCCAATTCATAGAATTGGCGGCCTATGGTATCTTCCTTGGTGACTTGGAAGTTTTGGTAAAACGAGCGGCTGGCGGAGACAGCCTTCAATGCGCCATCCAGCACGATGAGCGGCTCGCGCACTGTGTCCACGATGCTTCTGGCCAATTCCTGAGCTTCCTCGTTGGCGGCCTCGGCCTGAATGCGCTGGGTGATGTCGGTGAAGGTCAGTACCACGCCGTCGATTACGTTGTCCAGTGTGCGGTAGGGCTGGATGCGCGCCAGATACCACTCGCCGCCGACGGTGCGTACCTCACGTTCGCGCGGCACCAGCGTATCGAGTACGGCCTGTGCCTCGGCAATCAGATCATCACCTTCGATGTCCGATTTGATGTCGCCCAGCGGACGACCTACATCCGAAGCGACCAGGCGATAGACCCGCACCGCCTCGCGGGTGAAACGCTTGATATTCAGCGCATCGTTGAGGAACACCGTGCCGACGTTAATGTTGTCGAGCAGGTTTTTCATGTCGTTTTGCATGCCGGCCAGTTGCTCGATCTTGTCCTGTAGTTCGGCGTTCACAGTCACCAGTTCTTCATTGAGGGATTGCAACTCCTCCTTGGAGGTTTCCAGTTCTTCATTGGTAGACTGGAGTTCTTCGTTGGTGGATTGCATCTCCTCATTGGCGGATTTGAGTTCCTCGTTGGAAGCTTGCTGTTCCTCAATGGTGGCGTGGAGGTTTTCTTTGGTGTAGATCAGCTCGCGTTCCAGTTCCTCGGCGCGGCGCAACTCATCTGTTCCGGCGACGCGTTTGCCGCGCGCGGGCTTGCTTGCAGTTGCAGGTTGATCAGATGCCCCGGGTTTTGGACTCGCCATGTCCTGAAAACTCACCAGCAGCAAACCGTGGACGGAACCCTGATAAGGCAATGGCCGTACGCTGAAGCTCACGCTGTGGAGGTCGCCGTGGCTTCCGAACGATACTTCCCGGTTCAGGCTGGGCATATTTTTCTCGCAGGCGGCATGGATGGCAGCGCGCAATTCCAGCTGCAAACCCTCGCGCGCCATCTCGATTACATTGAGGGTGGGCTGACCGGGTGCAGGACGCAGGTATTTGCCGGTGTCGCCGTGCACAAACAGAATATCCCCTTTCAGGTTGGTCACCACCGAAGCCGGAGCGTAGGACTGGAGCAACATCCGCTTGGTCAGTTCGGCAAAGTCGGTTTCTTTAATCTTGGTTATCACCTCGTCGGGACCTTTCATATTGTTGTCTCGGGTCCAGGATAGTCCGCTGGACATCACTGCGCGGGTGGAAGCAACGGAGGGCGTGGTCTGGTAGAGCTTCCATTTGCGGTTGAGCGGCGAGAACAGGTCGGTATGGTTGCCGATGCTCTCGGAAGGCGAGAGAAATAGCACACCGCCCTGTTTCAGCGCGTAGTGAAAGGCCGGAATGACACGGTTTTGCAATTCCGGCTCCAGATAGATCATCAGGTTGCGGCAACTGAGCAGGTCAAGTTTGGTGAAGGGAGGGTCCTTGATGACGTTCTGGATGGCGAACACTACCATCTCGCGGATTTCCTTTCTTACGCGATAGCCGGCATCTTCCTTGGTGAAGAAGCGGCGCAACCGCTCCGGCGCGACATCCTGGGTGATGTTGGGCGGGTAGATTCCGGCGCGCGCCACGGCGATGGCATCCTCGTCGAGGTCGGTGCTGTAGATCTGTGTCTTGAACTCTTTGTGGGTGTCGTCCATGAATTCGCGCAGCAGGATGGCGATGGAATAGGCCTCTTCACCGGTGGCGCAACCAGTCACCCAGACGCGAAACACATAGCCTTCCGGCTTGTCTTTGAACAACAGCGGCAGGATGTCATGCTTCAACGCGACGAATGCCTCCGTGTCGCGGAAGAAGCTGGTGACATTGATCAGTAGTTCCTTGAACAATAAATGGACTTCAGGCGGATGCTCCTTGAGATAGTGCGCATAGACTTCCGTGTCCTCGATGTTGTGCTGCGACATGCGTCGCTCGATGCGGCGGCCTATGGTGCTTTTCTTGTACAGCGAAAAGTCGTGCCCGGTGCCGGAGCGCAACAACATCAAGATGCGGTTCATGCCGCCCGTCGTACGTGCTTCGGGCTGCGGCTTCTCCTGCTGCACGCTCTGGATGCGCGTATTGTTCAGCATTCTCTCCGGCATTTTTTCAACCGGCAAGACATAGGTGGCGTAGCCCGCCTGTATAGCACTGATCGGCATGCCGTCATACTTCGCCGTGGCCGGGTCTTGTACCAGGGAAATGCCGCCCGCGCCCTGGATAGCGCGCAGCCCCAAGGTGCCGTCGGTACCGGTGCCGGAAAGGACAATGCCGATAGATTTTTCTCCTTGATCTTCAGCCAGGGAACGCAAGAAGGCATCGATGACCATGCGCTGTCCGCGCGGCATATCCGGCGCGCTCAGTTGCAGTGAGCCATGAAAAATGACCATGTCGCGGTTTGGTGGGATGGCATACACGCAGTTTGGCAACACCTGCACCTGATCCAGTGCCTCGACCACCGGCATGGTGGTGGAGCGTTGCAGGATTTCGGTGAGCATGCTGGAGTGGTCGGGATCAAGGTGCGACACCAGCACGAAAGCCATACCTGTGTCAGATGGGACATTGCGGAAAAACTGCTCGAATGCCTCCAGCCCACCTGCGGAAGCGCCGATGCCGACGATGGGAAAGCCGCTGGTAGGTGCTTGATTAGCTTTCTGGGCCTCTTGGGGTTTTTGGGCAGATTTCGGAGCGGCGGGTTTGACCGGCGTCTTGGCTTTCTTGGCTGTCACGAGGTTCCTTTCATGGGGCGCTTGCGCAAGAGTATAGAATACCTTTGCAAAAGTGCGGGCATAGGATACTCCAAGTTGGCAATTTATGTGGGAGCGGCCTCCCGGCCGCGATGAGCGCTATCGCGGCCGGGAGGCCGCTCCCACCAAGCCGCTCTTCCAAGTTTATCGGAGGTCAGGGAATCTCCGCATCCCCCATGCGCCCCAGAATGATGTCCGTCTTGCGTAGCAAGCCTTTTGCTTCGCGGTGCTTGTCGTAATAGCGCGGATTGGGCACCATCGCGGCGAGCTTGGCGGCCTGCGGGGCGGAGAGTTGCGCTGCACTGACGTGGTAATAATGTCGTGCCGCCGCTTCTGCGCCGAACACTCCGTTGCCCCATTCGATCACGTTCAGATAGATTTCAAAAATACGTTCCTTGTCCATCATCTTTTCCAGCATAACCGTGATCGTGGCCTCTTCAAGCTTGCGCCACGGCGTGCGTTTGCCGGAGAGAAATAAATTTTTTGCCAGTTGCTGGCTGATGGTGGAGCCGCCCGCGACGATCTTGCCCTTCTTCAAATTCTTCTCGTAAGCCTTCTGTATGCCATCCCAGTCGAAACCTTCGTGGTCAACGAACTTGGCGTCTTCCGAAGCGATCAACGCTTGTTTGAGGTTGTCGGAGATTTTTGCGTAGGGTACCCACTTATGTTGCAACTCGGCATCGGGTTTTTTACTTTGCATGATTTCCAGGCGATCCACCATGAAGGCGCTGGTGGCAGGATTGTGATCCACCCACCACCATATGTGCGCGAATATCCACGCCTGATAAAGCAGCAAAAGTACGAACAGCAGCGCAACAATGCGCCACATCCAGCGCCATAGTTTTTTCATTGCGCCCGCAGTTTGGTGAGCACGGGCGCGGTGTCCGGGCGCACACCGCGCCATTTTAAGAAAGCCTCCGCTGCCTGTTCGACTAGCATTCCCAATCCATCGGAAAGCCGCGCTGCGCCTTGTTCTCGTGCGAACCGGAGGAATGGCGTCTGCTTACCATACATCATGTCGTAGGCTAGTGCATCGGTTGCGAAGATGCCGGATGGCAATGGCGGCAATTTATTTGACAGGCTGCTCGACGTGGCGTTGATTACCACATCAAATTGCTTGTCCGCCAGCGCTTCGTAGCTGCTGGCGAACACCGTGCCATAGCTGGTGAATTCGGACGCCAATTGCTGCGCTTTTTCCAGCGTGCGGTTGGCGATGACGATGCTCGCGCCCGCATTGAACAACTGCCAGATCACTCCATGCGCTGCCCCGCCCGCGCCCATCAGCAGAACTTTTTTGAACAGCAGCTTGCAGCCCAGGTTCTGCTCAATGTCGGCAATCAGCCCGGCGCCGTCGGTGTTGTCGCCGAAGATTTCGCCGTCCTGAAACAGCAGCGTGTTCACCGCCTGCGCGGCGCGCGCGCGACCGGTGAGCTGGTTGCAAAGTTGGAAGGCTTCGAACTTGAACGGTACGGTGACATTGCAGCCCTTGTAACCATCGCCGCGCAACTGCGCGATGGTGTCGGCGAAGCTATCCAGCGGCGCTTCGATTTTTTTATAGCTGATGTCCTGCCTGGTCTGCTCCGCGAACATCTTATGAATCAGCGGCGATTTGCTGTGTGAGATGGGGTTGCCGATAACGGCGTATTGGTCGGTCATACTTGTCCTGAACAAATGCTGTTCACTCAATAAATTCCGTTCGCCCTGATCCTTCGACTATGCTCAGGACTAAAGGCCTTGTCGAAGGGCTTTGAGTTAGTGGCTGGTGGTTCGACAAGCTCACCACGAACGGTTTAGTGAATAGTAGCCTGTCGAAGGAGCCGAATTATAACTTCATTCGGCGCGCCTTTTTAAATCCGTAGTCTTATTTGATGAACTGCTCATTTCCGACGATCCCGATCTTGGTCACGCCAATCCGTTGTGCAGATGCCAATACCGCTGCTACCGATTTGTACGCAACCAGCTTGTTGGGGCGCACGTGGACTTCGGGTTGATCGGGCATTGCGGCGACCGACTGTAGCTTGCTTTCCAGAGTTGCACGATCCGGCAAGGCGAGTCCATTCCACAATACCGTGCCGTCGGAATCGACATCAATTGTTACTACCGTTGGTGAAGTGCTCGACGGAGGCGTACCAATCGGCATATTCAAATTCACCGCATGATTCTGGATGGGGATCGTGATGATCAGCATGATCAGCAACACTAACATCACGTCGATCAATGGCGTCATGTTCATTTCGATCATCACGTCCGGTTCACCCGAACTGTTTCCGATGCCAACATTCATGGACATGGAGGGACTCCTGTTTTGATATAACTCTTAATGTGTTTCAACATCACGTGCCGGTGGTTCTGTCACGAAGCCGATTTTGGCAATACCGGCACGTTGTGCAGCAAAGATTACCTTGCCGATAAATTCATAGCGGGTGTTTTGGTCGCCACGGATATTCACTGCCGGTTGCGGTGTCAGAACGGCTATTATTTTCAACTTGCGCAGTAGCACGTTGGTATCCGGCACGTACTGTTCATTCCAGAACATATCGCCATCTTTGTTGACTGCGATATTGATATTTTCCGGCTTGGTTTTGTATGGCCGATTTCGTTCGCTCGGCAACTTCACCGGCACGGTATGCGTGACGACTGGAATGGTAATCAGAAAAATGATCAACAGCACTAACATGACATCTACCAGCGGTGTCGTGTTTATCGCGCTAGTTAGCTCGTTTTCATCCCCTTCCAAAGACTCAAAAGACATTGCCATGATTTAAGCCGTCTTTGTCTGTTTTGCATTGCGACCAGCTTCGCTGCTGGACATGACGCCACTGAGCAACACGGAATGTAAATCCGAGCTGAATGAACGCACATCTTCCATTGCCTTCTTGTTGCGTCGAACCAGCCAGTTGTAACCGAGAACGGCAGGAACCGCCACGGCTAGGCCAATCGCCGTCATGATCAGCGCCTCCCCCACCGGCCCGGCCACCTTGTCGATAGAAGCTTGTCCGGCGATACCGATTGCGGTCAATGCGTGATAGATGCCCCAGACCGTACCGAACAAACCTATGAAAGGCGCGGTAGAACCAACCGTTGCCAGAACTGCCAGTCCATCCTGCAGGCGGCTTTGGACTTTTTCAACGGCACGCTGGATCGACATCGTAACCCAGGTATTCAGGTCGATGCGCTCCAGCAGCGCACCATCGTGATGCTCGGTGGACTTGCTGCCAATTTCCGCGATGTAACGAAACGGACTGCCTTGTTTCAGGATCGATATCCCGTCTTGAACTGAGGCAGCCTTCCAAAACAAGCTTCTGGCTTCTGCAGCCTGACCCATCATGCGGAATTGATCGATCAGCTTGGTGATTATGATGTACCAGGTGCTCATTGACATGATGAGTAATATGATTATTGTGCTGCGCGCTACAAGATCACCCCCCTTCCAAAGCGCATCGAAACCGTAAGGATTGTCGACCACTTCCTTCGATGTGGCAGGGGGCGCGAGCGGTGCTGTCATCGGTGCAACTGAGGCGGAAGCCGCCACAGAGTTATCGGCAGCTTGCGAAAGTGTGGCCATTGCTGCGGTTCCGGCAATGCAGACCAAGAATGCCACAATAAATCCGTATAGACGTTTTTTCATAAAATATTCCTTACACGTTGAAAAATAAAATTGGGCTTCTGAAACAAGAAATCTGATTTCAATGCTCTATTCCGTCATTCCAGTTTCCAGACATACTGCATTTTGGTCCAGAATTGTTCCGGCTTGCCATCGATCGTACCGGGCTTGAATTTGCATAAACTGAGTCCGGCAATTGCTGCTCTATCCAGATCCCTTGAACCGCTGGATTTTTCTATTCTGGAATCCACAACCCTGCCATCGAGTCCTATCAGGAATGCCAGTATCACCGTACCTTGTTCCTCATTGCGCAATGATCTACTTGGATATTCGGGTTTTTCACACGCCTTGGCATCCACGACTGCAGGAACTCTTACCGGAGTCCTCGGTGCTTCCTTAACCGGCGGCATGACCGGATTGTCTGGCTTCACATTCGTCACTGCCGTGATAGTGTTCTGCTGCTGCGGTGGCTGAACCGAAACCTCCGGCGGTGGAACAAACGATGGTGGCGATGCCAAAAGTTTTGGCAGTGGGTGGGGTTTGGGCAATTCCGGCGGTGGAGGTGGTTTCACCTCTTCGATGATCCTGGTTTCGACCGGTTGATTAATTACCTCTACGACTTTATGAGCCAAGCCCGTAACGAGGGCGTAAATGATGAATACGTGCAATAAAATGACGAAGGAAATGCCGACCCATTTCTTCGATGGGTTGCGCTCATATTCCGAGTATTCCATACCGTATTCCAATTTCATCTCGCTTTTGTACAAATATCGTTCATGTTGTGCCGCTGAATTGTGCACAGGCGGCTGCCAGATTAACTGGCATGATCCTGCCGCCCGCCGTCAGGTGCCATTAAAAAGACTTAGACAGACCAGCGTACAAAGTTCTGCGCGCACCATACTGAGGGGCACCAACACCAATACCCGACCCGTCACGAAGCAAATATGATTTGTCAAACAGATTGATCACTGCGAGTCGGCCTTCTATGTTACCCGTCGATGCCTCTTTCCACTCATGTGTCAAAGCTGCATTCACAGTTACGTAACTCGGTACAGTGCCGGAGTTTGGTGCGCCCCCCACTGGCGTTCTACGAAGACCGCTGCCAGAGACAAAATCCGTACTGATTTGTGAGTCAGCAAATTTATAATGGACACCGCCCGACAGAGTGTAGGTTTGATTGTGATCCAGGTAGACGTAATTATTTGCGATATAACTTAACTCAGCCGCTCCGAACAAGGACTGACCCGAGATGATATTTTTCCCTTGCGCCTTTTGCGCAGCGAAGTTCAGGAAACTGCCCCAACGCGAGGCGTTGTATATCGCCGAAAGCTCTAAGCCTTTTGCGTAGCCTTGGGCATAGTTGAACGGCGATAAAATAAGCGCCTGTCCAAATTGGCCTTCGTCAATCAGGTTCGTTATATCTTTGTAATATGCGTCAGCAGTAAGCGTCAAATTTGAGCCGATCTTCTGATTTACGCCCAAATCATAATAATTCGTGCGTTCCGCCTTGACGTTATCCGACACCGGTATTTCAGGTGCATTGCTTGTATTGGCATACAAATTGATGCTGCTTTGCGACGCGAGTTCTTGCGGTGGCGGTGTGAAGTAACGGGAATAGCCCGCATGGAGGGCAGTCTCGTCACTTAGCTTGTAGGCCAAATTAAGGCGCGGACTCCATTGATGTTCATCTGTAAATGCTGATACATGGTCGAAACGCAGGCCGTAATTCAAAGTCAACGGCTTCGATATCTGGTATTCATCCTGAAGGTAAATACTGGACAGAGTGCCGGTCTTGCCCGAATTGTCAGCAATGGTGGTGGGAGTCGTACAGGCTGGTGTTACGCAGGTAGGGTCGGTGGAATTAAAAACAGCCACGCTATTGTTGCTTTGCGTAACCTGGCGTGTATAAGCAAAGCCGGTGCGTAAGGTATGCACCGTATTTAGCTTATAACTCGCATCCACTTGAACGCCGTTTGCCGAATTAGAGCGTAGCGTGTCGGATGCGACACCGTTGTAAATCAGATCGCCAACCAAGTCAGGTGTGTAGTGCAATTCAGAATATTGATGAAAGGCTGCTGCTTGATAGTTGAGATCCCCCAAACTTTTCTGGAATGACAGGACGAAGTATCGATTCACCTCGCGTTGTTGTTCATCGATCTGTGATGAAGGCAGAGAACCGGCACCAGCCAACGTCCAAGTCGGAGTTTGGTCAGGATTGTTTGGTATCTGAAACTTACCATTGTAAGTTCCGAACAGAAGCCCAGCCTTTGTATTGTCATCCACATAATACGAGAAATCGCCGAACGATTTTGTTTGCTGTGTTTGATCATGAATGGCGTTGGACGAAGCTGTCGGATTTTCGATACCTAACGAATTGCTTACATAGTTTCCTGACAGGTAGTAATTAAATGCGCCCTGGCTGCCGAAAAATTCGGCGCTCGGCTGAACGAAATCATGTCCGCCTACCAGTAGGCCAACCCGTCCGCCGGGTTTTATCGTGCCTTCTTTGGTCTGAATATCGACAATACCGGCGGTACGTAAGCCATATTGGGCCGGCAACGTTCCAGTCACAAAGTCGATTTGATCCACGAACCGAGTGTCGATTGATTGGCCGAATCCAGAAATACCCTCAGGAAGTTGAATGCCGTTGACGCGGTATTGCACGTTGCCATGATCGTCGCGAATATGAAGTGAGCCTGAACCCTTGGAGTCTTGTGCAACGCCCGGCAATCGCAGCAATACTTCATTGAAAGGGGTGTCGTCGCCTTGACCAAGCATGTCGATCATTTTTCTGTCGACGGTATATACCGTTGTGCCAACTTTCGGAGAAAGTTCTACGCGAGCGCTCTTGAGACGTGCGGCAGTGACTTCGATCGTGTTGAGTACCTCAGTCGGAGCCGCGTTTGCAAGAGGAGCGGTGCTGGTTGACGGCTCCACGCTGTAAACTTCCTTGGGGATTGACATGGTGTTTGCTTCATTGGCTTCAGCAACTTGCTCGCGAATGGCGTGCAAGTCTTCATCGGTTGCCGCGTAAGAGGATAGCGGCGCGAATAGCGCCACAAAAAGTGCGGTGTATTTGAACATGGTGATTCTCCAAAATAATAGCAAACACCCCACCATTGGTGGGGCAGGCGTTATGCGATTCTTTTGGATTGAGGCGGGCCGCGCGCAACAGCAGCAAGAATATGGGCGGAACGGAAGGAAATGGTGGGGTGCTGCACTGCCTCATCGGATACCAGCAGCGGCGTGAAATTATATGCGCCGACGTTGAGCGCGCTGCCCAGTTGCGCATAATCGGCGCATTTCTCGCAGATGTTGGAATGCGGCGCTTGTTTGCCTTCATGCTGTTGTGTTAAATCCTCAAACGCATGGCGCAATGCGTGCGCCGCCCCAGCTTGCTGGGCGAACAGCAGGGCCAATGCGAGCAACAGCGGAAAGAAGATGGTGCGGGAAAGCTTCATGTTGGACGCCATCATATCAGTCAAAAAATGAACCAGCAATGCGAACCAGCAATGCACCTGCTATCATGAACCCACCTTGCCACGCGAATGATCCGCGCCCTTGGCGCAGCCAGGGCATGATGCCGGTCAACGCGATGTAGATGAAATTGGCCGCAGCGACGACGAGAACGAAGGGCACCCATTCATGCGCACCAGATAAGGCCAGATAGCCGACGACGGCACCGAGCACGCAGGCCAGTCGCGTCAGCGCATTCCAGGCCAGCGCCTTCTTCTTGCTCCATTGAGCGGTGAGCAGTAGCGCAAAATCGCCCGCCTCGCGCGGCACCTCATGCGCCAGAACAGCAAAGGTCATGCCCCAGGCTAGCGCTGGGTCAACCAAGAAGGTTGCTCCCAGCATCAGGCCATCGGTGAATACATGTAGTGTGCTGCCGACCAGAATCATCGGGATTGGCCGGGCGAGGTCGTGGGTGCAGACGCTGTCGGCACCGTGCCGACAGCCGACGTGTAGCTTGTGTTCGAGCGCAAATAGCGCAATCAGCGCCACCAGAAGCACTGAGAACAAATCGTTAGCTGCCATGCCGCCTTTGAGGGCATCGGGCAGCAGATCGAGCAGCGCGAGCGCGAGCATCATGCCTGCGGCAAAACTGACCATGCGCGTTAGCCATGCGTGGCTCAGGCGGATAGTGAAGAAGTACGCGATAACCATGCTCGCAAACCCGGCGAGTACACCAGCGGCGATAGTCTGAACAAGCGTGTTCATCAGTGGGAATGGGTGCAGCGCGGGCATTCGCCCCGGATGTCCAGCGCCATGCCGCCGAAGCGAAAGCCGCGCGGCAGCACGGGCAGTGGAGGAGGGGGGGTGTCCAGACAAAACATGCCCCCGCAGCCAGTACAGCGGAGATGCATGTGCTGCGCATGTTCGCCGTCAGGGTTGGACGCAGAGAAACGGAACACGCCTAGTCCATCGACGGCCTTGTGTGCGAGCTGTACATCGGCAAGCCAGTCGAGAACGCGGTAAATTGTTACGCGGTCAACTTGCTGTCCATTCTGCGCGAGCATGGATTCGATTTCGGAATGGCTCAGGGGAAATGAGGCTGCCTTTATCATGGCAAGAATCTGTGCCCGAGCGGGAGTCGCCCGCCCGCCTGCGCTGCGTATGGCTTCTGCAATTATTGGATTTATTAGGGCTTGTTTCACCCGAGCATCTTAATGCAACTTTGTTGCAAATACAATGTAACGTTTTTTCGATGCCATTTTTTAGGTTGTCTTGCGGTTGGATGCTTTTCCAACATCTTTGTGCCTACGCGTGCTGCAATTTAGCAGCGAGGAGGTCGGCTAGATGATTGTCATCCAATAGGGTAGCCTTATAAGATTCGCTTCTTCATTGTGAAAGAAGCGCACGAATGGCGTTCGTACCAGCACTGCATTTCGATGCGAGCTACCACAAGTCGGGCAAGGAGAATACAGCATGAAGCAGAAACTAGACTTGAGGGAGAAGGTGAAATCTGGAACAAGCGTTAAGAACGGCAACGACTATCCAGAGCGCCTCACCATCGCCGCAGTGAAAGACACGGACGGCATCGTCACGAATTACGTTGTTACTCAGATAGATCCAGCAGGTGAGCCGAACCCGATTTAGTGGGCTGGCAAGCCCACTAAGTCCAGATAAATTATGAGAACCTAACTATCCCGCCCCCTGCAAAGGGGAGAGATAGTTAGCCAATGGATTATTCGGGCTAAAACTTACAGCAACGGCACGATCAGCAGCGCGACGATGTTGATGATCTTGATCAATGGGTTCACTGCTGGACCAGCAGTGTCCTTGTACGGATCGCCAACGGTGTCACCGGTAACTGCTGCCTTGTGTGCATCAGAACCCTTGCCGCCGAAGTTACCTTCTTCGATGTATTTCTTGGCGTTATCCCATGCGCCACCGCCGGTGGTCATGGAGATGGCCACGAAGATGCCGGTAACGATGGTGCCGACCAGCACGCCACCCAATGCCACGGGGCCAAGCGTGAGTCCGACAATCACAGGAACTGCAACTGGCAGTAGCGACGGGACGATCATTTCCTTGATCGCGGCTTTGGTCAGCATGTCTACGCAAGTACCATATTCCGGTTTGCCAGTGCCTTCCATGATGCCGGGGATTTCCTTGAACTGACGACGAACTTCAACCACCACTGAACCGGCGGCGCGACCAACTGCTTCCATGCCCATTGCTGCGAACAGGTAGGGCACCATGCCGCCAATGAACAGGCCAATGATAACCATGTGGTTGGACAAGTCGAAAGTCAAACCAGGGTGATTTGCGGAAAGCGCATGGGTGTAGTCGGCAAACAGCACCAGTGCAGCCAGACCGGCGGAACCGATAGCGTAACCCTTGGTAACAGCCTTGGTGGTGTTACCCACAGCGTCGAGAGGATCGGTGATGTTGCGGATGGACTCAGGCAAACCGGCCATTTCGGCGATACCACCAGCGTTGTCTGTAATAGGACCATAAGCGTCGAGGGCAACGATAATGCCAGCCATGGACAACATTGAAGTCGCGGCGATGGCGATGCCGTACAGGCCACCTAGTGCGTAGGCGCTAAAAATTGCCAGACACACGGCCAGCACCGGGGCGGCAGTAGATTTCATCGATACACCCAGGCCAGCGATCACGTTGGTGCCATGACCAGTAGTAGATGCCTGTGCAATGTGGCGTACTGGACTAAACTCGGTTGCGGTGTAGTATTCAGTGATCCAAACCATTGCCGCAGTCAGGGCAAGACCAACCAGGGAAGCCAGGTAGAGATTCATGGAAGAAACCAGCTTGTCGCCAATCATCACGCCGTCGCCCAACAGCCAAGTCGTCACTGGATAGAACGCGATTACCGCGAGCACGCCGGATACGATCAGGCCGCGATACAACGCATTCATGATCTTGCCGCCTTCACGTGTATTGACGAAGAAAGTGCCGATGATAGAAGCGATGATGGAGACGCCGCCCAGAACCAGCGGGTAGATTACTGCATTGGGGGAGCCGGTAATCACCAGACCGCCCAATACCATGGTGGCAATGATGGTCACAGCGTAAGTTTCGAACAAGTCTGCGGCCATACCAGCGCAGTCGCCCACGTTGTCGCCCACGTTGTCGGCGATCACAGCCGGGTTGCGCGGGTCATCTTCTGGAATACCTGCTTCGACCTTACCAACCAGGTCGGCTCCCACGTCTGCGCCCTTGGTGAAAATACCGCCGCCAAGACGGGCGAAGATGGAAATCAGCGAACTACCGAAAGCCAGTCCAACCAGTGAATGTGTGGCTTCGGTGGTGCTGGCACCCATATACTGGGTCAGAAATACATAGTAGCCCGTCACGCCAAGAAGACCTAAACCAACCACTAGCAAGCCAGTGATTGCGCCACCTTTGAATGCGACGTTGAGCGCGGCATTCAGACCTTGTGTTGCAGCCTGAGCGGTGCGCACGTTAGCGCGCACAGACACGTTCATGCCGATATAGCCAGTCAGGCCGGACAGAATCGCGCCAAGTGCAAAACCAATGGCGGTTTCCCATTTCAAAGCAACAAAAATAGCAACAAACAAAATCACACCAACTATGCCGATGGTAGTGTACTGACGGTTCAGGTAAGCCTGAGCTCCCTCCTGTACCGCAGCGGAAATTTCCCGCATCCTGTCGTTGCCTGTCGGCAAACCCAAAATCCATTTAATAGAAATGGCACCGTATAACAGTGCAGCTACCGCGCATAACAACGCAAATTCCAAACCACCTGACATAATTCTCTCCTTGATTTATAAAGTGAAACAGGTAAATTTCAAACTTTGAACTCTGCCAACTTTTTTGCTACTGCTACATTTTTCAACTGCACATATTGCGGTAAGCCGTCCTTGTAGGGCGGGTAATCCTCGCCCTTGATTAGCGGCGTTAGGTAAGTGCGGCATTTTTCGGTGATGCCGAAACCATCCTTGCTGATAAAGTTGCGCGGCATCATCTTTTCCACGTTGGCCACGTTCTTGAGTTGGGCGACGCCGATTTTCCATTTGTATGGCTTGTCGGAGAGGCGAGTAATGGTGGGCATGACCGCATTCTCGCCCTTCAGCGCCAGTTCCACCGCAGCTTTGCCGAGCGCATAAGCCTGTTCGACATCGGTTTTGGATGCGATGTGGCGCGCGGCGCGTTGCAGGTAATCCGCTACCGCCCAGTGGAACTTGTAACCCAGTGCGTCCTTAATCATGTTGGCGATGACCGGGGCAGCGCCGCCCAGTTGCGCATGACCGAAGGCATCGCGCACGCCTTGGTCGGAGAGAAATTTTCCATCCGCGCCTTGCACGCCTTCCGACACCACCACGGAGCAATAGCCGTGCTGCTTCACCATGGCATCAACCTTGGCGAGAAACTTTTTCTGGTCGAAAGCGATTTCGGGGAACAAGATCACGATAGGCAATTCGCAGTTTTCATCCGAAGCCAAGCCACCGGCAGCGGCAATCCAGCCCGCATGCCTGCCCATTACTTCTACCACGAACACCTTGGTAGAAGTCTTCGCCATCGAGGCTACGTCGAAACTGGCTTCGCGCACCGACACTGCGACATATTTGGCGACCGAGCCGAAGCCGGGGCAGCAGTCGGTGATGGGCAGATCATTGTCTACGGTCTTGGGTACATGGATGGCTTGCAGCGGATAGCCGAGTTTTTCCGAGAGTTGCGAAACTTTCAAACAGGTATCGGCAGAATCGCCGCCGCCGTTGTAAAAGAAATAACCAATGTTGTGCGCCTTGAATACCTCGATCAGGCGTTCATATTGCAAGCGATTCTCTTCCAGTCCCTTGAGCTTGAAACGGCATGAGCCGAAAGCGCCGGAAGGCGTATGCCGCAACGCGGCGATGGCCTTGGCGCTGTCCTTGCTGGTATCTATCAAATCTTCAGTCAGCGCGCCTATAATGCCATTACGCCCGGCGTACACCTTGCCGATTTTGTCCTTGTGCTTGCGTGCGGTTTCAATTACTCCGCAAGCTGAAGAGTTGATGACAGCTGTTACGCCGCCTGACTGGGCGTAAAATGCATTTTTTTTGGGCATACTTTTAGTATCCTCCCTGATGATTTTGATTTGTTTGGCCTGTTATGCAATTTTTACCACAACCTGCCCTATTCTACATATTATAGGCATACTATAGACATCCTATTGATTAATAGACAACAATTGTCGGTGGCGCATCACTTTTAAATTTTAATCTTTTTCGCATGTTGCGAAATTGTAATCGGGATGCACCAACATGGTATGGTATGGCAGTGCACAGAAAATGTAATCCTCCTTTTGGGGTATGGATAATTACCCTATTGTGGCTATATGGTTTTTTTCTTCTTCTTGCATGCCCCGCGTTTTTCCGGTGTTTTTTTGGAATAAGTGCGGCGATGTCTGCGATGTTCCAAAGTTTATCACTTACTCCAGCAGCCATTGCCGGGGTAGTGTGCAGTGATTTATGGATGCGCACAAAGTTGTAGTGTATGAAGTGCAACGCGACCATAATGCTTTGAAATCAACGGGGCAGAATTTCAAGCTGAGACACTATCCATAATATTTGTGTCACAAATTCAACCGTGGACTTATCCTACTGCAATGCGGACAATGGCCCATGATGCTTGTGCGACTGCGACGCTCAAGCTCAGGCGTAGCGTGACAAAAATTGGATTTTTAGAGCCACCCTTAAGCTACTCACTTGGCCCGGTTAATGGTCACTATGCGTGATTGAAGATATGTTTGATCAGATGATAAATTAAATTGGGTAAAGTTTACGCCTGTATGAAAAAGAGATTCATTGCTGTCATAGGCTGTGTAAATGACCTTTGCAGACACTTCCATGACGTGGGGGGCACTTGTTTTACTGAGCGGCGGTACATAAATGCGTAGCTTGACGATTTTTACTTTTTGCAAATTACGTTCAAGGAAAATATCCGTCCCTTTCAAGGAAATGTCTTTAACAAAACCCTGATACACGCACTGTCCATCAATGATGGCATCGGCATGCCATCTGACTCGAATGCGAGGCTCGGTACGAAGTTCTTTATATATCCCTGCATTTGTCGAGGCTAACGGAGGTGCTTGAGGTATGGTTTTCGATAAATCTGGAGCTTTGCTTTCTTTAATATCTGCCGTGACTAATGGGGTTGCCTCAACAGGCGCTGGCGGCAAATCAGAAGCTTTGCTGGTTGGAGAATCATTTGTATTTTCGTCAGACATAATTTTGCAATAATCGAAAAATTAAGTTACCCCTCGGCAAAACCAAGGGGTTTAATGATCGAAGATCATGGGCGTCGACCCTCGGTCACCTTGTGATACCACTCGTCCGCTTCTTCGTAATCTTGTTGGGCACCATGACGCTTATTGTCCGGCAGGCGGAACTGGCTTGGCATCCCAAATCTGCTCGGCATACTGGCTGATAGTCCGGTCGCTGGAGAATTTTCCCATGTTGGCAACGTTGAGTATCGCGCTTCTTACCCATTGCTCCTGATTCCGGTAGGCCGTCTCGACTTTCCCTTGGCAGTCAATGTAAGCCGCATAATCGGCGAGCAACAGGTAATGGTCGCCATGCTGCAAGAGCGTATCCACGATGGGTTTGAAGCGGTCCGGCTCATCCGGCGAGAAAAAGCCCGAGCCTATCATGTCGAGCACTTCGCGCAATTCGCCATTGGCATGGTAGTAATCCCAAGGCTGATAGCCGTTTGCCTTAACTCTGGCGACCTCCGCCGCAGTGAGTCCGAAGATGAAAATATTGTCCGCCCCCACTTCTTCGCCGATCTCGATGTTGGCTCCGTCCAGCGTGCCGATGGTGAGCGCACCGTTCAGAGCCAGCTTCATGTTTCCCGTGCCGGAAGCTTCCGTGCCTGCGGTGGATATCTGCTCGGATAAATCTGCTGCGGGGATTATGTCTTCGGCGGTCGATACGTCGTAGTTGGGCACGAACACCACCTTGAGGCGGCCAGCTACCTGCGGGGCATTGTTGATAATATCGGCGACATCGTTGATGAGCTTGATGACCAGCTTGGCCAAGGCGTAGCCCGGCGCCGCCTTGCCGCCGAAAATCACGGTGCGCGGCACAAAGTCGATAGCCGGGTTGTGACGAATGCGGTTGTATAGCGTCACCACATGCAACAGGTTAAGCAACTGGCGCTTGTATTCGTGGATACGCTTGATCTGCACATCAAAAAGCGAATTCACGTCGGCCTTGATGTTGAGCTTTTGTTTCAACAGTGCGGCAAAATGCTCCTTGTTGGCGCGCTTCACATCTGCAAATTCCTTGCGGAATTCAGCATCATCGGCAAACGGGATCAAGCAGCTTCAACTGGCTCAAATCCTTGACCCAGCCGCGGCCTATGCGTGAGGAAATAAGTTCGCTCAAGCGCGGATTGGCCTGATTCAGCCAACGACGCGGCGTAATGCCGTTGGTCATGTTGACGATCTTGCCGGGATAGAAATGATCGAAGTCGGCAAAAATCGTCTGCTTCATCAAGTCGGTATGAATTTGCGCCACCCCGTTTACCTTGTGGCTGCCGATAATGGCCAGATGCGCCATACGGATACGCCTGCTCCCTGCCTCGTCAACGATGGACATACGGCGCAGCCTGTCGGAGTCTCCAGGGTATTGGTGCATCACATCTTTCAGGAAGCGCTGGTTGATCTCATAAATAATCTGCAAATGACGCGGCAAAAGTTTAGCGAACATGGCGACCGGCCAGGTTTCAAGCGCTTCAGGCATCAAAGTGTGGTTGGTGTAGGCAAAAGTGCGTGTGGTGATATCCCATGCCTTTCCCCACTCCAGATGATGCAAGTCCACCAGCACACGCATTAGCTCGGCGATGGCGATGGAAGGGTGCGTATCATTCAACTGAATCGCGACTTTGTCGGGCAATGAATCGAAATCATCATGGTGCTTGCTGTGACGGTAAAAAACGTCTTGCAGCGAAGCGCACACAAAGAAATATTGCTGCTTCAATCGCAACTCGCGTCCCATTTCCGTGGTGTCGTTGGGATAGAGCACTTTGGAAAGATTCTCGGAATCGTTCTTGTCCGCCACCGCCTTGATGTAATCTCCCTCGTTGAAATAGCGCAACTCGAAATCGCGCGTCGCCTTGGCCGCCCACAAACGCATATTGTTTACGGTTCTTGTGCCATAGCCGGGAATCGGTGTGTCAAAAGCCATCGCCATCACGTCATCGGTATCGATCCAGTGGTAACGTTCTACACCTTTATCGTCTTTATATTGGACCACGTGCCCATTGAACTTGACTTGGAACAACACCTCCGGACGGGCGAATTCCCACGGATTGCCATAGCGCAACCAGTTATCGGGATGCTCGATTTGCCTGCCGCTCTCGATGCGCTGGGCGAACATGCCGTATTCGTAGCGGATGCCATAACCGTAGCCGGGTAGCTCAAGCGTCGCCATGGAATCCAGAAAACAGGCCGCAAGCCGTCCCAAGCCACCGTTACCCAGAGCGGCATCTTGCTCGATCTCCCGCACCTTATCCAGATCAACGCCCAACTCACTGAGTGCTTTGCGGTATTGCTGATCGAAGCCAAGATTATGCAGGCTGTTCATCAGCGTTCGACCCATCAGGAACTCCATGGAAAAATAGTAAATGCGCTTGACATCTTCATCGTAATAGCGCCGCATGGTTTCCATCCAGCGGTCAATCATGCGATCACGCGCCACGTAAGCGGCGGTGAAGAACCAGTCGCGATCCGTGGCGGTTATGCTGTCTTTAGCAACCGAATAGGTTAAACGTTCCACAAAAGATTGTTTGATTGAAGCCGCGTCGAGGCCAGTTATTTCGTTTGCAAACAACGAATTTTTAGGATTCTTTGACATATTTATCCGTTTTAATTTTCAGTTTAAATTTACTACAACTGTCAATCTGATGAAATCTTGGATAGTGGTTCAGGTTTAGGTTCTTCGCCTATTGCTTGTTGGAATACAGAATAGGCAACTTGTGTGAAGTCTTTATTTAAGCATGCGCTGAGTATGCACTTGCATGGGGTTGATGGTCAACCCTTGGAGTTTCAAACTGAACCACTACCGATAATTAATGCGTCTCAAGATGAAATTCGCTTGAAACTACTGGAGTTCGAGGAAGTTATGGGACTTGCACGGAGTGAAGATAAAAACGGCGGGTTGTTTTATGGAGAGCGAATTATTACAGTTGCCGAGAACGGAAAGCAGGCCGGTTGTTTCGTGAATCATGCGTCTGCCATGTTGGTCTATCAGGCAGGCCAATAAGAGGCTATCGTTCTGCCTTGGGCATCTATGACTAGCCAGGATTCTTTGCCTTGGCGAGCGGGTATCTCGGACTTCTTCCCCAGCTTTATGGAAGGAACGCCATTAACGAATAGTATGAACATTATTATCTACATGGAACGAGTTGCATGAAGTTTAATAGTTCGAGACAGCATTGTACTGGCCGATCAGATGGCGAAAATGGCAGCAATTCTGCTTAATGCCACCGGTTTAATTATCGACAGGGCGCGGCGCGGAATAAGCAGGCGGAGCAAGCACGGTGGGAACGGCCTGCTGTAGTGTTTCGGGATAATCCTTGCTGTAGTGAAGCCCCCGGCTCTCGTGCCTGGACAATGCGCTTTGCACGATAAGATCGGCGCTTAACACCAGATTGCGCAACTCCAGCAGGTCGGAAGTGACGTGGAAGTTGGAGTAGTATTCGTTGATTTCCTCGTACAGCAACTGGATGCGGTGCTGTGCACGTTGCAGTCGCTTGGTGGTGCGCACGATGCCGACGTAGTCCCACATGAAGCGGCGCAGTTCATCCCAGTTGTGCGAAATAACAATTTCCTCGTCGGCGTCGGTCACGCGGCTTACATCCCATAGTGGCAGCGGGATGAATTTGCTCTGCGGTTTGCCGAGAATGTCGCGCGCGGCGGCATCGGCGAATACCATGCATTCGAGCAACGAGTTGCTTGCCAGACGGTTAGCGCCGTGCAGGCCGGTGTAGGCGGTTTCGCCGATGGCATACAGGTTGCCAACATCGGTGTGCCCATTCAAGTCGGAGACGATGCCGCCGCAGGTAAAATGTACTGCCGGCACCACCGGGATGGGCTGCCGGGTGATGTCTATGCCAAGCGACATGCAGCGTGCGTAGATGTTGGGGAAATGCTCTTGCAGAAACTCTACAGGTCTATGCGAGATGTCCAGGTATACGCAGTCCAATCCACGTTTCTTCATTTCGAAGTCGATGGCACGGGCCACGATGTCGCGCGGGGCGAGTTCGGCGCGCTCGTCGTGCCAAGGCATGAAGCGGGTGCCGTCGGGAAGCTTCAGGAGACCGCCTTCTCCACGCACCGCCTCCGAGATCAGGAAGGATTTGGCCTGCGGGTGGTACAAACAGGTTGGGTGGAACTGGATGAACTCCATGTTGGCTACGCGGCAACCGGCGCGCCAGCCCATGGCGATGCCGTCACCAGTGGAGGTGTCCGGGTTAGTGGTGTAAAGGTAAACCTTGCCCGCTCCACCTGTGGCGAGAATGGTATCGTGCGCGGCGATGGTAACGACTTCGTCGCTCAGGCAGTTGAGCGCATAAGCACCGTGACATCGGTTGTCTTGGAGGCCAAGTTTTTTGCCAGTGATCAGGTCGATGGCGATGTAGTGTTCCAGCACGGTAATATTGGGATGAGCCAAGACCTTGGCGGCGATGGTTTCCTGCACGGCGTGACCGGTCGCATCGGCGGCATGGATGATGCGCCGGTGGCTGTGACCGCCTTCACGCGTCAGGTGGTAGCTGGTATCGGAATCGGCATCGCGCGTGAATGGAACGCCTTGGGCGATTAGCCAGTCGAGCGCAGGCTTGGCGTGTTCGACCACATAGCGTGTGGTGGTCGGATCGCACAGGCCGGCACCTGCGGTCAAGGTGTCCTGAATGTGCTCGGCGAGGGAATCTTCCAGTGACAGCACTGTTGCGATGCCCCCTTGCGCCAAAGCGCTCGCCCCTTCCAGCAGGGATTTCTTGGTGATGACGGCGACTTTTCGCTGGTCGGCGAGTTTCAGCGCCAACGATAGTCCGGCCAAGCCGCTGCCGATGATCAGTGCATCAAATTGTAGTGAGGCATCAGTTTTCTTACTCATAACTGCGCACTATAGCAAATCCTTGCCCATTCTATTTGTTGATAATCTAATATTTTGGACTGAACTAATTTAATTGTGTTGTGTCCATGTTACCAACAAGGTGAAGTGGCTGACGCCTTCCTCCTGTCCGGTTATACTGCTGAACTACTAGCCATCCGACTAACCAAGCAAAAGACGCTTGCTAAGTCGTTGGTTATAGCGTGCCGCGTTTTGGGTGGCACGACGATAAAAAAGTTGGGATAACGGGGCATGGGCGACAAGGAGGTCGATCAGCAGTTGGTTGAACGCGCGCAACGCGGAGACAAGCACGCCTATGAGTTGCTGGTCACCAAGTATCAACGCAGGCTCGCGCGGCTGATTTCGCGCTTTGTGCGCGATGCAGCGGAGGTCGAGGACGTGACCCAGGAGGCGTTTATCAAGGCCTATCGCGCCTTGCCGACGTTCCGCGGAGAAAGCGCGTTCTACACTTGGCTGTATCGCATCGGCATCAATACGGCAAAAAATTACTTGCTGGCGCTCAAGCGGCGTGCGCCGACCAGCACGCCGTTCGACTCTGATGAGGCCGAAGGCTTTGAGGAGGCGGGGCTGTTGCAGGAAGTCAGCACGCCGGAAAACGAATTGATGAGCAAGCAGGTGATCGAAGTAGTGAACTCATCCTTGCAGCAGTTGCCTGATGATTTACGCACCGCGCTCACCCTGCGCGAAATCGAAGGTTTGAGTTATGAAGAAATTGCAGATGTGATGAACTGTCCTATCGGTACCGTGCGTTCCCGAATTTTCCGGGCGCGCGAGGCAATTGCTGAGAATTTGCGCCCGTTATTGGGCACCAGTGAAGAAAACAGGTGGTGATTATGAAACAGAATATTTCAGCATTGATGGACGGCGAATTGTTTGATGACGAAGCAGAAGCTTTGCTCGATAAAATAAAACGCAATCCCGATGCCCATGCGGAATGGCATATCTATCACTTGGTCGGTGATGCGCTACGCCAACCCGACCATCTTCATGCCAATATTAGCACCGCCTTGCGGGAGCGCCTGCAGGCAGAACCCACAGTGCTCGCCCCCCGCAACCGTATCAGGCAGAACGCGAAATGGTTCGCTTTGTCAGCCGCCGCATCCGTCATGGCGTTGGCGCTGGTCGCATGGATGTCTGTGCAGATTGGCTCGGAACCGGCTCCGCAGGTGGCCATGCAACAGCCCACCGCGTTGCGTCCGGCCCGTTTTCCTGTCAATCCTGAGTTGAATGCTTACCTGATAGCGCATCAGGAATTTTCTCCCAGTACGGATGTCCAGAGCACAGCCTCTTACATCCACACCGTGGCAGGCCAATAGTGCAAGCTATCGTGATAAAACCTGCGTTATTATTGGCGGCCTTTCTGCTGACCTCAATAACTGGCGCTTGTGCAGACCCCATACGGCAAGATGCTTTGAGCTGGTTGCAGATCATGGCGTTTGCCGCACACCAGAAAGATTATAGCGGTATCTTTGTGTATCAATATGGAGACCATGTCGAAACCTCGCGCATCACCCACATCGTAGACCACGATGGCGAGCACGGCAGACTTGAGAGGTTGGACGGCCAACAGCGCGAGGTTATCCGTCACAATGATCAGGTGTGGTGCGATCTGGGTGGTGGCAAGGTGAAAATGGATCAAAGCCAGAGCGGAAGGGAGTTTCCTGCGCTATTGCCGGAACAAATTACCTTACTGAGTAAAAATTACCTGATCAAGACGTCCGATGATGTGAGGCTGGCAGGTTTCCATGCACATGCGATGGCTTTCCAACCCAAAGATAATTTGCGTTACCTGCATAAAATGTGGGCGGACAGTGTTTCAGGTTTACTGCTCAAGTCGGAGGTGTTGGACGAACACGGAAACGTGATCGAGCAATATTCTTTTACACAGTTGAGTATAGGCGGCGATATCGACCACACGTGGATCACTGCGAACCAACCGTCAGCAGACCCCCATGCCCATGATGCTCATCATATCCATAAACCGCATTACCCCCATGATTCGTTTCATGACAGTGATCCGCATCTTGCTCAAAGCGTTCCCAAGATAGCGACATCACCTGTTGCCAATAGCTGGCGGGTAGATGCGTTGCCTGACGGATTCAAAAAAGTTGCGGAAGTGCGCCGCCAGTTGCGCGGCAGAGATACACCCGTAATTCAAATGGTGTTTTCAGACGGGCTGGTCGGCATCTCGGTTTTTATCGAACAATCGGATCACGATGAGGATGACCATACGGGGCTGTCCAGCCAAGGAGCAATTCAGGTTTATAGCAAGTTGGTCGGTGGTCAGTTGATTACCGTAGTGGGCGAAGTGCCGCCGCGCACGGTGATGCAGATTGCCGACTCTGTGCGCAACGGAGGAAGCCAATGACCTTTTGAAATCCCTATCACTATTAACACGTTTCATTTTTCTACATTAGCGAGGGCATATATGTTGAAGAAACTATTTAGCATTGTCTTGGTTTGTTTTTTTGCACAGCAGGCATCGGCCAAGGACTTACCCGATTTCACCGAACTGGTAGAAAAACAGGGGACGGCAGTGGTCAACATCAGCACCACCCAGATTATCCACGACACGCAAGCAATGCCGGGCATACCTAATCTGCCCAAAGGCGATCCCTTCTATGAATTTTTCAAACACTTCGCGCCGCAGCAACAAGCGCCGCAAGAACGGGAATTACAGTCTCTGGGTTCCGGCTTCATCATTAGTTCTGACGGCTACATCCTGACCAACGCCCATGTGGTAGGCGGTGCGGACGGCATTACTGTACGCCTGACCGACAAACGTGAATTCAAGGCCAAAATGATCGGCTTCGACAAACGCACCGATGTGGCGCTGATCAAGATCGAGGCGATCGGCCTGCCGAAAATCACCCAAGGCGATCCCAATGCCCTCAAAGTGGGTGAATGGGTGCTGGCCATCGGTTCGCCGTTTGGTTTTGACAACAGCGTGACGGCGGGCATCGTGAGCGCCAAGGGACGCTCCTTGCCGCAGGAAAATTTTGTACCCTTCATCCAGACCGATGCGGCCATCAACCCCGGCAACTCCGGTGGGCCGCTATTCAACATGAAGGGTGAAGTAATAGGCATCAACTCGCAAATCTACAGCCGCTCCGGTGGCTACATGGGGCTTTCGTTCGCCATTCCGATTGATGTGGCAATGGAAGTGTCAAACCAGTTGCGCGCTTCCGGCAAGGTTACGCGCGGACGGATCGGAGTGAGCATCCAGGAAGTGACGCACGATCTGGCTGAATCGTTCGGCTTGGGCAAAGCGGCTGGCGCATTGATCAGCAACGTGGAAAAAGGCGGCGCGGCGGACAAGGCAGGCATTCAGGTCAGCGACGTGATCCTCAAATTCGACGGCAAGACGGTTACTGCATCCAGCGACTTGTCGCGCATCGTCGCCGCCGCGCATCCCGGCAGCAAGGTGAACGTGCAGTTGTGGCGCAAGGGTGAGAGCAAGGAAGTCAGCCTGACAGTAGGTGAGATGCCGGATGACAAGCAGGTGGCACAACAGGGCGGCGGAGCCGCTACAGGTGAAAGCGTGGCGCGTTTAGGTCTGGTGCTGAGCGAACTGAATGCCGAACAGAAAAATGAGTTGCAAGTGAAGGGCGGCTTAGTGGTGGACGATGCGAAGGGTGCCGCAGCACGTGAATTGCAACACGGCGACGTAATTCTTGCCATAGGCAATGTCGAAGTTTATTCGCTCGAACAATTCAACGAGGTGCTGAAGCAGATACCCAAGGGGCGCAATGTCGCCCTGCTGGTGCGGCGCGAGGATGTCACTTCCTATATAGCGCTCAAGCTCGACGAAAAACAGGGCAAAAACTAAAGAATAATATGCCGCTTTAATTGACTCAGGCATCCCCGCTCGTCTTCTCGCACGCAGACAATGCCGCGCGCTGCTTGCCGATTTGTGTTTCGCCGGTGCGGCAACGGATTTGTCTTTATACCGAAAGCGCATCAAAACTTGACGCCCGATCATTGGACTGATCGGGCCGTCGCCGCTATACAACCTACTAATTTAAAATACCATTCTCTTATTGTTAAGGGAAAATTCATTGCCAATATCGCGAAACACAACTTATTAGCTGAATTTGGTACTTTAGTTTCGTTTATGGCTTTCTATTTGGAAATGGCATAGGCAAGACGGGAAATTATATAGGCCTTTCGGCATATATGAATTCTGAATAATTGTGGGTATATTGCGCGCCGCGCGAAAATCTCTGTGTCCTCACCCATATTCGTTATTGCCGGGTCACGGTTGCTTAAGTGCTAAAGTTTTGAGGGTTGAAAAGAACGCAATTGCTGCTACAGTCGAGTAATTATAGATTAACTAATCTGTAATATTAATATGGGAAAATCAGCTAATTGTTTGTCTTGGAAACTTCGCAATTGCCAATAATCAATAATAGAGAGCCGCAATAAATCATGCCACAACGCAGTGCACACCGCCAGAACTGACAGTCGATTTTCTGCGCATCAATAACCTGTCTGTCGATTTATGGAAGCAGATAGGCATGATTACTCTGATTAGTCCAGCCAAGAGGTTTCGTCATGAGGCATGAAGTTAATGTAGGCCTGTTTCAATTTATTTTTTCCTTGTAGCAGGCGCTGGATTTGATCAACCCCGCCATGTCTTATCATCATAAGCGGGTTGCCTAGATCAGGCCAGCGTGTTGGTTATCATAAGCAAGCTCGCTAATGAATACGAACTGGATGGAAAAGTATTCTAAGTGCTGAAGTCGAATTACCACGATGTTGATCGCAGTCGTGTGGCAGGCCAAGATGGCGGATTACGCGAGTACAAGGGTTTCATTGTTCAGCCACCGGAAATGCGAACTGGGCCGCTGGTACCATTCGGAAGGCATCCATCACTATGGACATATTCCTGAAAATGCAGGCGCTGGTGCAGTCTCATGAGAATCTTCACCGGATTATTCATACCTTGGCCGATCACCATGAACAGGGGAGATACGATGAGGCGGAATCATGCTACGAGCAGGTGGTACCGCTATCAATGCAAATCGTGGACTTGCTTATTGCGATAGAACGCAACGCCGCGAAGAGCATCGCCGACTCGATCATAGGGATATATTAAAACGAATTCGATGGCTTGTAATTCATAAAAGGGGAAGACAAAGGATGTTCGGAAAGAAAAGAAATCGGGAAATCGCACGGCTGCAACATGAATTCTCAGCATTAAAGCATCATGAGCAGGCGGAGAGGAATCGCGCCGACGCTTTGGCGGGTGAAGTTGCGCGGCTTCAAGCAGAAAATACTCGGCTTTTAAGCCAGGGTACCCTGTTTTCAGGTCTTACCGAACCCCTAAACCAGTTCGGTGATTCTGTAAAAGCCCTGCAAGCCAGTCTGGCTGTTATGTCGCAGTCCATGAAAAACGAAACGCGGGAGGCAATCCACAATCTGGAGGAAACTTCGCTCAGCCAGAAATTTGTACAGAAACTAACCGAACGAATTACCCAGCTCATTGATCGTGCGCACCAGAGTACAGAGGCCATTGGCCAGCTTCACGAGCGAACCGGACAGATCAACGGAATTGTAAAGCTCATCAAGGGAATCGCTGACCAGACTAACCTGCTGGCGTTGAATGCAGCCATCGAGGCAGCTCGGGCCGGTGAGCAAGGCAGGGGGTTCGCAGTGGTTGCGGATGAAGTTAGAAAGCTGGCGGAGCGCACCACTACCTCTACCGATGAAATATCCAGATTGGTCGCGAGCGTGCAGCAGGAAGCTACAACACTCAAGCAAGTTGCAGAAGTCGATCCCGAGGAGATGAAGGTTATTCGCCAAGAAGGGGAAAATGCCTTCGCCAATATCAACGAACTCATGCAGGTATCGAAATACATGACCCAAACTATCGCAGCAACAGCGATGCGCAGCTTTATCGAAACTGCCAAGACCGACCATCTCGTTTACAAGCAGGAAGTCTATCGGGTGTTTCTTGGAGTTTCTGACAAGGGGCTAGAAGATTTCTCAAGCCACACCGCATGTCGTCTCGGCAAGTGGTATTACGAAGGGGATGGGAAAGATTGTTTCTCAAAATTGCAGGGTTATGCCGAAATCGAACCGTCTCACAAGAGCGTTCATGCTCATGGCCAGGCGGGAGTGCGCGCTTTCCGTGCAGGAAATCTCGAAGCAGGTGTTGCTGAATTGTTAGTGATGGAGCAAGACAGCATGGAGGTGCTCGCTTATCTTGAGAAAATGGCATCATCCTGTGAGAAAGACCCGAGTGTGCTTTGCATTGGTACTTAGTAATTGAGGTAGAAATACGAGCAAAATCAAGTTTAAGGATATTGCCACATATCTACAGTTCTTTGTGGCTAGTTCGGTGACAGAAAAATGTAACGGCTCGGAGAGAAAGGTCTGTTGCTTATGGCGATGCAGAATCAGGCGATGAACAATCAGGCAACGAGTTTGCGAAGTGCTACAGCGTCATCGTGCCAATACCAGAAGTTCGCACCAAGTATCCATTCAGCATTCTGTCAGGAAATATTTCCTTATACAGAAATGCCACATTTTCTCACTGTTATTCCCCACTTGGCTGTTTAGCTATGCTGCTAATTTAGGCGGCGTAATGAAAAGTGATCGCCCCTGATGAATGCGGGGGGCTTATCAAAGCAGAGAACGGAATTGAGGAGAAGCGAAATGGGGAAAGTAGAAATTCTGGCAGATACGATAAACCCGCTGGAAATTGAATATTTACGAGCTAATAGCCAAACGACGGGTAACTTATCTGCGGCTATGGAGTACGGTACGCACCACAAAGAGGATGCATTAGAAATAGAGTATTTTCACCACGATTACGATGAGGATTTTCATATCTCGTCCCAAAGGGAAATCCTGTCTATTCTGCAAGGCATTGCGAATCAAGGAACGCGCATCTGTATGTATTACGGCAAAGGCCAACATTTTCTCATGACCACCCTGCTTTGCGCCGACGAACATGGCATGTGGCTGGATGTCGGCTCATTGCACCCGAAAATAAAGCGACTTCTGTTTAGCGGCAAGATTACTTTTGTCTGTGTGTATCAGCATGTAAAAATACAATTCGTGACGCGCGATATTGTGAGCAGCATGCTTAAGAACAACGAGGTGTATTATTTTAAACTGCCCGATTATCTGTTGCGAATACAGCGGAGGGAGTTTTTTCGCTCTGCCGTTCCGTCACCCGACCTCGTCAAATGCATTATTCCTATCCAACCAGAAAACATGGACGATTCGGTAATAATGCGTGCGGCTCCTATTGTTGACATAAGCAGTGGTGGGATTCGGCTGCTGTGTGAAGGGAATGAGGCCACGTTGCTCCCAAATAAGATTTTCCCGGATTGCCAAATTTCATTACCGGATGTGGGCACCATGACAATCACAATTGAGGTGCGGAATAGTATTGATTTCACTACTCCAAACAAGGTTGTTCATAAGCGCGTGGGCTGCCGTTTCATCGGCTTGGATAAACAGATAAATATCCCACTGCAACGTCACATTACCCGTCTGCAAAGTGAAAACATGGCAAGTCGCCGTCTAGCCGCTCTATAAAAATTGGCAAATTATCTGTGGCTCTGCGAAAAGTACTGTCAACGAATAGGAAGATGCGGCACTGCAGGACGATTACGAACCCGCACAGAGTTACAACTGGATAAGGAATGTCCACCCGAGCCTATATCAGTATAAGAGCATCGTAGATTGAATCAATGGCGTAATTTTGCCATGATAGAATTATCCTATGCCTATCGAATCTATTCCAAAATTTACCGCACCTGCTTCCAAGCTGTGGGCCGCTATCCCAACTGAAACCCGCAAGATGCTGCTCTCAAATGTCTGGTGCGGGAAGTGTCGCCATGAGGTCACGATCATTAATTTCTCTGGGGCAGTCAAAGCTGGCGACTTGCTGCTGGTTGGCAAATATTCAGAGTGCCAAGGTGATGTGGCGAGGGTGATTGAAATGAATATCAGCGCGCAGCAGGAGTGATTAAAATGAAGACTAATACATCCACGCAAAAAAACATCCAGGTTGTCATCGCTACGCCGGATGAAAATGGGGAGATGCAAATCTACAAGTTTGGCAGTAAAGATGGCGACTCAGAGTTGCATGCAGCGAACTTTATCCGGGATGTTTTTACGCAATACGGCACCGATATTTCCATTGCGCTTGAAGTTGACAACGTGCCGGTGAACTGGAATTTTGTCGAGGGGGAACTGATTATCGGTAGTCCGCTAGATCAGAACGACGAGTCAGCAACCTATTAAACTACCGTCCCCTCATACGGATTATTGTTTCGGTGGATATAAAATGAACGTGGAAAAGCTAATACAAGCAGTCGGTGTAATCGATGAGGTTACTAAAGTGTTCCAAGGCATGCCAGTGGATCAAGAGGAATGCATTCTTGCGGCGATTCAATGCCAAATGGTAAGCCTTTACCTCATGGAACTTGCGAAGCATTTGCGGGAAGGCATGGAGCCATATGATGCCTGCTTGGCGGTCGCGCAAGGAAAAACGCTCCTGTCAGATATGGGCGTCAGTGATTCACAAATAACGCTTTTCAAACTTCTGGGCGGCAAAGGTCATAAAGAGTAACAACCGCGCAACACTTCCCAGCGTAGCCCAGAAAATCCCCCTCCCCAAGTCTATACGGCTATTCAAGGCGCTTCCATGCAACACCATTGACAAAAGAACGATCGTTCTTTACTATACATAGAACGATCGTTCTTTATGGGTGACGCAATGACTGATTTTGATTCCACCACGCCAGGGGCACATCCAAAAGATGTTGAATACCTGGCGAAGCTTCAAGACTACTACGCCGACTGGAAAAGCATCCCTTCCTACGCCTCCCTTTGTGAGGTATTGAGCATTGCCTCGAAGTCCTGGGTTAAGGCGGTTCTGGATCGACTTTGCAAAGCCGGTTTTATCGAACGCACACCAAATGGAGTGTGGATACCAACACGGCAGTTTTTTGCCCGTCCATTGGCAGAATCGACTGTTCAGGCGGGGATGCCGGTATCGGTAACTGCGACCCAAGGCGAGTATTTCATCATCGACGAAATGCTGATCGACACACCTTCTTTGACCACGATGATTACGGTCAAAGGGGATTCGATGATTGATGTCGCCATCCATGATGGCGACATTGCCGTCGTGGAAAAGCGCAATTTTGCGAATGTCGGCGACATTGTGGTGGCAATAGTCGATAACGATTTCACGCTCAAAACACTGGACAAGGAAGACGGCAAGTTCATCCTGCGTCCTGCTAATCCAGCCTACCCAGTCATCTATCCACACGGCTCACTGGAAATCTTCGGTGTGCTGGTTGGATTGATTCGCAAATATAGGAGGTAGTTCATGGAACAGACCACATTTAATTTTGATCAGCAAGACAATCGTCTCAATCTCAGTGCAAAAGGAAAAGATAAGTTGCGACAAAGTGAACAGCATTCCAGGGTCTATCTAATCAATGCTCCCGATGGCGAGCTGATTACTATTGCTCATCGCTGCCAACATTTATCTAACCAACAAGGTAAATCTTATGTGGAATGAATTCAGCGCTAATCCAGATCGCATTGTGTTTTTTGGATGTATGCTCGCAGGGCTTGTTTTGGAGGTTGTGAATATCATGCACTGATGGGATACATTCCAAAGAATGTGCAGGCTGCTGGGCGGATGGTATAGGACAAACACCGATGACTTTTTACAATATTTTCTTAATGTATATCAAGTAAAGCGCCGATGGTTTAAGGCTACGCTGAACAAGCCCCGCATTTTCAAGATTCAAATTGCGAAATATGCGTGATCGTGCAAAAAGACGAGTTCAGCCCGTATTGTTTTACCCTTTCGGGCTACTCCTCGGGCTTTTCGCCCGCCATTCGCCCACTATGGGCGGACTTGTGCCATCAATCGATTTCGAGACAAGTAAATATTCGCCAATGCCAGCGCAGTAAATGCGCGGCCGGAATTCTTGGCTAAACCACGGTAGCGCACTTTCGTAAAACCCCACAGCCGTTTGACCACGGCAAAGACGTGTTCGACACGGGCTCTTATCTTTGACTTATTGCGGTTCTTGCCGCGCTTGACCTCATCGACTTCACCACCCGGCTTACGGGTGCGACAGTTGGTGAAGTCGCGGGCTTGGGGGGATTTACTGTGAATCAAATCCTTTTGGCTGGCATAGGCGCTATCGCCATAAACACGCTGCTCTTGGCCATGCAGTAAATCAGGCAGAGGATGTTTGTCATGCACGTTGGCCGGGGTGACGACGGCGCTGTGCGCCAGGCCGCTTTGACTATCCACGCCAATGTGCAGCTTCATGCCAAAGTACCACTGCTGTCCCTTGCGAGTCTGGTGCATCTCAGGATCACGTTTCTTATCGGCGTTCTTGGTTGAGCTGGGTGCCGCGATAATGGTGGCATCGACAATCGTGCCGGTCTTGAGTGTCATGCCGCTGCCTTGGAGTACGCGCCCGACTTCGGCAAACAGTTGCTCATTGAGATTGTGTTTCTCCAGAAGGCGACGAAACTTTAGCAGCGTGGTGGCGTCCGGTACGGCTTCGCATCCCAAGTCGATGCCAGCGAAATGGCGCAAGCTGGCGATGTCGTAGAGTGCTTCTTCACAGGCAAAGTCGGCCAAATTAAACCAGTGCTGAATGAAGTGGATGCGCAACATGCGTTCGAGCCCAATCGGTGGACGGCCATTGCCTCGCTTCGGGTAGTGCGGTTCGATCACGGCACATAGATCGACCCATGGCACGATGCGATTCATCGTGTTCAGAAATTCGTCGCGCCGTGTCGGTCTGCGGTGTTGTTCAAATCCTGTTTCGTGTTTCGCTGCCATCGCCAGAGTATTTTGTTTCATTGCCATCTACCATGTTTGTCTACTACGGCTATAACGCACGACCTATGGAATCGGTGGACTTAATCAGCGTAGCCTTAAAAACTGCCGTCTTGTCAAAATCTCTCTGCAATAATTGGCGACAATTAAAGCCAGTAAAAAAGATAGAGAGGGAGAAAACAATGACTGCCTTTTTCGGGATAGATGCACATAACGCGAAAGCTTTTCTAAATCGTGGGTTTGTGTGTGTTGATAAAGCCGGCGAAAAAGAAAAGACGGTGGTTAATACATTCCGTAGCATCAGGGCAGAGGACATTATTTTCATTAAGAACTTTGCTCCGCAAACCGGCCTTCAAGTTAAAGCGGCTGGAGTTGTCTTGTCTGACTATCCAAACGAAATCGATTCTGAGGTTTGTATTCCGGTTGAATGGGTATGGCGAGGTGAAAAGCTTATCGAAGAATTCGATGAAAAATGCTCGCGTTGCGGCGATTCATTGTATGAGGAACACAATATAACGGTGCAAAGGGAACTCATTGACTTGATGCCAGACAGGTTACAGTTGCCGAAAGAATGGTAATGCAAATTGGTGCGTCACAGCACCATCATGCGCGCTGACTTACGGCAATTATAAACAAAGGAGATACATCATGGCAAAAATACTCGTTCTTTACTACAGCATGTATGGGCATATCGAAAAAATGGCGGAGGCCGTGGCAGAGGGTGCGCTTGAAGTGGATGGTGTGGAGGCGACAATCAAGCGCGTGCCGGAAATCATCCCGGAAGATCGGCCCGCGCAATAGGCGTAAAGCTCGACCAGAAGGCTCCCCTCGCAACCGTTGATGAGCTTGCCGGTTACGATGCGATCATTTTCGGCACACCCACCAGGTTCGGCAACATGACAGCTCAGATGCGCAATTTTCTGGATCAGACGGGCAAATTATGGATGGAAGGAGCATTGATCGGTAAGGTCGCCAGCGTATTCGCCAGCACTGGCACCCAACACGGCGGCCAAGAAACGACAATCACCTCTTTCCACACGACCTTGCTGCATCATGGCATGGTGATAGTCGGCGTGCCGTATTCATGCAAAGGACTCACGGTAATGACGGAAATCACCGGCGGTTCGCCTTACGGTTCATCAACCCTTGCCGGTGCCGACGGTAAACGTATGCCGAGCGAGAACGAACTGAGTATCGCCCGCTTCCAGGGCAAGCACGTTGCGCAGATAGCGAAGCGGCTGGCGGCGAGGTAAGACGTCTGCATTCTCCCTGAAAAATCAGGGACGGAAAAAAGACTACATCGCATATTTCACTATGGAGATTCGCTGGATAAGGCCATGCCAACCTATGCGGTCGGCTTGAGCATTCAGGGTAGGGATTTAAGCCGATCGTGCGGCGATATTTATGTTGCAATGTTTCATTCAGGTTTGTTTGGATTTCGTTTGATTATTTCGCAAAAGATATCCATGAGTTTTGGGTCAAATTTCTTTCCGCTCTCGTTGTGCAATATCTTCATTATTTCCCCGTGTTTCCTTGCGTGATGGTAGGGCCTGGTTATAGACATGGCGTCGTAACTGTCGGCGATAGATATTATGCGGGAACAGATGGGAATGGATTCTCCAGATAGGCCGTCAGGGTAGCCTCCCCCATCGTAGTGTTCGTGATGGTGGCGAATAACGACGGCGGCTTGTTCGGAACCCTCGATCCCAGTCGAAAGCATGATGTCCTCGCCGATTTCGGAATGCCGCTTCATCACTTCCCATTCCGCTTCTTCAAACGAGGATGACTTCAAAAGAATGGTGTCGGGTATTCCTATCTTGCCAATGTCGTGAAACGATGAACCTATCCGAAGTGAATTGATTTCACGATCATTCAGGCCATAATTTGCCCCGATTATTAAGGAGAGGTCACGTACGCGTTCAGAGTGAAGACGTGTCATCAAATCTCGGTACCCCAGCGCAACCGATAGCCCCTTGGTATACCTGTACAGTGTTTCGTAAATGTCATCTCTCAATTTCATATCGAGTATGGTTCCGGCGGGCTATTTTCTGGAAGAAAAGTTTTTCCACTTGGGAATCGCCTGAGATTCTTGGTGGGCAATGAATTCAGCAAATCTACGCACACCTTTAAGGCTACGCTGAACAAGCCCCGCATTTTCAAGATTCAAATTGCGAAATATGCGTGATCGTGCAAAAAGACGAGTTCAGCCCGTATTGTTTTACCCTTTCGGGCTACTCCTCGGGCTTTTCGCCCGCCATTCGCCCACTATGGGCGGACTTGTGCCATCAATCGATTTCGAGACAAGTAAATATTCGCCAATGCCAGCGCAGTAAATGCGCGGCCGGAATTCTTGGCTAAACCACGGTAGCGCACTTTCGTAAAACCCCACAGCCGTTTGACCACGGCAAAGACGTGTTCGACACGGGCTCTTATCTTTGACTTATTGCGGTTCTTGCCGCGCTTGACCTCATCGACTTCACCACCCGGCTTACGGGTGCGACAGTTGGTGAAGTCGCGGGCTTGGGGGGATTTACTGTGAATCAAATCCTTTTGGCTGGCATAGGCGCTATCGCCATAAACACGCTGCTCTTGGCCATGCAGTAAATCAGGCAGAGGATGTTTGTCATGCACGTTGGCCGGGGTGACGACGGCGCTGTGCGCCAGGCCGCTTTGACTATCCACGCCAATGTGCAGCTTCATGCCAAAGTACCACTGCTGTCCCTTGCGAGTCTGGTGCATCTCAGGATCACGTTTCTTATCGGCGTTCTTGGTTGAGCTGGGTGCCGCGATAATGGTGGCATCGACAATCGTGCCGGTCTTGAGTGTCATGCCGCTGCCTTGGAGTACGCGCCCGACTTCGGCAAACAGTTGCTCATTGAGATTGTGTTTCTCCAGAAGGCGACGAAACTTTAGCAGCGTGGTGGCGTCCGGTACGGCTTCGCATCCCAAGTCGATGCCAGCGAAATGGCGCAAGCTGGCGATGTCGTAGAGTGCTTCTTCACAGGCAAAGTCGGCCAAATTAAACCAGTGCTGAATGAAGTGGATGCGCAACATGCGTTCGAGCCAATCGGTGGACGGCCATTGCCTCGCTTCGGGTAGTGCGGTTCGATCACGGCACATAGATCGACCCATGGCACGATGCGATTCATCGTGTTCAGAAATTCGTCGCGCCGTGTCGGTCTGCGGTGTTGTTCAAATCCTGTTTCGTGTTTCGCTGCCATCGCCAGAGTATTTTGTTTCATTGCCATCTACCATGTTTGTCTACTACGGCTATAACGCACGACCTATGGAATCGGTGGACTTAATCAGCGTAGCCTTAAGCAACGGTAGGAATACTGCGCAGGATTTTATGATTTTCCTTTCGGCAATTTACTGCCCTCAGAGCTAGCGCATTATTTACGCGCCCAATTCACCCGGTTTTCGTAACATCTTTTCAACCGCACTGGCGTGCATTTCTTCTTCATAAATCATCCTGCGGGCGAATTCTTCAAGCGCGATCGAGCGGTCTTTTACCAATGTCAGAAATTCCTTGTACAAGATCAATGCGGCTTCTTCGGCCTTCAATGATTCGTGCAAAATGGCGCCGATATCGTCTTTATGCGTATCCAGCAATGGGCCTATTGATAAACTGGGGGAATCGCCCAGGTTAATAATCCATTCCCCAACCAATTGCGCATGCAACAGCGATTCATCTGCTTGTTCGCGCAGCCATGAGACGATAGGAATGCGGCCATAACCGACAACCAGCAAAGAGTGATGGGTATACCTCACTACGCCGGCCAACTCGGCTTCGAGTATTTTGTTCAACACTGTGACCACCTGCTTTTTATTAATTTTAGACATTTTGTCCGCCTTTCCAGAAACAACCAAAATAAGTATGGTTTTGACTCCACCGGGGATTTGTTGATGCAATTAGTGATTTTATTTTTTGACCTTTCATGATGATGCCTCCAGAAAGTATTGTTCAATAGTTGGAGCGTAGATAAAGCTGGGAACTGTCTATACGGGCGAACACATTCATCTATGCGTTTATGATCATTTTTTCGTAGATGCGAAAAGTGAATCCATCAATTTATCGATAGCCTTCAGAGCGTTATATAAACATGCCAACGGCAATAAAATTGCAAGCCTGAAAAGTACATTTCCTTTTCTCTTCATGAGTGCCACCTAAGGTTAAATCTTGGGTCGAATGAAATATATCCATCACATCTGCGCGCAAATGCTCGACCCGTTCTTGAACACGTCTTGATGCTCTCAGGCATCGGCCTTCAATACCAATCCACGCCAAGCAAGTGGTCGAATCCCTTCATGGTCAGCTCCAATACGTGCGTCTATTACCACAACTATTATTGTTTTGAGATGGACATTCTGGCGATGCAGGAGCCTTTAAAATATCGGCGATATTCTCAAAAACCATTAAGTAATTTTTGTAATATTCCCTCAGCGTTTGTCCTATGCCGTTAGTCAACCAGCTTCAGAAAGTAGCTCAAAAATTAAAGAAATCCGCATTGCGCCAACTTTCGCTTCGCGGGCATCCCAGTCTTCCGTTTCGTGGTCAGGAGGTAAACCTACGTTGTTCGGCGTGGAAATAAGCGGCGATGGCGATCATTTTTTACCGGGGTTGGCACTGCCAGTCCAAAAACACTTTTTCCCCGGGGATAACTTCACTAGGGTATTCAGTCAGCCAGGGAGCTACGAGTATTACTGCTCGTTTCACACGTTTATGACAGGTCGCGTTATCGTTCGTGTGCCATAAGCTAAGTTGAATTACCGCCGTCAATGGTCGGCTGCAGCCAGACATACTTGTTATTTTGCATCCATAAACCGGATGCTCGTCATATTCCGTAGCGTTTGTGGGCGTATTGTTCAGATAATTATCAGGTCTGATTTGACGCGATTTTATAAACGGGCGCACAATAAACATTAAGGATGGTGAAATGCGAAAAACTATTTTGATGATGCCACTAGTTGAAGTGCTGGAAATATCGGTGCAGCGTGTCTGCGCGGTGTAAATTACTAATTGTTAAACCTTACTATGCCTCGTATCCATTATCTGCCGGATAACAAGACGGTGGTAGCCGACCTGACGGAAACTGTTCTGCAGGCGTCCTTACGTTCAGGAATTCCACACACACATGTGTGCGGGGGCAACGCGCGCTGTTCGACATGCAGGGTATTGATTGTTGCAGGCATGGAAAATTGTGTTCCCCGGAATGCGAAAGAGCAGCAAATGGCTGACCAGTTGCATTTCAGCCCCGATATTAGGTTAGCTTGCCAGACTTTGGTAACAGGCGATGTGAAGCTGCGGCGTCTGGTATTGGATGCAGATGACGTGGATTTAACTGACCAACTCAAATTGCAATCGGCACACCATTTGGTTGGCGAGGAAAGGCGTGTCGCAGTTCTTTTTGCTGATATCCGCAGCTTTACAGCGTTTGCCGAGGAACTTCCTCCATACGACATTATCCATGCGTTAAACCGTTACTTTTACCGCATGGAGCAGATCATTCGAAGCCATCGCGGTTACATCGATAATTATATGGGCGATGGGCTGTTAGCAATTTTCGGAATCGCAGCCCCTAATGCGGCACCAATCGATGCTGTGCTGGCGGGGATGGAAATGTTGGAAGAGGTAGAGAAGCTGGCTCCTTATTACGCAAGCATCTATGGGCATAGCTTCCGGATTGGAATCGGAGTGCATTGCGGAAATGTTGTGCTGGGTAGTATTGGGCCACCTGGCCGCGACAGAGTCACAGCAATTGGAGATACTGTCAATTTTGCCAGCAAAATTGAGGCTGCAAACAAAGCAACGGGCACGAGCATTCTTATCTCAGATGACACTTACCACTGTGTAAAGAAGTGTGTCGAGGTAAACAGACTCGAAGAAATTTCTCTGCCAGGCCGAATGCATCCATGTACTCTTTATGAGGTGGTTGGGATTAAAAAGTAGGTGTTGAATGAAACAATTAAGTGGGATCGAGTGAACCTGAGGACGGAGTTAGTGAAACATTAGTGGTGAGTAAATAATTGGCATACATGAAAAGGATAAACGCGCAGAATCGATATCGTGCCTCGCACGCGTACCGATTTAATCGCCGCATCAACCCCATGCTCTTCCTTCAGCAAGGAGAATATATGAATATTGCATGGATTATCATTCAACGATTATCTTTGCAGTAATCGTCTTTATTGAGAATGATGCAAAATTGGACAGGGAGGGATGGAATGAAACATCACAAATACCTTATCGTCGGCGGCGGAATGACAGCCGACTCTGCTGTCCGTGGCATCCGCAAAATCGACCAAAGCGGCACCATTGCCATGATTTGCGATGAGCGTGATCCGCCGTATGACCGCCCACCCCTGTCCAAGTCGTTGTGGAAGGCCATGCCTTTCGAATCCATTTGGCGCAACCCCCACGAACTAAATGTCGACGTACATGTGGGCAAGAAAGTGGTAGCCCTCGATCCAGCGCAGAAGACTGCGACTGATAATGCCGGAAATGTCTATACCTATAAAAAACTATTACTAGCTACGGGCGGCTCGGTGCGGCGCCTGCACGATTCCGGTGAGAGCGTGATCTATTTCAGGACTGCGGACGACTACCGTAAACTGCGCGAACTGAGCGAACGCGGTTCGGATTTCGTCGTTATCGGCGGAGGCTTCATCGGTTCTGAAGTTGCCGCCGCGCTTGCCATGAACGGAAAACGGGTCACGATGATCTTTCCGTCAAGCGGAATCGGATCGCGTGTTTATCCGCAACCACTCGTGGCGTTCTTGAATTCTTATTATCAGGAGAAGGGCGTAACGTTGCTCGCGTCTGAGACCGTCAAATCTGTCCGGACTATTGGCACCAAAACAGTTGTGACTACGGGCAGCGGCATGGAAATCTTCGCCGACGGTGTCGTGGCCGGACTGGGTATTCAACCTAACACCGAGTTGGCCGAGCAAGCCGGTCTCGCTGTAGACGATGGTATCGTGGTGGACGAGTTGCTGCGCACGAGCAATCCCGACATTTATGCGGCGGGCGATGTGGCGAATTTTTACTCCACCGCACTGGAGAAACGTGTGCGCGTGGAGCATGAGGATAACGCCAATGTCATGGGCGAAATGGCAGGCAGAAACATGGCCGGCCAATCCGACATTTACAGTCACCAGCCTTTCTTTTATTCCGACCTGTTTGATTTGGGCTACGAAGCGGTGGGAGAGCTTGATGCCAGTCTCGATATCGTCGAAGATTGGAAAGAGCCGTTCCGCAAAGGCGTAATTTACTATTTGCGCGATGGACGCGTGCGTGGTGTCCTGCTGTGGAATACTTGGGGACAGGTTGCCGCTGCTACACAGTTGATCGCGGAAAAAGCCAAGCATTCTCACCCAACACTGCTGGGGCGGATAACCGATTAACCGCGATTCTTGAGTCCAGAATTTTTCACCACCCACTAACTTCTGCCAACCATGAAGAAATTTGTGACATTTTTCCTGTTCGTCCTTGGAATTGCCGGGTATGTTACGTGCCGGGCCGATGTCGTCCCACCCGAGGGAATGATTTATCAATCAACCATAGCTGCCGATGGCGTACAGCACGTACGGATTGAAGGCGGGAGTTATTTCTTCAAGCCAAACCGCGTGATCGTTCATGTGAATGTGCCAGTGGAGTTGGCGGTCAGTGTGGAAAGTGGTTTGATTCCCCACACCCTCGTCATTCAATCGCCCGAGGCGGGCATCGAGGTGGATCAAAGCCTGTCCAGCGACGCCAAAACTATCCGTTTCACCCCCACAGCTGTCGGCAAGTACCATTTTTATTGCAAGAACAAGTTGCTGTTCTTTAAAAGCCACCGCGAGAAGGGCATGGAAGGCGTGCTCGAAGTGGTGGAATAACCGGTGTTATCAGCCCTGATGCTTGCCGCAGCGCTCACTGGGACTCCACCCTCGGGTGCTCCACCAGACCCGCTGGCTAGAGCCATCGAGCACTACCAAACGGTCGAGTCTTACCGCGTCACCATCCACTCCACTCATACTGATGGCGAGGAGCATATCCGTTATTACTACAGGAAACCCGGTTTCGTGCGCATGGAATTCATTCGTCCGCATGATGGAGCAGTGCTGGTTTACAATCCCCTCACCCGAGACGTGCACTTGTGGCCGTTTGGCGCGGGCCATTTTCCGGAACTCAATTTGAGTCCCGGAAATCCGTTGATACGGAGTTCGCGCGGCCAGCACGTAGATCGCTCGGATGTCGGAAGCTTCTGTTCGAAAATATCCGCTCCCTGCAAGCGGGAGGCAGCACGGAAATATTGGGCGAAGAGCGCATGGACGGACACACGATCCTGCATCTTGTCGTGACAGGCACAGACGGTTTTGCGGTTGCTGATGTGCACCGCTACGAACTATGGCTGGATACGACGAACCAGTTCCCGGTCAAGGTAATCAGCCGAGATCATCAGGATGCCATCATTGAAACAGTAATGATGGAAGCTTTGGAATTCAATTCCATTCTGCCGGAAGCACTGTTTAATCCATAGCTGAAGGGAGCGAGATGGAGTACCGTTTTGTCACTGTCTGGTATATCGAAGCACCGCTCGAAACGGTCTGCGAGGCAATCTACCATTCCCTGAAATGGCCGCAGTGGTGGAACAATGTGGAGAGCGTCGAGGAGATCGCCCCCGGCGATGCAAGGGGCATCGGCAGCGTGCGTCGCTACACTTGGCGGGGACGCTTGCCTTATCGGCTCACTTTCGACATTCGCGTTATCCATATCGTGCCGCTGGCTACCATCGAGGGAATCGCCAGCGGTGACGTAGAGGGCAAAGGCCGCTGGTCATTCACCGTCGATGGGGCAGTGACCGTGGTGCGTTATGAGTGGCAGGTACGCACCACGCCAGTCTGGATGAACCTGCTGGCGCTATTTGCGCGCCCATTCATCAAATGGAATCATAACGCCGTCATGCAGCAAGGTGGTGAAGCGCTGGCGCACATGCTCAATGCACGTTTGGTTGAGATCGCGCATTACTGATATCAAACCATTGGTAAACCGAGATGGCCGTCATCCCGAATACTTCACGGGCAATCAGCGCAATCCAACCACGCGCCTGTGCGAACCATGGAAATATCTCCGTAAAACCGTTTAGATTGACCATGTAAAGCGACACTACCCATCATTACTATGAATTGGAGCCGAGTGAAAAACAGGTTATTATTAATATTATCCACACTTAAAATTGCACTCACACAAGTGGCCAGCAAGGGTCAAGAGGAGATAGAAACTCCGTCTTCTCACTGCTCTATCCTCATCCTAACCTTCCCACCTGAGAAGGGAAGGGACTGAACTGGTTCTAATGAACTATCTGAAGTTGTAGTAGTTTTGGCTGGTATTGGATCAGAAATAACAACAGGAAACCATTGGTTAATCATCGCTTGTGATCGACAATTGTCGCAAAGAAACTGACTATAATCAGTACTTCCGCATGGATGAGTTGGCTATTTGTAAGCATTCATCCAGTCAGCGTTTAATTTATAATCTTCGACATCACTTTCAACGAGTGGAGGCATCATGAACAAATTCATTAAATACGGTTTGTTGACTGTGGTCGGTGCGGGAGTGCTGCTGGTGGGTGGAGTGGCTTATGTTGCGGCGACGTTCAATCCAAACGAATACAAGCCGCAGATTATTCAGGCAGTAAAGGACAAAAAACAGCGCACGCTCAAACTGGATGGGAATATCAAGCTGTCTTTCTTCCCATCAATCGGTGCCGATCTTGGCAAAGTGTCTCTATCGGAATACAACAGCGATAAGGAATTTGCCGCAATTGACGGTGCACACGTTTCGCTGGCGCTGTTGCCGCTGCTTTCAAAACAAGTGGTAGTAAACGAGGTAGAGGTTAGCGGCCTGAAGGCCACGCTGGTGAAGTTTAAGAACGGCAAGACCAACATTGACGATTTGCTGGGCAAGGACGAGGGCAAGCCGCAAGGCGCGACTGAAATCGGTTCTGGAAACAAACCATTGAAGTTCGACATCGCATCGGTGCGTGTAGAAAAAACAGAATTGAATTACCGCGATGAAAACACAGGTGCGCAGTATGGACTGAAAGACTTTAACCTCAAGACAGGACGCATCGCCAGCGACATACCCGCGAAGGTCGATTTCTCCGCACTGATCCAGTCTAATCAGCCAAAACTGGACATCTCCACACAATTGAAGGCGACAATCACCTTCGATCTGGACAAGCAATTGTATAAAGTTGAAGGGATGGATTTGCAAGCCAAAGGCTCGGCGCTCGACATCGCAAATCTGATGGTGCAAGCCAGCGGAGATGCCAGCGCTAACCTCGCTACGCAGGAATTCTCCACGAAGAAATTGGCGGTTTCCGCCACCGGCGTCAAGGGCAAGGATAACTTTGACGCCAAGCTGGATGCGCCTGCGCTGAGCATAGCAAAGGACAAGTTCTCCGGCGACAAGTTGATTCTCAACACCAAGGTGGACGGCGCGAGCGGCAACATCGTTGCCAGTCTGACCATGCATGGGCTGGAAGGCAACGCGCAATCATTCAAGAGCAGCGCGCTCACGCTAGAACTTGCCATGAAACAGCCGGAGCAGACGTTCAAGGTGAATCTATCCTCTCCTGTGTCAGGCAATTTAGAAGCACGGCAATTCAATCTGCCCGACTTGGCGGTCACGGTGAATGCCACTGGCGACAAGCTGCCGAACAAATCGGTCAGCAGCGAGATGAAGGGCAGCGTGCATGTGGATGCCAATCGGCAGAGCGTGCAGGTCAGCCTCGCGGGCGGCCTGTTGCAGAGTCAGGTCAAAGCCAAGGTAGCAGTGAACAATTTCGACAACCCGGCGATCAGCTTCGATGTGGATGTGGATCAGTTCGATGCCGATTTGTATCTGCCGAAGAAGCCACAAGGGGTGGAAGCAAAGACTAAGGTCAGTTCCTCAGCAGAAGCACCGATTGATCTTTCAGCGCTGAAAAAGCTCAATCTTGAGGGCAGTCTGCACATTGGTATGCTCAAGGCTGCCAACGTGAAAACTTCCCAGTTGCGCCTCGACGTAAAGGCACATAACGGCACTGTCAATCTTAGCCCGTTGTCCGCCAATCTATATCAGGGCAGCGTGAGCGGCAGCGTCACGGTGAATGCCGCACAAGCTGTGCCAAGCTTTGTCGTCGATGAAAAGCTCAGTGGGGTCAATATTGCACCGCTGCTTAAGGATGCCGCCAACTTCGATATGTTGGAAGGCAAAGGCAACGTGGCACTTAATCTGAGAACACAGGGCAATACCTTAAGCGCTCTTAAGAAGGCGCTGAATGGCGGCATGTCACTTAACTTGGTGGATGGTGCAGTCAAGGGCATCAACATCGCCAAGACGCTGCGCAGTGCGGGCAATATGTTAGGGAAGCAGTCGCAAACCCAAGCAGCCAACCAAGACGAAAAAACGGACTTCAGCGAAATGAAAGCCAGTTTCAAGGTGAACAATGGCGTGGCGCACAACGACGACCTTTCCCTTAAATCACCGCTTTTACGCCTGTCCGGAAACGGTGACATCGACATCGGCAACAGCAACATCAACTACTTGGCCAAAGCCATGCTGGCAGGCACACTACAAGGGCAGGGCGGCAAGGATAGTGTCAGCGGCATCACCGTGCCGGTACGTCTGGCTGGACCGTTTGCCGACCTCAAATATACGCTGGACTTTGGGGCGATGGTGAGCGACGCAGTTAAGCAGAAGGTTCAAACTGAGGTCAAAACCAAGCTCCAAGATCAACTCAAGGGAGGCTTGAAGGGCTTGTTCAATTAGAATAATAGCTGAGTAACCAATGGGAGTAAAACCATGCCAAATCAACTTGCTGTCATAGAACAAGCACAGAGTACGCTCATCGACTTGGGTATTAAATTTGGACCGAAGGTCGTTGTCGCGATCATCATCTTGGTAGCAGGTTTTTATGCTGGGCGATGGGTCGGCGCAGCCTTCAATCGCTGGCTTGGCACGCTCCATCTCGATCAGTCCGTGCGATTACTTCTGGTGCGCCTCTCGCGTCTGATGGTGTTGTGCCTTTTCCTGATCATGGCGCTTCAAAATCTTGGCATCGACCTACTGCCGCTAATTGCCGGGTTGGGCGTGGCTGGGGCTGGCGTTGCTCTTGCGATGCAGGGGGTATTGGGCAATCTCGCGGCGGGGTTCACGATTATCTTCACCCGACCGTTCCGGGTAGGGGAGTACGTCTCCCTCGTGGGCGTCGAGGGCCAAGTCGAGTCAATCGATCTTTTTTCCACCAAGCTTAGCCACGCGGATTGCTCAGTGGTTGTAGTGCCCAACCGCAAAATTGTCGGGGAGATCCTGCACAACTATGGACAGATTCGGCAACTCGACATGCGAGTAGCCATCGCCCGAGCCGACGATCTTGAGCGAACTCTCACGGCAATCGACGAAGTGGTTAAGGCCAATCCACGCGTATTGAGAGAGCCCGCAGCATTTATTGGGATTATCGCCCTTACCGACACATCGATCTGCATCGCCGTCAAACCCTGGGTTGATGTATCCGATTACGGGTCCGCAGGCGCCGAGATCAATCGGGCGATGGTTGGGAAAATTCGCGCTGCTGGTGTGGACTATCCGCCCTCCGAGCGCGAGATTCGTATCGTCAGCGCACAGGTGCCGCGCTGATTATTAGTGGAACTGCACGAGCCTCTCTCCTTACACTGGTGATAGCGAACGGTTTGTCCACTTCGGAGCGCTATGTAGGCCGGGCGCACCAACAAAAAGCGGGCTACTGCCCGCTTTCCTGATACACCGCAAGCCTCATTCTGTCACACTGACTTTCTTTTCTTCCTGGATAACATAATTCACTTCAACACGGCGGTTAGCCGCACGACCCACCTTGGTCTTGTTGTCAGCGATCGGCTGCGTATCAGCATAACCAGCGGTGGTAATGCGGTCTGCCGCTACGCCATGCTTCACCAGCCAAGCCTTTACGGCTGCAGCGCGATTCTCAGACAGTTTCTGATTGAGTGTCTTCTTGCCACGATTGTCAGTATGTCCACTCACTTCCAGCTTCACTTCTGGATACTGCTTTGCGGCATTCACAACTTCATTCAGCTTTACGTCTGCTGTTTTCAACAGTTTTGCGGAATTGGTTGCGAAGTTCGCTCCCTCAAGGCGAACCGGCTTCTCGGTCACAACGGTTTTCCAGCTTTCTTTAGGCTGCGGTGCCGATGCGGATTTAGCTACTGGAGTTGGCGCGGCTACGGGCTTCTCCTCAACCGCATCGCATCCTGAAACCGCCATCGCGGGGGTCCAAAAAATGGTATGCCAGCACCCTCCAGTACCATTCTTGACGATGGTAACCTTTGAATCTACCCAATAGCCCTCATTCCCATATGCTGCTGCAGGTACCAAAGCAGGTAAGCCTACTGCAATAATTCCGGCCCAAATCAATTTCTTTGTGGTTGTCATGATCGTTACTCCTTGTATATTTTTTGGAAAGTGTTGCAGAATAGGCCGATTGAAAAAAAAGGTTAATACCTAAAGTCAGGTATTTGCTGTTGGCCAAAAAGCAGTAGTAACACCGTAAAGATAATTTTTGACACAAAAGCTGCGTGCAATGGAATTGCAGAACGTACACGAAGTTCCACTTTGGGCACGTAACGGTAGGTCACAATCGGTATCTGCCCAACCATACAAGCAGTCACTGGCCATAGCCTGCAAAGCTAAAGCTGATCTGCTGAGGCCGGTGGTTTAAACCTCGTGATTACAGAATGCGGTATGATTCACCTATCCTGATAACTTCAATCAATGCTAACCTCAGCAACGCTTGCATTTGCAATCATGTCAATCTTTCAAGCCCTCTCAATAATCCTGTTTGGTTTTTCTTTCGGAATGCTCAACGGATGTGCAACTACCACCGCTAGCGGTGCAGTCGGTGCCAGCCGTCCGCAGCTGATGCTTATCTCGTCGGAAAAACTCGATCAGATGGCGGCGCAAAGCTATACCAAACTCAAATCGGATGCTGTCGGCAAAGGTGCATTGAACGAGGATTATGTGATGCTACAGCGCGTTCGTGCGGTGGCCGCGCGCATCGAACCGCAGACGGGAGTATTTCGCCAAGACGCGCCAAGCTGGAACTGGGAGGTGAATGTCATCACCAGTAACGAGCTAAATGCATACTGCATGCCGGGTGGCAAGATCATGTTTTATTCCGGATTGATCAACAAACTCCATCTCAGCGACGATGAAATTGCCATCGTGATGGGGCATGAGATATCGCACGCGTTGCGAGAACACTCACGCGAGCAGGTGTCGCAGGCGATCGCCGCCAAGACTGTGATCAACATCGGTACCGCCTTGCTCGGCCTCGGCGGAGGATCGTCAGACCTTGCCAATGCCGGATACGATAATTTTATCGCAACCAAGTTTAGTCGCACTGACGAAAGCGAGGCTGATCGGATTGGCCTCGAGCTTGCCGCACGCGCCGGCTATGACCCGCGCGCGGGGGTCAGCCTGTGGCAGAAAATGATTCATGCCAGCCAGAGTAGTGGGCGGCCTCCGGAATTTCTCAGCTCACACCCAGCTGAAGCAAGCCGCATCCAACAGATCGAATCTTTGCTGCCGACTGTCATGCCTCTTTATGACACTGCAAATCCGGGGCATTGATCTTGGAAGCCGCAGCTCAGCGAAAGAGGAGCATCATGTTAAAAATGCCATTGAACTTGATGAGTTGAAGAAAGCTGGCATCAGTAATTTTGTATATTTCGTGAATAGCTGGTTTTGGCCGGGTACGGCCTGTCAGCCCTCGCCTACGTTCGGTTTTAGGCATAGCGCGTGCACCGTTGCGGGCGGATGTCTAATTCTTGATTTATATCAAAGAATCAAGCTAGGAATTGTTTTACATTCTACTGCTCGATTGGATTTGCATCTCAACAGATATCCGTTTGCAATGCTAAATCTCAAACCGCCGGGCAGAAAATCGAAGGTACAGTTGAAGTTGTCGTAGTTCTTTCAGGCAGCAAGGTCGATTCATTTAACAACGTCTGGACAATCTGGGTTTAAGTCATATTCATCGCTTATCATAGGGTAAGCTCCATTTGAATTATGGCCCGAAGAAATGACGTAATTAGCGGTCATATTGGGAAGGATGGATAGCTTTGAATCAGCGACATTCCGGTTTTTTGCCGGCGACGGTTTGGCTTGGTAGCATACCCCTGGCTTGGAAAATTATCTTGGCGACCGCGCTGGCTTCATCTCCATTCGGCGCCCTCGTCTATAGCGCCGCCATAGGCCGGCCGTTGACGGTCAGCTTGGTATTGGCACTTGGTTGTCTGGTGCTTTTTTCCTGGTATCTGTTGGCATCGTTATGCTTTTCCTTTACCCGCTTGTTCCGCGAGTTGCATGAGGCGCATATCCAACTGGAAGCCGGCGACTTTGATGTTCGCATGGTGCCGGTGGGTGCCGACGAAGGAACGCAGTTGGCGGGGCAATTCAACGACACGGTAAGGGAGGTGGGGCGCATTGTGGCGAGTATCTGTGATGCCGCTGCCGAAGTAGCACATGCCACGGTGGAATTGAAGAGTAACGCCACTATGGTGGCCGATGCTACGTCTCAGCAAGAGCAGTCAACCTCACACATGGCGGCGGCTATGGAAGAATTGACCGTCAGTATTGCAGAAGTGGCCTCGCAGAGCCGTGATGCCGAGCAGACCTCACGCGCGGTTAGCGAGTTGTCTTCGGCGGGAGGCCAAGCTATCGCACATTCTTCCAGCGAGGTCGTATCTTTGGCGCGGGCGATTAGCGAAGTTTCCCAACTGATGAATCAGCTGGCGCAACGTTCAACCGAAGTCGGTCAATCCACTGGCCTGATCAGGGAGATTTCCGACCAGACCAATTTGCTTGCGCTAAACGCCGCTATCGAAGCGGCTCGGGCGGGTGAGCAGGGACGCGGGTTTGCCGTGGTGGCAGATGAAGTGCGGAAGCTGGCGCAGCGGGCACGCACCTCGGCCGACGAAATCACCCATACGGTTGACACCATTCAGAACGAAATACGACAAGCCGTTATTCACATGGCATCGGCCAGTGGACAAGCACAGGAAAGTGCGGCACATGCCAACGGGGCCACGGAGGCACTGACCAAAATCAACGAGCAGGCGGTGGTCGCACTGGACAGCGTGCATCAGATTGCGGCTGTTGCCCAGCAGCAAAGCGCGAACAGCGCGGATCTTGCGCGACACTTGGAGCAAATTGCCGCAAGCACACAACAGAACAGCCATGCCGCTAACGAAACCGCAGGGATGTCATCCCACCTTGCTTCTTTGGCAAGCGGCATGCGCGGCGCATCGGCGGGTTTCCGGGGATAACCTCAAAAAATAGGGAGATTTCTGTGGAAGGTTACGAATGGATATTTTTGCTGGTCTTGGCCGCTATTGCCATCGGCATCGTTTATTTTACCAACCGGCACAGTTGGCAAAAGAACCAGTCGTTCCAACTGGAAGGCATCTGCGTCAACCGCTTGGTCAAGCAGTTGCTGCTCGACTTGCAGCAGCATCGGGGAATGGTGAATGCCTTTCTGAGCGGCGATGGGTCGTTCAAGAAGAAAATTGAGCAAAAACAGACGGCAATCGGGCAGGATATAGCCCTTATTGACGCATTGCACGTCAAAAGGTTGATGACGGAAAAGCGCTGGGAAGACCTCCGCAACGCTTGGCAAGCCTTGCGTACGGAGGCATTGGCGCTGCCTGCGGAAGAGGGCTTTCGCCGCCATAGCGAGCTTATCCGCGCCGTGCTTTATTCGATGGGTGATATCGCCGAGCGCAGCCAGATCGTCGATAGGAGTGTTGCTGATTTCGCTTTGGTGGATGCCCTGTGGAGCAAGCTCCCTGCAGTTGCGGAGTGTTTGGGGCAGGCGCGCGGGATGGGGGCCAGTGTTGCGGCAAAGGGCTATTGTTCCAGCGTCACCCGCATCAAACTCCGTTTCCTGGAAGAGCGCATTAGAGAAACCATGATGTTGGTGAACAACGACCTAGTGCATGCCGATATTACTCAGGCTGTACCGTTCACACGGGCGTGGAAGGAAACCCACACAGCTATCCACGAATTTCTGACGTTGCTGAATGAAAAAGTGATTGGTGCGGAACGTCCCACAATCGATGCAGAGCATTACTTCAACGTCGGCACTAAGGCCATGGATGCGGTGTTTCATGCTTTTGACCAAGCCTCCGCCGCCTTGGAAAGCGTATTGGTCGGAATGGGCGCGGCCTCTGCTCCTGAAAAAACTCATTCTTCTCCACCGTTACCGTTTGTTGCGAAACCTGCTGGGATTCAAGTCTCGATTTGACGGGTAAGCTGAAAAATGGACACCAACGTTTTGTTAAGCTTGAAACTGAGGTGTAAAACGAAGGGCGGCAAGTGTCGCATCGACCAGTTGAGACCACTGCTATTAGCAGCCGTTGAGTTTCTCGTTTGCTCAGGTCACTTCAGACAAAACAGCTTACTTGGCGTTTCTAACGAATAGTATTTGAGTATTACACTAAAAGACGGTGAGCTCCATTGTTCAGGATTTGTTGTCGCCTTATAAGTCACTCCAGTTGCATCCTGAATATTTTGACGCAAAGCATCAGGAACGTCGACAAAAATGGCACCAATAAACACTGAGCTAGTATCCTCTTGGCTTACAAAAATCGAATCCAATTTTGACCCATACAAGATGCTCGATACCTTCCACCAATATGCCCCACCTTCTACTTTATTCGGCTGCCCAAAATAAGTAGTCATGTAGTCGGTCAAGAAATATCTGTCAATTTGATCTTGGCATAAAAGCGCTGACCCAATTGTGCTTGAGAAATGACTCGGCCCTGCTAAAGCGGGGAGGCTTCCTACTATTCCTGAGCAAAGCAAAGCAAAGGTTTGAAGCTGCCTTGTAATTTTCACCTTTGCTTTTCCTCTGGCTTCATTTATTACACCTCAAATTGTTCATCATGTGAATAATTAAGCACTGCCACTATTCCCTTGCAGAGAAGAGGGTGGTCGTATTCAAACTGAGGATGCTTCGGAATTCTAATTGGCACGGGGTAAGCAGAACTGTATCGCCGTTGAGGTTTTTTTGATAGTTGTTTGGGTGGCGATTTGACGGTTATGCCGCCATAAAGATATGCTAATTTATTGTATTTATATTGGATGTTTTACTTAAATCAATGAGCGCCACTGTATTAATACCAAAGCAAGCTATCGTAAGTGCTTGATTTGGTAGGCGCGATTGGACTCGAACCAACGACCCCCACCATGTCAAGGTGGTGCTCTAACCAGCTGAGCTACGCGCCTGTAAAAGGCCGTGCATTGTAACCGAACTGCCGACTGGGTTCAAATTTTAGGGCACCTCGCCACTGCGGCAGCGTTCAGATAGTCTCAGGCATGATAGAAATCAACCATACAAGTTGTTGCTCCATTGGATAATTTCGTGATCAAGTGGATTGAAGTCTTGTCGCTGGCGGCTACACAGAAAATCAATGCCTCATTTGCGTATTCAACAAAGGTAAATAAATATAGCGGCTTTGATTTTGTAATGACTTACAGGCTGTATCCAGTCATTGATTCAGTCAGATATGATGTGATTGTCAGTGTTAAAAATGGTATAAGGTGCAACAGAGATGTGTTCTGAAACGGATGAGCAGATGGAGGGTGGCATCCAGACTGCTTCGCGTTTCAGCGAGCAGTATTGTTTTCATGCCGGAAATTGGCATGTCTGGAAATATCAATGTTGAAAAATTATAGCCTACCCCGCAACTCCGCCTATTTTAAAAGCGCATTGGCGATATCGCGCTTGTGTTCTTCCTCCTGAATCAGGATATCCTCCAACACCCGCCGCAAGCCATATTCCTTGAGCGCCTCAGCTTGACCGATGCGCTTTTTGTAGCGGGTGATTGCGTTATCTTCGCCCCATAAGTCCTGTTTAAGCATCTCCAGACTATTCGGCGAAATTTCGCGCTTCTCTACCTTCACGGTAGGTACGCCGCCGAGAAAGTCGATCTGCTCGGACAGCATGACGGCATGTTGCATTTCTTCTTGCGCGTGGATCAGCAACTCCTTCTGTATAGAGTCGAATTGCGCGCCGTTAATCGCCGCTGCATGCTGTACATACTGGACAGCGGCCGCGTATTCCCATTCCAGATCCTTGTTGAGTTCTACCAGCAGATTCTTCTTCGTGATTTTCATTTTGCATCTCCTGTGGTTGAGAGAACGATTGTCCGATACTGTACATGGGCGGCATTGCTGAATTTTTCTGCTGCCGCATGGAAGGCGTATGTGACCGTTGGATCGACTGGGACTTTCGGCATCAATTTGATCGCCTGAGCTTGGTCGCCAACAACAGCCGTTTTCTGATTCTACACGAGTGGCACTCCCAATCTGGGTTCCAAGGCGCTGCCTTTGTGTCACCAACGCTTGCTGGCGATATGGGTCAGTAGCGCCCGTGCTGCTTGCTGATATAGTTGGAAAGTTCCACGTATTGTATATTCATGCGCCGCAATATCCCGTGTATCTCACGGAAAACAGCACGCATGACCAAGTATACGATTCTGGGTTGGGTATCAATCAGAGATTCAAAGCGATCCCGCCTTAGACTGAATATCTCCGTCGGGCCGACCGCTCGCAGTGTGGCGCTATGCTCCAAGCCATCGAGAAAACCAAGTTCTCCGGCCATATCCCGTTGCTTCAATACGTGTAGCGTGATCACATCCCCATTCCCGCACTCCCGCGTTACAGCCACATTGCCGGACACAATTACATACAGTTCGTTGCCGACTTCGCCCTCACGGATGAGAATGTCACCATCCTTCAGATTTATGACCTCCGCGAGTTCAGCAAGAGTAGCACTTTGTTCATCGGTCAATTCAACGGCTAGTGGCGAGAGTCGGACGTTTTCATAGCATTTGGTTATGGACATGGATCACCCCTATAATTAGTCAATCGTGCGATTGCTTATGTGCGAAGGTATTCAAACATGAAATCAATGCATTAATGTGTTGGGTCACAATCACCTTCCCCCGCAAATTATGCGCGTAGTATACCAAACTCGTTCCATATAAAATACATGAAATTGTTGCTGGTCACGCTACTGAATCAATACAAAGTGGACATATTTTGGTTACTTGGATGCATTATCATTTTTAATAATGTTTTTCTCCAAGGTCGTCTATCTAAAACGTCATATGGCATCGAAGTTAAAGATTATTCAGACAGAATCGTAACTTATTGTGAGTAAAATGAATATCAAAATAAAGAAGCGTTGAATAAATCCTGTTTTTTTTGGGGAATGGCATCACGCAACCATTCGAATTTGCAAGACGCTCAAACCACTTATTCAGCGTTTCCTTAAGCAAATTAATTCTAGGCGGTATGTTTGTAATTTCTCTCTCACTGACCAAGCAAATCGCTCGCATTCATGGAACTGGGAAAGCCAGTTCCAGTTAACCAAAGGAAGATATGATGAAACAAATTATTGCAAGAATAGTGGTAGGTACCTTGATGGTAGCTTCGTTGCCAGCACTTGCAGAACATAGGGAAGGAAGACATTGGGAGGGCCGTGAAATTCACAGGTTTGGTGAGCGTGATCTGGAAATTTGGCGAGGAGGTCATTGGTTTCATGGCCGTCATGATGGACGGCGTGGATATTGGTGGGTTGCTGCTGGTATATGGTATTTCTACCCTTCGCCAGTTTACCCATATCCCGATCCCTACACGCCACCAGTCATGGTAATAAATCAGCAGCCTCCCGTGATGGTAGCGCCACCGGCTCCGGCTCCGGCTCAGCAGCCGGCACAGTCCTGGTATTACTGTAATTCGGCAAAAGGTTATTATCCTTATATACCAAGTTGCCCGGAAGGATGGAAGTCAGTGCCGGCCCAACCTCCTCAAGCTGCACCACATTAGGATTGCCATGCATAACTTGAGTAGATCAGACAGGGTACGTGTCATATACGCATCTGCTTTTTGCTTAACAACTGTTAGGGGATGAAGCCATGAGACATTCTATTTTTTCGGTAGCGTTCTTGGGGGTTCTTGCGGGATGTGCAAGTATTCCGAATGGCCCCAGTGTTGCGGTGATGCCGGCACCGGGTAAATCATTTGAACAATTTAATGCCGAAGATAATGTGTGCAGGCAATTTGCACAAAATTCCATCGGAACATCGGCCAGCCAATCTGCAACAGATGCGGAAGTAAAAAGTATTGCAGTGGGCACGGCAATAGGGGCGGCGGCCGGAGCTCTTGGAGGTGGGCACCAAGGCGCCGGGTCGGGCGCTGCCGTCGGAATGTTTGGTGGTGCTGCAATTGGCTCAGGTGAAGCTCAGTATAGTGGGCGTGAAGCTCAGCGTCGGTATGATATTGCGTATGAGCAATGCATGTATGCAAAAGGAAACCAGCTCCCTCAGGGTGGCTACTATCAGCCCAGAGTAATTTACTCTCAACCGCCTGTACCACCTGCACCAGCGCCATCTTACTATCCCCCACCACCTCCGCCGCCTTCAAGGCAATAAGTAAGCATCCCCCGGCAAAGCAGAGGGCTTTAGTTTATTCTAATGGGGTGGCAATAGACCGCTGGTGCTAGAGATAGTCCGGCGGTTTTTTCACGTCAAGCAATGTAAGCGTGTAAGAACTGTTGGTGCCAACAGCTTACAATTAAACTGTCATCACGTTTTTTGTTTCTACGCCGGGCCATTGCCACTCCTTTTGTTATGGTGAGCAGACTACCAGTAATCCTGTACATAAACCATATGCCGATTTATCTATGCATTTGGTGGTAGTTGTTACATACGTGGCATTACAATGTACGTACTGAATAGGGCTACTACAATGCGTTGGCGGTTGAGTAAATAATATTGACTGGTTATATAGGAGATGTCATCCATGAGTGATTACCCAAGATTCGTGCTTAACCGGACGGTTATGATACTGGCATTCAAGCAGCCTTTTCTTGATTGGCTGAATGCTGCCGATCAAAATCCATTGTCCCTGACATTGGAAATGTTACATATTGAGAACGACACCTTCCTGATTCCGCAATTCGACGATCCACATGATGCAGTGAAATGGGCAGAAGATCGCTGGCACTTTCTATTCGATTCCATATTGTTTGATTGGGCTACGGATGAATCCATGTGGCCTGAAAATCGCTCACTTGAAATGTTTCTGGAGTGGTTCGATATTCACGTACATTCTGTGGTGTGGGATTTAGCCAGTGAGCCACTTTTGGTTGAAGACTGGGGGATTGATGATGAAGGTGTCGATTTTGAATACCTGGAAGATTCAAACCCGAACCTTCATTAGCAAAAAACCCGTTAGACATCAACGGGTTATTGCTTTTTGGCGGAGAGAGAGGGATTCGAACCCTCGGTAAGGCTATAAACCCTACGCTCCCTTAGCAGGGGAGTACCTTCGACCACTCGGCCATCTCTCCGAAAGGCCGCGCAGGTTACCGTAAACCCGGCCAAAGGTCAAACGTTATACCGCTTCCTGATCCAGATCGAATGCCTTGTGCAGCACACGCACAGCCAGTTCCATGTATTTCTCATCTATCACTACGGAAATTTTTATTTCCGAGGTGGATATCATCTGAATGTTGATACCTTCTTCCGCCAGAGTGCGGAACATTTTGCTGGCAATGCCGACGTGAGAGCGCATGCCGACCCCGACCACCGATACCTTGGCAGTTCTGTTGTCGCCGATCACTTCGCGCGCGCCGATGTGTTGCTGCACCTGGCTCTTCAGGATATCCATCGCCCTGCCGAATTCGTTGCGGTGCACGGTGAAGGAAAAGTCGGTGGAGCCGTCTACGCTGACATTCTGGATGATCATGTCCACGTCAACATTGGCATCGCTCACCGGGCCGAGTATCTGGTATGCGATGCCGGGTTTGTCCGGCACGCCACGCACGGTGATCTTGGCTTCGTCGCGGTTGAATGCTATGCCTGAAATGATTGCCTGTTCCATTTTATTGTTTTCCTCGAAAGTAATCAGCGTGCCTTCGCCCGGATCGTCCAGGAACGATGACAGCACGCGCAATTTGACCTTGTATTTTCCGGCAAACTCGACCGCGCGGATTTGCAGCACCTTGGAGCCGAGGCTGGCCATTTCCAGCATTTCCTCGAAGGTGATGCTCTTCAGACGGCGCGCTTCCGGCACCAGACGCGGGTCGGTGGTATAGACCCCGTCTACGTCAGTGTAAATCTGGCATTCGTCGGCGCGTAGCGCAGCAGCAATCGCCACACCTGTCGTATCCGATCCGCCGCGCCCCAGCGTGGTGATATTGCCATCTTCGTCCATCCCCTGAAAACCTGCCACCACCACCACGTAATTATTAGCCAGATCGACGCGAATATTCTGCTCATCTATGCTGAGTATGCGTGCCTTGGTGAAGGCGCTATCTGTAAGAATCCTGACTTGCGCGCCGGTGTAGCTCTTGGCCTTCAATCCCAGTTCCATCAACGCCATGGACACCAAGCCGATGGTCACCTGCTCACCGGTGGAAATCACCACATCGAGTTCGCGTGGGTCGGGTTGATCCTGGATTTTTTTCGCCAGCTCAATCAGCCGATTGGTTTCGCCGCTCATTGCGGAAACCACCACCACGATCTGATGCCCCTGCGCTTTGAATCTGGCCACGCGCTGCGCCAGACTCTTGATGCGCTCCGGTGTGCCTACCGATGTGCCGCCGTATTTCTGAACAATCAATGCCACGATACTTATACCTGTCTCACGAAACGGGCCGAATTCTACCTTAAGCGACCACAAAAATCGAGAATGCAGGCTCCATCTGACGGCAGGGGTGACCTTCTCTCCTATCAGATATTCCTCATATCATTGTCCTCAATTGAAACACCCCCTATAATTCAGCCGCTTTGTTTTTACATGGTCGGGTGTTGGACGTATTCCATTCAGCCGCCCCGATTAACTACCCTAACTTATCCGGCCCAATGCATATTCTGCTCAGCAACGACGATGGCTATTTTTCACCAGGCTTGGCCTGTCTTGCGGAAGCTATTTCCGCCATCGCGGATGTCGTGGTAGTGGCGCCGGAGCGCGACCGTAGCGGCGCGAGCAATTCTCTGACGCTGGATCGTCCGCTCAATCTGCGCCGTGCCGCCAGCGGTTTCTATTATGTGAATGGCACGCCGACCGACTGCGTGCATCTTGCCGTTACCGGCATGCTGGATACTCAGCCCGACATGGTGATTTCCGGCATCAACTCCGGCGCCAACATGGGCGACGACACGATTTATTCCGGCACGGTGGCAGCCGCCACTGAAGGATTTTTGCTGGGCATTCCGGCCATCGCCATATCGCTGGCGGGCAAGGAGTTGGCGCATTACGCCACGGCAGCGCGCGTGGCGGCGGATCTGGTGCGGCGTTTTGAGAAGAATACCCATACCCATCCCTGGTTGTTGAACGTCAACGTGCCGGACATTCCCTACGAACAATTGCAAGGCATGGAAGTCACCCGTTTGGGCAAGCGTCACAAAGCCGAACCGGTAGTGAAGGCGGCCAACCCGCACGGCGAGACCGTGTACTGGGTCGGTGCGGCGGGCAAGGCTCAGGATGCGGGTGCAGGCACTGATTTTCATGCGATAGCCCATCAGTGCGTGTCGGTCACGCCGTTGCAAATAGACCTGACGCAATATAGTCAACTGGACGCAGTGCGTGGCTGGCTAACAGGTGGTGCAGCATGAATATGAAGCACAGCGGTATCGGCATGACCTCGCAGCGCACGCGCAACCGCCTGATCGAGCGGCTGCGTGCGGAAGGCATACAGGATGAGGTGGTGCTGGCCGCGATGAACGCGGTACCGCGCCACATCTTTGTGGACGAGGCATTGGCCAGCCGTGCCTATGACGATGTGTCGTTGCCGCTGGGCTTCGGCCAGACCATCTCGCAGCCTTACATCGTGGCGCGCATGATCGAAATCCTGCGCAACGGCAAGCAACTCAACCGTGTGCTGGAAATTGGCACCGGCTGCGGCTATCAGGCGGCGGTGCTGGCAGAGGTGGCAAAAGAAGTGTATTCGGTGGAGCGTGTACAGCCGCTGTTTGAGCGCGCGACGGGTTACCTGAAAGAATTGCAGGTACGCAACGTAACGCTGCGCTACGCGGACGGTAACATTGGCTTGCCGGAATTTGCGCCGTTCGATGGCATCATTATGGCCGCCGCCGCGACACATGTTCCAAGAGCGCTGCTGGAGCAACTTGCCGTGGGTGGTAGAATGGTGCTGCCTTTGGGCGCACAGGAGCAGTATCTGCACCTGTTTGAACGCGATGAGCAGGGCTACCGCGAAACGCGTCTCGATGCGGTCAGATTCGTGCCACTATTGATGGGAAAAGCATGACAACTCGCGTTTTGAACCAAGATCGTTCATTAGGATCGATACGATGTGATTTACCAACATCCGTTCGCCCCATAGAGCTTTTGGTCGGGCACCCGCCTGAGCCTGTCGAAGGGCTTGGTTTTGGAATGTGTGTGGTTCGACAAGCTCACCACGAACGGCCTAATGAAAATTTTTGGTTAAATTTGCTGTGTGCAGCGCTTGCTGCTGCCGTACTGACAGGCTGCGCATCGGGCAGCGGTCATGCGCCGGTATCGGAACTCGGCGCTGCCGAGAAAACACCTGCTGTGACGGCTGTTACGCATTCCAAAAAATCCGTACAACCTGAGAAGGACTGGCGCCCGCAGACTTACGTGGTGCAGAAAGGGGATACGCTGTATAGCATCGCCTTCAACCACGGCCTCGGCTATCACGAAATTGCAGAGATCAATAACATCCAGAATCCCGATGTAATTCAGGTAGGGCAGGAACTCCGTCTGTTCCCGGCTGGCGCAGTGGCGGTTAAACCTAAAGCCGTGGAAAGCAAACCGCAGGAAATTCTCGTCAAGGATCAGCCCAAAGTCGCCAAGCTGCCTTACTCCGAGCAGGCCGTGGCCGAGATCCAGAAAATGCAGGAGACGCAGCATAAACCCGAACCGGTTGCGGTGGCTAAAGTGGGGCCTCAGCCTGAACCCAAACCGGAAGCCGTAGCCGACAGTGCAGTAGTCGATGACGCGCTGGAGTGGGGCATACCGGCCAACGGCAAAGTGATCGGTGAATTTTCCGAAAGCGCCAACCGCAAGGGCGTTGATATTTCAGGCAAGCTCGGCCAAGCCGTAGTGGCGAGCGCTGCGGGCAAGGTGGTGTACAGCGGCAGCGGTCTGCGCGGCTACGGCAAACTGGTCATCATCAAGCACAATAATACCTACCTCAGCGCCTACGCGCACAACGACCAAGTGCTGGTGAAAGAAGGACAAACCGTGACAAAAGGACAGAAGATCGCCGAGATGGGCAGCACCGACTCCGATCAGGTCGAACTGCACTTCGAGATACGCAAATTTGGTAAACCGGTTGACCCAGCGAAGTTCCTGCCGCTCGTTAAATCTTGACGCTCCTGTGATCGAGGGCAATCTCAATATAACCGACCATAGTCGCGACAGTGCCGGATTGCGTTATGTCTATCCGGTGGTGTCGCGCCGTGCGGGCGGCGTTTCGGTCGGTATCAACCTCAATACCAACAACGCCTGCAACTGGCGCTGCATCTATTGCCAAGTACCCAACCTCACGCGCGGTACCGCACCTCCAGTTGATCTCACGCTGTTGGAATACGAACTGCGCGGCTTCCTGCAAGAACTGATGCACGGCGACTTCATGCAGGCGCCGCGTGCCGGAGGGCGCGCGCCGCATCAACGATATCGCTCTCTCCGGCAATGGCGAACCGACCAGTGCGGAAGAATTCGCGCAAGTCATCGAACTTATCGCCAAACTAAAACAAGAATTGGCGTTGCCTTCTGACATCAAGCTGGTTTTAATTACCAACGGTAGTTTGACCTATCGCGAAAATGTGCAGCAAGGTCTACGCCGGATGGCGCAACTTAATGGCGAAGTCTGGTTCAAACTCGACCGCGCCAGCGAAGCCGGAATGCAACGCATCAACGACACGCACATTGGTATCGGCAAGGTGCGTGAGAACCTCGCCACCGCCATCGCACTTTGTCCAACTTGGTTGCAAACCTGTTGGTTTGAATTGGATGGCGTGGCGCCAAGCGAGCAGGATGAAAACGACTATCTGGAATTTTTAGCCAGCCTTCTGCGCGGCGGCATCAAGCCGCAGGGCGTGCTGCTCTACAGTCTGGCGCGTCCCTCGCTGCAACCGGAAGCGCCACGTTTGACTGTGCTGACGATGCAGCAGATGGAAGCGTTCGCGGCACGAATTCGGGCGTTGGGGGTAACAGTTAAAGTTAGCTCATAATGTGTTCTTGAGGAGGATTGATCGTGACGCAAAAAGAACATAAAACGAATTTCAAGAAATTACTTGGGCCGAATCAGGCTCCCGGGGACTTCTGGGGCGGTTTGGCATCCATGCTGGTGGCGTTGCCGACGGCGATTGCTTTCGGCGTGACGGTTTATGCAGCTATCAGCCCGGGCTACGCCGCAATGGGCGCGCTGGCAGGTATCATCGGCGCCACGGTCGTCGGCCTGGTGGCGGGGACGATGGGCGGCACGGACAGACTAATCAGTGCACCGTGCGCCCCGGCTGCTGCCGTACTGTCGGCTTTTGCCATCGAACTGGTGAGGCAGGGCGTCGCGCCGGGCTTGATAGTGTTGCTGATGATTATGCTTGGCGTCCTCGCGGGGGGCGTGCAGATGTTGCTCGGTTTTGTCGGTGTCGGGCGACTCATTAAATATGTTCCCTATCCGGTGGGGAGCGGCTATCTCTCCGGGGTGGGAATCATCATCATAGGCAGTCAGGTTCCAAAATTCGTCGGCGCACCAAGTGGCACGGGCTTCCTTGATGCGTTGCTCTCGCCGTGGCTATGGGACTGGCGTGGCCTCTCTGTCGGGTTCGCGACGGTAGTGGTGGCCGTCATTTCTTCCAGGGTGACACAAAAGATACCCGGAACCATTCTCGGCATACTGGCCGGGATTGCTACTTATTTTGCTCTTGCTTCGCAGGATGCCACACTCTTGACTGTGACGAACAATCCGCTGGTTGTTGGCGCCCTCGGCGTTGCACCGGGAGGTTATCTTGCTTCGATCAGCGGACGTTTGCATGAACTCGGCACACTCAATCTCGCGCAGATCGCCAGCCTGTTCGGCAGCGCATTGACGCTTGCGGCGCTGCTTTCGATTGATACGCTGAAGACGTGCGTCGTCGTAGATCAACTGACGCGCAGCCGTCACGACTCCAATCGTGAACTGGTTGCTCAGGGGGCTGCCAACATGGCCTCAGCCGTTGTCGGCGGCATGCCCGGATCGGGGACGATGGGTGCTACCATGGTCAACATTAACAGTGGGGCGAAAACACGTGCTTCCGGCGTGCTGGAAGGATTATTTTCCCTCGTCGCCGCGCTGATTCTCAGTTCCTTCATCGCCTGGATTCCGGTCGCCGCACTGGCCGGTATCCTGATCGTCATCGGTTTCCGCATGATAGACAGGGAACCCCTGCACTTCATCGAATCGCGGGCGACGGTATTCGACTTCGCGGTGGTCGTCGCCGTGGTGATCGTGGCGCTGACGGTGGGACTTATCGCCGCGTCGGGGGTCGGTGTCGCCATGGCCATTTTTCTTTTCCTGCGCGAGCAAATCGGCGGCTCCGTCGTGCGGCACAAGGTCTATGTAAACCAGATGTCGTCAACCTGGCATCGCCCCGAAGCGGAAATGCGCATCATCGAGAAAAAGGGTGATCAGGCCGTCGTATTCGAACTTCAGGGCAGCCTGTTTTTCGGCACTACCCAACAACTCTACACCGACATCGAGCATGAAATCAGCAAGCGCAACTACATTATTCTCGATTTGAAGCGTGTGCAGTCCGTTGATGTGACAGCGGCACACATGCTGCTCAACGTGCGCTATGCCTTGCAGGAGCGGGGGGCGATGCTGCTGCTGAGCGGTGTTCGGGAAACTCTGCCTAATGGACGCAATCTCCCCGAGTTTCTTGAACAGATGGAAATCGTGCAAGCCGACGATGAGACCGTGCGCATCTTCGCGGAACTGGACAACGCCATCGAATGGGTCGAAGACCGCCTCCTCGGCGAACGCGAATTTGTGCCGCAAGTTGAAACGCTCGCGCAACTGCATGAAATGGATCTATTCAGCCACCACCGGGACGAGACTATAAAAGAACTGGAAGCGCAAATGGAACAGCGTTCCTACAAGGCCGGTGAGACGGTTTACGCACTTGGGGAGGAGGGTAAGGAGATATTCTGGATACGCCGTGGCGCGGTACGCATCTTCGCCCCGCTCGGTGCGGGCAGGTCACGGCATATCGCGAGTTTTGGCCGGGGCGACTTCTTCGGCAGTCTGGCATTTCTCGATGGCGGCACCCACGGCAACGATGCCATTGCATTAACCGATACCGAGGTATATGTCCTTACCCGCGAAACGTTCTATAAGCTTTCCGAAGAGCACAAAAAGCTGGCCTTTAACCTGATTACTGCTCTTGCCAGAACACTTGCCATTCGCTTGCGCCAAGCCGATACCGAAATAACCATGCTGCGGGAATATTGAGCGCTAATATTCGCTACGGGCCATAAGCGAAAGTTCAGCATCAAGTTCTGATTGGCTCGCCAATCCGGACGAATCCAGGCTCTGGAAAGTGGTCGTTTTACTGCCTTGACGTTCCGCTATTAGACAGGCAGTTGCGATGGTGACTGGCAGCAATCGACCCTTTCGGTTAGTCGTTCATATGTCTTTTGCCACCCGCATACCGTTGACAGGTTAAACATGTATCACACTAGGGGATTAGCCCCCTAGCCAGATCATTGATAGCTTCCTCACGACGGGAACGGGCTTGGGTTAGCGTCATGCTTGGATATTCGCTCATTGACAGCGTCTTTTGCTTTCCCCCGAACTGGTAGTCCATTTCCCATAATTTTGTGCCATTGGTTTGGACAAGCAAATATAAACCTCCGCCGTCTGATAGTTTATAAGGTGTGATTTTTGCCTGTGCATTCTTAACGTCTGACTCTGTTAATTCCATATGGTCTGTTAGAGCCTTCCACACATTATTTATTAGTTCATTGAGTGACATAATTTCCGTCCCCTTTGTTGTTACCGATTATTTTGCCAATAAAGCATACCCAATGATTTTCATTATTATTGGTGAATTCAGGAATGAAGTGCAATTTGTTAGGTGGGCGATCTTGCAGTTTGTGTCAGGCGAAGTCTGCATGAGTGCGCATCAAACCACATCAAACCCTGCATTTTCAACCGCAGCCTTGAATTGGGCCGGATTGCTTTGTGCGGGGTTGAAGATAACCGTGGCGCGTTTTTGTTCCAGGGAAACTTCCACGCTGCTGACACCGGAAATATTTTTCAATACATTTGTCACGCTGTTCACGCAGCCGTTGCAGGTCATGCCTTCGATGTTGAGTTGTATTGTTTCCATGATGCGGTTCCCTATTCAATCTGGAAAAGCGGTGAGCTAATTGCTTTTGCGATTATAAGGCTGCCAGCGTTTGAGCAGCAGGGCGTTGCTGACGACTGACACCGAGCTCATCGCCATCGCTGCGCCTGCAATTACCGGATTGAGCATGCCGAGCGCGGCCAGCGGAATGCCGAATACGTTGTAGGCGAAGGCGAAGAACAGGTTCTGGCGGATTTTTTTCAGTGCGGTGCGCGACAGGTCTATGGCATCCACCACGCCCATCAGGTCGTTGCGCATCAGGGTGATGTCTGCCGCTTCGATGGCGATGTCGCTGCCGCTTTTCATGGCGAAGCTCACATCCGCCGCCGCCAGCGCGGGCGCATCGTTGATGCCGTCGCCCACCATGCCCACCATTTTTCCTTCGGCTTTGAATGATTGCACATGGGTGGCCTTGTCCTGCGGTAGCACTTCGGCGCGGAATTCGGCAATGCCCGATTGTCGTGCAATGGCCTGCGCGGTGGCGGCGTTGTCGCCGCTCAACATCACCACGCGGATGCCCATTGCGGTGAGGCGAGCCACGGCATCGGCGCTGCTGGGACGCAGCGTGTCGGCGAAGGCGATGATGCCGAGCAGGGCGTCGACGCGCGCTACGGCGATGACGCTCTTGCCCTGTTGCTGCAAGGCCGCAATTTGCGCCTGATCCAGCGCGATGTTTTTACTGGCAATAAATGCCGGGGAGCCGAGCAGGTAAGCCGCGCCGCCGATCTCGGCGCTTAGTCCGCTGCCGGAAAGTTCGCTGAAGCTGCCGGTTGAGATGGGCGTCACCTGTAGCGCCTGCGCGTATTCCAGCAAGGCACGCGACAAGGGATGGGTGGAGCCTTGCGCCATGCTGGCGGCGATTTGCAGCAGGTGTTTTGCATCGCTGCTCGAGGAGGGCAGCAGGTCGGTGACTTTGGGTTTTCCTTCGGTGAGGGTGCCGGTCTTGTCTACCACCAGCACGGATAGTTTGTGTGCGCGCTCCAGCGCGGCGGCATCTTTGACCAGGATGCCCGCATGGGCAGCGCGCCCGGTAGCGACCACCACGGCGGTCGGTGTAGCCAGCCCCAGTGCGCACGGGCAGGAGATGACTAGCACCGATACCGCATTGATTAACGCCACCGCGAAGCCGCTGCCAAGCGCCCACCAGACGATGAAAGTCGCCGTGGCGATCACCAGTACCACCGGCACGAAGATGCCGGAAATTTGATCCGCCAATTTTTGGATTGGCGCTTTCGAGCCTTGCGCTTGTTCCACCAAGCGGATGATGGCGGCGAGCTGGGTCTGTGCGCCGACTGCCACGGCGCGGCATTTGAGCAGGCCGTGCTGGTTGAGCGTGGCGGTGTACACCTTGTCACCGTCGTGCTTGGCCTGCGGCAGGCTTTCCCCGGTGAGCATGGCTTCGTCCATGCTGGATGCGCCTTCCAGCACTATGCCGTCCACCGGCACGCTTTCGCCGGGGCGCACTAGAAAGATGTCTCCCGCTTTAACCTGTGTCGCAGGCACATCAACCATGACACCATCGCGCTCCACATGCGCCAGCTTGGGTTGCAGGTTAATCAAGGCTTCCAGCGCGGCGGAAGCCTTGCCCTTGGCGCGTGCTTCCAGCAGCTTGCCAAGCAGCACCAGCGTGATGATGGTGGCGCTCGCTTCAAAATAAACCGGCTTGCCGGTATGGAGCAGCAGCATGGCGCAACTCAGCAGATAGGCCGCGCTGGTGCCGAGCGCGACCAGCACATCCATGTTCGCCCCGCCGCCGCGCAGGCTGTGCCATGCGCCGCTGTAAAAGCGTTTGCCGATCCAGAATTGCACCGGGGTGGCGAGCAGCCATTGCAACCACACGGGCAGCATGGTGTGGAGGCCGACGAACATCAGTCCCATTTCCAGCAGCAGCGGGGCAGTGAGCAGCAGGGCGATGACGAATTGCGTGCGCTCGTGGCGATAGGCTTGCGCGCGGGTTTCTTTTTCCGCCGCGAAATCGCGTAGCGGATGCGCGTCATAGCCCGCACGCTGCACCGCCGCGATCAACGCGGGGACATTTATGGATTGCGGATTGAAATCAACATGCGCTTTTTCCGTGGCGAAATTTACCGCAGCGGAAACTTCCGGCAGGCTGTTGAGCACCTTCTCAACGCGCGCGGCGCAACGGACACAAGTCATGCCGGATATTTGTAGATCCGCGTGTTCAATAGGTTCGGACATAAGTTGGTCAGGTAATGAGGAACATCGGGAAGGGGAAACAATACGCCCGATAAACAGGATTGTCTATCGGGCGTATCTGGCGGGAAGCGGCTTTGTTGGAAAGCTTGCCCAGTCCTATTTGTTCGAGGGGCAAGTACCTATGCCGAAGATCGCGTAGGCCGGGCAGAACTTGAAAATGCCGGTCAGCAAAGGCACCACACCGATCCAGCCCCAAACGCCGATTGTCCCCGTGGCGGCTAACGCGATAAGCGCCAGACCTGCCACGATACGCAAGATGCGGTCTATACCGCCTACATTGAATTTCATTTTTCGCTCCTTGGTGGATTAAAGACAAATTCAGGATAGAAGGAATGCGTGCGGGTGTCTGTGATAAAAATCACATGGCTGCAGCTTTGATTCACTGACGATGAATTTATTTCTAACTCTGGATGTTTCGTAGCTTGGAGCTTTTCTTCTTACTATCCGGGCGATTTGCCTGGAAACGCGGCATAATTACGAGGTTATCGCAAAACTCACCGGCCAGTGTAGCGCTGTAAAGCTGAAAATCGAACCGTCCATGTCTCAACACACCATTATCATTCCCCCTGATGGCAGCATGACTCCCAAGACCTGGTATCAGGCCGCCAGCGAATTGCCGGATTTTGTTTATGACGCTGCCCAAGCTGCCACAATTGATGAACTGGATGCGCTCTGGTGCCAGTTGATTGATTTCAAAGCCAAGCGCAACCAGTTTCTGGGGCGCAGCTTGCGCAGCCCGGATGTGCCAGACGGTTTGTATCTTTGGGGCGGGGTTGGGCGCGGCAAGACATTTCTGATGGATGCATTTTACGAGTGTCTGCCGTATCGCCGCAAACGCCGCATCCATTTTCACAATTTCATGGCTGAAGTTCATCACGAGATGAAATTGCTGGACGGAAAAGGGAAAAAAGACCCGCTGATTACCTTGGCCGACAACATCGCCAAACACACCCGCGTGTTGTGTCTGGACGAATTTCATGTTGATGATATTGCCGACGCGATGATTCTGGGGCGGCTGGTAGCGGCGATGCTGGAACGTGGCGTGGTGCTATTGACTACCTCCAACTACCCGCCAGATGACCTGTATCCGTACGGTTTGCAGCGGCAAAACTTTTTGCCTGTGATTGATTTGCTCAAGCGCAAGTTGAAGGTGTTGAACGTGGATGGCGGCCATGATTACCGCCTGCGGGCGGTGGCGCGTGAGCCGATGTTCATCGTGGCTGCTGATGGTGATGCCGCGAGTGAGGCGCGCTTGGATGTATTGTTTGAACGGATAGCGGCAGGGACGCAGCGTACGGAACATCATGTTGAAATTTCTGGGCGCCTGATTCCTGTGAGAAAAGCCGCGCGCAGTGTGGTGTGGTTCGATTTCAAGGAGTTGTGCGGCGGGGCGCATGCGCAGGAAGATTATCTGGAAATCGCTCACCGCTATCCTACGGTATTTTTGTCGCGTATCCCGCAAATGTCCGCCGAACATGCCGCCGAGGCGCGGCGTTTTACCTGGCTTGTGGATGTGCTTTATGACAACAATGTCAGGCTGGTGGCTTCGTCAGCGGCCACGCCGGAAAATATTTGCAGCGGTGCTATGGTATCCGGCGAGTTTTCACGCACCGCCAGCCGCCTGAACGAGATGCAATCCAGGCATTACCTGGAACTACTGCATCATTCGCAAAACGTGAAGTTGTGATTAGGTTCCCATTAGTTCTGAACAAGGGCGTCCACCCCGGCCTGTGCGATCTGTCCATCCTGGAATGAACGCACGCCGCTGATACCCAGCCCGCCGATAATCTGCCCATCGCGCAATAGCGGCACACCTCCCTCGGCGGGGATCACGCCGGGCAGAGCGAGATGGATCAGGCGTCCGCTCAACACCGCATCTTCCGATGCCTTGGTCGGGCGCTGGAAGGCGACGGCGGCATGAGCCTTGGCGATGGCGGTTTCCACGCTGCCGAACTGTGTGTCGTGGCTGCGTTGCAGGTAGAGCAGGTGACCGCCATCGTCCACTATCGCGATGGCGACTCGCCACTCATTGCGCCGTGCCTCGCTCTCGGCTGCCATAGCGATACGTTTGGCGTCGTCGAGAGTGAGGATCGGTTTGCTTGACACGTCAGTGTGCTGCCAGTGCGGTGAATATCCTGTCGCGGATGGCTTCTACGCTACCGATGCCGGGAATGTTGATGCAACGTGGTGCGCCAGCTTCCTTGGATTTTTCCCATGCAGAGTAATAGTTCACCAGCGGCTTGGTCTGCTCATGATAGACATCAAGGCGTTTCTTAACCGTTTCCGCAGCATCGTCCGGACGTTGTACCAGGTCTTCACCGGTGACGTCATCCTTGCCAGCTACCTTGGGTGGGTTGAACGTTACGTGATAGGTACGTCCCGAAGCCAGGTGGGCACGGCGACCATCCATGCGCTGGATAATGTCGGCATCTGGTACTTCGATTTCAACCACGAAATCAATATTGATGCCGGCGTCCTTCATTGCTTGGGCTTGGGGAATGGTGCGAGGGAATCCGTCGAACAGGAAACCTTTGGCGCAATCAGCTTCCTTGATACGCTCCTTCACCAGATTGATGATGAGATCGTCGGATACCAGGCCGCCCGCATCCATGATCTTCTTTGCTGCGACGCCGAGAGGAGTGCCCGCCTTGACTGCTGCGCGCAGCATGTCGCCGGTTGAAATTTGCGGGATGTTGAATTTTTCCTTGATGAAAGTTGCTTGTGTTCCTTTACCGGCACCGGGTGCGCCTAGCAGTATTATTTTCATACTTATTCCTCCTGTGTAATTAAAGACTTAAAGGTACTTCTTGCTGCATGTAAATCTGCTTCCGTATCTACTCCGCCGGGCGGAGCTTCTGAGATAACAGTAACACCAATCTTGTAACCATGCCACAGTGCGCGCAATTGTTCCAGCGCTTCAACCTGCTCGATGGCGGCGGGTGCAAGCTGTAGAAAGGTGCGCAAGAAACCGGCGCGGTAGGCATAGATGCCGATGTGACGCAGTACGGTAAGGTTTTTCGGTAAAATTTTACCATTTTCCTCGCCAACTTGCCCCCTCCTCGCTACGCTCTCTCCGCAAACAGGCGAGGGGAGTGATAGTGCGAATGCATCACGCGGCCATGGAATCGGAGCGCGGCTAAAATACAGCGCGTTGCCGTTCTTGTCCAGTACTACCTTGACGATGTTGGGATTGCGCATCGCAGCTTCGTCATGGATGGGATGGCAGGCAGTGGCGATGGCGCATTCGGGATGGTCGTACAGGTGTTGTGCCACGGCGCGGATCAAGGCGGGTGGAATCAGTGGCTCGTCGCCCTGCACGTTGACCACGATGGTGTCGTCCGGCCAGTTATGCTGTTCTACCACTTCGGCGATGCGGTCGGTGCCGCTGGCATGATGGGCGTGGGTCAGGCAGGCCTTGAAGCCATGCTCATGCGCGGCGGCGATGATGGGTTGATGGTCGGTGGCGATCCAGATTTGTTGCGCGCCACTTTTTGCCGCCTGCTCGGCGACCCTCACTACCATAGGTTTTCCGGCGATTGGCAGGAGCGGCTTGCCCGGCAAGCGGGTGGAGGCGAAGCGCGCCGGGATGACGACGTGAAAATCCATCACCTGAGCTGTTCGACTTCTTCCGACGTCATCACGCGCGCTTCATCCGCCAGCATCACCGGGATGTCGTCCTGAATTTTGAAGGCCAGCCGATCTGCCTTGCAGATCAATTCCTGTTCGGCTTTGCGGTAAACCAGTGGAGATTTGCACAGCGGGCAAACCAGAATTTCAAGCAGCTTGGCGTCCATTCGGGGCGATCCTTTCCAGGATGTGGTGGGTGAGCGCCGGGTCAAGCTGCGCTTCTACGCGCAGCACCCAGCATTTTTCGGTAGCGAATGCCGCGCATTTTACCGCATCTTTTTCTGTCATGAGTATCGCATCGGCATCGGTATAAGCCAAATCGGCGGAAGTGTAGCGGTGATGGTCAGGAAAAGGGTGGGCTTGCACCGTCAGTCCCAGATTCTTCAGGTGCTCGAAGAAACGCTGTGGATGACCGATTCCGGCGATGGCTTGCAGTTTCATTCCATGAAAATCGGACGTGCGCATTATTGTATCCGGGTTGAGCAGGTTGTGGAAAACGCTGCCGTAGAGTTGCATGCGGTATTCGCCTCTCGCAGGCGTGCCGCCATTGATGACGACCGCATCCACTTCATTCAGGCGCGATGGGGCTTCACGCAACGGGCCTGCGGGAAGCAGGCAGCCGTTGCCGAAGCGGCGCACTCCATCTACTACCGCGATTTCGGCATCGCGCCGCAAACGGTAATGTTGCAGGCCATCGTCGCTGAGCAAGACATCACATTCAGGATGGGCGCGCAGCAATGCAAGTCCAGTGGCCGAGCGGTCGCGTCCGACCCATACCGGGCACAGCATGCGTTGTGCCATCAGCACCGCCTCATCGCCGACCGCGTCAGGAGCGCTGGCAGGATGCACGGCTTGCGGGGCAGTTGTTTCACTACCGCCGAACCCCCGGCTGATGATGCCGGGATGCCAGCCTTCACTCAATTAACTGTTGCCCCAGCCAGAGCGTAAGTGGGGTCTTGCCGCTGCCGCCGACCGTGATGTTTCCCACTACGATGACGGGGACAGGCAGCTTCTCGCTGGACAGAATGCCGCTGCGGTAAAGCGCGCGGCGCATGGTCGCCAGCAGGCGGAAAATAAAACTGACAGGCAGCAGGAGGATATGCAGCGGGGTGATGCGGTACCAGTGTCGTTCCAGCCAGTGCATCCCGTTTCGATGCCGTTACTTCCGGCTGGTGGTGAAGGTAATACGGCTGTAACCGGCGATGCGCGCGGCTTCCATGATGTTGATGACAGACTGGTGGGGCGCCTTGGCATCGGCGTTGATGATGATGGTGGGGTCTTTCTGTTCGCCCGCAGCCTTGCTCAGCACCTGCGCCAGCGCGACCACATCGCTGAACGCAGTGACCGTGTTGTTGACGGCATAGTGCTCTGAGGCATCCACCGACACATTGATCTGATTGGGCTGCGTTGCGGTCTGCTCGCCGCTGGCTTGCGGCAGGTTGATCTGCAACTCGGAAAATTTGGCGTAAGTCGTGGTGACCATCATGAAAATCAGAATCACCAGCAGCACATCTATCATCGGAATCAAATTGATTTCCGGTTCTTCGCGTGTGCGTCCGCGCTGGAAGTTCATGACTTACCCTTTGCGTACGCCATGCACAATTTCCACCAGCTTGACCGCTTGCTGCTCCATCTCGATGATCAGGCTATCCACCTTGGCGCGGAAATGGCGGTAGAAAATCATGCTGGGCACCGCGACGATCAGGCCGAATGCGGTGTTATACAGCGCCACTGAAATGCCGTGCGCGAGAACCGCAGGGGTGTTGCCGACGGCGGTTTGCGCGCCAAAAATTTCGATCATCCCGACCACCGTACCGAACAGGCCGAGCAATGGGCTGATTGAGGCTATTGTGCCCAGCGTGGTGAGGAAGCGTTCCAGTTCATGTGCGGCTGAGCGTCCTGCTTCCTCAATGGCTTCTTTCATTACTTCGGGTGTGGTACTGGCATTCTTCAAACCGGCAGCGAATATGCGCCCGAGCGGGGATTCTTCCGCCAGGTATGACAGCATGGTTTCACTGACACCGCGCTGCTTGAGTTCCTGCACCACTTCATTGAGTAACCCTGCTGGGGCAACATTTTTGGTACGCAGGAATGTCAGGCGTTCCACGATCAAGGCAAGGGCGATTATGGAGGCAATAAGCAATAAGTAGATGGGCCAACCGGCGGCTTCGACAATAGCGAACACGTAACTTCTCCAAATATGCTTAAATTGAACAGAACGGAACTGTATCTTGTCGCGCAGGTTTGGGCAAGGTTTGAGTTAGCCCGGCATGGTGTAAGCAGATTTTTAGTTGTGCACAGGAACTGTGGATAACTTTGTGAGGAAGAGGTAGGGAGTAATGCTTAACCCCTTATCGGATAACCCTTTTCGTTTCGTCGCTTAATTTTTGATCTTTGAAAGTTATCAATAAAAACAGTATGATACGGTAAGTTGTCGACTTTGTATCAGGGTATCTCGCGGCAAAGTGGCGTATTTCCTTGAGTTGTGGATTATTGCGGGTTGTCAACATGTTTTTTAATTCAAATGCACTTGAAAAGAATCGCGTATTCAGCGTACGTGAGCTTAACCTTGCGGCCAAACAACTACTGGAAAATGGCTTGCCCTTGCTGTGGGTGCGCGGCGAGGTTTCCAACTTTGTCTGCGCGGCTTCGGGGCACTGGTATTTTTCGCTGAAGGACGAGCAGGCTCAGGTGCGCTGTGTGATGTTTCGTCACAAGAGCCAGTACCTCGACTGGCAGCCTAAGAATGGCATGCAGGTGGAAGTGCTGGCATTGGCGACCTTATATGAGGCGCGCGGCGATTTCCAGTTGACGCTGGAGCAGATGCGTCCTGCCGGACTGGGGGCGTTGTATGAAGCGTTCGAGCGGCTCAAGAAAAAACTGGAAGGCGAGGGGCTGTTCGATGCGGCGCGCAAACGTGCCTTGCCGTCGATGCCGAGGCAAATTGGTATTGTCACCTCGCCGCAGGCCGCTGCGCTACGCGATGTGCTGACCACGCTGGCACGGCGCATGTCAGGCATTTCTGTGGTGCTGTATCCCACGCCGGTGCAGGGTGAGGGCGCTGCGCAGAAAATTGCGCAGGCCATCCGGCTGGCGAACGAGCGCGCGGAATGCGATGTGCTGATTGTGTGCCGGGGCGGTGGCAGTATCGAAGACTTGTGGGCTTTCAACGAAGAGGTGGTGGCGCGCGCCATTGCCGCCAGCACCATTCCCGTGGTGAGCGGGGTAGGGCACGAGACCGATTTTACCATCGCCGATTTTGTCGCCGATGAACGCGCGCCGACTCCCACTGCGGCGGCGCAGCGTGTAGCTCCGGATCGTGACGTTCTGTTGCAAAGTTTGCGCGATATGGGGCAACACTTGCAGCGTGCGCAGCGCAACCGTTTGCAAAACGCCATGCAGTCACTGGATTATTTACAGCGTCGTCTGGTGCATCCTGCGCAGCAGTTACAAAACAAGGCACAGCAATTAGGGCAACTGCAACAACGCATGCAGCGCGCCTTCGCCCATCGCATTCAGCAGCAACACTGGCGTTGGCAATCATTGGGGCAGCGGCTGCGCGCTTCGTGCAGCGATTTCGCCCGCATGCAGGACAGACAAACCAATCTGGCGGAACGCCTGCTCAAAGCGATGTGCTCGACACAAGCGCAACGATGGGTGCGTATGGAAAATGCCGCGCAAAACCTGGCCTTGCTAAACCCGCAACAAGTGCTGGCGCGCGGCTATAGCCTGGTGCAAGACACAAAGGGCGTAGTGGTGTCGGATGCAGGACAGTTGGAAATCGGCACGGAGCTGCGCATCACCTTTGCGCAAGGCTGGGCGCGGACTGAGGTGAAGGAAAAGGGCTGAGCCGGTTAATCGATTTGAGTTAGAATCTCGCTTCAAAATTTTTCTATCTCCTGAGCCGGAAAGCGTCCGCATGAAGCCATGGAACATCTGAACAAATCCTGCACAGGCGCATCCCGGCGTTGGCTGTGGCTACTATTGCTGGCGGTGGCGGTCATCTGGTTCGGCAACATCGAATATCGCAAACTGATCAAGCCGGACGAGGGGCGCTACGCCGAGATTCCGCGCGAGATGGTGGTGAGCGGCGATTGGGTCACGCCGCGTCTGAACGACCTCAAATATTTTGAGAAGCCTCCGTTGCAATACTGGGCGACCGCAACTGCCTACGAATTATTCGGCGAGCATCAATGGACTTCGCGCCTGTGGGTTTCGCTGACCGGCTTCGCCGGTATCCTGCTGGTGTGGTTTGCCGGGACGCGTCTGTTCGGGTGCGCGGCGGGGCGCTATGCCGCCGTGCTGCTCGGCGGCAGCCTGCTATATGTGCTGATGGCGCACATCAACACGCTGGACATGGGCGTCACCTTCTTCATCACGCTCGGCATCGTCGGCCTGCTGCTGGGTCAACAAGCAGAGAGCGGTGCGCGCACCCGCCGCAACTGGATGTATCTGGCATGGGTGGCCATGGCGCTGGCGGTGTTGAGCAAGGGGCTGATGGGGCTGGTGCTGCCGGGCGCGGCGCTGTTCCTGTATTCTGTTTTTCAGCGCGATATTACCGTGTGGAAGCGCATGCACTGGGGCATGGGATTGCTGCTATTCCTGCTGGTGGTCTCGCCATGGTTTTATCTGGTGATGAAAGCCAACCCGGAATTTTTCCAGAAATTTTTTATCTACGAACATTACACTCGTTTCACCACCAAGGATCTCGGGCGCTATCAGCCATGGTATTACTTCGTGCCCATCCTGCTGTTCGGTATGTTGCCATGGACCGTGCTGATGTTCGACACCTTGCTGCGCACCTGGAAGGGCAGCGTCCGCACTGACAATTCCACACGAGCTTTAGCTCATAGTGGATTGCGTACCTTTGGTAGTAACAAAGCTTTCAACCCGGAACGCTTCCTGCTGATCTGGGCGGTGTTCATCTACTTGTTCTTTTCGGTGTCAGGTTCCAAGTTGCCCTCCTATCTGCTACCGATGTTCCCCGCGCTGGCGCTGCTGATGGGCAAGCAACTGGCCGTGATGACCGAACGCAGATTGTTCTGGCTGGTCGCGCCGATGTTGCCGCTGGCGCTGCTGGGGCTAGGGTTGGCGCCCTTCACGGATCGGGCGGCGGACACGCCGCTGCAACATCAGATGTATGGCGAATATGCCAACTGGCTGGTGGCAGCAGCGCTGGTCTGGTTGCTTGGCGTGATTGTTGCGCTGTTGTTATTGCGCCGCCCGCATTTTGTTAAAGCTCCCAAGCCGGTGGCAGTGCTGGTGTTGGCATTAAGTTCGTTAATTGCTGCGCAACTGGGCACCTCCGGTTACAACGCCATCGCGAAGGAACGTTCCTCCTACCTCATCGCCGATGCGATACGCCCTTACGTCAAGGCTGACGTGCCGTTTTATTCGATTGCGGACTACGAACAGACACTGCCGTTCTATCTCAAGCGCACCTTCACGCTGGTCGCCTATCAGGATGAGATGGCATTCGGTATCATGCAGGAACCGCAGCGCTGGGTGCCGGACATCCCCAGCTTTATAAAACTCTGGCAGGCGCTACCGGCGGGATACGCGATCATGCCGGTAAACATCTATCCGCAACTGCAAAGCGCAGGATTGACGATGAAAATAATTTACGAAGATACGCACAACATTGTGGTGAGCAAGCCATGAACCTGATCAGCTTCTGCCTGATTTTTACCGGTGTGATGCTCAACGCCACCGCGCAGATACTGATGAAAGCGGGAACCAACGTAATTGGTCATTTCGAATTCTGCATGGAAAACGTCCTGCCCATCGGCTGGAAACTGGCGACCGAGTGGCATATTGTCGCTGCGCTATTTTGTTATGCGCTGAGCGTGGTCATCTGGATACTCGCGCTGTCGCGCGTGCCCGTCAGTATCGCATTTCCGATGTTGTCTATGGCTTATGTGGTGAATGCCGTGGCAGCCTGGTATCTGCTGGGCGAAGCCTTCAATCCGACCAAGCTGGTCGGCATGGGGGTGATCATTCTCGGTGTGATTATTATTTCGCGGGCATAAAAATCCAATTTTCGTCGCCATGCTGCGTTGCTCACAAAAAATCACTCCTTACATATTACAAATATGCTGCGTCGCAATTTTTTGCTCGCGCCTTGCCTGACTTAGAAACTTGAATTTTTAGAGGTCTTCTCATGAGCAACTTTTTACCCTTCTCCCGCCCCACCATAGACGAAGCCACTATCGCCGCCGTCGGTGATGTGCTGCGCTCCGGCTGGATCACCACCGGCCCCAAGGTGCAGGAATTTGAAAAGACGCTTTCTGCCTACTTCGGCGGGCGTCCGGTGCGCACTTTCAACTCCGGCACTTGCACCATGGAAATCGCCCTGCGCATCGCGGGCATCGGTGCGGGCGACGAAGTCATCACCACCTCGATTTCCTGGGTGGCCACCGCCAATGTGATCCTCGAAGTCGGTGCAACGCCGGTGTTCGCCGACATTGACCCGGTTACGCGCAACATTGATCTGGACAAGGTTGAAGCTGCCATCACGAAGCGCACCAAGGCCATCATCCCGGTCTATCTGGCGGGTAAACCGGTGGATATGGACAGGCTGTATGCGATAGCGGCCAAACACAAACTGCGCGTGGTGGAAGATGCTGCGCAAGCCATCGGATCGAGCTGGAAAGGCAAGCCGATTGGTTCTTTTGGCGATTTCGTTTCATTCAGTTTTCAGGCCAACAAAAACATCACCACTTCCGAAGGCGGCTGTCTGGTGCTGAACAATGAAGAGGAAGCCAAGCTTGCGGAAAAATACCGGCTGCAAGGTGTGACGCGCAGCGGCTGGGACGGCATCGAAGTCGACGTGCTGGGCGGCAAGTACAACATGACCGATGTTGCCGCCGCGATTGGTTTAGGCCAGTTCGTGCAACTGGCCGCCATCACCGCGCAACGGCGCAAACTGGCGCGGCATTATTTCGCCACGCTCGGCAAGGATTTCGAGGCGCAGACCGGTGCGCAACTACCGCCCGCTGAGTTCGATAACACCAACTGGCATCTGTTTCAGATCGTCCTGCCGGAACGCATCACCCGCGCCGACTTCATGGCGCGCATGAAGGACAGGAATATCGGCGTTGGCTTTCACTACGCGTCGATTCATTTATTCAAACTGTATCGCGCGCTGGGTTTCAAGGAAGGTATGTTTCCAATTTCCGAGCACGTAGGCAAGCAGATTGTTTCCCTGCCAATGTTCTATGCGATGAATGAAAGCGATGTCGAGCGCACGTGTGCGGCGATGTGCGAGGTGTTGGCAGATTAAGGGATATTGTAGCTATGGAATGCTTGCAAAAACATCTCAAAGAATGGGGAGGCGCGTTGCTCCCATGGGTGACTATCGTCTCTATATTTGTCGGCGGTTGGTGGGCTTATCACAACTTCTCGATTACAGATACCGCTGAGTGGAATCCGGAAATCAGGATTTCTGTAGAAGTATTGCCATATGATTCTAATTCGAGTTTGTTGGTGGTACATGTAAAGCCGAAGAATATTGGCAAGGTTCCTATCGCACTTTACGGTGGAGATAAGGGTGGTGACATTTCAGTCGAGGTTAGCTCCATTCCATCTAAACATGACACAGGCAGAATTAACGAGAGCGAACTGACGAAGGTAGAAGAAATAAAGAGTTTAGTAGAGAATAATAACGGTGAGTATTCCTTGGAGCCGGGTGTCGAATATGACGATTTGCAATATTTCGTCGTACCCAAGGGTAGGCTTTATGTTATCAATGCCCAATTGGAGTGGCCGTATGAAGGTGAAAATCCGGATGATGGATATGCAGTAGATGCCTCAACTGTAGTGACGGTTCCAAAGTAAGTCTGCGTAGGTAGGGTTCCCCCCGGCATGCGAAACTAATCCCAATTCCTTTACCCCCTCTCTCTGCGGTAGAATGCCGTCCCATGACTAATCCTCAACTTTCAGTCGTCATCCCCGTTTATAACGAAGAGCAGGGCTTGCAGGCGTTGTTTGACCGGTTGTATCCGGCGCTGGATCAGCTCGGCATTACTTATGAAGTGTTGTTCGTCAACGACGGCAGCCGCGACCGTTCTGCCGCGATTTTGCGCGAGCAGTTCCAGGCGCGGCCGGAGGTGACGCGGGTGATTTTGTTCAATGGCAATTTCGGCCAGCACATGGCGATCATGGCGGCTTTTGAGCAGAGCCGGGGGCAGCGCGTCGTCACGCTCGACGCCGATTTGCAGAACCCGCCGGAGGACATCAGTCTGTTGCTGGCGAAGATGGATGAGGGGCACGATTACGTCGGCTCGATCCGCCGCCAGCGCAACGACAGTATGTGGCGGCATGTGGCATCGCGGGCGATGAACGGGCTGCGCGAGCGCATCACGCGCATCAAGATGACCGATCAGGGCTGCATGTTCCGCGCCTACGACCGCCGCATCATCGACGCGATTAATTCCTGCCGCGAGGTGAGCACGTTCATTCCTGCATTGGCCTACAGCTTTGCGCGCAATCCCGCCGAGGTGGTGGTGGGGCATGACGAGCGCGTGGCGGGAGAATCGAAATATTCGCTGTACAGCCTGATCCGCCTCAACTTCGATTTGATGACCAGCTTTTCGCTGGTGCCGTTGCAGATTTTTTCCATGCTGGGCATTGCGATTTCTGTGCTGTCCGGTTTCTTTGTGGTGTTTCTGGTGTTGCGCCGCCTGATCATGGGGCCGGAAGCGGAAGGGCTGTTCACATTGTTCGCGATTGCTTTCTTCCTGATCGGCATTACGTTGTTCGGTATCGGCCTGCTGGGCGAATACATCGGGCGTATTTATCAGCAGGTTCGGCATAGGCCACGTTACCTCGTCGAGGCGATTCTGGAAAAACGCGATGAGTAGTGCTGTCGTTTTTGCATATCACAATGTTGGCGTCCGTTGTCTCTCCGTGCTGCTCGCACATGGCGCGGATGTCGCGCTGGTGGTGACGCACCGCGATAATCCGAAAGAAAATATCTGGTTTGCCAGCGTGGCGGAATTGGCGGCGTTGCACGGCATTCCGGTTATCACGCCTGACAACCCGAATACGCCGGAAGTGGTCGAGCAAATCCGTGCCTTGCAGCCGGATTTCTTCTTCTCCTTTTACTACCGCGAGATGCTCAAGCGCGAGTTGCTGGAGATTCCCGAGCGTGGCGCACTCAATATGCATGGTTCGCTGCTGCCAAAATACCGTGGCCGGGTTCCGGTGAATTGGGCGATAATCAAAGGCGAGAAGGAAACCGGCAGCACCCTGCATTACATGACCGAGAAGCCGGACAACGGCGATATCGTGGCGCAACAGGCAGTGCCGATATTGCCCAACGACACGGCGCTGGAAGTATTCCAGAAAGTTACCGTGGCGGCGGAAATGGCGCTGAACAATTGCTTGCCGGATTTGCTGGCGGGCAGGGCGCAGGCGGTGAAGCAGGATTTGTCGAAAGGTGCTTATTTCGGCGGGCGCAAGGCGGAAGACGGCATCATTGATTGGTCGCAGTCCTCTCAAGTGATACACAATCTGGTACGCGCGGTGGCGCTGCCTTATCCGGGCGCGACTACGCAGTTGATGGGGCGTCCCATGCGTATTTTGCAGACGCTGGTGACAAAATGTACGGTGGCTGGCGAGAAGCCTGCTTTCTATGTGAAAGATGGCATGGCCTATGCGATTTGCGGCAGCGGCGTATTGCGTGTGGTGCGCTTCGAGCTGGATGGAATAGGGATGAGCGCCGAAGAGTTTGTAGCGCAGTATGGCTCAAAGAAATTTGAATTTAATTGTTAAGGAAAAAGAAATGAAAAAAGTTTTGATCTTGGGTGTGAACGGTTTTATCGGCCACCATTTGTCCAACCGCATCCTCGCCACCACCGATTGGGAAGTGTATGGCATGGACATGAATAATGAGCGCATCACCGATCTGCTCGATCAGCCGCGCTTTCATTTTTTCGAAGGCGACATCATGATCAACAAGGAGTGGATGGAGTATCACATTCGCAAGTGCGACGTGATTCTGCCGCTGGTGGCGATTGCTACGCCTTCTACTTACGTCAAAGAACCTTTGCGTGTGTTCGAGTTGGATTTCGAGGCCAATTTGCCCATCGTGCGTGCGGCGATGAAGTACAAGAAGCATCTGGTGTTTCCTTCCACCTCGGAAGTGTATGGCATGTGCCACGACGAGGAATTCGACCCGGAAAATTCAGAGCTGATCTGCGGCCCGATCAATAAACCGCGCTGGATTTATTCATGCTCAAAACAACTGATGGATCGCGTGATTTGGGGCTACGGCATGGAGGGGCTGAACTTCACCCTATTTCGTCCGTTCAACTGGATCGGCGCCGGGTTGGATTCCATCCATACACCGAAGGAAGGCAGTTCGCGCGTGGTGACGCAATTCCTTGGGCATATCCTGCGCGGCGAGAACATCAGCCTGGTGGATGGTGGTAACCAGAAACGCGCTTTTACCTACGTAGACGACGGCATAGACGCGCTGATGAAGATCATCGCGAACAAGGACGGTATCGCCTCCGGCAAGATATATAACATCGGCAACCCGGCCAACAATTACGCGATCCGCGATCTGGCCGAGATGATGCTCAAGCTGGCGAATGAATATTCGGAATACCGCGATTCCGCCCAAAAAGTGAAGATAGTAGAAACTACTGCCGCCGCCTATTACGGCAAGGGTTATCAGGACGTGCAGAACCGCGTGCCGAAGATCACCAACACCTGCGAAGAATTGAACTGGAAGCCGACCATCAATATGGCTGACACGTTGCGCAAAATTTTTGATGCGTATCGCGGACAGATCGGCGAGGCGCGCGGGTTGGTGGATTAAAAGCAGGATTGAGGGAAATCTACCGCTCTGTTTTTAACTCGATCCCCGTTCCGCAATCCTCGCTCCTGATATGAAACAACTCGCTCTCAAGATAGACGTCGACACCTACCGTGGCACCCGCGAAGGCGTGCCGCGTCTGGTTGAAACACTGCAACGCCACAACGCGCAGGCCACTTTCTTCTTCTCGCTCGGCCCCGACCACACCGGGCGCGCCATCAAGCGCGTGTTCCGCCCCGGCTTCATCGGCAAGGTGTCGCGCACTTCCGTGGTGGAGCATTACGGCATCAAAACTCTGCTGTATGGCACGCTGCTGCCGGGGCCTGACATCGGGCGCAACTGCGCGGGCATTATGCGCGGAGTACGCGATGCGGGTTTCGAGGTGGGTATTCATTGCTACGACCACATCCGCTGGCAGGATCATGTTGCAGGCCAGGATGCGGAATGGACGCGGCGCGAAATGCAGCTTGCGGTGGACAGGTTTACCGAGATTTTTGGCGTGGCACCCAAGGCACATGCCGCTGCGGGCTGGCAGATGAACCGCCATGCCTTGCGCCTGACGCAACGAATGGGCTTCGATTACAGTTCCGACACGCGCGGTACGCATCCCTTCATTCCCACGCTAAACGCCGAGATCTTCGCCTGCACGCAACTGCCCACCACACTGCCCACGCTGGATGAAATCATGAATCGCGACGGCATCACGCTGGAAAATGTGGCGCAGCATCTGCTGCAATTAACGGACAATCCGCCCGCTACCGGCCATGTATTTACCCTGCACGCCGAGCTGGAAGGAAGCAAATGGATGCCGGTGTTCGAGCAGTTGCTCAGCGGCTGGAAAGAGCAGGGCTATGAGTTGGTGTCAATGCGGCAATACCTCGATGGTCTTGGAGGTATACTGCCCCGGTGCGAAATGGTGATGCGTGAAGTGGATGGGCGTATAGGCACGCTTGCCGTTCAGATGTAGTATTCTTCCGTAGCATTAAAGGCGGTCGTTAGACGTAAGACGTTAAAACCATTCCAACTTACATCTTACGACTGCGATGAAATAGTGATGACAGAGGATGCGATGCAACCACAGGAAACTAAAAGTCTGGAAGACTGGGTGGCATTTTTAAGCCAGGCAGAAATTCCGGTATTGAAACAGACTGCCCGCGAATTGACCGCCTTGCATGAAGACGCGGAACATATAAGTGCGCGTGGCGTTGCTCAGGCCATCGCGCGTGATCCGATGATGACCGTCAAACTGTTGCGCTACCTGCAACACAATAAACACAGCAAGCAAGTGCATGAAGTGTTGGAAGTCGAACAGGCGCTGCTGATGATGGGGGTAGAAGGATTCTTCAGAAAGTTGCCGCCGGAACCCTTAATGGACGAAATGTTGCGCGGACACATGGCGGCGCTGGTTTGTCTGTTGCGTGTGGTGCATCGTTCGCATCGTGCATCCGCCTACGCTTTTGATTGGGCGGTGCGCCTGCGCGATCTGCACTTCGAGGAGGTGCGCATTGCCGCATTGCTGCATGACCTTGCCGAAATGCTCATGTGGTGTTTCGCACCAGTTGAGATGCTGAAAATCCATGCCATGCAGCAACAGGACAAAACCCTGCGCAGCAATGATGCGCAGGAGCAGGTGCTGGGTTTTCCGATGGTTGCCTTGCAGTTGGCGCTGGCGCGAGAATGGGGACTGCCTAAGTTGTTGCTTACCCTGATGGATGATGAATGCGCGGAGCAGGTGCGTGTTCGCAACGTTATTCTTTCAGTTAATCTCGCGCGCCATTCCGCCAATGGATGGGACGATGCCGCCTTGCCAGATGACTACAAGGACATCGGCGAACTTCTGGGCATGGAACCGGAAGACGTGATGGTCGTGATCGGAGTGGAAGAGGGGATTGTTTGCGATGTCGATAAGCCTCATCCATAGATTTAGATGTTCCCTAATTCGGACGAGCCTGAACTAAATGTAGGTCGGGTTACGTCCGACAGGGTGGGCAGAATCTGCTCTACATAAAGAATGCCTTTGCCGCAGGACAAATTGTGCTCAATAAATGTTATGAGTTGAATCGTAATAGATTAGACGAAAGCAGAGGAACATGATGAATAGATCCGATGAGATTCCCGCAGCAAGATTCTCACTTTTCGCTTGGTTCTACAATCTGACGCTGCAATGGAAGTTGCAGATATTGATCCAGCCCGCACTGTTGATGTTGCTCAGTATAGCTACACTCGTTCTTGCCGACACCGTGAAAAACATCATAGTCAGTTCGGTAAAGCAGCGCTCCGAAATAATCGCCAACCAAGTGATCGATGGTGTCAACTTGCTGATGGTGACTGGCACAATTAGCGAGGCCAGTAATCGTCAGCTCCTGATCAAGAAGATTTCCCGTTCGGGAAATATTATCGGCCTGCATCTTGTGCGTGCTGAGCCGGTGATTCGACAATTTGGTCTGGGATTGCCGGAAGAGCAAATAAAGGATGAAGTAGAACGGAATGCGGTCGCATCCAAAAATCCGTCTTATACCCTTGAGGAGCGGAATGGCGTGCCCGTTTTTCGTGCGGTTACCCCTTACGTGCTCTCCCATGATTTTCATGGTACGGATTGCATGACCTGCCATCAGGTCGAGGTTGGCAATGTCAGCGGGGCATCTGATATTGAGATTGATCTGAGCGCCGATTTCAAGAAATTACATGAAATCATTCTGTGGCTGGTCGTTGGTCAGGTAGTGTTGCAATTCATTTTGTTTTTCCTTATTAGGTGGGTGGCGCGGCGCTTCGTTGTCAGTCCGTTGAACGAAGCCGTGGATGTGGCCAACAACCTGTCCGAGGGCAACCTGAACGTCAAGATTGTGGTGGATTCAAAAGACGAAACCGGCCTATTGCTGACAGCCATGCAGAACATGGTCGCCAAACTGACAGAAATCATTTCCGCCGTGCGTGTTAGCGCCGATTCACTGGCCAGCGGATCGGAAGAAATCAGCGCCACCGCGCAATCGCTGTCGCAGGCTTCCTCCGAACAAGCCGCCAGCGTGGAAGAAACATCCGCCTCCATTGAGCAGATGACGGCTTCAATCAACCAGAACACTGAGAATGCCAAGGTTACCGACAGCATGGCGGGCAAGGCCGCCAAGGAAGCGACTGAAGGCGGACAAGCCGTAGGCAGCACGGTTGAGGCGATGAAGAAGATCGCTGGCAAGATCGGCATCGTGGACGATATCGCCTACCAGACCAACCTGCTGGCATTGAATGCCGCCATCGAAGCGGCTCGCGCCGGAGAACACGGCAAGGGTTTTGCTGTGGTGGCCGCAGAAGTGCGCAAACTGGCCGAGCGTAGCCAAGTGGCGGCACAGGAAATCGGCGAACTCGCCAGCAGCAGCGTGAGTCTGGCGGAAAAGGCCGGCAAGCTGCTCGATGAGATCGTACCCAGCATCAACAAGACCTCCGACCTGGTGCAAGAAATCGCCTCCGCCTCATCGGAACAATCCAGCGGTGTCGCACAAATAAACGGCGCGATGGGACAACTCAACCAGACCACGCAACAAAATGCTTCCGCCTCGGAAGAGCTGGCAGCAACTGCTGAGGAAATGAGCAGCCAGTCCGAGCAACTCCAGAGCGTGATGTCGTTCTTCAAGCTGGACAATACAGGCGCTCAGGGCGTTACCTCGGTGCGCCACAGCCCCGGCCCGAACCGCAGTCAGGCACCGAAGCCATCCAAAGCAGCCTTCAAATCTGCGGGCAAACCCGCAGCCGGAGCGCCCAATGAACAGGACTTTGACCGTTTTTGATAGAGTGTTCCGCCAAAGTGATTACAATAAACCGTTCGGCCTGAGCTTGATGTAACTACTGATGAAACAACTAGCCATCTCACTAAGGCAGCAAGCTGCCAAGTGATTGGTTATAGCCATTCGACTAGGCTGCCCAAAGGCTTTGCATAGCCATTCGGCTAAGTCACCAAAATACGGTGACATAAGCCGCTGGTTAACGCCAGCCAAGTCGCTGGTTATGTCGAAGGCTAGTGGTAGCAAGGTGCCAGCGGTTCGACAAGCTCACTGCGAACGGTAAAGATTTTGCTGAAACGAACTGCTAGCATGTGGTTACTGAGAAAAAGCGAATGAATTTAAGGTATATTCCGCACTTGTAGGCTGCCATGGCGCTGTAATAACCGGAGTAATATACATGCAACCATCGAAACCAGATTTGCAATCCAGTAAGTCAACCACCGCTTCGGTGACCGACGATTTGCAGATTTTACTGATCAAGCTGGGCGCTCACAGCTTCGGTGTGCCACTTACGCACGTCAGTTATGTTGCCCAGATCCCTTCCGACTTCGCCAGTCGCGGAGCCGAAGTCGGGCATCATTTCGTCTTCGAGGGCAGTCCTCTCCACTATGTTTCACTGTGGGATAAGCTGGGACAGAAGTCCGGCTACGCCGAATACGAAGAGATGCAGGCAATGCTGCCGCAGCGCCGACAGGATCACCTCGACTGGATGTCTGCCCTTGAGAATTCGATCCGAACCGGCACACCCTTTTCAAAAGCCCGCAATGCGCATGAATGCGCGTTCGGCAAGTGGTTCTATGGCTACCACGCAAAGGATCGCAGGTTGTCGCTGCTCATGGCGCAGTTTGAACAGCCCCATGCTGCGATCCATGCCCTCGCTGACAGGTTGCTTGGGATGTCCGGGGCGGGGCATGAAAAAGATGCCCTGCACGCCTTCGAGGAAGCAAAGAACACCATACTCGCCATGCTGATGGAGCTATTCGATTCGGCGCAAGAACTGCTTGTGGAACTGCAACGACGCATAGCCGTTATCGTTAGCGACGGTGAGAATACCTGCGCCCTTGGCGCGGACAGTGTGCGCGACATCGTCACCGTCCCTCCAGAATGCGTTAAGGAAAATACGGGGAAGGCAGCCGGGATGGAATCTCAGGCGACGTCGGCGCTTGTCATTCTTGACAACCATGATGTTGTCCCCCTGCTTAATTGGAGCAAATTCTGTACTTGTGGCGCGGTTTAGTCAGCCAGTTATTCCGCGCGGCTCACGCAAACAAACTGCCCTTCAATCGGGCAACCCGATTCTTTTCTGATCGCAACATCACATATCTTCGCAATTTTGAAGCCAGTCTTGTCCAGTATTTTAGTCAGATAGTCGTGGTGATGGCTGTATCTGCCGCTGATATTCAATTGATAAGCAAGATCGTAATCTCCAGCCAGTTTTTCGGTGCTGAAGACAAATATACCACCCGTTTTCAGTTTCTTATAAATCAGCGCGAAAATCTCGTCCAGCCGACCCAGATAGATAAACGTGTCCATGCAGGTGATAAGGTCGTACTGGTCATGCGGTGCCAGTAAATGGGATGCCAGTAAAAAATCCGTGATATCGGATTTATGTAGTTGATGGTATAGCTGCTTTGCGACGGCTTGATCCAGCATGGATTGGCTGAGATCGACGCCCACCATTACGCAAGCATAGGGTTTTAAAACCTCGCCCACCAATCCCGTGCCGCAGCCCAGATCCAGCACGCTTAGGCTGGCGGCAGGAAAATTGAGTGTGGCAAGATAATCCTGCACTAATTGCGGGCCACAATAGTTTAATCTGCCTAGGGTGTTTTCAAAGCTGTTCGCGAAGCCATTAAATGTCAGCTCAATATACTGGTTGGTGCATTGCTCAGGTGCTTGCTGTCCCCGATAGGCGGTCAATAAATGCGTCGCCACCGGGTTGTCTGGTTCCTCTGCCAGCCAGCTTTCAAAGAGGATAAGGGCGTCGTCTATCCGGCCCAATTCATAATAGGCTTGGCCCAGGGCAATTTTTGATTTGCTGTCTGCCGGTGCGGCAATAATCCTGCAGTAATTGAAATGTCGGGCCTCTTGAAATCGCTCCTGCTTCAGACATAAAGCCGATAGCAGATAGAATGCGTCCGGGCAATTCGGATCAAGGTTTGTCGCCGCTTTGTAGCATTCCTCGGCGCGAGCCAATTCCTGGTTCAATTCGAACGAAGCCCCCAGGTTGGTCCAGAAAAAATACTGTTCTGGGTTGATGGCGATTGCGCGGGAAAAGGCGTCTATGGCAGCGGTAACAAGACCTTGCCTGGAAAGCACGATGCCCAGGTTGAAATGCCACTCGGCATGGCGATTATCAAGGGCGATAGCAGCTGTTAGCTGCTCAAAGGCCTCATGCAATCGGTCAGTTTGTTGCAGCAAAAACCCCAGATAGTGTTTGGCTTGAGGGTCGCCGGGGTCGGTAAGGATAATTTCCCGGTAAAGCGTTTCGGCTGCCACCAGATCGCCATCGAGATGTTTGCGAAACGCAATAGAAAACAGCTTTTTAGTATGATCTTGCTCGACCATAAAATCTTTCGCCTTGGCAGCTTGGAGCAGTATCGCTTATAGCGATACTGCTGTTCGGCATTTACAGGGAATTTTGATGGCAGTTTTATCCGAGCATGTGTGTCACAAGATTTCTTTCTTCCATCAGTTCGCGATAGCTATTTTCCATATGCTTGCGCCCCTTATCGCTGATGGTCAAACCCTGTACGATCTCAAAACTACCATGTTTGCATCTCACCGGAAAGCCATAAAGCACACCTTCCGGTATGCCATAACTGCCATCAGACGGCACGCCCATGGATACCCAGTTGTTGTGGTGCGGGCCGAGTATCCAGTCGCGCATGTGCGAAATTGCCGCATTTGCGGCGCTCGCCGCACTGGAAAGGCCGCGCGCCTCAATGACTGCTGCACCACGTTTTTGTACGATGGGGATGAAGTCATTTTCCACCCAATCCAGATCGGGCAGGAGGTCGCGCACCAGACGACCGCGAATTTCGGCATGGTCGAGATCCGGGTATTGTGTGCCGGAGTGATTGCCCCAAACGACCATTTTCTTGATGTCGTGGATCGGTTGAAATAGCTTTAATGAAACTTGCGCGATAGCGCGGTTGTGATCAAGTCGCATCATTGAGGTGAAGTTAAGCGGGTCGAGATCGGGGGCGTTTTTCATCGCAATCAGCGCATTGGTGTTGGCAGGGTTGCCTACCACCAGCACCTTGACGTGCCGTGCCGCATATTCGTTAAGCAGCTTGCCTTGCGCGGAAAAGATCGCGCCATTGGCTTCAAGCAAATCTTTGCGCTCCATACCCTTGCTGCGTGGTCGTGCGCCAATCAGCAATGCGAATTCGGTATCCTTGAAAGCGATTTTAGGGTCGTCGGAGATGATGATTTGTTGCAGCAGTGGAAAAGCGCAATCTTCAAGTTCCATCATCACGCCGTGCAACACTTCTTGCGCCTGCGGCAAATCCAGTAATTGCAGGATTATGGGCTGATCATCCCCCAGCATATCTCCGTTGGCAATGCGGAATATAGCAGCGTAGCCAATCTGGCCGGCAGCTCCGGTAACAGTGACGCGAACGGGTGCTTTCATAGTTTGCTCCTGCGCTGTAAATGAGTATATCCATTATCGATATGCTCAGCGTCATTCGTATGTCGCTGATGGCCTTGACCATCAGCGACGCTTTTTTCATCCCGGTCTGCCGGGATAAGGTTTCTTTCAAATAGCAGCCAATGCCGCATTGAAAGTTGCGCTGGGACGCATGGCCTTGGATGTCTTCTCGAAATCCGGATGGTAGTAGCCGCCCATATCCACCGGTTTCCCTTGGGCTGCAATCAATTCGGCATTGATCTTGGCTTCATTCTCTGCCAGCGCCTTCGCCAAGGGGGCGAAACGTGCCTGAATGTCCTTGTCCTTGGTTTGTGCGGCCAGTGCCTGTGCCCAGTACAAGGCGAGGTAGAAATGGCTGCCACGGTTGTCCAGTTCGCCGACCTTGCGGGCGGGGGACTTGTTATTATCCAGAATCTTGCCGTTGGCCACATCCAGCGCATTCGCCAGAACCTGTGCTTTGTCGTTCTTGAAAGTTTGCGCCAGATGTTCGAGCGATACGCAGAGTGCCAGGAATTCGCCTAGCGAATCCCAGCGCAGATAGCCTTCTTCCTGAAATTGTTGGACATGCTTCGGAGCAGAGCCGCCTGCGCCGGTCTCGAACAGTCCGCCGCCGCTCATCAAGGGAACGATGGACAGCATCTTCGCGCTGGTATTCAGTTCGAGGATCGGGAACAAGTCGGTGAGGTAGTCGCGCAGCACGTTGCCGGTAACAGAGATCGTGTCCTTGCCCGCGCGGATGCGCTCCAGCGAAACGCGGCAGGCATCCGCCGGTTCCATGATGCTGATGTCGAGGCCTTTGGTGTCGTGATCCTTGAGATACTTTTCGACCTTCGCGATGATTTGCGCATCGTGTGCGCGGTTCTTGTCCAGCCAGAATATGGCCGGTGTGTTGGAAAGCTTGGCGCGGGTAACAGCCAGTTTGACCCAGTCCTGAATAGGCGCGTCCTTGGCTTGGCACATGCGGAAGATGTCGCCCTGCTCAACTTTCTGTTCCATCAGCACCTTGCCAGCAGCATCAACGACGCGGACAGCGCCGTTGCCGGACATTTCGAAAGTCTTGTCGTGCGAGCCGTATTCCTCTGCCTTTTGCGCCATCAGGCCGACGTTGGGCACGCTGCCCATGGTCACCGGGTTAAGGGCGCCATTCTTCCTGCAATCTTCAATGACTGCCTGAAAAACACTGGCGTAGCAGCGATCAGGAATCATTGCTTTGGTGTCGTACGGCTTGCCGTCTTTTCCCCACATCTTGCCGCCATCGCGGATCATGGGTGGCATGGAGGCATCGATGATCACGTCGCTGGGCACATGCAGATTGGTGATGCCCTTGTCGGAATTCACCATCGCCAGTTGCGGCTGATTTTTGTAGCAAGCCTGAATGTCGGCTTCGATCTCGGCACGCTTGGCTTCCGGCAACGTGGCTATTTTTGCCAGCAGGTCGCCGAAACCGTTGTTGAGATTGACGCCCAATTGCTTGAGAGTTGCGGCATGCTTATCGAGCACATCCTTGAAATAAACGGAAACAGCATGGCCGAACATGATGGGATCGGATATCTTCATCATGGTGGCTTTGAGGTGCAATGACAGCAGCACGCCAGGTTGTTTCTTCGCTTCCGCTATCTGCTCTTCATAGAATGCGCGCAAAGCGCGGCGGCTCATCACTGCCGCATCGATCACCTCGCCTGCCTTCAATGTAGTCTTTTCCTTCAGTACCGTAGTCTTGCCGTCTGCGCCGACAAACTCGATGCGTACCGGACCGGCTTCGGAAACCGTGACGGATTTTTCACTGCCGTAGAAATCCCCTGCCTTCATGTGCGCCACATGGGTTTTGGAATCGGGACTCCATACGCCCATTCTGTGCGGATTCTTACGCGCGTAATTCTTGACCGAGAGCGCTGCGCGGCGGTCGGAGTTACCTTCACGCAATACGGGGTTAACGGCGCTGCCGAGCACCTTGCTGTAGCGCGCCTTGATTTCCTTCTCGGCGTCGGTCTTCGGGTCTTCCGGATAGTCTGGAACCTTGTAACCTTGCGACTGCAATTCCTTGATCGCCGCTTTCAATTGCGGAGCCGATGCACTTACATTCGGCAGCTTGATGATATTGGCTTCCGGCTTCAGCGTCAGCTCACCCAGTTCGGTTAGTTCATCGGCAATCTTTTGGTTGGCAGTCAGGTTTTCGGGAAAGTTCGCAATAATTCTGCCTGCAAGGGAAATATTCCTTGTTTCAACGGCAACACCGGCTGCCTTGGTGAATGCCTGAACAATAGGCAGCAAGGAATAAGTCGCCAGTGCGGGTGCCTCATCGACCATCGTGTAAATAATTTTTGCGGTTGTCATGATTTTTCTCTTTCAGTCAATAACTCCAGTAGGTCGGGCAGAGCCCGACCTACATCAAATTGATAATGTTGGTTCCGTTAAGCCGCTTTATGCTGGCTGGCAAACAACGAAAGCGCACCGCCTGCGCGGATCATGGGAATATCTTCCTTCCCTTGCGCGAGCTTGAGCGGAATATCGCCATCACCGCTAACTGTCAGCTTGAGATGACCGCTCTCTAAACCGGAAGTATCCAGCGCAACTTTGGCACCTTGGGTTATGCGCTCAAGATCGGCTGGATTCTCAAAAGTCAGCCCCAAAATGCCGAAGTTGGCAAGGTTGGCCAAATGGATGCGCTCGAAGCCCTTGGCCACGATGGCGCGTATCCCCAGAATGCGCGGACACAGTCCGGCGTGTTCACGGGAACTGCCCATGCCGTATCCGTCACCAGCCACGATGAAGCCATGACCGCCCGCATCGCGTACTGCCGCAGCCCTGGCGCTGAAAGTCTTGTCGGCCTGAATGAAGGTGGCCTGCTTGGCGTATTCGTCCGCATTGGAACGCAGGGATAGATACTTGCCTGCTGGCTGGATCAGATCGGTCGTGACTTCGTCGCCCAGCTTGAGCATGACTTCGCCTTCCAATTTTGCGGGCAAGCTGGTCAGCGTCGGCAGCGGTGCGATGTCGGGGCCGTAACGCATCACCACCTTGGCAGCTTCGGTAGGTGGCAGCGGTGCCTGATAAGCGCCCATGTCAACCACCGGCGGCACTTGCTTGATGGTGAGGCTTGGGTTGGCACCGAGGAGGTCGCGCGGGTCGGTCAGACAACCCATCACGGCACTGGCGGCTGCGGTTACCGGGCTGACCAGATGCACAGCGGCACTCTCTGTTCCAGAGCGTCCGGCGAAGTTGCGGTTGGCGGTGGACAGCATCACGCCATTGCTTGGTGGGCTGAAGCCTTGGCCGATACAGGCGCTACAGGCATTTTCCATAATGCGCACACCGGCCGCATAGAAAATTTCCATATAACCGGCCGCTGCCAGTTGGCGTGCAATAGCTTGCGAACCGGGTGCAATGGCGGTGTCAACCTTGACTTTTTTGCCGCGCAGAATCTCGCCGACACGAGCCAGGTTTTCGTAATTGGCATTGGTGCAGCTACCGATGAACACGGCATCTACCGGTATTCCGGCATGCTTGGATACGGGTTCCATGGATTTCAGGCGCGGATACAGCGCAATGGTGGGAACCAGCGCCGACAAGTCTATCTCGACGGTGCGTGAATAAGTTGCACCCGCATCGGCGGTCAGCGGCTGGAAGTCCTTCGCGCGCTGCCGACCTTCGAGGAAGGCCTTGGTGATTTCATCCGAAGGGAAGATCGAAAAGGCGACACCGCCTTCAGTTCCCATGTTGCAGATGGTGGCACGATCAGGCACTGCCAAGCTCTTTAATCCCGGCCCGGTGTATTCCAGACAGATGTCCTTGTTGCCCTTGATGCCGATGACGGCGAGCACGTTCAGGATCACGTCCTTGGCCAGCACGCCCGGATGCAGCGCGCCGGTAAGATTGACCTGCACCACCTTCGGCATTTCAATCTTGTAGGAGGTTCCCGCCATGGCAAAGCTCACATCGGTGCCGCCCGCGCCCATCGCCAGCATGCCCATGCCGCCTGCGTTGGTAGTGTGGGAATCGGAGCCGATAACCGACTTGCCGGGAAGCTGCGAAATCTTCCAGAAACACGCTGTGACAAATGCCGTTGCCGCCGCGCGAGAACCAGCAGCCGTATTTTTTGCTGAAGGTTTCGAGGTAGCGATGGTCGTCGCCGTCGATATAGCCGACTTGCAGGGTCTTGTGATCCACCACGATAACGGAAGTGGTCTTCACCCGATCCACGCCCATTTTTTCGAAGGCAAGCGCGGCGGCAGTGCCGGTAGCGTCCTGATAGAGGGTATGGGTGAATTGGATTTCCAGTGGCTGCCCCGGTTCGGGGAGTTGCTTCAATCCCCCGGCTGCGTTAGCCAGGAGGATTTTTTGTGCGACATTTAATGCGGACATAAGCTCTCCAAAATTATTGCGTCAAATAATAAATCAGCAGTCCTGACAGGACGGCTGAAGCAGCGCAACGCCTCGGAGATTGATGAACTGTAATGATTGGGTTAGGCGATGTGCTCTACCCATCTTGCGTTCCGCTCCAACTTGTTGCGTTAAAAAATAAAAACCAAATAGGGTGGGCACTGTGCCCACCCTACAATGTAATTCCAGTTACGACACGTGACTGCATTGTGAAGCCGGAGTCCGCGTATCCATGTTGCGACCGCGATTGATGTGGTCGTCAATTTCACCGGCACATCCCGCCATACGACCGAACAGGAATGCGGTAAATGCGGCCATTTCCATCGAGCTCTCGCTGAATGTGCCCTTGCGATAACGCGACCACAGGAGCTTTAGCAACATCGCGGCGATGATGGCGTCGATGTTCACGCAGAACACGTTGTTAGTCACGCCGTTGTCGAACAAGGCTTGCACCAGCGTGCGGTAAAAGTCGTGGAACACGTTCTTTTCGCCGCGTTCCTCGAACAGTTCCGCGATGTAAACCTCGCGCGGATCCTTGTTGACCTGATGCCCCTTGAATACCGGGTGGTTGACGCCGGGGATGTTGCGCACCGGCAGGCCGAGCGCCTTGCCCGCTTTCTTTTCCTTGTTGAAGGCCAGCGCGAATTCCGTCGCCATCGCCTTGAGGTCGAGGCCGTGGTTGGCGGCGCTGGCATCGGTCAGCGGTGTGTTCTTGAAGCTCTCGATCAGGAACTGGATGCCCTCGAAGCCGTTGCCGCCGTGGGCAAAGCCGGTGTGGGTGAGGAAACCGATCATGCCCTTGTTGATCTGCACGCGCTCGGGAGATTCCGGGCCGTCGGCCGATACTGCGCCTTTGCAGCCTTGTGCCGAAATGGTGCCGACACCGTTGGAGATAATCAGCCCCAGAATAACCTGGAACGGGAACAGGGTTGCCTCGGTTGGGCGCTCGCCCATCAGGGACAGATAGGCCAATTCGGTAATGGTCCACGATCCCAGAATTTCTTCGTTGTCGATACCGCAGAACTTGCCCGGCAGGTGATGCTTGCTCTCGGTCGCCGCACCAATGATGACGGCGAACAAGTGGGCATACCAGGGCAGATTGCGCACGGTCAGGCGCGAAATACGCTTGCGGATCAGAGGCTCCCAGGCGATGGTCGTGGTGAGCGCGGCGATCACCGCATCGGTGGTCACATGGCCTTTCAGCGAGCGCAGATAACGCACGAAAACCGACTTGCCGCCGCGTTTGTCGTAAGCTTTGAGCATGGCTTCGGCTTGCGCATCCGGCGCTTTGCCCAACAGGGTGGCAAGTTGCTCGGGGCTGGCCGTGAGTGGCGTGATTTTGGCCTGTTCGTCGTCGCCCTTGGCCAAGCCTGAGTGGGCGAACAGTTCAACCAATGTGTCGGCAGCCTGACGTGCGCCGTCTACGCGCTTCGGGCCGAGCAGCGCAACAGCCGCGCTGATCGCCGTGTTAGGGGCATTGCCTGCCTCGCGTGCAGCGTCGGCAGCAGCCAGCATGACCTCACCGTGCAGGTTGACCCGTGCGGCTACCGCTAGGTTGAACAGGGCATTGTCGTTGGCGTCATTGAATTCGCGCACCAGCGACAAGCACAGGTTGGATTCGAGCGGCTGCTTGGCGGAGTCCAGAATGGAGATACCGTTGACCTTGGTGACCTGGGTCTTGGGATCCATCACCGAGCTTCCCGAGCAGTCTTTCATGGACTGGCGCGGGAAGATGGCGCCAACATTTTTGAGCAGTTCGGCGATTTGTACATCGTAAGGCGACAAGGCCTTGACCACGGGAATATTCAATGCAGGCGGGAGTTTCAAACCTTGGTCGTCACCGAACCATGGCTTCAGTTCCAGATTGCCTTCCGGCGGGAAATCCTTCTCCACGCCGTTCAATTTCATCACCGCAGTCAGCGCCAGCGGGATGTGGGAAATATTGGTGACTACCGCTCCTAGTTTTGAACATACAGGATTTTCAGGCGTGAACAGGTCGTTTACACCGAACTTGTCCATGAACCATTTTTCTTTGGCCCGTGCATCGTCACCCGATCCGGCGATGGCACCGGCATGGCCGACAGCACGCGTCAGGTTGGCTTTCCAGCGACCAACCACGCAAGCCACTACCGGCTTTGCAAAGGTGACAGTTTGTTCGTAGTAACCGCCCGGTTCGGAGTACATCACCGCTGCCTTGGTGCGAGAATCGTTGGCCATGGCAAAGGCAAACTCGGGGGTGGCGAAATTAATGTAGACATCCTTGCCGCTGGAGATCAGCGTCGTCGTCCCCCAACCGCCAATGGCCAAATAGTTGGCGATGGTGGTGGTGAAGTTGCCGGAGTTGGAATAGATGGCGACCGAGCCTTTGCGCAAAGTCTCCGCAGGATTATCGCCGCCCAGTGCGCCGCCGATTCGTATATGATTCCACGAATCAGCCACACCGAGGCAGTTAGCGCCAAAAATATCCACCCCGCGCTGCTGTCCGAGCGCCCGAATTTCGCGGGCATCATGCACCGACACTTTTTCGGTGAGGATGATGACCTTCTCGACATCCGGATTGATCCTGATCAGTTCGGCGACACCGTCACGCACGGCGGAGGGCGGCAGGTAGACGACACCGACGTTGAATTTGTGTCCGGCATCCATGCCTTCACGCACGTTGTTGTAAACGGGAATGTTGCCCAGGCTTGTCTCAACAACCTGCCCGCGACGGCCCGGTGAAGTGCCGAACACCACATTGCCTCCAGAATAGACATGGCTGACCGGGGTCACGGCACGGGATTCGTTACCCGTGATGTTCAGCACGCAGATGCGATCTTCAGGGGTCGCAATATCTGCCAGCGAGCGGATGCCAACAAAGTATTTAAAGTTTTCGATACCAGGCTTTCTCATTACATATCACCTTTACTATTCATTGCTTAAATATTTATTTTCGTAGGGTGGGCAGGATTCTGTGCCCACGCTGACGGTATTAAATGGGTAGACGTGTGGGCACAAAGACGTGCCCACCCTACGCTCAAGCGTCGGTTGGCAGCCCCAGTAACTTTGCCACTTCAGCACGGCCACCGCTTTTCATCCAGCGATCCGCCTCTTGAGCGTAGTTCACCACGTCTGTCATTGCCGAATCAAAACCAAAAATCTTGTAGGGAATCCGCAACGAGTCGAGCACATCCTTGAAAACCCCCATGCCGCGTATCACATTGGGGCCGCCGCGACCTATCACCACGTACAGTGGAGTCGGGCCGCGTTCGCTGAAGTAATCGCGCAGCGCATCGGCCATTGCCCGGAACGTGACGAAGATATCTGTATTGTTGGCCTTGCCTCCGATGATAAACAATACATTGGATTGCTTGAGATAATATTTAAGGCAGATGCGCATCACATCGTACATTTTTTCATAGGGCGGATTACCCCCAAAATCTGAGGAAATAATGGCATCGTTGCCCAACACTTCGGTGACCAGAGAATTTGCGCCGCCACCGAATGTGGGAGCCAGAATGGTGCCTTTTTCATTGATCACATAAACGTCACTCTGTCCCTGATAAGTGCGCAGCTCGTTGATCTCCTGCTCGAAGTCGTTGGCCTCGGTTACGAAGAGGTCATCGGGCAGGTTCAAGCGGCTTATGCGTGGATCATCGCGATCGAAGCCGCACTTGAAGTCGCAAGCTACCGGCACCAACGAACCGGACTTGGTTTCCATCATGCGGATGGGATTAAGTTCCAACGTAGACATGCCGTAATGATGGAACAAATCCCATAGTTTAGGCAGGTGTTGCACCAGCGGCGACACGATCTCGCGCGGTGCGCCCAGATCTGACAGCGCGTTGGAGATAACGAAGGATTTGAGTCCTGTCATCGGATCGAACGGGACTTCGACGATCTGGGTCTTATCCAATTCCTCGATATCCATGCCGCCGTGATGGGTGAGCGTCATGACCGGCGCGCGGTAGCGGGTCGAATCGGTGATCGAAAAATAAATCTCATGTTGGGCCGGGACGGCGCCTTCGAAGGTGACTCCCCGCGACTTGTACACGATATCGCCAACTTTATATTCTGCAAAGTACAGGCGCTCTTTCTCGGCCAGCGCCGACTTCAGGTCTGTGGCGCGCCCGATCAGCCCGGATTTGCCCTTTTTGCCTATACCCCCCTTGAAGATAGGTTTGACGAAGACCGAACCGCAACGCTCGATCATGCTGTGGATCTCGTGTTCGCTGGCTTCCGGCCCAAGCACTTCCGAAGCTGGAAAATCAACGATCTTGAGCAGCCCAGCTCCGTGGAGCATTCCACTTAAATTCATAGTTCACTTACCCTTTCTTTATCGAATTCTGTTGTTTGCAGCCGCGTGGAATAAAATCATCATACGGAGGAAAACGCTTGCTGCCTAATAATATGATGAGATCGCGCTGAATTGCCTGAGTCCTCTGGCAATCAGCGATGAAGTGAGTTATATCACCGTGTCCAAACATCAATAGCATGGCGCATTGACCACAGACGCGCCCGTCAACATGTGAATTTGACGAACAGCCACTGCCCTTGCCAGTACGCTCTATATATTTATGCTGCCTCCCCTGTGCCCAGTTCCTTATGCCACATTGTGGACGGAACTGATGTCTTGTGTGATGGAACCAGCCGGTTCCGCGAGCTTGTCTTAATTTACCAGCGACGGATTATAAAGAAGTTTTCAATATTGACAAGAGGGGCAAGGAATACGGATCGGAAAATCAAGTCCGCTCGAATTTAGAGTTGTTGAATGATGTACTGAAATTCAGCGAAATTAAGCTGGTTTTACTGTATCAAGCCTACCGGACATGACTCGCTCCTGCAAAATGGGCCATTGCCCCAACGTCAGCTAAAATCAGGTAATCACCGTCGGTTGCTCGCGCCCCGTGCGTTGCTTCAACTCCGAAACTTGCAGTGCAATCTGAATCAAATCAGCCAGCGCCACTTGCGCGTCGAGGTGGTGGCGCGAGGTATCGGCCTCGTAGGCTTCAAGATACACGCGCAACGTCGCGCCTTCGGTGCCGGTGCCGGAGAGGCGGAAGATGATGCGCGAGCCGTCGGTGAAGATGATGCGCACGCCCTGCCCTTTGCTCACGCTGCCATCCACCGGATCGGTGTAGCTGAAGTCGTCGCAGAACTTCACGGTGTACTTGCCGAACTGTGCACCGGTCAGCGCGACAAAATTGTCTTTTAAATGCTGCATTACACCTTGCGCCGCTTCGGTGGGCAGGCCTTCGTAGTCGTAGCGCGAATAGAAGTTGCGGCCATATTTCGCCCAGTGTTCGCGGACTATGCTTTCCACCGATTGCCTGCGCGCCGCGAGGATGTTGAGCCAGAACAATACTGCCCACAGGCCGTCCTTCTCGCGCACATGGTCGGAGCCGGTGCCGAAACTTTCTTCGCCGCACAGCGTGACCTTGCCCGCATCCATCAGGTTGCCGAAAAATTTCCAGCCGGTGGGTGTTTCGTAGCAGGGGATGTTCAGCGCCTGCGCCACGCGATCCGCCGCCGCGCTGGTCGGCATCGAGCGCGCGATTCCCGCCAGCCCTTGCTTGTAGCCTGGAACCAGGGTGGCGTTGGCGGCAAGCAGGGCGAGGCTGTCGGAGGGCGTGACGAAAAAGTGCGTGCCCAGAATCATGTTGCGGTCGCCGTCGCCGTCCGAGGCCGCGCCGAAGTCCGGCGCATTATCGCCGTACATAATCTCCACCAGTTCATGCGCGTAAGTCAAGTTGGGATCGGGATGGCCGCCGCCGAAATCTTCCAGCGGCACGAAGTTCATCACGCTGCCTGCGGGCGCACCGAGACGGTGCTCCAGAATTTCCTTGGCATAAGGGCCGTTCACCGCGTGCATGGCATCGAACTTGATGCGGAACCCCGTTAACAAGTTACGGATCGCCGCGAAGTCGAACAGCGATTCCATCAATGCAGCGTAGTCGCTTACCGGATCGAACACCTCGACCTGCATCATGCCCAACGTGAACTTTCCCGGCGCATCCAGCGCTATGTCGGCGGCATCGAGGATGCGGTATGTGCTGATGCTTTTGCTTTTGGCGAAAATCGCTTCGGTCACGGTCTCGGTGGCAGGGCCGCCGTTGCTGCTGTTGTACTTGATGCCAAAGTCGCCGTCCGGCCCCCCGGGGTTATGGCTGGCGGAAAGGATGATGCCGCCGAAGGTCTGGTATTTGCGGATCACGCACGAGGCAGCCGGAGTGGAGAGTATGCCGCTACGTCCCACCAGCACCTTGCCGAAGCCATTGGCCGCCGCCATCTTCAGAATGATCTGGATCGCCGTACGGTTGTAATAGCGTCCGTCGCCGCCAAGAGCCAGCGTCGCGCCCTTCGGTGCGTTGATGCTGTCGAAAATGGATTGCACGAAATTTTCCAGATAGTGCGGCTGCCGGAATACCGGGACTTTCTTGCGCAGCCCGGAAGTCCCGGGCTTCTGGTCGGAGAATGGTTGAGTGGAGATGGTGCGGATATCCATAGAAACGTCCTCGCTGATTAGTTTGTTTTTCTGAGCGCATCATATCACTGAGGCAGGAGTTGTAGGATGGGTGGAGCGCAGCGTAACCCATCACATGCTATGAACGGCATTGATGGGTCACGCTGCGCTCCACCCATCCTACTTGTCGGGGTAATAGGTTAGAATCGCGCATCTTTCAACTCCAGACTAACCGCCATGGCCCAATATGTAATGTCAATGCTCCGCGTGAGCAAGATCGTCCCTCCCAAACGTCAAATCATCAAGGATATTTCGCTGAGTTTTTTCCCCGGCGCGAAGATCGGCCTGCTCGGACTGAACGGCTCCGGTAAATCTACAGTGCTGCGCATCATGGCGGGTGTGGACAAGGAATACGACGGCGAAGTGCAGCATCTGCCGAATATCCAGATCGGCTACCTGCCGCAGGAGCCGCAACTGAATCCCGAGTACACCGTGCGCCAGGAAGTGGAGCAGGGACTGGGCGAAGTGATGCAGGCACAGAAGAAGCTGGACGAAGTGTATGCCGCCTACGCCGAAGAGAACGCCGATTTCGATGCGCTCGCCGCCGAGCAGGCGCGCCTCGAAGCCATCATCGCCGCTTCCGGCAGCGATGCCGAACATCAAATGGAAATCGCCGCCGATGCGCTGCGCCTGCCGGAATGGGATGCGCTCGTCAAGAATCTCTCCGGCGGCGAGAAGCGCCGCGTGGCGCTGTGCAAGCTGCTGCTGGAAAAACCCGACATGCTGCTGCTGGACGAACCGACCAACCACCTTGATGCCGAATCGGTGGAATGGCTGGAACAATTTCTGGTGCGTTTCCCCGGCACCGTGGTCGCCGTCACCCATGACCGCTACTTCCTCGACAACGCCGCCGAATGGATACTCGAACTGGATCGCGGCCACGGCATCCCGTGGAAGGGCAATTATTCGAGCTGGCTGGAGCAAAAAGGTGCGCGTCTGGCAACCGAGCAGAAGCAACTCGACGCCCACGCAAAAGCTATGAAGCAAGAACTCGAATGGGTGCGTCAAAATGCGAAAGGCCGCCAGGCAAAATCCAAGGCGCGTATCGCTCGTTTCGAAGAACTCAATTCGCAGGAACATCAGGCACGCAACGAAACGCAGGAAATCTTCATCCCCGTCGGCGAGCGGCTGGGCAACGAAGTCATCGAGTTCAACAATGTGAGCAAAGCCTACGGTGACCGTCTGTTGATCGACAACTTCAGCTTCAAGGTTCCGCCCGGTGCCATCGTCGGCATCATCGGCCCGAACGGCGCGGGTAAATCCACCATGTTCCGCATGATTACAGGCAAGGAACAACCGGACAGCGGCGAAGTCATGATCGGCAAGACGGTCAAGATCGCGCACGTCGATCAGGCGCGCGACTCGCTGGAAAGCGAAAAGACCGTGTTCGATGCCATCTCCGGCGGCAACGACATCCTCACCGTGGGCAAATACGAAACCCCGGCGCGCGCCTACATCGGCCGCTTCAACTTCAAGGGCGGCGATCAGGCCAAGCTCGTCGGTCAACTCTCAGGCGGCGAGCGCGGACGCTTGCATCTGGCGCAGACGCTGATCTCCGGCGGCAACGTGCTGCTGCTGGACGAACCCTCCAATGACTTGGATGTGGAAACCTTGCGCGCGCTCGAAGACGCGTTGCTCGAATTCGCCGGTTGCGTGATGGTCATCTCCCACGACCGCTGGTTCCTCGACCGCATCGCCACCCACATCCTCGCGGCGGAAGGTGATTCCAAGTGGAACTTCTTCGACGGCAACTATCAGGAATACGAAGCGGACAAACGGAAGCGTTTAGGCGAAGAAGGCGCAAAACCAAAGCGCATTCGGTATAAGCCGATTAGCCGGTGAAGTTTAAATAATTTTAGGCAAGTCTGTCTCAGCTTATGTGATGGTTTCTTGGGGCTAATTTGCTCAACGAACTAGTGGATACACAAGACGATTGATTACTGGTAGTGTAGTTTTTAGGAGCATGTTTCTTTTTTTATGAGCCATATTCACATAGCAAAAACAATCTACCTAAAACTGATGGAGATAAAGCAAGATGGGAAGATCCCCGTTACGCTTCGCCCTCTTTCGACTGTGGGTACCGTACAAGACGATCCCTTTGATGAGTGGTTTGGCGAGTTACTTGCAAAGTCACTGCCGGAGTTTGAGGTTGTGCACTCAGGGCCACTTACTACACCTGACATAATTATCAGAGACAAAAAAACAAGAGAAGTGATTGGTATTGAAGTAAAGAAAGTAGATGAAAGCATTACTGGAAAAGATTCGCGTGGTTTGACGCTGGATTACAACAGTTGCATACCATGTGGACAAATGCAGATCAAAATTGGCGGGCAGGTATCAAAAATAAAAACTTTCTATTTCTTTGGTCTTCTTTCTTACGACAAAACTCACTTGGTAACGAGTTGCCTAATGGATGGCGATTTTCTTAACTATGATTTTGACTTGCACCTTCAAGGTAAGTACCTAAACACCAGTCAGTATGGGCATGGTCCTTATGGTGAAGGCTCAGTGCGAGGAAGAGCGATGTATCTTTATCCCAATCCAATGAACGTTGATATTCCCACGTTCTATAAAAAACACAGCTTCGTGATCAAGGACGAATTTATTTATCAGATTGACGATTCAGGTTTGTTTGTCACAGCGAAAATTAATAGAGCTGACATAAAAAAGCAAACATTTGGCTATACGCAATTTTGTAATGATTTTACAAATGAGATTTCTGAAATTGTAGATATATTTTCAAAGTGCAAGGCAAGGAAGCAGAAGAAGAGGCAAGCGTACTTAACAGAGATAGACGATGCACCTGCGGTTTACATGCCACAACAATCCGGCTCGTTTTGATGCAAGCAAAACGTCAGTACAATGTACTAAGCCTATTTAGTGGCGCAGGCGGACTCGATCTTGGATTCGAATTGCAGGGATTCAAGCACCTTGAGTGCGTTGAACTGGATGAGCAATGTGTCGCGACACTGAGGAAGAATAGACCTGATTGGAATATCCATCTTGGAGATGTGAAGTCATATATACCGACGCGCACAGAAACGGATGTTCTTATTGGAGGACCTCCGTGTCAGGGATTCTCGCTTGGTGGCAATAGAGATGCGAATGATTCAAGGAATGAACTTTTCCTAGAGATGATACGCATTGCAGATCAAATACGACCAAAGGTGGTAGTAATTGAAAATGTACTAAATCTACGTACTATGATTGCGCCTTGGTCAGGAAAAAACTTCGCTGATGAAATTTGTGGTCAATTAGAGAAATTGGGCTATTCAGTTAGATATGATGTTTTTAAGGTCTGTTACTTCGGTGTTCCACAAACAAGAAGGCGTTTTGTTTTTGTTGCTGTTCGAGGGCATTTCCCAAATGGATACGAACTGCCTACGCCGGATGTAAATCCTGCGACAATTAGAAATGTACTATTTGAGTTAGGTCGGGATGACAACGTGTGTTTGCCAAACCATTCGCCAGAGTGGGGGTTTAAGAGTCGTGTGCATACGTGTCTAGAAAAGGATTTGTCATCTGTAGGGCATGACACAGTCCCATTTAGAATATCGAGAACTGGGTCTGATGGGCATCCATTACGCTCATTTGACGAACCCTTTCCAGCGGTTGACACGGCAACAGTATGGGGCTGGGCGCGGGGAAGGGTACATGCTGAGCGTGTCGATAAAAACAGGGAAACTGAAAAGCATGTTAGAAACCCGGAGGCAACTACAAAGCTGTGGCGTATCGTCGCAGATCAAATGAGAACGTTTACTCATAGAGAATATGCGAGACTCCAAACTTTCCCAGATGATTGGGTATTTTTGGGGCGAAATAAACGTGATATTCATAAGCAGATAGGGAATGCTGTTCCAGTGTTATTTGCAGAACGGATAGCGATCAATGTCAGAAACTTATTGGAGTCAATTGAGTCGGGAGTACCTTTCCCTCAGCAAGGCTCAGCCCAAAGTCAACTAGATTTCTAACGGAGCCAAGCTCGAAATAGTTCCAGGACACCACCATGGAAATGAAGAAGATCAATTCGGGCAAGTTGCGCGCCATTGGCTACGATGCGCGCGCCCGTATGCTGCAAGTCCAGTACGACAACGGCAGCACGTTGCAGTACAGCGGCGTGGGCGAGGACATCTGGCACCGTCTCAGCAGTTCAGGGGCGGCATGGAGCTTCTATCGCGACAATATCGAGGAAGAGTTCACTGCTACGTGCGTTTCCGGCAGTGCCCCCGCAGGCAAGAATCCGCTCGACGAGTTATTCGGGAAGCCCTGAAAAGAGAAACGCACAACCATTCGGTCTGAGCCTGTCGAAGGCCATTGGTGGCAAGCTAACAGTGGTTCGACAAGCTCACCACGAACGGGTTTTAGGTGCTGGTGGATAGCTGGCAACTGTACGATAATTCGGGCGCACCACCTATTTTGCTGGAAGAAAGTTGACTGCCATGAAAGCACCCGTTTCCCATTCGAAAGACCCCGACTTGCAAAAAGCCCCGCAAGCCTTGTTGCGTGCTTCCGAGAAGGCACGCCAACTGGCCGAACAAACCGGCACGCCGTTTGTCGTGCGCAAATCCGCCACTCCTTCTGCCAAGACTGACAAGCGGAAATGATCCGGGCTTGGAGTTGCTAACGCAGCGTACTATTTTGCGCCGCTCCACAATAGTTTTTGACAGGCCATGGTTTCATGACTCAATTCACCAAATCATTACATGCTTGGGGAACACCCGATTTTGAGGCCGTCCTCAAACAGGAAATCACGCAATTGAACGCCGATCATCTGCCCCTGCAACAGGGATTAACAATTGGCAACTATGTGGTTGATGCCCCGATCACGGTGCTAATCCACAGCGTTTCCGAGATGGAAAATATTATCCGCATCAAGGCAGGGATTTTCTACACAGGGGTGATCGGCGGTTGCAGTTGTGCGGACGATCCCACTCCGTCCGGAGAAACCAATGAATTCTGCGAGGTGCAACTGGATATCGATAAAACAACCGCAGCGACTACGGTTGCTCTTGCGCAATAAACAGCTTCATTTAGAGAGGCGAAGACTGCCGGGGTCGGGCGCTATTATGCGAGAGATGGTGGATCGCCTGCGCAGAACAGATAGTTTTCTATGATTGCGCGAAGGTGGTCGCATTTTTGCATCTTTGATCTCAAATCAGGACAGTAAACATTACGTAACATTATGTAACAATAGATATATTCTTATTGAAGTGTTTTTAATGCCATAAAGCTTGACTAAATTAGTCTGGTAATGTTTAATACGTTTCATCTTTAATTTTAAGAGAAAGGTTTTAAACATGAATATCCCAAAACGTGATGGTGATGGCTATCTTGTAGATATGAGCGACTGGTCTCCTGAGATCGGTCATTCAATGGCTGAGATTGACGGTTATGAACTCAATGAGAAGAAATGGGAACAGATCGTCAAGGCGCGCGAATATTTCGAGGAATTCGGAACGGTGCCGCCGATACGCAAATTTGCCAAACACATCGGCGAAGAACAGAAAGAAGTCTTCGAACTATGGTTGACTGGCCCGATGAAGCCGATCACCAAATACGGCGGAATGCCTAAGCCGACTGGTTGCGTTCTGAGTGCTTAATCTGCGAGTTTCAAGAAGGTGAAATGGGGCGGCAGAATTTTTAATATTAATAAGGGGGATTACCATGTTTGAACCTATTAGCGTTCCTTTCGGGGCGAAAATGCTTTTCAATACACTTACGGTTAAACCCGGTGTGGAGATGGAAGAGGTTGAGTTGGCGCTGGGCGAGATGTGCAATGTCGTGAAAAACACCTATGGCGGGGAAAAAGGCGGATTCATCGCCGGACAGGTTTTTCAATTCTCGGGCTTCATTTCGGACGAAGGTTCCTTGAGTGCATCCAGAACGGCGGACAGTCATATTGCGATTGTTACTTACTGGCGATCATTTGAGGAACATGAAAAGTCGCATGCCGACAAGGTATTCAAGGAGAAGTTTTCTGCGCTGGGCAAGCTGTGTACGGACAGCAAAGAGTTGGGCTACGACATGCTTTGGCAGGGCGCGCCGGAATAGAACGTCGGGCAGTGTGTCGTGAGCGATTAACGGGGCGTTAGCCCGCCATCAGCAGCGCCCGTTGATCATCATTCAGATAACACCATTCACCTTCCGCCAGTTCCAGCGTATCAAGTTTCAACCCTCCGATCTGCGAACGGCGTAATGCCTCGCAGTGATTCCCGGCAGCGGCCAGCATACGTTTCACCTGATGATATTTTCCCTGTTCCAGCACAATCTCCATTTTGTGTGTGTCCAGCATGTTGCAAGTCACCGCGGCCAAGGGCGCGGGTTCGTCGTGCAGCTTCACGCCGCCCAGCAACTTTGCGACCAGTTCCGGCGTTACCGGGTCTTGAGTGGTGGCGACATAGACCTTGGGAATGTGGCGCTTGGGTGAGGATTGTGCGTGGATGAATGTGCCGTCGTCCGACATCAGCAGCAGGCCGGTGGTATCGTGGTCGAGGCGACCCACCGGTTGCACGTCGCGCCGGGCGAATTGTTCCGGCAGCAGGCTGAGTACGCCGGGGTGATGGCTGGGCTTGCGCGAGCATTCGTAATCGGCGGGCTTGTTCAGCGCGATATACAGATGCTCGCGATAAATCCACGTTTCGCCGAAGAGGTCAAACTGCAAGCCGGTGGTTTCGAAAGCAATGCGGTGGTCGGTGATGACTTCGCCATTGATGCTGACTTCGCCGTCGGCGACTAATTCGGCACACCACTTGCGGGTGCCGAAGCCTTGCGATTGCAGGATGCGGTCCAGGGTTTGTTTGCTCATGGCCGAACTTTAGCAGAATTGGGACGAACCCTGAACAGCCACCCAACAATTTGACGCTACGAGCCAGTCCCAATATGCTGTCCACTGATTAGACGCGGGTGATCTCATGGAACTCCAATTAAAAAATCGTCAGGACTTGAAAGCGCGCGCGTTGCTGCTGGGCGACCGTCTGGATTTGAAATTATTCAAGATCGCCGATTGCCTGGCGACCACGCCGTTGACGCTGGAGGTGGATACTGATGGCGGCATTGCCGTGTTGTTCCGTTACGGCGTCGTAGTGCTGTTCGGGGTGAAGAGCTTGGACGAAGCCAGGTTCATTGAGACGCTCAAGCCGCTGCTGACCAATTCCTATCAGGCGCCGGAAACCGAGGAACTGGAAATCCACTGCGGCAGGAACAGCATCGGCGTGCAGAGCGGCGCGGTTTCGCTGGACGAAGTTACGCTGGAGAAATTGCAGGTCATCGCCGATGCCTTGAGCAAGAATCTGGTGCTCACGCTGTATGAGAAAAAAGTTGCCGGTGAATTCGACAAGATCGAGCCGCTGGCGCAGGAGCTGGCCACGCACGGCAAAGTGAGCGCCGGTTCCAGAAAGCTGTTGTCAAAAATCGGTTCCATGCTGTTGATTGAACACCGCATGGTGGGGCGCGCCGAGATCGGCGACAAGCCGGAGACGCTATGGAATTTCCCGCAACTCGAAGGGCTGTATGCGAGCCTGGAGGATGAATTCGAACTGAAGGAGCGGCAGTCGGCTCTGGATCGTAAACTGGGCCTGATTTCAGATACGGCTCAGACGCTGGCCGACGTGTGGGACAACAAGCAACTGCATAAACTGGAATGGTATGTGATCGGACTGATTATCTTCGAAATTATCATCAGCTTGTTTGAGATGGGTGACAAATTTTTTCGGTAATAAGAGACACAAATAGAAATCTAAACCCAAAAAAGCCATTAGAGCCGATTTGTCCCTTCCCCCATGCAGGGGGAAGGTTAGGATGGGGGTAGAAGTGTTGAAATAACGCGTTTTTACCCCCTCACTAACCTGCCCCCTGCAAGGGGGAGGGGATGTTTTGTCTAATGGACAATTTTGGCTAAATAGACTTGCAATAATGGAATAGCTGTCATAGAGTATTCTTTCAGATTTAATGAGCAAGACAAACGGAGAAGCAAATTGGCAAACATCGCATCCATGTTGAAGGAAGAAATTACACGTCTGGCGCGCAAAGAGATACGCAGCGAGACGGAAGGACTCAAGAATGCATCGGCGCAATACCGATCAGAAATTGCTGCATTGAAGCGGCGTACCGCGACACTCGAACAACAACTGTCGCGTCTGGGAAAGACGATTAACAAGAATGCTGAAGTAAAAGCGGAGTCCGATGAGGTAACCAAAATACGGTTTACTGTTAAGGGGTTTAAATCGCTAAGGCAGCGGCTTGAGTTATCTGCTGTGGAAACAGGAACACTTCTTGGGGTATCGGCACAAACGATTTATAGTTGGGAAGCAGGGAAATCCAGTCCTCGTAAACAACAATTAGTCAAGATCGCAATGCTGAGAGGGATGGGTAAGCGTGAAGTCGTTACCCTACTGAAAAAACTTGCGGATTAAGCTTTTGCTGACCGTTCTTTATGAAATCAAGCGGTCATTGGGTATCAGATGGTTCAAGGGGCGATATGCAGCCAATTCAGTTGCTGTCTGCCCAAAGGAAATCCTTAGCTATAACCCAATTTCTGGCTGCATTTAATGGCGCCTACGTAAATTGCCTATATATTTCGGCTAATTGTTTTTTAGAAAGTTTTTGTGTAGGATTCAACAAGAACGGGAATATCCCAACGTAAAGAGAATAAAAAAAGATTTGGCACAGAGTGCGTGCTAGCTTGGCGAAGGTATTGGGTGAAATTGCATGGAAGCTGAACCCCGACTTCGTAAGTCACTCGGATTCAAATGTCTGGAAGGGCTGTTTATGCCAGACGCTTTTGACTTTAGGTAGCAGCACGCTACGCTTTTTGCACTTGGAGCTTGAACCGCCCTTGCAAATAACGGAGCAACAAGTCAATAAATCTAATACAGGGGATCGCATAATGGCAAATCCAGAAAATCTCTCAGTTCCCCAAGGGCAATCGAACACCAACTTAGCTTACCTGCCAAGCGCGGATCTATTTCGCACGGGTATTCCTGGCATAGGTGGGGCGGGTACATTTGCCAACTTGCAAGCTGGATACGTACTGGGTGATCGTTTCGAGATACGTAAGCAAATAGGTATAGGCGGAATGGGTGCGGTATATCAAGCATATGATCGCAACCGCAAGGATGACATTGCCATTAAAGTCATGCTTCCCGAATTGACTTTCAATGAGGTCGCTAAACAGCGCTTTATCAACGAAGCGATGATTTCGATCAAACTTGCACACCAAAATATCGTTAATACTTACGATGTGCTGTCTGAGGGGGCATACTTATATATCACTATGGAATTGCTCGAAGGCCGCAGCCTGCGCCAAGACATCGAGACCAGAAAACGCACCAACCGCCCCTACACGGAAGCAGAAGTACTGGAGATTGTTAGCGCACTGTGTGATGCGCTGGAGTATGCGCACGAATTTACCATCCACCGTGACATCAAACCTGAAAATATCTGGTTGACAAAAAAAGACCGAGTCAAGTTAATGGATTTTGGCATTGCACGGATATTAAATGGCAGCCAGATCCACCAATCTACCTCTGTGATGGGTACGGCGTACTATATGGCACCAGAACAACTCACTGGCTCAAGGGATGTAGATAGTCGTGCGGATCAGTATGCACTAGGAGTATTACTCTATGAGTTGTTGACGGGGCAGGTTCCAACGGGAAGATCTAAATCGGTACGGCAGCTTCGCAAAGATGTTAGCGCTGTGTGAGTTTTTGCACATAAATTTGACCCACCTAATGCAATAAATTGCATCCAAATTTGACCCACGTATAGATACTGTCCTGCTCAATATTTGAGCGGGAGTAAACAGGAGTGATCAACGTGGCGATATTAAGCAGCATCAGGCGTTGGCATTTACGCGATAACATGCCGATTCGAGAGATAGTCCGCAAGACCGGAATCGCTCGAAATACCATCAGGAAGTATTTGTCCAACGAAGTTGTTGAGCCGAATTATCCTAAACGCAAGACCCCGAGCAAGCTGGATGACTATGCTGCCAAACTGGCGGCATGGCTAAAGACAGAGGCCAGCAAGGGACGCAAACAGAAACGTAGTCTCAAACAACTTTACCGAGACTTGGTGCAGTTGGGCTTTACCGGTTCCTATGACCGAGTTGCAGCCTTTGCCAAGCGATGGCGGCAAGAGCAGCAGGAACTGGCCAAGACCGCTGGTCGCGGCACATTCATCCCACTTACTTTTGCACCAGGAGAAGCATTTCAGTTCGACTGGAGCGAGGACTGGGCGGTCATAGCAGGTGAACGAACCAAGTTGCAAGTTGCGCACTTCAAGCTCAGCCACAGCCGAGCATTCTTCTTGCGTGCCTATCCGCTTCAGACGCACGAGATGCTGTTCGATGCTCATAACCATGCCTTCGCAACCTTTGGTGGTGTGCCTGCCCGTGGCATCTACGACAACATGAAGACTGCCGTGGATAAGGTAAAACGCGGCAAGCAGCGTGATGTCAACATCCGTTTCACTGCCATGGTGAGCCACCACCTGTACGATGCCGAGTTCTGTAATCCTGCATCCGGCTGGGAGAAGGGGCAAGTTGAGAAGAACGTACGGGATTCACGTCACCGCATATGGAACCAGTTACCAACATTCGGCAGTTTGGCTGAACTCAATGATTGGTTGCAACAGCGGTGTGTATCACTCTGGAGCGAGATTACCCATCCTGAGCAGCCTGACCGCAGCGTTGCCGATGTTTATGCTGCCGAACGCCCTTACCTGATGGCGCTGCCCTGTCCGTTCGACGGATTTGTGGAACATATCAAACGTGTATCGCCGACCTGTCTGGTCACGTTCGAACGCAACCGCTATAGCGTACCAGCCTCCTATGCCAACCGTCCGATCAGCCTTCGAGTGTATGCCGACCGGCTGGTGTTTGTGGCCGAGGCACAGGTTATTGCCGAACATGCACGGCTGATTCAACGCAATCCTGCAATTGGGCGAACCATTTATGACTGGCGCCATTACCTGAGCGTATTACAGCGCAAACCCGGCGCATTGCGCAATGGTGCGCCGTTCACCGAGCTGCCTGATGCCTTCAAGCGATTGCAGGCCATTCTGCTCAAGCGCCAAGGCGGTGATCGGGAGATGGTTGAGATACTGGCGCTGGTTCTACAACATGATGAGTCAGCGGTGCTGGCGGCGGTCGAGTTGGCCTTGGAGGCCGGTGTGCCATCCAAGCAGCATGTGCTCAATCTTCTCAAACGGCTGATTGAGCCCGCACCACCAGCTCCCATTGATACTCCGCTGACGCTGATGGTCGAACCGCAGGCTAATGTCAGTCGCTATGATGAGCTACGGGAGGTGCGCCATGCAGCATGAAGCTATGATGACCTCGCTCAAGGCGATCAAGTTGTACGGTATGGCGCAAGCCGTCGACGAACTGGCCAGGCAGAATTCGCCTGCATACCAGAATGCGCAGGAGATGCTGGGAACTCTAATCAAAGCGGAGATGGCTGAGCGTGAGGTACGCTCTATCGGCTACCAGATGAAGGCAGCCAGGTTCCCGGCCTACCGCGACCTGGCGAGCTTCGACTTTAGCCAGAGCGAGGCGAATGAGGCACTGATTCGCCAATTGCATCGCTGTGAGTTTCTGGATCAGGCGCACAACGTAGTGCTGGTCGGTGGCCCCGGCACAGGCAAGACACACCTTGCCACTGCATTGGGTGTGCAGGCCGTGCAGCATCAGCACCGCCGGGTGCGCTTCTTCTCGACCATCGAACTGGTCAATACGCTGGAACTCGAGAAGGCCGCTGGCAAGCAGGGGCAACTTGCCAGCCGAATGATGTATGCCGACTTGGTGATTCTGGATGAACTGGGCTACTTGCCGTTCAGCCAGGCAGGCGGTGCTTTGCTGTTTCACTTCATCGGCAAGCTCTATGAGCGAACAAGCCTTGTGATAACGACCAACCTGAGCTTTGCAGAATGGGGCAACGTGTTTGGGGATCCAAAGATGACGACGGCACTATTGGACAGGCTTACCCATCACTGCCACATCATTGAGACCGGCAACGATAGTTACCGTTTTAAGAACAGCTCGACTCAAACTGGAAAGGGGGGCAAAACCAGAAAACTATCCACAACCTGAACCGTTAAGATATAAACTTAGGGTGGGTCAAAATTCGATGCAACACCCGGGTCAGATTTAAACGCAAAAACTCACGCTGTGATGTCGGATACGATAGACCGTGCATTGGAGCCTATTCCACAAGACCGTTATCCGGATATACGCTCGTTTATTGAGGCGCTGAGGGGTGCGAAGCAAAGTGCAAGCCAGACAAGTCGGACGAACCAGACAAACCAGGCAGGATCCGCGAACCTGAAAGATTGGATTAATCAACACCGTATGATAGTTGGCATAGGAGGAATCCTGTGGGGAGCTGTATTGATCGCTGCATACATGTCACACCAAAACTCACAAAAGCAAATCCAGTTAAATTGGGAAAAATGGCAGTTTGAGATGACAGCGACATTCGACCAAACTGAGAGCTTAAAGGGAGAACCAGATGTGCGAGTTAAAGCATGGAAGAAGTTTTTAGCAAGCTACGCCAAAGATAACCCGTATAGTACAGAGGACGAAAAACTGAGAGAGCAAGGTGAAACTCATAAACAGGAAGCCGAAACGGAGATGAAAGAGGCGGAACTGGAAGCCAAAACCAGGGCAAAAGCCGCTCAGCAGCAGATGCGCCAAGCGCAAACGCAGATGCGTCAAGCTCAAATCGCTCAACAGCAGATGCGCCAAACGCAAACCGCTCAACAGCAGATACTCCAAGCGCAAGCCGCTCAACAACAACAACTGCTGCAAGCACAAAGAGACAAAGCCGTCACTGATGCCGGGTTCGCGCTTTTTAATCGTCTGCTACACTAAGAAAAAACAAGCCCAAGCTAGGTGCTGCGACATGCAAACGATTGTTTGCATGTCGTCATTCCGTCAAACTTAAAAGCATTAGCTAAACTTTTGGGGGAAATATGTTTATTGGTATTGCATCATTTGGCCTGGCTTTGCTGCTGGCATTGACTGTTTTAATGGTGTCGGAATGCACTCACTTACCGCCGAATCCATCAGATAAAGCTACCGCACTTGTTGCAACTCATAAAGACTCTGGCGGCTCACAACCTCAATCGCAAGCAACGCAACAACAGCAAAAATCAACTGGATGGTTAGGCATAGGAACTTTTTTTGAAGACTCCAAGAAGTCCATCGCAGGTGCAGTGGGCGCGAAAACAGGAGCCTGCGGCAATGATTTGGCTATTCTCGGCGAATGGACTGCAGTAACAAATAAATCCAGGAATACCATGACATTATCTTTCACTGACTGCGAAGAAAAGGTTACGACCAAAAACGTTGGCTTTGGCACATACTCCTATTCAACGAAGGGTGGTGTCTTGACGGGTAGGCTTTTATCGTGCAAGCCGGCCTATCTTGGACAAGTGGGCAGCACAGACATGGCGAATTATAAAATAGAAGGCTCCATGCTTACCCTGACATCAGGCCGACAAGGGGCTTTTAGTTATAAAAGGGTAGGTGGCGCAGCGAATGGCCCTGTCCCTGTGAATAAAACAGAAAGCGGAGAGAGCAGTTGGTTCCCCGATTTTAGTTTTATACATTTTTAAGCCAAGCAGTCGTGCTCTTGCACAATTTGATGAGAATAATACCGCCAACCAGTCAGAGCGGATTCTGTACCTTCCAAAATCCGCAAGACTATAGCTAACATCATAACTGATTAAGGTAAAGCTGCTCGTTCTTAACAGAGCTGCTTATTCATGTTAGGGGGATGATGTTCCTTATGCCATAACAGGCTAATCAGGTTGTTTAAAAACGCGCAGGTCTATTTTGCTGCGTACTTTGCTTTTTCGCTACGGAACACTGAACCCCATAAGGGATGTCCCGCCTCAGCGGGTTGTAAATCGAAAGCTGGATTAATCTCCAATGCTTTCCTGAATTCGGCACGACACTGCTTTTCGCGCTTGGAAACGCAATAGATAAAAGCCAAGTACTTGTGCGCACTCACCTGATCTCCCTTGCTGCTCAAACCTAAATCAAGCGCTCCCTGCAGCGCCGCAATGGATGCTTTGAAATCGTCCTCGTTATAGTTTTTTATGCCACTGGAAAGTTTCTGTTCCGCGGGACCTCCCTTGGATATCGCCCCCTTGGAGGCCCCATCTGATGTGTTCATTGTGCCGCAAGCGCTTAACAAAAGTGCACCTGTTGCCAACAGTAGCAAGTGTATTGGTGACATATTCGACTCCTAATTAGAAAATATGTGTTGTACCTTTACTTCTTCGCCTACTCTGACTTGAATGTTTTGAGTATAGGCTGGGAAAGTAGTATTACGAATTTCGATTGTGTGTTTCCCTATTACTACCTTCAATGTTGTCAAGGGCGGGCTGATGCCCTGCATCTTGCCATCCAGATAGACTTCACCCCAAGGTCTGGCGGAAACCTTGATTGGCACAGTAGTGAGTGAAGCAGGCTTATGTTCTATGACCTTGGGGTGAGCAGTCGAATGCTTCCGATCACTTGTCTTTGGGTTATCCGGCTTGCCATCTACGCTCATTTGGGCGGCCACCTGATTACTACTTGATCCCTCAGCACTGTCCGCTTGGGGCACTGCAGATGCGGATACCGACTGAGAATTGTTCGCCACCTGCTCTTGTCCAACATTCGGCGGAATGGATGCTTCGCTATTTCCATTTCGTGATAGATTTAAAACTAACATACCGATCAGTACCAAGGGTACGCCAATCACGCCAATATAAATTGCAAGTTGCTTAAATTCAATCCTCATATTCCTCCTTTCCACCGAGATTAAGTCTAAGGCTAATAGGCTTTTAGTGCAATACTCAGTCAATCATGCTGACTAGTAACGCCATACTAAGGCGAAGTGAGCGCCACTCAGTTTTTCGTCTTCAAGCGAGTGAATATCATGCTAACAGTTTTGAATCTGGTTGAGTGATTAGAGAGTTATCTGGGTAGCGATCCTGATCTGCTGTTTTCAGGAAAATTGTTTAGCGATGAGAGGATCTTCGCCCAACCAGACTAATACTGGTAGCATGTACACCTGTTGGAATACGAAAAACCAAGAGAACTTTGCCATGTGTTTAGGCATCCCAATGCAAGTTGTCGAACTCGATGGTGCCTTTGCTTGGTGCGAAGGGCGTGATCGGCGCGAGCGACTTAATACTCTCTGGCTGGGAGAAACATTACCCGGCGACTGGGTGTATGCCGTGCTGGGCCAGGCCCGCGAAAAACTGACGGCGCAACGGGCAGCCGAAATAAACCTTGCTCTTGATGGCGTTGAGGCAGCTTTGCAAGGTGAGACCAATCTCGATGCCTATTTTCCCGATCTCACGACACACCGATGAACCCCAGCTTTGATGTCGGCTGCGTGCGACTGCAACTAACTTGTGTCGATGGACGTGTCAGCGCGGTGCGAGTCGGCATCGAGCGCCCTGACGTGGCGCGAGCCTTGCGTGGCCGCACGGCAGCTCAGGCGGCGCAATTGGTTCCTTTGTTGTTTGCTCTATGTGGACAAGCCCAGACTCGCGCAGCAGTGCAGGCGCTGGCTGCCGCGCGCGGTGAGGAATGTGTACCGCAAATAGATACTGGCGTTCAACAGGAAGTGTTGCGCGAGCATCTTTGGCGCTGGCTGCTCGATCTTCCACCGCTGCTGGGGGTGGATGCATTGCAGCATGAGTTCGTCGCCGCTGCGGGATGGGTCACAGAAAGCCGTCGCGACGAGTTGCACAAGTTGCTGACTAGTCCGCACATCCTGGCGCTTCACCAGCGTTTGCAACAGCTAGAAGAGCCATATCCCATTTCATCCCGTTTGTTGCCAGCGCTTGATGCGATAAGTTCGTTGGAAAAATGGCCGCGATTGAGTTCCAGATTTTGTCGTCTGCCGGATTGGTGCGGCATGGCAGCAGAGACCGGTGCTATCGCACGACAACAGCAAAAGGATAAAAAAACGACATCGTTTTCTTCCGACCGCTGGCTGGCACGTTTCGATGAACTATTGGACTGGGCGACCGGTGATGACAAAGTCGGGGCGGGTGGTACCGTGAGCGCGGTACAGGTTTCACACAGCATCGGTCGCGCACTCGTAGAGACTGCCCGTGGCATATTGATGCATGAGATCGTGCTCGATGGGGAGCGAATCGCAGATTACATGATCGTCGCGCCGACCGAATGGAACTTTCACCCGCAGGGAATTCTAGTTGATTATCTGCTGGGGCATAAAGTCTGGGATCGAAATGCTTTGCAACAGCATGTTGCACGCACCGTAGCTGCGCTCGATCCCTGCGTGCCTTGGGTGCTGGAATGGGCGTGAAGATACTCGTGCTGGGCATCGGCAATACGCTACTTTCCGACGAAGGTGTTGGCATTGTTGCCATGCGTGAACTGGAAGCGCAATTCGGTGCGCGCGAGGATATGGAATTCCTCGATGGCGGCACGTTGTCTTTTACGCTGGCCGTGCCGATCAGCGAATGCACCGCCTTGCTGGTGATTGATGCCGCCGAGCTTGGCTCTGCGCCGGGCACGGTGCGCAGCTTCGAAGGCGATGAGATGGATCGTTTTCTGGGCGAGAATCGCAAGAGTAGCGTGCATGAAGTGGGGTTGCTCGACCTGATGTCTATCTCCCTCCTGACCGGACACTGGCCGGAAAACCGCGCGCTTATTGGGGTTCAGCCGACTCTGGTGGGTTGGGGGGAGGAGCTGACGCCAGAGGTTGCGGCGGCGATGCCGGAAGTATGCGCCGCCGCTTCCGAGATCATCGGTCGTTTTGTAGTCACGGTGCCTAATGATGTGAATTGACCTTGCTGGATCAAGCGCGCAGAATGCCCAAGTTGCAACGTTAATTCCGATCACGAGGAGTCAACATGAAGCAATCAGCGCAATTGGATACATTACCTGGAACAGTAGGTGAGGGCTTGGCGCAGCGCGGTATCAACCGCCGCGAATTTCTCAAGTTCTGTGCTAATTTGGCTGCGCTTCTGGCATTGCCACCTTCGATGGCGAGCGCGATGGCAGAGGCGATCTCCAAGGCTCGACGACAATCGGTGATCTGGCTTTCTTTTCAGGAATGCACCGGCTGCACCGAATCCATCACGCGTTCGCATTCGCCGACGCTGGAAAATCTGATTTTCGACCTAATCTCGCTCGACTACCATCACACGCTGCAAGCGGCTTCGGGGGAGGCTGCCGAACAGGCTCGTAAACAGGCGATGAAAGACAATGAGGGCAAGTATCTGCTGATTGTAGATGGCGCTATTCCGATGGGCAATCCCGGTTTCTCCACTATTGCCGGTATCAGTAACTACGACATGCTGATAGAAACCGCCAAGGGCGCGGCAGCCATCGTCGCGGTAGGAACCTGCGCGACCTACGGCGGCATTCCCAAGGCCGCCCCGAACCCGACGGGTGCGGTTGCGGTAAGCGACATCATCAAGGATAAACCCATCATCAACGTTCCCGGCTGCCCACCGATTCCGGTGGTGATGACCGGGGTATTGGCATATTTCCTGACTTTCGGCAGCGTCCCCGAACTGGATGCATTGGGTCGCCCAAAATCATTTTACGGCGATACGATTCATGACCGTTGTTACCGCCGACCTTTCTATGACCAAGGTAAATTCGCGCAGAGTTTCGACGATGATGCGGCACGTCAAGGCTGGTGCTTATTCAAGCTCGGCTGCAAAGGGCCGGTGACTTACAACTCCTGTGCCACAGCCAAGTGGAACGATGGCACCAGTTTCCCCATTCAGTCCGGCCACGGCTGCATAGGATGTTCCGAGCCGAACTTCTGGGATGCAGGGCCGTTCTACAAAGCCTTGTCCATGCCGGTGTCTGCGACACCTTCCATGCTCGGCGCGGCGGCAGCAGTCGGCGCGGCAGCAGGGGTGGCGATCACTTGGCACAACCGCTCGACCAAGGCAGCGGCAAAAGCCGCACACGAAAAAATGACGGTGCAGGAACTGACGCGGGAGGATAAATGAACCATCTCGATCTCCTGACGTTCGCGCGCGGCAGTGCGTTGAACTGGGCATTAGTGCTGTTCGTTGCAGGCATCGTGTTGCGTCTGTTTGAGATATTCGGACTCGGTCGCAAAGCCGATCTGGCAAGTCCGCGCACCAACAGTCCCGGCAGTGGTTGGCGCACTATCGTCACGCGCTCTTTTTCTTCACATGAGCGGTTGAAACGCCACGCGATAACTTACTTTGGCGGTTATGTGTTTCACCTTGGAATGCTGGTGACGATCTTTTCTTTTGCGCCACACATTGAATTTTTTCACGGCATGACTGGGTTTGGCTGGCCGAATTTGCCTACACCGCTGGTTGATGCTTCGGCGGTGTCTGCGATAGTGGCTTTGGGTGTGATCCTCGTGCATCGACTCAATAATTCGGTGATGCGCATGTTGTCCGGCGTCGGTGATTATGCCGCCTGGGCGATAACGTTACTGCCCTTGCTGACAGGTTATCTGGCCTATCACCACCTGTTTGTGGAATACACCCTGATGTTGGCGCTGCACTTGTTCTCGGTAGAGTTGCTGCTGGTGTTGCTGCCGTTTACCAAGCTGTTCCACAGTTTTTCCGTGTTCATTTCGCGTTGGTATAACGGTGACATCTCTGGGCGCAAAGGAGTGGCATCATGAGCGCAACTCTCGCCAAGGGCATCAACGCCTTCAAGGAAGTGATCGATGCGCCTATTGCCAGCTTCTTTTCCAGTTGCGTGCATTGCGGGCTGTGTGCAGAAGCGTGTCTGTTCTATACCGAAACCGGCGAGGCAAAATACACGCCGATCCACAAACTGGAGCCCTTGCGTCGCATCTGGCGGCAGGAATACACCCTGCTGGGTAGTTTGGGCAAATTGCTCGGCTTGACCAAACCTGTGACGGACGCAGAGCTGACGGAGTGGGAACCGCTGGTCTATGACAGTTGCACGCTGTGCGGTCGCTGCTCCATGGTTTGCCCGGTAGGTAACGATCTCACCTACATGATCCGCAAGATGCGTGAAGGCATGTCGGCATCGGGCCATGCGCCGCAAGACCTGATTGATGCGACGACACGCTCCATCACCGTCGGCAGCCCAATGAATATCAAGTGGCCTGCGGTGTTGGCGCAGATCAACCATGTACAGGCCGAGACCGGCATCGAGGTGTCGGTGGAACGCGAAGGCGCGGACTATCTGGTGTTGATGTCCTCGATGGAGATCATCAACTTTCCCGAATACCTGTCTGCGCTGAGTCGCATCTTCAAGCAAGCCGGGGTGTCCTGGACACTGGCATCGGATGCATTCGAAGCGACCAACAGCGGCATTCAGATCGGCTCTTCCGACTTGGCGCGCGAGATCGTCAGCCGCATTGTGGTGGCAGCAGAGCGTTTGCAGGTCAAGTGCGTGATCAGCCCGGAATGCGGTCATGCTTTTACTGCGCTACGATGGGAAGGGCCGAACCTGATGGGCAGACCTTTCGGCTTCGAGGTAAAGCATATCCTCGAAGTGCTGGATGAACTGCACAAGGCTGGCAAACTCAAGACCAAGGGCAAAGATCAGCGCCCGCTGACATATCACGATCCCTGCCAAATCGCCCGGCGCGGCGGCGTGGTGGAACAACCGCGCCGCTTGCTGAAAGAGGTCGCCGCAGATTTTCGCGAAATGCCCGATGCCGGCGTGATGAACTGGTGTTGCGGCGGCGGTGGCGGCGTTTCCGCCATCGCGCGCGCCGAGCCGTTGCGCCTGCAAGCTTTCAAGCACAAGAAGATGCAGATCGAAGCCACGGGCGTGCAGACGTTGATTACCGCCTGCGCCAATTGCCGCATCGTGGTGGAAGAGGCGCTTGAGCATTACCACATGAATGTCGAAGTAATCGGTCTGACCGAATTGCTCGCTCAATATCTAGTTGAGGAAAATACACCATGAACCAGCCAGCCAGCAGACGCGTCATCGTCGATCCAGTGACACGCATCGAAGGGCATTTGCGCATCGAGGCAGAAACAGATTCTGAAGGGCGCATCACCCGCGCATCATCCGCCGGCACCATGGTGCGCGGGATCGAGATCATCCTGCGCGGGCGCGACCCGCGCGAAGCATGGGCTTTTGCACAACGTATCTGCGGCGTATGCACGCTGGTGCATGGCATCGCCTCGGTGCGCGCAGTGGAAAATGCACTGAACATCGAAGTGCCCAGCAATGCGCAATTGATCCGCAACCTGATGATCGGCGCGCAATACATCCACGATCATGTAATGCACTTCTATCACCTGCATGCGCTGGACTGGGTGGATGTGGTCTCGGCGCTGAAGGCCGATCCAAAAGCCACTTCGGCGCTGGCGCAGAGTCTGTCCGGCTATGCCAGATCCTCGCCGGGCTATTTCAGCGATGTGCAGAAGAAGTTAAAAGGTTTCATCGATACCGGTCAGTTGGGAATTTTTGCCAACGGCTACTGGGGACATCCGGCGTACAAGTTGCCGCCAGAAGCCAACCTCATGGCCGTTGCGCACTACCTGGATGCATTGGCTTGGCAACGCGATGTGGCTAAATTGCATACCGTGTTTGGTGGTAAAAATCCGCACCCGATGTTTCTGGTCGGCGGCGTGCCGTGCGCCATCAGTATCGATCCGAACCATCCCGGAAATGGCAATGGGCCGCATTTCCACGGCGGCAATTCCGGCACGGCACTCAATGAGATCGGACTGCAAACGGTGCAGAACGTGATCAAGCAGATGCGCGAATTCGTCGATCAAGTCTATGTGCCGGATACGTTGGCTATCGCCGGGTTTTACAAAGACTGGTTTACGCAAGGCGAAGGCATCGGCAACTTCCTCACCTTCGGCGACTTTCCTGCCAAGGGCATGTCCGACCCGTCCTCCTATATGATTCCTTCCGGCGTGATACTGGATCGTGACCTGAGCAAGATACACCCCATCGACTTCAGTGCGGAAAGCGAGATTCAGGAATTCGTCAGCCACGCCTGGTATGAATATTCCGTGGGTAAAGAGCATGGCCTGCATCCCTACAAGGGCGAGACCAAGCTCAATTACACCGGGCCGAAGCCGCCTTATCAGCAGTTGGATGTGGACAAGGATTACTCCTGGATGAAGTCACCGCGCTGGAAGGGCAAAGCCGTAGAAGTGGGGCCACTGGCGCGCGTGTTGATGATGTACGCCTCTGGACACGAACAGACCAAGGAACTGGTCGGCATGACCCTGAAAAAACTCGATCTGCCGGTACAGGCGCTGTATTCGACGCTGGGGCGCACGGCTGCACGCACACTGGAAACCAAGCTCGTGGCCGATGCGATGCAGGGTTGGTACGATCAATTGGTCGCCAACATCAAAGCGGGCGACGTCAAGACCTTCAACGAATCGAAGTGGGATCCATCGACTTGGCCGCGCCACGCGCAGGGGGTGGGAGTCACGGAAGCGCCGCGCGGTGCGCTTTCGCACTGGATCGTCATCGAGGATCAGAAGATCGCCAATTATCAGGCCATCGTGCCTAGTACATGGAACGCCAGCCCGCGCGATGCGCAAGGGAATCAGGGAGCGTATGAGGCATCCTTGAAAGGCCATAAACTATATGATGAAAAACAGCCCATCGAGATCCTGCGCACCATCCATAGTTTCGACCCTTGCATCGCCTGCGCAGTGCATCTTACCGATCCGGATGGCAAAGAGTTGATGCAAGTGAAGGTGCTCTGAGGAAGATCGACTTGCATCCGAAGTAACTAATGAAGCACTCTTATACTGTGCTTCATATGCTTCCCAATCGAAATCATCCTTTCCATCCTCGTCATGTGTAGGATTTCAACCAGAGAGCAAGTTAAAAGGCATGCAATGTTACAGAAATGTTGCAAGTGCTGAATTTTACCTATAAATTGGGCTCCTTGTGCCTATAGCCTTCAGTTAATTGGACGGCTGAAGCAGCCAATTTTTCCATTTTACTGGAGCAAGTAATGTTCAAAAACTTGAAAATAGGTGTGAAGCTTGGGGTTGGTTTTGGTGTGGTCATTGCGCTGGCTGTTTTTCTTGGTTTGGTGGCATGGGGGGAACTCAAAAAAATCGGCAATGACTGGAACGACTTTGAATCTACCACTCTGCGTAAACGAGAAGCCGTTACGCTTGGTTTCTCAGGATTGCAGGATGGTATACACAACTTCAAGGACTTCGTTCTGAGAGGTGGTGATTATGCCAAGAAGTTCGCGGAGAACATGACGACTATCGAAAAAGCAGCTTCCGATTATCGCCAGGTTGCAGGACTCGTGGATGACGAAAAAAAGCTATTGGATCAGGTCGAACAGGGCGCTAAAAGTTATCGCTTGGCCATGGATGAGGCGGTCAGTCTCAGCAACGCGGGTAAAACAACGAATGAGATCGACAAATCCATCAAAGGTGCCGACAAGGTGCTTGATGCAGGGTTAAAGAAACTGCTGGAACTCAACGCCCAAAGCACAAAACAGGCCTCTGTGCAATTCGGACAAGTAATCGCCAATGCCACGCTGTGGATAGCCTCTATTTGCGTTGCCATTTTGCTTATTGGTATTGTTGGCGCATGGAGTATCACCCGCGCTATCACCCGTCCGCTTGTCGAAGCCGTGGATGTGGCCAACAACCTGTCCGAGGGCAACCTGAACGTCAAGATTGTGGTGGATTCAAAAGACGAAACCGGCCTATTGCTGACAGCCATGCAGAACATGGTCGCCAAACTGACAGAAATCATTTCCGCCGTGCGTGTTAGCGCCGATTCACTGGCCAGCGGATCGGAAGAAATCAGCGCCACCGCGCAATCGCTGTCGCAGGCTTCCTCCGAACAAGCCGCCAGCGTGGAAGAAACATCCGCCTCCATTGAGCAGATGACGGCCTCAATCAACCAGAACACTGAGAATGCCAAGGTCACCGACAGCATGGCGGGCAAGGCCGCCAAGGAAGCGACTGAAGGCGGACAAGCCGTAGGCAGCACGGTTGAGGCGATGAAGAAGATCGCTGGCAAGATCGGCATCGTGGACGATATCGCCTACCAGACCAACCTGCTGGCATTGAATGCCGCCATCGAAGCGGCTCGCGCCGGAGAACACGGCAAGGGTTTTGCTGTGGTGGCCGCAGAAGTGCGCAAACTGGCCGAGCGTAGCCAAGTGGCCGCGCAGGAAATCGGCGAACTCGCCAGCAGCAGCGTGAGTCTGGCGGAAAAGGCCGGCAAGCTGCTCGATGAGATCGTACCAAGCATCAACAAGACCTCCGACCTGGTGCAGGAGATCGCCTCCGCCTCATCGGAACAATCCAGCGGTGTCGCACAAATAAACGGCGCGATGGGACAACTCAACCAGACCACGCAACAAAATGCTTCCGCCTCGGAAGAGCTGGCAGCAACTGCTGAGGAAATGAGCAGCCAGTCCGAGCAACTCCAGAGCGTGATGTCGTTCTTCAAGCTGGACAATACAGGCGCTCAGGGCGTTACCGCAGTTCGTCACAGCCCCGGCCCGAGCCACCGTTCTTGATAAACAATTAGCCATTCCACTAGGCTATCAAACGATAATAGCCAAGTGGCTGGTTAATAGGAGATTGCCATGAACCAGACGAAAAATATGCCAGTTGTCGCAGGAATAGCGATGGACGAAGAAGATCATCAATACCTCACCTTCTTGTTGAGCGGCGAAATGTTTGCCATCGCCATTCTCAACATCAAGGAAATCATCGAATACGGCAACCTGACCGAAGTGCCGATGATGCCCAACTTTATCCGGGGCGTCATCAACCTGCGCGGCAGCGTGGTGCCGGTGGTGGATTTGTCGGCGCGCTTTGGGCGCAACAGGACCGAAGTGTCGCGCCGCACCTGCATCGTCATCATCGAAGTGGAAAGTGATGATGAGAAACATGACATCGGCGTGATGGTGGACAGCGTGTCAGAAGTGCTGGAAATCCCGTGCAGCGAGATCGAACCTCCGCCTGCTTTCGGCGCCAAGATACGCGTTGATTTTATTCATGGCATGGGCAAGGTGGCAGGCAAGTTCGTCATCATTCTCGATGCTAACAAGGTGCTGTCGGTGGATGAGTTATCCATGTTGGGACAGGCTGCTGGAACGATGCCTGCGGATCAGGCAGTGGCGGTAGCCTGATTCAGGTATTCCGCTTGGCAGCCCAAATCCGACTGAGTTTACGCTTGGACATGGCGTCTCGTCCAAGTTAGAAGTCGATACGGTTATGGAGCAAGCGAGAAATGCCGGAGCGATTATCGTGAAACCAGCTCAGGCCACCTTTTGGGGTGGTTACGCCGGATATTTTCAAGACCCTGATAGCCATCTGTGGGAAGTCGTATGGAACCCACAGTTATTGCCCAAGGATTGAGTATATCTAAAAAATTTAGGGTCACCGTGAGCAATAAACAACTGAATTTGCTGCGCGCGATCTTTCAGGATCCACTCAGCAATAACATCCACTGGCGCGAGGTCGAATCGCTTCTGCGCCACCTTGGGGCCGCTATTGCAGCCCTCTCATGGCGCTCGTTTTCGCGTTGTGCTGAACCAGGTAGAGGGCTTCTTGCATCATCCTCATCACAGCAACGTCTGCGACAAACAAACCATCAAACAGCTACGTGAGTTTCTGGCTCGCGCCGGAGTCAGTCCGTCGAGCTACGAGGATGGTAAAGGCTGATGCCGTGCGGCATCGTGTATCAACAGAAAGTTTGACGGTTGCGTGTAATTGGGAAGCAGATGTTGGCAGACAGGTTGATCGACGGACGCTCTCTGGCCATTAGATACTTGCGTGAGATGGCGAAAGGCGAGGTCACACCAATATCAGCCTCCTTCCGGCAGTAATACCTCATCGGTGTTTGTCCTATACTGCCAACTAGGTAACTTCTGTAAACTCTTGGCTTCAATCAATGTGAACGGTTATCAAACTGATAATCCCGCGCTTGGTACATCCCTACGCTATGAGATTAACTTGAGCACAAGCAAACACATAAATATGTTCGCCTATAACCTGATTGCGTGGATAGTTGAAAGTCTGCCCGCAATTATCTACTGGGAGCGTGTGGTACCCGAATGAAGAAGGGCAGCAAATGACCACAACCATCCTTGTTATCGAAGACAGCGAAGACGACCAGCGTCTCTACCAGCGCGCCTTCAATGATTTAGAGGTGCACTTTAGATATTCAATTCAAAGTAAGTCGTCAATAAAGACAATGAAGCAGACGGCATAGGACAAACACTGATGGACTATTGCATGAATTACTTATTAGTTTTTGAGAGTATCACCGATATTTCAAAGGCATCTGAATCGGCACAATGACTGCCCAAACTAAATTTAGTTGCGTTGGTCTACGCACGTCAGGAGCCGGTGATGATGGGATCTACATATTTTGAGGAAGGTACTTTGCATGAGAGCGGCGAATACGACCCTGATCCGGCTGAGACTGAAGCTTCCTGTCAATCCAAAGGATCGTTTTCTCTGCGGCATGCCCATTATTTTAACGATATGTGGAATGAAAAAATAATCTCTCACAACTTGCAACTTGCCCTCGTGGACAATATCGTCAGGCATTATGCTAATCGTGGAGTTGATCTTTCCGATTTGATAAAAGAAGGCAATCTTGGACTTGCGCATGCGCTGGAGAATTTTGAACTTGAGGGAGGTTCACGTTTTTCTACTTACGCCGCCCGATGCATACGCCAGAAAATCGAACGTGCCATCATGAGCCAATCTGTGGCTAACCGTTCTTCCTGCATTTCTAAAACCCGTCCTACGCCAACGATTGCTGATTTGCACACTCATCCCCAAAGAATTTCAAGCCGAGGCGCAAAAACACATCATAAAGGTGCTTGATCAGGGATGACCAAAGACTTACTGCGGTTTTTGCAGCTTATAACTAGCGACTTGACTGGCGTTAACCAATGACTTGGTTGGCGTAGTTTGCCAATCTAGTCAGATGGCTATGCAAAGCCTTTTGACAGCCTAGTCGAATGGCAAGTTAGTTCATCAGTTACTGAACAATTATCGGAGGCTACAATGGGCGTTCAGCTTAACCCAAATCATAACCATCTTCTCTCCGCTTTACCTGTGGCTGAATTCAAGCGTATGTCTCCCCACCTCGAACTGACCCCGATGCCGCTGGGTGAGGTTTATTATGAATCGGGCGGCAAGTTGCAACATGTCTATTTCCCCATAACCTCCATCGTGTCCCTGCACTACATTATGGAGAATGGCGCTTCCGCAGAAATCGCCGGTGTAGGCAAAGAAGGCATGCTCGGCATTTCGCTGTTTATGGGCGGCAATAACACACCCAGCCGGGCATCCGTGCGGGCTGCTGGCTTTGGTTACAAAATGAAGGCGCAGTTGCTGATCGATGAATTCAATCGCGCCGGGTCGATGCAGCGTTTGCTGCTGCGCTATACCCAGGCGCTGATTACGCAGACATCCCAGACTGCGGTATGCAACCGGCACCATTCCGTTGCTCAGCAACTGTGCCGCTGGTTGTTGTTGACCCTTGATCGCATGCCTTCGAATGAATTGATCCTGACGCAGGAGCTGATCGCAAGAATGCTCGGGGTACGCCGTGAAGGCATTGCGGAAGTGCTCAGGAAATTGCAGGAAACCGGGCTGATCCGTTATCACTATGGCCACATTACTGTGTTGGATCGGTCTGGGCTGGAAGATCAAGCGTGCGAGTGCTACAACGTGGTCAAGAGTGAATTTGATCGCTTGCTCGGCTTGGATTGGGATTGGCGGCAGATGCCTGAGAGTGTCAAGACATGGTCAAGAGCAAGTACGAGCGTTTGCGCGCAGTTATGATGTGTCATAGTGTTAGGATTGCAAGTGTCGCTCTGCTTTGCAGAAAGGATTGGTGAAATGATCACATCACCGAAGCAAGATGAACCTCGTGCGGCGAAGAAAACTTACGGCGCAGATGAAGTGCATTCGGCAATAACCAACGGTAAACTGTTTAATTATTACCAGCCCAAAGTAGATAATGCCACCCGCTACGTGGTTGGAGTGGAAGCTCTGGTACGTTGGATTCACCCTCAGGATGGAATGGTGTACCCCAACCAGTTCATCGGTGTGGTGGAAGCTCACGGCTTGATTGAAGACCTGACGCGTGTGGTTCTGATCAACGCGTTGGCTCAAGCCAAGGCCTGGCGGGAAGATGGGCTTGTGCTGCCGGTATCGGTCAATGTGTCGGCGAAAAATTTGGTTTCGCCGGATTTTGTGGATTTGGTTGTCGAATCTTCGACTATAGCTGGCGTGCCGCCGCCTCTGATTGAGCTGGAAGTAGCGGAAAGTCGCCTGAAAGAGGATTTGCATGCTCCACTTGAGGCCCTAACCCAACTGCGCCAGAATCGCTTCAAGATTTCAATCGACAATATTGACATTGAAAATTCTTCCTTGGCTCAGTTGAGCGATCTTCCAATCAATGAAATCAAGATTGAGCCGTGCTATGTGCATGGTGTATGGAACAACGAAAAGTTGCGATCAAAATTCGAGTCTACCAGCGATTTGGCAAAGCAACTCGGAGTGAGTATTACGGCTGTAGGTGTTGAAGGCACGGCTGATTGGGATTTTGTACGAGAAACGGGGTGCAATGCTTCTCAGGGTAGTTTTATTGCCAACCCGATGCCGGGGCCAAACCTGCCGGGCTGGATTCGTTCTTGGCATTCAACTGGGCGAACGCCCATGCGGCCTTTAAGAGAGCCCAGCATTGCACGTAAATAGGCGTGGCGTTTTCCATAATAACTTTTCTCTACCATGCTTTTGAGTTTTAGGCTTGGATAAAAGTCACCACGCCTCGCTGAGATTGGAACGCGCTCGCCGGTCTTGGGATAGGACAAACGCCGATGAATCATTACATTTTTTTCTTAGTATTTATCAAGCAAAGCGCCGATGGTTAGAAAACAACCGTGCCATTCATAATGACCTCGCGATAATCGGTGGCAGTATATCGTGCAGCGCCAAAATACTTTTTCCACAAATCCAATGGAGGTTCATATGTTGCAGACAATCAAAATGCCCGTCGTTTCCGAATGCGTTATTGCCGAATGTGCTTACAACTCAAACATGGCCTGCCATGCCATCGCCATAACAATAGGCGATGGGGATCGTCCCATGTGCGACACCTTCTTTAAATCTTCAAAACATGGAGGCATAAAAGACACAGCAGGAGTGGGCGCATGCAAGGTTTCTGCTTGCCGTCATAACACGGATTTTGAATGTAGCTCGGACAGTATCCGTGTTGGCGTTGAAAAGAATCTTGGGAAATGCCTGACATTTGCAACGGCCTAGCCCTCGCACATCAAGCAAAACGTCTGATTTTAAAACCGCCACATTAAATAAAAATCTTTGCAACAACTCTTTCAACGAAAAGGAGTTCAATATGAATGCACCAAGAGAAGCAAACGAAATGCTAGCAGCGCAGATTTCCACTGAGAAGTTGATGGAAGACTTGAGGGTTGTCGTGGTTGATGCGGAGGCGTTATTGAAGGCCACCGCCAACCAGACTGGGGAGTTGATCGCAGCGGCGCGCATCAAGGCCAAAGAGTCGCTACAGCTAGCCAAGGCGCGTCTGGCCGAAACGCAGGCATCGGCAGTGGAGAAAGTCAAAGTGGTAGCCAAGACCACAGACGATTATGTGCGTAATAATCCATGGCAGTCCATGGGTGCTGCAGCGGCACTCGGACTCGCTCTCGGTGTGCTGATTTCACGCCGTTAATCCAGCATAGCCGTTGAGAGGAAACGGAGGTGTAATCGATGTTGTATATAGAAGCTCGTTGAATCGGCTACTCTGATTTTCAGTTCGGCATCGTTCTGCATTGCAGTCGCGAAACGAGCGATGGTGTGCGAGAAACATTGCAGTAGAACGGCTAGCGCTGAGATAAGGTTTTTGGCTGGGAGTGGATGCCGCTCATTCATAAATTACAACCGTTCATCGGAATTTTAAGCCGTTTATTTCAAAGCCTTTGGATCAGATGAATGGCCATGGCATTTCACCTTGATGTTGGGTAAATTGCATCCGAGCTTAACGATAAGTCAACTCACTGTAACGAGTTCTCCTCCTCTAGGTGCAAAACCTAGATTCTAGCGGGGCAGTCAACTGCCCCGTTTTTTTAATTTGCTTCGCAATCCATTGGCCACAGCCGAACCCCATGTAGCCAAACTGGCTTCTATAAAGCAGTCGTGATCGGTAGTTCATGGCCGATTGTTCCCGGTCACGACTGTCAGCTTTCTTGCAGGATATTCTACACCCCGACCGACACTGGCACGATGCAGATAGTCGTGCCTCGTTACTACACTATCACTATCACCAGCCGGATTCACGCTCCGGCGTTGCGGTGATCTTGTGTATGCTCAAATCCGCGCCGTTGAATTCTTCTTCCGGGTCGAGGCGGATACCGATCATTTTCTTGATTGCGCCATAAACCACAAAACCGCCACCGAATGCGATGCCGATGCCCATCAGCGTGCCGATGAATTGGGACATGAAGCTGATGCCGCCCAAGCCTCCCAGCGCCTTTGCGCCGAAGATGCCCGCCGCGATGCCGCCCCACGCGCCGCACAGGCCGTGCAGCGGCCACACGCCGAGCACGTCGTCTATCTTCCAGCGGTTCTGTGTCAGGGTGAACATCCACACGAACAGGCCGCCTGCGATGCCGCCAGTCACCAACGCACCGATAGGATGCATCAGGTCGGAACCGGCGCAGATCGCTACCAGCCCGGCCAGCGGACCATTATGCACAAAGCCGGGGTCGTTCTTGCCCACCCACAGTGCGACCAGCGTGCCGCCTACCATCGCCATCAGCGAGTTGACCGCAACCAGGCCGCTGATCTTGTCTATGGTCTGCGCGCTCATCACGTTGAAGCCGAACCAGCCCACGGTGAGTATCCACGCGCCGAGTGCGAGGAAAGGAATGCTGGAAGGCGGGTGTCCTGAAATCTGTCCTTCTTTACCATAGCGACCGCGCCGCGCTCCAAGCAGCAGCACTGCCGCGAGGCCGATCCAGCCGCCCACCGCATGTACCACCACGGAACCGGCGAAGTCGTGAAACTCAGCGCCGAATGAGGCGTTCAGCCAGCCCTGAATGCCGAACCGATGGTTCCATGCGATGCCCTCGAAGAACGGATAGACGAAGCCGACCAGCAGGAAGGTTGCAGCTAACATGGGATTGAAGCGCGCGCGTTCGGCCACGCCGCCGGAAACGATGGCGGGGATGGCGGCGGCGAAGGTCAACAGGAAGAAAAACTTGACCAGTTCATAACCACTTTTCTGCGCCAAGTCTTCCGCACCGTTGAAAAAATTGACTCCGTAAGCGATGCCGTAGCCGATGAAGAAATACGCCAGCGTAGAGATGGCAAAATCGGTAAGTATCTTTACCAGCGCATTTACCTGATTTTTCTTGCGCACCGTACCGAGTTCCAAAAACGCAAATCCGGCATGCATCGCCAGCACCATGATGGCACCAAGCAAGATAAACAGTGCGTCACTGCCCGATTTCAGGCTTCCCAAATTCTCCATACTTCTCCCCTATATAGTGCAAATCTAAAAATAGCATGCAATTCTCGTTCCAGCTTGATGCAACATTGATTTATAAATGAATTTCATAGGAGTCGCAGCCAAACAAGGCGGTAAAAATCACCAACATGGTGCGCATGGTTCCATGATGCACCATGTTGGCGCACCATTGCGGTGCGCTCGTCGGTGCTCAATCCTTTATTGAGGCGCGTACACTGGCGCGCGCGCTCATGCGGGTGAACCACGTGGCCAAATTGGGATGGGCATTGCGCCAATCGCGTTCGGCTTGGCGCAGATCGAGGTAGACCAAAGCGCTCACCAGAGCCAAATCGGCCAACGAAATGGAATTTCCCTCGCACCACGCGCGCGTCCCCAACTGCTCCGCCGCATAAGTCAGCGCGCGGGTGATGGCATTGTTGTGCCGGTTGATGATGTCGGCATCCTGCTTATCCGCCGGACGGATGACCTCGGTACGCACTACCACTGCGGAATCCACGATGCCGTCTGCCAGTGCCTCCCAGCGCTTGACGCGCATCCTCGCCTTCGCATCGTTGCGCGGAATCAGGATGGGTTCGTCGTTCAGGGTGTCGGCGTATTCGGCGATCACTGGCGAATCGAACACGCAGGTTTCATCATCAAGTATCAGCGCAGGAATACGCCCCAGCGGATTAACCCGCGCCACCGAACTTCCCGGCTCGCGCGGTGGATCAACGACGTAATCGTGCGGGATATTCTTCTCCAGCAGTACCAGGCGTGCCTTTCGTGCATAGGGGCTGGTGTTGGTGCCTAGCAGTTTCATGGGATTCTCCTTGTGGTCAATGGGGCATTCTTCGCCTTAATGTTACGTGCTGATCGGCTTGGTACGCAAGCATCAGAAGTAACCTCATGGAGTTTTTCAGCCAAACAAAAAGCCCGGTGCTTTCGCACCGGGCTTTTAACCAACTCAAGAACCGTTTAAGGAGCCTGAATGTTGGATGCTTGCTTACCCTTAGGACCTTGAGTCACGTCAAACGTGACCTTTTGGCCTTCTGTGAGTGTCTTGAAACCGTTCATATTGATTGCGGAAAAGTGCGCGAACAGATCTTCGCTGCCATCATCGGGAGTGACAAAACCAAAACCCTTTGCGTCGTTGAACCACTTAACTGTACCAGTTGCCATGTAATTACTTCCTTTTAAAAAAACGGGAAAAACTCCCGCAGAACTATTTGAATCGAAAGATTGCACATGGAAAACCAGTACTGCAAAGACTTTGAATCAAATACCAATGTGCGTTGTACGCTGCTTTAGTCTATACAGTCAAGAGAATTTATAAACAAAATATATTTTCTGGGTATCCAGATAACTGCGGTAACTGTTATATATTGTTTAACCAATTGAATGGCAATAATATTACCAACTATTGTTTCTTCTAAAGTGACTGTTCAAAATGAGACAGGTTGAAGTGAATTACACATGAAAGCTCGACGAAGCAATTCGAACTGGTTGTGGCCCTGTGAGGTAGTATTGCCGCATATATGGTTCGGCACGACCAGCATCGTGTTGGGTTTGTGCATGCATCGCTGTGGGGAGTCTGGCTGGCTTATTTGCCGGCCGCCGGGAAGGTGAGTTAACAAAAAAGCTGTTGGCGGGCGATGAATCTATTAAAGTGATTGTCAGCATCGCGTGCCGGCGTTAAAGTTCGGCACATACACATAATAATTCCGGGGATGCCGATGACAATTTTGATGCTGGTTGGGGTGTTGGCTGTAATTTTGTTGCTGGCTTTTTTTCGTGCTTCTATCTGGAGTTGGTTGCTGGCGACGTTAGTACTCGTTCCGGTCGTCGCTATCCAGAGCCGCCTTTCTGCTGATATGTTTCAGGCGCTTATTGTTATATTGGCGCTGGCGGTGGTGGTGCTGGGTATACCTACGCTGCGCCGTTTATTGGTGAGCAGTTTCGTCCTTAAAATTTTCCGCAAGATTCTTCCGCAGGTTTCGCAGACCGAGCAGGAAGCGCTCGACGCCGGAACAGTATGGTGGGATGGCGAACTGTTCAGCGGTAACCCGGACTGGCACAAGCTGCTGGCTTATCCCAGGCCGACACTTAACGCCGAAGAACAATCCTTCCTCGACAACGAAACCGAAACCTTATGTTCCATGCTGGACGACTGGGACATCACCCACGTGCGCCAGGATTTATCGCCGCAGGCATGGCAGTACATCAAGGACAAGGGCTTCTTCGGCATGATTATTCCGAAGGCATACGGCGGGCTGGAGTTTTCCGCACAGATGCATTCTGCCGTGGTAACCAAGGTCGCCTCGCGTAGTATGAGTGCTGCGGTGACGGTGATGGTGCCGAACTCGCTGGGGCCTGCGGAGTTGCTGCTGCACTATGGCACGCCGGAGCAGAAAGAAAAATATTTGCGCGGGCTGGCACAGGGCAGGGAAGTGCCGTGCTTTGCGCTGACCGGGCCGTTCGCCGGTTCCGACGCGGGCGCGATTCCCGATTACGGCATCGTGTGCCGGGGCGAGTTCGGGGGGCAGAAAGATGTGCTCGGTCTGCGCGTCACCTGGGAGAAGCGCTATATTACCCTCGCGCCGGTTGCCACGCTGCTTGGCCTTGCCTTCAAGCTGTATGACCCGGATCATCTGCTGAGCAGAGAAACTGAGCGCGGCATCACGCTCGCGCTGATTCCTACCAACACCTCCGGCGTAAACGTGGGCCGTCGTCACTTTCCGCTCAACTCGGCGTTCCAGAACGGGCCGACCTCGGGCAAGGATGTGTTTATCCCGATGGATTACATCATCGGCGGGCAGGAACGCATCGGCCAGGGCTGGCGCATGCTGATGGAATGCTTGGCGGCGGGGCGCTCGATCTCGCTGCCCGCCAGTGCCACGGGCGGCACCAAGCTGGCAGTGCGCACCAGCGGCGCATACGGCAGGGTGCGCAAACAATTCAAGATGCCTATCGGTAAATTCGAGGGCGTGGAAGAAGCGCTGGCGCGTATCGGCGGCAATGCCTACATGATGGATGCTGCACGCAAGATGACCGCGCAGGCGGTTGACATGGGCGAGAAGCCGTCTGTGATTTCCGCCATCGTCAAATACCACTGCACCGAGCGCGGGCGCGCAGTCATCAACGATGCGATGGATGTGCATGGCGGCAAGGGCATCTGCATGGGGCCGAGCAATTATCTGGCACGTGGATACCAGCAGACGCCCATCGGCATCACCGTGGAAGGCGCGAACATCCTGACGCGCAGCATGATTATTTTTGGACAGGGCGCGATCCGTGCTCATCCTTATGTGCTCAAGGAAATCCAGGCAGCGCACGACACCGATGCGGAGCGTGCAGTATTAAATTTCGACGCAGCCCTTTTCGGCCACATTACCTTCAGTATGAGCAATGCGGCCCGCGCGCTGGTGTTTGGGCTGAGCAGTGGTTATGGTATTCCGGCGCCGACGGATGAGCCAACGCGGCATTACTACCAACAACTGACACGTTATTCCTCGGCGTTTGCACTGGCGGCGGACATATCCATGTTCGTGTTGGGCGGCAGCCTAAAGCGCCAGGAAAAAATTTCCGCGCGTCTGGGGGACGTGCTGAGCCAGTTGTACCTTTGCTCGGCAACGCTGAAACGTTTCGAAGACGAAGGCCGTCAGGCCGAAGACTTGCCGCTGCTACACTGGTCGATGCAGGATGCGCTGTACAAAATACAAGTGGCGCTGGACGGCGTACTGCAAAACTTCCCCAACCGTTTTGCAGCATTACTGTTGCGTGGATTGATCTTTCCGCTTGGAAAATGCCTGGCTCCGCCATCAGACAAGCTCGGGCATCAGGTTTCCGCATTGCTACTGCAACCCGGCTCTGCACGAGATCGTCTGACTGTAGGCATGTATCTGCCGACCGACGAAAACGATGCGGTGGGTGCGCTGGAAGCCGCGCTGGATAGCACACTGGCCTGTGAACCCCTGCAAGCCAAGGTAGAGGCGGCGCGCAAGGCAGGGAAACTTAAGGTGCTGGACGAGTTGGAGCGCATCTCCGAAGCGCGCGACAAGAGCGTCATCGGCGTGAACGATGCCCTGCTGCTGGAACGCGACTATGCGCTGCGACGCAAGGTCATCATGGTGGATGATTTTGCGCCGAAGGAGTTGAGGGCGGGACAAATGAGGCAGGTTGAGTAGGAGGCGCTTGTGTTATTTTCGCTTCACGATTCGAAAGCGGCATCGGATTTGCCCGTAGCGGTCAACGCTCAAATTTAGTAACCCGCGATGACATTTTGTGAGCTGACAAATAGGTAAGTCGGGCGAGAATTGAAGCTCGAACCTGATAAAGCGCTTTCTCGGAGTGTGGTTCCTTTCTGGAGGGTTTGGGCAATACCACGTTCTACGAACGTGGCTTTTTTCCTTGATGATGGACTTGGTAGGCGTTGTCACCGGGGCGACAGTTAAGAATTGCGCATTTCAAATGACAATAATTCTCATTAATAATTGCAATATGTTTCTGATATAATTTTTGTCTATGCAGAATGCGGAGGAGCTCACTATGAACCAGTCGGATCATCTTAAAAGCGCCGGGCTGAAATCCACCTCGCCGCGACTTAAGGTGTTAAATCTGTTTGAAAACGGTAATGGGTGCCATTTAAGTGCGGAGGATGTATACAAGAAACTGCTGGCCAGTGGTGATGACGTGGGGCTAGCCACAGTTTACCGAGTGCTGACTCAGTTCGAACAGGCAGGACTACTTGTAAGGCACCACTTCGAAGGCGACAAGTCGGTGTTCGAACTCAATCAGGGTAAGCATCATGATCACATTGTTTGCCTTCAATGCGGAAAGGTCGAGGAGTTCTATGATGCAACCATCGAATCGCGCCAGAAAAAAGCCGCCGCCGAACGTGGCTTCTCTGTACATGATCATTCACTCTACATCTACGCGGATTGTACCAAGCCGAAATGCCCAAATAAAAACATAAGCTAAATCACTAGTGCCATGTAATTTTATAACTTCGGATAAAGTTGCTTCAGCTTGATCCTTGCATCCGAAGCTGTAAACTGTCAGTCAATTTTTTTCAAGCGGTTGTTTCGATCTTGCTCGCATGTAGTCACTTCGGTATTCATGTCCTCCATGTTGTCTATTCTGCGACCAATACATTGCTTCTTTAGTACACTATTCCTGCATCATTTGAAAACACAGTGGTTTTTTAGAGATGCCAGTTATCAGTTTTGTAAAATACCCATGTTAATAGAAATGACATGAGCAATATTTCACGCTATGCTGATAAGTTTTCTTTTAACCCCCTTGTCAATATTAAAAACTTCTTTATAATCCCTCGCTCGTTAAAAAACGTTCGTAAAAAATAACGAGCAGCGGAACTAATTGGTTTCAGGGTACATCAAAAATAATGTTTGGTTTCGGTCATGATGCGGCCAAAGGAACCGAGTATGGGGGAGACAGAGTATATGGAGAGCGCACCGGCAGGGGCGAGTTGTGGTTCGTCGACCTCACGGGTTGACGGACAACAAGACAAGGCGGCAGAAAGCCTGGTCACGGTTTACATTATGGGCAAGGCATATGAGGTGCCAGCCGAGGCAACCATCATGGGTGCCATCGAATATGCCGGACACCAGATCATCCGTGGTGCAGGTTGTCGCGAAGGTTATTGCGGCGCTTGCGCCACCATCTACCGCCTTCCCGGAGACTACAAGATACGCACTGGCTTGGCGTGCATGACCATGGTTGAAGAGGGTATGACGCTGGCCCAGATTCCCTCGGTTCCCGCCGAAAAAGCGATCTACGACATCGAGAAGCTAAAACCCAACGTTACTGCTATTCAGCAGATGTACCCAACGGTTTTCCGTTGTGTTGCCTGCAACACTTGCACCAAATCCTGCCCGCAAGGCCTTCAGGTCATGGATTATGTCCAGGCCGCCAAACGCGGCGACATTGCGGCGGTAATGGATCTTTCCTTTGACTGTGTCGTTTGCGGGCTGTGCATGCTGCGTTGCCCCGCCGAGATCACGCAACCCCTGATGGGCATCATGGCGAAGCGGCTGTATGGTCGTTACCTGCGCAAAGAAAGCCCGGAACTGGCCGAACGCGTCAAGGCCGTGGAAGAGGGCGTCTACGAGGCAGAATACGCCAAAATGATGAAGATGGGCCGCGAGGCTTTATCGGAACTCTATTACGCACGAGATTCGGAATAAAGGGAAATCAGATGTATCCAGATTACATGGCAGAATCGTTGCGCAAGGTGGTCGAAACGCGGCCTAAGCGTTTAGAATTGGCAAGAAAATCCGGCCCCGTCTACCCACTTATGAACGCGGAAGAGCGTCGTGTGGTATTGGAGGGCTTTCACCCCGATTTCGAACCCAGTGCCCGCCGCAATGTGTGTGTCGGCCCCAACCGGGGCGAATCGTTGACCACCGAGGTTTCTGACCTGCTGGAATCGCATTCCTGGCTGCGCAGCGAGCAGGTGGATTTAAGCAAGCCAGATATTGAAACCGACATGCTGATTATCGGCGGCGGCGGTGCCGGTTGCAATGCCGCTTTGGTCGCCATGCGTGAACAGGGCGTACGTTCGGTGATCGCCACCAAGCTGCGCATGGGCGACTCCAATACCATGATGTCGCAGGGCGGGATGCAGGCTGCCGTGTCGCGCACTGATTCGCCGACCCGCCATTATCTGGATGCCATCGGCGGCGGTCACTTCGAGAACAAGCCGGAATTGGTCAAGGCGCTCACCGAAGACGGCCCCGGCGTGGTCAAGTGGCTGGAAGACTTGGGCGTAGTGTGGGACAAGGAAGAAGATGGTTCGATGAAAGTCATGCACGGCGGCGGCACCTCGCGCAAGCGCATGATGTCCTGCCGCGACTACACCGGCGCCATGATTATGCGCACGCTGATGGATGAGGTGCGCAACCACCCTGACATGATTAGCATCAAGGAATTCATGCCTGCGGTAGAGTTGATCATGGACGATGCGGGACGTTGTGCCGGTGCCGTTCTCTACAACATGGACAGCGAGGAATTCATCACAGTCAAGGCCAAATCAACCGTGATCGCCACCGGTGGCTATGGTCGCCTGCACATTCGCGGTTACGACACCACCAACCACTATGGAGCCACCGGCGACGGGCTGGTGATGGCCTACCGTGCCGGCGCAAAGTTGATGTACATGGATTCGGTTCAGTACCATCCGACGGGTGTTTCGTTCCCCGAGCAGATTGCCGGCTTTCTGGTTACCGAAGCGATTCGCGGTGCCGGTGGCCAGCCGCTCAACAAGGACGGCGAGCTGTTCGTCTTCCCGCGCGAACCGCGCGACATCGAGGCTTCGGCCATCATCCGCGAATGCGTGCAGAATGGCGGCGGTGTGCCCACCCCCTCGGGGCGCGTCGGCGTGTGGCTGGATTCTCCGCTGATCGACATGCTGCATGGCGAGGGTTACACCGAAAAACACTTCCCGGCCATGTATCGCCAGTTCATCCGCTACGGCATAGACATCGCCAAGCTGCCGATGCTGATCTATCCGTCGCTGCATTATCAGAACGGCGGTATCGAGATCAACGAACGTTGCGAAACCGATATCCCCGGCCTGTACGTGGCGGGTGAGGCTTCCGGCGGCCTGCATGGCCGTAACCGGCTGATGGGCAATTCGGTACTCGACTACAACGTGTTCGGACGCCGCGCCGGAAAGTATGCCAGCGAATACGCCAAGACCGTCAAGCTCGGAAAACTCAGCGTGGCCCATATAGACGCTTATGAGAAACAATTGGCGAATGCCAAGGTAAAAACCGATCTGGTCACACCTATCCTGCTGCCATCTTACGCTCCCAAGGATGTCAAGAAACGTCAACTGGTGCGCGGTGGCAATTCGTTGCCCGGTTCGTCTGTGTTGCAAAATCGTATACATGACGAAAGAGCTGACGCCTGATGAGCCACGTTGACGACAAAGTAATCGAGTTGGCGCGCACCGCGCTCAGCTTCGAGTTTGGCGGCGAGCATTTCTTTCGCCATGCCGCCGAGCTGACACGGAATGCCAGCGGCAAAGCCATGTTCCTGCGCCTCGCAGATGAAGATAATGATCGCATGGATGACATGCATCGTTTGTTCGGCGCTATCATGGGCAATGACCTGTGGCAACAGCTGGTCGCCGAAGAAGCGGCGAACGCCCATCCGTCGAAAGTAGTCGCCGAAATGGAGACAGAAGTTGCTCGTCGCGGACACAGCGTGGTGGCTGATGATACCCAGGCGTTGCGCATGGCCATGGAGCTGGAACGGCGGGTCATCCATGTGTACAAGGATCTGGCATTCCAAATCAATGATCAGGATGTCCTCACCCTGATAGGAAAGATAATCGAAGGGGAGTGCTTTCAATATGATAGCCTTCAGGCGCAATTGGACAGCGTGATCAATACCGGCTTGTGGCTCGACAGTCCCGAGTTCCGCATGGACGGGAAGTACTGAATCCAGCCATGAATAACACGACTCTGCGTCTCTCCTCATCCAGTATCGGCAGTGCCTTCGTAGCCAAGATTGAAAAGGTCAGCGGTCAGAAACTGCTTGCCTGCTACCAGTGCGGCAAGTGTTCTGCCGGTTGCCCGATGGCTGCCCACATGGATGTACTACCCAACCAAATTATCCGCATGGCTCAACTGGGCATGCAAAAACAGTTGCTGGCTACGCGCTCTATCTGGACTTGCGTGTCATGCCTGACCTGCAACTCGCGTTGCCCGAAAGATATACGGATCGCCGAGGTCATCGAATCTTTGCGTCAAACGGCGCTGAACAACGGCCAACGTGATGACCGCCTTAATATTTTGGAGCTGTCTCCTGAAGCGCGTAGCGATTTGCCGCCGATCGCCACGATCAGCGCCATGCGTAAACTGACCTCCTGATGGGATGCCCTTGATGGAAAACGAGATCGGAAAGATGAAGCTCATTTATTATCCCGGATGCACGCTGAAGAACACTGCCAGAAATTTCGACGTTTCCACGGTTTCATCCATGGCGGAATTGGACGTGGAAGTCGAGGAACTGGCGCGCTGGAACTGTTGCGGTACGGTGCATGCATTGGGTTCCGACAACGTGATGAACCGGGTAGCCCCGGTGACCAACCTGATCCGTGTCAAGGAAGCACAAGCCAGTGAATTCATGACGTCTTGCGCCATGTGCTACAACACGCTCAAGCGCGCCAACATTGACGTGAAGAAACGTCCCGACGCGCTGAAAACCATCAACGAATTTCTGACTCTCGAAACAACCAAATACGAAGGCGATGTGGATGTGCTGCATCTGCTCGAATATCTGCGTGACCGAGTCGGTTTCGACAAACTGGCCGCAAAGGTGAAGAAGCCGCTCAAGGGGTTGCGCGTAGCTTGCTATTACGGCTGCCTGCTGGTGCGCCCGAAGGAAGTCGCCTTCGACGATGTCGAGAACCCGATGATCATGGAGAACCTGATCACAGCTCTCTGGCGCCACGCCGGTAAATTTCCCGCTCAAGACCGAGTGTTGCGGTGCTTACCATGCGGTCGATGCACCTGAGATCGTCGCTGACCGCACCGACAAGATCATGGGTTCGGCGAACGAGGAACAGGTTGATCTGGTGGTGGTGAGTTGTCCTTTGTGCGCTTATAACCTCGATTTCCGTCAGGATGATGCGAAGCGTCTTAACCCAGACTTCAAGCATCTGCCAGTGTTGTATTTCACCCAGTTGATGGCGCTGGCGCTCGAATGTGGCGATGACGCGCTACGTTTCGACTTGCATCATATTGATCCGTTGCCGACGCTGGCAGCGCGCGGTCTGGCTTAAGGGAGGCTGCATGTTTTTCAATGATCTCAAACAGCTTCACGGTAATGTTTATGTCAACGAAAACTGGTGCAAGGGCTGCGGCTTCTGCGTGCAGTTCTGCCCGACCAATGTGCTGGATATCTCCCCGGAATTTAACGCCAAGGGCTATCACCCGCCTTACGCGAAGCATCCGGAAAAATGCCACGACTGCAAGTATTGCCAAATGATTTGTCCGGAGTTTTCTATCTTCGTGACACGGGATGACGATAGTAAGAAAGGGGAAACAGAAAAGTGAAGACAGTATCCGCAGATCCCAAAGGAGTCGATTCCGGCCCCCATTTCATGGACGGCGACCATGCGCTCGCCGAAGGTGCTCTAGCGGCCGGATGCCGGTTTTTTGCCGGGTATCCCATCACTCCATCCACCGAAACTGCCGAGCGTTTTGCCGAGCGTGCACCGGAAGTGGGGGCATTGTTCATCCAGATGGAAGACGAGCTTGCCTCCATCGCCGCTCTGATTGGCGCGGCTTGGGCTGGGCAAAAATGCATGACCGTGACCTGCGGTCCCGGCTTCTCCCTGATGGTGGAAAATATCGGATTGGCTTGTATGACTGAAACCCCGCTGGTGATCGCCAACGTGCAGCGCGGTGGCCCGTCCACTGGATTGCCTACGCTGACCGCACAGCAGGACATGATGCAGGCACGCTACGGCCCGCATGGCGACAACGCCATGATCGCCCTGTCTCCGGACAGTCCGCAGGAATGTTTCGATCTCGCCATTGAGGCCTTCAATTTGTCGGAGTTTTACCGGGTTCCGGTCATTATCCTGACGGACGAAACTGTCGGCCACATGCACGAGAAGGTGGTCATCCCCCCAGCTGACCAGATCAAGGTGGTTCCGCGCAATAACTACAGCGGTCCCAAGGAAGACTGTCGTCCCTACAAATTCGACAGTCAGGGCGGTCATCCCATGGTGCGAGCGGGCGATGGCTACAACTTCCACATCACCGGCCTGGTTCACAATGAGATGGGTTATCCGGTCATGACCGCAGATCAGGGCAAGATCGTCGTGACTCATTTGATGGAAAAGATCAACGGCAATGCCGATAAGATCATCCGACTTGAAGAGGATCAGATCGACGGCGCCGATGTCGTGGTGGTGTCCTATGGCATCACATCCCGCATCGCCGTCAAGGCCATCCAGGATGCGCGCAATGAAGGTCTTAAAGTGGGCTCGCTGCGCTTGATCACCATCTGGCCGTTCTGCGAGAAGCGTATCCGCGAACTGGCTGGCAAGGTGAAGGCAATCGTGGTGCCGGAAATCAACTATGGACAGATGGTTCTCGAAGTAGAACGTTGCGCCGCTGGTCAATGCAAGGTAGTCAGCGTCAATCACTGTGGTGGCGCGGTGCATGAGCCCCAAGTTATTCTGGACGCGATCAGAAAGGCAGCCAAATGAAAATTGATACTAAAAAATTCAAGGCAGAAAGCCCCATGTCCGGCACCCTGCGCATGGAGCGGATGCCGCATATCTGGTGTCCAGGCTGCGGTATCGGCTCCGAGGTAAACGCCTTCGCCGAGGCCGTTAAACGTAGCGGCATCGACCCTAAAAAGCTGGTCGTGGTGTCAGGCATCGGCTGCACCGGTCGTGTGGCGGGTTACGTTGATTTCGACTCGATCCATACAACACATGGCCGCGCCATTCCCGTGGCTACCGGCGTCAAGCTGGCCAACCCCGAACTGACGGTGGTCGTGTTCAGCGGCGAGGGCGATCTGACCGGCATCGGCGGCAACCATTTGATCCATGCGGCACGGCGCAACATGGACCTGATAGTCATCTGCAACAATAACTTCACCTACGGCATGACCGGCGGTCAAGTGACACCGACCACACCGACTAATGCCATCGCATCGACCACGCCCTATGGCAACTACGAATATCCGTTCAGCCTGCCTTTCCTGGTCGATGCCGCAGGAGCGACTTACGTGGCGCGCTGGACTTCGCTGCATGCGCGCAACGTCACCCAATCCATCGAAGAAGCGCTGCAGCGCAAGGGCTTCTCCTTTATCGAGATCATCTCACCCTGCACGACGCTCTATCTGCGTCGCAACCGGCTCGGTGACGGTGTCGACATGCTGCAGAACTATCAGGACAATACGATACTCAAGCATGGTGCCGATACCCGTGAGACGGCCATAGACTTCCAAGGCAAGATCGTCATTGGGAAATTTGTCGATAAGAATAAGCCTACGTATCTCGAAGCCGTCGACAAGTGCTGCGTCAAACTGGTGGGTGATGATTATCAGCTCTACGGCAAGACCATTCCTGAACGGGAAGCCGAGGAGAAGGCCGAGAAAGAACGGATCGCCGCTCGTCGCGCGGCAGTGTTGGCAGCAGAGGAAAAGATGGTTGTGACGAAAGTCTCAGCCAAGATACCCGTCAAGGCCGCTATCAAGAAAGCCCCAGCCAAGGTCGCAGCCAAGAAGGTACCTGCCAAGGTCGCAGCCAAGAAGGCACCTGCCAAGGTCGCGAAAAAGACTGCGGTAAAAGCTCCGGCCAAGGCCGTGAAAAAAGCCACAACGAAGGTGGCTGTCAAAGTTGCGAAAAAGGCTGTGACAGCTAGGAAGGCCGCACCCAAGGCAGCCGTCAAAGTTGTGGCAAAGAAGGTTACGGCCAAGGCCACAGCCAAAACTCAATCCAAGAAAACCCGTAAGTAGGAAGCGAGCGCATGAGCACCCAAGAAATCAGGTTTTCGGGATTCGGCGGCCAGGGCATCATTCGCTGCGCCCTGATCACTGGCAAGGCGCTGTCCCTGTACGACGACAAATTCGCCACCATGACCCAGAGTTTTGGCCCGGAGGCACGCGGCAGCGCCTGTGCGGCACAACTCGTGGTGTCCGATAGCCGTATCCTCTATCCATACATCACCCATCCCGGAATTCTCATGGCTCTGTCACAGGAAGCCTACGATACGTATTACAGCGAGCTGCCCAAGGGTGGGGTGCTGATCGTCGAACATGACTTGGTGAAGCTGAAATCCGAGCATTCCGATCTCGCGCTTTGGCGCGTGCCGGCGACCCGTTTCGCCGAGGAGCTGGGCAACCGTTTGTTCACTAACCTTGTGGCGCTGGGTTTCCTCACCGCAATAACCAAGGTGGTTACCGCCGATGCCATGAAAAAGGCTCTGCCGGGCCTCGTTCCCGATCGTTTCCTGAAAATCAATATCAAGGCATTCGAAAAGGGCTATAACCATGGCATCGAAGCCATGAGCGCGGCTGGAGCAGCGTCATGACGAATAAACGGACAGGCGTTTTCGTCTGCCATTGCGGCAACAACATCGCCGCCACCGTTGACGTGGCGAAGGTGGCTAGGACGATGGCCAAAGAAGAGGGCGTTGTCTATTCCGAGGACTACGTCTACATGTGTTCCGACCCAGGTCAGAACGCGGTGATTGACGCGATCAGGGATAATAAACTGGATAGCGTCGTCATCTCCTGCTGCTCGCCTAACTTGCACGAAAAGACTTTCCGCGACAACGCCAAGATGGCGGGACTCAACAGCTTCACGTGCGAGATTGCCAACATCCGCGAACAGTGTGCATGGGTGCACAAGGACCGAAACAAGGCCACCGAGAAGGCGATCAAGATCTCGCGTAGCGCCGTGCGCAGGGCATCACGCGACCAGGCTCTGGAGCCTATCGCCGTTGGTGTAACCCGGAAGGTGTTGGTGATCGGCGGCGGCATCGCCGGCATCCAGGCTGCACTCGATATTGCCAATGCAGGACTGGAAGTAATCCTGGTCGAGAAACAGGCCACCATCGGCGGTCATATGCTGCAACTTTCTGAAACCTTCCCCACTCTGGACTGCTCGCAGTGCATCCTGTCGCCCAAGATGGTGGAGGTGTCGCGTCATCCCAAGATCAGACTGATGACCTACAGCGAGGTACAGGAAGTCAGCGGCTCGGTGGGCAACTTCAAAGTCAAGATACTGCAAAAACCCACTTACGTGGATCCCGATGCTTGCAAGATATGCGACGAATGCACCAAAGTCTGCCCGGTGGTGGTGCCGAACGAATTCGATCTTGGTTTGACTGCACGTCGCGCAATCCATATTCCGTTTGCACAGGCCATCCCGGCCAGCTACACGCTGGACATCAATGCCTGTCTGGGGCTTAACCCTATCCGTTGCGGCAAGTGCAAGGATGTCTGCGAAGCGGGCGCCATCAACTATGACATGCTGCCCAAGACGCTGACTGAGGAGGTGGGCGCCATTGTGGTGGCGACCGGCTTCGATCTTTACGCCCAGGAGCATATGAACGAACTGGGCGGCGGCAAGGTCGAGGACGTACTCGATGGCCTTCAGTTCGAACGGCTGTGTTCAGCTTCGGGCGCGACCCAGGGGCATATGCTCAGACCGTCCGACCGCACGGTACCCAAGGAAGTGGTGTTCATTCAGTGTGTCGGTTCGCGCGACCCCGCACAGCATTGCGCTTATTGCTCCAAGATTTGCTGCATGTACACCGCCAAGCATGCGCGCTTGTACAAGCACCATGTGCCGGATGGCCGTGCATATGTGTTCTACATAGATATCCGCTCCGGCGGTAAGGGCTACGAAGAATTCGTGCAGCGCGCCATGGAAGATGACGGCACTGTTTATTTGCGCGGTCGCGTGTCCAAACTGTATCGCAAAAACGGCAAGGTTCGCGTGCTCGGCACTGACACACTGACCGGACAGAACGTGGAGATTGACGCCGATATGGTGGTGCTGGCACTCGCCATGGAACCCTCGAAGGGGACTGTGGAAATCGCCAAGACACTCAAGATTGGCCGTGATAAAGATGGTTTCCTGGCCGAGTCTCACCCCAAACTGAAGCCGGTCGAGAGCGTTACCGCCGGCATCTTTCTGGCAGGTTGCGCCCAAGCGCCCAAGGATATTCCGGAAACCGTTGCACAGGCCGGAGCGGCAGCCTCCAAGGTGATCGGGCTGCTGTCGAAGGACACCTTGAGTCATGCGCCAACAGTGGCACGCGTGCGCAATTCCCACTGCACAGGCTGCGAGATGTGCGTGACCGCATGCCCTTACAACGCGATTCATCTGGAGAACGGCAAGGCGGTGGTGAACGAGGTGCTGTGCGAAGGCTGCGGCAGCTGTGCGGCCACCTGCTTGCGTGCCGCCATCGAGGTCAAGAATGTCACGTCGTTGCAGATATACGAAATGATCGAAGCGTGTTTGGCGTAGAAATTTTCAAAACGTCGGAAGGCGCTACGCTTTTCCGACCTACATGTTGAACGAAGGAACACAGATGTCTGAACAACCTCAAGCTGAAGTAACTACTGATTACGAACCCAAGGTCATCGCCTTCCTGTGCAAGTGGTGCTCCTCGGCAGGCAGCGACTTGGCGGGTGTTTCGCGTATTCAGTACCCGTCCAACGCGACGCCCATCACCGTTCCGTGTTCGGGCAGCGTGTCGCCGATGTATATCCTGTCGGCTTTCAACAAGGGGGCGGATGGTGTTCTGGTGTCGGGCTGCCATATCGGCGACTGTCATTACATCGAGGGCAACTTTCTGGCGCGACGCAAGATACATCTGGTCAAGGAGTTGCTTGGGTTTGTTGGGGTTGAGGAGAATCGCTTTCGCATGTCCTGGGTGTCGGCCGCCGAAGGCGCCAAGTATTCCCAGGTCATCAAGGATTTTGTCGAGGATCTCAAGCCGCTCGGGCCGCAGCAAAAATTGAAGGCGGATCGTTCATGATAGCCGTTCAGGACATTCGCGACACCGCACGCGACCTCCTCGCGAAAGGTGAAGTTCGCGCCGTCATCGGCTATCGCCGGGGCAGCAGAGGCATGCTTGCCGAGCCCGTCGTTATTACTAGTCCCGAGCAGGCTGACGAGTTGGTGTGGGATCCCACCTGTTTCCACAATCTGTCGCTCTATCTGGTCGAGGATCGCAAGTTTCTGGCGCATATCCGCAACAACCCCGGTTTGCCCATCGCCATCGTCGCCAAGGGCTGCGATGCCCGCGCCGTTGTCGTGTTGATGCAGGAGCACTACTTCAAGCGCGAGGACGTTTATATCATCGGCGTGTCCTGCGAGGGAACGGGTGTGCTTGACGAACGCAAACTCGCTGGTCATTTGAACGGCGCACAAGCAATAAACTCCGCCTTCGATGGCGACGATTTCGTGTTTACCACGGCGCAAGGCGAGAAACGCATCCTTGCCCGCGAGGTGATGGCGGACCGCTGTCTGGAATGCCGTACACCTTTCCCCAAGGAACACAATGCTGTACTGGGCGAGAACAAGACAGGACGCGAACTGGCAGCGCCGTTCGCCGCACTCGCCCTTTTCGAACAGCAGGATGCAGTTGAACGCTGGATATTCTGGGAGCGGCAGTTTGATCGCTGCATTCGTTGCTTCGCGTGCCGCTCGGTGTGCCCGATGTGCTATTGCGAGGAGTGCGTGGTAGATAGCATCAGCTTCCCGGTAAGTGCGCAAACTACCGCTGAAGAAAAAGCCAACCGCGTGCGCTGGATCGAGCGCTCGGCGACGCGTTCCGAAAATATTACCTATCACATGACGCGCGCCATGCATCTGGCCGGTCGCTGCGTGGACTGCGGCGAATGTGAACGGGTCTGCCCAGTCAACATCCCGTTACGGCTACTTAACAACAAAATGGAACGGGAAGCACGAGAAAGCTTCGGCTACGAGCCAGGAGAAAGCATTGGAGGCCCATCGCTGGTAGCCTCCTTCCGCGACGACGACCCCGGCAAATTCATCAGGTAACAGCATGGAAAAGATACTCGACAAAAAACGTATTGACGACTGGATCAACGCGCTGACCGGCTGGGAAGTTCTAACGCCGTCGCTGGAAGACGGCGTCTGGGGTTATCGGCCTGTCAGTGGTGCCGCCCGTCTCGACCACCCTAACACCACCCAACCGCCCAAGGGGCTTGCCTTCCCCCAGCGGGAAGTGTTCTTCTCGTTCGAGCAGATCAAGGGAGAAGCACCACGGCTGACGCAGATTCTGCCGGATGCCAAGCAACGTGTTGCTTTCGGCGTGCGCCCCTGCGACGGACGAGGTGCGGTGCGCATGGATAAAGTGTTCACCGATCACGTGGAAGACCCTTATTACCAGGCGCGGCGCAAGAATGTGGCCTATGTGGGGCTAGCCTGCAACCAGCCGCCCAGCGCCAACTGCTTCTGCCTATCGGTCGGCGGTTCGCCGGTTTCCAGTGACGGACTCGACGTGCTGATGACCGACCTGAATGATCGTTACTTCGTGGTGGCGGTCACCGAGACCGGCAAAAAACTGATGACAGCGGCCAACAGCCTGTTCGCCGAACCGTCAGCCGCCGACCGCAAGCAAATGGAGCGTACCCACGCCGAGGCGATTGCCCATCCGCAACGTGCGATCAACAACCCCGATGCGGCACCAGCCAAACTGAAAGCGAATTTCAAATCGCCGATTTGGGAAGAAATGGCGCGGGCCTGTATCGGCTGTGGCATCTGCACCTTCCTCTGCCCGACCTGCCACTGCTTCGACATCAACGACGAGTCTACCGGCGCGTCTCCCATTAAGGGCAACCGGGTGCGTACTTGGGACAACTGCCAGTTTCCCGACTTCACCATGCACTCATCCGGCCACAATCCGCGCGAGAGCACCGCTGCTCGGTTGCGTCAGCGGGTAAGCCACAAGTTTCAGTATTTCTTCGAGAATTTCGGAATGCACCAGTGCACGGGCTGCGGTCGCTGTATCAGCGAATGTCCGGTCGGAATTGATATCGTCACAGTCGTCAACAAGGTAGTCGAACATGTCGGATAATATTTATCTTCCAGAGCTGGCCAGAATTGCCCACATCAAGGAGGAGGTGGCCGGCGAACGCTCTATCAAAACCTTCCGCGTCGAACCCGTGAACGGCGATGCGTTCGAGCACGAGTGCGGCCAATGCGCGATGCTCTCCATCTTCGGTCGCGGCGAAATGATGATCTCCATCGCCTCTTCGCCGCTGATCAAGGAATACAAGCAATTCAGCATCATGCGTGTAGGCCGGGTAAGCTCCGCCTTCCACGAATTGGAGGTGGGCGACGTCGTCGGCATTCGCGGCCCTTACGGCAACAGCTTCCCAATAGACGACTGGCGGGGAAAGAATCTGTTCTTCATCGGTGGTGGCTGCGGCTTGGCACCGATCTGGCCGGTGATCACCACGGCGGTAGCGCAGCGCGAGTATTTCAAGAAGATCACCGTATTCTATGGTGGCCGCTCTCCGCGTGACATCATGTACAAGGCGGAGCTGGAAAAGTTGCGCGGCGACGTCGACGTCCATCTGTCAGTGGATAAAGCCGAGGGAGGATGGAACGAATTCTGCGGTTTCGTACCGGCCAATGTGATGGACAAGGCACCATCGTCCGACAATGCCATCGCCATCACCTGCGGGCCGCCAATCATGATTAAATTCGTGATTCAGAATCTGCGCCAGCTTGGTTTTGCTGACGAGAATATCTTCACCACCATCGAAAACAAGATGAAATGCGGCCTGGGCAAATGCGGCCGCTGCAATGTCGGCAAGGATTATGTATGTACCAAAGGACCGGTGTATTCATGGGCCCAGTTGAAGGAATTGCCTGAGGAATATTAATACAGTTGTTAGCCGTAAGACGTAAGTTATTAGTTGGCGTTGTTGCTTTGCGGTTTTAACTTACGTCTTACGGCTTAGTACTTACGCCTGGAGTTTTGAATCTAATAGCCCCCGCCAGTACGATAGATATAATTGTTCAGTTCAGAAGACTTGGCATTCATGTTCCGTACAATGCCATGCACATAGCGCACTATGCCGCGCATCACTTTGTGCGCAGTCATCGGACGGGAGCAAACCAGACTATCAAACTTGGCGCTGGACATGCTCAATACCTTGGTTTCTCCTATCGAGTATAACGCAGCGCTGTGCTGCGATGGCGCCCCGCCAGCAAAGGTGATAATGCCAGCCAAGTCGCCCGGCTTAAGCACATGAATTAAGGTGTCACCATCACTGCTGTGAATCTTCACCTGTATTTCGCCCTGTGCAAGGATGTATAAGTTGTCAGGTTCTTTGCCACCCGGTTGAACGATCAGATCGCCTGGTTTGTAATTTTTGACATCAAACAATTCCACAAAAATTTCCAGTTCGGCATCGGTCAATTCCTCGGTAATCGTTGAGATGCGCAGCGTATCAAGCACTAATGACATTTAAATCCCCTTTCGCGTGTTAACTCGATTTTCCATGAAACTGCCGAAATTTCTGGCCTGAGCGCATGGATTCAAGCCATTTTCATCATAGCAAAATATGCACAGTAGAGATACATGCCGACTCAATAAATACGAGAATGGCATCCCGCCTTGACCATGTGTAAATTATTAAAAAATAATACGCCTCTGAACTATTTCCAAGATGCGGTGTTCCCCACTTTGACAAAGGGGGCAGGGGGATTTGAAGCGCGCAAAATCCCCCTCAGTCCCCCTTTTACAAAGGGGGAAGCGGTTCGGTGGTACTCACCCTGAGAATTGTTCAGAGGCATAAAAATAATCGTTACTCGATCCGGCTAGGTTTGAGTTTGGACAGGAGACGTTGGCCGCCGCGCGCGCGTTTGCCGAAGTAGCTTTGCAGGTTTGTGCCAGACAATTTGACGACTTGCTCTTTTGTGCCTGTCTTGCCGATAATTTTTATTTCGGCTTGATTGATGATGGCCGCAGCCGCCAATGCATCGCCTTCGCCCAAGCCCATGAGGATGACGCCTTTGCCTCCGCCCGACAGATGCTTCAGTTCGGCCAGCAGGAACACCAGCAGCCTGCCGCCATTGGATACGGCTGCCACCAAGGATTGATCCGTTGGCATGAACGGGGCAGGGGAGAGGATGGTTTCTTTGTCCACGGTGATGAACTGTTTGCCCGCTTTGTTCCTGCCCACCATGTCGCCGAGGGAGCAGGAGAATCCATAACCGGAAGAGGTGGCAATCAATAGTTGCTGATCGGATTTTCCGCACAGCGCATGCGCTATTCTGGCTCCGCTGGCGATTTCGATGAAGGTAGAGAGCGGTGCGCCATCACCTCTGCCCGAGGGCAATTGCGCGACCGGAATGCTGCACACGCGCCCGTTGTCGCAGATCACGATGCAGTGGTCGGTGGTGCGGCACTCGAACTTGGCCAGCATGCCATCGCCATCCTTGAAGGCGAGGGTGGATAAATCCAGGCTGTGCCCCTGACGGCTGCGCACCCAATGTTTGTTGGAGATGATGACGGTCACCGGTTCGTCCAGCAGCGGCGCAACCAGCGTCGATTTTTCTTCTTCCTTGATCAGCGTGCGGCGGTCATCGCCGTAGGTCGCGGCATCGGCCTCGATCTCGGCGGCGACCAGTTCGCGCAGTGCGCTTTCCTTGGCCAGCAGGCGCGTCAGTTCACGGCGTTCTTTCTCCAGTCCCTTCATTTCCTTTTCGATACGGATGCCTTCCATGCGCGCCAATTGGCGCAAGCGGATTTCCAGTATATCTTCGGCTTGGCGGTCGGAGAGTTCGAAGCGCGCGATCAGAGCCGCTTTGGGATCATCAGATTCGCGGATCAACGCGATGACCTCATCGAGGTTCAGGAACACCACCATGCGGCCTTCGAGAATATGCAGGCGGTCATTGACTTGACCCAGACGATGCTGGCTGCGGCGGCGCACCGTGTTCAGGCGAAACTCCACCCACTCGCGGATGATTTTGCTCAGCGGCTTCTGCTGGGGGCGTCCGTCCAGTCCGATCATGGTCATGTTAATGGGCGCGGATGATTCCAGGCTGGTGTGAGCGAGCAATACATTCATCAACTCGTCCTGCGTCTGGCGCGAGGACTTGGGCTGGAACACCAGACGCACGGCCTGCGACTTGTCGGATTCGTCGGCGACCGCATCCAGCACCGACAGCAGCAATTGTTTGTTCTGCACCTGATCCTGCGTCAGGCTCTTCTTGTTGGCTTTGACTTTCGGATTGGTCAGTTCGTCGATTTCTTCCAGCACTTTGCGGGTCGAGGTGCCATGCGGGAGTTCGTGCACCACGATCTGCCACTGACCGCGCGCCAGTTCCTCGACTGTCCAGCGTGCGCGCATCTTGAGCGAGCCGCGTCCGCTCAGGTAGCAGTCGCGGATGTCGCGCGCGGACGAGATGATTTGCCCGCCGCCGGGGAAGTCCGGCCCGTGGATACAGGCGAGCAGGGCATCGTCGCTGAGGTCAGGATTGCGCACCAGTTGTACGGCAGCATCCGCGACTTCGCGCAGGTTGTGCGAAGGGATTTCCGTTGCCATGCCGACCGCGATGCCCGAGGCGCCGTTGAGCAGCACCATGGGCAGGCGCGCCGGGAGCATGGCGGGTTCCTGAAATGCTCCATCGTAGTTGGGCACGAAGTCCACCGTACCCATGTCGATTTCTGACAGCAGCAGTTCGGCGAGCGGAGTGAGACGTGTCTCGGTATAGCGCATGGCCGCCGCGTTGTCGCCGTCGCGAGTACCGAAGTTGCCTTGCCCGTCCACCAACGGATAACGCAGGGAGAAGTCCTGCGCCAGTCGCACCATGGCTTCGTAGGCGGATGAATCGCCATGCGGATGGTATTTGCCCAGTACGTCGCCGACCACGCGCGCCGATTTGACGTGTTTGCTGCCGTGGTTCAGCCCCATCGCGCGCATCGCGTAGAGAATGCGCCGCTGCACCGGTTTCTGGCCGTCGCAAACGTCCGGCAGCGCGCGGCCTTTTACCACCGAGATGGCGTATTCCAGATAGGCGCGCTCGGCATATTGCGCAATCGGCACATCGTCGCCGTCCGGTAAGGCTGCAAGCGGGGAAAATTGCTTGATGCCGCCCGATCCGCCCGAATTGTCAGGCGTTATTTCTGGCGTTGTATTCTCGACGGGTTGGGTTTCGTCTTCCGGGAACAGGGTAGTTTGATCTGTGGGTTCGGTACTCATTGTTTTCAGATTTATTTAAACGGCATAGTGATGCACGTATGGTAGTGAAGTTGTAATGGAAGCTATGTGCGTAGAGCACTCTTTATACGCGATGGCTTTTGTCGGCAGTCCAATACGCGCCATACCTGAATGGTTTGTTCACTCACCCGGTAGTAAATTGCGTAGGGAAATCGTATCGAGAGCGCACGGTAGTAACCGAAAAACTGTTGGTGAATACCTGCATAAAGTAAAAGCGCATCAATGTCGGAAAACAGAGAATCCAGAAAATAAACGCCCAATCCTTCCTGTTGCTGCTCGTAAAAATGTTGGCCGGACATCAACCAACGCGATACTCAAAATCTCTATTTTCATTGGGTGTTGTCGCGCAGCATCTTCTTGGCAGCATCCCAGGAAACAAAATGCGTCTGGTTTTCAGCAAGTGCGCGCTCAGCATCCTTCAGCGCTTGTGCGTGCCACTCCGGTGATGAGAGCGTTTCCGAGTCACGCGATAGATCATCCCAAAGCACTTCCAGCATGCGCAACTTCTCCGTGCGCGTCAGATTTTCTATGCTTAACATGTAGTGCCTCCAAGTTTGGACTGGTGTTTATTCTAACAAACGTATGCTAAAAGAAATGCCGAAAATTTATTTTGCTATTACCCTTAATCGTTACGCACGGGCTGCTCTATGGCTTACGCCTTACTCGAGTTGCCTGCTATGAGTCTGCGGATTCAACCGGTCGATGCAACACATTGGTTAAACCGTTCAGCCGGTGTTTCGAAATCTAACGTCTTTCGTGGACGTTCATTCAGCCTCCGAGCCACAGCATTGAGTTGTGCCTGAGAGTGTACCGATAAATTTGTTCCTTTGGGAAAGTACTGCCTCAATAAACCATTGGTATTCTCATTCGTTCCACGTTGCCATGGGTTATGCGGATCACAGAAATAGACGTTGATGTCGGTTGCCAGCGTAAATCGCTTATGGTCGGCCAGTTCCTTGCCACGATCCCAGGTCAGCGATTTGTAGAGTTCCTGCGGTAACTTCCGGGCATTCTTGATCAGCGCGTTGATGACAGTCTCGGTATCTTTACTGGGGAGTTTAACGAGCATCACATAGCGCGTCTGGCGTTCAACGAGGGTCGCAATCTGACTGCTACCACTGCCACATAACAGATCACCTTCCCAGTGACCCGGTACTGCGCGATCTTCCGCCGTGGCAGGACGTTCACTGATTGACACAGCATCGATGATTCTGCCGTGATCACTTGTCTTCTGAGTATGATGACGTGAACGACGCATGACTCGCGTACGCCGCAAGTGCTCCAGAAGTTCTTTCTTCAATGCGCCTCTAGCCTGGATATAGAGGCTGCGATAAATAGTCTCGTGTGACACCTGATAACTTTCGTCGCTTGGGTAAGTCTGCTTCAGCCACCCGGCAATCTGTTCCGGTGACCACTGCCCTCGGAGCTTGTGTGCCACGATGTGCGCCAACGCTCGATTCTCTACTAGTTTACAGGTCTTAGGCCGAAGTGTGCGATCCCAGGCTGCTTGTTCTGCTTGACTCGCGCGGTAGCATTCTTGACCACCGTTACGCGCGATCTCGCGACTGATGGTGGATGGCGCACGTCCGAGCAACGCAGCAATCGAGCGAGCCGATTGCCGTGATCTACCTCACCTTGCAGCACATTACCTTTGCACATACCGCATGCCCCATCGCCGCAACCATGCGGCAGTTTGTGGCCATGCTTTCCCGCAGCTTCAAGGATGGTTTCGCCAGCCTCGGCGATAAAGGTGTGATTGCCCGGCTGAAGCGTGATATTAAATCCCATGTCGTCTTCTAATGTTAAGTTGGTCGCTGTGTGATTTACAAAGCGCTTTGAAAAATGGCTGAATCGTCAGGCAGCCACGAAGCCAGATAATTTGGATGCCTTTACATCGAAGGATGCCGTTGCACGACATCCCATTCGCCGGTTTTTGGTGCCGATCAGGCAATCAGCAAAATCGGCAGTAGTATCCTTCCACATGAAAAGAGCCTCCTCAATGACCGGCTCATCTTCGAATTGTATATCGGTCGCATCCAGTAAGCCTGAAATGGCTTCGATGATCTGGTTCTTAGGCACGGCATATCGGCTACGTAGCACCCATTCGGTTTCCATGAGAACCAACTGGTTTACGAAAACTCGGCGACTTGCTGCAACTTCACGCTTGATCAGCTTGCGTGCCTTCTCAAATTGGGTTTCGTCGTCCCGAACCAAAAAACGGACGAGAACGTTGGTGTCAATTCCAAGCATTAGCGGGGGCCTAGCGTGACAGTTGCTCAACAGGAACAGACTTCCGCCCCTTCTTGTGCAGCATGCCTGCCAGTTCGGTAACGCTCTTGCTTTTCACGCGCATGACGACGGTAGCATCAGGCATCAACGTGAAGGTCATTCGATCTCCTGCCTTCATATGAAGGCTATCCCGAATTGCCTTTGGAATTGTAGTTTGGCCCTTGCTGGTAAGTGTTGCATCGGTTGTCATCTCAAACTCCTTTAATCCTTACATATTGAATTGTAGTAAGGATAATAAAAAAAGGCAATTGATAAAGAAATTTGCTAAGGAAACGCTGAACAAGTCCGTTCGCCCTGAGCTTATCGAAGGGTTGGCAAGCTATCCCATTGATTTTCTGTCATTCTCCAAGCATGGTTCGACAAGCTCACCACGAACGGAGGACTTGTTCAGCGTTTCCTTAGGTTATACCGGTGCTTGGTATTGATATATGCCCCACGCGGCTGCACCGGGACCATAAATCGCCCCGTCGCGCAACATGCCGGAGGCAACCGCATCTGCGCACACGATTTTGCCACCATTTTTTGCTATAGTTACGGGATACGAGACAATCTGGAGAGGCATCATCAATACCAAGCATTTTGTTATCAGCAAACCTTCGCCAGACATTGCAGAACTTCCCGCGCTGGGCATGGATGCTGAGAGCATAGTCGAAGATTTCCACCATTATTTTAGTCACACACTGGGCCGAGACAAATTAAGCCAGGCAGCTTACTACGTTTATACCTCACTCTCACTTTCGCTGCGGGATCGTTTGGTAGAGCGTTGGAAGAAGACTAAATACGCTTATAACGAGCAGGACTGCAAGCGCACCTTTTACTTGTCGCTGGAGTTTTTGATGGGCAGGGCGCTGGGTAATGCCATGCTGAACCTGGAAGTGGAATCATCGACCTCCGATGCGCTGGGAAAGCTGGGTTTGGTGCTGGAGGAAATTATTGATCAGGAACATGACGCCGGTTTGGGAAACGGCGGTTTGGGGCGGCTGGCCGCGTGTTTTCTGGATAGTTGCGCCACCTTGCAGTTGCCGGTCAAGGGGTATGGCCTGCGTTACGAATATGGGATGTTCCGCCAGAAAATCGAAAATGGCTACCAACTGGAGGAACCCGACCATTGGTTGACCAACGGCAATCCTTGGGAAATCGAACGTCCAGAATTCAGCGTGCGGGTAAAATTCGGCGGGCAAACCGAGCATTACACGGATCCAGACGGCTCCATGCATGCCTATTGGAAATATACCAATGACGTGATGGCGGTGCCTTACGATGTTCCCGTTCCCGGTTACCGCAATGGCACGGTCAATACGCTGCGTTTGTGGAAGGCCACGGCTACGGAAGAGTTTGATCTGAACGAATTCAACGCGGGTAGCTATGCCGATGCGGTTGCCGCCAAAAATGCCGCCGAGCATATCACCATGGTGCTGTATCCCAATGATGCCAGCGAAAACGGAAAAGAGTTGCGCCTGCGCCAGCAGTATTTCCTGGCCTCGGCCAGCCTGCAGGATGTACTGCGCTCATGGGTGATCAAACACGGCAATGATTTCAGCGGATTTGCCGACAAGAATTTCTTCCAGTTGAATGACACACATCCCACTTGCGCGGTGCCGGAGTTGATGCGCCTGCTGATGGACGAACACGGTCTGGGCTGGGATGCAGCCTGGAGCATCACCACCCGGACGGTAGCCTATACCAACCACACTCTGCTGCCGGAAGCGCTGGAGCGTTGGTCGGTTAACATGTTCGGGCGTCTGTTGCCGAGGCTGTCGGAAATTATTCACGAGATCAACGCTCGCTTTCATGGCGGTGGTGGCTCTGCACTGGCCCGGCGATGTCGAGCGGCAGCGACGCATGTCGATAATCGAAGAGGGGCATGAGCGGCATATCCGCATGGCCTACATGGCCGTGGTGGCAAGCGTGTCGGTGAACGGCGTGGCTGAATTACATTCGCGCTTGTTGCAGCAGCATTTGTTCCATGATTTTTATGAGTTGTGGCCGGAAAAATTCAACAACAAAACCAACGGCGTGACTTCCCGCCGCTGGATGGTGTCGAGCAACCCTGCCTTGAGCGATTTGATTACGCGCACGCTTAGCAAGGGCTGGATATCCAATCTGGTCAAACACACCTCAAAAAAGGACTGGATCACCGACATGTCCTTGCTGAAAGAACTGGCACCGCATGCCGACAATGCAGCATTCCGCGCAGAGTGGCGTTCAATCAAGCAAGTGAACAAGGCACGTCTGGCGGAGATGGTGCAATTCGATTGCGGCGTTGCTTTCGATACGAATGCCTTGTTCGATGTGCAGGTGAAGCGCATTCATGAGTACAAGCGGCAATTGCTCAATGTGCTGCACGTCATTCACCTGTATGACCGCATCAAGCGTGGCGACACGGCAGAGTGGACGCCGCGTTGCGTGCTCATCGGAGGCAAGGCTGCGCCCGGCTATATGATGGCCAAGCGCATCATCAAGCTGGTTAACGCGGTGGCTCAGGTGGTTAACAATGACCCGGATACGGCGGGCTTGTTGAAATTGGCCTTCTTGCCGAACTATCGGGTATCGGCGATGGAAGTGATTTGTGCCGGAACCGATTTGTCGGAGCAGATATCCACCGCCGGCAAGGAAGCATCGGGAACGGGCAACATGAAGTTCATGATGAATGGCGCATTGACCATTGGCACGCTGGATGGCGCCAACATCGAGATTCGTGAGGAGGCGGGAGATGAAAATTTCTTCCTGTTCGGTCTCACTGCCGAGGAAGTGGATGCAACCCGAGGGTACTACGACCCTGGCGCAATTGTCGCTGCGGACGATGATCTGCGCCGTGTGATGCACCTGCTGGAAAGCGGCCACTTTAACTTGTTCGAGCCGGGTATTTTCGACCCGATTATTCATTCTATCTATAGCCCGGGCGACCCGTGGCTGACGGCAGCGGATTTCCGCAGCTATGTTGATGCGCAGCAGGAAGTGGCAAGAGCCTACCGTGATACTGAGCGCTGGACACGCATGAGCATTATCAACACGTCGACCAGCGGCAAGTTTTCCAGCGACCGCACCATACTGGATTACAACCGCGACATCTGGCATCTGCCGCAAGTTGCGGCGAAACCGGTTAAAGGAAAAGTGGCGAAACAGGTTAAGGGGAAGTAGCTCGTAGCCAGTAGCTTGTAGCCAAACCAAAACCGCGCATAGCGCGACTTCCCAGCTACTAGCTCATTTATGAATATGAATCGGAATTAATCATGCGAGTGCTATTTGTCACCTCCGAAATCGCCCCGTTAATCAAGACCGGCGGACTCGCCGACGTGAGTGCGGCGTTGCCTGCGGCGTTGCATGACATGGGCGTGGATGTGCGCGTATTGCTGCCGGGCTATCCGCAAGTTTTGAAGGCAGTGCCGCATCTTCAACATGCCGCCAGGTTTGCGGGTTTGCCGGATTTTCCCGAGGTAAGTTTGTTGTCCTGCACTTTGCCGGATGGTGTACCGCTCTGGGTGATTGACTGTCCCGAAATGTATAGTCGCGGCGGGGGCGCCTATCAGGACGAACACGGCATAGATTGGATGGACAACGCGCAACGTTTCGGCCTGCTGTCAAGAGTCGCCGCCGTGTTGGGTAGCGCAAATACCCCGCTGGAGTGGAAGCCCGATGTGGTGCATTGCAACGACTGGCAAGCCGGGCTGACCCCGGCCTATCTGCATTTTTCACCCGCGCCTGCGCCCAGTGTGATGACCGTACACAACCTTGCGTTTCAGGGAGTGTTCCCGGCGCAGATGGTTGCGGAACTGGGGTTGCCGGGAGAGTGCTTCCAGCCTGAGGGCGCAGAGTATTACGGCGACCTGTCGTTCCTGAAAGCGGGTTTGTATTACGCCGACCACATCACCACGGTGAGTCCGTCATATGCCGAAGAAATTCAGACAGCAGCGTTGGGGTTCGGCCTGCAAGGCTTGCTTACCCATCGGCGTGCCTCTCTGACCGGGATATTGAACGGCATTGATACCCATGAATGGAATCCTGCTGCCGACCCTAATATCGTACGGCACTTTGATGCAAAAGATATACGGGGCAAGGCTGCCAACAAGCGCGAGTTGCAAAAACGCATGGGATTACACATTGACCCTAAAATACCCTTGTTTGGATTGGTAAGCCGCTTCACGCATCAGAAGGGGCTGGACATGTTGCTCGAAATTGCGCCGCAATTGGTAGCCTTGCCTGCGCAACTGGTGCTGCTGGGTACTGGCGATGCAGGAATGCAACATACGGCGCTGGAGCTCTCACATCATCATTCCGGGCAGATCAGCACATACGTGGGTTTCGACGAAGGCTTGTCGCACCTGATCGAGGCCGGTGCAGACATTTTCTTGATGCCATCGCGCTTCGAACCGTGCGGCCTCAATCAAATGTACAGCCAGCGTTATGGCACGCCGCCTGTGGTGCATGCGACCGGTGGCTTGGTCGACACTGTGGTGGATTGCAATGAGGCGACGCTGGCGCAAGGCACAGCCAGCGGTTTCGTATTCAACGACAGCGGAGATGGGAAATCCCTGTTGGCTGCCGCGCAACGCGCCGTGGCAGCCTACCATGACAAGAAAATCTGGCGGGCATTGCAACGCAATGGCATGAGCAAGGACTTTGGCTGGGACAAAAGCGCTGCGGCTTATCGCAATATTTATGAGCGGCTGATACGAAAATAATCAAGGGAATACATGCACACTTTATGGAATGATGATGAGGCAACAGCCTGCAACAGCGAACTCGAATTGCGCGTTTATACCTCGCGCCTGCTCGGCAAGGATAAAACTTTAGTGCTGCACGGCGGCGGTAACACCTCGGTGAAGATTACCGAAAAAGATGTCTTTGGCGAAGAAGAGCCGATACTCTACGTCAAGGGCAGCGGCTGGGATTTAGAGACTATCGCCGCCGCTGGATTCGCACCGGTTCGGCTGGAGCACTTGAGAAAACTGGCGCAATTGCCCGCGCTACCCGATCCGGAAATGGTCAATCAACTGGTCACCCACCAGACCCGCGCGTCGGCACCTGTTCCCTCGGTGGAAGCCATCTTGCACGCCATCCTGCCTTACCCCTATGTGGATCACACCCACGCCAACGCCATCATTGCTATCACTAACACGGCGGATGGCGAGTCAAGGATACGCGAGATTTACGGCGACACGATGGTGGTTATTCCCTACGTCATGCCGGGCTTCGATCTTGCCAAATTGTGTGCTGAGCGCTTCGCCGCCGAGGCGGGAGCGAATACCATAGGCATGGTGCTGCTGAACCACGGCATCTTTTCGTTCGGCCAGAATGCAAAGGAATCCTATGAAAGGATGATTGCACTGGTGGGACGCGCCGAGGATTATCTCAGGCAACACAACGCATGGGATGCTGCACCCGCTGCTGTTACAACCTCACATAGCATGGAGTTGGCTCGCGAACAGGCGAAGCTGCGTTCTGATATTTCCAAAGCAGCGGGATTCCCTGTCATTGTCTCGCGTCATGCTAACGACAAGAGCCTATCCTTCGCCCGCCGCGCAGATATTTCCACGATTGCGCTGCAAGGCCCGGCCACACCCGACCACGTAATACGCACCAAGCGTCTGCCCATGCTGGGACGCGATGTGGCGGGATATGTCGAGAGCTACACAAATTATTTTCAGACTTACGAGCCGCAGGCGAAAGAGCGCAAGGCTATGCTGGACGCTGCTCCGCGCGTGGTGCTGGATAGAGAACTGGGCTTGTGTGCGGTGGGCAAAAACGCGCAGGAAGCGGGCATCGTCGCCGACATTTACGACCACACCATGGACATCATCCAGCGCGCCACCGCCTTGGGTGGCTACCGCGCGTTGCCTGCCAAGGATATTTTCGATGTCGAGTATTGGGACTTAGAGCAGGCGAAACTGCGCAAGGGCAGCAAGGCCTTGCCGTTCAGCGGCGAAGTGGCGCTGGTTACCGGTGCTGCCTCCGGCATCGGCAAGGCCTGCGTTGAATCTCTGCTGGCGCGCGGCGCGGCGGTGGTGGCGCTCGATCTGGATGCAAAAGTCGTCGCGCTGAAAAGCGGCGCGAACTTCCTTGGCCTGCAATGCGACCTCACTTCGGAAACGCAATTCAAACAGGCGCTGGAGCAAGGCGTCGAAAAATTCGGCGGTCTGGATATGCTGGTGCTGAACGCCGGAATTTTTCCCGGCGGCTGCCGCATTGACTCGCTCAAGACCGAGGAATGGCAGAAGGTGATGCGCATCAACCTCGACGCCAATCTGGTGCTGATGCGCGAATGCCACCCCTTCCTAAAACTCGCGCCGCGTGGCGGACGGGTGGTAGTGATCGGCTCGAAAAACGTCCCCGCGCCCGGCCCCGGCGCTGCCGCTTATTCCGCCTCCAAGGCTGCGCTCAACCAGTTGGCGCGCGTCGCGGCGCTGGAGTGGGGTAGCGACAACATCCGCATCAACTCGCTGCACCCGAATGCCGTGTTTGACACCGGCCTGTGGACGGAAGAAGTGCTGGCCGCACGCGCCAAGCACTACGGTCTGACCGTGGACGAGTACAAGACCAACAACGTGCTAAAGACCGAAGTGACCAGCAAAGATGTGGCGGAGTTGACTGCTGAGTTGTGCGGGACATTATTCGCCAAGACCACGGGCGCGCAGATTCCGGTTGATGGAGGGAATGACCGGGTGATTTGATCAAAGATTGTTTATTAGTAGGATTGTGCGATTCATTCCCTCCCCCCTTGCAGGTGTAGGGGGAGGGTAGAAAAGATCGATGTTCCACTATTCACCCCCATCCCAACCTTCCCCCTGTGAGGGGGAAGGAGCAAAATCCTCATGAGGGAGAAAAGAAAATGAGTAAACTAAATTCCATTCTAGGTATCATCGGCGGCAGCGGCGTGTATGACATAGACGGCCTCGTCAATAAGCGCTGGGTATCCGTGTCATCGCCATTCGGCGCGCCTTCCGATGAACTCTTGTTCGGTGAATTGAACGGGCAGCAACTGGTGTTCCTGCCGCGCCACGGGCGCGGGCACAAGATACCGCCTTCCGAGATCAACTTTCGCGCCAACATGGATGCGCTGAAACGTGCAGGAGTAACCGACGTGATTTCGGTGAGTGCGGTGGGTTCGCTACGCGAGCACCTGAAGCCCGGCATGTTCGTGATCGTGGATCAATTTATAGACCGTACCTTCGCGCGTAACAAATCCTTCTTCGGCAGCGGGCTGGTGGCGCATGTTTCCATGGCGCACCCGGTGTGTTCGAGGTTGGGCGACCATATCGAAGCGGCGGCCAAAGAGGTGGGCATAGCCGCGCTACGCGGCGGCACTTACCTTGTGATGGAAGGCCCGCAGTTCTCCAGTTTGGCGGAATCCGAGCTTTACCGCAGTTGGGGCTGTGATGTGATCGGCATGACCAACATGCCCGAGGCCAAGCTCGCGCGCGAGGCTGAACTGTGCTACGCCACGGTGGCAATGGTGACAGATTATGATTGCTGGCACCCCGATCACGACGATGTGACGGTGGATCAGATTGTCAAAGTGCTGCTGGCGAATGCCGACAAGGCGCGCTCGCTGGTGAAACAGGTTGCGCCGAAAGTAATTGGTGATGCCCACGGCAATGCCTGTTCCTGCCGCACCGCGCTGGAGTACGCCATCATCACCGCACCGGAAGCACGCGATGCGGCGAAGGTCAGTCAATTGGATGCCGTGGCCGGGCGTGTACTGAAACGATAACAAATCAGGAGAGAGTTTAAATGCCTATCAAATCCAAAATCCGCACCGTTCCGCACTACCCAAAGCAGGGTATCCAATTCCGCGACATCACTACCTTGCTCAAGGACCCGGTGGGTTTTCGCGCCACCATAGACGAACTGGCGCAGCGCTATGCTGGCATGAAAATAGACAAGATCGCGGGCATAGAAGCGCGCGGCTTCATCCTCGGCGCGCCGCTGGCCTATGTCATGAACAAGGGCTTCATCCCGATCCGCAAGAAAGGCAAGCTGCCCGCCGAAACCATAGGTCATGACTACGAACTCGAATACGGCACCGACCGCATCGAGATTCATACCGACGCGATCCAGAAGGGCGAAAAAGTACTGCTGGTGGATGATCTGATTGCCACCGGAGGCACGGCGGAAGCGGCCTGCAAGCTGATCCAGAAGATGGGCGGCGAAATTGTCGAGTGCTGCTTCATCATAGATTTGCCGGACATCGGCGGGCGTGCGCGGCTGGAGAAGCACGGGCACAAGGTGTTTGCCCTATGCGAGTTCGAAGGCGATTAATCGAAACCTGTAAAAATCTACTGCGCGATTCGATAGCGGCGTTGCGCGGTACTCGAAATCCTCATGTACTTTAAGTACATTCCGGTTTCTGCGCTCCGTGCGCCTTGCTCTCGAACCGCTCGCTACGATTTTTATCAGGTTTCACAAGAAAAAAGAATATGCGCGAAATGCCGGGTTACGCTACGCTAACCTGATCTACGAAGCTGGTTAAGGTCGATACTGGGTGGCAGTATGATTAACAAAAAATTCAATACAAAGGCAGAAGAACATCTCCATACGAGAGAGCATTTTCGAGGCTTAGTAACGCAAAATTTCTTAACTCACCATAAAGACGTGAATGTTCTTGTGGCTTCCATGCATGAGATTGTAGCCAGTATGGTGACGTTTCTATCGGATCAAGATATTGGTAAGGTTAAAAATGGGGAATACATAGTTAAATTAGTTGCTTCTTTTTGCAGATCTTATTTTATTGCGGCTGACCTTACTCTTTGTGGAGAGCTAACCGATGCTGCCGTAATAGTTCGCAAACAGATGGAACTGCTAGCTCGGTTAAATGAACTGACTGCGGACTTAGATATGAACTCGCTAATTAACAAAACACCTCAGCTTAAATATCTCAAAGGTGCGCTAAAAAAACAGTATGGTGCATATTCAAAAGTAGCTCATTCTTCGAGTCTTGAAGGTATGATTCTCCTAGGTGAAAAAATAACTGAGGAAGGAGTTTTTACACCACTTCACCCTGTTTTTCATGAAAATGCCTATGTTAGCTTGCACCACCTATTTCTAACGGAAATTGGGTTCTTCATGTGGGCTATGGAATTTTATCGAAAACATTTCCCTAATTACGATAGTGCCTACGATTTGCGTTATTTCTCTCTAGCCATAGATCGACACCAAAAAATATTTCCTTTAAATCGAGCTTAGATATGTATCGCTACATCCCACTTAACCTACATTTGAGAAGATGATATGAAAATCGAAACCCTGCGCTGGGCAAACAACAAGCTGGAGATGATAGACCAGCGCATTTTGCCCGCTGCGTTTGAATACATCGCCTACGATTCGGCTGCTTCGGTGGCGGAGGGCATACGCAGCATGGTGGTGCGCGGCGCGCCTGCCATCGGTGTGGCGGCGGCTTATGGGGTGGCACTGGAAGCGTTGCGGTTGTCAAAGCTCCTTCCCCCTTGCAGGGGGAAGGTTGGGATGGGGGTAGATGAGCGAGAGGATGATAATGTTTCTACCCCCGCCCTAGCCCTCCCCCTGCAAGGGGGAGGGGATAGAGTTGTGAATTTTAATGCCGGCATGGAGGCCGGATTCACCGTGCTGGCGCAAAGCCGCCCGACGGCGGTGAATCTATTCTGGGCGCTGAAGCGGATGCGCGGAGTGTGGGAAAGCATGAGGGGACAGGGTAACGCTGCCGTGGCCGAACGTCTACTGGCTGAGGCACATGAAATCCTGGCTGAGGACATTCGCATCAACCGTGCGATGGGGGCGTTCGGCGCGGAATTGCTGGCAGACGGCGCACGCGTGTTGACCCATTGCAATGCCGGTGCGTTGGCGACGGCGGGTTGGGGGACGGCGCTCGGCGTATTCCGTTCGGCGGTGGAAGCAGGCAAGAAAATATCCGTAATTGCAGATGAAACTCGCCCATTTTTGCAAGGCGCGCGGCTGACTGCGTGGGAAATGGTGCAGGAGAACATTCCGGTTACGCTGATCACTGACAACATGGCGGGCTACATGATGGCGCACGGCGAGGTAGATGCCGTGGTGGTAGGAACCGACCGCGTGGCAAGCAACGGCGACGTGGCGAACAAGATCGGCACCTACATGGTGGCAGTGCTGGCGCATCGCCACAACATCCCGTTCTATGTCGCCTGCCCGTTGTCCACCATAGATATGACCATCGCCGGCGGCGCGGATATTCCTATCGAGGAGCGCGCAGTCGATGAGGTCAAGGGCTTTCGCGACTATCAATGGGCGGCGGAGGGCGTTTCTATACGCAATCCCGCCTTCGACGTGACGCCCGCCGAACTGGTGACTGCGCTTATTACCGAGAAAGGCGTGGTGCGGCAACCGGATCGGGAAAAGCTACGAGCGTTGTTCGTGTAATCCTGCGCCCGGAGTGATATTCCTGAACAACTCAGGTTTGCCGTTTCAGAGGTCCCCGTACTGCGGCAACGCGCGCAACTGGATTGAACGTGTAGCGGATGTTGGGCAGATTTCCTTTCAAGTCGGCCTGTCGTGTGTGGTCTACGCCTGAGCCAAGTTGATATACCGTGCCAGGGACAGCATAGGTGGCAGCGGCTTGGTTGGCTGTGATCAGCGCATGGGATGCGGCATCGGCCAGCAAGGCTTGAAGCATGCTTTCGGCGTTGTCGAATGTGATGGATGTCGCGTTGACAGTCGGCGCTGTTGCCGCTGGCGTAGCGGTTGTCGGCGGAACAGTTCCTCCGGTTATAGTGGTTGCTGCGGTGGCGCTGGTCTGTGTAACTGTCTGGGCAATTGTCGGGGTTGTCTGGCCTCCGGTTGCGGTTACGCCTGTCGCCGGTAAATTTCCAACGGATAGGGTGGTGTTTTCTGCAAGCAAATTTTCTGTGGCATTGGTGATAGCCGCAGTGGCAACGGCGAGCGTGGTAGCCGCAGTGGTAATAGTTGGCGCGGTAGTAGTCGCGGTGGCAGCAGTAGCGGCAGTTGCAGCAGTCGTAATGGCAGTGGGCACCGTAGTTACAGCCGTTTCCGCTGTTGCGATGTTCGCAACGAGTGGCGCCTGTGTCGTGTTGCCGGTGGGCAAGGTTGCAGGGGTGGTTGCGGCATTGATAACGGCTGTTGCTGATGTGGGGACATTCAACGCTGCCGTTGCAAGGTACTCTGCCGTTGCTATATTCGAGCTTGTCGTTAGCAAATTGCCCTGAACTGGATTCGTGTTGACGGCAGGTGCGTTTGCGGCTACCCCCTGAACATTATTTGGAACTGGATTAGTCAGAATTGCTGCCGCTTCCGTTGCGGCAGGAGCGACGCTCGCAGCCTGATTGGCGCTAACGGAAGGTGGGGTTTCATGTATGCCTTGGGTGTTATTGACGGTTGTATTGGCCGTATTTGTAGCCGCAGCCGTTGCAACGTTCCTCGTCGTTGCTATGTTCAAGTTTGTCGTTGGCAAATTACTTTGAACTGGATTCGTGTTGACGGCAGGTGCGTTTGCGGCTACGCCCTGAGTATTGTTGGAAGCTGGATTAGTCAGATTTGTTGCAGCAGGTGCGGCGCTTGCAGTCTGGTTGGTGCTGACGGCAGATGAGCTTGCAGTTATGGATGAGGCGTTATTGGCGGTTGTATTGCTCGTGTTTGTAGTCGCTGTCGTGGCTCCGAGATCGAGGAGGGTCGCAAACACAGTATCCGAAACCTGACTGGCGGTGGTGGCAGGCACACCTGCGATCTCGCCGTTGGTGTTAAGGAAGCTTGGAATGATCGAGTTCGTTGTTTCCGTAGTTGCGCCGCCCACCAATACATTGACCAATGCATCTGCCGGGTTGGCAGGCGTCAGCAATGCGTTGATGGCGTTAGTGAGATCCGTGCTTGTGGCACTGGCGCTCAACCCCAAAGCCAAAGCCAGTTGCTGTTGCTGCGCCGCAGTGAGTCCGGATAGCGAAAAGGTGGGTGAAAAAGATTGCAACAGGCTGATTGCGTCATAGGTCAAGGAGGCTGAGTCGCTGGTAGCGCCGAGGTTGAGCGTAGTAATCGAGCTTGGGATTGCTACCGCCGAAGATGCAACCGTCCCGTTTTGGGAAACCTCCCTCACCACATACAAGGGAGTAACCGTGTTAGCGCTGCTAACATTCGATGTTGGTTGTATTAAGGTCGTCATTGCCATCCCCTCTACTGCCCAGCGTGTCACGTCTTGACAATTACACGCCTAAGAGTTTGACAGGTCAAGCGGAAGTTGGTTCGCCATTTCCATGCACGCATCAATTTTGACTTTACATTCCTGGCGGCGCTTGTTATCTTTCGGTTCGGAGATGGCATACCTCCCGGAGTTTCTGCTCCGAACCGCCCGCAAGGGCTGATGATGCCTACCGATAACCCGGCAACGGGGCGGTAGGCATTTTTTACGCCCCTCAGCCGAAAATTCAATTTGGATGGAGAGTGAAATATGGGCTTCTACAGTGTTCTCGCAGTGGGCGTTGGCGCAGCTTTAGGCGCATGGTTGCGCTGGTGGCTGGGCATTGTGCTCAATCCGGTTTTTCCTACTTTACCCTTCGGTACGCTGGCCGCCAACCTGATCGGCGGTTATCTGGTCGGCGTGGCGGTTGCCTACTTTTCCGAACATGGAGGTCTGCCACCGGAGGCGCGGCTGTTCGTTATCACCGGATTCATGGGCGGCCTTACCACCTTCTCAACTTTTTCCGCCGAGTCGGTCACTCTTATTTCCAGAAGCGAATACGTTTGGGCTTTGGCACATACGGCAGTTCATCTCGGCGGCTCGCTGGTCATGACGGCACTGGGTATGCTAACGGTCAGCCTGTTAAAAGCCAATGGGAGCGCATAGTGAATAACGGTTCCAAAAACTGTCCGTTTTGTCACCCGGAGAACCTCCTGTTCGAGAACGATTTGGCCTATGCTCACTCTGACAAATATCCGGTTAATCCCGGCCACTTGCTGATTATTCCCAAGCTCCATGTCGCCGACTTCTTCCTCATTACCGAGGCGGAAAAAGTCGCGCTGCTATCGCTGCTCGACGTGGCGAAGCGCTACCTCGACGATAAACATGCTCCCGCCGGTTACAACGTTGGTATTAACGTGGGAGAGGCTGCGGGTCAGACGATCCCTCATGTCCACCTGCATCTCATTCCCCGCTATCATGGCGATACCGAGAACCCGCGCGGCGGCGTGCGGGGAGTGATCCCGTCCAGGCAGTCTTACTGAAAATCAACAGAGGAGGCAAACACCATGCAAGGCATTTATCTCAAATTTTACATGCATGAAAACCGCAACTTTCAGCATACGCTGGTTTATGAATGGCTGTTGGAGCAGGCGAAGAAGCTTGGCATACACGGTGGCTCTGCGTTCAAGGCCATCTCCGGTTTCGGACGCCACGGTGTGTTTCATGAAGATCATTTTTTCGAGTTGGCGGGTGACCTGCCGGTGGAAGTGGTGTTCATGGTGAGCGAGGAAGAAGCCGAGCGGCTTCTGGAACTGGTCAAGAGTGAAGGATTGACCTTGTTCTATATCAAGCTACCCGCCGAATATGGCGTAATCAATGGCGAAGCACATTAGCCTGCGAGAGAAAGATTCATGACCGAAATCTGGGCACAAGCAGCGTTATGGCTGGGGCTGGCGCTTCTAGCCTCTATGCTGTCCATATGGCTAAGGGTCGCGACAGCCCTGTCGGAAATTATCGTCGGCACCATCGCCCAACTCATCATAGGCGTATTGCTGGGTGGAGCACTCTTGGCGGGAGATGCCACCTGGATCAAATTCCTATCCGGGGCAGGAGCCATTTTGCTCACCTTCCTCGCCGGTGCGGAACTCGATCCAGTTGTGTTCCGCAAGCAATGGAAGCAGGCCACGTCCATCGGTCTGGTGAGTTTCGCCGCGCCCTTCTTTGGCTGCGCGGCGCTCGCCCGTTGGTGGCTGGGCTGGAGCGTGGATGCCAGTTGGCTGGCCGGGATTGCCATGTCCACCACATCGGTGGCGGTGGTGTATGCGGTGATGCTGGAGTTCGGCCTCAACGTCACCGACTACGGCAAAACGGTGCTAGCGGCCTGTTTCATCACCGACCTCGCCACCGTGGTGGCGCTGGGGATGATCTTCGCGCCGTTCACTGGCAGGACGCTGGTTTTCATCGGTGTCGGCGTGGTTGCTTTTTTCATCCTGCCCTGGATCGTGCCGCGTTTTTTCAAACGCTACGGCGGACGCCCTTCGGAACTGGAAGCTAAATTCCTCATGGCCTGCCTGTTCGGTATGGGCGCATTGGCGACTTGGGCCGATAGTGAAGCGGTGCTGCCGGCTTACCTCATCGGCATGGTGCTGGCGGGTACAGTGGGCAAGGATCATGCGCTGGTGCGCCGACTGCGCACGCTCACCTTCGGTCTGCTCACACCGTTTTACTTTATCCGCGCCGGTGCGCTGGTTTCCCTGCCCGCATTGGTCGCGACTCCGTTGGCATTCTTTGCATTACTAATCATAAAGATGGCGACAAAAGTTATAGGAGTTTATCCGGTAACGCGTGCTTACGGTTCACCGAAGCAGGAGGGCATGTACACCACGCTCTTGATGTCCACCGGCCTCACCTTCGGTACTATTTCCGCACTGTTTGGACTGTCGCACCATTTGATTGACCAGGCGCAGTATTCGGCTTTGGTGGCAGCGGTGATTGGCAGCGCGGTGGTGCCGACTCTAATCGCCAACGCATTTTTCCTGCCTCGGCATTTGCTCAAGGCTGTCAATGAAAAAGACACCAAAAACTAAGGAGACCACCATGATACGCAACTTACTCATTGCCTACGATGGCTCAGATTCGGCCAAAGCGGCCTTCGAATTTGCTCTGGATTTAGCGGGTAAATACGGTGCAGAACTGCACGTGCTGGCAGTGGCGCGCCCACCGGAGTTCGGCTCGGAGGTGGAAAGCGAGGCCATCATCGAAAACTCGCGCCATTATTACACCCACTTGTTGCAGCCACTGAAAGCACAAGCCGCAGGCTTGACGGCGACCTTCGAGGTAATGGTTGGGCATCCCGCCGAGAGCATTGTGCTCTACGCCGAAGACCACGGCATAGACCACATCGTAGTTGGGCATCGCGGCCACAGCCTATTCGAGCGCTGGCTGCTTGGTTCGGTGGCGCGACAGGTAATTGCTTATGCGCCTTGTGCGGTAACGGTTGTGCGAAGTTGAGTGTCAAGCGCAGTGAGGGGGTTGTGATTAACCATGCTCCAAGCCGAACGAGCCGGAACCCAATGCACGCAGGAAGGTTGCCATGATGTAACATCGACAAGCGATTATTTTATAATCTCCGCAAGGATAGAATAACTATGAATAAGCATAGCGATAATTTTGTTGGCGCAGTGTTTGACAATCCTGACGCTGCACGCATCATGGTTGAGGAGATGATCAAACGCAATTTTCCGATGGATCAGGTATCCATTCTGCACAAGGCGGGTGGGCAGGGTGACGACTTTCTCGGTATCGTTTATACCAACGAAAAGGAGCGTTTCAAGGTCTGGGGTACACAGGGCGCTTTATGGGGATCGCTGGGCGGTTTGCTGGCTGGCGCCGCTGGTCTGCTTCTGCTGCCCGGCATCGGATCTGTGTTCATCGCCGGTCCTCTGATTGATGCCATCGTCGGTGCAGCAGTTGGCGCCGGTCTGATGACCACGGGTGCCGCAGTAACGCATCTGACCATTGCCCTGCGTCGTTTGGGTATTCCAGAAGATAAGCTGGAGATACTTCATCAGGCGGTCATGGATGGCAAAATATTGGTGCTGATTAATTGCGGCAATGACGATCCTGTATTTTGGCGTCAACGTCTGTCTTGGTCAGGCGCAAATCCTGTGTTCACCATGCCTTAAGATTGTGAGTACCCATCGATTCATTTCAGATATACCCAAAAGTCATTCCTTGAATTTAGCAAATGCCGCTGCCATCGTGCCGCTTGGCACTGGCTGACGCACTTCCTGCCGTTTGTGCTGCGCTAAGCTCTTGGCGTCGGTTGCACGATCACACGGCGCCTTGCTCTTGCCGCTCTCGGCAGCGTTGTCGGTAAGCCGCATGGTCAGCGCGATGCGTTTGCGCTTCTCATCCACCTCCAGCACCTTGACCTTCACCACTTGCCCCGCCTTGACTATGGTGTGCGGGTCTTTGACAAAAGTGTTGGACAGCGCCGAGATATGCACCAACCCGTCCTGATGCACGCCGATGTCAACGAAGGCGCCGAATGCGGCGACGTTGGTGACCACGCCTTCAAGGATCATGTCCGGCTTGAGGTCTTTCAGTTCTTCGACGCCTTCCCTGAAGGTGGCAGTAGTGAATTCTGGACGCGGGTCGCGCCCCGGCTTCTCCAGTTCGAGCAGGATGTCGCTGATGGTGGGCACGCCGAATTTTTCGTCGGCATACTGGCCGGGGTTGAGCGACTTCAATAATTTTGAATCGCCGATCAGTTCCTTGATGTTCTTGTTGAGGTCGGCGAGGATTTTTTTGACTAAAGGATAAGACTCCGGGTGTACCGCCGAAGCGTCGAGTGGGTTGTCGCCGCCCATGACGCGCAGGAATCCGGCCGCCTGTTCGAAAGTCTTGTCGCCCAGGCGCGGCACTTCCCTCAAGGCAGCACGGGTGGCGAACATGCCATGCGTGTCGCGGTAGGACACGATGCTTTGCGCCACGCTGCTGGAGAGGCCCGATACCCGCGCCAGCAAGGGAGCGGAGGCGGTATTGACGTCCACGCCCACCGCGTTCACGCAGTCCTCGACTACGGCATCCAGCGAGCGTGCCAATTGAAACTGTCCCACATCGTGCTGGTACTGCCCGACGCCTATTGATTTGGGATCTATTTTCACCAGTTCCGCCAGCGGGTCTTGCAGGCGGCGCGCGATGGATACCGCACCGCGTAGCGTCACGTCCATGTCAGGCAGTTCGCGCGAGGCGAATTCGGAAGCGGAGTACACCGATGCGCCCGCTTCCGAAACCACGATCTTGGTGAGCTTGAGTTCCGGGCGCAGCCCGATCAGCTCCTGCGCCAGTTTGTCCGTTTCGCGTGAGGCCGTGCCGTTGCCGATGGAGATAAGTGCAACTTTGTGCTTCTCGGCTAGCTTGGCTAGCGTGTGCAGCGATCCATCCCAATCATTCCGGGGCTGATGCGGGTAGATGACGGCGGTGTCCAGCACCTTGCCGGTAGCATCCACCACGGCGACCTTCACCCCGGTGCGCATGCCGGGGTCAAGTCCCATGGTGGCGCGCGGCCCGGCAGGGGCGGCAAGCAGCAGCGCTTTCAGGTTGCGCGCAAAAACATTGATCGCCTCGGTCTCGGCGCGTTCGCGCAGCGCGCCCATCAGATCACTCTCCAGATGAAGAAAGCTCTTCACCCGCCAGGTCCAGCGCACCGTATCCGCCAGCCACTTGTCGGCGGGACGGTTCTGGTTGACGATACCGAAGCGTCTGGCGATACGCGCCTCGCAGGGGTTGAGCGGCGCATCCCATTTGGGTTTTTCCGCTTCGCTGTCGAGCCGCAGCACGACGTTCAGAAGTTCTTCACGGCGACCACGGAACAGCGCCAGCGCACGGTGCGAAGGAATCGCGTTGAGCGGTTCGTCATAGTCGAAATAATCGGCATACTTCGCGGCGGCCTCCTCCTTGCCTTCGATGATCTTGGCTTCGACCACGCCGTGCGATTGCAGATATTCGCGCAGGTCTTGCAACAGTGGCGCATCTTCGGCGAAGCGATCCATCAGGATGTAACGCGCGCCATCCAGCGCCGCTTTGGTATCGGGCACGCCGGGGTTGTCGCCTTGCTCGGAAGCAAAAGCAGGCTTCAGATATTTTATTGCCTCTTCCTCGGGGTTGAGCATGGGGTCGGCCAGCAGCGCATCGGCCAGCGGCAGCAACCCGGCTTCCAGCGCGATCTGCGCCTTGGTGCGGCGTTTCGGTTTGTAGGGCAGGTACAAGTCTTCCAGACGGGTCTTGTCTTCGGCATGGCTGATGGCATCCAGCAGCTCCGGCGTCATCTTGCCCTGTTCGTTGATCGAGGCAATGATTGCCGTGCGCCGCTCCTCCAGTTCGCGCAGATAGCGCAGGCGATCTTCAAGCAGCCGCAATTGCACATCGTCCAGTCCGCCGGTTACCTCTTTGCGGTAGCGGGAGATGAACGGAACGGTCGCCCCCTCGTCGAGCAGGGTAACGGCGGCGGCGACTTGGGCGGGCTTTGCGGAAATTTCGGTGGCGAGACGTTGTTCGATGGATGGCAGCATGAGAGTCTAAGTAAAATATAAATAGAAACAGGATCAGTGGCTATTTAAATTTTCGCCGCCGAGTGCTTCGGTCAAGTCAGTCAGCATCTTGGCGAGTTCGCCTGTCATCAGGGTGAAGTCGAGTTCAAACATCTCATCTTCGTTTTCGGCCAGTGTGGTTGATTCTTCCTTGATAATGTCCAGAAATTCGAGCCTCTTGATTTGCAGTTGTTCGGTTAGAACAAAGGAAATCCGGTCATTCCAGGTCATTCCCAGCCGGGTGGCACGTTTACCTGCTGCGATATGGGTAAGAATTTCCCCACCCTCTAAAGCATGGTTGGCATATCGAACCGTCGCCTTGCTTTCACCCGTAGCACGCAGTTCCAGTTCACGATCTATGGTGAAACCCGACGGCGCGTTATCCCCCGCAAGCCAGTCGGTCATGGCCGCAACGGGTGAGAGTTTGGTGTGCAGTGGCTTTACTGGCAGGCCGTCCAGCGTCTTGCTCAGTTGTTCCAACAGTTCTTCCGCTTTTGCCGAAGAGGCGGCGTCTATGATCAGGCGGCCATTGGCCGGGTCTATCCATGCATAGGTTGCGCGCTGGAGCGCGAAGGCTCTGGGAAGCAGTTCTTCGGTGATGGCTTCCTTGATGCTCTTCGACTCTTTGCGGCCAACCTTGTAGCCCTGCTGCGCTTCAATGTCAGTAACGCGCTCTTTGGCAAAACGGTTGATGATGCTGGCCGGTAATAATTTTTGCTCCACACCCAGTGCAAACAGGATTTGCTGGTTCGCCACATGGACAAGGCGGTCATCGCCCCGGCAGGAAACCCAGCCACGGCTTTGTTTGTCCAGCCCGCTGCAAGGTTGCAGCGGCTTGAGCGCCAGCTTTTCCTGTAACGTGGCGGCAGTAATGCCGCAGTCGGCGGACAGGCGATAAATGAAGATGTTTTTAAACCACATGGCAGGATATCCAGAAAACTTCTGATTATACTGTCCTGCGACTTTTAATTCGCGTCAGTCTCCTTGAAATTTTGAAATGCTGCACTAGTAAAGGTGTTCGAACCTAGTGCCTCACACATGTTGAATCAAGCAATTACAGCAATTTTCAATACTCAACTCTGGCTAGTGTGTAAAATCGCCGCCTCACAGGAGGCATTAGTTGGAAAATCTATACAATATCCTTGGCGTATCTCCGACTGCGTCGGGCGAAGATATCAAGAAGGCGTACCGCGTTCTTGCTATGCGTCATCACCCGGACAGGAATGCGCATCCCGGCGCAGAAAATCGATTCAATGCCATCAAAACGGCGTACGAGTTGCTTTCTGACCCGAAAAAGAGAAGCTGAATATAATCTGAGCCTCAACAACCGCATCGTCATCGATCCGGAAAATGAAGCGCTCTCGCTGTGGAACTCACTGTTCAATCGTTGCGGAATATCCTTCTAGCATAATGAACGCTCATTACCTTAAAGACAAAACCAAATGAAAAAGATACATCCTGAATTCGCTTTCCAGTCGCGTGAACTTGGCGCCCAAATCGAAGATACCTTGGGCGAGCCGCCCGACAGAAAAAACTATGCCAAAGTCATCAAATCGTTAATCGGCGAATATGGCAACGGCTCCGAGATCGATGATGTCAATCTCCTGAGCTTCGCTCTTGTCGACTACCTGCGCTTTAACGATCCTGCCGGGCTACTGGCTCAGAGTAAGCTATACGATGAAGGCAATGCCGCGAAAGTTCTGAACATGGTGTCATGTGTTGACGCTGAAGCAAGCAAAGCTTTGACGACCGTGTCCAATCGCGATCCGGAATTGGCACGCAAGGCGATCATTACGGCTTTTTTATTCAAGAATAGCAATCGCTGGCAGGATGAAGACCATACGCTCGAAACCCTGCAGAAAGAAGAGGACGGCGAGGAAGAGGATGAAGATCAACTCACTCCGGGGCTGGATATCGAACATTTGTTCGATTCGCGCGGAGACGATAATGTCTGAACCATCCAATTTCCCTGCTATCAGTCGGCAGGTCACCGAGCTGGTTCTGGCCGGATCGAGCGAACATGCGGAGGAGGCATTTAATGAGACGGCGGAACAATTCGGCGATCTTGCCGTCGTTGAAGTGCTGAATGCGTTAGAGCCGCATGTGGCTTCTCTGCATCTGTCTGCCTTCGATGGCGGCAAATTATCGTTGGCTACGCTGCTGATCGCCCCCAAAGCCTGGGCAGAAAGCCTGGCCTTCTTCGCCGCGACCTGGAACGAGGATATCATCGAAGATGAACCGGAAATGTTGGCCGAATCCCTGTTCGCACATATCCACGGTGTGATATTTGCCAGCGACGAGCCGGGACGACGCGCAGCGCTGATTCATGATGCGTTAGCGACCGATTGGGGGACGACGGCTTTTGCCGTGCTGTTCTCGACAGCTATCGAGGAGATCATCGAAGTTGCCAATGACATTCACGCTCGCGGAGCGCACAGCAGCGGTCAGACGACTTCCGACCATGACGTTATTCCGCTCGCACTGGAAATTGCACGAACCGATGCAGATGCCTGGGATCGGGTGTTGTTTGAAATATTTCCAGACTGGCAGCCCGGTGAGAATCAATTGTGTGCAAAGTCTGATGACGATGATGAAGAAAAGGGACACGAATATGCTTCAGCTCGAACCACCAAAGAATTACTGTTGCGTCTGCGCAAACAAGTGCCAAGCAAATCGGTCAGCACGCCAAAAATAGGTGGTCGCCCAAGTCTGGGTGAGGATATTTTTGCGTGATAGCAAATCGTTAGTTTAAACACGTTCCAGAAAAGTCATCCATGCAACTCGCCAACATTACCACGCGCCCGCCCCATTTAGTGCAAGCGCTTGTGGCGCTTTCACAACACGCGGATCAGCAGGAGGCTGCGCAAACCCTTATCCATGAGCTAAGCGGCATTACTGTACTCGTCGCCAAGAAATTTACCAATGACAGAACGGCAGATGGCCTGCTTGAAGCGTTTTACCTGACTATCGGATGCATCTCACTGGGAATCAGTCAGGCGAAAATTCCTGAAAACAACGAATCCCAATTGGCTTTTCTGCTGCACCATGGAGCCGAATATGTATTCCAGATGGGATTTCGGCATATCAAAGAATTATCCAGCCTGCCCTATGATGCCTTTGTTTCGGATTTCGATAGCGACCCGTTCATACAGCAGCGCAATATCAAAGTGCTCTTCGCGGAGATATGCCGTGCCGATCCCATCTCAACATGGACAGGCGATGACGTCTATAAAAAGGAATTGCTGGATCGGCAACGCAACCAAAGAGTCGTTGAATGTGCGAAATGGTTGCGAAAAAAACATTTCACAGGCCCTGTCAAAGACCCTGATCTCGATGCCAACACTGTTATCGCTATTGCTGTTATTTTCGCGATCCTGGGAGACGGGCGAATCGTCGCGCGTACCGGGCAAAAAGAAATCGAGAACCTGATCTTTCGCGCCCGCGAAACACGGCCAGATATCGAGGCTAATTGGAACAAATTTCTCAAAATAATTCCGCCTGAATATCACCCCATACTGCGTGGACGCATGGACGAATATGAAAATACCATCGTCAAGAAAATCCTATCGAAAACCAGAGCTAAAACAGTCATCACAGAGATGCAGGATTATTATGCGGGTAATGAACTGGATATCGACTATCCCTGATTAAATAATGATGCGTAAACACAACATCATGATTGTGGACGAAACTGACACAGCGGTGAACTGATGCGCGATACGTTATCCATACTATCTGGTGCAAACCTGTCTGTTGCAGCATTTTTGAAACAATCGGCACAGTGGAAAAATAGCGTGCTGGGTGCGCTCTGTTTTTCTGCGAATGCTGTCGAAAACCAGATGCTAGCTGATATGGAACTTCCCTGCATGGGCGTGCACATGCAGCGACTGGATGCCGTCGATTCCATCTGCGAAGTCTGGCACGGCAACGGACAGCTGACACAGGGCCAATATGGCGATATCCATTATCGCCATGACGATGATGTGTTGTTCGGCGTGATAGTTTTGCCTGAAACAATGTTTGCAGTAGACGCTGATAAAACGCCTCTACAGCAAGCCACCGAGTCTGCCTATCGCCAGGTATTTACGCTGCTTGATACGTTGCGCTACCCCAATCTGTTTCGTTTCTGGAATTACATCGCTGCTATCAACACTCACAGCTTTGGGGTGGAACGCTATCGCCAGTTCAACCGGGGACGACAGGATGCTTTTCTTGCTCACGGACGCGATGTGGTGGGAAATGTTCCTGCCTCGTGTGCGCTGGGTTCGGTTCAAGGTCCATTGACCATTGCATTCATGGCCGGACGCGTGGCGCCGCTGAATATAGAAAACCCGCGCCAGATCAGCGCCTATCAATATCCGCAGCAATATGGCCCGCGCAGCCCAACGTTTTCGCGTGCAAGCCTGGTGCGCCTGGGGCAAGACGAAGTGTTGTTTGTATCAGGTACCGCCAGTATTGTCGGCCATGCGACCCTGCATTCTCACGATGCCGTGGCGCAAACCCGCGAAACCATGGTCAATATTGAGGCCGTGCTGGGCGAGGCAAATCGTCTGGCTGCCCAGCCCAGATTCAATCTGTCCAGCATGTATTACAGAGTCTACGTGCGTCACTCTGCTGACCTGGCACAGATTCGCGCCGAGTTGGCGCACTGCGTGGGCGATGCGCTCAAGGCTGTCTATTTGCAGGCTGATGTGTGCCGTCAGGATCTGCTGCTGGAAATTGAGGCAACTGCTACGTATCCCTTGGTGTCCGTGTTCGGACAGAGGGACTGATTATGCGTGTCGCGTTGCGCTTGCTGCTGAATGGCTACGATTATCTGGTGTTGTATCTCGGTCTGGCCTGGCTGGGAATACTGTGCCTGGCATGGACGCCGATTGCGATGATTATTTATCCGCTACTGCCCGAGCGTCGGCGACGGGCGCTCGGGCGTTACGTCATCATGGCGGTGTTTCAACTTTACCTTGCCAGTCTTGGCGTGTCGCGCCGGTGCAGCTTTGACTTGGAGGCACTGGATGTTCTGCGCGATGAGCCGTCGCTGATTATTGCGCCCAATCACCCATGCCTGCTGGATGCAGTGATGATAATCTCACGCTTGCCGAATGTCGCCTGTGTGCTTAAATCCAATCTGATGAATAATATTTTTCTCGGTGCGGGTGCGAGGCTTGCGCACTACATTCGCAACGAGCCGGTGCGGCGCATGGTGCAACAGGCAACCTTGGATTTTGACTGCGGCAGCCATCTGTTACTGTTCCCGGAAGGAACGCGCACCACTTCGTGCCCGGTCAATCCATTCAAGGGCAGTATCGGCCTGATCGCGCATCATGCAGGTGTGCCTGTGCAGACGGTACTGATAGAAACCGACTCGGCGTATCTGAGCAAAGGCTGGTCGCTGTTCCGTAAACCAACGATGCCGATTCATTACCGGGTGCGCCTGGGGCGGCGCTTTGATCCGCCGCAGCATACCCAGCGCTTTATGACTGAACTGGAAGATTACTTTGCACATGAGCTGGTTCAAGGCTCAGCTTTTTATCCGGCTAATTCCCTGCCTATGCAGGCTGACCGTACGCAGCCATGACCTCTTTCTCGACCACGCATCTCGTCCTTATTCCCAGCTATAACCCCGGCACCAAGGTCTATGAAACCGTGCGTGCGGCTCGTCAATACTGGACTCCAGTGTGGGTGGTGGTGGATGGCAGCAACGACGGAAGCGCCGAGGGGTTGCTGGCGATGGCCGTGCAGGATGCCGGACTGCACGTGATGATCTTGCCGCGCAACCAGGGCAAGGGTGCAGCGGTACTGCACGGCGTGGAGTTGGCAGCAAAGGCGGGATTCAGCCACGTATTAACTATGGATTCTGACGGCCAGCATCCCCCCGAACTTATCCCCGCATTTATGGCGGAATCTGTGCGTCAGCCGGATGCAATGATATTGGGCGTGCCGGTATTCGATGCCAGTGCGCCAAGCTTGCGCGTTAAGGGGCGGCGCATATCCAATTGGTGGGCCAACCTTGAAACACTGTGGGCAGGCATTGGCGATTCGCTGTTTGGGTTTCGTGTGTATCCGGTTGAAGCATTGCGGCAGGTGATGCGCCACCAGCCGTGGATGCGTCATTTCGACTTTGATCCAGAGGCCGTGGTACGCCTGTGTTGGCGCGGAGTTAGGCCAGTAAATTTGCACGCCCCGGTGCGCTACTACCGCGCCGAGGAGGGCGGCGTGTCGCATTTCCGCTACCTGCGCGACAACGTGTTATTGACCTGGATGCACACGCGCCTGTTTATCGGTTTTGTGTTGCGCCTGCCATTTTTGCTGGCAAGGCGTGCGCTGAGACGATTTTAAGTCTTACTTAACGTTTGATTGACTAGGGGCGGCCTTGATCGCTTGATATTCTGAAAACAAGCCAACTTCCAGATGGCGCTTAACCTGGGTCAGCCCAGCAGCATTTAGTGTGGACAGAACTCGTTCGGGGGGTACGCAGGCTTCTATGCTATCCCAGAAATAGCGCCACAGCGTCGCGTTATCTTTTTGCGTGGAAACGAATCGTGTCAGCAACGGTATCACGCCGCGCATATAGTTTTTAAGCAGCCACCGCCCAAAACGATTTTGCGGCCGTGTAATTTCAAGCAGGCATAAACGGCCACCGGGCTTCAAAACCCGTTCAAATTCCGCGAAGGCCACGCTCAGATCGCTGATATGGCGTAGCGCATAACCCATGCTCAAAAAATCGAAATGATTGTCGGGAAAAGGCAAGGACTCGGCCCTGCCTTCTATCAACACCATCGTGTCAGGCAGCTTGCTGACAGCCATCATGCCGGTGCTGGGATCAACCCCGGTAACCAAGGCGGGATTACCGGTCAAAATACAGGCTTGCGCTGCAACCAGACCGGTGCCCACGCCGACATCGAGCACCTTCATGCCTGTTTTCAAACCGCCGCGAATCAGTGCCTGGTGCCGATAGCGGGAACCGGTACCCCACGCCAGCATCGACTCGATACGGTCGTAATCCGCTGCGGTGTTGTCAAAAATCTGACGCAAATAAGCTTGCCGATCTTGCTCGGTTTGATAGTAATCGGTCAGCGGGACATGCGGTGCGTGCGCCGGAGCAAGTTCAGTATGGGTCATGTTGTCATTCGCCTTTAAATAATGCCGCCGTTGATGGAGATAATCTGCCCGGTGATATAGGCCGCCTGCGTCGAGGCGAGAAACCCGATCAGGTCGGCAACTTCGCCGGGAGTGCCGGCGCGCTTCATCGGCACCATGCGCGCGATGTCCTGGGCGTTGAACGCAGATTCGCTCATCGGGGTGTCGATAATGCCGGGCGCAACCGCGTTGACGGTGATGCCTCGGCTGGCGACTTCCTGCGCCAGCGATTTGGTAGCCGAATTGAGTGCGCCTTTGGCCGCAGAATAATTGACCTGACCGCGATTGCCGGTCAGCGCGGCGATGGAAGATACATTGATAATGCGCCCCCAGCGACTATGTATCATCGGCATCATCAGCGGTTGGGTGACATTGAAAAAGCCGTTAACGGATACGTCTATCACACGGTGCCACTGCTCGGCACGCATGCCGGGGAACACCGCGTCGTCATGGATGCCGGCATTGTTGACCAGAATCTGGATCGGCTGGTGTTCGGCGAGAGGGGTCAGCACATCTGCTACCGCAACGCTGTCAGTTACATCGAATACCAGCACCTGCGCACTGCCCCCGCTTGCGCAAATGTCATCGGCCAATGTCTGTGCAATTTGCAGCCCACGATGGGCATGAATGTAGACATGGCAGCCATCAGAAGCAAGACGGCGGCAGATGGCCGCGCCGATGACGCCGCTACCGCCGGTAACCAAGGCATTTTTCATGGTGTATCTCCTGAAGTGGTTGTGATGAGCATGCTGGCATCGACCACGACCGTAGCGCGGCCATCCAACAACAGGCGACCCGCTGCACTAACGCTGAACTGATAAAGAATATTGTTTTCGCTGCGAGTGATGCAGATGGCTTCCACCAGCAGATCTGCGGCGATATCGTCCAGCCGGGGCACGTGTAGCTTGGCGCCGCGCACGCTGACCAAATAACCGATCCGTGCGCGGGTGCTGTCTGGAGGTGCCAGCAAGGCGCCATGCACGGCCATGGCTTGTGCCGCATATTCGATACCGCACGCGGCGCCAAGTCGGCTATCAGAATGCAACGGGTTGTCGGCGGCACGGTGGCTGCTCGCGCGACACCGGATGTGCTGCTGGTTCCATGCTTCCACACAATCCAGCAGGCACATGCTGCCCTGATGCGGGATGTGGCGGGCAATCCAGGCGTGATCCAGTGTGGTTTGATTCAGCACGGCGCGATTGCCACGAGAAGACGCGTGCTGTCGAGGTAATCCAGCACCACGCGTTGCTCTTGCCGCAGTGCGATAGCGCGCAATAGCGGCAGCCCGCGCGCGGCGGGAATGGCGATGCGCAAGGCTTCAAGCGCGGCATCGTCGAGCTGATCCGCGCTGGCATCAGTCAGGCTAACGGTGATTTGTGCCAGCGCTTTTGCGCCGCGTTGCGGCGCAAGCACCAGCGCAATTCCGAAGGCATCGTGAATGGGGCGGGCGCTGTAGAGTGGCTCCGGGTAAACGGTATCACAGGCCAACAAAACGGTGCGTGTGTTATCGGCTGCCACTTGGGTGAGCGCTTCCAGCAGACCCGCGCCGAAGCTGGCATCGAAGGCGCTCAACACCGACGATGTGGTCATCGCGCCGGTGGCGATACTCCAGTAGCCGGCGGCCGTGTTATGCACGGAATTATGAAAGCGGGTTGGGGAAATTTGCCGGTCGTCCGAGGCAAGCATTTCACAGATGGCATGACAGTTTTCACCATCGCCGCCAGACGAAGAAAATACGCTGGGCAAGCTGGCCGCATCGAGGCTGGCTGCAGCGATAGCTTCCAGCCCGGTCGCCAAGGTGAGTTTGACTATCGCGCCGCTACGTCGGCGTTCTGCCGCTGGCAGCAACGCGGGGGGGGGCAGGATAGTCTTGTGCGGCTGATAGGGTTGCGAACTGCCAAGAACGCCCTTGCTGCTTGGCCAGTCTTTCAGGCCGGGACCGAGCAAGCCGATACCTTCGACGTAGGCGGTGAGGGTCATGGTTTATCTGCCCGTCCAAAAATCAGGCTGCAATTGGTGCCGCCGAATCCAAACGAGTTGCTGAGCACGCGTGCCACCGGTTGCTCGCGATTAGCCAGCACATAGTCGATATCCAGAGTGGGGTCGAGTTGCAAAGTGTTCAGCCCGGCGGGTAGCAAGCCGTGTTGCAGCGCCAGCGCGCAAATTATCGCCTCCACGCCGCCAGCAGCACCCAGGGTGTGGCCGGTAGCCCCTTTGGTAGAGCTGCACGGCGTGGTCGAGCCGAATATGGCAGAAACTGCTTTTCCCTCCGCCGCGTCGTTGCTTTGGGTCGCGGTGCCGTGCAGGTTGATATAGTCAATTTCACAGGGATCCAAACCTGCCGTTTTCAGCGCATCCTGCATCGCCATACGCGCGCCCAGTCCATCCGGATGCGGCGATGACATGTGATAGGCGTCGCTGGATTCGCCAATACCTAGTAGTAGCACAGCATCGGTATGCAGGTGTTCCGGGGGACGTTCCAGCAGCGCAAAGGCAGATGCTTCACCAATTGAGATACCGTTGCGTTGAGCATCAAATGGGCGGCACGCCTGTTCGGAAATCAGACCGAGCGAATTGAATCCATACAACGTTGTCAAACACAGCGAATCCACGCCTCCTACAATGGCCGCGTCTATCAGTCCTGTCGCCATCATGCGCCGTGCCGAACTGAACACCTTGGCGCTGGACGAACACGCCGATGACACCACGACCGCAGGACCTGCCAGGCCAAAATAATGGCGCGTGAAATCCGCAACGGAAAAAGTATTATGCGTGGCGCCATAAATAAAATCGGCAGGTAATGCGCCACTCACCGGGTCGCGTCGCCGGTAGGCAAGTTCGGTTTGCAGAATGCCGGAAGTGCTGGTGCCCAGGAACACACCAATGCGCTGCGCACCGTATTTTTCGATAGCAGCGCGCACCGCATCGGCAAAGCCATCCTGCATCAATCCCAGCAACGCAAGCCGATTGTTGCGGCAATCAAAGTCAAACAGGTGAGAGGGAAGCTGCACCGCATCAAGCCCGTCCACCTCGCCAATGAATGTCGCCAAATCCACTGTATCAAATGCACAGGATGCCAGCCCGGCGCGGCCTTGGCGCAGTGCGTTGAGGGTTTGGTCGAGACCGCAGCCAATACTGCTGGTCGCTGTGAAATGTGAGAGCCAGAGCGAGTTCAAAAGATCAGACTATTGTAAGTAAAGAAGGATTCTAGCAAATTACAGTAGTTGGTTCCGATCAAATAAACGGGTAGCGAACTTTAGGGGTTCCCTTTATCGACTACGCCCGTGTCCATGCGATGTCTCAATGACAGATAGGCCGCCAGTCCGCCCAGCACGAGACCGGCTAACACATCTACCGCTACATGCTGGCGTGTGGCCAGGGTGGAATAGATAATGCCGATACACCACGCATAGTTGAAGATGAGTATCCACAGCGGCGCGCCAAAACGGCGCAGCAGGTGATGCAACCAGATACCCGAAAAAAAAGCAGTAGTGACGTGAAGAGAAGGGCAGGCATTACCCGATGCATCCATGCTTTTAAGGAAATTCACGTCAGGATACAGAGCCCAATCGATATTGGCTGCAGGCACTACCGTGGGCCAGAAGTAGAAGACCATCAGCCCCGCAAGGCAGGTTCCGGTCATGGCCAACCCATAGCCATACAGTTCGCGTCTTGTGGCCAGTAATGCAGGAGGTAAGGAGACATAGACCCACAGTGACAGGTACATGGGTAAGGCTTGGGGCTGAAAACAGATCAGGCGATCCAGTCGGGTGATGGGCATCACCGTGGTCAGGTAGGTCGGCGATTTGAGCAAATACAAGTAAGCGCCAAAAAAAAGACTGATGAAAAGCGTCGTTCCGATACCTTTGAGAAGCACATGCTTAGGTATTATCGCAGCAACCTGACGGTACCAGGGCGTTTCGTTCAAGGGCATTTTTCGGTTCTGAGTCATGAAAGGGCATGACGCAAGGTGACAAAACGCAGATTAGCTGCGCCAGCTGCAGCCAGTACCGTGGGGAGCACGTCGAGAATAACCGGGATGCCTTCAGGTGTGCGCGCAGCGTTGCCATCGTGCAGTAGCAAAATGGCACCCGCTCGCAGGCCGCGTAACAACTCATTATTAACGCGCTCAACATCGCCGATCCGGGTATCGAAACCACGCACTGACCAGGTGGCAAGCCGCAGCCCCAATCTTGCGAGTACCGGGTCGAGAAAGGGATTGCGCAATCCGGCAGGGGCACGAAAGAATAAGGGGCGCTGGCCAGTAATCGTGGTGAATGTGTTCTGGGCTGCCTGCAATTCACGCATGATGCAGGATCGCCCCATTAGCGAAAAATAATGACGGTGATGTTGGCTGTGGTTTTCCACGGCATGACCTCGCCGTACGATTTCCCGGCACAAATCCGGGTAGCGCTCGGCTTTTTCACCGATGCAGAAAAAGGTAGCCTGGGCAGCATAACGATCCAGCAAATCCAGTACCTGTGGCGTGACAACGGGATCGGGGCCGTCATCAATGGTCAGGGCAATTTCATGCCTGGCGACAGCGGCGGTAGGCAGCCGTGTCCAGTTCGGCCCCAGCCAGTGGCTGCGCGGCCAGAGTCCGAGTAGTGTGAGCAGCGCGTGATTTGCAAGCACCGCACCCAACGCCCAGCGCCATTGTCCGGGTTCTGCAATCACTGTCACCAAGGCCAGCACATGCAGCGCAAGGCTGGCGCGGATCAACAGCGTTGGTTGCCAGCTAGGCATGGGTTCCCCTGGTAAAAATCGCAGCATAAATCAGTGCAAGGATGACGCCCGGCGCCACGGTGGCACCCATTGCCTGCAATATCGATACATTGGAAAACGCAAGCACGCCAAAACCTGCGACGGTCGTTAAGTTGGCAAACAACATCGAGGCCAAGGTGCGCGGCGAAATAGGGCTGTCAGTTCTATCAAAAAACAGGGCATAATTTGAGCCGATCGCGACCACCAGCAGCAGGCCCACCAAATGCAGAATAATTAATTGCTGGCCAAACACGGCTAATCCAGCCGTGACGGTGATGACCGCAGCTGCCAGCGGCGCGATGATGCGCAGCACGCGCATGGGTGAGCGAAAAACCCATAGCAGCAATCCGATAATCGCAACCAGCCCACCCAGCGATAATTGGATGGCTTCATGCAAATAACCCGAATACAGACGGTCAGACTCTGCTTTCATATCCACAAACAGCACATTGGGCAAATTCGAGGCGCTTAACGCGGCACGAATTTGACTTGCGTTGATGTCGCCCCCCTCGGGTGCGGTAAGTGGTAACAAGGCGCTCCAGTGCTGTTCTTGCCGGATGAGTAACGCATCCACTGCCATAGCCATCGAGGTTTTTTCAAGATCGGTCATTTGCAGCAAGGGGTGGCGGCGTGCGGCGGCGATGTCAGTCAAAAACGGGGTAAACAGTTCCGCGTGTACAGGCAAACCTTGAACCGCCAGAGCAAGTCGTGTTTCCAGCACGGCGGGGGGGGGTAAGCTTGCCTGACGGGTGCGCTGCATTACTTCGCTGGGAAGATAACGGCTGGGACTCTCAAATCCGGCGAGTTCGTCCTGTTCGACTTGCGCTTGAAGTATTGAGGACACTTGTTCGGAAGATTGTAGTACGGATTCCCGGCTCGCGCCGGATACCACCACCAGATAACGCACATCAGGCGCGCCCATGTCGGCGCGCAGCTTTGCATCCAACGCTACATCGGCTTGTGATACGGGACTTAATGAGGATATCTTGTCGTTCCACAAACTGGCGCGATGTTCGACCAGAATGGCGCAGGCCACCAGAAGTAAAAATGCTGCCGCCCAGCGCAGCTTGGTAGCGAGTTGGACCAGTCGGGAGAGGATTTGGCCGATAACCGATACATCATGAATGCGAAAGTTTGCAGGCAGCAGATGGGGCAAGACGAAGCGAGTCACCATTGCGGCGGCGATCAGACCGGCAATCGAATACAGGCCGAGTTGCGCTAGCCCCGGAAAGCCGGACAGTTGCAGCGAAGCGAAGCCGAATATCGAAGTCAGCACACCGAGACGGACGGTGGGCCAGAAGCGCTTGATCCAGTTCTGCCGGTTTGAGCTGCGCGTATCGGATTCGCCTTGGTCTGATTGCACAAACAAGTAGATGGAATAATCTACCGCTTCGCCGATCAGCGCGGTGCCAAATCCAAGAGTGATTCCATGTACTACCCCGAAGCCCAGACTGACTGCGGCGACGCCTGCCAGCGCGCCGCTGATAACGGGCAAAAAGCCCAATGCCAGCGCGGTAAAAGAACGGTAAACCAGCAATAACAGCGTTGCGATAAGCGCGATGCTGATGATGGACAGGCGGCTGACCTGATTTTTTATCGCATCGCGCGATGTTACCGAAAACACACCGGGGCCGGTCATCACCAGTTTGGCAGAAGGTGTTGCGCTGGATGCCGTGTCAAACGCTTGGCGGATGGCGGACATGGCGCGCTGCTGTGCGTCTGTATCGGAGCCGGACGCACGCGTTTGCAGCAGCAGCAGGGCACGTGCCCCATCCTTTGAAATCCATGCGCCATCTGACATTTGCGGGCGTCCGCCGCTGTTCATCTGGCTCATTAGTTGTACCATTTCACCGCTCGGATCGCGTGGTAGCAGCGACTTGACCAGCAGCCCGGCAGGCGATGCGAGCAGATCAATGCTGTCGCTCAAAGCTGCATGCAGTCCGCCCACGCTAAAGCGTGCAGGCGTAACCAAGGGGCTTAGCAGGTAGCGATTGCTGAACAGATACGCTCGGTCGCGCTCAGCGCTGACGGACTCGCCGTTATTGACGTTGACAAAAGCAGGGTCGCTGCGCAGATGCCGGGCAATTTGCTTGGAGAGCGTGGCGCGGGTGGTGGCGTCAGCGCCTTCAATACCGACCAGAATCAGGCGCGAGGCCAAGCCGTCACGTATTTGCTCCAGCAGCAGTTGCTGTGCTGGGGTCGGGTTTTTCGGCAAGAAAGCCGATAAGTCAGCGGTAAACTGGCTGCGGCTGATGATGATGCCGCAGGCCAGGGTTAACGCCAGCCACAAGGCGATCACTGTCCGTCCTCGCCATGTTGGAACTGTTCTCACGGTGAAGCCAGCTTTTCGATGAGCATCAGCGAGCTGTCACCATCGGTCTGAGTAATTTCGATGCTGCGCACCGCATCGTGCATGCCAGCAATGCGGATGCGTCTTACCACCGCCTGCATTTTTTCATCCACCGGCAAGAGTTGCAGTATCCAGTGCTCAGCGGTGCCATCCAGGCTTAGCCGGTAATTGCGTTCCAGCGCTTGGCGATTGCCCGCCAAGGTGCCACGTATGCTGTCAATGAAAGCCGCCAATTCCGGGTAATCCTGCAATTGCAGGCGATGTTTTTGGTGAATACGCTCGATTATCAGTGTATCGGCATCTATAGTCATAGATTCGGCTTTGGGTTTGAGGGTGCGCTTCTCAAAGTGGTCTGGTGCGGCGTAGAACAACTCGCCGGAAGATTCCAGCGGCTTGTCGAGCATGGCGATGAATTTCTTTTCGACAAAGCTGGCGTGATCGGAACGGATTTGCGCCAAGCTATGCATGAGCTGGTCAATATCCCAATCGGCGGCATGACTGAAGATCGGTGTCAGTGTCACTGCCAGTGCAACGAGTATACGCCATATTACGCGCAGTGAAAAAACAGGGGAAATGGGCGTTGTCATCATGATTGCGGAGCGGTTGCGGTAAGTGCGGGCTGCCAGAAATCGAAAAAATTAAACCAGTTGTATGGCGACTTGCGGCAGTATTGATCCAGTAGCGCGGCATAACGGGTGATGGCCACTTCCACAGCGGCATCGCGTTGACCGCGCGTAACGTTAGAAAAATCCGCCAGCGGTTCGAAATGGATGGCATAGCGATTTCCGCCCAGATACAGCCCGGTCATGAATACCACGGGACGTCGCAGCAATGCGGCCATACGGAACGGCCCACCGGGTAAGTTCGCGTTGCTGCCGAGAATTTGCACCGGGCACAGGGTGTCGTTGCCTAGGGTGCGATCGGCCAACATGCCGACGATGCAACCTTCATCCAAGCGCTCCTGTACCTTGAGCATGGAATCGATGTTTCCCAAGCCAATGATATCCTGCACTGCCTCCGGATTAATGGCAGACAGCATAGCGTTTATTTTTTGTGCATTATCCTGATGCATGACCATGGCGACGCGCAAATCCGTGTCTATCCGGCCAATCGCGCGGATCGCTTCAAAGCTGCCCAGATGCGCGCCCATCAGAAACAAGCCTTTGCCATCGGCAAGCAGACGACGTAGTGTATCCTCGCCATGCACTTCGAAATCAAACATATCGAAGCGGCGGTTGACCAGATAGACGCGGTCATGGATGGTGGCGGCAAAAGTGAAAAAATGCCGGTACAGATCGCGCCAGCGGGGGGGGTGACCTAACGCACGCCTGAGATAATTGCTTGAAGCATGACGACTGGCTGGTGCAAACAGCAGAAAATAACTGACGATCAGATGCAGCACGACGCGCCCTGCGCGCCGCCCCAGACGCAGTGAAATCCATGTCATGACACGCAACATGAGCATGTTGCTGCGTTCCGGGGTGTGCGCCCAGGCTGCTTGGCTGGCGGTCGGGTGCGATGTCATTCCGGCGATCCCGGTACGATACTGCCGCTGGCAATTTTGCGCATCCCTGCCACGATGTCGAAACGTATCGTGCCGCTTGCCGAGACGATGTGCCGGATCGCAAGTTCGTCTCCGGGAACCGCCGGCGCAGAAACTTGACCGAACTGATTTCGCACTGATTCAGCGTGATTCCGCTGGTTTTGGTAATGATTTGCAGTGCCACATCCAGCAGCACGACACCGGGGAGGATAGGGTTGCCGGGAAAATGCCCGGCAAAGGCGGGATGATCTGGCGGAACAGTCCAGTGCGCGGTGTTATTCATGCGGATTTCCGTGTGCTGCGTGTCTGAAACAAGGCATGCAGCGCTGCGCGCGGCAGTTTCCCAGTGGAGTTGCGTGGCAGCGCATTAACAAACAGCAGAGGGCGCGGCAGGAAAACCGGATCAATATGTTCGCGTAGCACCGCCAGTAGATGTGGCGCATCCATCCCCGGGGCCACCACACACGCGGCAAGCCGAGTAATGTGGTTATGGTCAGTTTCGTCCGGCATGTAAAAAGCGCCATCCACCACGCCGGGGATGGTATTGAGTAAGTGGTTGAGACTCGCCAGTGAATGCCGTTTGCCCGCGATATTGACCAGATCGGCGATGCGCCCATGCAGTAAAAAATGTTCTTCGGTAATCTGTTCAATCATGTCACTCATGGTGGCCGGTATCTCGATGTGACCGCCGCAAGCGCGCACGCAGCCACCCTCCCTAGCTAATTTTATTCCGGGAAACAAATGCCATTCTGCGCTTTGTGTAGGGCGGCGGGTAGCAATCTGGCCGGTTTCGGTACTGCCATAGATTTCTATTAGCGGAGCATTGCAACGTGTCTCAATGTCTTGAGCGAGTTGTGCGGACAGCGGCGCAGTGGCGGATACCATTCTTGTGATCTCCGGCAGCGCCAGCCCTGTATCCATCAAGGCGCGAAGATGCATGGGCGAGGACACCAACACTCGTGGCGTGGGCACAGCCGCCAGTGCCTGGCAAATGTCGGCAGGGTAAAAGGGTTGTGCATGGCTGAGTGCGTTGCCGCTGTGCCATGCTATCAATACTGTGGATTCAAAACCGTACATGTGTTGCGGCGGCACGGTGCCAATCAGGGTGCAGTTGTGCGGCAGCTCCAGATATAAAGCCTCGGCCTGCACACTGTGGATCAGTGCGCCCCAGTTTTTTGGATGCGGTTGCGGGGTGCCGGTCGAGCCTGAAGTAAAAACTACCGCGATGCGCTGCGTGGCTTTGATTTGCGGAATTTCAAATTCATCAGGCGAGCTTGCGTCCATGGTCGGGTAGCGCAGCTGGGGGAGATCCACCGTGCATAGGTCGCTATCGGTCAAACAAAAAACATCCGGCGCAAAAATCTTGATCTGGCGCACCACTTCCGGTGTGTAGGTAGACGGCAGCAAGCTAACTTTTCCAGCCACAATAGCGGCCGCCAGACCCACGCTAAAACGGTAACGATCTCTGCACATATTGAGCAGATGACTCCCCGCAGGAAACAGGGCGACAAGCTGGCTGACCTCGGCCAGGAACTGATGCCGAGTGACGGCACCATCGGCGCGCCAGGCGATGATGCTGTCTGGAGAGGCGTGTGATACCAGTGGCAGTGAAGGCATGATTACGTCTGAACAACTAGCGTGGATGCGCCGAGGCGTTTCTGAACGCCCGTACCGCATCAAGGATGCGCATATGCTGCAGACCGGGAAGTTGCCATCTGCGTACCCAATATTCGACAATGAACATCAACGCGACCAACGGCAGTGTCAGAAAATTGGCAAAAAATGACCAGGTGACCAATGGTGTCAGAAAAAACAGCAAGGTGGAAACCACCGCCATTGCGGCAAAAAATAACGTCCATGCGACCGTGACCTGACGTGCGTAAATCTCATGCTGTAGCGTCAATGGCGCATGCGCAGCCTCTGCAAAGCGAGCGCAGAGCGGTTGCCGCCCAGCGATCAAAGTGCGGCCAAAAGTCATGAACAGTATTAGCTGCATACCCACATGTTGCAGCCAGTAAACCAGCCCAAAATGGCGCTCAAGCGCAGACCATCCTGCCCACAGAGCAACACACAGCAACATCAGCAAACCCAGCATGATGGGGCGTCGAGGTGAGTTCCATGCCAGCACCAGCGCAATCAATAACACGGGCGCAATGGCTACCAAAGCACCCAAGTTGCCGCTGTTCGCGGATTTATTTGTGTAATGCGCCAGTAGCGGGTAGCCGATCACCAGCGCAGCAATGCCCAGCCAGCGCATGATGCGGCGCGCCATCAGCGGGTGCTCTGTGCTGCGATATAGTCGGAGAGGCTGCGCAGCGAGCTGAAAACGTGCTGATTTTCTACGTTGTCGGCACGCAGTTGCAAACCATAACGCTTGGAGACCATCATCGCGACTTCGAGCACATCAATCGAGTCCAGGCCCAAGCCATCGCCATACAACGGTGCGTCGGGAGTGATTTGATCTGCTGTGACCTCAAGGTTCAGGCACTCGATCATCAATTCGGCAACTTCATGTTGCAAATCCGCAGAGCTAGAGACAGTAGGTTTCTGGTTATCTTGCATGGTATTTATAGACGTTAGCTTCTTGCAGAATTCCCTGTATGTGTGGAATTAAGCGCCGAATGGGGTAGAGACGGGTGGTCATCGCTGGCAGCGATGTGAGTTGTCAAAATAGACTTCGCACATAAGTTCGGATACTACGCAACACACAGGAATAATGCAACGGTGGCAAGCAGTTCTATATATATTTCCACTGGCGGTATGGGGTTTTTGCTGCTAGATTATGGGTTATGTGTTTATACTCCCCGTGTCCCTGAACGGGGGGTATAAGCTGAGCGGTCAATGCCCGGTATTGAGTTGCAAATAAATGGTGGCGGAAAAACGCCTTAATGAGTAAAAAAGGCCATTCTGCCGTTCGCGAGTGGCGACTATATAGGGCAGGCAGTTAGCAAATACGAACAAGCGCTGTGTGCCAGTTCCGTAACTTCGCGTTCGACCTCCAATTGGCTCAAGTTATGAGCGACTTAAACTGATCTGCTGATTGGGCAGTTACCTCTGACTGCCCCTATAAAACTTAAAAAAGTGTATTGACAAAAGCATTACGTTATATAGAATTCGCTTATGGATATTGAATACGAACTGCGCGGCATTCGCTTTAGGTGGAATGAGGACAACCAAGCTAAACGTAAAGAATCATGATGGCGTTTCTTTTGAGCAGGCAGCACAAGTGTTCTTTGATCCATTCGTCCAATATCTGGATGCCTCGCGAAACAACGAGAAAAGAGAAGGCGCATTGGGTTGCGACTTTGATTTTCGGCTTTTGTTTGTAGTACATCTGGATATTGAAGATGAATTTATTCGCATCATTTCGGCCCGCAAGGCCGAGCCTTACGAAAGGGATAGTTATGAAACTTGAAACCATTAAAAAGCGTTTATCGAAAGATCGTCCGATGGTGTCTGTAACCTTGAGGATGCCCGATGATGTGGTGAGCGATTTGAAGAAGGTTGCGCCGCTTAAAGGTTTCTCTGGCTATCAAGGTTTGTTGCGTGCATATGTCGGCGCAGGATTGCGCGAGGACTTAGAGCGCATGGAAGGCAGCGCGGTTGCGCAACTCATTGAAAAACTTCGTGCAGATGGCGTACCGGAAGCCAAGTTAAACAAAGCGGTGTCAAGTCTAAAACTGGCTGCCTAGCTCATCTATGGGGCGCTGGCTGCGCGTTACGAGTGGCCGCTTTATGGTGTGCAAGTTTTTAATGTGAGTGGCAGCTATGTGGCAGGCAGTTCACAATGATGAATATCTCCTTGGTGCTGCGGATTCAACCGGTCGATGCAACACATTGGTTAAACCGTTCAGCCGGTGTTTCGAAATCTAACGTCTTTCGTGGACGTTCATTCAGCCTCCGAGCCACAGCATTGAGTTGTGCCTGAGAGTGTACCGATAAATTTGTTCCTTTGGGAAAGTACTGCCTCAATAAACCATTGGTATTCTCATTCGTTCCACGTTGCCATGGGTTATGCGGATCACAGAAATAGACGTTGATGTCGGTTGCCAGCGTAAATCGCTTATGGTCGGCCAGTTCCTTGCCACGATCCCAGGTCAGCGATTTGTAGAGTTCCTGCGGTAACTTCCGGGCATTCTTGATCAGCGCGTTGATGACAGTCTCGGTATCTTTACTGGGGAGTTTAACGAGCATCACATAGCGCGTCTGGCGTTCAACGAGGGTCGCAATCTGACTGCTACCACTGCCACATAACAGATCACCTTCCCAGTGACCCGGTACTGCGCGATCTTCCGCCGTGGCAGGACGTTCACTGATTGACACAGCATCGATGATTCTGCCGTGATCACTTGTCTTCTGAGTATGATGACGTGAACGACGCATGACTCGCGTACGCCGCAAGTGCTCCAGAAGTTCTTTCTTCAATGCGCCTCTAGCCTGGATATAGAGGCTGCGATAAATAGTCTCGTGTGACACCTGATAACTTTCGTCGCTTGGGTAAGTCTGCTTCAGCCACCCGGCAATCTGTTCCGGTGACCACTGCCCTCGGAGCTTGTGTGCCACGATGTGCGCCAACGCTCGATTCTCTACTAGTTTACAGGTCTTAGGCCGAAGTGTGCGATCCCAGGCTGCTTGTTCTGCTTGACTCGCGCGGTAGCATTCTTGACCACCGTTACGCGCGATCTCGCGACTGATGGTGGATGGCGCACGTCCGAGCAACGCAGCAATCGAGCGAGCCGATTCACCTGCAACCATTGCACGAGATATCTCTTCACGTTCAGCCAGAGTCAGAGATAATCGAGAACGCTTCCGTTGTGCGGGTCGTATTCCACCAGTCTCCGCCAAAATGCCTTCGATAGAAGAGTGGGTTCGATCAAACAACTGTGCAATTTGCTGAAGAGAATCGCCTTTTTTCCAGTGTTCCCACATCAATGCTTTTTGACTTTCAGAATAATAAATCCGAGCTCTCTGTTTCATATACAACACTCCTTCTGTTTATACAGATTCTAGTGTGTTGCATCGACCGGTTGAATCCGCAGCCATTTGCTGCCGGTCGAGGTGTAAAATATCCAGCAAGAAAGCTGACGGTCGTGACCAGCAAAAAGCGGCCAAAAAGGAGACACTCAGTGCGCGGCTCTAGCTGAGATGTGCTATTCCATTTCTATTTCAATCCGATTTTTAGGTCGGGGTTTAGCTCGACCTACAATTACACCATTAGTCTAGAATTGGAATTAGTCAAAATTGCATAGCATAATTAATGAGATATCAAAGTTTCAAAAAGACGCTGCCATACAGAATTTTGCTGGGAACCGTTCTCGCGCAGCCCTCATCCGGCGCGACGGCCTTACCATCTTCCAAGCTGATGTTCCAGCCGTGTAAAGGGCAGGCAACTTTGTGGTCGAACACGATACCCTGCGACAAATGCCCGCCTTTGTGCGGACATTTGTCATGCAGGGCGAACACCTTATCCCCCATTGTGCGGAACAGTGCGATATTCCCTTGTTCAGTGGTCACCACACGCGTTCCAAGCGGGGGGATTTCTTCTAGGGTTGCGACCTTGTGCCAGTTGCCCATGATGTTTTCCTTTTCAAATAGTCAGCGCTGCAAATTCACGCGGATTGATGTTTTCTTTGGCCCAAGGGTTTCTCGCCCCTTCCAGTGCATACATCAAGCGTCCATACAAAGCCTTGCGGTTAACCGCATCTTGCACCACGCGCTGCTTGATATAATCTAGGCCGACGCGCTCGATGTAATGTACGGTGCGATCCAGATAACGCGCTTCTTCGCGATACAGCTGGGTGAACGCGCCTGTATACTCCATGACTTCATCATGCGTTTTTACTTTCATCAGGAACTGCGCGACCTCAGTCTTGATACCGCCGTTGCCCCCCACATAAATTTCCCAGCCTGAATCCACACCTATCACGCCCACGTCCTTGATGGAGGTCTCGGCGCAATTGCGCGGGCAACCTGACACGGCGATTTTCAGTTTGTGCGGCGTCCACATGCGGTCAAAGGCGAGTTCGATATCTATCCCCATCTGCGTCGAATTCTGCACACCGAAGCGGCACCATTCGCTGCCTACGCAGGTTTTCACGGTGCGTAACGATTTCCCATATGCGTAACCTGATGGCATGTCGAGATCGGCCCAGACCTTGGGCAGGTCTTCCTTTTTTATCCCGAATAAATCGATGCGCTGCCCCCCCGTTACCTTGACCGTCGGAATGTTGTATTTGTCCGCCACGTCGGCGATGCGGCGCAGTTGATCCGGGCTGGTTATGCCTCCGTACATGCGCGGCACCACCGAGAATGTACCGTCTTTCTGGATATTGGCGTGGGCGCGTTCGTTGATGAAACGCGACTGAGGATCATCCATGGCTTCATGCGGCCAGGCACAAATCAGGTAATAGTTCAGCGCCGGGCGGCAGCTCGCGCAACCATTCTGGGTTGTCCAGTTCAGGAACTGCATCGTTTGCGGAATCGAAAGCAATTTTTCCTTGCGTATCGCCTTGCGCACTTCTTCATGCGTCAGTTCGGTGCAGCCGCACAACGGCTTCGCGGTATTCGCTTGCGGCGCATACGCCCCGCCGATGGTAGAGGCGAGTATCTGTTCGACCAGTCCGGTGCATGAGCCGCAGGAAGCGGAAGCCTTGGTGTGCTTGCGCACCTCATCCAGTGTGAACAGTCCCTGCTCCTTGATCGCTTTTACTATAGTGCCCTTGCATACGCCGTTGCAGCCGCACACCTCCATCTTGTCCGGCATCGTCGACGCGCTGCTATGCCCCTGATGACCGGTGTTACCCAGATTGGATTGGCCGAACAGCAGATGATCGCGAATCTCAGAAACATTCTTGCCGTCGCGTATCATCTGAAAATACCACGAACCGTCTCTGGTATCGCCATACATCACCGCGCCGACCAGCTTGTCATCCTGCAACACCAGCTTTTTGTAAACACCGCCAGCGGGATCATGCAGCACGATTTCCTCGGTATTTTCGTTGCCGGTATAGTTGCCGGCGGAAAATAAATCTATGCCGGTCACTTTGAGTTTGGTGGAAGTCACCGAACCCTGATAGCGCGCGATGCCCATGCGTGCCAGATGATTGGCGCACACCTTGCCCATGTCGAACAGCGGCGCCACCAGCCCGTATGCCGTGCCACGATGCGACACGCACTCGCCCACGGCATAGATGCTGGGGTCGTAAGTCTGCATGGTGTCATTTACCACAATGCCGCGATTGCAATAAATCCCGGCCGATTCCGCCAATGCGACATTCGGGCGGATGCCGACCGCCATCACCACTAGGTCGGCGCGAATTTCTGTTCCATCTTTGAATCGTATTGCGGTAATCCGTCCGGTCGCACCACCCACCAATTCCTGTGTCTGTTTCTCCAGCAGGAATTTCAGCCCCTTGGTTTCCAGTGTAGCCTGCAACATCCCGGCAGAGTCTTGATCGAGCTGGCGCTCCATCAGCCACGGCATGAGGTGCACCACCGTCACATCCATGCCCCTTAGAGCCAAACCGTTGGCGGCTTCCAGCCCGAGCAGGCCGCCTCCGATGACTACCGCATGTTTATATTTTTTTGCCGCCGCTATCATTGCATTGGTGTCCTGGATGTCACGGTAGCCGATTACACCATCCAGCTCCTTGCCCGGCACCGGCAGGATGAAAGAATTGGAGCCAGTCGCCAGCAACAGCCGGTCATATTCCGCCATCGTTCCATCCTCGGCATATACCACTTTCTTGAGGCGGTCGATGCGCACCACTTTCTTGCTCAAATGCAGGGTGATGTTGTGCTGGGCATACCAGGCCAAGTCGTTCAGGATAATGTCCTGTATCCCCTGCTCGCCCGCCAGCACCGGCGACAGCATGATGCGGTTGTAGTTGGGATACTGCTCGGCACCGAACACGGTGATGTCGTACATCTCCGGTGTCAGCTTCAGCAACTCCTCCAGCGTGCGCACCCCCGCCATGCCATTGCCGACCATTACCAGTTTCATTTTTTTCATGCTGTGACTCCTTGTGTAGTGTGTAGGTCGGGCTTTAACCAGCGACTTGGCCGCAGTTTTTTGGCGGCCTAGTCGAATGGCTATGCAAAGCCAGTCCGACAAGTCGGTATAAATGCCGACCTAAATCAGCGTTAGAATCATAGGTAGGGGCCCGTGCGCTCATATGCCCATCTGTCTCCACGTTTACGCAAACTGTTCAGCACCTGTTCTAGCGTGTACGTCTCGTTTGGAATAACCAATCGTTCCGATGTCATCATCAGGAACTCACTGGCTCGATCAAAGCACATGATGGCAACTTCATGCTTGCTCTCGAGAGAAGCAAATAGGAATGGGAAGAATGATTTTTTCATGTGGTTAAGCAGCTTCTTTCGCCTGCTTCTGATATAAGAATTCCAGCACCGCGCCGCGCAATTGGTGATAATGCGAATTTTTTGCCATCGCGAGGCGGTTACGCGGTTTGTCCAGATCAACTTTAAGAATTTCTCCTATGGTCGCCGCAGGGCCGTTGGTCATCATCACGATGCGGTCGGACAGCAGCACTGCCTCATCCACATCGTGCGTTACCATTACCACTGTGCTGTTGGTCGCAGCAACGATTTTCATCAACTCGTCCTGCAAATGCGCGCGGGTCAAGGCGTCCAGCGCGCCGAACGGCTCGTCCATCAGCAATACTTTTGGCTGCATTGACAGGGCCCGCGCGATGCCGACGCGCTGCTTCATGCCGCCAGATATTTCGTGTGGGTACTTGTGTTCGGCGTGTGTCAGATGAACCAGCGCCAGCGCCTCCTTGGTGCGCTCTGCAAGTTGTGCTTTGTTTTCTTTTGCACCGAACACACGCTCGACTGCGAGATGGACATTCTCGAAACAGGTCAGCCACGGCAGTAGCGAGTGGTTTTGGAACACCACGCCGCGATCCGGCCCCGGCCCTGCAATCTCGCGTCCGGCGCAGATCATCACACCTGAGGTTGGGAATAACAGCCCGGCTATCAGGTTGAGCAGGGTGGATTTGCCGCAGCCGGAGTGTCCAATCAGCGTGATGAATTCGCCGCGCAGTATGTTCAGGTTGATGTCCTTGAGCGCGATGAATGGTCCGTGTTTGGTGTCGAAGGACATTTGCACGTTTTCGACATAAACATATTTTTGTATGGCGTTCATTTGTACCCTCTAGTAACTAAACTTTTTCGCCAACATGACCAGTATCTGCTCCAGCAATAGTCCGACTATGCCAACCACAAAGATCGCGATGATGATGTGCTCCACGTTCAGGTTGTTCCATTCATCCCACACCCAGAAGCCGATGCCCACGCCGCCGGTCAGCATTTCCGCCGCCACGATCACTAGCCATGCGGTACCGATGGACAGGCGGATGCCGGTGAGCATGTATGGCAAAGTGGCCGGGAGAAGTATCTTGGTGAACACTTTCCATTCGGACAGGTTGAGTACGCGCGCCACGTTGAGATAATCCTGCGGCAACTGGCGTACACCCATCGCGGTGTTGATAATCATCGGCCAGATACTGGAGATGAAGATCACCCAGATCGCGGCTGGATTCGCTGCCTTAAACACCAGCAGTCCAATCGGTAGCCAAGCCAACGGCGACACCGGCCTAAGCATGCTGACGATGGGGCTGGTCATCTTGTCGAGGAATCTAAAGCGCCCAATCATAAAGCCCAGCGGAATGCCGATTGCAGCTGCCAGACCGAAGCCGATACCAACCCGCTTAAGCGAACTCAAGATATTCCAGCCTATTCCTTGATCGTTCGGGCTTTTCTGGTAGAACGGGTCGCTGAATAGCAGCACCGTCGAATGCCAGGTCATAATCGGCCCCGGCAGATTCTTGCTGGATTCCGACACCAGCCCCCAGAACATGATGAATAACACTATCCCCAACAACGGCGGAAACATGGTTGTCCAAAAAAACTGTTTGGCTTTCATCACGCTCTCACCTTGAAGCTGGCAGCATATTTTTTAGGATCCTTGCCGTCCCACACTACGCCATCAATCAGCTTGGAGCTGCGCATCGCATCCTTTGGAACCGGCACTTTGACCTGCGAAGCAGCCTGTTTGTACAACTCGATCTGGTTGATCTTCTTGGCGATAGCCAGATAATCCGGGTCTTCCTTGAGCAAGCCCCAGCGTTTGTGCTGTGTGAGGAACCACATGCCATCAGACAGATAGGGGAAATTCACCGCGCCGTCATTGCAAAATTTCATGTAGTTGGGGTCGTTCCACTTCTTGCCGAGGCCGTCCTCATACTTACCTTCCATGCGCTGGTCGATCACCTCCACCGGGCAATTGACATAGGATTTGTCGGCGATGATTTCGGCGACCTTATGGCGGTTTATCATAGTGTCGATGAACTTGGACGCTTCCAGCACGGCCATGATTAACGCCCGCGCAGTGTTGGGATTTTTCTGCGCAAACTCCGCAGTGGTGCCCAACACTTTTTCCGGATGGTCTTTCCAGATGTCCTGCGTGGTGGTGGCGGTGAACCCTATCTTGTCGTAAATCGCGCGCGCTCCCCACGGCTCGCCAACGCAATAGCCATCCATATTGCCGACGCGCATATTGGCGACCATCTGCGGCGGAGGCACTGTGATGGTCTTCACATCGCTCAACGGGTTGATGCCATTGCTCGCCAGCCAGTAATACAACCACATGGCGTGGGTGCCGGTGGGGAAGGTCTGGGCGAAGGTATAGTCACGCTTCTCTGTATTCACCAGTTTCTTCAGCGACTCACCGTTGGTCACGCCCTTATCCTTGAGCTGATTGGAAAGCGTAATTGCCTGACCGTTATTGCTCAGCGTCATCAGCACCGACATGTCTTTTTTCTGGCCACCGATACCGAGTTCCACGCCATAAATCAAGCCATACAACACATGCGCGGCATCGAGCTCGCCATTGACCAGTTTGTCGCGCACGGCAGCCCAGGAGGCTTCCTTGGAAAGCACGATCTTGATGCCGTATTTCTCATCGAACTTCATCACCGAGGCGATTACCAGCGAAGCGCAATCGGTCAAAGGAATGAAGCCTACCTTCACTTCCTTCTTCTCCGGCGCATCAGAACCTGCCGCCCATGCCGCGCTGCGTATTCCCGGCGGCACCATCGCCATTAGCGCCGCACCTCCCAACAAACCCACGCCACTTTTCATAAAGTCCCTCCGGCTGCTTTTGAATTCATCGCTCATTACATCGCTCCTCGGTTAATAACGTACAAACAAAAAAGCGCCCATTCGCAAGAGACACTTCTCCCGCGAATGGACGCCTTTGTCCTTTTTCCCGACCAGCATTGGACGGGATTAAATTCTTTCAACGCGACCCGCCATTGGGCCGTTGTCATTTACCTAGCAATGACCATGCCAGTTAAATTAGCAAGTCTGCCATCGATATTATCTGGCGTGACAACTCGGACAGCTTCACGCCCTTGCCCATGGCCATCTTGCGCAGTGCCTGATAAGACTCATCCTCCGACCAGCCGCGCTGCTTCATCAAAATACCCTTGGCACGGTCAACTTCCTTGCGCCCGGCAAGCTGTCCCTCCGCCTTTCTCAGATCATTCCTCATCGTCTGAAATTCATTAAAGCGCGCCATGGCCACATCCATGATGGGGCGTAGCCGTTCGCTTTGCAGCCCGTTCACCACATAGGCGCTTACCCCGGCACGGATTGCCGCACGTATCTTTTCACTATCGTCATCATGAGTGAACATCACGATGGGGCGCGGCTGGTCACGGCTGATGACGCACAAATGTTCCAGCGTGTCGCGGTCAGGAGATTCGGTATCGAGGATGATCAAATCTGGCTGGAGCTCGCTCACCAGCCCCAGCAAATCGGCGCTGGAGGAGACATGCGCCGCAATGCGATAACCGGCTTCCTGCAAAGCATGTTTGAGCAAGGCCGCACGCTCAAAGGTTTCATCCACCAGCAATACGCGCAGGGGCTGCTCATTTGTCTTTGCGATTTGTTTCATACAAGTAAGCAATGCAAGACCTATGCCATACATTGAATATGGCTGAAATTCAGCATGGCAGCTAATCATGTAGAAATAATGCACCAATGCAAGGCGCGTTTTGGCATACACGCACCAAAGAAGTTAGGTAACCAGCAAGTCTCATTTCGCAATACTCAAGGTGGCGTGATAGTGAGGCAATTAGTTGAAGCAGTTTTCAATTCCAGTGACTTTATGGTAGGCAGATCGCAATGGTGACATACCGATGTGTGCCAAGAGACGGTCGATTTCCTCCGAAGGCACTTAAGGCTACGCTGATTAAGTCCACCGATTCCATAGGTCGTGCGTTATAGCCGTAGTAGACAAACATGGTAGATGGCAATGAAACAAAATACTCTGGCGATGGCAGCGAAACACGAAACAGGATTTGAACAACACCGCAGACCGACACGGCGCGACGAATTTCTGAACACGATGAATCGCATCGTGCCATGGGTCGATCTATGTGCCGTGATCGAACCGCACTACCCGAAGCGAGGCAATGGCCGTCCACCGATTGGGCTCGAACGCATGTTGCGCATCCACTTCATTCAGCACTGGTTTAATTTGGCCGACTTTGCCTGTGAAGAAGCACTCTACGACATCGCCAGCTTGCGCCATTTCGCTGGCATCGACTTGGGATGCGAAGCCGTACCGGACGCCACCACGCTGCTAAAGTTTCGTCGCCTTCTGGAGAAACACAATCTCAATGAGCAACTGTTTGCCGAAGTCGGGCGCGTACTCCAAGGCAGCGGCATGACACTCAAGACCGGCACGATTGTCGATGCCACCATTATCGCGGCACCCAGCTCAACCAAGAACGCCGATAAGAAACGTGATCCTGAGATGCACCAGACTCGCAAGGGACAGCAGTGGTACTTTGGCATGAAGCTGCACATTGGCGTGGATAGTCAAAGCGGCCTGGCGCACAGCGCCGTCGTCACCCCGGCCAACGTGCATGACAAACATCCTCTGCCTGATTTACTGCATGGCCAAGAGCAGCGTGTTTATGGCGATAGCGCCTATGCCAGCCAAAAGGATTTGATTCACAGTAAATCCCCCCAAGCCCGCGACTTCACCAACTGTCGCACCCGTAAGCCGGGTGGTGAAGTCGATGAGGTCAAGCGCGGCAAGAACCGCAATAAGTCAAAGATAAGAGCCCGTGTCGAACACGTCTTTGCCGTGGTCAAACGGCTGTGGGGTTTTACGAAAGTGCGCTACCGTGGTTTAGCCAAGAATTCCGGCCGCGCATTTACTGCGCTGGCATTGGCGAATATTTACTTGTCTCGAAATCGATTGATGGCACAAGTCCGCCCATAGTGGGCGAATGGCGGGCGAAAAGCCCGAGGAGTAGCCCGAAAGGGTAAAACAATACGGGCTGAACTCGTCTTTTTGCACGATCACGCATATTTCGCAATTTGAATCTTGAAAATGCGGGGCTTGTTCAGCGTAGCCTTAATAAGTTACTGCCTGATTTAACAGCACCGTCATCGGCATATCCAGTCGTGTGATATTTTGCTCTTCCAGAAAGCGAGCTTCATTCCTAGTCAGTTCGCCTTCGATCAGTGCCCAGTGCTTTTCGGATGAGCGCTTCATGATCTGGAGCGCGAAAATGCGATCCAATTGGTAGGCGAAGCGACAGCCGATGAACAGGAAGTTTTTGCCGACCCTGCGCTGTTGCACGATTTTCGGGATCGGCGTCTGGATGTCGATCTCGGTGAGTATTTCGACGTAGTCTGAATCCGACACGATGTAGTTGTTGGCCGGGTTGGAGGAGCCAAGAGGACGATACAGTAACGTCTGCCATTTGGCTGCCGTTGCCGCATCCGTCAACTCGCCTTGTGTCGTGTAGTAGCGTACCCATTCACCCTGATGTTCGGCCTGGCTCACGCCTTGCACTTGCCCCCAATCCGGATGTTGCGCCAGTGCGAGTTGCATCGCATCGTCGTACCAGGCATCCACCACCAGCGGCAGTTTGTGCAGCGAGGCGATGAATTCGTGAATATCGCTGGGAATGGATTTACCCTCAAAAGCCGTCTTCATCAGCCCGGCCAGCGTTTTACGGTGCTTGAAGTTCTCGATGTATTGCGCTGCACCTGTCAGGTTTTTGCGCAGCTTATGCGACACGGTGACACGCTCGGTGAGCTTGGCGACCAGTTGCAGATGGTCGGCGGGATGCACGGGCGGTTTGGCCGCGCCAGCCCACACACCATTGCCGAGATAGGGGACGATCTGTCCCGCTTCCAGTCCCGCCAGAATTTCGTTGATCGCGTTGTTGTTCGGCATGGTGACTCCCTTATCATTCCACTTCAGCCACGATCACGCCGTCTGCGCATTCCAGCCGGTCGGTCAAGCGGATGCAGGCTTCGCTACGATCCATCAGATAGAGCTGATATTTGTTGTCGGTACGGTAGGGTGTGGCGTCCATATCCCCAGCGCTGCAACGCACGAAAGTTATGTCCGGGAACATGTTGCGTAACCCAGGCACCAGCGGATTTCCTGTCGCCATCAGCGCATTGATCGAGGCTTCGATGGCTGTGATCTGGGTTTCGTTCATGGGCATGATGACCTCACTCGCGGTTGACGTGGCGCGCCTCGACCGTGATAGGCAAGCTGGTGTCCGCCTCCATCTCAGGCAGTTCGAGTTGCCAGCCGTTTGCCAGTGTCACGATGCCGCCCCACATTGCTGGGTTGGTCATGGAGACGATGGGTTCTTCCAGGTCTTTCTTGGGAGCATAGACCGAAGCTATGCCCTTGGCGTTCTTGCGGATCATGACTTTCATGGTGCGTTCCTTTCATATTGTTCAACTTTAAAGCTGGAGCAATGATGTATTTGTAAGAGCGGGCCATGCCCGCGATATTCGTGGGCATGGCCCGCTCCTACAAATAATCAGCATCATGGCCAGAACACCCGCTCATCGTCCGGCAGCAAAATCTCTAGCGCAGCATTTAGCGTATCCACCACGCTGTGCAACACCCATGTGCTGTATTCGTGATCCTTGCGGTACAGCAGCCAGTGCGGCTTAATGTATTTCAGCAGCGCAATATCTATGATGCCGCCCGCCGATTCAACGTTGCGTGAGCAACATGGACTCTCAATGCGGTAGCCGCGATCTTCCTCGTCAGGAACGACATGCGGCGTGACGTAGCGGTAACGCTCGCGCTGCGCTAGTGCGCGTTCAATACGCTTGTGGTCTACCTGGTTTGGATGCGCGCCCATGACATTGCCTATGCAGGCACGATCTCTGGTTCCAGGCAGCCAACCACCTTGCCGCCCGGAAACTCGACCAGATACACCGGCGTGTTCGATTCCTCATGCATTCCTGTCTGCACGATTTCGCCTTGCGTGCCGCTGGCGATCAGCAACGCATCCAGTTCTGTTCCCGGATAACTACCGTCGTTGATCAGGTCGGTCAAAGCGACCACAGGCTGTCCCCATTGGTACTTTGGCTGTCTGATATCAAGCATGTTCGTCCTCTCTTTCGGTTTCCTGATCAAACTCCAGCAATTCCCGCGAGCGCATTCCAACCAGCGTACCGCGTTCATAAAAATCCACCCCGTAGATGTAATACTGCTGCAAGAAAGTGCCGATGCTGGCAACATAACCTACATCGCCTTTCTTCACTAACAAGTCACCAATATCCTTGCCTCTATAAGTTCCGTCGTTGCGGATGTTGAAGCGCGCCACCACCTTGTCGCCGTAGTCATACAGCGGTGGGCCATCTAGTTCGACGATATCGCTGTCGCGGCTAATTTTTCCCATGTGACCTCCGCTCGGATTCGCTTGCATCCATAACGCTTTCCATCAGGCGCATCAGCGCCATCTCCTGCACCATTGCATCCTCGTCCTGCGCCATTTCGCTGAGGTAGTCAGCGACGATGCGTTGCGCCACTTCATAGCGCACTCGCCAGTCGGTATCGTGGCGCAGCAAGACCAACTGTTGATCTGGCAGGCGCTTGGCGATGGCGAGGCGTACTGCACCATCGGGGTCGCTTATCATCGCCGGAAGCAGGCTCTCGTCTATCCGGCTGACCACTATGTCGCGCACGCTACTGTCCGGGTCGCGCATCATCAGCGCCAGCATGCCTTGTGGCAATCGTTTGGCTACCATCGTGCGCACGAAATAATCGGCGTCGTGCATCATCGGTTCCAAATCATGCGGCGGTAATCTTGACGCCACGCGGATACGTACCTCGCGGTCAGGATCGTTGCGCATTTCCAGCAATTGGCGCTGCGGCAGACGCAACACCACCATGCTACGCACCGTCTCATCCGGATCGTGGCGCAAGCGCGACAGGTGGAACACATCCAGATATTTCGATGCTACCGCGCGCACTTCAAAATACGGATGCGTGACATACTGCTGCGCCAACTCAGGATGCTGAGCAAAGAAGCGGTCTATCCGCTTGGCGTAGCGGTCATGTACGCAGGCCAGCATCGGCTTGCATCCGCCGCTGGCGAGCAGGGCAGAATTTTCGCATGTGATGCAATACACTTGCTTGCCTTGCCAATCCAGCATTTCTAGCGGATTACTCATCACATCATGGCATTCAATTCAATGCTTGCGCTGAATGCTGGTAATGCTCACCATGGCGTTTTGCGGCGGCGCACCGCACGCGCACGAATGTGCATTCGGATTAATGAAACTCAATCCTGTTGACATTGCCGTATCGGCAAAATCCACCGTAACACCTTCCAGCACGCGACTGCTCTCGGCGGGCAGGAATACTTTGATGCCGTTGCTGTCCAGTACAGCATCTCCTTCCTGCGGTGCAGCTTCAACGGTGAAGCTGGAATTGAAACCGGAGCAGCCGCCGGACGAAACAACCAGCCGGAAACCGGCATCCGCAGCGCCGCCGTTGAAGCGGATCATGCGGCGCATGAAACTTGCCGCTTTCTCTGTGATGGTGATATTCATCTGAACCCCCTATGCGGCGACGTAGCGCGGATAGTTCTTGTCTATGATGCAGGTATCGTCCACTGGGCAGACAGACACGCACTGTGGCTCGTCGAAGCTACCGATGCACTCGGTACACTTTTCCGGCTTGATATAGAACATGCCGCTCTTTTCATAGATGGACTGGTTGGGACATTCCGGTTCGCAGGCGGAACAACCAGTGCAATAGGTATCGTCGATTTTGTATGCCATGTTGTTTCTCCTTTAAAAATTATAAGTACATTGCTTATGCAGCCAGATAAGCCCCTTGCCGTATCACCGCATCGCCCCGCTCCTGATGGACAATTTCGCCCTTCGCCACCCTCGCGCGGTACTCGGCAAACCAGCTCAAAGCAGCCTTCTCAATGAACTCGTGCGCGTATTTTTCTACCGGGTCGATTCCAGCTTCTTTCAACTCATCGCGCGGGCAGGCACCGATCTTTGCGACCAACACCGCGTGGCAATCGTTGATAGCAGTGACGATGGAGGGGAGGACATCGTCTTCGCCCCAGCTGCCCTGACAGTAGTGATCCACGCGGCGGTGGCCGATGAAAACTGTACTGTTGGCCGAAACTTCGTAAATCTGGAATTCGTGCGCGTGGCCGAAGTGTTCGTTGATGCGTCCTTTGCCCTTGGTGGCGACTGCCACCAGCACCTTGATGCCATCGTCAGCCTGTTGTGATGCCAGCGCTGCCTGCTTGGCCGCAACCTGCGCCGTGCGTTCGGCTTCGACCTTATGCTGGTAGGCGCGGCGTTTGCCGAGGTCGTAAACCACTTCCATCTTATCCACCTTCTCCAGCGTGAATTCATTGCTACGGTCTTCGCCCAGCAGACCCACCGCATCGGCGCGGCACTGGCGGCAATGGCGCATCAGATTTGCGCCGCCCATGCAGGCGTCCTGCACATCCTTGAGTTCTTGTGCTGAGGGTGCGCGCTGGCCGGTAAGGCCGAACACCGTGCCGTGTTCCGCTTCGGAAATCAGCGGCATGATGTTGTGCAGGAATGCACCGCGCGCTTTTACCGCCTTGTTCACCTCGATCAAGTGTCGATCGTTGACGCCGGGAATCAGCACCGAATTGATCTTGGTCAGCACGCCACGCGCGGTGAGCATCTCCAGTCCCAGCATCTGGCGCTCGGTGAGGATTTGCGCCGCTTCGCGTCCGTAGATGCGCTTATGGGCGTAGAAAATCCATGGGTAGATTTTCTCGCCCACGGCAGGGTCAACCATGTTGATGGTAATTGTCACATGGTCTATGTTGTACTTGCAGATTTCGTCTACATAGTCCGGCAGCATCAGCCCGTTGGTAGACAGGCACAGCTTTATATCCGGCGCTTTCTCCTGCAACTGGCGGAAGGTCTCGAAAGTTTTTTGCGGGTTCGCCAACGCATCGCCCGGCCCAGCGATACCCAGCACCGTCATTTGCGGAATTTCGGAAGCTACCGCCAGCACCTTCTTCACCGCTTGATCAGGCGTGAGTTTCTGCGATACCACGCCGGGGCGCGATTCGTTTGAGCAGTCGTACTTGCGATTGCAGTAGTTGCACTGGATATTGCAGGCAGGCGCCACGGCGACGTGCATGCGCGCAAAGTGGTGGTGTGCCTCTTCCGAATAGCAGGGATGGTTCTTCACCTTCTCCCATATTTCAGGCGGCATATTGGCTGGCCCATCGGAAGAGCCGCAGCTGGATTTGCCAGCGCCGCACGTCGTCCCGCAGCCGGATTGCCTAGCCACTTCAATCTTGATGCTACCAAGCGGTTTTAGTCTGGATGTAACGCTGCTTTTAAACATGGATGTCATGCTGACCTCGATGATTTGGTTTTGTCTTGCATGGTGTTTAGCAAGCCTCGTGCCAAATAAGAAAACTTATCAGATCAGCTAGATGGATGTCGTTGTAAGGGTTGGCGCAAACGCGCTGTAAGCATTGCGACAGCGTTATGGATGGTTTGCTACAAGCAGAATTGATTTAAAAGCACCTGATTGCACTTTCAATTGGCGGTGCCACTGATGATCCATTTAATCTTTGGCCGCAGCCACAGAACAGCTAGTGGGAGGTCGAGAAAAATGACTGTGTATTTCAACTCAATACCGCTTCACATCAATTCCATACTTGGTTATGGCATAGCCCATCTGTCTGGGGGTGATGCCCAACAGTCGTGCGGCCTTGGCCTGCACCCAGCCGCATTTTTCCAGCGCTTCGATTAATTGGTGTTTCTGCGGATCGCCGTATTCATTCGCATGTAATGCAGGTTCCGTTTCATCTGGTGGTGCAACTGCCGCTTCTCTTGTAATCGGTATTGTTTGCACCGATTTGACAATTGGAATCACGGTGCGCTTGTTCTGCTGCTGCCACATGATAGAGGAGAAACACATATCGCGGTCGCACAGCAGGTCTTTCTTGCGGATGACATTTCCCTGCGTCATGGTGGTGATGCGCTCAACACAGTTGGACAGTTCGCGCACGTTGCCAGGCCACTGGCAGTCGCACATCACATGCATCGCCTCGGCAGAAAATTTCAGGTGCTTGCCGCTCTCTTCATTCGTCTGTTGCAGGAAATATTCCGCCAGCAGCGGAACGTCCTCGCGCCGTTCGCGCAGGGGCGGAAGGAAGATAGAAACGACGTTGATGCGGTAGTATAAATCCGCGCGGAATTCGCCCTTGGATACCGCCTCTTCGAGGTTGCGGTTGGTGGCGGCGACCAGGCGCACATCCACACGGATGGTCTTGTTGCCGCCGACGCGTTCGAACTCGCGTTCCTGCAACACGCGTAGCAGCTTGGTCTGGAAAGCGGTGGAGACATCGCCGATCTCGTCCAGAAACAGCGTGCCGCCGTGTGCCATCTCGAAGCGTCCCTTGCGCTCCTGCGACGCGCCAGTAAACGATCCTTTCTCATGGCCGAACAGTTCGGATTCCAACAATGTTTCCGACAGCGCCGCACAGTTTACCTTGATGAACGGTTTATCCTTGCGTGGAGAAAGGTGATGGATGGCACGCGCGATAGCCTCTTTGCCGGTGCCGGATTCACCGCGCAGCAGCACGGTGGATTTGGAAGGCGCAACCTGATGCACCTCGGTGAATACGTTCTGCATGATCTTGCTCTGTCCGATGACATTGTCGAGGCTATACTTGTCATGCAACTCGGATTGCAGGCGTTGCTTTTCATGCATCAAAGTGGCGCGATCCCGCGCCACTTTTTGGTGCAGACGCACCGTTTGTCCGATCAGGTTGGCCACCATGGACAGAAAGCGCACATCGCCGCCAAAATTGCTCAAGTCGCCTTGATTTTCGCGGTCGAAACTCAGTACGCCTATGGTTTCGCGGCTCGCCTTGATAGGCACTCCGATGAAAGAAATGACGCTCTTGCTCCTGCCCTTGCGTGAACCAGTGCGATTGAGGAACAGAGCCTCCTTGGTGATGTCCGGCACCACTGCCGGGACGCCGCTTTTGAGGATGTTGCCCATCACGCCTTCGCCTGCCTTGAAGCGGCCATGAGCGATTTCGTCCTGATCCATGCCGGTAGCGGCGATGACCTGAAGATAACCGTCTTCCTGCAACAGTGCGACCATGCCGCGTTGCATCTGCAAATGGCTGGACAACACGTTCAGCACACTGCGCATGGTCTTGTGCAGATCGAGAGACGAATTGAGTATCTTGCTCACCTCATACACGGTGACCAATTCGATGTTGCATTCTTTTGAAACGCGCACTGGGGATTCCTTAGTCATACTTGCATACCCCATCTAAAAGCAATTTGTATGCCTCTTGTGACAATTCCGCCTGTTAATGGTTCGTAACCGCCTCATCGGAGCTTTGTCGCGAAAACCACAAACCGATCACGCGACCCATGACCTTCCTTTTACCAATCCGACATCAAAAGCGCCTGCGGTTGCGGCGAGTGTTTCAGTGTCTGAACAATTAACTGGTGGTACACAGCCACCTGTCGCAAACGCTACAGAAAAATTCCATGTCAAGTTTGTTTTCTACGGAAAATTTAAAGCATAAATTTATCTGATTGATTCGTATCAATAAATAATGATGATTTGGTCGTGGCATAGTTGTTGCTGAACCATGTCCGAGAGGGCAAATCATGCACAACGAACACGACAGCAACATGGTGACGATCAATGACACGACTCTGCGTGATGGCGAGCAGACTGCCGGGGTTGCATTCACCGCCGAGGAAAAAATTCGCATTGCCCATGCGCTGGTTACTGCCGGTGTGTCCGAATTGGAGATCGGCGTGCCGGTGATGGGTGAGAATGAGATCGAGTCGATCAACGCGATTGCCGAGCAGGAATTGCAGGCCGGACTGATGGTATGGGGGCGGATGCATGAGGCTGATATGGCTGCGATTTCTCGCTGCAAAGTGGATTGGGTAAATCTGTCGATTCCGGTATCCGATATTCATATCAGCAAGAAGCTGGAGAAAGATCGTGACTGGGTGCTGCGCACGGTACGGCGGTTTGTCACCGAGGCGACCGATATGGGATATTACGTCTGTGTCGGCGGGGAAGACTCCTCGCGCGCCGACATTGATTTCGTTCGCCGCGTGGCGGAAACAGCGCAAGACTGCGGCGCGTTGCGTTTCCGTTTCGCCGATACGCTGGGCATGCTCGACCCGTTTACCACTTTCGAACGCATCGGCCTGCTCAAGAAGACTACCGATTTGCAAATCGAAATTCATGCCCACGACGATTTCGGCCTGGCCACCGCCAATTCGCTGGCTGCGGTGCGTGCCGGGGCAACGCATGTGAATACCACGGTGAACGGCTTGGGCGAACGCGCCGGAAATGCGCCGCTGGAAGAGGTGGTGATGGCGTTGCGGCATCTCCATAACATAGACACTGGCGTGGACATGTATTTCTATCATGACCTGTCGAATCTGGTAGCCAAAGCTTCGGGGCGCGGTGTAGCGGCGAACAAGAGCATCGTCGGCTCGGCGGTGTTCACTCATGAAGCCGGCATCCATGTGGATGGCCTGCTAAAAAATCCGCTCAATTACCAACCGTTCGATCCAGCCGAAATCGGCATGGCGCACCGCATGGTGCTGGGCAAACATTCTGGCGCTAGCGCGGTAATCAAGGCTTATGCCGACATTGGCATAGCGCTTTCCAAAGGCGATGCGCAGAGAATTTTGTCCAAGGTACGCGACTTTACTTGCCGCACCAAGCATTCACCGGAGCAGGACGATTTGCATCAAATTTATTTTGAGACCGTGGCGTATTCGGCCAGTCATTCATAAGGGAGATAACGGCATGAGTGAAATAAAGCAGGCATTGGGTCAATTATCTTCGGCGGAAGAGTTTCTGAGTTTTCTTGGGGTTGAGTATGACCAGCGCGTGGTCAACGTCAACCGCCTGCACATCCTTAAACGCTTCAACCAATATATGGCACGCCACAGTTTCAGCGTCGGCAGCGATAAGGCGATCAAGGCGGAATACAAGGCATTGCTGGAACGTGCTTACGATGATTTCGTAAAATCAGACGCAGTGACAGAAAAAGTGTTCAAGGTGTTTCAAGATGCGGCGGGTGTGAAGAAATTCAGCGTGGACAGGCTGCGCGCCTCGCTGCCTGTAAGGTAGATGTAAGTTTGTAATTAAAACAACGACGTTAACTCATAACTTACAGCTTACGTCTATCAACTGATTTATTTAAACTAAGGAAAACAACCATGAGCACCCCCATCATCCAGTCGCTGGAAGAACAAAAACGCCTGCTTAGCCCCGTGTACAAAGGTGCATTGAAGAAAGCCGATGAAGGATTTCGCGGTGAGATTGCGCTGAAATTCGCTGTGAAGTTGGCTGACGAAGCACGTCCTCCGGAAATCGCCGCAACCCAGACCATGTTTTCTGCCACTGGCGGCAAATTTGATTTCATCGCATGCGAGTTGGATTCTCTGGGCTATCTAGAAAACCTGCATTCTGTGCTGGGTGATTTCCTTAAGCCGGAAGGTCAATATTTTGTGTTTGCCGGCAACGTGGACATTTCCAAGAAATTTGGTATTACGCTGGACGGCATTCCATTTAATATTCTTCCGCTGGACGAAGCGACAGTTTACAACGAACTGCTCGACCTGATCGGTTTGGAGCGCACCGACCTGAAAAAACTGGATACTGCAGCCAAGCTCGACAAGATCACTGAGGCAGCCGTGAAGTTCAAGGGCAAGTTTCCGGTCATCAGCTTCGAGCAGGGCGTGAAGGAAATGGGGGCGATCAAAATTCCGGAAAATCGTCCAGTGTAATTGCTGAGCGAGTAGCTTGCAGCGCGTATCGTCCGGGGTGGCTAGGGTGATGGTGTGCATGAGTAGGTTTTTCGTGATTTCGCCAAGGCTACATCTGCGCAACTGTTTTCTCGGATTTACTCTTCCGCTCCGAAACATTTTACATAGTCGCAGCAGGCTGTGCAGCTTGGCGCTTTGCAGGCGTTAATGCCTTCACGTTCACAGAGTTGTTTGTAGAAAAACTTTTTCCATTTCATGTCGCCGGTATTTTTCGCGGCGAGGCTGGGGAAGTGGCCTGAGAGCAAGACAGATAATGCTTTGCGGTCAGGCAGGCCGAGGTCTTGCCAAAGGTGGTCGCCACCCATGCAGGCAGTGGTAACGAGATGGGCGACGTTGCTGTGATGTTCGTTGGCAACAGCACGATGATCGAGCAGCAGTTGCAGCAGGTCGCTAAATTCACCCATTGCCCCGTTGCTACTAATAGCTTTTGCTTGTGCCTCCAGCCAGTGTGGCGGAGGAGTGAAATGCGGGAAGCGGGTTTGCAGCAAGTTTTGGAAGGAACTTATATCCATCCCGAGCGCCGGGACAAACGCATCGGAGTGCGGGTTACAATGAGTGGCGATGACCCAAGCAAAGGACTCTGTCAGCACATCTTCCTCAATGGAATGGCCGAGCAGATGCCAGACGCTGATATTATCGGCGTCATGTGGGAAACTGGCGATCAGGCCGCCATCGGTGCGTGCGTGTAGCATTTTTTTGGACAGATTTTTGAACAGGCTTCACAGCCAACGCAGTTCTTATCGTTGGCGACGGTCATTACTTTCTTTTCGTACTCGTCGTCATCGTCTTCGCCTAACTCCAGCGCTATGACTTCGCCATCTTCGCCTATGCCAACCAGTTGCAGCACCTCGCGCCCGCATACACGGAAGCAGCGACCGCATCCGATGCATTTTTCCTGATTAATGTTGTGGACGAATTTTGGAGTCCAGCTGCGTCCGTCAGGCAGGGTGATGGTTACTACGGTTGTCATGGTGTGCTCCTTGTTCAAGTTCCAATGTGTATTTGTGGCTCAACCAATGGCCAGCTTCTGGCGCGTGACAGTGAGTTTCTGATAAGCCAGAAAGGTTTTCTCTGCTACTTCAGGAATGCGCTCCCAGCCTATCGGCAACTCTTCCGACAAATCATGCAAGTCCATCTTCAACTGCGTAGCTTGGGCGTTGAGCTTTTTGATCTCGGCTTTTAGTGTGTCTATATCCGCCATGTCTGTTCCGTTATCCATACTTCGCCACTTCAGGAAACTGGTTAATCATCTCTACTGCCGCATCCACCAACTTGCCGCCTTCTTCCGCCAGTTTTTCCATGTCATTGAAGCCGAAGCGGTGCATGTCGCGCAGGTATTTGTTGATGACGATCAGGCGCCCGGCTGTGAGCACCATGCGGCCAAAGCCTTCGTGGTTGATTTTCATGATGGGCGCGACCATGATGCCAGTCATGCGTTCCACTGAAAGGCCGACGGCGTTATAGAACAGCTCCAGGCGCCACAGCGTTTCCGGATCGGGGTCGCCAATGATGGGGATTCCCTTGCGCTTCTCTTTATCAATGATGTAAGGGTCGAGTAGTGTGTCGTTGCTCTTGCCGTCCCATGTGCCGTAGGTGTCTTGTGCGCGATACTGCTTTGCCAGTTCGTTCAGAAACATTTCGCCGCTGCTGGTTTTGACTGCTTCTGCTGTTGTGCTCATTATGATGACTCCTGATTCACGTTGTGGTTTTGCCATTCCTACCCCCTGCAAGGGGGTAGGAATTCAATCATTCATCATCGAAATTAAGATCACGCTCCACACCCTTCAACATCGCCTTGCGCAGCCAAGGTGGAGGAGCGCCCTTAAGTACATCCTGCAACCTGACCAGGATTTCAGTGATGACTTCCGGTTCGTTCACCTTGATCGGATGTACCTTGTTCGCTACCACGCGCGCCGCTGCCGAGCCGCCGATGGCTGCGACGTAGAGGATGGCGCAGTCCTTGATAGCTTCAATCTTTGGGGTGATCTTGTCTTCGTTACCGTCTTCCTTGAGGTCGCCAGAAAACTGGATGGCCTCGATCAAATTGAATCCTTCTGGCGAAATTTCGTACACCGCAATGTTTTTCGCCCAGCCGAAATGAGCGTCAACCCGTTGCAAATCTTGTGTCGCAAATGCGATTTTCATTCCTCTCACTCCTTGGTTGGGATTACACAGTTTGAGCTTGCGCTGCATGTTCATGGTTGCCCTCCGGCAGCGGCCAGCTATCTGGCGCGCTTTCGTGTGTGTGTTCGAGGAACACATTGCCGATCTGGAAAATCAGATCGCGCGTACCGCGATAGCCCACGCTCAATTTGTGGTTAGCGCCGAGCCGGTCGAAGCAGGGCAACCCGGCGCGAAACAATGGGATGCCGAGCCGTTCCGATGCCTGGCGTCCGTGCGAATGGGTGATGAGCAAGTCGCAGCCCTTTGCACGCATTTCAAAATCTTCCAGGTCGCCGATCAGCACTTCTTTGCAGGGCATTTTTTCCAGCAACGGTGATTGCGTGGTGGTGACTGCGGCAGCAATCTCGCAGCCCATCTCGGACATGAGCGAACCCAGCGCCCATAACAGATCCGGCTCTGCGCCGATGGCGACTTTTTTGCCGCCGAAAAAGAAATGTCCGTCCAGCATGGCATCCACCAACTGGCTACGCTGACGGCGATATTTCAGCGGAACCGGCTTGCCGCTCAATCCGGAGAGGTACATCAGGAAGCGGTCATTGGCATCCAGCCCGGTGAGCCGGTCGAACACGGTGTAGGACACGCCGCTACGCATCTCCAGTTCCAGTGCGGCACTTTCCATCTGCTGGCCGATTGCGATGGTGGCGAGCGAACTGCCCATGCTGCGTATTTCATCCACCGTGGTGCCGCCTATAGTGGTGGGGCTGAACTGTTCCGGGATGTGGCCGTCGAGCGAATTGGATAGGTCTGGCAGCACGATGGGCGTGAGTCCGAAGGCGGTGATGGTCTCGACGATTTCTTCGATGTCAGCAGCGGTGAGATGGCTACCTGGTAGCAGGTTTACTTGGCCCGGGATGGTCTCCATGCTTTTCTCAACCAGTTCTTCTGCTATTCGTGCAACGCTCTTAGCCCAGCCATCCTGAAACGCATCCTTGAAGTCCGGTGTGTTCACGAACACGATTGGCAGATTCGCCAGTTCAGGATTACGCCTGCGGATCAATTTCAGATCGCCGTGGATGTCTTCACCGCGCGTCTCAGTCAGGCCGGTGGTACACAGGCCGATGATCTCCGGCTTGGCACGCTTGTAGATGTTGACCAGCGCCTGTTCGATGTTGTCCATGCCGCCCATGATGGTGGTGACTTCGTTCATCGCCGTGGTCTGCAAGGGAATGGCTTCGCGGAAATGGCGCACGAACAGCACCAGCCCGAACGCGGTGCAACCTTGGGAGCCATGCATTATGGGCATGCAGTTAGCGAGGCCGAGGAAAGCCAGAATGCCGCCTATGGGTTGGCTCATCTTCAGCGGGTTTACGCTGCAAGCTTTTTTTGAAATAGTGACGGTTGCCATTTCACCTTCTCCCTTCGATGGCGAGTGTATGAATTTCTGATTCCCACGGAGCCGCTTTCCTTACCTGCTTCCAGATCGGGTTGTATAGCGCTCTGTCTATTTCCTGTACCAGCGTTACCATGCCTTCATATCCTGCATAGGCGTGGTGGCGTTCCTGATTGATGTCCAGCCAAGGCATTCTGGCTTTCAGCGCGACGAATTGTGAGCGTCCGCCGGAGAGCATGATGTCGGCGTGGGCTTCCTTAAGCATTTTGTACATCTCGCGCGGCGGCAGGTCGTCGAAGATGTGGGCGTCTTCGCTTATCAATTCCTTTACGCGTTCCTTGTCTTCTTCGGTGGATTTCTTTACGCTGGTGCCGACAATCTCCAGGCCGACTTCCTGCAAGGCCGATACAACCGACCACGACTTTACCCCGCCGGTGAAGAGCAGCACACGCTTGCCCTCGAAGCGTTGGCGGTAACCGTCCAAGCGTTCCCAAGCGCGCGCTTCTTCGCGGCGAATCAATATTTCAGTGCGTGACAGCAGGTCTTCCGGCGCACCGCGTTGCACCAGTAGCTTTGCGATTTGACGCAAGGAATCGCTGGTATCGGAAATACCGTAGAACGAGCCTTCGAAAAATGGGATGCTGTAGCGTTCTTCCATCTTGCGCGCCACGTTGATCATCGCTCTTGAGCACACCATCATCGCGGCACGGGCGCGGTGCGATCTTGCCACTTCGTGATAACGTGCATCGCCGGAAATACTGGCCAGCACGCGGATACCGAGATGATCCAGCAGCGGCTTGACCTGCCACATCTCACCCGCTAGGTTGTATTCTCCGATGATGTTGATGTCGTAAGGCGTGGTGGTTTCCGGTTCCTCGGTACCGATCACATATTCAAGCAGCGCCTCGCCCGCCAGCTTGTTGCCGAGGTTCTTGCTACCGACAAAGCCGGGAACATTGATCGGGATAATGGGCTTGCCGAATTTTGCTTTCGCCGCCTTGCACACCGCCTCGATCTCGTCGCCGATCAGTGCTGTGACGCAGGTTTGGTATACGAACACGGCTGGCGGATCATATTTTTCGATCACCTCGCGGATGGCGCGATACAGGCGTTTCTCGCCGCCAAACACGATGTCATTCTCGGAAATGTCGGTGGTGAAGCCGGTGCGGTAGAGCAAGGGGCCTGATGATTTTGAGCCGCGATTGTCCCATCCGTTACCCTCACAGGCGATGGGGCCATGCACGATGTGCGCCACGTCGGCGATCGGTTGCAGCGCAATTTTCGCCCCGTCAAAAGCGCAGCCACCAGCCGCAGCACCGGGCACCAGTTGCTTGGTGCAGCCTTTCTTGCGTTCCTTCTCGTCCTTGGCCTGGTTCTTGTCGCAACCCGGTTCGTTGAACACTTCTTGTACTTTGATGTTGAGTCCGGCCACGATAGACCTCTCCGAATGGTTTACGCTTAGCACTCAGCAAGCATTGTGCCAACCCGGATGGGTGGAATAACTGCTTGTTTGTATGTAATGTGGCTGGTTTTGTTTGCCGCATTCCATATGTCGCAAACCTTACAAAAAGTGCAGATGACGTAACAAACGGCACAGGCATGGTGCGCCCGGCGATTCACATGACGCTGTAGTTTCCCTCTTTTTTAAAGGGGGCGACGACCCGGTGGCGCGTCATTCTCGGTTGATCGCTTTTTCAGGTTCGTTTCTTGCTCTACCTCTTCAATATGTCAACCGAAGAACCGGACACAACCATCGCCTCGCGCGGGCACAGCACTAACCTGGTCGGATTGCCGACCGGGTTGCTAGCCAGCGCGAGTTACAACGACTTTCCGATTCCGTTGAGTATCAGCGGCACGCGTGAATCGCACCGCAGTTTGTTCGAGCACCTGAGCACGGTGACGGATGCAGTGGAAGCAGGGCGAATTTTTCAGAATTACATGGCGGTGGTGTTCGGGCTGGATCACGAGCCGGAAAAAAACGAGCGCCGCCGCTACCGCGCCAGTTATTTGCGCCTGCTGAAAGACTGGGGTTTCGACTCCAACAGTCAGGCGGGCGCGGTGCTGAAAGGCTGGGTGGAAAGCCGCTTCGGACTGTTTCCAACCTTTCACAAAGCGCCGATCCGCCGCTTCAATTCTCCGGCATGGATACACTATATGGAAGAAAAAATGTCCAGCCGCTTCAACAACAACGCCATCAACATGCAATTCGATTTGCTCTACGAATTCTGCCAATGGATGCTAGTGCGTTTTTACGCCACGGGCAAAAAGCATTTGCAGCTATTTCGCGGCACCAACGATTTGCGCGAGCAGCAACTGATCCAGCAACTCGACGCTCGTAGCGCCATCGTGCGCCTGAATAACCTAGGGCTACGCTGAACAAGCCCCGCATTTTCAAGATTCAAATTGCGAAATATGCGTGATCGTGCAAAAAGACGAGTTCAGCCCGTATTGTTTTACCCTTTCGGGCTACTCCTCGGGCTTTTCGCCCGCCATTCGCCCACTATGGGCGGACTTGTGCCATCAATCGATTTCGAGACAAGTAAATATTCGCCAATGCCAGCGCAGTAAATGCGCGGCCGGAATTCTTGGCTAAACCACGGTAGCGCACTTTCGTAAAACCCCACAGCCGTTTGACCACGGCAAAGACGTGTTCGACACGGGCTCTTATCTTTGACTTATTGCGGTTCTTGCCGCGCTTGACCTCATCGACTTCACCACCCGGCTTACGGGTGCGACAGTTGGTGAAGTCGCGGGCTTGGGGGGATTTACTGTGAATCAAATCCTTTTGGCTGGCATAGGCGCTATCGCCATAAACACGCTGCTCTTGGCCATGCAGTAAATCAGGCAGAGGATGTTTGTCATGCACGTTGGCCGGGGTGACGACGGCGCTGTGCGCCAGGCCGCTTTGACTATCCACGCCAATGTGCAGCTTCATGCCAAAGTACCACTGCTGTCCCTTGCGAGTCTGGTGCATCTCAGGATCACGTTTCTTATCGGCGTTCTTGGTTGAGCTGGGTGCCGCGATAATGGTGGCATCGACAATCGTGCCGGTCTTGAGTGTCATGCCGCTGCCTTGGAGTACGCGCCCGACTTCGGCAAACAGTTGCTCATTGAGATTGTGTTTCTCCAGAAGGCGACGAAACTTTAGCAGCGTGGTGGCGTCCGGTACGGCTTCGCATCCCAAGTCGATGCCAGCGAAATGGCGCAAGCTGGCGATGTCGTAGAGTGCTTCTTCACAGGCAAAGTCGGCCAAATTAAACCAGTGCTGAATGAAGTGGATGCGCAACATGCGTTCGAGCCCAATCGGTGGACGGCCATTGCCTCGCTTCGGGTAGTGCGGTTCGATCACGGCACATAGATCGACCCATGGCACGATGCGATTCATCGTGTTCAGAAATTCGTCGCGCCGTGTCGGTCTGCGGTGTTGTTCAAATCCTGTTTCGTGTTTCGCTGCCATCGCCAGAGTATTTTGTTTCATTGCCATCTACCATGTTTGTCTACTACGGCTATAACGCACGACCTATGGAATCGGTGGACTTAATCAGCGTAGCCCTAGTTTCTTTCACCTCGCAGCGCGGCATCGCCGACGAATTCGGCGACACCATCATCGAGGCTGAAGTGCCGGTCGCGAAGATACTGTTCTTCAACGACTTGTTATTGGGTCACCCATTACGGTGTGAGGCGGAGTGTCTGGTGATAGGCGGCGATTATCGCGTGAAGATGTCTTACTGGTAAATTACTGGTAAATGACGATGAATAAGCAACGTTTATACGACCGCGCCCTCGGCGCTTACATCGGCCTTGCCGTGGGCGACGCGCTTGGTGCAACGGTGGAGTTCATGTTGCCGCGCGAAATCGTATATAAATACGGCACGCACCGCGACATCATCGGTGGCGGCTGGCTGAAACTTAAAGCAGGGAGGGTGACCGACGATACCGAAATGTCCCTCGCGCTAGGTCGCGCATTGCTTGCATCCAACGGCTGGAACGCAAACACCGTCGCCGATTCCTTTGTCGCCTGGCTGAAGTCGCGGCCCATAGACATCGGCAACACCTGCCGCCGTGGCATTCAGCGCTACATGCTGAATGGTAGCCTGAGCGGACCCATGAGCGAAGGTGACGCCGGAAATGGCGCGGCTATGCGCAACCTGCCGGTGGTGCTGGCGACACTGAACGATGACGAGGCGTTTCGACAGCAAACGCTGGAGGAAACTCATTTTACCCACAATCATCCGCTTTCTGATGCCGCCACGCTGGCGCTGGGCGAAATGACGCGGACCTTGCTGAAAGGCGGCGGCGTGAAGGAATGCCGCGAAGTCGGCAAAGCCCTGCTGATCGAATATCCGAAATTCCAGTTCCATCCTTATCCTGGGCGCGCCTCCGGCTACATCGTAGACACCATGCAGACTGTGCTGCACCATTTTTTCATCACCGACTCATTCGAGACTCTGGTTGTGGACACAGTGAATCGCGGCGAAGACGCCGACACTACCGGTGCCATTGCAGGTATGTTGGGCGGTGCACTGTACGGTGCGAATGCAATCCCCAAGCGCTGGGTGAACAAGCTGGAGTCGCATGTGGTTCGCGAGATACATCAGCAAGTCAGCGGGTTGCTTCGCTTGGCTGAAAGATGAACTAAATTAGTTGGCAGGTGCAGGACAGGGCATATGTGAGGCGAATCGCGGGCATGTTTCCAAATCGCTGCCGCTCGGCGTCAATCCCAGCCAACCATGAATGAAATTTTGGTCGAAGCCGATCTCTTTGCGTCCTTTAGCATCAATCAGCGGGCGGCGGATCAGTAGTGGATCGTTGAGCATGAGTTGTAGCGCGACTGCGGCATCAAGTTGTTCCGGCACGATTTCGCCGGATTTCACGCGCGGTGCGGCACGGTTGAACCATTCCGCGACGGGACGCTCACCAAAAAAGGTAAGCAGACATTCTTGAGTCCAACGTTCGGTGAGCAGGTTGCGGGCGATGACCTCATGCCCTGCGGCGGCAAGCAGCGCCTTTTGTTTGGTGTTGTTGACGCAACCGGGTTTTTCGTAGAAGAAGATCAGTGCCATCTCACATGAAACAAATTAAAACTTCACCAGAATATCTTCATTCCTCACGATGAACTGGCAGGCCAAACGCCAAGGCGGAGGAACGTCGCCATTTTCGGCGGCTTCGATCTGTTTCATGGTGATCTTGCCGGCAAGTTTCAGCACTGTCTTTTCTTTCTCGGTCAGGCTCACACCGAGGGGCTGCTTGCCTCCCAGCACGCTGACCTGAATTATGCAGGAACCGCATTCGCCGTTCTCGCATTCAAAATCCATCGGTATCTGGTGTTCCTTGGCGACGCTGAGCAGGGTATGAGTGTCGCCTGCGGTAGCGTACACGGTTATATCTTTTTTCAGCTTGGGTGAACTGAAGGTAATGTTGGCCATGATGTTCCTTTTTTATTGGATAACGGGAGAAGCGTTCCGGTTTTACCCATCCTCCCTTATCCCTTTTAGATGTCAGCGCACGATGTCGTAGCTGATGTCGGTCTTGCCCGTGATAATCGTGCTTTGATCGAGGCGCTCGAATATCTCGTCCAGGATCATCACCAGAACGCGCAATCCACCTTCGTAGCCCCAGATCGGGAAGCGATGGTAGTGGTGACGGTCGAAGATCGGGAAGCCGAGGCGGATCAACGGCACGTTGCAATCGCGCTCCAGATACTTGCCATGCGTGTTGCCAATCAGGTAATCAACCGGTTCGGTGTACAGCAGCGAGCGCAGGTGCCACATGTCCTTCTTCGGATATACCTTGCAGTTCTTGCCGAATGGGCTGGCATCGAACAGCGCTTGCACCTTGGCGGCCCACTTGTCATCACCGTTGGTGGAAAGCACGGTGGTCGGTTCAGCACCTAATTCCAACAGGAACTGGGTCAGGCCCAACATCAGGTCGGGATCGCCATAGAGCGCAAATTTCTTGCCGTGCAAGATGGCTTGCGAGTCGGCGATGGCGTCTACCAAACGACCGCGTTCCTTGGTTAGTGCATCGGGAATCGGCTTGCCGGTAAGGCGTGACACTTCCATCAGGAATTTGTCAGTGCCGGTTACGCCCATTGGTTGGTTCAGTGCCACGGTTTCCTGTCCCTTGCTGGCGATGTACTTGAGCGTTTTCTCGGTGCAGAACTCCTGGAAGGAGATCGTGGCGGAGGCGTTGTACGCGCCCTTAACTTCTTCCTTGGTGGTGCCGCCGTCGTACATGCGATATTCGCCATCGGTTGGGGTGTCCCAGATGTCGGAGGTGTCGCCGAGGATGGTGTAATCCGCGCCCATCAGCCCGAGCAGGCGCTTGATCTCGCGCAGGTTGCCAGTGGTATAGCCATCGAAGCCGCCGATGAAGTTGATCTTGCCTACAACCGGCGTGCGCTCTCCTTCCTTGCTCCAGAAGTGTTCGACGATTCCTTTTATCGCGTTGTCGTAACCGGTGACGTGGCTGCCGACGAAAGCAGGAGTATGGGCAAACGGCACATCGAATTCATGCGGTAAACTGCCCTTGGTCTTGGCGGTTTTTATGAAGCTGTCGAGATCGTCACCGATCACCTCGGCCATGCAAGTGGTGGAAACGGCGATCATCTCCGGCTTGTACATGTTATAGGCGTTGGCTAGACCATCAACCATATTATTAAGGCCGCCGAACACTGCTGCGTCTTCCGTCATCGAAGAAGAGACGCAGGAGGTCGGTTCCTTGAAATGGCGCGAGAAGTGCGAACGGTAGTAGGCGACGCAGCCTTGCGAACCATGCACGAAGGGCAGGGTCTTGTGAAAGCCGACGGCGGCGAATACCGCGCCCAGCGGTTGGCAGGACTTGGCCGGATTGATGGTCAGGGCGGTGCGCGCAAAGTTCTTGTCCTGATACTCCTTGGTCTTGGTCCACTCTCGGATTTCGATGATCTTTTCTTCCGGGTGCTTGTACTCGAAGTTCTTTTGTTTGTTCTCGAACATCGCGGTGTATTCCGGCTGCCGGAACAGTAATTCGTGGTCGATTAGTTTTTCAGCATTTTGTGACATGGCAGTTCTCCTTTTCGTAAGTTGGATTAGGCGGGCTTTTACGCCTTAACCCAACATTCGCATTCGTGCATGGTTGTTGGGTTAAGTCCGTCGGTGGTAAGCCTGTCGAACCAACCCAACCTACATTTATTTCCAGGGCGCTTTGGTCAGACCCCAAACCGGGCTGTTGATCGCCATGTCCATATCGCGGGCGAAGATGGCGAAGCCGTCGTAGCCGTGGTAGGGGCCGGAGTAATCCCAGCTGTGCATCTGGCGGAATGGCACGCCCATTTTCTGGAATACGTACTTTTCCTTGATGCCGGAGCCGACCAGGTCAGGCTTGATCTTGTCCACGAACTTCTCGAATTCGTAGCCGGTCACGTCGTCGTACACCAGCGTGGAATCCTTGATGTAATCGGTGGTGCGCTGGTAGTCGTCGTTGTGGCCGAACTCATAGCCGGTGCCGACAACTTCCATGCCGAGGTCTTCGTACGCGCCGATCACATGGCGCGGACGCAAGCCGCCGACGTACAGCATGACCTTCTTGCTTTCGAGGCGCGGCTTGAAGCGGGCGATAATTTCATCCACCAGCGGGCGATATTTGGCGATCACACGCTCGGCGCCATCCTTGATTTTATCGTCGAAGTGACTGGCGATTTCGCGCAAGCTGGCTTCGATCTTGGACGGGCCGAAGAAGTTGTACTCGACCCAAGGCGTGCCGTATTTTTCTTCCATGTGGCGCGAGATGTAGTTCATCGAACGGTAGCAGTGCAGCACGTTCAGCTTGGCTCTGGGCGTGTTCTCGATTTCCGCGATGGTGCCGTCGCCGGACCACTGGGCGATTACGCGCAGGCCCATTTCTTCCAGTAGAATGCGCGAAGACCATGCATCGCCGCCGATGTTGTAGTCGCCAATGATAGCCACATCGTAAGGCGTGGACTCGAATGCATTCTTGTTCGGGTCGGTCTTGTCGAACACCCAGTCACGGATCATGTCGTTGGCAATGTGGTGACCCAACGATTGAGATACGCCACGGAAACCTTCGCAGCGCACCGGCACGATGGTCTTGCCGTTCATCTCCTTGGCTTTCTTCTTCGACACCGCTTCAATGTCGTCGCCGATCAGGCCGATGGGGCATTCAGACTGGATCGAGATGCCCTTGTTCAGAGGGAACAGTATTTCGACTTCATCAATTAGTTTTTCCAGCTTCTTGTCGCCGCCGAACACGATGTCTTTTTCCTGAAAGTCGGAAGTGAACTGCATCGTGCCAAAGCTATCGATGCCGGTAGTGCCGATATAGTAGTTGCGGCGCGTGGCCCAGGAATACTGGCCGCAGCCGACCGGGCCGTGGGAGATGTGAACCATGTCCTTGATCGGCCCCCACACCACGCCCTTGGAACCGGCATAGGCACAACCGCGCACGGTCATCACGCCGGGCAAGGATTTGATATTTGACTTCACGCCGCAATCGGATTTGCCTTCCTCGTGCACGCTCAAATGCTTGGCACGTTTCTTGGCGGTCTTTTCGGGGTAGACGCTGAGGACTTCCTCGATCAATTCCTTATTACGTGTTTTTGTTTCTTCAGCAGTAAGGCTCATGTTGCCCTCCTAATGTTAAGTAAAAAATCCCCAAAACAGCTCAGCAAAGGACTCGCAGTCCGTATTGCTTCTTCAAATTCACAAGCCCTTTGCGGAGCTGCCTGTAAGAGCGTGCCATGTACGCGAATATATGCGCAGATATGGTCTGCTCCTGACAGGTCAGTTACCGGATCAAGCCGCGTTAGCCGCCTTGCCGATGATGGTTTCATCTTCCTTCTTCATGATGCCGAATTCCATCAGCAGTTCTTCCAGTTCTTCCATAGTGATCGGGGTCGGGATGGTGCCCTGACCGGCATTCTCATGAATCTTTCTGGCCAGTTGGCGGTACTCTTCGGCCTGTTTGTGTTCTGGTGCATATTCGAGTACGGTCATACGGCGCAACTCGGCGTGCTGAACGACGTTGTCGCGCGGCACAAAGTGAATCAGCTTGGTGTTCAGCTTCTTCGCCAGCGCATCGGCCAGTTCATATTCCTTGTCAGTCTGACGCTCATTACACACTAGGCCGCCAAGACGCACGCCACCGGAATTGGCATACTTCAAAATGCCCTTGGCGATATTGTTGGCCGCGTACATGGCCATCATTTCGCCGGACATTACGATGTAAATTTCTTGCGCCTTGTTTTCACGGATCGGCATCGCGAAACCGCCACATACCACGTCGCCCAGTACGTCGTAGGAAACATAGTCTGCGCCGTCGTAGGCACCATTCTCTTCGAGGAAGTTGATGGCGGTGATGACGCCACGACCGGCACAACCAACACCAGGCTCAGGGCCACCAGCTTCCACGCAACGGATGTCGCGGTAACCGACTTTCATCACGTCTTCCAATTCGAGGTCTTCTACGCTACCTGCTTCTGCGGCCAGCGACAGCACGGTGTCCTGCGCCTTGGCATGCAGAATAAGACGGGTCGAGTCGGCCTTCGGATCGCAACCGACGATCAGAATCTTGTGGCCCATTTCGGCCAAGGCGGCCAAAGTGTTTTGCGAAGTGGTGGATTTGCCGATCCCACCTTTGCCGTAGAAGGCAATTTGGCGAAGTTTGCTCATTACAGTCTCCTTAAAAATTACAACTATAAAAAATGATTCGTGTAGTGACATCGTTTGCAACCAGACTGCTATAACCACTGTCCCGCGCATTTCTACCAGCAAGGGACGTGCCAATGCCTGCGTGAGTTCATATTTATCTGTTTTTACGTGAATTTACTGAAGATGAGCCATGCTGCTGGCGCTTGTAGGGATGCTTACAATGTGCAACAAACTACAACTATGGAAGGATTTAAAGATATTTACTTTAGAGTTCGTTCTTGAAGATCCGCTTCACGCACACAGCCGCATATCAAGACGCCAAATTCCCTGCCGCAAAGCTGACACCCACGAAGGGCAAAAATGGGTCGATAGCACCAATTCGTCAAGTGCCGGTTTCAGGCAGTTAAAATAATTGATTCTGACGTAAGGTAGAATAGCACCCATGTTACGACTCACCGAAACCAAGCTCCCGCTAACTCATTCCGAAGATGATCTCAAGGCCGCGATTCTCAAACGGCTGGAGATTGTTGCGGATGAACTCATCGGCTATACCATCTTCCGGCGCGGCTTCGATGCGCGCAAACCGTCGGCGATTTTGTTTGTCTATACGTTGGATGTCGAGGTGAAGAATGAGGCCGTGCTGCTCAAGCGACTGAGAAATACACCGCACATTGCACCTGCGCCGGACACCCGTTACCACTTTGTTGCGCAAGCACCGCAAGGTTTGGCGGAGCGTCCCATCGTCATCGGCACCGGGCCGTGCGGGATTTTTGCCGGGTTGATTCTGGCGCAGATGGGTTTTCGTCCAATTATTCTAGAGCGCGGCAAGGCGGTGCGCGAGCGGACAAAAGATACATGGGGACTGTGGCGGCAGGGTAAGCTCGACCCGGAATCCAATGTGCAGTTTGGCGAGGGAGGGGCGGGGACGTTTTCAGACGGCAAGTTGCACAGCCAGATTAAAGACCCGAAGTTCTACGGGCGCAAGGTGCTTACAGAATTCGTGAAGGCGGGTGCGCCGGAAGAAATCCTTTACGTGAGCAAACCTCACATCGGCACCTTCCGGCTGGTGGGGATGGTGGAAAAAATGCGCCACACTATCGAAGCGTTGGGTGGAGAGTTTCGTTTTCAGAGCCGGGTTGAGGACATCGAAATCGACAACGAACAAGTATGCGGTGTGGCGTTGGCGGATGGCGAACATATTGCCAGCAAGCATGTCGTGTTGGCCGTCGGTCACAGTGCGCGCGACACCTTCGAGATGCTGCATCGGCGCGGCGTGTACATGGAGGCCAAGCCATTCTCCATCGGTTTCCGCATCGAACATCCGCAATCGCTGATAGACCGCGCGCGCTTCGGCCCCAACGCGGGCAACCCGTTGTTGGGCGCGGCGGATTACAAGCTGGTGCATCACGCCAGTAACGGGCGCTCGGTGTATAGCTTCTGCATGTGCCCCGGCGGCACGGTGGTGGCGGCGACTTCTGAAGAAGGCTGCGTGGTAACCAACGGCATGAGCCAGTATTCGCGCAATGAGCGCAACGCCAATAGCGGGATTGTCGTTGGTGTTACTCCAGATGACTACGCAGGTGACGTACTCGCGGGTGTCGAATTTCAGCGTAAGTGGGAAGCGCGAGCGTTCGAGTTGGGTGGAAAGAATTATTGCGCACCGGGACAGCGTGTCGGCGACTTTCTCGCTGGGCGCGCTTCCACTGCGTTGGGTGAAGTGCAGCCCTCCTACACGCCGGGCGTGACGCCGACCGATCTTTCCAGCGCCCTGCCGGATTACGCTATCGCCGCTATCCGCGAAGCCTTGCCTGCCTTCGACAAACAGATCAAGGGATTCGCCATGAGCGACGCCGTACTCTCCGGCGTGGAGACGCGCACCTCTTCCCCGGTGCGCATCAAACGCCGCGAAAATTTCCAGAGCATGAATACCGTTGGACTATATCCGGCGGGAGAAGGTGCGGGCTATGCGGGCGGCATCCTGTCCGCTGCGGTGGATGGTATTGAGGTGGCCGAGGCGGTGGCGCTGGATATGACACACCCGTAGGTCGGGTTTCAACCCGACATGTCGAGATAAATCCCGACCTACCTCCTATGAGGCTGGCGGTTCAGCCCCAGTTTTGCTACATTCCACCCTCACCCCGATAAGAGCACACCATGACCAACGCCGATCCTCTAGAACTGGAAAAATTCAGCCAACTCGCCCACCGCTGGTGGGATATCAGCAGCGAGTTCAAACCGCTGCACGAGATCAACCCGCTGCGCCTGGAATACATCAACCGCATCGTGCCTCTGTCCGGCAAGGCAGTGCTGGATGTGGGCTGCGGCGGCGGAATTCTGTCGGAGAGCATGGCGGGACTGGGTGCCCAAGTTACCGGCATCGACCTCGGCGACAAGGCACTGCAAGTCGCCAAGTTGCATTTGCTGGAAAGTGGCAAGCAGGTGGACTACCGCAAGATTGTCGTGGAAGATTTGGCTGAGGAAACCCCCGGCTGCTTTGACGTGATAACTTGCATGGAGATGCTGGAGCATGTGCCAGATCCAGCCAGCACTGTGCGCGCCTGCGCGCAACTGGTAAAACCGGGTGGCCATGTTTTTTTCTCCACTATTAACCGCAACCCGAAGTCATATTTGTTCGCGGTGATCGGCGCGGAGTATTTGCTGAATCTTTTGCCGCGAGGCACGCACGATTACGCCAAATTCATCAAACCGTCAGAGCTGGCGCAGTTCTGCCGCAACGCGGGGTTGAACGTTACCGAGATCATCGGCATGAGCTATAACCCTCTGAGCAAGATTTATTCACTGGGTAAAGACACGGATGTAAATTACCTGTTCTCCTGTCATCGTGATTAAAGCGGTTTTAATTAAAGCGATCCTATTCGACCTCGACGGCACTTTCGCAGACACTGCGCCGGACTTGGCTGCAGCACTCAACTATGTGCGCGGCCTGTATGAACTGCCACCCCTGCCGCTGGAAACCATCCGCCCGCAAGCCTCGCACGGCTCCATCGGCCTGCTCAGACTGGGCTTCGGCATCGAGCCGAATGCGCCGGAATTCAACAATCTGCGCGAAGAATTTTTGGCGCATTACACCGCGCATATCTGCGACTGCACCACGCTGTTTCCCGGCATGGCGCAATTGGTCGGCACGCTGGAACAGCGCGGCCTGCCGTGGGGTATCGTCACCAACAAGCCGCACCGCTTCACCGTGCCGCTGATGCAGGCGCTGGGTTACGCCGAACGCGCCGCCTGCCTGATTAGCGGAGATACCTGCGCGCGTGCCAAGCCCTATCCCGACCCGCTGCTTAAGGCCTGCGAGATCATGGGCATCGCCCCGGAAAGCTGTATCTATCTGGGTGATGACCTGCGCGACATGGAAGCGGCGCAAGCGGCCGGAATGCGTTGCATCATCGCCGGATATGGCTACATTGATGTGCAGGCTAACCTGGATAGCTGGCACGCCGATGGCAATGTAAACACCCCTCTGGCACTGCTAAATCACATTTAGCCTTGCTCGGGGTGTATCATAATCAACATTAAACCGCCTAAACTTAGGGTAAGCAATGAGCAATCTGCATGGCCAGAATAGTGCGCAGGAACCGATCCCCCAAGGGGATTCGGCGCAAGATTCCATTCAGGAAATCCTCCAGAAGGTCATTCTTGCCCATGAACAAACGCTCTCGCTGTTGCAGCAAACCGAAACGGCCTATAGTCGGTTGATTCCGCGCCAATTGCTGACCCTGCTGGAAAGGGACAGCATTATCGATGTCAAGTTGGGCGACCAGATTGAGCGCAAGCTGACCATTATGTTCTCCGACATTCGCAATTTCACACCGCTGTCTGAATCCATGACCCCCGGCGAAAATTTCGAGTTCATCAACTCCTATCTTAGCCAAATGGAGCCAGTTATCGGCAGTCACCACGGCATCATCGACAAGTACATGGGCGACACCATAATGGCACTGTTCACCCAAAGTGCTGACGATGCTGTGACCGGCTCCATCGCCATGCTGGAGAAACTGGTTCACTACAACGCAGGACGCGGGCGGGCGGGCTATGTGCCAATCCATATCGGGATCGGGCTGAATACGGGCATGGTCATAATCGGCACGGTCGGGGGAACCAACCGCATGGACAGCACCGTTGTCGGGGATGCTGTCAACTTGGCCTCGCGCATTGAAGAAGCCACCAAAACCTACCATGCCCCGCTATTAATTAGCCAAAACACCTTGTATGACCTGTCCGATCCGTCAAAATATGACATCCGCTTTCTGGATCGTATCCGGGTCAAGGGCAAGACACAACCCCTCTCCATATATGAAGTTTTCGACAATGATCTCGCCGATTTGAGGTATGGCAAGCGTGCCTCCAAGGCCAAATTTGAAGAAGCGATAGCCTATTATCACCTGAAAAAAATTCCCCAAGCGATGGAACTGCTTACCCATTGTGTCAAGATTGCGCCCAAGGATATTCCTGCCCATATCTACATGGCACGCTGCGACGAATACCTGGCAACCGGACAGCACCTCAGCACCGGCGAACTTGATACCCTCATGGAATGGAGAAGTGAATTCCAGACCGGCATAGAAGAAATCGACAAATCGCACAGGCGCCTGTTCGACAAAATCAACGACTTTATTGAAACCACCAGGGAAAACGACCATAGCAGGATTTTCGAGGTGTTTACATTCCTTACAAACCATACGCAAACCTATTTCAAAACTGAAGAAGAATTGATGCGCCGCTATGATTACCCCTTCCTCGAAAGCCACCTGCAAGAACACAAACGCTTCATCGAAAACCTCATGGCGCTAACAGTAGAAGCCGAGGCAGGAACCAGCGACCCGCATTACCTTGCATTTCGCGTCCAACTGCTGCTGTTCGACTGGTTCACCGGCCACCTTGCCAAGACCGACCGGCACATGGGCCGCCACTTGCTTGGCGCCATGCAGCGCCCTTCCGACACTGCCTCATCGGCTTGACTCCTCAGCACTTGCCATTTCGTGAGTAATCACAAGAAAATTAAGCGGATAATACTTGACAAATATAGTCGGCTATTAGATACTTCAAATAGGGAACCCACCCGTACCTAACAGGCAACGGGATGCGCCCTGAATTTTCAGAAGGAGATTATCATGAAAACCATCAATACATCCCTGCTCTCCAGCAAAACATCCGCCTCACGCTTCGCGGCGGCTAGGGCGTTCGCGTTTTCCCTTGCCGAGTCCGACAACGAGTTGCTTGAGCCCGAACTCATCGCTTGGATGGATCGCTCCACGGGCATGGTCTCCCCGATACTTGAGGGCTGTAGCGGTCCTGATGGCTGGCGATACTACGGCATTTCGCACGGGGGAAGTCTGGAGGTTGATGTCGACGGCGATACCTCTTTTATCTTCGCCGAGTCAAGCCCCTTTGACTCCTACGAGCATTTCGGCCCCGGCCCCTTCCGCAATATCCGCGATGCTCAAGGGAATGAGTTCATCTGCCAATCAGATGGCAGAGCCTGCGTCCCTCTTGATGAGTGGACCAGCAAGCTAACCTGAGAAGCGCGTCGTGCGCGGTGGCTTGGTGCTGCGTCTATCTGCCTGAAAGGATTCGGCTCGACATAAGGAGAACGAAATGCTAGATATCAACAAAGCACTGGATGAAGTGGGTGGCCATGACCCGGAAGGCCATATGTACGGCTTGCCGCCTTGGTCGCGGGAGATCGCGAAGAAGAATGCACGCGATGAAGGTATGGACGAGTTATCGGAAATGCAGTGGCAGGTGATCTACTCATTGCGAGGTCTGTATCGGAAGAATGGGCAGGCCGAGAGTGCCCGACAGATTATTCGCGTGCTGGAAAAAGACTTCCACGAAGAGGGAGGGCGTCGGTATCTGTATCAACTGTTTCCTAAAGGACCGATCAGCCAAGGCTCCCGGCTGGCCGGGGTGCCAGCACCTCCGTATTCCAACGATCCATCGTTCGGTTGGGCTGGTTGAAGGGATTTTTGTTAACGCTGACCATAGCGCAATGCGAATTATCTTCGCCGTGATGTCCAAAGATAGGGCAGTCACTCTCCTTTATGCGGTCATGTCATTCAGACGCTAAAAGTGTAGTATGCGAGACACATTTTACTCGTCGTGGAGATGTTCATGCGTGTCGCAATCATCGGATCTGGGCCTGCCGGCTTTTACGCTACGGAGGCGCTGCTCAGGCGAACGGATGCGGTAATTCATGTGGATATGTTTGACCGTCTCCCTACCCCATTTGGACTTGTCCGGGGAGGAGTTGCTCCTGACCATCAGAGCATTAAAGCAGTCACCCGCGTTTACGAAAAAACGGCCACGCGCCCCACATTCAGATTTTTGGGCAATGTGTGCCTCGGACGTGACGTGACAGTGGATGAGTTACGCCAGCACTACCACCAGATTGTCTACGCAGTTGGCAACGAGGCCGACCGTCGCCTCGGCATTCCGGGGGAAGGCATATTTCGCTGCACACCGGCGACGGTGTTTATCGGCTGGTACAACGGGCATCCAGACTACCGCAATGCAAAGATTGATTTGTCGGTGTCCCGCGTCGCGGTGGTTGGCAACGGTAACGTCGCTATCGACGCAGCCCGGATTCTGCTACGTAAGCCTGCCGAACTCGAAAAGACAGACATTGCTGCTCACGCGCTGGAGGTTCTGCGCAACAGTCAGGTGCGCGAGGTTTTCATTCTTGGGCGACGTGGGCCGGAACAAGCCTCGTTTACTCCTCCTGAACTTAAAGAACTCGGTGAAATGGAAGATGTTGACTTGGTCGTCGCCCCAAGCGAACTTGCAGGCTGCGTTGCTTTAGATTCTGCGGAGAATTCGCAGCAGGGAAAGAATCTGAAGATTCTCCAATCCTTCGCCGCACGGCAACCTGGTGCAAAAGCAAAGAAACTCCACCTACGTTTCCTTGTCTCGCCGACAGAGGTAATCGCCGACGCTGCCGGCAATGTGGCAGGTATCGCGCTTGAAAAGAACCGCATTGAAATCCAGCCGGACGGCACGGCTATCGCGCGCGGTACCGGCGAGATTGAATTCCTTGATGTCGGGATGGTGCTGCCCGCGATTGGATTTGCCGCCGAGCGGATTGCCGGTGTCCCATACGACGAAAAGTCGCGGGTCATTGCCAACGAAGATGGACGGGTCGTCGATCCAGTCAGCCGTGCCGTAATTGCTAACGAATACGTCGTCGGCTGGGCACGCACAGGGCCGAGGGGCTCATCGGGTCACACAAGGGTGCGTCCGCACACGTTGTCGAGCACATGATAGTCGATGGCGCCGGACTTGAAATACGTGCGTTGCCGGATCGTGATGCGCTTGTTTCTTTGCTTCGTGAGCGTGGCTCGCAAATCGTTTCATTCAGCGACTGGAAGCAACTCGATGACATTGAACTGGCACGCGGGGATCTGCGGGGAGCGCCACGCGACAAGTTGGTAGATGTCAAGACGATGCTCGCGATGCTTGGACAAGGCTGACGTAAAGGATTTTGTTTAGGCCTTGAGTATTTGATTTTGGCGTGCGCCGTGCAAAGGTGGCGCTTTTCTGTGGGTGAGAGTCCCACCCGGCAACCGCTCCAGCCGGAAGTAACCTGAGCAACTGGCAATGATGTGTACATTAGCAATATTGTAAAATGCAGGCCGCCTGGCAATCGCACGCCGGAAGCGGACGAGATTGCCACGCTGGTTTCACTGCGCGGCAGGCTGCATGATTATCATGGCACCCCGCTCATCATCACGTATCATCCGGCCTATCTGTTGCGCGCGCCGGCGGACAAGGCCAAGACGTGGCAGGATTTACGCTTGGCGGTAAAAACTATGGAAGGCTAAGGCATGGCGAAAAACAATGTTGATCTGAAAGTAATGGTGGTAGAAGACAGCAAGGTGACCATGAAGGCGTTATGCAACTACCTTAAGCGCATGGGGGTGGACGATCCGTTGACGGCGGTGACGGGACAGGATGCCATTGCTCTTTTCCGCAAGCACCGCCCTGATATCGTTCTGCTGGACGCTATCCTGCCGGACATAGACGGGTTCGATATCGCCAAGAAATTTCGCCGCATTGAAAAAGGCGATGAATGGACCGCCATCATTTTTCTGACCAGCATGGATAAGGACGAAGACATGGCTCGCGGCATCGAGGCGGGCGGTGACGATTACCTGTTGAAGCCGATCAGCGAAGTGGTGTTGAAAGCCAAGATAAACGCCATGCGCAGACTGGTGGAGATGCAGCGTGCACTGGTTGGGGTCACGCAAGAATTGAATACGGCGAACCAGGAACTCCAGCGTCTTTCCACGACGGACGGGCTGACCGGGATTGCCAACCGGCGCTTCTTCGACCAATTGTCGTTACGCGAATGGCAGCGCTGCGAGCGCATGAAAAAGCCCATGTCGCTGATCATGGTCGATGTCGATCACTTCAAGAAATACAACGATACCTACGGCCATCAGGGAGGCGACGAATGCCTGAAGGCGATAGCCGCACAAGTGGCGCGCGCCGCACCGCGCGCCAGCGATCTGGCGGCGCGTTACGGCGGCGAAGAGTTCGTGCTGGTGCTCGGCGAAACCACGATGGATGGAGCGAAGTGGGTGGCAAACAACATCCGCCAGCACGTGGCCGACCTGAAGATGCCGCACAACGCATCAAACATCGGGCATGTAAGCGTCAGTTGTGGTGTCGCCTCACTGTTGCCGCTTGAAGGCATGTCATTTGAAATTCTGCTGAAAATTGCCGACGAGGCCCTATATAAGGCCAAAGAGCAGGGACGCAATACAGTGGTTTGTGCGGAGTAGTTCGATAAAGACTGCGGTACATTCCGGGTGCAAGTTTGGTTTGTAGAATTAGCTTGGTGATGCGGTAATTTTTGGAGAAAGTTATGTTGAAATTCGATTTTTCCGTGACGACACGGAATGGGCAAAAGGTCGATAGTGTCCAGATTTATGGCAGGGACTTGCCGGATGCGGAACGTAAACTGCGACAGATGTACCACCATTGTGAAGTGACGCAATATAAAATAGTCGAACTCGAAAAAAAATTCTCACAGTCGTCGGATATAGAAGATGTGCTGACGCTGATTGCCAAAAATGACTGAAGTTTTGCTGTGAAACTCGCGTAGCGAGTCCGCATCATTCTTTTCTGTGCAATTCCGGATTTACTGAATCTCTCAGTATTATTCGATCTGCATTAGGGAGCCTCTATAAATTCAATTTTCTAAGTCAGACAAGGCGCGATTAAAAAATTGCGCCGACGCATATACCTGATATGTTAGAAGTAATTTTTTATGAGCAACGCAGTATGGCGACGAAAATTGGATTTATAGAGGTTCCCATTACTCGATAAACCCATCAGCCAGTAATTCGTCGAGCAGTGCATCATAGTCATACGCACCACGGCTGTTGGGCGCGTGTTCGAAGATGGTTTTATTCAGTGCAGGGCTTTCCGCCAGACTGACATTTTCCGAAATGAGCGTTCGGCAAACATCCGTACCGAATTCCGCTTCGGCCATACGCAGGATATCTCTCGCCATGCGCCGCCGCGAGTCAAAACGGGTGAGCAGATAACGGCGATTGACACGGCGTTTCAGTACTCGTTCAAGTGCCTTGAGGGTTTTTCTAATCTGCATGGCGCCTTTGATGGACAGGTGATCCGCCGAAATGGGAATGATAACGCCATCGCTGGCAAATATCGCATTTAGCGAAAGGACGCCAACCATCGGACAGCAGTCGAGTATCCAAGGCGTACTCATACACGCTGTCTTTTCTGCCTGCAAACTTGTGTTCAATTTGTTAATTGCGTTGTAACCCTTACCAAACAGCGCGTCCACCTTGGACAGTTCGGCGTGCGACGGAATGATGCTGATCCCGCTGGTCGACTCTTGGATTATTTCACGCAACGGGCGGTTGCGTTGAAACAAGCTATAAATGCTGTCGTCGCCAGAGTGCGCGGTAATGCCGACAATGGCGCCAAACTGCGCTTGCGGATCAAGATCAATGCCAATGGGTTGACGTCCGCGACGCGCAAGCGCGGCGGCCAGATTAAGAGCTGTGGTGGTTTTCCCCACCCCACCTTTTTGGTTAAAGACAGCGACTATGGTCATGGTTCATTGGGAGTCGGGGTTAATTTTGTATTGTGTCTCAGGCTATTCTAGCAGACTAAAACTCAACTCTCCGTGCGCATTGGTTGGCAGGCAGGCGGAATCTACAGCTAGATTCGCCCCGTATCCTGATCGTGTCCATGCCTTTTGTATAGTGCTGCCATGCTGCCGGACAGCAACAGGCCGAACACCAGGATGATGAGATATATGCTGAGTTCCAGTTTTTCCATAAGCGCGTACAGCGCAAGCATGGCGAAGATGCTGAGATTCTCGTTTAAATTCTGCACGGCGATGGAACTGCCCGCGCCCATCAGCAAGTGGCCCCGGTGTTGAAGCAGGGCGTTCATCGGCACCACGAAATAGCCGCCCATCGCGCCGATGGCAATGAGCAGTACGATGGCAAGCGTTGGGCTGGTGACCGGGATCATTGCCAGTACCACTAGCCCCATGCAGATGCCGACCGGCAAGACTTTCACCGAGTGTTCCAGTTTTACGAGCTTGGCTGCCAGCGCTGCACCTATGGCGATGCCGACGGCAACCCAGGCGGTGAGCTTGGCGGCAGACCCCATGTTAAGGTGCAGCACGGCAGTGGCCCAGGCCAGCACCAGCAGGCGCAAGGTGGCACCCGCGCCCCAGAACAGTGTGGTGACGGCCAGCGAAACTTGTCCCAGAGGGTCTTTCCACAGCAGCTTGAAGCAGTGCGCAAATTCACTCATCAGGAATACCGGGTTGCGGCTCAGCGGCTTGTGGTCTATCGACACGCGCGGGATATATAGGTTGAACAAGGCCGCAACGAGGTAGAGGATGATGATGACGGAAATCGCCAGTTTCGGTGGCGTGTCAATGCCGGTGTCGATCAGTGGCACATCCCACCATTGCAGCATGGGGTCGGCGATGTCCGGGCTGATGAGTATGCCGCCGACTACCGCGCCGAGGATGATGGCAACGACGGTCAGCCCTTCCATCCAACTATTCGCCAGCACCAATTTTCCCGGTGGCAGGTATTCGGTGAGGATGCCGTATTTCGCGGGCGAATAGGCAGCCGCACCGAGACCGACCAGACCGTAGGCGAGCAGCGGATTGATTCCGGCCAGCATGGCGATACAGCCGCCGAGCTTGATGGTATTGCTGATGAACATCACGCGGCCCTTGGGCAGCGAATCGGCGAAGGCGCCGACGAATGGCGCCAGTACGATATAGGACACCACGAATGCTTCCTGCAATACTGGCGTGTGCCAAGCGGGGGCGTGCATGTCTTTCAGCAACGCAATGGCGGCAAACAGCAGGGCATTATCTGCGAGAGCGGAAAAGAATTGCGCCGCGAGGATGATGTAGAAGCCGAGATTCATTAAGAGGGGCAGTTTTTTGGTGGGCGATTTATATCACGAAAAGAGGATGCCTGCTATCATTAGCGGCAACTCTACTTTGCCCGTAAAGCTCAGGACTCGTTAATGAATGGCTTGGACATACGTTGCCGCGTATTTGAAATGGATGCGAGGCGTGAAACGCAGCGAATGGTTGTTCCATTCGCAAGTTTTGCAATACCGCAAACGCCGGGATACGCGGCAACCCTCCGGGCTGGGGCTGCTTTTGGCGCATCCCGGTTTTGCGGGCCGCTTGTTGTGAATGACACAACTGTGCGTCACGCGCCTTGGCCTGCACCCAAAGCAGCCCCAGCGTATGCCCAAGTTATTCGTTAACGAGTCCTTGTTCATGCCCCGTCCGATACAAGCCCGCATTGACCTTTCCGCGCTGGAACACAACCTGCGAGTTGCCCGCCGTGCGACCGGCGCGCGTATCATGGCGGTGATCAAGGCCGCTGCCTACGGGCATGGCCTGTTGTGCACCGCCGATGCATTGCGTGCGGCGGATGGCTTTGCGCTGCTGGATGTGAGCGAAGCGGTGGCTCTGCGCGAAGCGGGATTTCGCCAGACTATCCTGCTGCTGGAAGGATTTTTTACCCCGGACGATTTGCCGCTGGCGGCGGAATACGATCTCGCAAGCGTAATTCACAGCCCGCAGCAACTCTCCATGCTGGACGCTTATCCGCGTCGCGGCAATTTGCAGGTATGGCTCAAAGTCAACAGCGGCATGAACCGCCTTGGTTTCGCGCCGCAGGACATTCCCGCAGTGCTGGAAAAACTCAAGGCGCATCCGGCGGTGCGCGACATCACGCTGATGACGCATTTCGCCAGTGCCGACGAAGTTGCTGGCGTGGCCGCGCAACTTGAGGTGTTTAATGCGCTGGCCGCTCCCTACCGCATGCCGTGCTCGTTGGCCAATTCTGCTGCGCTGTTGCGCTATCCCGCAACCCACGCCGATTGGGTGCGCCCTGGTATCATGCTGTACGGCGCATCGCCGTTCCCCGAAATCTCTGCGCAGCAACTAGGACTCAGGCCAGTGATGACGCTGCAAAGCGAAATCATCTCGGTGCGCAAATTGAAGGCGGGCGAGCATGTTGGCTATGGCGGATTATTTTGCGCAGACTCGCCCATACGCATCGGCACGGTGGCTTGCGGCTATGCAGACGGCTACCCGCGCCACACGCCGAGCGGCACGCCAGTGCTGGTGGAAGGCCGGCGCACTCGTACCTTGGGAAGAGTCTCGATGGATATGCTGTGCGTGGATTTAAATGCGCTGCCTGATGCCATCATAGGTAGCCATGTGACGCTGTGGGGTGCCGGTTTGCCGGTGGAAGAAGTGGCTCGTGCCGCAGGCACCATCAGCTATGAATTGTTGTGCGCGCTGGCCCCACGTGTGCCGTTAATTATTTAGAATTTCACAACTAGCGGTTTAACACAGTATTTTCTAATGCAGAATGAGAACCTTGTTTAACGTGGTATGAGCCTAGCTTGGTAAAATTGCACCTCCCCCGCGAAGCGCTTATAATTCGCCCCCGGTTTGCTGATGTAGCTCAGTCGGTAGAGCAACTGATTCGTAATCAGTAGGTCGTGCGTTCGATTCGCGCCATCAGCACCAATAAATACGTGGCATTCAGCAATTTGACCAAATGCCAAAAACCCGATAAGGTGCAGTTTCAGTGCAGTCGCAGATTTCGGGGGCATCATGGCATGGATCACAAAAACATCTTCCGGCACTTGGAAGGCTGTTATTCGCAAGGCCGGTTGGCCGACCGCTTCTAAGACATTCCGGATCAAGAGAGCTGCTGAGGATTGGGCGCGAAGCACCGAGGACGAAATGATGCGCGGCCTATTCGTTCCGCGTGGCCCATCGGAGCGTCTAACCCTCAAAGACGCGCTTGATCGCTATCTCAAGGAAGTGTCCGTCACCAAAAGCGAGGCATCTCAGCGTGGCGAGACTGGCACGGCCAAGCGGTTGACGGCAAAGCTTGGCAAATATTCCTTAGCCGCAATCACATCGGACATTGTGGCCAAGTACCGCGATGATCGACTGGCCACTGTCAGCAAACGGACGAAGAAGCCTATCTCGGCCAGTTCGGTGCGGCTGGAGTTGGCCTTATTATCCCATCTCTACACGGTGGCCATCCAGGAATGGCGCTTGGGGTTGACCTATAACCCAGTTGCCAACATCAGGAAGCCCAGCCCTGGGGAAGGGCGTGATCGCCGGTTGTCTGCCGGAGAAGAAATCAAGCTGCTGGAAGCGGTCAATAACTACTCCAATCCGATGCTGGGCTGGATTGTTCGAGCTGCCCTGGCTACAGGTATGCGCTCAAGCGAGATCGTGACTCTCAAACGTTCTCAGGTCGATTTGTTGCGGCGTATCGTTAGCCTTACCCACACCAAGAACGGCGGCGCACGCACCGTGCCTCTATCTAAGGATGCCACCAAAGTGTTCACTGAGGCGCTGGCGAATCCCGTGCGCCCAATCGACTGTGATTTGGTTTTCTTCGGGGAGCCAGGCAAAGATAAAAAGTCGCGCCGCCCTTACGCATTCAACAAGATTTTCGGAACAATCAAAAAAGACCTGGGCATTGCCGATCTGCATTTCCATGATCTACGCCACGAAGCTGTCAGCAGGTTAGTCGAGGGCGGATTAAGCGATCAGGAAGTTTCTGCGATCAGTGGTCACAAGTCCATGCAGATGCTTAAGCGGTACACACACCTGCGTGCCGAGGACTTGGTTGAGAAACTTGATAGGCTGAGCGGACGCTAGCACTGCATGTTTTGAGTAACCAGCTACATGTTATGAGTAACTAATTGCATGTTTTGAGTAACCTAACTACATGTTTTGAGTAACTCAGGGAAAGCTAAAAGCCAGCAACGGCGCGGCTTTCAATGCGATTTAAAAAACGTTAACCTGTTTTTAACCTTCTTTAACCGTGCGGCTCGCAATTTTGCGCAGGATAGCGGCATAGCAAGCGTGGCCAGCGGCAGCGCAAAGGGAAATCAAAAGCGGTTTTGCAGAGAAAGGGGAATTGACGGCCAGCGCGTCTACCACTTCATGCACAGAAGGCTCGCAGACAGCCCATGCGGGCTAGCGCCAACGGCCAAACCAAAAAACCAAGACAAACCCCGCCTCCGAGAAGATTTGAAGCTCTCTGCAGGCTTCTGGCGCTCGACCGGCGAATGCGCGGCTGGGGTTTAGCCGCGCATTTGCCGGTGAGCAGACAAGCGGAGCGCGTCAGGTGACCAGCTGGCAACTTTTCTCTCCTGGTACACCAGGGCAACTTTCAGGTTGGCAGTTTTGCTTATTTGCGGCGGGTTAGTGTCCGCTTCACGGGCGGCGAACTATGTAACAGGCCATTTCTGCAGTGAAACAAGCGATTTTTCCGGTGAAACAGCGTGGACGTGGGAGTGAAACAAGTGATTTCGCCGATGAAACTGACAATTTTGTCGATGTAACATTTTAGCTATTCGACCTATCTGATTTTCTATCACATTGATTTCATAGAAATGGACATTTTTTGCGGCTGGTCGGCTGTGCCTGGACGCTTCGCAGTCGGTCACGGCTGGGGTTTCAAGGCATTGTTTTGGCTAATTTGAAACTACCCAAATTACCTAAACAATTAAGGCAGGATACGCTATTTGTATTACAAATAGCCGGACGGTGAAACCGTCTCGCCTGCTTTTTCGCACTAGGGCGCGAGAAAAGGGAAAACAATACCAAAGCCAACCCCGCCAGCCACAGCGAAACGCTACCCGCGTTTTACTGTTCGCCTGGGCGATCTGACCGCACCGCTTGAGAAGCGTGCGGCCAGCGAAAGCAAGGTGGCGGGAAACCGCGTGGGCGGGAGTGAGCTGCAGAAAAACCACAAGGCGTTACAAACTAAAAACGAGGCGAAAGAAAAGGGGGCGAATCGCCCCCGTTGTCTTTTCCCGTCAACTGCACTGGCCAACTTTTGCACCTGGTGCGCCGGCCAGCTTTACCCTGGGGGACTTGTTCCCCCAGGGGGGGATATAACCTCCCCTCGATCAGCGCCGCTTGTAGAGTTCACGCTCTATGCCTTCCAGGGTGTCCAGGACCTGCCGCAATTCGACACGCAGCTCCTTGTAGGTTCTGTCCCGATCGGCCTCGTCGATCTGGTCGTAGATGTTGAACGTGTGGGCAAGCTGGTTCAGGTTCCCGCCGACACGGGCAAGGTCAAGGCGCAGCTTGGCCAGCGCATCGAGGATAGTCTGCGCCTCGATGAACTGGATATAGTCGCCGTCCAAGTAGGCGCGCAAGGCTTTCTGCAAGATGGACGATGGCGTGACACGCACAAAATTTTTCCCTCTGGATTGGTTTTCGGCGGTCGCTCGCTTTTTCAGTGGTTCGGCCAAGTCGCCCAGGCGAACAGTAGTTGGATCTCCCATTTTTATTTCACTCCTCTCAAAGCGGAAAATGCTCTTGCTGCGCCACCCTTCACTCCTGACCAAGCGCCGCCAGCAAGTTTGCCTGCTCCTGAAGATAGCCCGCCCATCGCCGCTATTCCGGCTTTAGACTTGGCGGCACCTCCAATTGCCCCACCAACTGCACTCATCCCAGAAGTGACTATGCCAGGCGACATGGCAGAGCCACCCGTCAGCGTGGCCGACCAATCGGCGGCTTTGAGCAGCAGCCATGCGGTTAGCAAGCAAAAGAAAATTAGCTTGCCCACCGATGGCGGGAACGGGCCTTGTACGGCCAAATCCCATTTGGCTGTGTCTGCGACGTAACCAGATATGATCGCCGTGAAAAAGCCCATGATGGCGGACAGGAAGAACAACCAAAGCCCATAGTTCAGGATGGCTTTGAACCATGCCATCGTGTATTGGCGCGTGGCCTTGAATGCACCTAGCCACAGGAAGATGCCGCCCACCATGAGCATCATGTAAATTGAGAACCATGCGACGAGGTAGAGTACCAGGAAGACGACATACAGTAAGCCATACACCACCGCCAGCACGAACGAGACAGCACCCACCTTGACGTACATCCATGCGGCGGTAAATAAATTGCCAGGCGGCTCAACGCGGTCGATGGTCGTCATTATCTGGCCGAGGCCATCATCCAGTTTACTGAAAACATCGGAATAGCCATTGGCACTCGCTGGGTCGATTGCAAGCTGGCTTAATCCTTGGATGGTGTCGAGTACCGGCCTGACTACCCATCCGTCGAATCCGCTCTGAACAACAGCTTGCAGCATGATTAACAGAAAGATGCTGATACCCATTTCCTTCGCGTGTTTCCCGGCGTTCCCCATGAGGATCGTGTAGCCGCCGATCACGATATAAAGCCCGGTGATTGTTTGCGCCGGCCACGAAAGAAGGAGCTGATGAAATACTATCCCGGTATACGTGGCGAGATTGCCGATGATGAAATCTGAAGTCTCTTGTCCGAAGCTCATTTGAACATCCCCTTAGGAACGCCTAGTCCGCCTTCTGGCCGCTTGGGCGTGTGTGAACGCATGTATTCATCCCCCTCTGATCTAGGTTGCTTCTTGGTGGCTTGATTCGCGTCCTGGGGTGGTGCATTTGTCGGCGCGCTGTGGGCAATATCGTCAACTCCACTATTTCTGCCGCTTTGCTGCATTGGTTCTTCATCTGGTTTTGAGCAGCCAATCAACAACAGCGCAGCAAGTACGAACCCAATCATCTTTTTCATATTGTTCTCCAGAATTAAAATTTTGATGGCATCTTGCCGTTTGCGGCCATTGTGTTTTGACCTTGAAGTATCAAATCCCCCTCGCTTTTCGCTATCGTCGCGCCGATCCCGGCCAGCACCTTTTGCCTGTCGGCAAAGGTTGCATCCGTAACTCCGGTGTAGTTGACAAGTGCGTTCGCCTGGTTCGATTGCGCCGCAATAACGAGCATGTCAGTCAGGGTTTTCAGAACCTCGACCAGCAGGGAGTTCGTCAAGTCTTGCGCATCTTTTTGGTTTGCCGTTTCGTCTACCTGGTTCGCCAGGTCGTTAATGATGGCCATGCGGTCGTCAATCCCATCCATGGTGGCCGCTGCGGACGCCACCACATCTTTGAGTGCAACCTGCTGTGCCTGGTGCTTCCCGTCTGCTTTGCGGTACTTGGCCATCGGGTCGGTCGTGTCGCGCGTATCTCCAAAATTCACATCAAGCACCGTTTTCGTGTCCGTAAACGTGTCGCCCGTCATCTTGGCCGCAAGCGCCTGATAGTCTTTTTTGTCTTGACCTGCATATTTGATTTCAGAGGACGCAGCGCGCAGAACGCCGCCCGTGGCATTGCCCGCATCACCGATTTGTTTCAGCGTCTGAAACGTGTCGCCGTGCGTGTCGCGCGTCAAAATCTTTTGCAGTTTATTCATGCGGCGCACCAACGCCATCGCGCGGTTGTAGTGCCCCATCATGTTGTTGTTTATGTCGTTGGCCGTGGTCAGCACACCGCCCAGCGTGGAAACCTCTTGCGTCGCGGTTTCAATCTGCACGGCCTGCTTCTTGAGCTGTTCGACGTAATACGTGTAGCTAGTCGGGTCGGTCACGGCCATTTGCGCGTGTGCTGCCATGCTGGCCAGCATGACGATGGCCGTCATGGTTTGAATTATTGCCTTCATTTTTTTGTCTCCTCTTCAGTAGGCTGGGCAGCTTTGCCCTGTTTTAAAAATGCGTGGTAACCAACGTACAGCATCCAAATCCATTGGATTGCTAAAAATATTTTCCAGTAGATAGTCATATCGCTTTGCTCCTTTCGATGAGCTGGTTAAGTATGTACAGCATTTTTTCTGCCTGACGTTCCAGTGAATTTAGTGTGCTAAAGTGTTTGAGAAATTCTTGATGGCGCTCAAGTTTTGCTAAAGCAGCGGCGATCTTCTGATTGTCGCTGCCGATGTAGTCTCGCCGTCGCTTGCCATTTCGCATCGGGCCAATCACATACAGATACTTGCCCTGTTGGAAGGAGGGCGTTCCCTCGACGATGCCAGCGCGCTCCAGCTCTAGCATGAGGGGTGTTATTTGTTCGTTAGCTTTGTGAATGGACATCACCATTGAGCTAACGAAGGACAGCCTATCCAGTAGCTCTGAACAAACGCTAGCAACGCTCTGTGACTTTGAAAGCGATAAACTACGTGTAGCCATGATGCGAACCTCCTCTTTAGGTAGCGTTGTGGTTAGGTGGTCATTGGCGGTTGAAGCGCCAATGACCACCGCTTAATTTTTACGGTTGGTTTCGCATGCTAAATTCGTGCTGCCAGTTCGGACGACGTACACTAGATCGCCCTCGATGTAGCCGGATGAAAGAAACCCGACACGTTTAAGCCCATCCAAAGCCTTCGTAACATGCCTGCGGAGGTGTTTTGTCTGCATGGTTAAGCCAGCCCCTTTTTTTATGGTTTCCAATTTGATCGGTTTTGGTGTTTTGTGGCTTCCGTAGTAACCGTGCAGCCAAGTGGCGATGCCGACAGGCAAATCTAGGCGTTGCGACCATCCCAGGCGAGTGTTGTAATCCTTGTCTCTGAACAGCTCCGCAATCTCTGGAGGAACCCGGACTTGATAGAGCCGCAAGGGTTGCTTCGTCTCGATGTCATAGCAGCTCAGCATCGGGATCAAGCAAAAACTCACAGTAGCCTTCACCTCGTCGCGCACGTAATTTAGCTTAAGAAATGTTTTGTGCATGCGTTCCAAGGAATCTCGCAAACGTTTAAGGCTACGCTGAACAAGCCCCGCATTTTCAAGATTCAAATTGCGAAATATGCGTGATCGTGCAAAAAGACGAGTTCAGCCCGTATTGTTTTACCCTTTCGGGCTACTCCTCGGGCTTTTCGCCCGCCATTCGCCCACTATGGGCGGACTTGTGCCATCAATCGATTTCGAGACAAGTAAATATTCGCCAATGCCAGCGCAGTAAATGCGCGGCCGGAATTCTTGGCTAAACCACGGTAGCGCACTTTCGTAAAACCCCACAGCCGTTTGACCACGGCAAAGACGTGTTCGACACGGGCTTTATCTTTGACTTATTGCGGTTCTTGCCGCGCTTGACCTCATCGACTTCACCACCCGGCTTACGGGTGCGACAGTTGGTGAAGTCGCGGGCTTGGGGGGATTTACTGTGAATCAAATCCTTTTGGCTGGCATAGGCGCTATCGCCATAAACACGCTGCTCTTGGCCATGCAGTAAATCAGGCAGAGGATGTTTGTCATGCACGTTGGCCGGGGTGACGACGGCGCTGTGCGCCAGGCCGCTTTGACTATCCACGCCAATGTGCAGCTTCATGCCAAAGTACCACTGCTGTCCCTTGCGAGTCTGGTGCATCTCAGGATCACGTTTCTTATCGGCGTTCTTGGTTGAGCTGGGTGCCGCGATAATGGTGGCATCGACAATCGTGCCGGTCTTGAGTGTCATGCCGCTGCCTTGGAGTACGCGCCCGACTTCGGCAAACAGTTGCTCATTGAGATTGTGTTTCTCCAGAAGGCGACGAAACTTTAGCAGCGTGGTGGCGTCCGGTACGGCTTCGCATCCCAAGTCGATGCCAGCGAAATGGCGCAAGCTGGCGATGTCGTAGAGTGCTTCTTCACAGGCAAAGTCGGCCAAATTAAACCAGTGCTGAATGAAGTGGATGCGCAACATGCGTTCGAGCCCAATCGGTGGACGGCCATTGCCTCGCTTCGGGTAGTGCGGTTCGATCACGGCACATAGATCGACCCATGGCACGATGCGATTCATCGTGTTCAGAAATTCGTCGCGCCGTGTCGGTCTGCGGTGTTGTTCAAATCCTGTTTCGTGTTTCGCTGCCATCGCCAGAGTATTTTGTTTCATTGCCATCTACCATGTTTGTCTACTACGGCTATAACGCACGACCTATGGAATCGGTGGACTTAATCAGCGTAGCCTTAAAGCTGCGTGGATCGTTAGACCAGCCTATAGCCTTGCAAAAGCTGTAGTGCGTGAATTCAATAACCTGATCTAGCGGGCGTCCCTTCGCCATGTGGAGCAATTCCAGAACAATGCTTTCTTCGTCCTGGCGCATTTCCCATCCTTCGTCGATGATGATGCGTCCGCCGCCGATTGTTGCGATTTCAGCATCCTTAAGCTGGACACGCGGCTGCTTGCGATTGCGTGCATTAAACAGGGCGGAGCGCACGATTTCGGAAGGCAGCAAACGCACCGTCTCAGCCCATAGTGGAAGTTGAGTGGGTAAAGGAGCGGGGCTGGGCGATGGCGCAACCATGCGGATGCGCGGCTTTTTCTGTGCCAGAAATTTTTCAAGCTGTTGGACACATGGCGCCGCCGGAGTGGAGCAGTCGATCATGCGCTGCATTGATTTTCACCATCAAGGAGCTTGGCGACATCGGATGCCAGGAAGTAATACCTGCGGCCTATACGCTGGCGAACGGGTTGCATCTTCTTGGCAAAATCAGAATTGCCACGCAGTGTCATGCGGAGGCCTGTTTCATTTTGATGCAGTAATTCGGCCAGATGTGTCACCGTTAAAAGAAGGCCATAACGATCGACGAGCTTTTGTTCTGTAGTTTTCATTTTGCGTGCACCTTAGCAATTATTAAAAGTGCGTTAATTGCGTTACCTGGTGGACGAGCTGGTCTCGCGCTTTGCTATTTCGCATGCGAACGCGCGCACGGTGATAGTTCAGCTTGCCTATCGGTGTGGCTTAGATTGGTGTTACTGCATCTGCGCTACACAGTTAGACTGTGGCGCGAGATCGAGGGGGGATGAATGGAGTGGAAGCGGGCGGTGAAACGTGTGTTGTGCGAGATGGCGTGTAGCCAAAAAATTTAATTTCAATCAGAGAGGTTCCTTGGAGGCTAGGTGGCTCTGTGATGAGAAGTACCAATAGCATTCCTGTAACGAACTGTACGGTCGCAATCACGAGGAAAAGATTGCGGAGAAGATCATGATCATTTGTTAGCCACACTGAGCCTGCTAACACAAAGAAGGCGAACAGCGCCTATTCCCGCGAACCAAGACAATGCCCGGCCCACAGTTGGATTCCGCTGGCAAAAAACAGACCAACCGTTTTTCAACGGTTCTCTTTTTTCTTTCGGCTGTAGGTTGAGTAACCCCGAGCCCAAAAGTAGAGCCAAAAAGAACAGAGCAACCGAATTGAACGCAATGTAAATATCATGGCGACCAAAACCAAATAATTTCAATATTAAGGGCAGCAGCACCATGAAGCTGAGCATGCCTATTATCGAATGCCGAAAGACCGACTCATCGCTTACCAACGAGCCGAGTTTTTTGGTTAGATTGTTTTTGATCGCATGCATACGCAACATGCTACATGCATCCATATAGAGCCGCAAGATATGCCAGCTTATTATTAAATTGCAGGGGAGAGCGGTTTAGCATGCTAAACCGCCTCAGAATTTTGCATGATGGATTGAAGTTCCAACCGCGCTGGCCGAGTTAGCCTGGCTGCTTACCCAGCGCCGCTTCGATTTTTTTGTCGGTCTTGTATTGGCTCAACGCATACACCGACCAGATGGACGCCGGTATCCAGCCAATCATAGTGATCTGCAAAGCCAAACAGATAATCCCTGCAATTGGCCGCCCAATGGTAAAGAACTGGAGCCAGGGAAAAATAATAGCTAACAATAAACGCATAGTTCTTTCCTTTAAAAGTTGTTGCTATCGAGATACATGGTTTTTCGCGTTATTCAAAAAGATCAGCGTGCGTTCCAGTGCGGGTAAAAATTATTTCGCCATCGGTTTGCAGTTCGTAAATCAGCAAAAAATCTCCGCCAATATGACATTCCCTAAAACCTTTCCATTCCCCAGTTAGTTCGTGGTCGAGGTATTCAGGGGGAAGTGGGGCATCGTTTGCAATTAGCAGCAGCATCGCTTCTTTCAAGCGATTCATGTCATAGCGTCCTGAATGACTCAGGCGCTCCCAGTCTTTAGCGAACTGTTTGGTTTTGTCGCTATTTCGCGGAAGCTTTGCGCGTTTTTGTTTGGCCGGTTTTTTCGAGGTCATCAAATAGTGCCTGGGCTGAATCAAACTTTGCTTTTCTCATTGAGCGCGCTTCCTGCATTGCTGCCCGGGTTGAGGCATTGGGAACCTTTACCTCGAATGGCAAACCTTCATGGACAACAACCTGACGCAAGAAGAGGCGGATTGCATCGCTCAGATTAAGGCCGCAGGAAGCCAGTACCGCAGTTGCGCGGTCTTTGATTTCCGGCTCGATCCGCGAACGGACATCGGTAGTTTTGAGAGTCGCTAACATAATGTTGTCTCCTATATGCATGGCGTCAATGTAGCTACATTGACGCTGCATGTCAATACATCGCATACATTCCCCCAGCTTCTTTGCAAGGCCGGTTGGGTTGAGATTTGCGTACCGTTTGAGCATTGAGAGCGTCCGGATTTGAGTGCAATTGCGGTGCAGCAGTCAGATTTTCTAAGTTATTCTAAACTATCTTAACCTATTGTTTATAAGATACTGTATAGTTACGCTGATTGCTCTAATGTTTCCTTAATTATCATTAAGTTGATGATTTAATTGGGGATTCGTAATCAGTAGGTCGCACGTTCGATTCGTGTCATCAGCACCAATTAATCAATATGTTACGCAAATTATTGGCTGAAATCCGTCAGTAATTAAAACCAGTTTGTCAGTAACATTAAAGAATCAGCGTTCGGGAGCCATTGGAGTTGTTTGAAACGGCTACGTTTTGAAACGCCCAACTTGATTGCCAAGGTTGCTGGCGAGATTGTTGATGTACTGAATCGTCTTGGCGGTTTGCTGGAAGGCGGTGTTATTTTCTTCTGAAATAAGTGCGATGCCCTCAACTTTGCGGGAGTTCTCGGCATTCGACAGCGCATTCTCCTTCAGAGAAGCAGAAATTCCGTTGACTGCCTGCACAACCTGATCCACGCCACTCCTGATCTGAGTGATCGCCTCGCCAGCCTGCAGGGCCAGCGCAGCCCCTTTGCCGACGCATTTTACGCCGCCTTCCATGCTCTGAACGGCAAGGCGTGTTCCGGACTGAATCTTCTCAATCATCACCTCGATTTCCTTCGTCGAATTGCTAGTGCGCTCGGCCAACTTGCGTACTTCGTCAGCGACGACCGCGAATCCACGGCCTTGTTCGCCAGCGCGCGCCGCCTCAATTGCGGCATTAAGCGCAAGCAGGTTAGTCTGATCGGCGATTTCTTTGATGACGTTGACGATTTGCGAGATATGGTCGGACTGCAGGCCGAGATCCTGAATGATGCGCGACGATTCATTGACAGTCGCGGTGATCTCTTTCATCTCATTCGCTGCGGCGTGGATCACTTCGCCGCCTCGCGCTGAATGCTCGCTTGATGCCCCAGAGACTTTCTGCACATCCTCCGCCTCGCTCGCCAGTCCTTCCAACGTGTAGGTCATGACCTCAACCTGTGCCGCCATAGCATACGCATCCTGGCTCTGTTGCTGCGTGTTGTTGGCAATGTTTTCCGAAAGTTCGGCCAGGCCATTGGCTGTTTTCTGTAAATCGTCAGTGTCCGACTTGATCTCGATAATCATGGTGCGCATCTTCTCGGAGAAGCGGTTATAGCTCTCGGCAAGATCTCTTACTTCGTCGTGTGTCAGCAGCGGCAGTTTAAGAGTGAAGTCTGCCTCACCGTTGGCTATATCGTTGAGAATTCCGGTGATGATTTTCAACGGTCGAACGATCAGCCAGCGCAAGTAGACAATCTGGCCGACGTTCCACGCCAGGGCTATGGTCGTAATGATCAGCATCAGGTAGAGACCGTTATCAAGCTGGGCCGCGATTGCCTGAACTATGCCATGATCGATCGCGCCATCATCAAGCGCCTTGAGCGTCATTTGTTTTTGCCGAATGTAGATCGCGACAAAGCAGAGATCAAAGATGAACAACAGTAGAAAGCTGCTGAGCTTCCTCGTCAAAGTGTACCAAAGGCTCTTTTCAAGGCCCTCATGCAATTTCTGTAGCGTACTCATGACTTTCCTCGCGCAGTGAAGGCTAATATTGGGTGGAACGTTTGTTGCTGTAATCCTGCGTGCAATCGATTCCCAAGGTTACAGGAGAATAGGAGAATCTACGCCAATGCTTGTTATTATTAAATTCTCTTTTTCATATCGGCATGTTTTTTAATATCTTTAAGAGCGATGATTTCTACGGTAATAAATCTCAGAGTGCGTTTTTTCTTTCTCACTCGGGTGCCAGGGCAAGAGCTTTTCGTAGTATTTGTCTGTCATCCTTGTTCATCCTCTGCAAAGTAGGTTTGCGAGAGGAACAGACTACAACTGCCTCAACATGCGGCAACATGAACCACCGGCAGCAAACAAGCCATCATTCTTTGTCGAACTGGAAAGACTGTTCAGGAATAGGCATTTTTTTACGCAGAATCCGGCAAATTCTGGCAATTAAGTTCAATCGGCGGCATTGATAAAGGATTATGAGCTATCCACGATGTGTTCGGAAAATGGCGCCCCATGAAAGCTGCCAAAGCTATGTCATTCCATGTCAATTTTAAGGCAGCATTAAAGAATTAGGCAACAGAAAAGCCTAAATATTTCATTGGCCTAGTTGTTTTTTGATGGCGGAGAGGGCGGGATTCGAACCCGCGTTCAGGTATTACCCGAAACACGCTTTCCAGGACGGTGAATTATTCTTTTAAAAACTGATTAGTTGCAAGTATATAGGAGTGATGTAGTATACGAAATATCAATTTCGGGGACAAAACGGGGACACTTGGACATGGCAACCTTCGAACAAAGAGAAAGCGGCTGGTGGCAAGCGAAAGTTCGCCGCAAGGGGCATCCTGGGCAATCGAAGACCTTCGAGACACGGAAAGATGCTGAGGCTTGGGCGCGGGCAATTGAGTCTGAAATGGATCGAGGGGCCTTCATTTCAAGATCTACAGCAGAACGAACCACTTTTAAGGATATTGCCAAGCGGTTTAAGGAGGAGTTTGCCCCTTTCCACTATCGAGGCTCGCAAGGATGAAAAAGAGGCTTGGCGTACTCAGGTCAAACATCTAACCGATGAACTGGGCGATTATTCGATCGCTGCTATAACGCCTCAGGTTGTCGCACAGTATCGGGACGACCGCTTGAAAGTTGTCCAAGGTTCTACTGTCAAGAAGGAGATCAATATGCTCTCCAAGGTTTTGACCGTAGCAGTGCATGAGTTCGGAATCGTTCTACCACTCGGAAACCCAGTCGCTAACGTGCGCAAGCCTTCTGCCGCGCCTTCGCGTACTCGCCGCCTAGTGGGTGATGAGGCCACGCGACTTATTGAACAGTGCGCCGCGAGCAGAAATCCGTGGCTATTGCCGGCGGTAGAGTTAGCCATTGAAACGTCAATGAGACAGGGAGAATTGTTAAGCCTTGAATGGGAAAATATCGACTACAAGCGTAAGCTGGCATTGCTGCTGGATCCAATGAAGATCAAGAATGAAGAAGCCAGAGCAGTACCACTTTCAACGAAGGCCATCGCTGTACTCAAGAGCTTGCCAAAAAGTACATGCGGATTGGTTCTGCCAGTCCAACGGATGACACTATTCCATGTGTTCAAAGCAGCCTGTGCAAGAGCGAAGATAAAAAATATGACATTCCATGACCTTCGTCACGAGGCGATCTCTCGTCTTGCAGAACGGGGGGATTTTTCCACTCTTGAACTTGCGGCAATCAGTGGTCACAAGACGCTACAGATGCTTAAACGTTACACGCATCTACAGGCCGAGAGTCTGGCGAGAAAACTGGGTTAACCGCTTCTTACGGAAGTGGTTGATCTCTATTTACTCAGTTTCGGAGATATTTCCTTTGGCGCTTTCTGCCGCAATTTGATCAGCCTCCGCAATCTGTAGACCGCTTGATTCAGCGACAACCTCGGAATTTTCTTTTCTACGTGCAGCGAGAACAGCTCGGGTAGCAATCTGCCGTATCTGACCGGCAAGACGAAGAATTCGCCGCTTCCATTCATAGACCCCGCGAGCATATTGAGTGTCCGTAATGACACAGGACAGCCAGAGTGCATCCATGTTGGACATCATGCCGTCGAACTCGCGGATGATCGCCAGGTATTTGATCGAACGCGGCGAGGTGATCTGGACATCGACTGTTTTTGCGCTGGTGTAGCCGATGGTGGTTTCGATGCCGTTGCTTTCAGCAATCTCTTTAAGCCGAAGTGATTCCTTTTGAATTCCCTCCAATGCCTGATTGATCAGAGTATCGACCATCGCATCGACTTCCTGCGCCTGTTCCTCAGTCCCTATGAATCGTAAAACGACACTCAATGAGAATAGCGCGTTGGCGCACATCTCATAGCCACGCTCGAAAATCTGCTGGGCATGCAGCGAATTGAGCAAGGCTTTCTGGGTAAGAAATGGCCTGCTGTTGTTCTGCCGGACTGATGGAATTTGCGTGGATATATTTCTCTGCTTCTGTGTCGTTGCCATTTGACCTCTCCCGTTGTAATCAAGGGGGAGCGTACCTATCTGACATCAATGCTGAAGTTCGAAATGTGACCTAGATGGACGCATTTCGACGCCACACGGCGAAATTGGCGGCACAGAATTCAGCCATCTTTCGTTCCGCTTATGGCGGACGAAGTTGAGGGTAGCTGGCCTTCTTCATAAACAGCATTTTTCTTTAACCCCGGCGGGGCAGCCCCGTCAGGATACGGCGGCCTACCTGCCATCATTAGTCAGGAGGCAGCATGGCATCATTGAACAGAGTCACCCTCATCGGCCATCTTGGAGCAGACCCCGAGGTTCGCTACACCCAAGAACGCGAAGCGATTGCTACGATCAGAATTGCTACGACGGAGACGCGCAAGAGCAAGTCAGGCGAACGTAAGGAATTCACCGAATGGCACCGGATCATCTTTTTCAACCGGTTGGCTGAAGTAGTGGGTGAGTACCTCAAAAAGGGTTCGCCTATCTACGTGGAAGGCCGTATTCAAACGCGTAAATGGCAGGATAAGGAAGGTCAAGATCGCTACGTGGTCGAGATCATCGCCAGCGAGATGCAGATGCTGGGTTCTCGCCCATCTGAAAAGGACACGCCACAACCTGGTAAACCCAAGCGCAATGTTAAAGCCGGTGCCAAGCCAGAACAGGCCACCGGCCCTGCATTCGAGGATGTGCCGGACATTGAGCCGTTCTGAGAATTTCGTTTCATCTTTTCCCAACCGGGAGGTCACTCCCCATGGTTGGGAGCAGCCTCCCATTTTCATCAGGAGGTTTGTTTATGGAACGCGTCATTCTCGTCCTAGCCATGCTGGCAGGGCTTCATGTTGTGCTGTCATTTCTTCGCTTCGCAGTTGAAAGTTTGAAGAATGTTTTCATCCGGCCACAAGAACAAACGGCAACGCCCGATGCGGTCAATGTGGTTGAGACTGTCGAGGTTGTCGAAGTGGTCGAGGACAAAAAAATTGACTGGCGGCAATACGATGTACCTGCGTACATACGGCAACGTCGCAACAGGATCGAAGCTGATCTTGGCAATAAAGGTGATGCTTCCTTTGAAGTAATCGCCTGAAATTTTAACCCCGTGCGGGGGCATCGCCTCCGCATCAGGGGAGGGGTGCCCCCATTTTTTATGGAGGCATCTCATGGAACTCGTACTTCTTGCTTGCTGCATTTCAGGCTGGATCATCAGCCGCCCAATCGTTCGCGCGCTTGGTATCTGATATGCACTGCCTGTGGGGGACTTCCCCGCAGGTCATAGCGCTTTCAATCGAGAGCTCTTTGACCTGCGGGGATCACTCCAGGCCCGGAGTGATTTTCGCTGTGGCTGTTTAACCAACCTCAGGAGAAAATCATGAAATCCCATCCCTTTATCGTTCAATTCTTCGACCCGTTGCCGATGGCCTTTGCCTGCGATCTCTACCAGAGGCTCAAAGAAGGGCGCACCGACCCGGAAACCCGCGACATGATCCGCAAGGCTCTATCCATGTCAAAGCACCCCAGGAAAATTGAATGAATTCTGCCCCGGTATTCCGGGGCTTTCCCGAGTGCGTTCCTTGAGCGCATTCTGGAAAGAAGTATTTGATCGAGCGGTTATCCGCACGAACAAGTGGCGGTAACTGGCCGCTGGAAACAAACAGTATTTTTCAACCCAGCCGGGGACACAGTCTCCGCAAGGGGTAGGTGACTCTGGTTTTCTTACTGGAGGCATCATGCACTTAAGTCACCCAGGCATGCTTGTCATGCCGTCAAAGCGGTATCACGAAGACAAGGCAATCGGACACACGGGCATCGTCAAGATACTCGAGAAGTCCGGCCCACCTTCGTGAATATCTTGATTATCCGCACCACCTGACGCCCGCGATGGCTTTTGGTAGTGCGGTTCATGCATTTATTTTGGAACCGGAACGCTTTTCTGAAGAAATCGCGGTGGCCGAGAAATTCGACCGCCGCACCAAGGAAGGCAAGGAAGCCGCTGCAAAGTTCGACGCTGAGAATCAGGGGAAAACGCTGATCACCTCGGAGGAGTTGGCTACGCTGACTTTAATGCGCGCGGCAGTTCACTCTCACAAGGGAGCGGCCAAACTGCTCAGCCGTGGCGATGCCGAACTTACGGTATTTTGGAACGATCCTGCAACCGGGATTACTTGCAAATGTCGCCCGGACTGGTTCAACGGGGAAGTCATCACCGATCTCAAGTCCTGTGTTGATGCGAGTGCTGCTGGTTTCTCGCGGGCTGTGGCGACGTTGGGCTACGACGTGCAGGCAGCTTTCTACGTGGACGGTGTCAAGGCGGCAACGGGAATGGAGCTTCCATTCATTTTCATCGCTGCCGAAAAGGACGCACCGCACGCAGTTGCAGTCTACCGCGCCGACCCCGAAGTCATCGAAGTCGGTCGCAAGAAGTATCGGGCGGCACTTCAGCTTCTGAAGTGGTGCCAGGAATCGGGTAGTTGGCCGGCTTACCAGCCGGGTGGCGAGATCGAATTGATTTCGTTACCACGGTGGGCAGCAAATGCCGATGATTTTGAGTCGTACGCCGCCTGATCGGCGGTTTCTTTAGTAGTTCATCAACCCCGGCGGGGATACCATTTCCCGCTTCTGGGCCATGGTGTCTCCGCCATTTTCTTTGGAGAAAACCATGTCTCAAACTTTGCGCAACATACAAAAATCCCGTGAGGGAAATACGACCAACGTGGTGCCTTTCCCGGCCATGCTGGTGCAGTTTAAGGGGGAAATTGCTCGTGCGCTGCCCAAGCATCTTAATCCGGATCGCATGACGCGAACCGCGCTGACGGCCTTCCGACTGAATCCGAAATTGTCTGAAACGGATCCTCGCAGTGTCTTTGCGGCTGTCATTCAGGCTTGTCAGTTGGGATTGGAAGTCGGCCTGATGGGCGAAGCTTACCTCGTCCCGTTTGGCAGTCAGTGCCAATTGATTCCCGGATATCAGGGACTCATGAAACTCGCACGCAACAGCGGGTTCGTGCAGGACATCTATCCTCACGAAGTGCGGATCAACGACAAGTTCGACATCGTGCTTGGCCTGAATCGGACGCTGATGCATGAGCCGTTGAAGAAGAACGGGTTTCCGGCTGGAGACGAGGAGAGAGGCCAGATCATTGGTTTCTATGCTGTCGCTGTTTTCAAGGATGGCGGACGCACATTCCTCGCCATGTCGAAGGAGCAGGTCGAGCAGGTGCGGGATAACTCCCGTGGCTACCAGATGGCCAAGAAATACCGTAAAGAGAGCACATGGGATACGCATTTCATTCCGATGGGCCTCAAGACGGTCATCCGCCGCCTGTGCAATCTGCTGCCGAAGTCTCCTGAGCTTGCTTTGGCTCTTGCCATGGATGAGCTGAACGAGCGCGGTGAAACCCAGAATATCGGGATTGCCGATGCCATCAACGGTTCGTGGGCGCCGGTCATCGATGATGAACCCGGAGAACAGGATTCCGATGGGCAGGGGAAAAGCGGCAATGATTCAACTCCTGGCCGCGAAGTTGGCGGCAAGCTCGGTGCCATGCTGGCAACAATCGGCAATGCGGCAACAGTCGGTGAGCTGGACGAAGTTTTTCTTCGGGCAGAAGAGTCCTTCGAAGGCAATGAGCTTGAGCAGTTGCTGATTGCCTATCGCAGACGCAAGGATGTTTTGAGCAATACCTCTTCCCAAGTAAGCGATATTTTTGGGGAGACAGGGAAATGAACGTCATCGAAAGTAATGGCTACCGTCTCGAAGTTGAGCCGTTCCAGTTTTTCAAGACAGGCGAAAAGCCAGTCTGAGAGAACGAGTCTATGCCCTCCATCTTCACCGGGGGCGTCGGCAATCAACAGCGGAGACGGCCATGCGCATGGAAGACGAGCACGCGTTCCAATCCCAAGTGTCGGCGGTCGCAGGCAGTGTTGCAGATAGCGGTGAAATTACCCCGTGGACTGAGGATGACATCGTCAGGCTGCATGGGTATCTGCTGGAGAAGTCGCTGCATGACCTTTTCGATTTGAGGGCATCCGCTGCAACGCGGGCGGAAGTTCTCGAATGGTTGCTGGCACCGAAGGGGCGGTCAAACGCATTTTCATTTATGGCGTGCTGTCGTTTGTTTGGCATCAATTCCGAAGAGATTTTGGAACGGGTGCTGAAAAGATACCGGCAACGCCACACACATTAACCCACCGGCGGGACAGTCATCATCCCGTCCGGGGATGTGGCTGCCCGCCTTTTTCATTGGAGGCAATAATGCAACTGCAAGCATCAATCAAGGTCGGGAACATTTTTCCTGGCCGCAACCCACGTAGTTATTTCGACCCATCCGAGATGGCGGAGCTTGAGGAGTCCGTCAAATCGAAAGGCGTGCTTCAGGCGATTCTGATTCGTCCTCGTGACATGGGGCGGTATGAAATCGTTGCCGGTGAACGCCGGTGGCGTGCCGCGAAGAAAGTGTTCGGGGATGACTACGAAATCCCGTCACTGATTCGCGATCTGGATGATGGTGAAGCCGATGAGGCCGCGCTGATCGAAAACGTCCAGCGCGCCAACATGAGTCCGACCGAGGAAGCCGAAGCTGCGGCCAGAATTCTGGGCCGTTGCCAGGGTGACCGAGACGAAGCAGCACGCCGTCTGGGTTGGTCTAGGTCAACGCTCGACAAGCGGCTTGCGCTGATGAACTGCTCTGAAAAAGTCCGAAAGGCCTTGTCTGAGCGGCGTATTCAGTTGGGCCACGCCGAGCTGTTGGCTGTCGTGACGCGAGAAAGGCAGGATGCGGTTCTGGAGAGACTTCTTTCCCAGTCCGTCCTGCCAACGGTTGTCCAGTTTCGCGGGCAGCTTGAACAAATCTCGCGGTCGCTTGGGAGTGCCATTTTCGACAAGGGCGAGTGCGCTGGTTGCCAGCATAACTCGGGCAATCAGCAGGCTCTTTTCGGTGAGGCAATCTCCGCAGGGCACTGCACCCACGGTGCTTGTTATGACGCGAAGACCGAAGCTTCGCTCGATGCCAAGAGGGAATCTCTGAGCGACGACTATCCGACCACTCGGATTGTCCGTCCGGGAGATGACTTCACGTTGTTGCGGCTCGTGGCAGAAGGCGAGACGGGTGTGGGCGAGGAACAGGCGAAAGCCTGCCGTGCCTGCAAGAACTTTGGTGCCGCCATTTCTGGGGTGCCGGGGAAACTGGGCAATGTTTATCCCGATCTGTGCTTCGATGCGGCGTGCAATACCAAGAAAGTGGCGTCGCGAATCAAGGCGGAAAAGGATCAGCACAAGCCAGCAACCGAGTCAGCGAAGGAGCTTGGCAAAAAAACTGCCGCAGCAGCCAAGCAGGCAGCCAAGACCGAAACCAAAGTTCAGGACTCGCAAAGGGTCAAGGACTACCGGTTGGAAGTATGGCGCAAGGCGCTAAGGCGCGAGCTTATGACGGATCGCGAGAGAAATCTTACGGTGCTCATTTCGCTCTCGTTGTCTGGCAATGCCCGGCACATCAGCGACAGCAAGCTGACAAAAGCTTTGGGTAGTCTCATGGGACAGGAGTATGCGAGTTTCTCGTTGAAGACTGACGAGGCTGCCCGCGTTGTCTCGGTGGCGGATGAAGCCATCAGGGACAAAATGCTTCTGGGTCTTGCCGCATCAGCGGCTGATGGTGTCGAGGAGAAGACGCTGGTTCAACTCGTCAAGTACCTCGAAATTGATCTGGCGCGGCACTGGAAGCTCTGCGAAGACTTCCTGAAGCTGCTCACCAAGAGTGAAATCGAGGCGGTGTGCGATGAGATTGGGCTGAAGTCCAGCATGGGCGGCGCATTTGCCAAGGCTCTGGCCGGAAAGAAGGACGAACTCATCAAATCGCTGCTGAATGTTGGCACCTTTTCTTATGAGGGCAAGGTGCCGCGCTCGATGCGGTTTAGCGCCGAGTAACGCTGTTTTAATTTAACCCAACGCGGGGATCACGATCCCCGCAGGGGTCGTGGTACGCCTGCATTTACTATGGAGGTACCACCATGTTTTTTCAGGAACTCAAATCGTTGTTGGACGGATGCGCGGCGATTGCCGTCACGCTGTCGTCAGGTCGGGATGGGGCGATTACCGTTACGGTGCGACCCACCCCGAAGGAAGCAAAGGACGCTGAAGCATTGGCGACACCGCTGGTTCTCACCGGCACGGCTGAGGAACTCGACGAGCAGTTCGTCGGATTGCTCAAGAGCTATGCCGATGAGCACAGGTCGCTTGCCGAACAGCTCGAAGCGACACGTTCTATTCTTGAAGCGGCCAAAAAGGACGCCAACAAGAAGGCGGAAAAAGCGATCAACAAAGGCTCTTCGGTGATCGAGCCAGCGGTGGTTGCGGATGATGACGATGACGATGACGGAAACGGCGGGTCGCCCAAAGCAGAGGCCGGTCAGGCCGAAGAAAACCTTTTCGCATGAGGAGGCGGCCATGACCATTACCGTAAAGAAACTTCTTCGTTCATTCGCCTATAACGGCATCGCGTTACCCGATCCCGGCCCGGAATTGACCCCGGAGCAGGTGAGGGATGTCTACTCCGCTACCTATCCGGAAATCACGACGGCTTCCATCGAGGGGCCCGAGCAGAAGGGAGATCACCTCGTCTACAGCTTCCGGCGCGCAGTCGGAACCAAGGGCGCGGAACCCCTGAGCCGCTTGGATGTTGTCGCTCGTCGGCGTGATGATGGGCTGACCTATATCGAACTGCGACCTGTGGGAATCCCGGAAGTCGATTACTTGAAGGATGCCATCCGGCATCTTCTCAGGCTAGTCGATTGCCTGGGCCTGCTGGTCTTTCGGAAGGGATAGGCCATGGTGTCGCTTAAGGAACGGCTTCAGGCCGGTGCTGATGGCGATTTCTCGCAACTTGAAGAGGGGATCCCGAAAGGGGTTCCCACCTTCGATCACGAGGAGATGAAACTATGCGTGCATGCGTTGCAACGGTTAGTGCAGCGATCTCAGGAGAAAGTGCTGCCTGGCGAACGTTGCCAGCCGGACGCTTTCGTCCAGCCACTGATCCTCTGAGCCTGCCAAGGTTTGGGAACTCATTGGCCGGAACTCTCGACCCGTGCCTTGATCTTCGTCGTTGGTCCATGTTGGCGCTTCGCTGGCTGGATGCGGGGGAGATTCAAGGCGATGCGTCGGGTATGCCGCAGTCGTTGGTGCAGCAGGCTTTCGCCCGCTGGATTAACCGGCATGCGGGGCAGTTGGAGCACTTTGCATTCGGTGCTCTGGTGGCCACGGGAGCGGAAGCGATCAGCTATGGATTGCAGTTCTCCACCGAACAGGATGAAGAGACCCGGTGGTATTGGGCGCTACAGTCCGAGCAGGTGGTGTGGCTGTCATTGAAGGAGCGAATCACTCGCATCGAGGCGACCAATCCCGGTTTGGGCGAGACGGCGCTTTACTGGCTGCAACGTGCTTCCGGGAAAACGCTCTTTGCTTACACCCCGGCAACAGCCCGGCAAGTCTGTGAATACATTCACTGGCAGGGCAGCAGCGAGCAGGATGACTGGGTCGAGGAGATGACCGCGATGGGCATGACCGCCGCCGATATGGAGGAGGCCATTTCGCCCGATTGGTTCGACGAGCATTTTCCGGGCTGGGTAATCAATCCCAAGCGAGTGCTGGATGACTCAGCCTTGGGGGAAATAGCGGTTGCCGGTGGTGAATTGGCGCCACTGGCATCTGTGCTGCTCGATATTGAGCGGCTGGAGGCCGACGGTGGTCAGCTTCCCGGTCTTGAAGGCATGGATGTCGAAAGCGTCTATTTTGGGGCTTACCTGAGATGGAGTGCCGATGACCCGCTGGAGCGTGTGTTCGATGATTTTATCGAGTATGCGAACAGTGTCAGCGATGGTTACACCGATCTCTTCGGCGCTCAGGCGGTGCCTCTCGATCCAGAGGGGTTTTCCGTATGGCAACGCGGAACGGAATTGGGTCTGCAATTGCTGTTTGCTCTGGATAGACTGATTGGCTGTATTGCCGAGCCGGTTTGATTTTTTGTTTTATAAACCCTGCGGGGGTGTCGTCACACCCGTATGGGGTGGCGCGCCCCCGCATTTTTTTGGAGGTCGCCATGACGGTAAGTGTCAGTACATTTTCAAGCAGCCAGTCCTATCGGCTGACCAACGCCATCCTCGTGTATCAGGACGCAAGCCGCAATCCGGCTTTCGTCTCGGTTCACGATGTATCAAACGATGATGAGGATCGGCCAACCATTCAGGCGGGTGTCCCGGCAAGCAAATCGGGGCTCATGTCGCTGATGAGGATTTTGGAGCCAGAGACGATGCTCAGGCCTGCACTCAAACCGATGCATGTACTCGCCGAAGGATCGGGTTTTTTCGTCTGGTTCAGCAAACCCAAACTCCGGCAGGTCTGGTTCGACTGCAAGGAGCTGGGCGCGCGTACCGGGCGTGTTCCTTGTCCGGGGCTGATTTTCGTTGTGACCAACAAGGCATGGAAGGTATTTGCCTACAAAGGTCGGCAACGCCCCGAAGCAGGTATGAACCTGTTTGTCGCGCCATTCTTCAACGTCTGGAGTTCAGGGAATATCTGCGTGGGGAGCGCCCGATTACCGAAAGGCGATTTGGCGTATCAGAGCGAGGCATGGGAGGAAGCGTTTTTCCGTTCCTACTTCACCCATCCGAACATCCATACGGCCAAGGGGCTGACCCGTTACCGGGCTGGCCCCTTTGCCCTGTGGCGGGATTTGCTTGATGGCAGGTTCGCCAGTTTTCCAACACGTTCGCTCGTTTCAACGGGCAAGACGTTGGGCGAAACTTTCGAGGCAGCCATTCTGGAAGCGGAGGTGTGAATGGACGCGCGCGATATTGCTTTACAACATTCTGCACCCGTAGAGGTGGTTCCTCGGTACGGTGAATTCGTGCCCATGACCGGCAATGGTCACCGATTTCTGGTGACCGGTGACGGGCTGTGGCTGGAGGCACGCCGCCCCTGGATGTATCTGCGGATGCCACTGGTTCGCCAGCGGGATGTTCCCATGCCTTACGGTGTAGTTGGTCGAGAGTTGTCGCTTGCGTTTGGCAAGATTCCTCGCAGTCTGGTCTTCGAGTTTTTTCGCTACGCCGCAGTTCGGTGTCCGGATGAATGCGTGGGCTGGATAGTGTGGAACGCGCGAACCGGCGATATGCGATTGGAACGCTTGGAAGAACTATCCACCGGGTGCAGCCACGTCAGCTACACGCGACCGGTTCTCGATGAGGATGAGCATCTGGTGGTCGATATTCACTCCCATGGTCGTCTAGCGGCCTTCTTCTCGTCTGAAGATGATCGAGATGACCGGGGTGAGTTCAAGATCGCTGGCGTGGTTGGTAACTGTGACCGCGAGCGCTGTTCAACGACTTTCCGCCTATGCGCCAACGGGCTGTTCCTGCCGCTGGCTTTCGGTGCGGAGAATTCGAAGGGAGGGGAAGATGGCTATTCATCAAATCTCTCCTGAACTCCTCACGCGGGAAGTTAGCGTCGCAGTGATAGGTGCCGGTGGTACGGGGTCTCAGATGTTGATGGGATTGGCCCAGCTTCATACGGCCATGGTAGCACTAGGGCATCCCGGCGGGCTGGAGGTCACGGTGATCGACAGCGACCAGGTTTCGGAAGCCAATGTCGGTCGGCAGATGTTTTATCCGTCTGACGTGGGCCTCTCGAAGGCGACGGTGCTCGTCAATCGCATCAACATGGCGATGGGTACCGCTTGGCAGGCTGAGACGAAGCGCCTGACTGGCAACGAAAATCTGCGTACCGATCTTGTGATCGGCTGCGTGGACAACCGCACGGCCAGGAAGGCCATCCTTGACGCAGTATCCCGTGGCGGTGGCGGCTATTGGCTTGATCTGGGCAATCGGCTTCACGATGGTCAGGTCATTCTGGGTCAAGTGCCATCTCGCTGGGAAAAGTCGAAGGTCGAACGCCTGCCGCATGCAATCGACCTGCTCCCTGAGATCGGGGACGAGACGCAGGAAGCCGATGACGATACACCGTCATGCAGCTTGGCGGATGCGCTCGAAAAGCAATCGCTCTTCGTCAACAGGGGCGTATCGCTGTATGCCTTGAACCTCCTGTGGGAGCTTTTTCGCTACGGACAGATCGCCTACCACGGCGTTTTCGTCAATCTCAAAAATGCCCGGACGACACCGCTTCCCGTCGATCCGGAAACATGGGCCCGATTTGGTTTTCGGAAGCGCAAGCGCAGTCGCAAGCGCGGATGAGAACAGGGCATTTACCCGGCGGAAACGCCGGGCTTTCCAGAAAGGGTTACAGCAGCCTTTTGCGGAAAGCGGATTCCGTACCTGTCCGTTGGGCGGGGACTGAAAGGCGGTAGCTGGCCGCTGGAAACAAACAGCATTTTATAACCCTGCGGGGCGTCAGCCTCCAGCACGGGGACATGGCGTTTCCCGCATTTCTTATGGAGGCGTCATGACTCAACTTTTCAGGAGTGCCATCTATCGGTACTTCATCAATCTGGACGAGCGCGGCTGCTTCTATGCCGATGTTCGTAACACGCGTGGCCGGAGCATTTTCGAGATCAAGGGTTTTGAGATTTTCGAGGATGGCTGGATGCGGCACCGTAGCGATCTGGATGGACTAAAGCGCTACCTGGTCTATCTTGGACTCATGAAGCGCGAGCAAAACCTTGCGAGGGGGAACTAGCGATGCTGTTCGATCGTTATCCCAGATACGAGGGTTTCCGCGATTCGGCAAGAAAGCGTTCGGCTGTACTGCGCAAGCAACGTGCCGAACGAGATGCCTTGCCGTTGTTTGCCGACCAGATTGCCGCTGTACAACCGTCTGTGGATGAGGTCATGGTCAAGCGTTGTTTGCAGGCCAATGCCTTTGAAGTGGAGCGCCGCAAGTTTGAAGCGAAGTGGTGGCGCATTGCACGTGCCAGCTATTTCGGGCTACCGACAGAGGAGAAGGCAAAAGTGCTCGACCGGTGGCGACACTGGTGGGGGCCGCACAACTCTAGTTGCCTGTTGTATCTGTGTTCGCAGGCCAAAGCATCTCAGTCGTAAATCATTTCGGCCATCAGGCCATAACCCAAGCGGGGACACATCCCGCAAGGGGGCCTGTGTCTCCGCATTTTTAAGGAGATAGATCATGGGAGTAGGTAATTGGCTTCCGAACATGGAACACCGCTTGTTTTACGTTGATATCGATTCCTGGTTGGATATAGAGGAGTTTTCCAAACTTATCCAGTCCGGTGAAATCGATTCTGATGTCAGCTACGAAGCCTTTCTTCAGGAGTCCTACGACTCCGAACTGGAGATGGTGGTGAGGGCATTGGAATCGACGGCAAGCGTTTTGCGGCAACACGGCGTTCCGTTCGAATCGATTCAATATGGTCATCGCGCGTCGATGAACATGCTGGAGCGTAAGGAATGGATGCAACCGTTGCTGGAGTGCGGGTTGGTGCGTGTGGCCGTCAAGGAAGTTGAAATATCCAAGCTGGCCGTTGTGACTTATCCGCTACAGCAGCCTGACGAAGATTGCGATCTCGCCAACCTCAGTCGTGCCGATTTCGTATCCGATTACGGCCTGACGCCAGAGCGCTTCATTACGGCATCGTCAATGCAGTTGGACGCATTGGACGATCTGCTGATTTCTGTCATCGAAGAAGAGATCAATGCGGTCGGCGCAAAAACCGTCACGCGTCGAAGTTGTGCGTGGACAAGTCGTCAGATCATGGTGTCGACGCCGTTGAACGTCGCCGTATCGAAATTCCGAAAAGCGTATCGCCACGGGCTGCCGAGAAAGCAATTGCGGCATGCAGCGTGAAATGGCTTTTTGATTATCAACACGCTGACGGTCTCGGTATTCGCTGAGATTCGATAAGACATAAAGGCATCAAGTCTTGTGGCGCTTGGCGAAAGCTGGCGCTCCATGATCGACAGTTATTCATTTAACCCTTCCGGGGACACATCCCGGTAGGGACGCGTGTCTCCGGTTTTTTCAGGAGATATACGTGAAACTCAAGAAACTTGCAGAGGCCACGATGTGGCTACCGGGTCTTGCCCCGGATGATTCACTTCAGGTTGTTCCATGCTTTACTCAAACGGCGGAGATCATTGCGTTTCCATCAGTCGATCTGGCACGGGTCAGCGTGCCAGTGAATGAAGATGGTGCGCAGGATTTGTCGATAGCTGTACCGACGGTAATCCATGCGAGCAAGCCGCCCCGGACTCTTTGGCCCAACCTTGATCCGGTATTGCACTCGAAGCTGCGAGGCGATGTCGCCAAGTTCGATGCGAACATGGCAGCCGTTTCGCTGCTGCATCGTCTTGAGGCGGACAACCGGTCGCCGACGGATGAAGAGCGCGATGTTCTGAACTGCTACACCGGATGGGGCGGAATACCGAAGGCGTTCAATCCCGATCAGGACGAGCCGGCGTGGAAGGCGAGAGCCGAGTCCATGCCGGAAATTCTGGGCGAGGATTACGAGAGCGCCAAGGGCAGTGTTGTCAATGCCCACTTCACGGAAGTCTTCGTGATCGAGGCGATATGGGATGCCGTTCGCTGGATGGGCTTTCAGGGCGGTCGCGTCCTGGAGCCTTCTGCGGGAGTCGGTTATTTCATCGGAGCTATGCCGAAGGATCTGGCCGAAGCTTCGGAAGTAACGGCAATCGAGATTGATCGCGTGTCGTCCCGCATCCTGTCGCGTCTCTACGGACATCATGGGGTCAGGACGATGGCGGTCGGTTTCGAGAAAGCCAGGCTGCCCAAAGACTGGTTCGATCTGGTGATCTCGAATGTTCCTTTTGGGAACTATCAGGTGCCGGATGACCGGAATTTACCGTTTGCGAACTTCCTCATCCACGATTATTTCTTTGGTCGTGCTCTGGAAGTAACACGTCCGGGTGGTCTAGTTGCGTTCATTACTTCTGCGGGCACGCTCGACAAGTGGGACGAACAGGCGCGGCGTTATATCAGTGCAAACGCCAAATTCGTCGGTGCGATTCGTCTGCCTTCCAGGACGTTTTCGCATCTCGCCAATACAGAAGTCACGACCGACATTGTCTTCCTGCAAAAGCTTGTGGAAGGCGAGAAGGCATCCGACGAATGGATTGGTGTCATTGAAGCCCCGCAAGTGCTGTGCGATGGTTACCGGCGCTTGTTCGTATCAAGTTGGTATGTCCAGAACCCGGACATGCTGATCGGGCGCATGGGGCAGAAGTCAAATGGCTTTGGCCTCGCCAATGCGGCGATCTTCGATGGTGATGTGAGAGTGGCGTTGGCCGAGCGGATAGCTTTGTTGCAAGAGGGCATTTACAAGCCTCGCGCAGCCGAGGTGTCGGTGAACACGCAGCGGGGAATTCGTGTTGCTGCGCCGGAGTTCGTCAAACCGGGCTCGTACTGCCTGACTTCAGATGGCCGATTGGCCGTTTCGGAAGGGCAGGAGTTGCTGGTGATCGACGGGACGGTGTCGGCAACAGTAGCCAAGCGGATTCGCGGTTTGATGGCGATCCGTTATGCGGCGCGAAGGCTGCTCCACATCCAGCATGCCACTGCGGACGATAGTCTGCTTGGTAGTTACCGGCTGGCGCTCAATGTGGCCTACGACGGTTTTGTGGCAATGCATGGCTACCTCCATGCCAAAGCCAACAAGCTGGCATTCAAGGGCGATCCCGATCTGCCACTGCTGCTGTCTCTGGAGAATTTTGACCAGGAAAGCGGTACGGCGGAGAAGGCGGATATTTTTTACCGCAGAACGGTAGGTGTCGTTCGCAAGGTGGATCGCTGTGCGTCTGCCGAAGAGGCGCTGCTGGTTTCCCTGCACGAGCGCGGACGAATCGACGTTGCGTTGATGGAGTCCTTGCTTGGGCAGGAGAGGTTGCAGTTTATTCCTGACATGGCGGATCGCGGTTTGATCTTCCTCAATCCGGAATCCTCGCAATGGGAAACCTCTGATGCCTATCTCTCCGGCAACGTCCGCAGCAAGCTGGAAAAAGCGGAAGTGGCTGGGGATGAATATGCCCACAACGTCCAGGCACTGAAGGCGGTCATCCCGCCTGATTTGGGGCCGGGTGAAATTGATGCCAGGATAGGCTCGACCTGGATCCCGGCGCGTGACTATGCGGCATTCCTCGATCATCTTCTGGAATGCGATGGTTGCACGGTGGAGTTCAGTTCCGAGGCCGGTGCATGGAATGTTGATGTGCCATGGCAAGGTGAACGGTCGGTAGCTTCGACCCAAACCTACGGCACAGGGCGCATTGCTGCGGGCGAGTTGTTTGTCGTTACGCTCAACCAGATGGTTCCGACGATCAGGGATCGTGACCCGGTCACTGACCGGTATTACGTGAACACCGAAGAAACCATTGCCGCAAGGGAAAAGCAGCAGGCGCTCAAGGAGAAGTTCCGTTCCTGGGTGTTCGCCGATCCCGAGCGGTGCGAGCGTCTGGTCAGGATGTACAACGACCAGTTCAATGCAGTCAGGCTGAGAGAGTTTGATGGTTCATGGCTCTCCTTGCCGGGATTTTCCGAGGTGTACAACCTCCATCGGCATCAGAAGGACGGCATCTGGCGAATTGTGTCAGGCGGGGTGAATACCCTGCTGGCACACGTAGTCGGTGCCGGGAAGACGCTGACGATGATTTGCGGAGGGATGGAGTTGCGGCGTTTGGGCATGGCCAGTAAGCCGTGCTACGTGGTGCCCAACCACATGCTTGAGCAGTTTGCGGCAGAGTTTTTGCGGGCTTATCCGGGTGCAAATATCCTGATGGCCAGCAAGGACGATCTGGTCGGCGACAAACGCCGGACGCTGCTGTCCCGCATCGCCACCGGCGATTGGGATGCGGTGCTGATTACCCATGCCTCTTTCGAGAGGGTCAAGATGAGCGACGAAGCCATGCAGTCGTTCATCGAAGCGCGAGTCTACGAAATCGAGTGCGCACTAATGGCCTCGAAATCAGGCAAGCGGGGGAATCGTATCGTCAAGGAGTTGGAGCGGGCCAAGAAGATATGGCTCGCAAGGCTGGAGAAACTGTCGGCCAAGTCGAAGAAGGATGACATGCTCACGTTCGAGGAACTGGGCATCGATTATCTCTTCATAGACGAGGCGCACTACTTCAAGAACCTGTACCGCTTCACAAAAATGACGCGGGTAGCAGGTTTGCCGAATTCCAACTCGGAGCGCGCCTTCGATATGTTCGTGAAGACGCGCCATGTGATGGAAAAGCAGGGCGGTCGTTCGGGTGTGGTGTTCGCAACAGGGACACCGGTTTCTAACTCGATGGCCGAGATGTGGACCATGCAACGCTACCTGCAACCTGTGACGTTGCGCTCCAATCATGTGTCGCAGTTTGATACGTGGGCGGGGAACTTCGGGGAATCGGTAACTGCCCTGGAGTTATCGCCGGATGGCGGTGGTTATCGCATGAACACGCGGTTTGCGCGGTTCGTCAATTTGCCGGAACTGATGACCATGTTCCGGGAGGTGGCCGACATCCGCACTGCGGACATGCTGAAGCTGCCGGTGCCCAGACACCATCTGGAAACCGTGACGGCCAAGCCGACGCCTGAGTTGAAAGAGTTCGTGGCAACACTGGTCGCCCGCGCAGAAGCAATACGCAACGGCGAAGTATCACCCAGCGAAGACAACATGCTGGCGGTGACCAACGATGGCCGCAAGGCAGCGTTGGATATGCGGCTGGTTGATCCTTCAAGCCTGGATGCTCAGGGCGGCAAGGTCAGCCAGTGCGCGGACAAGGTCTTCGGGATATGGCGGGAAACCGCAGCATTCCGTGGGACACAGGCCGTATTTTGTGACCTCAGCACGCCGACTGACGATGGACGGTTCAGTGTCTATCACGTCATTCGGGCAAAACTCGTCGAAATGGGTGTGCCGGGAACGGAGATTGCCTTCATCCACGACTACGACAGCGATGCCGCCAAGGCAGAACTGTTCAAGTCAGTGAGGGAAGGGCGGATTCGCATCCTCCTCGGCAGCACCTTGAAGATGGGCGTTGGCACCAACATCCAGACCCGTCTGGCGGCGTTGCACCATCTGGACGCACCTTGGCGACCATCTGATGTCGAACAGCGGGAGGGGCGCATTATTCGACAGGGCAACCTGAACGAAGACGTGAGGATCATCCGCTACGTCACCGAGGCATCGTTCGACGCCTACATCTGGCAGACCCTCGAAACCAAGGCACGCTTCATCGCCCAGGTCATGCGTGGGGATACCGGAATGCGCAGTGCGGAGGACGTGGAGTTGGCTGCGCTGTCCTATGCTGAGGTGAAAGCCTTGGCATCGGGCAATCCGCTGGTGATGGAAAAGGCGGGCATTGATGCCGAAGTCGCGAAGCTTTCATTGCTGAAATCCCAATGGGACAACCAGCGATGGACGAACCAGCGGGAGTCGGCGACTTTGCCGGGCAGAATCGAGAAAATACGGGAACGGATCGGATCGGTAGAAGCCGACATTGCGGATCGGGCGGATGTGCGGGGTAACCGCTTCAGTATGGTGATCGACGGAAAGCGCTACATCGAACGATCGTCAGCGGGAGAGGTGCTTCAGCGGTGTTACATTGAGGCCAAAGCCAGAACCCGGAAGTTCGGGAACTGGAAATCCTTGCCGGGAGAGATGTCGGTAGGGCAGTTTGCCGGCTTCGATCTCGATGTGACCATCCCGACAGCGGTCGATGATGGCCCATGCTTCATCCTGAAAGGCCGACGTGCCTATGCGGCTCATCATTCAGACAATCCGCAAGGGATAGTCAGGGTGGTCGAAAACGCGGCCAACAGTCTGGAAGGTCGGCTGGCAGAAGCCTGCGAGGAGATGGCACGGGCAGAAAAGCGCCTGGCTGACATTCTTGCGGAGTTAACCAAACCCTTCGAAAAGGAGGAAAGGCTGACGCAGTTGCTGGTGAGCCAACGCGAGATCAATGCAGCTCTTGAACTCGATAAGGACAACGCTGGTGCAATGGAAGCGGAAGCGGAAGCCGCCTGATTGGAATTTTCTTTTAACCCGTTCGGGGACTCCTGCCTGTTTAGGCTTGGGTTCCCGATTTTTTTGGAGGATCGCTCATACAGCTTCATGATACTTATTGCACAGGTTTGCACTCTTGTGCCTTGCCACTGACTACACTATCGTAGATGTCGCACATTGACAGAGGAAGGCAATAGTTGCTTGCATTTAACTAAATGCATCGTGCCAGAGCAGTAGTTTCTGGCTGATAGCGGGGAGACGCTAGATAGGAAGGCAGTCTCATCGCCCTTTGTAGTCGCGGCCACTCAAGCTGTCGGCCCTTAAAACTTCAACTTTCTTTAGAAATCGAGCGATGTTCCGTGATGTTCCAAATGCGCTTGACAAGTAGAATTTTGTCGGTAAAATGCCGCTGCTGGAACATCGAGGAACATCATTAAGCGTCGAAAGGGGTGAGGCAAATGGCACAAATCTATTCTGCTAAAGCAAAGCGCAATCCTGGTCGTAAGTCATGGTTGGTTGAGTTTCGCCATCCATTGCGTAGCGATTCAAATAATAAGCCTGGGAAAAAAACGCGCAAAGGGTTGGGGACCGAAGATGAAAAGGACGCCCAGCACCTTGTTGATCAGCTCAATGATTTGCTGAAGAACGAGGCACTTTGGTCTCTTGGTGCTCAAGCTCAGGCGTTAAAACACTATGACCCAAGAGTTGTAGAGATTTTCTACGGCGAAATTGAACCGCGCGTTAATTCGGCTATTCAGCTTCGAGATAAATTGCTGCCGCTGCCCGCAAGAGCCGAAGGGTATGCCCGAGTTGTTTTGATGGGGGTTCCTGGGGCTGGTAAGACCACATTGGTGCGCCAACTGATTGGCACACACCCGGAAACTGAGCGATTTCCCTCGACATCAGTAAACCGGACAACCACATTTCCTACTGAGATCGCGCTTCATGACGGCGGCTATGAGGCCGTTGTCACCTTCATGTCGGAGCATGAAACCCGTTTTGAAATTGAAGAATCGCTTTCATCCGCGCTGATTGAAGCGGTAGAGGGGGATCGGAAGCAGGTTGCTCGTGCTTTTCTTGAGAAGAGCGACATGCGATTTCGCTTGAAATACCTTTTGGGCGATCTTGTGCTTTCCGATGACGCGGAAGTTGATCCTTATGATGATGCTGATACTGATACTTCCACCGGAACGGATAGCGCCGCAGCAATATCACCGACAGAGCAGACCAAGCTGCAAGCGACGCTTAACGATTACATCGATCGTATTGTTGCAATGGCTGCCGCATTCAAGAATTCCTTAGAGGCTACGCAAGGTGCGATTTCCATAATGTCGTCAGAGGATCGTAGTGCCGCGCTAGATTTGATCGAAGAGCAGGCTGTTGAGTCCGATGAATATCTTGAGTTGGTTTCCGATACTCTTGATGAATTGCGAACCAAGTTTGATTATGTTGTGAATGGTCGCTTTGACAAGACTACAACTGGATGGCCTAAAGCATGGAGCCTAAATTGCTCAGAACAATGAACGCGAAGGCTTTCTCGAATCTGTCCGATATTTTTCTGGTATCTCTTACCAGTCATGGGGCAAATTACTGACTCCATTGGTTAACGGTATGCGTGTGATCGGTCCATTCAAACCGAACTGGGCTGAACAGTCTGCCCGTCTGGTACTTATTGATACGGAGGGGCTGGGCCACAAGGCGAGTGCCACTGCTGATCTACCAGAACAGACATTGCCACTTCTTGACGAAGCAGACATTATTTTGCTGGTTGATAGCGCAAAAAACGGTATGACTAATTTCGCTGCCGGGAAAGCACTTGAAGGAGTGGTGAATGCGGGACATATCCGCAAGCTGGCTGTGGTGTTCACGCATATGGATGCAGTTAAAGGTGACAACCTTAAAGGGCAAGCAAAACTTGATCATGTATTTGGTGGTGTACGCAATGTCGCCGAGAACCAGGTTGCAAAGAATGTATCTCCCGAGGCTGCCAGGTATCTTTTGGAGCACCTTTCCGCTAGCACGTTTTACGTGGGACGAATTGATGATCTTGATCCGAAGCCAGCAAAACCTGAGCTCAACAAGTTGCTCACGTATCTTGCAGCTGCTCAGCCACCTGTCTTTGAGCTTGTCGCGTTTCCTGAGTATAGCCCCGACAATTTGGTTCTTGCCATTCAAGAAGCGGCGAAGGATTTTCGGCAGCAGTGGCAAGGCATGCTAGGCATTGCGTCAAATCCTCATTACAAGCCAGTCTCGTGGCAATCACAAAAAGCACTTACTCGCCGTTATGCAGAGGGATGGGACGATGGTTTCTGGTTGCGGCCAACGTCGAACCTGATTGCGGCATTATCCGCTGCAATATCGCGCTTCTTGGAGACGCCAATTGGATGGAGTGGAAATTCTTCGCCAGAGCAGAAACGCGAAACCATTGATCGGATAAAAACAGAAGTTGCTCGGCGACTCCCAAATCTCAGCAAGTATCGCCTTCGCGAACAACCGCAGCCTGCTTGGCATGATGCGCACTCTTTGCGTGGAACTGGCAGTACGTTCGAGCGCCGGATGCGCATTGAAGGTATTTATGAGCGTTGGGTGCCGGTGCCAAACGCTCGCGGTGACCGACTTGTGTTCGAATTCATGAACGATGTGAAAGTTGTTGTGCTGGGGGCAGTCGGGATAATTGAGCAAGAGGTGCATTCAGCAAAAGACTTGGGAATAGCGGTACTTAATTAATGGGGGGCAGATGGAGTTCATATATGCGGATACGTTAAAAGAGAAATTCGATGTTAGGGGGCATTTTTATGACCTTCGCATCGGAGTTGAGATATTTAACTGTAGGAGTTCATTGGAAATTGTATCGAAAAAAAATGAGAAGCTGATCTACAGAAGCGGCTGATGCCGTAGTAATTATGATGAATCCTGGATCATCTGTACCACGGGATAAAAAATATTGTCCTATACAGTATTCCCTTGATGATATTTTTTCGAGAAATTGGGAAAAAGAAATCGTCCCAACAAGGCCAGATAATGCCCAATATCAAATTATGAGACTCATGACTTTGAATGATTGGAAGCGCGTGAAAGTATTAAACCTATCTGATTTAAGAAATGGTAACAGTGGGGAATTTAGTAAGGAATTTGAAAGAGCCGAGGCAATTGATCCATCTAGTCCTCACTGCATAACCAACGAAAGTCGAAGCGCCGAACTGAATGATTTGCTTACAACGAAACCAAATGGCTTTGTAGTGGCAGCATGGGGTTCTGTTGATGTATTAAAAGGCTCAGCCATGAAGATGATTGCATGTCAGCCTACTTTATTAGGTATAAAGTTAAATGTCCCATGGTATAAATATGCGAGCCCTCGGCAAAAAGAGCAGAAGCTAGATTGGTTGATGAAGATGGACGTAATAGTAAAAAAGAGTGCAAGCAGCGCCAATGCGCGGCATAAAGTTGTAAATTAACTGGGCACAACTCGTTCAACACACCCAAGAAGCGGACTTGTTGCCTACGGAAGCTGATTGCCTACGTCCGCTTTGACCTAAGATGGGGCGGTCTGGACGCACAGTAAGAACTACACTTTAATTCTATCCGCCGCGAACTTTCGTTTCAGTGAAGCGAAGAAATTCTTTGTTGGGTCTATATCCGTACATTTATTTCGGATCATCCCATTCTGGTGCAGGATCTTTTCGAGCCAACTTGAGGAGCAGTTCACCCCCGCGCTCATCGTCGAAAAATTCCTGGATAAAATGGTAGGTGTGGTTTACTACATTAATCATCAACATTTTCATCTCGGCATCATTGAATCGCGACAATTCATTCCAAGGTATTTCACCATACGGTGAACGGACTATGACATCTGAATAGTCTCCGGTTTTCGAGTCAGGTACTTTACCAGCATGCAAATCCTCCAGGATGGAATTTCGAAAACACCTCAATACAATGTGCTTGGCGAGCCGCTGTTGTAATTGAGGATCGGTTATAAATACCTTGATAGCATCGTCTGTATCCGTCATAGGGTAGCCTTATTCTGGTATTGATTGTTGACATTGAATTCGATGACGATGGATATATCCATCAATGCGTCAATTCTAGTCCTGTCAAGACAAATACACAAAGCATGCATCCGAAAAATACTAGCCGATCTGGATTGCACATTGCCTGCGCTGAAGTGCTGGGCAGGTAGTCGAATTCGATTCATTTAGGACGCATTTGGGCATTCATGCATGTCAGGAACTGCGTAGCATCGTTGTTGTTTCTCCCTAGCAGATATTTCCGGTTCGTTCAGGCCGATTTTTCCATGAGGGAGCGGTGAGTCCACCATGAGACTCACATTGATATTCAATCCCGCACCGTAAGGGGCAGGATGGAAGTGTGGTAGCTGGCCACGAGATAACAAACAGCATCATGACCCCGCCGAGGGAGAGTACCCCGGCAGGGGTACCTCCATGCCGCGAGGAAATTTCCAACCGGCCCAGCCGTGACCTTCCAAGGATCCCGGCAAGGGGTGTCTCGGATGGTTTCGTCAGGGGCTTTCCATGGAGGCACCTGTAATGAAGTACAAATTCGATGCACAACGCGTCAAGCATGACGCACGAGGGCGCTGGGAACAGGTTTTGTCCGGCCTGGCACCAGCTTTGCAAGATGCCGTGGAGCGGCGGGGAAAGCATGTCCCTTGCCCGGTTCATGGTGGACGGGATGGCTTTCGGGTTTTTCCTGATGTTGATGAAACTGGCGGTGGCGTCTGCAATACGTGTGGTTATTTTGCGGACGGCTTTTCTCTGCTTATGTGGATCAACAGTTGGGATTTCGCACGCACTATTCGCGAAGTTGCCGAGCAGTTAGGCAGTGAACCCGCCAGAAGCGTGCGAAGGGAGTTTTCGCAAGTATCGGGTTGCACTTCCGATGATGACACACGCCGCGAACATCTCAATCGCACATGGCGGGAATCCCTGCCGCTGACACATCCGGAAGCTGAGCCTGCGCGTCTGTATTTGGCGCGGCGCGGATTGTCTGTATGCGTGCCGGAATCCCTGCGTTTTCATCCTGCGCTGGGCTACTACGCGGACAATCACTTCGTGGCGCGCTATCCGGCCATTGTCGGGCAGGTGACAGGGCAGGGGGGCGAAGCCGTCACCCTCCATCGCACTTATCTGACGGTCGATGGCCGCAAGGCTCCGGTCGATGCGCCGAAGAAGTTGATGCGTCATCCATCGGCGCGACAACTGACCGGCGGTGCTATTCGGCTGGTTCCATCAGGTAGTCGTCTGGCGGTGACCGAAGGGATCGAAACGGCGCTTGCAGTTATCGAAGCCACCGGCTTGCCAGCCTGGGCGACAGGGAACGCGCATCTTCTGGAAACTTTCGTTCCTCCACCAGGAGTGAGTCAGGTTCTTGTCTTTTCTGACAAGGATCGGCCTTCCCGACAGCATCCATCCGGACACGGACAGGAAGCGGCGAGGGGACTGGTGACGAGGCTCTGGGCAATGGGGATTCGAGCCGGGGCAATTGCGCCCATGCTTGATATTCCAGATGGAAGGAAGGGTGTCGATTGGCTTGATGTGCTCAACTTTGTTGGAAAGTCAGGATTTCCCGCTCTTGGTAGTGTCGAAAAGGCACTGGCCTGCGCAGCCTGATTGTAATTGATGCAGCACAATTAACCCGGTCTTGGCCGGATTTTTCATCCCACGGGGAGTGTATCCATTCCCGTCGGGGAAGGTGCCTCCCCGTTTTTTTATTGGAGGCACCATGAATGACAAATTCGCACCTCTTCTCGAACAGGCTCTCACCGAGCCTGGCATCGTGAGCGAGGCTTACCGCAGGTTTCATCGTTTCAGTATTGGCAACCAGATTCTGGCGGCTGTTCAGTTGCATCAGAAGCATTTGCCCCTTTCACCGATTGCGAGCTTTTACCGATGGAATGAGCTTGGTCGTTCGGTTTGCAAGGGACAGAAGGCTATTTCTTTGTGGATGCCTATCACGCTCAAACGTCGGGACAAGGAGGAAGTTTCCGGCGAGTCTGACGATTCCGGTGAGGCGTTCACGGTCTTCAAGTTAGCGCCACGCTGGTTCAGTCTGGATCAGACCGAAGGCGAGGAATACACCGAGCCGGTCGAATCGCCACAGTGGGATGCCGAAGCAGCTTTGGCGGCATTGAATATCACGCTGGAGCGCTTCGATCTCATGGACGGCAATGTGCAGGGCTATGCGGTAAAAAGACGGATTGCAGTCAGCCCAATTGCCGAGTACCCACATAAGACCCGGTTTCACGAGATCGCCCACGTTGTTCTAGGGCATACACAGGAAGCGGATTGCCATGATGCAGCATTGACGCCAAGAAGCCTTAAGGAAGTCGAGGCCGAAGGCGTGGCATTCCTCTTGTGTTCGCTTCTCGATCTGCCGGGGCGGGATGAGTCGCGAGGCTATATCCAATCGTGGCTCGATGATGGTCAGCTACCGGAAAAATCGGCTCAGAGGATTTTCAGCGTCAGCCAGAAAATTCTCGAAGCAGGAAGACCGGGTGAGCAGGCAGCAGTAACTCAGTAAGTTTCAATTTTATAACCCTTGCGGGGCGTGCAATCGTCCCGCAAGGGAAGGTGTCGTCCCGCTTTTTATTTGGAGGCACTTATGATGATGAAATTATCCGACCGCGAATTACTCTCGATCCTGCTGGGTGATGAGGGGAAATCGTATTCCATGCGCTCTCTGTCCGAGCTTTTCGGGCTACGCACGATTCGGCATACAACACCCATCGGTGTGGCAGAAGAGGTTTTACCCTATGCTATCCCCGATAGATTGATGGCCGCACGGGAACTGTTGCGTCGAGCGCTGGCTGAAGACTTTGAAGAGTCGTCCGAAAGCATGTCCTCACCGGCAGCAGTTCGTGATTACCTGCGGCTGTTTCTGTGCGGGCAGGAGTTCGAGAGCTTCGTAGCCATCTGGCTTGACGCCCAACATAGGCTGATTGCAGGAATGGAACTGTTTCGGGGAACGCTAACCCAAACGTCGGTGTATCCACGGGAAGTGGTGAAGAAAGGGTTGAAGCTCAATGCGGCGGCTGTGATCTTCGCGCATAACCACCCATCCGGCGTGGCCGAACCAAGCCAGTCCGACAGGATGCTGACCGATGCGCTGAAGCAAGCGTTGTCGCTTGTTGATGTAAGGGTGCTCGACCACTTTATCGTGGCTGACAACACGGTCATGTCCTTCGCAGAAAGGGGGATGATCTGATCCAATTAAAAATACCCGCCAAAACATCGGCGGGTATTTTTTTGCATGAAGCCAGTCAGATTTGAATTTTCAAAAGTAATAAAAAATTACATGGGGTTGCTATTTTCTATTATTGACTTGCATCACGCAAATTCCAGCCGATCATTCTGCGAGAACGGATCAATGCTGATCCGGAGAGAATGAACGGTAGCCGTTGGCACCTTGCGACGATCGACATTTTTCAACCGCACGAAACCGATTGCTTCAAGTTTGCCAAGGGTGCGGGTGAGGTTCGGTTGCGCGCGCCCCGTCAGTATTGCGAGCTCGGCGATTGACTGCGGCTTTTTGTCGCGAATAACGGCCAGGAGTTGACGGTTCTGGGGGGTCAGCAGACGCATCAGCGCCTCTACAGAATCGAAAGTTGTGCCTCCCGCATCCTTCGGTGCCGACCTCTCCCCGCGCGCAACGGCCTTCATTTCTTCGCGCAAGGACGCATGGCTCTGAATTTTAAAATGCTTCATGGTTTATATCCTTCATGAACTCCGACGGTTTCGAATGGGATACCGCGTTCAGCAAGCACACGTTCGACTTCATCGAAAAAATCATCCATCAATGTTTCCGCGTCCTTGAACGTATAAGGGCGTCCCTCGTCTGTTTCCGTTCTATGCCAATGATCCATCGCTTTCGGGCGCTTGTTGAAGCGTGATCCCTTGGGCGGCACACTGTGCGCGTTGTCAAAACCGATCAGCCTGCGGTTGTCCGGCCCATGCAAGGTAAACGAGTAGTCCAGCCCATGCGGCCTTCCTTCGCTTTCTTTTACTTTTGCAATCTCGAACTTCAGCCAGTAGCCGCCACCATAACGGTGGATATGTCCATCGAATGCCAGCAGGAATTCAAGCGTATCTTCTGCATTCTTTTTTGCCATCACTTACCATATCCTCACAAGATAAGTATAAACAGGATAAATCCCCAAGTCAAAGCAATTCTGGAGTATCCACCAGACCTCTACGGAGACCGGCTGTGTGCGCTATAACTAGCGAGCGCAACCGGAAAATACCACTGTGCCGCAGATGATGGCATCGGCAGGTAGCGGTATGATAGGGCGGGGCCAGCCGGGATTCAGGGTCTTGAGAAAGCGCCCCTCCTGTGTGATCACCAACCTTCGGAACAAAGCAGCTCCACCCGTGATTAACACGACATCTTTCCCGTGAGTTGGATCAACACCAGGATCGATGAAAATGATCTCGCCTTCACGGTATCCGTTGTCTCCGATCATGGCCTCGCCTTGAACGGGGAGGGCGAACGTCAAATCGCCGTGATCAACAGGGCAGGCCATCCATACGTCATGCTGGCCGATTGCGCCATTCGTCAAACTTTCCCATTCCATGACGGGGACAGCCCCATAGGCCATCATCCGGGTGGGAATCGGTTCCTGACCTGTCAGTTGCTCAGGAGACACTCCCAGAAACCCCTGCGATCTTTTGAAGCGTGTCCATGCGAGGTTTCTTTGACTTGGAGCGTTCATTGAGAATCCGATTGATGGCCGGTTGCGAAACCCCGGAGCGATTTGACAGTTCGGTTTGATTCAACCGGTGTTTGCTCATCAGTGCCTCAAGGATTTCCGCAACAGGATTGTTGCAGGTATTCGATAAAGTATCTGAGTTAATCATAAAATATGCTCATAAAAGTTGTAATGTGCATTAATTGTAATATAGAATGCGCGTTCGTGACAACAATTATGATTATTTATTATGGAAAAGCGTGACCTAATCAAAATTAACCGGCAGTTCCTGTTGCTAACACGTCAACTGGCTTTGGATGGAACAGCGGCTGAACTCATGACCGGGCTACCCCGCTCAGTGATCGACAGAATCGCCTCTCTCGACATGGATGAAATCGAAGAACTGGCGGAGACGATAGGCATCTCGCTCTACACGCTCAGATTGACGGATCCGGCCTTAGACCGGTTAATCCAGATGCCTCGAAATGCGAAAAGCACTTACGCCGAGGCAACATTGGTAGGTAACAGCCGTGTCGGCGCTACTTTCCCCTGAGGAGCTGGAAAATAGTCGGGTTGCACATGAACTGATCCGGTTGAAGCTGCGGGTGCCGATTGTTCATTACCTGACGAATATCCACTCCAAGCCGCTTCGACTACGTTGGCGGCAGCTTCATAACGATAGTCCGCCCAACGGCAAGCTCCCGGATTCCGTCCGGTCTTTCATTGCTGATGCAATGACGTTGGCTAATCTTTCCAGCTTCGTTGCCATCTATAACCGTGTGGACGACGGGGATGGGAAATCGATCACAGCGGCAATGCTACTGCGTGCGTGGAAAATGCACTGCCGAGTCGGGAACAACAATCTTGACATCAATGCGGCGTGGTATGCCATCAGGGATGTGCGATCCAGGATTGTTGGATGGCAGCGCTGTTCAAAGTGTCAGGCAATGTTCATTTACGAGCCTAACGAATTCCATGCCCGGTCATGCCCATTTTGTACATTGACGAAAACAAGAAGTTAGTCGAGTTTGAAGTGCGAAGTGCAGAACTCAAAGGTTATTGGTTAGATTACGGATGAAGTTGCTGGTTTTGGTTTCCCGAGCACTGGAGCCTAACTCCATGGAGCCAGCCGTCTTTTGATGCTGGCGACTCATGGGATCGATATGATGAAGTTCATTCAGCCAATCATTGCCAGCAATCTTATTCTCTCTGCCCGCTCCCTTGGGGCAACCTTGCTGAGATTAGCAACCAGTTCCGGGTAAGTTCCGGTCGGGATTTTTACGACAATCCTGATCGAGGACATCTCATACTCCCATCCGCCAGAATCCCCTTGCATTCGCATAGACTGGAGAATCCGGCGTCGACACTTTAAGCTGCGGGAATGCCTCCTTTACAGCATTCTCAAAAAAACCTGCACCGCCTCCCACGAGAAGCACCATATCGGCGCTGGCATTTTCCTTGCGCAGGGATTCTCGTAACCTGGTCGTTACGATGGGGCCGACCTTGTCGGCAGCTTTCTTGAGATAGGGCGTCACTTCGACGCGTTCGCCGAAAAGGCGAACGTGAACAAGCCCATTGCGAAGCGTGTGCTCAATACGTTCTCTGCCAACATTGCCGCCGAAATCATCAGCAATCAACCTGACGGCCTCATCGAGAATCACCGATGAAGCTTCCAGGCTGGTGCCACATGACTGGCGGCGTAGCTCCCCATTGCTTATCAAAACCCAGTCAACAGAGAAGAACCCTGGATCAACTACCAGCACCCGGCTGTCTTCGATTTCCGATGCATCCGGCAAACTCCATACGTGATCAACGAATCCGCCTACAGGTTGCGGGACGACTTTGACCTTGTTCACGGTGATTTTTCTGCGCGGAGTGATTTGGTGTTCGCCTTGCATTTGTCCGGACAGCCGTTCGCGTAACTCCGGGTTGAGATATTGGTTGACGGGTAGTCCGGTCACGACGAGATCGATCTGGTCGAATTCGGATAGCAACATGCCGGCATGGAAGAGGGCGCGGTAAGAGTCGGTGGACGGATAATTCTCATGCAGTTCCCGGCTCCAAAGCTCGGCGCGATCTGGCGAGATACCTGCGACAAACGGCACGTCGTTAACCAGCACGCGCAGAAAATCTTCCTCCCCATTACCGCCGATTTTCTCGCCCAGCCTGTCTGCCGGTGCAGCGCCAGCCGGTCGCAACATAACTTTGGGTTCGGTGCCTTGCTGACCATAGGCCAGCTTGAGGTTGGAATAGCCAATATCAATTCCGAGAACATTCATTTCAGGTTTTCTCCAGTTGTACTTCGTTGGTCATCATGCCCATGGTAGTGCGGCGAAATCTGGCAGTTGTACTGCAGAAAACCTGCAAGAACACAACGTCAATTTGCAGAGATAAAAAACGTTGAATGAACCGCCAGAGAACCCGATGCTATGGCGGCGCAGGATGGAGTGGCGTCCGAAATGTGACCAAAAAAGACGTATTTCGGACACGCAGGGCCGAACGCGGAAATTACGATGCACACCCATCAATCCATATCCATAAGGATTCAGCGCGCAGCAGTCATGATGGCTCCACGCTGAAGCTGGGAATATCAGGATATTGGCCTGGATTGATGACCTGAATGCTGTATTGCCCACACATATCGGGGAAATTTGAGGTCATCTGCGTTCAGATTTGCAGGAGAGCTGCCCAGAAGGATTCGTTGGGTTACGAATCCTGATCTTTAATAGTTGGAGTGAACTACATTATGGAAGAGTGGATTATGGAAGCAAGAGCGATGATACAGAGCCAACTGAAAGAGATATACGAGAATGCCAAAGACCTCGGGAATCGCTACTTACAGGAAGTCATGGATACGAACAAGAGCAAGGATTGGAACCATAAAAACACGCTCCAGTTCCGGGCTCGCTTGAGTGAAAATGGCAATGCTCTTTCCCTTGAATGGTACTCCGTCGGCTGGCAAGGTAAGAAGGAAACTGGACGCAAGAAAAAGTGGACGTACATCCCAAAGCGCAACAAGAGTCGGCGGCGGGATGCGCAGATTTTTTCTTACTGCATGGACGACCTGCACCGACACACTGTGGGGTGGGATAATGAACTGGTTGAGGAAGTCGAGGCCGAAGCCAGTCGATATCGTCGTCAGGGGCATTATCTTTCCGACATGCTTGTTACTCTTGGTCGGTTGGAGCGGTTTACGATCGTGGGTACCCAGGAAAGCCTGCCGGAGGAAGAGCAATGAACAAGCTCCCTCGCTACATGCTGACCGACCAGTTCGATCTTGGAATGCTTTCTTCCCTGACCGCTGACATCACGCTGACTGAAATCTCTCTGGAAGACGTATGCCAAATCATCGAGGAGGCCGAGCGCGAGAAAGAGCTTGGACTTCATGGCGGCTGGGTTGATGCCGTAAAAAACAAGGGAGCGGTGAGCCTCGTACCCAATGGCCCGATTCTGCTCGTAGCTCGACCAGTAGAAACGGGTCAAGGTACGATCATGAAATGGGTGCAGGTCGAAGTCATCGACTGATTTTGTCATACTTGTCTGGAGTGTTAGCACCTCAACAAATAACCGGCATCAACAAGAAAATCTTCTACTTACTTTATGGGGAGATCAAGCAGTTCGCCCCACTTGCCCACAAAACTTTCTGGAGTGTAGCCCCGCAACTGGCTGCGATTGGTACAAGTCGAGGCGGTTGAAAGAATGCGCCCTTCGCTTAATCCGGTGCGTTCCGCAAGTTTTTTGGCAGACAACGCAATTCTTTCAGGGGACGGCAAAGCGGAACTCAACATAAGGCTGCTTCGCTGAGTTTGGCTCTCCTTGAAAGCGGTGTTTAGCCCGGCGCTCCACCCGATGTTTATGGGTTTTTGTTTGATCGTTGCCGCTTGTTCTTTTCGCAACGCCTCATCTTTCTCCCATCTGGATTTGCTCTCCTGCAAGCGCCCGTCCAGTTTTGCTTGAGCTTTTTCTAAAGCGAGATCATGTTTTGGATGGTAAAGCCATCGCCGAATATTCTCGTCCTCGAATATCGCCTTCTCCAGTAAATCTCTGGTCACCTGTCTGGATTTAAACTGCTCAAGGTTGATCTGAATTGATGGAATTCTTGTTTCGACAAGCCGCTCTCGCTTGTCAGGCATGAGCCGATGAAAAACCGTAACCTCAATGAGTATCTCGTGTCCTTTGAGTATTCCTATGGCATCAACATTGACACCATCCAGATTTACCCCCGTTTTACATTCATCCAGTTTAACCAACTGACCTTTCAGAACAGGCTCACGCTCTTCCAAGAGGTGGCCATAGGCATCAACGCCAGAAGTCTTGGCAATCAACAATGGCAACAATAATTCCTTACGTTGTCGCAACATTTGTTTAGCCAATTCATGAATTGAGACTTCGTAACCTTCGGCACACTTTTCACCCTTGGCATGGGCAAAGTGCCATTCTCGCTCCGTTCCTTGCTTTGCAAGTACCTCTACCTTGCAGCCAGGGCAGGCACAATTACAGGCCCGTCCACGCTCGACTTCATCTGGCGAAACAAGCTTTCCATCTGATAAGCGCGTGGCAAACGGCAATAGCAATGCAGTCATGTGATTTTACTGGGCATGGTGGTTGTTTTTATTCCGCATAATATGCCGCCAATTTGAATTTCCGGCAACAAAGATTATTTGTTATGAATGGCTGTTGAAATCCGCGTAAATCTGGCGGCAAGGATGGAACATGGATCGCGGGATAGCCACTGCATTCATTTTCTGCTGATTATCCGCATCATGCGTAATCAATGGCTCTTCAATTCGATTAGAATGTGAGCGGGGACAATCATTGTCAAAGTCTATTGAACAGCGTGGCAAATAAGTTAATTGAACTGGGCGTTTTGAAATTATCTACTCACATCATTTTGAAGCATCAACATCTACCATTGGCTTCGCGGAGTTATAGATGATTGACATGCCGCCAGCCCCCGGCGCACGGGTACTCATTCGTAACGAAGAGTGGATCGTCCGCAATGTAGAGCAATGCGACATGGGCGGGCATCAGCTCGAATGCATAGGCGTATCGGAAACGGTGCGTCATCGCGATGCCATCTTTCTTACCGCAATAGACACCGTCAAGATACTCGATCCAAGAGAGACCGAACTCGTTAGCGATACCTCCCCGCGTTATATGTCGAGCCTGCTTTACCTTGAAGCACGGCTGCGCCAGACGGTGCCTACTGATTCGGCCATTGCGCTGGGCCATCGTGGTGCCATGGATATATTGCCGTTTCAACTGGAACCCACACGCCGCGTATTGCAGCAACTTCGGCCACGTTTTCTCATTGCGGACGCGGTTGGACTTGGAAAAACGCTTGAAGCGGGGATTCTGGTCTCGGAACTCATGCGCAGGGGGAAAGGTCGCCGCATTCTGGTGGTCACCACCAAGAGCATGATGCAGCAGTTTCAGAAAGAGTTCTGGTCGCGATTTTCAATTCCGCTGACTCGGCTCGATTCGGCGGGCATCCAGCGCATCCGGCGGCATTTGCCTTCCAACCACAATCCTTTTCACTACCACGATAAGACCATTATCTCGGTCGATACCCTCAAGCGGGATACCGAGTACCGGCACTATGTTGAGACAGCTTACTGGGACATCATTGTTATTGATGAAGCGCACAACGTTTCATTCAAGGGAAACCGAACCCTCAGTAATAAATTGGCTTCACTCCTGGCGCATCGTTCAGATGCCTTGGTTCTGCTGACAGCAACACCGCATAGCGGCGACAAAGAAAGCTTCGCCAGCCTGATGCGGATGCTTGACCCCACCATCCTACCGCGCAAATCGGACTATATCAAACAAGATGTCGAGCACTTGTTCGTGCGCCGTTTCAAGAAAGATGTGCGTGATGAAATTCGGCAGGAGTTTCCTGAGAGACGAGTATTCCGCTTTCGCGCCAAGCCCAGTTCTGCCGAAGAACGCGCTTTTGCCACACTGGCGAATCTGAATCTGAATATTGATAAGGATAGGCGCACCGGTGCCGAGATGTTGTTTCGCACCATTCTGGAAAAATCGTTGCTATCTTCTCCCGCCGCCTGTGCGCAAACCGTGCGCGAGCGCATCAACCGCCTGAGCAAAAAAGATGCGTCACATCCTGACATTCCCATTCTCGATGAACTGCGTGTCGCAGTCGAAGCCATTGCGCCCGATGAGGTCAGCAAGCTGAATGAACTGGTGAACCAACTGAAGAGTCACCTAACCTGGAAATGGCATTCGGACAATCCTGCCGACCGTTTGGTCGTATTCACCGAGCGCATCGAAACCCTCAAATTCTTGCGTGAGCATTTAGCCAAAAAGCTGGGGCTGAAAGATAACGCCGTCGCCGTTCTGCATGGCCAGTTGCCGGATACTGAGATTACAAAAACTGTCGATGATTTTGGTCGCACCCTATCGCCGTTACGTCTGCTAATTGCGTCTGATGTCGCATCCGAAGGCATCAACCTGCATTTCCAATCGCACCGCATCGTACATTTCGACATTCCTTGGTCGTTGATGGTGTTCCAGCAGCGCAACGGGCGCGTTGACCGTTATGGGCAGGCAGAGACTCCGCTGATCGCCTACCTGCTGAACGAAACCGAAAATCCCAAGATTCGCGGCGATATGCGAATTCTCGAAATCCTGACGGAGAAAGATGAGCAAGCTGCCAAGAATATCGGCGATCCGTCCATCTTCATGGGGCTCTACGATGAAGAGGCCGAGACTCAACGCGTTGCACAGGCACTCGAAAACAGTGAAGCACCGGAAGCATTTGAAGCGACACTGAAAGCAGAAGATGACGGGCTCGATTGGTTGGACTCCCTCATGGGTGGCGGCGAACCATCGCCGGTAGCTCCAGCCGAACCCCGAAAACCGCTCTCTCTGTTCCTGAGCGACTTCGAATATGCACGCAACGGACTCGAATTTTTGCACCAGCATGGCCGACTGGCGCACCAGCCAAGAGCAGATGAGCGCCATCAAACCATCGAGCTTCAACCTGACGATGATCTTGACCGTTTTCTGAAGCAGCAGCTTTCTCCAGAAATGCGTTCGACCGACCACGTCTATGCTCTCAGCGCTAATACCGAGGTGGTGAAGAATGCCATCAAGACTGCGCGCGATGGTGATGCTTGGCCGGCAATCCATCACCTTTGGGCGTTGCACCCCATGTTGCAATGGCTCGATTTCAAATTGCTGTCATTGGTCGGTCGCCAACGGGCACCCGTTATCCGAGTACCGCGCGGCATTGCCGCAGGAGAATCTCTGGTGCTGATCTCGGCACTGATTCCAAATCGTCGGGGTCAGCCGGTGTTGAACGATTGGTTCGCAGTGCGAGTTGGCTCAAATGGCACGGTAATGGGCAAGTTATCTTTTGATGAGTTGATCAAAACCACAGGGCTTGGGCTTGAAGAGTTTCCCAATGCGGGCAATCCATTTGATGCCAAAACCCTGCAAGCGCTGCTACCGCCCGCGCTGGATTATGCCGGGTTACGCATGGTAGAAAAACAAAAGCTGTTTAGCGCACAGATGCGCGAGCGTGCCTCGGTGGAACTCTCGCGCCTGGACAAATTGCGTGGGCAACATCTCCAGCAGCTTGAACTGGATTTTCAAGCCGTGAGTGACACCCCGCTGGCCAAAGTTGCCGCGCACAAGCAAACCCAACGGGTACACGAGATTGACAACCTGTTTGATGAATATAAACGCTGGGTCAGCCTGACGCTTGAGCTGGACGCTCGTGCGCACATGACTGTTGCTGCGGTATTGATTTCATAATGGATAAAGTATGGCCTTCCCGCTAACCGGCATCGAAAACGCCAACGACTTCTACAGCCAGCACTATCTCGATGAGGTGCTGGAGAATGATCTCAAGGACTTGTTCGCCCGTTGGCAGGAACAGGGTAGCGCCTCGCCTGTCGCGCGTTTGCGGGGTATGGCAGGAGAATATTTCCGTCTGCGCGACCGCTCGCTCAAGGCCCGTACACTGGCAGACCGAGTCACGCTACTGAATGAACTGGCCGAGCAATTGCTCAATGCCTTGGGTTATGACTTGCAGCCGGAAACAGTTGCATTTGAAGCCGGAGACCTGCCCGTGCTGGCCTGTTACCGCAGTGCTGACGGCAACCCGGCGCTGGTCATTGCACTCGCACCGATGGAAATGGGGGCGACCGAAGACGAATGGGCGGTATTGAATGCAGCACCGCTGGCACCCAGAGATTCCGTTGAGTCTGGTTACTCATTTATCCCAGACATGGATTGGGAGACGGCCACCAGCAAAATTGTCTTTGGTGATACACATCCGCCGCGCTGGCTACTGCTACTTGGGCATAACGAGCTGGTGGTGATCGAGCGTAGCAAATGGGCCAGAAAGGCACTGCTACGGTTCGAATTGCCGGAAATTTTCGGCCCGAGAGATGAAAAGCTATTCCGTGCGACAGCGGCGCTGGCGAGCAAGGAATCTATTCTGCCCACCGAAGGCATTGCCCTGCTCGATACGTTGGACAGTAATTCCCACAAGCATGCCTTTGGCGTTTCTGGCGAACTCAAGTACGCGCTACGCGAGGCCATTGAGCTGATCGGGAATGAAGCCATCCGCTATAAACGCGAAATCGCCAAGGAAAAGCTGTTTGAGCGGAACGATATTGATCTGGCGTCCGAGCTATCCCGCGAATGCCTCACCTTTATGTACCGGATGCTGTTTCTGATGTATCTGGAGGCGCGCCCCGAGCTGGGCTATGCCCCCGTCCAGGCGGCAGCCTACCTGCGCGGCTATAGTCTGGAGCACCTGCGCGACATGGAAAATCTATCGCTGACCACACCTGAAGCACTGGAAGGCACATACATTCACGAATCGCTGCAAACATTGTTCGAGCTCATCTGGAAAGGTTTTCCAGCCCAAGCCAATGTTACGGGTGGTTTGGATTTGGGCGGCACTATCAACAATGGTTTCCGGCTGGCACCGTTGCAGGGCCACTTATTCGATACGACCAAGCTGAAAATCTTGAACTCGGTCAAGCTGCGTAATCGGGTCATGCAGAAAGTCATCCGGCTGATGTCGCTGGCGGAGGCCAAAGGCCGTGGCAAAGCCGGGCGTATCTCTTACGCTCAACTGGGTATCAACCAGTTGGGCGCTGTGTATGAATCCCTGCTGTCTTTCCGTGGATTCTTTGCCGAAGAAGAATTGTACGAAGTGAAATCCGCAGGCAAGAACAAAGCGCCAGAACGTGATGAGGAAGACGAGGATAACGAAGAGGAGGAAGCTCCTATGCGCAGCAGTGGCGGGGAAGAGGCATTCGATCCGCTGGCCGCTGCCTGGTTTGTGCCCGCCCGTGAGGCAGATCAATACACCGATGCCGAAAAACTTTTCAATGGCGAGCCACGTAAATATCCAAAAGGCACTTTCATTTACCGATTGGCGGGTCGGGCGCGCGAGAAAAGTGCGTCCTATTACACCCCGGAAGTGCTGACCCAGTGCTTGGTGAAATACGCTCTCAAGGAATTGCTGAAGGACATCAAGCAGGCTGACGATATTCTGAGCCTTACCGTGTGTGAACCGGCAATGGGTTCGGCAGCGTTCTTGAATGAAGCCATTAACCAGCTTGCCGAGGAATACCTGCAACGCAAACAAAAGGAGCGGGGAGATACCATCGCTCACGACAATTACGCGCGGGAAAAGCAGCGCGTCAAAATGTACCTCGCCGACAACAACGTATTCGGGGTGGACTTGAACCCCATTGCCGTGCAGCTTGCCGAAGTTTCCTTATGGCTTAACGCTATCTTCGAAGGCGCGCATGTTCCTTGGTTCGGCATGCAACTCGTCAACGGCAATTCTCTGGTGGGATGCAGGCGCGAGGTGTTTTCCACCGCACAACTCAGCCCTGGTAAAGGTGAAAAAGATCAATCCGAGCGAGACTGGCGCTGTGCCGCACCGGAACGGATTCCATTCAGCCAAGATAACAAGGCCGTTCGCACTGAGCCAGTCGAAGGGCAGCCCGAAGCAAACCTGAAAAACCACCAAATCTGGCATTTCCTTCTCCCCGATCCCGGCATGGCGAGCGCGACCGACAAGGTGTTAAAGAGCCTTGAACCTGCTCACATGGAACGGCTGAAGAAGTGGCGAGCGAAGTTCAGCGCCCCCTTGGAAAAGGACGAAATCGCCCGCGCCCAAAAACTATCGCAACAGGTCGAACTTCTCTGGCAACAACACGCGCAAGAATTGGCTCGTATACGGGAACTCACTTCAGATGAACTCCACGTCTGGCCTGACCCAACGCCCAACCGAGCACCCTCCACCACAAGCGAGAAGGATGAAGTGTGGGCGCGTGAGATGCTGTCCGAGCGGGTGAAAAACGCATCTCCCTATCGCCGCTTGAAACTGGTGATGGATTATTGGTGTGCGCTGTGGTTCTGGCCTGTTACCGAAGCCGAAAAACTGCCCAACCGCGAGGAATGGTGGCACGATCTGGAGTTGCTGGTGCATGGCAGCGCCTCGCTCGCACCAGAGATTGGGGACGATATGTTTCCCGAGACCCAGCCGCAGGCACGTCTAAGTCTGGAAGTTGAGCGAGACCGTCACGGGCATGTCAATCTGGATGTGCTGCTGAAAACCAATGAGCGTTTGCGCTTGGCTCAATCTCTGGTTGAGCAGCACAAGTTTTTGCACTGGGAATTGGAATTTGCCGACATTTTCCAGCAGAACGGTGGTTTTGATTTGATTTTGGGTAATCCGCCTTGGATCAAGGTGGAGTGGAACGAGCAATCGCTGCTATCTGATTTCGATCCGAAGTTCGCCATCCGTAATTTGAGCGCGAAGGAAACCACTGACAGTCGTGTAGCCCTTTTCACCGCCAAGCCTGCCGCCAGACCGGAATATATCGTTGAGTGTGTTGCGCAGGAAGCTATGCAGGCATTTTTGAATGCACTGCAGAACTATCCGTTGCTCAAGGGCATGAAAGCCAATTTGTACAAATGCTTCTTGCCGCTCGGTTGGATGCTGGCCGGACAGCGCGGTGTGGTGGGCTACCTGCATCCGGAAAGCCCCTATGACGACCCGGAGGGTGGGGCGCTGCGAGAAGCTATGTATCCTCGACTCCGTGCTCATTTTCAATTTATCAACGAAACAAAACTATTTGCAGAAGTTCACAATAATACTAAATTTAGCATAAATTTATACGGCTCGCCGCAGGTACAGCCCGGTTTTGACCAGATCGCTAATCTATTTATTCCGGCCACTGTGGATGCCTGTTACGCGCATGACGGCGGCGGTACTGTGGGGGGGTACAAGAACGAACAAGGCAAATGGAACACCGTCGGCCACGCCGACCGTATCGTTCATGTCGGCGACGAACAATTGATGGTCTTCGCCCAACTCTACGACGAACCCGGCACGCCGCCACACCGTGCGCGATTGCCAGCGTTGCATGCAGGTGCATTGAGCAGTGTTCTGCAAAAACTGGTGGCCTATCCTCGCCGTTTGTCTGATCTAGGAGAAGATTACTGCCTAACACCGTCAACATGTTGGAATGAAAAGACTGCCCAAGATGACGGCACAATTGTCCGCAATGTTGACCGCAGTGCACCGTTTACCGCCACACCAGAAGACCTTGTGCTGTCCGGCCCTCATTTTAATTTAGCAAATCCGTTGTTTCAAACCCCCAAAGCGATTTGTGGCACTAACCGTGCCTACGATGGGATTGACCTCGACATACTGCCGAACGATTACCTCCCTCGCAGCAACTATCGCCCGATGGAAGATCGTGTTAAATATGCTTGTCGAACGCCACGGGTGAACTGGGCGGAAACGGAAACTGTGATATTGCCATGGGAAGAACTCACCGCTGAAGAACAATCAGAACTTGCTAATCACAGAGCGGAATTGGTGACTGTGATACGAACTAAATTCAAGAAATTGACGGAATATTATCGATTGGTTTTCAGGAAAATGATCGGGCCATCTTCTGAACGAACTCTCACAGGTTGCATCATGCCACCTTTGGCAACTCACACAAATGGTGCAATCTCAATTGTTTTTAAAAAGAGCCAAGATGCCCTTAACGCTGCAGCGTTCCTATCTTCAACCGTTTTAGATTTCTTGTTAAAAAGTACTGGGAAAGTTAACTTATATGAGGATTCAATATCTGCATTGTTGATCGGATCATCAACTGATAAATATCACTCACTGTTGGAAGCTAGAATATTGGCTTTAAATTGTCTTGCCTCACATTATTCCCATCTGTGGTCAGAGGTTTTTGATCCGGCCTTCGCTACGCAATGCTGGAGCCAACCAGACAACCCGCGACTTCCGCAGGATTTTTTCGCCAACCTCACGCCAAAATGGGCTCGCCATTGCGCTCTGCGTAGTAATTATGCCCGCCGCATGGCTCTTGTTGAAATCGATGTGTTGGTCGCTCAAGCCATCGGCCTAAGCCTCGCCGAACTGCTACTCATCTACCGCGTCCAGTTTCCGGTTATGCAACAATACGAACGAGATACTTGGTACGACATGGCCGGCCATATTATCTTCACCATCAGCAAAGGCTTACCAGGTGTCGGTCTGCCGCGCAAAGGCGGTCGCAGCACGGCGGACGTGACCATCACTTACCCAGATGGTCACAGCAAAACCAGTAAATTCGGCTGGGACGACATCCACCAGATGCAGGAAGCCGGTACCTTGCCCGCTGGCAGCACCGTCACCACCGCAGTGATCGACGACACCCAACCCGGTGGCCCGCAGACACGAACCCGCAGCTACACCGCGCCCTTCGCCCTCGCCAGCCGCGAAGCGGATTACAGGATAGCGTGGGCGTTTTTTGATGCTGGCATGGAGAAAATACTGTAATTCGTAAAGGGATATGACATGAGTACCAATGCGGAATTTGTGAAAAAACTTCGAAGTGCAAAAACACAATGGGCTCGATTTTGTCTATGTGATTTTCATGTCCATAGTCCAGCCTCATATGATGTAAGGAAGCCCGGACTATATGAACAGCTTTCCGCTGCTGAGCAGGAAATGCTTAAAGACATCCCTATCCCAAATGAAGGCACCGACTTGGCAGCGCATGAGCAAGCTGTGCTTACAGCTTATCCGGTAACTGAATATTACTCAAAGCTTGTCGCAAGAAGGCATGAGATAGCCACGCAACTTGGGCTAAGCGAAGCGGAAGATTGGGCTATTGTGGCAATTACAGATCACAATGTTTGCGAGTATTCAGCAAAAGTTTCTGAAATGGCTTGGAATGAAAGAAACAGTAATCACTTGATTGTAATGTCTGCGATCGAACTGGACATTATCTTTCCGGTAGATGGCGCGGAAGGCAATGCTTCAATCCATCTATTAACAATTTTCACACCATGCACAACTGCCGCAGACATTCGGGTGGCAATACACGATGCCAGTGGTGGGATTGACTGGAAACCTGGAAATAAGTCGCTGACAATTCAAAGCTTGCCAGAATTCGTTAAGAAATTGCGACATCATGCTGCATGCCCAGCGATATGTGTGGCGGCTCATGTATCTTCATCAAAAGGTGTTCAGTCAGAAACCAAGAACAAACTTCTCAGTTACGTAGATGCGGAGATTGTTGCCTTGGAAAGCTCAAAGCTTACGGAAGGCGCAAATAAGCAAGAAATTCAAAAACAAATTGAGTACATCAAGGAAAACAAAGTTTCATTAGAAGTACTGAAGATCATTGGCGAATGCGGCTTTGATGCGCTGCAAGTCTCAAATGTAACGGATGAAAAACATTACCGTCGGTTACATCGCTTTAAGCAAGCACATGGTCGTTCGACACCCATAGTTTGCTCCGATGCCCATGTAAGCTCTGATGTCTTCAACGCGGGTGATAACGCGGTTCCACACTTGAAAGTGTGCCGAACCCCGGACACTCAACCAGAATGGATGAATGAAATAAGGAAAGCGATTCGATGCGGTGAAACGAGGTTCACACATATTGCACCGGGTAATGTGTCGAAATGGATTGAAGGCATAGAAGTTATTCCTGATGCAGCAGGTGCTGCCAATTTTTGGCCTACGGCTTCTAATAGTTTCGACCTCCCATTCAGTCGAAATCTGAATTGCATCATCGGTGGAAGAGGTTCAGGAAAAAGTTCGGTGATTGAAGCTATCGGTTTTTTGACAAAACCTGAAGACTACCAGCTTACTCCGCCACAAAGAGAGGCTTCTGACTATTACAAAAGAGCAAAGGCAACCCTCCAGGGATGCAAAATCAAGCTTTGCTGGAAATCCAACTCTAAGGATGGTGAATCATCAATTCCGGCGGGAGGTCTTTTTGTCTCAAGGTACTTTGATCCTAAAGATAATCATAAAGAATCTGAGATCACCGGCAAAGATGACAAATCAATACCATCACCTACTATTCCTTCCGTTCAATTATATCGATTTAAAGAAATTGAAAGCAAAGCAGACGCGGATGGCTTACGAGGATTATTTGATGACATCTGCGGAAAAGAGGTTGGTGAGTTATCTTCAAAAATTGATAGTTGTGTTAAAGCATTAATAGATCAAAGTTCTGCCGTAATCGAAAAGGCAAGAACAATCGCAACACTTACAAAAGATGGCGCCCCGCTTAGAAAGTATGCCGCGTTGCTTCTCGAATATCATCAGGCCAACAAGCCCGAAGTCCAGTCTCATTATGAGGCATTGGATAAGATAGAAATAGCTGGTAAAGCTGCAAAATCTTTTGTTGATGAATGGGAAGCCATTCAGGCAAATCTTGGGATTGGTGATGCCAGATCGTCTATTGAAAGCTTCTTTAATCGCTTGTCCATCAAATGTTATGACGAGAGTGGCAATCTGCTTCCCTACTTTAATGAACTGGCTGGCTTGCTTAAAAGTGATTCTGTAAAGCCGGATATAAAGAAGGAGATTCTTGATGCATTTTCAAAAATAGAAGGGCAACTGAATATTGCTCAAGGCATTCTGAGCGGATCGCATCAATCCTTACAAACACAATATCAAAACGAAAAAGACACTCTTGTTGGTAAAGGGCTGCCCGTTGGAAGTAAAGATCGAGAGGCGAAAAAATCCGCGCTTGATGATGCAAAATCTGCACTAGCTGAATATCGCTCCGCATTAGCTGGTTACAACGAAACCTGCTCTGAAAGAGAAGTATTATTTTTGGAGTTGCAGAAACATTGCCAACGTCGTACAGAGTTGCGCGAACAAACTGCCGAAAAAATAACCACTCAATTGGCAAGAGACCTTGAAAATGCCAACCTTGTTGTCTTGGCTCAAGCGCAAGCCATGGCTGATCAAAAGGAGTTTGGCAAATGGCTTGAAAAATACATTTCTCCGCATATTCTTCGACATAAACCTGCACGTATTAAAGCGCTTCTTGAAAAGGAAAACCTGATTCCATCTGCTCTCCGCGCATTGCTACATGGAGATAACGAAAAAAGCGATATTCTCTCTACTAGCAAAGCCAATGCAACTGATGGCTTGGTCACCTCTGATGAGGCGGAGGAGATTTTCAAAAAAACAAGAGCTCGTGAAAGGCTTGATCCAGAAGTTCGGAAAGAAGATGTTGATGAAGCCGTATGGAATGATTTGCCCAGTGAAATTAAGGAAGGTCTTTGGATGTTTTACGATGATGTGGCTGGCCAGCATAAGTTAAAACTTCATCATGTCCTTGAGCTTGACCAAATTGTATTCGACGATATTCCTGTGATCCTGTTAAATGATCGGCCTTTGGATGCGGGTAGTAAGCCCCGACCGCTCAATCAACTATCTCCGGGCCAAAGGTGTAGCGCCATTTTGCCCATTCTTCTTCTTAACGGCGATTCACCGTTGATAATTGATCAGCCTGAAGATAATTTGGACAATAGTTTGATTCGCCAAGTGATTGTTAATGTGTTGGCATCAATCAAATTACGGCGGCAAGTTATCGTTGCAACGCACAATCCTAACCTTCCCGTTCTTGGAGATGCTGAGCAGACGATTGCCTTAAAGGCAATCGATGAAAACAAGTCAGAACTAGAAGCGCATGGCAACCTCGATCAATCTGAAATTGTCGGAAGAATCACGGACATCATGGAAGGCGGAAGAGAGGCTTTCCAATATAGACAAACCATTTACCAGCAGCATTGGATTGGGCATGTTGAACTTGACCAACTATGATTTTAATATGATGTTTTATTTACGCATTGAAGCGTGAAATGCTACATTACGCAAATGGTTGTCGAATTAATTTCTTCTTCAACCGGGGCAGCAAGCCGCTTCATTGATGCCAAATTGGCAACGGGATTCGCCAGTTTCTTACTGACTGAGCTGACGGATAACCCCCCCAGAAACGACGGTGTTTGATCTCATTCGCTATGCGCCCAGTCTCGGCGGTATCGAACGCGCTGTTGAGACAATAGAGCCGTTGTTGCCACTCATCAAAGCAAAGTTACTCTAGCAAATGTTGGTGGACGAAGGGGAAATTGCAACCGCTCAACGACTGGGTTTTATTTTGCAAGAACTTGGAGCCAATAGTTTGGCAACCACTGTTAAGGCGTGGTTGCCACAGTCCTTGCAGCTTGTGCCGCTTTCAACCCACGTCAAAAGCGTTGCTACGGATTGTCCGATTAGTCGCGACTGGGGAATTATTCATAACACGGGAAATTTGCGATGACTCCGCTTACCCAGCGCGATATTCTTGCGCATCAACAGCAGTGGGCCGCTTATTGATCGATCAGATTAAGTTTCCTTTACTGAAAGTTATAACATAATAATTGCACATTAACTTAATAATTGTTATCGTGCGAATACTGTGTTAATGAATATTCAAAATGCACTACAAAGACATCAAACGTTACTTGCATGAGGTACTTGGACTGTCCGCAGTCGTTAAGCCTTGGGCTGGGGGAACAGCTTTGCCGTATTTCCTCCATGACGCTTATGAATTTGCAAGCATTGAGTTGCTTGGAGCGAAATATGTGTTGATGTTGCCACACAATCAAGATTCGAGCGCGGCCAAGGTGCGCAAGGATTGGGATACGCTGGAGAAGTTAAGCGGGGCGGTGGGGATTTATGTGGCTCCGGTCATGAGTTCTTACGAGCGACAAAGATTGGTCGGTCAACATGTACCCTTTATCGTGCCTGGTAATCAACTTTATCTGCCCGATTTAGGCATTGATTTGCGAGAGTATTTTCGTCAGCGTCGTGAAACAGCTGACAAGGGATTAAGCCCTGCAACGCAAGCTTTGCTGATCAGTGCGTTGCTAAAACCGTGGAAAGCTGAGATGCATCCAGCTGAATTAGCTGACGGATTGGGTTACACCAGCATGACCTTGTCACGGGCGGTGAAGGAACTTGAAAACGCAGGACTTGCTTCGGTGGTGGGGGGGGGGCGTGAGCGTTGGTTGCGTTTTGAAGACAATGCACAGGCAGTTTGGACCAAAGCATTGCCGCTGCTGCGCGATCCGGTGAAACAAGCCGTCTGGGCGATGCCCAATCCTGGTGTCCTGCAAAAGGCCAGACTGGCCGGTGAAAGCGCGCTGGCTCATGCCACGATGCTGGCCGAACCCGCGCATCAGGTGTATGCAATCACCAGCGAACAATGGAAGTTAGCACAGAAATTGGGAATGCTCGCTTTGCCAGCGCCCGAACCCGGCGCTTGTCTTTGGCAGGTTTGGTGTTATGACCCGAATATCAGTCCTATTGCCGGATCGGTTGACCCGTTGTCGCTGATATTGAGTTTGCGCAACGAGCACGACGAGCGAGTGCAACAAGCGCTGAGTGAATTCGAAAAAGAGCCTACCATGATCCGTGGGCTGGATGTTTTTCGTCGCCATTTTGCGCAATACACTGATCGATATGTGCTGATTGGCGGTGTAGCTGCCACCCTTGCAATGGAGGATGCGGGGCTGGAATTCAGGGCAACGAAAGATATTGATATTGTGCTGGTTGTCGAGGCGATGGATGCCGAGTTTGGCCAGCACTTCTGGCGCTTCATCGAGGACGGTGGCTATCAAATCCGGGAGCGTAGCGAGGGATCGCCGCAGTTTTATCGTTTTCAAAAGCCAACGGATCAGAACTTTCCTGTGATGTTGGAGTTATTTTCCCGCATCCCCGACGGACTTGCTATATCTGCTGACTCGCATCTGACACCCATTCCAATAGATGAGGCGGTGTCGAGCCTGTCGGCTATCTTGCTGGATGATGACTATTACGCCTTCATCCTGGCAGGGGCCGGTACTAAAGACGACGTTACTTGGGTGGGGCCGGATCGCTTGATTCCCTTGAAAGCGAATGCATGGCTCGACTTGAGCGAAAGAGTTGCTCAAGGTGAGGTAATAGACTCTCAGAAAGTACGCAAACATCTAATTGACGTAGTTCGTCTTTCCCAATTACTTACGTCCACAACACGGATCGAATTGCCAGCCAAGGTTGCAGAGGACTTGACCAGTTTTCTTGGATCGATGTTGCAAGAATCGGTGGATATGAAAAACTTGGGTTTGGGACAAACAAGCCTGCCCACGATAGCTGACCGAATCCGCGAAGCGTATGGACTTGCATAAACAATACTTGCAATCACCAAGGGGCAATTGGCAATGGGCATGTTCTAAGGCTCGTCTCTGTAGCGCTCAGGCAGTAGCAGAAACTGGGGAAATCTAATGCAGCCTTTAATTCTTGCCGAACAAACCCGTCAGGGTGTGGCCGATTTTCTGGAGACGACGTTCCCTGCCACCACGCCGGGCTTTGAGGATTTGGTGGCGCGATTTTTAGCTGAGCCGGGCAATTTGGCGAAAGGGCCATACGTCACGGTGGGTCTGCCGTTTCGCAAACAAACCGGCGGCAAGAAGGCGTTTGAGTGGCTGAGCGATAACTTTATTCCGCACGCACATCAGGCGCGCTCATTTGCGCGACTTGCCAATGATGAGCCGCTTTCGACGCTGGTGGCGACGGGTACAGGTTCAGGCAAAACAGAGTGTTTCCTTTATCCGGTATTGGAGCATTGCCGCCAGATGCGCAAGGCGGGTCGGCGCGGCATCAAAGCCATTTTGATTTACCCCATGAATGCGCTGGCCACGGATCAGGCCAATCGCTTAGCCAAAGAAATCGTTACGCGTCCTGAGTTGGCGGGGATTACGGCGGGGCTGTATGTGGGCGGCGAATCGGAAGATGCCAGCACGACGGTGGGGCCGAATATAAACGGGGATGGTTATACCGTCATCACCGAGCGCGACCGGATACGCGAAGAGCCGCCTGATATTTTGCTGACCAATTACAAGATGCTGGATTTTCTGCTCATCCGCGCACGGGATTCGGTGCTTTGGAAAAACAATGAGCCGGACACGCTACGCTATCTGGTGGTGGATGAATTGCATACTTTCGATGGGGCGCAAGGGACGGATCTGGCATGTTTGATTCGACGGCTCAAGGCGAGATTGCGCACGCCACCCGGTGCGCTGGCGTGCGTGGGAACTTCAGCGACGCTGGGAACGGAAGGCACGAAACCGCTGATCTCTTTTGCACGGGATGTGTTCGGCGAGCATTTTGACGAAGATGCGGTGATTGCTGAGGACAGGGAATCGGTCGCGGACTATCTGGCCGATAGCTCGATTGAGTCTATGCAAATGCCATCGGCAGCCGATTACGCAATGCTTTCGCCATTGGCGCACGATGACGCCGATGCCTATATCGCCTTCCAATATGGGTTTTGGTTTGACACTTCGGTTTCGATTGAGCAAGTAAAAACATTGGCATTCAAAATTGAGCTTGGACGGCAGCTTAAACAGCATTTCGCATTTCATAATCTGCTGCGAGATTTGCATCGCCAGGGCAGCCGATCAGTGGCGTTGGCCGAGTTGGTGGATACCATTCGTCGCCGCTTGAAAGATGCTGATACGTCTCCTGACGATTATCCCGCGCGATGGGTACTGAGTCTGATCTCGCTAGTCTCCCACGCCAGCAAGGAAGCGGCAGGCGAGAAAGAGCGCGTGCCTTTCTTGAACGTGCGCATCGAGCTGTGGTTGCGCGAGTTGCGGCGCATGGTGGCCAGTCTTTCTGCTACGCCGCGACTGGTACATTCGGATGATTTACCTGCCAAAGAGCGCGAGGATTATCTACCGCTGATCCATTGCCGCGACTGCCATGCAATGGGGTGGGGTGCGACGGTGACGAAGACCGATGCCGGTAAATTGAAAAGCGATCTTCAGATTTTCTACAAGGCATTCTTTGCAAACGATGTCAGCACGCGTTTTATCTTTCCTGCCGATGAGTCGGTGGTGGTTAATCCAAAAAGTTCGTTCGTCAAAAATCCTGTAAGGTATGCCACACTTTAAATTCGCCGAAGGCTGTGGAATGCGGCCATTGCGGCAATGCTGAACTGTTGTTAGTTGAAGTGGCAGGCAATGAGCGCAAAGCAAGACGTAACGGTGCTGCCTTCACCATTTCGCATCACGATTGTCCATATTGCGACGGCGATCGCACACTGACGATTGTAGGTTCGCAAGCCGCGAGTTTGGGTAGCGTGGCGGTGGGACAGTTGTTTGGCAGCAGTTATAACGCAGACAAAAAACTGATTGCGTTTTCCGACTCGGTGCAGGATGCGGCACACCGTGCCGGTTTCTTTGAGGCGCGAACCTGGCGGCTGAATTTGCGTCCTGCGATGGCGCAGGTGATTCACGCTGCTGTAGCAGAGGGCAAGCCGCTGACCTTGGCGGAATTACCGGCTGCATTCGAAGATCGCTGGATAAATCAATTAAACGAAAAAACTTACCTCAAAACTTTCCTGCCCCCTGCCATTGTCTGGCTGCGGGATTATGACAAGCTGGTGCGTGATGATGTGTTACCGGCGGATGGCTATCTTCAGAAATTAGTGCGCCGTGGTTTAACCTGGGCGATGCTGGCTGAGTTTGGGCAAGACGCGCATGTCGGTAGAACCTTGCCGCGAACCCGAACGGCTGCGGTTGCATTCAATGAAGACTTGCTCAAAGTCGCTTCAATGAATGCGATGCAATCTCTACGCGGCAAAGTGGATGCCTTGCGCGAGGTTTCTCAGGAAGAGGTACTCGTCTTCATGCGTGGATTTTTGGCGCGCATGATGCGGGTGGGGGCGATCTGGGATGAATTTCTGGTGCTTTACGCGAGGCATGGTTGCAACCTGTATGTTTATAAGAGCAACAGTTCTGCCGAATTCGCGATGCTATCAACGCCACGGACGCCGAGGTATCTGTCGCTTCAGCCCTTCCATAAATGCGATGCCATTACCGGGGATGAGGCGGTTTTCTATCGCGACTGGGCTTTCAAGTCGCTAGACAAGTTGAATCGCGAGGCTTTTGTTGATGATTCGGTAATCGCTGATATTTATCGTGTGACGTTGCTGGCGCTTGAAGCTCAGGGGCTGGCACAGGCCGTGGAATCGGAGCAGGCAGGCACCCAGGTTTGGGGGCTGCGCCCTGAGGCGTGTCAGTTGCTGGATGTTTCGGCGGAGTGGCGTTGCGACAAGTGCCACAACTCGCTGGTGGATCATCCTTCGGCACCCATCACGGGAACGGTGTGCAGGCAACTGGGGTGTCGCGGGCATTATGTTGCGCACAAAGGTAGCAACGCACAGTTTTATCGGCAGTTGTATTTGACCGCAGATATCAAACGTATCCTTGCCCGTGAGCATACGGGTTTGCTTGAACGCGGCAAGCGTGAGCAAGTTGAAGCAGACTTCAAGCAGGGCAGGGTGAATGTGCTATCCGCTACGCCAACGCTGGAAATGGGTATTGATATTGGCGATCTGTCAGCGGTGCTGCTGTGTTCTGTCCCACCCGCACAAGCCAATTATTTACAGCGTGTTGGTCGTGCAGGACGAAAAACCGGCAATGCTTTTATGACCACGCTGGCAGCCGGTCGCCCGCATGATCTCTATTTCTGGTCAGAACCCAGGGAGATGTTGGCCGGCAACGTGGATACGCCGGGCGTTTTCTTGAATGCGTCGGCGGTGTTGGAGCGGCAACTGACCGCATTCACCTTGGATTGCTGGGTGCGTGAGTTCGGCGACAAGGCGAAGGTGCCATCCAAACTGGCGGACGTGATGGCGGCAATTCGCAATAAGAATCAAGCCCGCTTCCCTTATCCTTGGCTGTCTTACATTGATCAACAGCGCGCCACGCTGTTGCTTGCCTTCATTGATCTGTTCAAAACCGGAACCGACGGGTTGACGCCTGAAAGTGAGGTTTTTCTTGAAAAGTTCATTGAGGGTAAAGACAGTGACGAAGGTTCGCTCTCGTGGAAAATTGTGAATCGGCTGCATGGGTTTTGCAAGGATGTGGATGACCTGAAGGCACGCCGCAAACGGATTGATGCCGAAGTTGAGCGCATTGAAAAGCTGCCTGCCAAGGGGGAAAGCGATTTGCTTGAGTTAAAGGAAATGCAGAACGAGAGATCAGCCTTAACCAAGCTTATCGCTTCAATCAGCGATCGTGATTCGCTTCAGTTCCTGACTGACGAAGGATTGCTACCGAACTACGCATTCCCTGAGCAGGGTGTTCTCCTGCATTCGGTCATTGTGCGTGATGATAAAAAAGTGGCACAGAATGATGGCGACCGGGTGCTGACATTCGAGTATGAACGGCCCGGTGCGAGTGCGATTACCGAGTTGGCTCTGAACAGTCATTTTTATGCGGAAGGTCGCAAGGTAAAAATTGATCAGGTGGATGTGTCGCGCGACAAAACGACCAAGTGGCGTTTTTGCCGAAGCTGCTCTTATTCCGAGCCGGAGTCCGTCGCCAGCGACCATGCCAGTTGCCCGCGCTGTGGCGATACCATGTGGTCGGATGCCGGTCGGGTGCAGAACATGCTGCGCTTGTCCAAAGTCTATGCGCGGACATTGGAGAGCAAGAGCCGGATTGGTGATGACGCGGATCAACGTGAACGCTGTTTCTACGTGCGTCAGGCCTTGGTGGATGTCAGCCCGAATGCGGTTCGCCAGGCTTGGGCAATCGAGAGTAAAGACTTTCCCTTTGCGTTTGAGTTTTTGGATCGCGTGCGTTTCCGCGAGATCAACTTTGGCGAGCAGACCGGGGAAGGTCAACCGATTCAGATTGCGGGTAACGAGGAGCGCAAGCCCGGCTTTGTGATCTGCCCGGAGTGCGGAACGCTGCAACGCAAGCACAAAAAAGAAGATGCCTGGAAAAATCATGCTTTGTATTGTTCAAAGCGTAAGCAGCCGGAGGCAGCCACTCAAGAATGTGTTTTTCTCTATCGTGAATTCGATAGCGAAGGGATTCGCTTGTATCTTCCTGAATCAGTGTTTGGCGGTTCGGAAGATTGCGTGCAGTCATTTATCGCAGCATTGCAGATGGGCTTGGAAAAGCGCTTCCGGGGTTCGGTGGATCACTTGCGGATTGCACGGGATATTCTGCTGGCACAAGGACAGGAAACGCCGCGCCAGTATCTGGTGATCTACGACAGCGTGCCGGGTGGCACGGGTTATTTGAAAGAGTTGATGCGGGATGCCAGCCCGTTGTTTGAGGTGTTCAGGCTTGCACTCGATGCACTGAACACCTGCGGTTGTGTCAGCGACGAAACCAAGGATGGGTGTTACCGTTGCCTGTATGGTTATCACAATAGCTACGAACGTTTGCATGTTTCGCGACGTACAGCGGCCAAGCTGCTTACCGAGATTGTCGGGCATCAGGACAAACTGAAGCCAATCAAAACTATTGGCGAGGTGGTTGCGAATAACAGTCTCTTCGATAGCGAGCTGGAGCGACGCTTCATTGAGGCGTTGCGGCGCAAGCCTGCCGATGGATCGCCACGCTTTGATGTCAAGACAGAAATCGTTCGCGGTAAGCCCGGTTATTTCGTCAAGGCGGCAGAGAATATTTGGCGCATTGAGCCGCAAGTAGAGCTTGGTTCGGACAAGGGCGTGACGATTTACTGTAAGCCAGATTTTGTGTTCTGGCCTGATACGGCAAGCGGGTGTCTTCCTATCGCGGTGTTTGTGGATGGGTGGAAGTACCATAAGGACAGCATCGGCGATGATATAGCCAAGCGCATGGCGATTGCCCGCAGTGGAAAATTCACCGTTTGGTCGCTGACCTACGATGACATTGAGATATTTCTTGAGCCGGGAGGAAATATTCCTGAGACCCCTTGGGGGCTGGCTTTTAAGCAAGGACAGGACTCAAGCCCTGTATATAAGCGATTCGGGATCGATGATAAAAAGAATTTCCATACCATGACTGCGTTCGAGCAGCTTCGAGTACGCTTGACTGGTTTATCAGATGATCAATTACAGCGCATAGGAATAGTCCTCTCGCTACGTGTCGGTATAGATCCATACAGTTCGGACGATTTCATTGAGCTAAATTCCTCGTTTGCGGGACAAGCATTGGAAAATCTACCGGTATTTTCTTGGCCAAAATCACCCGATTTTGGGCGATGCTGGTCGTCAGCAAGCAAACAATTCCAGATGGCAGTACAAACCAGCAAAGCTGATCTGCAGAGCTTGCCGGGCAATATTGCAAATAAAACGTTTCAGCCCTGCGTGGTGTTGCGTTGGTCGGATAACCCCACTGTATCGGATGCAGACCGACGCAGGCTTTGGCAACAATGGTGGCATGCGGCAAACTTGCTTCTGCCACTGGTTAATACTTGGGCCGTGGCGGACAACGAGTGCAATATTTCACCTCTATCTGCATCCCCGGTATACCAGGCATCTTCTGGCATGACTGCCGAATGGGAAGAAGCCGCTGCATACGCGGCATCCGAAGTGCAAGGTTTGATTGCGTCACTATTTGCAGAGGGGGTAGCTGCACCTGTTGTTGGATTTCAACTGCTGGATGTCAGCGGGTGTGTAGTGGCCGAGTCTGAATTGGCTTGGCCATCAAAAAATGTGGCTGTGCTCTTGGCCGGTTCCGATGGCTCAATATTTGAATCCCATAATTGGAAAGCATTAGTGATAGGTACTGAAGGTCTGGACGCAACGTTGCGCGACCTGTTGAGTGAATGAGGAGGACAAAATGCAGCAGCCGGTAAAAGTAGCAATATCAGATGACTTCTTGTGGTCTTTTGCTGCCATAGCAAGGGACCGGCAGCAGGCCGCAATTAAATTCTTAGCTCAGTTCCGCAAAAATCCTGCGTCACCAGGAATTAACTACGAGAAAATTCAGAGCGCTGCTGACCCCAATATGCGTTCTGTACGGATTGACCAGAACTATCGCGGCATTGTTCTAAAGCCCGATGCGGGGAATGTCTATTGCCTGCTTTGGATCGATCGTCATGATGATGCATATGAGTGGGCGCGGACGCATAAGGTTGCCATTAATCCTGAAATTGGAAATATCCAGATATTTTCATCGACCCACGAGCAAGCTGTTGAAGTGCCACTGCCTTCCCTTGGCCGTAACGATTTATTCGCCCAATTGAAAGATCGAGAGCTCCTTCGATTGGGGGTTCCTGCTGAATCTTTGCCTATCGTGCGAGCGATAAGCTCTGAGGACGAGTTGAATGACTTGCAGAAGCGATTACCCGATGATGCTTTCGAGGCTTTGTTTTTCTTTGTGGCCGGTGAGAGCTACGATGATCTGATCCGCGAACGGGAAGCGCCAGAAAAAGTCGATACCGAGGATTTTGCCGAGGCACTGAACCGCGACACTACGAAGCGGCATTTCGTGGTGATTACTGATGACAGCGATCTGGAAGCGTTATTGGCTGCGCCGCTCGCTAGTTGGCGGGTTTTCTTGCACCCCTCACAGCGCAAGTTGATCGAGCGCGACTGGAATGGTGCGGTTCGCGTTCTTGGCGGCGCGGGCACAGGCAAGACGGTGGTGGCGATGCACCGCGCAGTATGGCTTGCCCGTAAGCTAAAGGACATTCCCGGCAAACCCGTTCTTTTCACAACCTTCACCCGTACCCTGGCTGACGATATCAAAACGCAGATTGCGATGATTGCTTCGCCAGCAGAACGCGAGCGAATTGAAGTCGTGAATATGGATCAATGGGCATCAGCGTTGTTACGACGTTTTGGTTATCGCCAGGAACTTTTGTTCGATGAAAAAAAGCGTAAGGATTTTTGGGCCAGGGCATTAACGCGTAAGCCTGAGGGTATCGAATATCTTGATTCATTTTATCGAGCTGAATTCGAGCGTGTCGTACTTCCGCAAGGCTGTGAGACCGCCGAAGATTATATGAAGGCAAGCCGAATGGGGCGGGGTGTTCAGCTTAGTCGTCCTCAACGAGGATTGATGTGGCCAGTATTTGCTGAGTACCGGTTTCAACTTCGAGAAGCCAATTTTCGTGCAGCCCGAGGAAGCTTATCGGGATGCGCTTGCCTTGTTAAAGAACAAGGGAGAATCGTTGGGGATTCATTCCGTTGTGGTGGATGAAACTCAAGATTTAAGCGCTGCAGCACTTTCATTGTTGCGTGCGGCTGTTGAATCGGGTGTGAATGATTTATTTATTGTAGGTGATGCGCACCAGCGAATTTATCGCCACAAAGTAATCCTATCCAAGGTCGGCATCGATATTAAAGGACGTGGACGCCGACTCAAGATTAACTATCGTACCACGGACGAAATTCGTCTTTGGGCTACTGCCAGACTAGCCAACTGTTCTATTGATGACCTTGATGGTCAGCCTGACACCTTAGTGGGTTACCGTTCACTGACGCATGGTACTAAACCTGAAGAAATTTCAAACCATTCCCGCGAAGCCGAGCGCAAGTCAATCTTGGCTACTCTGGATCACCTGAATGAAGAAGGCTTTTCTCAACGAAGTATTTGCATCGTTGTCAGAACCAACGCTGAAGCAACTGAATATGCCAACTGGCTAGTTGCAGAGGGTAAGGTAGCGCTCAAGTTGGATAAGAACACAGGTGATGACCAGGATAGCCCAGGTGTCCGCGTTGCAACCATGCACAGAGTTAAGGGGCTTGAGTTCGATGCGGTAATTATTGCCGGATACCGAAATCCAGAATATTACGCAAATGCATTTGCTGAAGATAACGATGCTGGTGTTCTAGTGGACGCGCTGACCAATGAGCGATGCCTTTTACATGTTGCTGCAACGAGGGCAAAGAGATATTTGTTGGTTTCAACGATTGTGGATTAGTGTCGTCTGACAGGAGCGAATTGTGCGTTTTATACATTGTGCCGACCTTCATCTTGACAGTCCGCTGCGGGGCTTGGAACGCTACGAGGGCGCGCCAGTTAAAGACATGCGCGAGGCAACGCGCCGCTCGCTTATCAACATCATTGATCTCGCTCTGGAGAGAGAGGTAGATTTTGTCCTGATAGCGGGAGACGTGTTCGATGGCGATTTGCTCGACTTTAATGCCGGGCTATTTTTTGCAAATCAACTTCGCCGTCTCGCTGATGCCAATATCCTTGCTTTCATCGTCCGTGGCAATCACGACGCCATGAGCAAGATTTCGAAGGCCGTGCCATTGCCGAAAAATGTGCATGTGTTCAAATCGTCAAAGCCTGAGACAATTGTTGATAAGAATATTGGCTTTGCAATTCACGGTCAGAGCTTTGCTACTGGAGTGGTCACGGATGATCTTTCTGCCCAGTATCCTGACGCACACTCTGGACTCCTTAACATTGGACTGCTGCACACGGCACTCGCTGGCCGCGAGGGCCACGAACCCTATGCACCTACAACTCCTGAACGGCTTGTCGGTAAGGGCTACCACTACTGGGCGCTTGGTCATGTCCATCAGCGAGAGGTTGTGCGCGAAAATCCGTGGATCGTATTCCCGGGAAATACCCAAGGAAGACACGCACGCGAACTTGGAGAGAAAGGCTGCATGGTTGTGGAAGGAGATGCTGAGGATGGCATTCGTTCTGTCGAGTTCGTTGCGACGGATGTGGCGCGCTGGCAGCTCCTGACGATTGATGCTACTGAAATTGCAACCCTGGACGATCTTCAGGAGTCAGTTCAGCAAGCAGTGCGAAGCGCTGTGCTTGAATCCGGTGACCGACTGCTGGCGTTGCGGCTCTCAATAATCGGGCGAACATCGTTGCACGGCATGCTTGCCGGTAGCTTGGAAAGTTTCAGGGCAGATGTTTGCGCATGGATGAACGAAGCCTCAGGCGGCGCGGCTTGGCTGGAAAAGATTAAGCTTTCCGTGTCGGCTCCACTCGACCTTGCCGCTTTGGCAAAACGAGACGATCCATTCGGCATGTTGTTGAAGAGGCTTGATGAGCTTGCTGCCAATCCAGAAGCATTGGCGATTTTGGCGGAATCAGCTCTGTCGGAACTTGAGCAAAAAATTCCAGCCGAGTTGCGCGAGCGTGATTCGTCGCTGAAACCTCTTTCAGATGAGGTTTGCGTCGAGGCACTGGCAGCGGCGCGCGAACGGCTGCTAGCCTCAATTTCTCTTGAGGGTGAGCAATGAGAATCGCACAACTCGATCTGAAGGCATTCGGTCACTTTACTGATCGCCGCATCGCTTTCGATGCGGGAACTGATTTCCATATTGCTTATGGCCCCAACGAAGCGGGGAAAACGACAATTTCCCGCGCTTTAAAAGCTGCGCTGTTCGGCGTTCCTGAGCGGACAACCGATAATCATTTACACGCCAATCCCAACCTGCGTGTTGGTGTCGTGCTGGAGTTGAGCAACAGTGAATGGCTTGCAGCCATGCGGCGCAAGGCGCGCAAGAATAGCTTGATCAAATACGACCCGCTGACTGGCGAGGAACTCGGCGAGGCGATACCCGACGAGGTGCTGACTGCATGGATGGGAGGTCTGACGGAAGGTCTTTACACTTCAATGTTTGGCCTTGACCACGACGAGTTGGTCGCCGGGGGAAAGGCATTGAGCGAGGGGAAGGGGGAACTTGGGCAAAGTTTGTTCGAGGCCGGAGCGGGACTTTCTTCGGTCAGAGCTCTGCGCGAGCGTCTTGCGAAGGAAGCTGATGATTTGTTCCGACCTCGTGCATCGAGTTCGGCTATCCACAAGGTATTGGAGCAATACAGTGAGGCGCGCAAGGAAGCCAAGGCAACACAGACCAAACCGGCTGAATGGGAGTCGCTGCGAAACGTAACTGAAGAGGCGAGGGCTGCTTATGATGCGGCACGATCGCAGCAAGAGGTACTTCAGCGAGAGGCTCGCCGACTTGAGCGTCTGGCGGCCGTTCTGCCTGATGTTGCGTCGCGGTCGCTTGCATTGGAGCGACTTGCCATTTTGGGCGAGGTGACGAAATTATTTCCTGATGCCTCATCCCAGCGTATGAAGGCAGAAACACAATTGCGGCAGGCAGAACAAACCGGCAGGGATGCAGCGGACAATATGGCAAGGTTGCAGACAGAGCTGGATGCCATCGAACTGCCACAAACAATCTTGGACGAAAGTGGGTCGATTGAATCTCTCTATTTCACGCTTGAAACTTTCAGAGCTGCACGCGATGCAGCCGTGAGCGCAATGGGCAGAATAGAGCAGGCCGACTCTCAACTCGACTTTTTACTGTCAGCGATTGGTGAGTCCCGGCAGGATAACCTGCGTTCGTTAATTCCGAGCGCGACCTTGCGCGCCAGAGTTCAGAGTCTGGTCACCAAAGGAGCTACCCTCCAGGCTGAGATGAACGCGGCTACCCGGCAGACCGCAACAACAAAAAATGAACTAGCCGAGCTAAACGCCGAGTTGTCCGATTTGGGGCTACAGGATGTGCCTGCTTCAGTGGCCGATGCTATCAGTGTGTTTGAGGCTCAAGGAAATTCAGAATCAAAAGCTGAGGAATTAACCCGGCAAGCTGCAAACATGGAAGCTGGCTTGGTTCGCGAAGCAACTAAGCTCGCGGACAGAACCATGGAGTCACTCGTTTCGATGGGGGTTCCATTGGCGGCAGAACTTCAGCACTTCCGCTCTGCCCGTGAAGAACTCGAAACGAGGAAACAACTCCTCCGAGACAAGATAGAGGGCATCGAAAACGACATCGCAACGGTGAACGGTGAGCTGGAAGGACTTATGCAGCAAGGCGAGGTTCCTACAGCCGAACATCTTGCTGAGCAGCGCGGCCTTCGCGAAAGCCTGTGGCAGAAGATCCGCAGCAAGGTGTTTCCCGCACCAAACGAGCGTCAAATGGAAGAGCACCTTCCGACGGCAGCCGAATACGAGTTTTCAGTTCAGGCTGCTGACGTTACTGCCGATAGCCGATTTGCAGATGCTGCACGGGTATCGCAGCACTCGGAACTGGTTAAGCGTCAGGCACAGATGCGCAATACCATTGAACTGGAACGAACACGTTTGGAAACGGTAGGCAGGGAAACAAACGAACTGAAGTTGCAGTGGCAGGCACTCATCGATAAGTATGGCCTGCCTTCAATCGGTGTTGCTGAGATGACGGATTGGCTGAATAAGCGCGAACTCTTCTTGCAGCGCTACCAAGCCTATGTGGATGTTAAACATCAGGCGAGCATGGCCGACGAGCGGACTTTGATGATGCGCGCTAGTCTATCGTTGGCAATGTCCGAGGCAGGACTGCCAGCTTGTGGTGAGAACGAGACCCTCGCTCAAGTAATAGGTCGGGCAAGATCTTTTGTTGACCATGCGAACAAAGCCGCTGCCAGCCAAAAGCTGCTCGCCAGAAAGAAAAATAGTGCCGAGAAAAAGCTCGCCGATGCCGATGAGCAGACCGATGAATCCAGGAAACTACTGGAAGAATGGAAAGTTAGTTGGAGTGAATCCATGCAGGCAATTCGGCTCACCTCTGATGCCGTGGGGGAGGAAGCTAACGCAAGACTTGGTCAGTTCGAGGATTTCGAGGATGCTCTTGATATACACGATACGGCTCGCAATGAACTCACTGCGACACAAGCAACAGTGACGCGGGTTGAGGAGGAAGCTGCACGTCTTTGTGATGCGATACAGTATGATCGTGCGAATAGGTCAGCCGATGCTGTGGCTGAAACACTTTATGAGCGGCTGACAGAAGGGAAGATGCTTGCACAGCGTCGCAAGTCACTTGAGGAAAGAATTAAGGAGGCAGGAAAAGCTTCTACTCAGGCGGAGCAGACAATACTGCAGGCGAATCAGGAGTTGGCTAACTTAAAATTGGCCGCTGGATGCGAAACGATTGCAGAACTAATTGATGCTGAAAATCAGAGTGCCGAATATCTGAAGCTGGAAAGTGAAATTGATGCTGTCGAGGAAAGGCTGGTGACGGCCTCGGCACTTCCGCTTAAGGAATTGTTAGCTCAAGCCGCCGGACAAGATTTGGCATTGGTTAAGGCATCGCTGGAGCGAACAGTTGGAGACCTTCATGCATGCACTCCGCAAGTTGAAGAGCGGCACGGGAAGTTGATCGAGGCAGAGGCGGCACTTGGCAAGGTTGATGGCGATGCGGTTGCGGCCGATGCGGAACAAAGGGCGGCAGATGCTGCGGCCAGGCTTTCCAATCTGATCACCGAATATGCGTCCGCTCGACTTTCCTCTTCCATTATTTCTGAGGTTATCGAAACCTACCAGCAACGCTATCAAGGCCCTCTGTTGGCCCGCGCCTCTGAGCTATTTGCGACTATCACCGGCGGACGTTTCGCCAAAGTTGCGACGGATTTCGATGAAGATATGACAATCCTTGTTGGCGTTCGCGCCAATGGCAAGCGTGAAACTGTGGGCAATCTGAGTTCTGGAACCCGTGATCAGCTTTTTCTGGCATTACGCTTGGCCGCAATTGAAAGCCACGTTGGTAATCAGGAGCCAATGCCAGTTGTGGTGGACGACATTGTGATTAATTTTGACGACGCATCGGCGAGCGCAACTTTCAAAGTGCTGGCGGAATTGTCCAAGAAGACGCAGGTCTTGTTTTTTACGCACCACGAACATTTGCTGGAAAGGGCGGCGAGTGCGATTGGTGCTGAATCATTTATGGCTCACAAGTTATAGAATTGCATCTACTGTTTAATCATGGAATCCAACGGATTAAGCCGTGATCGGTCAGAAGCAGCAGAATCTAAGGGGGCTAGGCATTGTTCATATCGAAAATAAAGATTGAGAATTTCCGCCTCTTCGGCTCCGGCGACCTTGCATTCGTCCTCTATCTAAACTCGGGGCTTACCGCTCTGGTTGGCGAGAACGACGCTGGCAAGACAGCAGTTATTGATGCCCTTCGCCTTGTACTAGGAACTAGAGATCAAGAGTATCTACGGCTTGAACCGGCGGACTTTCATCAGCCGCCAGATGGTGGAAACCGCGCGGCACAGATAATGATCTGTTGCACGTTTGAAGGTCTTACAGCCCAAGATCGAGGGGCATTTGCCGAGTATCTGACTTATCGTACAACCGGAGCTGTCACCGAGACTGTCCTGCAAGTTACCTGGATTGCAAAAAGGGATGAAAAAGAAGGGGCCACGCGCCGCTACCTTCCAATCGAGTGGCGCTCCGGCTCTGAGGGCGATGGGCCGCATCTCGACCCAGGCGCAAAATTCCTGCTTATGGCGACGTATCTGCGTCCATTGAGGGATGCGGAGCGATCCATGTCCGCTGGTCGCGGTTCCCGACTTTCGCAGATTCTTCAACACACCAACGAAATCAAGAATAAAGGTGAGCCATTCAAGAAGTCAGAAAATCCCACGCCTGATCCAACAAAACTGAGCGTGCTTGGCCTTGGGGACTACGCCAACTATCTGCTCGGAGAGAGCGATGGGATCAAGAACACACGCAAAAAGCTTAACACCGACTATCTCTCTCCTCTTTCCTTCAGCGGAGACCCGCTGGATGCCAGAATATCCGTTAGTGGAAGTTCTGATGACAGCACACGCCTGCGGCAGCTTCTCGAAAAACTGGAAGTTAGCCTGAGCGCAACAGGTCTGACTGACGAGAACCACCGTCGTGGACTCGGATCGAACAATCTACTTTTTATGGCGTGCGAATTGCTACTGCTGGCAACAGAGGAGGAAGGATTTCCGCTGCTGCTCATTGAGGAGCCGGAAGCTCATCTTCATCCTCAACGCCAGTTGCGACTCATGGGGTTCCTGCAGGATCAAGCCAACATACAACGCGCAGATGGCCAGCAGATTCAAATAATTGTTACGACGCACAGCCCAAACCTTGCGTCCGATATCAAACTCGATAACCTTGTGCTCATGCGTGATGGCAAGGCTTTCTCGATGGCCCGTGAAATGACAAAGCTTGAATCTGCTGACTACAGCTTTCTCAAGCGGTTCCTCGATGTCACGAAAGCGAATCTCTTCTTCGCAAGAGGTGTCGTCATCGTTGAAGGTGATGCAGAAAACATCCTTCTACCGACGCTCGGACGTTTAATCGGACGCGATCTTCGCGAGCATGGTGTATCAATAGTCAATGTCGGCGGTGTTGGCCTTTGCCGGTACGCTAATATTTTTCAACGTGCTGACTCTGTCAAGGATGGTGAGTTGAAAATCCCGGTGGCATGCATCACTGACATGGACGTGATGCCCGACTGCGCCCCTTGGATTATCGGCAAGCTCAAGAAGGATGAGACTATCCCCAAGCTCAGCGAGTCAACAAGGAGGTGGCGTGTTAAACAGGATTTTCCGGGGGATGACCTGGCTACCCGTCGCGATGCCATCGAAGCAAAGGCCAGCGGCCAGCGGGTCAAATCGTTTGTCGCTGGTGAATGGACGCTTGAGTATGACCTCGCATTCTTTGGACTTGGGGAAGAGGTCTGGATTGCCGCACACCTCGCCGCGAAAGACGAGAAGATCCATACGGGGGCAACATCAGTAGAGACGGAATCTGTTTCAGCATGTGCCTCATACTCGGAGTTGGCAACAAAGGGGTTGTCCAAGGAAGAGCTCGCGTCCCATGTCTACGCAAAGATCACAGGCAACGACGTATCTAAGTCTATTGCAGCACAGTACCTCGCTGAAATCCTGGAGGCTAAATTTCGAAAGAATGAGCTAAACGCCCATGCCCTTCGCAGTAAGCTGCCACTTTATCTGGTTCAAGCAATTGCCTATGTAACTAGCTCGTTTGATGAAGAGGGTTTGGAGAACATCCGTGACGCAACAAATGCCTAAAGCACCGATGTTTCAGCCGCCGACTGCCGAAGCGGCAGATATCGCATGGGTTTGTGGTGTGATGGGTCTTCCGCAGACGGCGTTTACTGGGGTAGATGGAACTGATCCGCGCCTTGCCGTGCTTAGGTCAACGGAATCGCTAGACATAGAGGCGTGTCCTGGAAGCGGCAAGACGACGCTCCTTGTTGCAAAACTGGCAATCCTTGCCAACAAGTGGTCTCATCAGCGGCAAGGGATTTGCGTGATCTCGCATACCAACGCTGCGCGAAATGAGATCGAGACAAAGCTCAGCTCCTGTTCAGCTGGAACGGCTCTTCTACGCTATCCACATTTTGTCGGCACCATTCATTCTTTCGTTAATGAGTTTCTCGCGATTCCATGGCTTAGATCGCAGGGGCAGCCCATCAAAGCGATAGATACCGAGATTGCGCTCAACGTGCGCTGGAGCAAGGTGCCGTATAAGACCAGAAGCTATCTTGAAAAGAAGAATCTCGACAAATACTGCCTCACCTACGACCGTGCTGATTTTGGAGGTGGTGATAAAAACTCATTGGGTGAACATACGGACACCTACAAAGTTCTTCTGAAAATCTGCGAAGAAACGAGCAGGAGCGGCTACTTCTGTTATGACGAGATGTTCGTGTGGGCTGGTCAGCTCCTCGACTCAGACCCGAACATTCTTGATGCTATCCGTCTTCGGTTCCCCCTCGTTTTCGTTGATGAAGTTCAAGACAACAGTGAGCTACAATCCGCTTTCCTTCATCGGGTATTCTGCGCGGGACAAAGTCCGGTGACCCGCCAGCGTTTTGGCGATTCCAATCAGGCGATCTATCAGCATGCAGGGCAAAGCGGAGCAAAGACGGATCCATTCCCCAGTACCGTGAAGACGGATTTGCCACACAGCTTCCGCTTCGGACAAGGTATCGCCGATCTTGCAAACCCGCTGGGTGTCGTGCCGCAAGGATTGGTAGGCCGTGGCCCACTTCAGAAAAATGTCACGGTCAAAAGCAGGTCGAGTGTGCTTTTTCTCTTCGATGATCAGACCATCCTTTCTGTTCTTCCTGAGTACGCAAATTACCTGCTAACTACGTTTTCTGCTGATGAACTGGCGGCGGGACTCTACACGGCTGTTGCGGGTGTTCACAAATCCGACAAGGCTGACAAAGCTCCTCGTTTTCTCGGGCACTATGCCCCAACATATAATCCTGCCATCAGTAGCAAGGGGGCGAGTCCGGAGACGTTCATCCATTACGTCCTGTCCGGTCGGTGCGAGATGGCCGACCAAGTAGACGTATATCCAATCGTCTCAAAGACTGGAGCTGCCATTCTGCGATTGGCGCAGATCGCTGGAGCAGACTTATCATTTGCGCGCCGCAAAAGTTCTCATCGCTACATTCTGGAGTTATTAGAAGAAAAACCCGAGCTACATCAATCGTATGTAAGGCTTATTGACCGTCTCATCCGCGATGGCGGTGAGATAACCCCGGCGTACTGGAACGACGAATGCAAATTCTGCGTCACGGCAGTTGCAGCTGCAATCGCAGGCAAACCAGCCACATCGAGCGAATGCGCCAAGTTCCTTGAATGGGTGCCGCCAGCGGTGACCGCCGCGCAGGTTCCCGAAACGCCAGAGAACGTGTACCGCTATCCGCCAGAGGCACCAAAGGTCAACATTCGGCTGGGTTCTATTCACTCAGTGAAGGGGGAGACTCATACGGCGACACTTGTGTTGGAATCCTATTTTCACGACCATCATTTACAAGAACTAAAGCCTTGGCTGCTTGGTATTAAGACTGGCGGCACAGGACAAAAAGTGAGAATGAGCGGGCGGCTCAAACTCCACTACGTTGCCATGACTCGTCCATCCCACCTCCTTTGCCTTGCGATGCGACGAGACTCTCTTGATGATGCCGAGATGGCAACTCTCGCGGCGCGTGGCTGGCATATTATCGATTGTACTGGTGCAAGCAGCACGGCTAATGTTAGTTGAGTACATATCTGGTACGGCGTAAGAAGCAATGATTCTGGCAAATATTTCGCATTTTGTGACAGTAGATTAACTCTATGGAAGACCGAGAAAAACAAATACCAGCACCGAAATCCTGGATAACTTTCGAGGATCTGTGCCATTGCCTCTTCAAGGCAATATGGGGCGATCCGTTTGCCCAAAAGAATGGCAGGTCAGGTCAGCCTCAATACGGTGTCGATATCTTCGGTTCTCCGGGGGGTAATTACGCAATCTATCAGGGTGTCCAGTGCAAGGGGAAGGATACGCAATACGGCGCTAAGCCGAGTGTCAAAGAGCTTGAATGTGAAATCTCCAAGGCCGAGCGCTTCGAGCCAAGCCTGCAGCACTGGATATTTGCAACGACAGCTCCCGTCGATGGTGCTTTGCAAGAGGCAGCGCGGAATATTTCTGCCGCGCGCAAGAAAAAAGGACGATTTACTGTAAGCGTGTTCGGCTGGGGACAAATTGAGAGCCTGTTGTGCGAGAAGAAGGAAGTGTTGCAAGCCTTCTACCCTGAATATGGTTCCGACTTTGCCAAACTCCTTGAGGGCGTGCAGGCGATGCCTCACGGTTCGGAAATCCGTGAACTTCTGGATATGGCCAAGCAAACGCAAGATGTTTCTGCCCGCTTGTGTCTTGCACAGCCTACTTGGCAGCCAGTTGAGTTTGGCGAAGGCCGAGACTTAGGCCCGGCGCTAATGGGACGACCGCTCGGACCTGAAGACGCTGCTGCCTGCCCAAAATTGCAGGAGTCCGATGCAGCGGTCGCTGAATTACAACGAGCTTTCTCGGTTCGGATCGTGGGTGAGCCTGGAGCAGGAAAGTCGCTGTGCGCTTATCAGGCGGCGAAGCAATTTGCCGAATTGGGCTGGCACATCGTTCGCCTAAGCGATCCGCGTGCCGACGTTATTAACCTTCGGCTCCCCGATATTCACCACAAAACACTTTTTCTCGTAGACGATGCCCATCTGACCAAACCCTCCGTACTCCAAACCGCTGAGGAGGCTGCTGGTCCGAACCGGCTATTGCTCTCGACACACAATGCTGTCGAACATGATGCCTCGTTCCGTGGCTCAATCATCATAGATGCCAAGCGCGCAGTTCGGACTATTGCCGAAGCGCTTAGAAGCACACGTGATCGGACTCTCGAGGTCGTGCGCCGCATGGACAACCAGGTCGGTGACCAACTGCACGATACCGCCGTGGAAGATCGGATCAATCAGGCTGAACAGGAAGCCCAGCTCCCTTGGCAGTTTTGCTTCATCCTCGCTGGTGGTTGGCGTCGAGCAAAGTCGGCAGCGGACACAGCGCGTGCTGGTGGCGCCGACATTGCACTGGCTGGTGCGGCTATCCACCAGCTCGCATCCAGAGATGCGCGCCCGAGCCTTGCAGAGTTAATAGCACTTCTGAAGTGTGCCAACCTGGATGTGGCTCAAGTGCAGCGAGCTGTTGAACTGCTGATTCGTCAACGTCTGCTCATTGGCTCGCACGACCTGAGATGTCCTCACCAGAAGTTTGCCGCCGTCGTGCTCGCGCAAATTCTGAAGGCGCAAAACACGGAAGGCCGTGAAAGCGTAGGCAGAATGCTGCAGCAGGTGATTGCAGATGTTGTTTTCCCTATTGCGGGCCTGCGGCTCCTACTTCATGAACTCTCCTTTGCGGGTGAAGGGCGGCAGTTTACATACTTGATTCCAGAACAGGCCTGTAAAGCCTCTTGTCGAGAGGTGCTGGCGAGCGTCCGATCCCGAGGAGATAACTTTCGCCAGCCTACTTCTGAGTGAACTCGGCGCGTATGGTCAAAGCTGGCCGCAGGTGCTGCTGATAGGTCACGAAGAGACCGTCGCTAGTTGGATATCCGCCCCTCTTGAACCGAGCGGTTATGGGTTGGCTAGGCTACTTCATGCCGTTCACAACAAAGACCAAGAGCTCGCCTCAGCTATAGTGAACGCAACGGATCCGCGCGCCGTCGCAGAGGCAATCTCCGCAGTGACACCGAAGACGGCCTATCATCTCGGCGAACTCATCTCTGCATTGAAAGCTGGTCAAGATACCCCTTGGAGTCGAGCCTTTCTATCGTGCATTGACCGGCAAAAGATGATTGGTTTCGCTGCGGAATGGCCTGCGTCTGAGCCAGCCTGGGCCTTTGCGAATTTCTGTAAAGCGATAGCCTGGCCCGACGAGATTCTGGCTCTGGATATGGTTGAGAAGTTTGTCCCTATTGCACAGAAACTACTCGCCGATGATCCAATTCCCGCGTTTCGAGACCTCGACGACATTGCTTGGCACGTGCTGCGCATGTTTGATCCGCTAGGCATCTACGTGGGGCGGCTGGCACCGAAGCCCCGACAACGCGAACTAGCAGCTAAGTTACTGCAGGCAATTAGGCCATCGCGGCTTGCCGCCCAGCTTTCAGTCAGCAGGATTCGTGAATTTCAGCACACCTCCTTTCTTCTTGCCTTCATGGCGCGAGCGGTGCCCGCCAAATTTCGCTCGACGGTTGCGCTCATGGACTGGACGCGTATCGCAGAGACAATCGGCCCAAATTGGCGGAATCTACCGCACGAAGCCGAAGTCTTGATTGGTGTTGCATATGGTGCGAAGCCTTCACGCAAAATGCTCGCTGAGCTAATCAGCGCCAATCTTTATCGGATCGAAGCTTTTCCGCCCAGGCTCGTTATGGTGGCACCCACTGCGGCATACCAACACGTGGCGCAAGGTAGACAAATCCGCCTGACTCAACATGACCATGTGGACTGGCGTTTCGGGACAGGAGTAGTGTCCTACTTTGCTAACGACTACCCTGACCTTCTGGAGTTTGTTTTGGCACCATCAGAAGCTGGGACTGGGCGCGTACTCTCGAATGCACATCCAAGTTGGTTTAACGAGGCGGCGGACTACATTAGTGTGATTGCTGGAGTTGCGCCACAGAGTCTCCAGCGTATTCTCGACTCCGTAGATGTGACGGGTGCTGAGAAAGGCTGGGCTGCAGCGCTTGCTCATGGATGTGGCCCCCGAAAGACAGCGGCTTTGCTCGTGCAATCAAGCCTCGGACGTACTGATGAATTGGGAGCCTTAGCGCAGCGGCTTCGCGCACGGTTTCCGAAATCATCAAATCCTGCCGTTGACAGAAAATGATAAAAGCGATGATCTTTTGCGCCACTCGTTCGCAGATCATGGATTTGAAGCCGTGGCTTACACAGATTTCGGTTATCCACGAGTGAAAGTACCCATGTTTACAAGCAAGTATATCTCGAATATCAGTTTCACAATCCGGCCAACCAGTGTTGCAGAAGGATTGTCGGCTTCACTTAGCGCGAAAGACACCCCAGTGCACCGGCTGGCTCTGCAGATGCTGGTTATGTACCGCTGGATCATCTGCCGAATATCTACAGGTAAACATGACAGCGCCTTTCTCGGACTCTCAATCATTGCTTGGTAAACATCGTCACAAGCACATTCACGGCATTCGTTGCCGCGCGGTGCCTCACAGCGATCCCGTGGTTCCATTTTTCGAATGCACTAGCGGTGCTGTATCGCTGTCGACCATCGCTAACCCAAGAATCGGTCTCCAGTTCGGCACAGTCCCCAGGCTTCTCTTGGCGTGTATATGCACGGAAGCGGTGAAGACAAAGTCCCCGTTGCTCGGTCTGGGTAAAAGCCAGAACGAGTTACCGCGCAAGCTTGGGATGGGGACGGATGGCCGGGATTGCCAGCGGCCTCGCTCAATCATTGAAGCTAATCTCGTCAATGTTGTACATCAATTGTCCATCAGTTGACTTGCCGATTCCACATTAAACGAGTAGCTTTCCGCTTATTTTTAATGATAACTCGGAATTATGAATACGCTTTTAGATAATATTAGGTGCGGCAAGGTGGATATCTCCACCCTCAGTGGGGCCGATTACCAACAACTTGTCTTTGAGCAACTTCTCAATAAGCTCTTTATGGATACTGGAGTGCTTACTGTGGAAAACAATACTCAAGGCCCGGTGGACTACGTAGTGAGTGAACCATCCGGCAAGGGGATGCTTGGGAAGGACAGGATGCACTACTTCGAGTGCAAGAACTACTCCCGAACCCTAGAGTTGGACAATGTAGCAAAGATAATGGTTGTTGCTGTAGCCGATCAGCCAGACAGCGTGCATGTGGTGTCACGTACCCGTCTTCAGCCGCAGATTTCGACCTATGCATCTAGGCTGTTTGACGTCGGCACATGTGGCGACCCGATTTTCAGATCAATCATGTTTCGTCATTGGCAGACGGATCAGTTGCTTAACTTCAATCAGACGAGCTTTGCCGAAGGAAGCGAAACAACCGCCAAAGAGGAAGGCAGCCCCCATAATATCTTTTGGTGGATGACTGAATGCTCGGCATTTTCTGAGACTGAGATTGCGTCCTCAGATTTTCCAAATAGGCAAATTACGGTTCGAAAAGGGTGCCTATTGCTTTTGACGCTGGAGCTACCAGTGCAAAGGGCAGGGCGTACTGAACTTGTTGGTTTTCCGAAAGAGAGCTGGACTCCTGTTGCTTCCAACGACAATGGCGGTTTAACAACTAGGAGACTTAGCTACCTAATTGATACTGCACATTTTAAGGAAGGGGATGCGTATCTTGCCAGCGTAAAGGTTGTATCCGGTGTCACAGACACCCGGATCCCGCTGGGCGAACTTCGCGTGGGAGTTTCTGATGCACTCCTGCCTGAGCTCCGCCATGAGGAAGTTGAGCAGTTGCTCTACCAGATCGGCTCCTCGGGCGAATACAGGTTAGTGCTCGTGGATGGGGAAGCCGGAGTAGGGAAAACCTACTTCATCGAAAAGGTAGCAGAAGAACTACGCGCGAAATTTGGTTTTGACGTGATGTGTTTCACGGTCACTGAGGACAATCAAAAAAGCTTGCTGCCTGCCTTACTGCGCGGTTGTCTTACCCCTCCGATTAACCGAAAGAGTTTTCAAGAAGTCGCGCTTGCAGTTCAGAAGGCGCTTCTTTCAGATGAGTTAGAGGAACTTACCTTAGAGGCTAATGTAAATCTTCTTGCCCGTATCGCTACCAGAATGGGGCCGAGAGTGTTCGTCCTGCGGGACTGTCAGCACCTGACTGAGCGGGTTGCAAATCAACTATGGACGCTGATTGTCGCACTCAACGACGCCGGTTGGGGCGGGCTGCGGCTAATACTGGAATACCGCCAGCCGGAAGCTACGTCGAACCCCGCGCTTAGCTCCTTAATTAAAAATATCAACTTGAAAGTCCGTAGAGTTTTGCTGACGAAATCAATGCTTTCTTTAGATGACAATCAGTTTTCATCAGTAGCGGTAAAGATATTTCGATCAGTCACGCCAGAGATTTCACAATGCCTAATGCAAAGAACCGGGGGTTTGCCACTATTCATTGATAGTTACTTACGGCGTTTGCTAGATATCGGCTTCATCATTCGGGATCGCGATAACCCATCTCTGTTTTCAATCAATCAGCCGGCACAGGTTCTTGCTGACACGCTTCCAGTCAATGGCCAACTAGTTCTTGAACAGCGCATCCGTACTTGGCTTCGCGACAAGTTTGGCAGTGTCGCGGACATCATGTCCGTGAAGTTAGGACTCTTAGCCGTTGCCGAGGACGCCATTGGTCAGTTATTCATAAGGAAAGCGTTACAAGTTCCAGATGACCAATTACGCGATATTCAAATTGCATTGAATGAAGGAAATCTCGGGTATGGACGTCCAGACGGACAAGTTGTATTCCGCCATGACCTGTTCCGTACAACGATGATTTCGGTTGCAAAATCTTCCACTGTGTTTTCCATTCAAGCCAGAGAAACTGCCGAGAGACTGATTCAAGGTGGGTCAACAAACAATGAAGTCCAACTACGATCACTACGTTCAAAGATATTCAATCTAATTGGAGACCGCGTCGCGTTGGAAGTTGAGTTACGCCTAGGAATAAAAGCAGCACAAGATGCCAGTGACTACGGCCAACTTGTATCGTTCTTGTCGCAGCTTCTTTCTATTTTGCCGACTAACTCCAACGTTGAAGAACGACTTGATTTTATGAATGGCTTGGCGTGGGCAGCCTGGGTGTCAGACTCGCTCCTTGTTGCACGCGAGCGTTACCTCCAATTAGCCGACGAAGCAGAAAAGAATGCAACCGGAGAGTTCTCAATTGCTGATGCAATTGCTACCGATGCCTACCGACGGGCCATAGGTATTGATCTTGAATTGATGGAACCGCTGGCATTCCTCATGAATGCGATAAAAGTATTGAGGCGGCGCCAGACACCAGTGACCCTTAATTCGATAATGAATAGGCTTGTGCTTTTTTGCGCGCGATTCGGATATCCCGATGCAGGGTGCAAATTTATGGAACTTGCGTTTAACTATATTGGGGATGGGCATCGGGAAAACGAGGGCGCTGTACTCTGCTCCGAAACAGGAGCGCTTTATGCGCTCTCTGATCCGGAGGCAGCCCTGTCGCTATTCTTGCAAGGGATTGAATTGGCTAGCGACGAGTGCCAGCGCTCATACAATGCACTAGACATTATGGTTTTGGAGACTTTACACAAAGGACTCGAACTCGATTTGGAACCATTCGGCCTTCTGTGGAAGACGTCCTCGCAAAAGAGATTCTCGGAAGTTCTAACCAGGGCGAGTTTGCTGCGTGGCTCTCTGTATTTGCGGGCAGGCGATTTAGGGAACGCTCGTCACTGGATTAGCAGAACGATGACGATGATCAACCTTTACCATTTAAAGGAATTTCAGTTGCCGATACTTAACGATCTGCTGCTGCTTGCCATATTTGAAAAGGATGTTGACTTAGCCAGAAGCCGCCTTGTTTACCTCGCTGAAGAGTTTGAACTGATACTCAATCAACGTGACACCATGTCGCCGTTAGTTCTGGAAGCCTATGAAGAATGTCTTAAGGCAGCCGCACAATTACCCGTTGATCCATCCCCCCTACACCGGCCCAGCCAGGCTCCTGAGCATTGCAACGTGCTTGGCGAAATATGGAGCAATATAGCGGCGATTGCTAGCAAGCTGGACGTTCATGAACTGACCGCCAAGTACAGTTCGCGTCCTACGTGGATGCAAGATGCAGTCGAGATTAACGCACATCGATATGTGAAGTTTGAAGATATCAATCTAGTTCTGGGGGCGTATTGAACGGCAGAACTCATGAATCCAGCCAAGAGCAAGCTTCCGGATTTCGCCGTTTGTTTCACCTAGTAACATGAGATTTTTATTTTGAGGGTAGCTCCAACGTGAAAACGCAGCCGGGCCAAATCCTGGCTTTACACGTTCATCGATTTCGTTCTTCCGCATAGGTTCCCAAAGAACCATCGCTGGCTTGCTAAAGGCCGTTGCCACATGCGCAGCGGAACTATCAAAGCCAAGGAACAAATCCGATGCCCAGATAAGAGCCATCATCTGGCGTACAGTAGTACGAAATCTCTTCGTTGAAAGTGATTTATCTTCCTTGTGATGGAGGCCGACCTCAATTACTGAGAAGCCTTTGGGAAGGTCACTAAGTAGTTGAACCCACTCTTTCCGGTACCACTGATGATTTTCTGTTGGTGAACTAGTGCCATATGGATGGATACAAAGGATCGGACGGGGAAGATTTGATAACTTCAGCAGCGCATCTCTACATTCATTTTCTGTCAGATAGAGGCTCGGTCGCAGTGTTCTAGGAACGAGTCCATATTCTGCACAAATATTGGCAATCATATGTCCAAAGTGACAATGATCTTCATGTGCCGAATTGATCTGCTGTAGGAGTTCATGGGCAATCTCTTCCGCATCAACAATCGTATTTACGAATGGATTAGCTCTCCATATTGGATACGGCTCTTCGTCATCAACTGTTCCGACATCATCTACAGGTTTCATTCTGCCGGTCAGTAAATTAAGAGGTCGACCATAGTGGAAGGCCAATTCCTCAACGACCCGAGTGTACATAAGAACATCACCGATACCTGTAACGCTCGGTATAGCGATGTCGCAATGATATTTCTTAGCGACTGAGCAAGTCGATAAGAAAGGGCTGAGGGAAGATAGATGCGAGTGCTCTCCCCCCTCGATAATGTGTAAAGATCGCATTGATAATTCCGAGTTATCATCCGCTATACCCCATAAGCCCTCCTCAACGCCCCTCTCAACCCATGATCCGTGACATGGGTATAAATTTCTGTCGTCGAAATACTTTGGTGCCCCAACAGTTTTTGGACATACCGAATATCCACACCCGCTTCCAGCAATTGAGTTGCCGCTGTGTGTCGGAGCATGTGGGGGGTGATGCGCCGCTCGATGCCTGCTTTGCTGGCGAGGATACCGAGGAGCTTTCTGGTTTTCTGGGTGGTGAGGGGTATTCCGGCTTCGGTAATGAACAGCTTTTGGGTTGCAGTGGCCTTGGTTCGCCGCAGGGGTAGGTACCGTGCAATCGCCAGGTTCAGCTTCGGCTCGAACAGGTACACTAGTCGCTGCCGGTTTCCCTTGCCGTGAATTTTTAGGCTGCTGTCCGCGAGGACGAGATCGTCGATGTCGATCTTTACCAGTTCGCCCACGCGGATGCCTGTGGTTAGAAGCAGCTTGATTGCAATTCCGATCGCGAATTCCTGAAAGCTATCGTCACTCGTTTCCAAATTGACGGCACCGGAGAGCAAGTTTATTTCTATGCTGCCCAGAGCGCGAGGCAAGCGTTTTGGCAGACGGATGCGTTCATGCAGATTGTCGAAAGGGTTGATGTCAATCACGCCCTCCTGCTTTGTCCAACGGAAGAGCAGTTTCAAGCAAGCGATACGGCGCTTGATGGTAATTTCCTTGAGCTTGCGTTCTTCGCGCAGGTGTCGGATAAATTGACGTAGGTTTTCTTTGTCCAGAGTTGCCAAATTAGTTTCCCGTTTGGCGTGATTCTGGAAATCTTCCAGATCGAAAGTGTAGGCTCTGAGCGTGTGTTCCGACAGGCTGATAGCGGAACGACAATGGGATAAAAAAGATTCGCAGGCATCTTGCAGTGTCATGGTATTTCCTTATGGTTGTTGTTGCAGTAATAAAATGGGTTGGTATTCAACTAGCGCTTATATGTGCAGGCTCGTTTAGGCGTGGAATTTTAGGAAATTGTTCTGAGCTTAGTTCAGCGCGACAGACACCTCAGTGTACCGGCTGCCTCTGCTGATGCAGATTATGTACCGCTGGATTATCTGCCGGGTATCTACAGGTAAACATGGCTGTGCCTTTCTCGGACACTTCATCAGTGCTTGGTAAGCATCCGTGCGAGCGCATTTGCAGCATTCGTTGTTGCGCGTTCGAAACGTAGCCTAAAAGGTCATATTTCAAACGCCGCAGGAATAGTCTCAATGCTAAAAATTCTGGCATGTATTTCAATTCCACTACAGCCATTATGTCCCTCCAGTTCTTGCGAGTTTCTGCTTGGCAAGGAACCTCGTCGTGACTGGTTCTTCGCGTGTCGGCAAGCTGATCGCACTTGCTACCGAAATCAATGATGTTGAGATCGATACTGGATCGCTCGCCTTCATGGGCCAAGCGCTTGTTCAGACAACATTGCCCCATAGCGATCCTGGTGTTCCATTTTTTGAACGTACAAGCGGTGCAGTATCTCTATCGATCATCGCCAACCCCAGAATCGGTCTCCCGTTCGGTACGGTTCCAAGGCTACTCCTGGCGTGGATATGCACAGAAGCCGTGAAGACCAAATCTCCGTTGCTCGGTCTCGGTAAGAGTCAGAACGAGTTCTTGCGCAAGCTCGGGATGCGAACGGATGGCCGGGATTGCCAACGCCTTCGCGCACAGTCACTGAAGCTTTTCTCTTCAATGTTGTCCATCACTTACCAAAGCCAGGGGCGGTTCGGGCTGAAGAACATGCCCATTGCCGATGAAGCATTTATGCTTTGGGATCCTCATCGCCCGGATGACCGAATGCTATGGGAAAGCTCTCTGAAATTATCGGCTGAGTTTTTCAGGAACGTGACAGAATCGCCTGTGCCGATCGACATGCGTGTATTGCACGCCCTCTCCAAATCACCGCTGGCGATGGATGTCTATTCATGGCTGGTCTACCGGATATTTTTATTGCGTGTCACCAATCGCCCCAGCGTTCTCATTCCATGGCAGTCATTGAAGCTTCAGTTCGGCGCGGATTACGGTAATACGCCGCGCGGACTTCTGGACTTCAAGAAGCGATTTCTCCAGAGGCTCAAAGAGGCGTTGCTGTTTTACCCTGAGGCCAATGTTGCAGCGCAGGACAAGGGGCTTTTTGTGGTTGCCAGCCGATTGCGTATTCGCCATACCGGTGGAGCCAAACTTTCTCCGTTGTAGTTCAGCGCGCTCATATATCGTCTTGGCTGGCCAAGCCAGAAAATATCCACAAGCAAATCGCCCCCCTTATTTGTAAATCTACTTGAAAAGCTACATGCAACTACTTGGGGAAAGCCTCAATGCCTTTGCTGGCAAGGCTTTCAGCGTGGTCTGTGAGACAGATTTCACGTAATCATGAGACAGATTTCACATGCTCATGAGACAGATTTCACGTGGATAATTTTGCCAGGTCCTTGGAATGTACCACTGGCTTGTATTTGCGGACAATGGCCATTGAGACAGATGTCACGTGGATAAATTTGCTCAAGAACCGTTTCTGTGGATAACTTTTTTCGAATTGTGTCCTGTCAGGGCGGATTTCGGGGGTTGCATATTTTCAGGAATCCGTATGATGGGTTGAGGCAGAAGTAAATTGATGCAAATCGCGGCCGATTTGGATGTCTCGGGGCAAGCGTAATGGAGCAAGAAAAATGAGCAAGGAGGTCAATATGCGAAACGAACAATCTGGATTGATGGTGGCAATCGTTCAACATTGCTGGAGACTTTTGAGTTTTCGCGGGGACTTGAGATTGATGCCTGACTCATCAGGATTCGTCTGGTTTGCCATGGGGGCTTCATTCCTTGGCGGAATGGCCGAACAGTTTGTCAGAGGAAGGACTTTGGCGTTGGCGCTTGTCACTACATTCGCATGGCTTGGTTTCGTTCTCCTTGCCTCAAAAAGGAACGGGGAATTCAATCGTCGCCTTGCTTCAGCCCTTGGTTTGCTGTCCGTAGGTATTCAGGTGCTGCTGGTACTCTCGATCTGGATTCCTGGAACCGAATGGCCGATTGCGATCTGGTCCGGTCTGGCAGTCACACACCTGCTATCCAACGCAAACAATGATCGGGCAGGGGTATGGCACTAACGCGAATCAATGTAGAGCACGCCCATCGCGTTTGGCTGGAAACTCAGGTGGTTGATCAGGGTTCCAGAGGCGGCACAAGATCCCGTTTCAAGGTTTTTGAGCGGCTGTTTGTCGAGGACAAGTTCGATGCGGAAGATATATCCAGTCGGGGGGAAATCAGTCATCTTCCCAGTGATGACGATCGAGTACGACAACGAGTCCGAGTTTGCCAAGCGGGCCATTGCCTATTTTCAGAAGAATCGCAAGAAGGGTACTAATCTCCATTTCTGGCCATCATCGAGCATAGTGTAATGGCTGCGTCTTCGCCGTACGATTTTGAGGTTCCATGGCGACCTAACTTCGAGGCAATGATGGCGCTTGTCTGGGCCTTGGGATCGGCGCTAATTCTTTTGGTTTCCCATATTGTCCCAATGTTTTCCCAGTTTGCTGCCTTGCTTGCAATCGGATGTGCGTTGGCTGCGGCTTACCGGGGATACAGTGCCTACAAAAGACTGATTGATGCCTCACGTCTCAGGCTATTCGGGAAAGAGTTCATCGGTCTGCCCGAACTGGCCAAGCAAGCGCGTCAGTCAGCCCAACAGAAGTCCTTCTGGCTTGGGAAAGGATTTCCCTGGACAGACATCGAGGCTAGCAAGCTTCATACCCTGATTTCGCTCGGTGTGGTCAGAACCATTGGCAAAGTCGCCCAGCATGTCGAGGGCGCGTACTGGATACATGGCCTTGCCCCCGAAAGTGATTTGTATTCTGAGCTTCTCCCATCTGGTTGGACATACATTGATCATCGGCACGACCCGCGTTGGAAAAACTCGTCTGTTCGACTTGCTGATCGCGCAGGCGATTTTTCGGGGTGAGACGGTCATTATCATCGATCCGAAGGGTGACCATGCGCTTGCCCTGAATGCTCGTGCAGCGTGCGAAGCCTGCGGTGCAGGGGAGCGTTTCGTGTATTTTCACCCGGCGCATCCGGACCGATCTGCCTGCATTGATCCGCTGCGCAACTGGAATCGTAAAACCGAACTAGCAAGCCGCGTGGCGGCGCTCATTCCATCGGAAACCGGTGCCGATCCTTTTACCGCCTTTGGATGGAAAGTGCTCAACGACATCACGAACGGCATGATCGCCACCGGCAATCGGCCAAATCTTGTCCAGTTGCGACGGTACGTTGAAGGTGGCCCCGAGAATCTTCTGCAGCGGGTCTTGAAAATTCACTTCACCAGCCATGTAAAGGATTGGGAAAGCCGATCATCATCCTATATCAGGCGCAACAAGGAGCGTCTTCTGGAAGCCTACATCGCTTTCTATAAGGAAGTTGCCATCAATGAGGCTCAGTCGGTGGATATTGATGGTCTGATTTCGACCTACGAGCATAACCGGGATCACTTTCAGAAGATGGTGGCTTCCCTGATCCCGATTCTTTCGATGCTCACCAGCGAGCCGATCAAGGAGCTTCTTTCTCCTGATTTCGAGCCAGGGCACGAGCGACTGGTGACGGATATGTCGAAGATTATTCGCGGCAACAAGGTGGTCTACATTGGCCTGGACTCACTTGCCGACTCAACAGTGGGCAGTGCCATTGGCTCCATCATGCTTGCCGATCTGGCCGCCGTCGCTGGTGACCGCTACAACTACGGGATCGACTCGTTGTCGCCGGTCAATCTGTTCATCGACGAAGCCGCTGAGGTACTCAATCAACCGGCGATCCAGCTCATGAACAAGGGCGGCGGCGCTGAATTTAGGGTCACCATCGCCACGCAGACTTTTGCTGATTTTGCCAGCCGTCTCGGCGATGAGAACAAGGCACGACAGGTTCTCGCCAACACCAACAACAAGATCGCATTGCGCGTACTGGATTCCGAAACCCAGAAGTACATTGCCGAAGGTATGCCACAAATCAAGGTTCGTTCAATGGCAATGCGGTATGGACACAACGTCGATACCCATATTCATGATGAATACTCAGCTTCCTATCAGGAGCAAATTCTCGAAGAGGATGCGGAACTGTTTCCGGCGGCGATGCTGGGCGAACTGCCACCGCTTCATTTCATCGCGCGTCTGTCGGGCGGTCGAACGCTCAAGGGACGCATCCCCATCCTGCTGGCTGATGGGTGATGGCCAAGACCGCTGATACAGGCTGGAGTGCTTTCTTCGCCATCACGGTGTTCGTTCTGGTCGTGGCAACGTGGGTGTTTATCCCGCCTGAAGTCATTCGGAGTGCATGGATGGTTGAACGCGCGGAAATGTACGCCATGACCGAAAAAGGTGAGAGTGCTGTCTATGGCCGGATATTCGATGATCTACAAACATCGCTGGCAGGAAACTTTCGTGGGTACATTCGCGATGCGGAAGCAATGGGGCAGGGGCCGCTGGGAAATTCAGCATTCAGCCGCTGGGCGCAGGATAGGATCATGGCAACCTGGCTGTGGATAGGGTTGATCGCTTACCGGTTGCAAGTGCTGATGGGATGGCTGCTGCCGGGGATTTTTATCATCTTGGCAACCTATCTTGATGGGCATTATGTGCGGGAAATCCGGAAATACTCCTTCGTTGCCCAAAGCCCGATACGGCACAAACTCGGCGTCCGGGTGATGTGGATCGTCATGACGGGACTTGCCGGATGGCTCATGGTTCCGGTGCCGATGCCCTCGCTACTGGCACCCACATTGATAGTCCTGATCTCATGTTCGTTATGGTTGTGGGTGAGCAATCTGCAGAAGCGGTTATAAACGGCGCTGAAATTTATTCATCGTGGCATGGTTCAGTCAGTAGCCTCACATATCTTTAGCTTCTTCTCCCTTCCTCGATGATTCCAGTCGTTGCTTGTCTTTCCCCATATTCTCGCCCGAATCAACTTGGAGAATGTCGTCCATGACAGTTTTATAACAGGTCATCGCGTCCTCAAGGTTGTTTCCGAGGATAGTTTTTAGTTCGTTATAGGCCTTGCCTGCTTCGCCATCTTCCGTGATGAAGCCGTCAAAAAAGTTGCAATCGCTGCATATTCCATGTCGAGAAGGTGATTCAATTCCTTTTTTGGGTCGACGTTCGAAAGACCGCTCGCGATTACCCAATTTACCGCGTGCCGCACCAGTAGATAGAGGTAACGCAAGACCATCGGGCGAGTGGACATAAAGTCTTCCGACTGAGATTCAGACAAACCTTCGAGGTTAGTTACTTGGTGGAAGAAATCCACATCCACGGTTACTTGGATGTATGAGAGGCGGAACTTATCGCCGTATACATTGCTTCTCAAAGCCTTCAACATTTCTGGCTTGAGCGCACTACTCCAACTTTCCACGATACTCAGGATTTTGGATTTTTCCTTTTCTGCATCTAACTCTTGCACAAGCAACGACGAACGAGCATTCTCAAAGCCAGAGTGGATCAGTCTCTTAGATGGCCCATCCCGTCCTTGATCGAACTCATCAATTAATGATCGCACAAATCCCTGAAATTGATTCGGCAGCAATGCCGCACTGTCAATAGGTCGGCGTGATGCAAATTCGACCTTCATCGCCTCGCCGACTGACAAGGATAAAAAAGTACGCTCGATAACAGGTATTAGCGGAGCAAGCGACAAACGCATCGTATATTCCCAATTTGCATGCTTACTCATCTCGACAAACGCGACGTCCGGAATGACAAAACGAGCTTCAGGCTCTTGCTCAATAATGTCCTGCAGTTCCTGTTTTCGCATCCGGTTTTGATCGACAACGTAGATGGCCATGATTGATCTTTCTATGGGCTACTTTAATGTGCTTGGTATTTCCCGATGTCCATTGGTCGACGCTTGAGATTACGCAAAAGTACTAACGATGGAAACGTGGCGTCCATCGTTCAATAATTTCCGCATCATCTTCATCCTCATCGCAAGAATCGACGTCATTACCGATTGAGGAAGAGGATAAAACTGTTAGGGTTTTGCCGTACTGTCCGAGTCCAATGACCTCCTCGGTCACCATGGTAGAACGTTTGCCGCCTAGCCAATCCATTACGTCAATTTTCTTAACTGTGCGCTCTGCCTTAAGAATACGCTCGGAGTCCGTATTTAGTTGCGCAGTCCCGGTATTCTTGGGAACAGGGGAGCCTTTGCGTAGCCAAGATATTTCAGGCAGCGATTTAATCGCTACGGACAAGCAACAGTAATCGATTGTCTGTCCAGTGCTAATGATTACTGCTATGGCATCATCGGTGAGCTCGGCGTAGCGAATAGCTGTTGCGGTTAACGATGTTTGGCATTCATTCGCCAGTATCTCAATAACCGACAGGCCAGGATTGTGTCGTCTAATGAGTTGCTGAAAAGGGATTCTCGGCATCAGCAGACCTGCAGCAAAGGAATCCGCTTCCAGTTCGTAAGGGTCGCCTGATACGAAACCCGCATGTGATGTATGAATGCCATCTTTCGGTAATACATGGTCGATATGACCGTCGAGGAAGTAGTGTCCAAGCTCATGGGCTACACTGAAGCGCTGAAATCCTTCGCTCGGGATATGTGTCGAGTAGAGTATCCCGAAAGTGTCGCCATGCCGTAATAACATACCCGACACGCCATCGGTCGTTTTAGCTTCGGTGATTATGCCGCGACTGGTTGCGATGGCGAAGGGATCGATTGGCAAACTCGTGAGACCTTCCTCTTTCAGAAAAGCTTCTGCTTTCTGCTTGGCCATTGTTAAGCGAATTGCCCGGCTCATGGCACTTTATTCCTTTTGCTTAGACTGGTTTCGTTCGGCTAGCATTTTGAGAAAATCTTTGGCAAGTTCGCGATCACCGCCGGTCAATTTACCAACATCGCGGAATAATGGATCACCTGCCTCCGCCAAACCTGGGTCGTCAACACGCCCCAAAAGATAATCGGTCGTTACTTCAAGGCTATTTGCAAGCCGACGTAATGTGTCGAACGATGGCTTGCGTGATCCTGACTCGAAATGGGCAATCGAACTGGGTGGCATCCCTGCGCGTCCCGCAAGGTCACCTTGGTTCCATTTGCGTAACTCTCGGGCCGCTTTAAGGCGTTCCTGAAACAACTCTGAGGGGGGGCGTTCGTCTGTCATGTCTATATCGCCATAATTAGGTTGACTGGTTTGTTGTTTGGATGTAAAGTAGACATATTATACTTGTCCACATAGACAAGTGCAAGTGCAACCGATTAAAAATACGAGGAAAAAACATGGGACGAGAACACGTTGGACATGGAGAGATTGTTAGTTTTGCGCAGGAAAGGGTCAACCTGCCGAAAGATAAGGCCGATGAATATCGTGCCCAAGCGCGTCGACTTCGCGAAAAATTGGAGGGTTACCTGAGCGAGCATCCAGATTTCACATTAAAGAAGATGATGATCTCTGGTAGCTTGGCCAAGGGCACGGCACTACGTTCCCTGAACGATATCGATGTTGCTTGTTACATAAGCGGGGCGGACACGCCAAATGATGTGACGAGCCTTTTGAATTATCTTGCAGAGCGGTTGCGCAATGCCTTTCCTAATTTTAGTCACGACCAAATCACCCCTCAAACATACAGTGTGACAGTGTCCTTTCGTGGCACAGGTCTGGATGTGGATGTGGTACCGATCCTATACAGCGGCGATCCAGACTGGTTCGGCAATCTGGTCAGCCAAGAAGATGGTTCGTTTCTTGAGACCAACATTCCTTTCCACATCGAATTCATACGCAAGCGCAAGCAAGCGCAGCAGAATGATTTTGTGCAGGTCGTTCGATTGATAAAATTTTGGCCCGAAACGTTAAGGCTGAACGGGAAGGCTTTCGGTTCAAATCATTTATGATTGAGATGATCTTGGCGCGTCTTTGTGATCAGGGAGTGGATTTCTCGGACTATCCCGAGGCGTTACAGCATTTCTTCACCTATGTAGCTCGCACGAACATGCAGGAACGGATCGTTTTTGCTGACTATTACACGCCTTCAAAGGTCGAAAATTTCACCGATCAGATTCAAATTATCGACCCGGTAAATTCGAAGAATAATGTCAGTGCGCTCTATACTGTTGCGCAAGCAGACATGATCGTGGAGGCAGCGCTTGATGCGGGCGATGCGATAGATGCGGCCTTAGCGGCTCCAACTAAGCAAGAGACTGTTCGCTACTGGAAAAAAGTCTTCGGTCCATCCTTTCAAGTGTGAGGTAAATCATGACTAATAGCTACACCATATCAGAAACAACAACATTCACGCTGACCCATGCTAAGCACATGACTGCCAAGGTTGTAGCCGACCTCAAGCGTCTGCAGCGGTTTTACGGTTCACCGTCTGACATCTCAATCGCAAATTACGAAACGGAAGTGATTGAACTGTTAAAGCATGGCTATCTTGGCACTCTTACTGTCGGGTTCAAGCTTGACGGCAGTTGGATTGAGCCAACTCTGCGATATACGGCGAAAGACCTAGCTGGCGCTGCTGCCAATGACGACGATCCAGGTCGTGTGAAGCCTGGGGCAAACATCGTTGGTGCATCGTTCTATAATTATTTAATTTACAGCGCAGCATGGCATGCATTGAGCCAAGCCGAGAGGGATGCTTTCGAAAAGTGCATGCCTTACCGTCGTAATGGTGTGGCAGAGCCAACTATTAATGGTTTTCTTGTTGATGATCGTACCTATTCGTCCGGCGGACGTTCGCTGAGTCGCGCCAGTGTAAGGAGTTATTGATGAGTGCCAAGCCTACCATCGACGAGTTGTTTGAGCGTTATATTACCTATCCGGATTTCGAACCCCAAGAGCGGTTGGCTCGGCTAGTCGGTCTCGATGATCAGAAAGCCCGTCTGACAAAAATTCTAAGCCTGCTGGTAAATCCATCAGGCTTGGAAACATGGTCAAAAAAATACCATTCTGGAGCGGGTGGAATGTTGAATACAATTCTACGCCGTCCTCCTCTTGTGGTGCTGGCTGGAGATGTTGGCTCCGGCAAGACCGAGCTCGCCGAAACAATTGGTGATGCGGTAGCGAGACAAGAGAATATCAGTATCACGCTATACCCGCTCAGTCTATCGGCTCGCGGTCAGGGGCGCGTCGGCGAAATGACTCAATTGCTCTCGGCGGCATTTGACCACGCGGTCACTGAGGCGACGAAGCTCAAAAGCAGTTCTGGTAAGGCGCGTGGTGCCGTTATTTTGCTAGTTGATGAGGCCGACGCACTCGCTCAATCGCGTGAAGCAGCCCAAATGCACCACGAAGACCGCGCAGGCGTGAATGCCTTCATTCGCGGGGTGGATCGTCTTGGAAATGGCCGGTTGCCGGCGGCAGTTATCATGTGTACCAACCGACTCGGAGCGCTCGATCCTGCGGTGAAAAGACGTGCTGCCGACATCCTTACTTTCGGTCGCCCAAACGACATTCAGCGCCGTGCCGTATTAGACGGAAGCTTTAAAGGATTAGGATTTTCTGGATCGCAAATTGATGAGCTTGTTGCTGTAACAGGGTCAGTGAAAAACCATGAATATGGCTTTACATTTTCTGACCTAACACAACGCCTCCTCCCTGCAATCATACTTGATGCTTACCCTTCACAACCAGTGGTTCCAGCGAGAGCATTAGAGATTGCCCGCGACATGAAACCAACTCCCCCGTTTGAGGAAAAGAGTAAATGACTACATGGTCTTTGACGCAATTACTTTTCAGTTTGCATGACGATATTGAACATCGTTTACAAATTGCTCGACAAAGTTTTGGACATCCAGGAACAAAAGGTGACGCGAGCGAAAAAGTGTGGCTGGAGTTGCTCCAGACATATTTACCGCAACGCTATCAAGCTGAGACGGCTCATGTGGTGGACAGCAACGGAGTCTTCAGCGAACAAATTGATGTGGTAGTTTTTGATCGCCAGTATTCACCTTTCATTTTCAACTTCGAAGGAAAGAGTGTTGTACCAGCAGAAAGTATTTACGCTATTTTTGAAGCCAAGCAGACTATCAATGCTGACCACATAACTTATGCGCAAGACAAGATTGCCAGTGTCCGGCGTTTACACCGAACCAGCTTGCCAATTCCCTATGCGAATGGGACTTATCCGGCCAAACCTTTGCCACACATTCTAGGCGGATTGTTGACGTTCGAAAGCGACTGGTCACCATGCTTTGGCAAGCCACTGGAGAAAGCGTTAGCTGGAGGCGATGCTAACGGCCGTCTTGATCTTGGTTGTGTCGCAGCTCATGGCCATTTCGTGTTGGATCAGGCGAAGGGAATATATGAGTCCACTATTGAGGGTAAGCCTGCTACTGCGTTCCTGTTCAAGCTTATCTCGTTGCTTCAGTTTAGCGGCACTGTTCCCATGATTGACATCCAAGCCTATGCGCGATGGCTCACGAAATAGCTGCTCCTGACCTCACGGTTGCCCGAATAGTTTGACAATTGAGGTAGCCTCTTCGTAAGTTCAACTCCCGCACTTGCGGTCATCGAAATGCGTCCTTAAAAGTCACATTTCGATTCCGCAGCAACTGTCTGGCTCCCTACCATGGCAGCCATGACTCGCACCCTGTTCATCATCCTCATTTTGCCAATGGCATTCTCATGCCATGCCACTTGCTTTGAACAAGCAGGGGCCAGATATGGCATTGCCCCGTCATTGCTCAAGGCTATCTCGGTCGTCGAGTCCGGCTCCAATCCTGTGGCGCTCAATCGTAACCGCGACGGCTCGGAAGACCTTGGTCTAATGCAGGTCAACAGCCGCTGGCTGGGTGTGCTGGCATCCTTCGGCATTGGACGGGATCAGCTATTCGATGCCTGTATCAACACACATGTCGGCGCATGGATACTCGCGCAAAACATTAGTCGCTTGGGCTATGGTTGGGAAGCCGTCGGTGCCTATAACGCGCGCTCGCCGAAAAAGCGCGCGGCCTATGCCAGCCGGATCGCCGCGAAGGTCAGGCTATGACGATCCTGAAACACCTCGCCGCATTTCTGCTCATGAGTTTGATCTTGCCTGCCTGTACAAGCACGCAACCGACAAGCCCGGTACAAAAGGCACGAGAAGATATTGCCTGGATCGATCATCAGTTCAAAACATGCAGCGGCAAAGACTGCCCGATACCTACTCGCAAGACATTGGCGACAGTCGTACTTCCTCCCGCACGGAAGGTCGCACCCCCACCCATTGCCGACGTTCCAAAGACAGTACCTCCATCTGTCCTCAGCGATGAGACGGTAACGACAACTGTCCTTTTCGAGTTTGGAAAGGACTCTCCTACTGCCGACGGACAACTTGCCCTCAATCGCCTCGCGACCATCGCATTAAATTCAAAGCACATCGAGCTTGAAGGCAGAACGGACGACATAGGCAGCAAAGCCTACAACGACCGCCTTGCCCAGCGTCGAGCCGAATTCGTCCGTACATGGCTCCTTAAGCAAGGGGTAGTAGCAGAAATGGTGGTTCGTGCCGAGGGAATGTGCTGCTACCTCGACACGGCACCCACCGAAACGGCACGCCGGAACAACCGGCGCGTCGAGGTGCGTCTTGTCATTCTGCAAGACGCGGTCAATAACAGAAAGGGAGCGCAATGAAGTGAAATTACCAAACAACAAAGGCTTCATCCGGGACGTAGTCATCGCTGGCGGATTTATAGCCATCGGCATCCTCGCACCCGGATCGCCTATCGAAAATGGATTCGAAGCCCATCTGGGCGGTATCTCGGTCGGCCTCGGCCTGGGATGGCTCATCAAGTGTTTTGTCGACCTGAAAGGGAATAGTGATGCAAAGCAATCGTAATTTGATCAAGTGCGCGCTGGCGCTCGTCCTGTTGACCGCCGCAACCACAGCACTTGCGGGAACCACCGGTACTGAATTCGAGAGCCTTTACACCTGGCTGACGGGGTTGGTGCAGGGCTACTTTGGCAAAGCCGCAGCGGTGGCAGCCATTGGTCTTGGTGCGCTATTTTCGCTGGCGCGGCTGAATCCCATCGCCATTCTGTCCGGCATCGGCTTCGCCGTGTTCCTGCAATACGCGCCCACCATCGCGTCCGGCATTCTGACCGCGACGATCTGAGGCAGGGGAACGCTGCGTGGACGAGACCGGCTATATCCCGAAATCCCTTGAAGCGCAGGAGCGCTTCATGTGGTGGGACTTCGATCAGGCCATCCTGTTCCTGCTGCTAATGGGAATGGGGGTGATCTCCGGTGCCATGTTTGCGGGGATTGTTTTCGGAGGACTGCTTGCCTGGCAGTACGGGCGGCTCAAGACCGGTAAGCATCCGAAGTTTGCGTTGCATGCGCTTTATTGGTGGCTGCCGAGCCGGATCGTGATTCGCGCACGCGCAACTCCGCCCTCTCATCATCGCTACTTCTTGGGGTGACCGATGAAACTAGGCAAATTCACCTCCGAACGGGACAACCAGCGCGCAGAAATATTGTTCATGCGAATCGCCGTCGGGGGACTCGTGCTGGCCTTGCTTGCCAATGCCGGTGCATCGCTCAGCGTGGCGGGTTCGGAGAGAACCATTCTGGTGCCTCCCGAGGTACACAAGACCTTCTGGGTCAGCGACCATAAAGTCTCCGCAGAGTACCTGGAGGAAATGGCCTACTGGTATGCGGGGCTGGTTCTCAATGTGACGCCGCATGTGGCGGATTATCAGAAGAACCTGTTCCTGAAATATGCCGCCCCGAGCGATTACGGTCGCCTGCAGGCCGAGTACGGTGCCCGGACAGACTTCATCCGCAAGAACAACGCCTCGACCCAGTTTTCGCCGCAATCGGTGATGCCGGATGAGGCAGCCATGAAAGTGGCACTAACCGGCGTTCTCCTGACTTGGGTCGGGGACAAGAAGGCCTTCCGAGAAGCAGACCACCTACGTCGTCGGCTTCAGTTATCTTAATGGGAGACTCCATGTATCAGAGTTCAAGGAAACCAGCGACCAGGATCCGTTTGGTGCCAGCAATGGCACTGGCGCTGCTCTTCGGTAGCATCTCAGTTCCGGCATTCTCAGGGCAATATCTTGAAGGCAGCCCGGATGATGGCTTGATCGCTACCGTATCGCGCAGCGAACCCAATCTGATCCGGGTCGAAGGCCGCAAGATTCGCAGCATCCAGGGGGTAGAGGGAGAGTTCCTCGTTACGCCTGACAAAGAGACCGGCACCGCCTATCTCAAGGTCAATACGGACAAGCCGCTATTCAGCGTCTTTGTCGCCGACGATTCCGGACGCCATTGGAAGCTCATGCTCAAGGTCGCCGACGTGCCAGCCGAGACGCTGGTCATCCGGGATCGCAGTCGCGCGCGCGCCGAGGGGAAAGCATTCATTGCCGACGAATCGCGCAATTCCGCGATCCGCCGCGTGTTGCTGGCCTTGGAGCGGGATACCGAACCCGAAGACATGACCGCCAGAGAGTCTATGGAGATCATTCCACTCTGGAGCGAAGCCCGTTTTGTTCTTGTAAGGACACTGGAGGGCGCGTTGATCGGAGAAAAGTATCAGCTGACCAATCTCTCTTCCTCAAAAATGGTGATCGACGAGCGCGAACTGTACCGGGCCGGTGTTCTGGGAGTCATGATTGATTCGCTCGAACTCGCGCCCGGCGAGGCGACCAACGTCATGGTGGTGCGGGAGGGGCGCGATGGCTGAAACGCCAAAAAATCGGATGGCAGCCGCGATTTCAAATCTGTCGCCCAAGCGTCGGCAGTACCTGATTTTAGGGCTGGGAGCATCGACCTTCCTGCTGCTCGTTTTCGGAGGTGTGCTGATCTGGGATAAACCTGTTCAACTCCAACAAGGCAAACACCAAGGCCGTCCGCAACCCATGCCCATCAGCGCGCCCGGTGCGCAAGCCGATCCGCGCGACATTTGGATGAGCAAGTCCTCGGAACAGATGCGGCAGATGGAGGACATGATCCAGGGATTGCGCAAGCAGGTCGACACCATCGAGAATAAGCCGCCGGTCGCAAACAATACTCAACTCCCGGCAATGCCCATGCCGCCTGCGCCACGACCCATGCCACGTGAGGCGCGGTTGACGGCTCTGCCGCCTCCGCTGCCAGTTAATCAGGAAGCAGAAAAGAAAACCAGCGAGCCGCCGCCTGCGCCTAGACCGCCGGGCATTGCCTCGTTCGAGGTGAGCACGGGCGAAGTGATCGCACCTGAAGCGGTTCATAAAGCCGCCGAGAAGAAGGACGCACGCAGCTATGTCCCAACGGGTTCTTTTTTCCGGGCGGCACTTTTGGGTGGACTTGATGCGCCAACAGGCGGTCAGGCACAGACCAATCCCCATCCTGTGTTGATGCGGGCGCAGGACAACGCATTTCTGCCCAACCGCTACCGCTTCAAGGTCAAGGAGTGTTTTGTGCTGGGTGCGAGCTATGGGGACATCAGCGCCGAGCGCGCTTACATCCGGCTCGAAATCACTTTCCTGTGTGCGCAATGACGGCAAGGCCATCGACGTTCCGGTGAAAGGCTATGTCGTGGGTGAAGACGGCAAGGCAGGTATGCGTGGCCGACTCGTCAGCAAGCAGGGGCAGGTACTGGCTAACTCCTTGCTGGCCGGGATAGGAGCCGGGATCGGTCAAGCTTTCCAGCAGAGCGCCACCACCATATCCACCAACCCGCTGGGGTCGGTCGGCACAGTGGATCCCAGCAAGCAATTGCAGGCGGGGGTCGGGATTGGGGTAGGCAAGGCGCTTGACCGTCTCTCCCAGTATTACATCACGCTCGCCGAAAAGATGTTCCCGATCATCGAAGTCGATGCCGGTCGCACGGTCGACGTGGTGATCACCAAAGGCTTTTCTCTCGACGCGGATAACGCTGGCAAAGAGGCCGATAGCTATACCGATATCTGGCGTCGCGGTCGCGAAGTCCAGAAAAAACCCATTGAACCCTATAAGGAGTGACCCATGCAGTTCAATCAAGCCATGTTCAATCAACTCATGTTCAAACGGCTGCCCGTACTTTTTGTTTTGATGCTGTCGATGGCTGCGCAGGCCGATGAGGGCGCAGAGAAGCTGGAAAAACGTCTCCAAGACTTGTATCCGGCAACCAAGATCGATCACGTAAAATCATCGGAGATTCCGGCCATCTACGAAGTAACGATGGGAAAGAATTCCGCCTATACCGATGTGACCGGGCGCTATTTCGTGTTCGGGCATCTTTATGACATGAAGACCCAGCGCGACCTGACCGCCGAGCGCATGGACAAGCAGCAACGCGTCGATTTCGCCCAATTGCCGCTGGGTGATGCCATCAAGATCGTGCGAGGCAAGGGAGAGCGGGTGCTGGTGGTGTTTTCCGATCCCGACTGCCCTTACTGCAAGCGTCTCGAACCCGAACTCGACAAGCTGGATAACGTCACGCTCTACACTTTTCTCTATCCTCTGGAATCGTTGCACCCTGAGTCACCGGACAAGGCCGTCGCAGTCTGGTGTGCACCGGATCGCGCACGCGCCTGGGCCGATCTCATGAAAACCGGCAAAGTACCAACAAAAAGGAACTGCGAAAATCCGATACAACGCAACATCCAGTTGGCCCAGCGACTGGGTATTCTGGGAACGCCGACCTTGCTTTCAGCCGACGGGCGCATGTTGCCCGGCGCTGCATCCAGCGAGCGCATCGAGCAATGGCTAGCAGAGATTCAGCCATGAGAATTTCATCCTGTTTTGTGAGCGGGTTGTTACTTGCACTGAGCGGATGTGCGAGCACGATGTCAGGGCTGGATGGACAGGGTAAATTTTCCTGCAAGGCACCGGATGGAATTTCCTGCGCATCACTCTCAGGCGTTTACGCCAATGCCGTACAGAATAATCTTCCCGGTCAGCGAACAACCACAGAAACGGGCAAGACAGAGCCGTCTGCACAGAAGATCGCGCGTCACCCCCCCAGCTCCGGCGAACCCATCCGCAGCGCCCAGAAAGTGCGGCGCGTGTGGCTTGCTCCGTGGGAAGATGACGAGGAAGTGCTTCACGACCAGTCGTACTTTTATTTGGTCGTCGATCCGGGGCAATGGCAGGTCGAGTATTCGCGGCGCAAGGCGAGTGAAGCTTATCGGCCCGTCGTGCCGCCGAAAGTTTTTGCTCCATCAGCGCCCATTGCAGGTGAAAAACCGGCGCTTCGAATGGAGCCAGGCACTACATCAATGCCAGCCAATGCGGTGTTTCCTCAGCAGAGCCGTGAAAATCCACCTGTCAACGGGGAGGGCGGCTGATGAGTTGGAGTGATGCGTTACGCGCGGCTTTTCTGCCGGAACGGACGGCGAAGGCCGACCATTTACCCCGGCAGTTATTACAGGAAATATCGCAGATGCCGCGCCTCACCGGGATTCTTCCCTACCTGGCGTGGCAGGAGGATGCACGGCTGTTCGCATTGGATCAAGGCGGGTTTGGTGAGCGGGAAGAGCACGCCATCGGCTTTTGTATCGAGACCATGCCGCAGACGGGTGCCAGCGACGAAATGGAAAAGGTGCTCGCCAGCTTGTTCGTCTCCTGCCCGCCCGGGACGGGCATTCAAATAACCCTGTACGGTAGCCCTCATATTCTTCCGTTGCTCCAGGCACAGGCCAACCTCCTGCCGTCTTCGGTGGCGGTCGATGAACCTGATTTTGAAGAACGGCGTCACGGCAACATCTTCCGGCTCCTTGCACGCCGACGTATCGACCACTATCTGAAGGGCACGGGCCAGTCTATCTTCGGCCATCAGACCTATCTGCTACGGGATTTTCATTCGGTGATCTCGATCACGTTGCCGCTTGATCCGGAATTGCCGGCAGATATTGATGAGGCGCTCCGTATCAGGGAAAGCGTTCATGCCACCCTCAAGTCGGCGCACCTGCCGGGACACGATTGGGGGCCGGGCGAGCTTCTCAATTTCACGGCAGATTTTTTCGATCACTCCCGCATTTTTTCGGGTGGCGCGGTACACCCCATTGAATGGAACGAGGACGTACCGCTACGCGACCAGCTATCGAACATCGAGGTCGCCTCGCGGGTGGGTGATGGCGACATCCGCTTCCGCAAGGCGGGTGGCGATGAGTCCGTCCTGCAACTGTTCTCGGTGCGTCAGTATCCGCGTTACTTCCGGCTTTCGGGGATGAACTACATGATCGGCGACCCCTACCAGCTCGCCTTGTCCATGCCGTGTCCTTTTCTGATCACGATGGGCGCAATTTCGCTCGACTATGAGTCGGCGCGAACCAAGGCCCAGATGAAAGCTGCACGGGCGACGCAAAGCGCCGGCTCCTACATGGCGCACTTCCAGCCCGATCTGCAAGACCGCAAGCGCGATTGGGACATGGTGCTCAAGACCTTCGACAGCGGCAGAACCGTGGTCGGCATGTATCACCAGATTGCCCTCGTTGCCAAGGTGGAAGATGCCTCGCGCTGCGAACATGCCTTGCGCGCCGTATGGAGGGCGCGCGGTTTCGATCTGACCAAGGATTTCTATTTGCAGCATCAAGCCCTGTCGGCGGCGCTCCCGATGACCCTGACACCGGCACTTCAGGCTGATCTTCGTCAGTTCGGGAAAATAAACACCAAGACAGCGGACAACGCGGTGATGACTTCGCCGCTGATCGGCGAGTGGAAGGGGACGCAAACCCCGGTGATGACATTATTTGGCAGGCGTGGACAAATCATCGGTTTCGATCTCTTCGACAACACAGGCGGTAATTTCAATTTTGCCGTGGCCGCGCTCTCTGGTTCCGGCAAGTCCGTGTTCGTCAATGAGATGACCTATCGCTACCTCGGTGCCGGTGCCAAAGTTTGGATCATCGACGTGGGTCGCTCCTACAAGAATCTCTGCGAGTTGCTGGACGGAGAGTTCATCGAGTTCTCGGATGAACAGCAGAACACCATGTGCCTCAATCCATTCTCCATGATCATCGACATCAGCGCCGACATGGAAATGATCCTGCCCCTGATCGCACAGATGGCGAGCCCACGGGAGCCGCTCGACAACTACGGATACACGGCGATAGGTTCGGCCATCAAACGGGTTTGGGACACCAAGGGGCGCGCGGCAACCATCACCGACATTTATGAACTGCTCAAGACAGGCCGTTTGTCTGTGGAGGGAGAGTATGAGCGCGACCTCAGTCGCCTGGCTACAGCCTTGGAGCCTTATACCCGTCATGGCGTTTACGCGAGCTATTTTGAGGGAGAGGCCAATATCCAGTTTGACAAGGATTTTGTCGTTCTGGAACTGGAGGAACTCAAGTCCAAGAAGGATCTCCAGTCGGTGGTGATGCAGCTCATCATGTATCGCATCACCCAGGAGATGTACCGTGATCGCTCCCGGCGCAAGCTCGTCATCATCGATGAAAGCTGGGATCTCATGGGGTCGGGTGCCAGCGGCAGCTTCATCGAAGCAGGATATCGCCGCGCACGCAAATACGGCGGTGCGTTCGGTACGATTACCCAATCTGTTGACGACTACTACAAGAACGAGGCGACCAAGGCCGCGATCAATAACGCCGACTGGTTGTTTCTGCTGCGCCAGAAACCGGAAAACATCGAACGGCTAGGCAAGGAGGGCAAGCTGTCGCTGGATGAATGGTTGAAGCGCCAACTGAGTTCCGTCAGTACCGAGCACGGCCATTTTTCTGAAATCTACATCCACTCGCCGATGGGTTCTGGTCTGGGACGGCTTCTGCTTGATCCCTTCTCTATGCTCGTCTATTCCACCCGTGCCGAAGACTACGAAGCCATCAAACGCTTGCGCGAGCAAGGGTTAACTGTTTCGGAAGCCATCGAACGGCTTGTCATTGAACGCGCGTCACAATAAGGCAGATTAGTCATGTCTCTTTTGAAAACACAAATTCTTACGGTGGTTGTTACGCTGATATTGGGCGCAGGCATTGCGGTGTCATGGCTGCACTTCCGCCCTTTGGAGATTCCACGCTTCGCCAGAGTCGATGTCGGAACCATCATCCTGCAACAGCAGCAATCTCTGGCGAAGCGGGTCAAGCCGGAAATGGATTCCGCTGAAAAGGAAAAATTGTTCGAAGAAGCCAAGGCCTTTGGCGTGCGTCTGGATGCTGCCCTTGAGCAAGTGAGCAAGGAATGCCAATGCGCACTGATCAATACGGCAGCACTGCTCAAGGCGACATCGGCCAAAACCATTCCTGATTTATCCGAACGGGTGGCAGATATTCTGAAACAACCGGTTTCGGGCGCACCGGCGCAATGATCGATGCGTATCGTTCTCCTGTTCGTACTTTGTTTCTTCGTCCATGCTGTGTCAGCGGCCAACGGCCTGGATTATGACTCCATCTGGCGCTGTGACGAGAATCGCTTCAACTGGTATTGCGATATTCCACCTGATACGGAAGAGATCGATGATGCTGCCGAAAAGCCAAAACCCAAGGTGCTCAGTGAAGAGGATGAGGCCGTCGCAGCCTTGAAGAAGTTGAAAGAAGATGCGGAGCGGAAGAGGGCGCTCGCCATCGTCAAGCCGACGCCGGAGAACCTCAAGAACTACATCGCGGCGCAGGAAGCCATGATGGACAGAGCTTCGGTGTTTTCTGACGTTTGGCGTCGCGTCATCTGGACAAATCCTGAACTCAATTACCAGTTGCGGAATCCGTCCAACAACGCAGCCATTCAGGTGCATGATGCCCAGCGGGCGCTCAAGGAAACGGAAACCCTTGCGAACTTGAATCGGGAATGGGGCATTTTCTTCATTTTCAGATCGGATTGCCCGTACTGCCATCGCCTGGCGCCCACGCTGAAATTCCTGTCTGAGCAATATGGGATCGTAGTGTTTCCAATTTCGCTGGATGGCGGTGGATTGCCCGAGTATCCCAATCCATCGCGAGACAACGGTTTGGCTGCATCCCTTGGGGTAAGTGTAGTACCACTCGTGGTGCTGGGGAATGTAAAGGATCACCGGCTTATTCCGATTGGTTCGGGCGTGCTTTCAGCACAGGAGATCGTCGAACGTATTTACATCCTGACTCAAACCCGTCCCGGCGAACTTTATTGAGGTTGACCATGAAGAATTCAAGCTTCCGTCGAACCATTGCAGCCACGCTCGTTTTCACAGTGCTGTCCAGTCCGGCAAATGCCGATGTGTCGCAGTCCATGCAGGACTGGTTCAACCAGATTGGTGCCTACGGCAATGTGACGGGGCCAAACACCTACCGTGGGCAGACAATGAATTTCTATTCCGGGGGCAGTCTCTATATGCGAACCCCGGTGCGCAACTACCAGTTGGCAACCATTTCGCCGCCATCGTTCCGGGCCGGATGCGGCGGCATCGACTTGTTTGCCGGATCGTTTTCTTTCATCAACAAGGAGCAGTTCGTAGCCCTGCTGCGAAACATCGGCAACAACGCCATCGGTGCCGCTTTCAACATGGCACTGTGTTCGATGTCGCCAGACCTGTGTGATCTTCTGAAGTACCTGCAAGATCAGGCAGCGAAGATGAACAATCTCAACATCAATTCCTGTCAGGCCGCAGAGGGGATCGTCACGGCGGCGGGCAGCATGTTGACGGACAAAACCCAGGAGAAGGAGGGAAAAACTGCCGGTGCGAACCTGAACATGTTTGGGGATGTGTTCGAGTCCTGGGATGAGTGGAGTAAAAACAACGCAACGGCCAAAAACATCCGGAATGCGGCCAAGAATTCGTCACAGGGATATCGCGAGCTTTTTGATCCGGGCAACGTCGTGTGGCGATCCCTGTCACGGGTTGCTGGCGTTACCGATGACACCAGAGAGTTGTTGATGAGCTTGACCGGCACGATTATTGTCACCCCGCCCGGCGAAAACGGAGACCAGAAAGCCACTTGGGCCTATCTGCCCGGCGGCAAGCTGACATTCCGCGAGTTCGTTGGGGATGGCGGATCAGCGACAGTCGATCTGCCCGGTCTCAGGTGCGGTGCCGATACGGTGGATTGCTTGACGCCAACCTACTCGGATAGCGCCTTTACCGTGACGCCGTTCGCCAGACAAGTCAAAACACGGATTGCAGCCATGCGCGACAAGATCATCAATCGTGATGCCACGGGTCAATCCAATCTGGATACGGCTTTGATCGACAATTCCTCCCTTCCTGTGTGGAAGATGCTCGCGGTATCCAGCAGTATCCCTGGCGGTGACCGGATTACCGAAGACTATGCCCAGCTCATTGCCGTGGACGTGGCCTATACCTACTTTACAAGTCTTTCAAAGACACTCCGCGAGGCGCTGCGGAACGAGTCCGGTAAAGGAGGCCCCGATGCCGTCGCCGCTGCGGAAAAGATACTCGGACGCCTCAACGAAATCGAGCAGGAGGCTCGGGATATGTTGCGCGCAGAGTATCTCAAAGGAATGCAGGTTGCCGAAATGGGCCGTTCGCTCCAGCTTCTGGATCAAAGTCTCAACTCAGGGATGCCCACCAACATCTTCCAGTCCATGATGGTTTTCAACCGGTAGGAAGGGCGGGAACAACTGATGTACGAGGTTTATGCCTATTGGAACGTGGACGAACTGGAGGCGATGTTCAATGCAGTTGCTTCCATCATGAGCAGCGGAGATTACCTTGATTTGCTGCGTACCATGGCAATCGTCGGGATCATGGTTGTTGTCATCGCCACGCTGACAGGACGTGAACGGATGGATGGCATGTGGAAGTGGCTCTTCTTTCTTGCCATCTTCCAGTCCATGTTGCTCGTGCCAAAAGTGACCGTCATGATTGTGGATCGAACCGGGAATTCCCCTCCTGCTGCGGTTGCCAACGTGCCCATCGGTTTGGGTGCTTTCGCGCACAGCATGAGCATGGTGGGGGACTGGTTGACCGGGGCATTCGAGACGGTATTCGCCCTTCCCGATGACGTGCAGTTCCGCAAGAACGGAACCTTGTTCGGGCACCGGGTGCTGGCAGAGCGCCTTGCCGTCAAGAGCAGCAATCCCATCCTGACCAGCAATTTGCTGGAGTTTTACCGTGAGTGCGTCGCACCGGATATCGCTACCGGCTACATCCGCATGAAAGAGGATATTCAGGCGTCCAACAGTATCTGGGCAGGGCTGAATGGCAAGACCAATCCGGCACGTCTGGTGACCTTGCGCGACACGGTGGATCCGACAGTAATGAATACGGTCGGCTGTGATGTCGCCTATTTGACACTCACCACCCAGATCGATGCGGAATCGAGCAACCAGATCACCTTGCTGGGTTCTCGTCTCTACCCGAAAATGACTCAGGCAGATGCGGGTACTGCCATTCTCAGTTCCTTGGCAACCTCGACCAACTATCTCCTGGGAGTTTCGGCATCGGCACAGGATGCGGTCAAGCAGGCCATCGTCGCCAACTTCATGATCGATGCACAGTACATGCTGCCCGCGCAGATTGGCGATGCGGCCAGCGCCCAGACCAACCTTGCGATGGCACAGTCGCTTCGATCAACCAGCGACTCCTACAAACTGATGGCGCGGATTGCCGAATCCACGATGCCCAAGGTGCGCAATGCCATCGAACTGGTGCAATACGCCATCTTTCCGGTTTTCCTGATGTTTGTTGTTCTCAGCGGCCACCAGGCCGGTGGCATCATCAAGTCCTATGCGTCCAGCCTGTTCTGGATTCAGCTCTGGGCACCGCTCTATGCGGTGATGAATTTCATCATCACGATGTATTCGAGAAGCCAATACACCAATGGCAGCGCCGGGAATGGCTTGTCTATCGAACAAATGAGTTTCCTTAATACCGCCATCGTCAGTGATCAGGCAATTGCGGGGATGCTGGTCATATCCATTCCGGCCATTGCGGCCGCCATCGTGAAAGGCGGCGATGTCGGCCTGCAGGCTGTCGCAGGTTTAGTGTCGCCCCCGCGCGATGCGGAGAAGACTGCCAGCAGTCTGGCTATGGGCAACATGCAGATGGGTAACGCATCCCTCAACAATGCCAGCCACGACACCATGAAAGGGTTGTCGGTGGATATGAACCCCAGCCTGCGGCAAGGCATGACAAATTATCAGGCGCGAGGGGGATTTGAATACAGTAATTTTTCTGGTGGTGGCTTCGTCGTCAAGCAGGCGAAAAGCGAAGTCCGCGCCGACATGGCGCTCAACGATTCTATGGGTGCCGCTGCAAAAGAGAATTACGAGCGATCACAGCAGGCAACGCAGCAGCAATCTTCGGAGTACGCTGAAAGTGCTCTGGCGGCTATCAAGCAGGAGGCCGGGTTTGAAAGAAGTCACGCCAAGGGGAGCAGTGACACTACAGGATACCGCAACGGCACCGGGTCAAGTCAGAGCACCGAGGCCAATGAAACCATGCGTGAAGTCGATCAGTGGGCCAGAAAACTCGGTGTCAGTGAAAAAGTCGCAATGGAATTGATGGTTGGTGCATCGATGGGGATGAGTACGCCTAAACTTCTGGAGATCGCCGGGCTTCGTGGAGGTTTGGAAGTGTCGGGCAAAATGCGCAATTCTGCCGACACAGCGCGTTCATTGGAGGAAATGTCCCAGTATGCCAAAGAGTCGAGTTTTGGTAAGAAGGTGGGCACCGTGATCGACAACGGCTGGGAACGCAACTATAGAAGCAACGATGAAGGCAAAACTTCCGGCAGCGAAGGCATGCGTGCATCGCTGGATCACGCACGGCAATCTCGCGAAGCCTTCAGTGCATCAATGCAGGAGACGGAAGGACATCGGCAGATGTGGGAAATGTCTCATAGTGGGCAGCTTGGGGCGAATCTTCAGCTTCAAGATAACTTCATCAAGGAATTTTTGCTGCCCAAGCTCGAATACAACTACGAAAAGTTTCAGGGAGTCATGGGCGATCCACACAAGCTTCGTCCATACATCGAAGAATACACCGCGCAGAACTACGACAAGATGTTGGGTGAGATGGCTGGACGGGTTAAGGGAGCAGAGACGATTCAGGCGCGGTACGAAGCGAACAAGGGCAGCATGGCAAATCGTGAATCGGTCGAATTAGCAGGGGAAAATAATCTAGCGCAGGTGAAAGGAAGTGCAGTGCATGCTGGCGTTTCCCCGCAAGGCCAACCAAGTGATCAGGCCAAACACACGGCGCTGCAGGAATATTCCAAAAATGCAACGGAGGTTAATGATCGGAAGGAGAAGGCGGGGCAGGTGCATCAGGAGAATGCTACGACACCCACATTCCGTAAGTTGAAGCCAGAATCACCAGTCGGCAAGGGAATGGAGCTGACAGAAGATGTGGCTGATGCGGCAAATCGAGTAGTCAAGGGTGTGACTGGGCCGAACCCCGGAAAATATATTCAAGATACACTTGAGGGGAAGAATAGCAAATATATTGGTGAGCGGCCTGTCGACGGACAAACCTGAACACGCTGGCACAGGACATCGTCGCTGCGATTCTTGCCAAGTACAGCGAACGAGTGAGTTGCCGCCTGGGCCCTCTGGGTGATTAAGTTCTGAAGGGCTTTATGGCTTCGAATTTGCATGGGTCTATAACTCGCTGCCCACTCTTAGGTGCGACCGACGGCGGGTTATTATTAAGATTACCAAGCAATAATATTCCATTTGCTACAATAGGCACATGCGTGAGTTGCACTATTGGAAACTTTTCGCGCTATACGTTAAACGTTGGGGGGCTAATGGCTGGGGCGAGCAAGAAAGAAATTACGGGAGCATGGATCATTCACCATGGTCGAAAGCTCGTCCTTGATGCCAATGGCCCTGCTGAATTTCCAGCGATTGATGAAGCTGCAAAGGCGGCGACCCTTCTGACTAGGCTCGGTCAAACGACACAAGCCAACATTCCCAAGGCTGAGGTTCGCGCAATTGCTGTGGCATCGGGCTTGAATCCACGGCATGAGCTGACGGGGCTTCTGCAGGTCATGGAAAAGAAGCGGCTGATTGAGCAAACAGACAATGAGGTCTCGGTACTCGGAGTTACCACCAGAGGCTCTCTTGGGCACGCCGCTGATATGTACCAAGATGCTGAGCCCACACTTTATGAACAGGCATCGATAAGCTTGGCAGAAATCGCGTCTGAAGCGCCCGTACGTCGCGTAGAAATATCCGAAGTGATCGGCGATCAGTATCACCTCAGTACGGCACAGGTGAGTGACTTTCTAAACAGGGCGGAGGAAATTGGTTTCATCGACAAGGAGGGCGATGGTGACGATCGTCTGTTGTTCAATGGAAATTTATTCCGGCGTGAGTCGGTCGCAAAAACGCAGAAAGTGCTGGCATCTCTGACCCAGATAGACCAGAAACTTGTTCTGGAAGTCGGTGAGCAGCTCTCCCAAAGCGGTTGTTTAACTGTCGTGCATGTTGAAAATGTTTTATCAAAAATACTTTTCGAAAAGTTAGTGGCTGCGGGTGTTTACGACCTTAATCAGGTAACCAACGAGCAAGGATCGCATGTTTATGTCACTGCGCCATCGGCTTTCCATAAATTTGTTGACCCAATGGTGGACGACTGCTTCGACATGGCGAAGTCACTTGTTGCGGCGCTTACTTACGGGATGACTTCCCGATCCTCATCTCAGGGTAAGATTAGCATGCTGCCTGCACTGCTTGGAAAGCTAATTGCAGGTGGGGAGATCGGCCCAGCAACGGCAATTGGACAGGATTATCGCGTTCTCGAGGTGAATCGCGTGGTCAAACTCCGGCCACACCCGGACTATCCTGAGCGCTTCTTTATGCGGCTTCTCAAGACAGAGGTCGGTCAGCTGGCATTGTACGTGTTGACCCAAGGTAATGCATACGCACAATCTTTGACGGATTTACCAAGTGCTCCGATGTCGGGTTACATTGGCCCGGAGGCAAGCCGCACTTCCGTGCGAAAGCATCAGTCTACGATGAGCAAACGGACAACACGAGATGTGCTGGAAGCCGTTCGCGGCGGGAGGGCGTTCAAATGATTGACGAGACTCTGTCGAACAAGGGAGCCGTTCTCGAAGAGGTTCTTCGTGCCTTCTTCCTACGTGCTGGCTTCTTTGTAATTCGAGGAGTTCCTTTTCGCTTTGCAGATGAGGATCTGACTGATGTCGATCTGTGGCTGTATGAGCGACCAACAGGAACCGCGAGACGAATCCAGATTTGTGATATCAAGTATAAGCAGCGTCCAAAGGCGGTAGAGCGCATATTTTGGACCAGCGGTCTAGCCGATGCGCTTGACGTCGATGGCGCCTACGTTGCGACGACCGACAAGCGAAAAAGTCTCCGCTCGGTGGCAAAAAAGCTCAACCTCCAGTTGATCGACGGTACCGATATTCAAAGGATTCTGGCCAGTCAAAGCGCCATGTATCCGGATAGGATCAGTGATGAGCAGCTAATTCAAGAGCTTAAATTGGTCGATAAGGAGTTAAGGAATAAAGGGTTGCAGGAGGCGCGGCTTGATATTTTATCGGCATTATCGGAGGGCTTTGGTGCTCCGTCGGCAGTCCGAACACTTGAGGGCTTTTCTCGCCTTGCCAGTGCGGCCGTGAGTTATCATCCAGGCTCCCTAGCATCTCGTGCCGCAGGGCGCCTAGCCTATCTTGCGGCGGCAATTGCCTGTGAGAGTCTTGACTACGTTAGCATCGGGGCAGCTTTTCGACCTCTCGATGAACGACGCGAGCTAATTCTGAATGCTGTTCGATTTGGTGCATTAAGCGATGCCGATGGACAGCAAAGAGTTAAGCTTGCATTGGCCTTGGTCGAGAAATTCGCTCCTGCCGGTAAAGCTACCGCTACTGCCGTGGAGACTGCTCTTAAGAGGGATTTTGATCGGATACCGGCAGAGATTGTGGCGGACCAAGCTTTTAGATTGCTCAAAGGCGACCAGCTATTCACGACAGGGCGAGAACTTGAAATGGCCAGTTATCATGTGAGCCTGCCAACGTTCGACCAACTGAGCGTGCCAACGAAATCGATGCTAGGCGCGCTGCTAGACTACGCGGATATCGATAGAGAGCAATTTGCGCATGCTTGGGAAGTTGGAGTGGGATCTGCCGCCCAGAAAATAGTGACGGAGGTGGCAGCTAAGGACAGTGCCCAACAACCGACTTTGTTTGGTGACGCTTAAATCAGCAGTGATTGGAATGAAGATTATTGCAGAGCGTTGCCTTGTGAAAGTTCACGAACACAAAATTGCATCTGTTCAGTTGTCATTAGGCAATTCGAAGTGAGATTGAATGCATGCGAAACAATAACGGGCTGTCGTCGAGGTTAAATCACTTGTCAATACGTTTGGAAATTGTTCTTCCCGGTTGATAAGCGCATGTTGCCTAAATCCTGATAACAATAAACTTAAGCTGACAGTGACATGGCAAATTCTACCCATATTTGGTTGCCTGCTTCTCGCTTTGGCTAGGAGAACACTTTTACCACAAGCAAAACGTCGGCTTGATATTCCATTGATTCACGGCAGGATGAGCCGATGATACTTTTCCTATAGCTTTGTTAGGGGGCAGGGGAGCCTATGTCCAGCCAAAAGTTTAGTGCGTCTCAAAGAGAGGCTTTGTGGGTAGCCCACGAAAAGAAGTGTGCCTATCGCGCAAGTTGCCGTTATTGATGAGGTATCCAGCTGAACGACAGCTTTCGTCAGCGGCGAAGAATGGCACCTTTCCTTAGCGATCATTTGCCGGTGCCAGCTTTGTCGATTCTGTTCGGCAGAAAGCTAACCTATTGGCATATCAGCGCACTACCGTCAGTTGTGCTCTCCAACTCTGCAGTGCCAAGTTGATCAGTCGGCAGCTTAATCCTGCAACACCTGATGGCATACCCCTTCGACGCCAGAAGTTCATCCAGCTTCTCGCCAAATTCAGCGCTTGCGCTACTAGGAATGTAGATGGCTTCCAGCAACTCGGGCAAGGGAGCCTTCAGAATGAAGCCATACTCATCCACATACTTGAAGAGATCTTCGCAAGCAACGCCGTAGTTATGGTAATACTGGTCTAGATTTTCCTTGCCATGCACTTCAATATGCTTGGCCGCCCAGTCGAGCTCAGGGAGGATTTTATTGTTGAAAAAAATGAGATCGTCCACGTTGATAGAGATTCGCAATTCACGCTCTGGCTCAAACTTGTCCTGTTTGGTATAGACAGCATCTCGCTGCACCTGCTTGTCCTGTACGTATTGGATGGGACTGGATCGATATCCGACCGGCAACACCCTGTCCAGAAAGGCACCTAGCTTCAAGTAATCGACGATGAACAGCACGCAGTCTGGACTATTGGTGAATCTGCCGTAGGTCTCCCACATATACTGGGACATTTGCTCATGCCAGTACCAACTTTGGATAAACAGGCTTTGCTTTTCCCTATGCATCGCATTACAGGATAACTGTTTTGCTTCTCCTGGCGTAATCCTGCTCCCGGCTGGGAATCTGCTGTTCAATGCGTCAAGAATATGCTGCTCCGTCTGACCGTAGAATTCACGGTCGCCTTCCGTCGTATCATCGGGATAGCCATCGATTCTCCTGAAGTAAAAGCCTTCGTCGTTAATGACCTGTAACGCCCTGTCGCCCGGCATGTAGCGCTGTAAAATCTGACGCGAAAACATATGTGTTCATTCCCAGTTATAACGACTTCAATCAAATAATAAACAGCCGCATATCAGCAAGATGAACTTCGTGAACCGGAACTAATCTTTCAGGATCAAATAACGAACCCTGGCAATGGGGTTTCCTGCTACGACGGCACCACTTGAACCCAAGCGCTTTGCTTGGTCGATGAGCCAATCGGGACAGAAATACGTCTTGTTGGGCGCGAGTATCTTGGTAGCCTCCGGCGCTTCCACGGAAAGGAAGTCGAACAACGCGAACCCGCCTGGAACGAGCGTCTTGACGGTTTGCGCGATGAGCAGTCGCGCCAATTCGTCACCGTAGTGAGAAAGGAGGATACCTCTGGAAAGCACTGCAGCGTGCCTCCGCCCGATCCAACCACCCTCGAAAACGTCGTCCAAACGCCACTCCGAGTTCCGAATGCTCTTCGATGCCGCAGCATTCAGCATCTCTTGGCTTATGTCGATTCCGAGGGTGTTATCGAAATACGTGGAGAATTCGGCGAGCACGGCCCCGGTTCCGCAGCCCAGATCAACGAGGCTGCCCGTCGAGCACAGTTGCTGCCGATCCAGCACGAGTCGCCTTCCCAATTCGATGAAGCGCCCGTAAGCATCGTCGTCGTTAAGGTGACAGGACTCGTTTTCCAAGTTGGAGTCCCATTGAGCGGCCTTGGAGTCCCAGCGTCGGGCGATCACGTCAATATCGCGAGAAGCATACAAACCGGGATCGCTCTCGGGGATGCCGTAAAAATCTTCAGAAAGAGACATGTTCGGAGAATGCCCCTTGTAGTCGGTCGTAAGTGGCACGCAGTTCTGTTATCCCAGGATAGTCCCGCCAATGCCAACGCTGCGGATATCCGAGTTGCCTTGTGATTTCCCTGCGAATGAATTGGGACGGGAAATCCTCTGAGAAATGGACGGTGCGAGAGCCGTCTCCATGCTGAACAAATATATAATCATCGGCATTGTCACGCAGTGAGGCGAGATCACCGAGCGAAACGATTTTATGACCAGGGAATTGTTGAAGGAGTGGCATCAAATCCACATCCGCCGGAAAAATGTTCAGATGCGCATGATCCACACAGCACGTTGATTTCCCCCGTCCGCGTCCAGGCCCGTGTTCAAAAAAAAGGGGATTCGAGCCATACGCACCACGGAGCGTCGACGTCACCTCCGACATCAGATCCTCCAATTCTGAAACTTGATTAGCATCAAGGAATGCCATACTTTTCACATGTTCGCGGGTGAGAAGCAGCAACCCGCCCTCCATGAATTGGCCCAACGGCGGCAATAGTACAAACGATGTGCTCATATGTACCACTCTGTCGCTCGGAGAGCCTCCAGATAGTCGCTCAAAAACCGAGTCGGGGTCGCCAGAGAGTTCCACGCAGAACACGCACGACCCCGGGGTCGCTCCCCGTGTGTAGCAATATGGTTCACCGTCGGTGGGGTAGACCCATCCCTTCGCACATAAAAGATGCCAATCGCGCTCCAGTGACCGCCAAGCCCTTAATCGATGAAGGGACTTGCCAAACGGCCCTCTGACTGTCGGTTGGAACCAATCGTGAAGCGGCCCAGGGCCTTCGCCGCGAAATTCGTTTGGGGCAAGGATACCCTGAACGCTCCCCATCCAATGAAGACATTCGTCGCCGTCGGAACATGCCAGATACGCGACGAGGCGCCCGGACTGGGTTTGATTTTTCAAAAGCCTCATCAACCCATCGCTTCCAAGCGATCGGATTATCGATTTCGTGTATGGGCCAGGGAATCCGGGGTAGGCATCGAGCATGAGCCCTGCATCGTCCACGATGCAGGGACGACCGAGGGATCGTGCCGCAGTTCGTGCCTTTTCTTCGATGATTTCTCCCCAATCGTCGGATTGAATTTCGTAACAGTGTTTGGGCGGCGTGACCAATTCAACGCCGAGCCTCTCCAGAATGGGTCGAAAAAGCGCGTACTTCGCGAGATTGGAGGTTACGAGGGGGATGGTTTTTCGCATCACGAAATCAACCTATCAACGTAATCGACGACTTCATCAGACGAAAGGTCGTCGGTATTCACGATTTCAATCTGGAATTGAGGCAATCCAACCTCGGCAACGGCCTCACGCAACCAATGGTAGAAGGCCGACTCCTGTTCAAAATAATCATAATGTTGGGTTAGCTCGTCGAACACACGCTCGGACAGATCCTTTCCCGAGACTCGTCGCCGCAATGTCTCCGGCGATGCGGTCAGAAACAACGGTCTTGTTCGGCACGCAGACATGGCCGCCCATCAATTCAAGCATCGGCATCAAATCAGCCAAGCGACTCGGGTCGTGGCCCACATGTACCGCAAGGGTCGACCAAAGACTGCGATCCAAGCAAACCGTGGATGGTGAGATTTGCCGTTGAAACAATGGCGTCAGTTCGCGTGTGAGTTCCATGGATCCCGAAAAAAAATAAAAGGCGGACGCCATCCAATCCGCATCGCGGATCATCCGCATTTTCATTTGCGGTTCCATCCATGCGTCCGGCACACCCCGGCGAATCGTCCAGTCAGGGTGCGTTGCCCGGATGCGCTCGATGAGGGTCGTCTTCCCCACCCCGTTGCCACCTTCGATAGCTATTAGCGGCGGCGATCCGCCCGGAAATGAATTCCGGGGTTCGCGTAGGAACAAGCCGATAGGCAGGCGTATTCGGGAGGCAGCCTTCAGGCATCGAGTCGCGAGCCCGATGCTCTCGATCGGGTGATCGCTAAAAACGGTCTCTTTGCCGAGCATTATCCCTGACGCACCTTGCCGCGCCGCAGCGGCAAGATCGGTCAACTCGCAACGCTGCGGCACTCCGCTTGAGGCGAAGATTTCCAGGAATTGGGTAGCCACGATGACGGGCTTGCCTTTTGCTCGCGCAATTTCGACTAGCCTCTCTTGGATTTGCGGCATATCCTCCGGATCGACCACCAAGCCGAGATCGCCGCGAGCGACCATGATGCCGTCGGAAGCCTGGACGATCCCCTCGCCATTGTGGATGATTTCCCGCGTTTCCAGCTTCGCCATGAATCAAACTGAATTCGGCAAAAACCCCCGCAGGTCTGTTACGGCCGAGTTGAATTGTCCGACCGATGTGACCATGGAAAGCGCTATCCAATTTGGGACGAGACCAGATGCCTCCGCCTTGCGCAATAGCTCGACGTCGGCCGATTCGACCAAGGAAAAATCGGCGCTGCTGTCCGGAAAGACGACCGAATTATTGGCTTGTAGCCGACCGCTTCCACGCTCGACGATCGTACGCATGAATCCGGAGCCGAAATCCAGGACTCGCAGGACAATGCGGCCGTCAAGCGCCAAGACTCGGTGACCAGGTTCGACCGCCCCTCGGAGTTTGTCTAGCCCCGGAATTTCGACACCATCGCCGGAACCATCTCCGCCAGAGTCGAAAAATGAAAGCTCGACCCCTGGCGCAACCTCGCGCGGGGTGATACGCCCCAGTCTCAATCGCTCGGACGGAAGATCGAAAAGGATTTTCACGTCTACCCCCTTGCTGCCAGCCACCTCCCGAACGAGCAAGGCATGCGCGACATGATCCCGGTTGCGATATCCAGTAGGGAATCGGAACCATCCCGCCCCGGCATCTATAGCCGAGGCAATGTCCTCCGCCGTCTCCAGCGTGGGCCCAATGGTGGCCATTACATCTACGGAGCCTAATTCATAATATTTCATGGTCAAACCCTTGGTTATGGCTTACTTCTAAATACGTTCATTGACTTTTGGTGTAACGGGGACGAGAAGACGAATTCATTTTCCGGCGTTGCAATATCGCTGCTCACGTAGCCTTCCCGCTCTAGGGCGTTTGCCGTCTCCTCTAGCAGCGCAATCATTTCCGACGACGACATATATTCGAACGAAATGTTATCGCCTATGCCACCATAGCAAAAGCTCTCAAAATCCTTCGGATTTTTTATCCGGATACCGAAATCCTGTGGGCGGGAATAATAGGCAGTTCCCGGAAATGGGATTAGCTGGTGGATTGAGATCTCATGAGGACGCATGCGTAGCATGAGATCGATGGATTTCCGCTGTTCTGCCAAGGAGCCGGGAAGGCCGTAAATCCATCCGGTTTTGACCCGGATACCGGCATTGGATGCACATTGCACCCCATACAGCATCTTTTCGACGTTCGTGCGTTTGCTGGCCCGACTCAAAATGTCATCGGATCCACTCTCGATCCCAAAATAAATCCGTCGGCAATTAGCCGATGCCATCGCCTCGGCCACTGCCGTATCCATCGAATCTGCTCTTAATTGGCCGATCCACGATGCGCCTAGGCCACTCGCGGCATATTCCTCACAGAACGTGATAATGCTTTGCTTCTTCAGAAAGAAAATGTCGTCAGCGAAAAAAATCTCTTGGGCACCGAAATCCATCTCCAGAACTGCCATTTCCCGAATAACCCTCTCGTGTCCGGAAACGGCGACACCCTTTACGAGTACGGTACCGGTATAGTTGCAGCAGAAGGCGCAGTCATAGGGGCAGCCGCGTGAGGCAACCATTGAATGATGACTGTAAAGTTCGAGCCGATACAGATTGCGATCGATAATTGGCAACTCGTCGATGCTCAACGGGCGTGGATCCTTAGGGTTCATGCGTATTGAGCCGTTTTCCACAAATGCCACCCCTTGAATCTCTGCAAGTGGATGACCGGCGCCAAGCGCCTCCAGAAGGCGGTAAACGGTGTATTCACCCTCACCGAGCACAACAACATCCGCTCCATCTAACAAGACATCCTCTGGAAACAGATTTACGTGGATGCCGCCGGCAATGACGATCATCTCTGGATATCGACGCTTCATTTCTGTAATCTGCAGGCGCGCCACCGGATAATTTGGCGTGATGATGGAGAACCCGACGATATCGGGCTGAAACGAGGAGACCCGATCCCACAGCAGGCTCTCGTCCGTCCCTTCGGCATTTTGATCGAAAATGGCCACCTCGTAGCCGCGCTCTTGCAGTACCGTGCCGATGAATCCGACGCCGAGCGGATACTCCCTATACATTTGCTTTGGATTCAGCGAACGCGGCACGACAAAGAGAATTTTTCTTATCGTCATTTTCTTGTCAGCTTGAGGATGGATTCGACTCGCTCAAAATCTTTCCGATAGATATGGGCAGAGCTTATGGTGCCGGTTATTGTTCCGCCCCTGATGCCGAGTTCCTCGGAAACCATCACCCCGAAATCGTGAACACAGATAGCGTCCGCGCTGAACTTTAGGAAGGCATCCTGACCTCGCGCGAAATAACTCAGATCCAGGCGTCCTTGGCGGATAAGGAAATGTATCGCATTGACGCACGGCACTTTCCTTCCCGTCAGATCGACAAATGCGAGCAGCGCGCGCTTTGTCGATGGCTGTTTCTTCAACAATTCTATCACGTCAGAGAGATCGTCTTTGCCAAATGGGCCTCGCCAGCAGGATCTGTAGCTATGCCCAAAACGGTTCGGTTCAGTCGTAAAGAAAACCTTACGCATATCAGACAAGGTTTCATTAAGGCCATACTTCGCCAGTTCTGAAAAGTCCGATGGTTCGACCGTGAAACTGATTGTCACGTTCCTGGCTTCCCTGATCCCTTCATCGGAGTCATCGCCGCGCTCCATTACAAACTGGAGCAGGTTTTTCCAAGTTTCACCTAGCGGTTTGGCTAATTGGTCGGTTGTAATCAACCTATTTCTCCTTAATCAGGTTGTTAAGCAGGAATCCTGCTAAATCGGACGCCGTGCCGGAAACTTCCCGGGGTTCGCCCGTTAGTGGCCGTGTCAGCGCAATAGCCGCACGCTCTGCGGCGGCAATTTCGGTACACCCAGACTCTATCCACCGCTCAGCCTCGGCCAGGGCTTGTGCAATTAGGCTTCGAGATCCGGACACCAGGGGCGCATCAGTTCCGAAAAAAATCCGTACCCGTTGAGGGACCGTCGGAGCAGGATTGAAGAGCGCTGATCTCGTGAGAGGACACATGACCACCCCTGCACCGCTATCCTCAATCAGGCCGAAATCATTTGAGTTCAGCGTATTCGCGTGCACCAACAGCGTACGTGAATCCAATAGAGACTCCATGGCCAGCCATTCGACGATTGACCGCCCCAAGCGGGATTTTCCGATTCTGGCACGGGCCTCGGATTCACCTGCATGGAGCGTAATCAGCCCTCCCGGCATCGATTTGAGGAAAGCACGAGCGGCTTCAGCCGCTTCGGGGCCGATCTCACGCTCGTCGGGAAGAATCATCACCGACGGCGTTGGCCGGATATCCGCTCTCCAGGAGTTCCAGAGCACCGTGACTTTTGATCGCACCCCGAACATCCCGTAGACGTATTCCACATCTGCGCTTGCGTGCTTGCCACTAAAGTCGAGCACTGAACCCACGCCCTCATTGCACGAATACTCAATCCATGGCCGAAGGGCATCGCGAAGCCCGTCACCAAAGAGCCACTTCGTCCGACGTTCATGGGCGAGGAACCGGGGATCATCTGACCATTGCTCGACGGGCACCCCAGCAAGACTCCAGTCCGAGGAAAGGTCGTAAAGCCCGTGGCGATGAGCATCCACGAGCGTGCCATGCCACGGACGGTTAAGGCTGCAACTATTCATTTGGTGTCTGATCCGCCTGATAAGTTGGGCTTAACTGCTCGCAACTGCCACACCGGCTGAAACACCTGCACCCGTCACGGCTCCTGCTCCGGCAATAACAGCTGTACCTGCAGCCATTCCTCCGCCACCGGCCGCCAAAGCCCCGCCTCCGACAGCGGCTAGAGAAGCGTTCGCTAGGACAGCCCCAGACAAACTGCTGATTGCCGTTCCGGTACTTGCGGCTCCAAGCAACCCAGCTCCCCCTGCGGCAGCCGCAATCGTAGGTGCAGCAACTAATGCTAATCCGCCTGTAGCAACAGTTGCCCCAACGACTAATAGCGTTTTACCAGGATTTTCAACAATACAATCTTTGACGCCACCCAAGACATCCCCTATGAAGCCACCGCTTAATGTAGGCCCGTAACCAAATAAGAACTCATCAGTCGACCGAACCGTATCGCAAATCGAATCCCATATATTCATAATATATTCTCCATGTCTGTAAAAGTTAATCGTTAATCGAACTCAGAACGGCATACGCCCAACGTGTTGTAAACGTCGCAACTGTCGGGGGACATTATGCTGTGCGCCTTGACCGCATCGAGAGAGACGGTATATAGCATAAAGCATATTATGTGCCATGCGATAGTGTATCCAGCTACTTGATTGATATTATAGAATATATAGCTGATGCCCACATCAGCTACAACCAATCTACAAATAAGGATGCTCCTGATATAATAAGGTTACTCCTTATTGCTTTTGGTGGCCTCAATGGATTTTCTGCTTGACGAAAAGAACCGGAAAATACTAGAACTGCAGATCGACGAAGCATCCGCAAGCAAGGCAGATGCATGGCGGATTGGCGCGTCGTTACCTGGCGCTCCGGATGACTTGGTGACCTTTCTTGGTAGTCCGCACTCGCAACCTATTCGGATATTCGTGCAGGACAGAGTGCTATGCGACGCCACGCGCAAGAAATCCAGCAAGGAGCTAGTCGCGGAATATAGGGCGTACCGAATGGCGCTCTTCACTCCGACGCTGAGCCGCATCACCCCGTTGGGTAACCAAGAACGTTCCTATAAACCGATGGACGAGCCGAATTCCTTCAGCGTCTGCGCCTACGGTGTAAAACCCGTTGAATCTGTTTGGATGTATCCCCCTTTGGTTGAGCTAAGCCGAGAATCACCAAATGGATGGAGGGTCAGCCATTCGGAGATTGATGCCGCGCGACGCTTGGATTGCTGGTACTACCAAGACCGCTTCCGAAAACTTCGGGGTGACCGCAAACATTGGGAGACACCCACCTTCGGCGATCTATTCGTTGTCTCCGACGAGCGGGGGCAAAAGACCCCCCTTCTTGAACGCCCCAACAATGGAGCTTTGAGATGGTTGTCATCGGCGCAGATCAACGAGCGCCTGCATGCGATCTCGCATTCGCGGATTCGAGGGGCTTGGGGGCAAGTAGGTCGCGATGCTTCCCTTAAGCCAGGCGATTTTCTGGTTTCGATGCTCGGCTTCACCGAGGTAAAACTGGCACGATACGACGGCCCACCAGACAACGCGACGAGGTCCATATACCTACTTCGGTTCTCGCAGAAGTGTGCCCGATCTGAGCGCGACTCAGCAGCGGTTTGGTTTGCACTTACTTGTGATGACTTTACGGATCAGTTGAGGATGGAGTTAAGTGATCGAGTCATGAAGCCACTCACTGAGCATTTTTTTCAGGGCGACATTCGCCTGCCCCCGCTCCCGGGCGAGGTTACTTCTGGAATGGCTTTTGCGCTTGATGCGATGACTCGCTTGGCGCTGGGAGGTGAAGATAGGGGCGAAGTCGACGCAAATCTCCGTAAGGTCGAAGAGGCTCTCATGGCCGAGGATGTGACGTGGCCAGGAAAATGGTCGTGCCTCAGGCGCATCGAGAGATATCGTAACTCCAGTGTCAAGAACGGAAAAGTCGTCGTACTAAGTAATGATCGGATAATCGGAAGAGAATGCGTATCCGCTTTGAGAAAAGGAAATGTCCGGGTTGCGGATCCACTTCCGTTCTCAATATCTGGTAACGGGCTTGGGTCTGGGGTAGCTAAGGAGCTTTCGAAGGCACCCGCTGTTATATCGATCACTTCGGCGGCCACCCCTCTACAGTTCGCCACCGAACAACTCGGGGCAGCACATGCTCTCGATATCGTTGGCGAATCGCATGTTTTCGCTCTATACGCCGAAAAGGGGGAAGCACGAGACTTTCCAGCGCGGCAATTTCTCGAACATCTTTTCAGCGAGACAGAGCGGGAGCCGGAAAGCATCGACTTGAACGATGAAACGATGACTACGCTAGTCCAGCATGTTCGGATGATGTTGGAGAACCCTGCAGTCATCACTTGCGACGAGGTAATTGACCGTCTTGCTCAACTGGACTCGCCGTTCGAGCCGTTTGTACGCTTTTCGCCCGTCGCCGCCAAGACCAGTATTCTCGACCGGGTTCGACCGGATTTAGCAAGGCTCTCTGGTCGACTGAAAACGTCCGGCGTAACAAAAGGAACCACGGCGGCGAACGTCATTTCGGAAAAGAAAAGCAGACGGCTTCATGCTTTCGGAAAATTTGTAACATATGACGAGGCACTTGCAAAAAAAGTCAGCGAATTGGAGTCAGTTTACCGCAGGGCTTTAGAGTTGACTCGGAACGGATCGTACCGCGTAATCGCTCTGCTCATCGAGGGGGAAACAGGGTGCGGCAAAGATGAATTGATCGACTATTTGGATACCCGGCATGCCCAATCGTCCTTTGTTCGCTTTGGCGTAACGGCAGATACCCGATTCATCCTTTCGCAACTTTTCGGACATGCTAAAGGCTCGTTCACCGGAGCAGATAACCCGCGTGATGGAATTTTCGGTATCGCGAAGAAGAGGCATCGCTCGGTTTTCCTCAACGAGATCAACTCTTATCCGCTGGAGGTGCAGTTTCGACTTCTAACTGTCATTGAACACGGCGAATTCTCCCCTTTGGGGAATGAGGAGCAAGAAACATTGGAGTACGCGGGCGTAGTTCTCGCAGCCAGCAACAAACCCGTATCAGATTTGGTTGCTGACGGTTCCTTCAGGCTCGACCTTCAAATGCGACTGGGGAGCACCATTTTGATCCCGCCTCTCCGAGAGCGCCCCCAAGACATCGAGTGCATTTTCGAACGGATAAACAGAGATCTGGCGAAGAATGAGCGAACCATGCAAATTGGCCTTGATTCCTCTGCTCGGCAGCGCCTATTGAGATATTCGTGGCCGGGCAACGCGAGAGAGCTTCAAAGCCTAATTTTGAGGGCGTGTCTATTGGGACAATCTGTTATCGACAATAGTTTTCTTGAGGAGAACTTCCCAAAGATCTACTTTGGCGACACCCGCGATGACAAAGAGGCTAGGAGTAACCAAGAGACTCTCGTACCACAAGAGCTTAAGTGTTTAGAGGAAATCTTTGGAATTCAAGGGTTAACCCGGCAACAGCAATATGCGATGCTTATGGAGCGTTTAAAAGATAAGAAGGCCAAGACGAACGAGTTGCCAGATTGGGTGAGAAGTCGTCGGCATAAGATAGAACAGTGCAAAGCCGAACTTCCTCGCGTGAATTTGTACTTAGAAAAACTTACTGTCAGACGACCTCGCTCTTAGTTGTAGAGGGCGAACCAGATCTTACTGTTACAATTTTCGCTTAGCGATGCTCACAGGCAACTATTCTGCGTATTGCTGACCGATCTCGCTAGCCAGTTGAACTTCAGCTCAGGCCGAACAGCGAGCCTTCATGGCGATTATCCTGACGGACTGCAGTAGGGCAAAGGAGATGGTTGCCAAGTGCTGCTTTCAGGCATGCCAATTTCGTTACGATCCGGTTAACTTCAATTGTATGCAAGGGCCATTCAGTTTTCGCGCATGACCGCCGTCCCACAATAAGTCACTCGCGAAACTAGCCACTGCGATCCAGCCTGATTATATTGGGCGTTGTTCTTTCTGATGCCGACTACTGCATTGGCACCAATCTCACGCGCCTTCTGAGCCAGCTTCAGTAACGCTTCTTTTTCGGCGAGGCGGTACTCCCAGTCTGATGCTGCCTCAGACTCTGAAAGAGCCTCAACGTAACCAATCGTCTTGACGATCATGAAACCGGGCAGATCATCCGTCGTGACCATTAATATCTGGTTTCTAATCAAAAAAAGTTCATGCTCAAGTTGATCGAGTCGTTGTTTTATCATGGCTTTTGATCTGCGACTCCAGCGTAGCAACATCGCTCCGGCCAGCAGTAAAGCGAACAATGGGAACGCGCCAAGTAGGCTGCTTGATTGAGTTGCTGCTGAGATAGTCATTGGTGTCTCCGATAAGTTTTGATCCAGCTTCGCACAGTTCTTCAAAACTGCAAGCCTGCGGCGGGACAAAAGTTATTGCCAAGTTGCCTCTTTTTCAAGTCCCGTGTGCTCGAAATGTGCCTTGGACGGACGTATTTCGAAAATCGGCTGGCTGATCGTGCCTATACAGTGCTGCCATGCATATTCGTCTTTTTAATTTGTCTGGCCGCTGGTTTCCTTTTGTCCTTTGGCTCATGGCGGCCGATATGGCATTTGGCCGCACCTATTTGGTTGCATTGAATCTCACCGAAAGCCTTCCCGGCACATTTTTTCTAGTAGAAAAGGTGTCATGCCGCAACGTGGAGAGTTGGTCGCTTTCAGATGGGAGCCTAACTGGCCGTATCCCCACGGGAGTATCTTTGTCAAAAAGTTGGTCGGATTGCCAGGATCAGTTGTTACGGCAAATGGCAGAGACTTTTTCGTGGATGGCGATCCAGTCGGTCATGCGAAGAAAAAAGCCAGAACCGGAGAGGTACTAGAAATCGGCCCGATCGGAAAGATTACGGATGGGCACTACTATGTTGCTGGCACTCATCCAGATAGTCTTGATTCACGGTATATGCTTACTGGTTGGGTTGGGCAGAATCAGATCGTCGGAAAAGCGTATCGAATTTTCTGACGTGGGACGCATGGGTTTTTTCGGAATGGGGTCAGAGCGCACTTCGTTGGAGGTTATCCAGAGGTCGAAGCGCCTATGGGCTGCCGTTATTCATCAAGCGATCGAAGATGCGAAAGGTAATGTGAGGGCAGTCGAGGATTCTAAACAAAATATAGGAGGTATTCAGCGGGAAGCATTGATATGGATTTTTTACGGTATTTCCAAGGCAGCTAATTCATTCGATTCGATCTGCGGCCTTCTGGATATTGATCCAGATCGGGCACGGCAACGGCTTCGTCTCATGCCAGGTATTCGGCGAGGGCTTAACAGAACGGGGTTGGATGCAGGTGAAGGGGAGTAGTGAGCCATGCTTAGTTTTATCAGGAAGGCGATTCGCCTTGACGGTGAAAGTCAGGGGCCTGTAGTAACCCTTCCCGTGATCGCATCCTCGCAACCGGAAATTGACGAGGAGATTCCTCGCTACCCACCGTTCATGAAAGGGCTGCCCGCAACAGACCCGGCGAAGCTCATCGAGACGCAGAGGGAGTTGATCGACCAGATTCGCGAAGCCGGACTGGCTTCTCCCGTTATTTTCGAACAGTTCTATCTTGAGTCTTTGCGTCGATTCGCCTCCTATGCGCATCTCTTGCCGGCAAGTCAAACCCATCACCACAGAGGGGCGGGAGGGCTCTCCGTCACGCGGCAGAAGTTGCCCTATGGTCGCTCCAGTCCTGTGATCGAGTGTTATTGCCCGGAGAACAGGCACCAAGGAGGCGACGCGAGATGGAACCGCGCTGGCATCTTGCCGTGTTCCTTGCTGCACTTTGTCACGATCTTGGCAAGCCAGTAACTGATCTTGTCGTTACCAGCAGAGATGGCGCGAAAGTTTGGAATCCTTTCGTGGAAGACCTCTACTCTTGGGCCGGCAGGCACGGCGTGGATCGTTATTTCCTGCATTGGCGTGAGAATCGCGCCAAAAAGCATACAGTTGTTTCTGCCTTGATTGCAGAGCGCATTATAAGTCAGGAAGGTCTTGCCTGGATTTCAGAAGGTGACGAAGGTAACAAGGAACTCGTGCTCTGGATGATGGAAAGCATCAACGGGCATCCCAGTGCCGAAAATCCGATTCACGATCTGGTTACCAGATCAGACCAGGTTAGTGTCGAACGAGACCTGCGTAGTCTTGGGGTCGCGTTTACCGGATACGAGATTGGACTTCCGGTGGAACGGTTTCTGGTTGACATCATGCGCAGGCTTGTCCGGGATGGTAGTTGGCGGATCAACGAACCCGGCTCGCGCCTCTGGCACATTGACGGGCATCTGTACTTGATATGGCCAGTTGCTGGCGAGGAAATCGCCGCCATCATCAATCAGGAAAAAATTCCCGGTTTGCCAAGAACCCCCAACAGCATACTGGACATGCTCGTTGATCGGAAGCTGGCGAATATCAGGGAGGATCAGGTTGAAGGCAATCGCTATTGGGTGATCGCTCCCGCTGTTTCTGGCCGAGAAGATACCCAATATCAGACTGACCGCCATCAGGCTGCGTGATACGGCTATGGTCGTTGATCCAGCGCCACCATCAGTTCCAGGAAAGATTGTCGATCAGGATGAGCCCGTAAAAGAGCAGCATGACATCCCTGTCAAGAAGTTGCCGACCGAGACTGAACCGCCAATATCACCGGCACCCAGCCAGATTCCTAATAAATCCGAACAGGCAGAGGCACTCAAACCAACTCAGATAGATCAACTCCACGGCCCAGTCGGCGAAGCACTGAAGGCACTTGCTGAGGACATTAAATCTGGCAAGAAGTCATTTGAGAGTTTGATTTATATTGACTCTTCTGGGGTGCTTTGTCTCAAGTGGCCTAGTGCGCTCAACGGTTATGGGTTGGAGAGCAAAGCGATTCTCGATGAGTTGTCTCGCCGAAACTGGCTGGAGCTTGATCCGTTGTCTCCCTTCCGTAAGGTCGTAGAGATCGCGACCGGGAGCGGCGAGAAGTGGAAGGTTGTTCGGCTACAGCCAGTGGTGAAGCATCTTATGGGGATTGGAAAACCCCACTCAGAAACCGACTATCTCACCGACACAATCCAGTAAGCCTGCGCAACAGCAGCAGTCAAAGCAGGCAGAGATCGAGATGGCGGGTGAAGATACGCGACTTGAAGTGATACAAAATATCGTGGTCACCTTGCGTGATGGAATGATAAAAGGCATCCTTACGGCGGAGCTGGATGGCAACTTCGTCTGGATACAATCCCGAAAAGCCGAACCATTCTTGAAGGAACGACTCGGTCTAAATCGAATGAAGATAATTAGTTTAGGCAGCGTTGCTCCAGACGTGTTTATGTGTCAAACGCGGAAAAAAGCACATTGCTATCGAATACCAGCCATGCCCTCAACAAACTCAGTGCCAGCACGATGAATACACTACAACAAACAGAAATTGATCGCTTTCTTTTCACCGGAGATTACGACAACCATTTCGAGATATGGCCCGGTGGTACGTTCGTGGATCAGGCGAAGAACGGGAGCACCGCGCTGCGTAACGCGCTCCTTTCAACTGTGCAGCGAGCCGAACAATCTGCCGTATCTGCATGCCAGGAGTATTCCTGCCTTGACATAAATGCCCGCGAGAAATTTGCACCCATGGTACGAGGGCTATTTCCTCAGAAGGAGCAAGCGATTATCCTCGACGTGCTTGAGCGCTCGGTCGTCTTTCTTACGCCAGCGACCATAAACACTGTCCTTGAGAAGGCAACGTGGCTCAAGACCGCGTGGAATCTGGCGAACATTTACCTCGTAAGCCTGGATGCTAAGCCGCTTTCTGACAGCGCGCCAGACATTGTCGGCATCAGCGAAGAAACAACCTGCTTCGTGTCCATGAAATATTTCAGCAACAACGATCCGCTCGAAGATTATGTGATCCACGAAGCGGCTCATATTTTTCACAACTGCAAGCGTGAAACGATCGGACTGCAAGAAACTCGCCGCCGCGAGTGGCTACTCGAAATTGATTATTTCAAACGTGAAACCTTCGCCTATTCCTGCGAAGCCTATGGCCGAATTCTTGAACTTGGCGAAACCCGCTTAGCGCGTAGCCGACTTTTGTCAGAACATGCCGAAGGGCCGATGCCGCCAGATGATCGGGTTGATGGAGACGAATATGTCGATATCCTGCGAGAGGCCGTTGCCGCGAGGAATGGCTGGAAGCGTATTTTTAAGCGGTGTTCTACAGTGCCGTGAGGCTCAATTTGCTGCAACCGCATGGGTACGGCAGGATACTCATAGCCTTCGGCTCGACACTTCATCTGCGGAGATTGTGTAAACGGCATGCACTTTAAATCAGGCATGGGGGAATCGCAATCATCGCTGCTTACTGTTGTCGCGGCTTACTGTGGCAGCTTCTTTATAACTCTGCCATCTATCTCCAAGTAATGGTGTGGTAACCCAGAAAGATGCCCTACTAATCGCTCCCTGTCCTCACTGGTAAAAAATATTACCTGCTGCGAAAATTTTTCAGAGGCAGATGCACGTTTCAGGAGCTCACTAAAGCTGACATCTCGCGTACTTTGTTGTCTGGGTTCATCAAATATGATGAACCCAGGGTGATGTGTATCTTCCGTTCTCGCCATTTCGAGCAATCCGTTGAGGTATGCCCAGATCGTCCTTATTAGGTCACTTGCTGAGATGCTGTTCTGAAGCGAGAAGCTTGCTTCAAGATCAAACCCCTCATGCTCGGGGCGATATGTGTCAGCCGAGATGACTATCTGGGTTTCAGGAAAGCTTCCAAACCCGTATTGCTTCAGTTGGTCACGAAGGATTCTCGTCCACACATTTATCTTTTTTTGATCGGCCTCTGAAATATCTCCCTTAGGTAGCTTGTGTGCTGCTTCTTGGGCAATTTTCCAGTTTTCTGCCAATTCCCCGAAACCGCTAATGTTTCTCTCAAACCGGCTTTGTGCATCTCGATCATTTTCAATCGAATTTTCAAGTCTAAGTTGCGCTTGCAATGCGGCTATAGAGGGTTGCCTGCCATCGGAGACCAAAGTTTGGCGCAAGGCCCTTACTGTTTGGCGCGTGGTAGATATTTCCTCGCGTAGTGCACTGATCTGAAGGCTTCTGGAGTTGGCAACATTGACTGCATTCGCGAGGACAACTTCATATGTACGGCGCTGCTCGGATAAGAAATCTATACTTTCGTCGAGCGACATGACGGTTTGTGCCAAATCAAGCGGCACAAGAGTGTCTTGAATTGACTGATGGCATATGGGGCAACTTCCACTATCAACGGTTGATCCATGCCGAGATCCAAGATTTCTTATAACTCGATTGTCTTTATTGCGCTGGATGTCTTCATCAATCGCCTTGAGGCGTTCTTCAATTCGCTCAGCCTCTTGGCGCTCCATGGAAAAAGAATCGAGAAGCCTAGAAAGTAATGTCTGCTTATCTTGAATCAATTCCTCGGCCTTTGTCAGCTCAGCTTGGGCGATAGATGCAATCTCCTGCACGCGTGGAATTTCCTTTTTCACCAAGCTATCAAGCTCTGCCTGAAAATTCTTTGCACGTTCACGGATACTGACCCACCCGCTTTCAATGGGAACCATTAAACTCGGTGTAACGAGCGGTGGCCATGTTGCAGTTGGTTTCAGAGGCAATGCCTGCACGCGCGCCGCTTTTTGCTCCGCAAGATCATTAGCTCGCTCGACTTGTGCTGCCCAAGCCACAGCAATTCGAGTTATTTCAAGCTCTATTTCCTGGCGCTTAAGCGCGTTCCTGTGGGCATCAAGATTGAGAATAAACTCGACAGCACGTTTATGCGCCTCACGGATTCTGAAATGCGTAGGTAGAGGTGGTTGCACCGTTGACCAGCCCCTGGTCTGTTCAACGGCAAAATAAGGAATGACACATTGCAAGTACAGCGGATACTCATTGCCATCGTAGGTTTGAACTTGAGGAAGCTGCCAGCCAAAAAAGTTTGATAAGAAAAAATGGAATCCAGACTCGCGTGTTGCCGCCCCCGCTCGATTAACAAAATAATCTTTTGAGGTAACTGACAAGTCCGGGGAGGTCAAAATTGGGCCTGCATGCACTGTTATCAGATTCTTGTCACGCGTCCCCTTGATCGTGCGCTGAACTACGATTCTTTCCGCCCTGGAATTTTCGAGTTCAAGAAAAACTTCCGACTCCAGTACGTCATGTTCGCCATTGTCTGAATCCAGTCGCGCCTTAACTGCTGGAGGTAACGGAAGGTCTGCTTGTTGCGTTGTAAGCATTGCCTCCATTCCAAGTGCAACAAGGATAGACTTCACGCATGTGGACTTTCCCATTGAGTTGTCTGCCCATACGACCACAAGGCCATCGGGAAAATCAAGCGTTGCTCCGTATGGGCCATCAGTAGTTTGCAGGCGAATCGTCAGCCGTCTAAAACGCATGTTTTATTCCTTCCACCCGAACATTTGCTTGACTATATCCTCGGTAACTTTCTGGCCAATTGAGTCAATGAATATTTTTTCAGCAGCAAACACAGTATCTGATTGCCGTATTTCCTCAGCAAGCTGCTTGCCGGTTGATGTGAGCGCGACCGATTTTCCGCCAACAAGCTGGATGAGATTTTCGCCAATCGCAAAATCCAATGCACGATCCAGAAAAGGGTCAAATCGAACCAGCAGGTTACTTGGATTAAAATCACCTGAAATCGCCGCCATAAGATCAAGCTGGCTCTTTTTTGTCCTGATTCCCCAACTGAGTACATGAATGCGCGCACGGCTACTTTTGCCACTACGGCAACAGGTACTCAAAAGTAAAACCAGCAAACCAATCCGCCATGCAGGTCGAAGATCCTCAGGTAAAGACAGAGGGCGCCTTCTGAAGACGATTTCTGTGTTTAGCTCTGGGATGTCAGCAATCTGCAACATATCTTCAAGCATGTTTTGGCAACTCCGGGAAATCCAATGGGCAGCGCAGCAGCCAATCAGCCACAGCCTCATGAGCTAGTGATTCCGCATCAAAACTGTCCAACATTCTTACTTCAGTCTTGAATGCATCAATAAGATTGTTCAGTGTGGTGTTGAGAATATTTTGAGGAGGATCTCCACTAATCAAAGTCATCTCAAGAAAATTTGCGCGATGATTTTTTGCCTTCAACACTTTTTCGTAGACCTCAGGGTATTTGCGCAATGCATCATGAATGGATTGCCCATCGAGATACCATTTCAACACTTTCTGATGGAAAATTCGTCGATGTTGATCGTCCTTAATGGTGGGTAGTTTTCGGAGCTTTCCTTCGAGTATTGCAGATAGGCTGTGATTTGATGTTGTCCAAAGGGCGACTTGATCAGGGGTTGTCTCATCAATTTTTACAGGCAATGTGCGGAGCCCTGAATTCAGCAGTTCATCCCGCTCGACGGCGAAATCATCCTCTTGACAAATCATTACTCGGAATCCGTCAGCGACATATGGGAGAAGCTGCTGCCAATATTTCACTTGTCTTTTTTGATGCGTGCGACACGATTTCTTTGCTGTCGTAGTGCGGAACAATGAGCGTCCAACGGCTGATTTTTACGGTACCAAATATTGTTTCGAGAACTTTGCGATTGGCTATGAATTTCTTTATATCTTCGGTTATCTTGTCACGCTGTGCTTCAAAGCGCTGTTTTGTACTTTTGGGCTCCTCGCACCCGTAAGCCTGAAAGGCATGCCCCGCTGAAATGGTGAAACCTTCAATGCCTGCGTCGCCTTTATCATTGTCTGGAACTGGCTGATACTCAGTTGGCCCATAATGCCGGGTCAGCAATTTGTTTGCCCATCGCTGCCATTCCTCACCAGCAAGTCTTGGTATATAGGCACTCATTTTATTGCCTCACTGGGTAGGTAAATGGCTGTGACAACTTGGTGTGAACTTCAACTCTTCGAGTTGGGCAAAAGAAAAAGCAGAGAAGCTCACAGCCATGTTATTCCCTTAAATAACAAACTTGCTGATTAGTCGTTCTCGTTGGAACGGAAACTCGCGCCAGCCTCCTGTTCAGATTATTCGCCGTGTCCGTGCCGTACGTTGCGGCGCGGTTTTATTGCGGCGGTTGCGCAAGTGGGATGTATTCTAAACGAGCCATGGGGAAGTTGCTCGGCAATTTGCGGCGCACATCCGTTTAACAGCTTTCCACTTTGAGCATCTCATCAAAGTCTTTCCACTCACATCGAAGTTGGTGTGACCTGCGGTTCCTAAATATGCACGAAAAGTGCGTATTTCAAAATCCATAGCCGATACCGCGCGACGAGAATCGACCCTCATGTCGATTCACTTTCATTTCTTTCCCATGCTGCTTGTCAGCTTGATATCTATCGCACACGCTGACGACCTCGGTGTCGTCGGGCCGACCTATGATATTGCCGAACCGGATTTGATTGAGCTTATCCAATCGAGTCTCCATCGGATGGAGAAATCCGGTGAACTGTCCAGAAAACAAGACGAATACCGTGATCGTGTTATCGGCGCAGTGGAAAAGCCTAAACCAGTACCCGGCCTCAAGGCAACCTTTACCAAACGCACTTATTACATCGACCCAACATTGGTTCTGGATCATGACATCCGAAGTGCTGACGGGGAAATATTGTTCGCACGCGGCTTGAAGGTAAATCCTCTGGATCACGTTTCTCTTAGAGAGGAACTCATCTTCTTTGACGGACGGGATCGACGGCAAGTCTCCTTTGCGAAACAGACGCTCCGGAATCTCAAAGGTGCGGCAAAGCCCATTATGGTTGCTGGCGAGCCATTGAATCTCATGCGTGATTGGAAGCGCTTGGTCTTCTACGACCAGGGTGGCGCGCTGATTCGACGCCTTGGCATTCGTCAGGTTCCGGCAGTCGTGACTCAAGACGGGAAAAGGCTGAGGGTTGATGAAGTTCGTCTATAACTTTTTTCTCCTGCTGGTCGTTGCCATGTTGAGCATTCAATCGGTGTTCGCAACCCCGACTTGCACAGGCAAGTTTGCCAACCCGATCACGGACATCTGCTGGAGTTGCATGTTCCCTATCCGGTTCGGTGGAATGGATATTGTATCCATGGGGCAGGAGGACACGCCCAATCCAGGAGGTTCGCCCATTTGTGCATGTCCTTCGCAGTTGAGGGTGGGGTTCAAGGTAAGTTTCTGGGAGCCTGTCAGGAGGGTCGATGTCGTTCGTCGCCCGTTTTGCATGACCAGTCTCGGTGGTATTGAGCTTGATCCTGGGTTTGCCGCGCCACGAGGGGCGCGCGACACACAGGACAGCAAGTCAGCATCCTCTTTCTATCAGGTTCATTGGTATATCGATCCAGTCATCTTCTGGCTGCAAGCCATCTTCGATAACTCGTGCCTGGAGCAAAGTTCTTTCGATGTGGCCTATCTCACTGAACTCGATCCTATGTGGCATGACGATGAACTGACCTTCATTTTTAATCCCGATGTCGCCCTTTTCGGCAATCTGCCAGCTCGCGCTGCTTGTGCCGCCGACTGCGCGGCGGCAACGGCAGGATTTCCTCTGAACAGTCTGTATTGGTGTGCCGGATGCCAAGGCAGCCTTTATCCGCTCGATGGAAATGTGCAAGCCCATATTGGAGGCGTCCAGGCATCCAGTCTGGAAATGACCCGATTGATTGCAAAGATGCACAGGGAAGGTCTCATGTGGGCTGCATCCGGCGATGACGGGCTGTGCGGTTACTACCCGCAGCCCATCATGGACAAGACTGGCTACAAATACCACATGCTCTATCCGATTCCCCAGACAGCAGAAATCGATGGGAAGTGCTGCCAGCCCTTGGGAAGGTCGACCATTCTGTGGGGGGCGGGTCGTGAGTATCCATATGAGGGTGAAGACTTCGCTTACATGATTTTTCGGAAACGGAATTGTTGTCAGGGGGCGTTTCTGAGATTATGAAAATGCGACAGATGGCATTTCGTGGATTGCTGGCGCTATGCAGCGGGATCGGTATTTGGAGTGGGGCGGTGAGCCCGTCTATGGTCAAGCTGCATTGCCATCAGACGCCGACATGCGCGCAACTCAGGAACGTATGGCTGCGGCCTTGAATGGTGTTGGGATTCCATTGGCACACGGTATTCCTGTAATTCCAGAGCAAAAATCCTTGCCCAAGCCAGCCGTTAAAAATCCTGACATAGCCAAAATAGCGGAAGCCTATCGACAGCCAGTCCCGAGCAATCTAGCTGCAACTATTGCCGACGTTCCAGAGTTGATGGTGTTCGTCTCCTTCTCGCTGCCCAAAGAAACTTTGCAGCGTATCGTTTCCCAATCTGAAAAATCTGGCGCAGTGCTTGTCTTGCGCGGTCTCAAGGGAAATTCTCTCACCAGAATGGGCGAGGAAATCGCGGAATTGGTTGGTGACAGAAATGTCACGGTCATCATTCATCCACCGGCATTCAAGCAGTTCAATGTGAAACAGGTGCCATCTTTGGTGCTGGCAAGGTCGGGGCAGGCTTCGAAGGTCAGTGAAGATGGCTGCGCGCCTGCGACCAGTTTTATCAAGATCGATGGTGATGTTACGCAGGATTATGCGCTCGATCTCATCGAGCGGCACGCTTCAGTGTGGGCGGAAGTGGCTCACCGCTATTCCGCAAAACTTGCCGGACATCAACCATGAAACGCTGGTATGGATTGGCTATCGCGCTTTTTGTTGTCGCAAGCAGTGCCATGGCGCAGACATATGACCCCAGCACCGCGTTTTCAGATGGAAAATCGCTGGGCTGGGATCGATCAATAGTGCTTTTCAGGGGATTGGTAACGGAACGGGTGCTTTGTCCGTGCCGGGTTACGGACAGAACTCCACGCAATCCCAGTATTTCCAGAATGGTCAGGGACAGCTCTCAGGCCCCGGGACTGCAAAAATTTCTGACTGTTCCACCTTGCCGCCCAATGCTGATCCCTACCTTCAGCAGGAGTGTGATGCCGTCAATTTCGTGGCGCAAAATCCATCGGTACGACCATCCTTCACAATTGATCCGAAAAACGATCCGTTGATCACCAATGCCAACAACATAGCCAGCAATCCGACCATGACCTTCACCGGGGTCACGGCTGGCACCAGTAGCCAGCCGTGCAAGGTAGTGACGGATACGCAGCCGGCAACATTCAGCACGGAAACCTGTAACGACTACCTTCAGGTGACAAGTAATTTCTGTTCGACCGCGCGCCAAATTACCGTCGATCAAAATCAGCTATATCAGTGCGTCGAGCAGATGCAATCCTTGAGCAATGCGTCCTGTTATATCGGGCAACAGATTACCGTCAGTACGAGTTACAACTATCAGTGCAATCAGACGGTGCAGGGCTACGAATCCTTGAGTTGCCAGCGAGGTGTCTCTGTCACGGTGGGATTTGGTCAATGCACACCTGGCGCATGGCTGGGGCGAGCCGCTTATGTTGACTGCCCAAGTTGTCTCGATCCCTATATGGCGATGAACATTTATTGCGGCAGCAACGGCCTGTCTTATTCGGTTGAACCCTACCGTTCTTCCGATGGTGTCAATCGATTCGACTACAACACGATCGGCTATCCCTGGAATGGAAGCTATGGATTCTTTCCGGTGGCGGTGGCACCCGGTCAGTCGGTTAACGACTACTACGTCAGCAATCTGGGTTTTGGCTGCAATCTATATGTTTACTTCAGCGTGAACTGTAGCGCGACAACCTGTATCCCTTCGATGCGCAATGTCAGTTCCGGGTGTAATTCTTCCGGCGGTTCCGGCACCGGTGCACCACTGCAATTGCCGATGTCCACGACGGTAAGCAATTGGACATCCAACGAGTGCGCCACCTTGCAGCAGCGAGCGCAGTAGTATGAGGGCGCTAACGATTGTGGCCTTTTTCGTCGCATTGCTCTGCAACCGCGCAATTGCGGGCGATTGTCGTCTAGCCAGTTCAACCTGCGTCGACAGCACACCCAGCAAATCGATTTCCGGCGTCACGGTGACACTGGCTCAGGTCGGCGGATGCTGGCAATTTCAGGACACCTATACCTGTATCAAGCCAAGCTCGATTGATTACTGTGCCGCGTTGACTACTGCAGGGTGCGGACAAATTGGTTCGACCTGTAGCGATACCGCGTTCAACGGTACCTGCAACACCTACACGAAAACTTTTCAGTGCGGCACCAATCAGGGAACACCGACAAATACCATCCAGTTGAGCAATACCTACACGCTGGTCACCGACACCACGAACACCAGTCAGTGCACATCCTATTCCCAAAACTCACAATGTCGTTTGGCAGCCCATACGTGTGTCGACTCGACTCCTTGCAAGGTGGATTCCAGCGGTGCCACGGTCTGTCTCGCCGGGGTAACCCCGCCAGCGGGTGGGCTGAATTCGACGGCGACTTGCTGGAGCTATCAGGATGACTATTCATGCATTGCTGCCAACCATGTCGATTACTGCGCGGCGATCAAGGCGACCCAAGGTTGTGCGCTGGTCAGTTCTACCTGTGACAGTACGGCTTTTGACGGTTCCTGCAACCAATACACGCGAACATACCAATGCACCAATGTGACGGCATCGACCAGCACGCCGACGGTGGTGTATCTGAACACGTCCTACACCATCACCTCCAATACCATCGACACCAGCGGATGCACGACGCTTGCGCAAAGCGCCAACTGTGCTCCGGCAGCGCACACCTGCACGGACAGCACGCCGTGCAAGACGATCAATGGACTGCAAGTCTGCTTGAGTACGGTATCTCCCATGCCGGCTGGCGCGCAAAGCTTGGGCGATTCCTGCTGGGCATGGTCTGATGAGTACACATGTGCTGCAACCACGCTGACCAATGATTGCCAGCCTCTGATTGATCGTGGATGTACTCAGGTATCGACCGTGTGCATTGACACCTTGCCATCGGGTGTGTGCGACGTGAACGAGCGTACTTTTTCGTGTCAGACCTCGCCCGCAGTTCAGACGCAGCGAACGGTTTGTGACCAGAGTTCTTTCTGCCAAGGCAGCACGGGATGCTTCGATACCAGCAGTCCACCCGACCAGAACTTCGGCAAGAGCATTGCATCGATGGAAGCGGCACGAGAAGCCGGGGTCTATGGGGCTGATCTGAGCTTGTTCAAAGGCGTGGGTGAGCAATGTCGAAAGAAATTATTTGGTTTGGTGAACTGTTGCACGAAGGGCGGGGGTGGCGCGGCAAGGAGCAACAACGTGCTGATGTCGACAATGATGCAGGGTGCCTTTGCCGGTGGTCAGCTTGCGATCAATGCGGGCAGCAAATACATGTTCGATTTCATGTATCCCCAGTATTCCGGCTATGTCGAAGCCGGAGCACAGGCCATGATTCCGTCAAGTACGCTTTTTACCCCTACGAATTTTACCCCATCGTTCAGCTTTTATGGACTGTCGTTTACCACTGGAACGATGACCAGCGGACTGCTCGGCGGCCCCATCTATTCGCTCGGGTCGGTAGGAAGTTTCAATCTGTACTTCGATCCCTATTCTCTGGCAGCCGCAGTGGCCATTCAACTGATATCAGAACTTCTGTCATGTGAACAATCCGAGCAGCTTCTGGCGATGCACCGGGATGCCAATCTGTGCGTCCATGTTGGTTCCTTCTGCTCTTCACGGGTGCCGATTATCCACACGTGTATCGAGCAGACCGAATCGTATTGCTGCTTCAACTCTATCCTGGCTCGAATCATCAATGAACAGGGCAGGGGACAGATAGGCAAAGGATGGGGCAGTGCCGAGAGTCCGGACTGTTCTGGGTTCACCCCGGAAGAGTTTCAACAGTTGGATTTTTCTCGTATCGACCTGAGCGAGTTCATCAATCAAATCTCTGCCAGTGTGAGCATGCCCAGTGCTTCGTCTATGGGGCAGAACGTACAAAACACTGTCCAGCAACGCGTCAATAGCTACTACCACCCATGAACATTCCTACGAAAATACTCACGATGGCTCTCTGCTTTTTTGCTCTTCTGGGCAGCAAGGACATTCTTGCTGCCGATTTGAAACAATATCTGATCATGGCGATTGATGCTCCCAATGGTCAGTCCGAAGGGGAGTTGACTGGACCAATGGCTGAGTATTTCAAGGCACAGACCCGTTCCTCTGCCCCGCTAAAGGTTCAGGTCAGGACGGTGTCGAAATTTGCTGAAGCGGGGTGTGCTCGCCTGCAAGCGACCTTGATGCAAGATGAAGTGCCGACACAGGATGGAAAGAAAATCCCGTTTGCGGTTCGCTACGAACTCAACCTGTGCCGTAATGGGCAGCCGCCAACCGAAGGGATCGACCTCGATTCGGTATCGAGTGCGCTTTCGCGCAGACCACCCAATCAAAAATGATAAGATTCACCTTTCATCTACAACCAACCAAGGAGTAACTCAATGAACAAATCCGAACTGATTGAAGTGCTGGCTACCAAAGCTGATCTGTCCAAGGCGGCGGCTGGTCGTGCCTTGGATGTTCTGGTTAACGAGATTGTGACGGCTGTGGCCAAGGGTGATTCGGTAGCTCTGGTTGGCTTTGGCACGTTCAAGTCAGCAGCGCGCGCGGCTCGCGAAGGCAAGAACCCGAGAACCGGCGAGAAACTCAAGATCGCAGCGACGACGGTGCCGAAGTTTTCTGCCGGGGCCACCTTCAAACAGGCTGTCGCCAGCAAGGGAAAAGCAAAGAAGAAATAATCAACCAAGGGAACCCTCACAGGGTATACCGAGTGGATAATCAACGAGCGTTTAGTTTTTCTTGCGTTTAAGGCTAATGCAAGGCAAAATTCAACGCTCGTTTATCTTTATGGGGGTGTTATGGCACACAGGGAGGTTGTAATTTCCTCTGTAGCAGAACTTGGGGAGATACTCCGGGCTGTTCGCAAAGAATCCGGCCTGACTCAACGCGATGCCGCAGCGCTGTGCAATGTCAGCCTGCCATTTCTTAATGGTTTGGAGCAAGGGAAAGCTACAGCCCAGATCGGAAAAGTGTTGTCTGTCTGTAACCGCTTCGGCATTGATATCAGGCTGAGGCTACCGGGTGAAACAGCATGAGTGTTTTGATCGTCACGGCCAATGGAGTGCAGGTTGGAACCCTGGAAGTCAAGAAAGGGCAGTGGAAATTTGGCTACGCGACCGAGTGGAAGGATTATGCGCTCTCTCCCAACTTTCCGATTGTCACCGGAAAATTTGAAGATACCGCGAACGATAAACCGGTCGAGTGGTTCTTCGAGAACCTGTTGCCCGAAGGCCGACTGCGTGACTTGATCGCCACACGGGACAGGATAGATCCTCGCGATACGTGGGCGCTTCTGGTCAGGCATGGACAGGACACAGCCGGGGCGCTTTCGCTGATTCCCGAGGGACTCGCGGCAGCGACAAAGGAAATCTTGGTGCCACTTTCACAAGAGGCGCTACAGGAAAAGATCAAGGCTTCCAGAGCGCGCAATCTCCCCTTGATGGCATCATGGGACGAAATCCGCATGTCCTTGGCGGGCGCTCAGGAAAAACTGGGGCTGCGCATTGACGCCAGTGGGGCGATGTTTCTTCCAGAAGGTTTGGCACCCTCTACCCATATCGTCAAGCCGGAAAATGCCAGTGCGGATTTCCCATATTGTCCCGCGAATGAATTTTTCTGCATGCGCCTGGCTCATGAACTGAAGGTTCCGGTACCTGCGGTTGGGTTGTTGCACCTCCCCGAGCCACTTTATGTCATTGAGCGGTTTGACCGCGAGCCAATGGAAAAGGGTGCTGACAAAGCCTTCAGGCGGCTCCACCAGATAGACCTGTGCCAGGCGATGGGTGTGGCACCGTCAAAGAAATATGAGAGCGAAGGCGGTCTGGGTTTGCATCACTTGTTTGAAGTGCTGCGAGGCACCTTCATGGATCGCCCGGTCGTGGCTGCCAATGCTGTTGTCCAGTGGATTGCCTTCAACTATTTGATCGGCAATCTGGACGCACACGCGAAGAACATCGCCTTCCTGATGCGCGGCCAAAAAGCTGCGGTAGCGCCGTTCTACGACATGCTGTGCGTAGAGGCATATCTGCCGAGACAGACCATGGCCATGTCCATCGCCGGAGAGAACAAGCCAGGCTGGGTAGAAGGGCCGCATTGGGATGCGATGGCCTTTGAGGCTGGCGTAGCGCCCCGACTTGTTCGCGGTGTTTTGTCACGGATGAGCGAAGACTTGCCGGAAGCGATCTCCAGGGTGATCGGAGATGAACGACTGTTGCCTGTCGAACGGGATTTTCTGCGAGAGAAAGTGCTTCCGGTCATTGAAGATCGAAGAGGGTTCGTAGCTGATGCGCTCAAGTCACGGCAGTCAACGATTGATGAACTGCTGGCAAAGCGGGAACTTGATCCGTCAGTAGCGAAACGGCTGTCCAATCTTTCGTGATATGTGGTGATGGGCCAGTTTGCACGGCCAGTAGCAAGTATTGAGGAAAAAATGATTGAGGCACCCATCAGCACTCCACCGCAAGCGTACATGGACATCATCAGTTCGCTGATCGATCAAGCGCGGGATTTTCTGGAGGCCGGTGAAAAGCTTCAGGCGTTGGCTTTTGTTGGTAACCTGACTACCAAGGAATCCATTCCAGTGATGATTCAGCCGGGAAGCGGTGAGGACAAAGACTTATCTGCGCGCGAGATCCAGTCAGCGGCGTCGGCATTGGATGCTGATTTCGTATTCGTGATCATGGAAGCATGGGCGCTTCGGCCAGACAAGATGCGCCAAATGGATGCGATCCTCAACAAATTCGGAAGCATAGGTGCCTCGCCCTACGCGATAGATGTATGCGTGTTTTCGCTGGAAACGAGGCGTGGGATATGGGCCTCACAACCGCAGATCAAGCCCAAGGGGATTTCAAAGAGGTGTAGTCGAATTCCGCTACTTCACGGAAGCTGGTGGCCGATTTATGCACCTGCTGCCCAAGAAAGAAGGCGACGTGTTACCGACGATTTTACATTAGGGATGAAACATGAACCGATCCGATCTCATCAATCGCTTAGCCTTCGTTGATTTTGAAATGTGACCCAAAAGAGCGCATTTCAGTCCCGAGAGATCATGTTACGTCCCTATGATTCATAAGATGGTCTGCTTCACTGAGAGGCCATTTTAAAGCCAGTGGTTCATTTCGCATTCGGAACGAGCCTTGGAAATGATCAATGTGAATCGTAGGGCTAATCAAGATGAATACCTTCGATGTGGTTTGCGCTGCTGCCGGAGGGAAGGCGGTTGTGCCAGAAAAACAGGCAGGGGAGATCATCGGGGGTGTCTCGGTAAAGACACTAAGAAATCTTCGGGCCGAAGGAAAAGAACTTCTACCAACAATTGAGATCGGTGGTCGTCGGTATGTCTGTATTTCTGATATTGCTGAGTTCATTGATCAGCGGCGGCCAAAAGCTATTCCTCCGACTGCTTCGATTCCAGCAACTCTAGCACCACCGTTACCAAGACGGGTCGGGCGCCCAAAAAAATCTGAACTATCTAAACGCAAAGTAATGGAACTTGCTAATTGCGCCTAGTCATTGTCTCGTTGATAGTCCGTCGAACCGTTTCAAAAATCTCTTGACCATCATATAGTCGGCATCGGCTCAATTCTTCATAATTTGGGCGATTCCCCGATTCTGGCGAAGTATGTTGATGACGCAGTATCCAATATGCTGAGTCAAGCGGCGTGGCAAAGGCTAATTTAGGGACAAAACGGGGACAGTTGAGCCGGGATGCAGCGGGACATTCGGGGACAAAACGGGGACACTGATAAAAAAATATTGAAAGTTATCCACAGATAAAGCTATCCGAAAATCATATTTTTGGTTATCAGTTTTGAAAAACAAAAACCCGTAACGCATTGAGCTATACGGGTTTTTATAGTATTTCTGGCGGAGAGGGCGGGATTCGAACCCGCGTTCAGGTATTACCCGAAACACGCTTTCCAGGCGACTTAATGAAAACTCATGAATCCTTTTGTTGACGCGGCATTTAAGGTTGTGGAAAATATGAAAAAGTATTTATTGCCACAATTTTGCCACACTGAACAGGAAAGACCAAATTTATGGCTACCATCAGAAAAAGAGGTGAATTCCAATGGGAAGCTCAAGTCCGCAGGAAGGGCTATCCACCTCAATCTAAGACCTTCAACACTCGCTCTGATGCAGACCTCTGGGCGGCAACCACAGAGAGCGAGATGGGGCGCGGGGTGTTCATTGATCGTAGTGATGCCGAACGCAATACCATCGGTGAAATTATTGATCGCTTCACTTCTGAATTTGCGCCTCATCACTACAAGCCGCGCGAGGATGGGAAGGAGGCTTGGCGTTTTCAGTGTGAGCATTTGAAAACCGCGCTCGGGAAATTTTCTCTTGCGGCGCTTGATCAAAAACTGGTTGCACAATACCGTGATAAGCGGCTCAGCGTGGTCGGAGATAGCACGGTACGCAAAGAGTTGTTCATGCTTTCGAAAATTCTCAAGTTTGCAGAAATAGAGTGCGCCATTGTTCTGCCGCGCGGGAACCCGGTCGAGAAAATCCGCAAACCATCTGAGAGTAAGTCGAGGGATCGTCGTTTGAATGAAGAGGAATGGAATAGGTTGGAGGAGGAGTGTCGCAAAAGCCGGAACACCTACCTGTTGCCTGCTATGCAATTGGCCGTGGAGACGGGCATGCGGCAGGGCGAACTACTCGGGCTGACTTGGAAAAACATAGATAAAAAGCGATCCATCGCATTTTTGAAAGACACAAAAAATGGCGAGGAGCGCGCAGTCCCACTTTCGCCGACAGCGCTTGCTGTGCTCGATACTCTGCCAGTTTCGATTCGAGGGAAAGTGATTTCAGTTGAGCGCATGACGCTCTTTCATGCATTCCAAGCCGCTTGCGGGCGTGCAGGGGTAGAGGATTTCACTTGGCACGATTTGCGCCACGAGGCGCTTTCACGATTGGCCGAGCGCGGGGATATGTCAGTCCTGGAGCTCGCCGCAGTCTCGGGCCACAAAACCCTGCAAATGCTGAAAAGGTACACCCACTTGCAGGCCGAAAAATTGGCCGTGAAGCTGGCAACGAGCGCCAGATAGTTGTCTCTAGTTACCTGTGTTTGTCTATAGTTAATGCATTGAAATTAAACGAAAACAACTATTGACAGAGTAAGGCCGTTCTGGAAAAATGCAAGCATGTGGGAGACATATAAACAGCGCTGTAGAAAAAATTTTAAGGAAGAGATCGGAGACCGGTCTGGAGTCCGAATTTTTCTTTTTTACACTTCCATTTGTTTCGGAAATCTGGGAATACTTTTCACCGGTTTTTTTGCGCTAATTTTTGCAGCTTGGTTTTCAGTCTCTTTTCATATTTTGCCAGCCGAAGTAGCCGGTAAGATTGCTGGAATTGTCTTGGTTGGATGGTTGTATTTTATGCTCGCGTTTTATTGCACCAAGACGGGCAATAAGTTTATTGCGCGTATTGGTGAAGAAATCGAAAAATCAATCCTTGCCGCTTTGCATGCATTGCGAGTTTTGCCGGTACTGCCTTTGTCGCAATACGTGAAATTTATCTGCCTTGATGAAGCTGCTAGCAGCTTCATTTCTTCTACTCCGTTTATTCCACCCCGCCTGTACCTCCCCTGATATTTCGTTTCCAGTTTAATCCGGTTTTGAAAATCAGGTGGGGTGCGGCACAGCAACCCTAACCGCGAGCCGCGCCTTGCCTTGACAAGCAAGGAGTTGCAAATGAATTTCCAAAATGAAATCGCCGCGCTTATGCGCGAGCGTTTCGCTGCATATCCGCCGATTCTGAAAATCCCACAGGTTGCGGAAGCCTTGATGGAGGACGTTCCAACGATCCGTGCGCGCATTCGACGTGGAACTTTCCAGATTACTGTTAGGCAAGAAGATGGGAATCCCCAATATGTTTTATTGGCTGATCTGGTGCGTTTTCTCTGCACTGGTGAAGTCCAACCGCAACCTACTGCTCGACCAATTCGCAAGCCCCGCAATCCACATGGCCTGAATGGCAAGCGTAAGCGTGGTGCGCCGACGAAAGCAGAGCGTGTTGCCCGCGAGCTTGCGGGAGGGGCTTGAGATGAGCATCCTTCTGATGTCGAGAGTTTTCGCGACGAGCCTTCAGCCATCGAAAAAAATCGTTCTTCTTGCACTCGCAGATTTCGCGAATGACGATGGAAAAAATATTTTTCCATCGGTCGCGACGATAGCCAAAAAATCTTCGCTTTCGCATCGAAGCGTCCAAACTATCATCGGGGATTTCAAGGGATCAGGGATTCTGCGCGTTACAAAAAATCCATTCGGCGGTGCACCTGGCGTAACTCGACACCTCGAAATCAATCTGGCTGCACTTGAGAATCTGATGCGTTTAGCGAGGGATGAAAACTTTGCACCCGTGCCAGAGACGGGTGCAGATGATGGTGATGGAGGGGTGAAAATTGGCGACAAGACGAGCGAAGCACCTGCACCCAAACCGTCACAGAACCACCCTAAAACCACCACCACAAAAGAGCATTCTGATTCGGGTAGTGGTGGCGAAACAGAAGAATTGGAATGGCCATCACAACTGGACTCTGAAGAGCAGGATGCAATTCAGGCCGTTCTTTCCTGCTTATCCACTTCTCACCAACAAAAACAATTCGTTCTTGATGAGCTACGGGCAGCGCTGACACGTCGTGAGATTCCACGCAAGGCTGCATGGGTGCGGTCGGTATTAGAGAAAGGTATCGAACGTACACCAGCGGGCAAGGCTTACGACCGCACGCGGAGGGAGAGAAGCGAGCGGAAAGAAAGCCAAAGTCACAAGCCGTCAGAACCCAAGACAGAGCTTGAGAAAAAATCTGGACGGGAACGGCTTCGCAAAATGAAGGAGGCACTCAAAAAATGAACCCGTCAAATGAAAAAATTATGACTATCCCTCACATGAGTTATTTGGAGAAACAGTCGCGCGCCGATGCCAAACGTGAGCTTGTCCTAAAATTCCTTGCCTCTGGCGAGGTGTTTTCAACGACCACTATATTGTCGCGCGTCATCAGCGCATCACCCAGCAGTACCGCGCGCACGCTGGACTATTTGATGCGCGCTGGGGCTCTGAAATCCGAGATGCATGTGATTCAGTGCCGCCATACCTATGTCTATGGAATTACGCCACACGGTTTGGGGTTGGTGGGCAAATTCGATAGTCGATATTTTGAGTTAGGCAAAACCAATTCGGCCTACATCCCACATAACCTTGCCACTCAATCGGCACGGCTGAATGCAGAGGAACGCAGTTGGGGGGATTGGGTGCCAGGGAAAATATTGTACGGCAAAGGCATTGAGAAAGTGCCGGATGCCATTGTTACATCACCATCTGGCGAGTGTGTGGCGATTGAGATTGAGCGGCATATCAAAACTCAAAAAAGGTACAGAGAAATCATCAGCGCACACCTGCAGGCCATTACGCAAAAGCGATGGGCGGAAGTGCACTACCTGTGCCCGGATGGCCTGCACAAGAAAGTCGAAGCGGCGTTCGCGCACATTGATTCAGTTTTTGTAAAAGGAGAGCGAGTCCCACTCCAGCAAAAACATCGGAACTGCTTCAAATTCTTTGCGTTGAATTCATGGCCTATAACTGAGAAAGGAGAATAACCATGGCAAGCAGTCTTGAAAAACTTGAAAAAAAGCGTGCGCGGCTTGAGGCGGAAATCTTGCAAGCCAAGCAAGCGGAAAAACGCAAAGCGCGACTGCTGCAACTTTTCGTTTCAACACTCGAAATGCACCCTCGCGTGCTGGAAGCTGGCGACGAAATTTTTCGTGAAAAGCTGGAGTTCGTTTTTGACGAACTCACGAAAAATTTGCCTTCCGTCAAAAAATGAACCATTCATTTTTTACGGATAGAAGCGGAGAGAAGATGCGAAATGTCATTCGGAATGACATCGCCGCTTCATCTCTCCGCTTCTCGTCTCCGCTTGCGAGGGCAAAGCAAGGTCAAATGCAATCGCAAGTCGGGAAGACGCACCCCTCACGCTGTGCGTGCCGCCTGGGGGCGGACGTGGGCTTGCCGCTAGGGCGGCACATTTCCCGCCTTACTCATGGCGTCCCCGGCACGCTCCGCGCTTGGGCACCCCCTTCGGGGGGCTTCGCGGGTGCAGCCCGCTCGTCCCGCACGCAGTGCGGGATTGGCGCTGGACGCGCCACCTCAATCATCCTCGAATCGCTTTGCGATTCGAGTCCGATTGACCGCGCCTGGGGGCGCGGCTGCGAAGAGGGTGCCCAAGCGCTGACGCGTTGGGACGCGGGGCTTTGCCCCCCGCTCGAAAACCGCAGCCTTGGGGCTGCTATTTCGCCTTGGGGCGAAATTTTTCGGCGGCTCCCCCCGGCCTCGGATGGCATCGCTGGGGCGATGTCATCCGAGGCGACTGCGGCAAGACGGCTGACGGCGTCATCCTTTGCCTTGTCCCACCCGGTGATTTTTTATCGTCTGGCGCAAAGCGCCATCGAAAAAATCTGGGCGGCTTCCATCTGCATTACAACTAACTTTCAGTGAGGTAATTTTATGAATGAATTTCTGTTTTCCGATCCTGCAATCTTGGTAATTCGTGGCTTTATTTATGCGCATCCCTATCTTCAATTCATGGGGGTGTTTTCTTTGTTTCTTATCGCAGCATTTCATATTGAGCCAAAAAGTCTGTGGTTCAGAATCGTGTTGCTTTTGTTTTTTACCTCCATCATTGATCCTGTCTATTTATGGGGTGTTAATTCGGTGCTGGTTAGTCGCGGATTGGAGGTAGTCCCCTATTTCGAGTTGCGATATTGGGGGGCTAACTGGATTGGCGGGATAGTTCTTGCGCTCGCTTGGCTGCGCTATGCGCAGCCAAGCATTGCCGTGATGCTTTCGAAAATCAAGCGTACATCATCCTTGGAGCGCAACAAGAAAACCGATGTGCGCGAAATCGGGAAGTTCTTGCCAGCATCGCTCAATTTCGATCCCTTGCGCCATATCAATTTGAAGAAAGGCATATTTCTTGGATTGGATGAAAAACACAAACCCGTTTACATCAATGTGCCAACCGGAACCAGTGCACCCCATATTCAGGTTGTCGGCACCACTGGTTCCGGCAAGGGGGTGGCACTCGGGGTGATGGGGGTGCAATTCCTTGAGCGCGGCGAGGCAGTTATTTTCTGCGATCCCAAGGATGATGAGTGGGCACCCCACGTCATGTTTGCCGCTGCCCAGCGTTGCGGCAAGCCATTCCACTTTATCAATCTGAACCGTCCACACGGGGCGCAGTTCAATCCATTCGAGGGGGCGACCGAGGAAGAGGCGTTCGAGCTTTTCCAAGCCGGGCTTTCATTGACAGACAAGGGCGATGCGTCAGATTTTTACGGCATTGCCGACCGCCGGGAAGCGCTGCAAACCGCCCGCCTGATGGCGAATGAAGGATTGAACCTGGCTGACGCTTTCAAGAAGCGTCAAGGCACTATGGCGGGCGCAGAAAAATTCGAGGGCAGGTTGCGGGAGTTGGCCGAAATGCCAAGCGTGAATGCACAGGCAAGTGCCGGTATTGATCTCGAAAAAGTCATCGAGGAAGGCGGTTGCGTTTATGTGGTGGGCTCGATGCGCAACGACATCGTGAAAACCGTACAACGCATTTTGCTGATCAGATTGATTCAGCTCGCCGAACGCAGAGACCGCATCGCTGGAAATCTGCGGCCTGTGTGTATTGTACTGGATGAGGTGAAATACCATCTTTCCCGTCCTGCGCTGGAGGCGCTGGGCGCAGCACGCGACAAGGGCGTGCATTTGGTGCTTGCGCATCAGTCGCTGGGCGACTTGCGCGACTGTGCCCGCGACATGAATCCTGATGCCGTTGTTGATGCGGTCGTCGAGAACTGCCGCATCAAAATTTGCTATCAGGTGCTTAATCCGGAGACAGCGGAATGGCTGGCCGCGATGAGCGGCCAGATTCTGGTTGACGATGAGACACGCCGGGTTGAGAAGAACCTTGGTCAAGCCGAAATCGTGAGTGGAGAGCGCAGCATTCGCCAGGCTGACCGCTATCTGGTGGACGTGAACATGCTGCTGAATTTGCCGCGCAGTTCGGCAGTTGTGCTGGGGGACGGCTTGGCAAAGTTCGTTTCAATCCGGCCAATCAATACTCAGAAAAACCCAAGAGGCAATCGAAATCGAAGAAGTCCAGGGATCAAAGCTTACAGGCGGTGCTGCCGCGATTGATGTTTAAGCCAGTGATCCCGCCGTGCCTGTGGCACCACGGCTAATTGATTGATAGATAGCCATAAGGAGGCATGAGATGACCAGAGCGCAAATCAGCGCAGTACCGGCAGGGACTGTAATCGAGGTGGAAAACCGGGAGCACCTGGAGAAATTGATCTTCGGCGACAACAAAGCGCTTGAAGATGACCAATGCGAGTTTTACGCCAGAAAATCTTTTCTGGACTCGGTTGAGTATCTGATGAGGCAGGGGGACGGGCGGCTTGTAAAACTGTGATCCGGACTCCTGCCGAATGGGGTAATGACTTGGAGATTTACCCCATTATTCGCTGGGCAGGGTTTGCCATGATCCACCGGCTGGCCACGTAGCATGGAAGGAGATTCCCGTTCTGGCTGCCGTGGTCGGCGGCATCAAAAAATCATGCAACGCTGTGATGATGTCGGGGAACGTCAGGTCATCCACCGGCAAAGCGTTCTTGCGCAAAAGGCTTTCCACTGCGTTTGTTTTGCCGCATCGTTGGCGAATGCTTGTGTCAGGGCTAAAGGGGCTTCGGTCGGCAAGAGAGTATTGCGCCGCGCAAAGGTGGCCTCGATTGCCGCACTCAGAAATTTCACCTTCAAATGGAAATTTCCGCATGATGATCCAGAGATCATAGAAATCCTTCATGCGGCTATTGACTATGCCGAGCCATACCATGGCCTGGAACTTTTCCGCGACTACGGTGTAGATTGGATAAGCACGCAGCTTTGGGGCGGCAAAATCCAGCACAGTGGGGTAGGTAATATCTTCCGGCGCGGGTGTCACGGCATCGCCGTAGCCAATATCAATCTGGATCGGGATAACGGCATTTTCCAAGCGCGCCTCAAATAGCACTCGCACGCCCTGATATTCCTGATCCTCGCGGATTTCCATGGCACGCATGGTGTCCGGAAGAAACTCCAGCCCATCCGGTTCCACAGACTCCTGGCAAATATCCCGGAAAAACTTCTCCACCTGAGGGAGTTCGCTCGTGCCGAATCCCAATAGATCAACATCACGGGTAGGGCGGTGAATTTCTCCGCCCCACACAGCAAACAGCATGGCTCCCTTGAGCAGAAACTGGTCGTGGTACTTGGATTGCCCAAGGCGATACAAAAGGCGTTCCAAGGCATAACGCGTCAGCACAAGATCGAATGCTTCGCCATCGCGTTTGGCGATATTCAGCAGCCGTTGACGCACAGAGGCCGCTAGATTGCGCGGTTGATCTACGCTCATGTCAGAGTTTCCAGATAAGGGCGCATCACATTGGATACGCGGCAAACTGTCGCGTAGCGCCAGAGTTCGTCCATAGTGCATTTGCGCGCGCGCCAGCTCTCCCTCAGTGCTTCCACAGCTACATCCATTCCGATCTTGTTCCGGTACTTGAAGCAATCGGCGATTGTCTTGGCGAGTGAGTAAATTCGGGTCGGCACCCCGTCTATTACATGCGTCTCTATGCCGGACTGTAGTGCCTGCCCTGAAAACCGGACAACGCGCAGCGGCGTTTCTTTGGCGGCTGGCGCGCGCGCTTTGTTTTCAATTGCTATCCAGACTTCAAATGGGGCTTGGGTAGTGACCCCATGAAACCGCAGTGCCGAGAGCAGGCAAATCACGCCATGGGGTACGCGCTTTGCGGCTTCCCCCAGACTGTGATTGGTGGTGATGGCGCTATCGGCCAGCATATAAAGGCCACGCCCAAGACGCTGTAGCCTGCCCGCTGCGCATAGGCGGGCAAGATACGTGCGGGGTATGTTGTGCGGTTCCAGGTCTCGGGCGCGAATAACGCCTGCCTGCTTGGCGAGACTCAGAAACCTTCGTAACTTTTGAGGTTCCCATGCTTGATACATATCGTCGGTAGTTGCTTATATTTACCGACATTCAGTATCATGTCAACTTGGAAAGGAGCTATCGCGATACTGAGTTGCTTTCATGAAACTGCATTAGACATCATAATCATACAGTTCGGAATATCAGTCCCAAGGGGGGAAGATGAAATTCGTGGGTAGCCAAACAAACAATAAAGAAAGACACCCAGAATGACCTCACTGGAAACCCTGCTGGCCAGCTTTCGCCAAGCCGCCGAAACCGAACGAGAAAAAGGCACTTACTTTGAAGAGCTGATCCTGTGCTACCTGCGCAACGAAGCCACCTATCGCGACTTATACGATGAGGTTTGGTCGTATAGCGAATGGGCAAAACAGCAGGGGCTGGATGGCCGCGATACCGGCATTGATCTTGTCGCCAAAACCAGCGGCACGGGCGAATACCACGCCATCCAGTGCAAGCTGTACGCCGAAGACTACCGCCTGCAAAAAAACGACATCGACAGCTTCTTTACCGCTTCCGGCAAAAAGCCATTCACCCACCGCATCATCATCGCCACCACCGACAAGTGGAGCGAACATGCCGAGGATGCGCTACAAAACCAGCAGCCACCCGTCAGCAAGATAGACTTGCACGATCTGGAGAGCAGCCAGATTGATTGGAGCCACTACCACGCGAAATCCAAGCCGACGCTCAAAACCAAGAAGCAACTGCGCGACCATCAACGGTTTGCACTGGATGCCGTAAAGCGTGGCTTGTCGGATGCTGATCGTGGCAAGCTCATCATGGCGTGCGGCACGGGCAAAACCTTTACCGCCCTGAAGATTGCCGAAGAGTTGGCAGGCGCAGGCAAGCGCGTGTTGTTCCTGGTTCCCAGTCTTAACCTGCTATCGCAAACGCTAACCGAATGGACGCAGGAAAGCGCAATCCCGCTACACAGCTTCGCCGTGTGTTCGGATAGCGACGTGGGCAAGAAGCGCAAGAAGGATGACGACACCGTTCAAACCTTCACGCATGAGTTGCGTTATCCGGCCACCACCGAACCGGCGAGGCTGGCGACCGAAATGAGCAAGCGCCACGATGCGCAGCACATGAGCGTCGTTTATAGCACCTACCATTCCATTGACGTAATCAGCAGTGCCCAGCACGAACACGGGCTGGAGAACTTCGACCTGATTATCTGCGACGAAGCGCACCGCACCACGGGCGTTACCTTTGGCGATGATGATGAAAGTGCATTCGTCAGTGTTCACAATGCCGACTATATCCGCTCAACCAAGCGGCTCTACATGACCGCCACGCCGCGCATCTATAGTGATGTCGCAGAAGCGCAGGCCGAGAAAGATAACGCCAAGCTGTACGGTATGAACAAGGAGGAATGGTTCGGCAAAGAGCTATTCGTCATCACCTTCTCGGAAGCAGTTAAGCGCGGCCTGTTGGTGGACTACAAGGTGATTGTGCTGGCCGTGGAAGAAACGCACGTCAACCGCCGGATTCAGAACTTGTTGAAAGACCCGGACAACCAGCTCAAGGTGGACGATGCCGCCAAAATCATTGGCTGCTGGAAGGCTTTATCCAAACAAGGGCTGGCTGACGATCTCGTGGGTGATGATGCCGCCATGCAACGCGCTGTCGCATTCTGTCAAGTGATCGAAATCGGCAAGGGCGGCAAAACACACAAGGTTAGCTCCAAGCAAATCGCGGGCATGTTTCAGGCCGTAGTCGAAGCCTATCAGGAGACAGAGGAGTTCGAGCAAGTCGCCCGCCTTACCTGCGAAGCCGAACATGTGGACGGCAGCATGAATGCCGGTCAAAAAGAAACCAAGCTTGACTGGCTTAAATCCGAAGTGCCAGACAACACCTGCCGCATACTCTCCAATGTGCGCTGTCTGTCCGAAGGTGTGGATGTGCCCGCCTTGGATGCTGTGCTGTTCCTCACCCCACGCAACTCCCAAGTGGACGTAGTGCAATCTGTTGGCCGTGTCATGCGTAACGCCCCCGGCAAAAAACGCGGCTACGTCATCCTGCCCGTTGTCATTCCAGCAGGTGTGGAGCCGCACGACGCACTGAGCGATAACAAAACCTACGCCGTAGTCTGGCAAGTGCTGCAAGCCTTGCGTTCACACGACGACCGCTTTGATGCGATGGTGAACAAGCTGGACTTGATAGGCCGCGACACTAGCAAGATGGAAGTCATCGCCATCACCGACAAAATCCAGAAGAAGCAGGAGAAAGCTCCCAAGGGCAAGACCAACGGCAACGCTGGGAAAGGTGGTTACAGCATCGGCCAAACTGAAGCAGGCTACATCGTCAAACCTGAACAGCAAGCATTGCAATTCGAGATTGGTGAGATTGAGCGCGCCATTTACGCCAAGCTGGTACAGAAGGTAGGCAATCGCCACCACTGGGAAGACTGGGCAAACGACATCGCCAAAATTGCCCGCACTCATATAGACCGCATCACCGGCATTCTGGAAAATCCGGACAATACCCGCGAACGGGAAGCCTTTGTCGCCTTTGCCGCCGAGTTGCGCGACGACCTGAACGACAGCATCACCGATGGAGAAATCATCGAAATGCTGGCGCAGCACCTCATCACCAAACCAGTGTTCGACGCACTGTTTGAAGACTACAGTTTCGCCCAGCACAACCCCATGTCGCAGGCCATGCAAGCCGTGCTGGATATTCTGCAAGAGCACAACCTGAACAAGGAGGCCGACACGCTGCAATCGTTCTACGACAGCGTGAAGATGCGTGCTGAAGGCATTGATAGTGCCGAGGGGAAGCAGAAGGTCATTAAAGAACTATATGGCAAATTTTTTGAAAATGCATTTCCCGCCATGGCTAAGAGGATGGGTATTGTCTATACGCCGGTTGAAGTGGTGGACTTCATCATCCACAGCGTCAACCACATCCTGCAAACCGAATTCGGGCAGACGCTGGGCAGTAAGGGGGTGCATATCCTTGACCCCTTCACGGGAACCGGCACCTTCATCACGCGCCTGCTGCAAAGTGGGCTGATTACTCCCGAGCAACTGCCCTACAAATACCAGGACGAAATTCACGCCAACGAGATCGTGTTGCTGGCTTACTACATCGCTGCAATCAACATCGAGGCGGTGTACCACAGCATCGTCGGCGGCAACTATCAGCCGTTTGAAGGCATCTGCCTCACCGACACATTCCAGCTCTATGAGAAAGAGGATTTAGTGGATGCGCTGCTGGTGCAAAACAGTGCACGGCGCAAGCGACAGAAGAAATTGGATATTCGGGTCATCATGGGTAACCCTCCGTATTCCGCAGGACAGACCAGCGCCAACGATAACAACCAGAACATCACTTACCCACAACTTGATAGTCGAATCAGCACTACCTACGCCGAGCGCTCAACAGCCACCCTCAAAAATGCTTTGTATAACAGCTATATCCGTGCTATTCGCTGGGCCAGTGATCGCATCGGCAACAGCGGTGTGATCGGCTTCGTGTCAGGTTCCGGTTTTGTTGAGAAATCCACTATGGATGGCTTGCGCAAGAGCCTGAACGAAGAGTTCTCCAGCATTCATGTGCTGAACCTGCGTGGCGACATACGAAAGAACATGTTGAGTAAAGGACGTGCGAAAGAAGGACAGAATATATTTGGCAGCGGCAGCATGTCTGGCATCGCTATTACGCTGTTTGTGAAAAATACTGAAGCCAAACAGCATGGGCAGATTTATTACCACGACATCGGAGACAATTTAAGCCAGCAAGACAAGCTGGAAAAAATTAGCCTCTTCGCCAGCATTGCGGGTATTACCCAAGTCGAAGGCTGGCAAACCATTATTCCAGACCAACACGGCGATTGGCTTGCCCAGCGTGATGATGCATTTGGCGAATACATTGTATTGGGAGACAAAAACGGAAAAGAGCCCCGAACGCTATTTACTAACTATTCAAGTGGGGTAAAAACGCAGCGCGATGCTTGGTGTTACAACGCTTCTAAAGTTGCTGTTACTGCCAACATGGCACGTATGATTGGCTTCTATAACAGCGAGGTGTCACGCTTTAGCCAAGCCTGTTCAGGTCTGGACAAGAAAGCACGTGAAGCCAAGGTGGATGGTTTTATTGATACCGACTCGGCTCGAATCAGTTGGACGCGCGCTTTGAAGCAGGAGTTAGTCAAGGAACGAAGTTACGCTTTTAAGGCGGAGTGCTTGAACCACAGCCTGTATCGTCCCTACACCAAGCAGTGGCTGTATTTTAACCGTCGCCTTAATGAAGAGGTGCTGCAAATGCCGCGTATTTTCCCCGATATGACGGTAGAAAATCGCGTGATCTGCGTATCCGGCGTAGGCGCAAGGAGTGGATTCTCCGTCAACATGGCCGACAGGGTGCCCGATCTTCAAACTATGGATAACGGCCAGTGCTATCCGCTATATTTATACGAAGAGCAGAAAGACGATACGGCAGAATCTGCACCGCAAGCCGGGCTGTTTGTCACGCCACCTGCCACGACGGGAAGACAACGCCGCGACGCACTCACCAATGAAGGACTGGAGTATTTTCAATCCGCCTATCCGGGTGAAAAAATCAGCAAGGAAGACGTGTTCTATTACGTCTATGGCCTGCTGCATTCACGGGACTATCGCGAACGCTACGCCGACAACCTAAGCAAAGAATTGCCGCGCATCCCTCGCGTGAAAACCGCTGCCGACTTCTGGGCATTCTCCAAAGCTGGCCGCAAACTGGCCGAGCTGCACCTGAATTACGAAACGGTAGAGCCTTACCCACTCAAGATCGAAAGCAGCAGCAAGCTGACCGATGCCGACTACCGCGTGGAGAAAATGAAGTACGGCAAAACCGGCAAGGATAAAGACCTCACCACGCTGCACTATAACGACAAAATCAGCCTGACCGGCATCCCGCTGGAAGCCTACGACTATATCGTCAACGGCAAGCCCGCGCTGGACTGGGTGGTGGAGCGCCAATGCGTGAAAACCGACAAAGACAGCGGTATCGTCAACGACGCCAACGACTGGGCAGTGGAAACCATGGGCAACCCGCGCTATCCGCTGGAACTGTTCATGCGCGTGGTGACAGTGAGCTTGGAGACGATGAAGATTGTGAACGGTTTGCCGAAGCTGAAGATTCTGGATAGCCAGTAAATACTGATTGGGGGAATCATGATTAAAGAACTGTGGGATATTCTTGCGAAATTCACCCCGGAGGCACACCAAGCCGCGCTGGCTGCCTGTGCTGAGCATGAGATTGATTCCAATTCCGGGATTGTTTCCCTCGACGAGTCTTATAACAATCTAGGCTGGTGTGCTAACACGCTCAGAGATGCAATTGAGAAAAACAAGCTGATCCAGTTGCCGATAACGATACAAGGGGAGTTGCTGGAAATTGCCAAGGTAATCTCAACAAGTCACGAAGCGCTTATTGAAGGGACGGATGTTGTTGAAACGCTGACTGAGTTCATCGAGAAATTATTTACCGCTATTTGGCGATATGGGCTGAACCATCTAACCGATGAATTGCTTGGTTTCCAGACCAAGCTCAACCAGTTGAAAGAAATCGAACGCTCGGTAATCACGACCAAGGCAAAACTCGAAGAGGGAATTCCTGTTAAGGATGCTCTCGATTTAATTCTTGCTGACTCCAAGCAACAAAATGATGAGCTGCATACTCATGTCACGAATGCCGATACGGCTGTCGTCGCGGCGAATGAAAATCTCGCCAAGGTCGAAGAGGCAAACGAAAAGGCTGCTGAGTCGCTGCAAGCCATACTTGAACAACAGACAAAAGCGACAGAGCTACTTACGGATACCGAAGGCAATCAGCAGGAAGTTGATGCTCATGAAAAGGCTATTCGGGCTTTGGTTGCGGAGTTCACGAATCTCAACACTGAATTGGTTGCGAACAAGAAAAAGCAGGCAGAGTTGTTTGCTGAGTTTCAAGCTTATCGTGACAAAATTGACGGGCTACTGGGTGATGCAAACAGGACGGGCATGGCGGCTTCATTTACGAATCGTAGATTTTGGCTTCTTGCGCCTCTCTCAGGTTGGCTATTGATATTCGGTATCTCTATAGCTGGATTGCTATACATGGGGATTACTTTCATTGCGCCTTTGTTGGATGCAAAAACTTCCGTACCATGGGAGCAGCTACCAATGCGGCTCGCGCTAACGGCTCCATTTATCTGGCTTGGTTGGTTTTCGGCAAGGCAACATGGATTCACATCGCGTCTTCGTGAAGACTATGCCTACAAGGAAGCTTCGGCAAAATCCTTTGAGGGGTACAAGCGTGAAGCGAAAGAGGTTGATCCTGAAATGCTAAAGAAATTACTGGAACAGGCAATCAAGAATTTGGGTGATAACCCGATTCGCATATACGACGGGAAGAATAATCATCCCAGTCCGACCCACGAATTGTTCGACAGCCTTATGAAGGACGACAAAGCTGTTGGCAGGTTTAAGGAGTTCTTCTCATTATTCAAATCATGATTTCTAAGGTATTAGGAGCGGACTGTTTTCGTGCTTGAGTTATGCGCTTCCTGCTTGATACCAACATCTTAATCCCGCTTGAGGATTCAAATATCCCGTTGCCGCCAGGGTTGGGAAATTTTGTGCGATTGGCACAGGAGCATGGGCATCCCCTAATTTTCCATCCCGCATCGGAAGAGGATATCAACCGCGACAGGGACGCCGAGAGGCGCATGCGTACACGGGATCGGTTGGCGCAATACACTCGTCTCGATGGCGTGTCGGATTGTCCATGGAATACCACGGAAACGCGTCCCAATGATGCCTGTGATAATGCCATCTTGTTTGCGCTTGAATGTGATGCGGCACATTACTTGGTTACGGAAGACCGAGAGATTCACAGGAAGGCCGTCAGTCGCGGATTAGGTAATCGTGTTTTTGCGATTCAAGCAGCGGACGACTTTTTGCGTCGGTTGCATGAGCCAACTTCCGTTCAGCTTCCAAACATTCAGGATGTTCCACTGCATTCGTTAACGCGGTTATTGAGCGGTGAGTTCTTCGATAGCTTGCGAGATGGGTATCCAGAATTTGATGATTGGTTTAGAGGATGTGCAAGGAATGATCGTCGAGCCTGGGTTTATTGGGCAGAGCCAGATAGGCTTGGTGCATTGTGTATTTATGCTCGCAAGGAAAATGATGATGCCACAGGGCACGGGGATGTGTTGCCGGGCGCATCGTTGAAGTTGTGCACTTTCAAAGTCGCGCCTGATTGTCAGGGAAGGAAAATTGGCGAATTATTCTTGAAGGCTGCTTTCCGCTATGCGACTGAAAATCGACTTGAGCACATCTTCATTCATGGAGATGCTGAGAAGCACGGCTTCCTTTTTGAACTGCTCGCGGACTTTGGCTTCGCTGAGTTCGGGCGATATGGCGATGACGTAGTGTATGTGAAGAAACACCCCGTTATTGCGCCCAATGACACACCGGCCGACCTGTCTTCGTTTGAGTATTTCAGAAGATATTTTCCGCACTTTAAACATGATGCGAGTATCAGGAAATTTATAATCCCGATTCGTCCAGAGTATCACCGCATTTTGTTCTCAGATTATCTCTCCCCATCTGATCCGCCACAAATGACGCTGTTTAATTCCTCTCACACGGCGAGCAATGCCATTAAACAGGCGTATCTGTGCCATGCCAAATTGGGACAGATCAGCCCGGGGGATGTCGTTCTGTTCTATCGCTCAACTGACGAGAAGGCCGTGACCAGCCTTGGCATCGTCGAACAGTATGAAACACTGGAAGATGCTAACGAGATTGTGGATCGAGTGCGTCGCAGGACGGTGTATAGCATGAGTGAAATTGAAAGAATGGCCGTCAAGCCAACCAAAGTGATGCTCTTCCGACTGGTAAAGCATTTTGTCCATCCGCCTTCGTTTGACTGGCTTACAGAGAGTCGAGTTGTAAATGGCAGCATCCAAACTATCCGAGAAATTGATGACGACGCGTACCAAAGACTTATTTTCCAAGCAGCCTAGAGTTGCGCTTATTTCCATCCGTCCATGCTTTGTGGAAAAAATCCTGTCCGGTGAAAAACGGTTGGAATTTAGAAGAAGCTGGGCGGCTGAGCCGGTTGATGTGCTGGTGATTTATTCATCCTCACCCACCCAGAAGATCGTGGCCGCCGTTAATGTGGTCGATGTCACCGAAGGATCGCCCACCGCACTATGGGAGTTGGCCAAGGAAAAGGGGGGCGGGGTGACCCGTCAACTTATCTATGATTACTTTGAGGGAAAGAAAACCGGCTTTGCAATCGAAATCGCTGACGTGCTTGAATTTGAACAGGCGGTTGATCCGAAGAAACTATTCAAGGATTTTGTCGCACCTCAATCTTTCAGATACCTTGATTTCAAGGATTACGCCAGAATTCTTTCCAAATCCTGGAGGGGGAAAGAATGAAAGTCATTTTTGTAGCGGGCATCCATGCAGTTGGGAAATCATCTTCCTGCAAACTTGTGTCAGACGAGATTGGCATCCCTCATTACACGGCGAGCCAGATCATTCGTGAAGAAAAGCAGTCTGCCATCTCAGGTAACTCGAAACTGGTTGCAGACGTAGCAGAGAATCAGCGTTTGCTAATCCAAGGGGTATCTCGATTGTTGCAGAGTGGAAATCTTTTGCTCGATGGGCATTTCACCATGCGCCGTAAATCTGACAGTGGTATTGAGGCAATTCACATTGATGTTTTTAGTGAGCTACGTATAGGCGGAGTGGTCTTATTCATTGATCGACCTGAAGAGATAGCGAAAAGAATGCACTTGCGCGATGGTGTGTCATTGCCCGTAGATGAATTTCATGAACATCAAGAAGCCGAAATATTGCACGCGCGGCATGTCACCTCAGCGCTCGGATTGCCATTGGCCGTTCTTCAAGCCTTTGATACACAAGGCATGGCAAAGGCATTGTCATCTTGGGCTGGCATGCCCCACTAAGTTCGCTGTATTCAGAGCGAGTCTGTAGTCCCGTCTATGACGGGCGTTAGTCTCTTTAGTACATCCCCGAAAATCGTATTCCTGTTCGGCTTGGCTGGTTGAAAGCCGTTCTTGCGCCATCCCTTCGCGTCGGATTGCCGCTTGCAGTAGCCGTGTGAATCCAACTTACGAAAGCGTTCGTCACTTCAAGCCTTCCCTCCGGTTTCGGCAAAAAACCGAGGCTGTGCTCGTTTTACTGCGCGCAGGCCGCACCACTTTTCTGCCTTCTGGCTTTCCGTTCCTCTCCTTGCTTTCGACGTTTGCGCTGCCGCGACACGGCTCCAAAACGCAAGCAGCAAACCGACAAACGAACGAAGGAGAAAGACCATGGACGCAGCGAACACAACCAGCCAAGCCGAACAAATCAAAACCGACACTCACCAAACCGCATGCGTGAAAAATGAAACCTCACCACCCTATGCAGTCCAAATCCGAGGCGAGGAAGAAAACATCATCGCAAAGGCACTCGAAATTCTTGCATGCAGGATGCGCAGGGCAGAAGCCTTCTTCAATTCGCCTGCGGCAGTTCGCGATTATCTCCGGTTGAAAATGGCCGAGCTTGAGTTCGAGGTCTTCAGCGTGATTTTTCTGGATGCGCAACATGGCGTCATTGCAACAGAAGAAATGTTCCGGGGAACCTTAACCCAGACCAGCGTTTATCCCCGCGAAGTCGTGAAGCGTGCGCTGCACCATAACGCCGCTGCCGTCATATTCGCCCACAATCACCCGAGCGGTGTATGCGAGCCGAGCAGGTCTGACGAGATGCTGACCACTGCGCTAAAGCAGGCGCTGTCCTTGGTGGACGTGAGGGCGCTGGATCACTTCATCGTTGCCGGGACGGATTGCCTGAGCTTTGCAGAGCGTGGCCTGATCTGAACGCAAAAGCAGGGGGCGCAAATGCCCCCGCAAGCCGTTTGCTTCCAGTTACGGCTATTTCATTGTTTGGTATTTTTGCCACAAATTTGCCACACTGAAGTGTGGCAATGTGGTTATTTTGAGTTGCTTGCGTTAGTTTGCATTTATCGCAAGTTATTGATTTGGCGGAGAGGGCGGGATTCGAACCCGCGTTCAGGTATTACCCGAAACACGCTTTCCAGGCGTGCGACTTAAACCGCTCATCCACCTCTCCGAAAGGGCGCGCAGGATAAACCAGAATGGTCATGGCCGCAATCTAAAAGTGATTCTTCCACTCGCGCATGGCAGTAAACGCGGCGAGTTCGGTGCTGTCGGTCAGGCCGTGCTGGTGGAGGGTGTGGATGATTTCAGGTTCGGTGCAGCGCAGGAAGGGGTTAGTAGCTTTTTCCAACGCGATGGTCGAGGGCAGGGTGGGTTGTCCAGCGGCGCGGAGCGCGTGGGCATCTTCCTTGCGTTGTTTGAGTTGTATGTTGGTCGGCTCGCAGGCCAAGGCGAAGCGGATGTTGGCCTCGGTGTATTCGTGCGCGCAATATACTTGCGTGTCGTTTGGCATCTGTGCCAAGTGTTGCAGCGAGTGGTGCAGTTGCGCAGCAGTACCTTCGAACAGCCTGCCGCAACCGCAACCGAACAGTGTGTCTCCGCAAAATACTGATCTTTCCCCCATGTAGGCTATATGCCCGCGCGTATGGCCGGGGATGTCGAGCACCTTCAGGCAGATGTTCAATTCTGCAACTTCGACCACGTCACCTTCGCCGACTGCGTGACTGATGCAGGGAATGTTTTCATGTCGTGGCCCATACACGGGTACGTTGTATAATTGCGCCAGTTCGCAGACACCGCCGACATGATCGTCGTGATGATGGGTGCACAGGACGGCAGCGAGCTTGAGTTGCTGCGCATCCAGCCAGGCACGTACCGGCGCGGCGTCACCCGGATCGACGACCACGGCGTGCTGCCGGTCATGCAGCGTCCAGATGTAATTGTCCTTGAAGGCAGGAATGGGAATAATGTTGAGCATGGCATCATATTTGAGTGAAATGGCACTGCATGTCAACTGCTAATACGCTGAACGAATGGTTTGCCTCTCCGCAGGGACAATACCTGCTGGCGCGCGAGCAGGAATTTTTCGATCAGACCGTGGCAGATATTTTTGGTTTCAATGCTGTGCAACTGGGGTTGCCGGAATACGAGTTCTTGCGCGCCAGCCGTATGCCGTTGCGTGCTGTGGGGGGGAACAGGGCCGGGCTGCAAGCATGTAAATCCGCTGCTGGTGACAAATCCGGGCAGTATGCAAAAGTCAGGCTTACTATGAATGAGTTGCCGTTCGACTGCGGCAGCCTGGACATGGTAGTGATGCCGCATGTGCTGGAATTCAATGAACACCCGCACCAGATTTTGCGCGAGGTCGAGCGGGTGCTGATGCCGGAAGGCAATGTCATCATCGCTGGTTTCAATCCGCGCAGCCTATGGGGGCTGCGGCGTATGCTGGGTTCGCAGATGGGCTACCCTTGGCGTGGCAATTTTATTTCCTTGCCGCGCATGAAGGACTGGCTGGCGCTGCTCGGGTTCGAGGTAGTGGCAGGGAGCTTTGCCTGCTATGCACCGCCGCTGCTCAACCCGAAGCTGATTAAGCGCCTGCATTTCATGGAACCAGCAGGCGACCGCTGGTGGGCCGTGTGCGGGGGAGTGTATTTTTTACAAGCGATCAAGCGTGTGCCGGGCATGCATCCGATCAAGCCTAGTTGGAACGAGGCGCTGGTGGGCAAGTTGCTGCCGGCAGCGCCCAAGCTGAACAGGGAAGTGTCGCAGAAATCCAAAACGGAATCCCAATGACAATAAGTGAAGATGCGGTGGAAATTTTTACCGACGGGGCCTGCAAAGGCAATCCCGGCGTAGGCGGCTGGGGCGCGTTGTTGCGAACCAATGGAAAGGAACGCGAGTTGTGCGGCGGCGAGGCGCATACCACCAACAACCGCATGGAACTGCTTGGGGCGATCCGCGCACTGGAGGCGCTGAAACGCCCATGTAAGGTGATCCTGCATACCGACTCGAAATACGTGCAACAGGGCATCACCGCATGGGTACACAACTGGAAACTGCGCGGCTGGAAAACCGCCGACAAGAAGCCGGTGAAGAACGAAGACTTGTGGCGCGTTCTGGATGAACTGGCGGGCAAGCATCATGTGCAGTGGGTGTGGATCAAAGGGCATGCCGGGCATGACGGTAACGAGCGCGCGGATCAACTGGCCAATCGCGGGGTAGAAGAGATATTGAACGAGCAGCAGTGATGAGACAAATCGTACTGGATACCGAAACAACCGGGCTGGACCCGAAACAGGGACATCGCATCGTCGAGGTGGCGGCCATCGAGTTGGTCAACCGCAAGGTTTCCGAGCGCAGCTTTCATCGCTATCTCAACCCGGAACGCGAGATTGATGCGGGCGCGGCGGAAGTGCACGGCTTGACATTGGAACGTTTGCAGGACGAGCCGAAGTTCGCGGAAATTGCACCGGCGCTGCTCGAATTCATCAGTGGTGCGGAACTTATTATCCACAACGCGCCGTTCGATGTCGGCTTCCTCAACAAGGAATTGGAACTGGCCGGATTGCCTGCCTTAAGTAACTATTGCTCCAGTGTGATCGATACATTGAAGCAGGCAAAGGAGTTACATCCCGGCAAGAAAAACAATCTGAATGCCCTGTGTGATCGCTACCAGATAGATAATTCGCACCGCACCTTGCATGGCGCGCTACTCGACACCGAGCTGCTGGGTGAAGTCTACCTGGCCATGACGCGCGGGCAGGACAGCCTGCTGGGTGATGGCGGCGATGAACAGGAAGCGCAGGCTGCCGCATTTTCTGCTGACCTGCCGCGACTGGCAGTGCGGGTGATGCTTGCAAGCGAAGAGGAAATGGCGCAACACGCGCAGCAGTTGATCGACATAGACAAGGCCAGCAAGGGCGCCTGCCTGTGGAAGCAGATGGAGTTGCAGGCCTAACTCAAATGCTATTCTCTTAACCGTTCGTGGTGAGCTTGTCGAACCACCCGCTACGCAACCAGAAACCCTTCGACAAGCTCAGGGCGAACGGAATTTTTCTTAAATTAACAAATTTATGGAACGGGCATTCGCGTCAGATGTAGACGTAATCATCATCGGCGCTGGCGCGGCGGGCATGATGTGCGCCCTGACCGCCGCGCAACGCGGACGCTCGGTGCTGCTGCTCGATCACTCCGAAAAGCTGGCGGAAAAAATCCGCATCTCAGGCGGCGGGCGCTGCAACTTCACTAACCTCAATGCCAAGCCGGAAAACTATCTTTCCGGAAACCCGCATTTTTGCCGCTCCGCTCTGGCGCGTTTCACTCCGCAGCATTTCATCGCGCTGCTGGATAAGCACGGCATCGGCTACCACGAAAAAACGCTCGGACAACTGTTCTGCGACGAAGGATCAGAAGCCATCATTACCATGTTCAAGAACGAATGCGATGCGGCTGGTGTGTGCTGGCGTGTGCCGTGCAACATTCAAAATATAGTCAAGGATGATATATTTCAGGTCGCTACCAGCCGTGGTTTGTTCAAGGCGCAATCATTGGTAATCGCCACCGGCGGGCTGTCCATCCCAAAAATAGGCGCCACGCCATTCGGTTACAAGATCGCCCAGCAATTTGGCATCCCTGTGACCAAGCTCAAGCCGGGACTGGTTCCGTTGAGTTTCCATCCCGAGGAATGGGCTGCTTACTCAGAATTGGCGGGCATATCCGTAGATACCGTGGTGAGCTATGGCAAGCAATCGTTCCGAGAAAATTTACTCTTCACTCATCGCGGCCTGAGCGGCCCGGCTATCCTGCAAATTTCCTCTTATTGGGAACAGCGGCAACCGCTACACATCAACCTGTTGCCCGCTCACGATATGCATGAATTATTCGCACAGCAACGCGGAAGCCGCATGTTGCTAAGCAATTTTCTCGCGCAATATTTGCCGAAGCGATTCGTTGATGTGTGGTGCAGACAGTTGGCCGAGAACAAGCCGCTCAACCAATATTCAGAGAAAGCATTGTCCAAGTTCGCCGCCAAGTTGCACGATTGGCAGATTATTCCGACCGGCACTCTGGGCTACAGCAAGGCAGAAGTCACCTGCGGCGGCGTGGATACGCACGCGCTGTCCTCCAAGACCATGCAGGCCAATGATGTGCCCGGCCTGTATTTCATCGGCGAAGTGGTGGATGTCACCGGGCAGTTGGGCGGTTTCAATTTTCAGTGGGCATGGGCGTCCGCTTATGCTGCCGGACAAGCTGTCTAAAACCTGAGGAGGGTGGAATGGCAGAATTGCTTATCGTGCCCGTTCAAACATCATTTTTTCCAGTTCATCCAACATCGATTCACGGTCATTCGTCTCACCAGCGGCTGGTTCGCTAATATCTATTTGCGAGTGATTTTCCGACTGATCCTGATGATGTAAAGCATGTAAACCGTGATGGTGCTCCTGATATTGATTCATTGCTCTCCCTCTCGAATTATGGAATAAATAATATTTAATCATGCCCCAATTCACTTCCTTCTTTCGAAGAAGTTGATTTTGTATCACATTTCTAATAAAAACACAAGATGTAGTAAGTAGACACCTTTTTATCACTACATATAGTCGTTCCGTTGTTATTTAAAAAGAATGGTAATTCGTTGTAATTGGCCTTTGAACTAAAAAGGTATTACACATTCCCCAGCGCGCGCTCGATCTTCGTATCGGCCTCGTGCGCCAGATTGACAAGTCCGGCATCGCCAAGTATCTGCATCATCGCGGTCGGCTTAACGAACTCCACTGAGATTTTTCCTGGCGCGACCTCGCGGATCACTGCGTTGCATGGCAGCAGGCTCGCCACGTCGCTGTTCGCGGTGTAAGCCTCATACGCCAAGTTCGGATTGCACGCACCAAGGATCACCGTGGGGATAATCTCCTTGCCTGTTTTCTCCTTGATCTTGCTGTGCATGTCGATGCGGGTGAGGATGCCGAATCCCTCGGCGGTCAGCGCCTTGGTTGCGCGTTCGATGGCGTGGTCAAAGGTGTCGGAAATTTCGCGCTTGAAATTGATGGTGGTCATGATGTTCCTCCGGGTGGTGGTGTGGAAATGTAGGGCGGATGAGCGTAGCGTTATCCGCCAAAACGATATGAATTAATCTCATGCGGCGGAAGGCGCTATGCTTTTTTGTCTTACGCGGGCTGACAGAAGAAGCATCGATTCCCAAGAAGGGCATACATTAAGGCTCAAAATATGCCATTCAAAAACCGTGATCTGCATCCAATCCTTCCTTGTACCACTTGGTGCATTTATTGGACATTTTAAAGCGTGGGTCTTCTTCAAACTGACCTTGCCCTATAAAAACGTATTTCTTAACTGAGGGTAGAATTCAAGTTAAGGAGACGAAGAAATGACAACAGGAAAAGGTAAGCGAGCAGCGTACACGCTGGAGTACAAGTTAGAGGCAGTGCGATTGGTACAGGGCGGCCAAGCCTGCGCGGTGACCGCCAAAGTGCTGGGCATACCGAAGCAGACGCTTGAGAACTGGGTTCGTCAGGCAGCGAAAGGCAAGCTGACCGGTGCGGGCAGCAAGCCGGTGAGCGCAGAACAGATGGAGCTGGCGCGTTTGAGAGCCGAGCTTGCGCGGGTCAAGATGGAGCGCGATATATTAAAAAAAGCGACGGCGTACTTTGCGCGGGAGTCAGCGTGAGGTATGCCTGGATTGAGCGGCATAAAAAGCTCTGGCCGATCACGCTGCAATGTGCAGTGCTGAACGTCAGTGCCAGCGGCTACTTTGAACGTCAGCGGCGCAAAGATTCTGGTCGGACAGAGACGCCAGGCAAGCGCATCAATGATGAAGCCCTGTTGGTTCACATCAAAGCAGCGCATGCCGCCAGCAAAGGTGAATATGGCTGGCCGCGAGTCTGGCGAGAACTTCATGCCAATGGAGTGCGCGTTTGGAAAGAACGGGTTCGGCGGCTCATGAAGGAGCACGGCATCAAAGCGCGCGGGAAGCGTAAATTCGTCGTGACCACCGACAGTAAACATAACCTGCCGATTGCGCCGAACTTGCTCAACCGCAACTTCCAACCGGATGCGCCTGACTGCGTGTGGACGAGCGACATCACTTATATCCAGACCGATGCAGGCTGGTTATATCTGGCTGTGGTTCTTGATCTGTACAGCCGTCAGGTTGTGGGCTGGAGCATGCAGCCGCACATGCAGACCAGCTTGGTAACCGATGCGCTCAGGATGGCGTGGTTCAGGCGACGGCCAGAGCCGGGGCTGATCTTCCACTCTGATCGTGGCAGCCAGTATTGCAGTCACGCATTTCAGGGCACACTGGCTGAATACGGCATGCAAAGCTCAATGAGCCGCAAAGGAAACTGCTGGGACAATGCGCCAACAGAAAGTTTGTGGGGATCGTTGAAAGTAGGAAGGCTATATGGAATGCGGTTTGAAACACAGCGCCAGGCAATGGACGAGGTGATTGACTGGCTGACGTACTACAACCACAGAAGACTTCACTCAACACTGGATTACATCAGTCCGATGCAGTTCGAGAAAAACTGGTTTGCGGCACAGTTGAAGAAGGCCGCATAATGAGCGCGTTAAGAAATACGGATTACAGGGGCAAGGTCAAACCACCCCTTCCCCATTCCTTCATTCACAGAAGAATTGTAGTGTTGAGTTCGAACAAGGTTATAGCGCGCCATCAGTTTATCTTCTGCGACCCCGGCAAATTTCGCAAAGTCGCGAACGACATGGTCAAGCGTTTTTTCCAATGCCGTTGCATGAATAACCTCGTTATTGCGATCATGCTGCAAAGCCGCCAACCGATTATTCCGCTCCTTGAGCGCGACCGTAGCAGCATTCAATGCATCTGTCTCCATTTCATACTCTTTTCCTCTACGCAAGTTGTTAAAGATTGTCACATCTTCCAGCGCCCGCAATGCTTCTTCGCTCATACACGCCTCCTTTGATTAATGCACTCAAATGCATCTTTTTTCATAACCGAATCCCTTCACGTTCGATGTTTACCAGCAGTCATTGCTGTGCATTCGCGTCTACTTTTGATGCGGTAAAGGGCGAACAAACGAAACCGATGGCAGAAAGTGTGGCACATATGATGCCGAACCAGAAGCTCGTCTGAACTACTATGTCAAGAAGCTTTAACGATGCATCGAGTGTATGAAGTTCGTGTTTTACAATCAGACAATCGAGCTGAAGACTGCCCGGTTTGGTGCAGTCAATTTTCTCGATTGGCTGCTGGACTGCTATCTCCAACGTAAACTTTGCTTTGTAGGCGGCGATGTCTTTCTCATACAGGAACGTACCAGTTTGTGACAGGGCAATTAGCGCTACGCCGACAAATACCGCCGCCGCCTTGAATAGAGCACCGTACCCTCTCTCGGAGCAGAGAGTGGCGCTAATGTGATTGATTAGTTTTTCCATGAGTAGAGATAAGCCTAATGTAAATTCAATGACAAAAGTGCAATGTCTCAAGGTATCACAAGTTTGCCGAGTTTATCGAGCACCATCCGTTCCAAATCAGGCGCGAGGCAATCCAGTTCGATGTTGTCCGGCATGGAGCGTAGCCAAGTGAGCTGGCGTTTCGCTAATTGCCGCGTGGCAGCGAGGCCGGTTTCAAGCAGTTGCGTTTCATTTATCTCGCCTTCCATGAATTGCCATGCCTGGCGGTAACCGACGCAGCGCATCGAGGTCATGTTTGAATGCAGTGGATATTTTTCACGGAGGGCGCGCAGTTCATCCAGCAGGCCGAGTGCCAGCATGGCTTTGAAGCGGGTGGCGATGCGGGCGTGGAGTTGCGCGCGGTCGCTTGGGACGAGGGCGATGGAAGTTATGTGGTAGGGGAGTAGACTCCTTGCTCCGGTGGGAGCGGCCTCCCACAATGTGGATTCTTCCTGTTTAGATTTATTGATTAGCGCAGACATCGGTTGGCCGGTGATGCGATAGATTTCCATTGCGCGCTGGATACGTTGCGTGTCAGTCGGATGCAGGCGTGCGGCGGTTTCCGCATCTATTTCGGCGAGCTGCTGGTGCAGGTGCTGGATGCCGTGTTGTGCGATCTCGGCATCGAGTTCGGCGCGCACTTCGGGGTCGGATTGCGGCAAGTCGCTGAGTCCTTCGCGCAACGCCTTGAAGTACAGCATGGTGCCGCCGACCAGCAGCGGAATCTTGCCGCGTTGCGTGATGCCGTGCATCAGGCGCAGCGCGTCGCGGCGGAAGGCGGCGGCGGAGTAGGCTGCGGTCGGATCAATGATGTCGATGAGGTGGTGCGGCGCGCGGGCGAGAGTGGCGGCGTCCGGCTTGGCGGTGCCGATGTCCATGTCGCGGAACACCAACGCCGAATCTACGCTGATGAGTTCCACCGGCAGGCGCTGCGCCAGTTCTACCGCGACGTTGGTCTTGCCGCTGGCGGTGGGACCCATGAGGAAAATGGCGGGGGGCAAGGTACTCATGGCAGTAAAAGGCCGTTCGCCCTGAGCTTGTCGAAGGGGCCTGGGTGCGTGGCTGGTGGTTCGACATAACCAGCGACTTGGCTGGCGTTTTTTGGCAGCCTAGTCGAATGGCTAGTAGTTCTATCAAGCTCACCACGAACGATTTTTTGAGAAATTTGATAACTCAGGCTCATGCCAGTTCCCGGTCGCGTGTTTCGCGCATCATGAACACGGCCAGCATGCTGATCGCCGCAGCAGCAGAAATATAGCCGCCAACCCAAGCGAGTCCGCCGTGCAACACCAATTGTTGTGCGAGGTATGGTGCGAGCGAAGCACCGATAATACCTCCCAGATTGTAAGCCGCGCCTGCGCCTGTATAACGCACCGAGGTCGGGAACAGTTCCGGCAATAGCGCCCCCATCGGCGCAAAGGTGGCACCCATCAGAAATAGTTCGATTCCAAGAAAGGCGGTGATTTGCCACGGTGAACCGCTGCCCAGCATGGGGGCGAGCAAAAAGCCGGATAGAAATGCCGCGCTGCCCGCAATGAGCAATACCGGGCGGCGGCCAAAACGGTCGCCCGCCCATGCGACAAGCGGCGTGGCAGCCGCCATGAAGATGACGGCCACACACAGCATGGTCAGGAATTGCGGGCGCGGAATGCCGAGCGTGGTAACGCCGTAGCTCAAGGCAAATACCGTGGAAATGTAGAACAGCGCGTAACACACGACCATGGCTAGAGCGCCTAGCAGCAAAGGTGCGGCATGATATTTGAACAGTTCCACCAGCGGCAATTTACAAAAATCCGTTCGTGGTGAGCTTGTCGAACCATGAACGACATGCCCTTCGACAAGGCCTTTAGTCCTGAGCGTTGTCGAAGGATCAGGGCGAACGGCGTGGATTTGCTGCATGGCTTTTAGAAACACCGGCGTTTCTGTGAGCTTGATCCGCACGTAGAGGCCGACGATCACCAAAGCTGCACTGGCAAGGAAGGGTATGCGCCAACCCCAGGCGCGAAATTGCGCATCGTCGAGAAAATGCGACAGCAACAAAAAGCAGCCGGTGGCAAACAGAAAGCCGACGGGTGGCCCCAGTTGCGGGAACATGCCGAACCAGCCGCGTTTACCGGCAGGCGCATACTCCGTAGCCAGCAATGCCGCGCCGCCCCATTCACCTCCCAGGCCGATCCCCTGGCCGAAGCGTAGCAGGCAGAGCAGGGCGGGTGCGGCCCAGCCGATAAGATCGTAGCCGGGAAGTACGCCGATCAGCGTAGTGGAAATGCCCATCACCAGCAGCGAAGCGACCAGTGTCGTTTTTCTGCCGATGCGATCGCCGAAATGTCCGAACAGCAATGCACCGAGCGGGCGGGCAAGAAACGCGATGCCGAAGGTGAGGAATGCATTCAACGCCTGTGCTGCGGGATCGCTGCCGGGGAAGAACACCGGACCGATCACCATCGCCACGGCGAGGCCATAAATGTAGAAATCGTAAAACTCGATAGCAGTACCAATGAAGCTGGCGAAGGCGATACGCGTGGTGGAGGGTGTCATGCGATTGGTTATTTTCCGCGCATGAACATCGCGTCTAGTTCCGCCAGCGAAATCTGGAACCAGGTCGGGCGACCGTGGTTGCATTGGCCGGAGCGTTCGGTGCGTTCCATTTCTCGCAGGATGCCGTTCATCTCGGAGATGGTCAGTTGCTGGTTGGCACGCACGGCGGAATGGCAGGCGAGGGTGGCGAGCAATTCATTGCGCCGTTCGGTCAGCGCGCGAGTAGCGCCGTATTCGCGCAGTTCGTGTAGCACGTCGCGCGCGGCAGCTTCGGCGTGCGCCTGCTTGAGCATGGCTGGCATGGTGCGCACCGCCAGTGTTGTTGGCGAGAGCGGGGCGATGTCGAAGCCGAGTTGCGCCAGCGTTTCCTGTTCCTCTTCGGCGGTGACGACATCCAGCGCATCGGCGGCGAAACTCACCGGGATCAGCAGCGGCTGGGTGGGCATGCGCTGCTCATCGAACGCGGCCTTGAGTTTTTCATAGACGATGCGCTCATGCGCGGCGTGCATGTCCACTACGATCATGCCTTGTTCGTTCTGTGCGAGGATGTAGATACCGGAGAGTTGGGCGAGGGCGTAGCCTAAAGGGGCTTCATCTTGGGTGAAGGGTGAAGGAGCAAGGGGCAAGGGTGGCGTTAGTTCAGAGCCAGAAGCTTCCTGTTTCACACCTTCCGTTTGTACTTCCCACAATCTATAGGAAGCTTCTTGTTGCGCGGCGCCAAGCGGTATTTTGTGTTGCTGGAAATAGGAAGAGGGGGCGTTCCCGGTGAAATTTTTTTCCGCCGTTTGCGCAGATGCAGGAGCGGCTGCATGGCTTTCCGCCATCGGCGTACTCAATGCCTGATGCAAGGTGTGAAACACGAATTGATGGATGGACTGGCTCTCGCGGAAGCGCACTTCGCTCTTGGCTGGATGCACGTTTACGTCCACCTGCTCCGGCGGCATATCGAGGAACAGCACGAAAGCAGGATGGCGTTGTCCATGCAGGATGTCCTGATAGGCTTGACGCAGAGCGTGGGCTAGCACCTTGTCGCGCACGAAGCGTCCGTTTACGAAAAAATACTGCGCATCGCGCGTGGCGCGCGAGTAAGCGGGCAGCGAGGCCATGCCGTACAGGCGCAGGTTCGCCGTCTGACGATCAACGGTTACGGCGCTCTGGGCGAATTCATCGCCTAGCAGGGCAGCGATGCGCTGCTGCAAAGTTTGGGAGGGCAGTTGCCATACCATGCGGTTGTTGTGTTGCAGGCTAAAGGCAACATCCGGGCGAGACAGTGCGATGCGCTTGAAGGCTTCTTCGCAGTAGGCGAATTCGGTACCTTCGCTCTTGAGGAATTTGCGCCGCGCCGGGGTGTTGAAATACAGCTCGCGCATTTCCACGCTGGTGCCGTGCGCGTGAGCGGCGGGTGCAGCGTCGCTCTGTGTGCCGTCAACCGCCTGTATCTGCCATGCGTGGTCGGCTGCCGCGTTGCGGCTGGTGAGCGTCACTTGCGCGACCGAGGCCATGCTTGCCAGTGCCTCGCCGCGAAAGCCCATGCTGGCGACGCGCTGTAAATCGTCGAGCGAAACGATCTTGCTGGTGGCGTGGCGCATCAGCGCAAACGGCAATTCATCCGGCGCGATGCCGCAGCCGTTGTCGCGGATGCGTAATAACTTGATGCCGCCGCCTTCCAGTTGCACCGCGATCTCGGTCGCACTCGCGTCCAGACTGTTCTCCAGCAACTCCTTCAGTGCGGAAGCCGGGCGTTCGATCACCTCACCGGCGGCGATCTGGTTGATGAGCAAGTCGGGAAGCAGTTGAATCGAAGGCATGGCTCGAATTATACCGTATAGGTTGAGGCGATCTCCCACCGGTTTTTCGCATCCCAACAGGCGGTTTCATGCTGTTATCTGTTCATTCTGTTAAGCGTTTTGCAAGTGAGCGTAATGTAAAATGCTGCTATGCTATTAGTAATAGCACCGATTCATCCGCAAACGTAAAATTATGAAAGCAGATAAATACTGGTCAGGGGGCAATACTGTTCACTTAACCGTTCGTGGTGAGCTTGTCGAACCACCAGCCACGCAACCAGAACCCTTCGACAAGCTCAGGGCGAACGGATTTTTTCTTAAGTGAACAATATTTGGTCAGGAGGCGCTGATGGCGCGCGCTAAAACTGTAGATGTTGGACAGGAAGACCTCTCAGCCGAAGTGCGCGATTTGCAGCGCGCCGTGGTAGAGTTGCGCGCAGAATTGGAAAGAATGCAAATCGCGCGCGAGGATGCGGTGCAGGTTGCAAAGAGGGATGCCAGCCAGGAGATTGGCCAGTTGAAGGCGGCTATAGCCGAATTGCGCGACGAACTGGAGAGGGCGCGCATTCAGCGCGAGCAAGAGGTGCAACGGACGCTGGCCGCCAGCCAGGGCGAGATTCTCCAGTTGAGGGGAACTGCCGAAAACTTGCGTAGCGTGCTGGAAAATGCTCAGATGGAAAACGAAGCTCACGTGCAGTTGGCATACGCAGCCTCCGCCAACGAGATTGAGCAACTCAAAGCCATGTCTGCCGCACTCCGCGAGCAACTCGAAATGTCGCAGTTCGACAAGGAAAATGCACTACAGATCGAGAAGCAGAGTGCGAGTGAGGAGATTGCGCAATTGCAGGAAACCATAAGCGCAATGCGCAAGAAAATGGAGCAGCAACGGGTTTGAACATGACAGAAAAATCTACCAAAAGCGTTACTCCATCATCTGTTGCCACGGCGCAAAAGAGAAGGCTGCGCGAGGCGGAATTGCTGTTGAATATTTCGCGCAAGATGTCGGCCATCGATTCGCTCGACACGGTACTCAACGTGCTGGTCGAGATGACTACTGCCGAGTTGGGAGCCGAGCGAGGCACCCTGTTCCTCAATGACTCGGAAACCAGCGAGCTTTATTCGCGCGTGGCGATGGGCAACTTCCAGCGCGAGATACGCATTCTCAATACCAGCGGCGTGGCGGGCTATGTGTTTACCACAGGCGAGGGCGTGATTATTCAGGACGCTTATACAGACTCTCGCTTCAATCGTAGCGTGGACGAACAGACCGGCTTCGTAACCCGTAACATCCTTTGCGTGCCGATCAAGACCGCCAAGGGCGAAACCATAGGCGTGGCGCAAACCCTGAACAAGCGGAAGGGGCGTTTTACCCGCAGTGATCTGATGCTGTTCGAGGCGATGGTGGCGCAGGGATCGCTGGCGCTGCAAAGCGCACAGTTCATCGAACGCCTGGAGAATATCCGCAAGCAGGAACTTGAGTTCATCAACATCGTGTCGGAGATGACTTCCGATATCAAGCTCGGCTCCTTGTTGCAGAAGGTGATGGGTGAGGCGACACGCATGCTCAATGCCGAGCGCTCGACGCTGTTTTTGCATGATGAGAAGACCAATGAACTGTGGTCGGAGGTAGGGCAGGGATTGGAATCTTTGCAGATACGGTTGCCCAGCCATGTCGGCATTGCTGGTGCGGTGTTCAAGTCCAGCAAGACCATCAATATCCCTTACGCCTATGCTGACCTGCGCTTTAATCCGGCGTTCGACAAAAAGACTGGTTTTTTTACGCGCTCCATCCTGTGCGTGCCGGTAGTGAACAAGCAAGGCAAGACCATAGGCGTGACCCAAGTACTCAATAAACATGGCGGGCCGTTTTCGCAGGAGGATGAAGCGCGACTGCGCGCTTTCACGGCGCAGGTGTCGATTGCGCTGGAAAACGCCAAGCTGTTTGCCGACGTACAGCAGATGAAAAACTACAACGAGGCAATGCTGGAATCCATGTCCAATGGCCTCATCACGCTGGATGAGGCTGGGAAGATCGCCACCTGCAACGCCGCCTGCTCGCGCATCCTCAAGATTGCAGCGGGCGACATCCTGCACCGTGCAGCCGCAGAATTCTTTACCGGCGAAAACGTCTGGATCATGGACAAGCTGCAACGGATGATGGATACCGGCGAACAGCAGACTATGGTGGATGCGCCGCTGCAAGCCGGCGAAGACAAACTTTCGGTCAATTTTACCGCGCAGCCGCTGCTCAACATTGACCAGAAGCGCATCGGCTCGATGATAGTGATCGAGGATATCAGCAGCGAGAAGCGCTTGAAATCGACCATGTCACGCTACATGGATCCCGGCATTGCCGACCGGCTGGTAGCTTCCGGTGCAGAATTGCTGGGTGGGCAAAACGTGGAGGCTACGGTGATGTTCTCCGACATCCGGGGGTTCACCACACTTACCGAGCAGCTTGGTGCACAGGGCACAGTGGCGCTGCTCAATGAATACTTTACGTTGATGGTGGATTGCATTCAGCACGAGGAGGGCATGCTCGACAAGTTCATCGGCGATGCCATCATGGCGGCGTTCGGCATCCCCGTCTCCCACGAAGACGATGCCGATCGGGCGGTGCGTGCGGCTATCGCCATGATCAACACACTGAACAAGTGGAACCACCAGCGCATTACGGAAGGCAGGCTACCGGTCAACATCGGCATCGGCTTGAACACGGACACGGTAGTTTCCGGCAACATCGGCTCGAACAAGCGCATGGACTTCACCATCATCGGCGATGGCGTGAACCTTGCATCCCGTCTGGAATCGGCCTGCAAGCAGTATGGCACGAAAATCCTGGTGAGCGAATTTACCATCCGCAAGCTGCAAGGCACCTACCGTAAACGGGAGATTGACCTGGTTGTGGTCAAGGGGAAGACCCAGCCGGTGGCGGTGTATGAAATACTCGCTTACCACACTCCGGAGAGCTTCCCCGGTATCGGCGAGGTGCTGGGATTGTTCAAGGACGGACTATCCGCTTATCGCGCCCGCAAATGGGATGCCGCGATCAGGATATTCGGCGAATGCCTTGCCATCAACCCTAATGACAAGCCGTGCCAGCTTTACATCGAGCGCGCGCAAATCCTCAAACAAACACCACCGCCTGACGACTGGACAGGGGTGTGGGTGATGGAGTCAAAGTAGGCGGACTCCTTCAAACTTTTGCATAATCTGCTCGCAGAAAATGCATTCATGGACGGCGGGGGGTTGCCCGACAACTATATCCGGCGGGCAGAGCCCGCACTACGAATTATTGCCATGTTTGAAAAATAAGCCATTTTCTCGCCGTTATTCCAGGCATGCCTTGACGGCTGAACTGTTACCTTAGCGTTGTGCCAGTTTGTCTGGCGCTAATTAGCGAATGGGGCAGATCATGTCAGCACAAGAAAATAAGCAGTTGTTTGCAACTCTCTCAGAGCAAAGTCATGCCGGGGCAGCTGCTATCCAACAGGCTCTCGCACTTATAGAGGTGGAAAATCAGGCACAGCGCGCCGTGAAGATGCGGACGCGGAGGCGGGCGGAAGCGCATGCGAGTGCGAACGAGCTGATTGCGCATACTGAGACCAAGAGCCGAACAGAAGCCAAGCCGACCGAACAGGTGCAGGCAAACCTGAAAATTTCAGAAGTGGCGGCCATTCAAGAGGCCCGCGCACGCATAGATGCCGAAAATCAAGCGCAACTCGCATTGCAGGTCAGGATGAGGGCGGAAGAACATGCGCGTACGATTGCAGAAGATATGGTGAAACATGAGAACGAGCTGGCGGCGCAAATCGAAGCCAAAGGCCGCGCAGATGCACAGTTGGCCGAACAGGTGCAGGCGCGTCTGACATGCGAACGCGAATTGGCAGAAGCGACCCAGGCAAAATTGCAGGCCGAAATGCGCGCCGCCGAAGAGGCCCAGGCCAAGTTGCGCGCGGAACAGCAGGCACAGAACGAACAGGAAAAACGTCTGGCGGCACAACAAGCCGCCCGTGTTGCAGCTGAGAACCGCACCCAGCTTGAGCGCGAGGCGACATTGCGGGATCAGGAAAAAGCCCAAGGCGACGCATTAATTGCGCAGTCCTTGCAGAGCAAGATAAGCGCCGAGAAGGATGTGCTGGCGCTGATCAGCGCCAAAGCCACCGCCGAGGTCGCTGCTGCCGATGCGGTTCAGGCGCGGCTGCGCGCCGAGTCTGAGGCGCTGACGGAGAAAGAGGCGCGCATCGCCGCCGAACGCGAAGCCGAGCAGATCGCGCTGGCATGTGCCGAAGCAGAGCGGAATGCTGCCGAGTACGCACGGCAAAAAGCGCAAGCGGGACAGCAGGCGCAAATCGAAATTAATGCCAGGCTCGAATTGGAACGCAAGGCCAGTGCAGCAGCCAGTGAATGTGCTGCAAAAGAACAACAGGAAAGAATGGCGACAGAGCGCAAGCTGCACGCCGAGCAGGAACGGGCAGTGCTGCTGGCTAAGAGTGTTGAGACCGAGCAATTGGCCGCGAAGCAATGCGAAGAAGCCAACATGCTGATGCGGAAGGCCGAGCAGGAAAAACAAAACCGGATGGCGGCAGAAATGCAGGCCAAGCAAGCCGCGCAAAACAAGGTGCTGGCCGAACAGAATCTGATCGAGGCGGCGCGGCAACGCGCGGAAGCTGAGATGCGCGCTGCGCACGGTATCGAATTGCAATTACAGGCTGAGGCTGTTGCCATCACGGCAGCGCGTGAGCGCTCCGAAGCGGTTGCACAGGCAAAACAGGCTGCCGAGTTAAAAGCGGCTCTGGATAAGGAGTTGGCAGAGACCGAACAAGCGCGCTTTATGGCTGACCGGGTAGCAGCGCAGGAAGTAGAAGCCAAGCTGCAAGCCGAGAAAATGCTGACGCAAGCGGCGCAGCAGCGTGCGGATTTGTCGGTTGCCGCACATCAGGCAGAAGAAGAAAAACTGGCGGCGTTGAATGCTGCCATCGCTGCGGTGAACGAATGCATCGCGGCTGAACAGGCAGCCAGCGCTGCCGCACAAATCTGCCGCACCCTGAATGAACAAGCTGCCTGCGTAGCGCAAGCCCGTGTGGAAGCGGAAATCCGGGCAATGGACGAACTCGAAGCGCGTATGGAAATCGAATTGCGCGCGATAGAAGCCGACAACGAATGCTATGCGCTGGAACAGCGCGCCAAAGAAATTGCGACAGCCAAACTGAAAGTGACAGAAGAGACCGTCGCCGCAGCCAAAATAAAAGAAGACACCGAAGTGCGCGCCATGAACATGGCGAAACTACGCGCCGAAGCGGAAGCGCAAGCCGCGCAGGCCGCATTGGAAGGACTGCAAGCAGAAGAGCGATCCGCAGCATTGGCGCGCCAGCGTCTTGCCGCAGAGCGCAAGACCATACAATTGGCCGAAGAAAGAGATCTGGTCGAGCAACGTGCCGTGGCAGAAATTGAAGCTCGCATGGACATTCAATTGCAGGCGATCGAAGCAGACAGGGAATGCTGCGCTGTGGAAAAACTCGCGAAAGAAGCAGCCGCAGCCAAGCTGAAAGCCACCGAAGAAGCCATCGCCGCAGCCAAGATCAGGAGAGAAACCGAAGAACGAGTTGCGAATATGGCTAAGTTGCGCATCGAAACTGAAACAAAAGCAGCACATCTCGAAGCCGAAAAACTGCAAGCCGAAGAATGGGCCGAGATGCTGGCGCGCCAGCAACTGGAGAGAGTGCAGCAGACCATGCAATTGGCCGAAGAAAGCGACGTACTCGCCGATATGCAGCATGCGCGCCAGGATGATGAGCAACGCGCGCTGACGGAAGATGAGGCTGCGTTTGCTGTAGAAACAGCAAGTTCTGTAGAAGCCATGGCAGTTATTGTGGCGACTCCCCGCGAACAAGAGGTGCAACCCGCTCTCAGCGCAGCGCTGGAAAACAAGGTCATACCAGTGCAACAGGGCAGGGCAGAGATCGAAACGGAGAAACTGCTGGGGAAATTGCGCAGATTCGGCCAGCGCGGCGTACTGGCTCAGACGGTGTTGTTTGCATCAATAATGTACGGACTGGTGATGCTGTTGCCGACCTTGCTGCCATCAGCCATGGCCATGGGCAACGTCCACTCGAATACTCAGTCGGCAGACGCTACGCATTCTGTTGCGCGAAGCAAAGTAAATACTACTGCGAATTGATCGTGCAAAATTAGAACCTGCAATAGATAAGTAATCGGCGAATACTGATCAACTCAACAAATCCGGCTCCTACAGCATGCATTAGTCGGGCAGTCGATTTTGAGTATGCGGTATAAGGTTCCCATAAGCTGAACATAAAAATAGCTGTGCAGGTTACGCATGACGAATAAACCTAAAGAAATCGAAAAACATCTGGTCTGGCATCCAGCTCATGTCACGCACGCTGATCGCATCCAATTCTTCCACCAGCTTCCCGCGACGGTCTGGTTTACCGGCTTGAGCGGTGCGGGCAAATCCACGTTGGCATTTGCACTGGAAAAGCGTTTGCTGGAGTTGGGGCAGGCAAGCTATGTGATGGACGGCGACAACGTGCGCCACGGCCTGAACCGCGACCTGGGCTTTTCGTCCGCAGATCGCACGGAGAATATCCGCCGTATTTCAGAAGTCGCGCGCCTTATGAATGATGCAGGGCTGATCGTCATCACCGCCTTCATTTCACCATATCGTGATGACCGAGAAGTCGCACGTAATGTGATCGGTGCCGAGAATTTCCTGGAGGTGCATGTCAGCACACCATTGACGGTGTGCGAGGAGCGCGACCCGAAAGGGTTTTACAAACGCGCAAGGGCAGGCGCGATGCCGGGATACACCGGTATATCCGCCCCCTATGAACCGCCTTCTGCTCCTGTTCTTTCGCTGGATACTGCGGCCACTGACACTGCTTCATGTGTCGAAGCAGTGCTTGCTATTCTGGAACCTCGAATCAAAGCGTAGCTCACTTCATTATCCTAAAAACGGCAATTTGTCCCTTCCCCCTTGCAGGGGGAAGGAATGATGTGGCTGAATTTTAACGTTGCTTTTTAATGACTGCCGGAACGGTCAAACCTAACCGAGTCCCCCCGCATAGCCGGGGGTTTACCCAACTGAATTAAGCAATCTGCCGCAACAGTTCATCGCGCAATGCAGCAACGGCTTGCGGTTGGTTTAATTCGGTTCCGGCGATGTGGAAGGTATCTTCGGCGCGGGCGCCCAGAGTATTGATCTTGGCGCTGCGCAGATTGATGTGGTGGCGCGCCAGTACGTACGCGATGCGTGCCAGCAGGCCGGGGCGATCGCCAGCGATGATAAAAAGCATGTGTCGTCCCTTTTCATCCGTGGTGATGCTAACTTCGGGGGTGATGGGAAAGTGTTTGAGTTGACGGCTTACCCTGCCTGCCTGCGGCGCGGTCAGAGCTTCTGTGCTGGTTATCTGTTGCGCCATCTCGTATTCGATGAGGTTCATCACGTCGCGATAGTTGGTCGTGTTGTTGCTCGCGTCCATTACCAGAAAACTGTCCAGCGCGTAGCCGTGCTGGGTGGTGTGAATTTTGGCTTCCATGATGTTGTAGTGAATTCGTGCAAAAAAACCGCAAATACGCGCGAACAAGTAGGGCTGATCCGGGCAATACACCATCACTTGAATTCCTTCGCCGATACGGCTCAGGCGCGCCTTGACGACGGGTGTTGCGCTGTTGACGCGGTGCGCGAGCAAGCGGGTATGCCAGGCGATTTCATCCGGTTCGTGGTGCAGGAAATATTGCGCGTCGAATTGTCCCCACAACAACTCATAGCGTTCCGAGCCTATCGCGTACAGATTGAGTTGTTCGCGCGTGCGGCTGCGGATTTCACCAACCTGGTCGGCGATTTTGCCGCCCACCATGAAGCGTCTCGTTGCCCAAAACAGATTTTCGAGCAGCTTGCCCTTCCATACGTTCCAAACTTTCGGACTGGTGCCGCGTATATCGGCCACAGTAAGCAGGTACAGCGCCACCAGATAACGGTCATTCTGGATCGTTTCGGCGAAAGCTGCGATCACATCCTGATCGGCTAAATCCTGTGTCTGTGCGGTATGAGATAAGGCGAGATGCTGTTCCACCAGCCACACCACCAGTTCGCTATCCTCGCGCGTCAGGCCATGTTGCTTGCAAAAGCGCGCGGCGTCTTCGCGTCCTTTCAACGCATGATCGCCGCCGCGCCCCTTGGCAATGTCATGGAACAGCCCGGCGATATACAGCACTTCGGGGCGGGCGAAATCCTTCATCAGCTTGTTGCACAGAGGATATTCGTGCGCGTGCTTTTCCAGTGCGAAGCAACGCAGGTTATGCACCACCATCAGGATGTGTTCGTCCACCGTATAGACATGGAACAAGTCGTGCTGCATCTGGCCCACGATGCGTCCAAAGGCGGGCAGGTAACGTCCCAGAATTCCGTTTCGGCTCATACGTCGCAGTACGTGGGTGATACCTTGTGGCTGGCGCAGGATGTTCATGAACAGCGCGCGGTTTTTGGGGTCGCGCCGGAATGCCGCATCAATTTTCTGCCGCGCACGCCATAGCGCGCGCACTGTAGGAGCGGAAAAACCGGTCAGGTTCGGATGTTGTTCCATCAGCAAAAAACTTTCCAGGATCGCTGAAGGTTCGTGTTCGAACAGCATTTCGTCGCGCGCTTCGAGCAGGTTGTCGCGCGCCACGAAACGTTCGTTGAGCGGACGCACTGTCGAGCCTTCCGGAAACAGGTGGGCATGCAAGTTTTGCAACAACGCGGCGTTAAGCAGCAGCACTGCCCGCTTGGTGCGGTAGTAGCGTTGCATCAGGTGTTCGCTGGCGCGGCGTGCGTCCGTTGCTGCGATGTGCATATGCTCCGCCAGCTCGGTCTGGAAGTCGAACAGGATGCGGTCTTCGCGTCGTTTGGCGATGTAATGCAGATGGATGCGCAGGGTTTGCAGCAGCGCTTCATGGCGCGCGACGGCGCGTGCCTCCTGTGCGGTGATCAGTTCCGCTTCGGCGAGTTTGCGCCATGTGCCGCCGAAGCCGCTGGCGCGGCTGATCCACAGCACGGTCTGCAAATCGCGCAGTCCGCCCGGGCTTTCCTTGAGATTGGGTTCGAGATTGAAATCCGTATCAATGAAACGCGCGTGGCGTTTTTCCTGCTCCTGCACCTTGGCCAGGTAGAAGGCGCGGCGGCTCAGGTGATTGGATAGCGTCTCGCGCATTTCCAGAAACAGCGGCTGGTCGCCGGTGATCAGGCGCGCTTCCAGCAGGTTGGTCTGCACCGTCACATCCGAGGATTCGGCCATGCAGTCGCCCACGGTGCGGATGCTGTGACCGACCTCCAACCCGATGTCCCACAATATGCCGACCAGTTCCTGCAAACGTTGCTGCAAGGTTGCATCCGGCTGCTGCGGCAGCAGGATCAGCAGGTCTATGTCGGAATGGGGGTACAGTTCGTTGCGCCCATAGCCGCCCACTGCCACCAGCGCCAGTTCGGGTGGCATGGCAAGCATCTGCCATACCATGCGCAGATGCTCGTCCACCAGTTTGGCGTGGGCGTGCAACTGGCGCTGCGGTTGTGGATGAGCCTCAAAATCCTGTTGCAGCGCGGCGCGCGCTGCACGCAGGCTCTGGCGGATTTCGGCTGCGTTTTGCACAGGCTTACTGGGGAGGAATAGGCGGCGAGCCGGCGGAAAGTGTCAGCACTTCAAACCCGACTTCAGTGACCAGCACGGTGTGTTCCCACTGCGCCGACAGGCTGTGATCCTTGGTTACCACTGTCCAGCCGTCGCCCAATTGCTTGATGCCGGCCTTGCCCGCGTTAATCATCGGCTCGATGGTGAAAATCATGCCTGCCTCCAGCTTCAGGCCGCTGTTAGGCTTGCCATAGTGCAGCACTTGCGGCTCTTCGTGAAATTTACTGCCGATGCCGTGGCCGCAAAATTCACGCACCACACTGTAGCCCAACGCTTCAACGAAGCTCTGGATGGCATAGCCGATATCGCCCAGATGCGCGCCGGGCTTGACGGTGCGAATGCCGCGCCACATCGCCTGATAAGTGATTTCGCACAAACGCCGCGCCTGAATGGACGGTTCACCGACATAGAACATGCGGCTGGTATCGCCGTGCCAGCCGTTCTTGATGGTAGTGACGTCGATGTTCAAAATGTCGCCGTTCTTGAGTATCTTGTCGCCCGGCACACCGTGGCACACCTGATGATTGATCGAAGTGCAGATGGACTTGGGGTAGGGCGCATGCCCATGCGGCGCGTAATTGAGCGGCGCGGGAATGCACTGCTGCATGTCCACCATGTAGTCGTGGCACAGTTTATCAAGCTCGTCGGTAGTGATGCCGGCCTGCACGAAGGGAGTGATGTAGTCGAGTACTTCGCTGGCCAGGCGACCGGCGATGCGCATTTTTTCGATTTCCTGCTGGGACTTGATACTGACGGGCATTATTGTTTGGATTAAGAATAAAATTGGCCGCAAGCATAGTGGATAGTGGCGCAGGGTGCAATGGAATCGCACCGGGTTTTTGGCCGATTTCGGTTTGCATGCTTGATTGTTGAAGTAAATTTTGAATATTCTGGTCGTGCCAAGAGGCGCAGGGCAGGGCGCTCTTTTTCCGAACGATCAGAAGTTAGCCCCTACAGATCTCCACCGCAAAATACCCACAGCGCTTAAAATGCGCGCCTGTCCAAACTTTACCAGCCCACCCCTATGCCCGATTACACAGCCCCGCAAGTCGCCATTATCGGTGGGGGGCCGGCTGGGCTGATGGCCGCAGAAGTGCTTAGTCTTGTGGGCGTGCAGGTCGATGTTTATGACGCCATGCCATCGCTTGGCCGGAAGTTTTTGCAGGCCGGCATCGGCGGTTTGAATATCACACACAGCGAAGCCTACGACACTTTCTGCACCCGCTATGGCGATCGTCGACCGCAGATGCAGGCACTGCTCGACAGGCTGCCGCCGAGTGCTTTGCGCTCGTGGGTACACAGGCTGGGTATCGATACCTTTGTCGGCAGCTCGGGCCGAGTGTTCCCCACGCAAATGAAAGCCGCGCCGCTGCTGCGGGCTTGGCTGCATCGTCTTCGCAGCAGCGGTGTGCGCCTGCACGTGCGTCATCGCTGGCTGGGCTGGAATGCCGATGGCGCATTGCGGCTGGTTAATCCTGGCGGCGAAATTTCGATCAAGCCGCAAGCAACGGTGCTGGCGCTGGGCGGTGCCAGCTGGCCGCAACTGGGGTCGGACGGTGCCTGGTTGCCGTGGTTGCAGGCCCGGGGCGTAGAGATCGCTCCATTGCAAAGCGCTAATTGCGGCTTCGAGGTGACGTGGAGTGCACATCTACGCGACAAGTTTGCCGGGGCGCAGCTCAAATCGGTTGCGCTGACGTTTACCGATGCGCTGGGCCACACCGAGCAGCGGCAAGGCGAAATGGTGATTAGCGCGCATGGCGTGGAAGGTGGCCTGATTTATGCGTTTTCGCAGCGGCTGCGCGAGTACCTGAATGTCCACGGCAGCGCCACCTTCACGCTTGATCTGGTGCCCGGACGCGACGCTGAGCGGGTGCTGGCCGAAGTCAGCCATCCCCGAGGATCGCGGTCGGTATCTAGCCATTTGCAAAGTCGCGTCGGCATTACCGGCGTCAAGGCGGCCTTGCTGCACGAAGTGCTCAGTAAGGAACAATTTGCCGATGCGGCCACGCTGGCGGCAACAATCAAGGCCTTGCCGATCACTGTGCGCGCAACCCGCCCCATCGCCGAAGCGATTAGCACCGCCGGGGGCGTGTGCTTTAACAGCCTCGATCAAAACCTCATGCTTACCGCGCTGCCCGGTGTTTTTGTCGCTGGCGAAATGGTTGATTGGGAGGCACCTACCGGCGGGTATCTACTCACCGCTTGCTTCGCCACCGGCCTGTGCGCGGGGCAGGGCGTGCGTGACTGGCTAAATAGTGTGCGCTAGGGCATCTTGGTGGCTGCCTTTTGAATGGGCGATCTATTTTAAAGAGGCTGACTGCCTCAACATGCTGCAACATGAACCACTGGCAGCAAATAAGCCATCATTCTTTGGCGAACAGGAAAGACAAATCAACTTTGTTCCCGATGCCGAGCTTGGTGTAAATCCGCCCCAGGAAATTGCGTACAGTTGACGGGGAAATATCCAGTGCCAGCCCGATCTCCTTGTATGACTGGCCTTGGCCATATAGCCTCGCAACTTCAAACTCGCGCTGGGACAGCATGTGCAACGGTGATATTCTGCGGATATTTAGAAACAGCATATTGCCAAGCGTGGATGTCGATATGGCAATGGCATGGTCTGCGAGAATAGATTCTCGATTGGGATGAACAGCCGCCATGAGTTCTTCTGGAAGCCGCCCGCTTTTCCAATCCGGCCATATTTCGAGTACCAACTCGGCGAATTTCTTTCCGCAGTGGTATAGCGTCCCATCTGGTCGAGCGAGCGCCCTCGCTCCCTTCATCCCTGAGTCTGCATGTGCCGAGGGTACCTGCCCTATTATGCGATTGATTTCCAGTGCCTCGATGAGATGAGGCATGACCTGTTCCAACATGCGGCTGTCAGTCTGTCCAAAATGATCATGCTTGTTGGCACGATAGAGTGACAGCCACTGTCCATAAGGGCGATTTTTACTGATTGAGGTGATTACCATGCTATTCAAGTGACCAAACCGCCTAGCATAGTCCAGCATGGTGCTGGTATCGGAGACACTGTACCAGCTTGGCGTATGGACAATCAAGGCGCGGCCCGGATTGGCAACTACTTCGTCGATTACAGTATCACTGTGGTTGATGGATATCCAGTCAGTCAGCATTTCCAGCGGTTCGTTATGCAAGTGTACGCTGTGCGTGACGAGTCCGTTTCCGGTCACCTCACCAGTCCCCCAGACCGCCGTACGAAATGAAGTTTGTGCCTTAACCAGCGCCAAGGCCAATTCCTGAAACTCATCAACCGGCGTTTCTTTTGCCGCGCGGTATAGTTCCAGAATCAGCTTGCATAATGCGTCCAACAGTTTCTCCCGTTAGAGTTTTTCACACCAGGCTTCTGGTGGTAACTCAAGGTGTACGAAATGTCCGGTATCCACAAATTTAAAGTCTAACTGAAGAAATTCCTGCATCACCGTGAAAAAATTTGTTACACCTATCGGAGGCGTTTTTAAGGTGTTAGGCAGTGTTTTCATGGTTTATGGCACATAAAAAAACCCGCTATCCTGAGTAGGAAAGTCAACAATGTAGTGCATTTGCACTACATACAGCATGATTCATTCTGCGTAGATTAGCAATTGTCATTATTCCCTGAGCCGCCTTTAGATGCCGAAGCAGGAATTACAATAAACAAAAAGGAATCGTCATGAGAATCTTGTTAATTGATGGACACGAGTTATATCGCGAAGGGCTGCGCCCTATATTGCAGCAGTTACATGGCGGAGTGGGCGAGATACTGGAGGCTGAAAACTTTCCCGATGGATTGAAGCTCGCGGTGCAGCACCCCGATTTGGTGTTGCTGGAAATCAAATCTCCCGAAAGCGAAGGGGCAATTTCAGCCAAAGTCTTCCGTCAGCATTTTCCGCATATCCGGCTCGTGGTTGTGTCCAGCGAAGAGAATTCCCGCGTCATAAAAGAAGTGTTGAACCATGGTGCGGACGGTTATGTGTGCAAGAGTTCAAGCGGATCAACGCTGTTAAGCGCGTTGAATTTGGTGCTTGCCGGAAGCCTATATGTGCCGCATCAGCTATTGCATCCCAAGGCAGTGGTCGAGAACGAAAATAAAAGCCGCGATGGCCGTAATTCAAAAACCAAGACACATGGCTTGACCTCGCGCCAGAGGGATGTTTTAAAGTGTCTGTCCGATGGACTCAGCAACAGGGAAATAGGCGAAGCCATCCATCTTGCCGAAGGAACCGTCAAGGCGCATGTGGCGGCGGTATACCAAACCCTGGGCGTTAGAAAACGCATAGATGCAGTGCAAGTTGCCAAACGTCTTGGTTTGATCGAAATGTTTCACGCATGAAATAAGGGCATATTTTCATAGGACATTCGGCATATACCTAGAACATCCGACATGTACGATTGCCAGCAATCAAAAAATTCGTAGAGTAGATTTTGTACTCAATAATATGAATTCAAAACAAAAACGCGAAAGCGCAAAACTAGCCAAAAAAACAGAGCAAGCCAGAGTTACGGCAAAAGCCACGTCAGCCACAATAACGTCTGTTGAAGATCAGATGGCTAAAGCTGCGGCATTGGCAATAGATGCGATTTTGTCAGAAGAACAAGCCAAGATAATTGAGCAAGCTAGAATTGAAGCGAACACCATGCAAGCCAGAATAAAGCTTGCTGAAGCGCAAGTGGCTAAGGCAGAGGCTTCGGCCGAAGAGCGTGCCAAGACGTCCAAGCAAGTAGCGTTAGAATTAAAGACCAAAGCTAAGGCTGAGGCAATGGAGAAGGCCGAGGCCAGGGCAATCGAGAAAGCGAGAATCGAAACAGAAAAAATTGCCGTAAAGATAGCGATGGCTGAAGCTTTGGCCGCCGAGAAAGCAAAGGCAGTTGAGCTGACAAGAATTGAAGCGGAGAACAAAGCAGCACACCAAGCAAAGTTAGAGGCTTTAGTAGCCGAACAAGCTAGAGCAAGAGCATTGGCTGAAGAACGAGCCAGGATCACTAAACAAGCTGCATTAGAAGCAAGGGCTAAAACTGAGGCTGAAGCAAAAGCAAAAGCTGAGGCCAGGGCAATCGAAAAGGCAAAAATTCAAGCCGAAATTGAAGCCGCCAAACGAGCAAAGGCTAAAGCTTTGGCAGAGAAGCAAGCCAGGATTGAAGCTGAAACGGCCAGGACAAAAGCAGCAGAGCAGCTAATCGACAGTTTTGCAGCACAACTTCTGGCGCTCAATGAAGAAAAGGAAATTCCTGTGAAATGGATAAATTACTTTCGTAGTGCAATCAATTCTACATGTGTGTCGAAAGTTGCAGGTCGCGAGCTCCCGTTAACGGGAAGTGGAATTTCAACCCAAGAAGAATTATGGGCTAATTGAACGACTGCAATCCCGAGAAAAAATGACGATGCCAACGGAAAACGAGTTCCATGAGCCACAGTCATCAAACAGTACGATCTGGCAAAAGTGTGGCTGGCCTGCGAGCGGCAGGGCGCTAATCTTTTCGGAGCACTAAAGTAACTGTGTCGCGCATAGGGTCTGCACTTTTGGGATTCGTGTCCTGCGATGGGACTACCATCGTAATCATCCTCCTGTCACCGCTGATCTGACACGAGATTACGGGCTGCCATCCAGACGGATAAAATATCTCGCCGGCATTTCTACCCCATATGGTGGTGTGATAGCCAGGAAAATTTCCAGACGGAGCCAAATACCAAGACCACTTGATCTCCCCTGACTCGAGAATATGACCTCCAACATGGAACGACTTAGCTCCGTCGACCACATCATAACCGCTGATGTCCGTAGCCGTAACAGTTATCTCCACGGTGTTGAATGTGCCCTTCCCATTCACGGGACCCGTACTGAATGGCCACACACCACGGGACGGCCAAGACTCCGACCAAGTCACGGTCCAAGTACCAACCAGCCAATCGTATTTAGCCTGTTTGGCCGCCAGCTCAGTGCTATGCCTATCCAGCCATCCCTTGTTTTTTAACTGCCCTAGCAGTTGTTGCAAACCTGGATCGTTGCTATTAGCAGCCCCTGCCACCAAAAGTTTTTGACCTGCTTCATATCCAAGCCAAGGGTTGTTCAGGGTTATGGCCGATACGGCGCGGAACTGCCACAACAACATCTCCTTCGGGTGCTTCTGCAGGAACGGACCGCTCTTGAGCATAAACTGCGTCAACAACGACTGCTGCTCCGACAGGTCAGTAGTTTGTTGCGCTTGCCTTGCCAGCTCGATAAGAGCGCTGTAGTCAACGCGCTCCATACCAGTCAACTGGGATGGATCGGCATCGTCTGCAGGTTGGATTTTTTGCCTCGTCAGCACGACGGTAGAAGCCACCCCACCAGAATCAATTAGGTTCAAGCTAACCTGTGTACCAGCATCTCCACGGATGGCCTTGGCCACCTCTTCGAGACTCTTACCCCTGACGGATACCCCATCCACTTTGTCCACAATAACACCGGCGGACAAACCAGCCCGAGCGGCAGGAGAGTCGGGGAACACACCAGTGATTCTTACTATCTGGGCTTCCGGAACAACCTCCATCTGAGCACCGATCCCAACAAACCCTTCAGAGTCATCCTTCGGTTTCGGCTGTGATGGATCACGAACGTCTGATTGCTGACCGTCACCGGACACCTTATCCTTCGACCCAACGGCGGACAGCAGTTTATCCAAAAGCGCATTGGCCTTAACCAATCGCTGGTCGTCTGGATAGGCCTTCAACAGACCAGGAATCAGTTGCTTCGCCTCGGCGTACTTCTCGGCGTGAACCAGGCCCGACAACCTCGATATAACATCATCCGGCGCCAGCCCAGGCTGCGACTGACTCAACTTCTGCGTGGTAGCGGGGGAGGGGGTCTGCGCTTGCGAGAGTGGCGGGAAAAACAACACCGACAAAAATACGGCGCAGAAAAGCACCCGACGACACCTAACAAGCTCACAACCATCAAAAGCACATAGATGCGAAATCGCACCAGATTGCGTATGTCTCATTTTAACTCCTCAAAAGGCGCCTGTTTTTCCAAAATATCATCCAAACCTCCAGGCTGCGCAAAAATGGTGTCGAACTGGCGCGCCGCCTCAGCCTTTTCCTGTTGCTCCTGGTCGAGCGGATTGACCAGTTTGGGTTCTCCTGCCGGACGTTTGGGGCCTGGCCACTGAGATGGAGGTGGCGCTGGAGGCTGGCCGAGCAACTCGATATCCTTATTCTCCGGCAACTGAACTAGCGGGTTTGGCGGTGGCGGAACATCGAACACCCCTCTGAGCTGACCTTTAATCGCATCCCGACCTTCAGAGCCAGGAGACGCGACGGGTCTGTTCGTCAAAATCGGCGCTGAATCCAGGTTTACCAAGCCCAGCCCGGAGGAGTCCGCCGGGCTTGAAGGCAAAGCCCCGTTCTGACCCTGATTGCCGGAACCTGCGGCCCCACCCAACAATTTTTTCAAGGCGTTGCTGTTTTTGTTGGCAGTCTGCGTATCTTTAATCTGTTGCTTGGCAGTCGCTATATTCTTGATGATCACAGGGTCGCCCGGAGTCTGAATAAGGGCCTGCTGGAACTCGTTGATGGCGCCCGTATAATTTTTTTGTTTGAACAGATAGATGCCGCTGTTGTTGAGCTGTTGCGCCGCGTTCCTCCTTTGCTGCCATTCGAATGCTGCGGCCTTGGCGGCGGCAGCCTGACCGGGATCCTCCTGTTGCGGGCCACTAAAAATAGCCTCTCCGATCGCCTTTCCGATCGCGTTCCCCACGGCGGCGGCTCCCTGCTCCATCATCTTCTGTTGTGGGGCGGAACCACCGCCAGCAGGGACTCCACCGGACGAGCTGTTGCATTTTCCGTTCCAGTCGTTATAGGCAAGACCAGACGGCAGACCGCAACTCTGTTTTTGTGCCGTCCACCAAGCAGGCTCTCCCGCGATAGCCATCTGGGAGGCCACAGCACAAAAACACAGCATTATAAAAGACAATAGAGATTGACTCAGCCAGATGCCCTGACGTGTGCGACAACCAAACAAAATCAGATGACCTGTCATATTCCCCACCGACAAGAGAAACGCCTGAAACCGATGATATACCCAGCCGTTTCGAAAACTTAGGTGGCAGGCCAACGGCAAGCACCACGTTCTCCAACTTCACGTACTTCATACCTACCGATTTATGGTTGCTGAGGAACCCGAAGTATCCTAGACCACATCCCCTCGGTCAATGCCAATTTTTTCCCGTCAAATACACGAAGAAATCTGTTTTCTTAGCGAAGCGGCAAGAATTTGCCCAGTCAATACCCCAAACATGGCCCGCTATGAACCAAACGCACAACCCTTCCCAAAGCAAGGGGAAAATTGCTTTTCACCAAGCGATGCGCTGATCGAGTTCGATCTCCGGACGGGGTTTGTTTCTGTTATGGATGCAGAATATCTGAAGGGGCTATCGCTCTATCCGTATTTTCGAAAGCAGTTCAATCAGATGATCCCTGAGTGAACACAATAAGCCCAATTCGCTTTCCTCGACCAATCCTGTTGTCCCTTGCCGCCAGTCACCATATAGCAGACCTATCGGGTGTCCATTTAGAGCCATGGGAAGCAGGACAAAGGCACGGACGTCAGGTAAATTTTCAGTAAACCATGCGGGCATGCTGGACGCCGAATTGGATCTAACCGCATCCTCGATGAACACGTCGGCTTGGTTAGTCAGCGACAAATGAAAAACATCCATCTCGTAGCCTTCTGGAAATACAAGGCACGGCAATATTTCTGGCATCATGGTGCCAAAACCTATTTTTCCTTTATAGCAGCCACCGTCGCGCAGGAAGGCAACCACCCGGTTGAAGTTCATGGCTCCATGCATTGTTTCAAGAACCATGTTCAATACATTGCCGAAACTCATGCCTTCCGCCAAGGCTTTTGAGGTTTCAAGAACCCCCGCAGCAAGGCGCTCCATGGAGTCGCCAGGCTTGCCATGCTGTTCTTCAACGTCTTCAAGCATGGCAAGATAAGCAAAATCACTTGATTCGGCAACGGCGCTTTGGACCGAGTGGATAATAGAATCAACAGGAACCAGCAGGGCGTCGCCGTAACGGGAGGCAAGCTCGTTTAAACCATTGCTGCCAGCCCCCTTCTTGACCATGAGTGCCGCTGCGTCCCCCGCAAAATTGGCTATCGTTTTTAGCCAATCTGTTGAACCGGGAATGCTAGTTTCGCTAGGAGAATCCAAGCTGCCCATGCTATTGGATATTTTCTTGGGCAGCCGCCAGCTTTTGGCGACCTCCTGCGAGATTTCGTCCAGCGTCACACCGATGACTTCCAGTGTGGCCTGATTTTCAGTCAGGGAATTACTCGCGGAAATCTTTTTTATCTCTGACCATTCTTCAGGAAAATAAAACACCAGCAGCAAGCGGCCTAAGTGATGCATTAGTGCGCAAACAACGGCTTCCTCTCCATCGTCTAGATTGGCTTTGTGCGCAATTCTTCTTACGATGTCGCCCGCGAGCAGCGCCTTGGACATTTCCGCGTGCGCTGCATCCGAGTCAGTTGAACTGGTGGAGAGAGTATCCAGGAAACGGACGCTGAGTGCGAGATTCGAAATGGCGTCATAGCCCAGCACCACTGCTGCCTTGCTTATGGTGGTAATTTCCCCTTCGCTTTCAGCATGCTTGCCGGAGTTGGTGGAATTGGCGAGCCGGAGCACCTTTTGCGTCAAGGTGAAGTCGCTCAATATGGCCCCGGTAATATCCGTGATGTTCTTGTCCCCATCCTGCATCGTCTTAGTCAGATCTTGCACTGATCTCGACAGGGACGGGAAGTCCCCCTGCTCATCCATGCGCTTCCGCAAGAGCGAGTAGAACTCGGCTTTCTCGTCATTAAGGGTCGATATCAGGCTAGGCATTTGAGCGGCCTCAAATCATTCTCTGTTGAACGACGAACTTCGTGCCTGGCAGGCAACTCATGAATTCGTGAGGATGGTGGTGATGAGCATGAACCAAGAGACAACCTGTTGGATGGGTTGCTTTCAGTAGCGGTGTCAGAAGAATAAATATCTAGAACTGGCTTTGCGTGTGACATGTCACCCCCCTAATCGAGACAAATAGAGGAGCAACCAGAACATCCCGGCGGCCCCGCTATCATAGGTTTTACCCCTTAGATCGGAAACTTTGCGTCCCTGTTTTTCAACAGGTTTGCCCTTTTCAATAAACGACTACACAGAATCTGCTGATCCACCAGCAGATGAGTTACCGCAGACTACAGTAATTATTTAGAATAGTCTATATGCCGAACGGCATAGATATTTTGGGAAAATATAGAAAAGTGGGATAGGGTTCCCCGTCATACGCACCATGAGAGGTAAATGTAGATTCATGCGTACTGGTGATTTTAATAACAAATAAAATCAATTAGATGGCCAAATAAAACGGTTATATGGTATCCGGCAAACCGGTGTCAGCCTGTTGTGCGCATTGGACTCGCCCACCACAGCTTCCCTTGGCTCCTTGTGTACAAATGACCTGATTGCGCCCGCCTTTCTTCGCTGCATAGAGCGCTTTGTCGGCACGCGCAACGAAGCTCTCTTCGGTGTCGCCATGCTCCCAAGCTGCTACGCCGAAGCTGCATGTTACCTTGCCGACGGCAGGAAAATCCGTGTTCTCGATTTGCTTTCTGAGCTTCTCGGCTGCAACTATGGCTTCGTCGCAATCTTCGTCCCTGAGCAGCAGGACGAACTCCTCGCCACCCCAGCGGGCGAAAAAATCGGTGGTTCGAATCTCGCCGATGACGAGGCTCGCCATGGTTTTCAGTACTTTGTCACCGCCGTTATGCCCATAAGTGTCGTTGATGAACTTGAAGTGATCGATATCAAACATGACCAGCGCCATCGGAGTCTCGGTACGGCGCTTCCTATCCGCTTCCTCGCCGAGAACCTGTGCGAACCGAAGCCGGTTGTTGATGCCCATCAAAGGGTCGGTAACCGCAAGGTAGTCCTTTTCTATCAACAACCGTTCCGCAATGTCCAGCAACTGGTTGAAACTGCGTGAGATGCGTCCAATCTCATCCGACGAATCGGCAGGGATGCGGCAGTGGAAATCTTGGCTGGAGGCAATAAGTTCCATACTCGCCAAGGCCCTATCGAGGGCGCGCAGCAGGGAGGTGGTTGCTGATAAAGCCAAGATGAGGGCAGCAAGGCCAGCAGCCAGTGTGGCGATCGCCCCGATGCGCATAGAGTATTGAAGTTGTGCGAGTTCGACTTCCGCCTTCTGCTCGATCAATTTCAGCGAGCGATCTTCGACGGCTTTCAGATGATCAATCGCCGAAGTGGACATCGACCACCAAGCCTGCTCATTAAGTTGCTGCGGCAGCTTGCCAGTGTCGACGATCTGAGTCACCGTTTTTAGTGTCTGCTCGACTTCCTGTCCCGAGAACTTTGTGTTGAATGTATCACGTAACTCGGGCGAGGCTTCCAGCATGAATTTACGCCTTTCCTCGTCGTGAAGGCTCTTGAGTCGGATCAGGCTGTTGAGCACAAGGATATCGTTGTGCTTTTGTACGATCCAGTAGCCTAGCGTCGCTCGCATTTGCCCGAGGTATTCCTTTGTCGCAGCCAGTTGAGTAAGCGCGGCGACATCGGCATTGGCGGCCGCATCGGATTCACGGGTCAGCCGATCCATTTCATCAATGAGGCTCTGGATCAGTTTGTTGTATTCGTTCCGGATCGTCAGTTGCTCAGTCGCGGCGGTTGCCGCCGTTTTACGCACTCGAGCAAGGGATTCGTCGAAGCCGACAATGTGGACGTCTGTTCTGGACAGCCGAGACAAAGCTATATTGGTATGTCCGATCTGTTCGGCGAGTGCTTGGCCTTCAGCCTTGGAGTGATTGATAGCCGTCAGGCCACGCTCCTTTTGCATCTCGTGCGTCGCACGGGAAAGTGCGCCGACGGCCTTGATGTTTTGCGCCACCACTTCGATGGCTTGGAACTGAGAGGCATAGCTGAGTTTTTGCACATAAATTTGACCCACCTAATGCAATAAATTGCATCCAAATTTGACCCACGTATAGATACTGTCCTGCTCAATATTTGAGCGGGAGTAAACAGGAGTGATCAACGTGGCGATATTAAGCAGCATCAGGCGTTGGCATTTACGCGATAACATGCCGATTCGAGAGATAGTCCGCAAGACCGGAATCGCTCGAAATACCATCAGGAAGTATTTGTCCAACGAAGTTGTTGAGCCGAATTATCCTAAACGCAAGACCCCGAGCAAGCTGGATGACTATGCTGTGAGTTTTTGCACATAAATTTGACCCACCTAATGCAATAAATTGCATCCAAATTTGACCCACGTATAGATACTGTCCTGCTCAATATTTGAGCGGGAGTAAACAGGAGTGATCAACGTGGCGATATTAAGCAGCATCAGGCGTTGGCATTTACGCGATAACATGCCGATTCGAGAGATAGTCCGCAAGACCGGAATCGCTCGAAATACCATCAGGAAGTATTTGTCCAACGAAGTTGTTGAGCCGAATTATCCTAAACGCAAGACCCCGAGCAAGCTGGATGACTATGCTGCCAAACTGGCGGCATGGCTAAAGACAGAGGCCAGCAAGGGACGCAAACAGAAACGTAGTCTCAAACAACTTTACCGAGACTTGGTGCAGTTGGGCTTTACCGGTTCCTATGACCGAGTTGCAGCCTTTGCCAAGCGATGGCGGCAAGAGCAGCAGGAACTGGCCAAGACCGCTGGTCGCGGCACATTCATCCCACTTACTTTTGCACCAGGAGAAGCATTTCAGTTCGACTGGAGCGAGGACTGGGCGGTCATAGCAGGTGAACGAACCAAGTTGCAAGTTGCGCACTTCAAGCTCAGCCACAGCCGAGCATTCTTCTTGCGTGCCTATCCGCTTCAGACGCACGAGATGCTGTTCGATGCTCATAACCATGCCTTCGCAACCTTTGGTGGTGTGCCTGCCCGTGGCATCTACGACAACATGAAGACTGCCGTGGATAAGGTAAAACGCGGCAAGCAGCGTGATGTCAACATCCGTTTCACTGCCATGGTGAGCCACCACCTGTACGATGCCGAGTTCTGTAATCCTGCATCCGGCTGGGAGAAGGGGCAAGTTGAGAAGAACGTACGGGATTCACGTCACCGCATATGGAACCAGTTACCAACATTCGGCAGTTTGGCTGAACTCAATGATTGGTTGCAACAGCGGTGTGTATCACTCTGGAGCGAGATTACCCATCCTGAGCAGCCTGACCGCAGCGTTGCCGATGTTTATGCTGCCGAACGCCCTTACCTGATGGCGCTGCCCTGTCCGTTCGACGGATTTGTGGAACATATCAAACGTGTATCGCCGACCTGTCTGGTCACGTTCGAACGCAACCGCTATAGCGTACCAGCCTCCTATGCCAACCGTCCGATCAGCCTTCGAGTGTATGCCGACCGGCTGGTGTTTGTGGCCGAGGCACAGGTTATTGCCGAACATGCACGGCTGATTCAACGCAATCCTGCAATTGGGCGAACCATTTATGACTGGCGCCATTACCTGAGCGTATTACAGCGCAAACCCGGCGCATTGCGCAATGGTGCGCCGTTCACCGAGCTGCCTGATGCCTTCAAGCGATTGCAGGCCATTCTGCTCAAGCGCCAAGGCGGTGATCGGGAGATGGTTGAGATACTGGCGCTGGTTCTACAACATGATGAGTCAGCGGTGCTGGCGGCGGTCGAGTTGGCCTTGGAGGCCGGTGTGCCATCCAAGCAGCATGTGCTCAATCTTCTCAAACGGCTGATTGAGCCCGCACCACCAGCTCCCATTGATACTCCGCTGACGCTGATGGTCGAACCGCAGGCTAATGTCAGTCGCTATGATGAGCTACGGGAGGTGCGCCATGCAGCATGAAGCTATGATGACCTCGCTCAAGGCGATCAAGTTGTACGGTATGGCGCAAGCCGTCGACGAACTGGCCAGGCAGAATTCGCCTGCATACCAGAATGCGCAGGAGATGCTGGGAACTCTAATCAAAGCGGAGATGGCTGAGCGTGAGGTACGCTCTATCGGCTACCAGATGAAGGCAGCCAGGTTCCCGGCCTACCGCGACCTGGCGAGCTTCGACTTTAGCCAGAGCGAGGCGAATGAGGCACTGATTCGCCAATTGCATCGCTGTGAGTTTCTGGATCAGGCGCACAACGTAGTGCTGGTCGGTGGCCCCGGCACAGGCAAGACACACCTTGCCACTGCATTGGGTGTGCAGGCCGTGCAGCATCAGCACCGCCGGGTGCGCTTCTTCTCGACCATCGAACTGGTCAATACGCTGGAACTCGAGAAGGCCGCTGGCAAGCAGGGGCAACTTGCCAGCCGAATGATGTATGCCGACTTGGTGATTCTGGATGAACTGGGCTACTTGCCGTTCAGCCAGGCAGGCGGTGCTTTGCTGTTTCACTTCATCGGCAAGCTCTATGAGCGAACAAGCCTTGTGATAACGACCAACCTGAGCTTTGCAGAATGGGGCAACGTGTTTGGGGATCCAAAGATGACGACGGCACTATTGGACAGGCTTACCCATCACTGCCACATCATTGAGACCGGCAACGATAGTTACCGTTTTAAGAACAGCTCGACTCAAACTGGAAAGGGGGGCAAAACCAGAAAACTATCCACAACCTGAACCGTTAAGATATAAACTTAGGGTGGGTCAAAATTCGATGCAACACCCGGGTCAGATTTAAACGCAAAAACTCAGATAAGGCGTCACCACGAGGATGTTGCTATGCAGGTAGGCACCTTGCAGGAAATTTAAACAAGTCAAAAAACGGGAAATCGGCAGATTTAGTAACGGGTTGTCCCGATGGCTAAAAGTGGGGCGCTGTAAACACTTTTAGTCTCCGGATGTAAACACATTTAGTCAAACGGACAAAAATGCTTTGAATTTGACGCATAATTTCTGAAAATATTTGACATAATATACATTATGCGAAGTGTTATATTATCCTCCCCGTGCGAAAGCATGTCACTAAATCTGGATATTTTGACTAACTCACAAGGGTATTCTCAATGTGCGCCGTCAATATAAGCAACAGACGGACACAAAAGCGAGGATTAGCGGGTTATTCAACGAAACCACGCTTGAATGGAAAAAAGGTTTTAAGATTTGGCTTGCCGGGTGTAGAGTGCTTTAGTTGAAAAACAAGAGGGGTTATTTGATATGGCTCTAGCAGGGGTGAAAACTGTTATCTGTCATGCTATCGCATTTGTTGCGCTGTGCGCGCCGATATCGGCGCTCTCCGAAACGGTAATCTACTATGATTGTAATAGGTCGGATAGAACTATGACGTATCGATCTGAACCTTGCCATGAAAATGAATGGGAAATTAGGCGGTATGAAGTGGATTTGTCGATCTTTGATAACAGCAATAAAGAATCTGTAGGAATGACGCAGGGTGCACCTATCGAGCTACATCCGAATGCAAGCGGAAATTATACGGTGGAAGGAACCATCAACGGACATACAGTTAATTTTATGGTAGATACAGGCGCATCATTTGTATCTATAACGAAACAAGCGGCCTCAGATTTTGGTATAACTGGATGTGCAACTGGTGAGGGTAAAGCAGGAAAAGGGGAAACAGCTAATGGCATAGTGGATACCTGTACTACCATAGCCAAACAATTAACCTTTAGTGGTTTTCAGTTGAGCGATGTGGCAATAACGATCATGCCGGGTACTACGCCTGTCTTGCTCGGCATGAACGTCCTTAAGCAGTTCAAAATTGAAACTACTAACGGTGTAATGCGGATTTCTAGGCAATAGAGAGGGGGGAAAATGGTCACTCTGTTACTGGTCTTGGCGGCATTGTTATTCTTGGCGGCGTTTCTCGGACGGAATAAAGCTCAAGTTAGTTCCGTTCCGGCTCGTTCCTCTTCCGAAAGTCGACTTCTAACTATTTGCTCGGGCGATTCCGGCAAGGTCGCACGTCTCATAGATTATGAGATAAAGAGGGAACCGGGCTTGCCGCGTCTAAGGGTGCTAGATGCGATGCAAGTCAACCGTGTCGTTCACCCAGAAATAAACGCCCAAAATTTTCAGTGGTGGCACGCCCAACTTCTGCCAAAGATATTCCTCGCAGATTGGCAATTTCTTCCGCCACATGCTTCACATAGGCGGGCTGGTTGAGTTTGCCGCGATAGGGAACGGGCGCCAGATAAGGCGCATCGGTTTCGATCAGGATGCGATCCAGCGGAACCAGTTGGGCCACCTCCTTGATCGAGGTGGCTTTTTTGAAGGTGACGATGCCGGAAAACGAGATATAGAAATTCATATCAATTGCGGCCTGCGCAACTTCCAGGCTTTCGGTGAAACAGTGCATAACGCCGCCGATTTGGTCTGCGCCCTCCTCCGCCATGATGCGTAAGGTGTCCTGCGCCGCTTCACGGGTATGCACAATCAATGGCTTGCAACATGCTCTTGCCGCACGGATGTGGGTACGGAAGCGTTCGCGCTGCCATTCCAAGTCGCCTTTCAAACGAAAATAATCGAGGCCGGTTTCGCCGATGGCGATGACTTTTGGATGCTGCGCCATCTGCACCAGCAGTTCCTGTGTCGGTTCGGCATCCAGTTCGTAGTCCGGGTGGACGCCAACGGATGCGTAGATTTGCTCGTGCTGTTCGGCGAGCAGTTGAATCTGCGGGAAATCAGCCAGATTGACCCCCACACACAAGGCACGGCTGACTTCGTTCTGGCGCATGTTGGACAGAAGCTCATCCAGGTTTGCGACCAGTTCGGGGAAATTGAGATGGCAATGGGAATCAATAAACATGGTGAACTCAGCTACTGACCTGCCAGCATTAGTTGGCGGTAAGACAAAAGGATGGACTCAAATTGCAGTTTTGGATTCAAGGGATGCAGCGCCTCGCGCCGGGCAACCAGCAGTTCCTTCTGGTAACGCATCAAATCAAGCGCGGAGATTTTATCTGATAGTTTTTTAATTGAATCAGTTAGTTCTGAGTTGTATCTAACCTTTCCGGTGAGCTTTGCACTGCTCAAGTCATAACACCATTGCTGCAACCAGTGAATGACTTTGGCGGGTTCCGTCTTCTGCAATTGATCCGCCAAGGCGAATACATCGAACTTGGCGGGTTGCCTGATTTCCTGCAAGAAGCGGTTGTATTCATCTGTTCCTGCGGCCTCTTCGGCAAGGCGTGCTGCCTGCAATGGGGCGAAACCGGACTGTGCCAGCATTGCTGCCGGATTGTTTATACCCTGCTGTTTTAGCCAGGCGGTGCTGGCCTCAAGCGTGGGCATCGGCATGGCAAGCGTCAGACAGCGGCTCAGGATAGTCGGCAGCAATTGCTGTGGTTTGTGCGAGACCAGGATGATCAGCATGCGTGCGGATGGCTCTTCCAGAGTCTTGAGCAGCGCATTCGCCGCATTGGTATTCATCGCTTCTGCGGGGTGGATCAGCACCACGCGATGACCGCCCCGGTGCGCGGAAAGGTTGGCGAAGTCCGCCAAGGCGCGCACTTGGTCAACGGAAATCTGGCGCGAGGGCTTTTTCTTGCCCGCTTCGCGCTCCTCACCGTCTTCCGCCTCGGCCAGCGCGTCAGGTTGGAGCAGGCGGAAATCGGGGTGAGTTTCTTGCTGAAACCAGTGGCAGGATGGGCAATCCTGACAGGCTAATCCGTCGGCGAGCGACTGTTCACACAGCAAGGACTGGGCAAGGTTGATGGCGAAATCGAACTTGCCTATCCCCTGCGGCCCTTTCAGCAAGATGGCATGGGGCAGGCGCGAACGCAACCCGATCCAGCGTTGCCAAGGTTCAGCCTGCCACGGGTATAGTTTATTCATTTCAAAGTGATGCCACTATTTTCGCCAAGTCAGACTTAACCTGTTCCGGGGTCTGGCTGGCGTTGATCAGGGCAAAACGCTGGGGGGTTTTCTTGCAGCGATCCAGATAAGCTTGTCGCACCTTTTCGAAAAAACTACCCTGCTCCTGCTCGAAGCGATCCAGCGTGACATTGTTTGACAGCCGTTGCCGTGCTACCTCGACAGGGATGTCGAACAGCAGGGTCAAGTCCGGCTGCAAGTCTGCATGCACCCAACGCTCCAGTTGCTCCAATTTGGCCAACGGTACTCCCCTGCCCCCACCTTGGTAGGCAAAGCTGGCATCGCTAAAACGGTCAGACACCACCCAGGTTCCCCGTTGCAGGGCGGGTTTGATGACCTGTTCGATATGTTCAAGACGCGCGGCGAACATCAACAGCGCCTCGGTTTCGGCATGCATGGGTTGGTTCAGCAATATCTCGCGCAGGCGCTCACCCAGTGGCGTGCCGCCCGGTTCGCGCGTGACCAGCACGTCCAAACCGCGTTGGCGCAGAGTTTCGGTAAACCAGGCCAGATGAGTACTCTTCCCTGCCCCGTCCACGCCTTCAAAGGTGATGAATTTTGCTTTGTTCATTTTTGATATTTTGGCACCTCTAAAAATCCAAATTCGCCACTGATCGCAGCACTAAACTCAACGGCTGCTTTGGCACCTTATGCGACATTCAGTTTGTTGGAAAGCAGCAGTTTCTCGAACTGCTCAATCGGTATCGGCTTACCAAACAGATATCCTTGGTAGTGAACGCAGCCTTCGTTCAGGAGGAGTTGTCGTTGCTCTTCCGTTTCCACCCCTTCGGCAATGACACCAATATTCAGACTGTTTGCCATGGCAATAATAGTGCGCACAATCGCTCTATCGCTGCTATCGATGGCAATATCCCGCACGAACGACTGATCAATCTTGAGCTGACGGAGCGGCAGCAGTTTGAGGTATTGCAAGGATGAATAGCCGGTACCAAAGTCGTCCAATGAGAACTCTATACCGATTTCTTTCAATGTGTTCATGGTTGCAATGGTGTCTTCTATTTTTTCCAGCAACAGGCTTTCGGTCAGTTCCAGCTTGAGCAGCTTCGGGTTGATGGCATGGCGTTGCACGGTAGCTTGCACTATTGACACGAAATCAGCCTGGCGGAATTGCTGGGCACTCACGTTTACCGCCAGAATGAAGTCACAGGTAAATTCAGATTGCTGCCAAGCCTTGATTTGGGCGCAAGCCGTTTCCAGAACCCATTGTCCGATGGGCAAAATCAGCCCGGTTTCTTCCGCCAGAGGGATAAATTGGGCGGGCGATACCAGACCACGTTCAGGATGTATCCAGCGGATCAAAGCCTCTGCGCCCAATGGACGGTGCGAACTGTCCACCTGGATTTGATAATACAAATGGAATTGCTGGTTCTCAAGTGCTTTGTGTAACTCGCCTTCGAGGTCTGCGCGGATGTTGACGGCGTTCTGCATCTGCGGGTCGAAGAAGCGCAGGGTGTTGCGGCCTGCCTTCTTGGCCTGATACATGGCGATGTCTGCCTGTTTCATCAATTCATCTATCTCCTGTTCGTGATCGTTAAACAGGACTACACCGATGCTGGTGCTGCAGTGGTATTCGTGTGTAGCAAGCTGGTACGATTGATTGAGAGTAGAGAGAATTTTATCGCCGACGGCTTCCGTCTGTGCTGCAGCCTCAAAAGCTTGTTCGCTCAGGTCTTCCAGCATCACCACGAAGTCGTCACCGCCAAGGCGGGCTACGGTATCACCTTCACGTACGCAGGATTCAAGACGTCGTGCGACCTGTTGAAGCAGTTGGTCACCGATGTCATGACCGAGTGTATCGTTGAGGGTCTTGAAATTGTCCAGGTCAATGAAAAGCAACGCACCTTCCCTGCCGTTACGCGCACTGGAAGCCAGCGCTTGTTGTAACCGATCGATCAGCAATCGCCGGTTAGGTAATCGCGTCAGAGGATCGAAGAACGCCAGATTATTGATCTCTTCTTCTGCCGCCTTGATCTCGGTGATATCGTTAAATGTGGCGACATAATTTGTGAGGATGCCGTTTTGGTCTTTCACTGCAGTGATAATAAGAAGCTCGGGATAGATTTCGCCATTCTTGCGCCTGTTCCAGATTTCGCCTTCCCATACGCCAGTGTCATTGAGGTTCTTCCACATTGCCGCGTAGAAATTTTCATCATGACGGTCAGATTTGAGTATGCGCGGATTCTGGCCCACTGCTTCTTCTGCGGTGTAACCGGTAATTTGGGTGAAGGCGCTGTTCACCCGAAGGATCACGCCATTGTCATCGGTAACGACCATGCCTTCCTGCGCTTCAAAGGCGGTGGCGGCGATATGAAGATCTGCTTCAGCTTTCTTGCGCTCGGTAATGTCGTGGAAAGCTGCAACGGAACCCATCACTTTCCCATCCATAAAAATGGGGCTGGATACGATGGAAACGGGGATAATGCTTCCGTCTTTGCGAACCAGCCATTCATCGGACGAACGATAGGTTTGGCCGGTAAGGAGGGTTTGATGAACCAAACAGGACTCTACAGAAACCGGTGTGCCATCGGGGCGTTTGTAGTGGAATGTTTCGTGTCCTTTCTTGCCCAGAAGTTCTGTTGCCGTCCAGCCAAGCAGCTTCTCCATCTCCGGGTTGACGAAGGTGACTAGCCCATCACAATCAAATGCATACACTCCTTCCGCCAGTACCGAGGTGATTTCCCGCACCTTGGCCTCGCTTTCCTTGGCCAACTTCAAGGAAGAAAGTAATTTTTCCCGGATTTCCAGATGAAAAACTCGGAGTATGTTGCCAACCGCAATGGCAGCCAATACTGCGCAGATAGCCCGAAAGATTTGGACAGGGAATTTGAATGTCGCAAGAAACCATTGGTCATTGATAACATTCGCCGGAATGATATTGGCAGGAGGCACCACTAAACCAGCCAGCACGCCATAAAAGATGAACGACATGGCGGCTATAACGTAATATTTCCTTGCCCACGAATGGGCTGTTTTTTCTACTTGCTGCGGTAGCTTTTTATGGACGCACAGCAAAAAACCAATGCCTGCCAAAGATGAACCAACAAACCCCAGGAAATATCTGGATGCAATGGTAATAGCCAACACCCTATCAGGAATCATCAGAAGCTCGAACATAAAACCCAATGCAACAATCCCGTAAATGGGCGTTCCCAGCATCTTGCCGACTATATTTGGAACAGCGGGTATCTTGTCGCAGATGGATTGCGTCAGGCGGCGCCCGAATTCAAAAAGAAAAAAATATGAAACAAGCAGAAAATCAACTTTCAGGAGTGCCAGAGTAGAACTGTCGCCATGGCCTATCTTCCAAAGATCCAGCCACTCCATCGCGCCATGAACAAGTCCAAAAAAAGCCAGCCACCCGACAAATCGTGAGGATTCATATTGGCTTTCTTCTTTGGGTTGAACCAAAATGACCAGACCAAGGGCAAAAAATGCCAAGCCATAAATAAAAAATACCACGTCCATGTGGTTTGGTATCAACGATGATAAATCATGCATTTGATTACCTCAGAATCCGCGAGTTGATAGAATATTGCATTCTGTTTTTAAACACTTTTTTATAATTTTTTATGGTAATCCATTTGTAGAACTGGCTATACCAAAAATTCGTTATTTCAGATAACGATTAACTGCCCGGTTGTGTTGCGTCAGCGTCCCGGAAAATTCTGAACTGCCGTCCCCACGCGCCACAAAATACAGGGCATCGGTTTGAGCTGGATGCAATGCCGCCTGTAACGCAGCCAGCCCCGGCAACGCAATCGGCGTCGGCGTCAGCCCTGCACGAGTATAGGTATTGTACGGGGTATCCGTCTGCAAATCGCTTTTGTGCAGTTTGCCACCGTACTTTTCCCCCATGCCGTAAATCACTGTGGGATCGGTTTGCAACAGCATGCCTGTGCGCAAACGGTTGATGAACACGCCCGCGATCATGTTCCGATCCTTGGCCTGCCCGGTTTCCTTTTCCACGATGGAAGCCAAAATCAGCGCTTGGTAGGGCGACTCAAGCGGCAGACCTTGCGCGCGCGTTTGCCAGTTTTCCAGCAGGTGTTTCTGCATGGTTTGATAGGCGCGCTTGAGCACATTCAGGTCGCTGGTGCCACTGGCAAAATAATAAGTGTCGGGGAAGAACAGCCCTTCCGCCTGCCCCTCCGTCGCTCCAAGACGCTGCATGATCTCGGCCTCTGACAGTGCCGCACTGTCGTGGCGAATGGCAGGATTTTCATTCAAAGTAGCGCGTAACTGATTGAATGTCCACCCTTCGATAACGCTAATCTCATTCTGACTCCCCCGCCCCTTGGTTATCATATCGAGCAATTCCAGCGGCGTAGGTGCGGCTTCCAGCTCATAGTTGCCTGCCTTGATTTGAGTCGTTTTGCCGAGCGCACGCCCCAGCCAGACGAACATCCAGTCGTTGGGCAATGCCCCGGTCTGCTGCATCTGCCGCGCCGCAGCTTTCAGGCTGGCCCCCTGATTGATGGAAAATTCAAACGGTAATGTGGGCAATATTAATGGACGGGTGGCGTAATAGCCCATCGCCCCCGCCAGCAATGCTGCAGAGAGCAACAGCAGGAACAGCAAACGTTTAATCAGTCTCATGGCTCAAATCTTTCTGCACTTGTAGTGCAATTGGATGTTGGCTCCAGTTGCGCCCTTGCAATTCACGCACCGGCCACAACCCGATGATGCTATTCACCAGAAAGACCTCATCGGCTGCGAGCAATTCCGCCAGCCCGAATTGCTCCACCCGGCATTGTACGTTGTGGGTGGCCGCCCATTGCATCACCCGTCCGCGCTGTATTCCTGCCACGCCGCAGTGCGACAGGTCAGGCGTCAGCAATATCCCATTCCGCACCATGAACAGGTTGCTGCGTGTGCCTTCTATTACGTTGCCTGTGACATCCAGCAATATGCCTTCGGCAATGTCCGCATCATTCCATTCAGCCGCCGCCAGCACATTCTCCAGACGGTTAAGGTGTTTGATGCCCGCCAAACGCGGCTGCTGGCTCAGGTGCAGTTGACACAGCCGCGCCCTGATTCCGTCTATCGCCCAGTCGGCAGGGTGGTCAGGCAATAGTCCAACATCCCAGAGGTGCGTCGGCTTGGCGCATGCGGGGGGTGCGTAGCCGCGCGCGCCCTCCCCGCGTGTGACGATCAGTTTCACTACGCCATTGGGGTGAAGCTCGAGCAAATCGTTTAACTCGACGGAAAGCAAAGTCGCGTCTGGGCAAACAATGCCCAGCGCAGCGCAGTCGTGTTGGAGTTTTTGATAGTGCAAAGGCCAATGCTGTACCTTGCCCAAGGTAGCGCGCAGGGTGCGAAACACCCCATCGCCATAAAGCAATCCGCGATCTCGGATGCTGATCAAGTTACCCGGCTTGCCATTGACCAGCATCTTGGCGAAAAACAGTTAAACTTTGCGGAACACCAGCGAACCGTTGGTTCCGCCAAAACCAAAGTTGTTGTTCACCGCGACATCGATCTTCATATCGCGTGCAACATTGGCGCAATAGTCCAGATCACATTCCGGGTCTTGTTCGAAAATATTGATGGTCGGTGGCGAAACCTGGTGATGTACTGCCAACGCGCAGAACACCGACTCTATCCCGCCCGCACCGCCCAACAGATGGCCAGTCATGGACTTGGTAGAATTCACCACCAGCTTATGGGCATGGTCGCCGAATGCCAGTTTAATCGCATCGGTTTCGTTCTTGTCGCCCATCGGGGTCGAAGTGCCGTGTGCATTGACGTACTGCACATCTTGCGGATTCAGGCCAGCGTTGCGCAATGCGTTCAACATGCTGCGTTTCGGCCCATCGCTATTCGGCGAGGTGATATGGTAGGCGTCTCCGCTCATGCCATAACCACTTAGTTCTGCATAAATTTTTGCTCCGCGTGCCTTGGCATGCTCGTATTCTTCCAGCACCATCACCCCCGCGCCTTCTCCAATCACGAAGCCATCTCTATCCTTGTCCCACGGACGGCTGGAGGTGGCCGGATCATCGTTGCGCGTACTCAGTGCGCGTGCGGCAGCAAAACCGCCCACTGCCAACGCACCGATGGTCGCTTCAGAACCGCCTGCAACCATCACATCCGCATCGCCATACTCGATGATGCGCGCAGATTCGCCGATGCAATGCGTGCCGGTAGTGCAGGCAGAGACCATCGCCAAATTCGGGCCTTTCAATCCGTACATCACGGACAGATTACCGGAAATCATATTGATAATCGTGCCTGGAATAAAAAATGGCGAAATTTTGCGCGGCCCAGCGGCGAGGTAATCGTTATGCGTATCCTCGATCATTGGCAGGCCACCGATGCCGGAACCGATGTTCACGCCGATGCGCTCGGCATTCTGTTCAGTCACTTCCAGCCCGGAATCCTTGAACGCCTCCATCCCCGCCACCAGACCGAAATGGATAAATCGGTCCATGCGGCGTGCATCCTTGGCGGGAAGGAATTGCGTGACATCGAAATCTTTCACTTCACCGGCGATCTGCGCTGCCATCGCGCTGGCATCGAAGTGGGTGATTTTAGTGATGCCGGATTTCCCCGCGACGATGTTCTGCCAGACCGTGGGGATTCCTGTCCCGACTGGGGAGATGATCCCCAGTCCGGTAATGACGACTCTGCGTTTAGACAAACTGACTCCGCTAACGGAAAATGAACAGGAAATTACTTGGGGTGGGCGTTGACGTAGTCGATAGCCTGTTGCACGGTGGTGATTTTTTCCGCATCTTCATCCGGAATTTCGCATTCGAACTCTTCTTCCAGCGCCATCACCAACTCAACCGTATCCAGAGAATCCGCGCCCAGATCATTGACGAACGAGGACTCGTTCTTGACTTCGGACTCGTTTACGCCGAGTTGTTCAGCAACGATTTTCTTGACGCGTTGTTCGATATTAGACATGTAACACTCCCTACCTTTGGTTGTAAATTCAAAAAACAGCGGGCATTCTACCAAACTTGCCCGGATTTCCAAACTGGATGGTGAATTTGTAATGTGGCCGACACAATAGCTCCTCTAAAAATTAGCCGAGGATTCCCTCCTGTCTTTAAGGCATGATTTCGACGTACTCGTAAACCTCCGCGTCGATCAGCTGTTTTCTCACCGGCAGGGACGCCTCATCGAACCATGCGTGTGGGTCATGCTTGTCGATCTCGCGGCCCATGAAGCGTACCAGTTCGCAAATCGGCTCGACCACGTTGGCTCGGTAGCGATCGTCTTTCTTCACGTACCCTAAATAGAGGTTCTTCATGCAGTTGCCGCGACACCAGGAAAAAGCTTCGCAGGAAGCGCATGGCATGTCGGGATGCATCTGCAAAGTGCTCTTGATCAGCCAGTTGTCCTGAATCTCGCCCATCTGCATGCTCGGCATGTATGTCATATCCGGACAAGGAAATATCTTGCCATCCGGCATGACGTTGAGTATGTGCGTCGAGACGCGGCACTGGGTTTTGCCGGCATAGAGTTCATTGGCGCGGTTCGGCAACACCTTGTTGCGCACTATGCCCATGATTGGGATCAATGGGTATAGCTTGTCGGTGCGGAGGAAGAATTTGTTAATTAGCTGGATTAATACCGCTTTGCGCTTTTCCAGTGAATTATCGAAATATTGTTCGTCGGCAACAAACTGCCAGTACAGGTAATCAAAGGATTCCGCGAGGTCGTCGAGCTCCTCAAAGCTGGTATCGGAGTGTCCCCAAGTCACGCGCGCGGTGACGCTGCCGCCCAGCCGGTCGCGTACATGGTTCACGTTCTTGTGTACCTGGCGCCACACGCCTTGACCACGGTAACCGTCCGTGGTGCGTTCTCCCCCGTCGATGGAGACCAGAATGTTGGACAGCCTGTGCAGCATCCAGTCAGGCAGGTTGTCCAGTAGCGTACCGTTGGTCTGCAACTGGTAGCGGAAGGATGGGAAACGCCGCATGACCGTTTCCATCATCTCCCGGTTGAGTGTCGGTTCGCCTCCATAGAACGTGACATAGATTTCCTTGTCGACGAGATGCCGTCCGATGAAGGTGGCGAGTTGTTCGATGTCGTATTTCAGTTCTGTCTGCGAGCCGAGTACCTCACCTACGCCCATCGAACAGTAACTGCATTTCAGGTTGCACTTAAGCGTGGTGAGAAGCTGTAGTTCGACGCGACCGCCGATGATGGGGTCGGCATCGGACATGGGTATCTGTGTTGTCACGGGAGACAAGGTAATGGTGTGTGTGGTCATGTTCACTTGCGGATTCAGGGCTAAGACATGACCATCCCGCCATCAACATTGATGACTTGGCCGGTAATATAATCAGCATCGGCGCTGCATAAAAAGGCAACTGCATCGGCGACATTTTCGGCACTGCCAAAGCTGCCGGCTGGAATGTTCTTGATAAAATGTTGTTTCACATCTTCCGGCAACTTTGCGGTCATTTCTGTATTGATAAACCCTGGTGCAACCGCATTGACTTGAATATTTCGTGCTGCGAATTCACGGGCCAATGTCTTTGTAAGACCGATAAGACCTGCCTTCGACGCTGCATAGTTTGCTTGCCCCGCATTACCCATCTGCCCAACCACCGATGCGATATTGACAATCTTGCCCGCACGTTGCTTGAACATCTGTTTGTTAATAGCCTTGCACACATTAAAAGCGCCGGTCAAATTAACAGAAATAACAAGATCCCACTCTTCCGGCTTCATCCGCAAGAATAGGTTGTCTTTAGTAATCCCCGCATTGTTAACGACAATATCGAGGCTACCGAACGTAGCGATCACTTGTTCGATGGCATTTTCTATCGATTCCAACTTTGTAACATTAGCTTCAAGGCTGATGGTTTTAACTCCAAGAGCCTCGACCTCTTTAACCGTATCAGGAGCCAAGGCCATATCAAGAATAGCGACATTAGCGCCCTGGCGAGCTAACTTAAGCACAATGGCTTTACCGATCCCTCGGGCGCCTCCGGTAACAAGGGCTGTTTTACCTTTTAAACTCATAATATTCTCCTTATTTATTGTATGAGTATACTCAAAGCCGACTTCAATGCTTCGCCATCGTTGATAGCTAATGCCTGCTGGTTGGTGTCTATGCGTTTGTTCAGCCCTGCCAGCACCTTGCCTGGCGCGCATTCCACATTGTGGGTGATACCCTGTTTGCCGAATGCCAGCACGGTTTCCACCCAGCGCACCGGCGAATACAACTGCCGCACCAGCGCGTCCTTGATTGCTGCGCCATCGCTGTAGGCGGCGACATCGGCATTGTGCAGCACCGGAATGGACGGGGTTTGCACGGCAACATTAGTGAGGTAATCGCGTAGCTGTTCCGCCGCGCCTTTCAACAGACGACAATGCGACGGCACGCTCATCGGCAGCATGATGGCGCGCTTTGCACCACGGGCCTTGGCCAATTCCATGCCGCGCTCTACCGCCGCGCGATTACCGGCTATCACCACTTGACCGGGCGAGTTGTAATTCACCGCTTCCAGCACTTCGCCCTGCGCGCCTTCGATACACACAGCACGCACCGCGTCTTCATCCAAACCCAGTATCGCGGCGATGCCGCCCACGCCTTCCGGCACGGCCTGTTGCATACATTGCGCACGGTAGCGCACCAGCGGCAAGGCGTCGGCAAAATGCAACGCACCAGCAGCGACCAGCGCGGTGTATTCGCCCAGGCTGTGTCCCGCCATGATGGCCGGAGCCGCGCCATTCTGCGATTGCCACGCGCGGTACACCGCCACGCCTGCGGTGAGCATAAGCGGCTGAGTGTTAACGGTGGCGTTCAGGTCGGCATCGCTGCCTTCCGCGACCAGTTGCCACAGGTCTTGTTTCAATACCTCGGAGGCTTCGGTAAAGGTGTCGCGTACCGCAGCAAAGTCGGCATAGCCGTTCATCATGCCGCGCGATTGCGAGCCTTGTCCGGGAAATACGAAAGCAAATTTAGTCATATTTAATATTAAACTACGTTAAATATTAGCTGGTAGCCTGTAGCTGGTGGCGGGTAACTACAGGCTACGAGCTACAAGCTGTATTTTTCTACCAGCGAATCAAAACTGCGCCCCAGGTAAACCCGCCACCCACGGCTTCCAGCAATATATTCTGCCCCGCCTTGATGCGTCCATCGCGCACCGCAGTATCCAGTGCCAAGGGAATAGAAGCTGCCGAGGTATTGCCGTGAGTGGCGACGGTGACGATCACTTTATTCATGCTCAAGCCTAGCCGCTTCGCAGTGGCTTCCATGATGCGGATGTTGGCTTGGTGCGGCACCAGCCAACTGATGTCGGAACCGCTCAAATGACTCTCTTCAAGTACTTCTTCGACCACTTCGCTCAACACCTTGACAGCGAATTTGAATACTGCCTGGCCATCCATCTTGATGAGGGGATCGGCTTGCAACATGCCGCGATGGCTGCCGTCGGCGTGCAGCTTGTTGGCGACGATGCCCGGTATTTCGCTGGCTTGCAATACCACTGCGCCCGCGCCATCGCCGAACAACACACAAGTAGTGCGATCTTCCCAATCCAGAATACGCGACAGCACTTCCGCGCCGACGACCAGCGCGGTCTTTGCCTGTCCGCCGCGTATGTACAAATCTGCGGTATTCAGGGCATAGACGAAACCGCCGCACACAGCTTGCATGTCGAATGCCGGCCCGCGATTTTTGATGCCGAGTTTGTCTTGCAGGATGCAGGCGGTGCTGGGGAAATTCTGATCCGGCGATGTCGTCGCCACGATGACCAGATCAATCTCGTTCGCGCTGATGCCCGCTGCCTCGATCGCGCGCAGGCTGGCTTGCAGGGCAAGGTCGCTGCTCAATTCGTTGTCTGCTGCGATATGCCGCTCATGGATGCCGCTGCGCGATACGATCCAGTCGTGCGACGTTTCAACAATCTTTTCCAGATCGAAGTTGGTCAATACTTTAGCGGGCAAATAACTGCCGGTTCCGATAATTTTTGAATACATCAGGCTGCTCCTTGCTCTGCGGTTAATGAAACTCGCGTAGCGATTCGTTTGCCCCTGCCCCTGCTTGCGGGGGAAGGTTGGGAAGGGGGAACGGGCATATACATCACTTCTCCATGCCCGTTTGACGCTCGCGATGCCATTTTTCGACATGCTCACTAATGTGTTGCAACATGCCGCCGCGCGCTTCTTCCGCTGCCCGTTCAATTGCGCACAGGAAAGCAAAACTATCCGCCGAACCGTGGCTCTTAACTACGATACCCTTCAGCCCGAGAAAACTCGCGCCATTATAACGGCGGTGATCAACCCTGCGTTTGAATGCATTGATTACCGGCATGGCTACCAGTGCCGCAAATTTGGTGAAAACATTGCGTCCGAACTCTTCACGCAGGAATCCGCCCAGCATCTGCGCCAGACCTTCTGTTGTCTTTAACGCCACATTGCCGACGAATCCGTCGCACACCACCAAGTCGGTGGTGCCTTTGAAGATGTCATTGCCTTCGACGTTGCCATAGAAGTTCAAGTCGCTTTCGCGCAGCAACTGCGCGGCCTGTTTGACCACCTCGTTGCCCTTGATATCTTCGCTGCCGATATTCAACAGGCCAATGCTGGGACTGGGCTTGCGCTCCAGCGCAGTGACCAGAGTGGAACCCATGATGGCAAATTGCAATAAATGCTCGGCGTTGCAATCGGTGTTGGCGCCCAAATCCAGCATACATATCTGCCCCTTGTTGGTCGGCAGATAAGACGCAATCGCGGGGCGATCAATGCCGGGGAGGGTTTTCAGCACATAGCGCGCCGTCGCCATCAATGCACCGGTATTACCGGCGCTGACGCAGGCAGACGCTTCTCCATCCTTGACCAGATTGATAGCAACGCGCATCGAGGAGTCTTTTTTGTTACGCATCGCTGCTTGGGGAGATTCATCCATTTCGACGACTTCGCTGGCCGCAAGGATGCGCAACTGTGACCCGGCAGACATCTTTAGCGCGCGCAGTTCGACCTCGATTGCGTCGGCAAGGCCAACCAAAACGATAGTGTCGTTGGGATTTTTTCGCAGGTATTCCACTGCGGCAGGTACAGTGACGCGCGTTCCATGGTCGCCGCCCATGGCGTCAATGGCTATCGTGACATCCACCAAACAACCCTCGCAGTGCAGTGATCAAATAAAGGCGACATAAGCAAATGCGCCGGCATGCTACAGGCCAGCGCATCTGCTACAGCAAAGCAATAAATTAATCGGCCTTGGTCTTGACAACTTTTTTGCCGCGATAGTAACCGCTCGGGCTGATGTGGTGACGCAGATGCGGCTCACCGGTGGAAGGTTCAACAGCCAGCGCCGGGCCGGTCAAAAAATCGTGCGCACGATGCATGCCGCGTTTGGATGGGGACTTCTTATTCTGCTGAACAGCCATGTTAACTCCTAACAAAAACCAATAAAAACTACTTGTTCTTCAAGCCAGTCATACCTTTTAATCCTTCCAGAGCGGCAAAGGGGTGCGTGTCTGACTGGTTCCATCCTTCCTCCACTGACTTGCATTCGCCTAATATATGCTTGGGCGCAAACGGCAAGCTCAGCAGAATTTCTTCTTCTATCATGTTCAGCACGTCCAGCCGCTTGTCGGCAGTAATGCTGTCTACTTCATCGCTTTCCTCTTCGGAAAACTCATTCAACTCATCTGCCTGCGCCAACTGCAAGCGCGAAACCAGCTTTAGCGGATAGGCGAAACCGTTCAAACAACGCTGGCAACGTAGCTGGCACAGGCCATTCACGGTTACTTCTAGCATCGGCTTGCCATTTTTATCCGGCAATCCGCGCACAACATAGCTGATTTCCCCCTCCGGAGTAGCCAGCATATCCTGCAATCTGGGCATTTCAGTCAGCGGCACTATACCGCGTAACTCCCTGCCATTATGGGCAAAGTCCAAGCTATCAATAAAATGCCGTGCAAACATGAGGCGCGCATGATATATATTTCGGGTATCACTGTCAAAGAAACCCAATAAGGAATGTTCTTGAATTCTCATCCGCTTGTCCTCGCCTCCACTTCGATCTACCGCCGCGAATTACTGGAGCGCCTGCAAATCCCGTTTCAAACTGCCGCGCCCGATGTGGATGAAACACCGCTACCCGGTGAGTCTGCCAAACAAACCTCCTGGCGGCTTTCACGTGAAAAAGCACAGGCGGTGGCAGCCCATTACCCGGATGCGCTGATCATCGGATCGGATCAGGTCGCATTGCTGGACGGGCAGCAGATAGGCAAACCGCTTACCCACGACAACGCAGTACGCCAACTTCGCGCCATGCGCGGCAAGACGGTGACTTTTTATACCGCGCTAACCTTATTGAACGCGCGCTCTGGCGAAACTCAAACCGAAGTGGCAGAAAACCGCGTAAGTTTCCGCGAACTCAGCGACGACGAAATCGAATCCTATTTACTCAAGGAACAACCCTACCACTGCGCTGGCAGCGCAAAATCGGAAGGGCTGGGCATCGCGCTCATCAGCCGGATGGAGGGTGATGACCCCAACGCGCTGATCGGCCTGCCCATCATCTTGCTGGTAGGGATGCTGGAAAAGCAAGGCGTTCCAGTTTTATGACCCCCCTGGCAAACTCCAACTGCCTGTTATTGCAGGAGTCGCAGTGAATTTAGTTGCTACGCACAGTGGTTTCTGGTATTAAAGCGCGGTTCAAAATTTTGTGTACATGTTTTTGGAGATATAAATGTCAGTACAACCCAGCAAGCCCATCACCCCTTACAAACCAAAGAAGGGGGAGGACTACATGAATCCAAAACAACTGGATCATTTTCGCGCGATCCTGAACAACATCAAACTCGGGCTGGGCGAAGACATAGACCGCACCGTACATACCATGCAGGACGAGGCCACCGTGTTTGCCGATCCCAATGACCGTGCCAGCCAGGAATCGGACGTGAGCCTTGAATTACGCAACCGTGACCGCGAACGCAAGCTGATCAAGAAGATCGAGGAAATGCTGGCCAAAATAGACAGTGGCGATTATGGTTTTTGTGACAACTGCGGCGTAGAAATCGGGCTTAACCGCTTGGAAGCACGCCCGACCGCAACCTTGTGTATAGACTGCAAGACGCTGGATGAAATCCGCGAAAAACAAGTCGCCAGATAATTGTCATCGCTTGAGATATGACCGCAATACTGTTCACTTAAATCAATACCGTTCGCCCTGAGCTTGTCGAAGGGTTCTGGTTGCGTAGCTGGTGGTTCGACAAGGCCTTTAGTCCTGAGCGTAGTCGAAGGGTCACCACGAACGGTTAAATGAACAGCATTGGATATGACCGTTATAGCCAATGCTTTCCAGAATAGCTGCCGAGCAGTGAACGCTGCATGGCAGCCCGCATGATCTGCCGCCCCCACTTGAATTCCTTGTACAGCACGACGAAACGCCACATGTCCTGCAACACCTTGGCGCGGTCGCGCCAGTTCAACGCCATCAGCGCAGCCGGGAAATCCGCCTCGTGCGGGCGGGCGAAGGCGATCTTGAGCGGGTTCCACTGGTCGGTCGTGCGCTGCACTTCTGAAGCAATCATCTTGCGGTAAATCTCCTGCATCGGGCGGTTGCGCAACCGCGCTTCCACCACAGCTTCGCCGCAAATCGCACCGGAGTGGAGCGCGCAACTCATGCCCTCGCCTATCATGTTGAGAAAGCCCGCTGCCTGCCCGGTAATCAGCACATTGCCTTTGCCGAACACATAACGGTTAATTATCGACGGGCCGAAATTCTCACCGCAGCCTTCGTCTTCGGTGTGAGGGTGGAGGCGGACGCCATGCTTGTCGCTCAGGTAATTCACCACGTTGGCATGCTTGCTGGCGAAATTATCGCCGCGCTTGAAACCCACGCCGACGATCTGCCGCCCGTCGCGGGCGTGGCTCCAGGTGTAGTGCCCCAGGCCGGGGTGAAACCAGAAATGAAAATACTGTTCATCCAGCGGACACTCGATGATTTCATGGAATTTCTGCCCGACAAAAAACCACGGAATCGACTTCTGGTATTCCGGGTAAACCGCACGCACCACCGGCGAACTCGGGCCATCCGCCCCTATCACCTGGCGCGCCCTGTATTCGACAGGCTCGCCATTCCTTTTCGCCTGCACGATCACATGATCGCCGTGATCTTGCAATCCCGTAAATGAAGTCTGGTCGTGAATTTCAGCGCCGCTGCGCTGGATTGCCCAGTGGTCGGCATATTTGCGATGCAGATGCGGAGTCGTGCCGCCGAAAAAATCCATCGGCATTGACACCATGCTGGGGAAATGAAACGTCACGCCACGGCATGAAGTCGGCTCATGCAGGATTCCAGCAGGCAACGGGCCGAAATTTTCCAGCAGAAAACGATGTCCGCGCGGAGAGAGGATGCCGCTGCAAATCTTGTGGCGCGGCAGCTGGGAACGCTCCAGCACGATGGTTTCCAGACCTGCATCCACCAGGCGCTTGGCGGTGGCGGCTCCAGAAAGCCCTGCACCGACGATAATGACATCAACTGTACGCATTAAAATCCTTCAATAAATTCTCCACAAATATGCCATAGCAGCCTACATGCTACGATTATTATCTTCCACCAAATCCGCCAGATGCATCACCGGCATCTCGCTGACTTTCCCGAGTGCAGCACGATCCTCCAGACTCTCGACCACGATGCGGGTAATGCTGCGTCCATGTAAAACCCAGCGCGCTTGTTCGTCATCATCGGGCATTATCAATCCTAGCCGTTGCGGCAAGCTGCGCGACGTGACGGGAATAGCGATACGCTGCAAGTCGAGATTGAAAGCACTGCCACTTTCGGCGCGCAAGCAGTCGTAATGTTTGACCAGCCGTTGGTAATCTGCATGATAAGCGCGCGGCTCAATCACGTACAGGTCGGTGGCGCGCAGGCTACGGCGTACCGAGGCATGACCGCTCAGCGCTTCGCCCAGGCTGATGAGGTTTGCTGCGGGTAGCCATCGCCTAAGCTGCTTCAGAAGCAACCCATCGGAAACAATGATTTTATCCAGCCCTTTTAAAGGATCGAGAAACTGCTGTAGGCGCTTCGGCGGGATATCTATTCCAGCTTCCAGCGCCAATGCGATATCCGCGCCGTCATCATCCGCAATGGCAAGCGTGCTGTCTTTCCCCAGCAAGGCGGCGATGCGCGTCAGCGTGTCAGGGTGTTCGCGCAAGGAAGAATCGGGTAACAGTGTTGTGGCAGCAGCAAGTTGTGTGGAGGACGGACGCACGGCTTGCGCCTCCATCCGCGCCTGCAAGGCATGTTCCTCGGGATGCGCCAACTGGCTTCGCAGCTTGAGGATCATTCCGGTCACATCGATTTGTTCGGGGCATACCGGATCGCAGGCTGCGCACAAAGTGCAATTCCACACCGCTGTTGCAATCTCGCGCGCGTCTGCCCCATGCTGCAGCGCCTTGGCGTAACCGTGCGCGGTCAAACTTATGTCCCGGTGACGCCGCCACATCGGACACACCAGCAGGCACAGGCTGCAACCGCTGCAAGCGGCATGATCGTTCGAACTCTTCATCAGAAAATCACATCCCGATTCAAGATCATCGCCGGATCGGCTTTGCGCTTCATCGCCAGATGGCGATCCACCACCTCATCGCCGAACACGCGTCGGATATAGCCTTTCATCATGCCGCCGAAGCGGTAGTAGCTGCCACCTAACTCGACGCCGATATCGTAAATTGCATTTTTGAAAGATTGAAAATGATCGCGGCTGTACACTTTGCAATTTATCATCGGCTCGAACTCGCAGCCGTAGGCCCAACCATCGGCGTCGGGCGGAATGCACGACATTTCATAATGCGGCCTGTGTTCTGAGCGCAGCTTGATACCCACCAAATACAACGTATAGTGCGGGAAATATTTGCGGCAAACCTGATTGCCGCGCTCCACCGCCTCGACAAATTTATCCGCCGAAGTCGCCAGATCGGGTATGACCATTTGCTTGCATCCCCAGAATTTCCACACGGCGCGTGAAAACACCACGCTGCGATCGTACATAAGGCCGTCGCGCATGTACTCGGAGCGATGCAATTCAGGAAAAAGTTCACGTTTGCGCTGGAACAGATACCACGCCTCACCCAATTTCCACGGGCGCAACGCATAACGCGCCACCATGCGCAAGGCGAAGCCGAATTCGCCATGACCGCGCAGACGCTGCTGCCAGTTCGCCTTGAACGCCGCTTCGCGCTCTGCGGTATCAAAGGCTACCAGCAGGTTCACCGCACAATCCATGATGGTCAGTATTCCCGAATAATCGCTGGCATCGTTCCTGTCCAGCAATTGCAAATCTTCAATCGCGGTACGCAACGAGTTGTAATAAAAATAATGCATGCGCAACGGAGTATAGGGACGTATCTTCAGCGTGGCTTCGGTAATCACGCCGAACTGGCCATAACCGAGGATTACGCGCCGGAACAGTTCTGCATTCTGCGTATCCGAACATTCGATAATTTCTCCGGTCGGAGTCACCACCTGCAAGGACAGCGCCTGATCCGCGCTGCAACCCAAGCGCGGCGAGTTCACATCGATCCCGCCGACACCCAGCGTACCGCCGACAGAAGAAGTCAGGTTAAGCGGGGCGGAAAGATAATCCATATTCAAGCGGCGCAATTCCTCCGCCAGGCTGTGCCAGAAAATCCCGGCTTCGGTGCGCACCGTCAGCGCGCCCGTGTCAATGTGCAGTACCCGGCTCATCCCGGTCATATCCAGCAGCACGCCGCCGAACGCGACCGACTCGCCCTCGGTAGTCAGGCCGCCGCCGCGCACGGTGACAGGCACACAAAACTGTTGTGCCGTTCGCAGCAAATCGGCAACTTGTCCTGCATTCCGCGCAACAACTACACCGTGTGGCATGCCATAGGCAGTGCCGCCTGCATCGGTGGCGAAGGTACCGCGCGCCGCAACCTGTTCCCGCAGCTCAATGCTGCCCGTGCGGATCGCGGCGGCAAACTCCTGCCAGCCCTGCCCATTCCAGCGCGAGGGATTGGTTTGCTGGCGCTTGATACCCTGCAAAGCATCCGGCGCAACCGGGCAGGTGCCCAGCGCGCCGGATTCAATTGCCGGATATTGGTGTGCGGCGGGAATAGTGCGGACGGTCAATCTTCTCTCGTGATTTTTTATGGGCAGGTATCAAAAAAGCTGCTTACCGCACAAACGCCTTGCGTCCGGCATACACCGCCGAAGCCCCCAGATATTCCTCAATGCGCATCAGTTGGTTGTACTTCTCCAACCGCTCGCCGCGACACGGTGCACCGGTCTTCAGATGGCCGGTGCCCAAAGCCACGGTGAGGTCGGCGATGAAGCTGTCCACCGTCTCGCCGCTACGGTGCGATACCATTGCGCCCCAGTTGGCACTGTAGGCCAGATTCACTGCCGCAATGGTTTCGGTCAGTGTTCCGATCTGGTTGAGTTTGATCAGCACTGCGTTGGCGACATTTTCATTGATGCCACGCTGGATGCGCTCCACGTTGGTGACGAACAGGTCATCGCCCACCAGTTCGATCTTGCCGCCCAGTTCGCGGTTCAATAATTTCCAGCCATCCCAGTCGTCTTCGGCAAGACCATCCTCCAGCACGACAAAGGGATACTTCTTCACCCAGTCAGCATACATCGCTACCATTTCAGCGGCATCCACTTTGCGTCCCTCGGTGCGCAGGTTATACAGGCCGTCCTCATAGAATCCGCTGGATGCGGGGTCGAGTGCGATCACCACATCCTCACCGGGGCGGTAGCCTGCATTTTCAATAGACTTGACGATCAGATCCATCGCGTCAACATTGCGCTTCAATGCTGGCGCAAAGCCGCCCTCGTCACCCACACCAGTGGTATAGCCAGCATCCTTGAGCACTTTTTTCAAGGTGTGGTAAATCTCGCTCCCCCAACGCAAAGCCTCGGCGAAGTTAGGTGCGCCTACCGGGGCGATCATGAATTCCTGCAAGTCGGTGCCCTGCCAGTTGGCGTGTACGCCGCCGTTGAGAATATTGAACATCGGTACCGGCAACCGATTAGCCGCCGCACCACCGAGGTAACGGAACAACGGCAGTTCGCAGGCATCCGCCGCTGCGCGTGCTGTAGCCAGGCTCACACCGAGAATGGCGTTGGCACCGAGTTTTTCCTTGTGGGGTGTGCCATCCAATTCAATCATGGCGCGATCTATCGCACCTTGATCGAGTGCATCCATGCCGGTAAGTGCTGCGGCAATTTCATTATTGACGTTGCCGACCGCTTTTTTCACGCCTTTGCCGCCATAGCGTTTCTTGTCGCCGTCGCGCAATTCCAAAGCCTCATGCACACCGGTAGAGGCACCGGACGGCACCCCCGCGCGCCCAAAGGCACCGCCTTCGAGAGTGATTTCCACTTCCACGGTGGGGTTACCGCGTGAATCGAGAATTTCACGAGCATGAATGTGTTCGATATAAGTGTACATAAGGTCTCCTTAAGAATGTTGACGTCAAAGAACAAGCAACTATCCGCCAGAATAACCGCGATAGATTGCAGTATTATGGCTGCGCGCGCAATACCCAGAATTTGAGCAACAGTGCCGCCAACAAAGCGCAGGCAGCGGAAAAACCAAAGGCCGTAAGTGGACTGATATCCTGCCACAGCCAGCCAAAAAGGATTGAGGCTGGTAGCAGCATGATACCCGCAATCAGGTTGAACCATCCATAAGCTGTACCCAACAGATCACTGGGAGCCAAGTCGGCTACCAAGGCTTTTTCCGCGCCTTCCGTGGCTGCGAGGAACAGGCCGTAGAAAGCGAATAAAGGCCACAGCAACATGGCATGAAAACCATTGATACCGAGAAGCAGGTAGAACAAACCATAGACTATCCAGCCCGCGAGAATCAGGCGCACTCGCCCGAGACGGTCAGACAGCGCGGATAGCGGCACGGAAAACACCATCGCAACTCCCGACACCAGCGCCCATAGCAACGGCACCTGATAGTCTGGCAAGCCCAGTTCCTTCGCCCGCAACAGCAAAAACATATTGGATGAATTGCCCAGCGTGAACAGGGCCAACACCAGCAGATAGCGTTTGTAGGTGGTCGGGAAACCTGCCATTTTCCAAGAAAAAGGTTGGCGGTTTGCCGCCGGAATAACTGACGGTTCCTTGACGGACAGAGCCAGCGCAATAGTAATGATCCCCGGCACGATAGACCACAGAAACACGTCCTTGAGCGGCACGCCACGCGCCAGCAGCCATGCAGCCAGCAGCGGCCCGATCACCGCTCCGGCATTATCCATAGCGCGATGCAGGCCGAACGCCAGCCCCCTGCTGTCTTTATCCACTACCCCGGCGAGTATCGCATCACGCGGCGAGGTGCGCAGCCCCTTCCCTGCTCTGTCGGCGAAGCGCAGAACCAGCACCATCGGCCAACTCGACGCCAGATAAAACAGTGGCCGCGATAGCGCGGCAAGCCCATAACCTCCCGCTACCCAGCCTTTGGCGTGGCCCCGGTGATCCATGAGCACGCCGGAAAAGAGTTTCAGCAGGCTGGCAGTCGCTTCCGCGACACCCTCGATCAGGCCCAGAGCACGCGGCCCGGCCATCAGCACCGAGGCCAGGAATAGCGGCACCAGCGGATAGACCAGTTCGCTGGTGGAGTCATTGAACAAGCTAACCAGTCCCAGCAGCCAGACCGTGCGCGGTAATGTTAAAAGTTTTTTGAACATTTTCGTCTTTTATGAGATTCAACTATGTTGGCGTACTACCATGCCTTACGCGGGTTACCCTAACGTTGAGGTAAGGGGCGGGCGGCTTCTGTCCCTCTTGACCGTAAGGTTAGCCGCGTTGCTAAACCCACTGGTTTTCATAAATAGTTCGACGCAAAGCGCGTGCCGCAAAGTATGCCATTTTTTCAAGTTCGTGCTCCATCTCATGGGGGGGGTCAAGGAGGTTTGCATCATCCCACGGAGCGTCAACATGCACCCATTTGTTTCGGTACTTCCGTAAGGCGTGAAGATCACTTTTTAGGTCAGCATCAATTGAGGCTCTGTTGATTAGGTCGAACAAACGTTCCTTCCCTGTTTCTGCGTGCTCTGATCGGAGATATGTTTCAATACCTGAAACAGCCGTGAGGATTGAAGCCAGATGCGCACCTTTCGCAAAGGCAGTGTCGGCTTCTCGAACAACGAAGCTACACCATTCCGAAAGAATCACCCCGCCTTTCAACAGCTCATCATCAAGGGCTACCAAGTGAGACCAGCGTTCATCTTCATTCATAGTGGCTAAAAGTAGTCCTCAATAAAAGACCTAGTCTTTGTATCAGAACAGGTGGCTATTCTGCCTGGATAAAATGAAGCTTGTTTCATATCATTCACTCGTCGCTAATTAGCACAATATAATTTGCAATATCGCACTTGGAAAACACTCCATGTTGGATCGGTGCGGCAGGGTGAATTAAACGTCGTATTCTGTTTCATGGCAAGCGCCCTCGTTCATTTCTTCGCCCTATCGACAGATCAGTCGGGCGTAGCCGCACTACAGAAATGCCACTTCTTCCAATTGCCTGTTGCCACGCTGCCAATTTTTTAGAGGTTTTTTTAGTGGCTTTGCCAGTTGTAGTACAATTGCACGGCACTAACTTGCCGTTCTTTGTTTATTGTTTATAAGGAGTGATTCATGAATACCGAATTGGAAGATGAGGGAGTCGACGTCAGCAAAGAAAAATTAATGCAGGATTTGCGCGTGGTGGTGTCGGATGCAGAGGAGTTGCTGCGCGCAACGGCCAGCCAGGCGGGCGAGAAAATGTCTGCCGCACGTGAGCGGATTCAGGACAACCTGGCTACCGCCAAGGAACATCTTGCCGTTGCGCAGCAACGTGTCGCCGCGAAAGCCAAGCAGGCGGCAAGAGTAACCGACGAGTATGTGCATGAGAACCCTTGGCGTGCGGTCGGCATCGCTGCCGGAGCCGGTTTGATCGTGGGTATGTTGATTTCGCGCGGTCGTTAAGCGATGCAGGAAGCCGGATCAGGTCTGATGGGGTCAGTCAAACGGCTGACCTCAACGCTGACTACCATCGTCTCAACACGGCTTGAGTTGTTGGCGAATGAGTTGCAAGAAGAGCGTTTGCGTTTAGCGCAAATGTTCTTTTTTGCATTGTTCGCACTGTTCTGTTTCGGTGTGGGCATGCTGTTGCTTACCGTTTTTATCGTGGTGCTGTTTTGGGATGACCACCGCCTCGCAGTGCTCGGTGCGCTATGCGTTATTTTCTTCGCATTGGGTTCGTTTACAGTAGTATTGCTGCGCGGTAAGGCGCAAGAAAAATCCCATCTATTTTCTGCTAGCCTGGCCGAATTGGCCAAGGATAGAGAGCAACTCGGCATCAGTCATGAATAAGCAAATGTTTGCGGTGATGCAACAGCGCGGCGAATTGCTGGCGAGAATCGCAGTACAACGAGAGCAGGTTGCCGAGATCGGAATGCATTGGCAAGCGCCGTTGACACTCGCCGATAAAGCGTTGGCCGCCGTGCGGTTCCTGCGTTCAAAACCTATGCTTGTCGCCGGGGCGGTTGCCCTCTTTGTGATCCGTCGGCGTGGCGTGACAGGTATACTGACAACCGGGTGGAGGATATGGAGGTTGTATAAATCTGCCATATCGTTTTCTGCAAAAATAGCCACGCATTTTCGCCAGCAAGGGGGGTCTAAAAATTCAAGTTTCTGATGAAGCCAACTAGCCATTCCACTAGGCCACCAAAAAACGGTCGCCAAGTGGCTGGTTATAAGCCAGACGAGGCGCGAACAAAAAATTGCGCCGCAGCATATGCATAATATGTAAGAAGTAATTTTTTGTGAGCAACGCAGTATGGCGACGAAGTGGTGTAAGCAGGCAAGCCGCGTAGCGGATGCTCGCAAAATTGGATTTATAGAGACCCCTTTAAGCACAGATACGAATCTCATTTAGGCGAATGACACAACTACCCTCCAGCAAAACCATTTCACCATTGCAACAAAAATGGGCAAGTGTGCGTTCGGTGCATGATACCCAACGTTTATATATCCGTACCGAGCTTTCGCATGTACACGGGCTGATCCCAATTCTGATGAAACGCCGCAATGGCGGGCAATGGAGCGCGGAAGAACGCGCGATGTTGCTACGTAACTTGCGTGCCTTGTCCAACTTGAGTCCTTTCCTGATTCCGCTAATCATGCCCGGCGGTATTTTGATGCTCCCGCTACTTGCCTGGTGGCTGGATTGCCGCCGCAAAAAACGGGAAAGCAAAGCCGGACCGGTAATCGCCCCTTAAAGTACAACTCGGTTCCCGGGACTATATGAACGCCTTGTCGAATACTCTCTCAGAACACTTCGGCGGCATCATTCGCGCCCGCCATTGGCCGTGTGTCCGAAATACACGGCCCGGTGGTGGACATCACCTGCGAGACACTGCCCTCGCTGCACCAAGCGCTCACGGTAGCCATTGACGGCGGGAGTGCAGTGCTTGAAGTGCTGCATCATCTCGACCCGCATCAGGTGCGCGCCATTGCCCTCTCACGCACGGCGGGACTCCAGCGCGGTGCGCCAGTGTTCAACAGCGGCGCTCCGCTGCGGGTGCCGGTATCGGCTGATTGTCTGGGGCGGCTGCTGGATATCTTCGGCCACCCACTGGACGGTGGGCCGCCGCTGGCCTCGAATGAATTTCGCAACCTGCTGTCGCCGCCGCCGCTGTTATCCGACACCCTGCCCTCCTCCAGCATTCTGGAGACCGGGATCAAGGTCATCGATCTGCTGTGCCCGTTCATTCGCGGCGGCAAGACCGGGCTGTTCGGCGGCGCGGGCGTGGGCAAGACGGTACTCATCATGGAATTCATGCAAGCGGTGGCCTCGTTGCACGGCGGTGTATCGGTGTTCGCCGGGGTGGGCGAACGCATCCGCGAAGGGCACGAGCTGTGGCACGAGATGCGCGACAACGGCGCGCTGGCCAACGCGGTACTGGTGTTCGGCCAGATGGATGAATCGCCCGGCGTGCGCTTTCGCGTCGGACTGGCCGCGCTCACCTATGCCGAATACCTGCGCGATACGCTGGGCAAGGAAGTGCTGTTCCTGATGGACAACGTGTTCCGCTTCGTGCAGGCAGGTTCCGAAGTGTCGGGGCTGTTGGGGCGCATGCCCGCCACCGTCGGCTACCAGCCCACGCTGCCATCGGAAGTGGCGGAACTGGAGGATCGCATCGTCTCCAGCCGTCTCGGCAACATCACCTCGGTGCAGGCGGTCTACGTGCCCGCCGACGATATGACCGACCCCGCCGTGGGCGCCATCCTCGCACATCTCGACACGCGCGTGATCCTATCCCGCGCGCAAGCGGCCAAGGGCATCTACCCGGCGGTAGACCCGCTCGCCTCGGGCAGCAATCTGATGGATCGGCACTTTCTCGGCGACCGCCACTATACGGTGGCGCATGACGTGCGCGAACACCTGGCGCGTTACCGCGAACTGGAAGACATCATCACCATGCTCGGAATCGAGGAATTGTCTGAGGCTGACCGGCGCGTGGTGCAGCGTGCGCGCCGCTTGCAGCGCTATCTCACCCAACCTTTCCACGCCATGACGGTGCAGAATGCCGCCAAGGGAGTCTCGGTACCGCTCGCGCAGACACTGACCGACTGCGAAGCTTTTCTGCGCGGCGACTACGACGATCTGCCCGAGGAACGCTGCTACATGCGCGGCGCCATGGGAGATGCATCATGAGCACCTTCACCTTGCATCTTCTCGCCGCCGACCGCACAGAAATCATCGAGAATGTGACGAGCTTCACCGGCGAGGACCAAAGCGGCAGCTTCGGCCTGCTGGCGCGGCACGAGCGCTTCATGACCGCGCTAACTTTCGGCCTCGCACGCCTGCATCTGGCGGACGGCAGCCACGAATATCTGGGCTTTCCCGGCGGGCTGCTGTATTTTGTCGACAACGAGCTTCGCATTTCCACTCGGCGCTATCTGCGCGACACCGATGTGGAGCGTATCGCCCAGTCCCTCACCCGCGAACTGCTGGAAGAGGAACAGGCGCTGACTGAAACCCGGCACAAACTGCACCGGCTGGAAGCCGAGATGCTCAGGCGCTTGGCGCAACTGGGAATGGAATAACGAAGATAGGATGCTCTATGGATAACGGAGAACGTCTGCGGCAAAACATCGAGAAACAGGCCAAGCGCATGGTTCAGGCGGAGAAGGACAGGCCCACGCTGCTCGCCCAGACCGTGTTTCTCGGCACTCTGGCCTTGATGTTCGTGCTGCCGGTGGTGGCTGGTGCCTATCTCGGCCACTGGATCGACAGCCAGCTCGCGGGCTATTCTTACCGCTGGACGGTGAGCCTGCTGGTGACCGGACTGTTCATCGGCGGCATAAATGTTTACTACTACATTCAGAAGCATTGACCGGAGATATTGAATGGGTAAACCGGAACTATTCGAACTACTGGCCTTCCACCTCGGGCCGCTGCACATCGGTGCCACTGTGCTCACCACCTGGCTGTTGATGGCGCTGCTGACAGGCGTGGCCTGGATGGGTACGCGCAAGCTGAGGGTGGAGAACCCAACGCGCCTGCAAACGGCACTGGAAGGCGTTTTTCTCGTCCTGCAACAGGCCATCGAAGATACCGCACCCGGCCATACCGCGCGGCTGCTGCCTTTCATCGGCACCCTGTGGCTGTTTATCGCTGCGGCCAACCTGATGGGCTTGGTGCCGGGATTGCGCTCGCCCACCGGCGATCTGTCGCTGACCGTGGCGCTGGCCATTCTGGTATTTCTCTCGGTGCACTGGTTCGGCATCCGCATCGACGGCCTCAAGGCTTACCTGCGTCATTATCTCGATCCCAACCCGATCCTGCTGCCGTTTCATCTGCTGGGCGAAGTCACCCGCACGCTCGCCCTCGCCGTGCGTCTGTTCGGCAACATGATGAGCCTGGAGATGGCGGCAATGCTGGTGTTGCTGGTAGCGGGTTTTCTCGCGCCGATACCGCTGCTCATGCTGCATATCGTCGAAGCGCTGGTGCAGGCTTATATTTTTGGCACACTGGCGCTGGTCTACGTGGCCGGAGCCTGCAATCCCATGAACTTAACAAAAAGGAGTGATCATTTAAAATGGACAAAATGGCTTGGTTTACCCTGCTTTCCACCGGCGGCGCGCTCGCTGCCATTGCCGTCGGCGTGATCTTCCCGGCAATCGCCATGGGGCGCGCCATCTCCCAAGCGCTGGACGCTTTGGCGCGCCAGCCCGAGGCTGAGAAGGCCATCACGCGCACCTTGTTCATTGGTCTGGCGATGATCGAGTCGCTGGCGATTTACGTGCTGGTGATCGTGCTCATCGTGCTGTTCCGCAACCCGTTGCTTGAATATATCCTGAAGTAGCCGCGTCATGGAATTCGATCTGACGACCTTCGCCCTCGAAGTGCTCAACTTCCTGGTGCTGGTGTGGCTGCTGAAGCATTTTTTCTATCGCCCGGTGCTGGCAGTGATCGAGAAGCGCCAAGCCGATACAGCGAAGATGATCGCGAGCGCCGAAGCGGTGCGGCGCGAGGCGGAAGGGCTGAAAAGCGAATACAAGACGCGTCTGGCGGAAGTGGACAAGGAGCGTGCGGCGGCCAAGGCTGCGCTCGAAGAGCAAATCGCCGCCGAGCGGTTGCGGCGCTTGGCTACCGTGGAGGCTGAAGTCAACGCCGACCGCCAGCGCCGACAAATGCTGGAAGCGCGCGCGCGAAGTGAACGCGAAGCGGCTCTGGAACGCGAAGCGGTGACCATCGCCGCCCGCTTCGCCAGCCGTTTTCTGGATCGCTTGGCCAGCCCCGAGCTGGAAGCAAAACTGGTGGAGCTTGCCCTGAGCGAACTCGATGCACTGAGTCAACTTGACACCATGGCACCGGAGAAGCTGGACGCCCTGCGCGACGCTGGCGTGAACATCAAGGTGGTCAGCGCCTATCCGCTGAGCGATGCGCAGCGCGCGGCCTTCACTCAATCTCTTGGTCGCTTGGCGGGACGGAATCTGGCACCCGAATTCAGTGTAGACGCCATGCTCAAGGCGGGTGTGTGCATCATGGCCGGCTCCTGGGTGCTGATGGCCAATCTGCGCGACGAGCTCGGTTTCTTCAGCGGGAGCTTAGCCCATGGCGGCTGAAGCCGGGCTGCTCGGTCAACTGGCGCGGCGGGTGGATGACTACCGCTTCACGCTGCGGCTGGGCGAGCAGGGACGCGTGACCTCGGTGGGTGATGGCATCGCCTGGGTGCATGGCCTGCCCTCGGCGGCGGCGGAGGAAATCCTGCACTTCGAGGACGGCAGCCGAGGCATGGTGTTCGAACTGCAACAGGAGCGCCTCGGGGTGATCCTGCTCGACCCGGAGGCGAATGTCGCTTCGGATTCGCTGGTTTCGCATACCGGCGAGCGCCTCGAAATCGGCGTCGGCGACGGGCTGCTCGGGCGCGTGGTCGATCCGCTGGGCAAGCCGCTCGACGGCCTGCCGCCCTATGCTGCCGACGGATACGCCCCGCTGGAGAGCGCCTCGCCGCCCATCGTGGCGCGGGACTTCGTCAACCGCCCGCTCTACACTGGCTCCAAGGTAGTCGATACGCTGATCCCCATCGGTCGCGGCCAGCGCCAGCTTATCATCGGCGATTCCGGCACCGGCAAGACTTCGCTGGCGCTGGATACCGTGGTGGCGCAGGCAGGCCAGGGGGTGAAGTGCGTGTATGTCATGATCGGGCAGAAACGCTCCGAGGCGGCCATGGTTATCGACCTGCTGCAGCGCAATGGGGCCATGGTCTATACCACCGTCGTGGTGGGCGAGGCTACGGCCACGCCGGGCATGAAGTATCTCGCCCCCTTCGCCGGGTGCGCCATCGCCGAGGGCTGGATGCGTCGCGGCGAAGACACGCTGGTGATCTACGACGACCTCACCACCCACGCCCGCGCCTACCGCGAGCTGTCGCTGCTGATGCATCGCCCGCCGGGGCGGGAGGCTTATCCCGGCGACATCTTCTACCTGCACGCGCGCCTGCTCGAACGCTCCACCCGGCTCGCGCAGGAACACGGCGGCGGCAGCCTCACCGCGCTGCCTCTGGTGGAAACCGAGGAAGGCGAGATCGCCGCCTACATCCCCACCAATCTCATCTCGATTACCGACGGCCAGATCTATCTCGACCGCCGCCTGTTCGCCGCCGGAGTGCTGCCCGCAGTAGATGTGCCGCTGTCGGTGTCGCGCATCGGCGGCAAGGCACAGCACCCGCGCATCCGCGAAGAGGCGGGCAGGATGAAGCTCGACTACCTGCAATTTCTCGAACTGGAAGTCTTCACTCGCTTCGGTACCAAGCTGGAAGCTGGCGCCGAGGCCAAAATCCGGCGCGGACGGCTGCTGCGCGAAATCCTCAAGCAAGATCGCCTGACACCGTTGTCCGCCAACTTCCAGCTTGCATGGCTGATCGCCTTCAACGCCGGAATGCTCGACAACTTCGAATTGAAAAGCTTGCCCGACGCTCTGCAAAAAATGCGGGAAGGGCTGGAGCGCGAACCGCTGCCGCTGGATACGACCCGCAACGAGTGGCTGGCTCGGCTGCATAGCTGGCTAGTCGATGCACCATGAGCGGCCAGGCCGAACTCGCGCAGCGCTTCGCGCGCCTCAAGGAAATCAGCGGCATTATGACGGCGATGAAGGGGCTATCGCTGGTGGAGACGCGCAAGCTCGCCCGCTTCATCGGCCACCAGCGCCGCATGAAAGCCAACATCGAGGCCGCCGCCGCCGATTTTCTGAACTTTTTCCCTGTCGCGGGCGCGGACGAAACGCAGCCCGCAATCCTGTTGCTGATCGGTTCGGAGCGCGGTTTCTGTGGCAACTTCAACGAGCGTGTGCTGGCAGCCATGGCCGCGCTCCCGAACCATGATCACCCCCCTGCCCTGCTGATACTGGGCCATCGTCTGGGAACGAAACTGGAAACCCACCCCAGCGTACTCGCCAGGCTCGATGGCCCAACCGTGACGGAAGACGTGCCTGCCGTGCTAAATCGTCTGATGGATGCCTTGCATGCTGCGAGCCGACAGCTTTCCGGCACGGGCGCGGCACTGTTTTGCCTGGCTCACGGCAGCGAGGGCGAAGGCGGGGGGGAACCTGAACTCAAACGCCTGCTGCCGCTGGCACTGCCGCCAGCACCCCATCGCGCGCATCCGCCGGGGCTGCAAATCGCGTCCCCGGAATTTTTCGCCGAACTGCTCGACCAGTACTTGCTGGCGACGCTATACGGCCTGCTCTACGAATCGCTGGCAGCGGAAAACCGCCAGCGTCTGGCGCACATGGAGCATGCCCTGGATCGCCTCGACGAGACCATCGCCCACCTCGCGCTCAAACGTAACGCCCTGCGTCAAGAAAAAATCGTGGAGGAAATCGAAGTGATCCTGTCCAGCCAGCAGGCGTTCGCGGAACATAAATGAAAACCGCAAAAAGAAGGTTGATAGTAGGAAGATTTTTGAAGTAACATCACGCCCCGGCGCTGCCAGACACAATTTTTTAATGGCGCGCGACAAGGACAATCAAGAATAATTTTATTGAAACGGAAGACTACATGCCTTTGATGATAGGAGTTCCACGGGAAATAGCCGCAGGGGAAAAGCGCGTTGCCACCGTGCCGGATGTTGTTGAAAAGCTCATCAAGCTGGGTTTTACGGTTGCCGTAGAATCCGGTGCCGGAGATGCGGCGAATTTTAGTGACGATACTTACCGCGCCGCAGGTGCAACGATCATAGAAGGAGCGGCCAAGCTGTGGGCAGCGTCTGACATCGTGTTCAAGGTATGCGTACCGACGACGGAAGAAGTCAGTCTCCTGCGCGAAGGCGGCCACTTGATCGGTTTCATCTGGCCCGCGCAAAATCCAGAATTGATGCAGCAACTGACGGCGAAGAAGGCAACCGTGCTGGCCATAGACTGTCTGCCGCGCATGTTGAGCCGCGCCCAAAAGATGGACGCGCTGACCTCACAGGCTGGCGTAGCCGGCTACCGGGCAGTCATCGAGGCCGCTAACGCCTTCGGACGTTTCTTCAACGGCCAGATCACGGCTGCGGGCAAGGTTCCGCCAGCCAAGGTCTTCATCGCCGGTGCGGGCGTGGCCGGCCTAGCTGCCATCGGTACCGCCGCCGGTCTGGGCGCCATCGTGCGTGCCAACGACACCCGTGCCGAAGTGGCCGATCAGGTCAAATCCTTGGGCGGCGAATTCGTGAAAGTCGAATATGAGGAAGAAGGTGGCGGCGGCGGCGGCTACGCCAAGGTGATGAGCGAGGGCTTCCAGCAGGCACAGCGCGAGATGTACGCCAAGCAGGCGAAGGAAGTGGACATCATCATCACGACCGCATTGATCCCGGGTAAGCCCGCGCCCAAGCTGATCACCGCCGAGATGGTGCAGTCGATGAAGCCGGGTAGTGTCATCGTCGACATGGCGGCCGAACGGGGTGGCAATTGCGAACTGACCGAACCGGGTCAGGCGGTGGTAAAGCATGGCGTGACCATCGTCGGTTACACCGATCTGAATAGTCGTTTGGCCAAGCAGTCTTCTACCCTGTATGGAACCAATCTGTTCCGTCTGACCGAAGAGTTGTGCAAGACCAAGGACGGCATCATCAACGTCAATATGGACGACGACGCCATTCGCGGCCTGACGGTTATCAAGGATGGCGTGGTCACCTGGCCTGCGCCTGCACCGAAACTGTCGGCAGATCCGGCCAAACCTGCTGCCAAGCCGATTGCAGCGCCTTCCGCGCACGGCCATGGCGGCGGTGGCGCACCGGCTTCCGGCGGCAAAACGGCGGTGATATTCAGTGTCGCAGCGTTGCTGTTCCTGCTCATCGGCGCCTACGCGCCAGCAGCGTTCCTCGGCCACTTCACCGTATTCATACTCGCTTGTTTCGTCGGCTACATGGTGGTGTGGAATGTCACCCCGGCCCTGCACACGCCTCTGATGAGCGTCACCAATGCGATCAGTAGCATCATCGCCATCGGTGCGCTGGTGCAAATCGCGCCTCCGCTGATGGGCGGCGGAGATCGACCCGATGACTGGATACGCTGGCTGGCGGTAGCGGGAATCGCGCTCACCTCGGTCAATATGTTCGGCGGCTTCGCCGTCACCCAGCGCATGCTGGCGATGTTCCGTAAGTGAGCTAGTAGCAAAACCAGGTTGGTTACCCGCTACAAGCTACTGGCTACCAGCTAGAACCAACTGATTAATGTTAAGGTAAATACTATGTCTGCAAGCTTGGCAACCGTCTCGTATATCGGCGCGACTATTCTTTTTATCCTCAGCCTCGGTGGCCTCTCCAACCCCGAGAGTTCACGGCGCGGCAATCTCTACGGCATGATCGGCATGACCATCGCCGTGCTGGCGACGGTCTTCGGCCCCCGCGTTTCGATGGCAGGTATTCCCTGGATCATCGGCTCCATGGCGGTGGGCGGCAGCATCGGAATCTTCGCCGCCCGCAAAGTGCAAATGACGCAAATGCCGGAACTGGTCGCGCTGATGCACAGCCTGGTCGGCCTCGCCGCCGCACTGGTCGGCTATGCGAATTACATCGATCCGGGAGCGGCGTTCCAATTAACCAGCGCAGAAAAGTCCATCCACGAGATGGAGATTTATATCGGCATCCTGATCGGCGCGGTGACTTTCTCCGGCTCCATCATCGCCTTCGGCAAACTCTCGGGCAAGATCGGCGGCAAGCCCATGCTCCTGCCCGGACGTCACTTGACTGAATCTCTTGGGACTGCTGGTCGTCATCTTCTTCGGCTGGCAGTTTCTGCACACCGAAACGGTGGGAGCTGGCTTGATTTCGCTGACCGTGATGACCGTGATTGCGCTGCTGTTCGGCATCCATATGGTGATGGCCATCGGCGGCGCCGACATGCCGGTGGTGGTTTCCATGCTGAACAGCTACTCCGGCTGGGCGGCGGCGGCAACCGGCTTCATGCTGAACAACGACTTGCTGATTGTCACCGGCGCGCTGGTAGGTTCTTCCGGCGCGATCCTCTCCTACATCATGTGCCGCGCGATGAACCGCAATTTTATCAGCGTCATCGCGGGCGGCTTCGGCACTGGCGGCGGCACAGTTGTTGCGGCCAGCGGCGACGCACAACCGGTCGGCGAAGTGACACCTATCAGTTCGGTCGAAACCGCCGAACTGCTGCGCGAAGCCAAGAACGTCATCATCGTTCCGGGCTATGGCATGGCTGTAGCGCAAGCCCAGCATACGGTTTACGAAATCACCCAGCACTTGCGCGCGCAAGGCGTCAACGTGCGTTTCGGCATCCACCCTGTCGCCGGACGTATGCCCGGCCACATGAACGTGTTGCTGGCCGAGGCCAAAGTGCCTTACGACATCGTGTTCGAAATGGACGAGCTCAACGCGGATTTCCCGAATACCGATGTCGCCATGGTAATCGGCGCAAATGACATCGTGAATCCTGCAGCGCAGGATGACCCAAACAGCCCCATCGCCGGGATGCCGGTGCTGGAAGTCTGGAAGGCCAAGACCTCCATCGTGATGAAGCGCAGCATGGCTTCCGGCTATGCGGGCGTCGATAATCCACTCTTCTACAAGGAAAACAACCGCATGCTGTTCGGCGATGCAAAGAAGATGCTGGACGAAGTGCTTGTCGCGCTAAAGTCATAAGCTCCGTAGGGTGGGCACGTTTTTGTGCCCACGCGGCAATAAAATCCGCGTGGGCACAAAGGCGTGCCCACCCTACACAACGATTCACGGCAGAAACAATTCCGCTATAATGTTGAAAAACATGTCGCAGAAGCATGTCGCAGAAATATTTTCATCCAGCCGGATTTTAGGATAATTCGTGATTAAAAAAATACTCGTTGCCAACCGTGGGGAAATTGCGGTTCGCATTGTGCGCGCGTGCTCTGAAATGGGCATCAAGTCGGTCGCCATCTACACGGATGCCGATCGCCATGCGCTGCACGTAAAGAAAGCGGACGAGGCCTACCACATCGGCTCCGAGCCGGTCACCGGCTACCTTAACGCGCATAACATCGTCAATGTTGCGGTAACCTCGGGGTGCGATGCACTGCATCCGGGCTATGGCTTCCTTTCGGAAAATCCAGAATTGGCGGAAATTTGCGCCCGTCGCGACATCAAGTTCATCGGCCCGAATGCGGATGTAATCCGTCAGATGGGCGATAAAATCCAGGCGCGCAATGCCATGATAGCCGCAGGCATTCCTTGCGTGCCGGGCAGCGACGGCAACCTCGCCGATGTTGAAGAAGCACGCGTACTGGCAAACAAAATCGGCTACCCCGTCATGCTCAAGGCCACCAACGGCGGCGGCGGACGCGGCATACGCCGTTGCGATAATGAGAAAGACCTGCTCAGCAACTATGACCGGGTGATCTCAGAGGCCAGCAAGGCTTTCGGCAAGCCGGAAGTTTTCCTGGAAAAATGCGTGGTAAACCCACGTCACATCGAAGTACAGGTGCTGGGCGACAGCCACGGCAACGTGATCCATCTGTTCGAGCGCGACTGCTCCATCCAGCGTCGCAACCAGAAGCTGATCGAGATTGCTCCTTCGCCACAGATCACTCAGGCGCAACGCGAATACATCGGCGACCTGGGTGTCAAAGCTGCTCGTGCCGTGGGTTATGAAAATGCGGGTACGGTCGAATTTCTGCTCGACCAGGACAACACTTTCTATTTCATGGAAATGAATACCCGCATACAGGTTGAGCATACCGTGACGGAAACCATTACCGGCATCGACCTCGTGCAGGAGCAGATTCGCATCGCCGATGGTTTACCACTGCAATACAAACAGGAAGACGTTAACTTTCGTGGCTACGCCATGGAATTCCGCATCAATGCTGAAGACCCCAAGAATGGTTTCCTGCCCAGCTTTGGCAAGATCACCCGCTACTATGCGCCGGGTGGCCCCGGCGTGCGCATCGATGCCGCCATGTATAGCGGTTATGTGATCCCACCCTATTTCGACTCGATGTGCGCCAAGCTCACCGTTTGGGCGCTCACTTGGGAAGGCGTGGTCGAACGCGGTCGCCGGGCACTTAGCGACATGGTGGTCTATGGTGTCAAGACGACCATTCCATATTATCAGGAAATCCTGAAACACCCCGACTTCAGGAATGCTGACTTTAATACCGGCTTCGTGGAATCCCACCCGGAGTTGGTCAATTACGTCACCAAAGTTCCGCCGGAACTCAGGGCAGCAGCCATTGCGGCTGCCATAGCGGCGCACGAAGGTATCTAATTTCAACCTGACATCAATAAAGTTAACAACATGGCAAAGACCCTTATATCCGAATTAGTCCTGCGTGACGGCCATCAATCCCTGATCGCAACGCGCATGCGCACCGACGACATGCTGCCCATCTGCGCCAAACTGGATAGTCTCGATTTCTGGTCTATGGAAGCATGGGGCGGTGCAACCTTCGATTCATGCGTGCGCTTCTTGAAAGAAGACCCGTGGGAGCGCCTCAAGAAACTGCGCAAGGCATTGCCAAACAGCCGCATCCAGATGCTGCTGCGCGGCCAGAACCTGCTCGGCTACCGGCACTATTCCGATGACGTGGTGCGCGCATTTGTGGCCAAGTCCGCCAACAACGGCGTGGATGTATTCCGCATTTTTGACGCCATGAATGACATGCGCAATCTGCGCGTTTCCATCGAAGCGGTTAAAAAAACCGGCAAACATGCCGAAGGTTGCATCAGCTACACCACCAGCCCGGTGCATGACATTCCGCAATTCGTCCTGTTGGCCGGTGAACTTGAAGCCTTGGGCTGCGACACCATCTGCATCAAGGACATGGCTGGACTGCTCACGCCCTACGCCACCTTCGAACTGGTAACAGCCTTACGCGCTGCCATCAATATTCCCATACACCTGCACAGCCACTCCACATCAGGTTTGTCCGCCATGTGTTTCCTCAAGGCCGTGGAAGCGGGGGCCACCATGCTGGATACCTGCAACTCTTCTTTCGGTGAAGGCGCCAGCCATTCCTCGACCGAGAGCATCGTCGCTGCGCTGCAAGGCACTCCATACGACACAGGCCTGGACTTGGGCGCACTCCAGGAAATCACCGCCTACTTCACCGAAGTGCGCAAAAAATACTGGCAGTTCGAAAGCGCCTTCACCGGCGTGGACACGCGCGTGCTGGTCAATCATGTGCCGGGTGGCATGATCTCCAACCTGTCCAACCAGCTCAAAGAATTGGACGCACTCAACCGCATCGACGAAGTGCTGGACGAAATACCGCGCGTGCGCGAAGACATGGGCTACCCGCCTCTGGTTACGCCAACCTCGCAGATCGTCGGCACCCAGGCCGTGCTGAACGTCCTGACTGGCAGACGCTACAAATCCGTCACCAATGAAGTCAAGAACTACCTGCTCGGCCACTACGGCAAGGCACCGGGCAAGATCAACGAACAAGTTAGAAAAGATGCAGTCGGCGATGATGAAGTTGTGACCTGTCGCCCGGCAGATTTGCTGGAAGATGAAATGAATAAACTCAAAGCCGAGAGCGAAACTTTTGCACAAAATGAGGAAGATGTACTCACTTACGCCATGTTCCCGGAACTGGCAAAAACTTTCCTGCAAGAGCGCAACGCCAACACTCTCAAGCCTGAGCCGTTGTTACCCAAAGAAACCGCCCCCACCTCCTCCGAGCGTTATGCTCCGAATGAATTCAAGGTTACGCTGCATGGCGAAACCTTCCATATCAAACTCACCGGCAGCGGCCACCACGGGGAAACCCAGCGTCCGTTCTATGTTTCCGTTGATGGCATTTCGGAAGAAGCAATAGTCGAAACACTGAATGAAATCGAGGTTTCCGGCAGCAAGAGCAACGGCAAGAAAAAAGCTGCCGAAAAAGCTGCAACATCAAGCCGTCCGCGCCCATCTCATCAGGGCTGTGTGACCACCGCCATGCCCGGCACCATCGTTGAGGTCAAGGCCAAGGTTGGAGATCAAGTCGAAGCGGGGGATGGTGTGCTGGTCATCGAAGCCATGAAGATGGAAAACGAAATCCAGGCACCGCAAAGCGGCGTGGTGATCAGCGTCCACGTCAAGAAGGGTGACAGCGTAGCGCCGGATGAAACTCTGGTTGAAATTCAATATACTTCTGAATAAACCCAAAACCTCAATCTCACCACAGAGACACAGAGGCACAGAGGAAAAACAATTGGTTGCTTTAATCTCTGGAGCTCACCCACAGGTTGATCTACATCGAATCAAACTCATTGATCCCTGTTTTTCTCTGTGCCTCTGTGTCTCTGATAGAACTACTAGCCATTCGACTAAGCTGCCAAAAGACGCCAGCCAAGTCGCTGGTTATGTGGTGAAGAATTTAGGATTAACTTCCGTATATGACTAACCTCCTCCACCCATCCGCTGTGCTCTACGCGGGCAGTCGTCCATTCCCCCGGCTTGCCGCTTGCGAGCACTTTGCCGGTAGCGAGAAGATGCTGAAAAAAGCACTCCAGATTCAGACCGAACTATCGGTCAACGAACGGCCCATCTTCGACATCACCGCCGACTGTGAGGACGGCGCCCCCGCAGGCAAGGAGAGGGAACACGCGAGCATGATCGCCGAGTTGCTCCTGTCTGGCGAAAACCGCTTTGACCGCGTCGGTGTGCGCATCCATGATGTCAGGCACCCGGCTTGGCGCGACGAGCTGGAAATCATCATCAGCCGGGCCGGACAGCGCGTGGCCTACATCGTGCTACCCAAGCCGGAAATTGCCGACGATGTCCTGACTCAGATCAACGTGCTCGACGAACTGCGCAGCCGCCACGGCATTGCCCGCGAGATTCCCATCCATGTGCTGATCGAAACACCCGGCGCGCTGCATGAGGTGTGGGAGATCGCCCGCCTGCCCCATGTCGAAACCCTCGACTTCGGCCTCATGGACTTTGTCTCCGCATATCACGGTGCCATTCCCGCCAGCGCCATGCGCTCGCCCGGTCAGTTCAGCCACACGCTGGTCGCGCGCGCCAAATGCGAAATCGCCGCCGCCGCGTTGGGCAACGGCATCGTGCCCAGCCACAACGTCACCACAGAAATCCGCGAAACCAATGTAGTGCGGGAAGACGCCCGCCGTGCCCGGCAGGAGTTCGGCTTCCTGCGCATGTGGAGCATTCATCCGAACCAGATTCAACCCATCGTCGAAGCCATGCGCCCGGATTTCAACGAGGTCAATGAGGCCGCCACTCTGCTGGTCGCCGCTCAGGACGCATCTTGGGGGCCTATCCAATTTGAAGGCAAATTGCATGATCGTGCCTCCTACCGCTATTACTGGGAGTTGCTGCAGCGGGCGCAGTCAACGGGGATGGATATCCCGGACGATGCACGCCAGCGTTTTTTTACTTTGTGAACACAAAGTAAAGCCAAGGCAACTTCGCCGGTGGCAGACCGGCAACTGGTCACCTTTCTTGTCTTGCCAAGAAATGTAACCGAAAGAAGGCGTCCCCAATCCACCATCCCTCACGGGATTCCCTGCGTTGCTCGACTGGTCAGGCTTCCTCATAAACTCGCACGATCCGCTACGCGGCCACGTGCTCAAACATTTTGGCTACGACATAACCAGAAGGTTAGTCTCCGCCGCAACAAGCCGCTTCGCGGCGTGTTGTCGTCAGAATTCCCTGACCCGCCTGCGCTACTCGGTGGCGGAACAGGGGAAGGAAAAACCAAAAGCAACCGCGTGGGCACTTCGTGCCCCCCCTACCGGACTAAACCATGTGGCTTAGCCTGAGCAACTTAGAACGGGATATCCTCTGGAAGATCAGGTAAAGGTTTGCTTTGTTCTCGATTTTCAACTCTAGCCCAAGCATCATTCCAATTCGCTGGGCTAAGAGGTTTAAGTTGACCGTCCTCAGCAAATAAATCCCCCTTAACAAACAGTAGCTGTAATTCTTTTTTGCCTTTTACCCCAACCTCCCTAACCCATTCCATATACCCAGAATCATCCCAATTACTCGCTGGAACTGGCGAAAAACTTCTTGCTGAGTCAAGCCACGCGTTAAATTCATTCAGATTTGAAAAATACAAACGATATCTAGTTCTCGTTAGTGTTTTTATTGCGTCAAAAAGTGGATGGTTACTAAATAATATTTCTTGAATCGCTGTATTGCCTTTTGTATTCTCTTCTGTGAGGAATTTGACCAATTGATCAACCGTCAGAAGGCTTCTCTGCAGCTCTTGAATTAGTGTTGTTTGAGTCCTATTTGAATTCTCCACAAGTAATCTTTGAAAAAGTCCTGCCAACTGCTCCCGTAAAACTGTTGTTAAATCTGTGCCAGTCTCAAATGGAAATATCGGGTTCCCTTTCGGCAGTGCATAGACTTCTTCTAGAAAAGAATAAACGCGAGGATCATTTACCGCAGTAAATCGGACGCCCTTGACGTCTTTGTTCGCTTGGTAATACTTAAATTCAGAATGAACATTTGAGTCAACAAAAATATAAATTTGTTTGCCGAGTTCAATGGCTTTCTTCAATTCTTGCTGGCTGATGGAATATTCAGATTCAGTTGCAGATGTGCCAAATCTCCCCCCGATGATTGAAATTAAAATATCGCAATACTCGATTTCGCGATATGCATAAGCTTCAGGTTTCTCTTCTGCCCCATAAGAAATATGCCCACGCTCGTGACGAACAGGCTCATAACCAAAGGACGTAATAAAGCGATCTAAATCATCTCGAATTACCTTGAGGTCGAAGTAAGTTGAGCTTACGAATATTCGTGGCCTTGCCATCTTTATCCTTTCGTTATGGAATAACTTGCTGTTCCAGTATTAGAAATACCAAGAAGGGCTATAAATACATCCAACACAATTTAGCATTAAAGCCACTCTTGTGCCACGGGAATAATATCTACATATACCGGATGATCTATTTTTAGTTTGAATATGGGGTGGGTAGCTAACCGGGATATGAAGCTAACGGTCTTCCTTTGGCACAGAGCAGAGATTGGCGAACGGTTTTGTTTTTCGCTTTTCATTCCCCTGTTCCGCCACCGAGTAGCGCAAGCTGGTCAGGAAATTCTGACGACAACACGCCGCGAAGCGGCTTGTTGCGGCGGAGACTAACCTTCAGGTTATGTCGTAGCCAAAATGTTTGAGCACGTGGCCGCGTAGCGGATCGTGCGAGTTTATGAGGAAGCCTGACCAGTCGAGCAACGCAGGGAACCTCGAAGAGGTGGCGGATTGGGGTCGCCTTCTTTTGGGTTACTTTTTCTTGGCGAAGCAAGAAAAAGTGACCAGTTGCCGGTCTGCCACCGGCGAAGTTGTTTTTGGTTCAAAGAAGCGGCAACCGGGCCGCCCCCCGCTAAATAATCCCCCTACTGCAAAAAATCAAGCTCCCCCCATGCTCAGAAGGATAAAAAACTGGTAGCATTAGCCCCCCGCTGGAAAACGAAAATCCGAGGGTTTCTCAGTTTCTGGTTTCCAGTGGAACCCAGCGGAGATTTATACAATTAAACATTTTGTCATCTGTGCTTAACCGCCCCAGTGGACAATCCGGGATTAATGCTGACTGCAAGGAGTTTTTGATGCATCAAAAGAATATGGTTACCCTCGACGGTAATGAAGCCGCCGCCTATATCGCCCACCTGACCAACGAGGTGATCGCGATTTACCCGATCACCCCTTCCTCGCCGATGGGGGAATATTCAGATGAATGGTCGGCTAAGGGCATCAAGAATTTATGGGGCACGGTTCCGGAAGTGATCGAAATGCAGAGCGAGGGAGGTGCCGCCGGTACGGTGCACGGGGCGTTGCAGACCGGTTCGCTGACGACTACCTTCACTGCCTCGCAAGGCTTGCTGCTGATGATCCCCAATATGTACAAGATCGCCGGGGAACTGACGCCGTTTGTCATGCACGTGGCGGCACGCTCGCTGGCAGCGCAGGGCTTGTCAATTTTCGGTGATCACAGCGATGTGATGTCGGCGCGCTCGACCGGTTTTGCTTATCTCTCCTCCAACTCGGTGCAGGAAGCGATGGACATGGCGTTGATCGCCCAAGCCGCGACGCTGGAATCGCGTATCCCTATCCTGCATTTCTTCGATGGCTTCCGTACTTCCCACGAGGTTGCCAAGATCGAGCAAGTGCCGTTCGAAGTGGTACGCGAGATGATAGACGACAAGCTGGTGTTCGCCCACCGTACACGCGCGCTGACGCCAGATCACCCGGTGCTGCGCGGCACGGCGCAAAACCCGGACATGTATTTCCAGGCACGCGAAACAGTCAATTCCTTTTACGATGCCATGCCCGGCATCGTGCAAAAGACGATGGACAAATTTGCCAAACTCACGGGCCGACAGTACCAATTGTATGAATACGTCGGTGCTCCAGATGCTGATCGGGTGATGATCCTGATGGGTTCGGGCGCGGATGCAGCGGAAGAAACGGTTGCGCATCTGACTACACACGGCGAGAAAGTCGGCATCGTGAAAGTGCGCCTGTATCGCCCCTTCGCCGCCGATGAGTTGCTCAAGTCCATTCCGGTTACGGCGAAACATATTGCCGTGCTTGACCGTACCAAGGAACCCGGTTCGGATGGCGAACCGTTGTATAAGGATGTGGTGACCGCGTTTGCCGAATCCTTTACCTCCGGCTCATGCAAGTTCGCCGCCCTGCCCCGCATTGTGGGCGGGCGCTATGGTCTTTCTTCCAAGGAATTTACACCCGGCATGATCAAGGGCGTGTTCGATGAACTGAAAAAAGACCAGCCGAAAAACCACTTCACCATCGGTATCAACGACGACATCACCCACACCAGTCTGGAGTGGGATGAGAATTTCCGCAACGATTCCGGTCGCGGCGTGAACCGCTGTATATTCTACGGCTTGGGTTCGGACGGCACGGTGGGCGCCAACAAGAATACCATCAAGATCATGGGTGAGGAGACCGAGCTATACGGTCAGGGCTATTTTGTTTATGACTCGAAAAAAGCCGGTGCGGCGACCATTTCACACCTGCGTTTTTCGCCCAAGCCAATTCATTCCCCTTACCTGATCGGCAACAACGACGCGAATTTCATCGGTTGCCATCAGCCAGTATTTCTGGAACGATTCGAGATGCTGGATTCCGCAGCCGATGGCTCTGTGTTCCTGGTCAACACGCCGGTAGCGGCGGATAAAGTGTGGGATTTGCTGACGCACAAGATGCAACAGCAAATCATCACCAAGAAAATCGAATTTTATGTGATTGACGCCTATACCATCGCCAAGGCAACCGGCATGGGCAGCCGCATCAACACCATCATGCAGACTTGCTTCTTTGCCATTTCCGGCGTGCTGCCACGTGAATTGGCAATTGAAAAGATCAAATACGCCGCCGAAAAATCCTACAGCAAAAAGGGCAAAGCGGTCGTGGAAGCCAATTGGAAGGCGATCGACGAAACCGTTGCCAACCTGCACAAGGTGAACGTGCCGTCGGTCGCGAGCAGCACGCGCAAGATGCCTGACCCGGTGCCGTCTTACGCACCCATATTCGTACGTCATGTCACTGCCGAAATCATGGCCAATCGCGGCGACCGCCTGCCGGTGAGCGCTTTCCCCAACGATGGCACTTGGCCCACCGGCACCTCGATGTGGGACAAGCGCAATCTGGCGCAGGAAATCCCGGTATGGGACAAAGAACTATGTATTTACTGCGGCAAGTGCCCATTCGTCTGCCCGCACGCCGCCATTCGCTCTAAAGTATTTCCAGTTGGACTGACCAAGGATGCTCCATCTACCTTCAAGCACATCCAGGTAAAGGGCAAGGAATTTGAGCAAGGCATGCACATCAGCTATCAGGTTGCGCCGGAGGATTGCACGGGATGCATGCTGTGCGTAGACATCTGCCCGGCCGTATCCAAGGTTGACGGACACAAGGCACTTGAAATGCATCCGCTGCCTCCGTTGCGCGAGGCCGAGCGCAAGAATTTCGAATTCTTCCTCAAACTGCCGGAATTTGACCGCACCCAGTTGCGCGCCTCAACCATCAAGGGGGCTATGGTGATGCAGCCCTTATTCGAGTTTTCCTCCGCATGCGTCGGTTGCGGCGAAACGGCCTACATCCGCCTCGCCTCTCAATTGTTTGGCGACCGCATGGTGGTAGCCAATGCCACCGGTTGTTCCTCGATCTACGGTGGCAACTTGCCCACCACGCCTTATAGCAAGAATGCCGAAGGACGCGGCCCTGCCTGGTCAAACTCGTTGTTTGAGGACAATGCTGAATTCGGCCTTGGCTTCAGAGTCAGCATTGATAAGCAAACCGAACAGGCGCGCGAACTGCTGGTAAAAATGAAGGATAAGATTGGTGTCGAATTGGTCTCAGCCCTCATTAACGCCGACCAGTCCAGCGAAGCGGGCATTTTTGCCCAACGCGAGCGTATCGTAGCGTTGCGTCAAGTCTTGTCCGGCATACTATCGGACGAAGCGCGCAACCTGGAGAGTCTGTCCGACTATTTGGCAAAAAAGAGCGTATGGATCATCGGCGGCGACGGCTGGGCCTACGACATCGGTTTCGGCGGAGTAGACCATGTGCTGGCCTCAGGCCGCAATGTCAACATTCTGGTGCTCGATACCGAGGTCTATTCCAACACCGGCGGCCAGATGTCCAAGGCCACACCACTCGGCGCCATAGCCAAATTCGCAGCCGGCGGCAAGCTTACCGGCAAGAAGGATTTGGGGCAGATCGCCATGAGTTACGGCAATGTTTATGTCGCCCATGTCGCATACGGCGCGAAAGATATACATACGCTGAAGACCTTCATCGAAGCCGAATCTTTCGACGGCCCGTCGCTGATCATTGCCTACAGCCCCTGCGTCGAGCATGGCTACGACATGAGCAAGCAACACCTGCAACAGGAACTGGCGGTCAGCACCGGCCATTGGCCGCTGTACCGCTACGACCCACGCAACGAAAAACAAGGCAAAAATCCGCTCACGCTCGATTCGCAGAAGCCATCCGTGTCTTACCGCGAATTCATCCAGAACGAACCGCGTTTCCGTGGGCTGGTGAAGAATATGGGTGGCGATAGCGGAGAATTACTGGCTTCTTACGATGATGAACTACAGAAGCGTTATGCATTTCTTGAGCGGATGGCAGCAGCTTCAGGCTATGGCGACAAGAAGACCAGTTGATTCGGCTGGTAGCTGGTAGCTTGTGGCTTTTAGCTACAGGCTACCAGCTACAAGCTAAGTCTCACGTAATATGAAAATATTAAACAGGGGATGTTATGACTGATAGCAAGCAATACATTTACGAATTCGAACAAGGTGATGGCAAGAATAAGATGCTGCTGGGCGGCAAGGGGGCAAATCTGTGCGAAATGACACAGATCGGTTTGAATGTCCCCCCAGGTTTTACCATCACCACCGATGCTTGCACTGCCTATCTGGAAAAAAACAAACTGCCTGACGGTTTAATGGAGTCTATTAAGACTCACATGCAAGCACTTGAAAAGAAAACAGGCAAGGGTTTCGGCAGCGGCAAGAATCCCCTGCTCGTCTCGGTGCGTTCCGGTTCGTCCATGTCCATGCCGGGTATGATGGACACCATTCTTAATCTCGGTCTCAACGAGACTTCATTGCAAGGCTTGATCAAGCAAACTGGCAACACACGCTTTGCCTACGATACTTATCGCCGTTTCATCCAGCTATTCGGCAAGATCGCGCTCAACATCAGCGACGAGCATTTCGACGAACGCATGGCCGCAATCAAGCACAAATATGGTGCGCCTCAGGATCTGGATTTAAACGTCGAACACCTCAAGGAATTGGTGGGTGAATTCCTTACCATCGTGGAACGTCACTGCGGCAAACCCTTCCCGCAAGACCCTTACGAACAGTTGGAAATTGCTGTAGGCGCGGTGTTCGGCTCCTGGATGGGCAAGCGCGCGGTGGATTATCGCAGGCAGTTCAAGATTACCAAGGATCAAGCCAGTGGCACGGCGGTAAATATCTGCACCATGGTGTTCGGCAACATGGGCAATGATTCCGGCACGGGCGTGGGCTTCACGCGCAACCCCGGCACAGGCGAGAACGTGATCTATGGTGAATATTTGGTCAATGCTCAAGGCGAGGACGTGGTGGCTGGAATCCGCACTCCCAAGGCCATCGCCGAAATGGAACAGGAAATGCCGGAGATTTACCTCCAGTTGATGACGCTGCATAACCGGCTGGAGTCGCATTACAACGAAGTGCAGGACTTCGAGTTCACTATCGAGAAAGGCATCCTATATTGCCTGCAAACGCGCAACGGCAAAATGAATGCGCGCGGCATGGTGCGCACTTCTGTGGAAATGTTTCATGAAGGGCTGATTTCCAAGGAACGCGCCCTGCTGCGCGTCGAGCCTGCGATTCTTGAACAATTATTGGTTCCGCAGTTGGCGCCTAACTTTCATGGCAAGTCTTTGGCGCAGGGCCTGCCCGCCTCGCCCGGCGCCGCCTCCGGCAAGATCGTGTTCGATGCCGACACCGCCGAAGCACGCGGTCGCGCCGGCGAAAAAATCATCCTGGTGCGCGAGGAAACCAAGCCCGAGGACATCCACGGCTTCTTCCAGGCACAGGGCATTCTCACCAGTCGCGGTGGCAAGACTTCACACGCCGCCGTGGTGGCGCGCGGCATGGGCAAGCCCTGTGTCTCGGGGTGCGAGCAAATTGTCATCAACGATGTGTTGCGTAGCGCGCAGATAGGCAATACCACCCTGCAGGAAGGCGACATCATCACCATAGACGGCGGCACCGGCCATGTTTATGCGGGCGAAGTGCCGACGGTGGAAGCCGAGTTTTCCGAGGAAATGGAAACTCTATTGGTTTGGGCAGATGAAATTTCCAAGCTCAAGGTGTTGGCGAACGCCGACACGCCTCATGACGCCCTGCGCGCGCGCGAATTCGGCGCGATGGGAATCGGCCTGTGCCGTACCGAACGCATGTTCAACAGCACCGACAGGCTGCCCATCGTGCAGGAAATGATTCTGGCCGAAACGCAGGAAGAACGCCAAGCCGCGCTGGATCGCCTGTTGCCGATACAACGCGCCGACTTCAAGGGTATCTTCAAGGCCATGAAGGGACTACCTGTCACCGTGCGCCTGCTCGATCCTCCGATGCACGAATTTCTGCCCACCGCAGCTCAACTCGAATTGGAAATCGCCCACTTGCATCAATTGCGCGACACCATCAAGGGGCTGGAAGAGTTGCCGGACACCCTCAAGATGCTCAACCCCAAGCTCTATCAGCAATATGCCGACGGCCTGACCAAGTTGATGGGTGGGCTGAACGACTTCAAGGAATCGCATCTGGAAGAAGATGTGATCCACAAAAAAGAAGTTATCCTGAAAAAGTCAGAGCGCTGGCCGAGGTCAATCCTATGCTGGGTCATCGCGGTGTACGACTGGGTATCACTTATCCAGAAATATACTCGATGCAGATAAAGGCAATACTTGAAGCCGCCGCGTTATGTGCCAATGAAGGTGTCGAAATCTACCCTGAAATCATGGTACCGCAAGTTGCCACAGTGGAAGAACTGAAGCGCATCCATAGTTATGTGCAGCGCATTCACAAAGAGGTTTCTTTAACCCACGGTATCAATGTGCGATTCAAATTTGGCTCCATGCTGGAAGTAGTGCGTGCCTGTGTGCGCGCCGGTCGTATGGCGGAAACCGCCGAATTTTTCTCATTCGGAACAAACGACCTGACCCAAGCCACATTTTCCTTCAGTCGCGAAGATGCGGAAAATAAATTCCTTCCCGCTTATAACGAGACAGGTATTCTGGAAGATAACCCATTCGAGGTGCTGGACATCAAAGGCGTAGGTCAACTGATGAAGATGGCGGTGGCGAAAGGCCGCACAACCAACCCGGACTTGAAAGTCGGCATCTGCGGCGAACATGGCGGACACCCCGGCTCAATCCGCTTCTGCCATCACATCGGACTCAACTACGTTTCCTGCTCCGGCCCCCGTGTGCCAATCGCGCGTCTGGCTGCGGCGCAAGCCAAGTTGCTGGAAGATCAATATCAGGAACCAGTCTGATCAAAATCAGTGACATAGTCCGGCTGACAGCTAGGTTTCCGCTGGACTTGCGGGTGAGTACACTGTGCCATCGAACTGCACCTGTACTCACCTGAAGGCATCAGTGGGACGCCGCGACCATTAATACCTCACGTTGCAATGAGAATTGGAATAAGATATCGCCGAAAATGACCCAGCATTGTATTTGGCGTACATTAACTACTTTGGCTATATCTGTGGCGTGGTAATGAACCTATGAATGAAATTCTGCAATACCTGAAAAAGAATGGTGAGCGACTCGACGCGGAGATCGCTGAAGCTACGGGCATCCCACTTGCTAAAGTGCATCTTTATTTGTCAGAAACTTGCTGCCAAAGGAGAGATAATGGTGTGCCATTCGATCAAGTTCGAGAAGGGCGAAAAAATCGAGGGCATAAGATGTCGGCCAGCCGGATTTATTCCTCCAGCAGCGCCGGGCAGAAAATCGAAAGTACAGTTAAAGTTATCGTAGTTCTCCGCTACTTTGTGCGCACGAATGATTACTCATGTAGCTCCCTTGCAGGAAACACTCGGAGCAATCAATGGTGCTGGTTTCGCTGGTGAATATAAGCAGATGTTTGAAGATTCTCGTTTAACCGGAATTTTCAGCCGAGATACTCTACGGTAAGTTTCCCATGTAACTGGCGTTCGTTATCTAGCACAACTCAAACCAGGTGGATTCCGGCAGGGATTGCAAGAGCGAGGGGGAATTCTTGGAATACGCTTGGTGAAAACACAATCAACTTCCTTGAGGCTATATCTTCAAATTTGGGACAGTGAAAATGACCTTGCCCTGTAAAAACGTATTTCTTAACTGAGGGTAGAATTCAAGTTAAGGAGACGAAGAAATGACAACAGGAAAAGGTAAGCGAGCAGCGTACACGCTGGAGTACAAGTTAGAGGCAGTGCGATTGGTACAGGGCGGCCAAGCCTGCGCGGTGACCGCCAAAGTGCTGGGCATACCGAAGCAGACGCTTGAGAACTGGGTTCGTCAGGCAGCGAAAGGCAAGCTGACCGGTGCGGGCAGCAAGCCGGTGAGCGCAGAACAGATGGAGCTGGCGCGTTTGAGAGCCGAGCTTGCGCGGGTCAAGATGGAGCGCGATATATTAAAAAAAGCGACGGCGTACTTTGCGCGGGAGTCAGCGTGAGGTATGCCTGGATTGAGCGGCATAAAAAGCTCTGGCCGATCACGCTGCAATGTGCAGTGCTGAACGTCAGTGCCAGCGGCTACTTTGAACGTCAGCGGCGCAAAGATTCTGGTCGGACAGAGACGCCAGGCAAGCGCATCAATGATGAAGCCCTGTTGGTTCACATCAAAGCAGCGCATGCCGCCAGCAAAGGTGAATATGGCTGGCCGCGAGTCTGGCGAGAACTTCATGCCAATGGAGTGCGCGTTTGGAAAGAACGGGTTCGGCGGCTCATGAAGGAGCACGGCATCAAAGCGCGCGGGAAGCGTAAATTCGTCGTGACCACCGACAGTAAACATAACCTGCCGATTGCGCCGAACTTGCTCAACCGCAACTTCCAACCGGATGCGCCTGACTGCGTGTGGACGAGCGACATCACTTATATCCAGACCGATGCAGGCTGGTTATATCTGGCTGTGGTTCTTGATCTGTACAGCCGTCAGGTTGTGGGCTGGAGCATGCAGCCGCACATGCAGACCAGCTTGGTAACCGATGCGCTCAGGATGGCGTGGTTCAGGCGACGGCCAGAGCCGGGGCTGATCTTCCACTCTGATCGTGGCAGCCAGTATTGCAGTCACGCATTTCAGGGCACACTGGCTGAATACGGCATGCAAAGCTCAATGAGCCGCAAAGGAAACTGCTGGGACAATGCGCCAACAGAAAGTTTGTGGGGATCGTTGAAAGTAGGAAGGCTATATGGAATGCGGTTTGAAACACAGCGCCAGGCAATGGACGAGGTGATTGACTGGCTGACGTACTACAACCACAGAAGACTTCACTCAACACTGGATTACATCAGTCCGATGCAGTTCGAGAAAAACTGGTTTGCGGCACAGTTGAAGAAGGCCGCATAATGAGCGCGTTAAGAAATACGGATTACAGGGGCAAGGTCAATCTGCAAAAGCTATTATTGCGAGTTTATCTTAGTTAGTTGGCTCGCTTGACTGATAGGAGACTCAACCTTCACATAAAGGTCGAAGCCGTCAGCCTAGCATTGCGCCAAAATGCCACTCGTCAGTACAATATTGCAAGATGCAAGCGTCGTTAATTTTCGTTACCCACTGTCCACATGAACGATCAACGTCCCGACCCCGACGCACTGCTGCAAAAAGTGCAACGCTCCGAAGCCAGGCGCCGCCGAGGCCGCCTGAAAATTTTCTTCGGTGCCTGTGCCGGAGTCGGCAAAACCTTCGGCATGTTGCTGGCCGCGCACGAGCGGCGTGCGGAAGGGCTGGATGTGGTGGCGGGCTATGTGGAAACGCACAAGCGTGCCGAGACAGAACAATTATTGCAAGGACTGGAAGCCCTGCCGCTACGTCTGGTGGAATACAGGGACACGCAATTGCGCGAATTCGATCTGGATGCCGCGCTCAAGCGCCGTCCGGCACTGATTTTGGTGGACGAATTGGCGCATACCAACGCGCCGGGTTCGCGCCATCCCAAGCGCTGGCGGGATGTGGAGGAGTTGCTGGATGCGGGTATCGATGTCTATACCACGATTAACGTCCAGCACATCGAAAGCCTCAACGACGTGGTTTCGCAAATCACCGGCATCCCGGTATGGGAAACCGTGCCCGACGCAGTGCTGGAAGAAGCGAATGAAATCGAGCTGATCGATCTTCCACCGGACGAGTTGTTACAGAGACTTAAAGAAGGAAAAGTTTACCTGCCCCAGCAGGCAGAGCGCGCGGCACAGAATTTTTTCCGCAAGGGAAACCTGATCGCATTGCGCGAACTGGCGTTGCGGCGCACTGCGGATCGGGTTGATGCGCAGATGCGTGACTACCGCGAAGATCATGCCATCCAGGACGTGTGGCAAGTGAAAGAACGGATGCTGGTCTGCATCGGGCCGGGCGGTAATGCGGAAAACTTGGTGCGCGCATCGTACCGCCTTGCACAGTTGCTAAGAGCAGAGTGGATTGTGGTATATGTCGAGACGGCGAAGCTCCAGCATCTTTCCAGAGAGCAGCGTGATGCCATACTGCGCACCCTGAAGCTGGCAGAGGAACTGGGTGCAGAGACCATAACCCTGAGCGGCCACCGACTGGCCGATGAGGTGATTTCATATGCCCGCACCCGCAATGCCACCCGTATCGTGTTGGGCAAACCGAGCCTGTCTGGATGGAAACGCTGGCTGTTCGGATCGCTGGTTGACACCATCGTCCGCCAAGCCAGTGATATAGACATTCATGTGGTGGGCAATGAATCCAATTTTCTGTCCAAGGCGGGGGCGAATCCCTATTTCTCGCGCAGCCGCTTATATCTCGGACTGGCATCCGAGGAGCCAGTTCCGTTGTTCAAGTTGCGCGAAGGTTACCTGTGGGCAATTGCCGCGACGGCAATCTGCACCGTCATCGCCTGGTTAATGCTTGACCGTTTCGATCTGGCTAACCTGATCATGGTTTACCTGTTGGGCGTGGTGGTGGTCGCCGCGCGTTATGGGCATGGCCCCTCGGTGCTGAGTTCATTCCTGAGCGTACTGTTGTTTGATTTCTGCTTCGTGCCGCCGCGCTTCAGCTTTGCCGTTTCGGATAGTCAATACCTGATTACTTTCGCCGTCATGCTGATAGTCGCGCTGTTGATCAGCAGCATGACGGCGAACACACATCACCAAGCCAGGATCGCCGGTCACCGCGAGCGCCGGATTGCTTCGCTGTACGCCATGAGTCGCGAACTTGCCGCGACACGCGGCGAGGGAAATCTTGTGCGCATTGCAGTCAAACATGTAGCGGAGGTATTTGAAGCGCAGGCAGTGGTGTTGCTACCCAATGAAACGGGGCGCATCGTTTATCCCAAAGGCGAAGGGACTGCGCAATCCTGCCATGGCAGCGACCTGAGCGTGGCGCAGTGGGTGTATGACCATGGACATATGGCGGGACAGGGCACAGACACCCTGCCGGGAGGCGAAATGATTTACCTGCCGCTGAAAGCCTCTTCCGGAATGATAGGCGTGTTAGCCTTGTTGCCGCTTAACCCGGCGCGAATTGCGTTGCCAGAACAGCAACGGTTACTGGAAACTTTTGTCAGCCAGATCGCTTTGGCGCTGGAACGGGTCAGACTGGCGGCGGAAGCACACAGAGCCCAGATAAGAATTGAAACAGAGCAGTTGCGCAACTCTTTACTGTCGGCGATCTCGCATGACTTGCGCACGCCCCTAGCTGCGATTGTAGGCGCATCCAGCAGCCTGGTGCGGGACGGCGACAGACTACCCAGCCATGCACGCCAGGAACTCGGTCAAGCCATTTATGACGAGGCCATACGTATGGCCGGACTGGCGAACAATCTGCTGGACATGGCGCGGCTTCAGGCGGGTGCTGTTGTGCTTAACCGGCAATGGCAACCACTGGAAGAAGTGGTCGGCGGCGCGTTGGCAAGCTTAACCGCGCGCATGGCTAACCATCCGGTAACCATCAAGTTGCCGCACGACTTACCTTTGGTCGAGATAGACAGCCTGCTGATCGAGCGGGTGTTTGCGAACCTGCTGGAAAACGCTGTAAAGTACACGCCACCTGGAACCCCCATCGAAATTTCTGCCGCAAACGGGCAGAATGAAATGTTGGTTACCGTTTCCGATCAGGGTGGTGGAATTCCGGCTGGTGAAGAAAAACTCATCTTCGAAAAATTCCACCGCGTCGCCAGCGAGGGCAATCAAGGGGGAGCGGGTCTGGGGCTGACCATATGCCGCTCCATCGTGGAGGCCCACGGCGGACGGATATGGGCGGATAATTTGCCTTCCGGCGGTGCCGCATTCCATTTCGCATTGCCATTGACCGAGCCTCCATCCATGATTGAAAACGAAGAAATTGCCGAAACATGAACCCAGATAGTTCATTAAACCAAACATCCCCTCCCCCGTGCAGTCCGTCAAGCTTTTGGCCGGGCACCCGGAGGAGGGCTAGGGAGGGGGTAGAAACTCATCTCTTCCACTGCTCTACCCCCATCCTAACCTTCCCCCTGCATGGGGGAAGGGACAATCCTGAATGAACAATTTCGCCACTATCATCGTCATCGAAGACGAAGCGCAGATACGCCGCTTCCTGCGGACTACGCTAACCTCTGAAGACTATCAGGTGATCGAAGCGGAAACTGGCAAGCAGGGACTGACCGAAGCCGCGACGCGCAAGCCGGACCTGATCATTCTCGATCTCGGCCTGCCTGATATGGATGGTGTTGAAGTGGTCAGGGAGTTGCGTTCGTGGTCTTCCGTACCCATCATCATCCTGTCCGCGCGTTCGCATGAAAGCGACAAAATTTCCGCCCTGGATGCGGGCGCAGATGATTATCTGGTCAAACCTTTCGGCGTAGGCGAGTTGCTGGCACGGATACGCGTGGCATTGCGTCACGTGTCTTCTGCTGCGACTGGAGAGGAAGAAAGCGTATTCTCGGTAGACAAACTGAAGGTGGACTTGATACATCGCAAGGTAACGGTCAGCGGCGCGGAAATTCACCTCACCCCGATTGAGTACCGACTGCTGACCGTGCTGATAAAACATGCAGGCAAAGTGCTGACGCACCGCTTGCTGCTCAAGGAAGTCTGGGGGCCGAACTACGTGGAGCGCGCCCACTACCTGCGCATCTACATGGGTATACTGCGCCACAAATTGGAAAAAGACCCGGCGCGCCCGCGATTCCTGCTGACTGAAGTTGGAGTGGGTTACAGGTTGGCGGCTGTCTAGCAGGCTAGTCAACTTGTTATTGATAGCAAATCAATACGCAAACGGCATTGTAAAAAATCCCTCAATTTCACGCTATCTAAATTGAGGGATTTTTCTTATGGGAATATCAATTTACTAATTAAAGATCACAGACGTATCCGCATGTCACGCAAATTCATTCCAGCATGATCAAATTATCTGGGCTGAAATTTAGCTTGCATAATTTCTTGCATGTACTAGCATTAGAGCAATTCAAGTGGAAAAATACTACATATAGTGGTTTTTCAGGATTCGGGGAATTTTTGTGCGAAAAGCGCACAAATCATTTTGGAGAACAATATGGATCAACTCAACAAAGATTTTGATGCGTTTATGGACGCTCTCGCTAATGAAGGTGTCATTAGGAAAGTTGTCATTGATGGCGTTAACTTCTATTACAGCGAAGACGATCCAGAATATAAAGAATACTTGGCTCGCAAAGAGGAAGGAATTAGCGAAAATTATTCCCGATATGCTTAAACCGACGAAAATTCATTAATTACATTTTCAATTCAATCGAACATATTGAGGATATCTGCCATGATGCTGGTAGCCGCTTACAATTATAGTAATCGTAACTACTCTATTTGCCACAGTGGCTTCATTACCCATGCGTAAATTAGCTACCAATGTTGATGAGCAGTTTCATATTGCCGCCATCGCCTTTGGATCTCAGGAAGGCGTTTTATTCCTTGCCAATAACGTGATCCGTGGCGAGTCACCGTGCAAGTTCATCTGACAGGTAAATCCAATAAATACTGGCCTGTCAGTTGCTGGCTAACGTTTGATGCCATACAAACCTGAATTACAGAACCATGCCTAACAAAAAAACAATTGATCCCGCCACGGAGGGAGACGACACTTTTGATTTATCGCAGGATATTAACGACATACTTTCATCATTCTCGCACCAGGAATCGAAGGTGGCGACAAACCAGACAAGACAACCCATTGAGTGCAAAGATTTAGACCATAGAACCCGTTTTAGACATCCGGTGCACTGGCGTGTCGCTATTGTCAATAAGAGTAGTGGCGGAAATGAAATCTTTCATGGTCGAACGAATGATTTGTCAATGTCCGGCATAAGCATACTTTTGGATCATAATATTTCATTTACATCAGAAGTCGTTGTTTTGCTCGCAATCCCTCCAATGCATCATGGACTGAAAGAAACTATCGTTGAAATCGAATGTAGCCTGGCACACTCAGTGCTAGATTCGGTGCATGGCCAATTTCGTTTCGGGATGAAATTCCATTATTTTAAGGGGGATGGTAAAAGAATCTTGTCAGACGTACTGTCAAAGCGACATATACCAAAGCAAGAATCTACCCATAGTTATCGCTAAAATCTTTCGTTAAGAGTGGCCGTTTGGAGGAAACAAGAATAGCAATGTGTGGTGCCGCTGCATGCCACCGGAAGTTCACCTGAACTGAAAAAATACCGCTCATGACCTGTAAACGCCCATCTGTCTATTTATCCTTCCCCAATAAAGCTAGTTAATTTACCGTTCGTCAGTATAACTATCCGATTATTCCGATAGTTCAATTGAAAAAAGGCAAACCTGTTGAAAGACAGGGACGCAAAGTTTCCGATCTAAGGGTGAGTTTTTGCGTTTAAATCTGACCCGGGTGTTGCATCGAATTTTGACCCACCCTAAGTTTATATCTTAACGGTTCAGGTTGTGGATAGTTTTCTGGTTTTGCCCCCCTTTCCAGTTTGAGTCGAGCTGTTCTTAAAACGGTAACTATCGTTGCCGGTCTCAATGATGTGGCAGTGATGGGTAAGCCTGTCCAATAGTGCCGTCGTCATCTTTGGATCCCCAAACACGTTGCCCCATTCTGCAAAGCTCAGGTTGGTCGTTATCACGTAAGCGACCCATTAACAACGCCCTTGTTGCCTAAATCAAATATCAGCATGCTTGGCACATCTTAAACAAGGTGGAGCCAACATGAAGAATCGAACGGAATTTTGGACAGCGCATGTCGCCGCCGTCAAACGTGAGGCAATTTCAGCGAGTGCCTATGCGAAGCAGCACGACCTCTCGATTGCCGCTTTGTATTATTGGCAGCGCAAGCTGAAATCAAATGCCGGGGTAAGTGAGGTAGGATCTGAACCCAAATTCGTGGCGCTACGCGTTGCGGAACAGCGTCCATGCCAGTGCACTTTGGTGTTGCCTTCCGGTCTGCATCTGGAAATGTCGGCGTTGCCCGCACCGGAATGGTTGGCAGCGCTGAGCCGCACTTTGCCGGGAGCACGCTAATGCATCCAGGCTGCACTATCGAGCAAGTCTATTTGTGCCGTGACGCGATCGACTTCCGGAAAGCGATTAATGGGCTGAGCGTGATGGTCGAACAAGAAATGGGTTTAAATCCGTTTGGAAGTGCGTTGTATGTATTCGTCAATCGCTCACGGAATAAGATCAAGGTGTTGTACTGGCATCGCAATGGGTTTTGTCTGTGGCAAAAGCGCTTGGAAGAAGATAAATTTCATTGGCCGAAACACCCCGTTGGCCACTTCAAAATCCCCCACCTTTGGCCACCCAAAATCCCCCAGGCAGGACGGGCAGATTATGAGCTTGTTGAGGCGTTTTGAGCAAATCGTGTTGCGGCCTCTTTGAGCCGATAGCTTTTGCCTTCAAATTCGAGCAAATGCGAGCGGTGCATCAGCCGGTCGAGAATGGTGGTGGCCATGGTGTTGTCTCCCAAATATTTACCCCAATCCTGCACGATGCGATTTGATGTCACAACGATGCTGCGTCTGAGTTTGTAGCGCTGGTGAACCAGCATCTGCAACAGTTCGCCGGCACTGTCGCTGATGCGCCTGGCCAGAAACAAATCGTCAAGCACCACCAAGTCGGCGCTGAGCAATGGATGCAGTAGACGTTCTTGATCAACCCGGCTGCCCAACGCGTATTGCGCAAAGACACCGTCTGCCTCCAGGTAGCGAACATCGTGTCCTTGCAGGGTTGCCTGATATGCCACGGCTTTGGCAACATGGCTTTTCCCCGTGCCTGGCTTGCCGATAATCAGCGCATTTTGCCCCTCGGCAATGAATTTTAGGGTGTGTAACTCAAAGCATGCTTGCCGGGGCAGTTTGGGATTGAAACGCCAGTCGAAGTCGGTCAGCGTGGCGCGTTCGTCCAGACCGGACTTGTTGTAACGGCGCTCCATCAGGCATGAACGGCGCCGATCCAGCTCATCCTGCAAGATCATTGAGAAGGTGTCCAGAAAGGGTTCCTGGTTCGCCTGTGCCTGCAATATGCGTGTGTTCAGTGTTGTGAGAATGCCGGACAGGCGCAGCTCACGCAATGCGCGTTCGATTTCGTTCATGGTCATGCTCATGGTAATTCCTCCAAGGTTAGTGGCAAGGCGGCGCTTTGTCGGGCGCCCAGGGTGAACAGGTCGGCATAGTCATCGCTTCCCCTGATCAAAGGATGGCTCTGCGTCAGCACAAGCTCGCATTGAACCGGTGCATCAATGGCATCAAGGGTTTCTTTGAGCAGACGCTCGGTCAGAGTTTGAATCTGTTTGTAGCTGCGCACGCCGTCTCGCAATGCAATCGCGCAGGCTTGGTCGATCAGCCGACGCGGGTAGCGCTTGACCAGACCGACGATGCCCCACAGACGGCGCTGGATGACGCGCCCCTCGCTGTCAAACAGCTTCTGGCACAGTTGCTCGGCTGACGGGCCAATGGCTTTAGCCTGGGCCAGAATGCGATGGGTTTCGCGCGACGGGTTAAAGGGGCGTTCATCGTTTGGCAGAATCAGGCTGCCCGGCTTATCCGCAAGGGGGTGGGTGCGCAGCAGGGATTGGGTCTGTAGGTTGCGAATTTCGAGATGGTGCTCAAACAGGCGCACCAGCACGATGCTGCCGATGGGGGCCGGGCGGGCGGCGTAGCTGCTGTGGTCGATCCGTATGCAGGTATCGTCGTAAACGGTGCGTTTGCATTCGGTAAAATACTGGAAGCCTTGCAGCGGCAAGGGTCTGAGTGCCGCGCGTTCCTCTTGGAACATGGCTTCGACCTGACGCCTGGTGCTGCCGTGAATGCGTTGCGCCGCCCACTTGGTTTCCCAGTGCTCCAGGAATTCGTTCTGCTCCTCGATCGATTCGAAGCGCCGCCCCTTGAGCGCTGTACTCTGGGTATGCTGGATTGCATTTTCGACCGTACCCTTGCGATTCGGATCTCTGACCCTTGCCGGGTCGGCGACCACGCCGTAATGCGCGAGCACGGCGGCATAGACCGAGTTGAGCTCCGGTTCGTACAAGTCGGGTTTGATCACCCCTTCCTTCAGGTTGTCCAGCACGACGTAGGTGGCGCTGCCGCCGAAATACCGCCAAGCCTGCTCGTGCAACTTGGCCCATGTCTCTTGGCTGGACTTCCACACCACGCGCCGGAAACTGCGCCGCGAAAAGCGCAGGGTCATGACAAACAATCGAGGGCGGCGATAGCGATCCGTGCCGGGATAACGGGTCAGTGCCCCCTCCCCGTAATCCACCTGCACCTCTTCACCCGCCGCAAATTCCAGTCGGTCGAACTGCGCCGGGTCATGTTCGATCAGGCTTCCTGCAAAACGCTTTACGCTGTTATAGCTGGCATCAAAACCAAATTGGTCAACCAGATCCTGATAGATCGCGGTGAAGTTTCGGTGCAGCCCAACTTGGGCTTTTATGAAGTCACGATAGGGCTCGCAGGCAGAGATTGATTGCCTGGTCGGCCCCGGTGGCCGGGGTGGGGGAATTTGGCTGGTCGAACCGGTGGCCACCCCGGGGGATTTTGCCTGTTCGGCAACAAAACACTTTTTGAGACGGCGTATCGTCTTGCGATCAATTTTCGTGACGCGCGAAATTTCGTGCTGGCTCTTTCCTGCGGCCAGTAGCGTAAATACCGTTGTTTCCAGGTGCGGTTTCAAGACGTTCACTCCATAACTCCCTCGTTGATTCGAGGGGTGAGGTTAACGTCCTGCCAGTACTCAGACGGCTCGAAAAACGGTGCTTTGTCGCGCCGTCAAACGGGCGTCAGGGTGGGGGATTTTGAAGTGGCCATTACTGGGGGATTTTGACCGGCCAACGGGGAACACAGCGAGACGAACACACAAACGATCACGCTCAGAGAATTCGAGTGGTTGCTTGAAGGCCTTGATTTGTGGAGAAATAAACCTCATAAAACGTTGAAATACGCTTGCATTTCATAGGGTAAATTGATAGAATTCTTCATGCTTAAAACACATGAAAAAGTCTTCAGTTTTACCACTGGATTATCGCTCCAGAGCCAACCTTCCCGAGTTCACTTTACCCGACGTTTTACCGACCGACCCGGCAGCACTTACAGCGCTGTTAATTGCAGCTGTCAATGCAAAGATCGCCTTTGCCGAACACGTCACCTACCTGTACGAACAAATCGCATTAGCGCGCCGCCGCATGTTTGGCCCGAGTTCAGAGAGTGTTGCACAGTTTCACCTATTCGACGAAGCGGAAGTACTGGCCGCAACCTCAACCGAGGCACAGGATGTTGCGCCGTTGCCGGTATCGGCACCCGCCAAGGCTCAAAAGCCCGCACGCGGCAAACGCAGCCCGCTGCCGCCAGAACTTGAACGGGTACAGATCATTCACGACGTGCCGGAATCCGAACGCACCTGCGGTTGCGGCACACCGATGGTGGTCATCAACCGAGTTGTCAGCGAACAGCTCGACATCGTCCCGATGCAGGTGCGCGTGCTGCAACATATCCGGTTGGTGTATGGATGCAAGGCCAGCGAACACGCACCAGTAACGGCGGCTTTGCCGCCACAACCCTTGCCCAAGAGCAATGCCAGTCCAAGTTTGCTGGCGATGCTGTTGACGACCAAGTATGTCGATGGCTTGCCGCTGGCTAGATTCGAGAAGGTGCTGGCCCGTCACGATGTGACAGTGCCGCGCCAGACGCTGGCGCGCTGGGTGATCGGCGCGAGTGCCGCACTGCAACCGCTGCACAACCTGATGCGGGACATCTTGTTTGATGCCCCCTTCATCCACATGGATGAAACGGTGGTACAGGTGCTCAAGGAAAAGAATAAGAGTCCGGCCTCCAACAGTTACATGTGGGTGCAGACGGGCGGGCCACCCGGAAAGCCGGTGGTGATTTACGACTATGACCCGAGTCGTAGCGGGGAAGTACCGGCGCGCCTGCTGCTGGGATATCAGGGTTATCTGATGACGGACGGCTACGAGGGCTATAACAAGCTTGCCAAAACCGATGGCATCGAGCATCTGGTTTGCTGGGCGCATGTTCGCCGCAAGTTTGTGGAGGCCGTGAAGGTGCAACTGAAAGGCACGCACGGTCATGCCGACCAGGCGGTCGCCATGATCGGCAAGCTTTACGGCATTGAAAAGGAGCACAAGAATTCCACAATTGAGGTGCGCTATGCCGCACGTCAGGAGAACAGCATACCGGTGCTCGATGAGTTGCATGACTGGATGGAAAAGCTGCTGCCCATGGTTCCGCCAAAGAGCGCACTGGGTGGCGCGCTGTCCTATATGCGAGATTACTGGGGCAAGTTGGTTCGCTACCCTGAGCGCGGCGATCTGCCAATCGACAACAACCGCTGCGAAAACGCGATCCGCCCCTTCGTGGTTGGCCGCAAGGCTTGGTTGTTTAGCGATACACCAGCCGGTGCCAACGCTAGCGCGATTATCTATTCGCTTGTTGAAACCGCCAAAGTAAACGGCGCAGAGCCATACACATGGCTGCGCCATGTGCTGGAGCATCTGCCCGCAGCACAAACGGCGGATGAAATGGATAAGTTGTTGCCGTGGAATTTCCATGCGGCGACTTTAGCTGACATCACGCCTCGCTGAATAGCCTGCACTTCCTGAATCGCTTACGTTATCACAAGGCTTGTTCGCTCATAGAGCTTGCCGATGAAGTGAAACAGCAAAGCACCGCCTGCCTGGCTGAACGGCAAGTAGCCCAGTTCATCCAGAATCACCAAGTCGGCATACATCATTCGGCTGGCAAGTTGCCCCTGCTTGCCAGCGGCCTTCTCGAGTTCCAGCGTATTGACCAGTTCGATGGTCGAGAAGAAGCGCACCCGGCGGTGCTGATGCTGCACGGCCTGCACACCCAATGCAGTGGCAAGGTGTGTCTTGCCTGTGCCGGGGCCACCGACCAGCACTACGTTGTGCGCCTGATCCAGAAACTCACAGCGATGCAATTGGCGAATCAGTGCCTCATTCGCCTCGCTCTGGCTAAAGTCGAAGCTCGCCAGGTCGCGGTAGGCCGGGAACCTGGCTGCCTTCATCTGGTAGCCGATAGAGCGTACCTCACGCTCAGCCATCTCCGCTTTGATTAGAGTTCCCAGCATCTCCTGCGCATTCTGGTATGCAGGCGAATTCTGCCTGGCCAGTTCGTCGACGGCTTGCGCCATACCGTACAACTTGATCGCCTTGAGCGAGGTCATCATAGCTTCATGCTGCATGGCGCACCTCCCGTAGCTCATCATAGCGACTGACATTAGCCTGCGGTTCGACCATCAGCGTCAGCGGAGTATCAATGGGAGCTGGTGGTGCGGGCTCAATCAGCCGTTTGAGAAGATTGAGCACATGCTGCTTGGATGGCACACCGGCCTCCAAGGCCAACTCGACCGCCGCCAGCACCGCTGACTCATCATGTTGTAGAACCAGCGCCAGTATCTCAACCATCTCCCGATCACCGCCTTGGCGCTTGAGCAGAATGGCCTGCAATCGCTTGAAGGCATCAGGCAGCTCGGTGAACGGCGCACCATTGCGCAATGCGCCGGGTTTGCGCTGTAATACGCTCAGGTAATGGCGCCAGTCATAAATGGTTCGCCCAATTGCAGGATTGCGTTGAATCAGCCGTGCATGTTCGGCAATAACCTGTGCCTCGGCCACAAACACCAGCCGGTCGGCATACACTCGAAGGCTGATCGGACGGTTGGCATAGGAGGCTGGTACGCTATAGCGGTTGCGTTCGAACGTGACCAGACAGGTCGGCGATACACGTTTGATATGTTCCACAAATCCGTCGAACGGACAGGGCAGCGCCATCAGGTAAGGGCGTTCGGCAGCATAAACATCGGCAACGCTGCGGTCAGGCTGCTCAGGATGGGTAATCTCGCTCCAGAGTGATACACACCGCTGTTGCAACCAATCATTGAGTTCAGCCAAACTGCCGAATGTTGGTAACTGGTTCCATATGCGGTGACGTGAATCCCGTACGTTCTTCTCAACTTGCCCCTTCTCCCAGCCGGATGCAGGATTACAGAACTCGGCATCGTACAGGTGGTGGCTCACCATGGCAGTGAAACGGATGTTGACATCACGCTGCTTGCCGCGTTTTACCTTATCCACGGCAGTCTTCATGTTGTCGTAGATGCCACGGGCAGGCACACCACCAAAGGTTGCGAAGGCATGGTTATGAGCATCGAACAGCATCTCGTGCGTCTGAAGCGGATAGGCACGCAAGAAGAATGCTCGGCTGTGGCTGAGCTTGAAGTGCGCAACTTGCAACTTGGTTCGTTCACCTGCTATGACCGCCCAGTCCTCGCTCCAGTCGAACTGAAATGCTTCTCCTGGTGCAAAAGTAAGTGGGATGAATGTGCCGCGACCAGCGGTCTTGGCCAGTTCCTGCTGCTCTTGCCGCCATCGCTTGGCAAAGGCTGCAACTCGGTCATAGGAACCGGTAAAGCCCAACTGCACCAAGTCTCGGTAAAGTTGTTTGAGACTACGTTTCTGTTTGCGTCCCTTGCTGGCCTCTGTCTTTAGCCATGCCGCCAGTTTGGCAGCATAGTCATCCAGCTTGCTCGGGGTCTTGCGTTTAGGATAATTCGGCTCAACAACTTCGTTGGACAAATACTTCCTGATGGTATTTCGAGCGATTCCGGTCTTGCGGACTATCTCTCGAATCGGCATGTTATCGCGTAAATGCCAACGCCTGATGCTGCTTAATATCGCCACGTTGATCACTCCTGTTTACTCCCGCTCAAATATTGAGCAGGACAGTATCTATACGTGGGTCAAATTTGGATGCAATTTATTGCATTAGGTGGGTCAAATTTATGTGCAAAAACTCATCGCGGCCTTAACACCGCCTGACACGTCGCAGCCAGGCCTTATTGAACAGAAAACAGGAAATCGTAGCAACCGCAGCAAATACACGTGCGAGGTTTGTGCCCTCAATGTATGGGGAAAACCTGGTCTACGCTTGATTTGCGCAACGGATAAAGTGCAACTGAGAGAGGATTCAGATTAGGTAGCCCCATTTTTATCACTAAGCGTTTCACCAATACCCAGTGAACCAATGTCGGTTTGATTGACCAAGGAGACTTACATGAAGGTAATTATATGAAGTTCAATAAAGATCAACGGGAGGGTATAGCAAAAATCGCAGACAATCTGGCAACAGCCTGTATGATTGCCGCAGTTGTCGGTGGCTTAGTGGATAAGAAAATTGGTTGGGATATTGCCATGCTGCTTGTTTTCTTGTTTGCTGTGCTATTATATGCGGCATTACAACTGCGTAAAGAAGGAGGCCAAAATGGCAATTGAATCAATTGTTGCTCTAGCGTTGGCAACGGCTATTCTGGTTGGACTTGCTTTATACGCTTCTAACCATCGTGCCGAAGACAGCCATGATAATGTAAAAAAGAATCATGACAAAGACGAACCTCATCACGCAGTTTAAAACTGCATAACACCAAAACCAAAGCCCCGCGCAGCACTGCTGCCGGGGCTTTTTCACGGCGACGCTTGACAAGATCGGTTATGGGGTGGACAGAATCGCTTTTTGCCGATCCAGGTAAACCTCTTTATCAATCAAACCTGATTCATAAAGCCGCTTTAGTTCCCTAAGTTTTCCTTCGATTTGGTTTTGGTCAACAGTTTGCGAAGGCTGAGAAATATTCTGGACTTGAGCAACTGGAACGACGGCTTTGGCGCCGGGCGAAGACATGGCAAGTTCTTTGATCCTGCCTTCGTCCGGCCTTGTTACTTCACCCGGAAATTCCTGCAACTCCACCAGAACTCCGGGGATTTTTTCGCGCACCGCTTTAAGCATATTATCAAACGCTTTCTGTGCGTAGTCCTTATCACTGCCGCGCACTGTCGATTTAATGCCGCCCAAAAGAGACCCCATTAAACCGGTCGAGGTGGATGATTTTTGCTCAAGGACTATCGCCATGCGCAAACCTCGTTTGGACAGAAATAAACACCCGAAGGTGCGGTCGCTCGTATCGCCCAGGGCTCCGTTGCTTGTACCGCTGCTGGTGCCGAATTGAGCGTAAGCAGCATTGCCGCAACTCAACATATTTATTGAAACAGGGCCAATATTAATCGGGCGGGATTCCGGTTCACCCGGTTTGTCCGGCAACTCGGACGGCATCAAACCAATCTGTTTTGTGGGGCGGTAATCTCTGGTTTTGATAGCCGCCTCAAGTGCATCTATTGTGTTGCTGATATCGGCCTGATCCGGATTAACCAAATAGAGCCGGCTGACCGACACCTCTGACTGAGCCAGTGCGGCCAACGGCACCAACATAACCGACAATAACAAAGCACGTAATCCATTCATGCGCATTTTTACCTCCAAAAGACCATAAATTTCAAATGGGTTTTATTATCAACCTTCCAATCAATAGTTGGCAACTATTTTAACGAGCCGGTAACGAGCCGGGCACGAAGCGCGCCTTCCACAATCAATCCTGGTTCGACTAACTTTGATCAAAGGCGATAAATACGTTTTATGATAGATATGTATTCTGATTTTTCAACGTACCTTTTATCAATTATTTTTGCTTGAATATATGGAATGCCAGCTTCACGATAGGATTCAGATCGGTGATGCCCATCGTCTATTTCGTAATAAGAATCTCCATTTAATATTATTTGGACAACGCGTATGTTTGGGGGTGTGTTTTTCTCGTTTAATAGGCGTCTGGCTTTAATGATTCTATTTTCTTGCCATGAACATGACATGACGCGAGAAATTGGAATAAGAGCAATTTCTGGATCATGATAGTTGTATTTTTCATCACGAACTGATTTGAAATATAGCAGGTTGCCTAATTGATAACGTCCTTGATCTGTTGTTATCATTTTTTTGACACTTCGATTTAAAATAAAAATTACAAACTGTTCAAACATGGGGCACCCTATAACACTTTTGCTTATTTTGAAAAGTTACCATCTGGCCTAGCCTTAATGATAGGCCGTGCGCACCTTCATTGTTAGGAGATAATACCCTCCCCAGAAAAAACAATTCAACAGAGCCGGCAAGCCGGCTCTGTTGCCTTTCCCCCGCCTTTCCCGACCGCAAAAATACTTTGACGAAACGAAAAAAGTGTGGAGAATGGACACATCGAGATTGAATTGCCTGCCGCGATGTGACCTTGCCCTGTAAAAACGTATTTCTTAACTGAGGGTAGAATTCAAGTTAAGGAGACGAAGAAATGACAACAGGAAAAGGTAAGCGAGCAGCGTACACGCTGGAGTACAAGTTAGAGGCAGTGCGATTGGTACAGGGCGGCCAAGCCTGCGCGGTGACCGCCAAAGTGCTGGGCATACCGAAGCAGACGCTTGAGAACTGGGTTCGTCAGGCAGCGAAAGGCAAGCTGACCGGTGCGGGCAGCAAGCCGGTGAGCGCAGAACAGATGGAGCTGGCGCGTTTGAGAGCCGAGCTTGCGCGGGTCAAGATGGAGCGCGATATATTAAAAAAAGCGACGGCGTACTTTGCGCGGGAGTCAGCGTGAGGTATGCCTGGATTGAGCGGCATAAAAAGCTCTGGCCGATCACGCTGCAATGTGCAGTGCTGAACGTCAGTGCCAGCGGCTACTTTGAACGTCAGCGGCGCAAAGATTCTGGTCGGACAGAGACGCCAGGCAAGCGCATCAATGATGAAGCCCTGTTGGTTCACATCAAAGCAGCGCATGCCGCCAGCAAAGGTGAATATGGCTGGCCGCGAGTCTGGCGAGAACTTCATGCCAATGGAGTGCGCGTTTGGAAAGAACGGGTTCGGCGGCTCATGAAGGAGCACGGCATCAAAGCGCGCGGGAAGCGTAAATTCGTCGTGACCACCGACAGTAAACATAACCTGCCGATTGCGCCGAACTTGCTCAACCGCAACTTCCAACCGGATGCGCCTGACTGCGTGTGGACGAGCGACATCACTTATATCCAGACCGATGCAGGCTGGTTATATCTGGCTGTGGTTCTTGATCTGTACAGCCGTCAGGTTGTGGGCTGGAGCATGCAGCCGCACATGCAGACCAGCTTGGTAACCGATGCGCTCAGGATGGCGTGGTTCAGGCGACGGCCAGAGCCGGGGCTGATCTTCCACTCTGATCGTGGCAGCCAGTATTGCAGTCACGCATTTCAGGGCACACTGGCTGAATACGGCATGCAAAGCTCAATGAGCCGCAAAGGAAACTGCTGGGACAATGCGCCAACAGAAAGTTTGTGGGGATCGTTGAAAGTAGGAAGGCTATATGGAATGCGGTTTGAAACACAGCGCCAGGCAATGGACGAGGTGATTGACTGGCTGACGTACTACAACCACAGAAGACTTCACTCGACACTGGATTACATCAGTCCGATGCAGTTCGAGAAAAACTGGTTTGCGGCACAGTTGAAGAAGGCCGCATAATGAGCGCGTTAAGAAATACGGATTACAGGGGCAAGGTCAATGGTGGTGGGGATAAATAGAAAGAAGGTGTGCTGTGTTTCTAATTATATGTGCGGTGATATTTGTTTTAGGGATTGCATTTACGCTTTCGGGTGTTGGCGTTAAGAATGCTCATAAGGTATCTGATGCAGATCAGGAACTGAAGCACAACTTTAATGTTGATGGAACGGCGATGCTGGGCGCATTTGACATGAACGGGAATATCTATGGCTGCACTTCCTCTGACTCTGACGAGGAATAAACGGTTTGGTTTTCTGGGGTATTAGCGCCGTAGCTCTTGTTGCACCCGATCTAAATTTCTCTGTGCCATGGAATTTCCTTGATCAGCCTGAGTTTTTGCGTTTAAATCTGACCCGGGTGTTGCATCGAATTTTGACCCACCCTAAGTTTATATCTTAACGGTTCAGGTTGTGGATAGTTTTCTGGTTTTGCCCCCCTTTCCAGTTTGAGTCGAGCTGTTCTTAAAACGGTAACTATCGTTGCCGGTCTCAATGATGTGGCAGTGATGGGTAAGCCTGTCCAATAGTGCCGTCGTCATCTTTGGATCCCCAAACACGTTGCCCCATTCTGCAAAGCTCAGGTTGGTCGTTATCACAAGGCTTGTTCGCTCATAGAGCTTGCCGATGAAGTGAAACAGCAAAGCACCGCCTGCCTGGCTGAACGGCAAGTAGCCCAGTTCATCCAGAATCACCAAGTCGGCATACATCATTCGGCTGGCAAGTTGCCCCTGCTTGCCAGCGGCCTTCTCGAGTTCCAGCGTATTGACCAGTTCGATGGTCGAGAAGAAGCGCACCCGGCGGTGCTGATGCTGCACGGCCTGCACACCCAATGCAGTGGCAAGGTGTGTCTTGCCTGTGCCGGGGCCACCGACCAGCACTACGTTGTGCGCCTGATCCAGAAACTCACAGCGATGCAATTGGCGAATCAGTGCCTCATTCGCCTCGCTCTGGCTAAAGTCGAAGCTCGCCAGGTCGCGGTAGGCCGGGAACCTGGCTGCCTTCATCTGGTAGCCGATAGAGCGTACCTCACGCTCAGCCATCTCCGCTTTGATTAGAGTTCCCAGCATCTCCTGCGCATTCTGGTATGCAGGCGAATTCTGCCTGGCCAGTTCGTCGACGGCTTGCGCCATACCGTACAACTTGATCGCCTTGAGCGAGGTCATCATAGCTTCATGCTGCATGGCGCACCTCCCGTAGCTCATCATAGCGACTGACATTAGCCTGCGGTTCGACCATCAGCGTCAGCGGAGTATCAATGGGAGCTGGTGGTGCGGGCTCAATCAGCCGTTTGAGAAGATTGAGCACATGCTGCTTGGATGGCACACCGGCCTCCAAGGCCAACTCGACCGCCGCCAGCACCGCTGACTCATCATGTTGTAGAACCAGCGCCAGTATCTCAACCATCTCCCGATCACCGCCTTGGCGCTTGAGCAGAATGGCCTGCAATCGCTTGAAGGCATCAGGCAGCTCGGTGAACGGCGCACCATTGCGCAATGCGCCGGGTTTGCGCTGTAATACGCTCAGGTAATGGCGCCAGTCATAAATGGTTCGCCCAATTGCAGGATTGCGTTGAATCAGCCGTGCATGTTCGGCAATAACCTGTGCCTCGGCCACAAACACCAGCCGGTCGGCATACACTCGAAGGCTGATCGGACGGTTGGCATAGGAGGCTGGTACGCTATAGCGGTTGCGTTCGAACGTGACCAGACAGGTCGGCGATACACGTTTGATATGTTCCACAAATCCGTCGAACGGACAGGGCAGCGCCATCAGGTAAGGGCGTTCGGCAGCATAAACATCGGCAACGCTGCGGTCAGGCTGCTCAGGATGGGTAATCTCGCTCCAGAGTGATACACACCGCTGTTGCAACCAATCATTGAGTTCAGCCAAACTGCCGAATGTTGGTAACTGGTTCCATATGCGGTGACGTGAATCCCGTACGTTCTTCTCAACTTGCCCCTTCTCCCAGCCGGATGCAGGATTACAGAACTCGGCATCGTACAGGTGGTGGCTCACCATGGCAGTGAAACGGATGTTGACATCACGCTGCTTGCCGCGTTTTACCTTATCCACGGCAGTCTTCATGTTGTCGTAGATGCCACGGGCAGGCACACCACCAAAGGTTGCGAAGGCATGGTTATGAGCATCGAACAGCATCTCGTGCGTCTGAAGCGGATAGGCACGCAAGAAGAATGCTCGGCTGTGGCTGAGCTTGAAGTGCGCAACTTGCAACTTGGTTCGTTCACCTGCTATGACCGCCCAGTCCTCGCTCCAGTCGAACTGAAATGCTTCTCCTGGTGCAAAAGTAAGTGGGATGAATGTGCCGCGACCAGCGGTCTTGGCCAGTTCCTGCTGCTCTTGCCGCCATCGCTTGGCAAAGGCTGCAACTCGGTCATAGGAACCGGTAAAGCCCAACTGCACCAAGTCTCGGTAAAGTTGTTTGAGACTACGTTTCTGTTTGCGTCCCTTGCTGGCCTCTGTCTTTAGCCATGCCGCCAGTTTGGCAGCATAGTCATCCAGCTTGCTCGGGGTCTTGCGTTTAGGATAATTCGGCTCAACAACTTCGTTGGACAAATACTTCCTGATGGTATTTCGAGCGATTCCGGTCTTGCGGACTATCTCTCGAATCGGCATGTTATCGCGTAAATGCCAACGCCTGATGCTGCTTAATATCGCCACGTTGATCACTCCTGTTTACTCCCGCTCAAATATTGAGCAGGACAGTATCTATATGTGGGTCAAATTTGGATGCAATTTATTGCATTAGGTGGGTCAAATTTATGTGCAAAAACTCAGCGAAGCTTATCGATTCCGCCAGCACGGGCGCTGAAGCGTTAAAACAGCTGGAAAACAAAAAATACGACGTTGTGTTATGTGATTACAATCTTGGAGTTGGCAAGACTGGCCAGCATGTCCTCGAAGAAGCCCGGCACCGCAACCTCATCGGACCGGCCTGTGCCTGGTTGATGATCACCGCCGAGAAGACAAACGACATCTTCATGGGTGCCGCTGAAGCTCAGCCAGATGATTACCTTCTTAAGCCGATCACCGCAGGTGCATTGCGGCTGCGTTTGGTGAGGGTCTGGAACAAGAAAAATGCCTTTATCGACATCGCTGCGGCGACCGCTTCACATGACTACGCCGACGCAATTAAACTGTGTAACCAGCGCCTGACATTTGACGATGCCCATGCGGTGGATCTGCTGAAGATCAAGGCCAAGCTCATGCTTGACAGTGGCAATGCTGACGGGGCACGGCGCACCTTCGAGAAAGTGGTGACCGAGCGGAACCTGCCTTGGGCTTTGGTAGGTCTTGCCAAAGTTATGTTCCAGGAAGGCAACCTCGATGGCGCCAAATCCTTGCTGGAAATCACGGTTGAAGAAAACCCTTACTACCTCGAAGCCTACGACTGGCTGGCGCATGTTTGCCAGGCGCTGGGCAAGCACGATGAGGCCGAACAGGTGCTGGAAAGGGCGACCGCCCTGTCCCCGAATTCCGTAGCCAGGCAGAAAACACTCGGCGATATTTCGCTCAAACTTGGCAAGCTCGATAATGCCGAAAAGGCTTTCAAAAAAAGTGTGGTGCTCGGCGAACATTCCATTTTAAAAACACCCGATGCCTATACGGGCCTGGCGAAGGCATATAGTGCCAAGGGCAACTCAGATGAAGCCCTGCGTGTCCTCGACACCCTGAACCATGATTTCGACGATGAGGCCGCCCGTTTCAAATCCCTGACGGTCAAAGGCATGGTGCATCAGCAGTGTGGCGATACCATTAAGGCCACCGAGGTGGCCCATGAGCTATCCGAGCGCATGGAAAATTTGCCGCAACGACTTGAAAGTGCGGCAAGCTTGGAAGTTGCGCAGTTTTTTCTGAATATAGGCGACAAGGAAAAAGCAGTTAGCCTGTTGCAGGAAGAGGTCAAGAATAACCCCGAGAATATAAAAATACTTGAGCAGGTCAAACAAATCTTCGTCGATGCCCAGATGGGCGAACAGGGAATCGCACTCGTGGAAAGCACCAGCAAGTCGGCTATCGAGCAGATGAATCACGGCGTGCTGCTGGCTCATGAGGGTGATATTGAAGACGCGATCAACTGGATGCACAATGCGCGCGAGGCCATGCCAACTAATGCCCGAGTACTATTCAATCTGGCGCACGTACTCATCACACGCCTGAAAAAAATAGGAACCGATGCGGAGATCGTTGCTGAAGCACATGCAGTCCTTATAGAGGCAAACCGTTTGTCGCCGAGGGAAAAGCGATTTACTCAGTTGATGGAGTCTCTCAATGCCTGTTGCTAACGATTGTCTCGAATGGAAAAGGAGAAATGCGCACAAGATTTATAATATTATAATTTCTCAGTGCAAAGAGTATGTCAGAACCACCTCTGGTTTGATGTTACAACTTTATTTTGCGTGAACAGGATAACCTAAAGCACGAGAAAATGCCCACCAAGAATGGTGGGCATTTTGTTTGTAACTTACTGAATAATCGTCGCTTGTGTAACAAAGCACAAAGGACGAACGATCAGTTCGGCGTATGTTGTGTTTCGATCTGCACCAGCGGTTCGCTGTTTTCCATGCTGTAAACCTCACGCGGGCGCGGGCGACGGCGTGTCGCGGGCTGTTGTGCTACTTCAGTCGGAGACGCGGCTACGGCAGCGAGTTTGGACGGAGCAGTTTCGATCTGCACCAAGCCACTGCTGGCTATTGGTCTACTGTCGGCCATTGGCAAGCTGGCCTGAACCGGTGCGTACGCAGGAACTGGGACAGGAGTTGACGCAGAAACTGGAGCGGCTGCCACAATTTGCGCAACAGGTTCCGCTTGCCGTTCGATAACGACGGTAGCCGGGGCTGCTTGCTGTTCAGCGTGGCTTGGCTCCGCAACATGGCTGGGACGTTGTTTCTGACGCTACGCTATGGTGTTCCGCCGCGCGTTGTGCCATTTCTACTGCGAACGATGCTTCGTTGCCAGTAGCATTATTCGTGGGCTGTTCCCCCGCGCCTGGTTCGGCTACTTGTTGTTCGCGACGTTCGCGTTCACGTTGACCACCACGCCGACCGCGTTTGCGTCCTGCGCGGTTGCCATTTTCATCCACTGCCCCAGAGACGGGGGCATCGGTTTGCGGCACACTTTCCAGAGCCGGTTTTTCAACCGCTACGCGAGGAGGGCGCGGTGGCCGCTCAGCGCGAGGCTCTTGAGCTTTGGAAGCGGCTTCCGGGCGCGCCGGTTTTTCCGTGCGCGTGGTGTCATCACGGTCGCGGCGTGGCTTATTGCGCTGACGGTTGCCTTCTTGCCTGTTTCCTTCAGGACGTTTGTCATCGCGGTCACGACGCGGCGCACTGCTGCTACGCGGTTTGACGATCTCGGCTTTTTCTGCGGGAGCTTCCGCGCCCAGCGATTTGATCCATCCGAAAAATTTGCTGATGAGAGACGGCTGTTGTGGGGCTGAGTCAACTGCGCGCATGGGTGCCGGTTGTGCTGGCGTGATGCCCTGCACTGCGGCTTGCGGGCGTTGCGCCTTGGTCTCTTGTGCGGCGGCGGTATCCTTGCCTTCTTCCGGGCGTTCCACCAGTTTGTAACTGGCTTGCTGGTTTTCGCTGGTCATGTCATCCTGGCGCAAACGCAACACATTATAGTGCGGGGTTTCCATATGCTGGTTTGGAATCAGCGTGATGCTTACCTTCAGGCGCGATTCGATGCGGTGGATATCCGCACGTTTTTCGTTGAGCAAAAAGGTGGCGACATCAATCGGCACTTGCACATGGATGGCAGCGCTGTGTTCCTTCATCGCCTCCTCCTGAACGATGCGCAGGATATTTAGTGCAGAGGATTCTGTGCCACGGATGTGGCCGATGCCGTTGCAACGTGGGCAAGGTGTGTAGCTGGTTTCCTCCAGGCTGGGTGCCAGACGCTGGCGCGACAGCTCCAGCAGGCCGAAGCGCGAGATCTTGCCGGTTTGTACGCGCGCACGGTCGAAATGCAGTGCATCGCGCAAACGATTTTCCACATCGCGCTGGTTGCGGCTGCTTTCCATGTCGATGAAGTCGATTACGATCAACCCACCCAAGTCGCGCAAACGCATCTGCCGTGCGATTTCGTCGGCGGCTTCCAGGTTGGTGTTAAGTGCAGTGGCTTCGATGTCCGAGCCGCGTGTGGCGCGCGCCGAGTTGATGTCGATGGCGGTGAGCGCCTCGGTGTGGTCGATGACGATAGCGCCGCCCGACGGCAGATTAACCTGGCGTGCATGAGCCGACTCGATCTGGTGTTCAATCTGGAAACGCGAAAACAGCGGCACATCGTCACGGTAGCGCTTAATGCGATCTACATTGCCCGGCATCACCGTGCTCATAAAAGCTTGTGCTTGCTGGAAAATATCGTCGGTATCTACCAGAATTTCGCCGATTTCCGGGTGGAAGTAGTCACGTATGGCGCGTACCACCAGACTACTTTCCAGATAGATCAGTGACGGCGCTTTCTCTGATTTTGCCGCATTTTCAATGGCATCCCACAACTGTGTCAGGTAGTTGAGATCCCATTGCAACTCTTCCAGATTGCGACCGATACCAGCAGTACGCGCGATGATGCTGGCGCCTTGTGGCACTTCCAATTGCGCCAGAACGTCGCGCAACTCGTTGCGGTCTTCACCCTCGATGCGGCGCGATACGCCGCCACCGCTGGGGTTGTTCGGCATCAGCACGATGTAGCGCCCGGCCAGGCTGATGTAAGTGGTCAGCGCTGCGCCCTTGTTGCCGCGTTCGTCTTTTTCCACTTGCACCAGCAATTCCTGGCCTTCGCGCAAGGCTTCCTTGATGCTGGGGCGACCACCGCCACTGTTGAGGTAATATTGTGGGGAAACTTCCTTGAACGGCAGGAAACCGTGGCGGGTGCCGCCGTATTCGACGAAGGCAGCTTCCAGGCTGGGTTCGATGCGGGTGATGATGGCCTTGTAGATGTTGCTCTTGCGTTGCTCTTTACCGGCGGATTCAATGTCGAGGTCGATGAGTTTCTGACCGTCAACAATGGCGACACGGAGTTCTTCCGGCTGTGTCGCATTGAATAGCATGCGTTTCATTATATTTTTCTCCCGCGCTCCGGCACAGGCAGGACAAGGCTACACGTGGCTAACCGCGCGCGAGAAAACGAATAAGGGTCGTGCAATCAGTGTTGCGATTGGGATGCAGACGGTTGTTCAAAATATTGTTCTCGTTATCAGGTTGTCGTATGTAACAAGTGTCGCCGATTTTGTCATAGGGGCGGCACGGTAAAATCCACAGGTGCCCAAAATCCCGGGTGCCTAGAGCGCGCAAATCAATTACCATCACTGCTTCTCCCGGTGAGTGACATTAACCGGATTGCGGTTGGTACGGGGCGGCGGCATTGTTGCCTGCTCCACGCTGACGGGGAATTTACATCCCGTTTCCCGCTTAACCAAACACGCGTGCACGAAGTATAAGCAAAATGAATGATTTACGCAAAGAATCTGTAACCTGGGCCGAGATTGACGAGGGTAGTTGCGAGCAGCGCATCGATAATTTCCTGTGCAAACACCTGAAAGGGGTGCCCAAGAGCCACATTTACCGCATCCTGCGTAGCGGTGAAGTGCGCGTAAACAAAAAGCGCGTGGATCAGACTTATCGTTTGCAACTGGGCGACCAAGTGCGTATTCCGCCGGTGCGGGTAGCCGAACCGGTTGAGCGCGACTACGTTCCGGCGCTCGAATTTCCTATTTTGTATGAAGACGATGCGCTGCTTGCTATAGACAAACCTTCCGGTGTGGCAGTGCACGGCGGCAGCGGGGTCAGCTTCGGCGTCATCGAACAATTGCGTAGCGCCCGTCCGCAAGCCAAGTTCCTCGAACTGGTGCACCGCCTCGACCGCGAAACTTCCGGCGTGCTGCTGCTGGCCAAGAAGCGCTCTGCCTTGACGAACCTGCACGAGCAGATGCGCGACGGCAAAACCGACAAGCGCTACCTGACGCTGGTGTTGGGGCAATGGAAAAATGCCAAACAGCACGTCAAGCTGCCGCTGCACAAATTTGAGACCCAAGACGGCGAGAAGCGCGTGATGGTGCGCGAAGACGGCAAGGAATCGCATACCATTTTTACCCTGCTTAAAGCATGGTCAGGCTACACCCTGCTCGAAGCCCAACTCAAAACCGGACGCACCCACCAGATCCGGGTGCATCTCTCCCATCTCGATTTCCCTATCGCCGGAGATGACAAATACGGCGATTTTCCGCGCAACCGGGAGTTGATGAAACAGGGCCTGAAGCGCATGTTCCTGCATGCCCACTCGATAGCCCTGATCCATCCACTCACCGGCGAACCGCTACGCTTTACCGCGCCGTTGCCGAAAGAATTGCAGAAGTTTGTGGATAAACTGGATACCGCTGGAAAAGACAGCTAATAGTGCATTTCAGTAAAACATTTACACATAACCGTTCGGCCTGAGCTTGTCGAAGGCTAGTGGCAGTAAGGTGCCAGCGGTTCGACAAGCTCACCGCGAACGGTAAAGATTTTGCTGAAACGCACTACTAGCCACGAGTGTGCAGGGTCTCATCCCAACGGTGCAAGTTTTTCAGCAAAATTGAGAAGGACTGAACAACAGAACTAATTCAGACTACTGATAACCGCGAAGCCCCTGATTTCATCGTGCCAATCACGACCGCCTGTGGGAATCCGGCTTGATAGAAGTATGACAACACTTCTTTTACCGCATCTGGGTCAACACTTACCAGCAACCCACCGCTGGTCTGTGCATCAGCCAGGAGCCGTTGCTGCCAAGTTTCCAGATGCGCGGCGAAATCAATCTCGTGACCGTAGCTGGCCAGATTGCGATCAATCGCTCCTGGGCCGTAGCCTTGTTGCGCTAACGGCAACGCTTCAGACAAGACAGGTATTTGATCGAATTGGATCTCAGCTCCCAGACCGGAACCTCGACAGACTTCCAGCAAATGCCCGCCTAATCCAAAGCCGGTCACATCAGTCATCGCGTGTACCCCATCTATTGCCGACAGTTTGCTACCTACAGCGTTGATCTGGGTCGTGCTCGCGATCATCTGCGCATAGCCTGCGTCGGACAGCACACCCTTTTTCAGGGCAGCGGCCAGCACGCCTACTCCCAGGCCCTTGCCGAGTATCAATACATCACCGGCTTGTGCCGCGCTATTTTTTTTGAGTTGGTTGGGATGCACGATACCCAATGCTACCAAGCCGTAGATCGGCTCTTGTGAGTCGATAGAGTGCCCTCCCGCCAAGGGAATACCGGCAGCCTGGCACACCGACTCTCCGCCTTGCAGAATGGCGCGAATGGTCTCAACAGACAGTTTGTTGATCGGCATACCAACGATGGCCAGTGCCATGATCGGCGTGCCGCCCATCGCGTATACGTCGGATAGTGCGTTGGTCGCGGCGATGCGCCCGAAGTTGAATGGATCATCCACGATGGGCATAAAAAAATCTGTGGTTGCGATGATGGCTTGCTGATCATTAAGGCGATAAACCGCAGCATCATCACTGGTCTCGGTGCCGACCAGCAGGTTGGCAAACGGCATTTTTTCTTTTGCCTCCCCGAGAATCTGATGCAATAAGGCCGGGGCTATTTTGCAGCCGCAGCCGCCACCATGCGACAATTGGGTCAATTTCACTTCGGACACGAATATTCTCTCGTTCAATAATGTTGATTAGAGTTGCAAACCTATCACAGTTCGATGAGTTTGACGAAATTTATAGACGTGCTAACTCGTTTATTGGGTGATTGTCGTGCTATCCCTTTACAATAGGGTACCCAATAGCGATCCATCTGCTTTACGAGCCTTTTTGCACAAAAAACGAATATGACCACCACGCTCCCCATTCTCTCCCTCCTTGAAACCCGCGTCCTCGGCGTTCTCGCCGAGAAGCAGCGCACGGTGCCGGATAGCTATCCTTTAACGTTGAATTCGCTGATTTCAGGCTGCAACCAGAAGAGCAGCCGCGATCCGGTTATCGAGGCTTCTGAATCGGAGGTGCTGGTGGCGCTGGATAGCCTGAGGGGGTTGTCGCTGTTAGTGGAAACAAGCGGGGGAAGGGCCACGCGCTATGCGCACAACATTGAACGGGTGCTGCACATTCCCACGCAGTCAACCGCTTTGTTGGCTTTGCTAATGTTGCGCGGCCCGCAGACGGCGGGGGAGTTGCGCCTCAATTGCGAAAGGCTGCACAAGTTCGCGGACATTTCATCGGTCGAAAGTTTTCTGATCGAACTGGCCGAGCGTGCGGCGGGCGGGCTGGTGGTGGAGTTGCCGCGCCAGCCTGGCGCGCGCGAAAATCGTTGGATGCACCTGCTTTCCGGCGCACCAGCTATCGAGGAACGCGTGCCCGTCAAGGCGGCATCTGCTACCCTGTCGGGTGATGTGACGGTGGGCGAAATTGCCGCGCTCAAGGCCAATGTCGCCAAACTTGAAGCGGAAGTAAGCGAACTGCGGTCAATGATGGGAAAGCTGTACGCGGAACTGGGCATTTCAGCCGAGTAGTCACATCGCCATGCTGGTAGTCAAGCAAACTGTTTATGCATGTTGAATCATGATGTTATTTAATCTGCGTTGTTCCTGGTATAGGCAATAGCCATCGCTGGATATAGAATGCGCCCCTTATGTTTTTTCTTTCTCGCCTTGAACCTTGCCCTTTAGACCTTAAGCCTTGAACCTATGAAAATTGCTATCGCCGGAACCGGCTATGTTGGCCTTTCTAACGCCATCCTGCTTGCACAACACAACGAAGTGGTGGCTGTCGATATTGTCCCTGAAAAAATCGAGATGCTTAACCGCAAGCAATCGCCCATTGAAGATACCGAGATTGAGGATTACCTGAAGCACAAAACCCTCAACTTCCGTGCCACCCTCGATAAACGCGAAGCTTACACCGGGGCGGACTACGTCATCATCGCTACTCCCACCGACTACGACCCCGAGACCAACTACTTCAATACCCGCTCGATTGAGTCTGTCATTCAGGACGTGATGAGCATCAACCCGCAGGCGGTGATGGTGATTAAATCCACCGTTCCGGTAGGCTATACCGTCAAAGCTCGTGCGCAATTCAACTGCGACAACCTCATTTTTTCACCAGAATTCCTGCGCGAAGGCCGTGCCCTGTACGACAACCTGCACCCCTCGCGCATCGTCGTCGGCGAACGCTCCAAGCGCGCCGAAACCTTTGCCAACCTGCTCAAACAAGGTGCGATCAAGCAAAATATCGCCACATTGTTCACTGACCCCACCGAGGCCGAGGCGGTTAAACTCTTTGCCAATACCTACCTCGCCATGCGCGTTGCCTATTTCAACGAACTGGATACCTATGCTGCTACCCACAGGTTGGATAGCAAACAGATCATCCAGGGGGTAAGCCTCGATCCACGCATCGGAGACCACTACAACAATCCTTCGTTCGGCTACGGCGGCTACTGTCTGCCAAAAGACACCAAACAGCTGCTCGCCAACTATCAGGATGTCCCGCAAAATCTTATCAATGCCATCGTCGCGTCCAACACTACCCGCAAAGATTTTGTTGCCGAAAGTATCGTCAAGCGTAACCCAAAGATCGTCGGTATCCATCGCCTGATTATGAAAAGTGGATCAGACAACTTCCGCTCCTCCAGCATCCAGGGCATCATGAAGCGCATCAAAGCCAAGGGTATCGAAGTTATCGTGTACGAACCCGCGCTCAAAGAGTCCGAGTTCTTCCGCTCCAGAGTGGTGAATGACTTGGCACAATTCAAGAAGGAGTCCGACGTCATCGTCGCTAACCGCATCACCGACGATATCCGTGATGTGATGGAAAAGATTTACAGTCGTGATTTATTTGGGAAGGATTGAGTGGGGCTGAGCATGCAGCAAGTTTAATCGCGACAAAGTGTTGTTGATGAAAAAGCTGAGACTATTTGCTAACTGAATTTCACCCGATCTTTAACCCTTTTCCTTATCCATAAAAATGACACAAGAAATTAGCACTGAAGTCCTGTTGGAAAAATACGCGGAAGCGGATGAAACATCGGTACAAGACGTGCGTCGCCGTGTAGCGCGCGGCCTGGCGCAAGCCGAAAAGACGGAGCAACGCGCACAGTGGGAAGAAGCTTTCTTCCTGGCGCAAGAAAATGGCTTCGTGCCAGCCGGTCGCATCAACTCGGCCGCCGGATTGAAAATACAGGCGACGCTGATCAACTGTTTTGTGCAGCCGGTGGGCGATGCCATCTCCGGTATCAACGATGGCAAGCCGGGCATCTACGATGCGTTGCAACAGGCCGCAGAAACCATGCGGCGCGGTGGTGGGGTCGGCTACGATTTCTCCTCCATCCGTCCGGAGGGAGCGCACGTCAAAGGCACCAACTCGCGCGCCAGCGGCCCGATTTCCTACATGCGCGTTTTTGATCGCTCCTGCGAAACCGTCGAGTCCGCCGGTGCACGGCGCGGCGCACAGATGGGCGTGCTGCGTTGTGATCATCCAGACATCGAGAAATTCATCGGCGCCAAGGACAAAGGCGATCTGCGCAATTTTAATATTTCCGTCGGTGTGACCGATGCCTTGATGCAAGCGGTGGAGAACGATCAGGAATTCGAGTTGGTGCATGCTGCCGAGCCGTCTGCTGCTTTCAAAGAAGCGGGTGCGGCAAAACGTGCAGACGGAAAGTGGGTGTATCGCAAAGTGCGCGCCGCCGACCTGTGGAAGCAGATCATCGCGAGCACCTACGATCACGCCGAACCCGGTGTGTTGTTCATCGATCTAATGAACCGAGATAATAATCTGTCTTATTGCGAAGTGATCGAAGCCACGAATCCTTGTGCTGAACAGCCGCTGCCCCCTTACGGCTGCTGCTGTCTCGGCTCTATCGATCTGACGCGCATGGTGAAAACACCGTTCTCGGTTCATGCCGGATTCGACTACGAACCCTTCAAACAGATGGTACGCGTCGCGGTGCGTATGTTGGACAACGTGCTGGACGTAACCGCATGGCCGCTGCCCGAACAACAACAGGAAGCGCAGAATAAGCGGCGCATCGGGCTGGGCTTCACAGGTCTGGGCGATGCGCTGGTGATGTTGGGCTTGCGTTACGACACCGAACAAGCGCGCGCCTTCGCTGCCGATATTACGCGCATCATGCGCGACGAAGCGTATCTCGCTTCGGTGGACTTGGCCATTGAGCGTGGCGCGTTCCCTCTGCTGGATGTGAATCAATATCTGGCCGAACCGCGTTTCGCTTCGCGCCTGCCGGACGAGTTGAAGAACAAGATACGCCAGCACGGCATCCGCAACAGCCATCTGCTTTCCATTGCACCTACCGGCACCATCTCCCTTGCTTTTGCCGACAACGCCTCCAACGGCATTGAACCAGCCTTCTCGTGGTTCTACACGCGCAAGAAACGCATGATGGACGGGTCGTCCAAAGACTATCAAGTAGAAGACCACGCCTGGCGCGTGTTCAAGAAACAAGGTGGCGACGTGAACAAGCTGCCGCCTGCATTTGTCTCCGCGCTGGAAATCAGCGCCATCGACCACATGAAAATGGTCGCTGCCGTTGCGCCCTTCATCGACACTTCGATCAGCAAGACCGTCAACGTGCCTGCCGATTATCCGTATGAGGATTTCAAGCACCTCTACACCGAAGCGTGGAAAGCCGGACTGAAAGGCTTGGCGACCTATCGCCCGAACAGCGTTTTGGGATCGGTGTTGTCGGTCACGCCGGAACCCAAGAGCGAACAACCGCAGGATTTCGTATTCGATCAAGACCGGCGCATCGTGCTGGAAGCCACGCCCACGCCTGCCCTCGCCTCTTTGCGCTGGCCGGGGCGGCCTTCTCTTCTGGCAGGAAGTGAAGGCTGGGTATCGCAAGTGGTGAAACATCCGCTCGGCAGTTTCGTGGCGTTCGTATCGCACACTTCCAATGGTCGCAACCATCCGTTCGAAGTATGGGTGAATGGCTCGGAACAGCCGCGCGGTTTGGGTGCGTTGGCCAAATCGCTGTCGATGGATATGCGCACGCGCGATCCGGTGTGGGTGCGCATGAAGCTGGAAATGCTGATGAAGACCGGAGGTGATGACTCCTTTGACATGCCCATGCCGCCCAATGGCGAAATGATGCGCATGCCCAGTCTGGTGGCCGCATTCGCTCATCTGTTGAAATTCCGCATCGAACAATTAGGCGCGCTGGAAGTAAGCGAAGACGTGACCACGCCGATGATGGACGCGCTGTTCGCCAAAAAAGAACCGAAGACCGGCACCGATGGCACCATGAGCTGGACGGTGGACATCGCCAATGCAGGCAGCGGCGACGATTTCGTGCTGGGGCTAAAAGAGCTGGTGCTGCCCGATGGTCAACGCCGCCCTTATTCGATGTGGCTATCCGGCGTGTATCCGCGCGCCCTCGACGGACTGTGCAAGGTGTTGAGTCTGGATATGCGCGTCATCGACCCGGCATGGATCGGCATGAAACTGCGCAAGCTGCTCAACTTCGGCGAGCCTCTGGGCGATTTCATGGCGCGCGTGCCGGGCGGTACCAAGATGGAAAGCTACCCCTCGACGGTTTCCTACGTCGCCAAGCTCATCATCCACCGCTACGCCATGCTCGGCATCCTCGACGAACACGGCTATCCGGTTCAGCAAATGGGCGTGCTGGAAATTCCCGAAGGACAGATCAAACCCACCAGCATCAAAACGCTGAGCGGAAAGGTGTGCAAGGAATGCGGCAACGCCACGCTGATCAAGAAGGATGGCTGCGAGTTTTGTACGAGTTGCGGTGCGATTGGGGCGTGTGGGTAAATTTGTGTGGGTTACCCCATAAGCTGCTTTGTGGGATACACCATAAAGCGCTAGTTAGTCACCATAAGTCGCTAGTTGGTGCACCATAAGTCGCTAGCAAATTAACGTTTTTTTCCCTGACTCACAAATTTCAATTATTCAGTAAGTTACAAATAATATTCCCACCATTTTTGGTGGGAATATTATCGAAGTTAATGTCTTGCGTGTTCTACGCAGAACCACCAAATTCTCAACATGTTAACTGGACGGCTAGGTGGTTTTACGTGTTTTTTTCCGTAACTGCCAAGAGCTCAGTCATTGGCACGCCCAATGCGCATGCAATTCGCTCGATGTTACCAATTGAAATATTTCGTTCACCTCGCTCAACAGAGCTGATGTAATTTGGGTGCAGCCCAGCTCCTTCTGCAACCCTTTCTTGCGTAAGGCGATTTTCCAAGCGTATTCGCTTCATATTGCTGGCAAACAATAATTGAGCAGCACACCTTTGAGTTTGATTTCCCATGCCCGCAGTCTTGACGACTGAGGTCATCGAATCCACACACTTTGAGTTTGTTTTTCGGGCTGGCTAAATATAAAATAACACTATAAGTTTGGTCGCGTTGCAATCCGCACTGTTGTTCAGATGTCAGGGACGGAAAGTCATTGTCGTTCTAGCATTCAGAACTAGTGCAGTCGGCCTGTCATTACTTGGAGAAAATATGAAAAAATTATTGTCCGTACTATTTTTAATTCCTTGCGTTGCATTTGCAGATATTCAAATTCCTGAAGGCAGCATCAAACAAGATTCCTGCGAATTTTTGGGGGATATTCAAAATTGGCAGTATCTTTCCTCTAATGTAGGTGGCGTGGCAAGCAGCAGAGTAGTAAACGTGATAAATAAAATAATGCCCGGTGAAAAACCAATTTCAATTGGTGACACAATATTTTATGCAAAGGTAGCCGTTAAAAATAATTCGTTGAAGTTTAAAGCACCTTCCACTGTCATATTTAAAGGGAGAAGGTTTATCGATGCCAATTATGAAAAAGTCTCGGGCAATGAATTTAGCGTTAGGGGGACAATCAGTAAGGGTAATGTCACTTTCACGCTTCTTGAGTTATTAAGCCTCGATAGACCTGGAGAGTTTGTAGTAGCTGCAGTCGGAAAAAATGGATATTTTTGCTCCGGTGCAATAGCTAGGTCCATAGTTAACTCCAGTGGAGTAAGCTACCCAAGGGATTACGATGTCTATCAGAAAGAGCCTCTTGTCAGGATAGAAGATCCTCTCTCATCTTCTGAGCAAGCAATTTCAATATCGCTTGCAAAGATTGATGACGTTACCGCAACAATCAACATCAAGCTACTGGTAGGCGGAAGAGTTACCGAGCAAAAAGAAATTCAAGTAGACGCAATGTCAGGATATTTCCAAATAGCGAGTCGTTCAGAACGTTTGAAAGTTTCATTCACCAAAAATAACAAGAACACTATTAAAGTATCTTCAATCAACGAGCCTTTGAATTATGGGGATTGGATTGAGAATATCCGATACGATTTAGAGCACAACATTAATTTTTAAAGTGAGCGCCTCGTTTGGGCTAGCAAACATTAATTGGTGATCTCGTGACGGTATTTTCCGTTAAACGCAGATATCCTCATTTGGATTTTTGTAACCTATGCTCACCCCTCGGGGAAGAACACGAAAATCACGCAGCCTTGCTTTGACTGAGGAATGTGCGCTGAGCCAGCGGGATTGTGAATGAAAGTACCTGCCGGATAATCGTGTACTCCATCGTTAAACACGCCAGATACCACAAAGACTTCTTCAGGGCCGGGAGAGTGGATATCGAGGTTCGTGAACTTGGCACCGGGGTCAAGTTCGAGAATTTTTGCCTTGGCACCGTTCGTGCCCAGCCAGAGATCACGCTTACGAATCCCCGGAAATATTTCCTTCGCAGGAAGGTCACGCCAATTTGCCGAGATTACGCCTTCAAGGTTTATCACCATCGCACTCCTTCGACTGATGCAACATACCTTGCTTACTTATGGTCAACCCGTTCACGCAACTCTTTGCCCGCTTTGAAATGCGGTGAATACTTGGCAGGCACCTGCACTTTTTCGCCGGTTCTGGGATTCCTCCCTTGGCGCGGTGGCCGATAATTCAGGCCAAAACTGCCAAAGCCGCGAATCTCGATACGCCCACCGCGTGACATCGTGTCAGACATGGAATCCTGAATTACTTTAACTGCAACATCTATATCCTTAGCAAGGAGTTGAGGATGCAGTTCAGCTAAGCGCATTATGAGGTTCTGAGCGGGTCATCGTGACTAATTGATTTTGTTAACGGCAGCTTTGCCTGATTTTTTATTTTACCGGAGTTTGCTGCCGCCGCGCCTGGATATTCGATGCGAAACTCAGGTATGACCGCAGTTAATGTTGATGGGGAAATCGGATATATCGATTCAAATGGAAAATGGGTGATAAGTCCGGAAACCCTCAGGCGGTCATTGATTGCGCAATAGTGCCGCACCCTGTCAACGATGGAAACGAGGCGTCCATCGTTCAATCATTTCTGCTTCATCTTCATCCGCATCACCAGAGTCTGCCTCATTGCCGATTGTGGAAGATGATAAAACTGTGAGGGTTTTTCCATACTGTCCGAGTCCAATGACCTCCTCTGTCACCATGGTAGAACGTTTGCCTCCTAGCCAATCCATTACGTCAATTTTCTTAACTGTGCGTTCTGCCTTAAGAATACGGTCTGAGTCCGCATTTAGTTTCGCAGTTCCGGTATTCTTTGGAACAGGGGAGCCTTTGCGTAGCCAGGATATTTCAGGCAGCGATTTAATCGCTACGGACAAGCAACAGTAATCGATTGCCTGTCCAGTGCTAATGATTACTGCTACGGCGTCATCGGTGAGTTCGGCGTAGCGAATAGCTGTTGCGGTTAACGATGTTTGGCATTCATTCGCCAGTGCCTCAATCACCGACAGGCCGGGATTGTGTCGTCTAATGATTTGCTGAAAAGGGATTCTCGGCATTAGCAGACCTGTGGCAAAGCTATCCGCCTCTAGTTCGTAAGGGTCTCCAGATACGAAGCCCGCATGTGATGTATGAATGCCATCTTTCGGTAATACATGGTTGATATGACCGTCGAGGAAGTAGTGTCCAAGCTCATGGGCTACACTGAAGCGCTGGAATCCTTCATTCGGAATGTGTGTCGAGTAGAGTATTCCGAAAGTGTCGCCATGCCGTAATAACATACCCGACACGCCTTCGGTCGTTTTAGCTTCGGTGATGATGCCGCGACTGGAGGCGATGGCGAAGGGATTGATTGGCAAACTCGTGAGACCTTCCTCTTTCAGGAAGGCTTCTGCCTTCTGCTTGGCCATTGTTAAGCGAATCGCCCGGCTCATGGCACTTTATTCCTTTTGCTTGGACTGATTTCGTTCAGCCAGCATTTTGAGAAAATCTTTGGCAAGTTCGCGATCACCGCCCGTCAATTTACCAACATCGCGGAATAACGGATCGCCAGCCTCCGCCAAACCTGGATCGTCAACACGCCCCAAAAGATAATCGGTCGTCACTTCAAGGCTATTTGCAAGCCGACGCAACGTATCGAACGATGGCTTACGTGATCCTGATTCGAAATGGGCAATCGAGCTGGGCGGCATCCCAGCGCGACCAGCAAGGTCACCTTGGCTCCATTTACGTAATTCTCGGGCCGCTTTAAGGCGTTCCTGAAACAACTCTGAGGGGGGGCGTTCGTCTGTCATGTCTATATCGCCATAATTTAGTTGACTGGTTTATTGCTTGGATGTAAAGTAGACATATTCTACTTGTCTATATAGGCAATGGCAAGTGCAACCAATTAAAAATATTAGGAAAAATATGGGACGAGAACACGTTGGACATGGAGAGATTGCTAGTTTTGCGCAGGAAAGGGTTAACCTGCCGAAAGATAAGGCCGATGAATATCGTGCTCAGGCGCGTAAGCGAGCTGAGGCAGAGAATGGCACATGGTCTCTAAGTGAGGCTGCAAAATACATATATTGTGATCCCATGACGTTGCCGACACTTATTCAGCAGGGCCTGATTGAGGTTGTCGAAGTTCCGACCGGAAAGCGTGTGACTGAAAAGTCAGTGAAGGATTTTGATGCCAGATTCTTCTCTCTTGCCAGACTCGCAAAGTCCAATGGAACAAGTTCACGCAGTTTGCAGGCTTTATGCATGAGCCATAATATTCCACTGGAAATATTCCAACGTGGATATGGGAAGGTTGGCCAACCATTTGCAAGGCGTGAGTACTATAATCTTTTAAGCGAAAGCCAAGCACGCTCCAAGGGTATTTCGTCATGAAGAATAAATCGCCAAAAGATATCAAACCAGAAATGCTGCCATGGACTGTTATTCTTTCGACACTTGTTCTTACTTTGACCTCTGCGTGGCTAGTGTTCATGAGTGGCTGGGAGTCTTGGAAAGCATTTTCTGGTGGTTGGACTAACTGCGCTTTCAATCATATTGGCGCTATTGGCCATGCTCATGATTTGGGCAAGACCTGAAGATCGCTCTGAGCTTCTGGAGGCATTGCTGGCAGACGTGTATGGCTGATTTCGATCTAATGCTCAAATATTTTCGGATAAGGAAGTAGCGATGAAATGTGAAATGGCTAGATATCAGTTGAACCAGCTCAAGTGCGACGTGGTAAGCTGCGTTGCCAAAAATCTTAGAAAAAGCACCAATAATTCTATCTGCCGAAGAAATCGGAATGGCAATTTGCCACCTGTCACGCTTCATCCGTGTGGAAGAAAAAACTTGCAGAACTGACCTTGCCCCTGTAATCCGTATTTCTTAACGCGCTCATTATGCGGCCTTCTTCAACTGTGCCGCAAACCAGTTTTTCTCGAACTGCATCGGACTGATGTAATCCAGTGTTGAGTGAAGTCTTCTGTGGTTGTAGTACGTCAGCCAGTCAATCACCTCGTCCATTGCCTGGCGCTGTGTTTCAAACCGCATTCCATATAGCCTTCCTACTTTCAACGATCCCCACAAACTTTCTGTTGGCGCATTGTCCCAGCAGTTTCCTTTGCGGCTCATTGAGCTTTGCATGCCGTATTCAGCCAGTGTGCCCTGAAATGCGTGACTGCAATACTGGCTGCCACGATCAGAGTGGAAGATCAGCCCCGGCTCTGGCCGTCGCCTGAACCACGCCATCCTGAGCGCATCGGTTACCAAGCTGGTCTGCATGTGCGGCTGCATGCTCCAGCCCACAACCTGACGGCTGTACAGATCAAGAACCACAGCCAGATATAACCAGCCTGCATCGGTCTGGATATAAGTGATGTCGCTCGTCCACACGCAGTCAGGCGCATCCGGTTGGAAGTTGCGGTTGAGCAAGTTCGGCGCAATCGGCAGGTTATGTTTACTGTCGGTGGTCACGACGAATTTACGCTTCCCGCGCGCTTTGATGCCGTGCTCCTTCATGAGCCGCCGAACCCGTTCTTTCCAAACGCGCACTCCATTGGCATGAAGTTCTCGCCAGACTCGCGGCCAGCCATATTCACCTTTGCTGGCGGCATGCGCTGCTTTGATGTGAACCAACAGGGCTTCATCATTGATGCGCTTGCCTGGCGTCTCTGTCCGACCAGAATCTTTGCGCCGCTGACGTTCAAAGTAGCCGCTGGCACTGACGTTCAGCACTGCACATTGCAGCGTGATCGGCCAGAGCTTTTTATGCCGCTCAATCCAGGCATACCTCACGCTGACTCCCGCGCAAAGTACGCCGTCGCTTTTTTTAATATATCGCGCTCCATCTTGACCCGCGCAAGCTCGGCTCTCAAACGCGCCAGCTCCATCTGTTTCTGCGCTCACCGGCTTGCTGCCCGCACCGGTCAGCTTGCCTTTCGCTGCCTGACGAACCCAGTTTCTCAAGCGTCTGCTTCGGTATGCCCAGCACTTTGGCGGTCACCGCGCAGGCTTGGCCGCCCTGTACCAATCGCACTGCCTCTAACTTGTACTCCAGCGTGTACGCTGCTCGCTTACCTTTTCCTGTTGTCATTTCTTCGTCTCCTTAACTTGAATTCTACCCTCAGTTAAGAAATACGTTTTACAGGGCAAGGTCAGAACCAAGATACGAGCAACTTCTATGTGACGTCTGCTACGGGCGTTATTAATTGAGAGAATATTATGAACGGTGACGCAAAACTTTATTCTTATACATTGTTTTTAGATATTCTTGGCTATAGTAACAAAATTGATAAACTACAAAGCGATGAAGAAGCCAGTAAGGTATTTAGCCTTCTTGAAATAATAGAGGAACAAATTACGAGATACCACTCTATTGCATCTGACAATGATGCGTATAAGGAATATGACCTACATTATTCTTTTTTTTCAGACGCAATTGTGCTGTCATTTACCCCAAAGAAAATGTTAAATCTGTCTTCAGAAGAATTGATATTTTACAACCAAACAACTCTAGAGTTTATCTTTACATGGATCATAGGCGTCCAGATTGCCGTCCTTTTAAATACAGGGTTATTTTTAAGAGGCGGAATATCTATAAAAAATATATTTTGGAAGGACAATAAAGTAATTGGCCCAGGGTTAATAGAAGCGTTCTTACTTGAAAAGCATGAGGCGAATTTCCCAAGAATTGTCTTATCGAAGGATCTGTCAAAAGATGTTGAATTAATTAATTTGATTAATAATATCAATGCTAGTGGAAACTCTTCATATCATAGACACACTTTGCTGAGAAGAGATAATGAAACCTGTTATTACAATTTTGTGGGGAGACTATTAGCAAGACTTGTTGAACATCCTATCGTCCCTGATGAGTTATTCGAAGAAGTTAAAAATACAACTCATCACTATCTATTGGAGCAGAAATCTACAATTGAATATTTCATATTAGAAAACAACCCGGATTATGTCGATAAGTATGAATGGTTAAAAAGCGACCATAATTATTCAATTGCAGAATTCGCACACGATAATGATTTAGATTTAGAGGACTTTGAGCAGTATTTAATCTATTAAACGCTAACGCAATATATTATGCGCGGATTGCCCACCGACAACTTAGAATGAAGGGTCGCAAAATGCCTGAAAATATTGAATGGCGCAAACAATCTTAAATGACGGGTTGATATGATGGATTCAGATGACGAACTCAAGGCATTTATTAGCGATCCTGTGTTGCAGCAGAGACTTGCGAAGTATCTAGTTATGAAGTGTTTTTCGAAATTCCGTTTTGGAAAATCTTCATGCCGGAAAAGTTCCTGATTCACAGTCCGGAGATTATACAGATGTCGTTGTCCGCACACCGTTTGGAGAAATCCCGTGGAATGATCTCTCGCGAATCAACGATGCGGAAATGAAAACGCTCATGATCGATGTTGTGAACAAGACCTATCATCTTATTCAGGAACTGTTCAACGATGAACGGGGCGGCGAACTACTCCTCAAATTGGCTTCTAAGGATACTGCACCGGAATGGGATGATCCGAAGTAGATTGCTTAAGTGAGCCACACACAAATTAACTAGACACGCGGAGCAATGACAACTCTCCAACAATCAGAAGTTAGTCGCTTTCTCTCCAGTGGCGATCATGACAACTTTTTCGAGGCATGGTCAGGCAGTTCGTTCGTGGATCAAACGAGAAACGGGGACAACGCTCTGCGAAGCGCCCTCATTTCTGAAGTCAGAAAGCGTACCGAGCAAGTTACGTTACCTGCATGCCAGGATTATTCTGATCTAAGTATTTCTACCCGCGAGAAGTTTATACCGATGGTGCGAGGGTTTTTCCCACGGAAGGAGCAGTCGATCGTCCTCGACATGCTTGGTCGCTCGGTCATCTTTCTTACGCCAGCTACGATATATATTGCCATCGAAAATACTCCGTGGCTCAAGACTGCCTGGAATCTGGCGAACATTTACCTTGCAAGCTTGGATGTAAAGCCATTCACTGACGATGATCAAAATATCGTTGGACTGAGTGAGTCGACGACATGCTACGTATCCATTGAGTATTTTAGCAACAAAAATCAGTTCGACGATTACGTGATTCACGAAGTGGCGCACATCTTCCATAATTGTAAGCGTGCGACGATTGGACTGCCAGAAACCCGTCGTCGCGAATGGTTGTTGGATGTTGATTTTTCAAAACGTGAAACCTTCGCCTATGCTTGCGAGGCTTTTAGCCGAATTGTTGAACTTGGAAATCACCGCCCAGATCGAATCAACCTTTTGTCAGAACTGTCCGCCGAGCCGATGCCGCATGACGAGCGAGTTGATACTACTGAGTATGTCGATATTCTTCGGGAAGCCGTTGCCGCAAGAAATGGTTGGAAGAGCATTCTTAAAAGGTGTTCCACCAAAGCTTCATCCATAAAATGGAGTTCAAGCAAATATGAATAGTTCATCGCCGGACGGCACGAGTCAGGGATATCCCTCGCGAATTGCCTATGCATTTTCTAAAATGCATAGGCAATTCGGCCTATTGTTTTAATTGCATACAATGGGTAGTGTTATACAAAATATCCTTTTTTGATTCCTTATCAGCATATTCACAACTGTTTTAGCGGCGTTTCTCAGCTAATTCTTGTGCCGTTGTTTGGAGGCGATACGAAAATATTATTGGTAGATGATAGCGCTCTATATCGCGATGGTATGCGCTATGTCCTGAATCGACTGGATAACCAGGTTGATATTCTGGAGGCGGAAAATTTACCGGATGCACTTAACGCGTCAAGGGATAATTTGGATATCGATCTTGTTTTGCTTGATCTCAACATGCCAGGCTGTGAAGGCGTGGATTCGATGAAAGCGTTCCATAAATACCACCCCAATCTTCCCGTAGTAGTGATTAGTAGCACCGACCATTTAGAAAATATCGAGATGGTAATGCTCGAAGGCGCGAAGGGCTTTATTTCAAAAATGACAAGCGGAGCAGATATGATGCATGCTTTGCGGCGGGTCTTGGATGGTAGCGTACATTTGTCGCATCAATTGTTGTAGTGCATATGGAATCCGCTACTCTCTGTGTCCTTAAAAAACTTGCAAAGCTGCGTGAGATGACCGTCCGTGACTGCGCCAAGCTACTACCGAAGAAGTCGAATGATCACTTAGATTTTTATCCCCTCGCAACCCTCATCAAACATGGGTTAGCAGACATCTACGGTGTTAAAACGAATGAAAATCCATTTCACGACAGCAGCGAAATGGATATTGCAATTGACCTTTACGTTTGGTCAGTATGGAAAGGCGAGGAAATCTCGTACCGAGGTTTGCAATTTCAAGGCGCAGACTTCGGAGATGAGAAGATATTTGCAACCGCGAAGGGCTACTTTGCGCTTGATGAGATGCGCTCAAAGCGTGCTGAGAGAATTTGGGCGTTTTCCGCTGGCATCGTTACGGCTATTGTGGCCACCAGTCTAAAGGAGCTTTTTGGGTGAGTCACGTGGGCTCTACGTGTTCTCGCCATGGTGGAGTGAGTCGGTGGTTATAGCAAGCGAAGATTGATTAAGCAGCCATACTTGAGAAAACTTATGGGGGTTCAATGTCAACTGTTACCGTAATTGCACCAGAAGAAATTGATGGGAGTGGAACAATAACCAAAGTAGGGGTTCCGTTTTCTTGGAATGAATATGATTGTCATTATCTTGCAGAAGGCGACTCTTGGTTTGCCATCGGAGGCGTCATGTCTCCGAGCTTCCTCTATGAATTTGGCTATTCCGTCCCGCTCGATAAAAAAACATTGATTGTCAATTGCGCTTATCCTGGGGACACGTTACGGAAGATGGTGGACTGGAGCACCAACACGAGGTTTCATAATCAGTTATTTGATTATAGGTACGCTCGTAAGTGGGATGGCATCTTCCTTAGTGCTGGGGGTAATGACATTATCGATGCAGCGCTTGTCCCAAGTGGAGGTATCCTGCAATCGTGTGCTAATCCGACAAGCTTCCGTGACTTCGTTATTCCTACGGCGATCTCCACTCTTGAAGATCATCTTCGAGATCATTTTCGGTATCTGGTGGAGTTGCGCAATTCTTCCGAAATTATTGAGAATCGCACCATCCCGATTTTTTATCATACATATGGCTATCCGACACCGCGTAATGCTCCGGCCTCTGGACTGCTTGGGCCTTGGCTGTATCAGGCATTTAACGACAAAAAAATTCCTCCTGATTACTGGCAAGCGCTCTCAAATTTCCTGATTGATGAACTTGCTGGAACTCTTCGAGACCTGCGAAAAATACATAGCAATCTAAAACTCGTTGATTCGCTCGCAAAGGTCACACTTGATCCAGCCGATAAAAAAGCTACTGGTAGTAGCGGAGATTGGCTGAACGAGATACACCTCAACCACAGCGGGAAAATGAAAATCGCTAAATACTGGGCTACCTTTCTGTAAATTAAGCATTGATTACGAAGGACGAGTCATGCAGTACTGCACAGTATCGAAGTCGCAAATTACGTTGCAGGCCCTATTCTTATTTGTCTTACTTGCGGCACTTCCCGGATATTTCGGTAATGCCGGGTATGTATGGGCTTCGGACAAATCTCCGTCCCCGCTTTTGGAACAAGGTCACTCGGTTGATTGGTGGTTCGTCTTTAAATTTAATGCCCCATCTTTCCCCGGCTGCGGTAACGAAGACGCTCAGCAAAGGCAGTGCCTGTTTGGTGGAGATGCCAAGAATTACGCATTCAGCCAGCAGTTTGTTTATGCCAGTAGTGAGACCCCGAGTCTCCAAAAAGGAGGAGGTTGCGTTGGCGGGACAATCTCCGACCCATTAGGAGCTACGTTCGACGAAATATATAACGGCAATCTCTTTTACGTTGTATGGAACGATCAGTTTAAGGATGATCCAGCTATCAAAGGATGTTCGTCTGGAAGTTGTGGAGGTCCTTGGGGGCATTCAAAAGGCATTCTTGCATGGAATGAGGCGGGTGAAGGGTTCGTATTACAGGTTACGACACCATCATGGCCCGCAGCCGGGAATAAATTATTTCCCCGCAAGACTGATGGCAATACACTCGGTTGCATAAAAGACGACAACGTCAAATTTAGCCAGCATTTTTTCTCATTGAAGCTGACAAAAGATGATCTTGTGGCGGTTTTGAAGGCGCTTAAGAATGCCAGCATTGTCACTGATTCAGCGAACCAACAAATTGTGAACAATGGAGGGCCAGCGGATGTTCAAAGTCTAGTAACAAGTCTTGGGACTAAGTCCCACAATACATCTATCATCAAAGTCCAACTTTCCAGCGGTGTTGGATTGATTTCCAAGCCATCGGATTTGCCAGTACCACCGTGGCAAATGGTGTCCTCTGAGCTGGGAAGCGTCCCTCTCAGGACGGCCACTTGGTGGGCCTATCCACAAATATATTCGACGACAGCAACCACGAAGATAACATGTTGGGACGATAGCCTCGGCGAGCCGGGGCCGGTTGCGATTGCGACGACTGGACGGTGGGATGTAGAAAAATTCGGTCTCAAGGGTGGGGAAAATCACGCGAAAATTGGAGTTTCCACCGCAGGCGATAAACATTTTTCGATTTTCGGCGACCTGAATCAGCAAGGTGCGTTGTCAGGAAACAATTGCTCTAGTAGCCAGAATGGGCGGGGCGGTCTGTTTTACGTAATAGACAACAAAGTTCTGTCTGATGGGATAACAAGCCTGATAGAAGGTGACACGGCACCGACTGAGGCTCCAAATAAATGAGCCATCGCAAAGGAGATTCATATGGGACGTAATATCATTCTCTGTTTTGACGGCACGAACAACCAGTACGCGGCAACCAATACCAATGTAGTCAAAATGTATGAGATGCTTGATCGCGCCGGGAATGACCAGCTTACCTATTATCAGCCTGGTATTGGAACCTTCGCACCGCCAGGGGTATGGGGTAACGCAAAGCGCTGGTTCATCACAAAACTTGATCTGGCCGTGGCGTGGATGCTTGAAGATCACGTGACGGATGGTTACCGCTTTCTTATGCGCTATTACCAAGAGGGGGACAAAATCTTCATCTTTGGGTTTAGTCGTGGCGCTTATACCGCCCGAGCCCTTGCTGCCATGGTCTACAAGGTTGGACTCCTGACTGCTGGTAATGAAGAACTACTGCCTTTTGCCTGGAACATGTTCAAACGGGAACGTGATGTCGATATCTATACCGGTTTCCGGTACACGTTTTCTAGAAAAGTGCCGATTCATTTTATTGGCCTATGGGATACCGTAAGTTCTGTTGGCTGGGCATGGAATCCCCAGTACCTCCAGTTCACCGCAAATAATCCTATCGTGGAAGTTGTCCGACATGCGGTTGCGCTCGATGAGCGCCGTGCGTACTTTCCTCAAAATCTTTGGGGTCATGACCCCCAGATGCCAACGGATATATTGCAAGTTTGGTTTCCAGGAGTTCACTGCGATGTCGGGGGCGGTTACACTGAGCGGGAAGCTGGGTTGTCCAAAATATCGCTACAATGGATGGTAGAACAGGCTAAAGTTTTTGGACTACGGTTTCAGCCCAAGGCTGAAGTAGCCGTAATTCCAGTGCAAGATACGGCGGCTTTCGTTGCTCCAAGTGCCACCGCAATGCAGCATGAATCACTACGGGGCTTCTGGTGGATTGCCGAGTTCGTGCCTAAGGTATATTTATTCGTGCTTGCTAGAGTGCTCAAACAACCAATGCAATGAAGTCGTTTCAAGTTCTGGGACAGGTTCGGTTGGAAATATCGAGTTCGTAGACGACTATGGGCAGCTAGCCCAAACATACGATGAGTATTTTCTCCCGACATCGTTTGAACCTTTTCTGAATCTGATTGCGATTCCTGGTGAGTGTAGAGCCTCAGTGGCTATTCCTCTGGAAGAGTCATTTAAGCTCTTCTTTTCATCTTCCAGTGCTGCATCCAACTGCGTACGAATAGCGATTGAAGAGCTAATGACAGACTTGAAAGTGCGGAGATTCGTTGTCATCAAGGGAAAACGTAAGCCAGTCAGTTTGCATCAACGCATTAACCTACTGCCACCAAAGTATGGACATCTCAAGGAAATGATTCGTGCAATTAAATGGCTTGGAAATGCAGGGAGTCACTCAACATTGAACATAACTCCTGACGACGTATTGGATGCATATGACCTCACTGAGCATATTCTTCAGGAAATTTATGAACCCAAGGTGAAGAAGCTTTCGGCACTTGCAAAGAAAGTTAACAAGAAGAAGGGGCCAGCAAATTGATGTATTTTAATACTCACTTACTTAGGCAGTGTTGGAACGGGTTTGTCGGGGAATGCCCCATGCCAAGGCACTATATTTATTAATAAACAAGCAATTAAGAAACTAGCGCTTTATGCGTCTTTTTAGTATGAAACTATCGACTTATGGGGGCTATCACTAGCGGTTTATGATGCGCTTAGACTCGGCAACATATTGATTTATTGGTATTGCGACTAGCACTTTATGGTGCTACCCACATGCTTGTGGGGCGGTAATTGTAATCTCTGCGCATAGCCCGCTGCCTCGCCAACTCACTGCCGCAAACGCTATTGCCAGCGGGTGAGAGTACATTCGTAGGTTACGGTAACCTTCCCTACGAACGAGCGTGATTTGTCCACTAGCTTGATCGTTGCGCCAATTCCACAGTTGCTCCCACAGCCGCTATAGCTCTCGGTCCAGTCATCGCCATTGTCGTTGAGAGATCTGTGGACCCCGATGTTATTGCCTCGCGGAACGTACATTCCGCTCAATTCCCTTTGCGGTTGAGTGCCATGTTGTCCATTCGTAGATCTATATGTACATTGCTCGTGCCATTGGGCAAATTGGTGATAAGGCCCCCATCCTGTTGAGGCACTTTCGGCGTTGCTCTGCAGTTGCTGTGTTGCATCCTGGCGCTTGGGCTGGTTGTCAACACGCTGATCTCCGTAAGACGCCAGCGGTGCCGGCGCGGCGCCATTGGTGCCGGCATCGGAGGAGCGGCTACGGGCTCGGGCGGATCAACATATATGGGCTCACGCGTATCCGGGCGATTAGTACGCAGCACCATTGTCGGTTGAGCCGGTGTGCCGGTATCGGTTTCCGTCGGGGCGGAAATTTTTTGCGACGAGTCCGGTGGATCGTCGGGCGAACTGGAACATTGCGACACGGTCATCGCGGTGGTTGCCAGCAGTAGCGCCAGCATAAACGAAACCAACCCTATGAACATGCGAGTTTCCTTCCCGTTCTTCTTGTCGGGATGATCCGACCGATTTCTCGAAAGCTTACATCATCATATCTGAGGGGATGGCAGCCTTGGGGTCATTGATGTTACGAGTTCAAAGACTGCCATTGCCACGCCACTAGAGATTTCGTGTATGCATGCCGCATATTACAAAATGTCGGCTATCTTGTGAAGCAGACATATGGCCGAAGATGACGATAATGTCTCCCCTGGGTTATCAAGAGACCTTTAGGCTCACAAATTCCCATCAGATTGAAGGTCTACTGACGTGAAGCAGTCGCTCAGATGTTCCACCTTGAAGGACGGGTGTGGGTCGCTATGTATAGCTATACATAGCGACCCATTTCTGCCCTTCAGATTTCCAAATGGCTACCGTTCCACGCGCTCTTCTTCAGCGCGCGAATGGTCAACTTCGCGTCGGTCTGATTGTCTTTAACCAACAGGATTTCCACTTTTTTAATCGTATCATCCATGACCAATCCCCTTTGTCGGCAACGCAAAATAAATGGTCGCACCTTCGTCGACCTTGCCTTCCGCCCACACTCGTCCGCCGTGACGTGTGACGATACGCTTGACGATGGCAAGACCGATGCCAGAACCCTCGTACTGGCCGGTCGGATGCACACGTTCGAACACCCTGAACAGTTTGCCGGCATAGCGCATATCGAATCCGATGCCGTGATCCGTTATCGAGTAAACATTCTCATTTTTTTCAGCCGCGCTGCCTATCTCGATTAACACCTCCTCATCCGGTGAGAACTTGACGGCATTCGCCAGCAGGTTCTGCAAAGCCTCGCGGAGCATGTTGCTATCGCCCCAAGCTGACGGAAGTGTGCCGATTTCGAGACGCAGGCGACGCGCAGGAACAGCGGCCTGCAACTCCGTGACAATCTCCGATGCCAGCTTGGCGATATCGACGGAGCTGAATTCCATTTTCCGCCTGCCCATGCTCAAATAGTGCAGGATGTCGTCGATCAGCCGTCCCATGCGCTGGGCGTTGTCGCGCAGCACCTTCACCAAGCGCTTGCCCTCGTCGTCGAGGCTGGCGGAGTGTTCCTCCAGAAGAATCTTCGAGAAGCCGTCGAGCGCCCGCAAAGGTGTGCGCATGTCGTGAGACATCGAATAGGAGAATTCTTCGAGTTCCTTAATAGATGCTTCGAGTTGAGCGGTGCGTTGCGCCACTCGCTGCTCGAGTTCGATATTAAGCTGATGAATTTCCGTCGCGTGCTCTTCCAGCACCGACATCATGCTGTTGAACGCATGGGCCATGTCAGCGATGTCCTGCGGCCCGGCAAGCACGGCCCGCACCTGTGATTCGCCCGCCTCGGCGCGTCCCATGCAGGCCGACAACTGTTTGAGCGGTCGCGTTATGCCACTGGACAGGAAGCGGATCAGGAACAGCAACAGCAGCGCGAAAGAAAACGAGGTGGTCAGGTTAGCGACAAAAATGCCGGAGGTCATCTGGGTTAGCGCCGCCTTGCTCAATACCACCATAACGTACCCGAGCAATTCGGGTGCGACTACCTCATGGAATGGCGAGCTTGGAGGTTGTGAATAGACTGGCGCGAGAAAGCGCCATGAGTTTGGGCTTTCCGTATCGAGAACGGCAGCAGTTTGCATCTTGCTGGTTTTGTAAGTCCCGGTAGCATGGTCAACTTGATCCGGGAATTCGGCGGAATTAATTTCCCCGCGCTTCAACAATATATGCTGCTTGGCGTCAATTATTTCCACACCGACAACGCCCGGAAAAGCCAGGGTGGTACTCACCACCTCGGTGGCGTTGTCGGCTGATTCATAAATCAGCGCCAAGGTGTCAAACAGCGTGCAACACTTTCCAGATTAGGGGTGGAAACAGCGTCCAATAGTTTCCACCTCGGTATGTAACCATCCGGCGTTTTGGCCGGAGGTATCTGGAGTGTTTTACATGGACATTATTTATGAGATTCGCAGGCGACATTCAGTACAGAAGCAAACGATTACAGAAATTTCCCGCGACATGGGGATATCCCGTCCGACAGTGCGCAAACACCTCAACACCATTGAGGAGCCCAAGTATGTCCGGACGCAGCCTGCCGCACCCAAGCTGGGTCAATTTGAAGAACAACTTAGAAGATGGCTGGAAGAGGAATCCAAGCTCCCCCGGCCACGCCGTCGCAGTGCCCATCGACTCTTTGAAGGATTGCAGGAAAGCGGCTACACCGGTGCCTACGATAGCGTGCAACGTTTCGTTAAACGTTGGAAGTCTGGCAATCATGGCCCGAGACTGACCGAAGCCTTTGTGCCACTACAATTTCAGCCAGCAGATGCTTGCCAATTTGACTGGAGCCAGGAGCAAGTCGAGTTGGGCGGGGTGTTGCAGACCATCAAAGTGGCGCACTTCCGCATGGCCTACAGCCGCCAGATGTTTGTCGTGGCCTATCCAAGAGAAATGCAGGAAATGGTGCTCGATGCCCATAGCCGCGCCTTTGCCTTCTTCGGTGGCGTACCTGCGCGCCTGATCTACGACAACCTCAAAACGGTGGTGGATGCTGTCTACACAGGCAAAGAGCGTCAATTCAATCGGCGCTTCTTAACGCTTGCCAATCACTATCTGTTTGAGCCGGTCGCCTGCACACCGGCATCTGGCTGGGAGAAAGGGCAAGTTGAGAACCAAGTGGGTAATGTGCGGGAATGGCTATTTACGCCACTTGCACGCTTTACTTCATTTGCCGCCTTGAACGACTGGCTCGCCACCCGCTGCAAAGAATTGGCACAGCGCAGTCATCCCGTACAGAAGCAACGCACCATCGCAGCATGCTTCGCTGACGAGCAGTCGTTGTTGCGCCCTATCACTGCGCACTTTGATGGTTATGTTGAGCAGATGATGCGAGTCTCTTCGACTTGCCTGATCAGAGTGGATCGTAATCGATATAGCGTACCGGCCAGCGTAGCCGGCCAGGCGGTTTCTGTTCGCACCACAGCAGATCAGGTGCGCGTCGTGGCTCATGGCGAAGTGATTGCCGCCCACTCGAGAGTGTTTGGGCGAGACCAATTGGTTTGCGATCCTTGGCATTACCTACCGGTGCTGGAGAAGAAGCCTGGCGCATTACGCGATGGAGCTCCATTCGTGGCGTGGGATTTACCCACGCCGATTAAGGCAGTGCGTGATCGTATTCTGAAGCAACCCAAGGGGGATCGTGCCTTTGTCGAATTGCTCATGCTGGCAGGCGAAGCAGGACTCGATGCGCTTACAGTGGCTTGCGAGTTGGCGCTCGAAGGCGGAATCGTCTGTGCGCCCATTGTGATGAATGAGTTGCGCAGGCTCATCGCCCCGCATTTACCTACAGTCGCGATTAATGTGCCGGATGGAATTGCATTGACGATAGAGCCTCTCGCCAATTGCCAGCGTTATGACCACTTGCTGGGAGCGACCAATGTCCACTGATCACATAGCGAGCTTAAAAACGTTGCAGCTCTATGGTATGGCAACGGCATGGGGTGAATTGCAGGCAGAAAAACCCAGGCAAACACACCGTCCAGAGAGTTGGATGGAGCGCCTGATTGCTGCGGAGCAAACGGATCGCCAACTTAAAAGCCTGCGGTATCAGCTTAAAGCCGCTCGCTTCCCGATTCATCGTGATTTGCTTGGCATTGACTGGACTGAAACTCCGCTGTCGCAATCGGTAGTTGAACAATTGGCGAGTGCTGCCTTCATGGAAACAGCGCACAACCTGATTCTTGTTGGTGGCACGGGCACGGGTAAATCGCATCTGGCCACTGCTATCGGGGTAGCTGCGATCCATCAAAGCAAGCGTGTGCGTTTCTTCAATGCAGTCGATTTGGTCAATCAGCTAGAGCGCGAGAAGATCCAAGGCAAGGTCGGCAATCTGGCCAAGCAGTTGTGCCTTGTGGATGCCGTGATTATGGATGAACTGGGCTATTTGCCGTTTCCGGCATCGGGTGGCGCGTTGCTGTTTCATCTCATCAGCCATCTTTATGAGAAGACTTCTTTGATCATTACAACGAATCTGTCATTCGGAGAGTGGGTGCAAGTATTTGGTGATGCGAAGATGACGACTGCCTTGCTAGATCGCGTCACGCATCATTGCGACATCTTGGAGGCAGGCAACGAGTCGTACCGCTTTAAGCATCGAAAAAACAGCCCTCAGAAAAGCTGAACAAGTGTAAGCGATTCAGGAAGTGCAGGCTATTCAGCGAGGCGTGATGTCAGCTAAAGTCGCCGCATGGAAATTCCACGGCAACAACTTATCCATTTCATCCGCCGTTTGTGCTGCGGGCAGATGCTCCAGCACATGGCGCAGCCATGTGTATGGCTCTGCGCCGTTTACTTTGGCGGTTTCAACAAGCGAATAGATAATCGCGCTAGCGTTGGCACCGGCTGGTGTATCGCTAAACAACCAAGCCTTGCGGCCAACCACGAAGGGGCGGATCGCGTTTTCGCAGCGGTTGTTGTCGATTGGCAGATCGCCGCGCTCAGGGTAGCGAACCAACTTGCCCCAGTAATCTCGCATATAGGACAGCGCGCCACCCAGTGCGCTCTTTGGCGGAACCATGGGCAGCAGCTTTTCCATCCAGTCATGCAACTCATCGAGCACCGGTATGCTGTTCTCCTGACGTGCGGCATAGCGCACCTCAATTGTGGAATTCTTGTGCTCCTTTTCAATGCCGTAAAGCTTGCCGATCATGGCGACCGCCTGGTCGGCATGACCGTGCGTGCCTTTCAGTTGCACCTTCACGGCCTCCACAAACTTGCGGCGAACATGCGCCCAGCAAACCAGATGCTCGATGCCATCGGTTTTGGCAAGCTTGTTATAGCCCTCGTAGCCGTCCGTCATCAGATAACCCTGATATCCCAGCAGCAGGCGCGCCGGTACTTCCCCGCTACGACTCGGGTCATAGTCGTAAATCACCACCGGCTTTCCGGGTGGCCCGCCCGTCTGCACCCACATGTAACTGTTGGAGGCCGGACTCTTATTCTTTTCCTTGAGCACCTGTACCACCGTTTCATCCATGTGGATGAAGGGGGCATCAAACAAGATGTCCCGCATCAGGTTGTGCAGCGGTTGCAGTGCGGCACTCGCGCCGATCACCCAGCGCGCCAGCGTCTGGCGCGGCACTGTCACATCGTGACGGGCCAGCACCTTCTCGAATCTAGCCAGCGGCAAGCCATCGACATACTTGGTCGTCAACAGCATCGCCAGCAAACTTGGACTGGCATTGCTCTTGGGCAAGGGTTGTGGCGGCAAAGCCGCCGTTACTGGTGCGTGTTCGCTGGCCTTGCATCCATACACCAACCGGATATGTTGCAGCACGCGCACCTGCATCGGGACGATGTCGAGCTGTTCGCTGACAACTCGGTTGATGACCACCATCGGTGTGCCGCAACCGCAGGTGCGTTCGGATTCCGGCACGTCGTGAATGATCTGTACCCGTTCAAGTTCTGGCGGCAGCGGGCTGCGTTTGCCGCGTGCGGGCTTTTGAGCCTTGGCGGGTGCCGATACCGGCAACGGCGCAACATCCTGTGCCTCGGTTGAGGTTGCGGCCAGTACTTCCGCTTCGTCGAATAGGTGAAACTGTGCAACACTCTCTGAACTCGGGCCAAACATGCGGCGGCGCGCTAATGCGATTTGTTCGTACAGGTAGGTGACGTGTTCGGCAAAGGCGATCTTTGCATTGACAGCTGCAATTAACAGCGCTGTAAGTGCTGCCGGGTCGGTCGGTAAAACGTCGGGTAAAGTGAACTCGGGAAGGTTGGCTCTGGAGCGATAATCCAGTGGTAAAACTGAAGACTTTTCATGTGTTTTAAGCATGAAGAATTCTATCAATTTACCCTATGAAATGCAAGCGTATTTCAACGTTTTATGAGGTTTATTTCTCCACAAATCAAGGCCTTCAAGCAACCACTCGAATTCTCTGAGCGTGATCGTTTGTGTGTTCGTCTCGCTGTGTTTCGGCCAATGAAATTTATCTTCTTCCAAGCGCTTTTGCCACAGACAAAACCCATTGCGATGCCAGTACAACACCTTGATCTTATTCCGTGAGCGATTGACGAATACATACAACGCACTTCCAAACGGATTTAAACCCATTTCTTGTTCGACCATCACGCTCAGCCCATTAATCGCTTTCCGGAAGTCGATCGCGTCACGGCACAAATAGACTTGCTCGATAGTGCAGCCTGGATGCATTAGCGTGCTCCCGGCAAAGTGCGGCTCAGCGCTGCCAACCATTCCGGTGCGGGCAACGCCGACATTTCCAGATGCAGACCGGAAGGCAACACCAAAGTGCACTGGCATGGACGCTGTTCCGCAACGCGTAGCGCCACGAATTTGGGTTCAGATCCTACCTCACTTACCCCGGCATTTGATTTCAGCTTGCGCTGCCAATAATACAAAGCGGCAATCGAGAGGTCGTGCTGCTTCGCATAGGCACTCGCTGAAATTGCCTCACGTTTGACGGCGGCGACATGCGCTGTCCAAAATTCCGTTCGATTCTTCATGTTGGCTCCACCTTGTTTAAGATGTGCCAAGCATGCTGATATTTGATTTAGGCAACAAGGGCGTTGTTAATGGGTCGCTTACGAACAAGTGGAAAAGGCTGGACGCTGACTAGTGGAAAGTGTTGGGCGCTGTTTGACAGGTGAATTTCACCAATTTCCAAAAATTCCGGCGACCGCTCAAGGATGTGATGGTGCGAGCTGTGATACCACTGCCCGAAATGGCAGCGACAATGAGCGTCCTCAACCATATCGTCGGCAGAGGGCGCAAGGCGGCAAATTATGGTCTCATTAAGGCGGGCAAGCCACTTGGCATGGCTGTCCAATACCCCTTCCAATTGCTTGGCGCACTCCTGGATTTCATCGGTACTTAGTTCGGACAGAAAGGCGCTCATCTGATCGGGTGCTTAAACATGAAAAATAATAATGCGGGAATGGAATGCTGAGAAATCAAACAAAACGATGTGAGGCGGTCACGCAATAGCATTTAACTCTATCCTATTTTAAGTCACCATAGGACTCCGTAAATCCATCAAGGCGAAGGAGAAGTAAAAAATCAGGATGAGAGATTACAATAGTCTTTGAGTTACCCGCTCAACGCCGACAGTGAAGGTCGATACTTGATCAATTAAGAGGGATTCATTTTGAAGCTAAATTGCATTAAAGTAATTGATATAAATCAATTGACATTCATGCCGTTTGCATTAAGTGGTATCACGCCTAGCAATTATCTACACTTAGTATATTCGACTGATTTAGTCGGCTGACTCAAGAACCAACCGCTACTAAACATTAACTGTTGCGGTTGGTTCTTGAATCCGCCCTTTTTATCTGAACATTACATATTGTCCAACCCAAAATAGGCCAGGGCAGACGGACTTATTTACCGATTTGTTTACTAACGCCATTTTCTTGTTGGTTCAGCGTCTTCTGTTCTTGCTTGATTATGTGTCCACCGTTTTGAGATGCCATCGCACGTTTTTCCTTGCGAATTTGGTGGTCTTCCTTATGTAGATTAGCTGCCTGCCCCTTGGAAATTTCGCCCTCCTTGACTTCCTTGTTGATGCGCTTGTCCTGATTCCCAAGACGCTTGTTTACTTGCGCGCGGCGAGGGTGATCTTTGTTAAATTCGGATGCATTTGTATTGGGGTCGGCCATGGCGCTTCCTGTAATCCCCGCGACTTCATAAAGATCATTTGACAATTTCTGCTGAAACACGTGTCTTGGGTAAACCTCTACCCAGAAAGAATTGTTCCGCGATGACCACCGAGGCTTCTGGACCAGCGATATAAATATCTCCTTGAAGAAGGTTCGCGTCAACCGTGTTTATACTTTCAATTTGATTTAGAAGCGTCTCTTCACGTTTGCCGCTTACAGAGCGCAAATCAAAGCCCGCAACATGTTCTACGTAGTGAAAGTTATCTAACGCGTCCTTCCACGCTTGTGCAACCTTCGTAAGGTAAATGCTCTTTTTACTCGATCCAAACCAGTGCAAGTGTATATTTTCAACCTCCAACGACAGCGCGTGTTCGATTAGACTCTTGATCGGGGCGAACCCGCTATCGAACGCGAAGAAATACAAAGGGCGCGGTGATTTCTCGTGCAGTATGAATTCACCTTGTGGCCCCTCCATCTCAACCACATCATTTTGTTTCAGGCGATCAAATACATAGTCTGAAAACAGTGTGCCATTTTGTCGATTTATATGAAAAACCACATTGCGATCATCGCAAGGACAACTGGCGATTGGTAGTTCCGCGCTGAAAGATTTCCCGACACGAAGGGTCACACGTTGTCCTGCCAGAAAACGTAAACGCTGGGTGCGAGGGGTTTGAAGATGCAACAAAAGCATATTGTCAGTGATCTGTTCCTTCGATTTAACCTTGGCACTGATTTCCTGAAATGGAATGTCCAGTACACTGCCTGCCACAGGTGCCTCTATAACCACATCGCTAACTGCGGTATTGCTGCACAAAAGAATATAGCCTTGATTCTTGTCCGCTTCGGAAATGACGAAATCATGTTGTCGTGTTTTTTTAACTTCACCCGACAGAAACCTTAGCTTTGCACAAACCGCAATTGCCACCGCTACAACCATAATTAAGTGGTATGCCAGAAACGCATCGCGGCTTCCAAAAGTGTGTCATGCCCTTCGACCAGAAAATCATGTTTGCTTGGTAATACCGTCACGTGCGCAGTCATAATACGCAGCACACTGTCTTTAATTGCCAACGGATTGGCAAACCCCGGTTCCATAGCAATCTCTACCTCATGCTTGATCCAAGTCTTCAGGTTTTCCATTGTCATGCGAGACTCGGCGTTAAGCTGAGATTCGATCTCTGTAAATTTATCCCATAGCCTCCCAATTAACGCATTGTATTGCTTGACTTGCCCCTGACTATGAGCAAGCGTCGTGCTAAGCTCTGTGATGCGCGCAGCCAATACTTCCACGTCCGGCAACACATACTCGGCAATACGTTTGCCAAAAGCACGTTCTTTGATTTGTGTGACTCGTTTCAACCCAACATTATCTTCCAATTGCGCATCTGGATAGCAAATCAACAGACTCTCGACATCGATCATCCCCTCGTAGGAAATTATCTCGCCACGCTGGATTTTCTTTTGCAATTCTGTGCGCGCAACACCAATCAATCTTGCAGCACGCATCAAACTTAGCATCTCACTCATAGCAACTCCTAAATATTGTCTATTCTTTTGATTCCATATTTTTTCCTTGCGGGAAACTTATGTTATTGATGACCAGGTCAGCGTGAGTAGCTATAGCATCTTGTGATTCCGCTGCCTGAGAGCAGACTGTTGCGAAGGACTGCTTGTGGCACGTTGCAGAACTTCATCTTGCCATACTGACCGCCGTAAAGCAGTCGTTAACCATCCGCACTAAAACCAACCAAAGGCGTTTTCACTTTTTGCGGCATTCTTATTTTGACCAACGCTATAAAGTCGGGCTAAAGTAAGACATTCCTAAAACAAAAATATGGACATAAGTTTCGTATGCCACCGCCAACAATGAAATAATCGAAAGTCCAACTACTAAGTTTATCTTGCGCTTTTCGAAAACAGTCAATTCGTTTATATCGGACTGTAGACGATGAGAACGTCCATGTTTGATTACATATAAATTGATGATCGCGCCCAACACAGAAAATATCTGCAATGGGATTCGGATCTGCGCCGCATCAAGCGCGTTAAATGCCGGACTAAGCGCACTCATAAACGATCCCAACCCGAGTATGATCGCAAGCGGACTGAGTGTCATCACCACAGCGCACGGCGCGCCAAAAATGGAAAACAACACCGTTCCCAAACCAACTCTCTGCCGCATGGCAAGTTGATCGGGAGGCTGAACTGAAATTGCAGCATTCTCACGATCCGATTTCCCGATGCGATAAACCTCCACTGGCTCGGAAAATCCTCGCACGTTTAATTCCTCGGGAGCCAGACCAGGATAATCCTCTGCCACATGGGTAAATGCTTTTCCATCCACTAGCACCTCGCCAGGTTTTGCTAATGCCTCAAGCCGTGATGCGAGGTTGACCACATCTCCGATGGCGGTGTAATCCTTTCGATCCGCCGAACCCAATCGTCCAACTCGCGCATAACCGGTTGCAACACCAACCCGCGCTTGCAAATCCAGTCCCAATGTTTTGGAGACAGATTCCAACCCTTCCAGAATACCCAACGCGGCGGTAGTCGCTCCGCGAGCATGTTTGGCATTTTGGATCGGCGCATTAAAGATCGCCATGACAGCATCACCGATATATTTATCAATGAACGCATCGTTCTTGATCAGTATCTCACCTGCCATCTTGAAAAATGCGTTCACCACATCATAGCTGCGTTCAGGCCCCAAACGGTTGGTCATCGCGGTAAAACCGGTGAGGTCGGCAAATATCACAGATAATTCAATAACACGTCCCTCCTGCATGTGAGCGTCGCAACGATTGCAAACATTAGGGTTGTGCCTGCTCCGCTTGATCCCAAACAAATGGAACAGCAAGCCCAGCGGCCCCCCAAGAGCCGTTCCGCACACCAAGCACTCATAAGCCATTTTTTTTGTCATGTGATTCTTAAATCCTTTTCACTGGAGTCATTCTGACAGTACGGGTGGCTTTAAAACATCAGTGTTTGTCCTATGCTGTAGGTCAGGACAAGGTTGTATCAATTGAGGTCGGCTGCTCAATATTTAAGCAAATTGGAAGGCAGGCACGAAGTTCCGGAATTGGCACCAAGCAGTCATAGCACCCGGCGATCTAAATGCCGGAAAGCGGGCAATGGTGACTGGCCGAAATTGGCCGGTTTTTACACGCCAGACAATCTACTCGGCAACGAACGCTTTACTAACGAAACTAGTCGTTCACCTTGATATATGTGAAGTTCCGCAGGGCGCGAACCCGCACTTTATGTTGCATTATTGTCAGCCGCAAAGCGGAATTACGACAACGTTAGCTGAACCTTCGATTTCGACCCCGATTTAGCACCTGGTTTGGCCGGTGGCGTATACCCGGAAATCCTGCAAATTATTGACTCGATTTCCTTGTCTTTAACAAATTTAGTCGATTGGCACACCATTATCTGGCCCTTGGCCTTAAGCTCTGCCAAATGGAGGTGCACTTCAGTCAGTGGAATACCAGTAGCTTCGGCGATTTCTTTGTCAGAGCGTTCACCATGTTTTTTCAGATACTGGAGAATTTCATTCATAAATAATAAGACCGGCTTATATCACCGGTCTTTGTTTGTGCCATTCCTTACTTTTTAGCGCCATTCACAGCAGCCTTCAGAGTAGCACCTGCCTTGAATGCAGGTTGCTTGGACGCCTTGATCTTCAGCTCGGCACCCGTCTTTGGGTTACGACCAATACGTGCGGCACGCTTGCGTACCTCGAATGAGCCGAAGCCAACGAGTGCTACTTTATCGCCTTTCTTAAGTGCGCCAGATATGATGTCGATGAAAGCTGCGATGGAGCGGTCTGCATTGGCTTTGGTGCTTTCAGTTTTTGTTGCTAGTGCTTCGATCAGTTCTTTACGGTTCATTTACTATTACTCCCTATGGTTATAGTTAAAAGCTGCTGCGGATTGCTTTGTTTTCTTTTACGTGGGAATCCTGAGACAAAAGCATAGTGTTGCTTTTTTGATGGAAATCATATTTATCTTTGCTCGGACTTTGGTATTAATCGTTTCGACAGAACGTCAGACAAAATACGCTTACCCTCTCCCTTGAAATACAGGAAGTGCAACCCTATGCGAAACAGGCTGGGCTTGGAAGACAGTATGGTATGAGCCATGCGGCAATCAATTTCGATGATGGTCTCCTTCTGACCCGTGTGGAGCGGTGGTATAGCAAGCAACAAGACCACATCGGACATCATGAAAATATTGTGCTCGACTAATATTTGTGCTCCCCGCACAGACAAGTCAAGGGTTCGTCCATGATAGATATCGTTTTTGTCGCCATTTTTATAAACAAGGGCAATCCGCCAATGTACCGGATGCCTGTAATGACTCCTATTCCCAGTGATACTACCTGAGCGTTTTATCTGATAAACATCATCATTTACATCCACATCTTTCAGACTCACAAAGCCACCTTATTTAGTTACACAGGACGGGGTTTATTTCTGTTATGGGTGCAGAATATCAGGCTAGGCATTTGCTTCCTTGTGCAGGCTTGAGCAGCCTAAATAATTCTCTGTTGAACGACGAGCTTCGTGCCTGGCAGGCAATTCATGAATTCGTGAGGATGGTGGCAATGAGCATGAACCAAGAGGCAACCTGTTGGATGGGCTGCTTTTAGTAGCGGTGTCAGGGGAATAAATATCTAAAACAGGCTTTGTGTGTGACATGTCACTCCCCTAATCGAGACAAATAGAGGAGCAACCAGAACATCCCGGCGGCCCCGCTATCATAGGTTTTATCCCTTAGATCGGAAACTTTGCGTCCCTGTTTTTCAACAGGTTTGCCCTTTTCAATAAACAACTACACAGAATCTGCTGACCCACCAGCAGATGAGTTACCTTAAGTGAGCAGACTACAATAATTATTTAGAATAGTCTATATGCCGAAAGGCCTATATATTTTGGGAAATATATAGGCAAGTGAGGGTGACAGATTCGACGAACATTGCAGTTATTCATGCTTAGGCGCGATTGCCAAACTCGATTTGTCCATATTGGTTTCCAGACAGCGGACACGTTCATAACCGACAGTTCATGGCCGACAACTGCATGTTCGTCGTCGCAGACCAATGACCGCTGTACTAATGATAGCGGACAGGCTGACCGTATTCATAATAAGCACATAGTCAGCATGATTTCCAAGATGGCCGAACTCAAATTTCTATTTTCGTTCCCATTTCAACGACACGGTTAACTGGAATCTTGTAGAAGTCTGCCGCATTCATGGCGTTTCTGGATAATGCGAGAAACAACCTCTCGCGCCATTTGACCATGCCGGGATTGGGACTTGAAACGATCAGGGCACGGGAAATGAAAAAAGAGGTGGACATCAAGTCGAATGGCAATCCTTGTGCAGTGCACAACTCCAGTGCTGCCGGAATATCAGGCGTTTCCATAAAGCCATAGAAAATTCTCACCCAATAAAAGTTCTTGCCCATATCTTTGATCAAAGTCCTATTGCCCTTTGTGACATAAGGCTTGTCTTCAACCACTACGGTCAGCAGTACGTTGCGTTCATGCAGGACGTGATTGTGTTTCAGGTTATGCAGCATGGATGAAGGGGCGCCCTCGCTTGTAGGGGTAAGAAATACCGCTGTACCCGCTACTCTTGGCACATCATCTACACCGTCAATAAATGTTTGCATAGGAACTGACTGCTGTTTAATCTCGGCAAACAGCAACTCCCTTCCACGCTTCCATGTCATGAGCACAGTGAAAGAAACCATGGCAATGCCCAGTGGGAACCAACCGCCTTGTGGGATTTTGATGGCGTTGGCGGCAAAGTAAGTTAAGTCTACGATCAAAAGAGCAGCGATTAAAGGTACTGCACCAACCAGAGGCCAACGCCATAGTTTCACAACGACGAAAGCTACCATGAAAGTGGTTATTGTCATGGTGCCGGTGACGGCAACACCATAAGCCGCAGCCAGATTGGCAGAGCTTTGAAAGGAGAAAACGAGAAATACTACCGCTAAATATAGTGTCCAATTGGTGAACGGTACATAAATCTGCCCTTGTGCTTTGCCGGAGGTGTGGCAAATTTCCAAACGCGGCAGAAATCCCATTTGTACAGATTGGTTCGCTATCGAAAATGCGCCGGAGATAACAGCCTGCGAGGCAATGACGGTTGCTGCGGTGGCAAGAAAAACCATTGGGATCAGTGCCCATTCAGGCGCGAGTAGATAGAATGGGTTTTCGATAGCTTTGGGATGTTGAAGCAGCAAAGCTCCTTGCCCAAAGTAATTCAACACCAGTGCAGGCAACACGAAAGAGAACCACGCGAGACGGATTGGGTATTTCCCAAAGTGCCCCATATCGGCATAAAGGGCTTCCCCTCCGGTTATGGCAAGAACAATTCCGCCAAGTGCCATGAAGGAGACTCCCCAGTCCGCTCTTAAAAAACGAACTGCATAGATGGGATTCAGAGCCATCAAGACTTGGGGGCTCTGTGCGATGGAGATGACCCCAAACACTGCCAAGCAAAGAAACCAGAAAACCATAATAGGGCCAAAGATCATGCCCACTGTTCCTGTGCCTCGCTTCTGAATAAAAAACAATCCCGTCAATATGGCGAAGGTAATGGGCAGTATGTAGCTCTTGAATTGGTGCGAAACTAAATCCAGCCCCTCGACTGCCGACAGCACCGAAATCGCCGGGGTGATCATGCCATCGCCATAAAATAGCGCGGCGGCAAATACGCCGAGCGCAGTAAGAACCCATTTCAATTTTTTATGTTGCGCAATCAGTTCACTCACCAAAGACAGCAAGGCTAGCGATCCGCCTTCACCATGGTTGTCCGCACGCATGATGATGACGACATATTTTAGTGACACCAATAGCATGATAGTCCAGAACATCACAGACAATACGCCAAGGATATTGGCTTCTACGACAGGCAAGGTGGCGCCAGTAAAGGTTGTTTGCAGGGCGTACAGAGGACTTGTGCCGATGTCCCCGAAAACCACACCAATTGCGCCAAGCGCGAGAGTAGAAAGCTTTGGGTTTGTTTGAGCGTTGCTCATTTGTCTGGCTTCTCTGAAGAAAAAACTTCAGCACTCTACGCTCGCATATTGACTAGGGCAAGTTTGTTTGAGCTTTGTAAGATGACAAGTGCCTGAACGAGAAAGGTCTGAGGCTAAATCCACTCCCAATGTTGCTTACGATCCATTGTATATTCCTTGTCGGCAATATCAAGTCGTTGCGTGACTGCAACAGCCACGCTGGGCTTGGATAGGCGGGCATTTGACCGTACCGTAGGAACAGAAAACACAACAATCTCCGGATTTAGGACGCAGCAATGTCTTGCAGTTCAAGCACTCGTAAAAGAACTGACAGGCATCGGTAGGCATAGTTTCCAGTTTGGAATACCCGCAATGCGGACAGGTTAGTGTTGATTCAAGTGTAATCTCTTCCATATCACCTGTTAGCCGTTGCTTTTAACCCAGCGCACAATGCCGCCAGTATCCATTGCACCCGCCTGTCTGGCAACTTCACGCCCATTACGGAAAATAGCGATGGTGGGGATGCTGCGGATATTAAAACGGGCAGCTAGGTTTTGTTCCTGTTCTGTGTTTACCTTGACCAAACGGTAATGGGGTTCCAGTTGGTGCGCAGCTTCGGCGAACGACGGTGCCATGCTGCGGCATGGCCCACACCAAGGTGCCCAGAAGTCCACCACCAGCGGCAGGTCGGAACGTGTAACGTGTTTATCGAAATCGGCCTCGTCCAGTTCAACAGGGTGACCAGTAAACAGTGGGGCATGGCACTTACCGCAGTTGCCAGCATCACTTAGGCGATTGTCAGGCACACGGTTCACGGCATGGCAGTGTGGGCAAACAACGTGTAACGAGGTAGTCATGGCAACTCCAATTATCAGCTAGACAATATATGGGGTTGCTTGTAACGGATTCAAGTCTTAATAACGGCTGCCAGGTTTAATTTAAGTTAAACGCGAAGCTGCATAACTCAGGGTAGATGGCCCCGAAAATACGATTACCTGACAACCTCAAAGTTGGAGTAACTACCTTCGTATGACCTTGCCCTGTAAAAACGTATTTCTTAACTGAGGGTAGAATTCAAGTTAAGGAGACGAAGAAATGACAACAGGAAAAGGTAAGCGAGCAGCGTACACGCTGGAGTACAAGTTAGGGCTACGCTGAACAAGCCCCGCATTTTCAAGATTCAAATTGCGAAATATGCGTGATCGTGCAAAAAGACGAGTTCAGCCCGTATTGTTTTACCCTTTCGGGCTACTCCTCGGGCTTTTCGCCCGCCATTCGCCCACTATGGGCGGACTTGTGCCATCAATCGATTTCGAGACAAGTAAATATTCGCCAATGCCAGCGCAGTAAATGCGCGGCCGGAATTCTTGGCTAAACCACGGTAGCGCACTTTCGTAAAACCCCACAGCCGTTTGACCACGGCAAAGACGTGTTCGACACGGGCTCTTATCTTTGACTTATTGCGGTTCTTGCCGCGCTTGACCTCATCGACTTCACCACCCGGCTTACGGGTGCGACAGTTGGTGAAGTCGCGGGCTTGGGGGGATTTACTGTGAATCAAATCCTTTTGGCTGGCATAGGCGCTATCGCCATAAACACGCTGCTCTTGGCCATGCAGTAAATCAGGCAGAGGATGTTTGTCATGCACGTTGGCCGGGGTGACGACGGCGCTGTGCGCCAGGCCGCTTTGACTATCCACGCCAATGTGCAGCTTCATGCCAAAGTACCACTGCTGTCCCTTGCGAGTCTGGTGCATCTCAGGATCACGTTTCTTATCGGCGTTCTTGGTTGAGCTGGGTGCCGCGATAATGGTGGCATCGACAATCGTGCCGGTCTTGAGTGTCATGCCGCTGCCTTGGAGTACGCGCCCGACTTCGGCAAACAGTTGCTCATTGAGATTGTGTTTCTCCAGAAGGCGACGAAACTTTAGCAGCGTGGTGGCGTCCGGTACGGCTTCGCATCCCAAGTCGATGCCAGCGAAATGGCGCAAGCTGGCGATGTCGTAGAGTGCTTCTTCACAGGCAAAGTCGGCCAAATTAAACCAGTGCTGAATGAAGTGGATGCGCAACATGCGTTCGAGCCAATCGGTGGACGGCCATTGCCTCGCTTCGGGTAGTGCGGTTCGATCACGGCACATAGATCGACCCATGGCACGATGCGATTCATCGTGTTCAGAAATTCGTCGCGCCGTGTCGGTCTGCGGTGTTGTTCAAATCCTGTTTCGTGTTTCGCTGCCATCGCCAGAGTATTTTGTTTCATTGCCATCTACCATGTTTGTCTACTACGGCTATAACGCACGACCTATGGAATCGGTGGACTTAATCAGCGTAGCCTTAGAGGCAGTGCGATTGGTACAGGGCGGCCAAGCCTGCGCGGTGACCGCCAAAGTGCTGGGCATACCGAAGCAGACGCTTGAGAACTGGGTTCGTCAGGCAGCGAAAGGCAAGCTGACCGGTGCGGGCAGCAAGCCGGTGAGCGCAGAACAGATGGAGCTGGCGCGTTTGAGAGCCGAGCTTGCGCGGGTCAAGATGGAGCGCGATATATTAAAAAAAGCGACGGCGTACTTTGCGCGGGAGTCAGCGTGAGGTATGCCTGGATTGAGCGGCATAAAAAGCTCTGGCCGATCACGCTGCAATGTGCAGTGCTGAACGTCAGTGCCAGCGGCTACTTTGAACGTCAGCGGCGCAAAGATTCTGGTCGGACAGAGACGCCAGGCAAGCGCATCAATGATGAAGCCCTGTTGGTTCACATCAAAGCAGCGCATGCCGCCAGCAAAGGTGAATATGGCTGGCCGCGAGTCTGGCGAGAACTTCATGCCAATGGAGTGCGCGTTTGGAAAGAACGGGTTCGGCGGCTCATGAAGGAGCACGGCATCAAAGCGCGCGGGAAGCGTAAATTCGTCGTGACCACCGACAGTAAACATAACCTGCCGATTGCGCCGAACTTGCTCAACCGCAACTTCCAACCGGATGCGCCTGACTGCGTGTGGACGAGCGACATCACTTATATCCAGACCGATGCAGGCTGGTTATATCTGGCTGTGGTTCTTGATCTGTACAGCCGTCAGGTTGTGGGCTGGAGCATGCAGCCGCACATGCAGACCAGCTTGGTAACCGATGCGCTCAGGATGGCGTGGTTCAGGCGACGGCCAGAGCCGGGGCTGATCTTCCACTCTGATCGTGGCAGCCAGTATTGCAGTCACGCATTTCAGGGCACACTGGCTGAATACGGCATGCAAAGCTCAATGAGCCGCAAAGGAAACTGCTGGGACAATGCGCCAACAGAAAGTTTGTGGGGATCGTTGAAAGTAGGAAGGCTATATGGAATGCGGTTTGAAACACAGCGCCAGGCAATGGACGAGGTGATTGACTGGCTGACGTACTACAACCACAGAAGACTTCACTCAACACTGGATTACATCAGTCCGATGCAGTTCGAGAAAAACTGGTTTGCGGCACAGTTGAAGAAGGCCGCATAATGAGCGCGTTAAGAAATACGGATTACAGGGGCAAGGTCATTGCGGCAGAGCCGCTTACAACGGTGATGATGTGTACTGCAATTATGGCTGACAGGGGTATGGAAGATACCAAGGAACTACGAACTTCTATTCAGCGCACACTGACAGGCACGCTCAGGCGTTTGGAACAGCGCGGACTGGTTAAAGACGTAGGACGCGCTGAGAATGGACTGTCTGCGCTCTGGCAGATTGCCTAAGCCACCAGCCGCTCGGCCTGCCGCTTGTTGCCCTGCCAGTACCCGCACCAGTTACGGCTTGTCTTGGTGTGGGCGCACTTCTTGGTAATGTCTTGAAACATCGCGCCGTTGGGCTTCCTGCGCATATCTTCGCGGTATGCCGCTTCGTTGGCATAGTTCGCCAGGTACAGATTCCCGAGCTTGTGGCATTGTCCGTACTGCATCCTGCGAAAGCGTGAGAAGAATGACTCGGCCTGATTGTTGGTGGTGCCATCAGGGGCGCGGTACTCGACACTGTGGTTTACGCGGCGCGTATCAAACTTGGCATGCAGCGGATCGTAGGCGTTGGATTCATCCGCGCAGATCGTAGAACCCTTTTCCACGTACTCAGTCGCCAGCTTGATAACGTCGGTCTGATTCTCCGACTTCAACACGAACGTTAAGGTTTTGTTGGCTCCTAAACCTTTCTCCTCAAACTTCTGACGCATAACGAACACGCAGCGCTTGTCGGGCCGTTGGTTCTCGGCCAGACGGCGGTCTATGCGGTCTTCCTTCTTGTTCTTGGGGCGAATGTAGCCGTTGACGTAGGCACCATCCATGTGGACTTCGCCTGAAAGCTGCGAGGTTTCGCGTTGCTCCATCAGCGATTCACGAATTTTGTGCGCCAGCACGAATGCCGTCTTGTACTGGACACCTAGATCACGGCTCATTTGCAAAGCTGAGATTCCCTTCACGGCATTGGTGTAGACGGCAATCGCTGCCAGGTAAGTGCGCAGTGGCAGCTTGTGGTTGGCAAAGATGGTGCCGGACGTGATTGAGAAGGTGTGGCCGCAGTCTGCGCACTTCCACTGCTTGCGATCACGGCGGAAGGCATGCTTGCCGATTACGCCGCAGCAGGGGCAGGACACTGCATCACCAGCACCCCAACGCAATTCCTTGAATACCCTGAAGGCTTCGGCGTCGTTCATCTGCATAACCTTAAGCACGGACAGCGTGCGGGCTTTGGCGGAAAGTAAAAAATGTTGGGACATGGTTATAATCACTTGCGATATGTTTATATCTCACATGATATGCTTTATTCATCGCTTGTCAAGATAAATCTATCGTGTATGATGATGTTTATATTTTTCGTAGGAGTAATCATGTCTACCGATCAGCAATGGGAAAACAAAGTTAAAGGGCTGCTCAAGGCCGAGTTAAAACGCCGGAACGTCACTTATCAGGAGTTGGTTGAAAAGCTCGCCGCGCTAGGCGTTACCGAGACACCTGAGAACATCGCCAACAAGATCAGCCGGGGGAAATTCACGGCTGTATTCCTGATGCAATGCTTGGATGCGATTGGATGCCAAACGCTTAGGCTGGCGGAGTAAATATCTTGCCAGCCAATGCTTCTATTTGAACGGCGGTAACAAACTCCTGATCAACAGCCCATTTACAACAATGGTCAAGCATTGCTATAGAATCTTTACGTCCCGCAGGAAACATTGTTTGTCCAGCTTTACCTACAGCCGACACGTAAGGATGTCTGTTGTCCGCTGTTTTTGCGGCTTCAATCATCGGAAAATACAGTGCGGACAACTGAAGAGATGGAATATGCTTTGCAAGGCGCTCATAAATTTGCATCCCTGCAATATCTAGGTCGCCCCAGAAGTGAATAGAGCCATGCCCTAGAATCTGCCCCATCGTCATAACGGGGCCTCCCGAGCGATTCAATACTACAGCGCTGAGTTTTTGCACATAAATTTGACCCACCTAATGCAATAAATTGCATCCAAATTTGACCCACGTATAGATACTGTCCTGCTCAATATTTGAGCGGGAGTAAACAGGAGTGATCAACGTGGCGATATTAAGCAGCATCAGGCGTTGGCATTTACGCGATAACATGCCGATTCGAGAGATAGTCCGCAAGACCGGAATCGCTCGAAATACCATCAGGAAGTATTTGTCCAACGAAGTTGTTGAGCCGAATTATCCTAAACGCAAGACCCCGAGCAAGCTGGATGACTATGCTGCCAAACTGGCGGCATGGCTAAAGACAGAGGCCAGCAAGGGACGCAAACAGAAACGTAGTCTCAAACAACTTTACCGAGACTTGGTGCAGTTGGGCTTTACCGGTTCCTATGACCGAGTTGCAGCCTTTGCCAAGCGATGGCGGCAAGAGCAGCAGGAACTGGCCAAGACCGCTGGTCGCGGCACATTCATCCCACTTACTTTTGCACCAGGAGAAGCATTTCAGTTCGACTGGAGCGAGGACTGGGCGGTCATAGCAGGTGAACGAACCAAGTTGCAAGTTGCGCACTTCAAGCTCAGCCACAGCCGAGCATTCTTCTTGCGTGCCTATCCGCTTCAGACGCACGAGATGCTGTTCGATGCTCATAACCATGCCTTCGCAACCTTTGGTGGTGTGCCTGCCCGTGGCATCTACGACAACATGAAGACTGCCGTGGATAAGGTAAAACGCGGCAAGCAGCGTGATGTCAACATCCGTTTCACTGCCATGGTGAGCCACCACCTGTACGATGCCGAGTTCTGTAATCCTGCATCCGGCTGGGAGAAGGGGCAAGTTGAGAAGAACGTACGGGATTCACGTCACCGCATATGGAACCAGTTACCAACATTCGGCAGTTTGGCTGAACTCAATGATTGGTTGCAACAGCGGTGTGTATCACTCTGGAGCGAGATTACCCATCCTGAGCAGCCTGACCGCAGCGTTGCCGATGTTTATGCTGCCGAACGCCCTTACCTGATGGCGCTGCCCTGTCCGTTCGACGGATTTGTGGAACATATCAAACGTGTATCGCCGACCTGTCTGGTCACGTTCGAACGCAACCGCTATAGCGTACCAGCCTCCTATGCCAACCGTCCGATCAGCCTTCGAGTGTATGCCGACCGGCTGGTGTTTGTGGCCGAGGCACAGGTTATTGCCGAACATGCACGGCTGATTCAACGCAATCCTGCAATTGGGCGAACCATTTATGACTGGCGCCATTACCTGAGCGTATTACAGCGCAAACCCGGCGCATTGCGCAATGGTGCGCCGTTCACCGAGCTGCCTGATGCCTTCAAGCGATTGCAGGCCATTCTGCTCAAGCGCCAAGGCGGTGATCGGGAGATGGTTGAGATACTGGCGCTGGTTCTACAACATGATGAGTCAGCGGTGCTGGCGGCGGTCGAGTTGGCCTTGGAGGCCGGTGTGCCATCCAAGCAGCATGTGCTCAATCTTCTCAAACGGCTGATTGAGCCCGCACCACCAGCTCCCATTGATACTCCGCTGACGCTGATGGTCGAACCGCAGGCTAATGTCAGTCGCTATGATGAGCTACGGGAGGTGCGCCATGCAGCATGAAGCTATGATGACCTCGCTCAAGGCGATCAAGTTGTACGGTATGGCGCAAGCCGTCGACGAACTGGCCAGGCAGAATTCGCCTGCATACCAGAATGCGCAGGAGATGCTGGGAACTCTAATCAAAGCGGAGATGGCTGAGCGTGAGGTACGCTCTATCGGCTACCAGATGAAGGCAGCCAGGTTCCCGGCCTACCGCGACCTGGCGAGCTTCGACTTTAGCCAGAGCGAGGCGAATGAGGCACTGATTCGCCAATTGCATCGCTGTGAGTTTCTGGATCAGGCGCACAACGTAGTGCTGGTCGGTGGCCCCGGCACAGGCAAGACACACCTTGCCACTGCATTGGGTGTGCAGGCCGTGCAGCATCAGCACCGCCGGGTGCGCTTCTTCTCGACCATCGAACTGGTCAATACGCTGGAACTCGAGAAGGCCGCTGGCAAGCAGGGGCAACTTGCCAGCCGAATGATGTATGCCGACTTGGTGATTCTGGATGAACTGGGCTACTTGCCGTTCAGCCAGGCAGGCGGTGCTTTGCTGTTTCACTTCATCGGCAAGCTCTATGAGCGAACAAGCCTTGTGATAACGACCAACCTGAGCTTTGCAGAATGGGGCAACGTGTTTGGGGATCCAAAGATGACGACGGCACTATTGGACAGGCTTACCCATCACTGCCACATCATTGAGACCGGCAACGATAGTTACCGTTTTAAGAACAGCTCGACTCAAACTGGAAAGGGGGGCAAAACCAGAAAACTATCCACAACCTGAACCGTTAAGATATAAACTTAGGGTGGGTCAAAATTCGATGCAACACCCGGGTCAGATTTAAACGCAAAAACTCAACCACACTCAATGATGTAAGGTTATCCCATAAAACCGCGTCCAACATACCAAAAAAAGGCTGCAATCAGGCCTGCTGCTGGGATTGTCAGCACCCACGCCCAAACAATCCGCGCAGCAACCCCCCAACGCACTGCGGAAACGCGGCGGGACAGTCCGACACCGATGATAGCGCCAGTGATGGTGTGCGTCGTCGAGACGGGTATGCCCATCGATGTCGCGAGTAATAGTGTTACAGCACCTGATGTTTGCGCGCAAAATGCGCCTGTGGGCCTGATCCGGGTGATGCCCATGCCCATCGTCTTCACGATGCGCCAGCCGCCAAACAGAGTTCCAAGAGCCATGGCAACCTGACAGGCCAGTACGACCCAGAATGGAACATGGAACTCGCCCTGCAAATATCCATTCGCATACAGCAGAACAGCAATAATACCCATGGTTTTTTGGGCATCGTTTCCGCCGTGACCGAGGCTATAAAGTGATGAGGATATGAATTGAAACTTATTGAATCTTCGTTCGGTCTGATGCGGTAAGCGCCTTCTCTAAAATCCAGAGCAGCGCAACGGACATGGCAAGTGCCAGCAGAAGCCCCAAGAGTGGCGACAGGATGATTGCCGCCGATGTCTTAATCAGCCCTTGTGCGATGATGGCTTTCCAACCAGCTTTGGCCAGTGCTGCCCCGACTAGCCCGCCGACCAGCCCATGCGACGAGGATGAAGGAATACCAAACCACCAGGTAATGATGTTCCAAGAGATGGCGCCGCACAGGGCACCGAAGATCACCGCGTTGTCGATTATCGCAGGGGATACAATGCCGGAACCGACGGTTTTTGCCACATGCAGCCCAAAAAACAAGAAGGCGATGAAGTTGAAAAACGCAGCCCAGACAACCGCCGCTTGCGGCGTCAGCAACCGGGTCGAGACCATCAGTGCGATTGAGTTCGCAGAGTCGTGGAAGCCGTTCATAAAATCGAACAGCAACGCCACAACGACCAGAGCCGACATGACCAGAAACGTTTGTTCGATCATATCCTTTCCAGCACTACACCGTGAATGACATTGGCTGCATCCTCGCAGCGGTCAACTGCTTCCTCGAAAAGCTCGTAAATTTCCTTGGCGCGAATTAGCGCACGGGCATCCGAAATCTCGGCAAAAAGGCGTTCCATTCCTGCCCTCATGACGCGGTCAGCTTCGCTTTCAATCACGCCTATTTCCTGGCATATGGTTATGATGCGCTCGGCATTTCTCATATCCGACAAAAGTGCAACAGCTTCTTGAACTTTCTCCGTGGCACGCAGTGCAATCTGGCCGAGTGCCGCCATTTCCGGGGTAAAACTGCCGGAGCCGTAGAGCCTTGCGCGTTGTGGAATGTCTTCCATGCAGTCGATCATGTCGTCCAGCGCCTTGGCTAAATCTTTGATCTCCCAGCGATCGAATGGAGTAATGAAGGTTTTGTGCAGTGACAGGAAGATGGTCTTCGTGATTTCGTCAGCCTCGCCTTCTGTTTTTGTCATTTCGATAAAAAGTTGATTGAAAGCAGCAGGATCTTGCACTGAACTCATCGTTGCAAGGATTTTTGCGCCTCGCACTGTGCAGGCTGTCAATTCATTGAAGAGAACAAAATAATTGTCGCTATGTGGCGACACTGAGGATATTAATTTGCTGAAAAATCCACTAGCCATAAATTTATCCTCTCCGCGACAGTCCAACTTTAACAATAATACTTGTAGCTTGAAACAAGCCGACGGTCAATATGATCTCATAGATTCACAATCTAATGCCATGACTGCTTGATACGGTGTAGGCGTTCTTAACCGGCCATTGAACTTCTTGCCTGCTATGCGCGGTACAGGCTGATGACATAATCTAAAGCGATATATCCCAGCGCGCTCTGCTCCATCAAGCAGCATCCATTGATCGGCGAATGTGTATCCGGTACTGCTTATGAATTCAGTGTGCTATTACGTTGCAGGGTGATAACATAATCGGCGACAGGTTTTAACCGGAATGATGGATTGAAATAAATCAACAATTCCACTCGTTTGTTTCGAAACGAGATTATGTACTGGGCGCGCCATGACAAAATCAACAGTTGTATTAAAGATAGAGCGGTTTCACGACAATGAGGATCTCGAATATCGCGTTCCATCCAGGGTCGAAAGGTTGGATATACTGAAACACATGGTTGAGGACTCCACATTGGTTGCTTTGTACTATGGCAATAATAAGAAGTTTATTTTATCCACACTACTCGGCGTTGACGAACAGGGTATGTGGCTGGATATCGCCCAATTTCCAGAGGCAAACGAGGCTATTCTGCACAGCAATAAAATCACATTAGTAAGCGAGCATCGCGCTGCGAAAGTGCAGTTCATAGTACATGACATCAGGAGCGACATATTTGAAAATGGTAAAGCGTTTTATTTTGAAATTCCTGATCATTTGTTGCGCATTCAGCGACGTGGAATATTTCGCATAAAGACTCCGATTTCCAACCCGATTACATGCTTAATTCCAATCACATCGGACAATGTGGACGAAAAAATTGCGCCAACAGTGATGCGCGAAGTTGTTATCACAGACATTGGCCTAGAGGGGGTCGGATTGCGGTGCGAAGAACATGAGGCAGATTTACTGAAGGGTAAAACCTTCCATGATTGCCAGATTTCATTGCCGGACATTGGTGCTTTTACGGCCAGTATTACAATAAAAAGCAGCAACATCTTCGTTGCACGTGACAACGTTGTTCAAAGACATCTTGGTTGCGCACTCGTCGGGACGGATAACCATATGAATGTTATGTTGCAGCGTTATATGTATAGCCTGGAAAGAGAGGCTAAAGATAGAGCCGATATTGAGAAAGAGGTAAAGGAAAGAAAAACAAAAGAAAGAGAAGCCAGGAAAAATTTCAAGGAGTGATACGACCATCCTCAAGTCATGGACTGCGATTTGCAATCAGGTTAATTATCAGCCCTCCAGGCCGCCCCCACTTACAGCATCCAAAACCGAGAGCGATTTTGATAGGACGTCGTCGAGGATGTAGAGGTGGTAACGTTAACATAGCGCTACACTGCAGCTATGGCATCTTGTCTCACGTTGCCCGACAATAGCCAGTCTCCACAGGCCGCTGCCCCTTGATCAATTTTTCTGCGACAGTCCGCTTCCGAACTATAAACAGCAGTTGAGTTTTCTGTTTTCTGATGGCCGATATCTTTATTGAATCCTCGCTATTAAGCCATTCGCCGCACTAGAAAAAAACTTTCACGGCAGAATTAGGGAAGGCGACTAGCTCAGAACGTTGCCCATTACGAAATAAGGTATAGCGAGTTGCCACTCGAAGCGATTTTAAGTTCTGTTTGATATGGCAACTCTCAAACTTCTAGTAAGCACCTTCTTTGGTGATAAGTTGCTTTGACAGAATGTCTGACAAAATTCTTTTTCCATCCCTTCTAAAATGAGTGAATTTCATCCCTAAACGGAATTCACTATGAACCGAATCTAGCACGGTGTGCAATACACTACATTGGATTTCTACTGTAGTTGTTTTCTTCTCTTGATAATGCATTGGGGGGATTGAAAGCAATATGATGACATCAGATGTAAAAAAAATATTACGCCCTATAAGTATGTTTATGCCAGTCAATGACAAATCATGTGTACGTCCATGATAGATGCCATTTTTTACAATAGCGACACGCCAGTGCAATGGATGCCTATAATATTCCCTGTTGCTTAAATTCTGGTGGATTTTGTTCGAAATCATTTTCGACATGGATCTGCTGTAAGTCTGTTAAGCGGGCAAAATATTACTGTCCCCCAAAAAGTGTTATGGATCAGTTCACGTTTCATAATGTAAAGATTCCATGCTCGACTGGCTTGTTTTGACCGCATTCAAGGTCGTTCGCCCTGCGAATGTTCGTAGGGTATTGCTTAATGCAAGAAACCCAAGGTGCAACCATACTCTTCAAGTGGGTATTGATCAATGGTTTTGATCGCTCGCTGCGAGAGGGGACTGGGAATGGAGTTCGCCTTTTACAAAGAGCGTTACTGGCAGTAAAACGACTTAGATATTTATGGTGAACATCCGCAAAGCGTGAAACCACTGAAATGTTCGCCAGCGCTTTCAATGAATATTTCAGCGTTGGCCGGTTTGTCGCCCCACGCCGCAAGCAGGTGCTGAGCGATGCTTAACCAATGTGTGCGTCCCGCCTCAATGGCATTATGTAACGCACCGACATCCCCGCTCTTCTGCCAGCATTCATAAGCTTCTTGCAAGCTCGGAAACAGATTCAGACGCAGGCCGTCGAAATTGGAAAAATAGAAGTGCAGCGAGCACATCTTGTTGCGCTCAATCAATTCAGGGAGTGTGGAAAGGCAGTCCGCAAGATTATCACGCACGGCGCGCGCCAGCAGTTCGTGTCGCCTCGAACTGAATGATGAAACCATTTCGTGCCACGCTTCGCCGAGCAGTGGCTCAGCCATCGCCTCGCCTACCTCGTGCAGGATCAACGTCTCGCTTTCATGCTCTGCGATGATATTCAATTTCGTTTCATCGCCATCTCCAGCACCATAGCAATCGAGCGCCGCTTTGAGCGCACCATCGGCCTTGCTCAAACCCCATATCTCGACTTTCCCCCACAGCCAGCGCTGCATCGCATCCATACGCAGGAAAACAGTGTTGCGGCTCAGCGCTGCGGGTGGAGCTGCCATATCGCGCGCATACTCCTGGCCGGATACCAGTATCGAAAGACCGGAACGGACTTCACTGCGCAGCAGTCGTGCAAGAAAGAAATGTGGTTTAACCCGGTGGCCATAGCCGCCGCTATAGACCAGACCATGTTTATTAAGCGCGTGGTTGATGGCAACGCTATCAAAAGGGTCATGTTCGCGTTCGTCGACAGGAATGGAAAGGTAATCGTTTTCTTCAATTTCGTCCCATTTCATCTCGCGCTGCGATATCCATGCACTGACGTCAGCCTTTTCCAAGGGCTGAGCAAGCGGAATCTGTTGTTCCCATCGGTAAAACTCGCGCATGGTCAGCAGGTAGTTGCACAAGCCCATATCTCGTGCATGACGCGCATCGGCGATATCGCAGTTTGTTTGCACTGCCGCTATGGTGTGTTGAAGGTTGAACATGCTCTTTTTTGTGTGTTGTCGTTTGCGAATCATGAAGGATGCCATCGTTTGTACAATTTGCGAATAGGGACGGAAGTGTTTCCATATCGCCAAGTTTCTGGCGCGCAACATCGACCAGATTAACTACATCGGTTATTAATTCTGCTCCATCCACAGCGTATTGCAAGCCCCGTAGTCCGACGCACTGTACATATGTAAGTGGATCATCGCTTGTGGGGCAACATCCTGTACGGGTACGCGCCCCCAAACGGGCGCTCATGACGTGCAGCAACCGACTTCGATAGTAGCGTTCAACGAATAACTTAGACGCATATGTACGCCAGCACACGGAAAATATTTTAACAATTAACTATATTCGAATCCTTGGCAATCACGCTGAGATACGCCTCTGCTAATAAAGAAATCCGCAGATGGCTTTAATTATCTCATCTCGAGATTCTTTATTAAGGAGAAACAAAATGAACATATTCGAAACCGTTAATAAGCCACTGACGTGGACTACGACCATACTGATGGCCGCCATTATGGCCGGTTGCGGTGGTGGTGGAAGCACAGGTGCTGCAGGTGGACTCCCAGCCGCACCCGCAGGCTCAAGCGCAGGCGCAAGCGCAGCTGCAGGCACAACAGGAGGAGCCTGCACGGGAGGGAGTTGCGTTAATCTTGGAACGGCCGCCAATTATGTGATTCTGGCAAAAACAGGTGCCTCAACCGTTCCAACTTCCGTTGTGACTGGAAATGTTGGAGTGAGTCCAGCCGCCAGGACTTACTTAACCGGATGGTCATTAATAGGTGCAGCCCTCGGATACCTTCTATACGTCCGCTCAAGTGGCCGCACCCGGAAAATTATACGCAGCCGACATGGTTGGTGGTACCACTACTGCTGACTTGGGCGCTGCTGTACTCGACATGGGAACTGCGTACACCGCCGCTGCCGGGATGGCAACAGCAGGTGGTGGGCTACCAGCTGGTGGGCCACAAGAGTGTCCAGGAGTCGGTGCTATGAGCGATGTGAACGACAACGCGGCTTTGGGCGGCAGCTTTCTCATTACCGGCCTTCCCGCTGGCGTCTACACCTGTGCTGTCAATGTGACCATACCAGGGACTCTCACTCTCAATGGCAGCGCGACCGATGTATGGGTCTTCAAGATTACGGGAAAGCTTACTCAGTCTAATGGTATACATGTGAACTTGACCGGTGGCGCACTGCCCCAGAAACGTTTTCTGGCAGGTCTCCGATGTAGTGTCCATTGGAACGACTGCAATCATGCAGGGGGTAATATTGGCTCAAACAAATATCGCAGTACAGACGGGCGCAACGGTGAACGGCAGATTGCTGGCACAGACTGCGGTCACTCTTGATAGCAGCACGGTTACAGCTCCATAAGGCAAACCGCGTAGAATGTAAAGCAGCAAATAAAAGGCCGTCGCAAGACGGCCTTTTATATATACCTCAGTTTGTGTGGACAGTCCTCTGCTGTGCTATGTAGCGGTGTCGGGTATCATGCGAACATTGTATTTTGTTTCATTCCGCAAAATAATTGCTTATGAAAAAGAATTGGACGGACTTGCGCCACTTGCTGCATTTTATTGCGGGGCGCTTCAAACAGTACCGCTGTGCACAGATGGCGGCCAGCCTGACTTTCACCACCCTGCTGTCGCTGGTGCCGCTGATTACCATCGCACTTACGCTGTTCTCGGCGTTTCCGGTGTTCGAGGATTTTTCGGGACAAATCAAGAATTTTCTACTGAGCAATATGATGCCGGAAACCGGCGGCAAAATGATTTCGCGCTATGTAGAGCAGTTTGCCGAAAGCGCCGCAAAATTAACAGCTGTAGGCATTGTATTTTTGGCGCTGACCGCAATGCTGATGATGCACACCATAGAAGATGCCTTCAACACAATCTGGCGTGTTTCGAAGCCGCGCACTTTGGCTCAGCGCGTGCTGATTTACTGGGCGGGGCTGACACTGGCTCCGTTGCTGATTGGCAGCAGTCTGTCGCTGACCTCCTGGTTGGCCGGGATGTCGATGGGCTATGCCAAGCAGGTTCCGGAATTCGATGTGGTGATGTTGAAGGTGGTGCCGGTACTGCTTACCACGCTGGCCTTCAGCCTGCTGTTTCGCGTGGTGCCCAACCGCTTTGTGCCGTTTCTCCACGCCTTCATTGGCGGTGCAGTGGCGGCGATGGCGTTTGAATCCATGAACCACGCCTTCGCTTATTACATCGCGCACTTTCCTAGTTACAAGCTGGTATACGGCGCGTTTGCCAGCATCCCGATTTTTCTGCTGTGGATTTACCTGTCTTGGCTGACTATTTTGCTGGGCGCACTAATAGCATCATCGCTATCGCATTGGCGTGGCAATCCTGTCCATAAAATGACTGCTGCGGCAAAACTTTATTATGCTCTGCGCATTCTCAGGGCGATGAGCGATGGCATGCGCAGCGGCAAGGTGCAGACTTTGCCTGCTCTTTCCATGCAATTGCGTATCGGCTTCGATGCACTAGAGCAAATTTTGGAAGAACTGGTACGAGTCAAAATGGTGCGCAAACTCACCGGCAAGGGATGGGCGATGATACGTGATGAGAAACATATACAAGTAAGCGAACTTTATCGACTGTTCGTGTTTGACCCATCTTCGATGGTTGTGCGGCAGGATGATACGGAAATTCATGTGTGGCTTGTGCAAATGGAACAACGCGTGACGGAAGCAGCGGCAATTACGCTGCATGACCTGTTTCAAAGACCCTAACGGGTAGGGTACGTTAACGCGATTCTGCGTGCGGCAATACGGCTAGTGTTGATATATTTTAGTTATAATAAACAAATAATTAAGAAACTAGCGCTTTATGCGTCTTTTTAGTAAAATGTTAAAAGTTTATGGGGACTATCACTCTAGCGGCTTATGATGTGCCCATAGCATTTAACATATTGATTTATTAGCAATCTAACTAGCAACTTATGGTGCAACCCACAAATGCGCATCCTCTAAGGAATCTGGAACGCATCGCATGGAAGCCGAAAAACTCAACGCCCTCACTAACCAGTTGCAAGATCTGACCTTACGTAGCGCGGAATTACGGAGGTATCTTTGACTTCGATACCAAGCAGGAACGTCTAGCCGAAGTCTGCGAACTCGCCGAAGACCCTGCCATCTGGCAGGACGCAAAACGCGCACAAGACCTGGGCCGCGAACGCAAGATGCTCGAAGGCGTAGTGCTCGGCCTCGGCAAAATCCAGCAAGACATCAACGATGCGGGCGAGCTGTTTGAAATGGCTCAAGCGGAAAAAGACGATGAGAGTCTGAACGCCACGGCTGCCGACATTCAGGACATCGAGAAGCGCGTCGCGGACATGGAATTCCGCCGTATGTTCGCCCACCCGATGGATCCGAACAACTGCTTCGTCGATATCCAGTCTGGCTCCGGCGGCACCGAAGCGCAGGACTGGGCATCCATGCTGCTGCGCATGTATCTGCGCTACTGCGAACGCAAGGGTTTCAGCGTCGAAGTGCTGGAACAATCCGACGGCGAAGTCGCGGGCATCAAGGGCGCATCGCTCAAGGTGAGCGGCGACTATGCCTACGGCCATCTGCGCACCGAAACCGGCGTGCATCGGCTGGTGCGCAAATCGCCGTTCGACTCTGGCAACCGCCGCCACACCTCGTTCTCCAGCGTATTCGTGTTTCCCGAAGTGGACGACTCCATCGAAGTCGAAATCAATCCCGCCGACCTGCGCGTGGATACTTACCGCGCCTCAGGTGCGGGCGGACAGCACATCAACAAAACCGACTCGGCAGTGCGCATCACCCACTTGCCCACCAACATCGTAGTGCAATGCCAAAGCGACCGCTCGCAACACCGCAACCGCGCCGAAGCCATGGCGATGCTGAAATCGCGCTTGTACGAAGAAGAACTGCGCAAACGCAATGAAGAGAAGCAGGTGTTGGAAGACGGGAAATCCGACATCGGCTGGGGTCACCAGATTCGTTCTTATGTGCTGGATCAGTCGCGCATCAAGGATCTGCGCACCAACGTGGAAATCGGCAACACGCAGAGCGTGCTGGATGGGGATTTGGACGATTTCATCTCGGCCAGCTTGAAGCAAGGGGTTTAATAAGACCCGCCGATTCTAGGCACTTGATGCTGCCGCCACGTTTCACTTCAAGATATGCATTTCGGATTTTGCAGTAAAGCTGAAGACGACGGCAAAAAGTTCACACTACTACAGATATCGCTGCATGATAATCAGCTTCTTGGCTGGAGCAGCGGCGAGTGCAGCCTGAGCAGTGGCAATGGTACGCTCTAACGCTTCGACTTTAGCAATGAAACGCTTCTGTTCAGGTAAAGGTGGTACTGGCACTTTGATTTGGCGCATCTTGGTGGCATTGATGTTATTTTGACCAGCAGACTTGACAGCCTTGCTGATAGCCTCTTGCCGGAAGGCCTTTGAATTCATCATCTGCGTCAAGAATAGAGGCAGCACTCTTGAAGGGTCAGGCACAACCCGCACAAGGTAGGAAGCAAAGCAGTACTCGCCATCCAGATCGAATAATCCTGTTTTTCCCACATGATCAAGACTGCCGTTTGTACGGTTAAATAACACGTCGCCTCGATTGAGTTTATATTTAGCGAATTCCTTAGCGGAAATGTCGGCATACTTCATCGCTCCACCGGCAAACATGCGCCCCTGCACGATTTCGTTCATGCGAAAAATCTTGTAGCCGACACCGGCCTCGTTCATCTTTTCCGATAGGCCATATTGCACGTCAAGAGCGAGCTTGTCGATTTCCAGCCGTGGAGCGCTGGAAGTGTAAATCGCCTCAACACGGCTTTTCATATCGGCTTGGGCCGTAGCCATACTGGTTTGCGCGTTAGCGACTTCGGCATCAACGACTGCGCACTCGTGGACAATTCTTCTCTGTACAACAGGGTCGGGCATCGGTATTAGTAATTGCTCAATATCCTTTGGATAAACGTGTGGCTGAGCCGCTCCACGAGCAAACTGATATATCTCCTCTTGGCGAGATTGCAGAACATTAAAAAGATAGGCAGTATGTTCATCGGACACACCTCTTACTGTAGAGCAATCAGATGCAAATATTTTTTCTTCCCAGAAATTTACAAACCCCGCGCTAGCTCCAGATGCGCTGATAGTTATCGTGTTTGCAGGCCTATTGGCTTGGTTGTGCAGATAAGCGAAATCCAGGCCACCCGCAACCACTTTGACTGCACCAGGAAATGTCTCCTTTTGGGTAATAGATTTCCCTTTCGTTACTTCAGCGATGTCGCCTAGCTTGGCCAGCGGCCATTTTGAAATTATTTGATAGCGCGTCTTCGTTGATAGCGAAATCTGTTTCTCAAAGCTGACTCGCGAAAAATCTAACATATCCACTAGTCGCGTAGTTGTTGCGTACTCGTGCAATGCATCAGGTATAGCCGTTAATTTACCATCGAAGTTTTTCGCAACATAGCAGTTGAGCTTAGCTGCATTGTCACGATTGGTTTCGTCATACAGATGAGTCAGATGATGCCCGTTAACATCTTTGATGAGTTTTATCCCCTCGTCGCCTTTAGCGCTACTCCAGTCGTAACCGAGAAATTGTTTTTGCGCCTTTGTGTCGGTCGGGCTTTTGATAACCAGCACTAGATTGGGTTGATCCGAGGCCAAGACAAAGTGATAGAGCTTGTCACGCTCAGTTGCTTGAACAAAGGCGACGAAACGTTTTTCGATCTCGGCGTCTTGCGCTACTACCAGCTTGGCTTTGTGGCCTTTTTGTTTTTTCAGATTAACTATCCCGGCACTGGCATCAAACGCTTTTCGGTATTGGGTAAAGATTTCATGCGCCAGCAAAACATCGTTCATCTGTCCAGATAGCATAGTTTTATAGTCGTCTGATGTCACTCCGATATGGTCAGCATATTGGTCTATGAGGTGTGCATCCTTGTAGATAACTTGCTTGCGTTTATTGTTATCGCAGCCTTGGAACCACTCTTCAACACGTTCGCGATAGTGCTCTGCGGTGTCCGGCTCGGTTTGCTTGCGGCGCAGAAACAGCGTGACGGTATTAGTGCCAGTTTTGCCGAATGTACCGCTGCCAAATTCAGCAATCGCCACGATGTCAAAATATTGCAACAGAATTTCGCGGGTTTTGACGTAGGTGTTGCCGCCGTTGGAAAGAATGCTAGAGGGCAAAATCAGTGCTGCCACGCCGCCCGCTTTCAATAACTGTTTCGCGCGCTCGATAAAGAAAGTCTCGATGCTATTGGCGGTTTCTAAGTCACCGATTGTGCCAGTTAGGCTGTAAACGATGCGTTCTTCTTCATGCAGAGTTTCGAGAAAACCGCGCACGCTATAAGGGGGGTTGGCGACCAACAAATCAAAACTGTCGTTATAGATTTGCGAAAATCCTGCGTGTTGCGCAACAAGTCCATCGCCGTAACAAATGTTGATGTCCTGCTGACCGTACATAAAGGCTGACACCTTGGCAACCTTGGAGAGCCGATATTCCTTTTCGATACCATACATCGCTTTATGGTAATCAGCCAGTTTGGCCTGCTTGTGCTGCGTTACTAACGGCTTGATTTGTAGTGCCAGTTCATTCAGAAAGTGGCCTGCACCGCAGGCGTAGTCAATCGCCTTGGGCGGCGTGACACTCTTTCTGATAAGGCTTTCCAATGGCAGGCTCATCAAGATAAAGCGGCAGATGGGCATGGGGGTGAAATATTGCCCTTCGCTTTGCTTTACGCCTTGATCTAGGAAACCTTCGAACATGTCGCCAAGAAATTGATTGTGGCCGCTGGAATTGGTGAGTCGAATGTCCTGCCACATTTGCAGAATTTTCAGTAGTACATCGGCATTTTGATAAAACAGCTTTTCGTTGTGTACATCTATAAAAGAAAAGTCGTTGTTGGTGAAAAACTTTTGCTGTAAAAAAAGATGCCATACAGCTTTTTGCGTCGCATCTGGGTTTTGCCGGATGAAGCGCATTGCGTTACGCACCGCCGTTTGATCAATGTAGGTGATGGGTTCACCCAAGAACTTGCCCATGCCTGCTTGGTAAAGCTGTTGCAGACGATCCAGCAAGTCGAAATGTGTATCGTAGGCAACGCCCTTCCAGTAAAACTTGAGTTCGTTTGGGTTCTCGGTTTCATCCACCAGCTTGCACAGGAATAGATTGACCAGTTTATCGAAGGCATTTTCACGCCCGGAAACATTGTGCTGGCGTAGGATGGTGGCAAATTCGTGGTATTTCTTTTGCTGGTCTGCTGCGGAAATCGGTTGCAGATCATCTAGCGAGTATTTGTCTTTGCCGATATGATAAGGCTGGATGTTGTCCTCGAAAATGCCCTTGGTGGTAAAGTTAAGCTTGTAGGTGTCACGCCAAACTGCAAAGCGCTCTTTAACGTCGGTAACGATTTTAAAGCTTTTGAAATTTGGATTATCATCCAAATATTTTTCGTTATCCCGATGAGCGATGATGTGACTTTGGTAACTCAATGCGCCACTGTCAAAATCCGAGGTGTAGAGACACAAAAATTGTGTTTCGCTGATTTGTTGGGCGTAGCTGAAAAGCTGGTCACCATCCTGAAGTGTTTTGTTCCAAGCCTTCTTGAATTCACTCCCTGCTGTTTTGCATTCGATGAGCAGCAAGGGTTTGCCATTATTGTCCTTGATGAGAATATCGGCACGGCCACCGCTGGCACCTCGCCCCAATTTCCATTTCGGCTCCAATTCGATGTGCTCAGGCTTATAGCCTTTCTCCAACAACCGATGGATGCACTCCAAGACGACAAAGTTCTCGTTGTCGGATAGATTGCAAGTTTGGCGTTCGTTAACGATCAAACCATCCGCCTCTGGATAGGTTATGGTTTCCTTATTCATATCGACTGACAACACAGCAGTGCCTATGGTTTTAGCATAGGCCGTTCCCCGCTTGTTATAACCAAGCAAGGCAAGCATTTTCGGCAATGTGTCTTTGGTGATCATTTTATTCAGCGCCACTCGCCACTAGATGGGTATTTGTAGATTTTTTGCAAAATTTCGTCATGACTGGCGTAACTTCAAGATTTGCCGACCGCAACCCATACAGGTATTTCCTTCAAAGTCGTCACGTGATGAATTCCTACAGTTATGGGAAGACGCAATGATAGAGTAAAGATGTAATTCCTCCAACTATGGGAGGAATGCTTGGACGCTGGAATTGCTTTTGGAAAGGTGTTGCGCCGACTGCGTGAGGCAGCCGGTTTGACGCAAGAGCAGCTTGGCTTTGAAGCTGATTTGCGGCGCACCTACGTCAGTATCCTCGAACTCGGCCAGCAACAACCCTCGCTCACGACCATTCTTAAAGTTGCTCAAGCACTCAATTGTTCGCCGGGAAAGTTGCTGGATATGGTGTCTGATGAAATGAAAAAGGTGTGAATCTAGAAGCGGTGGCAATGCCAATGAACCTATCCAGCTCCGCCAACAATTCCGCACCTTGTCCACAGACAATCAGCGCGCCTTGCTGGAGATCGCAAAAGTGCTTAACCGCTTGCAGCGGAATAGCTGAAATCCATACCGCACAGTGCAGCACATTCTCTCCGCAATGCACCAACGCAATAAATAACGTCGCTGCGCTATACCCATCCTTGTTATGCTGACATAGCAACAGCCAAAATATTTCTATTGCATAATCGGTCGTTTTCGTCCGATAATAGCATCATGACTGGAAACGAATTTATCTGTAAATTAAAAGCGTATGGCCGAAAGCAAGGCATTGCCGTGACGCTCAATGCGTCACGCGGCAAAGGCAGCCACCAAACGCTCTATTTCGGCAGCGCATTCACGATAGTTCGCAACCCAAAAGATGAGTTGAAAACAGGCACGTTTCACGGCATGTGTTCCCAGCTCGGTATTAAACCCAATGACTTGTGAGGTGTGTGATGGAACGTTTTGAATATCCCGTATTACTGAAAGCTGCCGAAGAAGGCGGATTTATCGTGACTTGCCGCGACTTGCCTGCGTTGATTACTCAGGGCGAAAACAAGGAGGATGCACTGACGCAAGCCGCCGATGCAATGGATGAGGTGTTTGCGACTTATATGCTGGAAGGTCTTACCTTCCCAACGCCAAGCAAAACCCGGCGCGGTGAATATTCAATCGCCCCCCCCGCCGAAACAATGGCAAAAGCGGCCTTGTATATGGCAATGAGTGAAGCTGGAATCACCAAAGTGCAGCTTGCCAAGCAATTGGGTATCGATGAAAAAGAAGTTCGCCGCCTGCTTGACCCCCACTATGCCTCAAAGCTGCCGCGCATCGCCCAAGCCATACAGCTGCTTGGCAAGCGACTGGTGATCGGGCTGGAGGCCGCCTGAAATAATGGCGCAACGAGCTAACTACTGGTCGTGCGGCAAATTTGCCAAGTGGATTTCTAGCACGTTCGGCGCACGTCCAAAGATCAGCAGTGGAACTTCTGAAGAATGGGCTGAATGGAAGAAGGATGTGCGCAAAAACCATCCTGCCGTTTACTGGTTCAATGAAAAATTTCTCGATACTGCGCAAAACTTTATTTGGTGGCCATACGATAAAATTTGCGATGTCCGTTACTACTTGTTCAATCGCTATGTGAGCAGGACTCATTACATGAAGACGGGACTGGAGCCTGGTCAATATCATGAAATTGAAAAACGTCTGTTATACGGTATGTTTACCGAGCTGGTTGATTTTATCGAAGTAGAAAAGGCATGGTTCCATTGCATATGGGACGATGAAAAACGTGCGCAATACAAATTGCCATGGTGGCGCGGGGGGTGGCGCTGCTTGCGTTGGGGCGTATGGCGTTGCCCGGAAGCGGGATTGGATCATCTCGAATGGGAAAGCAATCTGAAATTCGACGACGAATGGATGGACAAGGCAGACCAAAAATACGGCACACTTACACCACAAGCACTCGCCGCAATGGAACAAAAGCGCTTGTATGACTGGTGGAAAAATATTCGCCCCAATCGTCCAGACCCTTACGTCGAATCCGGTTGGAACGCTTTCTGTGAGCGCAGACGTTCGGCTCATGCGGATGACGGTGATGACGCGTGGCCTATGCACTCCAACGATAAAACGGACGAAGAACGAGCTCAAAGCAAATGCATGCTGGAGGCGATGGATGTCATAGAAAAACGCTACGATGACGAAGATGAGGCGATGATGGTTGCGCTCATCAAAATACGTCAGAATCTATGGACGTAACTGGCAGGTTAGTCTGTTTGTACGGTTTTTACTGGATTTGTTCGAGTAGTTGCTTGATTTGCGTGTGCAGTTGGGGCAAGTTGGTGTAAATAGTATTCCAGTCAATTTCCAAATCAACCTTGAAGTAGCCATGTGAAAGCGCATTGCGCATTTCGTAGGCAAACCCCAGAGGTAAATAACTATGATCTTCTGCAAATTGCCGATGATGGCGTTCAATGTTGCGTGATGCCTCGCCGATGATTCCGAAATTGCGAATCACTGCATCCTGAGTTTTCTGATCTGACAGGAAAGTAACTTCGTTCACATCTTCGACGTAGCGGTGAATACGTTCAATGGCCTCAATAATGTGACGAAGGTATTCCGGTAAGCGAAGCGCATCGACTTTGCTCATATTGAGATCGCCTCGGCGAGTACGAGTTCTTTGAAGCTGTCCGGCAACGCCCTCGGTGTAAGAACATCTACCGATATACCCAGCAATTTCTTGAGTTCATAGCGGATCGCGCCAATATCCATGAGTGTAGTTTCAGAAGTTGGCTCGACCAGCAGATCAAGATCGCTACCTTCAGTATCGTCGCCGTGCAGCGCAGAGCCGAACACGCGCACATTAGTGACGCGATGGCTGAGTGCGATGCGGCGAATTTCATCGCGGTGGGTTTGCAGGGCTATGGAAGGACGCATGGCATAAATCCTTTATGGTTCTTGGCTATTATATCCGCTACGGCAAGAATGGGGGTTGCAGCACTATCATTCCTGTGGCTAGGAAGATAATTCATACCCGAGTGATAGTATAATCAGCAGTTCAATTCCGGTTACCGGAAAGCACAATCGAATTTTTTGCATTTGGAAAATGAAATGACCACAGAATCTACCGCACCAGCCCCGCAAGACGAGAACCAGATCATTACCGAGCGCCGCGCCAAGCTGGCTGCGTTGCGCAAGGAAGGCGTGGCTTTCCCGAATGATTTTGAGCGCAAAAATCTGGCTGGGGATTTGCATACTGCTTATGGCGAAATGAGCCACGACGAACTGGCAGCGGCAAATGTCAGCGTGGCCGTGGCCGGGCGCATGATGTTGAAGCGGGTAATGGGCAAGGCCAGCTTTGCCACAGTGCAGGACATGAGTGGGCGCATCCAGTTGTTTATCAGCAACGGCGACACCGGTGAAGAAGCGCACAATGCGTTCAAACATTATGATCTGGGCGATATCCTCGGCGCTTGCGGCGTACTGTTCAAGACCAAGACCGGCGAGCTTTCCGTGCGCGTTTCGCAAATACGTTTATTAACCAAGGCGTTGCGCCCGTTGCCTGAAAAATTCCATGGCCTGACCGATCAGGAACAAAAATACCGCCAGCGCCATGTGGATTTGATTACCAACGAGGATGCGAGGCGCGTGTTCACCATCCGCTCCAAGGTGATCCAGACGATACGCGATTTCTTCATGCGTCACGACTATCTCGAAGTGGAGACGCCGATGATGCACACCATTCCCGGAGGCGCTTCCGCCAAGCCTTTTGTCACCCATCACAACGCGCTCGATATGCAGATGTATTTGCGTATCGCGCCGGAACTGTATCTCAAGCGGCTGGTGGTGGGCGGCTTCGAGAAGGTGTTCGAGATCAACCGCAATTTCCGCAACGAGGGGCTGTCCACTCGGCACAACCCCGAGTTCACCATGATCGAATTTTATGAAGCTTATCGGGATTATAAATACCTGATGGACTTCACCGAAAAATTATTCTGCGAAGTGGCGCAAAAGGTGCTGGGCACCACTGTACTCACCTATCAGGGGCGCGAACTCGATCTGGGCAAGCCGTTCCACCGCCTGACCATCACGCAGGCTATCCAGAAATATCACCCGCAGTTTTCAGACGCGCAGTTGTATGACCGCGACTTTCTCATTAATGAACTGGAAGACCTGAAAGCCAAATACAGAACAGGAGACGCGCTGGGCGGCCTGCAATTGTCGCTGTTTGAAGAATTGGCAGAGCATCAGTTGTTCGAACCTACCTTCATCGTGGATTACCCGGTTGAAGTCTCGCCGCTGGCGCGTAGCAGCGACACGCGCCCCGGCATCACCGAACGTTTTGAGCTGTTCATGGTGGGCCGCGAAATCGCTAATGGCTTCTCCGAGTTGAACGACCCGGAAGATCAGGAAGCGCGTTTTGATGCGCAGGTAGCGGCCAAGGAAGCGGGCGACGAGGAAGCCATGTTCAAGGATGCCGACTACATCCGCGCACTGGAATACGGCCTGCCGCCGACTGCCGGAGAAGGCATCGGCATCGACCGGCTGGTGATGCTGCTCACCGACAGCGCCAGCATTCGCGATGTGATTTTGTTCCCGCAGATGCGGCCGGAAATTTAATAACCCTTTCATGGTGAACCACTTCGATAAACTCAGGAGAGCCATGTCGAACCATATGGACGCACCCTTCGACACGCTCAGGGCGAACAGCTAATTCCATGTTAGATAGCACCACTCAAGCTCATCTATTGCAACTCTACCCGATGTTACGGGAGTTACCTGCGACCCAGCTTAAGGACTTGCTGTCCAATGCCGCTACCATGCATCTGCCAGCGGGCGCGGTGGTGTTCGACGAGAACCAGCAGTGCCAGGGGTTTCCGTTGTTGCTCTCCGGCAGCATCCGCGTCATCAAGGCATCGGCCAACGGACGCGAGTTGCAGTTGTACCGTGTCTGCCCAGGCGAAAGCTGTATCCTCACCAGCAGTTGTTTGCTGGGGCATGCGCAGTACCATGCGCGAGGAATAGTGGAACAGGATGTTGAGTTGGTGGCGCTGCCGCCCTCGGCGTTCAGGACGCTGCTTTCCCAATACGAACCATTCCGCGACTATATCTTCAGCCTGTTTTCCGAACGCCTCACCGACTTGATGCAACTGGTCTCCGCCGTCGCCTTCCAGAAACTGGATCAGCGCCTTGCCGCCTTGCTCATTGCCAAGCCCAGCCCGATACATATCACACATCAGGCATTGGCCGACGAACTCGGTAGCGTGCGCGAAATCGTTAGCCGCCTGTTGAAGAATTTCGCCGATCAGGGATGGGTCAGGCTGGGGCGTGAGCAGATCGAAATTGTCGAGGTGGCCTCTTTGAAAAAGCTCTGTTCTCTCTAGCGACTCTGTAACTTTTCTCACAGACCGCTTCCCCTTTTCCTTTTACCCTGCGCCGCCTTGCAAATTTGTTATTAACATCCAACAGGAAGGTAGTCCATGAAATCCAATAGAATCGCCATATTAGCCATCCTGCTGTGGGTAGCCACCATCGCAGTGTTTGCCTGGTTTTTCATTCGCGGCAATACTGCCGCAGGAACCGATAACCGGACTGCCGTTATATTGGGAGCTGGCGAGCGTGATCTTATCCTGTCCGAGATGCGCGGCCTCTTGGCGGGCGTACACGGTATTCTGGAAGGCATCAACCATAACGACCCGAAACAAGTTACCCAAGCTGCCCGTGCGGTGGGCATGGGAGCTGCCGCCGATGTCAACCCCGCGTTAATAGCCAAACTGCCGATGCCATTCAAGCAATTGGGAATGAGCATGCACCGCGAGATGGATGATTTGGCTCAAGCTGCGGAAAGTGGCAAGCCCGCTTCCGAATTGCAGTCCATGCTGAACAATACTTTATTGAAATGCATCGCCTGCCATGCTGCTTGGCAGATCAAGGCCAAATAGGTTGAGTTTTAACCAAGGAGTGTTGTTGGCTAATGAGCGATCATGGCTGATGTCAACCGCGCCTCAATCAAAATAGCTCGACGTCGCCGCTCACCGGTTTTCCCTTGATGGATTCGAGGTATTGGGCTTCTTGTGCGGCAATGGTATTGGTGTGCAAGGAACGTAGCCGCTTGACGCGCACCTTTCCGGTGGCTGGAAAGTAGACCACCATGCGCGGAAAAACGTCCCCGAGATCCTCCGACACCGACTTCAGCCCTTCAGTCTTTAGATAGTCGTGTACGAAGGTGATGTTACGCATTCCGACATCGCTCATGTTCGACATGATGCGCCCGCCGCCGAAAAGCTTGACCTCCAGATTCTGCCTCTGTCCACCGTGTTTCAGAATGTCATTAATTAGATGCTCCATGGCAAAATTGCCGTAGCGGGTAGCATCGCTCAGGCTGGTTGATCTCCAGTTATCCTTGTCCGCCAATGCGGAGGCCGGCAGCATGAAATGGTTCATGCCGCCGATACCTCTGACATGATCGCGGATGCAGGCCGAAATGCAGGAGCCGAGCGTGGTATAGACTCCCTCGTCGTTCTTCGTGACGTAATATTCGCCGGGCATTAAGCGGGCGGCATAAGTCTCATGGGCATCGTGCCACGCCCGGCGGATATGCTCGAACCCCGGCAAAGCAAGTGGCGGGTGAAAATCGAGAGGGGCGGCCATAGCTGTCGTTAACTAATTCCCGAGAAAAAGCTTTTTTGCCTCGATGATTTCTTCCTGCGCTTCGCGTATCGTTGATTCGATAGTCTCTTTAGCGCCCAGACCGGTAATTTCCCAAGCCTGCGGATCAATTGGCTCTACATCGTTCGTATCCAGCGTATCCACTTCTGCCATCAGCGCCAGAATATTGGCGATATGCACGATTGCAGTTTCACGGGGACAATATTGCGCCTGCAGAATATCGTGATGGAAGGCGATGCAATCTTGCAGCAACGGCGGCAAGTGCCACTGCCGCGCCAGTTCGCCGCCCACCTGGGCATGGTCGAATCCCATAATTTGACGCTCGGCCTGGTAAACGGGCAATTCATCTCCGCTGTCCAGCACCAGCAACAACGCTTCCTTGGTTTGTTCGGGCAGACGGTTGAAAATCACCAACTCGCCGATGTCGTGCAACAACCCTGCGGTAAACAATGCCTCCGGGTCACTCTTGCTCACTCGCTTAGCAAGGATGCGCGCTGTCAGCGCACAATAAAGACTGTGGAGCCAGAAGTTATCCATAGACACGAGATCGTTGGGTAATCCCGCAAAAGTTCGTGACACGGAAGTAGATAGCGCCAGATTGCGAATCTGGCTGGTGCCAATAAGCGACACAGCCTTGGAAACTGTTTCGATGGTTGAAGAGAATCCATAGAAAGAGCTGTTGGCAACACGTAACAGACGTACTGTGAAAGAAGGATCCTGGCTCACGACTTTGACGATATCTTCGCTTGTACTATCCGGGTCTTCGACCAACTGGTTAATGCGGATAAAAATATCCGGCAACGTAACCAGATCACCCACACCCTTTACCAGTTCTGCAATATTTGTATTATTCATAAGGTAGTACCTTGGCACGTCACGTGGGGTTTAGTCAACAAGGATATACCTATGAGCAAGGTAGTTGCCCCTCATCCCTGCATCGAGACAGACAGATGTTTTCGAAAAGCGCAAACTTCCGCTCCCGTCCTACGCATTGAACTCCAAAACCTTAGTTACATATACGAATCGAAGATATCGCAAAACGATTGGTGATTTTGCCTGAAGGCTGCAAGAATAACCGGGTCAAAATGTTCAGGATGGGTGCGACCATCGCCGCGCGTTATGATATTCATGGCCTTCAGATGGTCGAATGCGGTCTTGTAGGGCCGCTTGCTGCGAAGGGCATCGTAAATATCGCAAATATTCATAATGCGCGCCGACAGTGGGATACCCTCACCCTGCTTGCCATTCGGATAACCCCCGCCGTCCCAGCGCTCATGGTGATTGAGCGCAATTTCGGCACCCATCTTGAGATAAGGTGAATTGCTGTTGCCGAGAATCCTTGCGCCCATCGAGCTGTGCCCCTTCATGATTTCCCACTCATCTTTCGTGAAGCCGCCCGGCTTGAGAAGGACATAATCAGGGATGCCTAATTTCCCTATGTCGTGCATTGGGCTCGCGACGAATATCTTGTCAACGAACGCTTCATCCAGGCCGAGCATCCTGGCAAGATCACGGCAGTAATGGCTGATGCGTTGCAAGTGAGCGCCTGTGTCTTCATCTTTGTATTCCGCCGCGCGCATCATCGTGAAAATGGTTTCCAGATAGCTTTCCTTAAGTTCGGCAAGGCCTTCCTGCACCCGTTGTTCCAGCACGTCGTTGTGATTGTGCAATTCATTGTGCAACAGGCGCACTTCCAGCATGTTGTTAACGCGCGCCAGCACCTCGGCCAAATCAAACGGCAAACTGATGAAATCCTTCGCGCCAGCTTGAAATGCGCGCAGCTTGTAATCCGGGTAAGCGGTCATCACGAGGACGGGAATGTAGCCACCAGGTTCAATTTCCTTGAGTCCCTCCATCACCTGAAACCCATCCATGTCAGGCATCAGAAGGTCGAGCAGGATAAGGTCGTAGCGATTCCTGCGATGAAGCTCGCAGACTTCAAGCGAGTTCATCGTCGATGTGACTGAAATATAGCCTGCCGAGATCAGCATTCGCGTGAGCAAATGAACATTAGACCCCAGATCGTCAACGATCAGAATTTTGGAACTAAGGATGATGGGATTGCTGTTGGACATGGTCATTTCCTCTGACCGTTCATACCGGGCATATCGATGTCCATCAGGATCACATTTTGCAAGTATGCGCGCGCAATCTCGATGCCGCTATATCTGTTCGCAGCAGTCCGCAGGCTAATATAGGGGTAGCGCGCGATGATTTGCTTGACAAGTTCCAGTGGGAAAATGGAATCCGTGGATGAATTTTGAGTAGCCATGTTTCATCATGGGGATTAAACCTGCCGCTCTCCGTGCGTTACCGCACATTGAGGAAAAACAAAGTAGCCAAGTAACACTTCCAGCACGTTGCGAACATTGAGTTCAATTCTTTGTGGCGCAACAGGCAAGCTGGCGTAAAATGCGCGCTCCTTGTTTTCAGTTTGAGCCATGACCATACGTACTCGTTTCGCGCCCAGTCCTACGGGTTATCTGCATATCGGCGGCGCCCGCACGGCGCTGTTTTCATGGGCCTATGCCCGCAAGCATGGCGGTACTTTCATCCTGCGCATCGAAGATACCGACGTGGAACGCTCTACGCCCGAGGCGGTGCAGGCCATTCTGGATGGCATGGCTTGGCTTGATCTGGCTTACGACGAAGGCCCGTTCTACCAGATGCAGCGCATGGAGCGCTACAAGATAGTGATCCGGCAGATGCTGGATGAGGGCACGGCTTATTATTGCTACACCTCCTCGGCGGAGTTGGAGACAATACGCGAGACGCAACGCGCGCGCGGCGAGAAGCCGCGCTACGATGGCCGCTGGCGTCCTGAGCCCGGCAAGGTACTGCCCTCCCCTCCTGCTGATGTAAAGCCGGTGGTGCGCTTCAAGAATCCCGCCCAAGGCTCGGTGATGTGGAAGGATCTGGTGAAGGGCGTTATCGAATTTGACAACGGCGAGTTGGATGACCTCATCATCGCGCGCGCCGATGGCACGCCCACCTATAATTTCTGCGTGGTGGTAGACGACTGGGACATGGGCATTACGCACGTGATACGCGGCGATGACCATGTCAATAATACACCGCGCCAAATTAACATACTCAAGGCGCTCGGCGCGACAGTGCCGCAGTATGCGCACCTGTCCATGATCCTCGGCGACGACGGCACTAAACTCTCCAAACGCCACGGCGCGGTCAGCGTGATGCAATACGATGAGGATGGCTACCTGCCGGAGGCGGTGATCAATTACCTGGCGCGCTTGGGATGGTCGCACGGCGACGAAGAAATTTTTTCGGTGGAGCAATTCTGCTCATGGTTCGATCTCGACCACATTACGCCGTCCGCCGCGCAGTTCAACACCGAGAAATTGAATTGGGTCAACCAGCATTATTTGAAGCAGGCAGACAATGCGCGTCTCGCCGCGCTGGTGCATCCGCGCTTGGCAGCGCGCGGTGTGACGGTGAGCGACGCACCTGCGCTGGAATCCATCGTGGCGCTTTACAAAGAGCGTGTGGCTACGCTCAATGAATTGGCCGATGCCGCTGAAGCGTTTTATATCGACCTGCATCCCGCCAAGGAATTGCTGGATGCGCAACTCTCCCCTGAAGCGATACCCGCCTTGCGTGAATTGGCGGAACGTTTCAAGGAAGTATCGTGGGAAGCACCGGCAGTCAGCGCGGCCATCAAGGAAATAATCGGCAAACATGGTTTGAAAATGCCCAAGCTGGCTATGCCGTTGCGCGTGATGTTGGTCGGACAAACGCACACCCCTTCGGTAGATGCTGTGGTGGCGCTTTTCCCGCGCGAAACCGTATTGACGCGCATGGCGCGAAATCTCCCGTAACTTTGCTGTCAACGCCAAATAGAAATGCCCGCTTTACCCTGTTTTTCCCTTACTGCAAAGGCTGGAGGGTACTCTCGATGGACAGTTGAACGGCATGTCGCTCGGCGAGTTTTTCGTTAGCAAGGAGCAACCATGGCCACGACTGAAAATACCAAACAAACCGCCTACCTCTCCGGTGGATGTTTCTGGGGCATGGAAGATCTGGTACATCTGATTCCTGGCGTGCTGGAAACAGAAGTCGGCTATACCGGCGGCGACACGCCGGATGCGCGCTACGAGCAAGTGAAGACCGGCAACACCGGCCATGCCGAATCGCTGAAAATCGTGTTCGATCCCCAACAGCTCAGCTACCGCCACCTGCTGTTCGAATTCTTCCGTATGCACAACCCGACCACGCGCAACCAGCAAGGCAACGACATCGGCACGCAATACCGCTCAGCTATTTTTTACTTGAGCGAAGAACAAAAACACACCGCCGAGGAAGTCATTAAAGCTGTGGATGCATCCGGCGACTGGGGCGCCAAGCTTGTCACCGAAGTCGTGCTGTTCAGAGAATTTTATCGAGCCGAAGAATACCACCAGAAGTATCTGGTCAAGCATCCGCATGGCTACACCTGTCACTTTATGAGGCGGATGGGGTTAGGTGAGGGGAAATAGCATCCGGCAGCATTCACCATGCAGTTTTGCGCCGCTCCAGTTATCATGTCGTCATTCGGCAATATGAAAGCAAAGCGATGTACAAAACCATAGATGATTTTGTTGGCAATACCCCCTTAGCCAAACTCAAGCGCATACCCGGCAACAGCAGCAACGTGATTCTCGCCAAGCTGGAGGGCAACAATCCCGCCGGTTCGGTGAAAGACCGTCCGGCACTCGCGATGATCACCCATGCCGAGGCGCGCGGCGACATCAAACCGGGTGATACCTTGATCGAGGCGACCAGCGGCAACACCGGCATTGCGCTGGCGATGGCGGCGGCGATGCGCGGTTACAAGATGATATTGGTGATGCCGGAAAACCAGAGCGTGGAACGTTGCCAGACCATGCGCGCGTTCGGTGCGGAACTGGTGCTGACGGCTAAGGCGGGCAGTATGGAATTGGCACGCGACACGGCGGACAAGCTGCATGACCAGGGGCGCGGCATGGTTCTTAATCAGTTCGCCAACCCCGACAATCCGCGATCGCATTACGAAAGCACTGCGCCGGAAATTTGGCGCGACACGCAGGGCCGCATCACCCACTTCGTCAGCAGCATGGGCACCACCGGCACCATCATGGGGTGCTCGCGTTATTTCAAGGAAAAAAACCCCAACATCCAGATCATCGGCGCGCAGCCGGAAGACGGCGCGCAAATACCCGGCATCCGCAAATGGACGCAGGAATACATGCCCGAGATTTACGATCCCAAGCAAGTGGACAGGCTGGAGAACGTCAGCCAGCAGGAAGCGGAAGAAATGACCCGCCGCCTGGCGCGCGAAGAAGGCATCTTCTGCGGCATCTCCTCCGGCGGTGCATTGGCCGTGGCATTGCGCGTTTCGCGTCAGGTCGAAAATGCGACCATCGTGTTCATCGTGTGCGACCGAGGGGATCGCTATTTGAGTACGGGGGTGTTCCCGGCGTAATGGGTGGTTGTTTATCGGCAACGTTATTCCATTTTCGTATCAAACGTGCATTTTTGTAGGGCGAAGCCCGACCTACGAATTGTTTTTCCTATTGAAGTAGAAATGGAGTTAAATTACCCCCGGCAAAGCTGGGGGTTTATTAGGTCACCCCCTCAAAGGGGCCAATAAAACCATGCGCCGCCTGAAGGCGACAGGTTTCCGCTCCTTCCCTCTATCAGGGGGAAGGCTGGGATGGGGGTACAAACTCTTGACTGCACTCATGCTTGAATTCTACCCCCACCCTAACCCTCCCCCTGCAAGGGGGAGGGAATAATGTAGCCAACTTTTAACTTTGCTTTTTATGACCGCCGGAACGGTCAAACCTAACTGAGTCGCCCGACAAAGCCGGAGGTTTACCCAACTGAATTAGACATAGTGTTTCCAACGCGCATGATTGCCAAGTAGTGGCTATTTGGCGTAAGGTTTCTGCTGGACGAAGTGAGGTTACGAATAAAGCAAAAACTCGCCGTTGGTAAATTTATCTTGCTTTCCAAATTTATCTGCATATAATGCGCGCCTCGCTGCAATGTACCTGCAGCGTTGGTTCATCGTTTCCTGACCTCCAGCGTTCCCATGTAAAGCAACAATATTGGGCGCACTCTTGCTGTTCACCGGTTAGCGACGATGTATTTGCGCCGGTAGAGGCTATCCCCTACTGAATTTTATTGTGTGGTTTTTCAAGCCACGCATGCGCCATGTTTTATTTTTAAGGAATAACCGTGTCTATTGAAAACACAACAACTGAATCCATTGCAGCTGGTATACCGGCTACAACCGTAACTTTTGCCACCCTCGGCCTGAATCCGTTGATTCTCAAAGCCGTGGAAGAATCCGGCTATACCGTGCCCACGCCGATTCAGGCGCAAGCAATCCCCGAAGTTCTGGCCGGGCATGACCTGATGGCCTCCGCCCAAACCGGCACCGGCAAGACTGCCGCCTTTATCCTGCCCGCGCTCAACCGCATCGCCAGCCTCCGCCGTGCGTAGCAAAGGTCCGCGCGTATTGGTGCTGACCCCGACGCGCGAACTGGCACAGCAGGTTTCTGAAGCCGCCACGAAATACGGCAAGAACATGCGCCTGAAAGTGGTGAGCATTCTGGGCGGCATGCCCTACCCGCTGCAAAATAAATTGCTGTCCAGTCCAGTAGATATTCTGGTGGCCACGCCGGGTCGTTTGATCGATCATATCGAGCGCGGTCGCATTGATTTTTCGCGCTTGGAAATGCTGATACTGGACGAAGCTGACCGCATGCTGGACATGGGCTTTATCGACGACGTCGAGCGCATCGCCGCCGCCACTCCGGCCACGCGCCAGACGCTGTTGTTCTCCGCTACGCTGGATGGCGTGATCGGCAACCTGGCACAACGCCTGCTTAAATCGCCCAAGCGCATCAGCGTCGCGGCTTCGCAAGCACGCCACGAAAACATCGAGCAGCGCCTGATGTATGTGGACGACATGGCGCACAAGAACCGCTTGCTCGATCACCTGTTGCGCGATACGGAAATGAACCAGGCATTGGTATTCACCGCCACCAAACGTGATGCCGATGCACTGGCCGACGGTCTGCTGGCCCAAGGCCATTCTGCCGCAGCACTGCATGGCGACATGAACCAGCGCGAACGCAACCGTACGCTGAACAATTTGCGCCGTGGGCAGGTTCGTATTCTGGTTGCCACCGATGTAGCTGCGCGCGGCATCGATGTGGCGGGCATTTCGCACGTGATCAACTTCGACCTGCCCAAGTTCGCCGAAGATTATGTACACCGCATTGGCCGCACCGGTCGCGCCGGAGCTTCCGGCATCGCCGTGTCGTTCGCCTCCAGCCGCGACGCAGTGAACCTGCACAAGATCGAACGTTATACCGGCCAGAGCATCACCGCCCACACCGTTGCAGGTATGGAGCCGAAGTTCAAACCGCGTTCGAATTCCGCCGGCCCGCGCGGAAACTCCAGCCCACGTGGAAAGCCGGGTGGTTTCGGACGACATACAGCCCCCGATAGCCGCCACGGTTTCCCGCCACGGGATGACCGCAATGGCAACAGCGCACGTCGCGAAGGGCAAACGCACAATCGTTTCGGCGACAATGCCCAACGCCGTACTCCCAACACCCGCATTGGCGCCACCACCCCTGGCAATACGACGGGTACGGCAGGTGGCCAACGCCGTCCGGCCAGCAGCTTCTCGCTTGGGCGTGGGCATAACGGCAACACTAACGGCAATCGTTAGGTTAAACGCTCTACGGGAGTAATACTCTCGTGGTTCCCAAAGCCCTGCCAGGAAACTTGCAGGGCTTTTTTATTTCTGCCGACAGTAATTTTTCCAGTGGTAAAATGCTCGTCTAGTTCGCGATCAATAACCCGGCATCATGCAAAACTATTCCATTCCAGCCACAGACTCACAGATTGAGGCGATCAAGCTTCCCCCGCATTCCGTCGAGGCCGAGCAGTCGGTGCTGGGCGGCATTTTGCTGGATACCAGTGCGTGGGACAAGATCGCCGATCTGATAGGCGAGCGTGATTTTTACCGCTTCGAGCATCGCCTGATATTCAGGCATATCGCGCGCCTGACCGATCACGCTAAACCGGTAGACGTGATTACCGTAGCCGAATCGCTGGAAAACAACGCCGAACTCGATAAGGCGGGCGGACTGGCTTATCTCGGTTCGCTGGCGCAGAACGTGCCTTCTGCGGCCAACATCCGGCGCTATGCGGAAATCGTGCGCGAACGCGCCATCATGCGCCAGCTGGCTGAAGCAGGCAGCGAAATATCCACCAGTGCCTACAATCCGGGTGGGCGCGATGCCAGGCAGTTGCTGGATGAAGCGGAAAAACTTGTATTTGAAATTTCCGAATCAGGCGAACGCGGCAGCCAGGGATTCGTCCCTATTCCGCCGTTATTGACCCAAGTGGTGGAGCGCATCGAGACTCTCTATGGCCGCGATAACGCTAGCGATGTGACCGGCGTTGCAACCGGATTTACCGATCTGGACACCATGACTTCCGGCTTGCAGCCGGGCGATCTGATTATCGTTGCCGGGCGCCCCAGTATGGGCAAGACGGCTTTTTCCATCAATATCGCCGAGCATGTCGCACTGGAAATCAATAAACCGGTGGCGATCTTCAGTATGGAAATGGGCGGCACCCAGTTGGCCATGCGCATGATTGGTTCGGTCGGCAAGCTCAATCAGCATACCTTGCGCACCGGCAAGCTGGAAGACGATGACTGGTCGCGCATGACCCATGCGCTGGGGCGTCTGAACGACGCGCCTATTTTTATAGACGAGACTGCCGCGCTGAATTCTCTGGAATTGCGTTCTCGCGCACGCCGCTTGCACCGCCAGAATGATGGTTTGGGACTCATCGTGATCGACTACATACAGTTGATGTCTTCCACCTCAAGCAAGGGCGGTGAAAATCGCGCCACCGAAATTTCCGAAATTTCCCGTTCGCTTAAAGCGCTGGCCAAAGAGTTACATGTGCCGGTGATCGCCTTGTCACAACTCAACCGCAGCCTGGAACAGCGCCCCAACAAACGCCCGGTAATGTCCGACCTGCGCGAGTCCGGCGCGATCGAGCAGGATGCCGACTTGATCCTTTTCATCTATCGCGATGAAGTTTACAACCCCGATTCGCCCGACAAAGGTAAAGCGGAAATCATCATCGGCAAACAACGTAACGGCCCGATAGGCAAAGTTGAACTTACCTTCCGTGGCGAATACACGCGCTTTGATAATTTCGCCCATTCCGGACAGTATCGCTCCGACGAATAATCGTGGTGTTTTTAAGTTTGAACTGCTTTAAATCCAGATAGTCTATTAGGCCGTCATTCCCGCGCGAAAGGAAATCCAGCACTGTGAAGCATCCCGTGAAGCGGACAAACCCTGGATGAGGAACTTTCTCTATATCCGCTAATAGCCGTTAGATCAAAGCAGAAAATTAAATTACCCCCGGCAAAGCCGGGGCTTATTGGGTAGCCCCTCAAAGGGGCCGACAAAACCGTGAACCGCCTGAAGGCGGCGGGGGGTTTTACTTCTTCCTCCTTGCAGGAGGAAGGTTGGGATGGGGGTAGAAATTTTGATTATGCTCATGCTTAGTTTCTACCCCCTCCCTACCCCTCCCCCTGCAAGGGGGAGGGAATGATGTTGCTGAATTTTAACGTTGCTTTTTAATGACCGCCGGAACGGTCAAACCTAACTGAGTCCCCCGGCAAAGCCGGGGGGTTACTCAACTGAATTAACTCCCGCCCCCATTCGCCACATTTCCCAGCACTCCCAAAAACGCATCGCCATACTTTGCCAGCTTGGCCTGACCTACCCCGCTGATCTGTGCCATTTCGTCCAGTGTTTGTGGCTTGCGGCCAAGAATTTCCAGCAGGGTGCTGTCGTGGAAAATCACATAGGGCGGCACGCCTTGTTCGCGGGCGAGTTCGAGGCGTTTGGCTTTGAGTGCCTGCCACAGGGGGTCTTCGTTGGCACCTGTGAATGGTTGGCGACGGCGTGCATCGCGCTCAGTTTTGGTGGCACGGCGTTTGACGGGTTCGGCATCGCGCCTTAGCCATACGAATTGTTCGCCGCGCAGCACGGGGCGCGCTTCTTCGGTAAGCTTTAACCCGCCATAGGCTTCCATGTCCACATTGAGCAAACCAGCAGCAGCGAGTTGGCGATAGACGCTGCTCCATTGCGCTTGTGCTAATTCCTTGCCAATGCCGAAGGTGCTGAGTTGTTGGTGGCGGAATTGTTCGACTTTCGCAGTTTCCTTGCCCAGCAGCACGTCTATCAGGTGGGCGACGCCAAAGCGCTGGCCGGTGCGAAAAACGCAGGACAGCGCCATCTGCGCGGCCTTCGTGGCATCCCAAGTATCCACTGGGGCCAGACAGTTGTCGCACTGACCACAATCGCCTGGATGTTCTTCGCCGAAGTAGCGCAGGACAGTCTGGTGGCGGCAGGCGGTGGATTCGCAGAAACCGAGCAGCGCATCGAGCTTTTGCAATTCCACGCGCTTGCGTTCCTCGGGTGCGTCGCCGGAAAGCAGCATCTGGCGCATGGACACGACATCGCCCAACCCATAAGCCATCCACGCATTCGCAGGCAAGCCGTCACGCCCGGCTCGACCTGTTTCTTGATAATAGCCTTCCATGCTTTTGGGCAAATCGAGATGCGCAACGAAGCGCACGTTAGGCTTGTCTATGCCCATGCCGAACGCGACAGTGGCGACCATAATGACACCCTCTTCGCGCAGAAAGCGGCGCTGATTGGCGTTACGCGTGGCAGCGTCCAGCCCGGCGTGATAGGGCAATGCGTCCCAGCCTTGCTCCTTGAGCCACGCGGCAGTTTCCTCGACTTTCTTGCGCGACAGGCAATACACGATGCCTGCATCGTCAGGATGCTCTGTTTCGAGGAAGGACTGTAACTGCTGCCGCGCATTGTTCTTTTGTGTCACGCGGTAGCGGATATTGGGGCGGTCGAAGCTGGAGACGAATTGGCTTGCCCTTTCCAGCGCCAGCCGCTCGACGATCTCGCACCGTGTCGGCGCATCCGCCGTGGCCGTCAGCGCGATGCGCGGCACATCGGGGAAGCGCTCGTGCAGCACGGTCAACGCACGGTACTCGGGACGGAAATCATGGCCCCATTGCGAGACGCAATGCGCCTCATCTATGGCAAACAAGGCCAGTCCGCTGCCCTCCTGCAACCGTTCCAACAGATTTAGGAAACCTTCCGTCATCAGGCGCTCAGGCGCAACATACAACAACTTCAAATCCCCGCGCAGCAAGCTTCCCCACACCTCGCGCGCCGCATCGGCATCCAGGCTGGAGTTCAGGAAAGCTGCTTGCACGCCAAGCTGCTTGAGTGCGTCCACCTGATCCTGCATAAGCGCGATCAACGGCGATATGATGATGCCGACACCCGGACGCAATAAGGCTGGAATCTGGTAGCACAACGACTTTCCGCCGCCGGTCGGCATCAGCACCAGCGCATCGCCCCCTGCCGCAACGTGTTCAACAATAGCCTGCTGCGCACCGCGAAAGGCCGCATAACCGAAAATGTCGCGGAGAATTTGTTGGGCGGGAAACCCGCTATCGGCTGTCATGATTTTTATAGCCTTTACGCAATAGCGCTCCAAGGTGAAACATATTTCTTTATGCTAACACTTTAAGCAACAAAAATATTTGTCCGGTTTAGCAGTGGCCGTTCACGAAACAGAAAAAACGTACGCTATGCCTCGTCGAGCATTCATAGCGCCCAGAACATGCACTGCTTAACCTGTTTGCTCCGCCGCCAAATGCCCCCGGCCAATTGGATATGTTTCCAACCGAGTGACTGTTACGGTAAGGCGTTATCTACGGCGTGCCCGTCCCTTTTTCCCACAAGGTTGCCTGCTCCAAATATTAATTGCGAATGAGAATGATTATCGATTACAATAATCGCAACATGAAACTTATTTGGAGTAGCTCATGACTTTTCTGGAAAAAATTCGACAACGGAAGCAAATAACCATCACCGGAGGAGCGCTCATTATGTTGCTTGGCACTGGTTTGGGCATTGCCCAGTGGGTATCCGATAGTTACGGCGCAGCACAAGCATCTGAATCTAATGATCTGCAAAAATCTGAGCCGATATTTATTCGCAAAGGTGATCAGATTGTCTTGCCAGAACGTTCGCCAATGCGTTCACAACTCGTTGTGCAAGCGGTCGATGCGCACGAGATACCGCGCGCTTTAGTTGTGCCGGCGAACGTCGAAGCCGACCCGTCACGGACCGTTAACATCCTGCCACCGGTTACCGGCAAGGTGGCAGAGTTGAAGGTGCATCTTGGAGATTATGTAGCCAGGGGCCAAGCGCTTGTTGTTCTCGCTTCCGGCGATTTTTCTCAGGCATACGCCGACGTCAACAAATCGCGTGATGCAATGCAATTGAGCAAACGGGCGCTGGATCGTGCTCGCGGCGTGTTTGATGCAGGTGGAAGCGCAAGCAAGGATGTCGAACAAGCTGAAAGCAACTACACACAAGCACTTAACGAATACCAGCGTGCAGAGGAGCGCATCAAGAGCATCGGGGGCGCTGCACGAATCGACAACAAGACGCACCTGCTGACATTGACGACTCCGATGTCTGGCTATGTGACTGCGTTGTCGACGGCACCAGGTGCATTTGTAAATGACGCCACTGCATCAATCATGACAATCGCAAATCTTGATTCAATTTGGTTCACCGCTTTTGTTCCAGAAAGTTCGGTTTCGTTCGTGGCAAAAGGGCAAAAAGTCGGCATTACCCTACCGGCTTACCCGGGAGAGGTATTTAACGGCACGGTAGCATTCGTCAGCGCCGTGCTTGAACCCGACACGCGCAGCGATAAAGTGCGTATCGCCTTTGAAAATAAGAATGGCAAATTCAAGCCCAACATGTTTGCCAATGCAAGCTTCATGATTCCCCAAGCACGACAGACATTCGTGCCAAATTCAGCGCTGCTCATGAACAATGACAGCACGACGGTATTTGTCGAAGTCGCACCGTGGACGTTTGTGCGCCGCACGATTGAGCTTGGCTATGAAGAAGGCAACAACACGCTCATCCGAAAAGGATTAAACCCGGGAGATCGCCTCATCGTCAAAGGCGGAGTGCTGTTAAATGATTGATCGGCTAGTTGCTTTTTGCCTGCGCAAACGTCATGTAGTGATTATGGTGACGCTCCTTGTCGCCCTCTTTGGCTACTATTCGTGGACGCAGATGGCGGTCGAAGCCTACCCGGACATCAGTGATGTCACTGAGCGAGTTACGACTCAGGCCCCCGGACTTGCGGCAGAGGAAATAGAACAGCAGATCACCACACCGTTGGAACGCTCGCTCGCCGGCACGCCAGGCTTGGTCAGCATGCGTTCGAGCAGCACTTTCGGCTTGTCTCTCATCTCAATGGTGTTTCGAGATGGCACTGAGGACTACTGGGTACGCCAGCGCATCATGGAACGCATCGGCGGCATAACGCTGCCTGCGGGTATACAACCGGGCTTGGGTTCCGTCACTGCTCCGACAGGCGAAATTTACCGCTATACACTGGAGTCCGACAGCAAGAATCTGATGGAGCTTTCAGAAATTCAGCGCTGGAAGGTGATTCCCGCTTTGCAACAGGTGGCAGGCGTTGCCGAGGTCGATAATTTCGGTGGTTTCACCAAAGAGTATGAGATTCAACTCGACCCGGCGCAACTGCAACGTTTTGGACTCGGATTGAGCGATGTCACCACAGCCATCAACAACAACAGTGCGAATGCCGGTGGAAGCAGGGTTGCCTTGGGCGAGCAAGGCTATGTGATTCGCGGCATCGGTATGGTACGCACCTTGGCCGATCTCGGGGATATCTTCGTAAAACAGAATAATGGGGTGGCAGTGTTTTTGCGCGATCTTGGCAAGCTCCAGTATAGCCACCAGGAACGACAAGGTATTTTGGGCAAGAACAACAATCCCGACACGATAGAAGGGATCGTCCTCTTGCTGAAGTACGAGAACGCATCGCAAGTGCTCAAGGGGGTTCACGCCAAGGTGGATGAACTAAACAAGCTGCTTGCTCCGCAGGGAGTTCGTATCGTTCCCTATATTGACCGGGACGATTTGGTTCAGGCGACAGTATCCAAAGTCTCGCACACGGTGCTCGAAGGTGTCGGTCTGGTCTGCATCGTGTTGATCCTGTTTCTCGGGAGTCCACGCAGTGCCTTGATTGCTGCGGTAACCATCCCGCTCGCCCTGGCCGCTGTATTCATCATGATGAATCTGATGAAGATGCCTGCCAATTTATTCTCGCTCGGCGCAATTGACTTTGGCATTATCGTTGACGGTGCAATCGTGGTAACCGAAGCGATTCTGCGGCGACGCGAAGCGAAACCGTCTGAGGAACTCACCACGGGCGATGTTCGCGCGGCGGCGCAACAAGTGGCACGTCCGATGATCTTTGCGACGCTGATTATCATCACCGCTTATTTGCCCTTGTTCGCATTCGAGCGTGCCGAGGCCAAACTTGTTTCACCCATGGCTTACACGGTTGGTTATGCGCTCCTGGGTGCGCTACTAAGCACGTTGGTGTTGATTCCGGGTCTGGCCTACATCGCATTTCGCAAACCAAGACGGATGCTGCAAAATCGACCAATTGTATGGTTGCAGAATCGCTATCGAATGGCCTTGGCGAAATTGCTGAGCCGACCAAGCATCGCCTATATGATCGGCATAGCCGGGATCATCGCCGTCATCGGCCTTGGCCTGACAACAGGGCGCGAGTTCTTGCCCACCCTTGATGAAGGAACCTTGTGGCTGCAAGTACAATTGCCGACCGGCATCTCGCTCGATAAAGCGAGCGAGATGGCTTCTACATTGCGGCGTACGCTACGAGAGTTCCCTGAAGTATCTTACGCGGTCACGCAACTGGGACGCAGCGACGACGGAACAGATGCATGGACTCCCTCGCACATTGAAGCGCCTGTCGGATTGACGGCATACGGTTCTTGGCCGAAGGGAGAAACCAAGGCGGATTTTCTGCGCCGTTTGAACGCGCGATTGCAGCAACTACCTGGATTTTCCATCGGCATCAGCCAGCCTATTTCCGATATGGTAGACGATGTGGTCGGCGGCACGCACAGCCCATTGGTTCTTCGCATCTACGGTGACGATCCTGCGGAATTGCGGAGCTTGGCCGGGCAACTCGTTGCAGTCTTGCGGGGTGTCGAAGGCACGACGGATGCGGCGATTTTCCAGGAGCCGCCAATTCCGCAGATTGTGATCGACATTGATCGCGCTATGATTGCACGCTATGGAATCAATGTCTCGGATGTCACTAACCTCATTCAAACGGGTATTGGAGGCGCACCGGTCAGCCAGGTGTACGTGGCTGACCGCGTCTATAACATCACCACACGATTTTCGGCTGACACCCGGAATAGCCCTGAAACCTTGGGTAAACTGATTCTGACCTCAGCCAGTGGCGCGCATATCCCTTTGTCCGAGGTCGCCATTATCCAGCGAAAAATGGGCGAAAGCACGATCTCGCACGAGATGGGACACCGCGAACTGACGATCCGGATTGATTTTGCCGGTAGCGCGATGTCAGCCTACTTGGCGGCTGCGCAAGCCAGAGTGAATCAATCCGTAAATCTCGATGTGACGAAATTCCGTCTTGAATGGGCAGGACAATTTGAAAACCTGAAGCGCGCTCAGACTCGATTTGCTCTCATTATCGTTCTTGCACTGTCGCTCATGTTGATATTCCTCTACGCCGAGTTCGGAAAACTTAGACAGGCTTTGCTCGTCCTCGGCATCGTGCCACTGGCGACATTTGGTGGCCTGATCGCGCTGCGTATCACGGGGGAAACCTTGAACGTGGCGACAGCGGTCGGGTTTATCGCGCTATTTGGCGTGGCTGTACAGAATGGAATTATTCTCGTCGCCAATTTCAACCGGGTGCGACATCAAGGTTCTGATCTGCACGAGGCCGTTCTGGCAGGCGCTGCCGAGCGCTTCCGGCCTGTGATGATGACCGCAACAGTAGCAACGGTGGGTATGTTGCCCGCAGCCCTTGCCACGGGCGTAGGCACCGACGTGCAGCGCGGATTGGCTACGGTCGTGGTTGGGGGGCTGATCGTGGCAACGATGCTGACACTATTTATCCTGCCAACCTTTTATTTCGTTCTGGAACGGCGCATCGCGCAACGACAGGTTCTTGGCACCAAAAAAACTGATGGAGATCGCCATGACGATATTATTGCGTAAGCGTCCAACATCACGCGCTCTAGCCTTCGTTGTCGCTTCGGCTATAGCGTTCACCGTCACCGGTTGCGCAGTTGGGCCGGATTTCAAACGGCCAGCGGCACCACAGGTTGATGGCTACGTGCAGAAATCGACGGCCGCATCGACACCCACGGAACTCACCGCGATCAGCGCCCAGCAGGTCGTCGACGGCATGGATATCCCGGGACAGTGGTGGGCGCTGTTCCATTCTCAGCCCCTTAATGAGTTAATCAACCAGGCGATTAAAACCAATCCTGATCTTCAGGCGGCACAGGCTGCGTTACGCGGCACTCAGGAAATACTTTACGCCGGACAGGGCGCATTTTTCCCAAGCGTCGATGTGAGTTTCCAGCCAACCCGGCAAAAAATTGCCGACGGTACGGTTGCATCCAGCGCCGCTAATGGCGCGACGATCTACAATTTGCATACTGCTCAGGTGAGCGTCGGCTATTCACCGGATGTATTCGGCGGCGTAAGGCGCGGTGTCGAGTCCTTGCAGGCACAGGCTGAGCTTCAGCGATTCCAGCTTGAAGCCGTCTATCTGAGCCTGACATCAAATGTCGTAAACACCGTTGTGCAAGAAGCCTCGCTACGCAATCAGATTGCAGCAATACGTGAAATCATCGACATCAATACGAAGCTCCTGGAAATATTGCGACGCCAGCACAGCTTGGGGCAAAGCGCAGTTGCGGATATCGCCACTCAGGAAGCCGCGCTTGCCCAAACCCAGGCAACTCTGCCGCCGCTTGAAAAGCAACTGGCGCAGCAACGAGATATGCTCGCTACATTGGTCGGTCGGTTTCCGAGCGAGAAACTGACTGCAAGCTTCAATCTCGCGTCTCTGCAATTACCAGACACGCTCCCCCTAAGCCTGCCGTCAAAACTTGTGGAGCAACGCCCTGACATCCGTGCGGCTGAAGAAAATCTGCATTCGGCCAGCGCTCAAGTCGGCGTTGCGATCGCAAACCGGCTGCCAAACATCACGTTAAGCGCGACGCTCGGCAGCACAGCCTTCGAGATTGGCCAGTTGTTGAACGCAGGCACGGGTTTCTGGATGTTGGCGGGAAACCTGGCGCAACCGATCTTCCATGGTGGCGCATTGCTGCATCAACAACGCGCTGCCGAAGCCGCGTATGACCAAGCGGAGGCGCAGTATCGCAGCACCGTATTGACGGCATTCCGTGACGTGGCTGACACCCTGCATGCGATTCAGGCGGATACCCATGCTTTTGCCGCTGCACTGGCAGCCGAGCGCGCAGCGGCAAAGGGCCTTGCCATCGCAACCCGTCAGCTTGAACTCGGCGATATCAGCTACACAACATTATTGGCCGCCCAACAGTCTTATCAGCAAACGAAGCTCAGCCTGGTGCAGGCGCAAGCGAACCGTTTTGCCGACACCACCGCACTGTTTCAAGCTCTGGGAGGCGGATGGTGGAACCGCCCCGATGCCATCGCGAACAACATCGGGAATGTACCAAATGAAAAGAACCCTTGAGTTGTTGTTGCCCACATGGCGCAACCGGCTCAATGTCTCAGAACTTTAACCTGACAAGGTCGCGAAAAACGGGTCAAGACTCCAACACCCGCAGTTCCGCATTCGTATAGCGCAACCGGCTTGCGAGTACGCTGGCGATGCCCTCCATAAGGCCGAGAGCAAGTTTTTTGTGTTCTTCAGCCAACGCGTCGAAAGTCTTGCGCGAAAGCACATAGAGTTCGGTATCGGAAAATGCCACCGCATCGGCGGAACGCACATCGCCATCAAGGAAAGCCATTTCGCCAAAGAAAGAACCCCGTCCGAATGTGCCAAGGTGATGGCTCTGTTTCTCGGAAATCGGCAGCATGATGCGCACAGCTCCCTTGCGGATCAGGAAAAATTCATCACCATCGTCGCCACGTTTGAAGATTTTGTCACCGGCCTTGCAGGAGCGCTTTTCCATACATTGCTCCAGTGCCGCGAGCGTTTCCGCCTTGCGGCCCCTGAACAGTTCGATCTCATTGAGACCGAGCGCCTCTCGCTCGCCGAGTTCGCAAACAGCGCCCTCAAGGGTACGATTCTCGACCCATTCAAGTGCCTCATCGAGTTCTCCGAACACGCGTACCGTGCTTTCCGCGCGCACGAGGCCGACCTGATCGAAATACTGCTGCATGTCGCGGCCTGAAGGCAGGTTCTGCGGCAATTGGCTGAAGATGAGGAAGCCGTGGCGCTCGGCCAGCATATCCTTGACCTGATCCAGCATATGGACAGCGGTAACATCGACGGATTGCACGCGACGCATGTCGAGAATGACGTAGTCCCTTGTCTTCAGTTCCGGTTCCAGCGCCGAGTAAAGCTGGTTGGTAGTGCCGAAGAAAAGACTGCCCTGAAGCTCGACGACAACGCCGCGTTCTCCACGATCAACGAGAATTTCCATTTCTTCATGCGTCCGTACCCGTTTCGAAAAAGTCTCGTGGCAACTAACCTTGCGGCGGACGACGGCACCTCCGATCTGCTCGCGGATAAACAGAAAAACTGCGAGCACAATACCTGTGCCCGATGCCGCGATCAGGCTGACAGTCAGCGCCGTGGCGACAACGGCAGCGATGACGGCAAAATCGAGTATCGTGGAGCGCTGCTTGAGGAACTGGAAGCTGTGGCGGTCTATCATGCGCACGCCGACGACAATCAGGATCGCGGCCAGCGCCGCCACCGGCACCCAGGATATTAATGAGCCGAGCACAAGAAAGGCGACCAACGCCAGCACGCCTTCAAACATACCCGATAATCTGCTCAACCCACCGCTGGACATATTGACCAGCGTTGCACCCATCTGTCCGGCGCCGGGGATGCCACCAATCACGGACGAAGCCACATTGCCGAGGCCTTGGGCGATCAGTTCGCGGTTTGAATTGTGGCGCGAGTGTGTCAGCGCATCGAGCACCATGCAAGTCTTCAGCGTGTCGATGGAAAGCAGCACGGCCAGCGTCAGCGCGGGGACTGCAATGTACTTGATCTGGTCGATGCCAATATCGCCCATGGCATGCCAGCGACCCGCCATGGCATCGGTAAAGCTGCCGCCACCACCGAGCGAGCCGACGACGAACGTATTACCTGCAAGTGTAAGCAGTGTAGGATCCGCCAAGCCGAGCCCGAAATAGGCGAGCACTCCCGCCAACAGCGCGAGAATGGCAGCGGGTACGGCCCGTGTGACCCTCGGTGCGGCGAGCATTACGCCTATTGTCACTGCACCGACGACTATGCTCTGCCATTTCCAGAGTCCCGACGCGGCGAGTGATTCCCAGAAATGCGTACCCTTGGGCGTACCGAGGAATATTGGGATTTGGCTGGCGATGATGGTGAGGCCAACGCCGGACAGATAACCGCTCACCACGGGATAAGGCATATATTTAATCAACTGCCCGAGACGTACCGTGCCGAAAATGATCTGCAACGTACCTGCCAGAAGCCCCAGCATCGACACCATCAGCAAAGCGGTTCCGATGTTGCCGCCGTCATGCATAAACTCGATGACAAAAGCTGACAACACGGCGGCGGCGGGAGCGCATGGGGCGGTGATAAGCCGATTGGTGCCACCCAGCGCCGGTGCGATAAGACCGAGCGCGGTCACGCCGAGAATGCCAGCCAAAGCACCCTGCGCCGCATAAGAAGCGCCCATCGGTGAATAAATGGTAACGCCGAAAGCTATAGCCGAAGGCAGCGCGACAAGCATCGCGGCAAGGCCACCCCAGAAATCTCCCGCTTCAGGTTTGGGCAGTTTCATGGTTCATGCCTCCAATTTCAGGGTGCAACTCAAAATTCAAGTTTCTGATGAACTAACTAGCCATTCCACTAGGCCACCAAAGAACGGTAGCCAAGTGGCTGGTTATAAGCCAGACAAGGCGCGAATAAAAATTGCGACGCCACATATGTTTAATATGTAAGAAGTAATTTTTTGTGAGTAACGCAGTATGGCGACAAAAATTGGATTTTTAGGTGCGCCCTTCACAGTTGCCCATCCTAAACCCATACGCAGGCTTTCACAACTCCACTCTACAGGCCATATCACGCATAACACCATTCAATGAGTGCTACCGCACAGAGTGCGGGTTGATTATCAGCGCATCATTCACCCCTCTCCCCTCCAGGTGCAACACCTGGCTTTATACGGAGCAGGAAACTGCTCCGTTCTTTTTTGCACTCACTAATAACTACAATTCCGTCAGTGCTTCATAAACTGCACGGAAAAGGCTAGAATTACACCCTTTGCGACACTCTTTAGGGAATCTGATTATGTCCATGTCTGACCGCGACGGTTTTATCTGGTATGACGGCAAGCTCGTGCCTTGGCGCGATGCGACCACGCACGTGCTGACCCACACCCTGCACTACGGCATGGGCGTGTTCGAAGGTGTGCGCGCATACAAAACCAACAGTGGCACGGCGATTTTCCGCCTGAAAGAGCATACCGACCGCCTGTTCAACTCGGCCTACATCTTCCAGATGAAGATGCCGTTCGACAAGGAAACGCTGATGGAGGCGCATCGCGAAGTCGTGCGCACCAACAAGCTTGAGTCCTGCTACATCCGCCCCATCGTGTTCTACGGTTCGGAAGCCATGGGCATCGCCGCCACCACGCTCAGCGTGCATGTTGCCGTCGCAGCCTGGCCGTGGGGTGCCTATCTGGGCGAAGAAGGCATGGAGAAAGGCATCCGCGTGAAGACTTCGAGCTTCACCCGCCATCACGTGAACATCAACATGTGCCGCGCCAAATCGGTCGGTTCTTATCCCAACTCCATTCTGGCACATCAGGAAGTGGCGCAGGATGGCTACGACGAGGCGCTGCTGCTGGATGTGGACGGCTATGTTGCCGAAGGCGCGGGCGAGAACATCTTCATCGTGAAAAAAGACAAGCTCTACACGCCCGACCTGACTTCCTGCCTGGAAGGTATCACGCGCGATTCCATCGTCACGCTGGCGAAAGACCTGGGCATCGAGTTGATCGAGAAGCGCATCACGCGCGATGAAGTGTATTGCGCCGACGAAGCTTTCTTCACCGGCACGGCGGCGGAAGTTACGCCGATCCGCGAACTGGACAACCGCACCATCGGCTGCGGTTCGCGCGGGCCGATCACGCATCGACTACAATCCTTGTTCTTTGATTGTGTCGGCGGTAAGAACCCGCAGCATGCCGATTGGCTGGCGCACGTTTAAAAACTAACGTAGGGTGGAGCAAGGCTACATTAAGATAAAAGGGCAAACCATGCAAACCGAACACGCCAAGCAAAGTTATCTCGAAGTCACCGCCGCAGAGCTGCCGCTGCACTGCCCGACGCCGAACATGACTTTGTGGAACGCACATCCAAAGGTATACATCCCGGTAGATAAACTGGGCGAAGCACGTTGCCCGTATTGCAGCACATTGTTTAAGTTCAAGGGCGAGTTGCCCAAGGGGCACCATTAAACTTCCCCCTCTCCCGGCCTTTCGGCCACCTTCTCCCGCAAGCGGGCGAAGGGAATAATGGAAGGCAGAATGACAAAAATCCTCGTCATCGCACCAAGCTGGGTAGGCGACTGCATGTTGATGCAGCCCATGCTGGCGCGCCTCATGCAGCGCCACCCCGGTGCGCAGATCGACCTGCTCGCGCCGCCCTGGACAGCCGCTCTGCTGCGCCAGATGCCGGAAGTGCATGATGTCATCATCAATCCATTCCCGCATGGCGCATTGCATTTTATGGCGCGCTATCGCCTCGGCCATCAACTGCGCGTTGCGCATTACGACCAAGCCATCGTGCTGCCCAATTCGCTCAAGTCCGCACTGGTGCCTTTCTTCGCCGACATTCCTTTACGCACCGGTTTCGTCGGCGAAATGCGTTACGGTTTGCTCAATGATCCGCGCAGGCTGGACAAACATGAGTTGCCGCTGATGGTAGAACGCTTCGCGCAACTTGCCGAAGCGCCCAACGACACCATGCAACGTCCTCTACCGCAGCCGCGTTTGTGGGTTCAAGTGGAACAGCGTAAACGCGTGCTCGACAAGTTTGAATTATCCCTCAAACAACACGTTGCAGTGTTTTGTCCCGGCGCGGAATACGGCCCGGCCAAGCGCTGGCCGATTTCCTACTTCGCGGAACTGGCACAGCATCTGCGTGATCTTGGCTACACCGTGTGGCTGCTCGGCTCACCTAAAGACAAGGAAGTCGGCGACAATATCGTAGCCCTCGGCAACCACTCCTGCCACAATCTGTGCGGGGCAACAGATTTATCGGATGCCATTGCGCTACTATCCTGCGCCGACTTGGTGGTGAGCAACGATTCCGGTTTAATGCACATCGCTGCCGCTCTGGATCGACCGATGCTGGCGCTATACGGTTCCAGCAGCCCGCGCTTCACGCCGCCTTTGTCGGACAAGGCACAAGTACTCAAACTCGACATGAAGTGCAGCCCATGCTTCAAACGCGAATGCCCGCTCGGTCACTTTGATTGCATGAAAAAACTGACCCCCGATCAAGTTGCAAAATTCATTCCAACCACTCATCAATCAGAGTAAGCCATGCCATCTTTACCCAAGGAAATCTTCAAGGCTTATGACATACGCGGCATCGTAGGAAAAACGCTGACGGCGAAAATAGTCGAGGCCATCGGCCACGCCATCGGCTCGGAAGCGGTGGCGCGCGACCAACACACGATTGCAATTGGACGCGACGGACGCATGTCCGGCCCAGAGTTCATCCAGGCATTGGCGCGCGGCATCCAGAAGAGCGGCATCCATGTAATCGACGTGGGCCGCGTCGCCACACCTATGGTGTATTTCGCCGCTTTCCACCTGAATACGAATTGCGGTGTGATGATTACCGGCAGCCACAATCCACCGGATTATAATGGGCTGAAAATGGTGCTGGCGGGCGAAACCTTGTCCGGCGACACGATACAGTCTTTGCGCACCCGCGCCGAGACCGGCGATCTGGCGCACGGGGCGGGCAGCTATGAGCAGCGCGACATCAGCGCTGACTATCTCGCAAGCATCGTTTCACATATCAAACTGGCGCGCCCGATGCGCATCACCGTAGATTGCGGCAACGGCGTAGCGGGAGATTATGCCGCCAATCTGTATCGCCAACTCGGCTGCACCGTACAGGAAATGTATTGTGAAGTGGATGGAAATTTTCCCAACCACCATCCCGACCCTTCCGACCCGCACAATCTGCAAGACCTGATCACCGCGCTACGAGGTAATGAAAGCGAACTGGGCCTCGCCTTCGACGGCGACGGCGACCGTTTGGGGGTGGTCACCAAAAACGGAAATATTATTTACCCGGATCGGCAGTTGATGTTGTTCGCCGCCGATGTCTTGAGCCGCAACCCCGGCGCAGAAATCATCTTCGACGTAAAGTCCACGCGTAATCTTTTTGGCTGGATACGCGAGCACGGCGGCAAACCCACGTTATGGAAAACTGGCCACTCGCTGGTCAAGGCCAAGATGAAAGAAACAGGTGCGCTGCTGGCGGGAGAAATGAGCGGCCACGTATTTTTTAAGGAACGCTGGTACGGCTTCGACGACGGCCTGTATGCCGGTGCGCGCCTGCTGGAAATCCTGAGCCGGAGCGCAGACCCAAGCGCCACGCTGAACAACCTGCCCGACGCGGTCAGCACGCCGGAACTGCATATCAAACTGAAGGAAGGCGAGAACTACGCGTTGATCGACAAACTGCGCCGGGACGCACAGTTTACCGACTCCAAGGAGATCATCACGATAGACGGCCTGCGCGTGGAGTATGCAGATGGGTTTGGCTTGATGCGCTCCAGCAACACCACGCCGGTGATCGTGCTGCGCTTCGAAGCGGACGATGCGGAAGGACTTGCGAGAATTCAGCAGGATTTCCGGCGTGTGCTGCTGGAAGCAAACCAGGAATTGCAATTGCCGTTCTGAGTTAAGCCCCTTCCCCCTCTCAGGGGGAAGGTTGGGATGGGGGTAAGAACCTTAGACTGCTCTCATGCTTAAATTCTACCCCCGCCCTAACCCTCTGGATAAAACAACTAGCCATTCGACTAAGCGCAAAATACCGCAGCTAAGTCGCTGGTTACCCCTGCAAGGGGGAGGGAACAGCGCTAATTCTCTACAGCTTCGCCTTTACCCACGCAGTAACAGATACTAGCGCAACTGCCAAATTAGCCGGTTCGGTGCCACCTGCCATCGCCATATCCGGCCTGCCACCGCCCTTGCCGCCAACCTGTTGCGCGACGAAGTTCACCAGCTCGCCCGCCTTCACTTTCGCCGTGGTATCCGCAGTCACGCCCGCGATCAAACTGACCTTGCCGTCGGCAACCGAAGCCAACACGATGGCTGCCGATTTGAGTTTGTCTTTCAGCTTGTCCAGCGTCTCGCGCAGCGTCTTGCTGTCTGCGCCTTCCAGCAGCGCGGCCAATACCTTCACGCCGTTGATATCCACTGCCTGATTCAGCAGCTCGTCGCCCTGCGCAGAAGCGAGTTTTGATTTGAGGCGGGCCAGTTCCTGTTCAAGTTGCTTGTTCTGTGAAAGCAAATTCTGGACGCGGTTGGGAAGTTCCAATGTCGAACTATTGAGTACATCTGCAACACTAAATAATTCCTCTTGCAGCTTTTGAGTCCACTGGATAGCTGCCTCGCCTGTGCGCGCTTCAATTCGTCTCACACCAGCCGCCACCCCTGTTTCCTCCAATATCTGAAACAAACCTATATCGCCGGTGCGCTTAACGTGCGTGCCGCCACACAACTCGATTGATGAGCCGATGTTCAGCACACGCACCTCATCACCGTATTTTTCGCCGAACAGCATCATGGCACCAGTATTCTTGGCATCATCAATTGACATTAGCCGCGTCTGTGTCGGCATATTAGCCATGATTTCTACATTAACGATTCGCTCGACAAGAAACATCTGCTCTCGAGTCATCGGCTGCGTGTGCACGAAGTCGAAACGCGTCTTATCCGGATCGACCTGCGAACCTTTTTGCTGTACATGGCTACCCAGCACCTCGCGCAACGCCTTGTGCATCAGGTGAGTAACCGAGTGGTTACGCTCGGTGCGCGCACGCGCCTGCACGTCCACCCGCGCGGCGACGCCGTTGCCCACGCTCAGTTTGCCGGTCTTCACCACACCGTGATGGCCGAACACGCTGGCCTGTATCTTCTGCGTATCTTCCACCGCGAAAATGCCATGCACGCTGTGCAACACCCCGCGATCACCAACCTGCCCGCCGGACTCGGCGTAGAACGGCGTGTCATCCAGTACCGCCACGCCCATCTCGCCCTCGTTCAATTCGTTGACCGACACGCCATCCTTATACAAAGCCAGCACGTTGCCGTTGCTTTCCAATGCCTCATAGCCGTGGAAGGCAGTAGCCGGGCCGGAGTATTCCAGATTCGCCGCCATCTTGAACTTGCCCGCCGCGCGCGCCTGATCTTTTTGCTGCGCCATCGCTTTGTCGAAAGCCGCAGCGTCTACACTCACGCCATGCTCGCGGCACACGTCCTGCGTCAGATCGAGCGGAAAACCGTAAGTATCGTGGAGCTTGAAAGCCGTTTCGCCGTTGAATATCGAGATGCCCTGCTTCGCCATCTCGGCGAGATCAGCTTCAAGGATCGCCATACCATGTTCGATAGTGGTGAAGAAACGCTCTTCTTCCTGCCGGAGGATGTCCATCACGCGCACTTGCGCCGCTGCCAGGTCAGGGAAAGCCACGCCCATTTCGCCAACCAGATCCGGCACCATCTTGTGGAAGAATGCCGCGCGCGCACCCAGCTTGTAGCCGTGGCGGATGGCGCGTCGAATAATCCGGCGCAACACATAACCGCGACCTTCGTTGCCGGGAATCACGCCGTCGGAGATAAGGAAAGAACAGGCGCGGATGTGGTCGGCCAGCACTTTCAGCGAAGGCGAATCCAGATCGGCGCAATGCGTCTCGCGCGCCGCTGCTTTGATCAGCGCCTGAAACAGGTCGATCTCATAATTGGCATGCACATGCTGCAACACCGCCGAAATGCGCTCAAGCCCCATGCCTGTATCCACCGAAGGCTTGGGCAGCGGATGCATCACGCCCGCCTCGTCGCGGTTGAACTGCATGAACACGTTGTTCCAGATTTCGATGAAACGGTCGCCGTCTTCTCCGGGGCTACCTGGCGGGCCGCCGGGGATGTGTTCACCGTGGTCGTAGAATATTTCGGTGCAGGGGCCGCACGGGCCGGTGTCGCCCATCATCCAGAAATTATCTGATGCGTAGCGCGCGCCCTTGTTGTCGCCGATGCGTATCACCCGCTCGGCAGGTACGCCGATCTCTTTCGTCCAGATGTCGTAAGCCTCATCGTCCTCGGCATACACGGTAACGGTGAGCTTGTCTTTGGGCAGTTTAAACACTACCGTCAGCAACTCCCACGCATAGTTAATCGCCTCGCGCTTGAAGTAATCGCCGAAACTGAAATTGCCCAACATCTCGAAGAAAGTGTGATGACGCGCGGTATAACCGACGTTCTCCAGATCGTTGTGCTTACCCCCGGCACGCACGCATTTCTGCGAAGAAGCGGCGCGGGTATAAGGACGTTTGTCGAAACCGAGGAACACGTCCTTGAACTGGTTCATCCCCGCGTTGGTAAACAATAGCGTCGGGTCTTCGTGCGGTACCAGCGAACTGGAGGCAACCACGACATGGCCTTTGGAGGCGAAATAATCTAAAAATTTCTGGCGAATTTCACTGCTTTTCATTGCACACCCTGAATATCAAATGCACCATTTAACAAGGCGCGCATCATACCATGTGCGGCCTCAGCATCCATACCACGGACAGAAAGGAAACCACGCAGGGCTAGGGGGTTTGGAGAGCTACATGAGACTGAGAATGATTGGAATAGGTTGGCCAAGTGGGCGAGTAGCCTTCAGCTTGATTGCCCCATGTTGTCCAGCCTTCGCGTGGGCCGCGACCGAAAAGTTCAAGATAGGGGCCAGGGCTGCACGCTTCAATGATTCCATATTGTTCATCAGGTTTGCGTGAATGTTCGCGCTTCATGGATCGAATGATATTAACCTGACTTCTGCCAGGCGCAAGTGTGCGAACATTTTTTCCGCGCACGCCGAACAGAATAATTTCGGTGGTGTTGCGGAAGTAAAAGCCTACTCCTCGCCCATCTGGGCCGCCGTCCTTACGTACCTTGTGCCAAATAAGATTGCTTTTGTACGAAAAGCCCCACGCCTGCAATATGCGCAAGCCGTCAGGCAGCAATGCATTGGGAACCCATAAATACAGGTGAGCGGTTTCTGCGCAAACATCCGACACAGGAAGCTTAGCAATTTCGTCAAGCTTCATTGTGCTATAGCGATTGAGGCGCTTATGTTCTGGCGCGACCTTGCCGGTTTTGTTTTGAAATTGCCACGGCGGATCGGCCAGTATGGTTTTGAACCGCTCGCCATTGGTTTTTTTAAGAAGGTCTTGTGATGGGTTCATTGTTGCCAATCAGTTATCAATTTTGGAGTAATGCCCAGAACCAACACTGGGCAACCGCCGTTTCGTCCAGCGCGCATACGGTAAAGAAGTTTTCCCATCCATGTTGTACTGGCGCCATACTTCGGCATGACGCCAAGACTTTTAAAAACCTCATTGAGGCTTTCGCTACGCGTCAGCAAGACAGCGGCACTTATAACACCAGCCTCATGAAACGCACGAAAAGCATACAAGTCGCGGTCAAAGGTTTGGTCTTTGCTGTTCCATTCGAGATCGAATGCAACACGATTTTTCACATAATCAACCTTATGCCCGTCCATAAAGTCGTCAAGGCGTGTTTCGGTTTTCACCGTTCCCTCATCGGTATGCGTTTCGACGGTAACAACAAGGTCGCCATGAATACGTGTCTCGAACCAACCCATGGGGCGAAACAACGAGGACAGACGTTTAGGAATTTGAGATTCGTTGCCGCCTTTAGCAAGAATGTCAGCCGTTGTCAGGCGAAACTGGTTTAAGGCGCTAATGAGTTCCGCAAATTCGTCAGGGCAACCCGTCGCAAGAACCTCGGCTGCATGGCGGTAATTGTGGACCTCATAGGTTTCGAGGAAGTCGGCGGGGAGATAGTCAGTTAAAGGCATTTTTGCAGGATACCTTTTCGGCGCTAATTCAGCAACGGGAAAGCTTGAACCTTTAATGTAAATATGTAGCTCGCCAATTCATACTGCCTGAAGCCAGCATTCTTAATCCTCAAGTCGCAGCACCTTTAAAATCGCGTCCATAGAAAACCCGCGCGACTGCAGGAAGCGGACTTGCTTGGCTTTTTCTTTTTCGTCCTGCGCTACGGTGCCAAATTTCTTTCGCCACACTTCGCGCGCGGCTTCCAGTTCGGTTTCTTTCAGTTGCGGCAGGACATCGCTGATCAAACTTTCGGAAATACCTTTCTGGCGCAGTTCGTGGGCAATGCGCTGGGTGCCGAAACGGCTGCGTTTGGCGTGTACTAATTGTGTGGCGGCGCGCTCATCGGATAGCCAACCGCGCGCGGTCAGGTCATCCAGCAACGCATCCAGAGCTGCGAGCTGCACGGGTTCGCAGTCTTCATCCGTCTGCACATGCGACAACAACTTGCCGCGCAGCTCGGCACGGCAGTATTCGCGGCGTGCCAGATATTGCAAGGCACGCGCGCGCAGACTTAACTCAGGCTTTTTCCTCAACTGCCTTGCCCGCTTTTGCACTGGCCTTGTCGCCAGCTTTCGCAGGAGTTTTGGCGAGCGGTTCGAGTAGTGCCACACCGACAATTTCGCGCACTTTGTTTTCAATCTCGAAAGCGATTTCCGGATTGTTCTTCAGGAATTCGCGCGCGTTGTCCTTGCCCTGTCCGATTTTTTCGCCCTTGTAGGCGTACCATGCACCGGACTTTTCGACCAGCTTGTGCAGCACGCCCAGGTCGATGATTTCACCTTCGCGCGAGATACCTTCGCCGTACAAAATATCGAACAACGCTTCGCGGAACGGAGGGGCGACCTTGTTCTTCACAATCTTGACGCGCGTCTCGTTACCGATCACTTCGTCGCCCTTCTTGATCGCGCCGATGCGGCGGATATCCAGACGCACCGAGGCGTAGAATTTGAGCGCGTTGCCGCCGGTGGTGGTTTCCGGGTTGCCGAACATCACGCCGATTTTCATGCGAATCTGGTTGATGAAGATGACCAGCGTGTTGGAACGGTTGATATTTCCGGTCAACTTGCGCAACGCTTGGGACATCAGTCGCGCATGCAAGCCCATTTGCGCATCGCCCATTTCGCCTTCGATTTCCGCCTTGGGTGTGAGCGCGGCGACCGAGTCGATCACCACCACATCCACCGAAGCGGAACGCACCAGCATGTCGGTGATTTCCAGCGCCTGTTCGCCGTTGTCCGGCTGCGAGATCAGCAGGTCTTCAACCTTCACGCCAAGCTTCTGCGCGTACTGTGGATCGAGCGCGTGCTCTGCGTCGATGAAAGCTGCCGTGCCGCCCAGCTTCTGCATTTCGGCGATCACTTGCAAAGCCAGCGTGGTCTTGCCGGACGATTCCGGGCCATAGATTTCGATCACGCGACCGCGCGGCAAACCGCCTACGCCGAGCGCGATGTCCAGCCCCAGCGAACCGGTGGACACGACCTGAATGTCGCGCGCCACATCGTGTTTACCCAGACGCATGATAGAACCTTTGCCGAACTGTTTTTCGATCTGGCTCAATGCCGCCGCGAGTGCCTTGCTTTTGTTGTCATCCATTTTTTCTGCTCTCCTTCAAAAGATGCGAGATTATGGCATACCAATCTGCCGCTGTATAGAACGATCGTTCTTTTGAACTAATAGACTGTTAAACCTGAGGATTTTTACCGAATTCCCATTGGAATCAATCAGGAATATAAATTATTAAACAAAATGTTATCCGTGCGCTGCCGCACCGACCGGCAACGCAGGGTTTAAACTGCCGTTAAGCCGTCACGGTCAATTGGTTCAGCAAATCCACCACACCTTGCAAGGCGATACGCACCGACTGGGCGCGAATTTCCCCACGGCTTCCGGCGAGGTGGTGCAGATGCGCCACGCATGTCCTGTCCTTGACTCCCCAGGCAAACCATACCGTGCCGACCGGTTTTTCCGGTGTGCCGCCAGTTGGCCCTGCGACGCCGCTCACCGCCAGCGCGACTTGCGCATGGCTGTGCTGCAGCGCGCCCGCCACCATTTCACGTACCACGGCTTCGCTCACCGCACCATGATGCATCAGGGTATCCAGCGGCACGCCCAGCATTTCGTGCTTGGCCTCGTTGGCATAGGTAATGAAACCGCGTTCGAACCAGCCAGAGCTACCGGCGATTTCGGTGACGGCCTGCGCCACGCCACCGCCGGTGCAGGATTCCGCCGTCGCCAGCATCAGGCCGTGCGCCTTGAGTAAACCTCCTACTTGTGCCGCGAGTATGTCCATTTCATCTAACCTCAAAAATCATCTTAAGTAGGTGCGAATTCATTCGCACGCATAATTTAAGTTCATGTGCGAATGAATTCGCACCTACCAAACCGTCAACTCAGCCCGCGCGCCAGATCGGCCTGTATGTCGCTCACTGCTTCCAGTCCGGCCCCAATGCGCAGCAAGCCCTCTGTGATGCCAGCCGCCGTACGTTGTTCCGGTGTGTTGCGCGCATGGGTGGTGGTGGCAGGATGGGTAAGCGTGGTCTTGGTATCTCCAAGATTAGCGGTGATGGAAACCAGTTTTGCGCTGTCAATCACACGCCAAGCCGCTTCCCTGCCGCCCTTCACTTCGAACGACACGATGCCACCACCGGTCTTCTGCTGCCTCATCGCCAGCGCATGTTGCGGATGCGACGGCAGGCCGGGATAGAACACGCGCGCCACGTTGGGCTGCGCTTCCAACCAGCGCGCCAACTCCAGCGCGTTGGCACTGTGCGCGTCCATACGAATTTTCAGCGTCTCCAGCCCTTTGAGGAATACCCAGGCGTTGAACGCGCTCATGGTCGGCCCTGCCGTGCGCAGAAACTGGTACACGCCTTCCAGCGTTTTTTTATTGCCCAGCACCGCGCCACCGAGCACCCTGCCCTGCCCGTCAATATACTTTGTGGCTGAATGAATCACGATATCCGCGCCCAATTCCAACGGACGTTGCAAAATAGGCGTGCAGAAACAATTGTCCACTGCCAGCAGTGCTCTGCACTGTTTCGCAATGAGGGCAATTGCCGCAATGTCGGATATTTCGGTGAGCGGATTGGACGGTGTTTCCAGGAAAAACAATTTCGTTTCCGGACGCACAGCAGCGCTCCATTCACTCACGTCGGTCGCGGAGACGAAGGTGGTTGCTATGCCGAATTTTTTCAGGATGCCGCCGAATAAATTTACCGTCGCTCCGAACAAACTGCGCGAGGCGACGATGTGGTCGCCGCTCTTCAGCAAGCCCATGCAGCAGGCCAAAATCGCCGACATGCCGGAAGCAGTGGCGATGCATTGCTCCGCACCTTCCATGGCGGCAAGACGCTCTTCAAACATGGTGACCGTCGGGTTGGTGAAGCGTGAATAAATGTTGCCAGGCTCTTCGCCGATAAAGCGCGCGGCGGCTTGTGCGGCGCTGTCGAAGGTGAAGCTGGAGGTGAGAAACATTGCCTCGCTGTGCTCGTGGAACTGACTGCGCGCCGTGCCCGCGCGCACGGCGAGAGTTTCTGGCTGGTACAAATTAACTGTCCCCGGCTGATAGGATGATTCAGACATGATTGCCCCTTAAATATAAAAACCCGGATAGCTTAGCGCTAAACCGGGTTTCCCACGCTTTAGCAGTATTTATTATGCGCCCGCAAGCTGATCCTCAAATCGGCGCAGACTACAAGTTAGCACCCGCTTAACATCGTTGTCAACTTTAGGGCGCCTTTATCCAATCGCCAGATTAAGATCCATTTGGCCGACATCCTCGTCCTTGATGGCTTTTCCAGCTTCACGCGCCGCCTCAATGGTATCGAGATATTCGAGTGTAATATCGCCTGTGACGTAATCGCCGTCGAAGCACGACGCATCGAAATATTTTATGGCCGGATTGACCTTGCGCACGGCAGCCTTGAGGTCGTCCAGATCCTGATAGACCAGTTTGTCGGCGCCGATCTCGCGACAAATTTCTTCGTCGCTGCGCCCGGTGGCAATCAGTTCGCGGCGTGAAGGCATGTCGATACCATACACATTGGGGAACTTGACCGGAGGCGCGGCGGAGGCGAAATACACCTTGCGCGCCCCGGCATCGCGCGCCATTTGCACGATTTCACGGCTGGTGGTGCCGCGCACGATAGAGTCGTCCACCAGCAACACATTCTTGCCCTTGAATTCCATGCCGATCGCGTTCAGTTTCTGGCGCACCGATTTCTTGCGCATCGCCTGCCCCGGCATGATAAAGGTGCGTCCGATATAGCGGTTTTTCACGAAGCCTTCGCGGAACGGAATACCCAGGCGGTTGGCCAGTTGCAGGGCGCTGGGGCGGCTCGAATCAGGAATGGGAATAACCACGTCTATGCCCAGCTGCGGCCAAAGGCGCACGATCTTGTCCGCTAGGCTCTCACCCATGTTCAAACGCGTCTCATACACCGAAATTCCGTCTATCACCGAATCCGGGCGCGCAAAATAAACGTACTCGAAGATGCATGGACTGAGCGTGGGATTTTCCGCGCATTGCTGGCTGTGGAAGTTGCCGTCAAAATCAATGAACACCGCTTCGCCCGGCGCGATGTCGCGCAGAAACTTGAAGCCCAAGGTATCCAGCGCCACACTCTCCGAAGCAACCAGATATTCTGTGCCATGCTCCGTTACATTAGCTCCCACCACCAACGGGCGGATGCCATAAGTATCGCGGAACGCCAGCAAGCCATAACCAGCAATCATCGCCACTACGGCGTAAGCCCCTCTGCAACGGCGATGCACGCCGGACACGGCGGCAAAAATGGATTTGATGTCGAGACGGTATTTTTTGGTATTGTCCTGCAGTTCGTGTGCCAGCACGTTGAGCAGCACTTCCGAATCGGAATTGGTGTTCACATGGCGACGATCTTCCAGAAATAATTCCTGTTGCAGCTGCTCGGTGTTGGTCAGATTGCCATTATGTCCGAGCACGAGACCGTATGGCGAATTGACATAGAACGGTTGCGCCTCGTTATGGTCAACGGCGGAACCTGCGGTGGGATAGCGCACATGTGCGATGCCTGCATTGCCCGGCAGAGGCTCGCATGTTGCGGGTGCGGAACACGTCACGCACCAGTCCGTTGTCCTTGTGCAGATGGAAGGTATTGCCATCTATGGTAGCGATGCCAGCAGCATCCTGCCCGCGATGCTGCAATACCTGCAAACCGTCATACAGCAACTGGTTGACCGGTGTTTGCGCGACAACGCCTAAAATTCCACACATAACTTAATCCCAATGTTCAATTTCGATGCGTCCTGAATGGGCTTTATAAGCACCATGAATCTAATAATGCACACGTTGCGCCACGCTATCCGGCAACCATGAATGAATTGCCAGAGCCATGCTTTCCAACGGCTTGCTCGACCAAGCATTGCGCCAGAACGGCTCCTGCGGCAAGCGGGTCATGCCCGCCAATACTACCAGCACCAGCACCACAAGCGCACCGCGCAACATGCCGAACAATGCTCCCAGCAAGCTATCCAGCCAGCCGAGGCCGACCCACTTGACCAGTTTCGATAGCAGCCACGCAACGATACCGCCGACAATCAAGGTGGCGACAAACAATGCGACAAAGGCTGCAACCGTCCTGGCGGATTCCACGCCCAACACGGCAGGCATGTAAGGCGCGGCGCTGGCGGCAAACAATCGAGCTACCACCCCGGCTGCTATCCAACCCAGCAACGACAAGACTTCGTATACAAAACCGCGCCACCATCCAAGCAATGCCGACGACAGGACTATGGCAATAACGGTGTAGTCAAACCCCGTCATTTAGAGGAACCCATAAATTAATTCAGCTCAACAATATTTGAGTGCAAGCCCTTCGCTTCCAGCTTGTGATGTGCCTTGTTCGCCGCGTCGCGCGTGGAATAAGGCCCGATGCGCACCCGTGTCTTGTCGCCCACTTTTTCGGTGTACGCCTTGAAACCCTGCTGGTTCAAATTCTTCTGCCAGCTATGCGCGGTATCGGCATTGGCAAATGCACCGATCTGTACCACAAAACCGGATTGCGGCACAGGATGCCCCTGCTCCGTATGCACCGCTCCTGCTGACTTGGCATGATCCGGCTTCGCATCATGCTTGGCATGTTCTGCTTTGGTGTCATGCTTGGCTTGATCCGGCTTGTGTTCCGGCGTAATTACCGTCGTTTTCGCCGGAGATGACACAGGCTTGATGTCTGCTGTTGCCACCACAGTCGCCACCACAGGCGCTGGTGCAACAGCCACTTGCGAAACAGGCGGAATGACAATGACAGGCGCGGAAACAGCTACAACCGAGGAGACGGGAAGCGTAGCAACAGGCGCACTGGCAGATGGCAAATCAATCTTGGGGACGAACGCGCCAACCTTGTCCTTGTTCGGGATACGCAACTCGATGTCCTGCCCAACCGGCTTGGGTTCGCTGTCCAGCACCATGGGAAGCACCACTACAATGGCGGTGGTGAGCGCCACAGCGCCGATCAACCTTCGCCGCGCCTGCCGCTTCAGCTTGTCCTCATCATCCGTAATCTGTTTTGCCATCGTGCGTCCTACTTCCCGGTGAAAGCTCAGGCGGTACGCAGACCGCGCACACGCATCACTTCCGCTACCGTATAAAATGAACCGAAGGCCGCGATTCTATCATTTTCGGAGACTTCATTGCAGGCATGCTGCAAGGCATTTTCTATCGAAGGAAACTGCCGCACCACCCCCGTTACCCCCTCGGCAGCCAGTACCAAAGCCACCTCTGCGGCTGTCGCCCCGCGCGGCGCATGGATACCCGCCACCAGCCACACATCCACCTGATCCTTCAGCACCCGTACCACACCGGCAATATCCTTATCCTTGAGCATGGCAAATACCGCAAAGGTGCGCGGACAAGGCGGCAAACTAGCCAGATTCTGCGCCAGCGAACGCGCCGCATGCGGATTGTGCGCCACATCCAGAATCAATGCAGGCTTCCCCGGCAGCAGCTGAAAACGCCCCGACAAACTGACCTCGACCAGCCCGCGCCGCACCGCCTCCATGCTCACCGGCAATTTTTCCTTCAACGCATCCAGCGCCGCCAGCGCGGCGCTGGCATTGTTGAGCTGATAAGCACCACGCAAGGCGGGATATGGCAACGCATTGCGTGCGCCAACTGTGCTGCGGTAGTCCCACTGGCCTTGGTGTGGAGTAAAACCAAACGCCCGCTCTATCCGCCACAGCTCCGCCCCAATTTTCTCGGCATGATCTGTAATCGCCTGCGGCACATCCGCATCAGCGCAAATTGCCACTCTTCCCGTCCGAAAAATCCCCGCCTTCTCAAATGCAATCTGCTCGCGCGTGTCGCCCAGATAATCCGTGTGGTCTATGTCAACACTGGTCACCACCGCGCAATCGTTGTCAAACACATTCACCGCATCCAGCCTGCCGCCCAAGCCAACTTCCAGAATGGCAACATCCACCTTGTGCTCGATGAAACACTGCATCGCCGCCAGCGTGCCAAATTCGAAATAAGTAAGCGGAATCTCAACCGATTCCGCCAATTGTCCCTTCCCCCTGCAAGGGGGAGGGAACATTGTGTCTAATGGATTACCTAGATTGCAATCTGTTATTTGTTGCCTGCGAGCCAATTCAACTTTCTCAAACGCCACACACAACTCGACATCACTCGCCTGTCTTTTGCCGATACGCACACGCTCGTTATAGTCCAGCAGGTGCGGCGAAGTGTAGCAACCAACGCGGTATCCGGCGGCGTGCAACATGGATTCCAGCATCGCGCACACTGAACCCTTGCCGTTGGTGCCACCGACAGTAATGATGGGAAAATCAGGTTGAAGGTTCAGTCGTTGCTTGACTTGCGCCACGCGCTCCAGGCCGAGTGCAATGGTTTTTGGATGCAGGGATTCGAGATAGGTCAGCCAGTCGGCTAGGGTGTTGGGCATTTCAATGATTCAGCTATTACAACTGCACCCCAAACTTACGCAACACAGGCAGCATAGCAAAGTAACAAGCTGCGGTAGCTGCAACGGAAATTGCGAGGCTCAACCAGAAACCCAGCCCATGTTTGATCAGCAACGGCAGAAGCAGAAATAAGACTAAGGATGGCAACACCAGCCAAAATATCTGACTGGAAAGCTCCGCAATGCGCACAGGCTCTGCACCCTCAAAATGCAACCACATAAATGCCAGCAATGAGGTAAGCGGCAATGCGGCAAGCAGTGCGGCGAAACCGCTACTACGCTTTGCGATTTCCGTTATTGCCACGATGACGAATGCGGAAATCCCAACTTTTAGCGCGTAGTAGAACATCGAGATTAAGCCGCCTCAATCTCCGCCACCGCCGCCTGCTTGGTCAACAGCGTAATCAGCGTCGCCAGTTGCTTGCGCATCTCGCGCCTATCCACAATCATGTCTATCGCACCATGCTCCAACAGGAACTCCGCACGCTGAAAACCTTCCGGCAGGGTCTCTCGCACCGTCTGCTGAATCACCCTCGCACCGGCGAAACCGATCAATGCGCCGGGTTCGGCGATGACCACGTCGCCCATGAAGGCGAAGCTGGCGGAGACGCCGCCCATGGTGGGGTCGGTCAATACCGAGATAAACGGCAATCTGGCTTGGCTCAACTGAGTCAGCGCGCCGCAAGTCTTGGCCATCTGCATCAGCGACAACAAGCCTTCCTGCATACGCGCCCCGCCACTAGCGGCAAAACAGACAAACGGCATCTTCTGTTCGGTGGCGAGTTGCACGCCGCGCACGAAACGCTCACCCACCACCGAACCCATCGAGCCGCCCATGAAGCTGAATTCGAACACCGCCGCCACCAGCGGCAAGGCATGCACGCTGCCTTGCATCACCACCAGCGCATCGGTCTCTCCGGTGTCACGCTGCGCCACGGTCAGGCGCTCACTGTATTTGCGACTGTCCCTAAATTTCAGGGTATCCAACGGCTGCACTTCGGCACCAATTTCGAAGCGTCCCTCAGCATCCAGCAACCAATCCAGCCGCGTGCGCGCGGTAATGCGGTGATGATGGTTGCACTTGGGGCAGACGCTGAAGTTTTTTTCCAGATCGGAGTGGTACAGCACCGCCTGGCAGGATGGGCATTTGTGCCACAAGCCCTCGGGCACATTCTTTTTGCTCTCCGCGCCCAGTTCGCGGCGTTTGATCTTGGGAGGCAATAATTTTTGAAACCAGCTCATTGTGTGTTCCCCTATAATCCCGTAGGTTGGGTTAGCAGCTTCATGGTTCGACAAGCTCACCACGAACGGACGTAACCAACCTACATTATTTTAAGCCTGATCCACCGCCAGCCTTAATTCCTTGACCAGCTTGCCCACGTTGGCAACTACGTTTTGCTCAGTTGAATTTTCAATTTCCTGCACGATGCGGCTGCCCACCACCACGCCATCGCACAGCTTCGCTACGGCCAGCGCGGTTTCCGCGTCACGGATGCCAAAGCCCACGCCGATGGGCAAGATGATGTGCTTCTTGAGTTGCGGGATTTTTCGTTCGATGTCGGCCAAATCCAGATTCCCGGCACCGGTCACGCCCTTGAGCGAGACGTAATACACATAGCCGCGCGCCTGCTTCGCCACCTTGGCGATGCGCTCGTCATTGGTGGTCGGCGCGAGCAGGAAAATCGGGTCTATGCCATGACGCTGCAAATGACCAAATGCTTCATGGCTTTCTTCCGGAGGAAAATCCACTGTGAGTACACCATCTACGCCGACCTCTGCACAACGCTTGGCAAACGGCTCCCAGCCCATCGCCTCAATAGGATTGCCGTAACCCATCAGCACAAGCGGCGTCGTGCTGTCTTTCTTGCGAAATTCCGCCACCATGTCGAGCACGCCGCGCAGGCTCACCTTATGTTTCAGCGCACGCTCCGATGCGCGCTGGATGGTCGGGCCGTCCGCCATCGGGTCGGAGAACGGCACGCCGAGTTCGATCACGTCCGCACCCGCTTCCACCAGCGCGTGCAGCAGCGGCACAGTGAGTTGCGGATTGGGATCACCTGCGGTGATAAACGGGATCAGCGCCTTGCGCTGGTGCAGCTTGAGTTTCTCGAAAGCAGTCTGGATGCGGCTCATAGAGTGATCCCCTTCAGCCGTGCCACGGTGTTAATGTCCTTATCGCCGCGCCCGGAAAGATTCACCAGCAGCACTTTGTCCTTGCCCATGGTCGGTGCGATCTTCGCGGCATGTGCCAAGGCATGACTGGATTCCAGCGCGGGGATGATACCTTCGAAACGGCACAGGTCATGGAATGCCTGCATCGCTTCATCGTCCGTGATCGCCACATATTCCGCGCGGCCCGTGTCTTTCAACCAGCAGTGTTCTGGACCAACGCCGGGATAATCGAGTCCGGCAGAAATGGAATGGGTTTCGATGATCTGGCCGTTTTCGTCCTGCATCAGATAAACGCGGTTACCGTGCAGCACGCCGATCTTGCTGTTGGAAGTCAACGGTGCGGCATGTTGCCCCGTTGCCAACCCGTGCCCACCTGCCTCGACGCCGATCAATTTGACACCTTCTACGCCGATGTAGGGATAGAACAGGCCGATAGCGTTGGAGCCGCCCCCCACGCAAGCAATCACCGCATCCGGCTGACGGCCTGCCATCTCTGGCATTTGCATCTTTGCTTCATTGCCGATGACACACTGAAAATCACGCACCATCATCGGATACGGATGCGGGCCAGCCGCCGTGCCGAAGATGTAAAAAGTAGTCTCGACGTTGGTCACCCAATCGCGTATCGCTTCGTTGCATGCATCCTTGAGCGTTTTGGAGCCGCTCTCCACCGGCACCACGGTCGCGCCCAACAGCTTCATGCGGAACACGTTGGGCGACTGGCGCTGCACGTCTTCCGCGCCCATATACACCACGCACTCCATGCCGTAACGAGCCGCCACCGTCGCCGTCGCCACGCCGTGCATGCCTGCGCCGGTCTCCGCGATGACGCGCTTCTTGCCCATGCGTTTCGCCAACAGCGCCTGGCCGATGGCGTTATTGATCTTGTGCGCGCCGGTATGGTTGAGGTCTTCGCGTTTCAGATAAATCTGCGCGCCGCCTAAACGATCTGTCCAATTTTTTGCGTGATAGATCGGGCTGGGACGTCCCACATAGTGCTTCAACTCATAAGCGAATTCCGCCTTGAACTCAGGATCGTCGCAAAAACGCAAATATTGTGATCGCAACTCTTCAACCGCCGGGATCAGCGTCTCCGCCATGAAAATGCCGCCATAGGGACCAAAGTGTCCGCTATTATCTGGATAACTGTAAGTCAATATTCTTAACCTCGTTGATGAATGCAGCGACCTTCGCCACATCCTTGATTCCTTTTGCTGCCTCTACACCGCTGGACACGTCCACCGCGTAAGGCCGCACCTGCTTGATCGCCTCCGCCACATTGCCCGCGTGCAGCCCGCCGGACAAGATCACCGGCAGCAGCAAATCATGCGGAATGAGCGCCCAGTCGAACGACTCACCCGTGCCGCCATGTGTACCTTCAATGAACGCATCGAGCAACAATCCCTGTGCGCCTTGATAACGGGCCGCGCATTGTACCAAATTCACCCCCTGCCTGACCCGCACTGCTTTCAAATAAGGTCGCCCGAATTGCGCACAGAATTCCGGCGATTCTTCACCGTGGAATTGCAACACATCCATAGGTATCTGGCACAACACATTGCGCACTGCATCTTCGGAAGGATTTACGAACAAGCCCACTATCGTCACGAATGGCGGGATGGCTCTCACTAATTCTGCTGCCTGCTGCACGGTCACATAACGTGGGCTTTTCTCATAGAACACCAACCCGAGAGCATCCGCGCCGCTGGCTGCCGCAGCCAGCGCATCTTGCACGCGCGTGATGCCACAAATCTTGGTTCGGGTCATGGTTTAAAGGTTACGTTTAAAAATTGAGACGATATTGTAATTCATTCAGGCGACAGCCCCCACTTCGCGTCGTAAGTGATGCGGCGCAGGTACAGGCCATCCGGCGCGAAAGTCGGCGCGGCCAAACTGCGTTCGCGGGCTTGCAGCACTTGCTGCATCCACTGCGGCGAGTACTTGCCCTTACCAACATACACTAGGCAGCCAACTATATTTCGCACCATGTGATGCAGGAATGCTCCAGCGGTCAGTTCGAAAATAATCATGTCACCCTGCCGGGTGATATCGAGTTGCACCAGATTCTTGATCGGCGATTTGGCCTGGCATTCCGCCGCGCGGAAGGCGCTGAAATCATGCTCGCCCAATAAATACTGCGCAGCTTCGCACATTTGCCCCATATCCAGCGGTGCATGAAACCAGCCGACCTTGCCATACTGCACGGCGCTGCGCACCGGGCGGTTGATGAGCAGGTAGCGGTAGCTGCGCGCCTGCGCGGAGAAACGCGCATGAAATTCTTCCGGAACGGCATGTGCCCATAGCACGGCAATACTTTTCGGCAATAAGGCATTGACGCCGCGCACCCAAGCAGACAACGGGCGCTCGACGCTGGTGTCGAAATGCACCACTTGCTCCAGCGCGTGTACGCCGGTATCGGTGCGTCCAGCAGCGATGATGGAAATTTGTTCATCGGCGATGCTGCTCAGGGCGGCTTGCAGCGCATCCTGCACGGTGTGTCCATCTGCCTGGCTTTGCCAGCCAAAAAACTGGCTGCCGTCGTATTCCACTCCCAATGCGATTCTCATAGCCACACCAATACCAGCAAAGCGCAGGCCATAATCAGCAGCAAGCCATCGCGCAGGGTAAATGGGGTGGAATGTAATTCGATGCTGTTCTGCTTGATCTCTGCCGGAGCCAGCATCTGCTCGATGCTGGCGCGCCAATCGGTAGCGGTATCCAGCATGGCGGACTCTGCGTAGTGCAGCGTCAATGCCAGACGCACTGCGATGCGCTCGCGTGACAAGCCGAGATAGCGCAAGGGGTAGGCCAGAGTGTAGAGGCCGCCGATGAGTTGCGGTTGCGACAGCAGCCCCAGCAGGATGGCCAATCCGGCCAGTGCGAAAGCCAGACGGCACAGTTGCAGCAAACCGTCGTTCAAGCCTTCATGAGTTGGGCTGAATTGGGCAAGCGGCGCCCATACCGCCACGCCTGGTGTGGCATAGGCGTAGATCAGCAGCAGCGACATCATGATCCAGCGTGTGCGGCGCAGCAGGATAAACAAGCGCGAGGAGGAGAGCGCATAGGCCGCGATTAGAAGCGGCACGCCTGTGAGCAGCAGCATGACCGCTTGCAGCGATTGCATGGCAATGGTGAGGCAAATCCAGATGAAGATAAGCACGGCGGGGTGCGGCATTATCATGGCGGCTCTGATGCATCGAAACTGGATCTGTTCACAATGTTTTTTGGCAACAGGCATAGGCATCTCTAAACCATGATCACTGAATGAAAAACGGCAGCCGATACGGGCTGCCGTTCCGTGCTGAATCAACCACTATACAGACAGCTGTTGCATCATGACTTCAGCAGCAGCGCGCTGCTGGGCGTCGCCTTCGTTCAACACTTCTTCCAGTATTTCACGTGCTCCCGAAGCATCGCCCATTTCTTGATAAGCTCTGGCAAGATCGAGTTTGGTTGCGACATCCTGCCAACGCGCATCTTTAACCTCCTCTGCCGGAGCGGAAGCTGGCGCATCCAGATTCAGGTTGATTTCGCTCAGGTCGATGGCACCCGTTTCCTTGGCTGCATCTTGCGCAGGTACTGCTTCAACGGTAGGGGGTTCTTCAGTGACGGGGAAATCCAGCGTAAACGCCATCACATCTTCTGCTTCAACCGGAGCCTCTACTGCTTCAACTGGAGCCTCTACCACTTCAGCCTGAGCCTCTACTGCTGCCAATTCTTCTATCATCGTAGCGGGAGAAGAATGAGCTGCGGTCACATCAAAAACCAGATCATCCAGGCTCGGTGCGGACTTCTCGGCCTGTTCCAGAGCCTGTTCAGGTTGCTGTGCCGAGAAGTCAGGCGGTGTTTCTTGCGCGGTTTGTAAATTCTCCTGAGCCTGAGTTTCTTCATTCAGCGGTGCGCTGAACACCATGGTGCTTTCATAATTCGTTTCAGCAGGAACAGGAGCGGCAGCTTCTGGCTCTGTCGGCACCTCAAATCCCAAATCAAAATCCAGCGCAGACGCGGTATCAACCTGTTCACTCTGTGGAACACTTGGCACCACTGTGCTTTCATGTTCTTCAACAGCGGGAACGCCTTCTGTCGGCGCACTAAAACCTAGATCAAAATCCAGCCCGGACGAAGTGTCAGTTGTAACATCCAGCGGCACATCTAATGGGGCAGCGCCTGCATTGCTCTCGGTAGCACTCGCTTCCGGCATGCCGAAACCCAGATCAAAATCCAGGCTAGCCGGCTCGATCTTGACTTCGTCTAACGGCACCTCGCCTGTCGCTACCACAGCACCGTCATTACCGCCGTACATTGGGTTGCCCGGCTCCAGCTTGCGGCCCATCTCGGCAGCTTGCGCCCACGCCGCAGCATCGCCGGAATCCTGTACTTGATGGGCGACGCCTGAGAATGTCTTGGTATCCTTGCGGTTCGCATAGATGGATAACAGCTTGAGCCGAATCTGCTGATTGTTCGGGTTGTTCTTCAATGCATCTTTCAGGATTTCTTCTGCCTGCACATCACGCCCAAAGTTCAGGAACAGGTCAGCCTCACTAATCGGGTCAACGTTCTCCGGCTCTGCTGTGCTTATCGAGGTAGCAGTTGCAGTAAGCGTAAAATCACCGGTGTCCGGTGAGGGCACAATCGGCGCGGCAATGTGAGTGCCGGCAATGCCCTCTTCTTCTTTATCATTGCCACCTTTGCTGCTGCGGCGGGCCAGCATAAAACCGATACCGCCCAAACCCAACAACGCAGCCGCTCCGCCCGCCAGATAAAGCGGTTTGCCTAGAATCTCATCCAGCAGAGAAGGCGGTGGCGTTTCTATCTTGGGCGTAGCCGGTTTGGTGGGCCTTACTGCACTGGCAGGTAGTGCGGCAGGGGGAAGAGGTGTCACCGTAACTTCTTTACTCGCAACTCCCGGCTTAACTTCCGGTTTAACTTCCGGTTTGATCTCTGGTTTGGTTTCCGGCACTACAGCCTTGCTCAGGACAGGCTTGGGTGGTACAGGCTGTCCCTTCAATTCGATCAGGCGCTGCATTTCCTTGATATTCTTTTCCAGCATGGCGATACGCTCATTGCTGTCCTTGAGTGCTTTGTTTTTGGCGGTGGCATCTTCTTCCATCGCATGCAACTTGTCTTGCATGGCTTTTGCGTTGCCGCCAGCGGCCTTATCGCCAGGCGCTTCGCCCTTGGACAGCCGCACCACTTCCTTGTTTGATTCTTTTGCGGCAGGAGCCTTGTCGGCCACCGTAGCGCTGATCTTGCCGGAGGCTACCTGTTTTGGTGCCTGCTCCGCTACGGAACCGCTGGCTGCCGCAAGTTTCATGCGATAGGAGTGCCAATCGGCGGCTTGTACGTGGATTTCCTTCACCGCTTCCACTTGCGCCACCCTGTTTAAATCGCCTTCTTCCGGTACGCGCAGAATTTTTCCGGTTTTCAGGCGGTTCATATTTTTACCATCGAATGCATCTTCGTTGGCACGATACATCGCCACCAGCATGCGTTCCAGGCTGACATTGGGAGATTTTGTTTCATGCGCAATTTTGCTCAAGGTATCGCCATGCTTCACCTTGATAGTACCGGAAGCGACATTGCTGCTTTCAGCAGGTTTCCTGGCTGGAGCAACTTCTGACTTAACAAATACTTTCTCATCCATCGGCGCAGTAGCGCGCATCAGCATGGGCTCTTCCTTTACCGCCTCACCCTTGGATTCCCCTGCGCTGGCAACACTTGGTTCAAGCGGCTCTTCGACTTTGCTCAGGACAGGCTGCACTTCCACCGCCTTGGGCTGTTCCGGTTTAAAGCCCAGAGGATCAAGCAGGAAAGTATATTCACGCAACAACTGGCCGGACGGCCAGGTTAATTCCACCAGTAAACTGACGAATGGTTCATTCACCGGCTGTGCGGAAGTCACTTTGATATAAGGCTCGCCATTGGCACGCGCCTCGATCTGGAATTTCAACTTGGAAAGGGCGCTGGGGTAATCCAGGCCAGCCCCCTTGAATACGTCAGGCGAAGCCAAACGTGCAGACATTTTATTTTTGTCGGCCTTGCCGACCGCCACCAGATCGATCTCCGCTTTCAGCGGCTCTCCCAGTGCGGTAGTCACGCTAATGCCGCCCATGCCCACGGCACCGACAGCACCGGATAAGACCAATGCGGCAATAAACCCCAACGCTTTGGCAAATAATTTCAGCACGCTGCCACCTTTAATTTTCAAAGTCCAAACAGACTAACATCATGAAGTTAGTGATGCAAGTTCAATCCCTGCCTGACATTGTGCATCAAGCGGCCTAAATCCAAACGTCTTATCGATCCAGCAAGATGCGCAACATGCGACGCAATGGCTCCGCCGCGCCCCATAACAATTGGTCGCCCACCGTAAACGCGGACAGGTATTCGCCGCCCATGTCCATCTTGCGCAGCCGCCCCACCGGTACGGTCAATGAGCCAGTCACTGCTGCCGGCGTTAGTTCGCGCATAGTCACCTCGCGCTGGTTGGGCACAACTTTGACCCAGTCGTTCGCAGAAGCCAGCATGGCTTCGATCTCACTTATCGGCACATCGCGCTTAAGCTTGATGGTCAGCGCCTGGCTGTGGCAGCGCATCGCACCGATGCGCACGCATAGACCGTCCACCGGGATCGGGCTGGCATCACGCCCAAGTATCTTGTTGGTTTCCGCCTTGCCTTTCCATTCCTCGCGGCTCTGGCCGTTGCCGAGATCCTTGTCTATCCATGGAATCAGGCTACCCGCCAGCGGCACGCCAAAATTTGCGGTGGGAAACTTCTCGTCGCGCAATATGCCCGCCACTTCGCGATCTATATCCAGAATCGCGGAAGCGGGATCGTCCAGCAGCGCCTTCGCCACGCGATGCGCCTCGCCCATCTGGTGCAGCAATTCGCGCATGTTTTGCGCCCCCGCGCCGGAAGCGGCTTGGTAGGTCATCGAAGTGACCCATTCCACCAGGTCGGCCTTGAACAGTCCTCCCAGCGCCATCAGCATCAGGCTCACCGTGCAGTTGCCACCGATGAAATTCTTCTTGCCCTGCACCAGCGCGTCCTTGATGACATCAAGGTTGACCGGATCGAGAATGATCACGCAATCCTTATCCATACGCAGTGTGGAAGCCGCATCTATCCAGTAACCCTGCCATCCTGACGCGCGCAGCTTGGGAAATACTTCGGTGGTGTAATCACCGCCCTGGCAGGAGATGATGACATCCATCGCCCTCAACTCGGCGATATCCCTGGCATCCTTCAGCGACGACACCTCGCGACCTATGTCCGGGGCTTTGCCGCCAATCTGGGAAGTGGTGAAGAATACCGGATCAATCAAGTCAAAATCACGCTCCGCGCTCATGCGCTGCATGAGCACCGAACCCACCATCCCGCGCCAGCCAATAAAACCAACTCTCATCTTGATACCTCTAAAAATTCGTGAAAAGTGAAAGGTGAAATGTAAAACCGGGCATACCGCCATACCCCACGTTTCACGTTTCCCATTTCACATTTCACGGCGCTACAGCGCCTTAACCACCGCATCGCCCATCGCCGCGCAGCCAACCTTCTGCATTCCGGCCTCGTAAATATCGCTCGTGCGCAACCCTTGTTGCAATACCGTGCGCGCCGCGCTCTCGATACGCTGCGCAATATCTTCCCGCGCAAAAGTGTAGCGCATCATCATCGCCACCGACAAAATCGTCGCCAGCGGATTGGCGATGTCTTTGCCCGCAATGTCCGGGGCGGATCCGTGACAAGGCTCATACAAGCCTTTGTTGTTCGCATCCAGCGAAGCAGACGGCAACATGCCGATGGAACCGGTCAGCATCGAAGCTTCATCGGACAAGATATCGCCGAAAATATTCCCGGTCAGGATCACGTCGAATTGCTTGGGTGCACGCACCAGTTGCATCGCGGCGTTGTCCACATACATGTGCGACAGTTCCACAGCCGGATATTCCTTCGCCACGTCGGTGACGATTTCGCGCCAGAACATGCTGGTGTCCAGCACGTTGGCCTTGTCCACCGAACACATCTTCGCCTTACCATTCGAACCGGCGCGTTTCAGCGCGATCTGGAAGCCGACATGCGCTACGCGGCGGATTTCAGATTCGCTGTACAGCATGGTGTCGAAACCTTGGCGCTCGCCGTTGTCCATGGTGCGGATGCCGCGCGGCTGGCCAAAATAAATGTCGCCAGTCAGTTCGCGCAAAATCATGATATCCAGACCTGACACCAGCTCCGGCTTGAGGCTGGAAGCATTAACCAACTCGGGATACACCATCGCCGGACGCAGGTTGGCGAACAGTCCCAACCCTTTGCGTATGCGCAGCAGACCTTGCTCCGGGCGCATAGGCCGTGGCAACGTATCATATTGATAACCGCCCACCGCACCGAGCAACACCGCATCGGCTGCAAGCGCCAGCTTTTCGGTCGTTGGGGGAAACGGATCACCCTCCGCATCATAACCCGCGCCGCCGAGGTGCGCGTATTCCATCTCTATCTTCAACCCATCACTGCGCAAGGCTTCCAGCACCTTGGTTGCCTGAGCTACGATTTCCGTACCTATCCCGTCACCGGGTAAAACTGCGATCTTCATTTTCAATTCCTAACAAATTTACAAATTCTTAGAACGTGAATAACGAAAAACAAACCCCTCCCAGCCTCCCCTTGTCAGGGGAGGAGCCACCTCCCCTGACAAGGGGGATTAAGGGGGTTACTTTTTGCATTCCACGTTTCACGCAAACAGCCACGGCTGCGCGGCTTGATGCTTCGCTTCGTAAGCCTTGATCTCGCCCACATGCTGCAAGGTCAAACCAATATCATCCAAGCCATTCAGCAGACAATGCTTGCGAAAGGCTTCCACCTCGAACTTGTACACCGTGCCATCCGGCGCGCTGATAGTCTGTTGCTCCAAGTCAACCTTCAGCTTGTAGCCGACATTCGCTTCCACCGCCTTGAACAGCGCATCAACTTGTTCAGCAGCCAGACGAATCGGCAACAAACCGTTCTTGAAACAGTTGTTGAAAAATATGTCGGCGAAGCTGGTCGCGATGATGACACGAAAACCGTAGTCTTCCAGCGCCCAGGGCGCATGTTCGCGCGACGAACCGCAGCCAAAGTTTTCACGCGCCAGTAAAATCTGCGCGCCCTGATAGCGCGGCTGGTTCAGCACGAAATCTTGATTCAGTGGTCGTTTGGAGTTATCCATACCCGGCTCGCCGTGATCCAGATAACGCCACTCGTCGAACAGGTTGGGGCCGAAACCGGAACGTTTGATCGACTTCAGGAATTGCTTCGGAATGAGCGCGTCGGTGTCCACATTGGCTCGATCCAACGGCATGACTACAGCATTTAACAAAGTAAATTTTTTCATTCTGGTTTGGATACCTCTGGCTTAGATACCTCTGGCTTGGATACCTCTTGCAGTTTCTCGCCGCCTTTTTGCACCTTCTCACCAACCCATTTACCGGCTTTTTTTACACCTTTGACCGTTGCTTCGCCACCCTTCTTGATACCACGGCCTGCGGCTTCAGCACCCTTCTCAATACCCTTGGCAGCAGCTTCGCCGCCTTTCTTAACCCCATTGCCGACACGTTCCGGAACGCTTTCCTCGGCAAACGCATTGCTACCCAAAAATACACCTAGTGTCGCCAACAAAATCAATATTTTCTTCATGATCGCTCCATGTCACAATTTGCTCACATCAACAAAATGTCCGGCAATGGCTGCGGCTGCGGCCATTTCTGGACTCACCAAATGGGTGCGGCCGCCCTGCCCCTGCCGCCCCTCGAAGTTACGGTTGGAAGTCGAAGCACAACGTTCGCCCGATGACAGCCTGTCATCATTCATCGCCAGACACATCGAGCAACCCGGCTCGCGCCACTCGAAACCCGCCGCGATAAATATCTTGTCCAGCCCTTCCTGCTCGGCCTGCAATTTCACCAGCCCGGAACCCGGTACCACCATCGCCAGCTTCACATTCGCCGCAACATGCTTGCCGCGCGCAATCGCCGCCGCAGCGCGCATATCCTCGATGCGGCCATTGGTGCAGGAACCAATGAATACCTTGTCGATATTGATTTCCATAATCGATGTATTCGCCACCAGGCCCATGTACTGCAAGGCGTGCTCCGCACTCTCGCGCTTCACTGCATCGCTCATGGTTGCAGGATCGGGCACACGTCCGTCCACCGCCACCACCATCTCCGGCGAAGTGCCCCATGTCACTTGCGGCTTGATTTGCGCGGCATCCAGCTTAACTATCGCGTCGAACTGCGCGCTGTCGTCACTGTGCAACGTGTTCCAATAAGCCACGGCCTTATCCCACGACTCGCCTTGGGGTGCGAACGGACGCCCCTTGAGGTAGTTGATAGTGGTGTCGTCCGCCGCGATCATGCCCGCGCGCGCGCCCGCTTCGATGGCCATATTGCACAAAGTCATGCGCCCTTCCATGGATAAGGCGCGGATCGCGCTACCGGCAAACTCGATGGCATAGCCCGTACCGCCTGCCGTACCGATCTTGCCGATCACCGCCAGTGCCACATCCTTCGCCGTCACGCCTTTGCCGAGCGCACCCTCAACCACTACCTGCATGGCTTTGGATTTCTTAATTAACAAACATTGCGTCGCCATCACATGCTCGACTTCGGAAGTGCCGATACCGAATGCCAGCGCGGCGAATGCGCCGTGTGTGCTGGTATGCGAATCGCCGCACACCACCGTCATGCCCGGCAAAGTCGCACCTTGCTCCGGCCCCATCACATGCACGACACCCTGCCGGATGTCACCCATCTTAAACTCGGTCACGCCAAGTTCTGCGCAATTCGCATCAAGGGTCTCCACCTGGAGGCGCGAAATAGGATCGGAGATGCCTGCAGCACGATTTACGGTCGGAACATTGTGATCCGGCACTGCCAACATCGAAGCCGTGCGCCACAGCTTGCGCCCAGCCAGCTTCAACCCCTCGAAGGCCTGCGGACTGGTTACTTCATGCACCAAATGACGGTCGATATAGATCAACGCTGTGCCATCTGCTTCCTGCCGCACCACGTGAGAATTCCAGAGTTTGTCGTAAAGAGTTTGCGCGTTCATGTTGTTTCGCCTGCCTGATACTCGTTGTAGAGCAGGCGATTATGCCACAACAGAGAGCGGCTTGGCATCCACACTGACACTTGCCACGCCATTCTGGATACATGCACCCAGAAGTAAAATGTTTATTTTAATTCGAGTACATCCTGCATGTCATACATCCCCGCCACGTTGCTTTGCAGGAAACGCGCGGCGCACAATGCGCCCAGTGCAAAGGTGGCTCGACTGCTGGCCTTGTGGGTGATTTCGATGCGCTCACCGGTGCCTGCGAACAATACGGTGTGGTCGCCCACGATGTCGCCGCCGCGCACGGTGGCAAAACCGATGGTGGAAGGATCGCGCTCACCAGTCACGCCTTCGCGGCCATATACCGCGCATTGCGACAGATCGCGCCCCAGAGTTTTGGCGATCACTTCGCCCATACCTAGCGCAGTGCCGGAAGGGGCATCCACCTTGTGGCGGTGATGCGCCTCGATGATCTCGATGTCATAACCGTGACTCAATACTCTGGATGCCATTTCCAGCAACTTGAAGGTGAGGTTTACGCCCACGCTCATGTTGGGCGCAAACACGATACCGATATGCTGCGCCGCCGCACCCAATTGCGCCTTTTGCTGCGCGCTGAAACCGGTGGTACCGATCACCATGTTCACGCCGATCCGCCTGCAAATCTCAAGGTGATGCAGCGTACCTTCCGGACGGGTGAAGTCGATCAGCACATCCGCGCCTTGCAGCGCGGTAGCCACATCCGCAGTGATCTTCACACCGCAGGCGCCGCCAGCCATCTCCCCGGCATCCTTGCCCAATTGCGTGCTGGCCGCGTGTTCCAGCGCCGCGTACAGGGTCAGGTCATTCGATTGCAACACGCCTTCCAGCAACGCTCGTCCCATGCGCCCGCCGCAACCGGCAATTGCGACCTTGATTTTGTCCATCGCCAATCCCTTATTTCTTAACGCCCGGTTCAACCGGAACTGGCGAGACTACTTGGGGTTGTATCGGCATGTTGTTGTCGTCGATACGCGTCAAGCGTTCACCATCAAAATACAGCGTCATGCGCTGCTTCTCGACCAGCTTCCCGCCTTTTTCCAGGCTATACACATAATCCCAGCGCTTGGGATGGAAGATATCGTTAATCAGCGGCGTGCCCAGAATGGAGCGCACCATGGCGGTCGACATACCCACCTTGATCTTATCGCGCATCTCCGGCGTAATCAGGTTGCCTTGCTGGACTTCAATTTTGTGGGGCGCAAGCGACGGCAGCTTGGGCATGGACATGCTGCTGCATGAAGCGAGCAGGACGGAAATGGCGATGAGTTTGATACGCATTAAAATAAGCCTTTTTATAAAATTGCTACATGATACCTCAAGCGCCCAGCATTTCGGCAGCGTGTCTGAGAGTAGTCTCGGTGATTTTTACCCCGCCCAGCATACGTGCGATCTCTTCGATGCGCTCCGCCTGCTTGAGCACGGAGATGGTACTCAGGGTCGCACCGTCGCGGACGGACTTGCTCACCTGCCATTGTGCGTCCGCCATCGCCGCCACCTGCGGCAAATGCGTCACGCACATAACCTGATGGCGCAGCCCCAACCGCTTGAGCAAAGCCCCGACGATTTCCGCTACGCGCCCGCCGATGCCGCTGTCTACCTCGTCGAAAATCAAGGTAGGGACGGTTGCTACCTGGCTGGCTGCGACCTGTATCGCCAGGCTGATGCGCGACAATTCGCCGCCGGAGGCGACTTTCGCCATGTCGCGCAAGGGCGTGCCGGGATTGGCCGTAACCTGAAATTCAACTGACTCCAGGCCGTGCGCATTACCTTCTGCCAGCGGTGTCAATGCCACGGCGAAGCTGCCGCCCTGCATGGCCAGCGTCTGCATCGCAGCGGTGATTTCCTGCGACAATTTTTGCGCTGCCTTTTTGCGCGCCGTTCCCAGCTTCCTCGCGGCAGAGAGATATTTTTCGCGCGCTGCAGCTTCCTGCTGCGCCAGTGCGGCGAGGTCAGCATCGCCACCCAGTTCATCCAGCCGCGCGACGATGCGTTGCAAGGCTTCCGGCAACTGTTCCGGCGTCACGCGGTATTTGCGCGCAGCATCCACAATGTCCGCCATGCGCTGTTCCTGTTCGCGCAGCAGTGCGGGATCGGCATCCAGTTTTTGCTGGTAATGGCGCAACGCGTACACCGCCTCCTGCAATTCGTTCTGCGCGCTTTCCAGCATAGTCAGCGTGTCTTGCAACGCCATGTCAAACTCCATACCCGCACGCACACGCGCCACCAACATATTCAATTGCGCGAGGCAGGCTGTGTCGGCCTCGCTCAACACCTCCACACCAAACTGCGCCGTTTCCAGCAAGCTGGCGGCATGCGACAGGCGCGCATAGTCAGCCTGCAACTCTGTCCACTCCTGCGCGCTGAAATTCAGCGTCTCCAGTTCACGCCGCTGGAACAGCAGCAAATCGCGCTCGGCTAGCACCGCTTCGGCATTCTGTTCCAGTTGCACGCGGCGGCGATGCAATGCCTGCCAGTCGCGGAACAGCAGCGCCAGCGCTTCCGCCTCGCGTCCCAGCCCGGCAAAACCGTCCAGCAGATCGCGTTGCGCATCGGGACGCAGCAGGGATTGGTGTGCATGCTGGCCGTGGATGTCGAGCAGATGCACACCCGCCTCGCGCATTTGTTGCAGCGTGGCGCTGCGCCCATTGATAAAGCCGCGTGTACGCCCGCTGGTGTCCAGCACCCGGCGCAACAGACAACCATCCGCGTCGCCTTCCAGCTCCTGCTCGCGCAGCCAGGCTTGCAACTGCGGCAACCTGGCCGTATCAAATTCCGCGCTGATCTCGGCGCGCTCGCAACCGTTGCGCACCATGCCCGCATCGCCGCGCTCGCCCAGCGCCAGAGACAACGCATCGATCAGGATGGACTTGCCCGCGCCAGTCTCGCCGGTCAGCGCGGTGAAGCCGGAAGCAAAATCGAGTTCCAGGGAATCAACGATGACAAAGTCGCGGATGCTGAGGAACTTCAACATTACAGCGTCTTATTCCAGAGCAGTTTCTCGCGCAGCGTATGGTAATAACTATGCCCCACCGGATGCAGCAAGCAGATCGGCGCCGGGTAGCGGGTAACTTCGATTTTGTCGTTACCCAGCAAATCGAAATAGCTGTGGCTATCGAAACGCACACGCACATTGGAGGTGCGATGCATCAATATCTCTATCACCGATTCGCTCTTCACCACGATGGGACGGTTACTCAGGGTATGCGGGCACACCGGCACCAACTCGATGACATCAAGGCCGGGGTGCAGGATAGGCCCACCGGATGACAGGGCATAGGCGGTGGAGCCAGTCGGGGTCGCCACAAGCAGCCCGTCAGCGCGCTGGTTATAAAGGTAATCGCCGTCTATGCGCACCTCGAACTCGATCATGTTGCTGGCATTATCGCGGTGTACCGCCACTTCGTTGAGGGCCAGCGAATAAAATATTTCTTCCCCGGCACGCAGTACGCGCGTGGCCAGCAACATGCGTTGCTCGGTGACAAACTTGCCTTCCAGCATGGCTTCAATGGTCTGCTGCATGGTGTCGAGCGAAATGTCGGTAAGAAAACCCAGCCGTCCCTGATTCACTCCCACCATGGGAATGCCGAAAGGCGCCAACGTGCGCGCAATGTTCAGCATAGTGCCGTCACCGCCCAGCACGATGGCCAGATCAACCACCCCTTCCATCTTACCCAATGGGACTATGCGGTAAGGATGCTGCTCGATGTGTTCGGCAGTAATCGCATCCACCACCACAGAGACACCTTTCCCGGAAAGGAAGGCGGCCAGCCGCAGCAACGACTCGGTAATCTCCGGCGTCTTGTATTTACCGATCAGCGCAATAGTCTTGAATGGAAATTTCATGGGCGCGATTAAACCATATTGCTCATTGATTGACAAAATAAACGAGCCTGCTTTCAGACTCATCGATAGGCATTAAGCTTTGAGGCGATTTTAGCTGTTGGGTGTTGTCGCCGTTCTTATTATCCATGAATGAAATCCTCCAGTACCTGAAACAGCTTGGTGAGCGTTCTGACGAAGAAATCGCCGAAGCCACTGATATTCCATTGACCGAGGTACACTTTTATTTGGCAGAGCTTAAGGCCAAGGCCCAGATAATGATGTGCCACTTGACTAAATTTGTTAAAGGCAAGGAAATCGAGTCAATAATTTGCAGGATTTCCGGGTTTACTCCACCGGCCAAACCAGGGGCGAAATCGGGGCCAAAATAGAAGGTTCAGATAACGTTGTCGTAGTTGCTTTGTGGCTGACAATAATGCAACATGAAATATTGGTCTGTGCCAAAAAGCGACAGTCACGAATAGCCGCTTTTAGGCGACCAATATGGCAGAATGCAACATCAATAACTTATTGTCGCGTCAAATTGCCGTTTTTCACTTTGACTCGATCACCAACCTGATAACTCGTTTTCGATGAATAATTGAAAGTTTTAATTGAGCCATCCTCCATCTGTACAATGACTTGATATTTGGTTTTTGCTTTTGATTTCTTTTCCACTTGGTTGCCAACATAAGCACCGCCTGCTGCACCACCGATGGTTGCCAAATCATTTCCCACCCCCCCACCAACTTGGTGGCCAAGTATGCCACCAACTACTCCACCCGCAACAATGCCAATGCCGCTACCATGACCTTCGACTTTAACAGTCTTCACATCAGTGACCGTACCGCACTCAATGCATACCGCATGAGCGGGTTGACTAAAAATTGCGACCGCCATTATGGTGGACATGGCAATTTTTACCCAAGTTGAAATGTAATAGTTCGATGAACTCATAATAATTCCATTATCTAGTTAGTGTCATACCTTGCTCATTACAACGAACAACAAACCTGTGCAGTCATTTATTTAGCAGTTCTGTTGAATCGTGGTGTAACTAGTGCTTTAATCCAAGCGTGCAGAGAGCTTTTAGAGTCAGATCAACTCACAAAGCATTGCTACTAACGGCTCACTTTGAACAATCGCACCTCGGAAAGAATGACCTTGCCCCTGTAATCCGTATTTCTTAACGCGCTCATTATGCGGCCTTCTTCAACTGTGCCGCAAACCAGTTTTTCTCGAACTGCATCGGACTGATGTAATCCAGTGTCGAGTGAAGTCTTCTGTGGTTGTAGTACGTCAGCCAGTCAATCACCTCGTCCATTGCCTGGCGCTGTGTTTCAAACCGCATTCCATATAGCCTTCCTACTTTCAACGATCCCCACAAACTTTCTGTTGGCGCATTGTCCCAGCAGTTTCCTTTGCGGCTCATTGAGCTTTGCATGCCGTATTCAGCCAGTGTGCCCTGAAATGCGTGACTGCAATACTGGCTGCCACGATCAGAGTGGAAGATCAGCCCCGGCTCTGGCCGTCGCCTGAACCACGCCATCCTGAGCGCATCGGTTACCAAGCTGGTCTGCATGTGCGGCTGCATGCTCCAGCCCACAACCTGACGGCTGTACAGATCAAGAACCACAGCCAGATATAACCAGCCTGCATCGGTCTGGATATAAGTGATGTCGCTCGTCCACACGCAGTCAGGCGCATCCGGTTGGAAGTTGCGGTTGAGCAAGTTCGGCGCAATCGGCAGGTTATGTTTACTGTCGGTGGTCACGACGAATTTACGCTTCCCGCGCGCTTTGATGCCGTGCTCCTTCATGAGCCGCCGAACCCGTTCTTTCCAAACGCGCACTCCATTGGCATGAAGTTCTCGCCAGACTCGCGGCCAGCCATATTCACCTTTGCTGGCGGCATGCGCTGCTTTGATGTGAACCAACAGGGCTTCATCATTGATGCGCTTGCCTGGCGTCTCTGTCCGACCAGAATCTTTGCGCCGCTGACGTTCAAAGTAGCCGCTGGCACTGACGTTCAGCACTGCACATTGCAGCGTGATCGGCCAGAGCTTTTTATGCCGCTCAATCCAGGCATACCTCACGCTGACTCCCGCGCAAAGTACGCCGTCGCTTTTTTTAATATATCGCGCTCCATCTTGACCCGCGCAAGCTCGGCTCTCAAACGCGCCAGCTCCATCTGTTCTGCGCTCACCGGCTTGCTGCCCGCACCGGTCAGCTTGCCTTTCGCTGCCTGACGAACCCAGTTTCTCAAGCGTCTGCTTCGGTATGCCCAGCACTTTGGCGGTCACCGCGCAGGCTTGGCCGCCCTGTACCAATCGCACTGCCTCTAACTTGTACTCCAGCGTGTACGCTGCTCGCTTACCTTTTCCTGTTGTCATTTCTTCGTCTCCTTAACTTGAATTCTACCCTCAGTTAAGAAATACGTTTTTACAGGGCAAGGTCAGAATCAAAAGCATCGAGAACTTCTAGGTTCATAATGGTCATGGTTAACTCCTGTTGTGAATCGTTCTCGGAGCTATTGTGGGGGCATTGAGCAATCTCACGTTCTACGAACGTAGGATGTTTACTTTTTGCTCCAATTCACCTAGCCTGCTTTGATCGCCTTCGTAATTTTCTCGCTGTGTGCAGTCATATGTGCGTTGTTTGATACACTTCTGCGCCTTGGCATTATGTAATTTCTCATAAACTGCTCGTTTACCGAAATCTGTAGAGTAGCCAGAAATTGGAAAGATGAAAGGGAAGAACGTCAAGTTTTTCATTTTGGAATTAAGTAAGGAAACTTTGTTGTATTCACGCTAGCTATTATGACGATGCACCGGCTTAAAAAACATAGGGGTTTCGCCAGATATGCTATCGGTGTTTGTCCTATATTACCGCCCCATCAAACTCTGTAGCCCCTAATTTATATACCTGACTGTAGGTAATTAAAGCCGTCACGACTGGCCGGGAAGCGTAAATTCATAGCCATCCGGCAGTTACGGGTCGCCGCGTAGCGACCATCAGTTAATTGGAGCTACGATATCTGAAGTGATCACATAGCTGCCGCCCGAAGCCGCAACGGCGAATGGGCAAAAACGGCCACAACCGGACTATCGAGAGCCCCCCAATTATGAGTTTCAGCGCTGAAAAAAGGTATTCCATGAAGAGGAACGGCTGGGTTGTTTTGGGATTTGCACTAATGCTTTTTATCAATACGCACGCAGCCTCCAATAGCTCTCATTCATGTCGAGACTTACATAACTTCCATACTACTTGTGACTGATATTGTTCCTACAGATAGAGAAAAAAACGGGGCAGTCGCCTGCCCCGTGAAGCTCAAGTATTGCACTTGAGAGGGGAGAGATAATGTTTCGTAAGCATTGTGGCATTGCTGAATGCTTGAAAATATCAGCGGTTTAACCAAAATCGACTAAGTAACTTTGTAAAGCAACATCAGATTTTGTCCTATGCCATCGGCCACTTTGGGGCATACGCCACTGGCTGTTGTGATCGCAGTACAAGCGTTAGTGCTGATGGGCAAACATCCTCTGCATAAATAATTCTGCGTTGACCGTCGCAAGATCAGTTGGAAAGGTTGTCAGTTTATTCGTCGAGACAAACGGTTGGTACTGACACATCAGTGCAACGGCTGGATTCCATCTCTCGCGTATAACCTCATCACCGTATTCCGTCTCTATTAAGCTGCGTGTTATTTCGTAGCTGCTCATGTTCATTACGATACTCATGACACACCTCCTCTCAACCTCTGGAAACATTGATCACCATGTGGACCACTGTACGCCAGCCGAATTGCAAACTCAGTGCGGTAGAGTACACAGGGATGTATCCCGCTAAATCCATATCATTTCTTACTCTATGTGTGTTGCCGCACAGTACCTCAGCAATTGTGAGCATATTGTTGCATCTAGTGTCAGGCAAGTGTTGCCACACAACAAATGTCCTTATGTGATCATACGTAGTCACGATCGCAATCATCAAGGAGAATTAAAATGGATATTGAATATATTGCATGGATTATCGCAATGATTGCCTTTGCAGCGATCATCGAAGTTTTGGATGACGCAAAATGGGATAGAAAAAAACATAATTTGTGTATTGCGAAGCATCATGGCCGGACATTTCGCTAAGTCGTGAGCATTCGCTTCGGAGAACATCAATAGACCGCAACGGTCTCCATTGCTAGGTGGCCCGTTCATGTCGAACGAGTGCCTGGTATTGGGAAGTGAATTAACAAGATCGACTGGCTTAAACGGACCGACTTCGGATGGTCGCGACCGCCCGTTATATGGAAGGCTATTTGGCTAGATGAAGTTCGGCTTGCCCCCTGCTTGGGAATCTAGCCGTTCCACAAAGGTGTGCGAGATTATTCCTAACTCTGCTGAAACCCACATGGAATAAGGCTTCAGCGGGCGGCTCCCCGGAAGAGAATAATTATCACTTGAAAATTGCCTGAATGCCTTGGTGGACAACAAATTTGGCGAATCCACCAACATGCTCATTGGTATCTGCAATGTTGAACGAAGCAGAATACGGCCAACAGTCCTTTACCATGTTAATGATCGGTTGTGCGCGCGCGCAATTCACTTAATTTGCTGGCCAAAGAAGCAGCCGATAGCGCACCCAAGTGTGCATCGATCATACGTCCTTTTGCATCGTAGAAAAGCGTAGTTGGCAGACCCGTAGAACCGATTGAGCGGCCAAGTTCCGTGCCCGAGTCGAGCAAAACGTTGACAATGCCAAACTCCTCGCCGCTTAAGTAGTGCTGGACTGTCGTTCCGTCTTCACCTTGGTTAACGAAGACAAACGTGACCTCCGTTTCTTGGTGTTGCGCAACGGCGAGCACCGGCATTTCTCGGCGGCATGGAGGGCACCAGCTTGCCCACAGATTAACTACCATTAGCTTGCCCTTTGCCAACGCAGCAAGATTGGTCGGCTCTCCTGCAAGCGTCTTCAAGGCCACTAATGGCAAGGTCGCCTGGCTTGTCATGCCCAGCATGCCTGGTACATCAGACATAATCCAGGCAAGCGCTCCAGCCATTAACCCCAATGCAAGCGCTCTGCGCAATTTTGGGCGTTGCCAGCCTCGCCAGATAGCCACCAATAGTCCGGCTATTAAGCCTATCCACGGTATGAAGCCGCCGTCACGGATGTCGAAAATGGACCAAGGCAAATCGCGGTACTTATCAAACCAGATCACAACGAAGGCAATACGAGACACCAGCAACGCGACCAACACCATATCGATTAAGACATTGCCTATACCTGTTCCCTGATGTCTTCCAACAAAATGACCGACCCCTGCCGCAATCAACAGGGCTATTATCATCAACAAAATGGAGGTGGGTAAGTGGAGCGGGCCAAGATTCATTGTCAGCATACTCAGCCTTCTATGAATGAATCATGGCGTAGGTCGCAAGTCGATAAAGTAAACAAACCACGTTCGTAGAACGTGTTTTTGCCCAATTTTCCCCATACTCTTTCAGGCAAACCGTGAACACGTTGGACTCCGCTATTGCCAACCGACATGATATCTGATCGTTTACTGATCGGCGGCCAGCAACAGCCTAATGTCTTGCACCATTAATTCAGCTTGCTGCCCGTAACGAGAAAGCAGCAATGGGTGGCCTTTTGTGCCGATCAAAAATGTGCTGTCGGAATGTTGCAGCATATAGTCGCCTTTCTTGTAATACTGCTTTTCATAGCTGACACCAAACGCCTTAGCTGTCTGAGCAGTGGCCTGTGCATCGCCATATAAGCCCAGGAAAGAGGGGTAAAAGTAGGGAACGAACTTCGCCAGCAATTCAGGCCTGTCGCGTTCTGGATCTACTGTGACAAATATCACCTGCACCCTGTCAGCATCTTTTCCAAGCATGCGCATGACCTGCGCAAGATCGGCCAGCGTGGTTGGGCACACCACAGGACAGTGGGTATAACCGAAAAACAGCACCACCACCTTCCCCCTGAAATCCGCCAGGCTGCGGGGCTTGCCATTAAAATCGGTAAGGTGAAAATCAGCCTGTTCAAGCTGCCAGGTAACATCTATAGCGTGATAGGGCGAAGGCAAATCATGCTCTCCGCACGCGGTAAACAGAAAGAGGCACAATAAAAAAAATAATTTACGTATCAACATGTCAGCACTTTCGGCAGATTTTCGATTGCGGGTGGCTTGACAATCCAAGACTGGTAAATCTAATAAATACGCACCCTATAAAGTGCCATCGAGTTGAGTCATTCCCAAAACCCACTCGCCCGAATGACTACAAAGACTTAATGAATATAAAAGTATCTACCTAACCACCGCATCACACCAGAAACACAAACCACAAGAATAACAAGGTTACCCGTTATATTTTCTGTTCTTGAAGCCTGTAATTCAACACCACCAGCGTAACCAGCAACAGCATCGCTACCGCATTATGCAGAACTGCACCCGCAAGCGGCAATCCGAGCAGAACATTGGAGATGCCGAGTACAAACTGAAGCACAATCAATCCCAGTATGGCCTTGCCAATTGCGCGCAGCCCCTCCACCGCCATGACACTGAAGGACAGCCAGCTTAAGTAGAGAAGAATAAGCAGCGCGCCAGCCCGATGCATCCAGTGAATCGCAGTCAGTTTTTCCATGGAAAGCGGCAATCCGTATTTATCCAGGCCGTATGAAAAATCCATCGGCGGCAATAGCAATCCTTGGCAAAGAGGAAAATCAGTACAGGCGAGCGCGGCGAAATTAGAGCTTACCCAACCGCCCAGCATGATCTGAACCAGCACCAACACTAGGCCAAGCAGCGAAAATCCACGCCAGTTCTGCGTCCCGCCAACACCGATCTCGTCAACTTGTTCCATCTGACGCAACGCGATCCATGTCAGCAATATCAGCATGGCACACCCGCTCGCAAGATGCACCGAAACAATAACTGATCGCGGCAGATGGGAGAAAGCCCAGATGCCGAATACCGCCAGAAATGCCATTAATGCCACCAGCAAGGTTGGCAGCAAAGGGGATTGCCGCAACTCCCTGCGCTTCTGCCACGAAAGGCCACAGACCGAGATAGCCAGTATTCCAAGTAGCATCCCAGCCATGTTTTGCAGCTTCCACCGCCACGAGGCGTGGTCGCGCGCGGCATCAGCTTGGGGCGGTTGCCTTACCTTCAGAGCATTTTCTTCGTAGCAGGCAGGCCAGTTGGCGCAGCCAAGGCCAGAATCGGAAAGCCGCGCATAGGCACTGAACACTACCGAGCAAAAAGCGAGTAGGCAGGTCACCAGAACAAGTTTTAGATACATGTGATATTCGCCTTGTCCGCCGCTATTTTGGGCAACCGCTGTTATTGACGCTTCTGTCCGACATGATGGTTCTGCATAATATGGTGCCTTCCAGAATGCTATTACGCAAATCGGCTCCAACCAGTGTAGCATCAGTTAGATCGACGCGGGTGAGGTTGGCATCAACCAGGCTGGCCATCACAAACACTGCTCCTTTTGCATTGGCACCAGACAGATCAGCTCCTTTAAGATTGGTCAGGGATAAATTTGCGCCCGCAAGGTTGGCATCCCTGAGGTTGGCACCCGGTAAAGTACCTTGGGATAGATCGGCTTTGGCAAGATTTGCATGCGACAAATTTGCACCATTCATATGTGTATCGGACAACCCAACTCCTGAAAGATTAGCATTGGAAAGATTGGCTTTCATCAGGTTAGCCTCCGTAATCCTGTCGCCACTCAAGTTAGCCCCTGATAAATCGGCACCCGAAAAATCGGCACCGGCCAGATCAGACTTGGTCAGATTCGCTCCGGAAAGGTTGATGCCAGGGCAACTGGTTTTCCGTTTGAGCTGACAACCGTTGATGATTTGGTGCGCGTTGGCTGTTGAGACCAACAATACAGCAATGATAAGTGACCAAGCAGCAATAGTTCTCACTGGACATTCCTTAACGGTCTAAAATGTAGATACCTGAATGATGCGCCACAAGTGCTGATAAATCTCGGCAGATGTTAAAGAAGCTTGTCGATATTATGGGCATCGTGGCTGCGAGGTTAACGAAATTTGAGCCACGGAGCAAGTTTGGTTCAGTATTGACTCCGTCAGGGGTGATGGGTTAGTGTCATCGCGTAGAAGTTAATCACAGTTTTAGTTGGATGGATTCTAATTTCGCAGTCGTAGCTTGCTTATCGCCGGGTCAATTGCGAATAAAACGATGTAATTAAATTGTCTATGCACGATAGCATCGGGAACCTTAAGCATAGACCGATCCTGATGTCACCAATTGACTGCTTATCGAATGAAAGAAAACTCAATGACTGCTGAAACCGTCGCCCTGTTGGAGATTTACCGAATGAAAATCCTCGCCATGCCCCCGATCACATGCCATCAGGGGTACCTGTTTCACCCCGTGCTCATTCAGCAGCCGGATTCGGGAAGCACATTATGCTGATCCAGCTTGCAGTCACGGGCATGCTAGCGGCGCTGATGCCGTTGGTAATCGTCTGGGTATCGAGCGACACTGACAAATACCGCAAACTGGTTTGGATTACACTTTTCCTCACATTTGATTTGATCATGTTCGGCGCATTCACACGGCTGACCGATTCCGGTCTTGGCTGCCCGGATTGGCCCGGTTGTTATGGGCATGCCAACCCGCTACAGGCACATAAAGACATCAGTGCCGCCGAAACTGCAATGCCGACTGGGCCGGTAACAACCATGAAGGCATGGATAGAGATGATTCATCGATACTTGGCAATGGGCATCGGTGTATTGATCGTCACGATGATGTTGATCGCATGGCGCAGGTGGCTACAATCGGGACGCAAGGAAATGAAATTTTCGCCGCTGTTCCCGACACTGCTTTTTGCATTCATTTGTTTGCAGGGTGCTTTCGGCGCATGGACTGTCACGATGAAACTTCAGCCGATCATCGTGACCACGCACCTGCTGTTAGGCATGACGTTGCTGGCACTACTGACGTGGTTCGGCGCACGCCAAAGCAATCATCCAACGGTGCCGCAGTCGGCTTCCGTGCTCCGCATTCCAGCAGCACTGGCTATCGCACTGCTGGTAATACAAATTGCGCTTGGCGGCTGGGTCAGCACCAACTACGCGACTCTGGCTTGCACGGATTTCCCGCTGTGTCAGGGCGCGCTATTACCACCTATGAATTTCGCAAATGGCTTCTCGTTATGGCGCGATCTGGGTATGACCGCCCAAGGCGATTACCTGCCCTTCCCTGCCCTGACGGCGATCCACTGGACACATCGCACCTTTGCCTTGGTCGTGGTTATGCTGGTTTCCTGGGTAGCATTTAATGCACACAAGGTCGACAGTTTACGCAAAACCGCACGCTGGTTGTTCATTATGATTGCGCTGCAATTTACCCTTGGCGTTTCGATAATCTTCCTGCAGGTGCCACTGGCACTGGCAGTGGCACACAATGGCTGCGCGGCACTTCTCGTGCTACTGCTGGTTTCGTTAAACTATAAAATCAGTATTGCAACCGGAGTTGCGTCAAATTGAGCACCTCATTGCTTATTTCTTGACCGCCTCTACGTCAGGCTTTTTCGGTGAAGCGTGAGTCAATCTTATGCTATGCGCCTCACTTTTTTCCGTTACGTAATCGCTGCCAGATTCGAAGTTCCATATCCAGACACCGGCGCGGCGAGTGCTGAACGTTGTATCAGTCCAGTATTTTCCGGGCATGGTTTCCGGGAAATAAGACTTTGGAAATGTAGGCCCTAGAGGTAAAACGCTGATATCTACTATGGTGTTCAATTCAAAACGGCTTGGCAGATACCAATCATTCAAGCCGCAAAGCTTTATCGCATTAATCGCTTTGATGTAGGATTCTGAATCGCAATCGCTGCCTGTGCATATTCCTGCGTTAGCTTTGCCGGGCCAACCGCCGTTGGTATTTGGATCAGAGTCGTACCAACTGTAAGTATTGTTGATATTCCGCAAACCGGCCTCAGATTTTTTTACTTCCCAGATCAAACCTGATTGGTTGTCCCGCACACAAGCCCAGGGTTGTTTGGCATAGTCTTTGCCGTCGTTCACACTGCCATCTTGATTTAGACGCGTCATGTCAAATACAAACGCCTTGGGAATTAGCTTGTCACCACAGCCTGTAATTATCAAAGTGCACAACAATAAAGCAATGCCGTTGTACGAAGAGATCGAACTCTTAGGTAATATGTTTTTGTGGATCATTTTTTTCATTTAGCTTACCCAGAAATAAATGTGAAATATCTGTTGAATAGAAGATTAACTTCCCTCGATTTTTGTCTTCCCAGAGATGGATTTCATGCTACCAGCTTTTCCTTCTGCTGTGCAATGAACCAGTCATCCAGAAACATCAAGATTCTGATTGACACTCTGCGATTTCATGTAAAAATTGTTCGACAATAATTGCAGTGTTTTTACTATCCATAACAAGTTGACTGTCTACTAATTTGATTGGGCAGCGCATTACTCAACGTCGAATTGCAGGCGTGCGAGTCGCGCGTACAGGCCGCTCTGTTTTCGTAAATCTTCCGGTGCTCCGGTTTCGACGATGCGCCCATGTTCCAATACGATGATTCTGTCGACCTTCTTCACGGTGGCAAGCCGGTGTGCAATGATGATAGTTGTACGCCCCTGCATAGCGGCGTTCAATCCTTCTTGAACCAGAATTTCTGATTCTGCATCAAGCGCGCTGGTGGCCTCGTCAAGCAGCAACAGTGGCGCATTTTTCAAGATTGCACGCGCAATGGCAATGCGCTGGCGCTGCCCGCCGGACAAGCGGGTGCCGCGTTCTCCAAGGAATGTCTGATAGCCTTCTGGCAGGCGCTGGATGAATTCTTCCACCTGTGCCGATCTGGCTGCGGCCATGACCTCCTCGTCGCTGGCAGCGGGGCAGCCATAGCGAATGTTTTCCATCGCATTGGCAGAGAAGATCACCGAGTCTTGAGGCACGATGGATATCTTGTCGCGCAATTCGCGCAATGAAAGTTGGCGAATATCCAGCCCGTTGAAACGAATCGTGCCATTCGTCACATCGTAAAATCGTAATAAGAGTTGGAACAGGGTCGTCTTGCCCGCGCCGGAAGGGCCAACTAGCGCAACACTTTCACCCGGTGCAATGTCGAGGGTAATGCCATTCAGAGCAGCCGTTTGCATTTGTGATGGATAACGGAAGGTGACATTCTCGAACTTGATCTCTGCTTTTCTGGGATGAGGCAGCGGTTGCGGTGTAGTGACCTCGACAATGTTTGCCCTGGCATGGAGTAGTTCCAGCAATCGCTCGGTTGCACCAGCCGCACGCATTACATCGCCCCATACTTCCGACATGGTACCCACTCCACCCGCTACCAGAACCGCATACAGGACGAAAGAAGCCAGTTGCCCACCCGTCATGCTGCCTTCATGAACCTGGTTAGCACCTATCCATAGCACGAAAATAATAGCTCCCATTACAGCGGTAATGATCAGCGCGGTCATCGCCGAACGTACGCGGGTGCGCTGAATCGCAGTGATGAAACTTAATTCAGCGCGATCCGCAAAGCGATTGATTTCGCGTTGTTCCTGCGTATAGGCCTGTACGGTTGGAACTGCGTTGAGTATCTCACCGGCCAGCGCCGAGGCATCGGCAATTTTGTCCTGAGATTCACGCGAGAGCTTTTTGACTTTACGGCCAATGGCAAGGATGGGTAACGTCAATATCGCCATCAGGCCAAGATTCAGTGAGAATAGATAAAAGCTTGTCACCGCCAGCATGATCATGCCGCCGATAAACTGGAACAGGCTACGTAAGCCCATCGAAATGGAACTGCCGATCACGGTCTGGATCAGCGTAGTATCGCCCGTAAGGCGCGACAGAACTTCTCCGGTTTGCAAGGTCTCGAAAAATTGTGGGGATTGCGCCAGCACTCTCGCATATACCGCGCTACGCAAATCAGCCGTTACCCTCTCACCAACCCATGACACGGTGTAATAGCGCGCCGCCACAGCTAAAGCCCACAAGCTCGCCAATCCGAACAGCGCAGCGAAATGTCCATTCAAACTCAGCGTACCCAATAACCCGCCACTGGCATTTTGCTTTTGCCCGAAACCAAAATCGATCAGGTCACGGAATGCCAACGGTACCAAAAGTAGAGTGCCAGATCCAAAACATAATAGTAGAAATGCCAGAGCAATTCTCCCACGATAAGGTCGCAGGAATGGCCATAAATCCCAAAGAGAAAATATGCGTTGTGCGGAGTTCGGTTGGGCCGATTTTGAGAGGGTCATCACTGGTTATGCTGGATAGAGGTTTTTCTATTTTCCCATGTCCTATGAATCAAAACCTAAAAATTTCGCTCCGTAGAGTCTCAATTATCCAGTCATTAACGGTCAGCCGATTCTTCAGGACATGTCCTGATTGACTGTATCTAATGACATACCACACTCTACCTTGATATATTTTTACTCTCGGTCAGGCTACGCAGACTGGAGCGGAATGACTCCAATTCCAAGGCCAATTCTTTAAAATCGGCAGAAGAAGCCCAGAATTCTCTGATTCGCTCACGCTCGGCGCGGCTGCGCAGGCGCGGTTCCCGTTCTGCAGTCAGACGACGCTCTGCCCACAGCACACCCAACCGGTGGTAGCAATCGTTTTCACGACAGCCGGTAATTAATACGCCTTCTGCATGATGCTCATTCAGCGCATATTCAATAAAAGAGGGCGGCAACATGGCAATACATGGCAGGCTTAATACGGCCACCCCTTTACTGCGCAACTTCTCTATATTCGCAGCATTATCACAGCCAATAACCATGATACGAATATCACCCTCAAGTTTTACCAAGTCATTCATCATTACGGTGCGCAGCCCGGATATAAGCAGTGATGGCATTTCGATTCCGCTTACATATTCAGGTTCGCTCCTGAAGGCGCTTGATGAGGGGCATGCCCCGACGCAAATACCGCAACTTACGCAACGATCCTCTACCAGCACCGCCTCTTCCAAAAAGTGCTTACCATCGCTGCGGGGCCTCATCACAACCGCCTCATAGGGGCAATCGGCGACACAAAGCCTGCATCCGCTACAATCATCAAGATTTACTTCGGCAACCGGTATCTGCTTATGTCTGGTTGGCAGCCACGGCAACACGCATAGCAGCATGCTGAGCCCGATTGCCAGCGCCCACGCACCTCCAGCCGACCATGTGTCCAGCAATGGATAAATATACAAATAAAACCAGTCAATTCCAACTTTGCCCGGCTCAATCCCCATATCCGTCGGCCCCTGGCTCAGCGCCGGCTTTACCAATGACAGAATCAGCAGCGCCAGCAGCATGCCCAGCATGAGCGCACGCTTTGGATTAACCACGGGGTTGCTTATGCGCATGATGTGTATCCAAAGTGAAAACAGAATAATCAGCGGAACGGTCACATGCGAAAAAGATATTAGCGCAAAGAAACGATCATTGAGCACTTCCTGCGTTATAAAGCTTTGCGACATCGGTGCGCTGAATATCGGCAGCCAGTCAAACCACTCCATGGTAGCTACGACGGAATATTGGGCCAGCTTGTCCCATACCATCCAGTAACCATTGACGCCAGCGGCAAGTATCAACCATATCAGCAACACACCGGTGACCCAGGTAAACCATCGTGCTCCGCGATAGCGCCCCAGAATATATTCGCGCAACAGATGCAACACCATTACCAGTACCAGCGCATCGGAAGCATACCGGTGCAGACTGCGCATGACCCCGCCCAGATACCATTGCTCGTGCGTGAGATATTCGACAGAGGGATAGGATAATTTGATGCCAGTCTTATAAAAAGCATAGATATAGGCACCACTGACAACAACCACCCAAAAAAAATAGAATCCCAGCGCACCAAGATAGTAAAAAGGGTTGAGATCATTGCCGAAAACTTTATTCAGGATACCTTCAAACTGAAGCAGTACCCTGCGCGCAAATGACTCAGTGGGATTGGATGTGATCAATTCAGAGGCTTTGAATCAATGCCATCAGCAGCAAAGCTGAAATAATTGTTTGAATCCATTTCTTCAAAAACCGGCGGCATCATATAATGTGTGTGCGTAAACTATTTATGAGGCGTTAACATGGAAGTCATTTACTACACACTAATCGCTAGCGGCCTCTACTTTATGTCCGACTGGATACTTGATCGCATAGAAATATCACGCGGAGAACGTTTCCAAAATCGCGGTTTACGCAGTCTCGTTTTCTTTTTGATTATTTTGGTACTGGCATTTATCTCGTTCAGTTTTATCCGTTATCTTGGATATACCTCGGAATAAAAACTATTATTGATTCATAGGTTTTTTTATACTAATTTGCCATTCCGAGTTACCTCAACCGCCGCATGGCATTGAAAACCACTACCAGGAACATGATGCCTCCAATAACGGCTATCAACCCCCCAAAACCCATCAATCCCATACCTGCTGTCTGTGCAAAGCCATGCAGTTCTTGCGCGGCGCCTGCGACCTTGCGCTGCACCCCATAACCGCCGGACCACAGCAACCCGAGCAAGTGGAGCAGTTGTCCAGCACCATATACATAAGGCACTAATGTTGCCCATTTCAATTCCGGCTCACGATAACCGAGGCGCGGCAACAGATGGAAAGTCAGCCCCATGAAAGCCAGGCTGATTGCCCCTCCGGTTCCGTGATAGTGTGCAGTTATAATCGTGTTGCTATCCTTGATCATCAGGCTTATCCCGGCACCAATGGCAAACAAGAGCATGGACGACAGCAATGCCGCGCGTTGTGGATCTGTCGCTGAAGTGCGACCTCCTGCCACGATTCCGTAAAGAACCGCCAATCCGATTGGCGCGGGTGCAAAAGCACCTCCAACCTTCATCAACTGGGTGAACTGCCCAATATAGTCAGTCATCGAGCCGGCAAAGGACAGGTACATAATGGGAACATACAATACCGGTAACAGCCCCAACATAAGGATGACTGACGTTACCCGAGGAGTCAGCGCAATTCTTGCGCCGCAGGAATCTGCCAACCACAGCCATCCAGTCAGCATTAATAAAAGATAGGTGAACTGCAGCACATGTCCACCACCCCAGAATAGAAAATCATAATACTGTGTGCTCTCTAATGTGCGAGGAATCATCATGTATGACCCCCCAAAAGCAACCAGCGCGATCAACGTAGCAATAGAAGCGGCAAAAAAGCCAAAACGTATAGATCCCTCTCCTCCGCGCCACAGATTTGCATTGGGTATCGCTATAAAACTGCGCAGCACCAGCAATGCTATGCCAACAGCAAAAACGATCAATCCTGTAAAAAAGAAAGTGCTTTGAATCACCGGCACATAATTACTCATCAGCGGTGGGCCGGTATCCACAAAAGGAGACAAGACGATCATAGCGGCGCCAACTGCCGCCAGCACCAAGGCCAGCCAGCCAATACCAAGATATCTGGATGATGAATTCAGGCTCCACAACACTCCGGCGAATGCCAGAAACCACAGCAGCACTGACAGATCAACATGCACCACAAGAGCGGTATGAAAAAAGTCAACCCAAGGGAAAACATCCTGAACATAAGGAGTGCGCGAAAGCACCAGAAGAATAGCGAACAGCCCGGCAAACACCAACGATGCGATGCCGAGCCACAACCAGCCGGAAGCCAATCTACGACTGGCATCCGACGGTAGAGAAAGCGCGAATCCGCGCTCACCTCTATCCTCTGTTTTGATACCTGCTTGCTGATATGCTGAACTCATTTCTTATCCTCAAGTTGCATTTTATTCCTGAAAATAAATTCGCCCGTCGCCGATTTTAAATCAATCACCATGATACGCCCTGGAGCAAGGTTTACCGTTTCCTCATGCGTATAGTTATAATCATTCCCGGCATCATCCTTGAGGCGCGCCTTCAGAATATGAACGCCAGCCTTCACCGGGATACGCCGGTAAATATTCGAATTACTACTGTGCGCCCAGCCAGTTGGCCTCAATACCTCGTGATAGAGTTGCTTCCCATCCATTTCCAGATCAACAACCACATCTGCCCGTTCGCGTGGACATACCTTAGTCCCTTTGCGCTGGTAAACAGGCAATTGGGCAATCTCTTCCGGGGTACGTTCGCGGCAATCGCCTTTGAGTTGGCCTGCATGTTTGAAACTAAGCTTGATCAACGTCTCATCAGGCGGCAGGTGAGTATATGCCGGAGAGGTGGAGAAATAACCGATCATGCCCATAAATAAGGCATAAAACAATCCCTGGCCCATATAACGTAATGGCTTAGACATGCTTCACCTCTTCGGAGGATGCCAAAGATTCTGCAACCGATGTTTTGTAATGATTAACCAGAAAAGCATCAGAAAAATATTGGTCTTCCGGCAATCCTTTAGCCATGAATGGCGCACGCCCCGCTTCAATCATTGAAGGCGAACCGCAGGCATATATCTGATAGCCGTCCAACTTCTGGTAATCCTGCAGGATGGCTTCAGTAACCAGACCGGTTCTACCCTGCCAGTCATGCCCAGGTTTTGAATCGGACAACACCGGGATAAATTTAAAATTACCATGCTCCTTCTGCCACTTTTCCGGCAAATCCGCAAGGTACAAATCATCCACCGTCTTCACCCCCCAATACAACACCATGGAACGCTTTAACCCGATTCTTAAAGCATGCTCCACCATGCTCTTGACTGGGGCGAATCCGATGCCTCCCGACATAAAAATAATGGGTTTGTCGCTTGCTTCATGCAGGAAAAAAGTACCGAGCGGCCCTTCCACTTGCAGCACATCGCCTTCTTTCATCTCATTGAAGACATGGCTGGTAAATTTTCCGCCTTCCACCAAACGAATATGCAGTTGCAACATATCCGATTCATGCGGTGCGTTAGCAATGGAAAAACTGCGTTTACTACCATCATCCAGTAACACTGCAACATACTGCCCGGCGATAAAGCTCATGTGTTCATCACCCTCGGGTCGCAACTCGATCAGCATCACATCCTGTGCCGCCCGTTCCATTTTTTGTACGCTGAAATTCATGGTCTTTACCGGAAATCGCCTCAACTCATCGACTTCATGGCACTCTATGCCAAGGTCGGATAGTGGCTTGGCGCAACAGAACAAAGCAAGGCCCTCCTTTTTTTCCGCATCGCTGAGCACGCCTTTCTGGTAAGTACCATAATCGACCGTACCTCTCAATATCTTACCCTTGCAAGCCCCACAAGCACCGTCACGGCATTGGTATGGCAGGTTCATTCTCTGACGCAACGCGGCCTCGAGTATGGTTTCGCCTCTCATGGCCGTAACCATATGTCCGCCGGGAATAGCGGTGATCTCATATTCGTCCTTGCCGCGTTTCCTCCCACCCAGGAACGGCAGCAATAGAAATAAGCCGGTAACGCCGCATATCAATGCCCATACCTTGCCCGCCCCCCAAGAATAGAGCAATGGATAACTCCATAGGTAGAACCAATCCAGATTCAATATGGATGGAGAGGAGTCCAAATCCGCTTCCCCTTGGCTTAACGCCGGTTTGACCAGCGCAAGCATGATCATGAACAGGGTCAATCCAATTTTAAGCGCTCTTGGTGGCGATGTTTTAGCCTGCGGAACGCGTTGGGTGTGAATCCAAATAAGTGCAAAAGTACCCAATGGCACACCAATGTGAATAATTGAAAGCAGGGAGAATAAGCGATCATTTACACTTCCCTGTTCCAGAAAATTGCGCGCCAAAGGGGCACTAATGATTGGCAATGCATCCAACCATTCCGAACTCGCTACGGCAACAAATTGCGCCAGCTTATCCCAAACCAGCCAGTATCCGTTTATACCGGCAACATAAATCAGCCATAGCGCAGCAACACCCGTATACCATGAAAACCAGCGGAAGTTTCGGTAGCGGTCAAAGACAAAATTACGCAACATATGCAAAACAGCGGCCAGCATCATGCCGTCTGAAGCATAACGATGCAGGCTGCGCATTATGCCGCCCAGATACCATTGCTCGTGCGTGAGATATTCAACAGAAGGATAGGATAATTCAAGGCCGGTCTTATAAAAGGCATAAATATAGAAACCACTGACTACAATGATCCAGAACATCCAGTAGGTAATTGCGCCCAAATAATAAAACGGATTTAATGTGGGTCCAAAAACGCTATTGAGCGCGCTTTCGATACGAAAAAAAATGCTCTGGCCGATACGATGAATGAATTTGATCACTGGATAATTTCTAGTAAAATATTATTGACAATAAAGAACGGGCGAAAAATGGGGCTTTGTCTTCTACTGTTGGCTCAAAGTGTTGGATGATTTACGAATAGCCGCCGCACTACAAGGATTGCGAAGTTTCTTAGCGAAAGATTTTTCTATGCAAATTAAATCCGCCGGAATCAAGTTGCATACCGATTTTTTTAGAGTTTATCAGAATTTCCCAACACATCAACATCTTTAGCCAGCGGTTGATTTTATCTTGATCTATATCAAACTTGGTGTGAAGCGCTCCGCTTGGAGCCGCGACGATACTCGCTCACGATCCACCCTATAATAAGCAATGAAACAAGAACACCCAGTCCAACCCCATAGAAAAAGCTGTAATCTACAACGTATTTCCCAGTTTTTGTGTCATAAACCGTGCAAAAAAGCCTCACGCTTTTTGCAATACCGGCAAAACCTGACGCTGCTGTCACTACGTTGTAAATTGGATCTGTATTCTTGATGTTGTAAATCATATTCTTTAAGGGCTCGACCAATGTCTTATTATCAAACTCTTCCCCGTAAATCTGTTGATAAACTCTGCCTTGTCCGTCAATAAAAGTTGTTTGCGTTATATGGTCGAACCCGCCAGCGGGGGAAGGGGAAAAAACAAACCCTAAATCCTTACTCAGCCTTTTTATCGTATCTGCGTCAGCACTAACGAATTTCCAGTTGGCCATTTTTACATCCATACGTTTGCCAAAAGCATCCATTGCCTCAGGAGTATCATTCTCCGTATCAAAACCAATCGTCAGCACACCGAAGCTGTCAACTCCTAATGCATCCTGTGACAGTTTGAGTGCATCCAGATTGCGGGTTTTGAGTGCGCAGACAAACGGGCAATGGGTATAGATCAAGTCGATAACTAACGGCTTGCCTCGATAATCGGACAGGCGCACTATACTTCCGCTACGATTCAGGAAAGTGTAATCACCAACTTGCTTACCTATTGCATTCTGGCTTATTTTCAGGGCTTCCTTTTCATCAAAAACCTGAAAATCTACCTTTTCCGGTTGTACATGTAGCTTTGACGTCGATACAGAGTTTTTATACAGCTTTACACCACTGGTATCACTATTCTGTGCCAAGGAAGAGGGGGGTGCTGATAATAACACCACCAGAATTAGCGTTAATAAATGGTGATGCATAATTCAGGTTTGAATGATATTTGACTCTTTGGAATGATGACACCCGAGTCTAGTTGGAAATAATTGTCTCGTAATCAAATAAAACATCCCATTTGCGCAAATGCCAAACGGGATGCCTATTTGGAACAAAGTATGGGGATTCAGGCTGCGAAACTAATTTCAAGCATCAGTGCAAACATCAACACACTAAACTGCACCAGTGACGCAAAAAAATTAGCCATTGCCGTTTGTTTCGTCGGATTACGAACCAGCTGCACACTTTTAATCAGGAAGTAACCTCCACCCGACAAGGCACCAACAAGATAAATCCAACCTAAACCGTAATACACCGGCAATAGGGAGGCCAACACCAAAAGGATAGTGTGTCCCAATATAATGCGCGCTGCTTTTTGGTTGCCTTTTACCACCGGCAGCATAGGAACCCCTGCTGCTTCATACTGATCGCGAATGGCTATCGCCAAACTCCAAAAATGTGGTGGTGTCCACAGAAATAACACCAACGCCAACGACAGTGGAAGCGGGCCGATCGATGGATTAACCGCTGCAGCACCAGCAAGTACGGCGAAGCTCCCTGCTAAACCACCAAATACAATGTTTAGCCAAGTACGCCGCTTCAGCCATACCGTATAAACGATGGCGTAAGTGAATGCACCGAGAAAAATATTAAGCGCCGTCATCGCATTGAGTGCAAAGGCAGCGGATGTTACCGCAACCAGAAGCAGCGCCCCGATTATCACAAACCATTTGTGACTATGCTCAAAAAATCCGCTCACGAAAGGGCGATTTTTTGTACGAGCCATTTTTGCATCAATATCGTATTCGCTGTATTGGTTGAAAGCCCCAGCTGCCGCTGACCCCATCATTACCGTTAATGATAGAACCAGAATTTTCCAAACCGGCAGTGATTGCCCGGGAGTAATTGCCATGCCACCCAAAGCAGCAAAAGTAATCACCAAACCTATGCGCAACTTGAAGACATCGATATATTGTCTGATCATTAATTTTGACCCCTTCTTTTTTCTTTCTGACTTTTGGAGAATATGCTGATTAGGTTTTGTCGAACTCTTCTTTCGAACACTCCTAACCTGTTCCTTGACAGTTTGCGTTGTATCAATCCTGTTCTTTAGATATACAACTACTGGAGGATTGCATGCGCCGAACTCAGGATAGAGAGCACTCTAACCAAATCTCCAGCTCTTGTCCCGAGGAATCAGGAAAGGATGCCATAGCATCCTTTCCCTCATCTAGTTTCTTAGGACATGCTCCATACAGTGGCCAGGTACTTGAAGTTAATGAAATAATACAACACGATGGTCACGAATAAGATCATGGCGAGCACAAAAGTACCCGGGGCTTCCATGCCACCGATACCAATATGTTTTTTCCCAGCCTTCTCAAACGCAACATCAGCATCTTCAACTTTCGGCCATGGTGCGGAACCTTCCGGAATGCGCTCACCTGCAAAAATAGACGCCAGCACAACCACGATAAACATGATTGCACCAACCGCCATGATCACACCGAATATCTCGCCAAAATCCATCAAACCTCTGGCGATTGCCGGATATTCATAAGCCAATGGCTGTCCGGCAAAAGTGATATCAGCATGACGACGCATCACACCCAAAGTGCCGGCACCCATCAAAGAGATTGAAAAAACCCACGCGCCCAGACTAAAGACATAGGGCTGCAATTTCGCCAATCCTGGTAAAGCTATCTTGCGCTGGAATACCACCGGAATCAGCCAGTAAGTAACCGCCATGAAAGCCATAGTGGTACCGCATACGAGGGTGCCATGAAAATGTCCCGGCACATATATGGTGTTGTGCACGAGCATGTTGATCTGCTCCTGGCCCATCACCACACCAGTGATTCCACCGATAAAACCGAAACCGATCAATGACAGAAACATGCCGGAGAAAATCGGATTACCCCAAGGCGCCTTGCGGAGCCAAGTAAACAGGCCGGTATCAAGACCCTTCTTGCGTTGCGCAACTTCAATGGAGCCGGGAACGGTCAAGCCATGGATCATGCTGGCCAACACTGCGAGATAAATCATGTAGCTGGTGTTGAATATCTTCCAAACAGAAGTCAGCCCCGGATCGGACAGCAAGTGATGCGCAGAAGCAAGCTGCAGGAACAGGATATACAGCAGGAACGCACCACGGCTCACCTTTTCGGACATAGGCTTGGCGCCGAATACCAATGAGGCAATGAGATACCATATAGAGATATGGGCAGCCACGTTGATCTGCTGCGAGGAGTGACCGAACGCCCACCAGACAACCCGGTACATCATGGGATCAATGTGGCTGATCAGTCCTACCCTCCAGAAAAAAGTCGGGATCAGGATCAACGCGCCGGAAACGATGGTGAAAATGGCAATAATACAAGCCGTCAGGCCGCCAAAAACAACCAGCGGAAGCGACCCACTATATGTTCCTTCTTTCTTGGCAACCACCAAAGTTCCAAGAAACACAAAGCAGCCGATCAACGCACCCACAGCAAATATAATCAAGCCCAAATAGAAATGAGGCGCTGCTTGCAATGGCGGGTAGGAGGTCATCATCACGCTGGAATCACCTTGCAGCACTGCCACCGCAACCATGGCCGCACCAATAAGCATGAGCCAGAACTGTGTCCATGCCCAGCGTGGTGTCGCTAATCGGTTGCCCAACACATGCGCACCCAGAAAATATAGCACAGCCATTTCAAAGAAAATAATCCATACCGCCAGAGAAACGAGACCATGAGCCGTCAGAAAAACGTAAAACATCTCCGGCTGGAGCAACTGCACACTCGGCATGCGAGTAAGTGCCACACCGAGACCGAACAGCCCCCCAACCAACAAAAATACTACTGCTGCAAATGCATTCCACTTAACCAAGGTGTTAGCCGTCCTGTTAATCTTAAGGCCGGATACTGGATCAACACGAAATTCAGACAATGTTGTCGTCGCCATTATTTTTTACTCCTTAATGTAAATTCTGCCTAGCATCGTTTGATGACCCATGGCATTAGTACCGCCGCAGTATTCACCGCACGTCAAGCTGAAAGTGCCGGATTTGTTCGGGGTCACATTGATAACCTGCTCGTAGCCTGGATAAACCTGAAAGTTAATGTTCTCAGGCTGCAACGAGAAGCCATGACCCACATCAAGAGAAGAAAGATGCAGGTGATAGGTCTTTCCCTTTTGCAATTCCAGAATAGGACGCCATTGCCACTGCATACCAGCCAGATAAACATCACTGCCGGGGGGCGGTGACACGACATCTTCACCGCTAGCCACATCTTTGCGGACGGAATATTTCACCACCTGATCCGCCAGCTTCTTGGCATACGCTTCGGGCGTTGTTTTATAGGCCTCGTTACGCATGTTCTGATTTCCGATCCAGTGCCAGCTAACCATCCAGCCGAACATGAATATACACCACGCAAATGAAATCACAATCCACGTTAACTCGGTGCGTTCGATCGGTTCACGCCACCAGTCCGGGTTAGTTGGGGGGGTATAAGAAGTTCCCATAGTTATATTTTCTCCTTTATCAATTAAACAAATGTGTCGTTCTTACGGCAACACCGGTATGTTGATTACGTCCCACAACCCCCACAAGGTATAAATCACTGTAGGTACCAACACGCCAATGGCTAACAAAATCCATTGGTTATCCAACAACTTCTGCATAAAATGCGGGCTTGCACTATTAGTAGCTTCTGACATTATTACCCCCCTTTAACAATTGATGGCTGACGCCATTGACGGTTGTTGACACGAGAAACATATACAAAATTAAAAGCACCTGCTTTTTCCCTACTCCCTAACTTATATTTTAATTATTTAATTAAGGCCCCCTCAAAATAATTCGCAATGTGCTAATGTTTAATTGCAAAAATTACTGTGATTATTACGATGGTGGTATTTGTGTATTAAGCCCGCAAATCCAAGCATCTCGTATTGTTATCCAGGTTTTTGTCACTAACAAATAAAGCTGAATGCGTTATGCAATAAAACACTAACTTAATGGCCGAGCAGTACAAAAAGACCGACACAAAAGTAAACCGCCGCACACACAGCCAGCACTACTGTCAACAGTAAAAATTTATTGCACAGCATCTGCTGCATGAAGGAAACTGTAGAATTACCCGCCTTAGAAGACTCCATCTTACACTTTCCCCTTTCCGTTCTTAAAATCACCCCGCATAAAAATCCGGCAATGCAATTTAAATATGTTGATATATAGATAATTTTTCTTATTAAAATAATTTCCTAAATAATCAATACACTAATGTAAAGATTACCAATCTCTTCATTGTATCCGCAAAAAGAAAGTAATATCCTTGATGTTAATCAAGAAAAAAGATGTGTTGGCACACCAAGGCCGAGCTCTGCTTTCTTGAACAAACGAGGCTGTAGAAAAACCCTGTTTTCAATGCAAACAGGCATTGTAACTTCTTGATTTTTAGCGTCACTATGCGGGGTCTTTGAAGCAGTCGGCCAGCCGACCACCTTCCAGGTGCCGGAAGGTGTTTTTTGATAATTGCCATGATGCCCCGAGAGTCGGGACTGTGCTGAAACTGTACTTTATCGGGAATAATGACTTAGGTTTTTACGCCTAAGTCATTATTTTATGGTGGGTCGTCAGGGACTTGAACCCCGGACCAAAGGATTATGAGTCCTCTGCTCTAACCAACTGAGCTAACGACCCGTAAGAGTAGTTGCCTCAGCTCTCGCCGTCCAGGAAGCTCTTCAACTTTTCCGAACGTGATGGATGACGCAATTTTCGCAATGCCTTTGCTTCAATCTGGCGGATACGCTCGCGCGTGACATCGAATTGCTTGCCGACTTCTTCCAAAGTGTGATCGGTGTTCATTTCGATGCCAAAGCGCATACGCAATACTTTTGCTTCGCGCGGCGTCAGGCTGTCGAGAATGTCGGCAGTAACGTTGCGCAAGCTATCGTACACCGCTGCCTCGATGGGTGCCAGTGTATTGCCATCCTCAATAAAGTCGCCCAGATGAGAATCATCATCATCCCCTACCGGGGTTTCCATCGAGATCGGCTCTTTGGCGATCTTGAGTATTTTGCGAATCTTGTCCTCCGGCATTTCCATCTTGAGCGCCAGCGTCGCAGCGTCCGCATCCATCCCGGTCTCTTGCAGAATTTGGCGCGAGATACGGTTCATCTTGTTGATGGTCTCGATCATATGCACCGGGATGCGGATGGTGCGCGCCTGATCGGCGATAGAGCGCGTGATCGCCTGACGTATCCACCAAGTGGCGTAGGTCGAGAATTTGTAGCCACGGCGATATTCGAATTTGTCTACGGCTTTCATCAAACCGATGTTGCCTTCCTGGATCAGATCGAGGAATTGCAGGCCGCGGTTGGTGTATTTCTTGGCGATGGAAATCACCAGGCGCAGGTTGGCCTCGATCATGTCGCGTTTGGCGCGACGCGCCTTGGCTTCGCCGTTGGTCATCTGCTTGTTGATTTCCTTCAGATCCTTGATCGGAATCCCCACGCGCTGCTGCAGGTTGAGCAATTTCTGCTGCTGTTCGACGATAGCGTGCTGGAAGCGCGCCAGCGTTTCGCTATAAGGTTTCTTCGCGGCCACTTCGCGCGCCGCCCAATCGAGATGCTCCTCATTGCCAGGGAAGGTCTTGATGAAATGGGGACGCGGCATGCGCGCCTTGGTGACACACAACTCCTGAATATTGCGTTCATGACTGCGTACTTCTTCCACCAGGTTGCGCATCGTTTCGCATAACGCATCCACCTGTTTGGCAGAGAAGCGGAATTGCATCAGCTCGTTGGAAATTTGCCCCTGCAGCTTGTCGTACGGCTTGCTGCGATAGCCATGTTTCTCATACGCCTTGCCCATCTTGGCGAACAGTTCGTCGATGATGGCAAAGCGTTCCAGCGCATCCAGCTTGAGTTGGGCAAGGTTGGCCGCAGCAAGAGCCTCACCATCGTCGCCATCCTCGTCATCTTCATCTTCATCCCCTTCAGCCGACACTTCCTCACTGCTTGGCGCGGCTTCCATGCCATCCGTCTCGGCATCGATAAAACCATCGATCACCTCGTCCACGCGCAATTCATCGCGCGCTACCTTACCAGCCAGCGCGAGGATTTCTGCGATTGTGGCAGGACAGGCGGAGATCGCCTGAATCATGTGCTTGAGGCCTTCCTCAATGCGCTTGGCGATAACGATTTCATCTTCGCGCGTGAGCAAGCCCACCGTGCCCATCTCGCGCATATACATGCGCACCGGGTCGGTGGTGCGGCCAAATTCCGAGTCCACCGTGGAAAGAGCTGCCTCGGCAGCTTCCACCGCATCTTCGTCGGCCACTACCGGGGGGGCGTCCGTCATGATCTGATTTTCGGCATCGGGCGCCTCATCGCACACGGTAATGCCCATGTCGTTGATCATGCTGACCACGCCTTCGATCTGCTCGACTTCAAGCATCTCGGGCAAGTGATCGTTAATTTCGCCGTAAGTCAGGTAGCCGCGTTCCTTGCCTAGTACGATCAATGATTTCAAGCGCGTGCGCCGTGCCTCAACATCCTGTAACTGCTCTATAGGAGTAGCAATCGGATTGGCTGCTGCCTGCTTAGCGTTCGCTGCCGCCTGCTTGGCACTGACGGGTTTTTTCTTGTCTTGCTGAGTCGCCATAATCGAAGGATTCCCAGGTTAAATTAATTGGTGCGGAGATTAAGTTGCCGCTGAAAAAGGCGCGGATTATACCCGATTTTTAGAAATCCTGCCTTAGCCAGCCTTGTCCAAACCAGAGTTGTTAAATTTGGGTATCCATAATCTGTTGTTGATTATGATTTTCTGGATGAAAAATCACTCTGTAGTCAAATCGTATTTCGTGGTTGATTTAAATTTGTGGAGAGCGTCTCAAACCGACCCAAGAGGTTATAGAAATATGGACATGTGACTGTCTGGTTCTCAACTGCGGATTCAACCGGTCGATGCAACACACTAGAATCTGTATAAACAGAAGGAGTGTTGTATATGAAACAGAGAAGCTCGGATTTATTATTCTGAAAGTCAAAAAGCATTGATGTGGGAACACTGGAAAAAAGGCGATTCTCTTCAGCAAATTGCACAGTTGTTTGATCGAACCCACTCTTCTATCGAAGGCATTTTGGCGGAGACTGGTGGAATACGACCCGCACAACGGAAGCGTTCTCGATTATCTCTGACTCTGGCTGAACGTGAAGAGATATCTCGTGCAATGGTTGCAGGTGAATCGGCTCGCTCGATTGCTGCGTTGCTCGGACGTGCGCCATCCACCATCAGTCGCGAGATCGCGCGTAACGGTGGTCAAGAATGCTACCGCGCGAGTCAAGCAGAACAAGCAGCCTGGGATCGCACACTTCGGCCTAAGACCTGTAAACTAGTAGAGAATCGAGCGTTGGCGCACATCGTGGCACACAAGCTCCGAGGGCAGTGGTCACCGGAACAGATTGCCGGGTGGCTGAAGCAGACTTACCCAAGCGACGAAAGTTATCAGGTGTCACACGAGACTATTTATCGCAGCCTCTATATCCAGGCTAGAGGCGCATTGAAGAAAGAACTTCTGGAGCACTTGCGGCGTACGCGAGTCATGCGTCGTTCACGTCATCATACTCAGAAGACAAGTGATCACGGCAGAATCATCGATGCTGTGTCAATCAGTGAACGTCCTGCCACGGCGGAAGATCGCGCAGTACCGGGTCACTGGGAAGGTGATCTGTTATGTGGCAGTGGTAGCAGTCAGATTGCGACCCTCGTTGAACGCCAGACGCGCTATGTGATGCTCGTTAAACTCCCCAGTAAAGATACCGAGACTGTCATCAACGCGCTGATCAAGAATGCCCGGAAGTTACCGCAGGAACTCTACAAATCGCTGACCTGGGATCGTGGCAAGGAACTGGCCGACCATAAGCGATTTACGCTGGCAACCGACATCAACGTCTATTTCTGTGATCCGCATAACCCATGGCAACGTGGAACGAATGAGAATACCAATGGTTTATTGAGGCAGTACTTTCCCAAAGGAACAAATTTATCGGTACACTCTCAGGCACAACTCAATGCTGTGGCTCGGAGGCTGAATGAACGTCCACGAAAGACGTTAGATTTCGAAACACCGGCTGAACGGTTTAAGGCTACGCTGAACAAGCCCCGCATTTTCAAGATTCAAATTGCGAAATATGCGTGATCGTGCAAAAAGACGAGTTCAGCCCGTATTGTTTTACCCTTTCGGGCTACTCCTCGGGCTTTTCGCCCGCCATTCGCCCACTATGGGCGGACTTGTGCCATCAATCGATTTCGAGACAAGTAAATATTCGCCAATGCCAGCGCAGTAAATGCGCGGCCGGAATTCTTGGCTAAACCACGGTAGCGCACTTTCGTAAAACCCCACAGCCGTTTGACCACGGCAAAGACGTGTTCGACACGGGCTCTTATCTTTGACTTATTGCGGTTCTTGCCGCGCTTGACCTCATCGACTTCACCACCCGGCTTACGGGTGCGACAGTTGGTGAAGTCGCGGGCTTGGGGGGATTTACTGTGAATCAAATCCTTTTGGCTGGCATAGGCGCTATCGCCATAAACACGCTGCTCTTGGCCATGCAGTAAATCAGGCAGAGGATGTTTGTCATGCACGTTGGCCGGGGTGACGACGGCGCTGTGCGCCAGGCCGCTTTGACTATCCACGCCAATGTGCAGCTTCATGCCAAAGTACCACTGCTGTCCCTTGCGAGTCTGGTGCATCTCAGGATCACGTTTCTTATCGGCGTTCTTGGTTGAGCTGGGTGCCGCGATAATGGTGGCATCGACAATCGTGCCGGTCTTGAGTGTCATGCCGCTGCCTTGGAGTACGCGCCCGACTTCGGCAAACAGTTGCTCATTGAGATTGTGTTTCTCCAGAAGGCGACGAAACTTTAGCAGCGTGGTGGCGTCCGGTACGGCTTCGCATCCCAAGTCGATGCCAGCGAAATGGCGCAAGCTGGCGATGTCGTAGAGTGCTTCTTCACAGGCAAAGTCGGCCAAATTAAACCAGTGCTGAATGAAGTGGATGCGCAACATGCGTTCGAGCCCAATCGGTGGACGGCCATTGCCTCGCTTCGGGTAGTGCGGTTCGATCACGGCACATAGATCGACCCATGGCACGATGCGATTCATCGTGTTCAGAAATTCGTCGCGCCGTGTCGGTCTGCGGTGTTGTTCAAATCCTGTTTCGTGTTTCGCTGCCATCGCCAGAGTATTTTGTTTCATTGCCATCTACCATGTTTGTCTACTACGGCTATAACGCACGACCTATGGAATCGGTGGACTTAATCAGCGTAGCCTTAACCAATGTGTTGCATCGACCGGTTGAATCCGCAAACCGAAAGCAGCCGTTGAATCTGGCATAAATCTGTCAAAGCCACTGACCGTTGTTAACTGCCACCCACAAGAGCCAATGAAATTTTTTCATTCACTGTCGCTACGCGAGTAGCACCTCAGCGGGAAAGCAATACATCCGTGACAGCATGGTCGTATCTAACAACACAGTTGCGCCCCATCGACTTAGCGCGATAAAGCGCCTCGTCGGCGCGAATGAGAGGGGCATCAGGGTTGGCATCCGTTGCATTGATGTCGCTGATACCGATACTCACCGTCATCGGGATGATCAGGCTATCCTGCGTCGAGGGTGTCTGCGCCAGCTTTTGGCGAAGACGCTCGGCGAAGGATTGGGCTGCTTCCATATTGGCGCCGGGCAGGATGATAGCGAATTCCTCTCCCCCGATGCGCGCTCCAATATCGATCTTGCGGAGGTCTTCACGCATGAGTGCCGCGAAGTGTTTGAGCACACCGTCTCCCATGGCGTGGCCGTAGGTGTCGTTGACTTGCTTGAAGTGATCGAGGTCAATCATCAATACTGCCGTGCTCTCTCCTTCCAATCGCAGCATGCGTGCCTGTTCTTCTTCTAGGCGGGCCATGAAGTAACGCCGGTTGGGCAGGCCGGTGAGAATATCGGTGACGGCCATTTCGCGTAATTCGGCCTCCAACTGCTTGCGCTCGGTGATGTCCTGTAACGCACCATAAAGCCGGTGGCGAGCATATCCATCCGGATCATCTTCAACTTGCGCAATACTGCGAACGTAATGCAGCGATCCATCACGATGTGTAACGCGTAGAACAACGTCGCTTTGTTGACCCGGTTTAGCCCTGTAATGTTGGTGGCAAACAGAGGAATATCCTCTGGCACGACGAAAGATCGCCAACATGCGATATTTTCAAGTTCTTTAGTATCAAGACCAAAAATTCCCTGTGCATTGCCACCCATCCAGTCAACCCTGAATAAACCATCTTCGGATCGGCAACATGAATAAATCAGGTCGTTGGAAATTGACGAAATGTGACGAAACCTCCTTTCGCTGATTCTTTGCGCCTTTTCAGCTTCCTTACGATTGCTTATGTCACGAACGATGGACAGCAAACATGGAGCGCCGCGATATTCGACGAAGCTCAGCGTCACCTCGACATCAAAAGGAACACCGTCTGCACGCAGAGGCTGCCACTCGAAACACGGTTTTTCTCCACGCATAGCAGCCGCAATTTTTTCGGCAGCCACCTCTGACGATAGCCGACCATCAGGTTGCCGTTCCGAACAAAGGTCTGCTGGTGACCTGCCAATAACTTCCTCCTTGGTAAGCCCATACATGCTGGCGCCTTTTTGGTTACAATCTAGAAAGCCAGTTGCATCCTGAAGAAATATTCCGTCATTCGCAGTTTCAAACAGCGTGTGGTACTTGTTCTCGCTCTCTGCCAGATTAGCCGCGACGCGACGTGTTTGCTCAGAGGAGTAAAGAATGATCGCCACCACCAGAGAGGCCACCAGAACCGAAGCCACCATGCCAGTCAGCAGGTAATCCACCGTGATGTGGCCGAGTAGTACCCACTCCATTACCGCAGAGATAACTTCGGTCATCGCCATGGACAGAATCACCATGCTCAACCAGAGTTGCCTGACGTGCAAGCGCTGAAGAACCGATATTATCATGGTGAGCAGATATTGTGGATTCATATGCATTGATGGTAGTGTCTCAGTTTGAAATTTAGGTCGGTTTTTAAATGTGCGCCGCCCAGCGGGTAGGTATGTTCCAATTTGGAACGCCACTAGATCACATCGACAATGTGCGCTACCGCGCAGATGAATGTAACAGTTCGCTATTATGCTCATCCTATTAGTGGTGATGTTGCCGCCCAGCACGTAGGGTGGATTGCTTACAACAAGATCAATATTCCCCTTCTATTCTGAGCCTAAATTTTAATAATAAAGTTTTAATATAAAGAAAATTTAGATTTTGCCGACAACAACTTATGATTTTGTGGATAAGATTGTGGATAAGGTTGTGTAAACTTATCGTTTTATGTTGCTTATACTGCATCAATTTGGTAGAGTGTATAAGAACACTATTGACAGACAGTATTAAGTGTGGTAGCTGATTTACGATGTTCTTGTACTTTGCCGAGTAACAAACTAAGAATCAGATCAATGATCTGTTTGCATAGTATCTTAAAGTATTTTATATAGTTAATGATTTTCCATGCAATTGTTGGTCGTATATTTACGTCCTGCGGAGATTGGCTATGGGTATGATTAATTGTCTCTGGGGTAAAGATGTCTCGTGCCAATCAAAATCGCCAAATCGGGTGGCCTCAGGCTATCAGAGATATAGTTTTAAGAATCGTAAGCAAAGGGCAGCTTCTCCTATTGATCGTGGGGATGATCCTTTTGATCATTGTCCTACGCATGCCACAAGAAGAAGTTGGTCATCTTGCTTTACGCTTAGTAGAAGTATTTGAAACTGAAAAACTATTAGGATATTTGTTCGCTTTTTGCATTTTAGTTGCATGGACTGTTCATTCAAAATATCAGCGAAGAATAATTCATGATGAAATGGCACGATTGAGCGTTGAGCGGAATAAGGTTCAATCACATGCTCTCGGAAATCAGATAAAACCAAGTGGAAGAAAATAAAATGGAATATTTAATTATAATTTTTTTGGTGTTTGCGATTTTTCATTTTATATATGAATCAATTATCGCTCCGTCTATCAGATTGAAATTAAGCTTTGAATTGTTCAAGGTTAGAGATGACGTTCGTTTTCTTAAAATGCAACATGGCAACAAATTTGATTGCAAACATTTTGACTACTTGCAAGACACAATTAATATTCTACTAAAATCATTACACAATTTTGACGTTGTAGCACTAACACTGGCACAGAATGCAATAAAAAATGATAAGGCATTGCTGGATCATGTTCAAAAAAGAAAGATGATTTTCGATGATTGTAAAATGCCAGAGGCAGTATCCGTACGAAAAGAAACATTGGACATAGCAGCTAAGATAATATTGGTTAATAACGGTGCATGGTTAGTTTATTTAATCCCAATTGGTATCGTGATGATGTTTTATAAATCCCTCTCTGACTCGGTAAAAGAAGTATTTTCTTTATCTGAGGGTGACTTTAATAAGGTTTCCCCTGATAACCATCATTTTGCCTAAACATTTTTCTTTTTATAGTTGCCGCGCTTTGCCGGAACAGGATCAGCTACTAGCGCGGCAATATCCGAAATCTCCCATAGCTTATTGCTTACGCCTGCCGCCATTGCCGGAGTAGTGTGCAGCGATTTATGAATGCGCACGAAATTGTAGTGCATGAAGTGCAGCGCGACCATGTGTTCAAGGTTTTCAACCTTCTTGCTGAATCCGTTTGTAAGACGAGTGAAGCGACGCATCGACATGCGCATGGTTAAATTCTGGCGTTCTACATGGCTTGTGGATACGTGCGCCATATCTGGGCTGCCCATCTTGACGGTTTTTTCTGCGCCCGTGAATTCTGATGGACTGTAACGGCGCGCATCACTTGTTGTAACCCCATCTGTGCCGTAAATCTTGACCAGTTGGGCAAAGTCAATATCACGTCCAAACGCGCCCTCTACAGCCTCTACATAAGATTTTAATCCGTCCGTGGTCAGTTGCACACGTCCAGCCAAGCGAGAGTGAGTTTTTGCGTTTAAATCTGACCCGGGTGTTGCATCGAATTTTGACCCACCCTAAGTTTATATCTTAACGGTTCAGGTTGTGGATAGTTTTCTGGTTTTGCCCCCCTTTCCAGTTTGAGTCGAGCTGTTCTTAAAACGGTAACTATCGTTGCCGGTCTCAATGATGTGGCAGTGATGGGTAAGCCTGTCCAATAGTGCCGTCGTCATCTTTGGATCCCCAAACACGTTGCCCCATTCTGCAAAGCTCAGGTTGGTCGTTATCACAAGGCTTGTTCGCTCATAGAGCTTGCCGATGAAGTGAAACAGCAAAGCACCGCCTGCCTGGCTGAACGGCAAGTAGCCCAGTTCATCCAGAATCACCAAGTCGGCATACATCATTCGGCTGGCAAGTTGCCCCTGCTTGCCAGCGGCCTTCTCGAGTTCCAGCGTATTGACCAGTTCGATGGTCGAGAAGAAGCGCACCCGGCGGTGCTGATGCTGCACGGCCTGCACACCCAATGCAGTGGCAAGGTGTGTCTTGCCTGTGCCGGGGCCACCGACCAGCACTACGTTGTGCGCCTGATCCAGAAACTCACAGCGATGCAATTGGCGAATCAGTGCCTCATTCGCCTCGCTCTGGCTAAAGTCGAAGCTCGCCAGGTCGCGGTAGGCCGGGAACCTGGCTGCCTTCATCTGGTAGCCGATAGAGCGTACCTCACGCTCAGCCATCTCCGCTTTGATTAGAGTTCCCAGCATCTCCTGCGCATTCTGGTATGCAGGCGAATTCTGCCTGGCCAGTTCGTCGACGGCTTGCGCCATACCGTACAACTTGATCGCCTTGAGCGAGGTCATCATAGCTTCATGCTGCATGGCGCACCTCCCGTAGCTCATCATAGCGACTGACATTAGCCTGCGGTTCGACCATCAGCGTCAGCGGAGTATCAATGGGAGCTGGTGGTGCGGGCTCAATCAGCCGTTTGAGAAGATTGAGCACATGCTGCTTGGATGGCACACCGGCCTCCAAGGCCAACTCGACCGCCGCCAGCACCGCTGACTCATCATGTTGTAGAACCAGCGCCAGTATCTCAACCATCTCCCGATCACCGCCTTGGCGCTTGAGCAGAATGGCCTGCAATCGCTTGAAGGCATCAGGCAGCTCGGTGAACGGCGCACCATTGCGCAATGCGCCGGGTTTGCGCTGTAATACGCTCAGGTAATGGCGCCAGTCATAAATGGTTCGCCCAATTGCAGGATTGCGTTGAATCAGCCGTGCATGTTCGGCAATAACCTGTGCCTCGGCCACAAACACCAGCCGGTCGGCATACACTCGAAGGCTGATCGGACGGTTGGCATAGGAGGCTGGTACGCTATAGCGGTTGCGTTCGAACGTGACCAGACAGGTCGGCGATACACGTTTGATATGTTCCACAAATCCGTCGAACGGACAGGGCAGCGCCATCAGGTAAGGGCGTTCGGCAGCATAAACATCGGCAACGCTGCGGTCAGGCTGCTCAGGATGGGTAATCTCGCTCCAGAGTGATACACACCGCTGTTGCAACCAATCATTGAGTTCAGCCAAACTGCCGAATGTTGGTAACTGGTTCCATATGCGGTGACGTGAATCCCGTACGTTCTTCTCAACTTGCCCCTTCTCCCAGCCGGATGCAGGATTACAGAACTCGGCATCGTACAGGTGGTGGCTCACCATGGCAGTGAAACGGATGTTGACATCACGCTGCTTGCCGCGTTTTACCTTATCCACGGCAGTCTTCATGTTGTCGTAGATGCCACGGGCAGGCACACCACCAAAGGTTGCGAAGGCATGGTTATGAGCATCGAACAGCATCTCGTGCGTCTGAAGCGGATAGGCACGCAAGAAGAATGCTCGGCTGTGGCTGAGCTTGAAGTGCGCAACTTGCAACTTGGTTCGTTCACCTGCTATGACCGCCCAGTCCTCGCTCCAGTCGAACTGAAATGCTTCTCCTGGTGCAAAAGTAAGTGGGATGAATGTGCCGCGACCAGCGGTCTTGGCCAGTTCCTGCTGCTCTTGCCGCCATCGCTTGGCAAAGGCTGCAACTCGGTCATAGGAACCGGTAAAGCCCAACTGCACCAAGTCTCGGTAAAGTTGTTTGAGACTACGTTTCTGTTTGCGTCCCTTGCTGGCCTCTGTCTTTAGCCATGCCGCCAGTTTGGCAGCATAGTCATCCAGCTTGCTCGGGGTCTTGCGTTTAGGATAATTCGGCTCAACAACTTCGTTGGACAAATACTTCCTGATGGTATTTCGAGCGATTCCGGTCTTGCGGACTATCTCTCGAATCGGCATGTTATCGCGTAAATGCCAACGCCTGATGCTGCTTAATATCGCCACGTTGATCACTCCTGTTTACTCCCGCTCAAATATTGAGCAGGACAGTATCTATATGTGGGTCAAATTTGGATGCAATTTATTGCATTAGGTGGGTCAAATTTATGTGCAAAAACTCATTCTACTCGCCGAACGTCTCTTGTCGAGCGAAATTCAGGGTATGCAGATATTGGATGTGGTTCGCAAAACTGATCCAGTAGCAGTCAGAGTTGGATTGTAATCAATTCACCTTTTGACCTCTTTTGGCCGATTATGCCCTTGGGCAATTTTTCCGCGACCGTCCGTTCCACGATCGATAGCGGTAATTGGCGAGATGCTGCTTTAGGGAAATTAAAATTCTGCGGATGGTTCGAAATTGAACTTTCCGGAAGCGGAACTTGGTGAAGTTCCGCTTCCGCCCCACAACCGCAGGTCACGGTAAGGCAGGCTCATATGTCATCCCTTAATTGTTCGCAAAGTTTTGTCAATTTTTCCTCTGAAATCAGCCCGAGACTCTGCAAAACAGAGAGCGCATCGCATGCAGCCACATATGCTCCGTGCGTACCCAAGAATTTATCTTTAATGGCATTGCGTTTTTGAAAATTCCACAAAATACCTTCGATCTGCATCTCCGTTTGTTTTTTAGTGATGTTCATGGTCATTCTCCTTAAATATTTTTCCTCAACAGCTTCATAATTTTTTCCCCACTGCTCGTCAGTACTGCCAAGTGTGCGCGCTTTAATTCCCTGCGCATGCTGCCACGACTTGATGCATCCGGCAATTGACGGCGGCAAAATATTCGTCAAAATCATCGATGCAATCCGTTCCTGCATTGCGCAAATAGTCGAGAATTACCATGTTACGTCCTGAATAAGGTTACTTTAATGCGCTGCTGAATGGCGACGACATATGCCTTGACTGCTTCTCCTCTGTGGACAAGATTGCCCAGTGGGATGTTGCCATACTTGTATGCTGATATTCTCGTTGTCAACGCGGTCAGTACAGCGACAAAATACCCTGAATCAGGTAGTTAACATAACCTCGATTATGGATAATCTGATCACCAGCGTGACAAACAATTTGTTGCGTCTGCTCACAACTTTCCTCTCCTTTATTGAGCAGGTGTTCTGGATACCCTTCAGAACCACCTTATCCCCTAGGCTTAGGTTTTAGGAGGTTTTTTTAGTACGTAATCTATTTCTTCGTTTGTTTGTTTCTGAGAGGGTGGAGCCTCGTTTTTCTGCATTCTCGTCATCTTTAGACGTTCCACTGCTAGTTTCCACACCTTCTCTTGGCTTTCCTTTGGTAGAGCCATCATTTTTTCCATCGTATCTTTTTTCATGTTTTCTTACCCAATTATTTTGAATCCACCTGTTCTCTAAGTTCCTTATCCAACCTTGAAGTGAGGTACATTTTTAGCAGGCACCATCAATCAGCCCACATGAAGCTGAATGTATGCAGGCATGGCCTGTTACACGGGAACTTAACAAGGTTGGATTGCGGAATGATGAGGGTTTGATTGAACCAACTAAGCCAGCGCAATCAACACAATGACATGCAAGCAACACACCATTTCTACAAAGGTGGGAAGATGGTGTGTTGCCCTGTCAGTTTTTATGAAATGGCGATTTCCTTAAGGGTACTTCCGGTTCTTTTGGGAAGAGTCAATTCCAGCACGCCATTTTCATATTTGGCTTTAGTATTTTCATCATCTATATCGCAAGCTAAAGTAAAACTACGGTAACTTGCTCCTTGATAACATTCATGCAAGAGCATGTTCCCTTCTTTAGCTTCCTCTTTTTCCTGTTTTGTCTCTGCCATGATCGACACTTTGTTGCCATCTACCGATACCTTTATATCGTCTTTCTGAACGCCAGGGATTTCGGCATGAACAACATATAATTTATCATTTTCGGTTAAATCCATCTTTATCTGAGGTGAAGTATCCAGTTCCCACGATAAAGGACGCATGGCTACGTTGCTGAACCAGTCATCAACATCCATAAACGGATTAAATCGAGTGACAGCACCAAACAGTGGAGATTTAATTAAGTTGCCCATGATAATTCTCCTTTCAATCTGATTTAAGTTTAACAAGAGGAATGAAACATAACTTCCCCGCTTATTAGATTCATCTGACTTTTTGAAGTTTCATAAGAATTATGGACGACTTATCACCGAAACCGACAAAAGAACGATCGTTCTACGGAATGCCTCAAACGTTCATCCCGTACGTTGACTCCCATACTTACTACCCTGCAACAAAACTCCAATGTGCTGATAGACAAACTATTGTATCGGCTAATATGAGATAATTATCCGGTGCTTAGTTGAATTTTTCGTTAATGGTGATTTACACCGCATTACGGTAAATTTTTAAGAAATTATTAGTGCAGTAAAGGTCGAAAAAAAACCACCTAAAACATATAAGTGGTTTATTTAATTGACATTTTTTGGTGCCCAGAAGAGGACTCGAACCTCCACACCTTGCGGCACACGGACCTGAACCGTGCGCGTCTACCAATTCCGCCATCTGGGCACTGCCAAGGGCGCGTAATTTAATCGTTATAGGATTTTGTGTCAATGAAAAACAAGAAAAAGAATATCCGCGAACTCGATCCGTTTCTGGAGCGCGAGCGCGAGCAGTACGACCACCCCTTGCCCAGCCGGGAATACATCCTGCAATTGCTGGCAGAAAAGGGCGTGCCGATAGATGAAGAAGACCTGTGCGGCCAGTTACATATCGAGCCGCATGAAGAAGACCTGTTTAACCGTCGCCTGCGCGCCATGGAGCGCGATGGTCAGATCATGCGCAACCGCAAGCGGGCGATCTGCGTGATGGACAAGCTGGATCTGGTCAAGGGCAAGGTGCAAGGCCATCCCGATGGATTCGGCTTTTTGATTCCCGAGGACGGTAGCGCCGATCTGGTGCTGAGCGCAAAGGAAATGCACAAGGCCTTGCACGGCGACACCGTGATGGCGCGCGTGGGCGGCACAGACAGGCGCGGTCGGCGCGAAGCCAGTATCGTCGAGGTGCTGGAGCATGGCACGACGCGTCTGGTCGGGCGCTTGTATGAAGAGCATGGCATTCAATTTGTGGTGGCGGAGAATCGCCGCATCAGCCAGGATATTCTGGTTGCGCCAAGCGAACGCAGCAATGCACAGGTAGGACAGGTGGTGGTGCTGGAGATTATGCAACAGCCCAGCAAGCACGCGCAGCCTATCGGGCGCATCGTCGAGGTGCTGGGTAACTATGCCGATCCCGGTATGGAAATCGAGATTGCCTTGCGCAAGCATGACTTGCCGAATGAGTTTACTGCCGATGCCAAACTTCAGGCCGAAAAGTTTGCCCCTAAGGTATCGCCCGATGATTACGCCGGGCGCGAGAGCGTCGCCAAGCTACCGCTGGTAACCATAGACGGAGAAACCGCACGCGATTTTGATGATGCGGTATATTGCGAACCATCCGGTTCCGGCTTTCGTCTGGTGGTGGCGATTGCCGACGTGAGTTCTTATGTGAAACCCGGCGATGCGCTGGATAAGGAAGCGCTGAACCGTGGCAATTCGGTGTATTTCCCGCGCCGCGTGATCCCCATGTTGCCGGAAGAATTGTCCAACGGCCTGTGTTCGATCAACCCCAATGTAGAACGTCTGTGCATGGTGTGTGACATGCAGATCAGCAAGCAGGGCGACATCGAAAAGTATCGTTTCTATCCCTCGGTGATGTTCTCCCACGCGCGCCTGACCTACAACCAAGTGGCGGACATGCTGGCTAATCCGCAAGGCGAAACAGCGCAACAATTCGCCGCCGTGCTGCCGCACATCAACCACCTGTACACCTTATTCAAGACGCTGTTGCAATCGCGCGAGAAGCGCGGCGCGATTGACTTCGAGACCATCGAGACGCAGATGATGTTCAACGAAAATGGCAAGATCGACCGCATCGTGCCGGTAGTGCGCAACGATGCGCACAAGCTGATCGAAGAATGCATGCTGGCAGCCAACGTATGTGCCGCAGGCTTTTTGCGCGATCATCAACACCCGGTGCTGTACCGAGTACACGAAGGTCCCACGCCGGAAAAGCTGGAAGCGGTGCGCGAGTTTTTCAAGGAATTCGGCCTTCAACTGGGCGGCGGCGACGAGCCGGAGGCGGGCGATTATGCCAAGCTGCTCAAACAGATCAAAGGCCGTCCCGATGCCGCCCTGCTGCAAACTGTGATGCTACGCTCACTGCGCCAGGCGCGTTATTGCCCGGACAACGCAGGCCACTTCGGTTTGGGTTATGAAGCCTACGCGCATTTCACCTCGCCCATCCGCCGCTACCCCGACCTGCTGGTGCATCGCGCCATCAAGGCTGTGCTGAATGGCAAGCAATACAAGCCGCATGAGAAGTGGGATGCCTTGGGCATTCATTGTTCGCAGACCGAGCGCCGCGCCGACGACGCTACGCGCGACGTTGAAGCGTGGCTGAAATGTTTCTATATGCGCGACCACCTCGGCAGCGTGTTCAATGGCACCGTCTCGTCGGTTACCGGCTTCGGCCTGTTCGTAGCGCTGGATGACATCTACACCGAAGGGTTGGTACACGTATCCGAACTCGGCACGGATTATTTCCACTTTGACCCTGCCAAGCACCAGATGCTCGGCGAACGCACCGGCAAGCGCTACCGTCTGGGCGACCGCGTGCGCGTGAAAGTCGTGCGCGTGGACATGGAAAGCACCAAGATTGATTTCGTACTGGAAAGCGTAGAAGGCGAAGAAACAGGAATTAAAACCGCCGCAGGAAAAATCGCCGGAGCAGGTGCGTGGGGCGATACAGTTCCGAAGAAGAAATCTGCTTCGAAGGAAAAGACAGTTTCCAAGAAGACGCGTCATTAGCCTGTTTACCTCCAACCAAAAGCATCGTCATTCCCGCGAAGGCGGGAATCTAGTGAGTTAAACAAAAGGTATTTTGAATGGCTGGATTCCCACCTTCGAGGAAATGACGAATTAGGACTTATATAAAGAAAGCAAATAAGCATTATGGCTGAAACCCGCATTATTCATGGCTTCCACGCCGTTACCGCACGCATCCGCCAACACGCCGACAGCGTCCTGGAACTTTACGTGGACACCAAACGTCATGACCCGCGCGCGCGCGACCTACTCAAACTGGCGGAAACCAACGGCGTGCGCATCGTGCCTGTGGATGGCAAACGTCTCGACGGCATGGCCGGAAATGCCAGCCATCAGGGCGTCGCGGCACGGGTGGATGCGGCGCGGAAGGTGGTGAATTTGAACGATGTGCTGGATACCCTCATTGAACCTGCACTGCTGCTGGTGCTCGACGGCGTGCAAGACCCGCACAACCTCGGTGCCTGCCTGCGCTGCGCCGATGCTTTTGGTGCTCATGCTGTCATCGCCCCGAAAGACCGTGCAGTGGGATTGAATGCTACGGTAGAAAAAGTCGCCTGCGGCGCGGCAGAAACCGTTCCTTATATTACAGTCACCAATCTCGCCCGCACTCTGCGCGAGTTGCAAGAACGCGATATCTGGGTGGTGGGTGCGGACAGTGACGCAGAGAATGACCTGAACAACTTCTATCACTCTGACGCGCTGGCCTTGGTACTCGGAGCGGAAGGCGAAGGCTTGCGCCGTTTAACCCGTGAAACCTGCGACCAACTGGTGAGCATCCCGATGCTGGGCAGTGTGGCAAGTCTGAATGTGTCGGTCAGTGCGGGTATATGCCTGTATGAGGCGAGAAGCCAGCGGGTGGAAATAAAGCCAGTTGGTTCACGCGGTCTTGGGGAGTGAGCCGCGCGGCGGGCGAATCTATTTGTCCCGCAGCAACTCTTCGATTTTCTTGTTGGCGGCTTGCAACTTTTTGAACAGTGCCAGAAGCAAGGCCTTGTCCATGTAAGATTTAACTTCGCCTTCCATTTTGTCCACGACAGTTTTCCTGATTTCCACCACGATGGCTTCTCCATCCGTGATGACCGTAGCTGAGCGCCTAAAGGTTTCATTGCCGAAGAAAGCGCCTTCCCCGATACATTCCCCGCTACTTATAGTACCCACGACCTTGTTATTGAAGTATGCCGTGGCGGTGCCGTATATAATGACGTGGAACGCGTCCATCGGGTCGCCCTCGATGGTGATACGCTTTCCAGCAGCAAATGTCTTGATTTCCGATTCCTTGGCGATCTGAGCCAGACATTCACTTGGTATAGGATCAAAAAACGAACACTTCCTCATCTCGTTGAACTGGTCGGACGACACCTCTTCAAGCCGCTGCGTGAAGTTAGCCAAGCTTGCCTGGATAGCGTCAGTAATGCTGTCTGTTTTGCTCATTTCTGCTCCGCGATGGAAAGATAGCTCTTACACAATGTCATTGTGCGAGGACTCGTAATTTATCGCAAGATGAATTCTCGTCTGCTTTCTATTTGAATCCGGAAACAATGATTAGCCACCGAGGGCACAGTGGCACGGAGATGATGCGAGTTTCATGTGCAGTGACTAAGGTTCACGATTTCCTTCGCGCACCTGATTCCACTCCTCACCGCTCCCTCCAACGTGGCCGGATAATCGCCTGCCGTGTAGTCACCCGCCAACAGCAAGTTGTCCAACGGTGTGGTGTGGGCGGGGCGGGAGAGGTTGGGTTCGCAGGAGAAGGTAGCGTGCTTTTCGGCGATGACTTGATGCCATAACGGTGCTGCAGTGATGCCCAGTTGTTCGCGTAATTCCTGAGCCACTTTCTGTGCGAGCTGTTCATGCTCCAATTCCTGATGCAGTCCTTCCGCGCTGATGACGGCGGCGATGAGACCGTGATGCCCGGCGATCTGTCCCTTGTCGAATAGCCATTGCGTAAAGCAGCGGTCGAGGCCCAGCATGGCATGAGGCAGGCGCACTTGTGCTGGATATTGCAGATACACGGTGTAGATGGGCTGGAAGGCCAATGTCTCGATCTGCGCGGCGATGCGCGCAAGTTGCGGTACGGCGCGGAATAGGCGTGCAGATGAGGCTGTCGAGGCGGCGCAGATGATGTGGCTGTAGCGTCGTGTACCACTCGCGGTGAGCAATTCGATTTCTTTGCCATGCGGGATGATAGATTCCACGCCGCATGAAGTGAACACCTTGCCTCCGCGTTGCTTGACATATTCCGCCCCACGATCCGGGAACAACGCGGAGAAATCCACGCGCGGCAGCAGCATGTCGCTATCGCTGCGCGAACCGTTCAGACTGTCGCGTAAAACATTCAGCAGTATCTGGGCGGAAGCTTTGTGCACCGGGGTGTTGAGCGCAGATATACAGATCGGTTCCCACAGCAGGCGGATCAGTTCGTCATCCTGCTTGTGAGCGCGCAATAGTTCGAGCGCGCTAATGTCGTGCGGCAGGGCAAATTTGATGCGGCGCATGACGAGCATGAAACGCGCGGCGAATAGTCGTTGTGTTAGCGACAGCCCTTTTGTGCTTAACAATCCGGTCAGCAAGTGCAGTGGAGCGGGCAGAATAGGGGTCTTCAGTTCAAAGCGGTTGTGCAGGTTGAGTTGCAACGGCAGATGCAAGAAGTCGCGCTCGATATCCCCGCCGACTTGTGCTATGAGTTGCAGTGTGTGGCGATAGCAACCAAGAAGGATATGCTGGCCGTTGTCGAGCTGGGTATCGTTGCTCCACACGCCGCGCGCTCGTCCGCCGAGCTGCTTTGCGCTTTCGAATACCGTGACCGGGATGCAGCGTTCAGCCAGGATGACCGCCGCCGCCATGCCCGCGTAGCCTCCCCCGATAATACCTACATTCAGTTCTTGAGCCACGTTTTATAAGCCAGCCACAATTTGCGCAACGGAGTCAGCGAGACGCGCTCTTTCAGCACATGGCAGCCGCTGGCGACCACTTCATCCAGCGTGGCGCGGTAAATATCCGCCATCATGAGTCCGGTGCGCTGGGCCTTGCGGTCTGCTGCGGGCAGTTGCTCGAAAGCCTGTTGATAGAAACGCTGCGCGCGTTCGACCTGGAACTGCATCAGCTTGTAGAAGCCTTCGCTTTCCTTGGCGTTGAGAATATCGCCGGTATGCACACCGAACTGAGCCAGTTCGTCCAACGGCAGATAGATGCGTCCGCGCCGCGCGTCTTCGCCCACATCGCGGATGATGTTGGTAAGCTGGAAGGCGATGCCCAGGTCGTGCGCATACTTGAGCGTCTTGCGGTCGGAGTAACCAAAAATTTCTGCAGCCAGCAAACCGACCACCGATGCGACTCGGTAACAATATAGTTGCAGCGCTTTGAAGTCGGCATAAGTGTGCTGGGTGAGATCCATCTCCATGCCGTCTATGATTACCAGCAGATGTTCCTGCGGCAGGTTGAATTGTTTGACCAGGGGCACCAGCGCCTGCGCCACAGGGTGCTGCGGCTTGCCCGCATAAATGGCGGCCACCTCGGAACGCCACCAGTTGAGCGTGGTGCGCGCCACGTTCTCGTCCGAGCATTCGTCAACCACATCGTCCACTTCGCGGCAGAATGCGTACAGCGCGGTAATGGCGCGGCGTTTGTCCGGCGGCAGAAACTTGAAGCTATAGTAGAAGCTGGAACCGCTGGAGGCGGTTTTGTCTTGGCAGTATTGGTCTGGAGTCATGTTTTTAAAAACTGAACGGCGCACTTTTGAACAGCATGATAACCCAGTCGTGTGGGCGCAACACCGGGCGGCGATCGAACATGTCAAAATTGACCGCGCACAGCTTGCGCAGAATGCGGTTGCCGCCCGCGATAATGAGACGCATCTCTAGCCCGATGCGACCCGGAAGGATAGTGCCGAGCGGTGCGCCGCTCTTCATCATGTCGCTTGCGCGGCCCACCTGGAAGCGCATCAAGTCGCGCCAGGACTTATCCGGCTGGCCTAGCGCAATATGTGCTTCGGTGACACCGAAGCGCGCCATTTCGTCTAGTGGCAGGTAGATGCGTCCAATGGCAAAGTCCTTTTTTACGTCCTGCCAGAAGTTGATGAGTTGCAGCGCGGTGCAGATGGCATCGGAGTAGATCAGATTTTGCGGCGTGGCTTCTTCGTATAAATGCAGCAGCAGCCTGCCCACCGGGTTGGCGGAGCGGCGGCAGTAGTCGAGCAGCTCATCGAAATTGGCGTAGCGCTTCTTCACTACATCTTGCGAGAAAGCGTCGAGCAGGTCGTGGAACAGTTGCAGCGGCAATTGGTGCTCGGCAACGATGCTTGCCACATCTCTGAACAGCGGTGTCTGCGGGGCTTCCTTGTCGGCGATGCGACTCAACTCGGCGCGAAAGGCATCGAGTTTTGCCAGTCGTTCTTCGTTGGGAAAATCACCCTCGTCGGCGAAATCGTCGGCTTGGCGAGCGAAGTTATAAATTATTTCAACCGGTCGCCGCAGGTGCCTGGGCAGCAGGATGGAAGCGACCGGGAAATTTTCGTAATGGTCAACAGCCATCAGAGCAGGTCGTTGCGATGTAGCATGAATACGAACTGATCACCCGCAGTCACATCCAGCCAGGTAAACGGCAGATCGGGGAAAGCGGCTTCCAGTGCGTCGCGGTTGTGGCCGATCTCAACGATCAGTATGCCGTTCTCGGTGAGATGCTTTGCGGCATGCTTGAGGATATCGCGAGTAGCATCCAGTCCGTCATGTCCGCTGCCGAGAGCCAGTTTCGGTTCGTGGCGGTATTCCTGCGGCAGAGCCGCGACCGATTCGGCATCCACGTAGGGCGGGTTGCTGATGATGAGATCGTATTGTCTGCCTTTGATGCTAGCGAATAGATCGGATGCGATGGGATGCACGCGGTCTTGCAGTCCGTAGTCTGCAATATTGCGGTAGGCCACTGTCAATGCCTCCGAGGAAATGTCCACCGCATCGACCTCGGCATAGGGGAAAGCATGCGCGGCGATGATGGCAAGACAGCCGCTGCCGGTGCACATATCTAGCACGCTGTTGATGGCTCCCGGATCGGCTATCCATGGGCTGAGTTGTTCACGCAACAATTCGGAGATGAAGGAGCGTGGCACGATGACGCGCTCGTCCACGTAGAAGCGGAAATCGCCCAACCATGCCTCGTGCGTAAGGTAGGCGGCGGGCAGCCGAGTTTCCACACGCTGGTTGAGCAGGGTGAGCAGCGCATTCTTTTCGTGCGGAATGAGACGCGCATCCAGGAACGGTTCCAGCGTATCCAGCGGCAGGTGCAGGGTGTGCAGGATGAGGTAGACCGCTTCATCGTAGGCACCGGCGGAGCCATGACCGAAGCTGAGCTGCGCTTCGTTGAATGCACTTACCGTGAAGCGCAGCCAGTCGCGCAACGTGTATAGCTCACCAGTGTCACCGAAATTGTGCAATGCGCTCATGCTTTCTCCACCAAGAGGTTTTCCAGCGTCAGACGATAGATTTCCGACAACGCATCCAGATCGGCGATCGACACGCATTCGTCGATTTTATGAATAGTGGCGTTGAGCGGGCCGACTTCTATCACCTGTGGACAGATGTCGGCGATGAAGCGACCGTCCGAAGTGCCGCCGCTGGTGGAGAGTTCGGTTTCGAATCCTGCCACCTGTTTGATGGCGGCACCTACCGCATCCACCAAGTTGCCGCGCGGGGTAAGGTAAGGCTTGCCGGATAGTTCCCACTTCAAGTCATATTCCAGTTTGTGGCGGTCAAGAATTTCATGCACACGGGATTGCAGCCCATCCACGGTGCTGGCAGTGGAAAAACGGAAGTTGAACATGATCTCCACCGTGCCCGGAACCACGTTTGCCGCGCCGGTGCCGCCGTGGATGTTGGAGATTTGCCATGATGTGTGCGGAAAATATTCGTTGCCGTTGTCCCATACCGTCGCGGCCAGTTCAGCGATGGCGGGAGCTGCCATGTGGATAGGGTTTTTTACCAGATGCGGGTAGGCGATATGGCCCTGCATCCCCTTCACGGTAAGTGTGCCGGACAGCGAGCCGCGCCGCCCGTTCTTGATGGTGTCGCCGGTCTTGCTGACCGAAGTCGGCTCGCCGACGATGCAGTAGTCCAGTTTCTCGCCGCGCGCTTGCAGCGCCTCCACTACGCGCACAGTGCCGTCTACCGCAATACCTTCTTCGTCGGAAGTTAGCAGCAGCGCAATAGAGCCGTTGTGAATGGGATGAGCGGCAACAAATTTTTCTATGGCGGTGACGAAAGCAGCCAGCGAGCCTTTCATGTCGGACGCACCGCGCCCATACAGCATGCCATCGCGTACGGTTGGGGTGAATGGGTCGCTGTGCCATTTATCCACCGGGCCAGTCGGCACCACATCGGTGTGGCCCGCAAAACAAACCACCGGGCCGCTGTTGCCGCGTCGTGCCCACAGGTTGTCCACGTCTCCGCAGCGCATCATTTCCAATTTAAACCCTAGCGGCTCCAGACGAGTGCCAATGAGATGGAGACAGCCTTCATCATGCGGCGTGAGTGAACGGCGGGAGATGAGTTGTTGGGCGAGTTCTAATGTATTACTCATGTTGTGTAGCTCATAATTTCAGGTTTTTGTAATCGTGGAACTCGCAGGCTACGCTATGCGCTTCAAGCCAAGTGCGCGCCTTCTTTGCCGTGTTGCAGTTCAGAATGCCGTACAGATTCATGACTGTGGATTAGCCTCATCAAGATGGAGCGTGATGCCATCAAAATCGGCTGCACCTGATTTTGCTGCAGATTGCATCTCGTCAGGGGTAAATGCCTTCATTTTTGAAGTTTGCGAGTAATCGACCAGTGTGGCCAGATTGCTGGCGGAATCTGCGTTACGCATGGCTTCTTCCTTGGTGATTCGCCCACTCTTGAATAGTTTGTACAGTGCTTGTTCAAAGGTTTGCGAACCAGCCGACACACTCTGCCCGATGGCATCACGGATTTTATCGATCTCGTCGTTTTTGATAAGGTCGGCGATGAGCGAGGTGTTGAGCAGGATTTCCACCGCAGGGATCTGCTTGCCATCCGTGTTGCGCACCAGGCGTTGCGAAATGACCGCGCGCAAACACATGGATACATCGGAAAGCACTGCCTGCCGCGCGTCGTAAGGGAAAAAATTAATGATACGATTCAACGCATGGTAGCTGTTGTTGGCATGCAGTGTGGACAGGCACAGGTGACCGGTCTGTGCGAAGATCAGCGCATGCTTGAGGGTTTCGCGGTCGCGAATTTCACCTATCATCAGCACGTCCGGCGCCTCGCGCATGGCACTGGTCAGGGCATTTTCGTAGGACGATGTGTCGGAACCGATTTCACGTTGGTTTACGATGGATTTTTCGTGTGTGAACAAATATTCGATTGGGTCTTCAATGGTCAGGATATGGCCACTGCTGGTGGTGTTGCGATGCTCGATCATGGATGCCAAGGTAGTGGACTTGCCCGATCCTGTAGCGCCTACCATCAGCACCAAGCCGCGTTTTTCCATGATAAGGTTTTTTAGCGCGGCTGGCAGATTCAATTCTTCCACGTTCTGAATCTTGCCTCTGACGTAACGGATGACAATGGCGATATCGCCACGCTGGCGGAAGACGTTGACGCGGAAGTTGCCAACGCCATTATTGCGATGGGAGAAATTCATCTCCATATTTGTTTCAAAATATGCGATCTGCTCCGGCGTCATCAGCTCATAGGCGATGCGCTTAATGGTTGTCGCATCCAGCGCTTGCGCGTTCACCGGCACAGACACGCCGTCTATTTTGATGTTGATGGGCGCACCCACGGAGAGAAACAGGTCGGAGGCCAGCTTGTCGGCAGCGAGTTGTAGAAGTGGCGTGATGATCATGTGGTTTTCCTCAAAACAGTTATGAGACGTAAGAGGTAAGTTAAAACGAAACCCGCGTAGCGGACAACGCCAACTAACAACTTACGTCTAATAACTTACGTCTGCATTTAGATTCCACGTAACAACTCATTGATACCAACCTTGCCGCGCGTCTTTTCATCCACTTTTTTCACGATCACCGCGCAGTACAAGCTGTAGCTACCATCCTTGGATGGCAGGTTGCCGCTGACTACCACCGAGCCTGCCGGAACGCGTCCATAGCTTACCTCGCCGGTTTCGCGGTCGTAAATTTTTGTACTCTGGCCGATGAACACGCCCATCGAAATCACCGAGCCTTCTTCCACGATCACGCCTTCGACGACTTCCGAGCGAGCTCCTATAAAGCAATTGTCCTCGATAATGGTGGGGTTGGCCTGCACCGGCTCCAGCACGCCGCCGATGCCGACGCCGCCGCTCAAATGCACGTTCTTGCCAATCTGTGCGCAAGAGCCGACTGTGGCCCAGGTGTCCACCATGGCACCCTCATCCACATAAGCGCCGATGTTGACATAAGAGGGCATCAGCACCACGTTTTTGGCGATGAATGCCCCCTTGCGCGCCGATGCAGGTGGCACTACGCGGAAGCCGCCATCACGGAATTCTTTTGAGTTGTAGTCGGCAAATTTGGATTGTACTTTGTCGTAATAATTGGTGAAGCCGCCCTTGATGAAAGAATTGTCTTCCATCCGGAATGACAGCAGCACTGCCTTTTTGATCCATTGGTGAGTGACCCACTGACCGTCGATTTTCTCCGCCACGCGCAGCTTGCCTTGATCAAGATGTTCGATGACGGTGGTGACGGCTTCTTTCAGTTTGGCATCCACGGTGCGCGGTGTGATGTCGGCACGGCGTTCAAAGGCGGGGTCGATGATGGCTTGCAATTGTTCCATGTTTTATTTCCTGTCTATGAAAATTGTTTGCTGGTAGGGGCGTATGGCAATACGCCCTAACGTCGTTGCAGCAATGGCGAGGGCGTATTGCCATACGCCCCTACGTATTCTGCGATGCGTTGTGCTGCTTCCACTGTTTCACCCAGTTCTGCCACCAGCGCGATGCGCACAAAATTTTCGCCGGGATTTACGCCACGCGCTTCACGCGCGAGGAAGCTGCCCGGCAACACGCTTACATTATAGTCGCGATAAAGATGTTGCGCGAAAACGGTGTCAGCCACCGGCACGCGCAGCCACAGGTAAAAGCTGGCATCCGGCAGGGTGACCGGCAGCACCGGCTTGAGGGTTTTGACCACGCGGGAAAATTTTTCCGCATACAGGCGGCGGTTCTCGGCGACGTGTGCTTCATCCTGCCAAGCGGCGGCGCTGGCGGCCTGAATCACTGGATTCATGGCGCAGCCGTGGTAGGTGCGGTACAGCGCGAATTTCTCCAGCACTTTAGCATTGCCCGCCACGAAGCCGGAGCGCATGCCCGGCACGTTGGAGCGTTTGGACAGGCTGGAGAACATCACCAGATTTTTGTAATCGCCGCGCCCCAGTTGCTGGGCGGCTTGCAGCGCGCCAAGCGGCGGGGTGTCGAAATAAATCTCCGAATAGCACTCGTCCGAGGCGATAACAAAGTCATAGCGGTCGGACATCTCGAACAGGGTTTTCCATTCCTCCAGTGGCATCACATGGCCGTTTGGATTGCCCGGCGAACAGACATAAATGAGCTGGGTGCGCTGCCATACCTCGTCCGGCAGTTGTGAAAAATTCAATGCGTAATTGTCTTCCGGCAGCGTGTTGAGAAAGTGCGGCGTGGCTCCAGCCAGCAGCGCCGCCCCTTCATAAATCTGGTAGAACGGGTTAGGGCAGGCCACTACAGGCGCACTACGCGCTCGGTCAATCACGGCCTGGGCAAAGGCGAACAGCGCCTCGCGGCTGCCGTTCACCGGCAACACTTGCGTTTTTGCATTCAGCGCAGGAATACCATAGCGGCGTTGCAGCCAGTCGGCGATGCTGCCGCGCAACGCTTCGCTGCCTGCGGTTGTAGGATAATTCGCCAGACCGCCGAGATTGGCGGCGAGCGCGTCCTTGATGAATTGTGGCGTGGCGTGCTTGGGTTCGCCGATGTGCAAGCTGATCGCGCGGTACGCAGAATTCTGCGTCACTTGGCCGAACAGCGCGGCGAGTTTCTGGAATGGGTAGGGTTGTAAACGGTCTAGGTCTGAATTCATTTTTTCATTACGGTTTCCGGATTAACCTGATTATAAAGGCGCAACCAGTGGTATCAAAACAAAAAGTTTTATTGGTAAGCGGCCTGTTATGGGTAATAGCTCGCCTCGTGGGTTTTAAGGCTATAGAGTTTGACGGGCTGAAGGTATAGGACAAACACCGATGAATTTTTACAAGATTTTCTTAATGCCTATCAGGCAAAGCACCGATGGTTTAAAAGCTGCTGTGTCGTCAAAATCGCCCCGCAATAATTGTTGGCAGTTAGCCGTGCGCGCAGAAATACATTTCCCCCAAAAACACAATGGAGGTTCATAATGTTACAGACAAATAAAATGCTTGGCGTTTCAGAATGTGTTATTGCCGAATGCGCTTACTACTCAAACAAGGCTTGCCATGCCATAGCCTTTAACAATAGGTGATGGCTCCGTCTCATGTGCGACACCTTTTTTAAGGGTACCTCTATCACAAAGGAGCAATGAACATGAATCCCATCACATCATTTCTGGTTGCCGCATGTGTTCTCGCTGGGCTCGCCATTGGCCAAGAGGGGAATAGCTACCTTGCAATCGCGTTCTTTGGTTTAGCAGTAATCATCGCCTTTTCACTGAAGATGGCCAATGCTTGGCAGAAGTTCGTCATCCTGAGGATGGGAAAGCTGCAAAGCGTCAAGGGAGCTGGTTTGTTCATCATTATTCCGGTCATCGATATTGTGATTGCGGTCATCGACGAACGTATTCAGACTACAGCCTTCAACGCCGAACAGGCGCTCACCAAAGACACCGTTCCGGTCAACGTTGATGCGATCATTTTCTGGCACGTGCATGATGCCGAAAAAGCAGCGTTAGCCATTACCAATTACCGTGAAGCCATCGACCGGGTTGCGCAAACCACGCTGCGCGAGATGATAGGTTCTTCGATGTTGGCTGCCCTGTTGTCTGACCGCAAGGAGTCTGACGAACATTTAAAGGATGAAATCGGTAAAAAAACTGCCCCATGGGGCATATCGGTGAGTTCGGTGGAGATTCGTGACGTTGCTATTCCGGAGGCATTGCAGGATGCCATGTCTCGTCAGGCTCAGGCAGAGCGCGAGAAACAGGCACGGGTAATCCTCGGCTCTGCCGAAGCCGCAATCGCCGGGAAATTTGTCGAGGCCGCCGATATTTACGCAGGCCATCCCGCCGCACTCCAGCTTCGAGCCATGAACATCATTTACGAGGCCACAAAGGAACGCGGAGCCACGATCCTGATTCCAAGTTCGATGGTCGATAGCCTGAATCCTTCCGTAACGAGTTTGGCGCTTGCGCTCGCAACTAAAGATATACATGATCCCGAAGCTACCCAGCCTAAGGCCGTGACCTGATCGCCTTGGCAAGAAGAAGGCGGCATCAAATGGCTGAAGCAGTCCTTATGTCATGTCATCATCCGGCAACGGGGCCAGTAACGCGGCAATATCGGCCTCACCGAATTTCACCAGGCCGCTGGCATCTTCGGACAGGATGCCCGCAGCAAGCTCGGCTTTTTTCTCTTGCAGCGCCAGTATTTTTTCTTCGATGCTACCCGCCACGACCAGTTTGTAGACGAATACATTTTTAGTCTGCCCCAAACGGTGCGCGCGATCCGTGGCCTGATTTTCCACGGCGGGATTCCACCAGGGGTCGTAGTGAATCACCGTATCGGCGGCAGTCAGGTTCAGCCCTACCCCGCCCGCCTTCAGGCTGATGAGGAATATTGGCACTTCTTCATCCTGAAAACGGCGCACCACTTCTTCGCGGTTTTGCGTGTCGCCAGTGAGTTTCACGTAGGCCAGTTTTTCACTTGCCAACTCGGCTTCGATCAATTCAAGCATGGAGGTGAATTGCGAGAACACCAGAATACGCCTGCCTTCGCTGACCAGTTCCGGCAGCATTTCCATGAGCAGGTCGAGCTTGGCGCGTTCTTTGACTTTCTTGGCGCTGGTCAATTTCAGCAGGCGCGGATCGCAACAGACCTGGCGTAATTTAAGCAGCGCGTCGAGAATGATGATGTGGCTGCGCGAAAAACCTTTGCTGGCGATTTCTTCACGCACGCGCTGATCCATGGCAATGCGCACCGTTTCGTATAGGTCGCGCTGCCCGCCTTCCAGTTCGACAGTACGCACAATCAATGTTTTGGCGGGCAACTCCTTGGCAACATCTTCCTTGCGCCTGCGCAAAATGAAAGGCTTGACGCGCCTGGCCAGCAGATCGCGGCGTAATTTGTTGCCGTGCTTTTCGATTGGGGTGCGCCAAGTCTTGGTGAACTCTTTGTTATCTCCCAGCAACCCGGGCAGCAGGAAATCGAACTGCGCCCATAGCTCTCCGAGATGGTTTTCCAGCGGGGTGCCGGTGAGGCATAAACGATGCCGCGCTTTCAGTTTGCGTACCACTTGCGCGGCCTGGCTGGAAACGTTTTTAACCGTCTGTGCTTCGTCCAGAATCAACAGGTGATACTCATGCTCCGCCAACGCCTCTTCGTCGCGCCACAGCAGCGGGTAGGTGGTGAGAATGACATCGTGCTCGCGAATCGCGGGGAAGTGTGCCGCCCTTTCCTTGCCTTGCAGGGAAAGCAACTTGAGTTGCGGGGCAAAGCGCTCCGCCTCGCGTTTCCAGTTAAATATAAGCGAGGTGGGCAACACCACCAGCGAAGGCTTGTCCATACGTCCACTGTGTTTTTCGAGCAGCAGGTGCGCTAATGCCTGCGCGGTTTTACCCAGCCCCATGTCATCGGCCAATATCCCCGCCAGCTCTTGTTCGCGCAGAAATTGCAGCCAGGATAAGCCTTCAATCTGATACGGACGCAATTGCAGGGCAAAACCATCGGGCGGATTAACGGCCTTGATGCCGGAGGTATTCTTGAGTTTGTTGGCAAGGTCTCTCACCGCCTCCATGCCCTTGAACTGCCAACGCTCCATACCAACCAATGCGTCTATGCGCGCCACGTCATAACGCGACAAACGAATTTCACTGCCCATCTTGCCGTCGAATAATTCGATCAGGGTGCGCGCCAGCGGTTTAATTCGATCTGCAGTAACCCTCACTCTGCCACCATCAGGAAGCAGCAATTCGACCGCCTCCGTATCCTGCATTTTTTCCAACTGGTACGCATCCAACCAGCGCGGGTCAATTTTAAACAACTCATGCAACATCGGGGCCAAAGGCAGACGTTGCCCATTGACCACGATGCCCATGTTCAAACTGAACCAGCCATCCTCTTCTTCGTCGAACTCCCCTTCCCATGCTTCGACTTCCAGAACATTGTGGCGGAAGCTTTGGGGAATGACGATCTCCCATCCAGCCTCGCGCATCTGCGGCACCACTCGCTGCATGAACGACGGCCAGGACTCCTCATTTTCCAGCCCATAAACGGGCGGGTTGGGAATTCCGCCGGAAGAGCCTATATAAGCCGGTACGGCTTCGAAGCCATAATCAGTAATCGAATTGATATTTCTCGCTTCCGCTTTCTTATCGCGTATCACGCGCACGGTTTCACCGCTACGCAGCGTAACGAATTCGCTCTTGTAGTCGGGCAGCAACACTGCTTCTCCATAACGAAATTTGATACGCGCGAAATCCAGCTCTTGCTTGCCATGAGCATAGCGCCTGAAACTGCCCAGCCACAGCGGCGCCGACGTTTCAATCTCCAGCACCGGCACCAGTTTTCTCTTGATGCTGCGCAACCTGTCCTTGCTGGGCGGCGGTAAATCCGGAACCATCTCGCGCAACACATCAGACACCAGCGGAACATCAATTTCGCTCAGCGGCGGCATGTTCAGCAACTGCACAATCTGCACAGGTGTCTGAGCGAGATGCAATAGGCCAATTTCTCCCGCTCCGGCATCAACATACCAAGTGGCATCCTGCAACGGCAGCACATCCACTGCCGTTCCACTGCGGATTATCCTTGGCACCATGCGCCCGGATTCATCCGCTCCCCAGTCTAGGCGGGCATCACGCACTTCACCATGCTTGAGGTGAATCGGCTCCGTCATCTTATGATGACCACCCGCCATGCTTTCCATAAAATATAAGCGCCCGCTCTCCAGCAAACGCGTCAGGATTTCATGCCCCTGCGCGCACATGACCATAAAACCCTCATATTTGTCGCGATGATTCCACAGCAAACGCAACAAGCCAAGGTCTTCTTCGGTAACGTACTGCGGAGGTTTTATCAGGGCGCGCTCCACGTTGTCCCATTCTTCCAGCCTGCCCAACAAGCGGCCTTCGCTATCCAGCTTACCCTTGTAGATAGCTATCGTATATTCCCCCGAATAGGAAGATCGGGTAAGCGCGTAGCACAAGCGCTCCGGCTTCAAGACCGGTTTGGATTTTTTCTTCGGAGGGGCTTGCACCGCACGCCGGAAGGATTCAACCCACTCCAGCACGGCATGATTGACCACTGGCGCGCGCGGCACAGCCAGAGCAGATAGCAAAACAACTGCGGTGTGCTTGCATTTCCAGCGCATCGGACAAGTGCATGTCGGATCAATACGCAGCTTGCCATCCTTATCAGTATCAAAAAATATCTCCACTTGATAAGGGCGAGGGGCCGTTCCTTTTACCTGCGCGGAAATCTTGTTGAACTGAATATCAAGATAATTGATCGAGTTAAAGTAAGCCTTGGCTTTATTAAGCTCCTGCAAGCTGTACCAATGTTTTACATCGGAGAGGGTATAAGACTGGGCAAGTGACATGGTAAAAAGTAAGAGGGGGTTTACCGCAAAAGCTGCACTTAAAGGTTGGATTCTACCTTACAAAAGTTGCATTTCAGAATTGAATCGACCATTCAAATATCCCCCTGAACTTCATTGCCGTGATATTCCAGCCACGCACGACGTGTCGATGCTTCGTGTTTGCCCATCAGCATGTTGAACATTTCCATATTGTCGTTGAACGGAATAGCGGCGGCATTGACACGTAGAGCGCGCCGCGTATCGGGATTGAGTGTGGTATCCCAAAGCTGCTCGGCATTCATTTCGCCCAAGCCCTTGAAACGTGAAATCGACCAAGAGCCTTCGCGGATTTTTTCCTGTCTCAACCGGTCTTCGATGCCCAGCAATTCGCCTTCGTTGAGCGCATAGATTTTGCGGATCGGCTTTTTGCCCTGCGCGGGAACATCCACGCGGAACAGTGGGGGTTGCGCCAGATAAATCTTACCGGCCAGCACGACTTTGTAGAAATGGCGGAAGAACAGGGTGAGTAACAGGGTAGAGATGTGCGCGCCGTCCACGTCAGCGTCGGCCATGATGTAGATGCCGTTGTAGCGTAGACCGGACAAGTCTGCCTCGTCATTCGGGCCGTGCGGATCGACACCTATCGCTACGGCGATATCGTGGATCTCATTGTTGGCAAACAGGCGGTCTTTTTCAACCTCGAACGTGTTGAGCACTTTGCCGCGCAACGGCAGCACGGCTTGAAATTCCTTGTTGCGCCCCTGCTTGGCCGAGCCGCCGGCAGAGTCGCCTTCCACCAGAAACAGCTCGGTGCGGGCGGGGTCGTTCGAGCTGCAATCGGTCAGCTTGCCCGGCAACACCGCTACCGAAGAACCTTTTTCTTCTCGACTTTTTGCGCCGAGCGCATGCGGGTTTGCGCCTGCTGGATGGCGAGTTCAGTGATGCGCTTGCCGTGGTCGACATGTTCATTCAGCCATAAGTCCAGCGGGTCTTTGACCATCAACGAAACCAGACGCAAGGCATCGCGCGACACCAGTTTGTCCTTGGTCTGCCCCTGGAATTGCGGGTCGAGCACCTTGGCCGACAGCACGAAACTGGCGCGCGAAAACACGTCGTCGGATACCAGCTTTACGCCTTTGGGCAGCATGCCATGCAGTTCGGCAAAATTCTTTACCGCATTGAATACGCCTTCTTTCAATCCAGCATCATGCGTGCCGCCCGACCAGGTGGGGATGAGGTTGACGTAGGACTCGCGCACAATCGCGCCTTCAGACGACCACACGATTGCCCAAGCTGCGCCCTCGCCTTCGGCATAACCGCTGTCGCTGCCTTTCTGCACAAATTTCTCCATGGCAAAAATAGGCACGGCCAGTTCCTGATCGGAGGTCGCTTCGGTCAGGTAGCCGCGCAGCCCGTCAGGATACGACCACGATTTTGTTTCACCGGTCTTCTCGGTATGCAGGGTAACATTGACGCCGGGTAGCAGCACCGCCTTGGAGCGCAACGAGCGTTCCAGTTGCGGCAGGATGACATTGGGCACGTCGAAATATTTCGGGTTTGGCCATGCGCGCACTTTGGTGCCACTGCGTTTCTTGGGGCAATCGCCGATGCGCACCAGCGGCGCTTCAGCCGCCCCATTGAGGAAACGGATAAAGTGCTCGCCGCCATCGCGATACACCGTCACCTCAACCTTGTTTGACAAGGCGTTGGTGACTGCCACGCCGACACCGTGCAGTCCACCGGCGAATTTGTAGGCGCCGCCCGATTCTTTGTCGAACTTGCCGCCGGAATGCAGCACCGTGAAAGCCACCTCAACCACCGACACTCCTTCTTCGGCGTGGATGCCTACCGGGATGCCGCGCCCATCGTCCTGCACGGTTACGGAGCCATCCGTGTGCGCCGTGACCGTGATGTTCTTGGCATAAACCGCCAAGGCCTCGTCGCAAGCGTTGTCCACGACTTCGGCTATCAGGTGATTGGGAGATTCGAGATTGGTATACATCCCCGGTCGCTGGCGCACCGGTTCAAGACCGCGCAGAACTTTGAAACTGGATTCGTCGTAGATATTTGCCATGGATTGAGTTTGAGTTAAGGCCAATTCAAGTGTTCCTAGCTTGGCTGCAAGAACGCTCGTTCCATTATATTACTGAGCTATGGGAAAAGACGCAAATTATCCTGCAAAAGTCAGTTAATCAGATGCAACACTTGCTTCCTCCTATGAATCGTGAGTGGACTGGTTGCCAAAAATGCGTAGAAAGTAATGGGAGCCTTATGTTTAATCCAGATTGTCCATCTGTATGTTGTCACACAAATGAACAATGCGAGCTAGAGGTGGATCAGCCCAGAGCGCATAGCTTTGACCACCACTTGCTGGCGGGATGAGACACTGAATTTGCGGCGCAGATTGGTGAAATGCAAATTTACTGCTGACTCGGAACGGTGAAATATTTTGGCAATTTCCCATGAGCTCTTTCCCGCCGCGCACCACTTGATGCATTCAAGTTCACGGGGCGTGATAGAAGGAGATTCTTCCGGCGATTTCGAAGGCTTTATAAAACGAAGCGAGGTTTCAAAGATGACATCGCGCAAATATGAAAGTTCGGGAAACATACGGTGTGCTTCTTGCTGAAAGTACTTGCCCGGTTTTGTATCGGTCACGAAACACAGAATACCCAGTTCGCCTTGTGCGCCATGAATGGGCAGGGTGACACCGGAACGGAGACCGTAACTACATGCTGCCTCATACATTTCTTTTTGTTTCCGGGTAGAAAAAATATCGGATGACCAGATTAAGGGAATCGATTTTCTTGCACAATGGATGACAGTTGGGTCGATATGCTGCATTTTTTCCGCATCGTATTTGTTGCGCCATTCGGTGGGGTAATTGCTATGAAAAAAGGCGAACTCAGCCTCTACAGGAGTGTTACGACTCGGCATGATTGACAGCAGGGTTTGCTCATAGCCGAGATCGTTGCCGAGCTTGAAAACCAGATCGCGCCAAACTGCCACTGAGTCGCAGCGCATAAGGTCGGTAAACTGTTCGGTAGATTTCATTTCAGATGGACTCCCAATGGATTTCATTAGGAATTTAGGCGATTGGACATGATGTCATCTGTGCGTTACCGTACAAATGGGCAGTCCGTTACCCATGTGCCGGTCTATACACATGCCTATGAACAATTTTCAGCTTGACACTATTGTTCGAAAAACTTTGGCATGACACCTGTAGGATGGGTGAAGCGTAGCGTAACCCATCAATGCCACAACCTTTCAAAGCTAAAACGATGGGTTACCACCCATCCTACTGAGAATCATATAGAGGACATATTTTAGTTTGCCACACGCTCTGCCGCTTGCACGGTATTCGCAACCAGCATGGTGATGGTCATCGGGCCGACGCCGCCGGGGACTGGTGTGATCCAGCCTGCGACTTCTTTGGCGCTATCGAAGTCCACGTCGCCGCATAACTTGCCGTCGGGCATGCGATTGATGCCCACGTCTATTACAGCGGCACCAGGTTTGATCATGTCACCGGTAATCATCTTCGCTTTTCCAGTGGCTACTACCAGGATGTCGGCATCGCGGGTGAACTTGGCGAGGTCAACAGTTCTGGAGGTACAGATGGTGACGGTGGCATTTTTTTGCAGCAGCATTAGCGCCATCGGTTTGCCGACGATATTGCTGCGGCCTACTACCACGGCGTGTTTGCCTTCAATCTCGACACCGCATTTTTCAAGCAGCTTCATCGCGCCGTAAGGGGTGCAGGGCGGTAGCAAAGTATTTCCGATGACCAGCGCGCCGACATTCATCGGATGGAAACCATCCACATCTTTTTCCGGGCTGATGGCTCTCAGTATTTTGTCGCTGTTTATGTGCTTGGGCACAGGCAATTGCACGAGCAGGCCGTGAATTTTTGGATCAGCATTCAGTGCGGCGATTTTCGCCAGTAGCGTCGCCTCGCTAGTGTCGGCGGGCAGAACGATATGTTCGGAATGCAGTCCCAGCTCGGCGCATGCCTTCACCTTGTTGGCGACGTACACCTTGGAAGCGGGGTCTTCGCCGACGATGATGACCGCCAGTCCCGGCGTGATGCCGCGCACTTTTAAGGCATCGGCGCGCACTTTCCATTCGGCGCGTACTTCCTGTGCGATGACCTTGCCATCAATGATGCGTGCTGTCATGTTAGTTTCCTATAATTTTTAGAGTTGTGGTTTGTCCGGATAGGACTTTATTCAAACTCATGGTGCAATGCCTTCAATGCGAAAGTCGGAGGGGTGAATTGTAGCATTGAGCGATGGTGAAATGAGAGGGAGCGTATCGAAGGCGGCTGTGTGACAACCACTCACCCCACCACGCACAGAATCCAGTCTATATCGCGGGCAGTGTGGAACATGCCGGGCGGCCTGAGTTAGACCAAAAACTTGCTCCAAGTGCCGATGTTATGAACATTCAGGTAGCCCTTTTTCTTTAGTAAACGTTTTGCCATTCCACTTCGTGTTCCGCTTGCACAGCAAAGAACAACCGGGAAAGATTTGGGTATCTCACCGAGTCTGCTTCCCAGATCCTGAAGAGGGATGTTAATTGTTCCAGGTGCGTTCCCATTTGCAAACTCGACAGCCGATCTAACGTCGATATAAATTGCACCGTTCTTCTTTAGTTCTGGCAGCATAGCAATGACTCTCTTTGTATTCCACCACTTGTATGCAAACCACAGACCCAACGCCAGTAATGGCCAATACTTTTCAAGAAGATCCGGAAAATTCATATAGCTCCTTATTTAGACTGAATTGATGAAGTATCGATGGATAGGGATACCCGAGCTAAAGATACCAAAGGTTCCATGCTGTCGCTGCTGAATGGATAATCGAATATTCAACTTTAATGCATTTCCATAGATTGGCTCATTGATATAAATCAAGAGGTATACATCCGTCCACAATGAGAGCGCTATGTTAAGGGTTGTCCTCAAAGACGATAACTGACCTTGCCCTGTAAAACGTATTTCTTAACTGAGGGTAGAATTCAAGTTAAGGAGACGAAGAAATGACAACAGGAAAAGGTAAGCGAGCAGCGTACACGCTGGAGTACAAGTTAGAGGCAGTGCGATTGGTACAGGGCGGCCAAGCCTGCGCGGTGACCGCCAAAGTGCTGGGCATACCGAAGCAGACGCTTGAGAAACTGGGTTCGTCAGGCAGCGAAAGGCAAGCTGACCGGTGCGGGCAGCAAGCCGGTGAGCGCAGAACAGATGGAGCTGGCGCGTTTGAGAGCCGAGCTTGCGCGGGTCAAGATGGAGCGCGATATATTAAAAAAAGCGACGGCGTACTTTGCGCGGGAGTCAGCGTGAGGTATGCCTGGATTGAGCGGCATAAAAAGCTCTGGCCGATCACGCTGCAATGTGCAGTGCTGAACGTCAGTGCCAGCGGCTACTTTGAACGTCAGCGGCGCAAAGATTCTGGTCGGACAGAGACGCCAGGCAAGCGCATCAATGATGAAGCCCTGTTGGTTCACATCAAAGCAGCGCATGCCGCCAGCAAAGGTGAATATGGCTGGCCGCGAGTCTGGCGAGAACTTCATGCCAATGGAGTGCGCGTTTGGAAAGAACGGGTTCGGCGGCTCATGAAGGAGCACGGCATCAAAGCGCGCGGGAAGCGTAAATTCGTCGTGACCACCGACAGTAAACATAACCTGCCGATTGCGCCGAACTTGCTCAACCGCAACTTCCAACCGGATGCGCCTGACTGCGTGTGGACGAGCGACATCACTTATATCCAGACCGATGCAGGCTGGTTATATCTGGCTGTGGTTCTTGATCTGTACAGCCGTCAGGTTGTGGGCTGGAGCATGCAGCCGCACATGCAGACCAGCTTGGTAACCGATGCGCTCAGGATGGCGTGGTTCAGGCGACGGCCAGAGCCGGGGCTGATCTTCCACTCTGATCGTGGCAGCCAGTATTGCAGTCACGCATTTCAGGGCACACTGGCTGAATACGGCATGCAAAGCTCAATGAGCCGCAAAGGAAACTGCTGGGACAATGCGCCAACAGAAAGTTTGTGGGGATCGTTGAAAGTAGGAAGGCTATATGGAATGCGGTTTGAAACACAGCGCCAGGCAATGGACGAGGTGATTGACTGGCTGACGTACTACAACCACAGAAGACTTCACTCAACACTGGATTACATCAGTCCGATGCAGTTCGAGAAAAACTGGTTTGCGGCACAGTTGAAGAAGGCCGCATAATGAGCGCGTTAAGAAATACGGATTACAGGGGCAAGGTCAAAATGCCTACTAGTAGTGATTAGCTACACCATATAACGTGCGGTGGAGGATGCCTTTGGCTTACCTACCCTGCTGCGGAAAACTTTCTCTAAAATAGGTACCCTAATCTTGCCGTGTCGTAAATTAGGTAGATTGCAGCGTGATAATTACTGGCAGGCGGCATAATGGACAAAATCAAGAGTCCTTCAGCCGTGGACGACCAGAATTAACTTGAACTCGGGCGATTCTTTCGCGGAATTTTTGGCCACATCGGCAACTGTGTACTTGTCTAGCGTAGCGAGAAAGTCGTCACGGGCGCTGATCAGCACGGATTTCAGTAAGCAGGTTCGTGTGATGATGCAATCGTCAGTCGCTGCATTGAAGCATTCGAGTAGTTCGAAATCGGGTTCCATTTTCCTGATCACATCCCCGACCACGATTTCATTCGCTGGACGTCCGAGCCTCAATCCGCCGTTCTTTCCCCGTATTGTATGGATGTAGCCCTGAATTCCCAGGTTATGCACCACCTTCACCAGATGGTTACGCGAAATCTTGTAGAAATTGGCCAATTCGGTGATCGTCACCATCTGGTCTTTCTTGTAGGCAAGATAAAGCAGGACGCGAATGGAATAATCGGCATACGAGGTCAAGCGCATTTCATGCCTTTCAGTGTTAGTGCATTATTCTTGACGCAGCCATAATTAAGACGCCAAAAGGATGTATTTTATGATTGCAGTGTTTCCGACCGCTTCCCAATATACATCTTTAAAGAGTATTTTCACAGCACATCTGGTGCAATTCGCTTCGCTTATTGTCACCCTGCTAATCTATTGCCCTGCCACCGTCATATTCTCAACCAGAATCGAGCCGCACTGTCTTGAACCCTGCACCAGCACATCATTCCCCACTGCCGCGATATGCCGGTACATGTCTTTCAAATTTCCCGCGATGGTGAATTCTTCGACGGGATATTGAATCTCGCCGTTCTCTACCCAGAAGCCCGCCGCGCCGCGCGAATAGTCGCCGGTGACGTGGTTGACTCCCTGTCCGAGCAACTCGGTCACGACCAGACCGCGTCCCATTTTTTTCAGCAGGCCGTCAAAGTCCAGTTTGCCCGGCTGCACGATGAGGTTGTGGTTGCCGCCTGCGTTGCCGGTGGTCTTCATGCCGAGTTTGCGGGCAGAATAGCTGCCAAGGAAATAGCCTTGCAGCATGCCTTTCTCCACGATGGCGCGATGCTGGGTTTTTACGCCTTCGTCGTCGAACGCGCCGCTGGCTAAGCCTCTGCGGATGTCCGGCACGTCGTCGATGCGGATATTTTTCGAAAATACTTGTTTGCCGAGCTGGTCGAGCAGGAAGGAGGATTTGCGGTACAGGCTGCTACCGCTTACCGCGCCGACGAAATGGCCGATCAGGCTGGCGGCGACTGGGGCTTCATACAGCACCGGCACTTGCATGGTGCCGAGCTTGCGCCCTTTGAGACGGCGCAGGGCGCGTTCCGCAGCGATGCGCCCGACCTCTTCCACCTTGAGCATCTCTGCTGCGTTGCGCGCCTCACTGTACCAGTAGTCGCGCTGCATGGCGCTGTTCTTCCCGGCGATGACAGCGCAACTGATGCTGTGGCGCGAGGTGGGGAAGCCGCCGATAAACCCCAGGCTGTTGGCATACACGAACTGAGCCTCATGCACGTTGACGTTGGCGCCTTCCGAATTGCTGATGCGCTTGTCGCGTGCGAATGCGGCCTGCTCGCATTCGCGCGCCAGATCGATGGCCTGCTCCACATCCAGCTTCCAGGGGTGATAAAGATCGAGATCAGGGAATTCGGTGGCGAGCATATCCTGTTCCGGCAGCCCGGCGCAGTCGTCGCTGGCGGTGTAGCGCGCGATGCTCAGTGCGGCATTCACAGTGTCGCGCACCGCCTGCGGCGAGAAATCGCTGGTGCTGGCATTGCCGCGCCGCTGACCGATGAACACACTGACGGCAAGACCCTTGTCGCGGTTGTATTCGATGGTTTCGACCTCGCCATGGCGCACGCTAACGGCTTGCCCGAAACCGTCCGAGATTTCCGCCGCGCAGGCGGTGGCGCCCTGCTGTTTGGCGTACTGGAGCATGTCGCGAGCAAGCTGGCGCAGGGTGTCGGCGGAATGGGAGAAGCTGTTTTCGGATTGTTTAATGATGTTCATAACAGGAATTTCGCAAACGGTTTAGACGGAAGGCGTTATCATAACAACATTCATTTAATATTTCGCAGCTATGCGCCATCAAGAAGACAACGAAGAAGAACTGGACTTGCCTCCCAGCAAGACCAAAATCAAGAAACAGATGCTCGATTTGCAGGACATCGGCGAACAGCTGGTTGCCCTGAACAAAGATCAGCTGAAGGAAGTCGACATCCCGGAAACCTTACGGGACGCCATCATTGAGGCGAAGCGTATCACCAAGTTCGGTGCGATAAAACGCCAGATGCAGTACATCGGCAGGTTGATGCGCGATGTCGATCCCGCCCCCATTATCGCCAAACTGGAAGTCTGGGGCGGCAAGTCAAGCCAGCACATTGCCTACATGCATCGGGTGGAACGCTGGCGTGAGCGCCTGCTGGAAAGCGACAGTGCGCTCACCGAATTCCTCGCCGACCACCCCGACGCCGATGCACAGCGGCTGCGCACGCTGATTCGCAATGCGCTCAAGGAAAAGGAACTGCTGAAACCGCCGAAAAGTTTCCGCGAGATTTTCCAGGTGCTGCGCGAGATATTGCCGGAACCCACTGCTACCCCATCTTCTACGTCAGCGGATTCGGATGCAGATGAATAGCGTGTTGCCCCACATCACCCTCGAAACCGGCAAGTCCCCGCAGCACAGCATCATCTGGCTGCATGGCCTGGGTGCCGACGGCGAGGACTTCGTTCCCATCGCGGAGGAGATGAGCCTGCCGGTAGCGGTGCGTTATATTTTTCCGCACGCGCCCAAACAGCCGGTGACCATCAATGGCGGTTTCGTGATGCGCGCCTGGTATGACATCGCCGCCGATGAAATCCATGCCCAGCAAGACGCCGCTGGCATACGCGCCTCGCAAGCAGAAATAGAAAAATTGATTGCGCAGGAAAAGCAGCGCGGCGTCGCGGCGGGAAATATTTTCCTCGCCGGATTCTCGCAAGGCGGCGCCATCGTGCTGCAAACCGGATTGCGCCATGCGGAAAAGCTCGGCGGCATCCTCGCGCTCTCCACCTATCTGCCGCTGGCAGAAACTCTGGTGGATGAGATTAACAATGCCGCGAAGGACACACCCATTTTCATGGCGCACGGACGCAACGATCCCATCGTGCCTTACGCCCTTGGAAAAACATCGGCGGAGAAACTAAGCGGGCTGGGTTATCCACTGGAATGGCATGAATATTCTATGCAGCATTCAGTGTGCGTGGAAGAAGTGAGCGATATTGCGGCCTGGCTAACGCAGCGACTGAACACTCAGGGTTAATCCAAAAAACGGCAATTTAGCCACGGACTAACTCAAAATCACCCCGCACCATGATCGCACTGCTGCATGATGACACCCCATTTCCGCCGCTCGAACAGGCGTTACGAGAACCCAACGGCCTGCTCGCTGCGGGCGGCAGCCTGACCCCGGCGCGGTTGCTTGATGCTTATCGCCACGGCATCTTCCCCTGGTTCAATACCGACGACCCCATTCTGTGGTGGAGTCCAGACCCGCGCATGGTGCTATTCCCGGAGGAATTCAAGATTTCCAATTCGCTGCGCAAGACCTTGCACAACCGGGTCTACGAAGTGCGCACCGACACGGCCTTCGCGCAGGTGATGCACGCCTGCGCCGCACCGCGCAACAAGCAGGCGGGCACCTGGATACACGAGGATATGATCGCTGCCTACACCGCACTGCACCGCATGGGCTATGCGCATTCGGTGGAAACGTGGAAGGATGGTGAACTGGCGGGTGGCCTGTATGGCATCGCCATCGGGCGCATGTTCTACGGCGAATCCATGTTCAGCCGCCGCAGCGACGCCTCCAAGGTCGCGCTCGCCCATCTTGCCGCACAATTACATTGCTGGAACTTCCAGATGATCGATTGTCAGATGAATACGCCGCACCTTGCTTCACTCGGCGCACGCGAAATTCCGCGCACAGAATTCGTCCAGCGCCTGCAAGAATTGATACACTATCCGGACATCGCATCACCCTGGCGTTTCGACGAAACTTTGAATTTTTAGAGGCCCCCGTGAATTTGTTGCATGACATTCCGTTATCGGCGTTGCAGTTCTACCTCACCGCCCCCTATCCGTGCAGCTACCTGCCGAATCGTATGGCGCGCTCGCAGGTCGCCACGCCCAGCTTCCTGATTACCACGCAAGTCTATTCGGAACTGGTGCGGCGCGGTTTCCGCCGCAGCGGGACATTCACCTACCGGCCGCGCTGCGATGCCTGCCGCGCCTGCGTGCCGGTGCGCGTCGTGGTGGATGCCTTCGCCTCCACCCGCTCGCAGCGCCGCGCCGTACGGCATCACCGCAATCTGGAAGTATCGCTGCATACACTGCAAGACAGTGCGGAACATTTTGACTTGTACCAACGTTACCAGACTGCGCGCCACCGCGATGACGGCATGGAAAGCGACAGCCCGGAGCAGTACCGCAACTTCCTGCTGCAAAGCCATGTTGATTCCACGCTGATAGAGTTCCGCGAAAACGGCGTGCTGCGCATGGTGAGCCTGATCGACATACTCGACGACGGGCTGTCCTCGGTTTACACCTTCTACGATCCCGATGTAGCGCAAGCCAGTTTCGGCACCTACAATGTGCTGTGGCAGATCGAACTATGCCGCAAACTGGAACTGGAATATCTCTACCTCGGTTACTGGATCAAGGAAAGCGGCAAAATGGCCTACAAGGCCAATTTTCAACCGCTGCAAGGACTGGTGGAGGGCGAATGGAAAACGCTTTAAATCCAGACAAAATGTCCCCTCCCCTTTGCAGGGGGAGGGCTAGGGAGGGGGTAGAAACGCGTACATTTCACCACTTCTACCCCCATCCTAACCTTCCCCCTGCAAGGGGGAAGGAACTGTTTTTTGATCCCAGCTTGTCCTAAATTTAGGAAAATAAATTGATGTATCCACTGCTCCGCCCGCTGCTGTTTAGCCTCGATCCTGAAACCGCCCACCACGCCACGCTGGATGCGCTGAAGACCGCGCACAATCTCGGCCTGCTGTGCGCCAAACACCCCGCAGCCAACCCGCGCACGGTGATGGGCTTGACCTTCCCCAACCCTGTCGGTTTGGCCGCCGGAATGGACAAGAACGGCACCTACATAAACGCGCTGGCCGCGCTGGGCTTTGGCTTTATCGAGGTCGGCACCGTCACGCCACGCCCCCAACCGGGCAACCCCAAGCCGCGCCTATTCCGCCTACCCAAGGCGCAAGCCATCATCAACCGCATGGGCTTCAACAATCTCGGCGTGGATGCGCTCGTCGAAAACGTAAAGCGCGCAAAGTACCGTGGCATCCTCGGCATCAACATCGGCAAAAATTTCGACACCCCGATTGAAAAGGCGGCGGACGACTACTTGATCGGCCTGCGCAAGGTTTACACCCACGCCAGCTACGTCGCCATCAACATCTCCTCGCCCAACACCAAGAACCTGCGCCAGTTGCAGGGCGGCGACGAACTCGATGCGCTGCTGGAACAACTGAAAGCCGAACAGGAACATCTGGCTGAATTGCACGGAAAATATGTGCCGCTGGCCGTGAAGATCGCACCCGATCTGGACAAGGAACAAATCCAGCAAATCGCTGCACTTTTGATACGCCACCGCATAGACAGCGTGATCGCCACCAACACCACGCTGTCGCGCGAGGGAGTGGAAAACCTGCCGCATGGCAACAAAGCAGGCGGACTGAGCGGCGCCCCCGTGCGCGAAAAATCCACCGCCGTCATCCGCGAACTCGCCGCAGCGCTCAATGGAACATTGCCCATCATCGGCGTGGGCGGCATCCTCAGCGGTGCGGACGCCGTGGAAAAAATTCAGGCAGGCGCAGCACTGGTGCAGATATACAGCGGATTGATCTATCGCGGCCCGGATTTGGTCGGCGAGGTCATAACGGCATTATCGTAGGTGCGAATTCATTCGCACCTACGCGGGATTTGTGGATCTGTTAAATAACTGTTGAACGTCGAGGTTCTGATGCGCTATATCTACAAAGCCGCGTGGTCCGTGGTGGGCGGAATCTTTTTGCCAAAGGATGCACAACCTATTGAACTCTACCGATCAGAACATTGCCGATTTATTTTGACTAACAACCCCGATATCCTTCTCACTGACATCGACACAGGACTTGCTGTTGGTCGTTTAATGCTGACTGGTCTTGAAGATCAACGTAATGCAGAGTTTCCTGCCGCACTTGAAGCTGCGGTTCAAGAGATCAAGACCGAACGCGCTAATAAATTCGGATCACAAGCACTTGTCTTGGTTGTCGAGGCAAATGGCGAGATTGATGCGAAGATAGGGGAATCATCGCGGGAGTACTCTGAATTTATCGTCACGTTTGATGCCGTAGATAAACGGAAAGTGGCACGGATTCACCAAAGCGAAATTGAGTCAATGAAGTTGGCGGTAGCTTTTGAAAGTGAACCGCCTTCAAGATTTTCTATACTTGGTGAAGGTGTCTACTTAACAAATGAAGCAGGCAAAATCATTTACAGCATTAGCTTCTCAATGTCCGGCGAAGCGGCTGTCTCCACCAGTTTGTCAGACGAAAGAGTTGGGCAGATATCTTCTCGATACGCCATGCTCCAGAAATCTAACGATATGGAATCGATAGAGCGGCTCTTTTCACAGATGGCCGACTATGAAACTGACAGGCTTAAAGCATTCCTATTTGGCTGGACGGCTTTAGAAAGATTGATCGCAAAGGCATTCAAGACCTACGAACATGCATTTCTTTCACCTTTGACTAATGCTGACCAGACAACTCTGCGCGAAATATTTTTAGATCGAATCAAAGATGTTATGAAGGACAAGTACAGGCTTGCAGATAAGTTTATTGCGGTTGCGTCCGTACTATTTCCAAGAGCATCCGATAACGAAATGCAGGAGGACATTAAGCAATTCCGCCAGCTAAAGCAACTTCGTGATTCGATTTCTCACGGTGAAGAGTTTTTTGAGAAAGACTTACCCATCCACGAACTTTCTGCGCTACTTCGCAAGTATGTTCTTGCTCATGTAACAACCACCAATTCTGCACTCATCACGGACGTATAAAAAATGATGGAATGATCGGACAAAACGTTAATTTTCTAAATGGCACTTCTGGCGCGGCAGAAACAAAACAAATCACCAAACCCTACTCTTAAACTTCTCGATCTCACGCCGATCCCGCTTGGTCGGTCTTCCCTCATGCGCCGTTGGCTCAGGTTGCGCCTTTAATTCCAGAGCGAGCGCTTCGCGCCGCAAGCGGCTTTCTTCTGTTTCCTGATAGAGCTTCTGCGCCTCGGTAGCAGGGCCGCGTTTGCTGGACAGCGCCAGCACTTCTATCACATGTTGGTACGGCCCGAGGCGGATGCTGAGGGTATCGCCTGCGGCAAGCAATTTGGCAGGTTTGACGCGCGCGCCTTCAACCAGCACCTTGCCGCATTCCACCGCATCGGCTGCGAGGGAACGAGTCTTGAAGAAGCGCGCGGCCCACAGCCATTTGTCTATGCGCAGTTTTTCTTGTTCGGTTTTGGTGTTCATGTAATTATGGTTAGAACAAATCAGCCAGTTAGTTACGCAGTTATGTAAACCACCGCCTCTGCCGGAGATACTTGAAAAGGCTATGCCGCTACGGCATTTAAAGTTTCCATGATGAAATCAAATTTTTCCGTATTGATTAAGAATAGGATTTCAGGACTATTGAGTCAAGATAACTTCAGTGCCATGAACGCTAAATTGACGTAGAAACTCTGGTTATTCTGGATTTTACTTTTTAGCTTCTTTTAGCGGCTTTCCTCATGCTACCCGCTATGCGGGTGGTGTGCCTTAACTAAATTTGCAACGATTCAATGTTTTCTATATCATTCGCAACCTTGCTTTGGGAGCAAGATGTCGGGAGTTTGAATCTTTCTACCCGATCAGATTTAACAAGTCGAATTGGTGACCGAAAGAATTGTGCCCGTAGCTCAACCGGATAGAGCACCAGCCTTCTAAGCTGGGGGTTACAGGTTCGATTCCTGTCGGGCACACCAGACAGTGCGGCTTGAGTCAGTTCAATGGTGGTCGTAGCTCAGCTGGTAGAGCCCCGGATTGTGATTCCGGTTGTCGTGGGTTCGAGCCCCATCGATCACCCCAATATAAAACCCGCTAATTTAATAGGTTAGCGGGTTTTTTATTTTCTGTATCTTACGCAAAATTACCCTGAATTCCCCTGTTCTTCGTCGCGCAGTGTGCCAGATTTGTGCTAGAAATTCGTCGCCACCATTTTTTCCCTGTTTGTCTGAAAATTAAAGACTTTAGTCTTACCCATATTGAGATTAAGGTCTATGGCTGCGCCATCCAGAATTGTGGACAATGGAATCCGAATTTCGGTGCTTTTTTGATTGCAATTTACACATATGGTGGCCGTATATGGCAAGCGGTTACGGTTTTGAGCTTTACTATGTGCCGATTCCAAATGTACACGTAGCCCTGCAACAGACCTTCTACAAGAATTTCCTGGGCGGCTCGATTTTTATCGACAACAGTTCGGGTAATGTGCGTACCGCAAAAGACAACAACCTAACCTATTTATACGCAGTCTTTTCTTATTGATATAGCTGATGTTTCGACGCGATGACCAGACATTTAGTCATCATTGAAGGAGCTTGAATAGCTGCTCAAGGTCGATTGTTTAAACGAGAGACCGAGAAACCGTAATGCGATTAAATTGGGCAATGTCATGAAAAATCCATTTGAAGTTTTTCCTTGGGCCGATAGTTTTGCTACCGGCATACCGCAGATTGATCAGCAGCACCAAACATTAGTTCAGTTTTTGAATACATTGTCCAGCAGTCTAACCTTTCGTGTTGACATGCCATCTACAAGGATTCTTTTCAAAGAACTGGATGAATATGCTGATTACCATTTCCAAACAGAAGAAAAGATCTGGCATCAATTCCTTGCGGATGATCCTTGGGAAGCCGAGCACAAAAAGTCACACAATGATTTTGTATCTAATGTGGATAGGCTGAAAAATGAAGAGAAAGACAAGCCATTAGAAGAAGTTCTCAATGATGTTGTATCACTCCTGAGTCTTTGGTTGGAGTCACACATATTGGAATCAGACAAACGCATGGCCAAGGTTGTACTGGCAATGCAGTCAGGCTTGTCGCTCGAACAGGCTAAACAGCAAGCAAATCAGGAGATGCTAACAGATCGTGCGGTATATAGCGCTCCGATCCAGAGCCTGCGCTAGTGAGTTACTAACTGTCAATAGCGACCATACAAATGTGACATCTAACACAAAAAACACGCCGCAAGGGCGTGTTCTTTTTTCAAATATGAACCAAATTAAATAGCGATTGCCTTGCATTCCTTGTAGCAAGCGGCGCACGCTTCTTTACATGCTTTGCATTCGGGATGCTTCTCGGTCTTCTTGCATTCTTCCTCGCAATCTTTACACACGTCCATCGCTACCTTGGCAAGTTGCGGCAAATGCTTGGACTCTGCTGCCGCCAATTGTTCCAAAGCAGCGCACAGTGCTGCTGCCTGGCTGACAGATTTGGCACATGCTGCAAGATCCTTGTCTCCATGACCTTGCCCTATAAAAACGTATTTCTTAACTGAGGGTAGAATTCAAGTTAAGGAGACGAAGAAATGACAACAGGAAAAGGTAAGCGAGCAGCGTACACGCTGGAGTACAAGTTAGAGGCAGTGCGATTGGTACAGGGCGGCCAAGCCTGCGCGGTGACCGCCAAAGTGCTGGGCATACCGAAGCAGACGCTTGAGAACTGGGTTTGTCAGGCAGCGAAAGGCAAGCTGACCGGTGCGGGCAGCAAGCCGGTGAGCGCAGAACAGATGGAGCTGGCGCGTTTGAGAGCCGAGCTTGCGCGGGTCAAGATGGAGCGCGATATATTAAAAAAAGCGACGGCGTACTTTGCGCGGGAGTCAGCGTGAGGTATGCCTGGATTGAGCGGCATAAAAAGCTCTGGCCGATCACGCTGCAATGTGCAGTGCTGAACGTCAGTGCCAGCGGCTACTTTGAACGTCAGCGGCGCAAAGATTCTGGTCGGACAGAGACGCCAGGCAAGCGCATCAATGATGAAGCCCTGTTGGTTCACATCAAAGCAGCGCATGCCGCCAGCAAAGGTGAATATGGCTGGCCGCGAGTCTGGCGAGAACTTCATGCCAATGGAGTGCGCGTTTGGAAAGAACGGGTTCGGCGGCTCATGAAGGAGCACGGCATCAAAGCGCGCGGGAAGCGTAAATTCGTCGTGACCACCGACAGTAAACATAACCTGCCGATTGCGCCGAACTTGCTCAACCGCAACTTCCAACCGGATGCGCCTGACTGCGTGTGGACGAGCGACATCACTTATATCCAGACCGATGCAGGCTGGTTATATCTGGCTGTGGTTCTTGATCTGTACAGCCGTCAGGTTGTGGGCTGGAGCATGCAGCCGCACATGCAGACCAGCTTGGTAACCGATGCGCTCAGGATGGCGTGGTTCAGGCGACGGCCAGAGCCGGGGCTGATCTTCCACTCTGATCGTGGCAGCCAGTATTGCAGTCACGCATTTCAGGGCACACTGGCTGAATACGGCATGCAAAGCTCAATGAGCCGCAAAGGAAACTGCTGGGACAATGCGCCAACAGAAAGTTTGTGGGGATCGTTGAAAGTAGGAAGGCTATATGGAATGCGGTTTGAAACACAGCGCCAGGCAATGGACGAGGTGATTGACTGGCTGACGTACTACAACCACAGAAGACTTCACTCGACACTGGATTACATCAGTCCGATGCAGTTCGAGAAAAACTGGTTTGCGGCACAGTTGAAGAAGGCCGCATAATGAGCGCGTTAAGAAATACGGATTACAGGGGCAAGGTCACCATCTCCCATGGCAACGATGCAATGCTGAAGACAGATATTTGCCTTGAGCACGCAGTCAGACGCGGCTTCTATCAGCTTCTGATTGCGCGTGGATTTGTGATGTTCGTGTCCATGAGACATGTCCATCTTGCCCATATCCATCTTGCTCATATCATGGTCTGGTTCGGCAGCAAAAACGCTGCCTGTCGTTACAGCGGCAACCATCGCCGCCGCGCCGGTCAGCAATTCCCTTCTGTTCATAATTCTCTCCTTCAGTTAACCAGCTATTTATGGATGACCGCATGAAGTCTTACTACTAACTCAACAAAAATTCATTGTGTCGGATTAGTCTCGAAACCGATCCGCATTAAAATAGTCTACTATACCCGTTTTAATCCACGCTATTTGAACTTATAGGAGAGTCCGACGCGCACAGACAAAGGCTCGTAGGAGCCGCTGTTACCTAAAGTGTTGAAGTAGATTGTGGAGGGGTTTCCGTTAGAAGTATCTCCTACATGTTCAGCATACTTGACATTGCCCAGATTGAGCATGTTGAGCGAAGCGGTCCAATTCTTGTCCACCGCGTAGCTGGATCGCAAGTTAAACAGGTTCGGACGTTTGTAAGTGCCAGAATTGGCCGTGTCTATGTAATACCTGGAAATGTAATCGCCATCCAACTGCACCCGAACTCCCGCCACAGGCAGGTAAGCAACCCGCAGATTGAGGTGGTTGGTGGGCATGCATTGATATGAATGTCCCGACTGGTTGAGGCGAGTCGCCCCTGTGCCGGAAATGTAGTTATTGAAATAGCCTCGGCCCAAGTGTAGCTCGATGCAAGCTCCAGCTTTTGGGTTGCATTCCATGACAACTGCGATTCCAGGCCTCGGGCGGTCAAGGAACCTGCATTCTCGGTAATCGCGTTGGTCGTGAGGTAGCCATGATACGCACCACCAGCAGCAATGTCCGCAGCAGTCAGGTTGCGTGTAACCGCAATGTTTTGGATCGTCGAGTGATAGAGCGCGATATCGTAGCGAAGTTTGTTTGCCTCCAATTTTCCGCGAAAACCAATTTCCTGAGTCAAGTCATTTTCCGGCAAAAGATTCGGGGCCGCCAGTGTTGCGGTGGCTCCGGCACCAGCGCCTGACAAAGCCGCAAGCGCAGGCGCGAGAAAGCCTTGCGAAAGGTTTCCCCAAACCAATTGGCCTGGAGCGTAATCAAAAGTGACACCGCCTTTGAACACATTCTTGTCAAAGCTTGTGCCGGAGATGCTTTGTGTCGGGGTAACTCTGTTATTAATCGTATCGTTTATACGGTCAAAACGCTCCCCTAGACTAAAGCGCACTTTATCCAAGGGGGTGAACTCGTACTGAACGAAAGGCGTCTTGTCATGCTCTGCAGATAGACTACCTTTACTATTTACGCTACCGAGGCCCCAGTAGCCCAACTGGCTCTGTGCGTTGGAAAACACATTATTGTAGGTGGTTGAGTCTACGGAAGCGTCAGTGATCTCCACTCCCGCATTAAAGGTAGATTGAGCCAGGTCAAACTCTTTGCGATATACGGCCTGGTAGGCGTTGTCGACCTCATTTAATGCAGCAATGGTGTAGACCGGCGATAAGGGTGATTGTCCGCTGCCGGTGTTGCCATATCCAGTGGTTGCGGTAGTGCGCTGGGAGGCCGCCAGGTTCAGCTCCGCTCTGTCCCCAAATAATAGCTGGTAACGCACACTATCGGTATTGTAGTTTGTATCGCTGCGGCCATATACCCCTGCCTGCTGCCAGTCACTGTTGAACTGGGTTGGGTTTAATGCATTTGCCAACCGATAATCAAAATGTAATGTATCCAACGCGATAATGAGTTTTGAATTGTCGTTTGGTCGAATCATAAACCCACCCCCTACGCCTTCTTTTTTCTGTTGGGATGAGCTGTTTGCGCGTGAACCGGCGTAATCCATATTGCTGGCCGACAAGGTAAATCCTGCGCCGTTGCTAAGCGTGTTGCCCACATTGGCCTGAGTGCGATTCAAGCCGAAGCTACCTAATTCCTGCTGTGCCTTGGCTTCTAAAGACTTTGGCGGATCGAGGGTAACTACATTAATGGTTCCCCCCACCGCATAACTGCTGTTTATGGCCGTCCCCGGACCGTTAATGAAATCGACGTGGTCGACATTTGTCATATTGGACTGATCCATAAGGGCCAGGGTCTGGTTGTAAGCCACGCGCAGTCCGTTGACCCGCATGTCGGTGTAGTTTTTACTTCCTTCGGGGATGCGCATGTTGCGCACTATACTCAGGCCGGGCACCATGCCAGACAATTCGCGCAGGGCATCAACGTATTGCACTTCGTCTATTATCTTGCGCGAGAGAACCGAACCTGCCACGGGTGTTTCTTCAGTCAGCTTGCCAAGCTCCGTTTTTGTGTGCGGATCGGATGATTTGGTTGCTGTTATTATCAGGGTGTCCAACAACGACTCACTGGCTTGATTCGGTGTGCTGCCAGACCCAGTTGCTTTAGCTGGCGTGTTACCCAATTCACTCGCCGGAGTCGGCACGCCATCGTTGCTGTCGGCAGCAAACGCCGGTACGCTGAAAATCGTGGCCATCGCCAGCGACAAGGCGGATAGCTGCATAATTTTTACTTGCTGCTGTATAGCTTTATTACCCGCAAATATAATTCCGGTAAAACCTTTCATTTTCTTTTCCCTGATAGAATTTATAAAAATCGTTTACGCAATTACAACGCCAACAGCAATCGCCTCAAGCCCAACAAAATCAACACTGCCGCCGCTCCCCAGCGTATCCAGCGCGTTATCCATTCGCGGTTGTCGCGCAGATTCTTGCCCAGCAAGCTGATCAGCGGCAGCAGTATCAGCAGCGGCGTCAGGGCTGCGCCCAGACCGAAAACCACTCCGTTCGCCATTCCCATCTCGACGCTACCCGCTGCGGCACATACCGCCAGTAACGATGCCAGCGGAGCGCACGGCGTCAGGCTCAGTGAAAACCCCATCAGCAACGGCGGTGTGCTGCCTGCGCCACGCGCCACACCGCAAGGAGCATGTTTTTTTTCGGAGCGCATCAACCACATCCCTGCCGCAATGGAAGTCAAGCCGATCACTGCATTGCCGGTTCCGCCGCGCATGGCCTGCGCCAGCCATGCACCGGCGCCACCGGCGATGGCGCCGAGCAGACAGTAGGCAATGATCCGACCCGATACGAACAACACGGTATCGCGCAATGCCTGCAATTGAGAACCGCCGCGCCCCAATATCCACGTCCCCATGAACGGCAGGCAGGTAGCAGTGCAAGCCGTCAGGCCGAGTGATACACCGAGCAACCAGATGGTGAACAGAGTGGTTTCTTTTGGAATCAATTCCGGATTAAAGAACTCACCCATGCTTGTTCTCTTTCAACGGGGTCAACCAGATCACCTTGTTCTTCGGCGTGCCTTCCGGGCTTTCCTGCTTCATACGATTTTTGTAATAGTCGCGCGAAGAGCCGAACAGCCTGATGCCGAAGAATTTGATCTGGATCACGTCATCGTCCGGGCAATATTCCGCGCAACGTCCGCACAAGGTGCAGTCCTCATGGAAGGCTTTCTTGCCATGCTCGCTGCCGATTTCGTGAATATCCATCGGGCAGGCTTTTTCACACACGCCGCACTTCTCACATTTATCATGCTGTTTTTTAACAAGGCGCATAGGCGAAAGCCTTTGGAACAAAGCGTTCCAGGATAATAACGGACAGATGCGGCAAAACGGCTGGCGCGCGGCAAAGGCGGCGATGATGACGAAACCGAACAAGGCATTTCCCGCAGCGTTGAGGAAGAAGTTGGCACCGGTCGCAGTGCTCATGGCGATTTGTTCCGTATCAGCGGTCAGCAAAGTGGTCGCCAAACGCGACGGACACACCTGGCAATAGGGAGCGCCCAGATCATCTGAAGCGACGCCCATGCCTGCCAGCAACGGCAAACCAAGCACCAGCACCAGCAACATCAACCATTTGGCCGGGCGCACCTTGTTCACATTGTCCGGCCCGAAACGATTCAATGGTCTGCCCAGTCTTCTACCGATTCGATACAGCAATTCCTGCACTGTACCCATCGGGCACACCCAGCCGCAAAACGCCTTATTGAGAAAGAAAAAAAAGGCAAAAAACGTTCCCACCGAGATGAGTGCAGGAATGAATAACTTGAAAGTGACTTCATGCAGCTTGGTAAACGCCACGCCGATACGATGGTGCAACTGATGTTGATCGACAACCAGAATGCATTTGTCGCCAGTCAGCTTGTCATATGCGCAAGAAAGCGAAGGCAATACCCCGGAGATTTGATCTGAAGCGTAACTCCCAAGCAGCGCACCGCCATAGACGGTAACAAACAACATGATTATTTGTACGGTAAAACGGAAACGCCCCAGCGTCGGAAATATTCTTTTCAACATGTCATGCCTCCTCGCTATTGTCGGTTTCAGTTGCCATAGGCGCGTTCGTTCCTGGTTCTGCATCAGTCATTTTTTTGCTCGCCTTGCGTTGCCTCAATAAAGGCGTAGCGCCTATCATGCCCAACAACGTGAAACCCAGCCCCATCGCAAGACTGCGTTGATCGAATGCGTCCGGCCCATAGCTGCTGTTGAATCCGGTCAAATAATTTTTCCCGCCTTCGGTACGTTCGGTCTCCAAAACAAAGTCCGAGCTACGCCGCCCGTTGTTATGCTTATGCTCACCTGCGTTTTTTTGTTCCGCTTCTGCCTTGAAATCGTCGGGGATGTGAACAGTTACTACGCCCTGCGCGTCGCTGAGCAGTTCAGTCTTTGTACCGTTCTGGGTTTCCAGATTGACCTTCTGGCTGGCGAGCGGCTTGCTGTTGAAGCGCAGCAGAAATTTCCAGTCCTCATTTGCGCGATATCGCGCATGCTCGTGTGGGAAAGGTTGCGGGATAATTTCCAGTTCGTGTTTTTGCTGCATGAACATGGAGGATGGATTTTTGCCGGAACCGCTGAAATACACGGTGGATGCAACATGCACGGCGTCTGCCTGCTCCTGGCGCGCAGACAACCAATAGAATCCCCCCGAGAAACCACCCGTCTCTGAATTATCCAGTTTGGCTCCAGCCATAGTGAATATAAGCTGGCGATGGCCATTGGCATTTTTCACGTCGCTGGAGTAAGCATCAATTTTATCCGCCACAATATTTTGCGGCACTATCGTTATTTCCCGCTGCTCAGGATTTTCGCTGCTGCTCATCCTGGTTTTTAGCATCGGGTAAGCCGTCCATGACATGGCCCTGCCTCCCATCTTCTCCCTCTCTGCCATGCCCGTCATCTCGCCCATTTCTGCATGCCCGCCGTGCCTACCATGCATTCCTTCGTGGGTATTTTGAGTGGGTGGCGCTGCCTCTGATGTACCTTCCTCACTCATTACTAAAGTTGGGAATACCATAACGGTTGCCAAAATAATTGCGCTACAGAAAAATTTTCTTCGCATGCTATTAATGCCCCACTAATTGGTTGTAAAAAATAAACCGGGCGGATAATAGTGAAGAAAAATAATCTTGGGAATGCGACATGATGTCGCGCGACAATTTGACGCGCGGCAATTTGTCGCATGGTGATATTTTGCGAAGTGGGCTACACCATTCGGATCGAGGCAGCCAATACTGCGCCCATGAATACGGCAAGCTACTCGATCAGTTTGGCATGATGGCGTCGATGTCGCGTCGTGGAAATTGCTATGACAACGCGCACATGAAAAACTGGGGGCTACTCAAAAATGAACTGGTACATCACCGAATATATAGAAATATTCTACAGGCGGCAGCGCAAGCAGGCTCGATTAGGCTACCTGTCTTCCGTAGCATTTGAACGGCAATTTTACGAAAAGAGATTGGTTGCATGAACCCGTTGGTGTCGATTATTGACAACCGACCTCACTCGGCAAAGTGTTCACTGGAAAAGTGCGCATACCGCCTCACCCAAGCTCGGCAAGGTTCAGAAGCCAAATTTGGCAACAATCACAAGCATATTTCAAGTTACATGGTCTTGTGCGCCGCGCATCAAAGAATTAGCGCGTGTAATCAGGTTGTCCAGTACATCACCGGGTTGTGGCTGACTGATCCCCACTGAAACGGTGATGTGAGGCAATGCGTCACCACTGGGGGTGGCGATGGTCATCTGTTCGATTGCCTCCAGTAAACGGCCAATTACTCTATCGGTGTTCTCATATTCCGTATGAGGCAGGAAGATGGCGAACTGGTCTTCACTGAGTTGTGCCACCACATCATTAGGGCGCAGGCAGCCAAGCATGGCCTTGGCGATTGTTCGTTGCGCCTGATTACTTCCGAGACTGCCGAAGCGAGCAGTGAATTGCCCAAAATTATCAACTTTCAGGAGAATGAAGACGCAAGGCTGATGGTTCACAGTGTAGCGGTGAATCAGGCGCGAGGTGTTCTCCGTCAGCCAGCGATGGTTGTAGATGCCAGTTACAGGGTTGTTGTAATCCAGCGCCTCATAGCTATGCATATACCCCATGCTTTCCGCCAAGGTGCGGTTGGTGGAGCGTATGCGGTCGCCCAAGATTGCAAGCATGTTGTGTGATGCCTGCAAAGATTCGTTGAGAACCGCCCATGCATCTGTATGGGGGATGGAAAGCAGTTCGCAATCGGTGGCAGCGATGATGTAGGAGGAGGCATTATTATCGTCAAACATGGACATCTCACCCACGCATTCGCCCAAGCCGAATAGCGCAAGAGGCTTGGTATCATATACATTGATAAGCGCCTGCAGCCTGCCAGAAAGAACGATGTAGATGTGGTCATTTTGCTGCCCTGGAGTAATCAGGATTTGTTCCACCGCAATCCTAACTTGTGTGGCATTCGCAAGAAGGGAAGCAAGCAAACTGCTCCTCACTTTTTTGAACAGCGGTGACACTTGAAGCAAGTTGATTATTTCGGTCGAGTTCATGTCCTTGGCGGTTAGATTAGCGGGTCGCTGACCGGATTGTATAGTGGAGTAGGCTGTAGGTATAAATTAGTCAAACGAATTAGTGAACTGTATGGCCTGTTCTGCCGCCTCGTCAAACTATTTTTACGCTCCTTTAATTTTGGATGGGTCTATACCGAAACTTGAAAGTACCGTACGGTACCTGAGTAGTTATGAGAAACTAGAGCAAAATCGAGACCCCATGAAGCCTGCCCTGCAAAAACTGAAGCGCCTGCTGCTCACTCCATTCATGTGGCTGGCCGCTGCCGTCTTTCTCATCGAAGAAACAATCTGGGACTGGACCGCCGCAATTATGGCTCGGTTTGGAACTGTGCGCGCCATTCACGCCATTGAGCGACGTATTGCAGCCTTGCCGTCGCGCTGGGCGTTTTTTGCCTTTATCCTGCCCAGCACCATTCTCGTCCCGGCAAAACTCTTCGGCTTGCATGCCATCGCCGCCGGACACTGGCTGCTCGGCAGCGCGATCTTCATCATCGCCAAAATTATCGGTCTGGCGCTGTTCTCGCGCATCTTCAACCTCACCCGCCCGGCGCTCATGCAGCTAGTCTGGTTTGCGCGCTTCTACGCATGGGTCATGCATTACCGCAACCGCATCCACGCATACCTCGAAAGCTGGCAAGCCTACCAGCACATCAAGCAGCGTCTAGTTTCGGTGGCTGCTATATTCAAGAAGAAGTTGACGGGTTTATTTGGTGAGGTCAGGAAGTAGAACGCTCCCGCCAACTGTTTTTCCCAAGTTAAACGATTTCGAAGCTGTCATAAACGCCATCTTCCGGCATGATTTCTACACGCTCCACCTGCGCGAGTTCCGGACCGCGCTTCGCCCAACGTACGATGCCATCCACATCGGCGGTTTCACCATGCACCACGGCTTCCACCGTGCCGCCGCTACGGTTGCGCACCCAACCAGCGATTGCCAGCCTTTGCGCTTCCCGACGCATCGAGTCACGGAAGCACACGCCTTGTACGCGACCATAAATCACGAGGCGCAGTGTCACTTTCTGAGATTGATGGGTGGTCATTTTTTCCTGCAAATGAACAAATCCTGGAACGAGTTACATTCACCCGTTGCGAATTTCCTACAGCGTTTTACGGCTGCTGACGGCGGTCAGTATCCCTTGCAGAATCGCGGTGGGAGTGGGCGGACATCCGGGTACAGTGACATCCACGGGAATCACGTTGGCGATCTTGCCACAGCTGGCATAGTTCTCGCCGAAAATTCCGCCGTCACACCCGCAATCGCCAAGAGCCACTACCAGTTTGGGATCGGGCGTTGCGTCGTAAGTTCGTTTGAGGGCAATCTCCATGTGCCGCGATACCGGACCGGTGACCAGCAGCATGTCCGCATGGCGCGGGCTGGCGACGAAATGCATGCCCAGTCCTTCGATGTTGTAATAGGCGTTGTTGAGGCAATGGATTTCCAGTTCGCAGCCGTTGCAGGAGCCGGCATCAACGTGGCGGATAGCCAGTGCGCGTCCAACATAATGCAGAATTTGTTCATTGATCTGCTGTATTTCGCCGCGCAGCGCGTCGTCCTGCTGCGGAGGCGCTTCGGTCTTGTTGCCGGTGCGGAAAATTTGTTTGATGATCTGGAGCATGGTTATAAATCCACTCCGCAATAGCTCAAATTAAACGATTTGTTGATGAGAGGAAAGTCCGGCACGATGTTGCCCATGATGGCGTGTTCCAGCACCGGCCAGTTTTGCCATGAGGGGTCGTGCGGATGCAGTCGATGAATACGATTATCCTTGCCGACATGCAAGGCTACCAGAATCTCCCCGCGCCAGCCTTCCACCCAGCCGATCCCCATGCTCCCTTCCACTGCATCGCCAACACTGGACAACAATTCGTTTACGGGAAGTTGCTCCAGCATCAGTCGGATAAGGCGGATGGATTCGACGATTTCCTCGAAGCGCATGGTGACGCGCGCCGCCACATCGCCGTTGCGGTGCGTGACCATGTTCACATCAAGTTGATCGTAGGGAACGCAAGGGAACTGCGCACGCACATCCCATGTCTGTCCGCTGGCGCGCCCAGCTAATCCGGTCAGTCCGAGTTTATGCGGCAAGTTCTGGCGCAACGCGCCCGGTGGTAAGAAAGCGATCCTGCATACCGGCGTGTTCGTCGTAGATGCCTTTCAGAATGGCCGTTTCGTGTTCGATGTGACGCAGCATTTCGGCGATACGCAACAATCCGGCGTTGTCGAGGTCGCATGTCACCCCACCGGGCACGATGCGATCCATCAGGTAACGATGACCGAACAGTTCGCCATTCATGCGCAGCAAATCTTCCTTGAGTATCCAGAACTGCGCGAAACCGAACGCCATCGCTGCGTCATTGCCGAGATAGCCAAGGTCGCCGAGATGATTGAGCAGGCGTTCCAGTTCGAGGAACAGTGCACGCAACCACAGCGCGCGCGGCGGCGGCGTGGTGCAAGTCACACTTTCCACGGCCTGTGCGTAAGCCCAGGCATAGCCCACCGTCGTGTCGCCGGAGACGCGTCCGGCAAGTTTCGCGCCCTGTTGCAGTGTCATGCCCTCGAAACGTTTTTCAATACCCTTGTGTTTGTAACCCAAGCGTTCTTCAAGCTTCAGCACGCGTTCGCCGATGACGGAGAATCGAAAATGGCCGGGTTCTATGGTGCCTGCATGCACGGGACCAACAGCGATTTCATGCACCCCGTTGCCGGTAACAGAAACGAAGGGATAGCTGTCATCCTTAATTGGGAAACGGGTCGCAATGTCGAACGATTTGCGCAACGGATGCACGTCGCCCGGCCATGCCGCATGGCGTAGCCACTTGCGATGATTCCCTCCACCCGTAGGATGCAGACCGATCATGTCAGCCACGCTACGCTGCATGCGGTCGGCAGCGGGAAACAGATCGCTGATGTCGGGGAAGGCGGGCTTTTCTTTATTCACCAGCAGAGTAAGAACCAACATACCCGGTGCGCAGACCAGTGCGATGTGCAGTGCATAACAGTCGTCACGTTCGGTTTCGTCGCTACCCCACAGCGCCACCAGTTTGCCACCGCCATGCATCACCTGCTCGCACAGTGCGCGCATATCTTCCGCATTAACTATGCCGTGCCACACCGGCATGGCGCCGTGCAGCCTGGGGAAGAGCGAAGTGAAGTCGTCCAGTCTCATCACGTTATCCTATCAACGCCGTCGCCTGCCGGTACCACGCGGCAAGGTAAGGCGGAATATACAGTCCCAGCATTAAAACCAATAACAGATGCACGAACACCGGAATCAGCGCGGGCGGATGCGGTAAGCGCTCGCCGGTGGTTTCGCCGAACACCATCGACTGCATGCGCCCGAAGATCGCGGCGAACGCAACGCCCAATGCGGTGAGCAAGAAGGGCATGGTCCACGGGTAGGTGTGCATGGCAGTAGTGAGTATCATGAATTCGCTGGTAAACACGCCGAACGGCGGCATGCCAAGGATCGCCAACGTACCCAATGCCAAACCCCAGCCAACGGTAGGGCTGGTTTTAATCAGGCCGCGTATATTGTCCATCAGCTGCGTGCCGGATTTTTGCGCGGCATGGCCGACGGCGAAGAAAATGGCCGATTTTGTCAGGCTATGTACGGTCATGTGCAGCATCCCGGCAAAGGTAGCCACCGGCCCGCCCATGCCGAAGGCAAAGGTCATCAGTCCCATGTGTTCGATGGAAGAATAGGCGAACATGCGCTTCACGTCTTTTTGGCGCGACAGGAAGAAAGCGGCCATCACCACGCTGAGCAGGCCGAAGCCCATCATGAAATTGCCCCCGAAGTGTGTGCCGAGCGCGCCGTCTACCAGCACTTTGGAACGCACCACGGCGTACAGCGCGACATTCAGCAGCAAGCCGGAAAGCACCGCCGATACCGGCGTCGGGCCTTCGGCGTGTGCGTCCGGCAGCCAGTTGTGCAACGGCGCCAGACCGACTTTTGTGCCGTAGCCGACCAGAAGAAACACGAAAGCCAGCGACAGCACGGTCGGTTCGAGTTGCGTCTTCACCGCGTTGAGGTGCGTCCACAGCAACGCGTTGCCGCCTGCGCCAAGAATCTTTTCCGCAGCGAAATACAATAGGATGGTGCCGAACAACGCCTGCGCCAGACCGACTCCACACAATATGAAATACTTCCATGCTGCTTCAATGCTGGCCGGGGTGCGGTATAGCGATACCAGCAGCACGGTAGTGAGCGTGGCCGCCTCCATCGCCACCCACAAAATGCCCATGTTGTTGGTGAGCAGCGCCAGCAGCATGGTGAAGCTGAATAACTGATACATGCTGTAGTACAGGCGCAGCATGTTGACGCTCAGCTTGCCGTGGTGCTGTTCGATGCGCATGTAGGGGCGCGAGAACAGCGAGGTAGAGAAGCCGACAAAAGCGGTGAGCGCGACCAGAAAAACATTGAAGGCATCGACGAAAAACTGTTCGTCCCATGCGGTGAACGAGCCGCTGGAGATCACCCGCGTGGTGAGTACGGCAGCGGCGGCAAAGGTGCAGAAGCTCATCGCCGAGTTAAGTTCGGCCGCGTAGCGCCGCGTGCCGAAAACCGCCAATACTAAGCCGCCTAGCAAGGGGATGCCCAATATCAAGAAAATTTCCACGTCAGGTCACCTCTAAAAATTCACATTTCATCCCAACTGCTGCGTTGCGGAGAAAATTTCTTGCTGACATATCCCAACATATGCGGCGCGGCGAAATTTTTTCCGCGCCTTGCATTTGGGCGAACTCTGATTTTTTATAGGTGCCCATTAGTCTTCTTTTAGCTTTTCCATATGCTTCAAGTCCAGACTGTCGAACGCCACGCGTATCTGAAAGAAGAAAATACCGAGGATGAACATGCCCACCAGCACGTCCAGCGCGATGCCCAGTTCTACCACCATCGGCATCCCGTAAGTAGCAGAGGTGGCGGCAAAGAACAGCCCGTTCTCCATGGCGAGAAAGCCCACCACTTGCGGCACCGCTTTGCTGCGCGTAATCATCATCAGGAAGGATAACAGCACACTGGCCATGGCAATACCCAGCGTACTCTTGGTAATAGTGCCTGCCATATGCGAAATCGGCGCAGCCAAGTTGAACGCAAACACCACCAAGGCCAAGCCGACCAGCATGATGGTCGGGATATTGAACATGGTTTCCACATCCCATTTGATTTCCAGCTTGCGGATCAGCCGATGCAATATCCACGGTAGCAGCAACACCTTCAACACCAGCGTCAGACCGGCGGAATAATACAAATGGTGCTGATCGGAAGAATAGGCAACCACCGCCGTGCTGATGCTGAGCACCAGCCCTTGCATAGCGAACAGGTTGATCAACGACAGGATGCGGCGTTGTGACAGCATGGCGAAGGCGATCAGCAGCAGCAATGCCGCGCACATGTTGATCACCTGGGCGGTAAACGGAATGTTCATCATGCGGGCATCTCCAGCAGGAAATGCGTCAGCAGCCCAAGTACGGCCAGCAAGAAGGCGGTGCCCATGTATTCCGGCACGCGAAAAATGCGCATCTTGGCGGACACGGTCTCCAGAAGAGCAAGCCCCGCACCGCCAATAAGAAGCTTGATGAACACCAGTAGCAAGGCTAGAGGCAACGCATTCCAGTCGCCGCTCTCGGCGATACCCCAAGGCGCAAACAAGGCGATGCCGATAGTCATGTAAGCGAACAGCTTCAATGCACTGGCCCATTCCACCAGCGCCAGATGGCGCGCGGAATATTCCAGAATCATCGCTTCATGGATCATGGTGAGTTCGAGATGGGTGGTGGGATTATCCACTGGCACGCGCGCATTCTCTGCAAGCAGCACCATGATGAAAGCTACGGCAGAAAAAGCCATGCTGGGATACAGTACGAACTGCTTGTGAGCCAGCGTTTCCACGATGGTAATCAGCGAAGTGGATTGGCTGATGGTGGCGGCGGTAAACAGCACCATCAGCAGCGCCGGTTCAGCGAGAAAACCGACCAGCATTTCGCGGCGCGCACCCAGCGAACCGAAAGCGGTGCCGATGTCCATCGCGGCCAGCGAGATGAACACCCGCGCCAGCGCAAAAATTCCAACCAGGGCAATCACATCCACGGCAGGCGAAAGCGGCAGTTCTGTGGCCATTACCGGCACCAGCGCCGCTGCTAGCCACATGCAGGCAAACAGGATATAAGGCATGGCACGAAACAACGGCGAGGCGTTATGGGCCAGCACGGCATCTTTGTAAAATAATTTAATCAGGCTACGGTAAGGCTGCAACACGCCCGCACCGCTGCGGTTCTGCAACATGGCGCGACATTGGTTGACCCAGCCGAGAAACAGCGGTGCTGCCAGCAGTACCAGCACATTATGCACAAGCTGAAATAATATAGTTATATAGGTCATTGGATAAACGCCAGCAAGGCCAACAGGGTGACGAAGCTATACAGCAGGTAAATATGGATGCGCCCATGCTGTAGCTTGCCAACCTGATTACCGACCATCTCGTTCAGTTTTTTGATCGGCATATAGAACAGGTTCCACAAACGGTCATTCGTTTCGCCGTGGTAATACGGATGCAGATCGAACGGAGTGGGAACATCTCTGACCACTCCCATAAACCATTCAAAGATTTGCCGGATAGGTTGACCGAAGCCTTCGGCGGTATCCTGCATGCGCGGGGTTTGTGCGGGATAGCCGCAATCCCATGCCGGGCCTCGCCGCACGCGGCCGTGATAATATTTTTCCACCGCCAGCTTGGTGAGCAACCCGCCCACCACGATGATGAACAGCAGAATCAGAGGCCCGTAACTAGCGCGCTCGGCCTGGATCGGGGTGAGCAACAGCCAGCCGGATTTCACTGCGCTGCCTCCGAGCGAATGATGCACCAGCATCTCAGTGACAAAATCGAGATGCAGGATAACGATGGTTGGGAAAATGCCGAGTGCTATGCAGGCGACGACCATGCACAACATGCCGATGCGCTCCCAAATTCCTGCATCATGGATGCCTTCATTATGCTCATGGGCCAGTTTTTCATCGCGCGGCTGGCCGAGAAAAATCACGCCGTAAAATTTCACCATCACATACCCGGCCAGTGCTGCGGCCAGCACCAATGCCGCCGCCGCAATTGGCACCAGCATATTGAGGTAGGGTTGCGGCAAACCAGGTGACAATAAAAAAGCTTGCAGCAGCAGCCATTCTGACACGAAACCGTTCAGCGGCGGCAGGCCGGCAATAGCGAGCGTGCCTACCAGCATCAGCAAAGCCAGCTTGGGCATTTTGTGGATCAAGCCGCCAAGCTTGCCGAGACGACGTTCTCCGGTGGCATGCAGCACCGTGCCGGTGCCGAGAAACAGCAGGCTTTTCATGAAGGAATGGTTGAGTGCGTGATACAACGTCGCGGTGAGCGCCAGTGCCGCCAGCGGATCCTTGTGGAAGGCGTGAAAAATCAGCGTAAGACCGATGCCTACCAGGATAATGCCGATATTCTCGATGGAGGAATAAGCCAGCAACCGTTTCATATCTACCTGCACGGCGGCGAAAATCACGCCGAACAGTGCGGTAATCAAACCCAATACCAGCGCCAGTACGCCCCACCACCACAATTGCGTATCCAGCAAGTCGAGAGAGACACGCAGGATGCCGTAGATTGCGGTCTTCAGCATGATGCCGCTCATCATGGCGGAGACCGGCGAAGGTGCCGCCGGATGCGCCTCGGGCAACCATGCGTGCATCGGCAGGATACCTGCCTTGGCACCGAAGCCGAACAGTGCCAGCAAAAAAGTGGCGCTCGCCCAGAACGTGGACAGGTGCGTGTGGCGCATGGTGTCAAAGGTGTAATCGCCATGCCCCCCGTGCATCACACCGAAGCTCATCAGGATAGCGATAGCACCGACGTGCGCCATGAGCAAGTAGAGAAACCCGGCGCGACGCACCTCTGGAAGGTCATGGTCGGTGGTGACGAGAAAATACGAGGACAGCGCCATGGTTTCCCAAGCCACCATGAACATGTAGGCATCGTTCGCCAGAAATACCAGCGCCATGGCAGCCATGAATACGTGGTATTCGAGATTGAGCAACACCAGTGTGTCCGTTGCCATGTTGCGGAAATAGCCCGCCGAAAATATCGAAATACCGATGCTTGCACCGCCGAGCAACAGCAAGAAGAAGGAGGAGAGCGCATCCATGCGCAAGTGAAAAGGCAGGTCGGGTAAGCCAAGCGGCAGGATCGCGACGCTGGTCTCGGTCAATCCGCCCAATCCGGCCATCGCCAGCACGAGGGAACCGATTGCTCCGGCGGGAAAAATATATTGTGTGATGATTCGAGTGTTTTGCAGGAATAACCCAGCGACACCTAGCATCAGCCATGCTACTACCACGCCCAAGGCAACATCAATGGGCAACAAACCTAATTGATCAAACACTGATTCCCAGACCTTTTTACTAAACTACGGGTAAAACTACTAGCCATCTGACTTGGCTGTCAAAAAATGACAGCCAACGTGTGACCCCTTTGGTGTGAGCGATTTGCTGCGGCAGCCTCGCCAAGTCCAGTTGCAACCAAATAGACGATGCCCTATAACACGACATTAATGGGCAACGGGATTGAAACTAATGTCCCTAGGGGATTCTCCAGCATATTAATTATTAATGGCGCATTATAGCCATTTTTTTACCCAATCGGCAACGCCGATGTGCTGTTTGCAGCAGAATATCAAAACATTAAAGGATGGTTAAGGAATTGTTCTCGGAGTGTCAATATGACGTTAAGGGAGTGTTAATATTCCTTGATAGGATAGGCGAATTTCTGTAGAATATTCTGTTCAAATTAAAACGCTAGTGTTTAAATGTGCAACACCTAAGTTAGGATTTTGAGTTGACTAATATTCTCGCAAGCAATCCTTGGCTGTATAAAGTTTTCCCTTTCCTGCGCTGGTGGCCGATGGTGGACAAGCAGACCACCCGTGCCGATATGATTGCCGGACTGACCGGCGCGATTATCGTACTGCCGCAGGGCGTGGCGTTTGCCACCATTGCGGGTCTACCGCCGGAATATGGCCTGTATGCAGCGATGGTGCCAGCCATTATCGGCGCGCTGTTCGGTTCCAGTTGGCACTTGGTGTCCGGCCCTACCACAGCTATTTCCATCGTGATTTTTTCTTCGGTTAGCCCGCTCGCTGAGCCGGGCAGTGCGCACTATATTAGCCTGGTGCTGACCATGACTTTCCTGATGGGCGTATTCCAGCTTGTCATGGGGCTGGCGCGCATGGGTGTTCTGGTCAACTTCATTTCCCATACCGTGGTGATCGGCTTCACCGCCGGAGCGGCGGTGCTGATTGCCGCCAGCCAGATCAAAAATTTCTTCGGCATCAACATCGCTCGCGGCTCGCACTTCTATGAAATTATCCACCAACTCGTGCTGCAATTCGGTAACATCAATCTTTACGTCACTGCGGTAGCAGCAGCAACATTGGCATCTGGCATCTTGGTGAAGAAGTTTTTCCCGAAAATCCCCTATATGATCGCAGCGATGCTGATCGGCAGCTTTTTCGCACTGGCGCTGAACCGGATATTCGGTAACGATGTGACCCTTATCCGCACCGTTGGCGCGCTACCTGCGCAGTTGCCGCCGTTTTCCATGCCTGATCTTTCACTGGACACGATCAAGCAAATGTCATCCAGCGCTCTGGCGATCACCATGCTTGCGCTGACCGAGGCGGTCTCGATCGCACGTTCGGTCGCGGTGCGCTCAGAGCAGCGCATCAATGGCAACCAGGAATTCATCGGTCAGGGTTTGTCGAACATGCTCGGCAGTTTCTTCTCAGGCTACGCTTCGAGCGGATCATTCAACCGAAGCGGACTGAACTACGCTGCCGGAGCACAAACACCGTTGGCTGCGGTATTTTCCGCGCTGTTCCTTGCGGCCATACTGCTGATGGTGGCGCCGCTTGCCGCCTACCTGCCGATACCGGCGATGGCTGCGATCTTGTTCCTGGTTGCGTGGGGACTGATCGATTTTCACCATATCCATTCCATTTCGCGCACCAGCCGTTCCGAGACTATAGTGCTGATTACCACACTGCTGTCTACGCTGTTCGTCGAGCTTGAATTCGCCATTTACGTAGGTGTGATGCTGTCACTGATGCTCTACCTTGCGCGCACCTCACAGCCTTCCGTCGTTCCGGTAGTGCCGTCCGGCGAAGAAGGCTCCTACCATTTCGTGGATGCCAAGGGTCACGTGGAATGTCCGCAGTTCAGCATGATACGCATCAACGGTTCGATCTTTTTCGGTGCGGTTGACCACGTTCAGCGCGCCTTGCAGCAAATCGACGAAACCAATCCGCAACAGAAAAGCGTGTTGATCGTTGGTAGTGGAATCAATTTCGTGGATGTCGCCGGTGCCGAAATGCTGGCGCAGGAAGCCAAGCGACGCAGAAAAATGGGGGGGGGGTTGTATTTCTACCGCCTTAAGGATTCGGTATACAAGTTCCTGAAGCAAGGTCACTACCTTAAGGATATCGGCGAAGGTGGTTTTTTCCCAGCTAAGTCAAACGTGACTTTGGCGGTTTTTAATACCCTCGACCCGGAAATTTGTCGCAATTGCCAGACTAGGATTTTTAAAGAGTGCGTAACTGGACTACCCGGCGACGAGCCACGCTAACAAGCAAAGTTGTAACAAAATCGAAAGTACGTTGCCAGCTTGTCGGCAGTTCATATTTTGGAGTTAAACAAATATTAAGCGTATTTCTATGGTATTTATTCCATAGCAAACTTGCAGCCGATCCATTACAGGCGTTATTCTTTTACGGCTTCCCGATAATCCTCTGCCAGAACTCTTGGTGCGCGGTCTATGCGATACAGCACCATGATCAGTCCGATCGTTGCCACCAGCATGAAATGCGGGCCAAACAGCCAGAATACCAAGGGCACCAAGAAATAGAAGGCACGCATTCCGATATAGTAGTAATTTCCTCCACGGTTCAGATGCAGCGCAACATGCTGTGGCGTTATCGCTTTATGATTGAGTGAAAACGGAACATTGATCATGTAGCCAACATGGTTGTAGATACGGATCGCCATGGAAAAGCAGAAGAATGCCACAAAGAGGTCAAGCAGTAACAGGAGAAGTTTGATCAACCATAAATCTGGGTGTTTGGTGCCAAAGGTGTTCAATGTATGCCAGTTGCTTTCGAGATTGTTGCTTTGGCCGCTCAGCGTCAGAAACGCCCATAATGAGCAACACTGCGGTGGACGCAAGGAAGGTGGCTGCCATGGTCGAGTTGCGTAAAGTTTGTATCGGAATCACATCTGGTTTTCCGCTACTCATCATTACTTCAACCCAAACGGTTCGAGCCAGGACATTGACAGCCTGCACACTATAGGCTGGATCCTCTCGCGTTTTATATTGCAGGTAAAGGTGATAAAGTACGAGCAAGGCCGCGCATAAGATGAAGCTGAAAATATCGTTGCCAAACTCGTTATGCAACCAAGTTAATGTGCCATCAAGCATTCTTGTTTTTCATATCTAATGTTGGATAAGTTTAAACAACCGTGCCTAGCCGTCCATACTGATTAGATGAATGTTAGGTGGTTCATTTCCAGCGTTAATGGAAACGGGGCTGAAAACAGCCCCGCTTTTATTAGCCAGCACAGTAAACAGTACCCAGCTCAAATTAACTTTCTTTTCCATGCCACCATAAACATATCGTAGGCACAGATTTTGTGCCTGCACATCTTCCACGTGGACAAACATAAAACATTTTGCCCACCTTTCAGGAATTTTCAGGATCGTGAACTAACCTGTAACTTGTGAGCACCGTGCAAGCTAATCCCTAGCTGTTGTCCCACGTGAACTTCAGCAACTCCTCCGCGCCCTCCACTACTCCGTTTTAAATCTTTTTGGGAAAAATGGGCACGCGTTTGCAAAGCTTCAATGGCAATTTGATCAGTGCCGTAAATGTTGTTTTCACCTATAGTCTTAACCAGTCCTGTACGTTCCATCACTTCCAGCACCTGCATCTTGAGGCCGCTGAATACCAGAGTGATGCCGCTGTCATGCAGATGACGGGCCAAGCTTGAAATTATTTCCACACCTGAACCATCAAGATGATTGATGCCATGTCCGGCAATCAAAATAAATTTTGCATCCGGTTTCTGCTGCATGAGTTTCAGCACCGCATTCTCAAAAAAGGCAACGTTGAAAAACAACAGCGACGAGTCGAAACGAAGTGCACCGACCTGCGGTGGCAGTACTGGCAAATCAAATCGTGCCGCGTCCCTGAGGGTGCCATCCGAATGCAGACCAAGCGAAACGATGATTCTTGGACGCATGCGACGGTATAAAAACAAAACCAGGGACAGAATGATGCCAGTGAGAATGCCATTCTGGATATTGGGTGCAAACATCAAGGTAGCAATAAAAGTGGCAATGGCGGCTATGCCATCATCTCTGCTTGCCTGCAATGCGTGTTGAATGCTTTTGAAGTTCACCAGGTTAGCCACCGCCATCATAATCATCGCGGCCAGCACAGGTTTAGGCAAATGGAACAAGGCTCCTGTAAAAAACATGAGCGTTGCTAATACAAAACTGGCGCTGATGAGCGAAGACAGACCTGTCCTGGCATTGGAAGCGAGGTTGATTGCCGAGCGGGAAAACGATCCGCTGACTGGCATCGATTGGCAAAAAGCGGCGGCAACTTTCGCCAACCCCTGTCCGATCAATTCCTGGTTCTCGTCCCAGCGTGACCGCGTTTTCATGGAGATCACTTTGCAACTCGACATGGCTTCCACAAAACTGATCAGAGACACCACGAACGCAGCTGGCAGCAAGTCACGAATAGCTGTCCAATCAAAGGTTGGGACGGACAAGCTGGGTAGGCCGGTTGGAATTTCTCCCACTACCCTGCCGCCATGTTCCGCGAACCCCACCATGTAGCTGATCCACGTAAGAAGTCCGACGGTAATCAACACACCCGGAAGCTTGGGAAAGATTTTCTTGAAGAAGTAAAGTAACGCTAATGCGCCCAGGCCAAATGCCAGTGACATGCCATGCAGCGTATCGAAATTAGCCAGAACATTCCAGGTATCCACTAGCAAATGTGTGCTCTGTTTTACGGATATGCCGAGGAATGCCGGAATCTGCGAGATGCCAATGATCAGCGCTGCGGCATTGATGAAGCCCATCAGCACGGGATGCGAGAGGAAGTTAAGCAACACGCCCATCCGTGCAATGCCGAATCCGATCTGAATCATTCCCGATAGCAAAGCGAGCAAAACCGCATATGCATAAAATTGTTGGGAGCCTGCCGCAGCCAACGGGGCAATGCTCGCTGCGGTGAGCAACGATGTCATGGCCACAGGCCCAGTAGACAGGATCGCCGATGAGCCGAAGAGCACGCCTATGATAGTTGGGATAAAGGCCGCATACAGGCCATAGTAGGGGGGCACACCTGCCAGTTGTGCATAGGCAAGCGCTTGCGGAATGGCCACTAGCGAAACAGTGACACCGGCGATAATATCTTCCCTTATGGATTGAGCAGTGAAGCGCTGCCAGCCGAGGAAAGGGAGATATCTTTTGAGGAGATCAAACCCCGATTGCGATTTGCTACCGTCACCCACAGCCTTGATATTGAGCGAACTATTTTGCATGTTTTGCAAGAAGTACCTTTGCACCATCCAGATCACCTGCTTCGCTCAGTGCAATAGCCGTTCCTATTTGATCGAGCTTCATAAAGAAAGCACGCAGAGCATGACGCACTTTTGTAAATCTTGGTTCATGGGCTTGATGAGATGTGTACATGGAAGCCATACTGCCATTGGATATCGATGAAATTTTCATTTTCGTCTCCCGACAAAATTAACGTTAACGCGACAATCACATCAATGTCTGGGAGCGATCATTCGCAGCCCATTTCTTGATATGGGCACAATTTTAAGGCTGGCTGCGTTATGGGCGCGTTAGCCGAGCGTCAAGGGAGTGTAAAGGCGGGGTTATGTTGGTGTGCTGTTAACGGGCATGGCGATGATGCCATCTCGGTTAATGAAACCCATGTAGGAGCGCGATGATTGCCGTTGATTTGAATTGGATATTGGATTATGTTTTTAATGCAATTACTTTGGCACAACCATACAATTGAACGATACCGCACTGAAGAATTGGTTATCGGTCAGCCGTCCGGCCACTTTGGCTTCTGCCTCTGCCAGCGCAGTTCCGTGTTCAAAAGAATTGTGCGAAAAATAGACTTCAGCCTCGACCTTGCCGCCAATATAGTGCAATACCACTCGCTGTGGCTCCGGCAAGCCATCGAGTATCGGAGCAAGATAAATCAGCAAATTTTCGCGACTCGGCATCCGTTGGGCATTGCTATCGTGATCATTATCATCTTCAGGATCAATATGCACCAGCACATCGGCCACTGCCGGATGAATCATCAGCACCCGACTCCGGGCGCATTCCGCAATGTGGTGCCCTTCGGACACGCTAATACGCGGATCGACCAGAATATGGGCATCCACCAATGCGCGGTGGGCCATACGACGGGTGCGCAGTTCGTGCAGACTTTTCACCCCCGGAGTGTCAATCAGTGTCTGGCGAATGCTGTCCACTTCCTCTATTGATAGCCCAGCATCAATCAGTTCCTGAAAGGCGTCCCACGCAAACACAACACCCATGCGCACGATCATGAAACCAACCAGAATTGCCGCCACCGAGTCAGCATAGACAAATCCCAACAGATTGCCGCCGATACCCACTGCCACCACCAGCGACGAAGCTGCATCCGAGCGCGCATGCCAGGCATTGGCGATTAGCATGGGCGAACGCAGTCGTTCACCCACATGCAGCATGTAGCGAAACAATCCCTCCTTGATGAGGAGGGCAATCATTGCCACCCATAGCGCCAGCGGGGCCACAGGGGGGAGATTCCCGATATGCTGCAGCTTCATCGCTGCCGCCACCATGATGGCGCCGCCGGTGGCTACCAGAATTGCACCCAATACAAATGAGGCTGCTGTTTCTACCCTGCCGTGGCCATAGGGATGGCCTTCATCGGCCGGATCTTTGCTGTGATGGCTCGCCACCAACACCAGAAAATCGCATACGAGGTCAGACAGCGAGTGCATGCCGTCCGCAATTAAACTCTGTGAATGAGCCAGGAAACCAACAACAACCTGCATTAGTGTCAAGAAAACATTTGCCGCCACACTGACCCAAGTGGAACGGTTAGCCATGGCATGACGCTGGGGGTCGTCGTATGAAATATGGGCGTGTTCCTGATTACTCATAGCGTGTGTGTTTTCTTGGTCGAATAATGATATTTAATCCCGGGCGTTTCATACCTTAACTTACCAGACTCATCAGGCTTGCCGACAAAACCGATCCAAGTAGCAGAATAACCCAGTATTTTTTGCTTGATGCGATAGCATCTGTTCCTTTTCCCTGCTTTAATCCGGTCACCATGCTGCGCACGAGATTTTCGTTGTGCAAGCGGCTGCTCACCACCACGCCGGATATATGCAAGCCGACCATGCCCAGCATAGCATATGCCAATACGTCATGGGCTTCTTCCAGCCATTCACCACCCATATCGGCATACGCCGCCCAGCCGCTGCCCACCACTGAAGACCCGAGCAATATCAGGGCATATATCGCATAGCTGCCAGCTGGATTGTGGCCGATCCAGTGAACGGGCTTGCCCTTGAGTAAACCGCCCAGGTAGACGAATAACTGGTGCGGGGAAAACATGAATGATTTGAAGCGGGCATAGCGTGTTCCGGCCATGCCCCAGAACAGACGGAAGGCAAGCACCCCGGCCATCGCATACCCTGCCGTCACATGCACCAGCCGCCATTCTTCACTGTCACTCGACAAGAATGCCACAATGAAAGCGGCGACCAACAACCAGTGGCCGATGCGCGTAGGGAAATCCCATACCAGTATTTTTTCCATGATGCTTCCTCTCTCGAAAATATCAGTTCAAACGATTAGTCGTCATCATCATGCCGTGAGCCGCCCGGCATACGAATGCCGCGTTCCGACCAGTCGCCGCGTTCAGCATTCACATGACAAGCAGTGCAGTTAGAGCGGCTCTTCACTAATGGATTTGACCAAGTGTTATTCGATACCTCGTGGTGTTCGCGCGTGAACCATGACGTATCGCCGATCCGCAAACTGGATGCGCTGTGCATGTTGCCGCTGCCCGCATTGCGCTGCATGAAGTCGAGAATGTCCTTGTTGTCTTTGGCATCCAGCACCGCATTTGCGCCGAAGTGCTTGTTCAAACCGCCCATCAGGCGTTGCCAGTTTTCAGCCGTCAACAACTGCGGAGGATAGGCGATGTGGCAACTGCCACATTCTTCCTTCCATTTAGGATTATTGGGAACAGGCAGTTTGTCTCCATCTGCATACACCACCGTGTTTCCAAAAATAAAAGCCAATGCTACAAAAAATTTCACCATAAAACATTTCATAATCAAGCTCCTTGAGAAACAAATTGAATAAAGTCAGCCTTCTCCGCAGCCGTGCATTCACGGCCAACCACTTCCGTGCAATTGCGCTTAAACCACTTCTCAACTTTCTTTGAACTGGTGAAACGTTCCTTGTTAACTGCTGGCGAAAGGGGATCGATACGTTTGTCAGTAACGACATGTTTGCCATCCGCCTTCAGATTCTTGCCGTGGCAGACTGTGCAATTCGGCATTTTCTGCGCCACGTTCCATTCCTTGGTGAAAAATGCCTGACCGCGCTGGGCGGATGGCGTAAATCCAGGCTTTGCTTTTGCTGCTTCCGCCGCGTAGCCGGACACAAGGCTCGCGGGAGTTTCCGCAAACACCGGATTCGCACTAGCCAGAAACAGCAAGGCGATGCATATTTTTTTTGCAGTCATAATAAAATCTCCTTCATGTAATGATTTTTCGGGGTAACCTATGGGAGCCTCTAAAAATTTAATTTGCTAAGTCAGACAAGGCGCGAGCAAAAAATTAAGCCGCCACATATGTTTGATATGTAAGAAGTAATTTTTTGTGAGCAACGCAGTATCACGACGCAAATTGGATTATTAGAGGCTCCCTTATGCTCCGATACCAGTATGGCAAACGATTATTAACCGGCGCTTAATGGCAGCGACTTAACTGGAGCAACAATTGAGAATACTTCTGGTGGAAGACGATGCACTGCTTGGAGATGGTATCCAGAAAAGCCTCGGCCACCTTGGTTTCACGGTTGACTGGTTGCGTGATGGAAGACAAGGCGAGAATGCGTTGACCAGTGAAGAATACGCCGCAGTGGTGCTGGATATCGGCCTGCCGCAGCAGGATGGTCTGACCTTGCTGCAATCCGTGAGAGAAAAGGGGCTGCACACCCCCGTCTTGATCCTGACCGCCCGCGACGGCAAACTGGACAAGCTAAAGGGATTCAATCTGGGCGCAGATGATTACGTCATCAAACCCATAGATATGGAAGAACTCGCCGCCAGACTGCGCGCTCTGATCCGCCGTTCCGCCGGACGCGCCTCGCCGCGCATCCAGGTCGGGGCGGTGGAAATCGACCCGGAGACGCACCAGACATGGTGTGAAGGCAAATCCGTCGAACTCTCCGCCAAGGAATTCGCCGTGCTCGAACTGCTGATGCAGAACGCAGGCCGGGTGCTGACCCGCGCCCAACTGGAGCAAAGTCTCTATGGCTGGGAAGACAGTGCGGACAGCAACACTATCGAAGTTTTCATTCATCACTTGCGCAAAAAACTGGGCAGTAATTTCATTCAGACCTTGCGTGGCATCGGTTACACAGCAAGGCGTTCAGAATGAACTTACAGCAAGTCTCCATACAAACCCGGCTCACACTGCTGGTGCTTTGCACCGTGCTTCTGTTCGGCCTGATTGCCGGTTATGCAAGTTACAAAAACGCGCTGCATGAAGCTGATGAATTTTTCGATGCGCAACTTGCTCAGTTTGCGCAGAACCTGTTGGTTGTGTCAGCGCATACTGATGGCGATGGTGACCATGAACAGACCGAACCGATGCCTCCCCATGTCCACAAATACCAACAAACACTAGCCTTTCAAGTGTGGAATACCAACAACAAATATCCGCGCCTCCTGCTCCGTTCCAACAACATCTCACACATGGCTTCCGCACAAATACCTGCCGAGGGTTACAGCAGCGGTGACTGGCAAGGCGAACATTGGCGCTATTACCGGCAACGCGATGAGCAGAGAGGCCTCGATGTGCTGGTCGGACAGAACGACCAGTCACGCAATGAAATGGCTCAAGAGATAGCCTGGCACAACATCGCCCCCCTCCTGTTCGGCTTGCCGCTGCTGGCGCTCTTCACCATCCTGGCGATTCGTTTCGGTTTGCGGCCATTGCGCAAACTCACTGAATCGTTACGCCAGCTTTCTCCCACGCAACTCCAGCCAGTGACCATGCACGATGCGCCGAAGGAAATCTCTCCTGTAGTTGAGGCGCTGAACAGCCTGCTCAACCGCATCTCCAAGGCGATGGAAAACGAACGGCGTTTCACCGCCGATGCCTCGCACGAACTGCGCACCCCGCTTGCCGCGCTGCAAGCCCAAGTCCAGGCAGCGCAACTATCCGGCAACGAAACCGAGCGCGAGGAGTGCCTCGCCAAGGCCTTGCAGGGCGCAGAGCGCATGGCCCACCTGGTCGGGCAATTGCTCACCCTGTCCCGGCTGGACGAACTCTCTACTCCCTTCAATCTGGAAACCGTGGATCTGGCCGAACTCATCCAGGAATGTTGCGCGGAGTTGGGCGCAAATGCGCTCTCCAAAAACATCGAGATCGGCTTCTCGCCGGATGCCAGCCCCGCACTCTCCGGCTATACTGACATGCTGCGCATCCTGCTCAGGAATCTGCTGGACAACGCCATCCGCTATACCCCACAGGGCGGGCGTGTTGAAGTGTCATTGCACATCACCGAAACCCGGCAAGTTGAACTTGAAATTGCCGACAACGGCATCGGCGTCGCCGACGAACAACTCGCCCTGCTTGGACAACGCTTCAACCGCATCAACCAGAATGCCGCTGATGGAGTTGGATTGGGACTTTCCATCGTGCAGCGCATTGCGGAAATCCACCATGCGAAAATCACGTTCAGTCGCGCCGCTACGCTGAGCGGGTTGAGTGTGAAAGTCAGTTTCCCGCTATACTGAAACCACCTTGTTATTCCAATTCCTATTTAAAATGGCACTAATTGTGGGAGCGGCTTCAGCCGCGAAACCCAAATACATCGCGGCTGAAGCCGCTCCCACATCCAGTGGAATTATTGTCGTTTCTAACGAGAATTGGAATTAGAAGCAGCTCCCACAACTACAACAAGGTTTCACGTCTAAAGACAAGTTGCGCGGAAGTGCCTTGTCCTTCGGTACTTTCGATAATTGTTTCCCAGCCATAGCGGTCGCAGATGCGTTTTACCAGCGACAAGCCAATACCCGAACCCGTGCTGCCAGAACCCTTGAAGTGCCGCTGGAAAACTTTACCGATTTCTTCTTCGCGAATGCCAGTACCTGTATCGCTGACGATCAGTCCGTTGTCTTCTACCAGAATCGAAACAGCACCCGAGGGTGTGTGTGTGAATGCGTTGCGTATCAGGTTTGCCACCACAATACTGAGCAGCGTGCGTTCAGCACCAATGTTTGGATGTGCGTGACAAACAAGGCCTACCGTGGTCTTTTCGCTCAACAGATGCCGATTCATTTCAATGGCAACGCTGACCACCTCACACACGTCACAGGTCTGCATAACCGCCTCATCCGTGTTTTCTCTGGCCATCAGCAGCAAGGCAGTGGTCAGGCTCACCATCTCGCTGTTGGCGCGACCTATTCTCGCGATGCGCGCCCGTTGTTTGTCATCTAATTGATTGCTGTCTTCCATCAACTCTACGACTCCCTGCACGATAGCAAGCGGCGTCCGAAGTTCGTGGCTGACATCGCTGGTGAAGCTGCTCTCACGGTCGATAAATGCGCACATACGCTTGAGGTATGAAGAAAAAACTTGCGCAAGCTGACCAATTTCGTCGCTTGGAAAACCATGAGCCACTGCTTCGGCGTCATCTCCCGGGCTGGCACGGCTGACACGCCGCGCCAGTTCTTCAATAGGAGCAACCACCCGTCCCGCCAGCCACCAGCCCACCCATGCTGAAATCACGATCATCGTAAGCGCTCCTGACACCAGATAAATGAGGAACATTTCCTCTCGGTTGCGCTGGCGCTTCTCGTTAAACAGCATGAAATAGCGCTCGCTATTCTTATCTGCCACGGCAACTCGATAAGGCGTGTCATTCAGTGTCAGTTGATACTTTCCCTCACGCAGGGAAAGCAGTTTGGGTGGAATGTTTTCGTTGCGTTGACCTTGATTCAACAGATAACCTTGAATGCTGGCAGTTGACGGAGGAAGTGAATTCGGATTGCGCGAGCGTCTGGAAATATAGTCGTCAATCTCAGCACGCAAAGTTTCATCCATCAGACGTTCGCCGAGACTGTGCGCGGTAAAGGAGAGCCCCAGCGACAGCATCAAACTGACCATGGCGCCAAAGATTGCGAAAGTCAGAGCCAGCTTGAACCTGAGACTATGGAAGACCCTAGTCATCGCTGATCTGATAACCAATGCCACGCAAGGTTTTGATCAGCGGTTTATCGGATTTATTGTCTACCGCATTGCGCAAGATGTGAAGGTGCGCACGCAAGGCGTCGCTATCTGGCGGCGAATCTCCCCAGATACCACGTTCCACCTCTTCGCGAGACAGCACTCGGGGGGATTGACGCATAAGAATCTCAAGCAGCTTTAGCGGGATAGGTGGCAACTCTATAGTACGCTCGCCACGCAGCACCTTGAGCGTGCCAGTATTGAAAGAGAGATCGCCAACCTGCAAAATGGTGGTGCCTTCACGCACTTGTGCGCGTCTGACCAGAGCCGACAACCGTGCTTCCACCTCGCGCAATGAAAAGGGTTTGACCACATAATCATCTGCACCTGCTTCAAGGCCGGCAATCTTGTCATTCAGCGAATCACGGGCAGTGAGCATCAAAATAGGAGTGTGTTTTCCGGCATCGCGTAAGCGCTCGCACAGCGTCAACCCATCCATGCCGGGCAACATTAAATCCAGCACGATCACATCATATTGATTCGTGGATGCGAAATGCAGGCCGGAAATACCGTCCCCGGCGAGATCCATGGTGTGGCCACGTGATTCGAAGTAATCGAACATATTCGTGGCGAGATCTCGGTTGTCTTCAATCAGAAGAAAATTCATGGGTGTATTGTATAACGGCGCTTTAAGGTGGCTCGGATAATTTGGTTATTTGATACGCATTCCTGGTTGCGCACCCTCGTCCGGACTGAGGATGAACAAACCCGGCGCTTCTCCCGAAGCCGCCAGCACCATGCCTTCCGACAAGCCGAACTTCATCTTGCGCGGCGCGAGATTGGCGACCATCACCGTCATGCGTCCCTTTAATTTTTCGGGGTCGTAAACCGACTTGATGCCTGCAAACACCGTGCGCGGCTGCGCTTCGCCGATATCCAGCGTCAGTTTCAGCAGCTTCTCCGCGCCTTCCACATGCTCGGCGTTGACTATCTTCGCAACGCGCAAATCCACCTTGCCGAAGTCATCTATGCTGATAGTTTCCGCGATGGGCGCAATGGCGTGCTGTTGCGCTTCTGCATGGCGTGTAGGTGATGGTGGCGACACAAGGCTTTCTTTATTGGCTTCGATCATGGCATCAATTTGTTTCTGGTCAACACGGGTCATTAGATGTTTGTATTCGTTGATACGATGACCTGAAGGCAAAATCGTATCTATATCCTCCCAAACCAAAGGAGCAACATTCAAGAAACCTTCCACTTCTGCGGCGAGTTTTGGCAAAATTGGCCTAAGATACACAGTTAAAATTCTGAATGTTTCAAGGCTAATTGTGCAAACCCATTGCAGCATAGGGTTGGCCTCTTCCTCGCTTCTGCGTGCTAATTCCCACGGTTTAAATTCATTTACAAACACATTAACAAAGTCAGCAGCTAACATTGTCTGCTTAATTGCATGGCTGTATTGCCTATTAGTAAATGAATCCTTTATTCCATCACCCCAACTACGAACCATCGAAATAACTGATTCAAAGTTTTCCTTATCGATTTCGTATCCACTACCGTAATGTTCACTGTTGATGCGATTTATGAGGTTTGAATATGCGCTTATCTGGTTTTCGGTTAGCGTCGTGCTTGTCAGCTCTCCATCGAATCGCTTGGTGATAAATCCCGCACATCGACTCGCAATGTTGATGTACTTGCCAACCAGATCGCTATTCACCTTGGCTATGAAATCGTCGAGACTCAAGTCAATATCTTCCATCGTTCCATTGAGTTTCGCCGCATAGTAATAGCGCAAATACTCCGGGTTGAGTCCCTGTTTGAGATAGCTGTCTGCGGTGATGAAGGTGCCGCGCGACTTGCTCATTTTCTCGCCGTTTACGGTGAGGAAGCCGTGGGCGAACAGTTTGGTCGGCGTGCGAAATCCAGCGTGTCGCAGCATCGCGGGCCAGAACAGCGCGTGAAAATACAGAATGTCTTTGCCAATGAAGTGATACAACTCGGCATCGGAGCCTTGTTTCCAGTAGTCGTCGAATTCGATACCCTTGGCGTCGCACAGCTTCTTGAAGCTGCCCATGTAACCCACGGGCGCATCCAGCCACACATAGAAATATTTCCCCGGCGCATCTGGTATCTCGAAACCGAAATAGGGCGCGTCGCGCGAGATGTCCCAGTCAGACAATTTGTTTTCGCTCTCGCTGCCCAACCATTCCTGCATCTTGTTAGAGGCTTCCGGTTGCAGCGTGTCGCTACGGGTCCATTCACGCAGGAATTTCTGGCAGGTGTCGGCTGAGAGCTTGAAAAAGTAGTGATCGGAATTGCGCCGTTCGGGTTGCGCACCGGACACGGCAGAATATGGGTTGATCAGTTCGGTGGGGGCGTAGGTGGTGCCGCAGGCTTCGCAGTTGTCGCCGTATTGATCCTTGGCATGGCACTTGGGGCATTCGCCTTTGATGAAGCGATCCGGCAGGAACATGTTCTTGACCGGGTCGTAGAACTGTTCGATAGAGCGCACTTCGATCAGGTTGGCGGCTTTAAGATTGCGATAAATCGCCTCTGCATAGCCCCTGGTCTCGGCGCTGTTGGTGCTGCCGTAGTGATCAAACTCGACATGGAAGCCGTCGAAGTCCGCCTTGTGTTCGTGCCACACGCGGTCTATCAGTTGCTCCGGGGTGATGCCCTCCTTCTCCGCGCGCAGCATGATGGGGGTCCCGTGAGTGTCGTCGGCGCAGACATAGTGGCAAGTGTTTCCCTGCATCTTCTGGAAGCGCACCCAGATGTCGGTCTGGATGTATTCAACGAGGTGGCCTAAGTGGATGCTACCGTTAGCATAAGGCAGTGCGGAAGTGACGAGAATTTTGCGTGTCATGTAGCGGAATTCCTTAAGTAAGGCGCAATTGTAGCAAACACCACGCATGAACGCGGAATTTGGGTAAAATGCGCATCCCCTGAAAAGTTAATTATTTGTTTGAGAGGCAACCATGGCTATTACTGAAGCGGACGTTCAATCCGCACTAAAACAATTGACCGACCCGAATACGAAAAAAGATTTCGTCAGCGGCAAGTCGGTAAAGAACATCAAGGTCGAAGGCAACGATGTGTCGCTCGACATCCTGCTCGGCTACCCCGCGAAAAGCGTGTGGGACGAGATCAAGGCGCTGGTGGAGAACCATCTGCGCGCTTCATTGTCGGGTGCAGGCAAGATCACTGCGACCGTGAGCAGCAAGGTGGTGCCGCATGCGGTGCAACGCGGCGTGAAGCTGGTGGATGGTGTGAAGAACATCATCGCTGTGGCCAGCGGCAAAGGCGGCGTGGGTAAATCCACCACGGCGGTGAACCTGGCGCTGGCGCTGGCAGCGGAAGGTGCGCGTGTGGGAATGCTGGACGCCGACATCTACGGCCCCTCGCAGCCCACCATGCTGGGCATCACCGGTCGTCCGGACTCTAAAGACGGACAATCCATGGAGCCTATGGAAGGACATGGCTTGCAGGCGATGTCCATCGGCTTCCTGATCGAAGGAGACGATGTGCCGATGGTATGGCGCGGCCCGATGGTGACTCAGGCGCTGGATCAATTGCTGCGCCAGACGCGCTGGGATGCACTGGATTATCTGGTAGTGGATCTGCCTCCGGGTACCGGCGACATCCAGTTGACGCTGGCACAGAAGGTACCGGTAACCGGCGCAGTGATCGTCACAACGCCGCAGGACATCGCGCTAATGGACGCGCGCAAGGGACTCAAGATGTTTGAAAAAGTGGACATCAAGATCATCGGCATCGTGGAAAACATGAGCACACACATCTGCTCCAAGTGCGGGCATGAGGAACACATCTTCGGCACGGGCGGCGGCGAAAAAATGTGCGCCGATTATGGTGTAGAGTTTCTCGGTGGATTGCCGCTGGACATTCACATCCGCGAGCAAACTGATTCCGGCACACCCTCCGTGGCAGCGGACCCGAACAGTGCGATTGCCAAGGTATACAAGCAAATCGCGCGGCGCGTGGCGGTGAAGATAGCGGAAATGGCACAGGATCACAGCGCGGTGTTTCCGAAGATTGTGGTGCAAAATACTTAAAAGGTCGGGGCAAGGTACAAAGGTCAAAGCACAAGGACAACGGGTTCCGTTTTTCCTTGTACCTTGCGTCTTGTTCCTGAATTTTATGCGCATCAAAGCAGACAAATGAAGATGAACCGCCAAGGAGCATCGAATGAAGTTTAATTTTCCCATCATCATCATCGACGAAGACTTTCGTTCAGAGAACGCCAGTGGTCACGGCATCCGTGATCTTGCTGAAGCGATTGAGAAAGAAGGTATCGACGTCGTCGGCATGACCAGCTACGGCGATATGACCTCATTCGCCCAACAGCAGAGCCGCGCATCGGCCTTCGTGCTCTCCATCGACGATGAAGAATTTGGTGCTGGGAGTGAGGAGGAAACGGAAGTGGCGCTGAGGACATTGCGCGCGTTCGTGGAAGAAATCCGCTTCAAGAATTCCGACATTCCTATCTACCTGTATGGCGAAACGCGCACCTCGCGCCACATCCCCAACGACATCCTGCGCGAATTGCACGGCTTCATCCACATGCACGAGGACACGCCGGAGTTTGTGGCACGCCATATCATCCGCGAAGCCAAGTCATATCTCGACTCGCTGGCGCCGCCGTTCTTCCGCGCGCTGGTGGGTTACGCGCAGGACGGTTCTTATTCCTGGCACTGCCCCGGCCATTCCGGCGGCGTGGCGTTTCTGAAATCCCCGGTGGGGCGCATGTTCCACCAGTTCTTCGGCGAGAACATGTTGCGCGCAGACGTATGCAACGCGGTGGATGAACTGGGACAACTGCTCGACCATACCGGACCGGTGGCAGCTTCCGAACGCAATGCGGCGCGCATCTTCAATGCCGACCATTTGTTCTTCGTCACCAACGGCACCTCCACTTCGAACAAGATTGTGTGGCACTCTACCGTGGCGCCGGATGACATCGTGGTGGTGGATCGCAATTGCCACAAGTCCATCCTGCACGCGATCATGATGACCGGCGCAGTACCGGTGTTCCTGACGCCGACGCGCAATAATTTCGGCATCATCGGACCGATTCCATTAAGTGAATTTCAGCCGGAAAATATTCAGCGCAAGATCGATGCGAATCCGTTTATCAAGAATAAGAAACTGAAACCGCGCGTATTGACCATCACGCAAAGCACTTACGACGGTGTGTTGTACAACGTCGAAACGCTAAAGCAGATGCTGGACGGAAAAATCGACACATTACATTTCGACGAGGCATGGTTGCCCCATGCCACCTTCCACGATTTCTACAAGGACATGCACGCCATAGGCCGTGACCGTCCACGCGCGAAAGAGTCGATGATTTTTTCCACGCAGTCCACACACAAGCTGCTGGCCGGATTAAGCCAGGCGTCGCAAATTCTGGTACAGGATAGCGATTCCATCAAGCTGGATCGCGACTGCTTCAACGAAGCCTACCTGATGCACACTTCCACCAGTCCGCAATACGCCATCATCGCCTCGTGCGACGTGGCTGCGGCGATGATGGAGCCGCCGGGAGGCACGGCGCTGGTGGAGGAATCCATCGCCGAAGCGCTCGACTTCCGCCGCGCCATGCGCAAGGTGGATGCCGAGTTCGGCGCAGATTGGTGGTTCAAGGTATGGGGGCCGGACTATCTGGTGGAAGAAGGCATGGCCGCGCGCGAAGACTGGATGCTCAGTGCGGATGATCGCTGGCATGGCTTCGGCAAGCTGGCGCCGAATTTCAACATGCTCGACCCGATCAAGGCCACGATAATTACGCCGGGACTGGATGTGGACGGCGACTTCGCCGACTCCGGTATTCCCGCCGCGATTGTGACCAAATACCTTGCCGAACATGGCGTGGTGGTGGAAAAGACCGGCCTGTATTCCTTCTTCATCATGTTCACCATCGGCATCACCAAAGGACGCTGGAACACGATGGTGACCGAGTTGCAGCAGTTCAAGGACGACTATGACAGGAACCATCCGCTGTGGCGCATCCTGCCCGAGTTCATTGCCAAAAATCCGCAGTACGAAAAAATCGGCCTGCGCGATTTATGCGACCAGATACACGGCATCTACAAAGCCAACGACGTGGCGCGACTGACTACAGAAATGTATTTATCGGACATGGTTCCGGCGATGAAGCCATCCGACGCGTTCGCCAAGATGGCGCACGGCGAAATCGACCGCGTGCGCATCGACGAACTGGAGGGACGCGCCACCGCTGTGCTGCTAACACCTTACCCTCCGGGCATTCCACTGCTAATTCCGGGCGAGGTTTTCAACAAAACCATCGTGGATTATTTGCGTTTTGCCCGTGATTTTAATAAGAAGTTCCCAGGCTTCGAAACTGACATTCATGGCCTCGTTGCAGGTGAAATGGATGGCAAGCGCATGTATTATGTGGATTGCGTGAGGCACGATTGAGTGTGCCATAGTAGCCCCGCAGCGGGTCATTTTTCTTGCATTGCCAAGAAAAAATAACCCTGTGATTAAGAAAGCTCATTTATGATGGTAAACTAAAACTGCGACTGGACAATTCGCAATATACGCCTGCGTCAGACTTGAACTCTAATTTGATAAAGGAAAATTATGGCCAAGCAACCGGATAACGAAGAAAAAAACGTAGCTTCGGATAATAGCAAATCATCTGACAGCGAGGCTTCAGACAACAGCGCGCCCCCATCTAAAGCAGAGCTTGCGGGCTTTAAACTGAAACTGATTGCCAACTATGCGATACGTGGATTCGCGCCAGTCTTGGCCATTCTGGCGCTGATTATCGCTGTGATCGCCTTTGCCAGCAATAAGTCCAGTCAGGCGCAGTTTAAAAATGCCGTTGCCAATATAGATAGCACAAACGTAAGCCTGTCGGCATCAAAAGATGAGCTTGAAAAGATCAAGATCACCATCGCACAAATAAAAGCAATACAGGAAAATGAATCCAGGCAGCAGGATCAGAGACTCAAGCAGCAGGATGAAAAACTCAAACAGCAGGATGCGCAGGCGACAAAAATAATTCAGAGCGTAACAAAACTGCAGGTAAAAATGAAAATTACTCCCACGCTGGCAGATCAATTGAATCTGCCATCCAGCGCTGTAGCGGCTGTATCAACAGTCAAGGAAAAGAAGCTTAGCCCCCAAGTGCAGTCCATAAAAGACGCGATTGATAAATTCAACAAATAAAAACTTGGCCAGTTTATAGAGGTTCCCAATAGATTAGCGTCCATTGCGACGATAAGTGACGAAGTGATATTTCAGCGGTTGCGGCGTTTCCTGGTTGCGCTTTTGGCTTTGGCATAACCTGAAGGTTAGCCTACGCCGCAACAAGCCGCTACGCGGCGTGTTGTCGCCCACCTCCGTTCGCTTGTAGCTGATCGGTACAGTGCATAGTGAAAATGAAAAGCAAAAAATATTTTTGCTAGTCTTCCAGAATTTGTTAAGGCTTGTTTCGGCAATAAGTTACAAAGCGATAGAAAATACTTGATGGTGCTTTTTGTTTTTTTACCTTGTCGTTATATGAAATATTTTTTGCAACTTTTGGCTTGGTTTGCTCCTTGATAATCCAGTCAGATGGATTAAATTCAGGAAAATGCGCATCACCTTCAAAGGTTATTAAAAAACTATCTAGGGGTCGAATAATAATTTCCGTTAAATACATACGATCCGCTAAATTGAGTGCTTGTTTGTATAGTTCAGCACCTCCAATAATAAAAATTTCATCAATACCTGAGCAATGAGCAATTGCCTCATCTAGACTGTGTTTGATAACACATCCCTTTGCTTGATAGTCAGCATTTCTGGTAATAACAATGTTTTCCCTTTTTGGTAATGGCCTACCGATCGATTCATAAGTTTTGCGTCCCATTAGAATCGGGTGCCCTGTGGTCATTTCTCTAAAATGTTTTAAATCTTCAGGTAAATGCCACGGCAATGTATTACTTACCCCGATAACACGTTGGTCTTCGGTCATTGCTGCGATGATGGAAATGATTGGTCTCATACGGCCACCGGAGCTTTAATGGCCGGATGCGGGTCGTAACCTTCCAGCGTAAAGTCTTCAAACTTGAAGCCGAATATGTCTTTCACATCGGGGTTGATGCGTATGGTCGGCAACGGATGCGGCTCGCGCGACAGTTGCAACTCGGTTTGTTCCATGTGGTTCAGGTACAAATGCGCATCGCCGAAGGTATGCACGAAATCGCCCGGCTCTAGGCCACACACTTGCGCCATCATCAACGTGAACAGCGCGTAGGAGGCGATGTTGAATGGCACGCCGAGGAAAATATCTGCACTGCGCTGGTAAAGCTGGCAGGAAAGCTTGCCGTCAGCCACATAAAACTGGAAGAAGGCATGGCAGGGCGCGAGCGCCATCTGGTCGAGTTCGCCGACGTTCCACGCCGAGACGATGAGGCGGCGTGAATCGGGATTCTTTATAATCTGGGCGACCACTTCGGAAATCTGGTCAACCATGCGCCCATCCGCCGTCGCCCACGAACGCCACTGCTTGCCGTACACCGGGCCGAGATTGCCCTGCTCGTCCGCCCACTCGTCCCAAATGCTGACGCCATTTTCCTTGAGGTACTTGATGTTGGTGTCGCCCTGCAAGAACCACAGCAATTCGTGAACGATGGATTTCATGTGGCACTTCTTGGTGGTGACCAGCGGAAAGCCGTCTTGCAGGTTAAAGCGCATCTGGTAACCAAACACGCTGACGGTGCCGGTGCCGGTGCGGTCGGCTTTTTTTGTGCCGTGGTTCAGCACATGTTGCATCAGGTCTAGATATTGGCGCATAAAGATTCCATCAAGCTGCGGCGCTGTTTGTATAATGCGCCACACATCAAAATTCGAGGACGCAATGCTAGCACAACTCACCCTAACCAAGACCATGTCCGCCGCCGCCCATATGTTGGTGCTGCTGCCCAAGGGGAAAATGCTACCGAAAGGTTTGCCGCATGGCGAGTTGCTCGCTGCCGTACTCAAGCGACGCAACATGAAAGCTGACGAACTGGCGAAGTCACCGATCAGCGCCAATGCCGGAAGCGGCGCACTGGTGGCGTGGGCGATGCTGGATTTTGAGAAAGACACTTTTGCTTTGCAGACTCAGGTGCGCAAAGCCTTACAGTTGCTGCTGGAAGAGAATCCAGAAGATTTGAACATCGTGGTGCTGGGCGATGAGGCGCAGCGCAAACTCGCCGCCGAGTTGGCAGTGTATGGTGCATGGGTGAACGGTTCGCCGCTGCCGGTGCACAAGAAAAAAACCGAGCGCAAGCCGCTGCAAAAAATCGAACTCTACGGTTATGCCGACAAGCAGGCATTCGATGGCATCAAGGCGATGGCAGCAGGCAATTTGCTGTGCCGCGAACTGACCGTGCTGCCGCCGAACGAACTCACGCCGGGGCAATACCGCGCGCGCATCAAGAAGCTCGCGCATTCCAACGGCTGGAAGCATGAAGAATTCGACATGAAGGCGCTGCGCAAGATGGGTGCTGGCGCGTTCGTCGCCGTGGCGCAAGGCAGCGACCCGGAAGATGCCGCCATCGTGCATCTGAGTTACAAGCATCCCAAGGCAAAACAAACCATCGCGTTGGTCGGTAAGGGTATCTGCTTCGATACTGGTGGTCACAACCTCAAACCCTCGCGCTACATGCACAACATGCACGAAGACATGAACGGCTCGGCGGTGGTGCTGGGCATCCTGCTCGCCGCGACACAAAACAAGTTGCAGTTGAACCTGGACTGCTGGCTGGCGCTGGCGCAGAACCATATCAGCCCGAAGGCGTACAAGCAGAACGACATCGTGACCGCACTGAACGGCACCACCATCGAGGTCATGCACACCGACGCCGAAGGACGCATGGTATTGGCCGACACACTCACGCTTGCCTCACGCGCAAAACCCAATCTGATGATCGATTTCGCCACGCTCACCGGCAGCATGGCGATGGCATTGGGCGCGCGCTATTCAGGCGTTCTGGGCAACCGCGATGAACTGGTACAGCGCGCGGTCAGCGTCGGCAAACAAAGCGGTGAGCGCCTGTGCGCTTTTCCGCTGGACGACGATTATGAAGCAGCACTGGATTCTAAAGTAGCCGACATCAAGCAATGCACGCTGGACGGCGAAGCCGACCACATCCTCGCCACCCGCTTTCTCAAGCGCTTCGTAGACGATACGCCGTGGCTGCATGTGGACTTGTCGGCCAGCCGCTGCGAAGGCGGCTTAGGCATCGCGGCGACCGAAGTGACAGGATTTGGCGTGGCGTGGGGACTGGGGATGTGTAGGTTGGGTTAGCGGTATTGATGAAACTCCTAGCCATTCCGCTAACCCACCAAAAAACGGTGGCTAAGCGGCTGGTTATATCGCGTAACCCAACAAATCCAGCTTTCCCTCCGTGCCAACCCCCATCCTATCCTTCCCCCTGACAGGGGGAAGGGACAGTTTTGGCACCCGCTCATTTGCTCTCCTCTCCCGTCCATTCAAACGAACTCAAGAGATGGGAAATACGCGTATTCGCAACATCCAGGCGCTTTACCAGCAAGCGCAAGAAAGCATCGTCGATCTGGAAACGGCACCCAGTCGTAGCCCTCTCCAGCACATCCGGGTTGATTCCGATCAGGGTGACATCGGAATCCGCCACCACATCCGTGGTGCGGATAAAATCGCGTTCGGAAAGGTGCGCCATCTCACCGAAACAATCCCCTCTGTTCAAGACGCTCAACAAAAGCCCCCGCTTGATTACCTTGACCGCCCCGTTCCCTATAATGAAAAACTCACGGCCCTGGTCGCCCTCGTGCAAAATGAGTTCGCCCTTGCGAACTTTTTGCCACTCGCTGATGCGCAGCACTTCCCACAATTCGACATCGCTGAAGTTCTTGAAAAAAACCAATGCCCGCAAAATATCGAATTTTTCCAAATCGAAAATTTCCGTATGTGTCACCACGTTGGTGCTGAAGAATCTCACCAAGTCGTGTGCAAACTCATCCCATGTCTGGTAGCGCCGCGACAGATCCTTCTGCATGGCGCGCAACACGATAACATCCAGCTCCGGCGGAATTCCAGTGCGTAATTTGCTGGCAGGCTCCGGTTCAACATTCATGATCTGGTAAATTAAGCTGTAGTTGTTGCCTGCATTAAATGGCAGCTTGCCGGTGAGCAATTGAAACAAGGTCACGCCGAGCGAATAAATATCGGTCTGGTGCGTCAGCAACTGCTCATCGACTTGCTCCGGCGACATGTATGCAGGGGAACCCACACCAATTACTTGTGTGATCTGCTGTGTTGTCCGCTGGCTTACAACCATCGCCGAACCGAAATCTGAAATCTTGATGTCGCTCTGTCCTCGCAACAGGATGTTGGCGGGCTTGATGTCGCGGTGTATCACACCTTGCCGTTGTGCGTATTCCAATGCCTTGCAGCATTTGTAAATAATTTCCGCAATCGTGCTGAACGGCAACAAGCGTGATACATCGGCATAGTGCGCCAGCGTCTCGCCTTCCACATACTCCATCACCATGTAATTAACCGCACCTTCCAGCATGGCATCGAAAACCTTCACAATATGCGGGTGGGATAACTTGCCGACCATGGACGCTTCCGTCTGCAGCATCTTGCGGCGACTCTTGGCGAGGCTGGGATCGCGTAGCACGTCCAGATTGAACAGTTTGATTGCGACCTGCTGGTTATTGAACGGATCCAACGCAAGATACACGGTGCTGGTTCCGCCGCTACCGAGCTCTTTGATGATTTGATACTTGCCGATGGTGTCCATTAGACGGGTTGAGATTGTTGTCAGAGACCATTCTGCTGCTTTCTCACGCCGCTGTCCAGATTGGCATCCTGATATAAAACGGATACAAAATGGTGCTTGGGAACCGCCAGACAAAACGGGTATCATATCGACCATGAAGAAATTAATGTTCATCCTGCTGAGTATGTCGTCGCTGTTGTGCCGCGCGGACGGTCTGCCCGACTTGGGCGACGTTTCGCAAGCAACCATCTCGCCGCAGCAAGAACGCCAGCTCGGAGAACAGAGCATGTTCGAGATCCGCGCCGACAAGAGCTATCTGGACGATGCGGAAGTCAACGATTACCTTAACCAGATCGGTTACCGGCTGGCGGCCAACAGCAGCGAGCCGGGGCTGGGATTCGAATTTTTCGCCATCAACGACAACGCCATCAATGCCTTCTCGCTGCCCGGCGGCTTTATCGGGGTGAACACCGGCCTGATCACCATCACGCAAAGCGAATCCGAACTTGCTTCGGTGCTGGCCCATGAAATATCGCACGCCACCCAGCATCACGTCATACGCATGATCGCGGGCCAGAAAATAGACACCATAGCCTCCATGGTCGCCATTGCGGTCGCCATCCTGGCCGCGCGCAGCAACCCGGATGCATCGCAAGCAGCCATCGTCGGTGCGACGGGTGGCTCCATCCAGCGACAACTGAATTTCAGCCGCGCCAACGAGCAGGAAGCGGATCGCATCGGCCTTACCACCCTGGAAAAATCCGGCTTCGACGTGCATGCCATGCCCGCCTTTCTGGAGCGCCTGCAAAAGGCCACGCGCCTGCTGGAAGGCAATGCCCCATCCTACTTCCGCACCCATCCGGTCACCAGCGAACGCGTCGCCGACATTGCCAACCGCGTACAGCAAATACCCTATCGCCTGGTTCCCGACAGCCTCAGCTACCATCTGGTGCGCGCCAAACTACAGGGCATGCAGAGAACGCCAAAGGAAGCGATTGCCTATTTCACCGACGCGATGGACGCGCACAAACATGGCGATCAGACTGCACAGCGCTATGGTCTGGTGCTAGCCCTGCTGCATAGCGGCCAAGCCGCACGCGCCCAACAGGAATTCGCCCCGCTGCATGAGGAATCGGCGCAAAACCCGATGATCGCGACGCTGGATGGAAAAATCAGGCAGGCGAACAAAAGCAAGGACATCATCGAATTCTACCGCGCTGCCACGCTGAATTTTCCGCAGCACCGCGCACTCACCTACGACTACGTCGAACTGCTGCTGCAAGGCAAGCGTTTTGATGATGCACTCAAATTGCTCAACGAACAGATCATCAGCCACCCCAGCGACGCGCGCCTGTACGAACTACAAGCGCGCAGTTACGCTGCACTCGACAAAAAACAGGAAGAGCACCACGCACTCGCTTATACCTATGCCTCACGCGGCAATCTGCACGGCGCGATTGAACAACTGGAATTGGCAAAACAGTCCGGCACCGACTACTACGAGCTTTCCACGATTGAAAGCGAACTCAAGGAATTCCGGGAAATTGCGGCGGCGCATACGAAACACTAAAGACGCTCCCAGAGCAAACGCATTAGAAATTTTCCCAAAACAACGTGTTGTGCATACCGCCAACAGCCCAGAACCCTAATTCGTTTACTCAGCAGCTACTGTAATCACTCCTGGTGTGTCTCTAATGCAGTGCGGATTCAACCGGTCGATGCAACACATTGGTTAAACCGTTCAGCCGGTGTTTCGAAATTTAGCGTCAAATCTGATACCCCAGAGGGTTATGGAAGGCAAGCTAAAAACGCAATTGGACAGTTGAGTACATCCTGCTCATGGACATCTCCGCGCATAAAGTACAGTCGCCTATGCCAGTGGCAAGTGTCCATTTCCTTATCGTGGTGGGGCACCGTATGGAACATTCGGTGCGGTAACGGGTGGGGTAGCCGGAACGGCTTGCCATCCACTCGGGCATGAAGATACATACGGGTAATAACCATTGGAAGCCGCACAGAAATACCACATTGGCACTAATGGAGGGGAAACGCTTGGAGCATAGACCGGAGCAGGTTGTGAATAGACAGGCGCAGGCTGGATATATACCGGATATGGGTCGTACACCGGATACGGATAAGTCAGGTCATAAGCGATAGCACCACCTATTAGCGCTGGAACAATCCAGCCACCGCCCCAATACCCGCCATGCCCACCGCCGTGCCCAACATAACGACCACCATGTCCCCCTTCAGCGTAAGCCGGAGCGATTGATAGCATTGCAATAAATGCAATAGATAGTAATTTTTTCAAGATATGACTCCCACTCCTTCCTCAAATATTCAAGAACTCCCTTGTATTAGGCGTTTCAATAATTTGCGGCAATGCATTTGGCTAATTCGACCAGGGAAAGAAACTTTGGTTCCTTCTCCCGCAGCCTCTACTTAAGGTTAGCAACCTCGCCATTTTTCTGCGCTGTGGCTGCAGTTGATTTTGGTTGTCCTGTTTGGTGCAGAGGATGAATAGATTTCGGACAGTAGGTCAACTTAAATTAAGGCTCTGTGTCGAGTTTTAACCTTGTCTAATATAACATGCCGGGCTACATCCGTATCGACAGCGTGCATCAAGGCGATCAAGACGGTGTCAAAGGTGTATATCTGCCTTTACGATGAGAGTATCAATACGAATGCGATACAAGAACGTCTGAAAAAGTGATATCCCACAACAATTAGCAGGGTGATTAATTTAAAATCAATTTTACTGACTGCAAGCTAGGGCAACCACTTTTTTCTGCTAATATAGCTGCTAATATATTCGACAGTAATTCTTAATAATTTTAGGAGGTAAATCATGAAAGCGATTATCGAAGTAAACTTAGACAACGAGGCTTTTAAAAGTAATCCTGGCGAACTGGCAAGAGTCCTGCGTGAATTATCCGAAAAGATTGAAGACGGGGTGACTACTGGAGATAATTTTAGTGTCCATGATGTAAACGGGAAGTCAGTTGGCACGCTTAAAGTCTCTGGCAAGTAATCCGAACGCAGACAATTATGGTTGCTGTTACGTTTTGATCGCCCGTAAATTTTCTTGCGGGACACGGTAGTGCATCGCATAGCGACAGTCGCGAACGGACATAATGCAAGGATGGGGAGTAAATTCAATTCTTACGTTTGCATATTGGTTAGTGCAAGGTGTAGAGCCAACTCTCCATCATCGACCTTGAATATTCGGCAATCCAAATTGGCATTGAAGAATGTACCGCCTCTTTTTTGTCCAAGTAAATCACAGCCCTGCTCCCCTCCATGCTTTAATGCATATAAGAAAAATCTCTCCCATCGTATCCCATCCACGGTTAAAGCATATTTTGAGAAACGTTGTTGGAGCAGCCTCTTGCGGTTTTCTCCCAGCAACGCGGTGCCAGTAAGGTTAATTTCTGCGATTTGGCCCGTTTTGGTAAGCGTGATATAGCTGACAGGTGCGAATTCGTAGAAATTAAAATAGTGATCAGGTGATGCCCCCAGAGCCAACTGGTTTTTACGTAACGTCTCGTTTTGCATTTCCAGTTCTATCTGATGAGCATGAAGTTCGTGCGAAAGTTCTTTACCACAGCGGAGCAGTATTTTCGTGGGTGGTGCACAGTTAATTTGATCCTCTGCGATTTTTTGCATGTGTTCTGCCTCATTAAGCTTAGCGCCACCCAGGGTATTCGCGCGCAACGGTATAGACGATAATCATCGCCAAATCACAGCCATGGCAGACGACGATTGGCTGGACGGATTCGGCTGGCGCATCAGCACCATTAAATCCCGCACGGCGCCATGCGCTACGTGCGGCAACTCGCGTGCCCGCGCGAATCGATCCCTTGGCACGATCCAACATACCATGTTGCACATATAGTTGCTTGAAGCGGACATTCGGGTCACACCATTCTGCTCCTAACTTTTGGCACATGAAACGGCATCAATGAGGTTCGTTAATTACCTCTGCATAATGTCTTTCCATGCCAGCAATCCAGGTGCTATCGGCTATTTCAGGCCAATTGTCAGGATCAAACCCTGGGGCATGGAGCAGGTCATCACGATCCATATTTAGTAAAAAACAATCGATCTCTGCATCTTCCTTCGGCAATCCGATTTTCTCCCAAGGAATGGCGAAGTGTTTCACCCCAAACCCTAAAATGCCACGGAAAGACAGTACTGCGTAGACAATACGGCCATTGTTGAGGTCGAGCACCACATCCTCGATTTTCCCCAAGTCTTCCGACCAGCTATTTCTGACGTTTTTTCCGATGATTATGCTGCTAGGTACAACGTGACGTTTGGTCATGATCAACTCCTCTTGTAGATTCAAAATTGAAGTGCCACTCTTGCTAACAACAATGTTCAAAACTATTGCCATCCATGCTGTAGCAGCCTGTGCTCTACAAGCGCAAATGAATCGTAATAGCCTAAAGCGCTAAATTTATGGCGCCTAAATTAACTATCTGACAGCTTCATCTGCAAGGCAATTTTTCTCGCGATGTGATCTTTTCACTATCAGAGATATATGAAAAATACTTGACGGCCTCCTTGATCGGTTGCACTCAGCAATTAATGTTCATTCTGGCGATTCAGTAACAATTAAAATATAGGCGTTTCACCTGATATGCGATAAGAAAATAATGAAACTCCTCATCGGTGTTTGTCCTATGCCAAAGGCCAAACATGAGAGACTCCTCCGCTTGTTCATGGTTGTAGACCCTCTATTTGCTGTATTTCAAGAACGAATCCAGATGGTATTTTCAACCAGTGGCTTACGTTATTTTTTCGCGCAGGCCTGATTGATTCGCAGAGCGATGCGCATCTCCTCATCCTTGCTCCAGGTCGGTGATCAATGGCATAGGACAAACACTGATTGGGAATCACCGACTCTTCTTAAGCCGAATTGCCTAGGTATTCCGGCATATATGATTATTTCTCTCTGCGGCGTATTCTTCACCCCCCTGATTTAAACGGGTGTTCTCTGTAAACACTCATAGTTTAATCGTACTGAAATATTCCTCAGTTATCTTGATAATTTTGAGCATAAAATATCGGGGTGAGAAATGATCACTGAACAGCAACGCACAGACGTGTACAACGCAGTTAAGCAAAAGCAGTTAGACCCTCTCTACAAGTATTCGCCAGAGGAAAATTATGCCATTAACGCTGTACTTGATGCTGACCTCTCAGAATATTTTGCGATAAGTAATAATTGTGAAGACGCACAACGTACGGATGTCCATTGATTCATTGCTGCCAGTCAGTGTTGTAAAATGCTTTACATAAAGCGGATGCTGCAACACAGACCTAACTCAATGACTGAAGTTGCATAAAATTTCATTCGCTTTTTGGAGATAATATATGGACGCCACACAAGTCTTAGCCGAAAACGGTATTGCATATATGCCTGCTCGTATTGCAGAACTTGCCGCGAGTGGATATGCAATAGATTTTACAGATGCATATACTTTATTTGTCAATGGGAACTTCCCTACTGTTGCCGCAAGTATAGATGAAGTCTTCGAAAAGTTATTTGAGTTTGACAATGTAGATACCACCGGGATGCCCGTGGTTGTGTATAAATTAGGTGAGAAATTTGTTGCCTGGTATGATCAAGAAACAGCACAGGGATTTGTGCAAAAGAACTCTTGCGAACTGGGGTTCTAATGCGTCATAAGATTCTGCAATGGCTCATCACGAAATGCCTGCTCCGCGCAGTTAAAATAATTTGCCTGAACGCAAAACTCGAAGGGCAGCTTGTGGCAGCAAATATGGAGACATGAAGTTCGATTGTGCGCCAAAAGCCGCCATCTGATAGCGTTATCCATATGGCTCGCTGATGGCATAGGACAAACGCCGATGGCTTAAAAACCGTTGCGCAACCATAATGGCAACTTGCTATCCTGACAACGAACAAAAGTGGACAGCTATGACGGAACGGGGCAAATCTCTGATGCGTGCCGACCCTTTTAATCTTCGACGGTAAATCTGATTACTGCAGAACTATGTCCGACGAAAATAAAACTGATTCCGCATCAGGTAATGCTCCCGATTTATCGCAAAACATTGACGATATGCTTGCATCGTTATCGCCACAAAAATCGACGGGCGCAGGAGCAAGAAAAGATCAACGTAAAGCGCCGCGTTTCAGGGTTAATTGGCATGCCGATATCCTCATTGATGACCAAGTCGCATATCAATGCTTCATCCACGACATTTCTACTCTAGGTGCATCTGTTTTCCTGAATACCAACTTGCATACAAATAAATGCACGCTCCACATTCATGTCCCGCCGCTCGATTTAAAAAGCAAGCCCCATATCATAGAAGCAACTGGAAAGCTTGTTTACGTTGTCTTTGATGGCAATCAACAACTTTTCCGTGTAGCTATTAACTTTCTCAGTTTTCGTCCGGAATCTGATCTGGCATACCTTGGTGAACGTTTAACCAGATACCATTCAAGAATCCCTGAACCTTAGAGAGCATCTTCAAATGTCGTCGCCCTGCTAAATTTTGACGAGAAATAAATTATTGTCGTTCTAACTCACCAGTGCCCTGAACCGCCTTCTGCAAGCGGTGATCGTCAACGCTGGCTATCCACTTTAGTGAGATTTGAAGAACTGCTCGGGGCCGTTATGTAAAGCTTCGAATCAATGCTATCTGCCAGAAATCATGGCGTGGACTGCGCTGATTTTTCCGGCAATCTGGTGCAGCGGAATTTCTTCGCATACCGCCCCCAGTTTCATCGCCTCTTTCGGCATTCCGTACACCACGCAGGTATCCTCGTTTTCCCCGAAGGTATAGGCTCCCGCATCGCGCATTTCCTTGAGGCCGCGTGCCCCATCGTCGCCCATTCCGGTCATGATGATTCCAAGCGCATTCTTGCCGGCAAACTTGGCAACCGAGCGGAATAACACGTCCACCGATGGCCGATGGCGATTCACTAGAGGCCCTTCTACAACTTCTACGTGATATTGCGCGCCGCTTCGCTTGATCATCATATGTTTGCCGCCCGGGGCAATCAACGCACGACCGGGAATCACGCGATCATTATTCTTGGCTTCCAGCACTTCGATCTGGCACAGGCTGTCCAATCGTTGCGCAAAGGCTGCGGTAAACATTTCGGGCATGTGTTGCACGATCACGATGCCCGCACAAATACGCGGCAACGCAGTCAGCACGACTTCCAGAGCCTGTGTGCCGCCGGTGGAAGTGCCAATGGCAATAATCTGCTCGGAGGTCTGCCCCAGACGGACTGCGCTGGGCGGTGCTAGCATGGCGTCAGCATTGAGTTTTGGGCTGACACTGACTGGCCGTTGCGTGGTAGTGTCCACCAGTCGGCGCACATTGGCGCGGGAGGCTGCCTTGACGGCTTCCACGAGGTCGTTGGACGCGTCTTCCTGCAGAAAACGTTTTACACCCATCTTGGGTTTGGTGATGATGCTGGTGGCGCCAGACGCAAGCGCCTGCATGGTCGCCTGAGCACCTTTTTCAGTGAGAGTGGAACAGATCACCACCGGCGTCGGACGCTCGGCCATGATCTTATGCAGGAAGGTGAGACCATCCATGCGCGGCATTTCGATATCGAGCACAATTACATCCGGCCACTGTATTTTCATCTTTTCCATGGCGAAAAGGGGATCCATAGCTGTGCCGATAACTTGAATAGCCGGATCGGACTCCAGCACCTGTTTGACAACCTCGCGTACCACGGCGGAATCGTCCACGATCAAGACTTTTATTTTTCCCATTAGCGCACCATTAAGTTTTCTGTTTTCCTGTGATCTACATGGATCATTCTTACTTCACCGCTCCACACATCAAATGCGATCTTGCGATGACCAAAGCTGCCGAGGTGGTCATATGCCACGGTGAATCCATAATTATCGAGCAGACTGTGCGCCATCTCGATATTTTGTTTTCCAATGTCCATTTTACTCGACGCCTGATCATTGAACATATTTCCGCCGCCATATACGTTCACCTGATATTGGGCAGGTACAGTATGGCGTTTCTTAAGTTCGAGCGTAAACAATTCCATTGCTTCATCGCCGTATTTTCCATCCAGTGCAAGATTGCCGCGTGGCTGATTGCGGCTGGGCAGCATGTAATGGCACATCCCGCCGTGGGCAAGCAAAGGATGCCACAGGGTGATCGAAACACAGGAGCCCAGCAAGGTGGTAATGCGCAGCTTCCCCTCCCCGAAACAAAAATCACCCGGCCTGAGATAGACCTCGCGGATGGAGTCCGTCATTTTCATGCTCACAGCCTCCTGTAGACGGTAGGCTTTTCCTGTGTCAGGGCGCTGGTAATACCGTTCAGAGATTCAGAATGGCCGACGATAAAATAGCCGCCGTTCTTCATACACGGAATCAGATTAGCGACAACGCGCTGCTTGGTCGGGATATCGAAGTAGATGAGCACATTGCGCAAAAAAATCACATCGAATTCACCTGTCTTTCTCATCCCTTCAACATTCAAATTCAATTGCTCAAAACTCACATGCTGGCGCAATTTCTTGTCGATCAGGAGAGTGCCTTCCTGCTCGCCCTTACCCTTCAAACAATATTTTTTCAGGTACTGGGTGGGGATTTTTTCTGCCTCGGCTATGCGATATTGCCCACGCCGTGCCTGCTCAAGCACGGAATTGCTGATGTCGGTGCCGAGAATTTCCCATGCCCCTCCCTCCCCCAGCTTGTCGGCCAAAATCATGGCGATGGTATAAGCCTCCGCGCCGACGGACGAGGCGGCGCTCCACACGCGAAACGTCTGCCCCTGTTTAATGGCGGATGGAACGATTTGTTTGAGGAAATCGAAATGCTGCGGCTCGCGAAAGAAATAGGTTTCGTTGGTGGTGAGCAAGTCCACCATGAACTGTAGCTCATCGGCATGGGCAACATCGGTTACATACTTGAAATATTGCGTGTAATTAACCAAGCCCAGTGCGGTAAGCCGCTTGGACAGCCTGCCGGTGAGCAGCACTTTTTTGGCATCAGTGAGCGTAATGCCGGCAATGTCATAGAGCAGGCTGCTCAAACGCTTGAACTCCGTGTCGTTGATTTCGTAACTCATAATGTGGAGTCCGCCTAGAACTGCAATGCCGCAGTCAGCGAACTGACTTCTTCTGCCGCTTCTTTAAGAATAAGGCTAAGCGTTTCCTCACCAATTACTATTTCGATACTGGCAACACCTTTATCAACCTCCCTGCCTTCCAATTGATGCAATGGAGACGACACCGTGCTGAGCTCTTCAGCAAGCAGCAAAGTATCCGCCAGCGTCACAGGCGGCATGGCAAGAAATCCGTCCCAGAATGTCTCAATGGTAGCTGCCACCGATTCCGGCACCGACAGCTTATTCAGCACTGCTCGGCCTACTTCGATTTCACCGTATTCAAGCCAGTCCGTGAAATCGCCATCCAGCAAACCCGGAAAATCCCCGGCGCGGGAAAGCATATAAAAACCGCCGATCTCGTGGATGATGCCGGCGAACATGGCAGTCTCCGGATCCTGATGGGTTACGTGACGTGCTATCGCATGTGCAAGTGAAGAAACATGGGCAGTGTGTTCCCACAGTTTATTTACTAGCTCTTGGTGCTTATGGTCCGTCGATGCCCCTGCCATCTGGCGCGTCACCAAAGCCATCGCCAATGAGCGCACCGTACTGAACCCGAGCCGGGCCACTGCTATGCGCACATCGGTAATCTCCTGTCCGGAACGATTGTAGACCACGGAATTGGCGATGGCGATTACCCGCGCCGCGAGAAGCGGCTCCGCCTGAATCAGCTTGGCTGCAGTATCCAAAAGACAGTCTGGATCGTCGAGAGCCTGACGCACCTTAAGCGCCACTTGGGCACCGGTCGGGAACGCCAACTCGCCCTGTGCAACCTGGCTTGCGATTGTCTTGAAAGTCTCGCGTTTATCCATGGGATGTATTCTACATGCAATATATTGCATGTAGAATACAGACATTGGTAAACAACGACAATGCCTTAAATGTCCCGCCCCCTACTCCATGATCAACGAACCCCATCAGACAGGCAAGGATTTCGAACGCATCGCCAGGAATATCAATCCCGGCGGGTGGGCGATTGAGACCGAGCGTCCAATCTCCACCCTGCTCGGTTCCTGTGTTGCCGTCTGTCTGTTCGACCCGAAACTGAAACTCGGAGGCATGAATCATTTCCTGCTACCGAGCCGCACAGGTGCCGCCAACTCCGATATTGACGTGATTATGAATGGCGATTATTCGATGGAAGTGTTGGTCAACGGGCTGCTCAACAAGGGTGCCCATAAATCCAGACTGATCGCCAAAGCTTTCGGTGGCGGAACCATCGTCAGCTCTATCCGCATGGCAATAGGCGAACGCAACTCGGCGTTCGCCCACGAATGGCTGGAACGTGAGGGCATCCCGCTCGTCGCCTCCGATTTCAACGGCCCATGGTCGCGCAAGGTAGTCTTCGTACCCCAAAGCGGCGATGCTTTCTGTCGGCGCATTCCGACTACTCAGGCCAACGCTGCCGATGTGGCCAAGGCGGAGCAGGCATACGAACGTTCGCTGACTTTGTCAAAGAAAGAAACAGTAAAAAAGATCGAACTGTTCTGACAACCAGAATATTAGAGGCAGATTTTTGCGCCCGTCTGCTAAAATTACAATGTATTCTGTAAGTGCATGAATAAGCACAAAATATTAGATACGCCATAGACAAGTTCATATATTAGTGTATCATCATCAAAAATGGCGATTGCCAACTAAATACATGAAATAAATCAACATGTTGCAATGACTCAGCCATCCACCCATTGAGTGACGATCTTCAGCTTGGCATCTATTTGAATATTTTGTGTTTTTTGTGGATCAACTGCTTTTTTAGTATCATGCACAATTATGTCTCTGTTAATTTCGCTCTCGGCTTGCGCGCCCTACAAGCCATTTTTTAGTTAGGAAACGCAGACTTATTCGCTCAGCCCACCAACTATATTGAACGGCTGGACATTATTGCGATGAACAATGATGATGAGAATGCAACGGATGACGACTGAACTGCAAATCAAGCAACGAAGCATTCTCAATGCTGGGCGCTTATGCGCATTGGGCTATGAAAGTGATTGCACAACTTGATAAATCGAATTCACATTAAGGAGAATGAAGAAATGATGTTACCAGCAACAACAGGCTTTAACTACCTGCTAAAAGGATGAGCCGCGCTATGATGACGCTATACTCGGGAACGACAGACCCGTTCAGCCAACGTTGCCGTTTCGTGCTGTTTGAAAAAGGCATGGATTTTCAGGTTATCGATGTGGACATGTTCAACAAGCCGGAAGACCTCGCGGTAATCAATCCGTACAACAAGGTGCCGGTGTTGGTGGAGCGCGATCTTGTGCTGTATGAGGCCAACATCATCAACGAATACATCGACGAGCGCTTCCCGCACCCGCAACTGATGCCCGCCGACCCGGTGATGCGCGCCCGCGCGCGCCTGTTCCTGCACCGCTTCGAGAATGAGTTGTTCTGCCACATCGACGCCATCGAACACGGCCAGCAAAAAGCTGCGGACAAGGCGCGACAGACGATACGAGATAATCTGACGCAAATCTCGGTGCTGTTTGTCAAGCAGAAATACATGCTGGGTGACGAGTTTTCCATGCTGGACGTAGCCATTGCACCGCTACTGTGGCGGCTGGATCATTATGGCATCCAACTTGGCAAGGAAGCCGCACCGCTGATGAAATATGCCGAGCGTATATTCTCGCGCCCGGCTTATATCGAAGCGATGACGCCTGCCGAAAAAGCGATGCGCAAGTAAATACGTGAGCTTGGCCTCTTGAAGATCGAGTTAAGAAGACGGTAGAAGTTGATTGCTTCCGCATTGACACAAGATTCAAGAGGGCTTGCAGGTGGCCAACAACTAGCTTAGTTAAGGGAGCCTCTATAAATCCAATTTTCTAAGTCAGACAAGGCGCGATTAAAAAATTGCGACGACGCATATACCTGATATGTTAGAAGTAATTTTTTATGAGCAACGCAGTATGGTGACTAAAATTGGATTTATAGAGGTTCCCTTAAATTAGATGCCAGTTCCCGCCATACCACAAGTATTTCTCTACGACACCACGCTGCGTGACGGCACGCAGCGCGAAGACATTTCCCTTTCGATTGAAGACAAGCTCGCCATCGCCAAGCGCCTTGCCGATTTCGGCATTCACTACATTGAGGGCGGCTGGCCAGGATCCAATCCAAAGGACGCCGAATTTTTTGCGCGTGCGGCCAAGCTGGATTTCGGTGCAACCAAACTCGCCGCTTTCGGCAGCACCCGCCACAAGCATACGCAGTGCGAACAGGATGCCAACCTGCAAGCGCTACTCGATGCCGCGACGCCAGCCGTCACGCTGGTGGGCAAGAGTTGGGATTACCACGTCAGCCAGGTGCTCGCCACCACCCCGGAAGAAAATCTGGCGATGATCCGCGAGAGCGTGGCTTACATAAAATCCAAGGGGCGCGAGGTTATCTTCGATGCCGAGCATTTCTTCGATGGCTTCCTCGCCAATCAGGAATTTGCCATGGCGACGCTGGAAGCTGCGGCCAGCGCCGGTGCAGATTGGCTGGTGCTGTGCGAGACCAACGGTGGCAATCTGCCGTGGCAGGTGGAAGAGATCGTGCGCGCAGTGGCACAGCGTATCAAAACACCGCTCGGCGTGCACTGCCACAACGACAGCGGCTGCGCCGTCGCCAATTCGCTGGCTGCGGTGCGCGGCGGCTGCCGACAAGTGCAGGGAACCATCAACGGTTATGGCGAGCGAGTCGGCAACGCCAATCTGGTCACCATCCTTGCCAATCTGCAACTCAAGATGAATCGCCAAGTCGTCGCCCCCGAACGTCTGTGCGAGCTAACCCCGCTTTCCCGCTACGTCGCGGAAGTGGTCAATCTCAAGCTCGACGACCATACCCCCTACAGCGGCTACAGCGCCTTCGCCCACAAGGGCGGCATTCATGTGGCAGCCATGCTCAAGGCCCGCGACAGCTACCAGCATATCGACCCGGCGCTGGTGGGGAACGAGATGCGCTCAGTCATCTCCGAACTTTCCGGTCGCGGCAACATCGTCTTTCAGGCGCAAGCCATGGGCATTGACCTCAACAGAGAAGAAGCGCAACGCGTGCTGAACCACATCAAACATCTGGAGCACGAAGGCTTTACCTTTGAGGCCGCCGAAGCCAGCGTAGAACTGATGCTGCATCGCTTACGTCCTGACTATGTGCATCCCTTCGAACTGATCGATTTCTTTGTTATCACCGAACGCCGCCAAAGCCGTGGCCTGCTATCGGAAGCGACGGTCAAAATCAAAGTGGGCAGTGAAGTAAAATTTACCGCCGCCGAAGGCAATGGCCCGGTTAACGCGTTGGCCACCGCATTGCGCGATGCCCTGATCGGCACCTACCCCATCCTGGAAACAGTGCGCCTGACCGACTACAAGGTGCGCATATTAGACAGTACCACTGGCACCGCCGCCGCAACACGTGTGCTAATCGATTTCCAGAGCGGCGGCGAAATCTGGACTACCGTCGGCGCCAGCCCCAACATCATCGAAGCCAGCTGGCGCGCGCTCTCGGACAGTATGGAATATGCGCTGGTCAGGTTGGGGGCGAACGGCGGCTTCCGCGCAAGCTAGCAACGACCACCAATGGAATTCGTCAGCCCAACCCGAACCGGAAATAGAGTTTGTTCAGCGCATCACTTGGTAACGAACAACTTTTCCTCGTCATGGCTAGGGTACTGGCACCAGTGATGCAATCAGATAGAGTATTCCCACAAATTTACAATGTGTAATCCACAAAGTTCGGGTATCGTGAAAACATGTTCAGCAAGATATTCAAGAAAAACCAAGCAGTAGTCGAAGTGGCCCCAGAACCTCCGCATGAAATAGCTGCCGGGGCCGCATGGGAAAGCAAATTGCAAACGGCCATAGGCAATGACACGGAAGTGCTGGCACTGGTCATCGATGCGCCGTCCGTCGATCACAAACTATCAGCCGTGCAGGCGCTGGTCAGTGAAGATGGATTGAGGACAGCCGAGCGCGAGTTTCGCAAGCACGACCGGCGCGTCCATAGCCTTGCCAAGCAGCGCTATGAAACCCTCGTCAAACAGCGCGAGACACGCGCCAGCGCCGCTGAACTGATCCAGGCGGCCGCCGCGCTGGTCGAAGCACCGACAATTCCGGCCAACCGTCTGGTCGAACTCAATCAGGCATGGGAACTACTCGACCCCACTCTCATTGAAGACGAGCACAAGTCCAGATTCGCCGAATTGCAGACAGAACTTGCTGAACTCATGCGCGAGCGCGGTGAACACAAGCGCGCCGTCAGCCGCTGGTCAGCCGCTGCAAGGCTGGCACTGGAGGAATTGAGTTCGGCTTGCACTGGCGTGGCTGCAGCCAGCACCGAGCTGCACGAACTTGCCGCCATGCTTGCCACAGCCAGTGAAAAAGCCCGAGCCACGCTAGTGGAGGTGCCGTCAACCTCCTACCACCCCATATCCGAAGATGTCGCCATTGCAGAACTCGGCGCAGCAATTCAGTCGGCGTTGCAGGATTCAGCACTGATCGAAGCCAGGGTGGCGATTCTCGGCGAGTTGCAAGCATGCCAAGCGCCGCAGCATGTCGCTTTGAACGATGAGAAATCCAGCCCGCCTCCAGTGGCCATTACAGCAGAGGCTATCGAGCGCTGGCAAGGGCTGCCGCCGATTGCCGACCAGCGCATCGAGAACGCGCTGAATGCCCGGTTTGACGAATGCTTGCACCAACATGATGAAGCACGCAAGAAACTGCAAAAGCAAAGCAACCTCATCGCCAACGAAAAGGACAAAGCGGCGCTACAGGCACGCATTCAAGCATTGATGGCCGCAGCAGATGCGACGGAAGCCGCACTCGCCGCCGGTCATCTGGCCGAGGCCGGAAATCAGTTGGCGATTCTGCAAACGGCTTCCGGCAAAGGCGGCACCAGCGCCGCGTTGCAGACACGCATCGGCGCACTGCAATTCGAATTTTCGCGACTCAAGGGCTGGCAGCACTGGGGTGGCGGGCGGGTGCGTGACGACCTCGTCCTGGAAGCCGAGACGCTCGCCGCTTCGACAGTCGTACCGGAAGGATCGCGTCCGGTCAAATTGCCGATCAAGCAATTAGAGAATAGCATCGAGCAGTTGCGTGCGCGCTGGAAAGAGTTGGATCGATTGGGTGGAGCCACCAGCAAGCCCCTCTGGCAGCGTTTCGACGAGGCATTGAAAACCGCCTACCTTCCGGTGGCAGCGCACTTGGCTCAATTGAACGAGACGCGGCAGGAAAACCTGGTCGCACGAAACAACCTGCTGACAGTCCTGGATGCGCTGGACATTACTACCGATAACCAGAAAACACCGGACTGGAAGGAAGTAGGACGAGCGCTGGCCCATTTTCAAACTGAATGGCGCAAGCTCGGGCCGATTGAGCATACTGTGCCGCACAAGTCGCAACCCGTATTGTTGGATCGCATGAAGACCAGTGTTGCCCGGCTGGAAGACCCCTTAAAGAAAATGCAACTCAGTGCTCAATCGGAACGCGAACAATTGATCGTTCGCGCCAGGGTACTCAGTCAGGACGTGCAAGGCCGGGACATGCTGGTAAAGCTTCGCGAGTTGCAGTCTCAATGGCAAAGTCATACCAAATCGCAGCCGCTCCCCCGCAAAACCGAGAACCTGTTGTGGGCGGAGTTCAAGGCAGCAACCGATGCCCTCATGAGCCAGCGCGAAGCGGCATTCAGCGCCCGCGATGCTGAATTCAAAGCCAGCCAGACGATGCGCGAAGCTTTGATCGCACGGCTTGAAGAACTTCATCAAGACACCCCGCAGGCAGACATCAAGCGTGTTCTCGCAAGCGTTGACACGGAATGGCGCAATGCCGGTGAAGCGCCCAGAAATCAGACTGCCAGACTGGAGTCCAGGTATCGGGCAGCACGCGAGCGAGCCCATGAATATGTGGCAGGCAGCGCCCAGCGATCCTGGCAACTCACTTGCGATGCCCTGCTCGCCAAGCTGGCGCTATGCGAAGAGTTGGAATCCGCCGCCCCGTCTGCTGATATCGAAGCACGCTGGGAAATCCTGCCCGCCTTACCGACCCGCTGGGAGCGGGTGCTGCAAGTACGTTACAAGTCCGGCGACGAAAATCCCGGTGGCGGCAACCCCGCGAAAAACGGCGAACCGCTCGACCAGTTGCTGTTGCAACTGGAATCCTCACTTGAGATTCCATCGCCAGTAGCATTCCAGATGGCCCGGCAGACGCTCAAGCTCCAAGCAATGAAAAATGCGATGGAAGGGCGGAGGTCGGCAACTCCCGCCTCGCCGAATATCGAAGAAATGACTATGGCAGCATTTGGCTACACACACCTCAGCTCGGATCAGAGCAGCCGACTCCAGTCCATCATTGCGGCAATACGCAAGTCAGGATCCGGGAGCTTGCCAGCTTATTCGTTTTCCGGGTGATGCTGAGTAACTGACTTGAAAACAAAGCTCCAATGGCGGCTTTCCGGCTTTACTATGGCAATACGAAGGCGTGTTCTCGGCCTTTCCATAGGGAGCTTCTAAAAATTCAATTTTCTAAGCTAGACAAGGCGCGAACAAAAAATTGCGACGCAGCATATACCTGATATGTAAGGAGTAATTTTTTGTAAGCAACGCGGTATCGCGACGAAAATTGGATTTTTAGAAGCTCCCTGATAACTTGCCGCATGAGATTTCTGGATCACCGCTGTTACTTGGGTGAAGGGGGGATACCCAGCTTGACCTTAATGCAGCAACAGCGACTGCTGCACCGACACCGCACACACCGACATCAAGTTGCCCGGCAGGATACCCAGCAACAACACGGCCAATCCGTTAAACGAAATCAGGATGCTGCTATCCGGCGGCACTGAGATCGGCACATGGCTTTCCGCGTTGTCGAAATACATCAGCTTGACGATGCGCAGGTAGTAGAACGCGCCGATCAGGGAGAACAGCACCGCCATCACGACCAGCGGGATGTGCCCGGTGTTCACCGCCGCGCTGAGCACCGCAAACTTGGCGTAGAAGCCTACCGTTGGGGGTACACCGGCCATGGAGAACATCAGCAGCAACATGATGAAGGCGAGCCACGGGCTGCGCTGGTTGAGGCCCTTGAAATCGTCAATCTTGTCGGCCTCGAAGCCTGCGCGTGACAGCAGCATGATCATGCCGAAGCCGCCCAGGCTCATCAGCACATAGATCACGGTATAAAACATGGCAGCGCTATAACCGTCAATGTCGCCGCTCAACACTCCGAGCAACATGAAGCCCATGTGCGCGATGGTGGAGTAAGCCAGCATGCGTTTCAAATTGGTTTGCGCGATGGCGCTGATGTTGCCGAGCGCCATAGACAACACGGAGAGGATTACCAGCATACCTGACCAGTGCACCATCAATGGTTGCAATCCTTCCACCAGGATACGCATGACGAAGGCGAAGGCGGCCAGCTTGGGCGCGGTGCCAATCAGCATGGTCATCGCGGTGGGCGCGCCGTGGTACACATCTGGCACCCACATATGGAACGGCACCGCGCCCAGTTTGAATGCCAGCCCAGCTACGATAAACACCAAGCCGAACGTCAGCAACGGCTTATTCGGCACGCCGTGGCGGATAGCGTCCGACACAGCATTTACATCCAGTGTACCCGTCGCGCCGTACAGCATGGACATGCCGTACAGCAGCAGGCCGGAAGCCAGCGCGCCGAGGATGAAGTATTTCATCGCGGCCTCGGTGGCGATGGCGGAGTCGCGTTGCAGCGCGACCATCGCGTACAGGCTGAGCGACAGCAGTTCCAGCCCCATGTACAGGGTGATGAAGTGGTCGGCGGAAATCATCACCATCATGCCGAGCAGGGCAAACAGCGTCAGCACCATAAATTCGCCGGTGAACAGGCCGCGCGCCAGCAGGTAGCTGCGCGAATACACCAGCATCATGGACACAGCCATGTAGCTCAACAGTTTGAGCACGTCGGACATCAAGTCATCCACGAACATGTTGTGGAACAGGTGTTCCACACCCGCCTGGTGGGTGGACACGGTAATCAGCGCGCAACCCAGCAACGTCATCTGCGCCAGCAAATAGGTTAGCGTCTTGCTCGGATCGGTGACAAACAGATCCGCGATCAGGATCGCGCTCACCATTACCAGCAGGAAAATCTCTGCGTAGGCGGGTAACAGGGTGGACAAGAAATTCATGGCTTCCTCAGTTAACGACAGCTTATAGTTTGGAGCGCGCCAGGTGAACCAGCAGGTCGCTCACCGACACATGCATGATCTCGACGAGCGGCAGCGGATACAGACCCATGCCCAGCACGGTCAGTGCCAGGATGGCGAACACCAGTTTCTCACGCGCGGTGATGTCAGTTAGCTCGGCGACATGGCGATTAGCCACCGCACCGAATATCACCCGCTTGTACATCCACAGGGTATAGGCCGCGCCGAAGATCATCGTGGAGGCGGCAAGGAAGGCATACCAGAAATTGGCCTTGACCGCGCCCATGATGACCATGAATTCGCCGACGAAACCGCTAGTACCGGGCAAGCCGCTGTTGGACATGGCGAACAGCATAAAGAAGGCTGCGAACACCGGCATGGTGTTGGCCACGCCACCGTAATCGGCAATGTTGCGCGAATGCACGCGCTCATACAGCACGCCGATACACAGGAACAATGCGCCTGAGACGAAGCCGTGCGAGATCATCTGCATCAGCGCACCTTCCACACCGTAGGTGTTGAAAATGAAGAAGCCCAGCGTGACGAAACCCATATGAGAAATCGAGGAATACGCTATCAGCTTTTTCATGTCGGTCTGGGTCAGCGCCACCAAGCCAATATAAACAACAGCGATCAGCGACAGCGCGATCATCACCCCCGCCAGCTTGTGGCTGGCATCGGGCGCAATCGGCATGGAGAAGCGGATGAAGCCGTACGCACCGACCTTCAGCATGATCGCAGCCAGTATCACCGAGCCGCCGGTGGGCGCTTCCACGTGCGCATCCGGCAACCAGGTATGCACCGGGAACATCGGCACCTTCACCGAGAACGCCATGAAGAAGGCGATGAACACCAGTATCTGCGCGGTCATCGGAATCGCCATCCGGTGGTAGTCAAGAATCTCGAAACTGCCGCCGGACTGTAAATACAGGTACAGCAACGCAACCAGCATCAGCAGTGAGCCGAGCAGGGTATACAGGAAAAACTTGACAGCCGCATACACGCGGTTGGCACCGCCCCACACGCCGATGATGATGAACATGGGAATCAGCATGGCTTCCCAGAACACGTAGAACAGCACTGCGTCCAGTGCGACAAACACGCCGTTGACCAGCCCGGACATGATGAGGAAGGCTGCCATGTACTGCGCCACGCGTTTTTCGATCACCTTCCATCCGGCGATCACCACCAGCGGAGTGAAGAAGCTGTTGAGCAGGACAAACAGCACCGAGATGCCGTCAACACCGAGGTGGTAATGAATGTTGAAGCGAGTGACCCAAGGATGAAGTTCGCCGAACTGCATCACGCTGGTCGTCCGGTCGAAGCCGGTAACCAGCGGGATCGCCACCACAAAGCCGAGAATCGCGCCGACCAGGGCGATAACGCGCGCTGACTGCGCGTTGCGGTCATTACCGGTAGCCAGAACCAGAATGCCGAAAACTATCGGCAGCCAGACGACCACACTTAATACGGGCAATCCAAAAATCATGCTTATCATTCCTTCATTGTAGGTCGGGCTTCAGCCCGACGCTGCACCACCATGTCGGGTTAGCTTTGCATAGCCATTCGACTAGGCTGTCAAAAAACACCAACCAAGTCGCTGGTTAAAACCCGACCTACTACTATTCGACCCAAGTCCGTATCGAAAGCAACACGAACACACCAACAATCATGGAAAACGCATAGTGGTAGACGTAACCTGTCTGGAAACGGCGCAGCTCGCGAGAGAACAGATCGACCAAGCGCGCCGTGCCGTTCACCATCAGGCCGTCTATCAGTTTCACATCGCCGAATTTCCACAGGAAGCCGCTCGCCCCGCGTGCGCCGCCCGCGAAGAACCAGTCGTTGAACCGGTCGAAGTAATATTTGTTTTCCAGCACAGTATAGATGCCGCTGAACTTGTGCTTGATCGTTTCAGGAATATTCGGGAACTTCATGTAGAAAACCCACGAAGTCACCACGCCAGCGAGAGCCAGCCAGAACGGAAGTTCATGAAAGGCATTTAGCACCTTGAGTAACGGGCCGTGAAATTCCTCGGCCAGTTCTGCCATTCCCGTGTGCGCCTGACTAATGTAAATGGCGTTCTTAAAATAACTGCCGAACAATATTGGCTCTATGGTAAAGAAACCGATTGCTACCGAGGGGATCGCCAGCAGCACCAGCGGCAACCACACCACCCACGGGGTTTCGTGAGGCTTCTGCCCCGGCGCCAAGCCGTGATGATGATCTGATGATGCCACCTCTTCATCGGCATGATCGCCTACGTGCTCTTTGTGGTGAGCCTTGCCGAAGCGTTCTTTGCCATGGAACACCAGGAAATACAGGCGAAACGAATAGAATGCGGTAACGAACACACCCAGCATCAAGGCAATATAAACCAGACCGGCGACCGGCAGGTGTGAAGCTCCGACCGCCTCGATGATACTGTCTTTGGAATAGAAACCGGAGAAAAACGGCGTGCCGATCAAAGCCAGCGAACCGATCAGGGAGGTAATCCAGGTAATCGGCATGTACTTGCGCAAGCCACCCATATTGCGGATGTCCTGATCATGATGCATGCCGATGATTACGCTGCCTGCAGCCAGGAACAGCAGCGCCTTGAAAAAGGCGTGGGTCATCAGGTGGAAGATCGCCACCGAATAGGCGGAGGCGCCGAGCGCCGCCGTCATATAGCCCAGTTGCGACAAGGTTGAATAGGCGATCACGCGCTTGATGTCGTTCTGGATGATACCGAGGAAACCCATGAACAGCGCGGTGATCGCGCCGATGACCATAACAAATGACAACGCGGTATCAGACAGTTCAAACAGCGGCGACATGCGCGCCACCATAAAAATACCGGCGGTCACCATGGTCGCGGCGTGGATCAGCGCGGAGATCGGGGTCGGGCCTTCCATCGAATCCGGCAGCCAGACATGCAAGCGGAAACTGCGCCGATTTGCCCATCGCGCCGATGAACAGCAGGATGCAGATGGCGGTCATCATATTCCACGACACGCCGGGGATCGGCACGATGTCATTGGCATGGCTGGCGGCACCGGCAAATACGGTAGCGTAATCCAACGTGCCGAACACCATTAGCACCAACCCGATGCCGAGAAGGAAACCAAAGTCGCCCACCCGATTAACCAGAAAAGCCTTGAGGTTGGCATAGATCGCCGTGTCGCGCGTGTACCAGAAACCGATCAGCAAATACGACACCAGCCCCACCGCTTCCCAGCCGAAGAATAACTGCATGAAGTTATTGGCCATCACCAGCATCAGCATGGAGAAAGTGAACAGCGAGATGTAGCTGAAGAAGCGTTGATAGCCTGCGTCTTCTTCCATGTAGCCTATGGTGTAGATATGCACCATCAGCGACACGAAGGTCACCACCAGCATCATCAGCACGGTCAGGCGGTCAATCAGGAAACCGACTTCAAAACTGACTCCGCCCGAGGTCAACCATTGATATACGGGGCCGTTGAAAGTATGTCCGTCCAGCACATCCTGAAATATTGCCAGTGACGCGAAGAACGACACCATCACCAGCAGGATGGTGACGCGGTGCGACCAGGTGCGTCCCAGCACCTTGCCAAACAACCCGGCTGCAATAGCGCCCAGCAGAGGCGCGAGGGGAACCAGCAAATACAGATTTTGCATATTACCCATGGTTAACCTTTCAGGCTGCTGATATCGTCCACATTGATAGTGCGTATATTCCTGAACAGCACTATCAGAATCGCCAAACCGATAGCCGCTTCGGCAGCGGCCACGGTAAGGATGAAGAACACGAACACCTGCCCTGCGGTGTCATTCAGGTAATGCGAGAAAGCGATGAAATTGGTGTTCACCGCAAGCAGCATCAACTCGATGGCCATCAGCAGCACAATCACGTTCTTGCGGTTCAGGAAAATACCCACCACGCTAATGGCAAACAACACGGCTCCCAGTATCAGGTAATGCGACAGGCTCAGGTTCAACATGCTCGTCTCCATTATTCAGTTTTTGCAGCGCCGACTTTCGGTTCTGACGGCACTTGCATCACACGGATGCGGTCGGCGCGTTTGACCGCGACCTGATCCGCCACATTTTGCGACTTGCGGTCCTTGCGATGGCGCAGGGTAAGCGCGATAGCGGCCACGATGGCGATCAGCAACAGCACTGCGGCCAGTTCAAACGGATAAACATAATCGGTGTAGATCAGCCGCCCCAGTTCCTTGACGTTGCTGTAGTTTGCTGCATGATGAATCGAGCCTGCAGTCTCCGCAGTCTGGCGGCTGCCCAGCACCCAGATCATCTCACCCACCATCACGGCGGCAAGCAGAACGCCGAACGGGAACCAGCGCCAGAAACCTTCGCGTAATTGCACCAGATCGACATCCAGCATCATCACCACAAACAGGAACAACAACATCACCGCGCCGACATACACCAGCACCAAAGTGATGGCGAGAAACTCAGCTTCCAGAAGCATCCAAATACCCGCCATACTGCAAAATGCCAACATCAGAAACAGCGCCGCATGCACCGGATTGCGCGCGGTGATCACGCGCAACGCCGCGAACACGGTGATTGCGGCGAACAGGTAAAAGACCAGTGTCTCGAAGCTCATCATCTATTTAGTCCTTAGCGGTATTTAGCATCTGCCGCACGATCTTTGGCGATCTGCGCTTCATGCTTGTCGCCCACCGCCAGCAGCATGGGTTTGGTGTAGTACAAGTCGCCGCGTTTCTCGCCGTGGTATTCCAGAACGCGAGTTTCCACGATAGCGTCCACCGGGCAGGATTCCTCGCAGAAGCCGCAGAATATGCATTTGACCAAGTCGATGTCATAGCGCGTGGTGCGGCGCGTGCCGTCGGCACGCTCGGCCACTTCAATGTTGATCGCCAGCGCCGGGCATACCGCCTCGCACAGTTTGCAGCCGATGCAGCGCTCTTCGCCCGTAGCGTAACGGCGCTGCGCGTGTAAACCGCGAAAACGGAAGCTCTGCGGTGTTTTTTCATCCGGGTACTGCACGGTGATCTTGCGCGCGAAGAAATAGCGCCCGGTCAGCGCCAAGCCCTTGAGCATTTCAAGCAGCATGAGGCTTCTGAAAAATCGAGTGATATTTTTCATCATTCTTACCAAAGCCAAAACGGAGTTTGCATCCACGCGGCGACCACCACCACCCATATCAGCGTGAGCGGGATAAACACTTTCCAGCCCAGACGCATTAACTGGTCATAGCGATAGCGCGGGAAGGTGGCGCGTAACCACAAGAACATAAATAGTACGAAGCACATTTTGCCAAGCAGCCAAAACGTACCGGGCACCCAAGTAAACGGCGCGACATTGAATGGAGGCAACCAGCCGCCGAGAAACATGATGGAGGTCAATGCAGCGATCAAAATCATGTTGGAGTATTCGGCCAGGAAGAACAGCGCAAATGCCATGCCGGAATATTCCACATTGAAACCCGCGACGATTTCTGATTCGCCTTCGGCCACGTCGAACGGGGCGCGGTTGGTTTCCGCCACACCGGCAATGAAGTACACCACGAACATCGGAAACAGCGGAATGAAATACCAGCCGAACAGCCCCGCACTGCTTTGCTGTCCGCGCACGATGTCGCCTAGATTCAAGCTCTGCGCCGCCATCAGCACGCACACCAGAGCAAAACCCATGGCGATTTCGTAGGACACGATCTGCGCGGCAGAGCGCATCGCGCCGAGGAAGGCGTATTTGGAATTGGATGCCCAGCCTGCGATGATCACGCCATACACGCCAAGCGAAGTCATCGCCAAAATATACAACAGGCCCGCGTTCACATTCGCCAATTCCATACCATCACCGAACGGCACCACCGCCCAAGCCGCCAAAGCCGGCATCAGCGACAGTATCGGCCCGATCACGAACAGGAACTTGTCCGAACCGACCGGAAAAATAATTTCCTTGAATACCAGCTTGAGACCGTCAGCGAGAGGTTGCAGCAAACCGTAGGGGCCGACGCGGTTGGGGCCGATACGCACCTGCATATAGCCGATCACCTTGCGCTCGGCCAGAGTAAGGTAGGCCACGCCCAGCAACACCGGCACGACGATGACGACAATTTTCACCAACGTCCACAACGGCATCCAGAGCGGGCCGAGCAGACTTTGCCCGGCTTGTTGTAAAGTTTGCAATAACTCTATCATGCGCGCTCCACTGTGATCGTCCCGAACATCGCGCCCAATGTCGCCGTGACTGCATGGCCTGCGGCCACTCGCGCGGTGCCCCTTGGCAGTTTGTCATCCGCCGTTACTCCCAAGTTCACACTGCCCTGCCCCTGACTAACCTTGACCTGATCGCCTGATTGCACGCCAAGTTTTGCCAACTCATCGCTATGCATCATCACACACGGCGTGGCGGCATCACTGGTTTTTTGCAGCGCAACCGCACGGCGTACAATGGCATCGGCAGCATAAATCGGCACTTCGGCAATTCGTTGCAAACCGCCACTACCGCCCGACGCTATCTGCACATTTACACCTTGCAGGGTGTTATTCAATTTTGCTGAGACATCAGCATTGCCTAACGCCTCGTCGCGCACTTCTTCGCTGCTGTCATAAGCGAAGCCGGACACATTGAGCAGGTTGCCCAGCACGCGCAACACCTTCCATGCCGGACGCGCTTCGCCCAATGGTTTGACTGCACCCTTGAAACTTTGCACGCGCCCTTCGGTGCTGACGAAAGTGCCGGAAGTCTCAGAGAATGGCGCAATCGGCAACAGCACGTCGGCGTAATTCATTGCATGATGTTTATAGGCGCTTAGCGCCACCACCAAGTCCGCTGCATCCATAGCGGCCATTGCCTGTTGCGGATTGGCGCAATCCAGTTCCGGCTCCGTGTTCAGAAGGAGATAGGCCTTGCGCGGCGCGGCCAGCATTGCTGTGGCATTCAAGCCTTGCGCGCCGGGAACGGCATGCGCCAAATAACCACCGACACTGTTAGCGGCCTCGCCGAGGAAGCCGAACTGCGCGCCACACAGCGCGGCAATCTGCTGCGCCAGCAATTGCAATTGTGTGGCTTGCGGATGCTGCTGCGCAAAATTGCCCAGCAGCACTGCGACATTCTTTCCTTCGGCCAAATTTTTGGCGATGGCAGTGGCTGCGCTGCCGACTTCAATACCTTGAACAGCAGTATCCACGGTAGCCTGTTTTTCAGTAGCCAGAGCCTTCAGGATTTGCGCCATCAGGCTAACCATGTTGTCCGGTGCGACGATAGCCTTGTTCGCCACCTTCATCAGCAGGTCGTCATCCACAGAATGCACTATGTTGGCCTGCGCTCCCTTCTTCACCGCTTGGCGCATACGCGCCGCCAGCAGCGGATGATCCTTGCGCAGGAAGCTGCCCACGATCAACAGGCGATCGGCCTTGTTGATGTCGGTTATTGGCATACCCAGCCAAGGCGCGCCAGATTGTTTGCCGTCGGCGCTGAAATCAGACTGGCGCAGGCGAAAATCCACATTGTTACTGCCGATACCACGCAACAGTTTTTGTAGTAAATACATTTCTTCCAGCGTGGAATGCGGCGTCGCCAGCGCGCCGATCTGCTCCACTCCCGCGCCATTTGCTATCTGGCGTAGCGCGTTCGCCACAAACTCCAGCGCAGTCTGCCATTCCACTTCATGCCACTTGCCGTTCTGCTTGATCATCGGCTTGGTCAGGCGTTCATTGGAGTTCAATCCTTCGTAGCTGAAGCGTTCCTTGTCGGACAGCCAGCATTCATTGATCTCATCATTATCGATCGGCAGCACGCGCAGCACGTGGTTGTTCTTGACATGTACCGCCAGACCTGAACCCAGGCCGTCGTGTGGGCTGACAGACTTGCGGCGCGACAACTCCCAACTGCGCGCGGTGTAACGGAACGGCTTGCTGGTCAGCGCGCCGACCGGGCACAGGTCTATCAAGTTGCCGGACAATTCCGAATTTACCGTGCTGTCCACAAACGCCATGATCTCGGCGTGATCGCCACGGAAGGCTTGACCCAGTTCCATCATGCCGGCGATCTCTTGGCAGAAGCGTACACAACGCGTACAGTTAATGCAGCGGCTCATTTCCTCGGCGGCTACCAGCGGGCCAATATCCTTATGCACCACCACGCGCTTTTCTTCATGGTAGCGCGCGGCGTTTCCGCCGTAGCCCACAGCCTGGTCCTGCAATTCGCATTCGCCGCCCTGATCGCAGATCGGGCAATCCAGCGGGTGATTGATGAGCAGGAATTCCATCACCCCATTCTGGGCCTTCACCGCCATCTCGGAGGCAGTGTAAACCTTCATGCCTTCGGTCACGGTTGTAGAGCAAGAAGGTATCGGCTTGGGTACCTTTTCGACTTGCACCAGACACATGCGGCAATTGGCGGCAATGGATAATTTTTTGTGATAGCAAAAATGCGGGATAAAAATGCCCGCCTGATACGCCGCTTCGAGCACGGAACTACCGTTTTCAACTTCTATGCTCTTGCCGTCAATTTCAATGTTAACCATGCGTCTCTGCCTTAGACCAGACAACGTTTGTGTTCAATGTGGTATTCGAACTCACCGCGATAATGTTTGAGCATGCCCTGCACCGGCCATGATGCGGCCTCGCCCAGCGCGCAAATGGTGCGCCCGGCGATGTTCTCACACACGTCGAGCAGCAGATCCAGGTCTTCCGGTCGTCCTTTGCCATGTTCAATGCGATGCACTATGCGGTACAGCCATCCAGTGCCCTCGCGGCACGGCGTACATTGACCGCAGGATTCATCGTGGTAGAAATGGGACAGGCATTCCAGCGTCTTGACCATGCACACGGTCTCATCCATCACGATCACTGCGCCGCTGCCCAGATAGGAACCGGCCTTCTGAATCGAATCGTAATCCATGTCCGTTTCCATCATGATCTCGCCTGGTAGCACCGGCATGGACGAGCCTCCAGGGATAACAGCTTTTAATTTATGGCCGTGGCGCACACCGCCCGCCAGTTCCAGCAGCTTCTTGAACGGCGTACCCATCGGCACTTCAAAATTGCCGGGATTGTTGACGTGTCCGGACACGGAAAACAGCTTGGTGCCGCCGCTGTTCGGCCTGCCCAGTTCAAGGAATTTCTGCCCGCCCTCGCGGATGATGTAGGGGATGCTGGCGAAGGTCTCGGTGTTGTTGATAGTGGTCGGCTTGCCATACAGCCCGTAGCTGGCCGGGAACGGCGGTTTGAAGCGCGGCTGGCCTTTCTTGCCTTCGATGGATTCCAGCAGCGCGGTTTCCTCGCCGCAGACGTAAGCGCCGAAACCCAAGTGGTTATGCAAGTCGAAATCCAAATCGCTGCCAAGTATGCCGTTGCCAAGATAGCCCGCTACGCGCGCTTCCTCGCAGGCAGCTTCCATGCGCTCGTAGGCTTCGAAAATTTCACCATGCACGTAGTTGTAGCCAACTTTCACACCCATGGTATAGGCGGCAATAGCCATGCCTTCGATCAGTGCATGCGGATTGTAGCGCAGGATATCCCAGTCCTTACAGGTGCCGGGTTCTCCCTCGTCGGAGTTGCAGACAATGTACTTGTCACCATTGTAGTTCTTCGGCATGAAACTCCATTTCAGGCCGGTCGGGAAACCTGCACCGCCACGCCCACGCAACGCGGAAGTTTTTACCTCGGCGATGATCGCATCAGGGGATATTTTCTCCGACAGCACCTTGCGCAACGCCTGGTAACCGCCCACCTTGAGATAGTTCTCCAGCGTCCAGGGCTGGTCGAATCCTGATGTCGTGTATATAACCGGACCGTTCATTATTTATCCAACCCCGCCAGAATCTGGTCAATTTTTTCAGGTGTAAGGCGAGAGCACATGCGCTTGTTGTTCACAGTCAGCAATGGCGCTTCCACACAGGCCCCCATGCACTCCGCCTCGCGCAAGCCGAACTTGCCGTCGGCGGTCACTTCTCCCAGACCGATGCCGAGTTTGTCCCTGAGGTAATCCAATGTTTCGTTCGCCCCCATCAACTGGCAGGACAGATTAGTGCATACCGTGAGTGTATGCTTGCCCATGGGCTTGAGGTTGTACATATGATAAAAAGTCGCCGCTTCGTACACCATCATTTGCGGCATGCCGAGATAGTTCGCAACATCCGTCATGTCTTCGCTGTCTATCCAGCCCTTTTCGTCCTGCACAAAACGCAAAGCGGACATCACCGCAGACTGCTTCTGGTCTGCCGGATATTTTCTCAGCTCGTGGTTTATTTTTTCTTTAACTTGATCGGACAGCATCTGGTGCCTTTAAAATTTCATAGATCAACGGTCTATATCACCGAAAACCAAATCTAGCGTGCCGATAATCGCAACCACGTCGGCAAGCATGTGGCCGCGTCCCATCTCGTCCATCGCGGAAATATGGGCAAAACCTGGCGCGCGGATTTTCATGCGGTAAGGCTTGTTCGCACCGTCAGAAACCAGATAGATGCCAAACTCGCCCTTGGGATGCTCAATCGCAGCATATGCTTCGCCGGGCGGCACATGCATTCCTTCGGTAAACAATTTGAAATGGTGGATCAACTCCTCCATATTTTCCTTCATCGCCTCGCGCCTGGGGGGCGCGGCCTTGTGGTTTTCCGCCATCACGGGACCGGGATTGCTGCGCAACCAAGCGATGCACTGTTTGATGATGCGGTTGGCCTGGCGCATCTCTTCCATGCGCACCAGATAACGGTCATAGCAATCGCCCTCGACGCCGACCGGAATATCGAAGTCCATGCGATCATATACTTCATATGGTTGATGCTTGCGCAAGTCCCATACGATGCCAGAGCCGCGCAGCATGGGGCCGGTAAAACCCAGTGCCAATGCACGTTCCGGCGACACCACACCAATGCCGACGGTGCGCTGTTTCCATATACGGTTATCAGTCAGCAGCGTTTCGTATTCGTCCACATGTTTAGGGAAACGGTTGCTGAAGTCTTCCAGAAAGTCGAGCAGCGAACCCTGCCTGTTCTCGTTCATGCGTCCCACCGCTGCGGCTTTGTGTATCTTGGAAGCCTGATACTGCGGCATGGTATCCGGCAGGTCGCGGTACACGCCGCCCGGACGGTAATAAGCCGCGTGCAAACGCGCACCGGAAACCGCCTCATAGCAATCCATCAGGTCTTCGCGCTCGCGGAAGGCGTACAAAAAAACAGTCATCGCGCCGATATCCAGCGCGTGACAGCCCAGCCACAACAGATGATTGAGTAGCCGGGTGACCTCGTCGAACATCACGCGGATATATTGCGCACGCAGGGGCACTTCGAGGTCGAGCAACTTTTCCACCGCCAGCACATAGGCATGCTCGTTGCACATCATCGATACGTAATCGAGGCGATCCAGATAAGGGACGGTTTGCAGGAAGGTCTTGTGCTCGGCCAGTTTCTCGGTGGCGCGGTGCAGCAGGCCGATGTGCGGATCGGCGCGCCCGATTACCTCGCCGTCCATTTCCAGCACCAGACGCATCACGCCGTGCGCCGCCGGGTGCTGTGGCCCAAAGTTAATTGTGTAGTTTTTAATCTCGGCCATTGCGTCTCTGCTTAATTAATTACGACCGTAATGTTCTTCGCGAATGATGCGCGGAGTGATTTCGCGCGGCTCGACGGTCACAGGCTGGTAGATGACACGCCGCTGCTCCGGGTCGTAGCGCATCTCGACCTGCCCGGATAAAGGAAAATCCTTGCGGAAGGGATTGCCGACAAAACCGTAATCAGAAAGTATGCGACGCAGGTCGGGGTGCCCAGTAAATATTATGCCATACAGATCGAATGCTTCGCGCTCGTACCAATTGGCGCTGGACCATATCTCTGCAACAGAGTCCAGCATGGGAAATTCGTTTTCCTCGGCGAACACGCGTACGCGCAATCGCACGTTGTGCGTGACGGACAGCAGATGGTACACCACGGCAAAACGCAAAGAATACAATTCAGGGGCAAAATCCGATTTGAGGTAGGCGCCTCCTTCGCAAACATCGCTGCCATAAGTAGAGTAATCCATGCCGCACAAGTCGATCAACTGCTCAAAGCGCAAATCCGCGTCGTCGCGCAACCGGGTCATCACTTGCAGCAGGTCGGCGGCGCGTATAACCAAGGTCAGCTCATTCAGACGGTTGGTCAGACTCTCCACCTTGCCGTCGAGCAGCCGGGTTAAGTTTTCATGTAAAAGGTTCAAGTCAGCAGCCATAATCAGCGCGCAATTGTACTGGTTCGTTTGATCTTGTTCTGCAACTGGATGATGCCGTACAGCAGCGCTTCGGCGGTCGGCGGGCAACCCGGCACATACACGTCCACCGGCACGATGCGATCGCATCCGCGCACCACTGAATAGGAATAATGGTAATAGCCGCCGCCGTTGGCGCAGGAACCCATCGAGATCACCCAGCGAGGTTCGGCCATCTGGTCATACACCTTGCGCATGGCGGGTGCCATCTTGTTGCACAGCGTACCAGCCACGATCATTACATCGGACTGGCGCGGGCTGGCGCGGAACACCACACCGAAACGGTCGAAGTCGTAACGTGAGGCGCCCGCATGCATCATCTCCACCGCACAGCAGGCCAAGCCGAAAGTCACCGGCCATAGCGAACCGGTGCGGGTGTAATTAATCAGGACATCGAGCGAAGTAGTAACAATACCCTTTTCCAGAATCGCCTTCTAATCCCACTCCAAGGCCCCTTTCATCCACTCATAAATAAAGCCTACCACCAGAATGGAAAGGAAAATCATCATAGAGACGAAACCGAACGTGCCGATCTCCTTGAGCACCACCGCCCAAGGAAACAGGAAGGCTATTTCCAGATCAAACAGAATAAATAGAATAGCAACAAGGTAATAACGCACATCGAATTTCATGCGCGCGTTCTCGAAGGCCTCGAAGCCGCACTCATACTGCGAGAGTTTCGCGCTATCTGGACGATGAGGAGCGACCAGCCAACCTAGCGCCACCGCCATCACGCCTACCCCCAGCCCTACAATAATGAACAGCAGCACCGGAAAATAATTTTCCAACATCTGACTCCCCTTGTTTAGAGGATTATTCTAATCTTATTTACAAGACACGTCTAACAAATTTAATTATTATTTTTGACCAGAGCCTGGTTTATCCTGCTTCCAAAGCTCTGATTTTTATTTGGTGCGGATGGGGAGACTCGAACTCCCACGCCCTTGCGAGCACAAGCACCTCAAGCTTGCGTGTCTACCAATTCCACCACAACCGCAATGCTACTGCACAATTATTTCGGTATTTCCTTCGACTTTGAACCGTTCGCATCGCTACCTGTTGGGGCGGGAGTAACCTGAACCGGTTGGACCACACTCTGTCTATCCATCACGCCTTGCTGCTTCGACGGGTTGGACGACATATAAGTCAGTGTCATGCTGGTAATAAAAAATATTGTCGCGGCCACTGCCGTGCTACGACTCAGAAAATTGGCGGAACCGCTCGATCCGAACAGGCTGCCGGCAGAACCGGAGCCGAACGAGGCTCCCATGTCCGCCCCCTTGCCATGCTGCATCAGCACCAAGCCGACCAGCACTATCGCAGTTATTAAATGCACACCCCAAACCAAAGTTTCCACACACTACTCCAAAAATAATTATTGTCCAGCGACAAAAACAGCCCCGGAATTACAAATTGCCCGCCTTGCAAATAGCCAGAAAATCTTCGGCTACCAGCGATGCGCCACCGATCAGCCCGCCATCGATGTCCTGCATGGCAAACAACTGGGCAGCATTGGCGGCCTTGACGCTGCCACCGTACAGTATACACAAACCATCGGCAATCTGCCCATCATGCCCAGCCACACGCTGACGAATAAACGCATGCACCGCCTGCGCTTGTTCCGGTGATGCAGTCTTGCCCGTGCCTATCGCCCAGACCGGCTCATAAGCCACCACCGCGTTACGCAAGGATTGCACGCCCAACAGCGTAATCACCGCATCCAGCTGCTCCGCCACCACCGCTTCGGTCGTGCCGTTTTCGCGCTGTGCCAAGGTTTCCCCTATGCACAGGATGGGCAACAGTCCCGCCTTTTGCGCGGCGGCAAATTTCTCCGCCACCAGTTGGCTGCTTTCACCATACAGGCTGCGCCGTTCAGAATGCCCGACGAGCACATAGCGACAACCGAAATCGCACAACATGGAAGCCGAAACCTCGCCGGTATACGCTCCCTTATCCAGTTGATGCACATCCTGCGCACCCCACTTCACGGCAGTGCCGCGCAGCAACTGCTGCACCTGCGCCAAGTAGGGAAACGGCACGCAAACCGCACAATCAACCCCAGGCATTTGCGCCATGCCAGCCGCTACCGCATTCAGCAACGCCTCGTTCTGTGCCAACGTTCCGCACATTTTCCAATTCCCGGCAACCAGTTTGCGGCGCATTCAGCAGCCTCTTGAATAACGTAAAGGCGGCAATCCTACCTGCGAAAATCAAAACGGTCAATCTTGCACACGGCACAATTCCCGATGCCAGCCTCATCCCGATGAAAATGAAAAAATCCGCGCGACGAATACATGACACAAGTGTAATAATTATGTAACAGAGCGTAGCTATGATGCATTACGCTGACAAACAGCGGATCTAAATATAGCGAACCTCAACTTTTTGGAGAGATCATGAACAAACTTAACACCCTCTTCTGCAGCCTCGGCCTGACCGCCTCGCTGCTGGCCGCAGGCACCGCATGCGCAGCCGACCTCACCGGTGCGGGCGCGACCTTCCCCTATCCGATCTATGCCAAATGGGCCGAAGCCTACAAGGCACAATCCGGCAACGGCCTGAACTACCAGTCCATCGGCTCCGGCGGCGGCATCAAACAAATTGAAGCCAAGACCGTAGATTTCGGAGCATCCGACATGCCGCTGAAACCTGAAGACCTGGACAAGAACGGACTGATGCAATTCCCGGCGGTAATGGGTGGCGACGTGCCGGTTTATAACATTAAAGGCATCAAACCCGGAGAACTCAAGTTTACCGGTGAATTGCTTGCCAACATCTATCTGGGCAAAATCACCAAGTGGAACGACCCCGCGATTATTGCGCTAAACAAGGGAGTTGCACTGCCCGACGAAAACATCACCGTGGTGCATCGCTCGGACGGTTCGGGCACCACCTTCATCTGGGTGAACTACCTGTCCAAAGTCAGCCCGGAGTGGAAGACCAAGGTCGGTGAGGGCACCTCCGTGGCTTGGCCTGTCGGCACGGGCGGCAAGGGCAATGAAGGCGTATCTTCTTATGTGCAACGTTTAAATGGTGCCATCGGTTACGTGGAATATGCTTACGCGAAACAGAACAAGATGTCTTATGGTGAAGTGAAAAACAAGGATGGCCAGTTCGTCAAACCCGACGAAGACACCTTCAAGGCTGCGGCTGCGGGAGCGGAGTGGGACAAAGCTCCCGGCATGTACCTGCTACTGACCGATCAACCGGGTAAGGCAAGCTGGCCTATCACCGGCGCCACTTTCATCCTGATGCATAAGATACAAGACAAGCCGGAAACTGGCACTGAGGTCCTGAAATTCTTCGACTGGGCCTACAAGAATGGCGGCAAGATGGCAGCCAATCTGGACTATGTACCAATGCCTGACAAGGTGCAAAACGAGGTGCGCGCGAACTGGAAGACACAGATAAAGGACGCTTCCGGCAAGGCCGTCTGGAAGTAAACCAAAGATGTAATTCCTTGAAGGATAAGGCGCTAATATCAAGCTTTCCAAGATATAATTCGAGGGGGTTCGCGCCCCCTCATTTATTTGTGTAGTTTGTCCGAAGCACCTAAAGAAATATGCCAAACTCATTGCGGGAAGCACACCACAAGCACCAGAACTTTCTGGACATCCTGTTCCGCAACGTCACACGCCTGTCCGCATTCGGCGTGCTCGCCCTGCTGCTCGCCATCATCGTATCATTGATAATAGGCAGCCTGCCCGCCATCCATGCGTTCGGTTTCAAATTCTTCAGCAGCGCCGAATGGAACCCTGTCACCGAAGAGTTCGGCGCGCTGGTACCTATTGTAGGCACTCTGGCTACCGCCGGAATCGCATTACTAATCGCCATCCCGGTCAGCTTCGGCATCGCCATTTTCTTAACCGAGCTATCACCGCGTTGGCTACGTCGTCCTCTCGGCATTGCCATCGAACTGCTGGCTGGAGTCCCCAGTATTATCTATGGCATGTGGGGGCTGTTCGTGTTCGCCCCGCTGTTCGGCGATTACATCGAACCTTGGCTCAATAACAATCTGGGGCACTTGCCCTTTATTGGCCCACTCTTCTCGGGGCCGCCGATGGGCATTGGCGTCCTCACCGCCGGAATCATTCTGTCCATCATGGTAATTCCCTTCATCGCCTCGGTGATGCGCGATGTGTTCGATGTAGTCCCTACCCTGCTCAAGGAATCCGCTTACGGTCTTGGTGCTACCACTTGGGAAGTGATGTGGGATATCGTGCTGCCTTACACCAAGATCGGCGTGGTCGGCGGCATCATGCTGGGACTGGGACGTGCGCTGGGTGAGACCATGGCAGTCACCTTTGTCATCGGCAACGCCCACGAATTGAGCAAATCTCTATTGCTGCCGGGCAACAGCATTGCCTCGGCGCTGGCCAACGAATTCACCGAAGCTGTAGGCGATTTGTACACCTCGTCCCTGATCGAGCTTGGTTTGATCCTGTTCTTCATTACTTTCGTCGTGCTGTCGCTGGCGCGCCTCTTGCTGTACAGGCTGACGCAACGCGAAGGAGGCACTGCCTGATATGTTGACACTCTACACACGCCGCCGCCTGATTAACGCCATGGCTCTGAGCATCTCGGTGCTGGCCATGCTGTTTGGCCTGTTCTGGCTGGGCTGGATTTTGCTCACCTTGCTGGAATACGGGCTACCCGGCCTGACTTCGGCGGTATTCACGCAAACCACCCCACCACCCGGCAGCGATGGCGGTCTGCTTAACGCCATTGCCGGCAGCCTGGTGATGACCTTGGTCGGCACCCTGATTGGCACTCCCATCGGCATCCTGGCTGGCACTTATCTCGCTGAATTCGGCCAGCGCGGCTGGCTGGCGCCTGTAACCCGCTTCATCAACGACGTGCTGCTGTCCGCGCCTTCCATTGTGATCGGCATGTTCGTCTACGCTGTGTACGTTGTCAAAATCGGCCACTTCTCAGGCTGGGCTGGCTCCTTGGCACTATCGATTCTGGTTATCCCTGTCGTCATCCGCACCACCGAAAACATGCTGCGCCTAGTGCCGAACACCCTGCGCGAAGCAGCAGCGGCGCTGGGTGCGCCGCAGTGGAAGGTCATCAGCTTCGTCACCCTGCGCGCTGCGCGCGCCGGCATTCTCACCGGTGTGCTGCTGGCCGTGGCGCGCATCAGCGGCGAAACGGCGCCGCTGCTGTTCACCGCACTGAACAACCAGTTCTGGAGCAACAACATGAACCAGCCGATGGCTAATTTGCCAGTGGTAATTTTTCAGTTTGCCATGAGTCCTTATGATGATTGGCATCGCCTGGCCTGGGCCGGTGCGCTACTTATCACCTTCAGCGTACTCTCGCTCAATATTGTGGCGCGCGTACTGTTCCGCCAACAAGTAACAACCCACTAAGGACACCGGCAGATGAACGCTGAAAAAAACCACCCTCCAAAACTGGTCGTCCGCGACCTGAATTTTTACTACGGCAAAGACCGCGCCCTCAAGGATATCAACCTCTCCATCCAGGAAAAAATGGTGACCGCATTTATCGGCCCATCCGGCTGCGGCAAGTCCACCCTGCTGCGCACCTTCAACCGCATGTACCAGCTCTACCCCAAGCAAAGAGCCACCGGTGAGATTTTGCTGGATGGGGAGAATCTGCTGGACAAGAAGCAGGATCTCAACACCCTGCGCGCCAAGATCGGCATGGTGTTCCAGAAACCCACCCCGTTCCCGATGTCCATCTACGACAACATCGCCTTCGGCGTGAAGCTATATGACAACCTGAACAAGTACGACATGGACGAACGCGTGGAATGGGCGCTGAAGAAGGCCGCGCTGTGGACGGAAGCCAAGGACAAACTGAAACAAAGCGGCACCGGCCTGTCCGGCGGACAACAACAACGCCTGTGCATCGCCCGCGCCATCGCCGTCAAACCGCAAGTGCTGCTGCTCGATGAGCCCACCTCCGCGCTGGATCCAATTTCCACCGCGCACATCGAGAAGCTGATAGACGAACTGAAGGAAGAATTCACTATTGTCATCGTCACCCACAACATGCAGCAAGCCGCCCGCGTCTCGGACTACACCGCCTACATGTACCTCGGCGACCTGATCGAATTCGGCGACACCAGCACGGTGTTCACCAACCCCAAGCGCAAGGAAACGGAAGATTACATAACCGGCAGATTCGGCTAAATAGCGTTGGCGTTTTCTAAAATGTCCTATGAGAATAGCGCCATTTAAGCAATGTTCACATTAACGGGCATGGCAAATATGCTACCTCTGATTATAAAAAACGCACTCTGTAGGAGCGGCTTCAGCCGCGAATGGAAGTTATCGCGGCTGAAGCCGCTCCCACAACTACAAATATGTTACGGGCCTGTTCCACGTTTTTCACGTTAAATGACAGATAATGCAGAAATTATCTTCCACGAATATTTAACGTGCCCAGCAATTTCCCCCTGCAAGAACCCGCCACCATCCAGCGCAAGGTAGCCATCGCCGCCTGTTTTGGCACCTTCCTGGAATGGTACGATTTCCTCACCTTCGCTTCGCTCGCCACCTATTTCAGCGTGCTGTTCTTCCCCCCGGAGAACCCAGTCGCGGCGCTGCTGGCGAGCCTGGCCACCTTTGGCGTGGGCATGCTGGTACGTCCGCTCGGCGCGGCGCTGTTCGGCTCGCTGGCCGACAAATATGGCCGCCGTCCGATTTTTATTGCCACCATCGTGCTGATGGGGCTATCGACGTTTGGCGTGGGCTTGTTGCCGACCTACCAGCAAGTCGGCATGCTGGCGCCCTCATTGTTGCTCGTGTTGCGCCTGTTGCAGGGATTTTCTGTCGGCGGCGAAATCGGCGGATCGGCGGTATACCTCACCGAACATGCGCCAACCAACAGGCGCGGCATTTACACCAGCGTGCTGCAATTGATGGGGCCGCTGGGCATTCTGGTTTCTACCTTGCAGGTGCTCTTGCTGCAAGCGCTGTTGGGCAGTGCCGATTTCAGTGCATGGGGATGGCGCGTGCCATTTCTGTTTTCCGCCGTACTGCTGCTGGTCTCGCTCAAGAGCCGCTTGAACTTGCACGAATCCCCGGTGTTTCGCCGCATGCGCGAGCGCAAGACATTGTCCAGCGCGCCACTGCGCGAATGCTTCGCCGACCCGCACACGCGCGGTCGCATGGCGCTGCTTTTCTTCTGCCTCTCCGCTGGCGGCTCGCTGCTGTTCTTCTCATCGCAGGTCTACACCAATGTGTATTTAAAAAGCGTAGTCAGACTCGATCCGCAGATCGCCGGGACACTGGTGATGACCAGCACCCTCCTGCTGTTCCCGCTGACCATCCTGTTCGGCTGGCTGTCGGATCGCATAGGCCGCAGGCCGGTGCTGCTGGCCGGTCTGCTGCTCGGCAGCCTGGCCATTATGCCCGTGTACAAAGGGCTGATGCATTACGGTAACCCCACGCTGGAACGCTTCAACCGCGAAGTGCCGGTGGTATTGTATGGCGGGTCCTGTGCCTACAGCCCGTTCACTGCAGCGCGCAACGACTGCGAACGCAATCAGGAACTATTCGCCAAACTGGGCGTGACCTATACACTGCATCCTGCGCAGACATTCGGCGAAACGCTGCTGCGCATCGGCAAGCAGGGCGGGATCGCGGGCTTCCGTTCTTCTGAACTTTCCGAAGCGTTGAAAGCCGAAGGCTGGACGGAACATGCCGATGCGCAGCAGTCTAATCGAACGATGATCTTCCTGCTGCTAACCATCCTGGTCATCGCCGTCGCACTCATCACCGGCCCGCAAACCGCCACGCTGGCCGAACTCTTCCCCGCGCGCACCCGTTACACGGCGGTCGCCCTGCCCCACAACCTCAGCGCCGGATGGATAGGCGGCATGTCGCCCTTCATGATTACCCTGTTGAGCGTAAAAGCAGGCGATGCGATATCCGGCCTGTGGTACCCGGTTGGGTTGCTGTTGATAGCATCGATCATTGGCTTAATTTTTCTACCGGAAACGCGGAATGTGCCGCTCGACGAGCAACACTAAGTGGATATTAATTAGGGGTTCCGGGACAGCATTGGCCCGGTTAGTTTTATGCTGCCTGCGCCACGCCAATGCCCAACATGTCGTTGACCGCTGCAAATTGCTCCGCGTGACTGGATAAAAAATTTCTACAGTCTCCCGGATAATAGCCCAATCTCTCGGCAGCAAAGACATTTCTCCATTCGACAGTCTGTGCAGTCTCCTTCATTTGCAGATTTGCCATCGTTACCACATCCACATAATCCGCCACGTCAGAGAGGGTTATACGCCGATGGTTTTCATGACCGGCAATGACATCGATCAACTCAGCCGGGAAATTCCAGCTTTGCAGCAACTTGATGCCGATGGGCGCAGAAAGTTTGCTTATCAATTCTTCCAGCGTTGCCGGGGCAATTTCAGGATGGTGGCGATCCGCATAGAGGTACAGCGGCAACGCGCCAATGTCATGCACCAACCCGGCCAGCATCGCATCCTCTGGTTTGAGATGTTTTTGCCGCTGCGCCAACACATAACTGTTCACCGCCACTATGCGGCTATGCGCCCATAATTCTTTTAGTTTTTGGTTGATGAGCGGACTACGAGCGTGGAACAGTTTCGTCAAGGTGATGTCCATCACCATGCTGTATAGCATCCGATAACCCAAGCGAGGAATTGCATCATGCAAATTACCCACCGGGTGGCCGTTCGAAAATGCCGCGCTGTTGGCCGCCTTGATGATATACAGGGAAATCGCCAGGTCGGTAGAAATTAACTGCACAAACAGGCTTGTCGAGCTATTGGGGTCGCCGAGCAGATTCCGAACCTTGAGCGCCATGTCTGGCAAGACAGGCAAGTCCAGCTGATCAGCTTCCAGCGCGGCAAGTACCTCGTCAACAATCGCTTGTTGTTCAGCGCTCATGGGAGTGCAAGACCGCAAAGAAGTCTCATTGCACATTTGTCCGGCAACTTTCATAATTCAAACTGACAAGCATACTCATGCCCTTTCAAACAGATTGATACCACACCAATACGTTTTCATTTGAACAGAAAATTCAGGAGCAAACAATAGGACAAACTCCTATGCCGAAATGCGTAGATAATTCGGTCTTTGCTCCGGCAACACGTTGCTGATCCATTCATTTTTTCGGTGTAACATACCCCTTGTGTAATAATTTTCACAAAACATTCCGGCAGACGGCACCGCTCATGACAATTCTGGCGTAGTTGATGGAATGGAAAAAGCACCACACACAAAGCTTTATTCAATGTTTAGGCTACTAAATTGAGCGAAATATGACTGAGCAATTGGCAATATGAGTCTGATCCTTATCAACAAAAATAATATTACCATTGGCGAACCATCGCAGTGGGCGTTATACGATCAGGAACACAATCTACTACTAGAACAGGGAGGCGTAGTTCGCGACAATGCGCATCTGGACAGCCTGCTGACTAGAGGTGCCTACCGCGAACTGTCGTGGGAAGCACCCGACGATGAAAACCCCAGCGGTGAACTCAAGGACAATTCTTTCGCTGCTGAAACCAATTCCGTACAAACAGGGAAAAAGGAAACTAGCACGCGCTTCACCTTCAATGACATGAAGTTGAAGGCGGAAGACCGGCTACAACTCCAACCCCCTGAGCATCTGACCAGCGAACGCTTTCCAGTCAAGGTAATCGGCTTTTTGAGAGGCATCAGCCTGCTGGTCACGACACCTGTCACCACCGAAGGTTTCCGCTTGCAACTTCTGGAGGGTGAAAGAGTTATTATGCGGTCTTTCTTGGGGCAGAATGCTTTCGGTTTTGAATGCCACATAACGCGGAGATGCAAATCTCCTTACGAATACCTGCATCTGTCATTCCCCGATGCCATACAGGGAATCGCGATACGCAAAGCACCTCGGGTCAAAACTCGCATCATTGCCACGGTGCAGAAAAACAATCCGGGCAACGCAAACGAGCCAGTCTCCGCGCTCATTTCCAACATCAGCGCAAATGGACTAGCACTTGATGCCAAGCAGCCACTAGGCAGCAAGGGGGACATCATCAATTTGTCGTTCCGTGTGAACCTGCACAAGATTGATGCACTGCTGTCAATCAAAGGGCTGATCTGTGCCGTACTCACCGGTGACGCTGCCAATGCATCCAACCCTGACCTCATACGCCACGGCATCGAATTTCGGGATCTGCAACCCAATGACAGCGTCATCCTGCAAAGCATGATCTATCAGAATATGATTGAGAACCCACACCAATTGATGTAAAAAATACTGATGGACAACTTGCGGTAAAAATCAAATGATCACGCATAATGTGCGTGTTTTCCATCCGCAAATTTATTGACTGGATTATTGGTGTCCCTTATGAAAACCGCTCTGATACTTTTTACTGATGGCAGTGAAGAACTGGAGGCCGTCACGGTCGTCAACATTCTGCGCCGTGCTGGCGTTACCGTCACTCTGGCGGGGTTGAGTGCTGGTGCACTACGCGGCAGTCGCGGGGTATTGCTGATGCCGGACACCACGCTGGACGAAGCATTGGCACACAGCTATGACATGGTGGTGCTGCCCGGCGGACAGCCCGGCACTAACCATCTGCAAGCCGATGCGCGCGTGCTGAAGCTGGCACAGCAAATGAATTCGCTTGGCAAATACGTTACCGCGATTTGCGCTGCGCCATCGGTGCTGGCTGCCGCCGGGTTGCTCAATGGCAAGCGTGCGACCAGTTACCCCGGTTCACTGGATGCATTTCCGCAGGTACTTCAACAGAACGCAGCCGTGGTGGAGGACGGCAAACTGATTACTTCGCGCGGGCCGGGTACGGCAATGGATTTCGCATTGCTATTGGTGGAACGACTGGCGGGCCACACCAAACGGCTGGAAGTGGAAGCAGGGTTGCAACGTTAAATTGCGCATCCTGATCGCCAAGCTGCCTCCCTCTGTCATCGCGCTGCTGCTGCAAGCTGCTGCGTTCGCTGTTGCGTTGCTGTTCGCCCGCGCCACGGTAATCCAGTTGTCCCCGCTGTTGTTCGCCTTGCTGTGCGGCGCGCTTGCCGCCGCATTCAGCCGCATCGCAGGTTTGGCGCGCTGGTGGCTGCTCATCCAGTTCCTGTTCGTCCCCGCATTGATGCTGATGCTGGCGCTGCAACTGCCGCCGAACTTCTTCCTTGTCGCTTTCCTGATTTTGCTGGTGGTGTACTGGAGCACGTTCCGCACGCAGGTGCCGCTCTATCTTTCCAGCCGCAAGATATGGCAGGCAATGGAACTGCTGCTCCCCTCCCCCGTAGCTGATAAAAGCTTCACCTTCATGGATCTCGGTTCCGGTATCGGCGGTGTGTTGACGCATCTTGCCGGAGTACGCGCGGATGGCCGCTATTACGGCGTGGAAGCAGCTCCCCTCCCCTTTCTGTGGAGTTGGCTGCGTATCCGCCTGGGCGGTTATCGCAGCTGTCAGGTTAAGTGGGGCAGCCTGTGGGATTGCGATTTGTCGCAATACGATGTGGTGTTCGCCTATCTTTCTCCGGTACCCATGGATAAGCTGTGGCAGAAAGCACGTCGTGAGATGCGCCCCGGCACGATGTTTATCAGCAACACTTTTGCCGTGGCCGACCATCCGCCACAGCAAACTTTCACCGTGGATGATTTGCACCGTTCGACCCTGTACATCTGGCACATGTGATAAGCCTCTATTACCACGGACAAGCCTCTTCACATCCCGCCATTTTTCCGTTAGGATGCGCGCTGAGTTCTTGCAACCTACCCCTAATTCACCCCGCGTCAGCATCACCCGTACTCTTAAATAACTAAATTTAAAGCGAGGCACACTATGAGCGAACACATCCTTTATGTCACCGATACAACCTTTTCCTGCGGAAGTGCTGCAAGCACCTTTGCCCGTACTGGTGGACTATTGGGCAGAGTGGTGCGGCCCGTGCCGCATGATTGCTCCAATTCTGGAGGAGGTCGCCAAGGAATACGCCGGGCGCCTGACGGTGACCAAGCTGAATGTGGACGAGAACCAGCAAACCCCGCAGAAATACGGCATTCGCGGCATCCCGACACTGATGTTGTTCAAAAATGGCAACATAGAAGCAACCAAGGTTGGCGCAGTCTCCAAATCACAACTTACCGCTTTTATTGACAGCCACATCTGAACCGTTTAATCTTGCGCCTGCAACTGTTCTGTTTCGTCCCCGCTACGCCATACTCAAAACTATAAAACGACACTCAAGACAGTTCAGGCGCGCGGCATCACCGCGCAAACCGTAACACTTCCCCCATATGTTTTTTTAATTTCAAGCAAGTTCCCTCAACCTCGTTCTATCCCAAATCCCATCTCATGCATTTATCCGACCTAAAAGTAAAACACATCACCGAACTGGTGGAAATGGCAACCACCAGCCAGATTGACAACGCCAACCGCATGCGCAAGCAAGACCTGATTTTCGCCCTGCTGAAAAATCAGGCGAAAAAAGGCGAGAGTATTTTCGGCGAAGGCACGCTGGAAGTGCTACCGGACGGCTTCGGCTTCCTGCGCTCGCCGGACACCTCTTACCTTGCCGGGCCGGATGACATTTACGTCAGCCCGAGCCAGATCCGCCGCTTCAACCTGCATACCGGCGATTCAATCGAGGGAGAGATCCGTACCCCCAAGGAAGGCGAGCGTTACGTTGCGCTGGTGAAGGTGGACAAGGTCAATGACGAGGCCCCGGAAAATGCCAAGAACAAGATCCTGTTCGAAAACCTGACACCACTGTTCCCGACGCAGCAAATGCCACTGGAGCGCGACATCCGCGCCGAGGAAAATATCACCGGCCGCATCATCGACATCGTCGCCCCCATCGGCAAGGGCCAGCGCGGCCTGCTGGTGGCCTCACCGAAATCCGGCAAAACCGTGATGTTGCAGCATATCGCGCATTCCATCGCGGCGAATAACCCCGATGCGCACCTGATCGTATTGCTGATCGATGAACGCCCCGAGGAAGTTACCGAAATGAGCCGTTCCGTGCGCGGCGAAGTGGTCGCCTCGACCTTCGACGAACCGGCCACGCGCCATGTGCAGGTCGCCGAAATGGTGCTGGAAAAAGCCAAGCGCTTGGTCGAACACAAGAAGGATGTGGTGATCCTGCTGGATTCCATCACTCGCCTGGCACGAGCCTACAACACCGTGGTGCCCTCCTCCGGCAAGGTGCTGACCGGCGGTGTGGACGCCAACGCCCTGCAACGCCCCAAACGTTTCTTCGGTGCGGCGCGCAATATCGAGGAAGGCGGCTCGCTCACCATCATCGCCACCGCGCTGGTGGATACAGGCTCGCGCATGGACGACGTGATCTATGAAGAGTTCAAGGGCACCGGCAACATGGAAATCCATCTCGACCGCCGCATGGCCGAGAAGCGTATCTACCCGGCCATCAACGTCAACCGTTCCGGCACGCGCAAGGAAGAGTTGCTGATCAAGGCCGATGTGCTGCAAAAAATCTGGGTGCTGCGCAAGCTGCTCTACCCGATGGACGAACTGGAATCGATGGAATTTCTGCTGGACAAGATCAAGGCGACCAAGAACAACGCCGACTTTTTTGATTCCATGAGGCGTTAAAACCAGATTATTCATAGGCTCGACACATTGAATTTTCCAAAATCCGTTCGCCCTGAGCTTGTCGAAGGGCTTAGCTTTACAGTGAATGTGGTTCGACAAGCTCACCACGAACGGTTTAAGAACAAACTGTGTTAAAAAAACCATTTTGACGGCTAGCGCCGTTTGTGTATAATGCGCGGCTCTGTAAAACCGCATTCAAGCGAGGTTGTTATGTACGCAGTAATTAAGACCGGTGGTAAGCAATATCGTGTTATCCAGGGTGAAACCCTTAAAATTGAAACCGTTGCCGGTGATGTCGGCAGCGCAATCGTGCTGGACAAGGTGCTGATGGTTGGCGATGGCGACAAGCTGTCTGTCGGCAAGCCCCTGCTGGCCGGTGCTACCGTTAGCGCGACCATCCTGTCGAACGGTCGCCACGACAAGGTAAAAATCTTCAAGATGCGTCGTCGCAAGCACTATCAAAAGCATCAAGGTCATCGTCAAAACTACACTGAAATCCGCATCGACGGCATTTCAGCGTAAAGCTAAAGGAGCAGCAACATGGCATCGAAAAAAGGTGGTGGTAGTACCAGTAACGGCCGCGACTCACACTCAAAACGTCTGGGTGTGAAGAGTTACGGCGGCGAACTGATCAACGCAGGCAGCATCATCGTGCGTCAGCGCGGCACACAGTTCCACGCGGGCGACAACGTCGGCATGGGCAAGGATCACACCCTGTTTGCAACCATTACCGGCAAGGTAGTGTTCGCGGTCAAGGGTGCACAACAGCGCAAGACTGTCAGCGTGGTAGCAGCGTAAGCTCGCACTACCAAGTAGAATGAGCCCTATCGCAAGGTAGGGCTTTTTTGTTTTAACGGCATCCAAAAATGAAATTCATCGACGAATCAAAAATTGAGGTCATCGCAGGCGACGGCGGCAACGGCGCTGCCAGCTTCCGGCGCGAGAAATATATAGCCAAGGGCGGCCCCGATGGCGGCGATGGCGGTTGGGGCGGCAGCGTGTATGCGCTGGCCGACCGCAACATCAACACGCTGGTGGATTATCGTTTCGCGCGCATGCATCGCGCCAAGAACGGGGAGTCCGGGCGCGGCGCGGACTGCTACGGCAAAGGCGCGGACGACGTGATTCTGCGCATGCCGGTGGGTACGGTTATCACCGACATCAACAGCGGAGAACTCATTGCCGATCTCGCCCACGATGGGCAGAAGGCGCTGCTCGCCCAAGGCGGCAAGGGTGGTTTGGGCAACCTGCACTTCAAATCCAGCACCAATCGTGCGCCGCGCCAATCTACGCCCGGCGATGAAGGCGAACGGCGCGAGTTGCAACTGGAACTGAAAGTATTGGCGGACGTCGGCCTGCTCGGCATGCCCAACGCGGGCAAGTCCACTTTCATTCGCGCAGTTTCCGCTGCGCGCCCCAAGGTAGCCGATTATCCTTTCACCACACTGCACCCCAATCTGGGCGTGGTACGCGTGTCCACTGAAAAGAGTTTTGTCATTGCCGACATTCCCGGCCTGATCGAAGGTGCGGCAGAAGGTGCCGGACTTGGGCACCAGTTCCTGCGCCATCTGGCGCGCACCCGTTTGCTGTTGCATCTGGTGGATCTCGCCCCGCTGTATGAAGGTACCGATCCGGTGCATGAAGCACACGCCATCCTGAATGAGCTTAAGAAATACGATGAAGCGCTGTATGACAAGCCGCGCTGGCTGGTGCTGAACAAGCTCGACTTATTGCAAGACAAGGATGAGAAAGTTGCCGACTTTCTGCGTGAATTCGGCGAACACACCCGCCATTTCGCCATCTCGGCGATCAACGGCGATGGATGCAAAGAACTAACTTACGCTATCATGGAACACTTGGAGCAGGCCGCCAAACTAGAAGATGAGGCTGCCGCCGAAAGCGCACAAGAAACTGACATTCCCATTTGACTCTAATTTTATCCATCATAATTCCCCCCATGATCAAAGGACAAAACTGTAGGATGTGGTGAGCTTGCGAACCGCATCAATTACGAACGATGCGGTTCCTTCGTCACCACATCCTACATGGACTTTAACCACCATGACATCCATTCTGACCCAGTGCAAACGCATCGTCGTCAAAGTAGGCAGCAGCCTCGTCACCAATCAGGGTGCAGGACTGGATGCCGTTGCCATCGGCAACTGGGCGCAACAGATTGCCACGCTGCGCCAATTAGGTTACGAAGTCGTGCTGGTTTCATCCGGTGCGATTGCGGAAGGGATGCAACGTTTAGGCTGGAAGCAGCGCCCCAGCGCCGTGCATGAATTGCAGGCCGCCGCCGCCGTCGGCCAGATGGGTCTGGTTCAGGTATATGAAAGCTGTTTTCGCAAGCATGACCTGCACGCCGCACAAGTGCTGCTTACCCATGCTGATCTCGCCGACCGCGAACGCTACCTCAATGCCCGCTCCACCCTGCGCACGCTGCTACGCCTGAATGTTGTTCCCGTCATCAATGAAAACGACACCGTGGTCACCGACGAGATCAAGTTCGGCGACAACGACACGCTCGGTGCGCTGGTCGCCAACCTGATCGAAGCCGACGCCCTCATCATCCTCACCGACCAGAGCGGCCTGTACACCGCCGACCCGCGCAAAGACCCGAACGCCACGCTGGTCAGCCATGCTCAGGCAGGCGACGAGAAGTTGGAAGCCATGGCGGGCGGCGCAGGCAGCCACATCGGGAGCGGCGGCATGCTCACCAAAATCCTGGCCGCAAAACGCGCCGCACGCAGCGGTGCACATACCGTCATCGCCTCCGGCCACGAAACAGACGTGCTGCCGCGCCTGATGCACGGCGAAAGCATCGGCACTTTGCTCGAAGCACAGTCTCTGTCACTGGCCGCGCGCAAGCAATGGCTGGCGGACCACCTGCAAGTCAGCGGCAAGGTAATGCTGGATGCTGGCGCGCTGCGCGCCTTGCGCGACGAAGGCAAAAGCCTGCTACCGATAGGCGTTACCCAGGTCAGCGGCGAATTCGAGCGCGGGGCGGTAGTCGCCATCCTCGACGAGGACGGTCATGACATCGCACGCGGCCTGATCAACTACAACGCAACGGAAGCCCGCCGCATCGCCCGCCATGCCAGCCACGAAATCGAAGGCATTCTGGGCTACGTGGATGAACTAGAATTAATCCATCGGGACGACTTGGTCATGCTGTGAGACCGCAAAAAAGAGATTGCGGTGGATGCAAACCTTCAGGTTATGCAGGAGCCGCGACTGCAGCCAGCTTCACCTGATTCCTGCCCGCCGCTTTGGCTTGATAGAGCGCCACATGAGCCATGGAAAATATCGAATCCAGGGCATCCCCTGACTGCATTGCGGCAATGCCGACAGAGATCGTAATGCGTAAGTCCTGATTTAGCATGGATGCCTTGATGTCACGATGCGCATCGCTTGCACCAGTATGCAGAGTAGACTTTGCCATCTCTTCGCGCAGGCGTTCGGCAATGTTTACAGCTTCATTGGGCGGTGTTTCGGGCAATAGTATGGCAAATTTGTCACCACCAAGATATGCCAGCAAATCCTGCGGTCGCAGATTTTCCGCCATCAGTTTTGCCACTATTTTCAATACGCCATCGCTGGCGGGGCGTCCGTAGGTATGGTTGAATCTTTCGAAGTTGTCGATGTCCGTTATCAACATACAGAGCGGCGCCTTGCTGCGTTCGCAGCGCAGCATCATGCGCGGGAATGCTTCGTCCATCCAACTACGGTTATGCAGCCCCGTCAGCGTATCGACATGGGTCGACACCTCGAATACGAGACTACGATCATGGGTCGTTACCCGCAACAGGTTATCGTTGCGAATGCGCCCGGCGAGGATGCAAAGCAGGTTGCGCGCAACACCATTCGAATTATCCACCAACGACCACACACTGTCATGCGGCAGTGCCAATAAGCGCGTATCTAGCGCCGCAATCACCAGCGCCGAAGCATTACCACCATCAATCAACGAGAGCTCACCGACGCATTCGCCTGCCCTAAGCACAACGTATTCAGTCAAATCACGACTATCAAGATAAACATGAAGTTCGCCTTCCAGAATCAAATAGAGCGAACTGTTCTTCTGTCCGATCTCTAGTAACTTCTCCCCGTTGAATACGGTCATTATCAGACAGTCGTCCAGAATGTAGTCGACACTTCTCATATCAATGTCACGAAACAGCTCGCTCCGTTCGAGAAGAATGCGCTCACCAGGGGTCATCTACTTAGCCTTTATCATGCACAACGCGGATAAGTATACACAAATGCGCGAGTGAGCCAAATCGACGAAATAATTCGTGGGCTACCGCATCTTCTCCACCGCTTCTTCTACCCGCTCCACCGCGATGATTTCCATGCCTGCTATTTTATGTTTAGGCGCATTCGCTTTGGGGATGACGGCATGGGTAAAACCGAGCTTGGCAGCTTCTTTCAGGCGTTCCTGTCCACGCTGCACCGGGCGTACTTCTCCGGCCAATCCGACTTCACCGAACACGACTAATTTTTCCGGCAGCGGTTTATTTTTGAGAGAGGACACGATGGCGAGCAGCACCGCCAGATCTGCACCCGGCTCGGTGATCTTCACACCGCCCACCGCGTTAATGAACACATCCTGATCGAAACAGGCGATGCCCGCATGGCGGTGCAGCACAGCCAGTAGCATCGCCAAACGGTTTTGCTCCAGGCCCAGCGACAAGCGGCGCGGGCTGGGCGAATGTGCTTCGTCCAATAGCGCCTGTATCTCCACCAGCAGGGGACGTGTGCCCTCCTGCGTGACCATCACGCAGGAACCAGCCACCTGCGCGCCATGCTGCGAAAGAAACAGTGCGGATGGATTGCTCACCTCGCGCAAGCCTTTCTCGGTCATCGCAAATACACCAAGTTCATTCACCGCACCGAAGCGGTTCTTGAACGCGCGCACCAGACGGAAACTGGAATGGGTATCGCCCTCGAAATACAGCACCGTGTCGACGATATGCTCCAGCACGCGCGGCCCGGCCAGCGCGCCTTCCTTGGTGACGTGCCCGACCAGAATCATGGTGACGTTGCTGCTCTTGGCGACGCGGGTAAGTTGCGCCGCGCATTCTCGCACCTGCGACACCGAGCCAGGCGCGGAAGTCAGTTGCTCGGAATACACGGTCTGGATGGAATCGATCACCACCACATCCGGTTTTTCCTGCGCGATGACCGCCTGGATTCTTTCCAGCTGAATTTCCGCCAGCAGATGCATACCATGCGCGTCCAGCATCAGCCGCTTGGCGCGCAACGCAATTTGCTGCGTCGATTCCTCGCCGCTGACATACAGCACCTTTTTGTGCGACGAGAGATGCGCCAGCGTCTGCAACAACAACGTGGATTTGCCGATTCCGGGGTCGCCGCCGATCAGCACCACCGCGCCCTGCACCAGTCCCCCGCCCAGCACGCGATCGAACTCCATGATGCCGGTTGGCGTGCGCGGCACCTCCGCCGCCTCCACCTCAGCGAGCCTCTGCACCTTGCCTGTTGCCGTCAGCGCGCTGAAACGATTTTTTCCACTCACCGCAACTTCTGCCACACTCTCAACCAGCGTATTCCATGCCTCGCAGTGCGGGCACTGCCCCTGCCACTTGGGCGTCTGCCCGCCGCATTCAGTGCAGCTATAAATTGTTTTTGTTTTTGCCATACTTGCCTTTATTGAAACAACGTAGACGGGTAGCCCCATCTGACCAGGCCGTCCAAAAACGACAGCCAAGTCATTGGTTAGCTTTGCATAGCCATCTGACTAGGCCATCCAAAAACGACAGCCAAGTCATTGGTTATCGTTATGCTCCACCCATTCTACGCAGGCTTGGTGAAATTTTGTAGAATAGAAATCCCGCGAATCTCTTTGGTTGCACTCTTCATACGGCGGAAAGCGCTACGCAGCTAAAAAACCCCTCTGTACTATGTTAAGGCTAACATAGCGGCCCGTGGCGAAATGGTTTTGACTTTTACGCCGACCGGGCTGTCCAACCACTGATTTTCACTATCCGAAACCTTCCATTCGGCTATATCTCCTTTGTGCTCGAAGCAGATGATTCAAGATCTTTCCAAAAATTGCTGACTGAAGGAAAGGATATGCGGACTGCTTAACTGTGGACAACTCAGAGATCAATTGTTTTTGAATTGCTTGACCAAGCCTGTAACCCTTGATATAAAGCCGTTGCAGGTTTTTCCTGTCACTTACCAATACACATAAGGGGGACGCTTATATGAACAAATCTGAACTGATTGATGCAATTGCAAAGTCTGCTGATATTTCCAAGGCTGCTGCTGGTCGTGCGCTGGATGCGACAGTTGACGCCGTCAAAAAATCCCTGAAGAAGGGTGACCTGGTTACTCTGGTTGGATTTGGCACATTTTATGTGAGCAAGCGCGCCGCGCGTAATGGCCGCAATCCGCGCACTGGTGCGACGATCAAGATCAAAGCAGCAAAGGTTCCAAAATTTCGTGCTGGCAAAGGTCTGAAAGATGCTGTAAACTAGCGGACTTATTGGGTGCTTAGCTCAGCTGGTAGAGCGTCGCCCTTACAAGGCGAATGTCGGGGGTTCGAACCCCTCAGCACCCACCAGTAGAGTTTTGGAGTGGTAGTTCAGTTGGTTAGAATACCGGCCTGTCACGCCGGGGGTCGCGGGTTCGAGTCCCGTCCACTCCGCCAATAAATTAAGGTTTGCAACGATAGTAACCACTATCGCTTCCTAAGATGATTTGAGAATTTCATAAGATCATTCCACCGCTGCCGCTTTTCTAACCCGCCTTCTGTCGTAGATTTTAGTCACGGTTGCCTCAAGTTTATGGCCCGTCAGTTCACTTGCTTTCTTTCCCTGTTCGATCACCTTTGTCACGGACTTTGCACGCAGATCGTGGAATGTGAAGCGCTCGCCTGGTTCCCGTTTTGTCTCATCCTCCCAAGTTCCACCCGCCACCCATTTCCCCATGAGTAGCTGCCAGCCTTTCTTAAACCCACCGCTGGTGTAAGGGCTGCCATCCTGATTGTGAACGATGTAAGGTGATGTCACTCTGGATGGCATGGATTGCGATTCTTTTACTGCAGCGCGCAACTTGTCCGACCACTCAACCAGTACGTGTGCACCACCTTTTCGCCCTTTGAAGGCGATTCCCTCATTGGTTAGCTGCTTGCTTGTCAGCCGAAGGATCTGGCCTTGGGCATGGCCTGTCAGGTAGGCTATCTGCAATGCGAGCGCGTGGCGCAGGCTCACATCACCGTCCTCGCGTGCTAGTTTCACAAAGTCCTCTAGCTCAGTGTCACTTACAAGTCGGTCACGCGGCGATTCTTCGTTCATCACAACGCCGGTGCATGGATTTACTTTGACTACGCCTTGATTCAGCCCCCAGGTAAACACGGCTTTCAGAAAGGTAATCTCGCGGTTTGCACGCACCGGCGCGTCAACGCCGCGAGTCTTGTGTAGGTACTTCCAAGCATCGTGCGTGGTGAGATCACATGGTCGCATCTTGCCGAATACCTTAATTAGTGGCACCTTTTGTTCTTCCCGATCTGCTAGAGTGCGTGGCGCGCGCTTGCCCTGACGCACCAGTGCGCGCAGTTCTGATTCAAGGTAATCTTCGATTAGTTCGGCAATCGTGCCATTGACGGGAGTCTCTTCTTCAATTTCGCGCAGTTTCTTTTTGGCGGTGATCAAATCAGAGCCGAGGGTGATGTACTTATTTCCGAGGGTAATAGTGTAATAGGTATTCTTGCGCTTGCCTTTGTACTCGTACATGCGCGGGGGAAGGCGAGAGGCGATTTTGCGTTTTCCGACCATGAACTACTCCCATTGGCTGAAATCGGGTACAGCATGGGGTTGCGCCTGGGTGAAGGTTTGCAGTTGCAGGTTGGCGACATCGATGCGGATCGGATGTGAGGCCCCACCGGGCTCGTCCAACAAACGGTTAAGATCGTGGCTCGCTTCGCGATCGCGATCTAACCTTAATCGTTAGGCAGTGACCACGAAGATGCCATGTTGCCCACTAATTACAGTGCGTATTGCCAAATGCGTCCCGTGAGCATCGAGCTGAACTTCCATCAGAACGCTGAATATTAGTGTTACCAAAAGCATCATGGGAAATTCTTGATGAACTACCGTCAGAATTTTGTTGGTTTGTATTTCCAAACGCATCAGTTGACGATCTCGATGAACTGCCGTCCGATTCTTGTCGATTTGTATTGCCGAACGCATCACGAGAAACTCTTGCCGATGTACCATCTGAGCGCTGAATATTCGTATTGCCAAAAGCATCTGTCGAGCTACGCGAGCTTTGTCCGTCAGATCCTTGGCAATTGACGTTGCCAAAGGCATCTCGGCTACATCTGGTGTCCGCCATGACCGATGTTGCAAACACCATTGACGCGACAACAAGTGAAATCTTCAATTGCATTTTCATTTTTAATCTCCTGAGCGTAATGTCGCTGATAAAAAAGCTAGACGGTTCAGCGCGACTTCTAACTGCCTAACGTAATGTATACGGGTCTATTCATAAATCACCTGAGCCCTCATGTCTCTCGCAAATATTGGAAAGAACACTTTATCCAACTCGTTTTCATGTTCACCACAAACCATGCTTGGATGTTGGGTAACAATCTTACGCTTAATATTTAGTTTTCTGCCCTGCAATAGGTATGTGGCAGTGTAAGAGCCAGTATCATCACTATAACTGACATTTTCAGGGACATTCCTTATTTTGATGTTTGGAGGAAATTCCATTTCAATCTGGTTGATATAGGTAAATGATTCACATTTTCTTGGGAAATTAAACTTGTTTTTTGGTTTCGGAGCCATTTTCCCTTCAATCACCTCAACAGCCAATCCGACAGGAATGGGCATGGCTGCCGGGCCAGGAAAGTTTGATACGGGATCTAAAGTGAATGATGTGTCTATCTCAAACGGCGCATTCAGATCATTTGGATCACCGGTGTGAATCGTACCTATTCCGGTCAAATTAAAATCATTTAATATTTGCGTCGTTACCAGATCAGGCGGCATGGTTTGGTTGTTGAATCGCCAGTTCCTCAAGCTAATTTCTGAGTCCCCAGTTGCCTGAGTGTGACTCGAACCTTGAATCGTTCCATTGGGCAAAACTTTCAGCCGGATAGATGTCGTACTGACTTGTTCATCCGCCTTCAATAAAGGCGTTTTCGCAACCTTATTCATTGCTGTCAGTACAACCTGCTTATCCATGTCTGGTGATGGCAACGTCCCGAATGGAGCAAACTGGGCCGTGGAGTCTAAATATATGTCCAGGCTTGGAATATAAGTAATCACGTGGTCAAACATATCAGCGGGCAGTTCCGGCAGAACATAGGAATAATCAGTATTAATTAATGCCGGACTACTCTGTATTCCTTTAGCGGCCAGCAATGCTTCCAGAATGACAACGTGGTCTTTGCAGTCTCCCCATCTATTATCCAGAATTGTTTGCGAAGAGTGCGGCACGTATCCGCCATTGCCAATATACGAGCCAATATAGCGAATGTTCTTACTCACCCAGTTATACAGCCGCCGCGACTGCTCCTTCGGGTCATCAATTCCACGCGTCAGGTTATCCGCCAACTTTTGGATTTCTGGGGTGATGACTACCTTTTGTTTTGCTTTTTCCTGATAGGCCTTCGCCGATTGCAGCGTAACTCTTGAATGATGATGCCTGCACATATGGCGCAAAGTCATCCATGCTTATCTGATCTGTTTCTGGGGCTAGGAAATTGTCTTGTTTTCGAACAAAGTGGTAACGATGCATGCCATGACTATCAGGCAGCACCCCTCCTTCAAACCCGCTTGAATTAAAGTGGATATCAATTCTTGGATCAAAATTGACATTTATCTCATAGTGCTCAACTCGGAGATGTGGTGAGACTGTTTCACGAAAATGAAATTGCCCTGGGAACATGGCAATGTGGCCGGCTCTTGTAGATTTGATGTATAGCGAGCTTCCAACCGCTACACGAGGATAAATAACTATTTTGTGCTTCCTGTCGCTATATGTCGCGCCCCCCTGATCCAGCTCATCGTTTGTTGTTTTTATATTGGCTTTAGGAACCTTAATATGTTTTCCGTTTGGAAGGATAGTGTATGCCTCATGAATTACCACGCTCTCCATGCTTGGAATGTAGGGAGTGTCATCTTCCCCGGACTGTGAAATTCCCTGTGCGTTCTCAATGCGGGTTAATTGCTCTTCGTCCTCTCGGTAACTGCCATCACGATTTACAGTGTATGTGGCAACGTATTTGAGGATTGCTATTGGCGGCGCATATCCTTCTGCTGCAAATGAATTAACGCTCATCATGCCAGTAAGCACACCAACTAATACACAAATAAACTTCATCTCACTTCGTTACCATTCGTTAGGGAAGCGTTCTGTCCAAGCGAAAGCCACAAGAATACTAAAGCGATTTGATTGTTTTGGCTGCACAGGTTATTTTCTAATCAACTCGCATCTTGCCGCGAAATTTTCGATGATTTGGCACGTACTGCTTCCAGGCTTCGATCCAGTTCGTCGCCATCGCATGCTGCGCATCGGCAAGGGATATTTCCCCGGAGCACAACATACGGTACATCACAAATTCTAGCTGGTTTTTTTTATCTGCGCCCCATTCACTTTTGCGCGGTTCAGGCCAGAGGTTGCGCTGGTCATCCGGAGCGCCGCCAATGGAAAGCGCGATCAGATGGTCTTCTTCGTAGTGCTTGGGATTCGTGTCGGCGTATTCGTACTCGCGCATCTGACGCTTCTTGAGTTTGTTAGTGAAACTGGCCGGTGGTCGGATCGTTTTGGTGAACCCCTTTACGCACACCGTCTGCTGAATATTATCCTGCGTAACATCTGAATTGATCGCTCCTGGTGTCCGCGCCGGATCAGGTAGGTCGGAGGCCCATGCGGGGAAGGAAATTACCAGCGCAAGGGCGTACAACGAATATATCGCGCTAGTCTTCATGGCTGAGCTAAGGGCGCGCTTGAGTGCGTCCTGATTGAGTAAAGGCTAACAATTTATCATTTATTTCTATTAACAATCTGGCCCCACATTTGTGATCTCATGCGTTTGTTATCCTCACGTGTACCTGCAATCCCCTCATCTAAGCGGGTAGGGTCACTTACCTTTTGCTGTCGTGGAACGGCAATATCCACCGCTACTCTTTTTACACCTTTTGAACCACAAGCATCGCACTTGAACCGATCGAGGTGTTTCGATAATTCCTGCCTGAATTTCTCGCCGCCTCCAGATTTTCCAGCGCAGACCTTTTTCAGCCACTCAAACGTGACCTCACGTTCATGGCCGCACTTAAGACATTTTAAACGATCGCCGACGTTCATGGCTTCCATCTAACGAGGGAACTAAAGGGCATGTCACTTCTGGCCTGCATCGCCTGAACGTCGAGTGTATGGCGACTCCGCCTATTCCAGCCAAAAGACATTAATCGCACAGGCCGCGCCCAAGGCGCGGGATTTCACCAACCAGAAGGGATTCCGCAACAGAGGATTGAGTGAGAGGGAGCAGGAGAAGAACAGCAGGAAGTCGAGTGTGCGTGCCAAGGTCGAGCATGCCTTCCTCATCATCAAGCGCATCTTCGGCTTTGCCAAGGTCAGCTATCGCGGCATGATGAAGAACGGAAATCGCCTGTTCGTTGTGGCGGCACTGGCGAATCTGTTCATGGCGCGACATCATCTGTTGCGACTTCCGCAGGAGAGGTGCGTCTGATGAACGGGAAATCGACCGAAAAGGTCGGCAAAATGACCCTTGCCAGGGTGATTTCCTGCCAATTCGAATACAGTAGCACTAACAGTAGTTCAGGTAGTTCCGGGTTATCGGTCACAGCCTAAGTGTGTATTTATGACGTTTAGTTCACGGTGGCACATCACCACCGTGAACAATCTCTTCAGGCAATAAATTTGCATATCATCTGTACTGTATTCCCATCTCTGTGTGAATTCAGCATGTCCTTCCGGTTTTGCAAATTGTAACGTGACACTACTTTATTTCGCTACTCCATAACGGACACGTATGAAGGACGGTTTCTGGCCGACTGCCGCCTTTAAAAACAACAAGATAATCATGCCGTGAATGACCGCTCATGCGCTGATAAGAGACGTTGCGTGCAGATTATTTCGACAGCGTAATCCCCACCTTTTTCCTGCCTGGTGCTGCTGGAGGAGTAAACCCCGCTATCCTGCAAACTATTGCCTTCACTTCCTTGCCCTTCACATACTTGGTCGAGTGGCAAACCATCACCTGATTCTTGTCCTTAAGTTCCTCCAACTGGAGGTGTAAATCAGCTAGTGCAATACCAAGAGCTTCTGCGATTTCCTTATCGGATCGCTCGCCATGCTTTTTCAGGTATTGCTGAATTTCATTCAGAGATTCATTCATTGCCACAGTGCCGATATGGTCGAAGTAGTTAATGTACAGGCATGGACAGTATTTGACACTTCTTAATGCCGGGGCCGTAACTTATGGAAAAACCACGATAGTCATGCATGCCAAATTATTCTCCGATCTGTGGCACCCGGGCTTCTTCAGTAGATTCCGGCAAATTTACAAGCATATCTCCAATCAGGTCGTTCATCTCATCAAAAACTCCATAACCAATTTGCGCTGCATCATCGCGCAGGCACTGCATGCGATCAATGAATTCTGTAAGCTGTGGCTCCGGAATGTCAGGAAGAACCTGACAAGCATCCCGGTATTGCCGGAGCAATGCTTCGAGATAGCCAACATCGGCAAAGCCGTATTCTATGGAGAACTCGACCGCCGTTTCACACCAGAACACCCGTAACTCGAGAAGGCCAAGTGGATCACCGACGGCCTTGGTGTATTCCGAGATGGATTTTTTTGCAGTCGCCACTGATGGATTGGCGTTGCGTCGGCTAATGTCGGGAGCCAATGCTAGGCTTATGCGCTTTTTGTAATCATCCAGTGGGTTAGCAACGAGTGCGAAGCGCGCATGCATGAAAGTCTGGTTCTCTTTGCTGAAGGCGTACAGGTCGGAGACGAGGTGCATTAATCCCGCCCGATCAAAATCGGCGAGTCTGTTTTTGATATCACTCCAGGAAGGTTTGGACTTCTGGCGTTTTTTGGGTTTATCGGACATGGAGCTGAAATCGTAACGGCTAAAACGGATTAGGGCAAGACTGAATGGGGACATTCCGTAAAATAACCATTAAACGGAAGGTCGCCTAAAAGCCACGCTGCATATAGGTTCCATACATGAGGGAAAAGTGCCAAACATCATTTATCGGAAAGTTCACGCCAGTTCAGGCTTACGCGAACAAAACGCTTCATTGACTCGATATGGATGGCAGTTCGCCATTAATTGCCATGGCGGTGTGGTGGTGCCAGACAGATTTTCCGGCTCTCATGCATCTTATTACGCCGCCGCTATTTGCGCATCATGACTCAATTTATTTTTCGATAAAATTCGGTATTGAGTTTGTGCAGCTTGCGATGAAAATCACCTGAGGTGATATGGTCCAACGTGAGCAGCGATAGAAGAATGCCAAAAGCGCTATCTCGATAGCCCGACATTACGCAATTCTCTTTTGTTTGCGAACTCATGTTGAAATGCCCATCGTATTGCTGGATTGAATTGATAAAGCCGTCAACGATTCCCATCAGCTCATTTGCTTTTTTGCTCATGATATTTCTCCTTAAAAAGTGATACCTGACAAAAATAGCAAACTCGACATACAACCCAAAGAAATTTCGCACTTAAGAAATCGAAGCGCATTCTCTGTTTCCCATCCTGACGAACCATCGGTTGTAGAAAATCCTTTGGGTTGCACACGCACCTGTGTAGATTGTATGAACGCGATCAGTTATGGAAACAAGCATCAAAGCTTTCCGAAACAGATGCATATTTAGGAGGGGTCATACAATGGCATCAATCAATATCGCGGCTCTGCCGCAACCCAGGCGGATTACGCCAAATTCACTAAATCGGAATATTCCTCTGCGCCGCAAGAACGCCGACTATCGTAGCCGCGAATACCTCACGGAGCAGGAAGTCGGACAGCTGATGAATGCCGCAGGCAAAGTGGGACGGCACGGCCACCGCGACTCAACCCTCATCTTGCTATCCTACCGCCACGGCCTGCGCGTCACCGAATTGGTTAACATGCGCTGGGAGCAAGTTGACCTGAAAAAAGGTCTGATGCACGTCAATCGCCTCAAGCACGGCGACCCCAGTGTTCATCCAATACACGGACCGGAGTTGCGCGCATTGCGCCGGTTGCAGCGCGACTATACAACGACACTGCCGTTTGTGTTCAGCAGCGAGCGTAACGCACCCTTATCGTCGGACGTCATCCGCAAGATAATCGGCAGGGCAGGGGAGGTTGCCAAACTGCCGTTTTCAGTGCATCCCCACATGCTGCGCCATGCCTGCGGCTACAAGTTGGCACAGGCTGGGCAGGACACGCGAGCAATACAACATTACCTCGGCCACAAAAACATCCAGCATACTGTTCGATACACCCAACTGTCGCCGGATCGGTTCAAGGATTTCTGGAAAGACTGAGAGGACGACAGAAATGTATCGCGTCCTTGAAGCTAATAAAGTTAACTGCGGCAATAAAATAATTCAGCAATCTTAAAATAATATTTTCACCATGATCAACTACATCACAAAATCCCGAGTCATGTCAGGACTCAGATGCCCGAAGCGGCTCTGGTTACAGACATATAAACGAAATCTAGCCAAACCATCGGCCACTTCGCAGTTAACTATCGCCAACGGTATCGAGCTTGGCAATTTGGCCCGATTCAGTTATCCAGATGGGATATTGATCGAATACGTCGGGCAGCCAGAACTTGCGGTGGCAGAGACTGCACAATTGATTGCTCGTTCGGTACCAGTGCCATTGTTCGAGGCTGCCTTTGTTCATTCAGGCACACTGGTTCGTAGTGACATTCTTGTACCGACCGATGGGGGCTGGCGCATGATTGAGGTTAAATCCTCAGGCAGTGTCAAAGACCATCACCTCATCGACTGTGCAGTACAAATGTGGGTACTGCAAGGTGCGGGGGTAAAAGTTAAGCAGGTGTCTCTGGCGCACGTCGATACCAGCGTTGTGTACGCGGGCGACGGTAACTATGACCAGTTGATCCTAGAAGAGGATGTCACTGAGCAAGTGTGGGCGCTTTTGCCTGATGTACCGGAAATTCTTGTGTCTCATTGTGACATTCTGCTTAACCCCATGCCCTGCGTCCAGATGGGATCGCAATGCAAGCCGGATTGCCAGTTGATGGAGTATTGCGAAGAGGGGAGTCCGGAATATCCTGTGAGCATTCTGCCCAATGGACGAAACGTTATCACCGAACTGCAAGAAGCTGGCATCGAAGATGTGCGGGAAATACCTGATGGTGTGCTCAAGAACGAACGCCATATCACTGTCTGGCAAGTAACATGCACACAACAGCCATTTATTTCGGCAGCGCTAAAGGCCGAGTTGACCAAGCTGCCCTATCCGCGCTTTTATCTGGATTTCGAGACTATTAACTTTGTTCTCCCACGCTGGGCAGGAACACGTCCTCATCAGCAATTGCCTTTCCAGTGGTCATGCCATGTCGAACGGCAGAACGGAGAGCTGGAGCACCACGAATTTCTCGATACCAGTGGCAACGCTCCAATGCACGCTTTTGCTGAAAGTTTGATCATGGCTCTTGAGAAGGATGGACCAATTATTGTCTATGGCACTTTCGAGAGCACAGTGATTAAGGGGCTTATTGGATTTTGCCCGGATATCGAACGTGCATTGAACGACATCAATGACAGATTGGTGAACCTGCTACCGTGGCTGCAGAACCACTACTACCATCCCGCCATGAAGGGTTCGTGGTCGATCAAGGCGGTACTTCCGACAATTGCACCTCACCTTGATTATTCGCAATTGGAGGATGTACAGAACGGCACACTGGCACAACTGGCTTACCTTGAAATTACTGACAAGCAAGCCGATCCGGTCATACGTGATCAGAAAATCCGCAACCTTCTCAAATACTGCGAACTGGATACGCAGGCGATGGTGGAAGTGGTGAGATTCTTTGCATAATTTCAGGTGAATCCGGTCAGCCTGTAATTTAATTTGAACTGATGCCATTCAAGTGCATCTTTTCCGGGCAGGGTACCCCTAATTTTTAGAACAGGAGACAAAAACCATGTTTGGTTTTATAAGGTCAATTTTCAGTATTAGCAGTGAACCAATGATTGACACCACCCCCTCTGTCAACATTGACGGGACGCCGATGTGTGGAGATATTGATATCCACGGAAATCCTTTCGGGGTCATGTCAAATGACGATATTTTTTTATGCGACAGCAGTATGAGTATGTTTGACGACGGCCACGGTTGCGGGTGCGGTAGCAACATGTTCGATGATACTTTCAACAGTTGCAGCGGCAGCATGTTTGACGATTAACTATCGGTACGCCATTTGTCGCTGATCGAGGGACGCCCTTTCAGTGCCATTTGCAGTAGTTATCTGAGTGTGAATAACAGTGATAAAATCCATCGCATGAAACCGCCAAGAACAAGCTGGAGGGATTTCCCTGGTGTACTGATACACGCCAACGAGTCCGCAGTTAAACAGCACCCGCATTATTGGGCAGCCAAAACAGGCGATGCAATTGCTGCGGATAATCTGGTGCGTGACACGCTCAATCTGGAACAAATTGACGCACTCATCACCTTGCTGACTGGGCATCAGCCGATCTTGGTTAGCGCTCATGCTTACGAGCAAAATGGGGTGAATGCCATCCCTGAAGTTTTTGCCGACGAGTTGTCGTTACGGCTTGGCTGGGAAGTGGATGATGGCGTGGTTCAGGTGAATGTCGTATCCCATACTGGTGCGGACGGTTTCTCGCGGCTTGCGCGCCAAGCAGAATTTGACGGCACAATTCAACCCGGAGCGGAGTATGTTATGGTGGACGATTTTGTGGGCATGGGCGGTACACTTGCCAATCTGCGTGGTCACATCGAAACGAATGGAGGAAAAGTATTAGCTGCCGTGGCCTTGACAGGCAAGCCGCATTCGGCCAAATTGTGTCTTACACAAGACAGTCTTGATGAATTAAGGAGCAAGCATGGAACAGAACTTGAAAATTGGTGGCAAAAGCGATTCGGTCACGCCTTCGACGCGCTTACTGAATCAGAAGCTCGGTACCTTATCCGCACCTCGGATGCTGCAACCATCCGAAATCGCATTGCTGCGGCAGAGCAAGCAGGAAATCGCCCGGAGGGTGGCGGGTAAATAACACACTTCATCCTTGCCTCATCAAACAGCCTTCACAAATTCTGTCGCAATTACATTCTCCGCGTCCTTATGGAGCAATAACTCAAGACGGTCACCCAACAAACGCCATGCTTCGGCTTGCTTGTTCGCATAGCCACCGCTTGTACACACTGTAACCCCCATCAAAAGGGCATTCGCTTTTTAATCCTCCAGGTTTCTGATACCTAATGTACCCAAAAAACTTGGCAAGATTATGATTTTTTTTGCATCTCCAACTTACGCTTCAAGCGAAAAAAGTTAGCAAAATCTAACTGGCGAATACCCTTTTGAAGGGAGTGACGGGCTCACTTTACATACATTCATTGAAACAAGCAGCCTAATAATATACATATAAGTTTATTCTGGAAATTATTGGCTGTTTGTCCGTCATTAAAATATCAAGTTTGGTTGCGCATAAGCGATCGAGTAACGTCTATGCTGTCGATGACAGAACACCACGGCTTTAGCCGTTGATGAATGAGGTTTCCCGACACTATGGCGAGCCAATGAGCGAAGTGAAAGTGTCGGGTCGGCCAAAGGCCGTAACATTCAGAACCCCCGGCTTCAGCAGGGGAATCTATGAGAGGTTTCATGGTGCGCCGATTCGTGCAATTGCCAGTCAAGGCAGGAAGCTGGTATTATGCGTCCTGAATTTCATAAGATCACAGAAGCTCCCCCCGTAGTTATGCGGGTTTTAGAGTCGGTCATCTTATGAAAAAAGTGTAGTAAGTCCTTGAATTGTTGGTGTGGGTATACCGGCCTGTCACGCCGGGGGTCGCGGGTTCGAGTCCCGTCCACTCCGCCAATATGTGCCTAGGTCGATGATTTAAAACGTTGTAATAGTCGTTTTAAACGCTTACGTGGGCAAAAAGGGAACCAAACTAGGGACACAACCTTACGGTTGAGTCCCTTTTTTCATGCCCCTAAATCTTGCGCACCACCTCAGATTGTCACGCTGTGGCATTTTCTATTTCCGCATGCGTGTTCCCGTCCCTTTGCGACCTGCCATCGGCAAGCGGGAAATCCTCCACTCACTCAAAACCCGCAGCCCAGCCATAGCAAGACGTATGGCTTATAATCTCACCTCCCAAACTCTCGCACTGTTTGAGCAAATGACCTTCGACCCCAGCAAGTTTAATCCCGCAGACCCTTCGACCTTTCCAACTGCTGCCGATAGAGCCGCCGAAGCTGAGGAGTTGCTTTCAGCCTTGGGCGACTTGAGCGACTTGCCAAAACCGAGGAAACGCTTCGAGATAGACCTTTCACGGGGCATTATGAAAAGCGATACCCCCGAAGACTATGCACGAATGATGGAAGCCTTGCCCTTTGCGATGGAAGCGTTTAAATCAGCCCCAGCACCCGCACCAGCAGCCCCAGCGCCAGCGCAATACATCGAACCACCCCCAGCCTGAGTTTTTGCGTTTAAATCTGACCCGGGTGTTGCATCGAATTTTGACCCACCCTAAGTTTATATCTTAACGGTTCAGGTTGTGGATAGTTTTCTGGTTTTGCCCCCCTTTCCAGTTTGAGTCGAGCTGTTCTTAAAACGGTAACTATCGTTGCCGGTCTCAATGATGTGGCAGTGATGGGTAAGCCTGTCCAATAGTGCCGTCGTCATCTTTGGATCCCCAAACACGTTGCCCCATTCTGCAAAGCTCAGGTTGGTCGTTATCACAAGGCTTGTTCGCTCATAGAGCTTGCCGATGAAGTGAAACAGCAAAGCACCGCCTGCCTGGCTGAACGGCAAGTAGCCCAGTTCATCCAGAATCACCAAGTCGGCATACATCATTCGGCTGGCAAGTTGCCCCTGCTTGCCAGCGGCCTTCTCGAGTTCCAGCGTATTGACCAGTTCGATGGTCGAGAAGAAGCGCACCCGGCGGTGCTGATGCTGCACGGCCTGCACACCCAATGCAGTGGCAAGGTGTGTCTTGCCTGTGCCGGGGCCACCGACCAGCACTACGTTGTGCGCCTGATCCAGAAACTCACAGCGATGCAATTGGCGAATCAGTGCCTCATTCGCCTCGCTCTGGCTAAAGTCGAAGCTCGCCAGGTCGCGGTAGGCCGGGAACCTGGCTGCCTTCATCTGGTAGCCGATAGAGCGTACCTCACGCTCAGCCATCTCCGCTTTGATTAGAGTTCCCAGCATCTCCTGCGCATTCTGGTATGCAGGCGAATTCTGCCTGGCCAGTTCGTCGACGGCTTGCGCCATACCGTACAACTTGATCGCCTTGAGCGAGGTCATCATAGCTTCATGCTGCATGGCGCACCTCCCGTAGCTCATCATAGCGACTGACATTAGCCTGCGGTTCGACCATCAGCGTCAGCGGAGTATCAATGGGAGCTGGTGGTGCGGGCTCAATCAGCCGTTTGAGAAGATTGAGCACATGCTGCTTGGATGGCACACCGGCCTCCAAGGCCAACTCGACCGCCGCCAGCACCGCTGACTCATCATGTTGTAGAACCAGCGCCAGTATCTCAACCATCTCCCGATCACCGCCTTGGCGCTTGAGCAGAATGGCCTGCAATCGCTTGAAGGCATCAGGCAGCTCGGTGAACGGCGCACCATTGCGCAATGCGCCGGGTTTGCGCTGTAATACGCTCAGGTAATGGCGCCAGTCATAAATGGTTCGCCCAATTGCAGGATTGCGTTGAATCAGCCGTGCATGTTCGGCAATAACCTGTGCCTCGGCCACAAACACCAGCCGGTCGGCATACACTCGAAGGCTGATCGGACGGTTGGCATAGGAGGCTGGTACGCTATAGCGGTTGCGTTCGAACGTGACCAGACAGGTCGGCGATACACGTTTGATATGTTCCACAAATCCGTCGAACGGACAGGGCAGCGCCATCAGGTAAGGGCGTTCGGCAGCATAAACATCGGCAACGCTGCGGTCAGGCTGCTCAGGATGGGTAATCTCGCTCCAGAGTGATACACACCGCTGTTGCAACCAATCATTGAGTTCAGCCAAACTGCCGAATGTTGGTAACTGGTTCCATATGCGGTGACGTGAATCCCGTACGTTCTTCTCAACTTGCCCCTTCTCCCAGCCGGATGCAGGATTACAGAACTCGGCATCGTACAGGTGGTGGCTCACCATGGCAGTGAAACGGATGTTGACATCACGCTGCTTGCCGCGTTTTACCTTATCCACGGCAGTCTTCATGTTGTCGTAGATGCCACGGGCAGGCACACCACCAAAGGTTGCGAAGGCATGGTTATGAGCATCGAACAGCATCTCGTGCGTCTGAAGCGGATAGGCACGCAAGAAGAATGCTCGGCTGTGGCTGAGCTTGAAGTGCGCAACTTGCAACTTGGTTCGTTCACCTGCTATGACCGCCCAGTCCTCGCTCCAGTCGAACTGAAATGCTTCTCCTGGTGCAAAAGTAAGTGGGATGAATGTGCCGCGACCAGCGGTCTTGGCCAGTTCCTGCTGCTCTTGCCGCCATCGCTTGGCAAAGGCTGCAACTCGGTCATAGGAACCGGTAAAGCCCAACTGCACCAAGTCTCGGTAAAGTTGTTTGAGACTACGTTTCTGTTTGCGTCCCTTGCTGGCCTCTGTCTTTAGCCATGCCGCCAGTTTGGCAGCATAGTCATCCAGCTTGCTCGGGGTCTTGCGTTTAGGATAATTCGGCTCAACAACTTCGTTGGACAAATACTTCCTGATGGTATTTCGAGCGATTCCGGTCTTGCGGACTATCTCTCGAATCGGCATGTTATCGCGTAAATGCCAACGCCTGATGCTGCTTAATATCGCCACGTTGATCACTCCTGTTTACTCCCGCTCAAATATTGAGCAGGACAGTATCTATACGTGGGTCAAATTTGGATGCAATTTATTGCATTAGGTGGGTCAAATTTATGTGCAAAAACTCACATCTAGGGCTATTTGTCTTTTTTTGTCAGGCATTTTTGTCTCCATAAGTAAGGTTGTAAAACTCGACTTTCACTATGTCAGAGGTCAGAATCATAACGCCAGCACTATCAGCTCGCGGTCTTTCAAATCCACCTTCATCGTTTAGAACCCAAGTTTCTTCAAGGTAGAGTTGCTCTGCGGCTGGTGCGCTGGACGCAAACGATTTATCAGCATAGCGACCAGCGATTTTTTCTCCATCTTTCAGAGACACAATAACCCAATAATGTTTGCGTTGGCTAAAAAAATACTCCCAAGGCTTGAGTGTTGGGTGTGGGAGTGAGCCTTGGAAAAACTGCGTTGTTCGCAGCCACTTGAATAGGCAAGCCCACGATATTGGAGCAATGAGAAGAGCGAAAACATAGAAAATGATATACGCGGTGTGATATGTCACGCGGATATTGTTGGATTCCATTTCGTAGATAGGCCAGAGCAGAAGCGCATAGTTAATACAACTATACGCAACCGCATCAATCAACTGCTGTGAGGCCTCTTTGGATGCGCCAGTGAATAATAGCTCATAAGTTTTCAGGCTTACGAAGCCTGGCACTACAAAGGCAATAAACAGGACGAGCTTGTTTGTTTCCCAAATGTCCATCTGTATCCTGCGAAGGTATGCGGTTATTGGCTGGATGCTTTGCGCCTAGACTGGTGGCTTCATTTGCGACCAAAAGCATAGCCGACCATAGTGCCGAACAAGACGCCGAGCGAAGTTTCAAACTTCCCATAAAAACTAAGTAATGATGTGGCGATGATAACGAAGACGATAATCCCAGCCTGAAGCCATTTTTCAAACTTTGCGTGGCTACTGCTTTTCTCTAGGGTTCCCTTCTTTAAATCCTCAACGATGCTGAGAGTTCGGGATGCGATTTCATGTCCTTGAGGAGATTTGAGATAGTCGAGGAAGGGGCGAACGTCTAACTCATCCTCGGTGTTTTTGCTTCCCTCAACCTTTGGCTCAACGATTGCTATTTTTGTTCTTTCTTCCATATTGTGAACTCCCTTGTTCAAATCAGGGTTGATTATAACGCCTGTAATCATCTCAGAATGGTCTGAGTTTCAAAGACCTAGGGTTGCAAAAGGAAAGGGGCGCAAATCTCACATCATTGGGTTAAAGGGGGGGCAGCTTGCTCCCCTTTGTCATTCAGGGCATAATCCAACCTTTGGGGCGCAAGTAGGGGACACAACATTTCCTGAAAATAGCGCCGTAAGACAGTTTCAAGTAGTTGATTTAGATGGACTTTATCCCGTTGTGGGGAGTGGGGATTGTCCCGTCCACTCCGCCAATAGCGTATAACCATCTGATATAAGGGATTTTACAAAAACCTTTAATGCAATGGGGATACACAAAAAAAGGGACACAACCTAACCTGTTGAGTCCCTTTTTTCTTTTTCATGCTTTCATAATTTTATTTGCCGTAATTCATCTTTTAGAAAATTCCATCGGGTAGCTGCCATGTTTAATTTTGTACATGAGAACAAAAAATGGGTGCAGGTTGTATTGGCACTGATCATTCTGCCATTTGCATTGTGGGGGGTAAAATCATACGACAAGTCAGGCGGCAGCGAAGCACTGGCTACAGTGAACGGCGAAAAAATCAGTCCGCAGGAATTCGATAACGCTTTGCGTCAGCAGCAGGGCAGAATGCGCGAAATGATGGGAGACAAGTTTGACCCGGCGATATTCGACAAGCCTGAAATCAAGCATTCAATCCTGGAAAATCTAGTCAATCAGCGTTTGCTAACGTTGCAGGCGCGTGCCGCCGGATTAACGGTAAGCGACGAACAGTTGGCGCAGGTCATCGCCGGTATCGAAGCATTCCAGAAGGATGGAAAATTCGATAAGCAGCGCTACGAATCGGTGCTACGCAGCCAGAATATGTCACCGCTGATGTTCGAGGATCGAGTGCAGCAGGAGTTGGGGGTGCGCCAACTGACCGATGCCTATGCCAATAACGGCTTTGCATCGAACAACACTGCGGATAATTTGATCCGCCTTAACGAACAGCAACGCGTGGTTAGCATGTCGCAAATCACGGCTGACTCATTTCTCAAGCAAATAACCGTGGATGACGCTGCGGTCAAAGCTTATTACGAAAAAAATGCAACGGAATTCCAGACGCCGGAGCAGGCCCGTGTAGAGTATGTGATTCTCTCTGCCGAAGCATTATTGCCGCAAGTGGCAGTGGACGATTCAGAGATCAAGAAATATTATGAAGAACACCAGCCAGAATTCGGCACACAGGAACAGCGCCAGGCAGCGCATATCCTGATCGCGGTGGCGGCGCAGGCACCCGATACGGACAGGCAGGCAGCCAAGGCCAAGGCCGAGCAAGTGTTGCAGCAGGTCAAGCAGTCGCCAGGCAAATTTGCCGAACTGGCCAAGAAGTATTCACAAGACCCCGGCTCTGCTGCAAACGGCGGCGATCTCGGTGTATTTGGTCGCGGCATGATGGTCAAACCGTTTGATGATGCCGTATTCCAGCTCAAACCGGGAGAAATCAGCGGTGTTGTGCAGTCCGATTTCGGTTTCCACATCATCAAACTATTGGCTATCAAGCCCGCGAAAGTACAGGCACTGGATGAAGTAAAGGGCGTTATTGCACAGAAACTGAAAATGCAAAAAGCGGGCGATAAATTCGCCGAGCTGGCTGAAAAATTCAGCAACGTAGTGTATGAACAAAGCGATACTCTCAAGCCTGCGGCGGAACTGGTAAAAGCACCGCTACAGCAAAGCGCGTGGTTAAACAAAACACAGACGGCAACCCCGCCTTGGACGGATAAGGCGCTGCAAGCCGTGTTTTCCAAGGAAGTGTTGAATGACAAACGCAATAGCACTGCCATCGAAATTGCGCCAAATACATTGCTGGCCGTACGGCTGCTGGAACACAAGCCCACCAGCACACGTCCATTGGCTGAAGTTAGCGATACCATACGCCAGAAGTTGTTGCATCAGCAGGCACTGGAACTAGCTTTCAAGCAGGGCAAGACTACTCTGGAGCAGTTGAAGCGCGGTGAAAAACTGAATCTGGAATGGAAAACCGGACAGGCAATGACGCGTGCACAACTTGCCGCTCAGGGTGTTGACTTGGTGCGTCAAGTGTTCCAAGTGAATGCGGCCCATCTTCCGGCTTATGTCGGGGTGGAAAATACCCAAGGCGGCTACCTTCTCGTGAGGGTGGACGCGGTCAAGGATGTTGCCGCAGTAGACGAAGCCAAGCTTACGCGCTATGCGCATGAAATACGCAAACTTACCGGCGACGAATTGCTCCAAGCGTATATTGCGGATGCCAAGAAACATGCCGACATCAGCATAAAGACTTTTGCTGCGGAAGATAAGAAATAGTTAAATTGGAAATGCCCAAGAAAACGCCACCCTTGAGGTGGCGTTTTCTTTAGTGCGCGCTATGTGCGATACCGAACATACGGCGCAGGATTTACTTTCGTATGATTCATTCGGCTAATCCGCCATATTTCGAGCCATGAGTTCACTCCCCGGTAAGGCACATGCCACTTCAAATAGCCCCGCAGCAACTGTCCGGCAAACGCAACAAGATCGTCAGTGCTGCCGAAGCTGCGCGTCTAATCCGTGATGGCAATACGGTCGCTACCGGCGGCTTTGTCGGCATCGGTTTCGCCGAAAATATTGCCATCGCGCTCGAACAGCGCTTTCTCGGTGCCGATCCGCAAGCGCTGCCTGGCAGTCCGCGCAATCTCACGCTTGTTTACGCCGCAGGACAAGGTGACGGCAAGGAACGCGGCCTCAATCACTTGGGCCATGAAGGGCTGGTGGCGCGGGTTATCGGCGGACACTGGGGGCTGGTGCCGAAGCTGCAGCAACTTGCTGTCAGCGATCGTATCGAGGCATACAACTTGCCGCAGGGTGTCATCACTCATCTATTCCGCGATATTGCAGCGCACAGGCCGGGGCTGCTTTCGCGCGTCGGCCTCGGCACCTTTGTCGATCCGCGCTATGGCGGTGGCAAGATCAACTCCATCACCAAAAAAGAACTCGTCGAACTGAAGATCATCGATGGCGAAGAGTATCTTTTCTACAGAACATTTCTCATTCACGTCGGCATTGTTCGCGGAACAACTGCGGATCCAGACGGAAATGTCACGATGGAAAAGGAGGCGCTGACGCTCGATGCGCTGGCTATCGCGATGGCCGCACATAACTCGGGGGGCATCGTCATCGTTCAGGTTGAGCGCATCGCCGAGCGCGGCTCGCTCAATCCGAGACAGGTCAAAATTCCGGGCATCCTGGTCGATTACGTGGTGGTCGCCGAAAAACCCGAATACCACATGCAGACCTTCCTCGAACAATACAACCCGGCGTTCTCCGGCGAAATCAAGGTTCCAAATTCTTCGATCCCGATCATGGGACTCTCCGAGCGCAAGATCATTGCCCGTCGCGCGGTGCTTGAACTCAAAGCCAACGACATCGTTAACCTGGGCATCGGCATGCCCGAGGGCGTTGCCAATGTTGCCGCCGAGGAAAAAATCATTCACCTGGTGACGCTCACTGCCGAACCCGGCGTCATCGGCGGTATTCCGGCAGGCGGGCTTAACTTCGGTGCCGCCATCAATGCCGAAGCGATCATTGACCAGCCTTACCAGTTCGATTTCTACGACGGAGGTGGACTTGATATCGCCTTTCTCGGACTGGCTCAGGCCGATGCCAGCGGCAACCTCAATGTCAGCAAATTCGGCCAGCACTTAGCCGGTGTCGGCGGATTCATCAGCATCAGCCAGAATGCGAAGAAGGTGGTATTCGTTGGCACTTTTACCGCCGGTCATCTGGCAGTGGAAATTGCCGACGGTAGCTTAAAAATCCTCATGGAAGGCGAATTAAGAAAGTTCGTTGACGTTGTTGAACAGCGTACCTTTAGTGGTGAGCACGCCTTCAAGAGCGGCCAGCAAGTCCTCTACGTTACCGAACGCTGCGTCTTCCGCCTGGTCGAGACCGGGCTGGAACTGATCGAAATCGCCCCCGGTATCGATCTTGAACGGGACATCATGGGCCAGATGGCTTTTCGCCCTTCGATCTCGCCTGCGCTAAAGACGATGGACCCGCGCATATTTCGCGACGAGGCTATGAGAATACGTGATGACATGCTGGCTCAGGCACTCTGACTAACTTAGCAAATATACAAAAATTCTCGAATATGAAAATCGAAGATATCAAAGCCAACGCCTTCGCGATGCCACTGACCAGCCCGGCATTTCCACGCGGGCCTTACCGATTCACCAATCGAGAATTTCTGGTGATTACCTACCGCACGGACAGGGATGCGCTACGCGCGGTGGTGCCCGAACCGCTGGAAATTTTAGAGCCGCTGATGAAGTTTGAATTCATCCGCATGCCCGACTCGACCGGCTTTGGCGATTACACCGAATGCGGCCAGGTCATCCCGGTAAGCTTTCGTGGTGTGCATGGCAACTACGCGCATGCGATGTACCTGAATGATCATCCACCCATCGCCGGAGGACGCGAGTTGTGGGGTTTTCCGAAAAAACTGGCCTCGCCAAGACTTGAAACCGAGACTGATACGCTGGTAGGCACGCTGGATTATGGAAAAGTGTGCATCGCTAAGGCAACAATGGGATTTAAGCATCGCATGGTTGATCATGCCTCAGTGCTGGCCGCACTCGCCGCGCCTAATTTTTTGCTGAAAATCATTCCGCATGTCGACGGTTCCGCACGCATTTGCGAACTGGTGCGCTATTACACAACTCAGGTGACGCTCAAAGGCGCCTGGACTGCGCCGTGCTCGCTGGAACTGCATCCGCATGCGCTCGCGCCGGTGGCGGATTTGCCGGTGCTAAAAATCGAGTCCGCCCTGCACTTTATTGCGGATCTGACGCTCGACTTGGGCGAAGTCGTCTACGACTATCTTGCACCGCAAAAGGAGTAAATCATGTCAAGACTCGAAGGCAAGGTTGCATTCATCACTGGTTCGGCCAGCGGTATCGGCAAGGAGATCGCACTTGAGTTTGCGCGTGAGGGCGCGAAGATTGTGATCGCAGATTTGAATCGGAAAGGAGCCAACGATGCTGCCGCCGAGATCGAAAAAACTGGCCACAAGGCAATCGGCATAGCGGTGGATGTCACCGTTGAGGCGCAGGTCGAAGCCGCCGTGCAGACAGCTGTCAATGCTTTTGGCAACATCGACATTCTGATCAGCAATGCTGGCATCCAGATTGTCCATCCCATCGAGGAGTTCAGTTTTGCAGACTGGAAAAAGATGCTTGCGATTCATCTCGACGGAGCCTTTCTGACGACCCGCGCCTGCATGAAACAGATGATTGCCAGCAACAAGGGCGGCAGTATAATTTATATGGGATCGGTACATTCCAAGGAGGCATCAATGCTGAAGGCTCCTTATGTTACCGCCAAGCACGGCCTGATTGGGCTGGCCAAAACGGTTGCCAAGGAAGGCGCCAAGCACAACATCCGCGCAAATGTTATATGCCCTGGTTTTGTCCGCACACCGCTGGTAGAAAAGCAAATTCCCGATCAAGCCAGAGTGCTTGGCATCAGCGAAGAAGCGGTGATCAAGAACGTGATGCTCAAGGAAACGGTTGATGGCAAATTCACCACCACAGCCGATGTCGCGCAGGTGGCATTGATGTTCGCGTCATTCCCGACCAACGCGCTGACCGGGCAATCGCTCGTGGTTAGTCACGGATGGTTTATGCAGTAATTGTTCCTCGATAAGAAAGCAGTTGGCGGGTATGATAATAAAAAAGGGACACTGAGATGGACAATACCCATAGCCGTACGCAGCCGTCTGATGCGCTGGTAATCTTCGGCGTAACCGGCGACCTTACCCACAAGATGATTTTTCCGGCGCTCTATGCGATGGCCAAGCGCGGTGTTCTCAACGTGCCTGTGGTTGGCGTCGCAGGCCGGAAGTGGAGTCAGGCGCAACTACGCGAACAGGCGACGGACAGCATCAAGCAAGCCGGCAAGATCGATGACCAGGATGCCCTCGACCGCCTTCTTTCCCTGCTCCAGTATGTGAGCGGCGATTACAATGATCCGGCCACGTTCAAAGCGATCAAGCAGGCGTTGGGTGATGCCCGACATCCGGCGCACTATCTCGCCATCCCGCCCGCGCTGTTCGCCACAGTTATTAAAGGGATCGAGGCGGAGGGACTGGCCGACCAGTCGCGCCTCATCGTTGAAAAGCCATTCGGACGCGATCTGGCTTCGGCACGGGAACTCAACCGCATCGCGCTGTCGGTATTTCCAGAAGATTCGATCTTCCGCATCGACCACTATCTTGGAAAAGAGGCGATCATGAATATCCTCTATTTCCGCTTCGCCAATTCGTTCCTCGAACCGATCTGGAACCGCAACTACGTAGCCAGCGTGCAGATCACTCTATCCGAGGATTTCGGCGTGAAGGGTCGTGGCGCGTTTTACGAAAGCGCCGGTTGTCTGCGCGACGTCATCCAAAACCACTTGTTCCAGATAGTCGCGCTGCTTGCCATGGAGCCGCCTGCCTATCAGGGCTTTGGCGCCGTCCATAGCGAAAAAGCCAAGGTGTTTCAGGCCATGCGCCCTTTACAGTCGGACGACGTGGTGCGCGGCCAATACGACGGCTATCGGGAAGAGCTGGGCGTGGCGAAAGAGTCGGATGTCGAGACATTCTGCGCCCTGCGCTTGTTCATCGACTCGTGGCGCTGGGAGGGAGTGCCGTGGTACCTGCGCTCCGGCAAATGTCTGGCTACCACGGCGGCCGAGGTTCTGGTGGAGTTAAAGCCGCCACCCCAAAGGCTATTCGACGACTCAGCGCCGGAGGCTGGGCGGGCCAATTATCTGCGCTTCCGGCTTTCCCCAAACTCTGCCGTTGCCCTCGCCGCGCGCGTCAAGCGCGCAGGCAAGGAGTTCGTTGGCGACCAGCGCGAACTCTACCTGCTGGATGAACAGCCGGGAGAGGAAACACCCTACGAGAGGCTGTTGAGTGATGCCATGGCTGGCGATGGCGCGCTCTTCGCACATGAGGACGCAGTTGAGGCTGCCTGGGCTGTGGTCGATCCCGTCCTCGACACGCACCACCGGGTTCACCCCTACAAGTTCGGCAGTTGGGGGCCGCAACAAGCTGACGCGTTGATTGCGGCAGATGGAATCTGGCACAATCCAATAACAGTGAAGGTGGCAAAATGACAATGGCTAATGAGGTAGTGTTCCAGCCGCACTAAGGATATTATGTGCTCGATCTGTCTCCTGTTGCGTTTAAATTCCATTTCTGCGAGAAGAGATTGGCAGTATGAATCCGTTGGCACCCATTATTGATAATCCACCTTATCTATGCACGGATATAGAAGGGTTCGATTCCCTGACAGAGCTTGCCCTGGATATGCGTTCGTCGTGGAATCATGCCTCCGACCAGGTGTGGCGGCAGCTTGATCCAGAACTCTGGGAGCTGACCCAAAATCCATGGGTTGTTTTGCAGACAGTTTCACGGGAAAAAATCCAGTGTGTTTTAGCCGATTCCGCCTTCCGCAAAATCGTTGACGATCTGGTGCAAACCAGACGGGATGCGGCGGCGGCACCTGCGTGGTTTCAGCAAACCTACCCGCAATCTCCGCTAAATTGTGTCGCGTATTTCAGTATGGAATTCATGTTGAGCGAAGCGCTGCCCATTTACTCGGGCGGGCTTGGTAACGTGGCCGGCGATCAACTCAAGGCCGCCAGCGATTTGGGCGTCCCGGTAATCGGCGTGGGGCTGCTCTACCAGCAAGGCTATTTTCGCCAAGTGATCGACAAGGATGGCGCGCAACAGGCCATTTACCCATATAACGACCCCGGACAATTGCCGATCACCCCGTTGCGCAAACCGAATGGGGAGTGGTTGCGCTTAGAGGTCGCGTTACCCGGTTACTCGGTCTGGCTGCGCGCCTGGCAGGTTCAGGTCGGTCGCGTGAAGCTTTACCTGCTGGACAGCAATGACGCGGCAAATTACCCCGCGCACCGAGGCATTACCAGCGAACTTTACGGCGGCGGACCGGAGCTGCGCCTCAAACAGGAAATGCTGCTCGGGATTGGCGGATGGCGACTGCTTGCGGCACTCGGCCTTAAGCCGGAAGTCTGCCATCTCAACGAAGGCCATGCGGCCTTCGCCGTACTGGAACGCGCCCGCGATTTTATGGATGAAACAGGTCAACCCTTTGACGTGGCGCTGGCCGTTACGCGAGCGGGCAACCTGTTCACCACGCACACGGCGGTGTCCGCTGGCTTTGATCGTTTTGCTCCTGCCCTCATCGAACAATACCTCGGCAAGTATGTCGAGCAGAAGCTTGGCATAACACTTCACGACTTGCTGGCTCTGGGCCGCCAGAAACCCGGATGACTCGTCAGAACCTTTCAACATGGCTTATCTGGCGATTCGCGGAAGCGGAGCGGTCAATGGCGTAAGTCGTTTGCATGGGCAGGTGAGCCGACATTTATTTGAGCCTCTATTTCCGCACTGGACGGAGGAAGCGGTGCCTATCGGTCACGTCACCAACGGAGTCCACATGCCGACATGGGACTCCGCAGCGGCGGATGATCTTTGGACGGAGGCCTGCGGCAAGGATCGTTGGCTGGGGACGGTGGAGACTCTGGAACAGGACATGCGCCGCGTCTCCGATGCCAGGCTCTGGCAGTTTCGGACTGCTGCCAGCAAGTCTCTTATTGAATACACCCGCGAACGCTTGTCTCGGCAACTGACCGTCTCAGGCAGGTCGCTCGAAACGAATAATAGTGCGAAGCATCTGTTCGATTGCAACACGTTGACGCTGGGTTTCGCACGCCGTTTTGCCAGCTACAAGAGACCGAATTTGCTGCTGCATGACCCGGAACGTTTGCTGCGTCTGTTGACTAATCCGCAACGTCCTGTACAACTCATCATGGCCGGCAAGGCTCATCCCGCAGACCTGGAAGGGCAAGCCCTGATTCAGCAATGGATGCAGTTCATCCGGCGGCCAGAGGCACGCCCCCATGTGATTTTCCTCAGTGACTACGACATGCATTTGACCGAGCAACTGGTGCAGGGAGTAGATGTCTGGCTGAACACGCCGCGACGCCCTTGGGAAGCATGCGGGACGAGCGGCATGAAGGTACTGGTCAACGGCGGCATCAATCTGTCTGAACTGGACGGCTGGTGGGCCGAAGCCTACACGCCGGAAGTCGGATGGGCATTGGGAGATGGCCACGAACATGATAGCGATCCAGCCTGGGACGCTATCGAAGCAGAGGCACTGTATGACCTGCTCGAGCACGAGGTGATCCCCGAGTTCTATACCCGCGATGAGCAGGGTATCCCAAATGCATGGGTGGCCAGGATGCGGGAAAGTATGGCGCGCTTGACGCCGCGCTTTTCCGCCAACCGCGCAGTGTGCGAATACACCAAGCAATATTATCTCCCGGCGGCCTCAGCCTACCGTGAGCGTATTGTCGATAAAGGCGCAATCGGCATGGACATAGTTAATTGGAGGCGCGCGCTACAACAAAAATGGGCAGCACTACACTTCGGCGAAATGAAACTTGAAACCAATGGCGAGCAGCACCTGTTTGAGGTTCAAATTTATCTCGATGACCTTGATTCGGAGGCAGTACGGGTCGAGCTTTATGCCGAAGGAGCCAATGGCGACGCACCGGAGAGAGTGGAGATGAAGCGCGTGCGGCAACTGGTGGGCGCAATAAATGGCTTCGCCTATCGCGCAAGCGTACCTGCATCACGCCCGGCGTCAGACTATACGGCGCGACTCATGCCGTACCGTGACGGCGTGGCGGTTCCTCTGGAAGATGCTCATATCTTGTGGCAACGGTAATGCGCTTCGTCCTTCGATATACTCAGGACAAGCTTATTGGGAACCGCTAAAGATCCAATTTTCAGAGGCTCCCTATTATCACCCTGCGCCTTAGGCGGGATACTGTCCTCAAGCGACCAACATCCTCTTCTCAATCTCGCCCAGCACGGCGAACATATCGATTGGCGCTTGGCTTGCATCAATTCATAAATCCTGTGTGGCAGAAATATACGTGACTTTCAGTTCGCACTGGATACCATCGCGGAATAGCGCATGGTCGTTCGCCAACAGTATTTTCATTCATTCCTCCAACCAGTTTTATCCTTTCGCATCATACATCAAGCACAAAAAACCTTCCCGTGCAGGACAAACACGGATGAAGATTTACCAATTTCCCCTATACCGAATGGCCTACTCATTTCGGCAAATATCTGCAGCTTTCGGCATATATGAATTCTAAAAAAAGGATGGTAGTCTTGCTTTGATGTTGGGTGTAGAGCGACAAATAAGCCAGCGACCATCACCGTGCTTGAATATCAGGCAATCTGGCTGACTACACTCGCCAAGAAAACAGAGAGAATCATGAACAACGACCACAAAGGCAATTCAATTGACGGCCAAAACGTGATCAACTGTCGCGCGAGGACATTTGGCCCATCGAAGCTGGCGAAGTGCAACCGTTAAGTATTTCTGTGTATATAAATTAAGCATTTCTGGGTATGTGAATTAAGCGGTTTAGATGTCAGTATTTGATACTAAATAGTTCTCTATTTTCGGCACAATAAAATGCCTATACCACACTTTCAATTTAATCTTTCATCGCGACACCGCGCACATTTTGGTTTCATAACTGATGGCGACGAAGTTATTTGTCGCATAAATAATGATCTCGAATTCTACAATGCGCTCGGATATACGAATGAAGCAAAGAGTGCCGGATTTACGCCAGATGAATTTTTATGGTTTGAATATAGAAGGGATGGCTGCAACAAGACTGATTTGTGCCTGCAAGCTAAACTTATCGAATACATGCATAAACATTCAGCGATATTTAATGATAATTATGCTGAACAATACAAAAAATGGATTGGGATTTGTTCAGATGATAAATCCAGAGAATCCTTAAACTGCACTCACTGCATAATGCACCCCGAGCATAAAATGCTCCCACTTCCCAATGAGTGCTCCTTTGTTCCTACATCCGAATACCCAAGCCTATGCATTTCGACAAATATCCAGGTCTTTGGGCATATATGAATTCTGAAAGAAGGTATGTTGTTGCGATATCAGCCTTTTTGAAAGGACATGAATATGGATAACAACTCGAATATGAACGTTGCCGTGGGAATGCACGATGGAATTCCTTTGCCATCTTGTTATCCCCCGAGCGCCATTGTTAACGAGGTGCTTGCCGCGCTGGAAGCCGATCAACTGGATCTTCCTACTCTGCCTGATATGGCGATCAGGATTCGGGAGTCGCTTGAAAATCCCAATATTTCAGCAGAAAAGCTAGTGCATATAATTTCCACCGATCCGGTGGTCACCGTACATATCATCAAAGCTGCAAACTGTAGCGCATTTCACAATGGCAACAAGGTGGACAATTTGCGTGATGCGATCTCCCGTCTGGGCTATCGCTTGCTATACAGCATGGTGATGAACATAACGCTGACCAAACTGTTTCGAGCCAGAAATCTGTTAATCGACCGGGCGCTCAGGAAATTATGGCAGCATAGTCGTGAAGTCGCAGCGAATTGCTATGTACTGGCAGAACAGAAAAAGCATCTCAGCCCCGAGGTTGCAATGTTGGTGGGATTGGTGCACGACATTGGCGCACTGCCGTTGTATCTTTACGCAGATCGTCTTTCTTCGCGCCTTGACCAAGCCACGCTTGAAGCACTGATAAGCGATTATGCCGCGACTATCGGCCCCAAGTTACTGCGAAGCTGGAATTTTCCAACTTCGTTGGTCGATATTGTTGCCGCCCATGAAAATTCTGCACGCATAAATAACCCAGACATGGCGGATTATGTTGATGTATTGACGATGGCCAACCTGCGGGTGCAGGAAGCAACAGAGACCATAACTTGGAAAAACGTCGGTGCCGCTGAGAGACTGGGGTACTACCCCGGCGACTGCCGAAATTTCTTTTCTGGTCATGCAGAGCAGATCATTGTGACTAAAACCATGTTGGGCATTAACGGGAGGTAGCCAGCAAAACCGCCACAGAAACAGATATGGAAGAAACACGGCAGTCACCTATACCTATCTCTCAGGCGCAGCTTCCTGAATCGGAATTGCTGAACAGCCTGCCGCAGTTATTTTGTTCCCACAGGTCAGATAGTTAAACCCTAACGCAAGCAAAGAGAACCATGACATCGAAACACCCGGAAACCCAACAGAATCACCCAGAGAGCGACTGTCAAAACTGTCGGATGCGTATGTTTGCGGGCGCTGACATAGTGGAGTGCCTGATGGAATCACTGTATTGCCAGTGGGCAATGGCTTATGGATATTCACGTATTTTGTGCAAACACCCATCTGCAAAACAGTTCGTTAATTCAAACCAGCCGTAATGAAAATGATAAAAAAGATACCCATAAATCAACTCAAGATCGGCATGTACCTCCACGACCTTAACTGTGGCTGGATGGATCATCCATTCGTGCGCAATCGTTTCATGATCGATGAGGTCGCCACCTTGAACAAAATTCTTGGAACCGGCGTTATGGAAGTCTATATCGACACCGGCCTTGGGGCGGATGTGGCGGTCGTGGAAACGAGCGTGGTCGCCGCCGAGGAAATCGAGGAGCCGTTATTTGATCTAATCGATTTCCACCCGAACATCATCCCCAGGCTTTCTCCCGCCGAGGAATTCAATCGCGCAAAAAGTATCTATTCCGATGCCAACAAATTGATGCAGGACATGATGAAAGGCGTGCGGCTCGGCAAGCAGATCGCATTGGAAGAATGCGAACCCATGATCGATAACATTATCGATTCGATGTTCCGCCTTCCCTCTGCGTTGTTGCCTTTGGCTCAAATGAAGACCCGCGATGAATACACCTTCCAACACTCGGTTTCCGTGTCCGCCTTGGCGGTTGCGTTCGGACGTGTGTTGGAACTGCCGCGCGATGAAATCAAAGATATTGCTTTGGGCGGGTTGCTCCATGACGTGGGCAAAGCACTAGTACCGGGACGCATATTGAACAAGCCGGGGAAGCTGGATGAGGCAGATTATGATGTCATGAAAAGCCATGTGGTTCATACGGCCCAGCTACTAAAGGATGTTAATGGTATCAGCGAGATCACTTTCAATGCTGCCGCGCAGCACCATGAGCGTTTCGATGGAACGGGCTATCCGCACGGATTGAAAGGCGATGAGATCAGTCTTCACGGGCAGATGCTCGCCATTGTGGATGTTTATGACGCTATCACCTCGATTCGTGTCTATCACAAGGGAATGCCGCCAACCGAGGCATTAAGAAAACTGTTCGAGTGGGGTGGCACGCACTTCAACAACAGGCTGGTGCAGGCGTTTATCAAGGGGATCGGAATCTATCCGGCAGGGACGCTTGTGCGCATGGAAAGCGGAAAACTGGGGATCGTGCGAGAAGTGGTGCCGGACAAATTGTTGCAGCCCGTCGTGCAATTAATTTATGACTGCAAAAAGATGTGCCATATCAACCCCGAGATGCTGGATATTTCCGCCTCGAATGACAAAATAAAATATCATGAGTCCTTCGAGAAGTGGGGGATAGACCAGGCGAGTTGGGTTACGGAGCCTACCTGAACATTTTGAGCCGGATCAGCTTCACAGCGAGCACCCGGTTAGGAGTGCATCTCAAACAGTCGCTTGCTTTGCCGTAGCCATGAATGGGAGTTGTTCAATTGCAATGTTCTGGCTTTCACAGTGTTGTCAGAACAAGAATTTTTCGAGCTGAAAGGTGGTGTTCTGTCACCCCTGGATTGAGAGAAAACCGAGGCATCTGATTGCCGGATACGTTTAGGGATGGTACACAAAATGCATAACCCCACGACAGGGCTTGATTCAGAATCTGCATTACAGGTAGATTTCGAATCCATCAGGCTGCACCCTGGAGCGCCACTTCAAATCCAGCATTTGAATGGGGTTAGCCATAAATACAACCTTAAACTTATCGGCGCCATCAAAGGGAAGAGTATTCTGTTAACTTTGCCCGTCGTGGACGGACAGGCAGTTCAGATGCTCCCAGGCCAGAGTTACATCATTCGCGGATTTGATGGCAAGTATGCCTACGCTTTTACCTCCCGTGTCATTCAGGCCCGCTCCCACCCTTTCCCTTACGTCCACTTCTCCTACCCGCTTGCCGTAGAGTCCAAGATTGTACGCAAGACATTGCGGGTGAACGTAAATTTACCGGCATACGTTATTGGCGGGAGTGCGCAAATTACTGTCACCATGATAGATTTGAGCGCGAAGGGATCAATGATCCATTCACCTCAAGCTATCGGTGCAATTAGCGATACGATCAACGTCCAGTTTGACGTTGCGTTCGAGGAAATCAGAACCAAATTAACTCTCCCCGCAAAGATAAGAAATGCCCAGTATTCAAAGGATGAAACCAGCATACGCATTGGGGTCGAATTCGAGAACATTCCTCAAAATGATATGTTGATATTAAACAATTTCATTCATGCCACTTCGGCCAATGTGTGAGTGTGGCAGGATAGTCAGGCGCTATAATCCGAATCACCATTATCCATTCCGGGAGTGAGCATGACCATTCGGTTGCCCTTCCTCAAAACACTGGCACTGACCTGCGCAGGTTTTGCTGTTGCCTACCTGTTGGTTGGATGGCTGGTTCTTCCAAGGATTATCCAGGCTCAGGCGGAAAAATTCATTGCTGAGAAAACCAGCCACCATCTCACCATGAACCGGCCGGAGTTCAATCCCTTTGAGCTTAGCTTGCATCTATCCGGGCTGCGCCTCACACAGCCGGATAATGAACCGCTTCTGGCATTTCGAGACTTGGTGGTAGATATGTCTGCCGCCAGCATCTATCGCGGCGCATTTATTTTCGACGGCATTCGCCTTGATGGGCTTGAAGCTACGGTTGTCCTGCTGCCAAATGGCCGACTTAACTGGTCTGGCCTGATCGACTCACTAAAAAGCAAGGACGAGACATCGAACTCGCCTCTTCCCAAGCTCGATATTCAACACTTCGTCCTCGCCGGTGCCAAGCTGGATTTTGCTGACAAGCGGATCGCGCCCGCCTTCACCACTCGCATCGAGCCATTGGATATTGAACTCACCGACATATCCACTCTGCCCAATGAGAAGGGGCAGTACAAAATCTATGCTCGTACCACGTTTGGTGCCAGCATCGCTTGGCATGGTGAGACCAGCCTTGATCCGTTAGCCATGACGGGCAGTTTCAACGTTGACGATGTGGATCTCGCGCGGCTGTCGACTTACTTCAAGGATAGCCTACCGATTGCCCCGCCCACTGGAAAAGCCGGTCTGTCGGCTGATTACAAGCTTGCCTATGCTGGGGGACATGTGGATCTGAATCTGGAACATATGGCAGCAAAAGTCACGAGCCTCGGGTTTCATGGAAATGGCAAATCTGCCCCGGTTGTCGCGGTTGAAACCATCGAAGCGAAAGAAGGCGGCTTCAACCTGATGAAAAATGAGTTTGCTCTTGGTTCTCTTAGCGTCACTGGCAGCAAGCTAGACATTCAGCGAGGTAAGATCGAAGCGAAGAAAGCACTGGAGCTTGGCAGCATCACCCTTGAAGACATCCACGGAAACTTGGCCTCGCACCAAGCGACGCTGGGTAACATTACCCTGAAAGATGGGCGCGTCCATGTCACGCGGGATGCGCGAGGCCGCATCGACATCATGGAAGCATTGCAGACTGCTTCGCCGCACACTCAGGACAAACGGAATAAAAAGAGCGAAGCCGCAAACACCGCCGCCGAAACCGGCTGGCACTACCGGGTGAGAAAACTGGAACTGACTGGTTTCGCCGCAGCCTTCCGGGACGAATCCGTTGCACCGGCTGCCGAACTGGCTCTCGAAGACATCGCATTAGATTTGCAAGGCATCAGCGAAGACTGGAAAATTGAGGTGCCGCTCCGAGCTTCCTTTAGGGCGCATGGCGGGGGCAGTTTTGAGGCGGAAGGAAAAATCACGCCTTCTGAACCGGCAGCGGATATCCGGCTAAAGCTCACGGAGCTTAGCCTTATCCCGGCTCAACCCTATCTGTCCACTGTCGCCAAGTTGAAACTAGTAGATGGACGCTTGTCCACTGAAGGCCGCGTCGTCTACAACGCCAAGGGAGTTGACTATAAAGGTAGCTTCGCCTTGCGCAACCTGCGCCTCACCGAAGCAGAGTCGGGCAATGTTTTCCTTCTTTGGAAATCTCTGGGTAGCCGTGAATTTAAAGCCACGCCGAAGGGACTTAATATCGGAGAACTCACTCTCTCAGGACTCGATACTCAACTGATCATCAACAAGGACAAGACACTTAGCTTCTCGCGTATTCTCAAGCAACCGGCATCCGACACCTCGACGAAACCCACTCCGCCTCCCGTTGCGTCAACGGCGATAGCGCCTGCGCACCCATTCCTTGTCAATATTGACCGGTTTCGGATCAATGGTAGCGAGATGGACTTTGCCGACTATTCCCTGGCCCTACCCTTCGGCACCCGGATTCATCATCTAAAAGGAGTCGTTACGGGCATCTCATCGCAGCCGGGCACCCCTGGGCAGTTGGAACTGGACGGCCAAGTGGACGACTATGGCCTCGCTCGTGCCGTTGGACAAATCGACTTTCTCAATCCCACAGACTCCATGGATCTGAAGGTTGCGTTCCGTAACGTTGAAATGACCCGGCTAACGCCCTATTCCGCCACCTTCGCTGGTCGCAAGATTGCTTCCGGCAAGCTTTCCCTCGATCTGCAATACAAGATCCACCAGCGCCAGCTACAGGGCGAGAATCAGGTTGTCATGGATAAATTGGTTCTGGGTGAGCGGGTGGAAAGCCCTGAGGCCAAGAATCTCCCCCTGGATCTGGCCATCGCCATTCTGCAAGATTCCGATGGTCGTATCGACCTTGGCTTGCCCGTGTCCGGCAGCCTGGACGACCCGCACTTCAGCTATGGCGGAATCGTCTGGAAAGCGATAGTCAACGTGCTTACCAAGATTGCCACTGCGCCATTTCGAGCACTTGGAGCGCTATTCGGCGGCGGCGAGAAATTTGAAAACATTGTTTTTGAAGCGGGCAACTCGCAACTAACACCGCCAGAGCGCGAGAAACTGGTACGGCTTGCCGGTGTCCTGAACAAGCGACCCAATCTATCCCTTGAGGTTCATGGTGTCTATGCCGAGACAGACCGGGTGGCGCTCCAGGATCGGCAGTTGCGCCGCACCGTGCTTGAAAAAAGCGGTCAACATATCGAAGGCGACGGCGATCCAGGCCCGATCTCCACGCGCCAACCCAAGATCCAGTCGGCTCTGGAAAATATATTTTCGGATCGCTTTGGAAGCAGGGAACTGGCAGCCCTCAAGGAAGGATTCCGCAAAGCCAATCCGGGCCAACTTGAAGAAAGTAATGCCGACAAGGTCATGTCTCGACTATCCGGTTTGTTCCACGAAAAGCGAAATCTGAATGCGCAGGAAGTAGCTCAGATGAAAGGAGCAGACTTTTACGCCGTCCTGTTTGTCCGTTTGCGCGACAAGGTGATAGTGGACAACGAGCGCCTGTTGGCCTTGGCAGCGACTCGCGGAGAATTCACGTCCACGGCGCTAAAGGCAGCCGGAGCACCGGCTGAGCGCATTGCGGTGCTAGCATCCGAAAAGGTAGAAACCGGGGGGCGAGATGTGCCGGTAAAACTGGTGCTAGGCACTACAGCCAAACCTGCGCCGCCCGCATCCACAGGCGTTACCACCAACTAAAGGACCCCAACACTACAATACGATTCTTTGACTGTGGTTGGTTGTCTTGTTTGGTCAATAAAGATGGAATTCTCTACTGCGTACAGTCACAGACGAAATATCGAACCGTTCGGCGATTGACAGTGCACTGTCAACCGAACTTGCCAGTCACGCGGCGGGCGGCGTTTGCTTTTTGGGTTTCTTGGCTTCTTTGTTTTTCCGTTGCTGACCTTTAGCCATGATCGTTCTCCTTTTTTTGTTGTTGAATAAAAATTAGTATGGTTAAGATAATTTCAACTGCGCCTTCGATTTCCTGCCCGGCGATGCTGGTGGAATATATCCAGCTACGCGGCAACTTATTCCCTCGATTTTTTTACCCTTCACAAACTTGGTCGAGTAGCACGCCATGACTTCACCTTTGGCAGCCAGTTCTGCTAATTGCAGGCGCACATTAGCAAGTGTGATTCCCGTAGCTTCAGCAATCTCTGTGTCGAACCGCTCACCATGCGTTTTCAGGTATTGCAGTATCTCCCCCATACGCTAATTACCACGCCCCCTAAAGTCGAAGTTGTCACTGTACGCTTAACTAAGAAAGCAATGTGAGGTTTTTTTACGCCTGCCAAACCCCAAACCCAGCACTCCGCAAATCAATCCCAACTTCTACTTCCTTGTCGCACGCCCCATCATAGCTCATCGGGTTAAATGCCTCGTAGAGATCGGGCAACAGCCGCAATCCATATTCCTTTACATACCTGTTGGACTGGATTCCTGCCTTGTGTTTGTCGAAGCGCACGTCTGGGTCTAATCCCGTCATGCCAACATACACGCATGGTTTGCCCGGAATGTAATCCGGGTTGCATCTCTTGAATTTGCCTTCGTACAGCACATCCTTCGACAATTCGACTACATATACATGATAGTGGTTGCGGCGTCCCATGGGTGAATGTAAATAGTCTTGTAACGTGCTACAAACAGTCCTCCAAAGTTAAATTACTCCCGGCAAAGCCGGGGGCTTATTAGGTGAGCCCCTCAAAGAGGCCGAAAAACCGTGAGCCGCCTTCAGGCGGCGGGTTTTTACTCCTTCCTCCTTGCAGGAGGAAGGTTGGGATGGAGGTAGAAATTTTGATTATGCTCATGCTTAGTTTCTACCCCCTCCCTACCCCTCCCCCTGCAAGGGGGAGGGAATGATGTTGCTGAATTTTAACGTTGCTTTTTAATGACCGCCAGAACGGTCAAACCTAACTGAGTCCCCCGGCATAGCCGGGGGTTTACCTAACTGAATTATTCAAAAAGCGCCTTCCACAGCGTCAGCTACTCGGCTGCGGCTGCGATAGGGGCAGCCTCGACGTACAACGCTTTGAGTTGCCCCTTGTTCAAATCGAGAATTTGCAGGCATGCAGCCTCCAGCTTCTGCCATTCCTGTGTGAAGCTCAGACCCAGTTGCTGCTGCACGATATGCTCCGCAAGTTGGCTCATCGCAATGAGTCTGCGGCTCGCCATAGGCAGATTAAAGCTGGCTGATTTCAGTGCCATAAAATCATGGTGATTGCGGATGGCGAGACATATCTCTTCTGGTAGCCACCAGCTTTGCGCCAATATACAGCCCACCATGGCGTGATTGGTTGGTAGCACGGTTTCTTCCACATCAGTGAAGCTGCGCACGGCCTCTCGATTAGCTGAAGCAAGCACTGCCCCGTAGTTCGAAAAACGTCCAAGCAGAACCGGGATGCCACAGTCGCGGAACAACCCGAAGGTATAAGCATCATCGGCGCGCAAGCCGCGTATATCGAGATGTTGTGCCAGCCAGCCGGAAAGACGCGCAATTCGCGCCGAGGCATCCCAGAATCGTTCCAGATTCGACACGTTTGGAAAGGCGTTGCGCAGAACGATGCCTGCCACAGCATGACTAGCCGGGATCATACCGAGTATTGTGAGAGCTTCGTTCACCGAATGCACCCGCTGACGCATACCGAAATATGGGGAATTGGCGGTTTTGATCAAACCAGCCGAAAGTCCGACATCGGTTCCGATAATGCTCGCCAGACGATGGTAGTCCGGTTCCTCCTTGCGCGCCTCGGACATGACGCGATCCAGGATGATCGGGCAGGGAGGGATGCCGATGTCAAGAATAGAGCGTTCAAACAGGTTATCGACTGCCGTTGGAGGCGAGTCTTGCAGAGCGTTCTTCATTTCGTGCTCCTTGTTTTCAGCCAAGTAAGAAGGTCATCTTCCGGCATCGGTCTTGCGTAGAAAAATCCCTGAATAGCATCCACTCCTACATCCAGCAAGGCATCAATCTCTTCCTGTCTTTCGCATCCTTCGGCCACGATGGTCATGCCCAACTCGTGACCAAGCTGGGTCATCGCCCTGACCACGGCCAAGGCACGGCGATCTTCCGGCAACACACTCACGAAGGCACGATCCAACTTGAGCTTTCTGGCCGGAATATCCTTTAGGTTAGCCAAACAGGAATAGCCAGTGCCAAAATCGTCGATGGACAAACTCACGCCTGCGGCGATAGCGTTTTTCAGGTTCTTCTGGACAGTATCGGAAATATCCATGAAGAGGGATTCTGTCAATTCCAGCTCAACCAGCTCCGGTTTAACGTTAGAACAGATCAGGGCTGCGTGCAGCGCACGGGTAAACTTCTTGGAGATCAACTGGGCGCGCGAGACGTTGATGGCGACCTTGGTGTTATAACCAGCGTCCTGAAGTAGACGTGCTTGCATCGTGCCTTGCAACAAGCTCCATTCCCCGAGACGAATCACGAGGCCAGTCTTTTCCGCAACGGGGATAAACTTCCCGGGCGGAACGTTTTTTCCATTGACGGAGCAGCGCATGAGCGCCTCAACAGACTCAACATGTCCGTTCGCATGAATGATGGGCTGATAATGAAGGCATAATCCGCCTGTCTCAAGTGCGGTATGCAGGATGCTTTCGATCGAGAGTTCTTCGCGCGCGAGAGTGATTCCAAGACGCCCGGGGATCGGCTCGTCACCGGAACAAACGATGCTGTTGCCCCCTTTGTTTTTGGCCGCGAACATGGCGCGATCTGCGCGCTCTAGCAGCGCAAGAGAGCCTTCGTCATGCTCGTGGATTGCTATACCGATGCTCGCAGTGGGATGCAGGTTCAGATTGCCAATGGTGAGCGGCTCTTCGACCGTGCGGGCCAACTCGCCAGCAAACTGCTGTGCCTGAGATATGTCACATTTTGGGATAAGAAGCACGAATTCATCCCCTCCCATTCGGCAGAGTTCAGCCCTCCCGCTTACCCGATCACGGAAACGCACAGCGAGATCCTTGATTATCTCGTCGCCTCCTTGGTGGCCGAATGATTCGTTGACCTGTTTGAAGCGGTCTATATCAATCCAGATGACCGCGAACGGTTTTCCATTGGCCGACGAGTCGGTGGCAAACTTCTGTGCCGTCTGTAAGCAGCCAAATCGATCCAGAAGTCCGGTGAGGGGATCTATGCTATTCATGTCGCAAGACGATAGCGCTAACCGCGCGGGGAACATAGGATAACCCAAACAGAAAATTTGTGCAGACGAACGGTACAGAAACAACAAGGATGCCATCAAGCATTGAAGGTACTCTTTCCGGAATCGCGAATGACGGCAAGGGGGCGTTATGTGAGACGGTCAAGCTGACTGATTGGCACCCGATTCTATGGCTGCTTTCAGTCGCATAGCAAACAGTCACCAGTTCCTATTGCTATAGCTGATTGGGGTCGAGCGGAAGTCAGGGCAGACACCGTCTGTCAGGTCATGCCGGAAACACATTTAGGCGCGCCGCCAGGTTGTGCCCGCCGCGCTGTCTTCCAGAACAATTCCGGCTTCCAGTAACTCCTTGCGGATACGGTCGGCTTCGGCAAAGTTTTTGCTCTTCTTGGCCGCACTACGAGCCTCAATCATTTCAGCAATTTCCTGCGGACTCTTTCCGGCAGGAGTCGTTATGGTTCCCTTCACTCCCGTCCATCCAGATTTTCCCGGTTCTGCATTAATAACGTATGGTTTCTGGAAAAAGTTATCGTCTTGCAGCAACCCAAGTACACCACCCAGCATCTTGAGTTGCGCGGCTAGTTGCGATGAATTGGTTTTATTTACTTCGTTGGCGAGTTCGAACAGCACAGCCATCGCTTCCGGCGTGTTGAAGTCGTCGTCCATCGCGGCCTTAAAACGTTGGGCGTGCGGTGTATTCCAATCTAGCGTATTAGCAATAACTGGCACCAATCTTAACGCGGTATAAAGCCGCGTCAGCGCACCCTTTGCATCATCCAGATGCGCATCTGAATAATTCAACTGACTGCGGTAGTGCGCGCGCAGAATGAAGAAGCGCACCACTTCCGCATCGTATTTTTTCAGTACCTCGCGGATGGTAAAAAAGTTGCCGAGCGACTTGGACATTTTCTCGTCGTCCACGCGCACGAAGCCGTTGTGCATCCAGTAGTTCACGTATTGACACTGGTGCGCGCCTTCGCTCTGGGCGATTTCATTTTCGTGATGCGGAAACTGCAAATCCGCGCCGCCACCGTGGATGTCGAAATGCTTGCCGAGCAATTCCGAACCCATCGCCGAGCATTCGAGGTGCCAGCCGGGGCGACCCTTTCCCCACGGCGAATTCCATTTCACTTCTTCCGGTTCGTCGTCCTTGGCATGTTTCCACAATACGAAGTCGAGCGGATCGCTCTTGCCGTCATTCACATTCACGCGCTCGCCCGCGCGCAAATCCTCCAGCGATTTACCGGACAATTTCCCATAGCCCTCAAACTTGCGCACCGCGTAGTTCACGTCGCCATCGGCGGCGAGATAGGCTAATCCATTGGCTTCCAGCGTGGCGATCATCCCCAGCATCTGCGGAACATACTGAGTGGCGCGCGGTTCATAATCCGGCGGCAGAATGCCCAGCGCGCGCTCATCCTCGTGCATCGCATCAATGAAACGCTGGGTCAGGACATGAATGGATTCATGGTTCTCCGCCGCACGCTTGATAATCTTGTCGTCTATGTCGGTGATGTTGCGCACGTAGGTTACATCGAAGCCGGATGCCTTGAGCCAGCGATACACCATGTCGAACACTACCATCACGCGCGCATGGCCGAGGTGGCAATAATCGTACACCGTCATGCCGCACACATACATGCGCACCTTGTTCGGCTCGATGGGGATAAAGTCCTGCTTGTCGCGGGCGAGGGTGTTGTAGATTTTTAACATGCAAGTTTCACTTGATATTCAGTTAGCACCTCCCCCTTTGAAAAAGGGGGATTGAGGGGGATTTAGCTTTTGCCTTGCGCTTTAAATCAAACCCCCCTAACCCTCTTTTTCAAAGGGGGGGATTTAGTTCATTCTTTATTTATCCTTGCTCTCATGACTGACGCTCGGGACTGGAGTTCCTACAAACGTGGTACTGGATATCCCTGTCAGGTTCGCCCACGAATCTCTTAGGGTCACGGTGCGGTTGAACACCAGCTTGCCGCCCGGCTGGTGTTCGCGTCGGTCAGTGCAGAAGTAACCGAGGCGTTCGAACTGGTAGCGCGTTTCCGGCGCGGCATCGCGCACAGCTGCCTCGACCCAGCCTTGCACTACTGTAAGTGAATCGGGGTTAATGAATTCGAGGAAATTTTTTTCCTTGTCCGCATCCGGTTCCGGCACGGTGCAGAGACGGTCGTATAAACGAATTTCGGCGGGCAGGGCATGTTCGCGCGACAGAAAGTGGATCACGCCTTTCACTTTGCGCCCTTCCGGATTCTTGCCCAGCGTGTCGTGGTCGATGCTGCAACGCAACTCAACGACATTGCCCGTCGCATCCTTTACTGCTTCGTCGCAACGTATCACGTAGCTATGGCGCAGGCGCACTTCGCCGCCGAGCGTGAGGCGCTTCCATCCTGAAGGCGGGACTTCGGCGAAATCGTCGGCTTCGATGAATAGTTCGCTGCTGATCGGCACGAAACGTTTGCCGAACTCAGGATGATTGGGGTGGAAGTCAGCCTCGCGCGCCTGTGCACCGTCGAAGTTGGTGAGGGTGACCTTGAGCGGGTTAATGATCGCCATCACGCGCGGCGCACGCGCTTCGAGGTCTTCGCGGATCGCTCCTTCCATAATCGCCATATCTACGATGTTATCGCTCTTGGAAATACCAATCCTGCGCGCGAATTCGCGGATGCCTTCCGGCGTGTAGCCTCTGCGACGCATGCCGCTGATGGTGGGCATGCGCGGGTCGTCCCAGCCGCTCACGTGTTTCTCGTTCACCAGTTGCAACAGCTTGCGCTTGCTGGTGATGGTGTAGTGCAACTCCAGCCGCGAAAACTCAATCTGCTGCGGATGGCAGGGGATGGTGATGTTATCCAGCACCCAGTCATACAGCGGTCTATGATCTTCGAACTCCAGCGTGCATAACGAATGAGTAATGCCTTCCAGCGCATCGGAAATGCAGTGGGTGTAGTCGTACATCGGATAAATGCACCACTGGTCGCCGGTGCGGATGTGGTGTACGCGGCGGATGCGGTAGATGGCTGGGTCACGCATGTTGATGTTGGGTGAAGTCATGTCTATTTTTGCGCGCAACACCTTGCTGCCGTCGGCGAACTCGCCGTTCTTCATGCGCGTGAACAGGTCGAGATTTTCTTCCGCGCTACGCTCGCGGTACGGGCTGTTTTTTCCCGCTTGCGTCAGTGTGCCGCGATACTCGCGCATCTGCTCGGGCGTGAGTTCGTCCACATAAGCCTTGCCCTGCTTGATTAGCTCGACCGCATAGTCATACAACTGAGGAAAATAATCGGAAGCCCAGCGTACTTCGCCATCCCACTGAAAGCCAAGCCAGCGCACATCATCCTGTATGGACTGCGCGTACTCCTCGCTTTCTTTCTCCGGGTTAGTGTCGTCGAAGCGCAGGTTGCACTTGCCCTTATAGTCCAGTGCCAAGCCAAAATTCAGGCAGATGGACTTGGCATGACCGACGTGCAGGTAGCCGTTCGGCTCGGGCGGAAAACGAGTGACGATACCGCTGTGCTTGCCGCTAGCCAGATCGCCCTCGATGATGGTGCGAATAAAGTGCGAAGCGGGCGCTTGTGCGTTGCTGCTCATTGTTCGACGGTTCTTTCGGTATAGAGTTATGGGGACACGGCTTTAAGGAGCCGCAAAGGTGCGGATTTTACCCGAAAACCTGCGTATCCAAGCGGGCAAAGCGAAAATGACCGCGATAAGCCGTGAAATCTACGAACTTATTTGGTAGAATTCAGCCCGTCGAGGGGTCACTTTAAATAATGACGCCCAGCGAAAGTACCGTTCGCCTACTTGGGTATGCTGCGCAAAGCGCGGCACCCCTGGGCGAACAAAAAGCGAACCAGAATGCCTAAAGTTTCGGAATACGACCAAAGGTGGCCGGGGCGTGCTTTGCGTTAATTAAGCCATAACTCAATTTCGGAAAAACATAACACCTATGAATATGCTTAACCGTTTCAGCCAACGAGCCACACTGTGCGGATGCGCGCTTTTGCTGTGTTTCAGCTTCGCCGCAGGTGCGGATGAGCTTCAGGATATCAGCAAACTACTCAAACAAGGGAAACAAGAACAAGCGCTGGCACGCGTCAATACTTATCTGACGAGCAAACCCAAAGATGCACAGGCACGCTTCCTGAAAGGCCTGATTCTCACCGAGCAGGACAAGACCGATGATGCCATCCGGGTATTTTCCGGCCTGACCGAGGATTACCCGGAACTGCCGGAACCCTATAATAACCTCGCCGTGCTGTATGCCAGCCAAGGCCAGTATGACAAGGCCAGAATCGCGCTGGAAATGGCAATCCGCACCCATCCCAGCTATGCCACCGCACATGAGAACTTGGGCGACATCTACGCCAAGATGGCAAGCCAGGCTTATGACCGCGCATTGCAACTGGATCGTGGCAACACTGGTACACAAACCAAGCTGGCGATGATCAAAGATATATTTGCCGCCGGAGCCGCCAAGGGCGGGAAGTCCGGCAAAGCCCCACACAAGCCGCAAGCTGTCGCAGCAGCAAGCTCCCGAAGTGGATGCAGCCGCTCCTGCATCGACGGTAGCGGCAGCCACACCGCCCGCAGCCACACCCCCTCGGGAAACTTCGGCGGCAACTACAGTTGAGTCCGCGTCCGAACCTGCCGCAGTACCTGAACCTGCTGCGGCATCAACAAAGCAAACCGTTGCTCATAAGCACGCAGCCGCCAACAACAGCAAGGACGTGCTGAAGAGGGTGCAGCAATGGGCCGCCGAGTGGTCAGCTAAAAACGTAAAGGGATACCTCGCGTTTTACGCCGAGGATTTCAAAACTCCGGGTCACGCCAGCCGCGCCAACTGGGAAGCGCAACGCAGTGATCGCATCCGCAAGCCAAAATCCATCCAGGTCGGCATCAACGACGCCAAGGTCGAATTCATTGACGACAGCCACGCCAGCGTGTCCTTCAAACAATCCTATCGCGCCGGTCACCTGAAAGTATCTACCAGCAAAACACTGATACTGGTGAAATCCGACGACAACTGGCTGATACAGGAAGAACGTACTGGAAAATAGCCGTATGCGCATCTCCCTCTTATTGCTTGCGCTGTTGTTTACCCCGGCGCTCGCGCTCAACCCGGCATACGCCGGGGAGCATGGCGGTGCAGCCGATTCGCGCAGCATGGAAACGCTGTTGGTGGAAAGCATGCTGTCGATATCCAACAATAAGCTGGATGTGGCGCTGAACGAAGTAGACTCGCTGCTCAAGATCAATCCCAACTTCAAGCTCGCGCAACTAATAAGGGGCGACTTGCTGCTGGCGCGTGCGCGCCCGCTCAGCGACTTCGGCAATGCGCCGGACGCAGCGGCACGCATGGAAGATTTTCGTGATGAGGCGCGTGTGCGCCTGCGCCGTTTCCAGGAACAATCGTCGGCAACTCAAATTCCCAAACTCCTGTGGCAGCTTGATTCGCAGCAGCGCCACGTCATCGTGGTGGACATCAGCAAATCCACGCTGTACCTGTATGAAAACGTTGATGGCGAACCGCGCTATGTGGCGGATTACTATATAAGCTCCGGCAAAAAGGGCTGCGAAAAACTATCCGAAGGCGACAAGAAAACCCCGCTCGGCGTATATTTCATCAAGTCCAGCCTGCCCAAAAGTCAACTCACCGACTTTTACGGCAGCGCTGCCTATCCGCTGAGCTACCCCAATGAATGGGATCGCAGGCAAGGCCGTGACGGTCACGGCATCTGGCTCCACGGCACGCCGAGCGGCACTTACAGCCGCCCGCCGCGCGCCAGCAGCGGCTGCGTTGTGCTGCCCAATGAAGACCTGGACAATATCGGCAAGGTATTGCAGATAGGCATCACCCCGGTAATCATCACTAACCAGATGGACTGGAGCGACGAGCAGAGCAAGTCCGACCGCACTGCATTGCTGAATGAGATCGAACAATGGCGAGCCGACTGGGCCAGCCGCGACACCGACACCTACCTCAAGCACTATGCACGCGACTTCTCCAACAGCGACGCGAATTTCTCCGATTGGGCGCGGCAAAAAAAGCAGGTGAATGCTGGCAAATCATGGATCAAGGTGAATATTTCCAATCTCAGCGTGTTTGCCTACCCCAACCAGCCCAATCTGGTAGTAGTGAACTTCGAACAGAATTATGAAAGCAATAACCTGAACAACCGCATGAAGAAACGCCAATACTGGATGAAGCGCGACAACCGATGGCAAATCGTTTACGAGGGCGCAGCGTAAGTTCCTGCTGTTGTCATAGCCATTTTTCAATCCTACGCAAAAAGGAAACACTGCATGAATCTCCTGAAAAGCCTTTCCGCATTCTTACTCGGCGTATTGCTGTGCTTTAACGCGCAGGCCGCAACCTCTTCCCAATCTCCCGCACACAAAGGAAAACACAGCATGGTCAAATTGCACACCAACCACGGCGACATCACCATCGAATTGGATGCCGAGAAAGCTCCCGAAACAGTCAAGAACTTTCTCGACTATGCGGGCAACGGTTTTTATGATGGCACCATCTTCCATCGCGTGATTGACGGCTTCATGATCCAGGGCGGCGGCTTCGAACCCGGCATGAAACAGAAACCAGTCAAGGCACCGATCCAGAATGAAGCGGCGAACGGCCTGACGAACGACAACTACACCGTCGCCATGGCCCGCACCGGTGACCCTCACTCCGCCACCGCACAGTTCTTTATTAACGTGAAGGACAACAGCTTCCTCAACCACACCGCTCCCAGCGGCCAAGGCTGGGGTTACTGCGTGTTCGGCAAGGTAGTGGAAGGCAAGGAAGTTGTTGATGCCATCCGTAAAGTCAAAACCGGCAACCGCAGCGGCTTCCAGGACGTGCCAGAGGAAGATGTCATCATCACCAAAGCAGAAGTGCTGAAATAACAAAAACAGTGTCCAAGGAAACGGCGCCCAGTGCGCCGTTTTTGATTGTAGCCATGTCACATACACTTTTCATTTCCGACCTGCACCTCTGTGCAAAACAGCCGCACTGCGCACGAGTGTTCCTGCATTTCATGCAGCACACCGCCCCCAAGGCGGAAGCGCTGTATATCCTCGGCGACCTGTTCGAATACTGGGCGGGAGATGACGACCTCGACGATCCATTTCATCAGCAAGTCACCCATGCAATGCGCACCCTGGCGGCAAGCGGCACTCGCCTGTTCGTCATGCGCGGCAACCGCGATCTGCTGATGGGCAAGGCATTGGAACAAGCCAGCGGAGCCATGCTACTGACCGACCCCACGCTGCTTGACCTGTATGGCACTCCAACACTGCTTAGCCACGGCGATGTGCTATGCACGGACGATGTCGCCTACCAAACCTACCGTAATCAGGTGCACGAAACGGGATGGCAACAACTATTCCTCGCCCAGCCGCTGGCACAGCGCAAAACGCAAATCGAGCAGATGCGCACGCGCAGCGAAAACGAGAAGCAATCAAAAAACAGTGCGATCATGGATGTGAATGCTGATGCAGTAGCTGAGCTTTTGCGTGAGCACGGCTACCCGCGCCTGATCCACGGCCATACCCACCGCCCCATGCATATCCTGCATCATCTGGACGGTTATACCTGCGAACGCTGGGTGCTGGGGGATTGGCACGAGACGGGAAATGTTTTGCGGTGTGGGGTGGAGGGATGCGAGTATTTGACGGTTACTTTGCCGGTTACGCCGTAGCTCATAAGTTTGTAAATACACCGCCCCAACCATACAAGCAGCACGTTATGAAGTGCAGCACTCGACCCACAGTTGCCATTCCTATAGTTTCCAGTAGTTCGATAACTATTTTTTCCTTGGGCAACAATTCGAGCGTGTCATCCATAAACATCTGACCGTCGACATTAATGAAGCCACGATGTTTCCCCAATAATGTGTGAAAGCCGAGTTCGTTGAAAGCGTGATTAATTACCGCACTGGTTGCGGTGACATTACAAAGAAATTGAGCTGAATTCTTTTGGCTGGAACGAAAAAGCAATTCAAAACCCGCCAAATCCTGATTGCGATCCAGAATCGACTGTCGTCCAATGAAATATTCTAATGTGTTGACCCTATTCAACGTATTCACCATTTAATTTCTTTGGGTTAAATTTCCCGCAGCTTGCTGAGGGGAGCTTTACTGAGGGTATCTCTTGATCCTTATTCATGCCTATTGAAGATGTTCTCGCGCCAGAGACTTTAGCTGCTTAACCAACGTATCACGTAAGTTGTGAAGTTCACTCAGCTTCAGCAGTGCCTCCTGGTTTTGACCTTGCGCCTGAAGTTCCAGAAGAACACCCGCCATAACATGTACCCGCTGGTGCAACATTCCGATGTCATTAAAACATGGCTGCGTACCATAACGTGCCTGACTCTTGCCTTCACTCAGCCACAAGCCGAAGCGGCATTGTTGGTGATCTAGCAGCGGCTGTATTTCACTTACTCCCCTGAGGCAGTTTTCTACGGCCGCGACCCAGGCACGATGCTCAACGCCGGCAAAGAGTAACGGCCAATCATCGCGACTTACCGGAGACAGGTTGACCCAGGAAGAATCAGGTCGCCAGGTAGTCGCCCAGCAAGGCAGTTCGTGCGCGGGCATAGGTCGTGCAATGCCAAAGCCCTGAGCCAGTTCGCAGCCCAGTTGCAATAATAATTCTCCATGTTCTGCAGTTTCCACTCCTTCGGCAATGACTTGACGGCGGAAAGCGGTGGCCAGACCGATCACCCCATTCAAAATGGCCAAGTCATCCGGGTCGCCAAGCATGTCACGCACAAAGCTTTGGTCTATCTTGAGCATGGTGACGGGCAAGCGTTTCAAATAAGAAAGCGAGGAATAACCGGTGCCAAAATCGTCCAAGGCAAAACTTACTCCAATTTTGCTGCATGCTTCCATGACTTGGGATACCCTGGCCATATCTTCCAAAGCGCTGGTTTCCAGCACTTCGATCTCAAGATATCCCGGCCCGACGCCAGGATGCCAAGCCAGCATCTCGCGCATGCGTGCCACAAAACCAACTTGCTGTAATTGAAGCGCGCCGACATTGACACTCACCGGAATATCGAGTCCGGTTTCGTGCCAAAGCTCCATCTGGGTCAGTGCGGTATCGATTACCCATTCGCCGATTTCAATGGCCAGTGAATGATCCTCAATCACCGGCAGGAACACCGCCGGAGGCAACAGCCCTCTTTCCGGATGTTGCCAGCGAATCAGCGCCTCGGCGCCAACAACGGCTCCAGTGCGCATATTTACCTTGGGTTGGTAATGCAGTACAAATTCGCGCGCAATCAGGGCTTGGCGGATGTGCTCCAGGCTTTCGTGATGGCCGCGAATGCTGCTGTCCTGCTCGGCATCGAAGACGTAGTAGCGGTTCTTGCCGACCAGCTTGGCATGATACATGGCCTGATCGGCCTGGCGCAGCAATTGGTCAGCATCAATGTCCTCCTCCTGCGGATAGAAGGTGACGCCTATACTGGCCGAAACCTGAAGCTCAAGGTTATCGTACCCCACCGGATGGGCAGCGGCGGAGAGCAGACGGGCAAGAATGGGTGAACTGTCATCAATGCCGACCAAATCAACCAGTATCGCGACGAACTCATCTCCTCCCAAACGGGCGAGCGTGTCACCTTCGCGCAACGTCTGCTGCATACGTGTGGCCACGGTTATCAGCAGTTGGTCGCCAGCCGCATGGCCGTGACGATCATTGATGACCTTGAACCCGTCCAGATCGAGATAGGCAACCGCCAGTAATTGTCCGCGACGCTGTGCTTGAATCATGCCTTGTTGCAGGCGGTCTGACAACAACACGCGGTTAGGCAGATTGGTCAGCGCATCGTAGTGGGCGATGTGTTCGAGATGCTGTTCGTGCTCCTTGAGAGGAGTAATGTCCGAGAACAGCGCCACATATTGGGATGTCTTGCCTGATGCATCCTGCACCGCGCTGATAGTGAGCATCTCGGCATATACCTCGCCGTTCTTGCGCCGGTTCCATATTTCGCCGTACCAGTAGCCTTTCTCAATCAATTCGCGCCACATGGCGGAGTAAAACTCTTTGCCATGGCGTCCAGAACTGAGAATGCGTGTGTTGCTACCCAAGATTTCGTCGCGGCTATAGCCGGTGATGCGGGTGAAGTTGTCGTTAACGTCAATAATCGTGCCATCTGGAGTTGTGAACAGAATGCCTTCGCGGGCATGGGTGAATACGCAGGCGGCAAGCCGGAGCTTTTCTTCGGCCTGCTTTTGCTCGGTAATGTCGGTAACGAATCCGTGCCAAAGTACTGAGCCGTCAGCTTCAATTTGCGGTTGAGCTTTGCCAAGCAACCAGTTATCTGGTTCATCATTAAATTTCAACCGATATTCGTTATGCCATGGTGTCAAACTTTTAGCCGATGCATGAATGGATGCAAGATGTTCCTTTAAGTCTTCGGGGTGAACAGCGGAAAATATCGGTACTGCATTTTCACGTACTGCATCCGGACTAACGCGGTATATCTTGCGTATGGCTTCGCTGGCATAGGGAATGCAGGAACTACCATCGGCACGCAAACGTAATTGGAATGCTACCCCGGGTATATGGCTGGAAAACTGCCGGATATGGATCAGAGACTCCAATGTCTCATCCTGTTGATTCAACATATCCAGCAAGCGAATTTTGAAGTCAATAAAGCCATTTGGGACACACACCTAGAAAACTGAATGTCTAAACTTGAGTTACAATTTTGAAATGACTGACCAGTTCACGCAAAATGCCGACCTGTTGTTCCATGTGGTGTGTGGCTACCGTATTTTCCTGGACTGATAACCTGTTCGCTTCAGCCATTTGTGTGATTTTTTCCACGTTCTGGGCGATTTCGTGGCTGGCTATTTTTTGCTCGTTTACGGACATGGCAATATTGTCCATGCCCTCGGTTGAATGGGTCACCGACTGACTTGTATCGCCCAGTACCATCGCGACGTTTTCCAGGTAGTCCTGGCTGGTTTGCAATGACTTCTGGCTATGCTGGATCGCGTTTGCCACAGCAGCAGATTGCGAACCGAGCTTCATCGTGACCTGATCAATCTCTCTGGCGGATTGCGCCGATTTTTCAGCCAGCTTACGCACTTCATCCGCGACTACTGCAAACCCGCGCCCCTGCTCGCCTGCACGTGCAGCCTCAATCGCAGCATTGAGCGCCAGCAGATTGGTCTGCTCCGCAATGTCTTTGACCTGCTGCGTCATATTGGTAATGGCTTCCGTGCTGCGCATAAATTCAGACACCGATGCGGCGATTGCATCCACGGAAGACTCCACCGTGGTGATTTCCCCGATCAATTCGGACAAGCTTTCGTTGCCTTTTTTGGTGTGTTCCATCCCGTCCCTGGAAATCCGGCTTACATTGCCGGCATTTTCCGCGACGGAGCTGATACTGGCGACCATTTCCTCAACCGCCGCAGACGTGGCTTCAGTCGCTTCGCTCTGGCTCTTTGAAGCCTCCATGACTTGATGCGAAGAGGTGGCGAGCTGCTGTGCGGCTTGGGTTAACTTGTCTGCGGTCTGGAGCGTTCCGCCGATAATGTCCTTGAGGCCGCCTTGCATCTGTTTCATGGCAGCCAGCAGGCTGGAACTGTCGCCGGTTCGAGTCACTATTTCTCCCGATAGATTGCCCTTGGCGATATGCCTGACGATATCAATAACGTAAGTCGGCTCGCCGCCGAGTTGCCTGAGTAAGCGGCGGACAATCTCGCCGATAACGAAAAACAATATGATCTGAAGGATTATCTGGCCGATCCAGATCCATGAATTAATCTTCTTTATATTGGCCAGATCGTCCTTTATGTCGATGGTGACGCTGGCCGCGCCGAGAACTGCGCCTTCATCTACGCCGTGGCATTTAATACAATTGGTGGTGCGGAAATTTTTACTGGCAATGAATGGCACCACTGTTCTCAACCACGCTTCGTCGCCGTTCCGGCTTATCTTCGTTTCCGTTTTGCCGCTGTCGAGGACACTGTGATCCATATCGTCTACTGCGTGCTCTTGGGGCAGTCCATCATCGTGCTCGTCGTTGACTCCCTTGCTGCGGATGATCCGCATTTCCTTGATTCCTTCGGATGCGCCCATCTTTTGGATAAACAGTGTGCGGCTCGCCTTGTTGCTGATGACTTCGTCTTCGCCCACCTTGGTAATCATCAATGTGTTCAAACCGTTGATGGCGCCATCCGCTATTGCCTGCGCCCGCTCTTTGGCTGCGCTTAGAGCCTGGTGCTCAAACTGAGTTGATATCCATAGCTGGGCAGCCGTAATAATGATGATCAGAAATCCTTGAATAAGAATCTGCAGCTTTAGATGCAGCGCAAGTTTGTTCCACCATTGAGTAATACCGTCCATTATCAATACCTAATCATTCGATTTGCCGTGGTAAGTTCAGTTTCAATTTGTTTGCGGCAAGAGGCTAGAAGCATACAGAACCAACAGGCCCGTAATCGCTAAAATAATGCCCCATGGCATTGGACCATCCCAAGACAACACCTGCCCCACATTGGCTCCATTCATCACTATAAAAATAGCCAAGATAGTCAGGACGACTGCGAGGTACATAAGTGATGCCGCGACATGCGCCAGTATCGCTTTCTTTACGATTATTTTCTTCTGATTTTCATCGACTAGATGATGCCATGCAGAATTAATTATTTTGGAAGCGTTACGTGCTGACGAATTGATTGTCATCGCCTCTCCATGACCATTAAATAAATAACCGCGCGGCAATCCGCGAATTATCAAATTCAAATCCGCTCAAATCATTTCACCAAAAGCGGTGCGGAATTTAGACCCGAAGGAATAAAAGAATTATTTTTGTAGGCGCGAATGGTACTGGGGATGCGGCTAATAAACCATCAGATGATTCTGACTGTTATGTCGGAAAATAATTACAATGACGTAGGATAATTCCTGCAATTTGACGCTGCACAAACAGGGTGTTATTCCGCCATGCCGTGCTGCAAAGCATAGCGAACCAAGTCTGCTATGTTTTGAAGGTTCATCTTTTCCATAATGCGTGTTTTATAGGTGCTAACGGTCTTGTTGCTAAGAGATAGCTGCTGGGCAATTTCATTGATATATTTGCCATCGACCAGTAGCCGAAACACTTCCAACTCTCGGTTGGAGAGAGATACATGCGGCTGTACCAGCACCGACTCCAGAAATGAGGTGTTATAAGCAATTTCCTCGGCCAGAACCGGGTCGATGTATTTGCCACCGCTAGCCACTTTGCGAATTGCAGCCAACAGGCTTTCCGTTTCGCTATCCTTGGTAATGTAGCCCTGGGCGCCCGCCTTGAGCGCAAGAAGGGCAACCTGCGATACCTTGTGCATACTCAGCACCAGAATCGGTAAATGAGGCTTTATAACGTTGACGTGCCTGATCAACTCCGTTCCGCTCTCGCCTTCCATTGTCATATCAAGCAGCAACAGATCAAATTCTTGTTCTTCTACCAAGAACAGTACTTCGGCTCCATTGGTCGCTTCGCCCGCCACCGTGATATCCACTTCCAACCCTAAAAGTTGTTTCAACCCATTGCGCAGAATGGCATGATCATCTGCAACCAATAGACGGATCATCATTTATCTACTTTTATCGTTGATTGGAATGTAAAAAGAAATAACTGTACCCTTGCCTTGCGTACTGTCAATATCAAGATGACCGCCCCAAGCACGCGCGCGTTCGCGCATACCTAATAGTCCGTAAGATGCCTGCAGCTTCGAATCGTTCATATTGAATCCCCTGCCGTCGTCCCTTACCTCGACGCATATATTTTCATCGTACAGTGATATTACAATATTAACGTTACGCGCATTTGCATATCGCATCGCATTCGTCAACGATTCCTGCACGATGCGGAATATCACAACAGCGCGTGCCTCTTCCAAATCCACGCATGGATCGGGCGAACCCAGGACACAAGGGATGCCGGTGTGTGCAGAAAAATTGCTGCACAGCCACTGGATCGCAGCAAAGATTCCCATACCCATCACCGCAGGACGCAGGTTCTCAGACACATCACGCACACCGTGAATGGCTCGATCCACCAACACTGTCATATTTTCTACCATCGCCATCAGCTCGGAGTTGTTCTTACCGAAACGAGTACGGATCATCGATATGTCGAGGCGTAAAGTAGATAATATCTGACCTAGCTCGTCATGCACTTCACGAGCAATTGACTTTCTTTCTGCTTCTTGTGAAGACTCGAATTTCGCCACCAGTTCGCGCAACTGCTTGGTAGTTTGCAAGAGCTCATGCTCTATCCGCTTGCGCTCAGTGATATCTCGGCTGGAGGCAAAGATATAATGGTTTCCATCCAACGTCGTGTGGGAACCACTGATATCCACATCAATCAATGAGCCATCCTTACGGCGGTGTAATGTCTCAATTGCAACACTTTTGCTGATAACAGCCCTGAAATCCGCCAGCAATTCTTCTTTTGTCAATCGTGCGTCCCAGTCACTAACATTGAGGCGAACCACCTCTTCTTGCGTATATCCCAACATACTGCAGAATGAATCGTTGGCTTCCAGAAGGTTGCCGTCAGAATCCATGATGTGGATACCATCATGGGATGTCTTCATCAACGTCTGATAGCGATGCAACAATGCCTTGGATTCCTGCTCGGCTTGTTTGAGATCGGAATTCTTCATCATCAGTTGTAACGTGTTTGTGGTGAGGCTGTAGTAGGCGGAGAGGATGATCTCTATCAACACTCTCATCGTTCCTCTCAATTCAAGTTTCGATTGCTCCTCGGCCTGCTCCTTAGTCAGGCCGGATTGAATGGCCAGAATTACCATCGCCATTAACTTGTCATTTTAAGGATATGAGAAGCTAACCAGCGAGTGAGAAATGAGAGTGCTTTCAAAAGCACATCATTTACCGGTTTGGAGGTTATTTCAGCTTTTAGCCGTAATACAGTTGATGTAAAGTCTTTATGATTTTTTTGATGATCCAATGTAAGCGATTCAGGAAGTGCAGGCTATTCAGCGAGGCGTGATGTCAGCTAAAGTCGCCGCATGGAAATTCCACGGCAACAACTTATCCATTTCATCCGCCGTTTGTGCTGCGGGCAGATGCTCCAGCACATGGCGCAGCCATGTGTATGGCTCTGCGCCGTTTACTTTGGCGGTTTCAACAAGCGAATAGATAATCGCGCTAGCGTTGGCACCGGCTGGTGTATCGCTAAACAACCAAGCCTTGCGGCCAACCACGAAGGGGCGGATCGCGTTTTCGCAGCGGTTGTTGTCGATTGGCAGATCGCCGCGCTCAGGGTAGCGAACCAACTTGCCCCAGTAATCTCGCATATAGGACAGCGCGCCACCCAGTGCGCTCTTTGGCGGAACCATGGGCAGCAGCTTTTCCATCCAGTCATGCAACTCATCGAGCACCGGTATGCTGTTCTCCTGACGTGCGGCATAGCGCACCTCAATTGTGGAATTCTTGTGCTCCTTTTCAATGCCGTAAAGCTTGCCGATCATGGCGACCGCCTGGTCGGCATGACCGTGCGTGCCTTTCAGTTGCACCTTCACGGCCTCCACAAACTTGCGGCGAACATGCGCCCAGCAAACCAGATGCTCGATGCCATCGGTTTTGGCAAGCTTGTTATAGCCCTCGTAGCCGTCCGTCATCAGATAACCCTGATATCCCAGCAGCAGGCGCGCCGGTACTTCCCCGCTACGACTCGGGTCATAGTCGTAAATCACCACCGGCTTTCCGGGTGGCCCGCCCGTCTGCACCCACATGTAACTGTTGGAGGCCGGACTCTTATTCTTTTCCTTGAGCACCTGTACCACCGTTTCATCCATGTGGATGAAGGGGGCATCAAACAAGATGTCCCGCATCAGGTTGTGCAGCGGTTGCAGTGCGGCACTCGCGCCGATCACCCAGCGCGCCAGCGTCTGGCGCGGCACTGTCACATCGTGACGGGCCAGCACCTTCTCGAATCTAGCCAGCGGCAAGCCATCGACATACTTGGTCGTCAACAGCATCGCCAGCAAACTTGGACTGGCATTGCTCTTGGGCAAGGGTTGTGGCGGCAAAGCCGCCGTTACTGGTGCGTGTTCGCTGGCCTTGCATCCATACACCAACCGGATATGTTGCAGCACGCGCACCTGCATCGGGACGATGTCGAGCTGTTCGCTGACAACTCGGTTGATGACCACCATCGGTGTGCCGCAACCGCAGGTGCGTTCGGATTCCGGCACGTCGTGAATGATCTGTACCCGTTCAAGTTCTGGCGGCAGCGGGCTGCGTTTGCCGCGTGCGGGCTTTTGAGCCTTGGCGGGTGCCGATACCGGCAACGGCGCAACATCCTGTGCCTCGGTTGAGGTTGCGGCCAGTACTTCCGCTTCGTCGAATAGGTGAAACTGTGCAACACTCTCTGAACTCGGGCCAAACATGCGGCGGCGCGCTAATGCGATTTGTTCGTACAGGTAGGTGACGTGTTCGGCAAAGGCGATCTTTGCATTGACAGCTGCAATTAACAGCGCTGTAAGTGCTGCCGGGTCGGTCGGTAAAACGTCGGGTAAAGTGAACTCGGGAAGGTTGGCTCTGGAGCGATAATCCAGTGGTAAAACTGAAGACTTTTTCATGTGTTTTAAGCATGAAGAATTCTATCAATTTACCCTATGAAATGCAAGCGTATTTCAACGTTTTATGAGGTTTATTTCTCCACAAATCAAGGCCTTCAAGCAACCACTCGAATTCTCTGAGCGTGATCGTTTGTGTGTTCGTCTCGCTGTGTTTCGGCCAATGAAATTTATCTTCTTCCAAGCGCTTTTGCCACAGACAAAACCCATTGCGATGCCAGTACAACACCTTGATCTTATTCCGTGAGCGATTGACGAATACATACAACGCACTTCCAAACGGATTTAAACCCATTTCTTGTTCGACCATCACGCTCAGCCCATTAATCGCTTTCCGGAAGTCGATCGCGTCACGGCACAAATAGACTTGCTCGATAGTGCAGCCTGGATGCATTAGCGTGCTCCCGGCAAAGTGCGGCTCAGCGCTGCCAACCATTCCGGTGCGGGCAACGCCGACATTTCCAGATGCAGACCGGAAGGCAACACCAAAGTGCACTGGCATGGACGCTGTTCCGCAACGCGTAGCGCCACGAATTTGGGTTCAGATCCTACCTCACTTACCCCGGCATTTGATTTCAGCTTGCGCTGCCAATAATACAAAGCGGCAATCGAGAGGTCGTGCTGCTTCGCATAGGCACTCGCTGAAATTGCCTCACGTTTGACGGCGGCGACATGCGCTGTCCAAAATTCCGTTCGATTCTTCATGTTGGCTCCACCTTGTTTAAGATGTGCCAAGCATGCTGATATTTGATTTAGGCAACAAGGGCGTTGTTAATGGGTCGCTTACGATCCAATTCCAAAGGATCATTTGGGAGATACTCATGCCAGATAGCTTCTTCTGTCTTGAAATGGTAATCCGCATAGTCAACCAGTTCATCGAAAATAACGCTCAACTTCTGGATATCAGACTGGAAAGCAATATGGCTGGCCAGTGAATTCAATAGTTGGATCAATTTTTGGTGCTGTTCATCGACCTTCGGCAAGCCCGTATTGAAATTGTTATTCCAGAGGAATATGTCTATTGAGTTCGTTTGGATCATACTCAAAGCTTCCTAAATTTAAGCCCCTCACCAAAGCATGCATATTCCACATGTATCCTGCCGTGTCAGTCGGATCGAAGCGATGCAAGTTTTTCAGGTTAAGGTTTGGATCTTCCTATTGTCAATTTTTCAATTTCCTTGGGCATTGGTTCTTCGCTCAAGTTGACCATCAAGACATAACAGTGCTATTTACGTAAATTCAGTAACCAAATACTCATAACTTGAGCATTGAGCATAAGCGTGAAGTTGGGTGCGTCATACTCGTGGATCAAATTTGAAAATACTGCCTCCCCAATAACTAGTTATTGGTCTACTGCAACTTTAGCGAATAATACTGCCGCTGCCACTCTCGAGGACAGATTAAGCCTGGCAAGAATGTTGCGAATATGCAGCTTGACTGTTTCGTTGCTAATACCAAGATTCTGGGCTATAACCTTGTTGCTTTTACCCCGCGCCAAGAATCGCAGTATTTCGCACTGACGTTCAGTCAATGATTTTAGGATAATATCCTCACCCAGTCCTTGTGGCTCGTTCTGTAATATTCTGACCATTTTTTCCGACAGCGACGGCGCAACTATAAATTCTCCAGCAGCAACCCGACGGATTGCGTGTACTACATCCTCTGGATTCATGTTCTTGAGCAGATAGCCACGAACCCCAGCTTGCAGTGCATTGGCGAGATCGGATTGGGAATCTCTCCTTGTCAGAATTATTACGGGAGTGAGATAACCTTCTTCGCGAATCCACTTCAGCAACCCTAATCCATCTACGTGCCCAATGCGCAAGTCCATGATCACCAAATCAGGCTTTTGTTCAAGCATCAAGGAGATCAATTCATCCGGGCTATTGGTATCGCCGACTACTGTAATTCCATAGTGTCGAGTCAATAGCTCCGTAAAACCGTGCTTGAACAAACGGTGATTATCAACAAGAATAATTTTAATTTTGTCACTCATCAATTAATTGCCTTATATGTCATTAGCGAATACATAATTTGACGAGCATCGAACAGTTTTATTAGCTAGAGTAACTGCATGAAAAGCTTGGTCGTAGCTCGTTTCATCGTGAGTAATTGTCTATGAAGTTGAATGGTGCGACCATGGACCTTTAGCCAAATATTGTACGGACTAAGGTCGTAATTGATCCGGCCAATGTAATAGATTGGTAGATAACTCGGGGTACTAACGTTAAGTTGGGAAAAAGTGGGGCAGATGCTTAATCTGGCATAATTCAGTGTGGTGTTTCATGTCGCAATATTTGGCGCCGCGATGCAGACGCTCGTGAAGGGTCGAAAATGGCGCATTGTGAGCGTTCGCCATTGTGAACTGCTTGCCGCAATGCTGCCAGTGACATGCAATAATTTGCGCCGCCGTGAAGCTGCCAGTCGTGACCTCCCTTTATGGCTGATAGCTGAGATTGGCAATGCCTTTTTTCTGTTACATTTCTTGGCATATTGAATGTTCGATGTATTCATTAGCGGATAACGCCACGCTCGTCCGCCCTACAACAGAATACTTTTTACCAACGCCATGCACAGCAGCGTATAGCCCGCCGCAAGGATGTCATCGAACATCACACCGAGGCCACCGTGCCATGTCCGATCAAAATGGCGGATGGGAGGCGGCTTGACGATGTCGAAGAAGCGGAACAGCGAAAACGCGAGCAGGTTCCAAAATAAACCATCCGGGGTAAAGAACAGCACCAGCAGCATAGCCACGATCTCGTCCCACACGATACCGCCGTAGTCAGCCACGCCCAGCGCGCGCCCGGTCTTGCCGCACACCCACACGCCGAAGGCGAACAGCCACACCAGCAGCACGATGAACATGGCATCGGTGAAACGCGGCGCGAGATACCAGTAGAGCGGAAAAGCGACCAACGTACCCATCGTTCCGGGCGAGCCGGGGAACAGGCCACTGCCAAATCCGAATGAAATGAAATGCGCGGGGTGGCTGAAAATAAAACGCCATGAAGGTTGCACACGCAACTCAGCGGAAGTGGTCATAGCCCGATTCCTCAATATTGATAATACTGCCATCTGCGGCGCGCACTGTGCAGCCGCTACACGCCACGATAACGCCGATGCGTGTCAGCGGCAAGTTCATTCGATGGGACATATCTTCCACCGCGCTACGGTGCGCGAGAGGCGCGGTGAAACACAGCTCGTAATCGTCGCCGCCCGCCAAGGCGCAGCTCATACCCATTGTCTGCGCAAGGTACGGACGCAACGATGAGGAAACCGGCAACGTATCAAATTGAATCTCCGCCCCCAGCTTCGAGCATTCCAGGATATGCCCAAGATCGGCCAGCAGTCCGTCCGAAACATCTATCGCGCTGTGTGCCACGCCGCGCAAAACCAGCCCAAGCTCTATACGCGGTGTCGGCTGATGCAAGGCGAGAGCGCACGAAGAAAAATCAGCTGCGAACAAATGAACCTTACCTTGCAGATGCGCCAATGCCAGCGCGGCATCGCCCAATCTCCCTGACACCCAGATGTCATCGCCCAGCTTCGCCCCGTTGCGCCGTAGCGCAGCCCCTTGTGGCACCTCGCCCATGATGGTGACGCACAGGTTGAGCGGGCCGCGCGTGGTATCGCCACCTATGAGTTCCACACCATGTCGATCCGCCAGCGCAAAGAATCCCTCGCTGAATTTCTGCAACCACGCCTCATCCGCTTGAGGCAAAGACAACGCCAGCGTCGCCCAGCGCGGTTGTGCGCCCATCGCCGCCAGATCGGAAAGGTTCACCGCCAGCGTCTTGTGTCCCAAAAGGAATGGATCGGCATCGGGAAGGAAATGCGTGCAACTCACCAGCATGTCGGTGGATACCGCCAGTTCCATGCCGCTACCGATACGCAGCAGCGCGGCATCGTCGCCCACGCCCAGCACCGCGCCGGGAGTGGTGCGGGTGAAGTAACGCTGGATCAGATCGAATTCCGACATACCTTGCTTAATTTTAGAATCAGCCACAGGAAACACAGAGATTGCGCGAAATTTTAAGAGAATTCCATAGTTAAATTACCCCCGGCAAAGCCGGGGGCTTATTAGGTCAGCCCCTCAAAGGAGCCGATAAAACCGTGAACCGCCTGAAGGCGGCGGGTTTTTTACTCCTTCCTCCTTGCAGGAGGAAGGTTGGGATGGGGGTAGAAATTTTGATTATGCTCATGCTTAGTTTCTACCCCCTCCCTACCCCTCCCCCTGCAAGGGGGAGGGAATGATGTTGCTGAATTTTAACGTTGCTTTTTAATGACCGCCGGAACGGTCAAATCTAACTGAGTCCCCCGGCATAGCCGGGGGTTTACCTAACTGAATTATCCTGCTGAGTAATACCTCAACATAGGTGAACCTACCGTTTCTCCTCTGTGGGCTCTGTGTTCTCTGAGGCAAAAGATTTTATGAATTTACCTAGCCGCAAGTTCGACTGCGCGCACTTGCGCGGCCAGTTTGTCCAGCACGCCGTTGACGAACTTGTGTCCATCGGTGCCGCCAAATGTCTTGGCAAGTTCCACCGCTTCGTTGATGACCACGCGATAGGGAATTTCGGGATGATGCAACAGTTCGTATGCGCCCAACAGCAGCACGGCAAACTCCACCGGGCTGAGTTCTGCGAGCTTACGGTCGAGGTGCGGTGTCACAGCTGTTTCGAGATCGGCGTGCTGCGCCAGCACACCGCGCAACAGCCCGCTGAAAAATTCCGCGTCATAGCGGCCCATGCCCTTTTCCTCGCGGATCTGTTTTTCGATCAGCGCAATATCGCCACCGGTCAGCCGCCACTGGTAAATGCCTTGCATGGCCAGTTCGCGCGCGCGGCGGCGCGAACTTTTGGCCGGAGCCTTTGGCTTATCGGCCCCGTCATTCATGCAAGTTCCCGCAACAGATTAACCATCTCAATCGCAACCAGCGCAGCTTCCGCGCCCTTGACGCTCATGCGATCTTCGGCCTGCTCATCGGTGTTAGTGGTCAGAATGGCATTGGCGATGGGCACGCCGCAATGCAGTTGCACCTCGCCCACGCCGCGCGCAGACTCATTCGATACGACTTCAAAATGGAAGGTGTCACCGCGTATCACCGCACCCAATGCGATGAGCGCATCGAATCTCCTGCTCATTGCCATCTGTTGCAACACCAGTGGGATTTCCAGCGCGCCCGGCACCGTCGCCAATGTGGTGTCTGCATCGCTTACGCCCTGCTGGACAAGCTGCGCGCGGCAAGCCGACAGCAGACCTTCGCAGACCACTTCATTGAAGCGGCTCTGCACGATACCGATGCGCATCCCTGCGCCATTCAGGTTCTTTTCGATTTCTTTCATTTATAATTTCTCCTATGCCGAAGCAATTAGTAGCTAGTCGCTAGTTGGTTCTGTCCGCTGGTGAAACTTCTAGCCATTCGACTAAGCTGGCAAACTACGCCAGCAAAGTCGCTGGTTATACGCGGGTTTGTTTTAACTAGCGACTAAAGACCAAAATCTAACGACTAAGTTTTTATGATTTAGTATTGCAGTAACCCACCACTTCCAACCCAAACCCCGTCATGCTCGGCAGTTTGCGCGGGGTGGCGAGCAGGCACATCTTGCCGACGTTGAGGTCGCGCAATATCTGCGCACCGATGCCGTAGTTGCGCGGATCCCATTGCGCTGCATGATGTGTTTCCGGGGTTGCTGCGGCACGCGCCAACAAGTCTTGCGAAGTTTCGTTGTGGTGCCTCATCACCAGCACACCGGCGGGCGACTGACTTATTTTCAGCAGCGCATCATGCACGCTGGTGGACTGCGGGTAATGCGCCTGCTCCATAAAATCCATCACCGATAGCGGCTCATGTACGCGCACTAGGGTTTCTTCCTGCGGCTGGATATTGCCCTTCACCAATGCAAGATGGGTGTGTTGCGTGGTCTTGTCCACATAAGTCACCAGTTCGAGTTCGCCGTATGCGGTCTGTACTTTGCGGCTGCCAACGCGCTCGACCAGCTTCTCGTGATGGCTGCGGTGCTCGATCAAATCGGCAATGGCGCCGATCTTCAAACCATGCAACTTGGCGAATTCGACCAGGTCTGGCAGACGGGCCATTTCGCCATCTTCCTTGATGATCTCGCAGATCACCGCCGCTGGCATCAGCCCGGCCATGTACGCCAGGTCGCAGCCCGCTTCGGTATGTCCGGCACGTACCAGCACGCCGCCTTGCCGTGCCATGATCGGAAAGATATGGCCGGGTTGGACGATGTCAGTAGGCTTGGCATCCTTCTTCACCGCCGCCCTGATGGTGGCGGCACGGTCGGAAGCGGAGATGCCGGTGGTCACACCTTCTGCCGCTTCGATGGAAACGGTGAAATTGGTGCCGAGCGGACTCTTGTTTTCCCGTGCCATATGCGAAATGCCAAGCTGTTGGCAGCGCTCCTCGGTCAACGTTAGACAGACCAAGCCGCGCGCATGACGGATCATGAAGTTGATGGCTTCCGGCGTGACAAACTCGGCGGCAAACACCAAGTCGCCCTCGTTCTCGCGGTCTTCTTCATCTACAAGTATAACCATCCGTCCGGCGCGGATTTCGGCGATGATGTCATTTATCGGTGCTATGTCGGTCATTTCAATCCTTCTCTCTGCATGCATCATGCGCTCCACATAGCGCGCAATCAAATCAATCTCCAGGTTTACCTTTGCGCCTGTACGCAATTCTTTCAGCGTGGTCACCAACAGGGTGTGCGGAATCAAATTGACGTTGAACACCGTACCCGATACTTCGTTCACGGTGAGGCTCACCCCGTTGATGGTGATGGAACCTTTCACTGCGATATATTTTGCCAGAGCCTGAGGCGCACTCACGGTAAGCGTCCAGCTTTCTTCCAGATCGACAAACGAAAGCACCTCGCCCACACCATCCACATGGCCGCTCACCAGATGCCCGCCCAGCCTGTCCGCCAGGCGCAACGCCTTTTCCAGGTTGACGTGCCCGCCCTGCACTTCCAGCCCGACGGTGCAATTCAATGTTTCGCGTGACACCTCCACGGTGAAGACATTACCATCCATTTTCACCACGGTGAGACAAACTCCATTCACCGCAATGCTGTCGCCGAGTTGCACGTCGTCCATGCCGAGCACATGCGTCTCGACAGAAAGGCGCAGACCGCCGTCGCGATCCTCGGCGCGGGTGATGGTTCCTACATCTGCAATGATTCCGCTAAACATTATTTTCTCCTGAACCCTGTAAAAACCCCTTCCCCTTTTTAGGGGGAAGGCTGGGATGGGGGTGCAATCTACGCGAACCGTGTCTCTACGTTTCTACCCCCACCCTAACCCTCCCCCTGCAAGGGGGAGGAAATCATTTCTTCACTCGCGCTACGATGCGCAAATCCTTGCCGACGTGGCGCACATCCTGCCATTCCAAATTTATGCGCTGATCCAGACTGGTTAGTTCTCCCAGCCGCGCCATACCGCGCGCCATGTCGCCCAGCAACTGCGGTGCGAGGTACAGCACCAGTTCATCCACCAGCCCCGCCTTCAACAAGGCTCCATTCAATTTACTGCCTGCTTCCACCAACACTTCGTTGCACCCCTGCGCGGCGAGATCGCGCAGCACGGCGGCGGCATCCACTTGACCGTTCGCATCCGGCAATACAACGACGCGCGCACCGGCTTGTTCCAGTGCAGCAATTTTCTGTGCATCACGCATCACGGTGTAAACCACTGCGCCATGCTGTTGCAATAGCCGCGCATTCGGCGGCAGGCGCAGACCATTATCTACCACTGCGCGCAGCGGCTGGCGAGAGGCTGCAAACTCGCGCACATTGAGTTGCGGGTCATCCGCCAGCACTGTACCGATGCCGGTGAGCACAACGCAGGAACGCGCGCGCCAGTGTTGCACGTCCTGCCGCGCCGCCGCGCCGGTGATCCATTTGCTCTCACCGTTCGCCAGCGCGGTGCGCCCGTCCAGACTGGCCGCAATCTTGCTGCGCACCCATGGCATGCCGCGTGTCATGCGTGTAAAAAATCCGATGTTGATTTCGCGCGCCGCCGCGTCCATCAGGCCGCATTCAATTTCTATTCCAGCCGCACGTAACTTCGCGATGCCCTGCCCCGCGACTTGCGGATTTGGGTCTTGCACCGCCACCACCACACGCGCCACTCCTGCTGCGATCAGCGCATCAGCGCAGGGCGGGGTGCGCCCTTGGTGACTGCATGGCTCCAGCGTCACATAGGCGGTTGCGCCGCGCGCCCCATCACCGGCTGCACGCAGGGCATGAACTTCGGCATGTGGTTCGCCGGCGCGTTCGTGCCAGCCCTCACCAACAATATTGCCATCGCGCACCAGCACACAGCCGACGCGCGGATTAGGACTGGTGCTGTAAAAGCCGTGTTCCGCCAGGCGCAGCGCCTGGGCCATCCACACGCTGTCCTGTGCTGCAATCATAATTATTTTGCTTGCGGTTTCCGGCGAGCGGGCGACTTGCGCACTTCCTCCACCGCCTCGGTGAAATCGCCCACATCCTGAAAACTCTTGTATACCGAAGCGAAGCGGATATAGGCCACCTTATCCAGCTTCAGAAGCTCCTTCATCACCATCTCGCCAATCAGGCGCGAACCTGATTTCGCGCTCGCCGAGCGCAAACACTTTCTGCGTCACATTATGAATTGCCACATCCACCAGTTCGGTAGACACAGGGCGTTTGTGCAGGGCGCGGGAAAAACTGGTGCGCAGTTTTTTTTCATCAAACTCGCTACGCATTCCGTTTTGTTTGACCACCTGCGGCATGCGCAACTCCACCGTTTCAAAGGTGGTAAAGCGCTTCTCGCACGACAGGCAACGGCGGCGGCGGCGGATGCTGTCGCCTTCCTCGTTCTCGCGCGTATCCACCACTTGGGTGTCAGGGCCTTTACAGAATGGACATTTCATAATGAGTTGTTAGTTGGAAGACGTAAGTTGGTAGTTAAGGCAAAACCAACTTCCTACTTACGTCTATGCACCATAAACCGGAAACTGCACAGTCAATTTCTTCACCTCGCCTACCACGCGCGCGATCACTGCTTCGTCATTCGGCGCATCCAGCACGTCGGCGATCAGGTTGGCGAGCTTTTCGGCTTCGAGTTCCTTGAAGCCGCGCGTGGTCATTGCGGGGCTACCGATGCGGATGCCGCTGGTGACGAAGGGTTTTTGCGGATCATTCGGAATGGCGTTCTTGTTCACCGTGATATGGGCGCGGCCCAGCGCGATTTCAGCATCCTTGCCGGTGAGGTTTTTGGGTTGCAGATCCACCAGAAACACGTGGCTGTCGGTGTGCCCTGAGACGATGCGCAGGCCGCGTTCCTGCAGCACCTTGCTCATCACACGCGCATTGTCCACCACTTGCGTTTGGTAGACCTTGAATTCTTTGCTGGCCGCTTCCTTAAATGCCACTGCCTTGGCGGCGATGACGTGCATCAGCGGGCCGCCTTGCAAGCAGGGGAAAATCGCCGAATTCAGCGCTTTCTCATGCTCGGCCTTGGCCAGGATCAAGCCGCCGCGCGGACCGCGCAACGTCTTGTGAGTAGTGGTGGTGACGAAATCCGCGATACCGACCGGGGAAGGATAAACACCCGCCGCGATCAAGCCCGCGTAATGCGCCATGTCCACGAACAAGTAAGCACCGACGCTGTCGGCAATCGCGCGGAAGCGCTTCCAGTCGATCACCAGCGCAAAGGCAGAAGCGCCCGCCACGATCATCTTGGGCTTGTGCTCCAGCGCCAAAGCTTGCACCTGGTCGTAGTCGATATCTTCCTCGTCATTCAGGCCGTACTGGATGGCGTTATACAGCTTGCCGCTGATATTCACCGATGCGCCGTGGGTCAGGTGACCGCCGTGCGCCAGACTCATCCCCAAAATCGTATCACCCGGCTTGAGCACCGACACATACACCGCCTGATTTGCCTGCGAACCGGAATGCGGTTGCACGTTGGCGTACTCCGCACCGAACAGCGCCTTGGCGCGGTCGATCGCCAACTGTTCCGCCACATCCACATACTCACAACCGCCGTAGTAACGCTTGCCGGGATAGCCTTCTGCATACTTGTTGGTAAGCTTGCTGCCCTGCGCCTCCATCACCGCCGGGCTGGTGTAATTTTCCGAGGCGATCAACTCGATGTGATCTTCCTGACGGCGATTTTCATCCTGAATCGCAGCCCACAATTCCGGGTCGGTATGGGCAATGGTATTTTTGCTGGAGAACATGGCAAGCCTTCTAAATTAACGGTAAACGAAAAAGGCGCGCATTTTAACACGGCAGAGGGGGTAGGCGGAAATGCAGTAGCGTTGCCGGGGTAGCCCTGAAACTTACAACCCCGCTACCCAGTGTTGATATAGCTGCCGCGCGGCTGCGTGCAGTTGCGGCAGTTTATCCGCCATCTGCGCCTGCATGACAGAGACCGATTGCACGGCGGGACTGCTGGAACTGGCGGCGATTTCATCTGCGCCGACCTCGCACCAATCGCGGATCATCTGTTCGTTCATTTCCACATGGCATTGCAACGCAAGATGCTTGCCGATGGCATAAGCTTGGTTCTCGCAATGCGCACTGGACAATAGATGGGTCGCGCCTTGCGGCAGGTTGAAGGTTTCGCCGTGCCAATGAAAGGCTTCGAACGACTGAATGCTGCCAAACCATGCTCGCGCCGTGTCGTTATCGGATACCGTCGCTTTGCCCCAACCAATTTCCTTGACCGGGTTGCGCGTCACCAAGCCGCCCATTGCTTTGGATATGAGTTGCCCGCCGAGACAGTGACCGAGCACGGGAATGTCCCGTGCCACGGCATTGCGAATGATGGCAAGCACTTGCGGTATCCACGGCAGGTCGTCGTTCACGCTCATCGGCCCGCCCATGAATACCAGGCCGGAAAATTTGCTGGTATCACTTGGAACGGCTTCGCCTGCATCAATGCAAATCAATTGCCACGGGATGCCGCGCTCGTCGAGAAATTCGGCGAAATAGCCAGGGCCTTCGGTTGGTGCGTGACGAAAAATGGCGACAGGTTTCATGGCAAGTCCTTCGTTTTATCACGTTCGATCAACGCATAGGCCGAATGATTATGTATGGACTCGAAATTCTCCGACTCCACCACATAGGCCTCGATGCGCTCATCATCATTCAGTGCCGTCGCGACATCGCGCACCATATCCTCAACGAACTTGGGATTGTCGTAAGCGCGCTCGGTGACAAATTTCTCGTCGGTGCGCTTGAGTAGTCCATATAGCTCGCAGGAGGCCTGATCCTCGGCGTAGCGCACCACTTCTTCTATCCATACCGAGCGTTTGGTGCGCACGGTGATGGTGACGTGCGAGCGCTGGTTGTGCGCGCCGCGTTCGGAGATTTTCTTGGAACAGGGGCACAGACTGGTGACCGGTACCTGCACCTTCATGGTAAAGCGGTATTGCCCGTCGTTAATCTCGCCGACGAAGATGACATCGTAGTCCAGCAGGCTCTGCACGCCGGACACTGGCGCGGTCTTGTTGACGAAATAAGGGAAGCTCATCTCGATGTAGCCGGACTTCGCCTCCAGTTTCTCCACCATCTCACTCAGGATGCTCTGAAACGACTCCACCGAAATCTCGCGCCCATGCTGGTTGAGTATTTCGACGAAGCGCGACATGTGCGTGCCCTTGAAATCGTGCGGCAGGTACACATACATATTGAAAGTAGCGATGGTGTGCTGCACGCCAACGCTCTTGTCCTTGACGACGACGGGATGACGGATGCCCTTGATGCCGACCTTATTGATCGCCAGATGGCGCGTGTCAGCCTGATTTTGCACATCGGCTATGGGTTTCGGTGTAGGAGAATTCATGATTACGCTCTCATTCAAATCAATATTAGATAATTATAGCTAATACCTAATTATTTTACTCAGGTATTTTGCACAAAATGGAAGCGGCGATGCCAGCGGCATCCAAGCCGCAAGCTGCCAGCATCTGCGCCGGGTCGCCGTGCTCCAGAAATGCATCCGGCAAGCCGAGATGCAACAACGGCACTGCCACGCCATGTCGTTGCAGACATTCCGCCACCGCGCTGCCAGCCCCGCCCTGCACGGTGTTCTCTTCCACCGTTACCAGCAGCGAATGTTCGCGTGCCAATTGCAGTACCAGTTCCTCGTCCAGCGGTTTGACGAAGCGCATATTGGCGACGCTGGCATCAAGTTGTTGCGCCGCCACTAGCGCGGGTGCGAGCATGGAACCGAACGCGAGGATGGCGATCTTCGCGCCCGCGCGGCGAATCTCGCCTTTGCCGATGGGCAGCGCCTGCATCTTCTTGTCCGGTGCTACGCCCGGCCCGCAGCCGCGCGGGTAGCGCACCGCGCTCGGGGTATTAAGATGATACGCGGTGGCCAGCATCTGGCGGCATTCGTCCTCGTCGGCAGGCGTCATCAGCGTCATGTTGGGAATGCAGCGCAGAAAACTTAAATCAAAACTCCCGGCATGCGTCGCGCCATCCGCGCCAACCAGCCCGCCCCGGTCTATCGCCAGCATCACCGGCAAATTCTGGATGGCGATATCGTGGATCAGTTGGTCATAGGCGCGCTGCAAGAAGGTGGAGTAGATCGCCACCACTGGCTTCATCCCCTCACATGCCAATCCGGCGGCGAAAGTCAGCGCATGCTGCTCGGCGATGCCCACGTCGAAATAACGTTCGGGATACTTTTGCGCGAACTCGACCATGCCCGAGCCTTCGCACATCGCCGGAGTGATACCGACCAGCCGCTCGTCCTGTGCCGCCATGTCGCACAGCCAGTCACCGAAGACCTGCGTATAGCTCGGTTTGCCCGCCGGTTTCGGGGCGATGCCGTTGACCGGATCGAATTTGCCAACGCCGTGGTACAGCACGCAATCCTCCTCCGCATGGGCATAACCCTTGCCTTTCTGCGTGACCACATGCAAAAACTGCGGACCTTCGAGGTGGCGGATATTGTTCAGCGTGGTGACCAGCACATCAAGATCGTGGCCGTCTATGGGGCCGATGTAATTGAAACCGAATTCCTCGAACAGGGTACTCGGTGTGACCATGCCTTTGACGTGTTCCTCGGCGCGCTTGGCGAATTCCAGCACCGGCGGCATGCCCTTCAGCACTTTCTCGCTGCCGCGCCGCATCGCGGTGTAGAAACCGCCGGACATCAGCTTGGCCAGATAATTATTCAGCGCGCCGACCGGCGACGAGATGGACATGTCGTTGTCGTTGAGCACCACCAGCAGGTTGGCGTTCATCGCGCCCGCGTTGTTGAGCGCCTCGAACGCCATGCCTCCGGTCATCGCGCCATCGCCGATGACCGCCACGGAACGGCTGTCCGAACCAGCCAGCTTGGCCGCCACCGCCATGCCCAGCGCCGCCGAGATCGAAGTGCTGGAATGCCCGGTGCCGAAGGCATCGTAAGCGCTTTCGGCACGCTTGGGAAAACCGGAAATCCCGCCTGCCATGCGCAATGTCTTCATCGCATCGCGCCGTCCGGTGAGCATCTTGTGCGCATAAGTCTGGTGCCCCACATCCCACACCAACTTGTCGTGCGGCGTGTTGAACACATAGTGCAGCGCGATGGTCAGCTCCACCGTGCCAAGATTGGAAGATAAATGGCCGCCGGTTTTGCTCACCGACTCGATCAAAAACTGGCGCAACTCATGCGCCAGTTGCGGTAACTGCTTGCGCTCCATCTGGCGCAAGTCGTCGGGGGTGTTGATGATATTGAGGGAGGAATACATCAAAACTTTCTCAATACGATAAAGTCTGCCAGCTCGCGCAAGCGGCGCGCTTCTTCACCGAAGTCTGCCAGCACATCCAGCGCCTCGCGATGTAACTCTGCCGCCATTTTTTTCGCCGCCTGCACGCCGAGCAGCGTAACGTAAGTAGGCTTGTCGTTGTCTGCATCCTTGCCAGCGGTCTTGCCCAGCGTAGCGGTATCCGCCTCGCTGTCGAGCACATCGTCCACCACCTGAAAAGCCAGCCCGACACATTTGCTGAATCGATCCAGCCGGTTCAGTTGCGCCTCGCCCAGAGCCGCGCCGCAGTGCGCGCCAAGCAACACGGCGGCACGGATCAACGCGCCGGTCTTATGAATGTGCATAAATTCGAGTTCCGGCAGGTTGAGTTGTTTGCCCACGCTGCCCAAGTCTATCGCCTGACCGCCCGCCATACCGCGCGAACCGGAGGCTACTGCAAGCAGCTTGAGCATTTGCAATTGGTGCGACGGATCATCATTCAGCGGATGTTCGGCCAGCAGTTGAAAAGCCAAACTTTGCAGCGCATCGCCCACCAGCAGTGCAGTGGCCTCGTCGAATTGGACATGGCATGTCGGCTTGCCCCGACGCAGCATGTCGTCGTCCATGCACGGCATGTCGTCATGCACCAGCGAATAGGCATGGATCAACTCGACCGCAGCGGCGGCGATATTAATGCGGACGACATCCGCTCCGGCCAACTCGCCTGCGGCAAAAGCCAGCAGCGGGCGCACACGCTTGCCGCCGTCCAGCACGCTATAGCGCATGGCCGCGTGCAAGCGTTCGGGCGCGATATCTGCCGATGGCAGCAAGTTGCGCAGCACATCCTCAAAGCGATTCTGGTGAGCGCTGGACCAAGCCTGAAAATTAAGCGCTGGCATCACGACTGACTCGCGTCACCCGTAATCTGAAAAGCCTTCAACGTCCCCTCTTCCAGCACGCGCACCTGCTGCTGCGCATCTTCCAGACGGCCACGGCAATGCTGCAACAACTCGGCACCGCGCTTGTATGCGGCCAGCGAATCCTCCAGCGACAGCTTGCCCGACTCCATATCGGTGACCACCTGCTCCAATTCGGCCAGCGCCGCCTCGAAACCTGGTGTTTTTTGGGATTTCCCGGCCATCTGTATACCCGTTTGCAAAGAGTCGCATTCTACCCAAAGGCTCAGTCCTAAACAATTTTTTGAGCAACCAACCCGCTAAGCAACCGTCTTTGGGTTACTTACCCTGCGCCGCCTCGCGTACCGTCTGGGCGATGGCTTCCGCCCAATGCCGCACCGCAGCGCCGTCTTCGCCTTCAACCATCACGCGCAATAGCGGTTCGGTGCCGGAAGGCCGCAGCAACACGCGACCCTTGCCGTCAAGAGCCGTTTCGGCGGCGGACACGGCGGCACGAACATCGATGTGCGAGGTGTAATCCGTGCCTTTGTCCACGCGCACATTCACCAGCACCTGCGGGTACATGGTCAATCCGGCCACGGCTTGCGCCAGCGTTTGTTTGTTCGCGCGCAAGGCATGCAATACTTGCAGGGCGGAGATGATGCCGTCGCCCGTGGTGTGTCGATCCAGACAGATGATGTGGCCGGAATTCTCTCCGCCCAGTTGCCAGCCGTTCTGCTGCAATAACTCCATCACGTAGCGGTCACCTACCCTGGCGCGCGCGAACGGCACGCCGAGGCGCTGTATGGCGTGCTCGAAAGCGAGATTGGTCATCAGAGTACCAACCACGCCGCCCTTGAGCATTCCCTGTGCATGGCGATGTTTGGCGATGACGTATATCAACTGGTCGCCGTCGTACAAAGTCCCGTCCGCATCCACCATCACTAGCCGGTCACCGTCACCGTCCAGCGCGATGCCGAGGTCGGCATGATGCTCCTTGACCGCCTGCTGCAAATTAGCCGGGGCGGTCGCGCCGTAGCCGTCGTTGATATTCTTGCCGTCCGGCTGCGCACCGATGGCGACCACGTCCGCGCCGAGTTCGTGGAACACATGGCGCGCGATGTGATAGGCCGCGCCGTGCGCGCAATCCACCACCAGCTTCAAGCCGCGCAGATCGAGGTCATAAGGGAAACTGCTCTTGCAGAATTCGATATAGCGCCCCGCCGCGTCGTCGATACGCTTGGCCTTGCCCAGACTGGCCGAGGGCATGGTAACGATGGGATGCTCCAGCCCGGCTTCGATGGCGAGTTCGGTCTCGTCCGGCAGCTTGCTGCCCTTGCTGGAAAAAAACTTGATGCCATTGTCCTCGAACGGATTATGCGAGGCGGAAATGACGATGCCCGCCTGCAAACGCAATGCGCGGGTGAGGTAGGCCACCGCCGGGGTCGGCACCGGCCCGGCCAGATACACGTCCACCCCGGCGGCAATCAGCCCGGCCTGCAACGCCGATTCCAGCATGTAGCCGGAGATACGGGTGTCCTTGCCGATCAGCACGCCCGGGCGTTCGCCCTGCGCCAAATGCCAGTCGGCGGAAGCCAGCACCTTACCGGCTGAATAGCCGAGATGCATCACGAATTCCGGCGTGATGGGATACTCCCCCACCTTGCCGCGCACACCATCCGTACCAAAATATTTTCTGCTCACTCTGTTACTCCATTCAGTGCATTCCAAACCTTCAACGCATCCACTGTGGCGCCTACATCATGCACGCGCACAATTTGCGCGCCGCGCTGCACCGCCAGCAACGCCGCAGCTACGCTGGCATAGTCCCGATGTTCCACATCCTGTCCGGTAATCATTCCCAGCATGGATTTGCGCGACAGTCCCGCCAGCACTGGCACACCCAGTTCTTTGAGCGCACCCAGACCGCGCAACAAAGCGAGATTATGCACCAGCGTCTTGCCAAATCCAAAGCCCGGATCAACCACGATGCACTCACGGGCAATGCCTGCGGCTTCGATAGCAGCAATACGCGCGCGCAAAAATTGCAGCACCTCCGCCACTACATCCTGATACTGCGGCTGCGCCTGCATGGTCTGCGGGTTGCCCTGCTTGTGCATCAGACACACCGCTGCATCGCTCGTGTCCACTGCGGCCAAGGCTTCCGGTTGTTGCAGCGCATTGATGTCGTTGACCATGCTCGCCCCCGCCGCCAGCGCCGCACGCATCACTTCGGGTTTGCAACTATCCACGGAAAGGGGAACAGGCGCACCGCGCAAACCTTCAATCACCGGCATCACGCGATCCAGTTCTTCCTGCACGCTGACAGCCAGCGCGCCGGGACGCGTGGATTCCCCACCGATATCGAGAATGTCCGCGCCTTGTTGTATCAATTGGTGAGCATGGGCCAGCGCAGCATCTCGCCGCAAATGCTTCCCTCCATCCGAGAAGGAATCGGGGGTGACGTTGACAATGCCCATGACTAATGGGCGGGACAGGTCGAAGTGGAATTTGCCGCAATGAAGCATGTGAAGGGTGAAGGGTGAAGGGTGAAGGGTGAAGGGTGAAGAGTGAAAACCTGGGCGCGCAAAGCGTGCACCCTTATCCCTTCCCCCTTAAACCCTTCTCTGCCTCTAAGTTCCCTGCGCAGGTTGCGTAGGTGTAACAGCCGGAGCCGGAGGAGGAGCCACATCCTGCGGTGGCTGGGTGCTCTGGCTCGGTTGAGCAGGCTTGGGCGCGCGTGGCGGTTTGCCGGCCATGATGTCGTCGAGTTGCTCGGCATCCAGCGTCTCCCATTCCAGCAGGGCGTGCGCCATCGCTTCGATCTTGTCGCTGTTCTCTTCAATCAGCTTGCGCGCCAAGGCGTACTGCTGATCGATGATGCGGCGGATTTCCTCATCCACCTTTTGCATGGTCGATTCCGAAACATTCTTGTGCGTGGTCACGGAGCGCCCGAGGAACACTTCGCCCTCGTTCTCGCCATAGACCATGGTTCCCAAGGCTTCAGACATGCCCCATTGCGTCACCATGCGCCGCGCCATGTCAGTGGCGCGCTCGAAATCGTTGGAAGCGCCGGTAGTCATCTGGTGCATGAAAATCTCTTCCGCGATGCGTCCGCCGAACAGCACGGCAATCGTGTCCAGAATGCGGTTCTTGTCCATGCTGTAGCGGTCTTCCTTCGGCAACTGCATGGTCAACCCCAACGCGCGTCCGCGCGGAATGATGGTAACCTTGTGCACCGGATCGGTCTTGGGCAACAGCTTGGCCACCACCGCGTGACCGGACTCGTGATAGGCGGTGTTGCGGCGCTCTTCCTCCGGCATGATCATGGTGCGGCGTTCCGTACCCATCATGATCTTGTCCTTGGCCGCTTCAAAATCATCCATCTCGACGAAGCGTTTGCCGCGCCGTGCGGCAAACAGCGCCGCCTCGTTCACCAGATTAGCCAGATCGGCGCCGGACATGCCGGGCGTGCCGCGCGCCAGAATATCTGCCTTCACATCAGGGGCAATCGGCACCTTGCGCATGTGCACCATCAGGATCTGTTCGCGGCCACGAATGTCCGGTAACGGCACCACCACCTGACGGTCGAAACGCCCCGGGCGCAGCAGCGCCGGATCAAGCACATCGGGACGGTTAGTCGCGGCAATCACGATCACGCCGCTGGCGCCTTCGAAGCCATCCATTTCCACCAGCAAAGCGTTCAACGTCTGCTCGCGCTCGTCGTTGCCGCCGCCCATGCCCGCGCCGCGTTGGCGACCGACTGCATCAATTTCGTCGATGAACACGATACAGGGCGCCTGCTTTTTGGCCTGCTCGAACATGTCACGCACCCGAGCCGCGCCCACGCCGACAAACATTTCCACAAAATCGGAACCGGAGATCGAAAAGAACGGCACCTTGGCCTCACCGGCAATCGCTTTTGCCAGCAAAGTCTTACCGGTACCGGGGCTACCTACCAGCAGCACGCCGCGCGGAATGCGCCCGCCCAGATTCTGAAACTTGGTGGGATCACGCAGAAAATCCACCAGTTCGGATACTTCCTCCTTGGCCTCGTCACAACCAGCCACATCGGCAAACGTGTAGCGCTCCTTGCCTTCATCCAGCATACGCGCACGCGACTTGCCGAACGAAAACGCACCGCCCTTGCCGCCGCCCTGCATCTGGCGCATGAAGAAAACCCACACCCCGATCAACAGTAACATGGGGAACCATGACACCAGAATGTTCATCAGCATCGAAGGTTCTTCTTCCGGCTTGGCTTCGATCTTGACACCGTTCTTGATCAGGTCGGAAACCAGCCACAAATCCTGCGGCGCATAGCTGCTGATGTGTTTGCCATCATTGGTGAGAGCCTTCAGCGTGCGTCCTTCAATGGTCACCTTGGAAATATGCCCCTGCCTGACCTCGTCCAGAAACTGCGAATAGTCCATCTGCGCCTGTGTGCCCGAAGGCTGGTGCGTGTTGAACTGGTTGAATACAGTCATCAGCACCAAAGCTACAACCAGCCAAATGCCGATACTCTTAAATAAGTTGTTCAAATTTACTCCCTGCTGGCCTATGCCAAACCGCTAAATGAATTCGTATTAGACTACTTCCTGCCTGATTACTCAAGGGCACCCTCAAGTTTTCCCAATCCCAAAAGGTACTGCTCACTGCTGCGATCACGCGAGGCCTTGGGCTTGCGTGTCACCACGCGGCTGAAATGGCTGCGCACCAGCTTGATATAGTCCTCAAAACCAACTCCTTGGAAAAGTTTGACCAGAAAAGCGCCGCCCGGTTGCAAATGGTTCAAAGAAAAATCCAGCGCCAGTTCCGCCAAATACATTGCGCGTGCCTGATCGGCGCTGTCGATACCACTCATATTGGGCGCCATGTCGGAAATTACAAGTCCGATACGCTTGCCGCCCAACCGCTCTTCCAGTTGCGCCAGCACGCTATCCTCACGAAAATCGCCTTGAATAAACTCCACGCCCGCTATCGGATGCAACGGCAACAGATCGAGCGCAATCACCTTGGCGCCTTTGGCAACGGCCACCTGCGACCAGCCGCCGGGGGTCGCACCAAGGTCAACCACCACCATGCCGGACTTGAGCAGATGGTCGCGCTCATCTATCTCAAGCAGCTTGTACGCCGCGCGCGAGCGGTAACCGTCCTTCTGCGCACGCTGCACATAAGGATCGTTAACATGCTCATTCATCCACTGTTTGCTGGTTTTAGTTCTCTTCATAAATAAAACCTTACAACCAAGAAAAACTGTTTCTGGGTTAAAATCCGCGCCTCATAATGAAAGGCTACACCATGCTAACGCTCACCGTATTACAGCGCAAAAACCTCAAAGCGCGCGCCCATCCGCTTAAACCCACCGTCATGATCGGCAACGCCGGTCTGACCATCACCGTGATGGAAGAGATCGCCCGCGCCCTGAAAAGTCACGAACTGATCAAAATCCGCGTCATGAATGATGACCGGGAAGCGCGAGCAGCCATGCTGGAAGAAATTTGCATCCAATTGAATGCCGGTGCGGTGCAGCACATCGGCAAAATTCTGGTGGTGTATCAACCGCAAGAAGAACTTCCCGAGATCAAACAGGTAAAACGAAGAGGCAAGCCGCTTACCAAGAAACAGTTGGGCAGCAAGAACTAGCAGAAAATCTCTCCAAAAATTCAAAATTTCCAAGCCAGACTAGGCGTGCGCAAAAAATCGCAGCGCCGCATATGAGTTATATGCAAGCAAGATTTTTTAAGCACAACAACGTATGGCGACGAAATTTTAGATTTTTAAATATACTGCACATCCACCACTTCATACTCGCGCACCCCGCCCGGTGCCTGCACCTCGGCGACATCCCCGCTGAACTTGCCGATCAGTGCACGGGCAATCGGTGAACTGATGGAAACCTTGCGCATCTTGATATCCGCTTCGTCGTCACCAACGATTTGATACGTCACTACGTCGCCGTTCTTTACATCTTCCAGCACCACGGTCGCACCGAACACACAACGACCATCTGCACTGATGGTTTTCGGATCGATGACTTGCGCCCTGCCCAGCTTGCTTTCCAGCTCCACGATGCGTCCCTCGACGAAACCCTGGCGTTCCTTGGCCGCATCGTATTCCGCGTTCTCGGACAGGTCGCCCTGCGCACGCGCCTCGGCAATGGCATTAATCACTGATGGGCGCTCCACCGTTTTCAGTTGCTGTAATTCGTTGCGCAATAACTCGGCACCGATTACGGTCAATGGAACTTTGCTCATGTTGCTCCCCTATACCTTGATTTATTTTAGCTAACTAAGCGCCGATGTTGCGCCTGTACATCATAAACCTGCAATTCCGCCATGTGCTGCATACCCAGACAAGCGGCACGCGCGCCAGCCAGCGTGGTGTAGTATGTTACCCGCCCCTGTAGCGCGGCATGACGAATCGAATAAGAATCGCGCATCACCGACGGTTTACTGTCCACGGTATTGATGATCAGACTGACTTCGCCGTTCTTGATCATATCCACGATATGCGGACGGCCTTCGGCCACTTTGTTCACCACCGTCACCGCAACACCCGCTTCCGCACAAACAGCAGCCGTGCCGCGCGTCGCCAGTACAGTAAAGCCCAATTGACGCAGGCTACGCACCACTTCCACCGCACCCGGTTTGTCGGCTTCGCGCACGCTGATGAACACCTTGCCGGAGGACGGCAACTTCACACCCGCCGCCAATTGCGATTTGACGAATGCCTCGGCAAAATTCTCGCCCACCCCCATCACTTCGCCGGTTGATTTCATTTCCGGGCCCAGGATGGTATCCACGCCGGGGAACTTGATGAAAGGAAACACTGCTTCTTTCACCGAATAATACGGCGGAATCACTTCCCCGCTCACTCCCTGCTGCGCCAGCGTTTGTCCAGCCATACAACGCGCTGCAATTTTTGCCAGCGGCACGCCTGTTGCCTTTGACACGAAAGGCACGGTGCGAGAGGCGCGCGGATTCACTTCCAGCACATACACCGTCTCGCCCTGAATGGCGAACTGCACATTCATCAGTCCGACCACATTCAGCGCCTTGGCCATCGCCTTGGTCTGGCGGCGCAACTCGTCCTGCATGGAAGCGGACAAACTGTACGGCGGCAAGGAGCAGGCCGAGTCACCGGAATGTACGCCAGCTTCCTCGATGTGTTCCATGATGCCGCCGATCAATACTTCCTTGCCATCCGAAATCGCATCCACATCCACTTCAATCGCATCGTTCAGGAAACGATCCAGCAGGATGGGCATGCGTTCCGGGTAAATTTTCGCGTCTGCCACCGCATCGCGCATGTAGCGTTCGAGGTCGGGTTGCCCATGCACAATTTCCATCGCGCGTCCGCCCAGCACGTTGGAAGGACGCATCACCAGCGGATAACCCAGCTCCTGCGCCGCCTGTATGGCCTGCTCGGGCGTGCTGACCGTGCGGTTGGGCGGCTGCTTCAAGCCCAGTTGCTGCAACATCTGCTGGAAGCGCGCGCGGTCTTCCGCACAATCGATCATGTCCGGCGTGGTGCCGATGATGTTCACCCCGGCCTTTTCCAGGCCATGCGCGAGTTTCAATGGTGTCTGCCCGCCAAACTGCACGATTACGCCGAAGGGTTGCTCCACCGCCACCACTTCCAGCACATCCTCCAGCGTCAGCGGCTCAAAATACAGGCGGTCGGAAGTGTCGTAATCGGTGGATACGGTCTCCGGATTGCAGTTGACCATGATGGTCTCGTAGCCGTCTTCGCGCATCGCCAGCGCGGCATGCACGCAGCAATAATCGAACTCGATACCTTGGCCGATGCGGTTCGGCCCACCACCCAGCACCATGATCTTTTTATTGCCGGTGGGTGCGGCTTCGCATTCCTCCTCATAGGTGGAATACATATAGGCGGTGTTGGTGGCAAACTCGGCAGCGCAAGTATCTACGCGCTTGAACACCGGGCGGATACCCAGCGCATGGCGGCGCGCACGCACGGCGGCGGCATCGCTGCCCAGCAGTTTCGCCAGACGCGCATCGGCGAAGCCGCGCCGTTTCAACTGGCGCAACTCGTCTGCACTCAAACTATCCAGCGCACGGCCATCAAGTGCCTGCTCGCGTTTCACAATATCTTCGATCTGCACCAGGAACCACGGATCAATCTTGCTGTGGTTGAACATCTCTTCCACACTCATACCAAGGCGGAAAGCATCGCCGACCGCCCAGATACGATCCGGCCCAGGCGCGCCCAATTCGGCGGCAATCGTATCGAGGTCGGTGTATTTTTCATCCAGCCCGTGTACGCCCACTTCCAGTCCGCGCAAGGCTTTCTGGAACGACTCCTGGAAGGTACGTCCGATCGCCATCACTTCGCCCACCGATTTCATCTGCGTGGTCAGGCGGTCATTGGCTTGTGGAAATTTCTCGAAGGCAAAACGCGGAATTTTGGTCACTACATAATCAATGGTCGGCTCGAACGAAGCAGGGGTCGCGCCGCCGGTGATTTCGTTCTTCAACTCGTCCAGCGTGTAACCCACCGCCAGCTTCGCCGCCACTTTCGCAATCGGGAAGCCGGTCGCCTTGGAGGCCAGCGCGGAAGAACGCGACACGCGCGGGTTCATCTCGATCACCACCATGCGCCCGTCTTCCGGGTTGATGGCGAACTGCACGTTGGAGCCGCCGGTATCCACACCGATCTCGCGCAGCACCGCGATGCTCGCGTCGCGCATGATCTGGTATTCCTTGTCGGTCAGCGTCTGCGCGGGAGCCACGGTGATCGAGTCGCCGGTATGCACGCCCATCGGATCGAGGTTCTCGATCGAGCAGATGATGATGCAATTGTCGGCGTGGTCGCGCACCACTTCCATCTCGAACTCTTTCCAGCCGAGCAGGGATTCTTCGATCAACAATTCCTTGGTCGGACTGGCCTCCAGCCCTCGCTCGCAAATCTCCATGAATTCTTCGCGGTTGTATGCTATCCCGCCGCCGGAGCCGCCCATGGTGAAGGACGGGCGAATGACGGTCGGGAAACCCATCACCTGCTGCACCTGTAACGCCTCTTCCATACTGTGCGCGATGGCCGAGCGCGCCGAAGCCAGGCCGATGCGCGTCATCGCATGCTTGAATTTCTCGCGGTCTTCCGCCATGTCGATGGCCTCGCGCGACGCGCCTATCATCTCCACGCCGTATTGTTCCAGCACGCCGTGCTTGGCCAGATCCAGCGCACAGTTCAACGCAGTCTGCCCGCCCATGGTCGGCAGGATTGCGTCCGGGCGTTCCTTGGCGATGATCTTCTCCACCATCCGCCAGGTGATCGGCTCGATGTAAGTCGCATCCGCCATGTTCGGATCGGTCATGATGGTGGCCGGATTCGAGTTCACCAGAATGACACGATAGCCTTCCTCGCGCAGCGCCTTGCAGGCTTGCGCGCCAGAATAGTCGAACTCGCACGCCTGCCCGATGATGATGGGGCCGGCGCCGATGATCAGGATGCTTTTTAGGTCGGTACGTTTTGGCATAGGATTTAGCTTGTAGCCCGTAGCGGGTAGCTTGTAGCAGTTTTGTCACGCCTTGTCGGCGCGGGCTTGGCTACAAGCTACCGGCTACTAGCTACCCGCTCTTTTCATCATTTCAATAAACTTGTCGAATAAATAATCCACATCATGCGGCCCCGGGCTGGCTTCGGGATGACCCTGAAAGCAGAACGCGGGTTTGTCGGTCAACTCAAAACCTTGCAGCGTGCCGTCGAACAGCGAGACATGGGTGACACACGCATTCGCGGGCAACGTCGCCGCATCCACCGCAAAACCGTGGTTCTGGCTGGTAATCATCACGCGCTTGCTCTGCATATCCTGCACCGGATGGTTTGCACCGCGATGGCCGAACTTCATCTTCACCGTCTTCGCCCCTACGGCCAACCCCAGAATCTGATGTCCGAGACAAATACCGAACAGCGGCACGCCCGCTTCAATGAACTTGCGCGTCGCGTTAATCGCGTAATCGCACGGCTCAGGGTCGCCGGGACCGTTGGACAGAAATACGCCGTCCGGCTTCAGCGCCAGCACGCCGGCTGCATTCGTTTTGGCAGGTACCACGGTGATCTTGCAGCCGCGCTCCGCCAACATGCGTAGAATGTTGCGCTTCACGCCGAAGTCATAAGCCACCACATGGAATTTCGTGTTGTCCACATCGCGATAGCCTTGGCCCAGCTTCCATTCGCGTTGCGTCCAGTCGTATTGCTTTTCGCTGCTCACCACTTGCGCCAAATCCATGCCCGCCAGCCCGGCAAAACCGCGCGCCGCTGCTAGCGCGGCCTCTACGTCGCCGCCGGTAGCAATGCAGCCGTTTTGCGCACCTTTTTCACGCAGGATGCGCGTTAGTTTGCGGGTATCGATGTCGGCAATGGCCACCACGTTATTGGCCTTGAGGTAATCGGACAGAGACTGCGTGCTGCGGAAGTTGCTCACGACCATCGACAAGTCGCGGATCACCAATCCGCTGGCGAACACCTGGCGCGATTCCACATCTTCGGTATTTACGCCCACGTTGCCGATGTGCGGGTAAGTCAGTGTAACGATTTGTTTACAGTAAGACGGATCGGTAAGGATTTCCTGATAGCCGGTCATCGCGGTGTTGAACACTACCTCGCCGACACTGCTACCGGAAGCGCCAATGGCAATACCCCGAAACACCGTCCCATCGGCTAATACAAGAATGGCGGGGTTCGTTTGCAGCACCTAAATACTCCAACATGAAGGGCGCCTCTAGAAATCCAATTTTCGTCGCTATACTGCGTTGCTCACAAAAAATTACTTCTTACATATCAGGCATATGTGACGTCGTAATTTTTTGCTCGCGCCTTACCTAGCTTAGAAACTTGGCTTTTTAGAGACCCCCTGAAGATTACATAAAGAAGCGGGACGAACCGTTCGTTCATCCCGCTCTGATTTAGTGCGAATTATACCCGATAGCAAGGGTGGCATCAAATGCTGCCGCAACATGCCTTTTGACAGCTTATGCGAACGCTTTCGCGATACGTTCCAGCGCTTGCTTAAGATTTTCCATCGAAGTGGCAAAAGACAAACGCATGTAACCCTCGCTGCCGAAAGCCGAACCGGGCACTACGGCCACTCCGGCATGTTCCAGCAAATATTCAGACAGCGCGATGTCAGTTGCTGCCTTGATCGTTCCGCGTTGATGCAGTTTGGCAATTGCCCCGCGCGCATCCGGGAAAGCGTAGAACGCGCCGCCTGCCATGATGCACTGCACGCCGGGAATCTTGTTTAACTCATTCACCACAAACAGATGCCGCTCGCGGAACGCCTTCACCATCGGCGTAATGCAACCTTGATCGCCGTTCAATGCCGCTTCCGCCGCCACTTGTGAAATCGAAGTCGGATTGGATGTGCTTTGCGACTGTACGTTCTCCATCGCCGTGATGATGTTTTCCGGCCCCGCCGCATAGCCGATGCGCCAGCCGGTCATGGAGTAAGCCTTGGAGACGCCGTTCAGCACCATGGTGCGCGGATATAGATCGGGACAGGCATTCAGAATGTTGGCGAACTTTGCATCGGTCAGCGCGACGTGCTCATACATATCATCGGTGGCGATGAGAATATTCGGATGCTTGCGCAATACCTCGCCCAACGCCTGCAAATCCTCCAGCGTATATACGGCACCGGACGGATTACTCGGGCTGTTGATCACCACCATTTTGGTTCTGGGAGTGATTGCCGCTTCCAGTTGCGCGGCGGTCATCTTGAAACCCTGCTCGATGCCCGCCTCCACGATCACCGGCTTACCTTCGGCGATAATCACGATGTCGGGATAAGACACCCAGTAAGGCGCGGGAATAATCACTTCATCGCCGGGGTTGATGAATGCCAGCGCGAGATTGAAAAAGCTCTGCTTGCCGCCGCACGAAACCAGAATCTGCTTCGCGGTGTAATCCAGCCCATTGTCGCGCTTGAACTTGGCGATGACGGCTGCTTTAAGCGAGGGCGTACCGCCCACTGCGGTGTATTTGGTAAAGCCCCTGTTGATCGCGCCTATGGCCGCGTCCTTAATGTGTTGCGGCGTATCGAAATCCGGCTCGCCCGCACCTAATCCGATAATGTCTTTGCCTTCTGCTTTCAATTTCGCTGCACGCGCGGTAACAGCAAGAGTGGGAGAAGGTTTAATGGCCTGTACGCGTTTGGAGAGTTCCAAGATTTTCCCTTTTCGGCTTCCCAACAAGGTTTTGGTGGGAGTTATTTTGAATGCAAAGTTGGTTAAGGGGGTGAATTATACTTAATTTGGATAAAGAATGTCCGATGACGATACGTTCAAATTCTTCGAGAAAGCGCCAGCGACCACAGACTCAGCGTGTTCGCTGTAAAAATCCAGAGCGTTGGCAATATCATGCTCCGCTCCGGGGTGGAGCGAGTCCCGCTTGAGTGTAGGGTTGAACGAAGCCGCTATCGCGGAGAAATGCCCCCCATCAATTTGATGCAGTGTCACAATTTATCCTCGGCCCGAAAGGGATTTTTTGAACTCTATCACGAGGATAATGACAATGGAACACGAATTTCCGCAGCCGTTTGCAACGCATTACAATACCCTGCTCAAGCGTTTGAAGCTGCGCGGGATGCAGCCCAAGACGATTGAATCATACAGCCACGGCGTGTGCCGGGCTGCTGCGTATTTCGACTATCGCATCGATGATTTGAACAAAGATCAGTTGACCGATTATTTCGCGCAGATTCTGGATCATCTGTCGTGGAGCACACTCAAGTGTGATTTGTATGGGCTGAAGTTCTATTACGCCTATGTGCTGGACAAACCCTGGCCGGGTGCCGAATTGACCAAAGCGCCCAAAGTGTCGCGCCTGCCGGACATCGTGACGGTGGAGCAGATGCAGCACATCGTGGATGCCACACGGGTACTCAGCTACCGGGTGTTCTTTTTTGTCCTGTACAGCATGGGGTTGCGCCTGGGTGAAGGTTTGCAGTTGCAGGTTGGCGACATCGATGCGGATCGGATGCGGGTGCATGTCCGGGATGCCAAGGGTAACCGGGATCGCCTGGTGCCGCTGCCTGCATCTACGCTTGCTGTGTTGCGCGAGTTCTGGAAAGTGCATCGCAACCCGGTGCTGATGTTTCCCAACCGCCAGAAAGGACTCGGAGGCGCATCGGGTGCCACGACGCACATGGATCGTGGCGGCGTGCAACAGGCATTGCGCCAAGTCACCGGGCAGATCGGTTTAAAAAAAGAATTACGCCGCATTGCCTGCGCCATTCCTATGCAACTCATCTGATCGAAGCGGGCGTTGACTTGCTCGAAGTGCAAAAAATTCTCGGTCACCACTCGGTGATCACTACCAGCCGCTACACCCATCTCACCGAACAGCGCAAAGAATTTGCCGAAGAGTACATCAATAATCTGATGAACCGGATCAAGGTCGGCTGGAACAGGGTTGTATGATGCGCCTCGCCGATATTGTGACCCAGTACGCGCCCGCTTTGCTCGAACAATACGTTCACGAACTGCTGCCGGGCCATCTGAAAGCGTTGAGCGCGTTCCAACTGTGCCGGAGCGCAACCGCACCCAAGATGCTGCTGTCCTGCGACAGTTGCGACGAATCAAGCTGGCTACCGCATTCCTGCGGCAACCGGCATTGTCCGCAGTGCCAGGCTTATGAATCGCAGCGCTGGATTGACAAGCAGTTGCAGAAATTGGTGCCGGGCGAGTATTTTATGATCACGTTTACTTTGCCCGCACAATTCCGTTCGCTGGCCTGGCACCACCAGCGCGAGCTGTACGAACTCATCATCCGCAACGCCTGGGCCACAGTAAACACTTTCAGCCAGAACGACAAAAGACTGCGTGGCACCACGGGTGCGGTGACGGTGTTGCACACGCACAACCGCCAGCTGGGTTTCCATCCCCATGTGCATCTGGTGATGCCGTCGGTCGCGTTTGATGCCAAGCAGCGGTTGTGGCGTAACAAGAATTCGGGCTACCTGTTCGACCACAAAGCACTGGCCAAAGTATTCCGTGCCAAGATGCTGGAGGGCATCAAACAGGCGGGATTAAAACTGCCCGACCGTTATCCCGAAGAGTGGGTCGCCGATTGCAAAGCGGTGGGTTCCGGTCAGAAGGCATTGGTGTATCTGGGGCGGTATTTGTATCGCGGGGTGCTGCCAGAGAAGAACATCCTGGCAAACCGGGACGGCAACGTCACGTTCCGCTACCAGAACAGCGAAACCCGGAAGATGGAAATCCGCACGTTGAGCGGTGTGGAGTTCCTGCGCAAAATCCTGCTGCACATTCTCCCGAAGGGATTCAGGCGTGCGCGCAATTTCGGCTTTCTGCACCCCAACAGCAAGCTGGTCAAACTGGTGCAAATGATCAAACAGGTGGCGATTCCACCACCCCAACCGCGTCCGGTGGTGAGCTGCACCTGCTGCGGCAAGCCGATGCGAATTGTGCGTACGCGGGTAAAGTGCGCGGGGGATGCATCACGCAGCTTGGTATCGATCAGGGAGACCGCCATGTAGCGCAGCGTACCCCGCAAACCTGCTGCAACCAGCAGGTGCGGCAAAACTCATTCTGAAAACGGCTGTAATCGCATAAATCAGCCACTTTTGGCACTGAAATTGGCGGTGTCATTTTGCTGAAAGTGGCTTTTTAAAATATCAGGGGGCATCTCAGCCCTTCGTTGCGAGGCCGGATTAAGGAGATATTTGCATAGCGTTTGTGAGGCCCCACCGGGCGCGTCCAACAAACGGTTAAGATCGTGGCTCGCTTCGCGATCGCGATCTAACCTTAATCGTTAGGCTCTCGCCTGCCAAATGGCGGGATTTCTGTTGCCATGAAATACCGCCAAGACAACAATACGATGTGACTCTGCACGGAAATAAACGCTGTATGGAAAACGATTGGCGACGACACGCCGAATGTCTTTGAGAACAACGGAAAACTGAAGAGGGCTTTTAGATGCCAGTAATACGCAACGATCAATTTCAGCAATGAACTCAAGCCCAAGGCCAAGCCGCTTGCCTTCATACCATGCACTTGCTTCGATGAACTCTGCGCTTGCGGCACGATGAAAAGTGATGGGCAGGCTCATTGCCTGATTTTGGCAAGAGCGGCTGCTTTTACGTCATTCCATGAAACAACATCATTTGGATTCGCCAGATAGTCGGCGAGACGGCGATCAAGCTCCGTTTTCTGCGCTTCTGTCAACGATGGCGCGGCACCACGACTGACTATGCCATCCCAGATGGCCTCAACCAACTCAATCTGCTCGTCAATATCGAGCACGCTTGCTTGCTGTAAGAGTTGTGTATTCATGACCTGCTCCATTCAAAGCTAGTAAGGTAATTTTAGCGCGCTTCGCACCCTATGTCGAACACACATGCCTAACGTTAAGTTGAGGGGCTGACGCGGGCTGCTTCGCGGCAGTCCCGCTCGAACGTTAGGTTGAACGAAGCCGCTATCGCGGAGAAATGCCCCCCATCAATTTGATGCAGTGTCACAATTTATCCTCGGCCCGAAAGGGATTTTTTGAACTCTATCACGAGGATAATGACAATGGAACACGAATTTCCGCAGCCGTTTGCAACGCATTACAATACCCTGCTCAAGCGTTTGAAGCTGCGCGGGATGCAGCCCAAGACGATTGAATCATACAGCCACGGCGTGTGCCGGGCTGCTGCGTATTTCGACTATCGCATCGATGATTTGAACAAAGATCAGTTGACCGATTATTTCGCGCAGATTCTGGATCATCTGTCGTGGAGCACACTCAAGTGTGATTTGTATGGGCTGAAGTTCTATTACGCCTATGTGCTGGACAAACCCTGGCCGGGTGCCGAATTGACCAAAGCGCCCAAAGTGTCGCGCCTGCCGGACATCGTGACGGTGGAGCAGATGCAGCACATCGTGGATGCCACACGGGTACTCAGCTACCGGGTGTTCTTTTTTGTCCTGTACAGCATGGGGTTGCGCCTGGGTGAAGGTTTGCAGTTGCAGGTTGGCGACATCGATGCGGATCGGATGCGGGTGCATGTCCGGGATGCCAAGGGTAACCGGGATCGCCTGGTGCCGCTGCCTGCATCTACGCTTGCTGTGTTGCGCGAGTTCTGGAAAGTGCATCGCAACCCGGTGCTGATGTTTCCCAACCGCCAGAAAGGACTCGGAGGCGCATCGGGTGCCACGACGCACATGGATCGTGGCGGCGTGCAACAGGCATTGCGCCAAGTCACCGGGCAGATCGGTTTAAAAAAAGAATTACGCCGCATTGCCTGCGCCATTCCTATGCAACTCATCTGATCGAAGCGGGCGTTGACTTGCTCGAAGTGCAAAAAATTCTCGGTCACCACTCGGTGATCACTACCAGCCGCTACACCCATCTCACCGAACAGCGCAAAGAATTTGCCGAAGAGTACATCAATAATCTGATGAACCGGATCAAGGTCGGCTGGAACAGGGTTGTATGATGCGCCTCGCCGATATTGTGACCCAGTACGCGCCCGCTTTGCTCGAACAATACGTTCACGAACTGCTGCCGGGCCATCTGAAAGCGTTGAGCGCGTTCCAACTGTGCCGGAGCGCAACCGCACCCAAGATGCTGCTGTCCTGCGACAGTTGCGACGAATCAAGCTGGCTACCGCATTCCTGCGGCAACCGGCATTGTCCGCAGTGCCAGGCTTATGAATCGCAGCGCTGGATTGACAAGCAGTTGCAGAAATTGGTGCCGGGCGAGTATTTTATGATCACGTTTACTTTGCCCGCACAATTCCGTTCGCTGGCCTGGCACCACCAGCGCGAGCTGTACGAACTCATCATCCGCAACGCCTGGGCCACAGTAAACACTTTCAGCCAGAACGACAAAAGACTGCGTGGCACCACGGGTGCGGTGACGGTGTTGCACACGCACAACCGCCAGCTGGGTTTCCATCCCCATGTGCATCTGGTGATGCCGTCGGTCGCGTTTGATGCCAAGCAGCGGTTGTGGCGTAACAAGAATTCGGGCTACCTGTTCGACCACAAAGCACTGGCCAAAGTATTCCGTGCCAAGATGCTGGAGGGCATCAAACAGGCGGGATTAAAACTGCCCGACCGTTATCCCGAAGAGTGGGTCGCCGATTGCAAAGCGGTGGGTTCCGGTCAGAAGGCATTGGTGTATCTGGGGCGGTATTTGTATCGCGGGGTGCTGCCAGAGAAGAACATCCTGGCAAACCGGGACGGCAACGTCACGTTCCGCTACCAGAACAGCGAAACCCGGAAGATGGAAATCCGCACGTTGAGCGGTGTGGAGTTCCTGCGCAAAATCCTGCTGCACATTCTCCCGAAGGGATTCAGGCGTGCGCGCAATTTCGGCTTTCTGCACCCCAACAGCAAGCTGGTCAAACTGGTGCAAATGATCAAACAGGTGGCGATTCCACCACCCCAACCGCGTCCGGTGGTGAGCTGCACCTGCTGCGGCAAGCCGATGCGAATTGTGCGTACGCGGGTAAAGTGCGCGGGGGATGCATCACGCAGCTTGGTATCGATCAGGGAGACCGCCATGTAGCGCAGCGTACCCCGCAAACCTGCTGCAACCAGCAGGTGCGGCAAAACTCATTCTGAAAACGGCTGTAATCGCATAAATCAGCCACTTTTGGCACTGAAATTGGCGGTGTCATTTTGCTGAAAGTGGCTTTTTAAAATATCAGGGGGCATCTCAGCCCTTCGTTGCGAGGCCGGATTAAGGAGATATTTGCATAGCGTTTGTGAGGCCCCACCGGGCTCGTCCAACAAACGGTTAAGATCGTGGCTCGCTTCGCGATCGCGATCTAACCTTAATCGTTAGGCGTGTGCCGATGCAATCAAGGGAAAGGCGGAAGGGTTGCGTATGGATTCTACGTCCAAGTCAATGTCCAGCGCTGGCCAAAATAGGTGGCTTTCAGCGGGCAATTCAACCTCGCATAGCTGCTCTATTGTTGCGCCCCGAAACCACGGAAAATCAGTGAATGGCAAAAACAATTCTTCGTCTGCAAGCAATAGCCAGAAGCCGTGTTTTGAAACATTAGTGATTTCAGCTTGGAAAGTGGATGTGCCAGGCATGAGTTATCTCCTTCATGTGAACAACGACAAGACTTTGAGCTTCCTTGATTTGTTTTGGCGAAAGCCCGGTGCTTGTTGCCAACGCCAGTTCTGGCGACATCCAGAACTTGGCTTCCCCATCGGGATGGCTAACATGCACATGCATTCGCGGCTCTTCCCGCGAAAAGAAAAAGAACCGAAAACTACCCTCGCGAAAAATTGTAGGTGACATGGCGCGAATTATAACGCCTAACGTAAAGTAGACACCCTAAAGCGCGCCCGTAAAAGCACCTCCGAGGTGTATAATCTGAAATCAATCCAGCAATACCTTGTTTTTATTTGAGGTGAAATTATGGCACCCCCTAATTCTTCAGATAAAAACACCACACTAAACCCTCCCAAGTTACTCGACCAGATTCGCGGCAAGTTGCGGGTGAAGCACTACAGCATTCGCACTGAGCAAACTTACGTGGACTGGATTAAACGCTTTATTTTCTTCCACGGCAAGCGCCATCCGAAAGATATGGGAGCGCACGATGTGGAGGCTTTCCTTACGCACTTGGCGGTAGCAGGCAAGGTTTCTGCTTCCACTCAGAATCAAGCCAAGTCGGCGCTGCTGTTTCTCTACCGTGAGGTGCTGGAAATTCAATTGCCGTGGCTGGATAACATCACTCAGGCCAAAGCGCCCAAGCGCCTGCCTGTGGTGTTGACGGTGAGTGAGGTGCAATCCCTGTTGTCACGCTTGAAGGGTACGCATTTGCTGATTGCTTCTTTGTTGTACGGAGGAGGAATGCGGTTGATGGAGGCGGTGCGCCTGCGGGTGAAGGATGTGGAGTTTTCGCGGCACGAGATTGTGGTGCGCGAGGGCAAGGGCTTCAAGGACAGGGTGACGATGTTGCCGGAGGCGGTGGTTGCGTCGCTCAAGGCGCATCTGGCGAAGGTGAAAGCCTTGCACGATGAGGATTTACTACAGGGATGCGGCGAGGTGTATTTGCCTTTTGCGCTGGACAAGAAATATCCGAATGCCGGGCGCGAATGGGGCTGGCATAACCAGCGACTTGGCTGGCGTCGTTTGCCAGCTTAGTCGAATGGCTAGTAGTTTCATCAGTATGTTTTCCCTTCCCGGAATTTGTCGGTTGATCCGCGCTCCGGCAATACCCGCCGCCATCATGTGGATGAAAAGGGCGTGCAGCGCGCGGTGAAACAGGCGGTGCGCGATGCTGAGCTGACTAAACCCGCCACACCGCACACTTTGCGCCATTCGTTTGCTACGCACCTGTTGCAATCCGGCTATGACATCCGCACCGTGCAGGAACTGCTCGGCCATTCGGATGTTTCCACTACGATGATTTACACTCACGTTTTGAACAGGGGCGGCAAGGGTGTGGTGAGTCCATTGGACAGGTGATGCGCGTTGCATCCTTGTCCTTCCTCTGTTACGTTTCGCCCTTTGTTAGCGGATACTGGATTTAAGCGATGATTAAACTCGGATTAAACATAGACCATGTCGCCACGCTGCGCCAGGTGCGCGGGGCGCGTTATCCCAATGTGGTGCGCGCGGCGCTGATTTGCGAGGAAGCGGGGGCCGACGCAATCACGCTGCATTTGCGCGAAGACCGCCGCCACATTCAGGATGCGGATGTGGAAATTCTGCGCACCATGTTGCAGACGCGCATGAATCTCGAATGCGCGGTGACCGACGAGATGATTGAAAACGCGCTGCGCATCAAACCGCACGACATCTGTCTGGTGCCGGAGCGGCGCGAGGAGTTGACTACCGAAGGCGGACTGGATGTAGTGCGTCATTTCGATGCAGTAAAACGCGCAACCGAACGCTGCACCGAGGCGGGCATCCGTGTGTCGCTGTTCATCGACCCGGATGAGAAGCAACTGGATACAGCCAAAAAACTTGGCGCGCCGGTGGTGGAAATCCACACCGGCAAGTATGCCGACGCAGACAGCGTGCCGAAACGCGAGCATGAACTGGCGCGCGTTCATCACGCTGTGGCTCACGGCCATGCACTGGGCTTGCAGGTGAACGCCGGGCATGGCCTCAATTATCACAACGTGCGGCCCATCGTCGCCATTCCCAATATCTGCGAACTTAACATCGGCCATGCCATCATCGCCGAGGCGGTGTTTATCGGGCTGGAGCAGGCTGTGAAGAAGATGAAGGCGCTGTTGGTTTTATGAGCCTATTGTTGCATGGCCTTCGACAAGCCTGTCCTGAGCGCCGATCATTCCTTCGACAAGCTCAGGACGAACGGGGTCGAAGGACTCAGGCCGAACGGGGATTTAAAGGCTTATGATTTTTGGCATCGGCACCGACATTGTTACTGTGGCACGCGTCGAGGCGGCCAGCGCGCGCCACGGCGCGGCGTTCGCCGAGCGCATTTTGAGCGCGCAAGAGCTGGCAGAATACGCTGCACATGCCCATCCGGCACGGTTCTTGAGCAAGCGCTTTGCGGCCAAGGAGGCGTTCGCCAAAGCCACGGGGCACGGCCTGCGCCATCCGGTAAGCTTGCATCGCATCACCGTTACCAATGACGAACTGGGCAAGCCGACCTTTCTGTTCGACGCGGAATTGGCCGCATATCTGCAACAACTTGGCGTAACACGCCATCACCTCAGCATCAGCGACGAGAAGGATGTCGCGGTGGCATTTGTGGTTCTGGAAAAGGATTAAATCGGCACTCCCTTCTCCCATGCAGGGGGAAGGCTAGGATGGGGGTAGAAATGTTAGAAAGCCAAGTTTCTACCCCCGCCCTACCCTCCCCCTGCATGGGGGGAGGGGATGCACGCTAAATGGTTTTGTGAGGAGTTAACATGGGTATCGGCCCGGTCATGCTGGATGTTGTGGGGACTGTATTGACATCGGAGGATGAGGCACGCTTACGTCATCCTCTGGTTGGCGGGGTAATTTTATTTGCACGTAATTATGAGTCGCCGCACCAGCTCGCCGAACTGACTGCCAGCATCCATGCGCTACGCAGCCCACCGCTGCTGATTGCGGTGGATCATGAAGGGGGCCGGGTACAGCGTTTCCGCGAGGGTTTTACGCGCATTCCCGCGATGCGCGAATTGGGCAAGATTTGGGATGAGCATCCGAAGCGCGCCAAACATCTGGCGCAACAGGCGGGCTATGTACTGGCCGCCGAGTTGCGCGCGCACGGCGTGGATTTCAGTTTCACGCCGGTACTGGATGTGGATTTCGGATCGAGTTCGGTGATCGGTGATCGCGCCTTCCATTCCGATCCGCAGGCCATCGCCGAGCTGGCGCACAGCCTGCTGCTGGGGTTGAAGCAGGGCGGCATGCACACGGTGGGCAAGCATTTCCCCGGACACGGTTTCGTGCGCGCCGATTCGCATCTGGAGATTCCTGTGGACGAGCGCAGCTACACCGACATCGAATTGTGCGACCTGATCCCGTTCCGCCAGATGGTGAATTACGGGCTGACTGCGGTGATGCCAGCGCATGTGATCTATCCCAAGGTGGATAATCATCCGGCAGGTTTTTCTGCGATCTGGTTAAAGAAAATCCTGCGCGATGAGCTAGGTTTTGAGGGCTGTATCTTTAGCGACGATCTCAGCATGGAAGGCGCGACGGTGGCGGGCCGCATCGTGCAGCGCGCGCAAGCGGCGCTAAATGCCGGTTGCGACATGGTGCTGGTGTGCAACAAACCGGCCTCGGCGGATGAACTGCTGGCCGGCTTGCACTGGGAAATGCCGGTGACCAGCAAGGCGCGTCTGGCGCATATGCGCGGACACCCCCATCCCGATACACTGGTGCAGTTACACGAGCAGGCTGAGTTTGTGAAGGCGGTGCATGAGGTTGCTTCCATCGGTACAGGTACCGGCGATCTGCCGCTGGCTTAAGTTGAGTGCAATTCATAAATTTATAGCCAGAGTTATCGCGGCAATGCGGTTACGGGTGTTGCCGGGGTTACGCCGTGAATTCCTGCCTGCATTGGCTTTGCCATTTCGCGGCGCACTTGAGATAATCCCACAGACAATAATGTAGCCCACCCCAAGATTCCCACGGTGCAAATTTATGAGTGAATTACAAATGAGTCTGCTGGTCATCGGCATTGCAGTTGTGCTCGCGGTTTATGTTTATAGCTGGTGGCAGCAGCGCAAGCACCGGCGCAGGTTCAGCGCGGCATTCAAGCAGGTGCATGAGGATGCGCTGTATCGCGCGGCCAAGGAAAAACCAGTCGGGGAAGAATTGATGTCTGGACAGTTGGAGCAGTCATTACCCGTTGATTCGTTGCCTGGCGAACCAATACCCGTCGAGCCGCTGCGCGTACCCTCAACGGACGGCGTGTGCGCCTTGCTGGATGCGGCCACCGACTATATCGCCGTGCTGACGTTCGATTTACCGGCAGGCGCAGATTCGCTGGCGCTGCTGTGGCAGAAGCGTTTCGATTTCGGCAAGAGCGTGCATGCTTGCGGGCTGAACGCGACGACCGGCGCATGGGAAAAAGTAATCGCTGAAAGCCATTTGTTCTACGCCGCATTCAAGCTGGCCTTGCAGTTGGCTGATCGTTCCGGTCCGGTGAGCGAAGTGCGTTTGAGCGACTTTCGTGATCTGGCGCGCGACATTGCGAAACATCTGGATGCGAAGGCCGACCTGCCGGATGTGGCCGCAGTCTGCGCGCGCGCATTGGAACTGGACAGCTTCTGCGCCGAGGTTGATCAGATGATAGGACTCAACATCCTGCCCAGCGGAGAACGCACCTTTTCCGGCGGCGAGATCGCGCGCGTGGCAGAGCAGCATGGCATGGCCTTGCAGGCCGACGGTGCGTTCCATCTGGTCGATGCACATGGGCAAACCGTGTTCAGCCTCGCTAACTACGAAGACATCCCGTTCCAGCATCACACCTTGGCCCAGATGTGGGTCAACGGCCTGACCCTGCTGCTGGATGTGCCGCGCGTGGAACAGCCCACGCAGCGCTTCGACGAGATGGCGGTGCTGGCGCGGCAACTGGCGACGGATCTGCGCGCCGCCGTGGTGGACGACCACCGCGTCGCTCTGGGAGAGTCGAGTATCGCCCAGATACGCGAACAGATCGCCGACATTGAAAAAAAGATGCTGTCCGGCAATGTGATGCCAGGCAGTGCACAGGCGCGCAGGCTGTTTTCTTAGATGAGTGCATCCGTAGCACAACACATCGCAGCCCTGCGTGCGGAAATTGAGAAGCATAACTACCAGTATTACGTGCTGGATAATCCGCTGGTTCCCGATGCGGAATACGACCGCCTGTTCCGCGAATTGCAGCAACTGGAAGCGCAACATCCAGAATTCACTGTTCCAGATTCACCTACCCTGCGCGTTGGCGGAAAGCCGCTGGATGCCTTCAAGCCGGTACGCCATGCAGTGTCCATGCTCTCCATCCGCACCGAGACCGACATCAGCGACCAGGGAGCAATCGCCTTTGATGCGCGCGTGCGTAAAGAGCTTGGCTTGGGGGAAAGTGCCCCGTCGGTCGAGTATGCCTGCGAACTGAAATTTGATGGCTTGGCGATCAATCTGCGCTACGAGCACGGCGTATTGGTTCAAGCCGCGACGCGCGGCGACGGCGAAACCGGCGAAGACGTGACGCAGAATATTAGAACCATCCGCCAGATTCCGTTACGTCTTTCAGGCTGCGACTATTCGGTGTTGGAAGTGCGCGGCGAGGTGTACATGAGCCGCCGCGATTTTGAACATTACAACGAACGGCAGCGTGAGCAAGGCTTGTCTACATTAGTGAACCCGCGCAACGGCGCGGCAGGCAGCATCCGCCAGCTTGATCCAACCTTGGCCGCGCGGCGTCCGCTGTCGTTCTTCGCCTATGGTTTGGGTGAAATGCAAGGTTGGTCTATGCCCGCGACACACAGCGCCGTGCTGGATGCGCTGGACAAGATGGGCGTGCCGGTGAGCAATGAGCGCGCAGTGGTGCGGGGCGCGCAAGGACTGGTGGATTTTCACCGCGACATCGCTGCCAAGCGCGACCAGTTGCCGTTCGATATCGATGGCGTGGTTTACAAGGTCAATAGCCTCGCCTTGCAGGCACAGATGGGCTTCGTGTCGCGCGAGCCGCGCTGGGCGGTAGCGCACAAATACCCGGCGGAAGAACAAATGACTGTGGTGCGCGACATCGATATTCAGGTCGGACGCACCGGCAAGCTCACGCCGGTGGCGAAACTGGAGCCGGTGTTCGTCGGCGGCACCACAGTTTCCAATGCCACGCTGCACAACGAGGACGAAACGCGGCGCAAGGATGTGCGCATCGGCGATACGGTGATCGTGCGACGTGCGGGCGATGTGATTCCGGAAGTGGTGGGGGTGGTATTACAGAAACGCCCCGCAGAAGTCGGTGAGCCGTTTGATTTGTTCAAACGGTTGGACGGGAAATGCCCGGTGTGCGGCAGCACCATCGTGCGCGAAGAGGGCGAGGCTGCCTGGCGTTGCACCGGCGGATTGTTCTGCCCCGCGCAATGCAAGGAAGCGCTGCTGCATTTCGCCAGCCGCCGCGCGCTGGACATTGAGGGGCTGGGCGACAAGCTGGTTGAGCAACTGGTTGATGGTGGACTGGTGCATTCGCCTGCCGATATCTATTTGCTTGACGAGTTGACGCTGGCCGGTCTGGAGCGCATGGGTGAGAAGTCTGCTCAAAACCTCATCGATGCCATTAACCACAGCAAAAAAACCACGCTGGCGCGCTTCATCTATGCGCTGGGCATCCGCAACGTGGGCGAGACGACGGCAAAAGATTTGGCGCGGCATTTCGGTTCATTGGATAATCTGATGGCGGCGGACGAAGCGCGCCTGCAACAGGTGCCAGACGTGGGACCGGTAGTGGCGCAAAGCATCACGGCATTTCTTGCCGAGCAGCACAACCGCGACGTGATCGCCCAATTGCGCGCCAGCGGGATAAACTGGGCGGAACATGAAGGCGAGCGCGTCGAGATTTTGCCGCTGAGCGGAAAAACTTTCGTGCTGACTGGTACACTTCCCTCCATGAGCCGAGACGAGGCAAAGGCCAAGCTCGAAGCATTGGGCGCAAAGGTGGCGGGCAGCGTGTCGAAAAAAACCAATTACGTGGTGGCGGGCGCGGAGGCGGGCAGCAAGCTGGACAAGGCGCGGGAATTGGGCGTTACTGTACTGGAAGAGCAACAGTTATTACAATTGTTGAATGAAATGGAGCATAGTAGGTCGGGTTAGCATAGCGTAACCCGACGAATACTTTAATGAGATACCGGCGTGCATTCCTTCCCGGAGGTTCGTTTTTCTTTACTCTGGTGATGGAGGGAAGACGTCCGATATTTGCGTCGGCGGAGGCGGTTGATGTCTTGCGGGATGCCTTCCGGTCGGTGCGTTCGTCCCGCCCCTTTGAACTTGATGCAATGGTGGTGTTGCCGGATCATGTGCATTGCATCTGGACGCTGCCACCGGGCGACGCTGACTTTTCGACGCGCTGGAGGCTGGTAAAAACTTGGTTTACCAAGCACTGTGATCCGGCATTGCGCCTGACGCCCAATCGTACCCAGACAGCAAGAAATGAACAGGCTTTGTGGCAACATCGATATTGGGAGCATATGCTGCGGGATGAGAACGATTTTGCCCGGCATATCGAGTACATTCATTTCAATCCGGTAAAGCATGGTTTGGTTTCATCAGCGATTGATTGGCCATATTCCAGTTTTCGCAAGTATGTCGAAGCTGGTGTGTATCCGCCGGATTGGGGGCGGGGTGTAAAGGATTTTGAGGGAGTGGGGCGTGAGTGATGAGATTGAATCGTCGGGTTACGCTATGCTAACCCGACCTACATATTGTCGGCTTTAGGTTGTAAGGAGCAAAGAGACATGAAAAAAATCACCAAAGCTGTATTCCCGGTCGCTGGCATGGGCAGCCGTTTCCTGCCCGCTACCAAGGCCAGCCCGAAAGAGATGATGCCGGTGGTGGAGAAGCCGCTGATCCAGTATGCGGTGGAGGAGGCGGTGGCGGCGGGCATCACCGACATGGTGTTCATCACCGGACGCAACAAGCGCGCCATCGAGGATCATTTCGACAAAGCTTACGAACTTGAGGCGGAACTTGCCGCGCGCGGCAAACAGGAGTTGCTGCGCATCGTGCAGGAAGTGATACCCAAGCATGTGAACTGTATTTATATTCGCCAGACCGAGGCGCTGGGGCTGGGGCATGCCGTGCTGTGCGCCCAGCCGGTGGTGCAGGATGAGCCGTTTGCAGTGATCCTGGCCGACGATTTGATAGACGGGGAAACACCCGTCGTCAAGCAGATGGTGGATGTTTATGCGCGCCATCAATGTTCCATACTCGGTGTGCAGGAAGTGCCGCGCGAGCAAACCCGGCAATATGGAATTGTCAGCAGCACTAATCTGGAACCCGGCGTGGAACGGGTAAACGGCATCGTCGAGAAACCCGCTCCCGAGATGGCACCCTCCACGCTGGCAGTGGTTGGGCGCTACATTCTGTCGCCGCGCATCTTTCACCATTTGGCGCAGATGCGACCGGGTACGGGAGGCGAAATTCAGCTGACGGACGGCATTGCCGCACTAATGCAAGAGGAGCGGTTGTTGGCCTATCGCTTCAACGGTATCCGTTATGATTGCGGCTCCAAGCTGGGCTATTTGCAGGCGCAGGTGGCGTTCGGTTTGAAGCACCCGGAATTGCGCGAAGAATTCGCGGCCTACCTCGCTACGGTAAAATGCTGAACAATCAGGAAGCGCGCATTACCTTGCAACAAGCGGAATTAATCATCTCTGCGGAAGAAGTGCAGGCGGCGCTGGCGCGCGTGGCGCATGAAATTAATGCCGCATTCGCGGACAAGCATCCGCTGCTGCTGTCGGTGATGGGCGGGGCGGTGGTGTTCACCGGGCAGTTGCTGCCGCTACTGAATTTTCCGCTCGATTTCGATTATGTGCATGTGTCGCGCTACGGCAACGGGCAGCAGGGCGGGGCGTTGCACTGGAGGGTGGAGCCGCGAGAAAACGTGCGCGGCAAGATCGTGCTGGTGGTGGACGATATTCTCGACGAAGGCGAGACAATGGATGCAGTGAAACAGCGCGTGCTGGAACTTGGCGCCGCCGGATTTTACTGTGCGGTGTTCGCCGACAAATTGAATGGCAAGAACAAGCCGATCCGCGCCGATTTCGTCGGGGTGGAATTGCCCGACCGTTTCGTGTTCGGTTTCGGTATGGATATACATGGGGCATGGCGCAATCTGCCCGCGATTTACGCAACGAAGGAATAATATAGACTTCGCGCCATTGCCGAGATACAGGCCGGGCTTGTCCATGCAGAAATAGGCTCAACTCAGGGCTTATCAAGAACCAACCCGCCCCTGTCAGCAGCGTCATAATGACGCTGCCTGAACGGTAAAACCTAACGGAGTCCCCCGGCATAGCCGGAGGTTTACCTAACTGAATAAATTTTTCTGAGACCACACGGAAATATTCAACTTCGCCTAATAGATTATAGTATTGCCAACCTGAATAGATTGTTATAGGCTGCGTAGCCTGCCAGTTTGCTGAGGTTGTGGGCTGAAGACATAAGGCAAACACTGACAGCCGATGTGTAAGACTAAAGTAAAGATTGAATTGTATTTATATGCAATAGTCATACTTTCAATGCAATATGCCACAAGGGGGCAAGCACATGAAAAAGTCTGATCCGCAGCACCGTAATATAACCATTAACGAAGACATGACCATCTACAACGCTGCGGCGCAGAAGCACATGTTGCTGGACGCGCTGGCCGATTGCGAGGAACTGGATATGGATTTGTCGCAAGTCAGCGAGATGGATACCGCAGGCTTCCAGATATTATTATTGAGCAAGCGCGAAGCGCTCAAGGCAAACAAGACTGTGCGGCTGACGGCGCACAGCAAAGCGGTGACTGAATTGCTTGACCTGTACAACATGGCGAGTTACTTCGGCGACCCGATGGTCATTCCGGCCAAAGAACACGCTGCCGAAAAACAAGCAAGAACAAATTAAGCATAACCAGCGACTTAGCGCATGTTTCATCGTGCTTAGTCGAATGGCTAGTTAGTTTATCAGTGGAATGGCTAGTAGTTCCATCAGTCAGATGGCTATGCAAAGCTGTTTGACAGCCTGGTCGAATTGGCTAGCTGTTTTACCAAGAACGAAAAACAGGAGAAATCTATGGACGCAATCCAACAAGCTTTCGTGGTCGAAAGCCGCGAACTGCTACAGATGATGGAAGACAACCTGTTGCAGATGGAAGAAAACGGCGGCGATGCCGAAACCATCAACTCCATCTTTCGGGCTGCCCACACCATCAAGGGCGGAGCCGGTGTCATTGATTGCAAATTCATCGTCGAGTTCACGCACGTTCTGGAAAACGTGCTGGACGAAATGCGCTCGGGAACCATTACTTCCAGCCCCGCATTGGTCGAAGTGCTGCTGGAATGTTCCGACCACTTGGGCGTCCTGATGGCCTGCGTGGAAAGCGAGAGCGAACCTGATGACGACGTCAACAAGGTCAGCCATTCATTGCGCGAGAAACTGCAACACTATCTGGGTAAAACCTCCGCAGCAAGCAAGGAGGTCGTACTGAGCGAACCAAAAGTGCAGGCCAGCGGCGGCGGCGAAATGGAAACGGACAACTGGCACATCTCGCTGCGTTTCGGCCCGGACGTATTGCGCAAAGGCATGGACCCGGCATCTTTCCTGCGTTACCTGACAGAGCTAGGCCAGATCGTCCACCTGACCACGCTACCCGACGCTATACCGGAAGCCGACGAAATGGACGCGGAATCCTGCTACCTGGGCTTCGAGATTTCCTACCAATCCGATGCGGACAAATCCAGGATCGAAAGCGTGTTCGATTTTGTGAGAGACGACTGCCTGATCCATATCTGGCCGCCGCACAGCAAACTGGCCGATTTTATTAGTTCCATCGAGACCCTGCCCGAAGACCCCATGCGTCTGGGCGAAATCCTGATCAAGTGCGGCGCCTTGACCCAGAAGGAACTGGATTTGGCATTAAACGCACAGTCTGACCAGGAGATGGAAGAGGGTACAACTTCCCAGCCCAAGATCGGCGACGTGCTGGTCAATCAAGGCGCGGTCACTGCGGAAGTGGTGGAAGCTGCCGCTATCAAACAAGGCAAGGTGGCCGAAAAGAAAACCCTCGAATCACAGCTCATCCGCGTGCCGGCCGCTAAGCTGGATCAACTCATCGACCTGGTGGGAGAAATGGTCATCGCCAGCGCCGGCGCCAACATGCTGGCGCGCAAAAGCGGCGAGACCGGGCTGGTGGAATCGACCTCCGTCATTTCGATGCTGGTGGAACAAATCCGCGACAGCGCATTGCAACTGCGCATGGTGCAGATCGGCGAGACCTTCACCCGCTTTCAGCGCGTGGTGCGCGACACCAGCCGCGAACTGGGCAAGGACATCGAGCTGGTCATCAGCGGCAGCGAAGCCGAGCTGGATAAATCCGTGGTGGAAAAATTGGGCGATCCGCTCATGCATCTGGTGCGCAACGCGCTCGATCACGGCATCGAATCGCCGGAAGTGCGCACCGCCAAAGGCAAACCGGCGAAGGGTACGCTCAGGCTCAACGCCTACCACGAGTCCGGCGCCATCGCCATCGAGATCATCGACGACGGTGCCGGGATGAACCGGGAAAAAATCCTCAACAAGGCGCGCGAACGCGAAATTATCGGCCCCACCCAGACGCTGACCGACAGCGAGATATTCGGGCTGATATTCGAGCCGGGATTCTCCACCGCAGACAAGGTTACCAACATCTCCGGTCGCGGCGTCGGGCTGGACGTGGTGAAGCGCAATATCACCGCTTTGCGCGGGAGCGTCGAAGTGGAAAGCAAGGAAGGCCAGGGATCAACCTTCCGCATCCGCCTGCCGCTGACGCTGGCGATCATCGACGGCTTCCTGGTCGGTGTGGGCAAATCCTCCTATGTCATCCCGCTGGGCACGGTGGTGGAATGCATCGAGCTTTCCGCAAAGGACAGCACAGAGACAGCCAACCGCCAGTACATCAACTTGCGCGGCGGCGTGTTGCCTTTCGTGCGGCTGCGCGAGCAGTTCGAGGTCGCCGAACCGGGCGGCAAGCGCGAAAACATCGTGGTGGTGCAATACGCGGGGCAGAAGATCGGGCTGGTAGTGGACGAACTGATGGGCGAATTCCAGACCGTCATCAAACCGCTGGGCAGCATCTTCAAGCACATCAAAGGTATTGGAGGTTCCACCATTCTTGGATCGGGAGAGGTGGCGCTGATTCTGGATGTGCAGTCGCTGGTGGCGTTGACCACAGCACAGCAGAATCGTGGGCATACAGCAGAAATAGTGCGAATCTAAATTTTAGTTTTATTTTTTAAGGAGGAAGAAATGTTCAAGAATCTTAAAATAGGCATGAAGCTCGGGGTTGGTTTTGCCTTAGTGCTGATCCTGCTGATCACCGTCTCCACCATCTCGATGCTGCGCATTGCCAACATCACTTCGTCTACGAGCCAAATCATCAACGAGCGCATGCCCAAGATCGAGATGGCCAATCAGAACATGCAAAATGTGCTGATCATCGCGCGGGCGATTCGCAATGTGGTCATATCGACCGACAAGAACTTCGAGAAGGCACAACTCGAAATCATCGCCAATACACGTAAGACTAACGGCGAATTGCTCGACAAGCTCAAACCCCTGGTTAAATCAGAGCAGGGCAAAGCGTTGTTCGAGAAAATAGTGGAGACGCGTGCCAAGTACAGTGCAGAACTGGATGCACTGATACCGTTGGCCGATACCTCTTCACCCACGTACAACGCCCAGAAGGCAGCCGACTACATGTTCGGCAACTTCACGAAAATCGCCAATGAGTATATTGAGGCTTCCAAAAATTTTGCCGATCACGAGAAGGAAGATGCTGACACGAACGGCAAGGAAGCTTTGGAGACAGCAAGTACCGCGAAGTCGCTGGTACTGACGATATCCATCGTCGCCGTCATCCTGACGATCCTGCTCGCCTGGTGGCTGACGCGCATGATCACCCGCCCGCTTGCCGAAGCCGTGGAGGTAGCCAACAACCTGTCCGAAGGCAACCTGAACGTCAAGATTGTGGTGGACTCCAAAGATGAAACCGGCATGTTGCTGACGGCTATGCAGAACATGGTTGCCAAGCTATCCGAGATCATTACCGCCGTGCGTTCGGGTGCCGACTCCTTGGCCAGCGCCTCGGAAGAAATCAGCGCCACAGCACAGTCGCTGTCGCAAGCCTCCTCTGAACAGGCCGCCAGCGTGGAAGAAACCTCCGCCTCCATCGAACAGATGACCGCCTCGATCAACCAGAACACCGAGAACGCCAAGGTTACCGACAGCATGGCCAGCAAGGCATCCAGGGAAGCCACCGAAGGCGGGCAGGCCGTGGGCAGCACGGTCGAGGCGATGAAGAAGATCGCTGGCAAGATCGGCATCGTGGATGATATCGCCTACCAGACCAACCTGCTGGCGCTGAACGCCGCCATCGAAGCTGCTCGCGCAGGCGAGCACGGCAAGGGCTTTGCGGTGGTGGCCGCAGAAGTGCGCAAACTGGCCGAACGCAGCCAGGTCGCCGCACAGGAAATCGGCGAACTCGCCAGCAGCAGCGTGGGTTTGGCGGAAAAAGCCGGCAAGCTGCTCGACGAGATCGTGCCGAGCATCAACAAGACTTCCGACCTGGTGCAGGAAATCGCGTCTGCTTCGTCAGAACAATCCAGCGGAGTCGCGCAAATCAACGGCGCGATGGGACAGCTTAACCAGACTACGCAACAGAACGCTTCCGCCTCGGAAGAACTGGCGGCAACCGCAGAAGAAATGAGCAGCCAGACCGAGCAACTGCAAAGTGTGATGTCGTTCTTCAAGCTGGACAATGCAGGCGCTCAGGGCGTTACCGCAGTTCGCCACAGCCCCGGCCCGAGTCACAGTCTGGCACCGAAGCTAGCCAAAATTGCCGCCAAGAAGCCTGCCGGCAAGCCCACAGCCGGGGCGCCCAATGAACAGGACTTTGATCGTTTTTGATAGAGTGTTCCGCCAAAGTGATTACAATAAACCGTTCGGCCTGAGCTTGTCGAAGGCTAGTGGTAGCAAGGTGGCAGCGGTTCGACATGCTCACCGCGAACGGTAACAGATTTACTGGAACGAACTACTGATGAAAAACTAGCCATCTGACTAAGGCAGCAAGCTGCCAAGTCATTGGTTATGGTTATAGGAGACAACCATGAGCCAGGCGAACAATATGCCAGCCGTCGCAGGGCAAGCGACGACCGAAGAAGAAGATCATCAATACCTCACCTTCCTGTTGAGTGGAGAAATGTTTGCCATCGCCATTCTCAACATCAAGGAAATCATCGAATACGGCAACCTCACCGAAGTGCCGATGATGCCCAACTTCATCCGGGGCGTCATCAACCTGCGCGGCAGCGTGGTGCCGGTGGTGGATTTGTCGGCGCGCTTCGGGCGCAACAGGACCGAAATATCGCGGCGTACCTGTATCGTCATCATCGAAGTGGAAAGCAGTGATGAGAAACATGACATCGGCGTGATGGTGGACAGCGTGTCCGAAGTGCTGGAAATCCCACGCAGCGAGATCGAACCGCCACCGGCATTCGGCGCCAAGATACGCGTGGACTTCATGGCAGGCATGGGCAAAGTGGCGGGCAAGTTCGTCATCATCCTGGATGCCAACAAGGTGTTGTCGGTGGATGAACTGTCCATGCTCGGACAGGTAGCGGGGACGATGTCTGAGCCTCAGGCTGAGGCAGCTTAGTTTTTAACTTGATCCGGCGAGGTTTTCACCCTGAGGTTGTGCATAGCCATCTGACTAAGCTGGCAAACTACGCCAGCAAGTCATTGGTTACCCTTGCGCAGCGCCCTTGCGGACGCGGACAATTTAGCTTTGCATAGCCATTCGACTAGGCTATCAAACAACGATAGCCAAGTCGCTGGTTAGAATGCGTGCTTCATGCACAACGACCAAACGGTAAGGGGGTTTATTTCAGTTGCAACGCTTTACAATCCAGCCCGTCTATAGATGCGAAAGATTGGTCGTTCGTCAACAAAACGGCCTGTTGCGTCAATGCGCTGGCGGCAATAATGGCATCAGGAAGTTTCAATCGATTTTCGCGGCGCAACAGAATTGTTTGATCACGAACCGTATCGGATAAAGGAACCCGATCAAGCGCAAGCAACAACTCACGTATGCGCTGCTCTTCTTTATCAGACAAACCGGCAAATGAGAGCAGTTCAATTTCTGTGATGATTGAAATGCTGTACTTTCCCTCGGGTAGAGGAGAAGCAAGACGACCATTCACCAGATAGATTATGGCGTTAGTGTCCAGAAAATAACGCGTAATCAGTTCCATTCTGCGCGCACTTTGCGCTGATATTCAAGCCCGTCAATCTGCTTAAAAGCGGTAACAGACCCGGCGAATTGCATCAGTGTTTGCGCATTTGAACCCGTTTTGACTTGTGCAAGCTCATCTTCCTCAAGCACAACCACCAACTCATGTCGCCCGGGACGAACGGTTTCCGGCAACGTGAAGGTAACAATCCTATCCGACATCACTTCACAATTGATATTTAGCGTAAGCATGATTTACTCCTGAATGATGGCTTAGATTAAATGATTCCCGTAGTTTTAGCAAACTTCATCGCCATCGGCGCAGTCAAAAAATCAGGCGAAAAAACGGGCACCCGAAGGTGCCCGTTTAAGCCTGTCCTGATGAACTACTGATGAAACAACTAGCCATCTCACTAAGGCAGCAAGCTGCCAAGTGATTGGTTATAGCCATTCGACTAAGCTATCAAAAAACGATAGCCAAGTCGCTGGTTATGACCCCGATTTTTCCAACGATTTTTTATTCGTTCAGGCCTAGTTGTTTAAGAATAAGCCTGACCAGGGAATCCTTGATTTCGGTGTGCCGGGGAATGGGCGCTTTTCTACCCGTCACCGGGTGAATGTAGATGTCATGGTTTGCGCCATGGCGATCCAAATAACAGTTGTTGCGAACCAGCAAGCGAAGCAACTCGCGGCGCTTCATGCGGCGATGGAAAAGGCTTTGGTCATCGCGGAAGGGGGTACCGGCAAATTAGAATCCTCCCGCAGCAGTTGGTAAACTTCGGCGACATTTTGCTCAAGCTCCTGCAATGTTTCGCCTTGGCTAAAACAAGCGGGAACTTCTCGCAAGTGTCCGACGAACCAGCCATCATCTTGCCAATATTCCAATGTAAACGTGGTCATGTTTTTTCCTGAAAATGTGGAACAGCTTGTGGCGTAATATAGTCGCTATTTTTAGCAGTGGCAAGAAAAAACGGGCACACGAAGGTGCCCGTTTAAGCCTGTCCTGATGAACTACTGATGAAACAACTAGCCATCTCACTAAGGCAGCAAGCTGCCAAGTGATTGGTTATAGCCATTCGACTAAGCTATCAAAAAACGATAGCCAAGTCGCTGGTTATGAGTTGGACGAAGGGCTTCTTGTTTCACCCCGCAAGAATTGTAGGATGCGGTAACAACCGCATCGTTCGCGATTGATGCGGTTCGCAAGCTCACCGCATCCTACGGGCTACGAGCTTCAATCCAAACGACCATATGAAAAAGTTTATGCTGCCAGCAGTTCGCGCACTGGCAAGTGTGATAGTGAGAGCGATTGAATATCCGTTTTCAAACTTGCATGCTGCACGTCTATGCCAACCAGCGAACCATCAGCGGCAAAGTCCAGCACCACGCCATCGGCGACCTCATCCGAATCAGCGGCAGCGGTATCGATTAAATGGATGTATAACGAATCAGTTGCCGCATCATAGTTTAATTTCATGGCTTGAATCTCCGGTCAGGGAAAGCGTTATGTATGGTAACTCCATCTTCCAGTGTTACCACCCGCAAGTATTTGTCCAATTCAGTCACAAACACCCAATGCCTGATTCGCCCGTCTTCTGGTTGAATCTCGCGCCGTAGTGGGTTGGTCAATGCCTCGGCACACCACTCAAGGCGAATATACGAACGCTTGGGTAGTACGTTATTACGAAAATAATCGGTCAGTTTGGGTGCTTGCATGCGTGCCATTATGACATATGCACAGACAAGCGCGCCAAATGAAAGGAGGTGCCAGGCTTTTTTCTGGCAAATGAGGGCGAAAAAAACGGGCACCCTGAGGCGCCCGTTTAAGCCTGTCCTGATGAACTAACTAGCCACTTGGCTATTGTTGTTTGATAGCTTAGTCGAATGGCTAGTTGTTACATCAGATACAACCTTGCCCACCCTACCCGGCTACGGGCTATTCACGCAGCGACTAAATCCAGTCTCTTTTCGATGCGTTCCATTCTTCCGTCCAGCCTGTCAGCCCGGCTATGGAGAATTGCAATATCGGTATGAATACTTCCTACGCTCATTTCTATGGAACCTAAGCGCAGCTTGATTTCCGAGATATCTGCTTTGATGTTTCCCAAGTCACCTCTTATTGCTCTCAAGTGCTCCAAGAGGATGTTTTCAACGTTCTCGCTCATGTCGTGTACTCCTGAATGATGGCTTAGATTAAATGATTCCCGTAGTTTTAGCAAACTTCATCGGTCGGCACAGCCAACTTAATACCAAGCGAAAAAACGGGCACCCTGAGGTGCCCGTTTAAGCTTCTTTTTGTTTCACGCCCTTGCGGACGCAAACAATTAGAATGCGTGCTTCATACCGATCGAGAACACGGAAGGCGCAGAACCTGCACCGCTCGTGTTTGTAGCGTCTGTGTTGCTGTTTGAGTCCGCGTTGCCCAGTGTGTAACCAGCAGCAGAATCGTTTGTCAGCTTGGAGTACAACGCGTACACCGTGGTTTGCTTGCTGAAGTTGTGGTCGTAACCCAAGGAGAACTGCTTGACCCCGGTGTTAGCACCACTGTTAATATCGCCGGCAGCGGCGTAGGCGGCCTTGACGATGTCATTCGAAGTCACGCTGAACTTGCCGCCCAGATACCAGGACGAACGGTCAAGACCATTTCCTAAAGGACCCGAACTGCCGTTCTTTTCGTAGACGGCATTGATTGTGAAGGCATCAAGAGCGTAACTTGCGCCGATTTTCGCGGCGGTGGTCTTGTCGTTTGTTAGGAAAGGGCCAACTCCGTTCAAACCAAAACCGCCCGTGCCATTGCTACCAACGGTAATTTCCTGGTAAGCGGCGTTTACGTTGAGAGAACCCGCGCCGTAAAGTGCTGCCATAGACCATGCATCGCCCTTGGTGCCGCCGGCGTTAGGAAGTTCGGCGCCGAGAACGGTCGCCACGGCCAGTGTCAGCCCGCTGAATGACGGGGAGATATAGGCAATCGCATTGTTCACGCGGATGTCGCCGAAAGCCACGCCCATGCCGCTGGTGCCCATGATGCTGCGGTTGTCGGCGATGGTGTCAGCAAACACGTCCATGCCACGGGTCGCCATTTTGTAAGGCGTGTCATGAATACCGGCGATCAGGGTTCCCATGGTGCCGCTGCTCAGGCCGACGAAGGTGTCGCGGGAGTAAAGATTGGAACCGGTGGCATAAACGCCGCCAGGTGCAGTGTTGTTGGCGGAGCCATTGCCGCCCGTAACAGGCGAGGGCTCACCGCTATTGGCAAAGTTGATGCCTTCTTCCAACTGCCAGACGGCGGTCAGGCCGTCGCCCAGAGCTTCAGAACCCTTGAAGCCAATTTTCGAGGCATTGCTCGACAGACCGTTGGCGCTGGCGCCATTGGCGGTATTGCCATTGTTCACCGCGTCAAAAGAAACGTTGGCTGCGCCGTAGATGGTTGTGCTATCAGCCATTGCAGATTGGGCTGAGAAAGCACCAACAATTGCCAAAGCGATTAGACTCTTTTTCATTCTGTATTCTCCTAAATGGTTATTTTGAAACTACCCGAAAACCCTCTCCAGTTACGAACCCTGCGAGAAGTCAGGCGGCATTATTACAGCGTGACGGAGTACAAAGCAAAACGGATGTTGTATTTTTGCAACAGCAAACAAACATGATGATGCGAAAGCCCGGTAGGGTGGGCACACTCCTGTGCCCACGCGGTTTTAAATCCTTGGCTAATCCGGTTCTTATTCCATTTCCAACTTCAATATGGAAATAATATCCGGTGGGAGCGGCTAAAAGTTTCACAGACCAATACATCACTATTGAAGGAGAATTGGTGTTACATGGTAGTTGGCTGTCAATTTAATCAATTGGCGTAACCATTGAAATCGGGTAATGGCTGGATGCCAGGCTAATCGATTAATCCTTGATCCATCTCAAGGAATTAGAGCATGAATTGTTTTACCGTCCGGTTCGCCTGAATTAACGTGAAACATTTTTGAGATCCCTTTCACTGTGAGGCAAATTGATCAATGCAGTTAATGGCAGTTGATTGGGGGGAAATAACATCTGTTGCATAAATGACACATTCAGTATTAAATTTTTATTAAGATCCGGTTATTGTTTTATTATTTAGCTAGATATACGCATCAGGTTCCTTTTAGGGGAATTCATTTGGCCGGTTTGTTACGGCCAACGTTTAGGAAATTATTTTAATTACAATGGGGAGCGTTAACAAATGAAAATGAAAAAGTCTCTGCTGGCTATATTGGCGATGAGTTCGGTTGCAAGCGTGGCTCATGCCGATATCGATCTCTTTAATAACAATAATGCCAAGATACAGCTTTTCGGTGTTCTTGATGCGGCTACCGGTACTGTGCAGCATCAGTCGGGCGTAGATCCGCAGTTCTCCGCATCGGTTAACCCGTTTAGCGCAGTCAAGCTAACAGTACCTGGCAGTGCGTCCGGTTTGTTTAACGGCGGCATTTCCGACTCGCGCCTGGGCTTCAAAGGCGACATGGGTCTCGGCGAAGGCGCAGTGAAGGCATTCTTCGTTCTCGAAACAGGTTTCAATGTAACCACGATGAGGCTCAACAATGGCGCCGCCGCGCTGGCATCCAACGGCAAGCTCGCCGGACCTACTTTAATCTCAAACCCGGCCAATACCTCGCTGGATGGCCAATTGTTCAACCGCCAGGCAAATGTCGGGATTTCAGATGGCAATTTGGGCTCTGTTGCAGTGGGCCGCAACTACGCGCCGATCTTTGACATCGCAGTGGTATATGACCCCGTCCAGGACGCGCAACTGTTCTCGCCTCTGGGCTTCTCGGGCGGTATCGGTGGTGGTGGCGGCGTGTCCGAAGATACCCGTGTAGACAGGAGCGTGAAGTACACCAACAAGATCGGCGCGTTCAATTTTGGCGCGCTTGTCAAACAATCCACTTCTGTAGGAGATACGGATGCGAAGTCTGGTAGCGGACTTAACGTGGGGTATGATAATGGTACTTTTGGCGTCCAGGCAGCCTATGAGGCATTTGACGATGCGTTATTCGGCGGTGCCAGCACGACAGCTTATAACTCCGTTGCAGTTACGAATTATAACTCCAAGGCTTACATGCTTGCCGCCAAATACAAGATCAACGATGCGGCCACAGTGAAGATTGGCTATGAGACTTATACCCTCAGTCGCCCTTCTGATAACGCTCTTCTAGCTACAACCAACTATTACTCACAAGCCATTAGCGCTGTAACTAATTTTGCGGCTGGATAGGACTACCAATCTCGTATGGATTGGCGGAGACTATAATTTCACCGAGAAATTCAACCTCGCTGCTGGTATCTATGATATGAGTCTTCAACAGTCTGCTGACTTGGGACAGAAAAGCGGTGATCAGCGTTACTATTCTTTGCTCGCCGACTACCATTTCACCAAGACCTTCGATGCCTACGGCGGCGTGATGTATAGCTCCTTCTCAGGCAATCAATATCCATCAACGACTTATTACACATCCAACAACATTACTGCGGTTGGCGTGCGCTTCAAGTTCTAATTCCTCGCTGACCTGGCCAGTTAGTGTCTGAAATAAAAACCCACTGTGGAAACGCAGTGGGTTTTTTATGTGTCGTCTTAAACAAATCGCAAGATAAACTAGCGTAATACCAATTCTCCTTCAACAGTGATGTATTGGTGGGAGCGGCCTCCCATCGGCTTCCATCTTTCCATCTGTCGCATAAATAACGCATCCAATATTAATTTTTTATTACTCCCCGGTTATTTTTTTATTTTATGACATATTGCGCATCAGGTTCCTCTACGGGGAATTTATTTTGTTGGCCGGTTTGTTACGGCTGATGTCAGGAAATTTTTTAATTATGATTAGGGAGAGTTAACAAATGGAAATGAAAAAATCGCTATTGGTTCTTGCAGTTCTCGGCACTTTTGCAGGCGCAGCTCATGCTGAAGATAGTCTTCTTACTCTTCGCACTGAAAATTATGCGGTATCTTTATATGGGGTGTTGGATGCTGCTGTTGCATCGCAAAATAAATCCTTAAGCATTGCACCTTCGTTGCCTAACCAGATTTATCCGTACCAAGCTACTTTAAATAGTGGCGTAAAAGGTTCAACCAACTCGGTAACAGGGTTGATCAACGGCGGTTTGTCTGACTCCCGTTTTGGTATTAAGGGGGAAGTGAACATAGATAAAGAGGTTAAAGCAATTTTTAATCTGGAGTCTGGTTTTGATGTCACCAGTGGTCAATTAAATAATGCTGCTGCATCCCTTGCGGCAAACCCAACCACAGGCTACACAACAGTCAATGCGGATTCTTCAGTTAATGGGCAAATATTTAACCGCGCAGCTTGGATTGGCTTAAGTGACTCAACCATGGGCGCACTTACCCTTGGTAAACAAAATAACCCGATGAAGGATGTGTTTGCTGCTTATGATCCGGTTAAGTCTGACACCTTCTCGCCATTTGGTGAAAGTGGTGCTGTTGGCGGCGGCGGCGGCATTTCCGAAGAAGCTCGCATGGAGGAAAGCGTCAAGTATGAAAATACCATCAATGGCGTTAAACTGGCTGCGGCATATCAGTTTGGTAATGGCTCAGGCAACACTAGCAATTCATCACAGGGTACGACTGGTTATGCCTTAAGACTGGGCTATGAAAATGACACCTTCGGTGTGCAAGCCGTTTATAACAGCTTCAAGGACGCACTCAAAGCGACTAATTCAGCCACACTGGGCGACATTGCGCTTAAATCATATGACACTGACGCATACTTGCTGACTGGAAAATACAAAGTCACGCCGGATGCCACATTAGCGGCTGGTTATGAGCATTTTACTCTGAAAGCCCCGTCTGATGCTGTTACAGTATCATCAATGTGGGGGTATACCGTGAGTGGAGTCACTCAAGGATTCGCCGTTGGGAGCGGGAATTCACAAAGTACAAATATTTACTTTTTAGGCGGTGACTATAACTTCACACCTAAATTGAATTTGTCTGTCGGATATTATGATACCAAAAATAACGATGCTTCTAATGCACCGGGAACATCGAACTCTTCCGTAGAGACTTATTCTGCCGTATTGGATTATAAGATGTTTAAAATGGTTGATGTTTACGCGGCTCTGACTACCAATAACTTTGGTGGAGCTGCATATCCCTCAGCTACCTATAACACTTCAGTTACAGCCTATGCCGTCGGTGCCCGCCTCAAGTTCTAATCTCATGCTGGCCTGGCCAGTTAGTGTTTGAAATAAAAACCCACTGTGGAAACGCAGTGGTTTTTTTATGTGATCAGGAAAAACAATCAGGCGTTGACCGCCAAAATGATGTGCGATGCTTTAATCAGGGCACAGGCTTTCACCCCTACCTTGAGTCCCAAGGTTTGGATGCTATCGTTTGTCACGATGGCCGTCACGGTCTTGCCGCCAGCCAGCTCGATGATGACTTCGCCATTCACCGCCCCTTCCTGGCAACGCACCACCGTACCGCACAATTCATTGCGTGCACTGGTTTTGCAATCCTCGGATGTGGTCAGAATCACCCACGGCGCTTTGATCAGCGCATAGACTTCGCTACCGACCTCCAGCTTGAGATGTTCCACGCTCTCGTTGGTGATCACGGCGACCAAGGTGTCACCTCCGCCGATTTCCATAAGCACTTCGGAATTGACCGCTCCCAATTTCACGCTTTTTACCTTACCAAAAAACTGATTGCGCGCACTTGTCTTCATGTCATACCTCCTTATCAAATGGTAATATTCATCAAAGTTATCAAGGGTGCTTCCCAGCGATTTAAGTATCTGCTCACGTTCCTGTTCGATCCTCCTATACGCACCCACCACCCGGCGGCCATACGTAGTAAGAGTTGTCCCCCCTCCTTTTTGTCCACCGGCCTTGCGCTCCACCAGTGGTTGTTCGGAAAGATTGTTGATCGAATCTACCGCCTCCCATGCCGTCTTGTAGCTTATCCCCATGGCATTTGCCGCAGAGGAAATGGAACCCGTCGCATCAATACGTTCCAGCAGTTCGAGGTGATCCCAGCGTCGCCCTCTGGCAATTCTCAATTTAGGTAAAAGCGTTGTTGTTTCATTTGGTTCCATCAATTCGGTCATATCCGCCTCCTTGTCGTTAAGACTTTATACACATAACGCCTTGACATGCCAAGCGCTATATCTTAAATTACACAACGATTGCGTTATGTTATTTATTACATATAGTTTACCAGCATAAATTTTAATTCAGCAACATCATTCCCTCCCCCTTGTAGAGGGAGGGCTAGGGATAACCAATGACTTGCTGCGGTTTTTGCAGCTTAGTCAGATGGCTAGTAGTTCCATCAGGGGGTAGAAACTAAGCATGCACACAATCGAAATTTCTACCCCCATCCCAACCTTCCCCCTGCAAGGAGGAAGGAGTAAAAGCCCCCGGCTTTGCCGGGGGTAATTTAACTTGCGTGAGAGAACTGAAATTCTAACATCAACGTACAACAACTTTAATTAAGGAAATCAAAAATGTATCTTATTGGGAAGCGGAAAGCATTAGCGGTGGGTGTAGCAGCCGTATTAGCATCGTTGTCGCAGTTAGCACAGGCGGATATTGGATTTAGCAAAGACGGTTTAAGCCTGGAGGTATATGGCGTTTTGGATGCGGGTGTCGGCTCGCTTGAGCATTCGTATGGTGGTAGCTCTGTTTTTGCATCGACAGTCAACCCATATAATTTAAATAGTTCACCCAGTAGCTTCAACGGTATTTATTCTGGCGGTATATCCATGTCGCGCTGGGGCGTTAAAGGAGAGGCCGACCTGGGCAATGGCATGAAGGCGTTCTTCAAATTAGAGTCCGCCATTGATGTTAATTCATTTAGAACCAGCAATAACGGTCAGTCAGTTTATAATGATCTAGCTGTAAATGGTGGCCTTAAAACAGCCAATGGCGCCAGTGCAATCGATGGTCAGCTTTTCTCACGCGCGGCTTATGCTGGTTTGTCAGATGCCAAGTTGGGTTCTCTAGAGGCTGGTCGCACAACGAACTTTTCCCTGGATCAAACAGCAGAATATGATCCAGTTCAAAATGCCTTATTATTTTCTCCACTTGGTTTTTCCGGCGGCATTGGTGGTGGATTAGGCGCAACAGAAAATACTCGCCTTGATAACAGTATTAAATACGAAAATAAAATTGCTGGCGTGGATTTTGGTTTGCAATATAAATTCGCGGGCAACCAGACTAATCAGGAAGCGGAATCAGCTTATGTAGCAATGCTGGGTTATAGCAATGGCCCATTAAGCCTCAAGGGAACGGTTTCGCAAACCCGTAACACGGTTGCGTGGGCAACACAATATTCCAACGTGGTTGCACCGAATAGCTATTTACAAATTGAGAATACCTCGGGTTACATGCTCAGTGCCAAGTATCAGATAAACGCTGATGCCACGGTAAAAGCAGGTTACGAACATTCAGCAATTACTGCGCCATCCAATACAAACCTGACTAGTATCAAGAGTTACTATGGCTTAACCTTAGCAAGTATCGCTCACAATGTAACTGTGGGTGGAGCAAATCCTGAGCAGGATTTCGGAACATTCTGGGTCGGCGGTGATTATAAGTTTACTCCAGCGTTTGATTTAGCCGTTGGTTATTACAATATTGACACCAGTAACAACCCGGATGCGGGCAAAAATTATCTTGCAAATGCCTATTCTATTTTAGCGGATTACACTTGGAACAAATACTTTGATACCTATGCGGGGGTTATGTTGATGAAATACAGCGGCGAAGGGTTAACCAAAAACACACCAACCATAGCTTATTCCAGCAATGCCATGTACGGTGTTGGTCTGCGTTTCAAGTTCTAATCTCTCGCTAGCCTAGCCAGTTAGTATCTGGATACAGTAATCCCACTATGGAGAGGATACAGTGGGATTTTTATGTGTGGAGATTAATATTTTTGGGCTAGGTTCCCTATACTGTTGGCGGTCATTTTCCGCGAATTAACAGCACCGGTTTTGTGGCGACGCGCGCCACACCCTCGGCGACGCTGCCAAGGAACAGATGGCTCAACCCCCTGCGTCCATGCGTGCAGATCACTATAAGGTCTGCGGGCCAAGCCTCGGCGTCTGCCACGATCATTTCCGGAATGCGGTGGCCCAGAGTGTCGATGACGATCAAATGGGTTTCGACTGTTATCCCGGCTTCGCGCGCGACAGCCGATGCCTTGTGGAGAATTCCTTCGCCGTGCTTGGTCATGGCATCTGAAATATCAGATGAATCAGGAAACTCGGCGCCCAGGTTGATGTTTACGATATCGACTGCATGCACGATACGCAGTTGTGCCTGGAGTTCCTTGGCCAGCTTGATTGCTTCCTGCAAGGCCAACTCCGCAGTGTGGCTGCCATCTACTGCCACTAAGATACGTTTGAACATTGTGCCTCCTTAAAATCAAATAATCCATTAGCTCAGATATCCCCTCCCCCTTGCAGTCCGTCAAACGTTTGGCCGGGCACCCGGAGGAGGGCTAGGGATAACCAATGACTTGCTGCGGTTTTTGCAGCTTAGTCAGATGGCTAGTAGTTCCATCAGGGGGTAGAAACGCGGCATTCCAACTGCTCTACCCCCATCCTAACCTTCCCCCTGCAAGGGGGAAGGCAAAGCCAGTTCTAATGAACAATCCGGGTTAAAACCAAAGTTTCCGGGTTGAGAAAGGCGGCAATAATTTCATCCATCGCCGCAGGTTCATCGACGTCGCCTCGGATTAGCTAATAGTCGAGTGTACCGTAAATGCGCAAAGCAACGTCAACAACAATCGTCACTTAGACGATATCTGTGTTGAATTCCATCCGCCGCCCAGTGCGCGAACAAGATCCACGCTGGTTCGCAGTTGCTGGGTATGTAAATCCAGTGCGCTGCGCTGGGCCGACAAGGCCGCAGTTTGCGCCGTTACCACTTCCAGATAGTTGACCGCCCCCTCACGATAGCGATTAAAAGCCAGGGCCAGCGTTCTGGTAGCCGACTTGACTGCGGCATCCTGCTCCAGTTCTTCTTCGCGACTATATTTCAAATGTGAGAGATCGTCTTCGACTTGCTGGAAAGCGGCCAGCACCGTAGCGCGATATTCCGCACTCGTCTGCTCCAGCGCCGCACGCGCCTGTGCAACCCTGGCGTCTCGCAGTCCTCCATCGAAGATATTAAAAAGAACACCGGGGCCAAGGCTCCAGAAGCTGTTGGGAGCTGTCAACAATTCGCCCATGCCGGAGTAGTTCGTTCCGGGTTTATAGTTGCCGGGATCACCTGTGTTTTGATATCCGTAAATAGCGCCAATCGTAAAATCTGGATAATAAGCGGCACGGGCGACTCCGATCGTCGCATTTGCTGCCGCAGTGCGGCGTTCGGCTGCCGCAATATCAGGCCGACGTTGCAGCAATGTCGACGGCAGTCCAGTCGGCATTTCAGGAACGGCAAGATATTTCTCGGCGACGGGCAGGGAAAAACTCATCGCGGGCTGACCGATCAGGCTGGCAATCGCATGTTCATATATCGCTCGTTGTGAGGCAATGTTTGCGGCTTGTGCGCGAACCGTGCTGAGCTGGGTTTCCGCACGCGAAACATCCAGCCCCGAGGCGATCCCGCCAGTGTGGCGGTTTTGTGTCAGAGTCAGGGCGCGGGTATAAGCAGTCACGGTATCGTCAAGCAATTTCGCCTGTGCCTCGACTCCGCGCAATCTCACATAATTGTCGGCCAATTGCGCATGCAGGCTGAGGCGAACGCTTTCAACGTCGGCTGCGCTGGCCTCTGCCGAAGCCTGGCCCGCAGCAACCAGATTGCGTACTCGCCCCCATACGTCCAGAGTGTAATTTAAGCTGATTCCAACGGTAGCGGCATTGTAGTTGTTCGGCAGATTCGAGCCGCGCAGATAGCGATTGTCTGACTCCCTGTTACGGTTAAGCGAAGCTCCCGCATCCACCGATGGGAAAAAACCCGAACGCAACTGGCTGGTAAAGGCGGTAGCCTGATCGTAGTGCGCCAATGCAGCAGCCAGGTTCGGGTTTCCCGAATCTATTTTGGATTCAAGATCATCAAGAGTCGGGTCGCCATAAATCTTCCACCAATTGCCATGAGGCAAATCATCGGCTGGCTTGGCAGGTTGCCACGGCGAGTCTTTCCATGCATCGGCCTGAATGCTGACAGTTGGCGCGTGATAATCGGGCGCTAACGACGTGCAGCCAATAAGCATTGACACGCACAGCATCGACGATGCGAGTCGAATTGTGCTCATGGCGCCGTTCCATGCTTCTGGTCGGGAGAGGGGGATTCTGTCTTTATGCGCACGACATCACCTTGCACAATGGAATCCGCAGGGCTATCAATTACCCGGTCTGTTTTGTCGATCCCGCTTCCCACTTCCACCACGCGCCCCAAGTCACGCGTAATGGTGATGGGTTTAAGAACTACGCGGTTATCCGCGCCTACTGTTGCTACCTGAAGCCCTTCTTTGCGGAACAACAACGCACTGACCGGCAAGCGTAAAACCTTCGCATTGGAAGGTAAGTCAAAGTGCACTTCCGCATAACTACCGGAGAACATCTTGCCGTCCTTGTTCTCCATCAGCAACTCGACCGTTGATGTTCGCGAGGATTCGCGGATAGCGTTCGAGGTGCTCAGAACAGTAGCCGCAAAATGCTGCCCGGGAAGTTCGGGAAAATAAATTTGCACTGTCATTTTTGGTTTGATCAAGTAGGCGGAATTCTGCGGCACCTCCGTGTATATCCGCAATCTCCGGTTATCGACAACCCGGAATAACGCTTGTCCGTTGGCGCTTCCGGGCGTAATCAACTTGCCGATATCGGTATTACGCTCGGTAACCACACCTTCAAAAGGCGCTACGACACGCTGGAAAGCCTGCTCTGCCAGCAAGCTTTCCATGTTAGCTCGTGCAGCATTCCACATGTCATGCTTGGCTTTGGCATTCGCGGCCTTCTCATCGTTTTCCTGTTGGGAAACCGAGTCCGTGGCCAGCAGGTTCTTCCAGCGCTTGGCCGTGATATCGGCAATTTCCCAATTCGACTCGGCGGTAGCCAGGTCAGCTTTCGCCCGCAGTATTTGCTGATCCAGTTCCGGGGTTTCTATCACTCCAAGCACTTGCCCTTTTTTGACATGCGCGCCAATATCGGTATTCCAAGACTTGAGATAGCCGCTCACTCTGGCGTAAATCGGCGCATCCAGATCAGCGCGCACGTTTCCCGGCAATATCAGCGGTTGTTCTCCAGCGCCTAGCTGTGGATACACAATTTTAACCGTAACGTGCTGCGACTCGACCTCTTTCTGCAAATCATTTGCATGGCTGACACGAATAAAAATACCAGCTGCCGCCACGGCAATCCCGACTACCGCCAGAAACAATCCGGCGATATAAAGGGGCTTGGGCGAAGAGGCGTGAGGGATATGGTCAGACATTATGCTTGCTCCACAATTAAAGGGTTATGCTCGGTATGTGTATCTGTCTTGTGAACTCGTTTATCGATCCCGTGAGCTCTATGCACAAGACTGAATATTGCGGGTACGAATAGCAGAGTTGAAATTGTTGCGAATATGAGTCCGCCTATCACCGCCCTGCCCAACGGTGCGTTTTGTTCTCCGCCCTCGCCGAAACTCAATGCCATGGGTGCCATGCCGATAATCATGGCGAGCGCCGTCATCAAGACTGGACGGAAACGGATAAAGCCGGCTTCCAGAGCAGCGGTAAACCCGCTATCTCCTTCTCGCAGCCTTTCTCGCGCAAAGCTGACCACTAGAATACTGTTGGCGGTAGCCACACCCATGCACATGATTGAGCCGATGAGAGCCGGAACCGATAAAGTGGTATTGGTCAAAAATAGCATCCAGACGATTCCAGCCAAGGCGGCGGGCAATGCCGTGATGATAACGAAGGGATCCAGCCAGGACTGGAAGTTAACCACGATCAGCAAGTAAATCAATACGATCGCCCCCATCAAGCCGAACAATAACCCGCTGTAGGATTCGTTCATGGCTTTCACTTGCCCGCGCATGACCACGAACGACCCCTTGGGAACATCCTTGGCTGTATCCTTGAGTACCAAATCTATGTCGTGCGCCACATTGCCCAGATCACGTTCTTGCGTAGAGCCATAGATGTCGATGGTCGGCTGCACATCGTAATGCGATACTACGGCTTCACCCTGGCCCCTGCTGATGCTGGCCACATCGCCCAACAACTGTGACGGTGATCCCGAATCCTGCCCGGATGCGACCGGAATATTCTGCAGATCGTTGAATGTATCGAGCCGGTACTGCGGCACTTGCACTACCAGTGGATAAGATACATTGTTGCCTGGATTTACCCAGAAGTTGGGTGCCGTCTGCAAACTGCCGGATAACGACACCAGCAGGTTGTTGGCCACGTCGCGCTGGGTTATGCCCAACTCCCGTGTGCGTGTGCGGTTCACGTTCACATACAGTTCTGGCTGATTGAATGCCTGCTGGATGCGCACGTCTGCCAGTCCGGGAATTTTCTTGATCCGGCTCAAGATGGCCGCAGCATATTCCTGATTTGCCTTGCGGTTAAAACCAACCACCTGAACGTCGATCGGTGCAGGCATACCGAAGTTCAATATCTGGCTCACGATGTCTGCAGGCAAGAATGCAAAGGATACACCCGGAAATGCGTCTTTCAGGTGCTCACGCAATACCTTCACATATTGTTCCGTGGGACGGTGTCCTTCATTCAGGGAAATCAAAATATCAGCATCGCCGGGGCCGATGGGGGAAGAGTTGCTGTAGGTCAGGTTGATCCCGCTCACCGGCAAGCCGATGTTGTCCACGATGTTCTTGAGTTCATCGACGGGAATTTCATTTCTTATCTGGTGTTCGATCTCATCGCAGAGACGCGCCGTTTCTTCAAGTCTCGTGCCGGTCTGCGCCCGGATATGCAGTTTCATCTGTCCTGCATCCACTGCCGGGAAGAAGTTTCGACCCAGCCAGGGTACCAGCGCGAAAGTAATCAGCACGAACCCGAGAAACCCGATGATGAAGGTGCGCCGATGGGAAAGCGCGACCAGCAGAAGCACTTTGTATTTATCGCGGATATGATTGAAGGCTTTTTCAAATCCCTGCTGAAACCTGACCAGTGGATTTTTCGACGGGTGCGGCAAATGTTGACCGTCCTCAACTCCCTCATGGTGTACCTGGATGTGGCGGCGCAACAGATATTTCGCCAGTGTCGGCACCAGTGTACGAGAAAGGATAAATGAGGCGATCATCGAGAACATAACCGCCTCGGCCAGCGGAACGAAAAGATATTTCGCCACGCCGTTGAGAAAGAACATCGGGATGAAAACAATACAGATGCATAACAAGGATACGAAGGCGGGAACCACAATCTGGTGCGCTCCATCCATGATGGATTCCTCCACATGTTTGCCCTTCTCCAGATGCCAATTCATGTTCTCGATGGTCACCGTGGCATCGTCAACCAATATCCCCACCGCCAGCGCCAATCCTCCCAGCGTCATGATGTTCAGTGACTGGCCGAAAGCGGACAGAGCCATGATTGCCGACAATACCGCCAAGGGAATGGATACCGTAATGATCAGGGTAGAACGCCAACTGCCGAGGAACAGCAAAATCATCAGGCCGGTGAGCGAAGCAGCTATCACGCCCTCATGAATTACACTGTTCACCGCAGCTTTAACGAACACCGACTGGTCTCCGACTATTTTGAGGATAAGTCCGGGCGGAGCACCCGCTTCGATGCGGGGTAATAGCGATTTGACGTGTTCTATGATATCCAGTGTGGAAATGCTGCCATTTTTCTGGATGGTGGTCAGTACCGAGTGCTGGCCGTTTACACGCACCATGTTCTGCTGGGGTGAAAAGCCATCGCGTACATGCGCCACGTCGCGCAGCAATATCGTTGCGCCGTTAACAGACTTGATTGGCAAGTCGTTCAGTTCGTCCAGCGCGTTCGGACTCGCATTGAGCATGACGTTGTACTCAAATACTCCTATTTTCTCGGTTCCTGCCGGAAGGATCAGGTTCTGTGTCAGGATTGCGTTACTGACATCCGTAGGTGTCAACCCCTTGGAACGTAATGCCTCCATATCGAGATCAACTGATATCTGCCTGTTCTTGCCGCCATAGGGCGAGGGGACGGCTGCGCCTTGCACTTGCGCCAACTGGGGACGAATAAAATTGTTCGAGATATCGAACAACTGATTGTCGAGCAGGGTGTCGCTGGAAAGTGCCAATTGCATAACGGGCACGCTCGACGCGTTGTAACTCACAATAAGCGGCGGAGTAATGCCGGGCGGCAGGCGCTTTAATACCGTCTGGGAAAGTGCTGTTACCTGACTGACGGCTGCATTGATATCTACACTGGGCTGAAAGAAGATTTTGACAACGGCTACGCCGGGGAGGGACTGGGATTCAATGTGTTCGATATCGTTGACTGATGTCGAAAGTTGCCTTTCATAATACGTGATAATGCGGTTGGACATATCCGCCGGCGGCATGCCGTTGTAGTTCCAAACCGCACTGACCACCGGCACCTTGACGTCAGGGAAAATGTCCGTGCGCATGTTTACATAGACCAGCGGCCCGAGAATCAAAATCAGCAGAGCCAGTACTATAAAAGTATAGGGTCGGCTTAATGCGACCCGGACAATCCATAACATATGAGACTACTCCAGTCGAAGAACATTACCCATTCAGGGGCGGCCAACACGAACGTGAGCCGAACTTAAAACTTTGGAATTATACTTTACAAATAGTTGCAGAGCAAAACATGAAAAGAATTGGGAGTGTGCCACTTTGAAATTTTTTTCGCGTTTTCGAAGTATAAGAAGGAAGTATAACCGGATGCACCATCATGATATGGTATCGCACAGAAAATGTAATCCCCCCCATTGGGGTATGGATAATACCCTATTGTGGCTATATGGTTTTTTTCTTCTTGCATGCCTCGCGCTTTTTCGGTGCTTCTTTTGGAATAATTGCGATGCTTGCAATGTTCCAAAGTTTATCACTTACTCCAGCAGCCATTGCCGGGGTGGTGTGCAGTAATTTACGGGGCAGTATTTCATATTGAGTCCATACGAAAAATGTGAGGCTTGCTCCCGTTTTCTGTCATAACTCATCTCTTTGCTGACTAATAAATCTTTCGCCATTGATTACGCCAAATTCAGTAGGCATCCTGACATAGAACAAAGTCATGCCCTCGCTTCGAATAGTTTCCAGAAGCCGCTCGGCTTCATCATCGCTTACCATGAATACAACCTCCACTGGCAGATCGTTCGCCAATTCTAATAACTGGTCTTTTGGGAATATGCCATGGCGTCCAAAGCCAGCGATGGCCTTGAAAACCCATCCGCCTTGTATGCCAATATTTCCCGCCTGTTCCAGTAGCCATGAATAAACTGGCGTATGTTGATGGGTGAGGTATTCATGAGCGTAAAATTTTAAATATGTGCCCTGCATGGTGTTCCTTTTTCTCTATGTCTGATTGATTTTCAGTAGTTAATATTTCGAATTGCAAAAACCTGTTGTGAATTTATAATTGCTTGGCGAATTTTAGGATGAGGTGCAATTTATGATGAACGCTGGTCAGGTAAGCAAGATAGGATCAAACGCATTCTGCGATCCGCGCATTGCTCGTGTTTTGAGATAATCTTCTGTTGTCAGAGCATCTGCAGGACTACAGCAAGGCTTTCAAATTATAAATATCCATAATCGGGTAGCTTATCCAATTTGTTCGACGGATAACCAACATTAAACATATTTAATAATTCGGTGAAAGAGGGATGGTAGGATCAAACATCTGTTGGAATACAGCAGCAAATGCTCTCAGCTAGATGAACATTGATGAGTTCATCCAAGCCACTCTTAATGCGAGTTGACGGAATTCAAAATCGAACAACCTATCGATATGTAAGTTGCGCTGTTAAAAACACATTGTTATGAGCACCATATTATGTCTTAAATCCAATGGATTCGGGCTAAACACGAAATTCATCAACTCACTTTGAGAGTGGCTCGAAGCACATCAGATATTTCACCTCCACGTGAAGCGGCGAGCGCGGGGTGAACCCGCAACTGCGGTACGCATGTCATCGGCGGGTAGTGAAGAAACAGATCATGGCGATTTGCAATTGCAAAGGAGAAGAGCAAAGGTGCGGGCATTACGGTAGCCCTGAAAATTTAGGCTATTTCTGTTCTGAGAACTAACTAACGAGCGTAGTGGTCTACTTCTAACCGTGATGCGGCTGAAATGTGATATTTTATATTTCGGTAAATCAATGAATTACGATGGTAATTTTAAAAATTACTGTTACCGCTTTGCGGTTTAGCATACAAAGAGATTATGTGGATGGCAAAAATTCTTGCTATTGAAGACGATGAGACTACGGGCCATGAAATTGTCGCCGAACTCCGCCAACACGGTTTTGAGGTTGAATGGACTAGAAACGGAAAGGATGGCCTTAACCTCGCGTTGAGTGAGCGCTACGACCTCATCACTCTTGATCGGTTGCTTCCTTTCATGGATGGTTTAACAATTGTAAGCACACTGAGGGAGAAAAATATCGATACGCCTGTGCTGATGATTAGCACTCTCTGCCATGTGGATGAACGGATAGAGGGCCTTCTTGCAGGAGGCGACGATTATTTGGTTAAGCCTTTTGCAAGCGCGGAAATGGCGGCTAGAGTGGAAGTTTTGTTAAGACGACGAAAACGGTCAGAGGCCAAAACGGAGCTTTGCTTTGCTGATCTTAAACTTGATCTAGTGACAAAAAAAGCCATTCGCGGCAATTGTACGCTGGATTTGTTACCTACCGAATTTCGATTGCTAGAATACATGATGCGCAATTCTGGGCAACTTCTAACTCGCACTATGCTCTTCGAGTCAGTTTGGGGTTATCGCTTTGACCCAGGCACCAATATCATTGATGTGCATGTTAGTCGTTTACGTCGCAAGGTTGATGTTCCGGGTTTGTCGCCGCTGATTCATACTGTGCGAGGTTCTGGATACGTGTTCAAAGAGAGTGACATGCCAAATGAATATTTCTGATCTATCACGCACGGTTGCATTCCGGCTGACCTTGTTCTACAGCCTGTTTTTAGCAATGTGTGTAATTATGCTGTTGGGCTTCGTCTATTGGCAAACGGCAACGGAAATGACAGGCCGCGTGGATCAATTTCTGGAGCTTGAAAAGATCCGTCTTACCGAGGTAAAACTCGACCTGTTACCCGATAAAATTAATAGAAGCATTGAGCGTGACCTGCGCCATATTTATTATTACGGACTGTTTGCTTCTGACGGGCATCTGATTTCCGGGAATGTCCCTAAACTACCGCAGGACATTCCTGTAGACGGTAAAAGCCACGAGATCAATCTGCTTGCAACCGATTTGCAAGCCCAGCCTTTTCCTGCCCGCTTATCGTTAACTCGCCTTGGTTTAGGGAATATTTTGTTAATAGGGCATGACGTTCAGCAACACATTGAGTTCAATGAGATCATGAAAAGAACTCTTTTCTGGGGCGGGTCGTTAACCATCTTATTGGGGCTGATGTTTGGCTTGGCCTTGAGCTTTCGTCCGTTACGCCGCATTGAGCAGATTCAACAGGTCTGCGAACTCATCGCGAAAGGGAGCATTGGCCACAGGTTACCAGTAAGTAAGCATAGTGACGAACTCGACATGCTGGCCACTATCGTGAACAAAATGCTCGATGAAATCGAAAGATTGTTGTCGGAAGTCAAAAATGTCAGCGACCATATTGCGCATGATTTGCTAACGCCGCTGACTGGGCTACGTGCCGTGCTTTACCGAATGCGAGAACGATATAGCGATGTGCCCGCTCAGTGTGCCATGGCGGATCAACTGATAGCTGAGGTTGATTCGATATTGCTACGTTTCCGTGCATTGCTGAGAATATCTGAAATTGAAAATAAACATAGGGTTATAGGTTTCAAGATGATCGATTTGCAGGAGATTCTAAGGCAGGCGGTCAATTTTATGGAGCCGTTTGCAGAAGAAAAATCGATTCATATTTCGATAATTACTGAGCATGTCAATCCAGTGTATGGCGACCGGGATCTTTTGTTCGAGGCCATCTCCAATTTGTTGGAAAATGCGATCAAATTCACCCCGATTGGAGGCAAGATAGCAGTAAACCTTTCGCACGGAACAGGGGGGGTGACAATCGATATTGTTGATTCCGGAATCGGTATCAAAGATCTCGATAGGGTGGCGATGATCAGTCGTTTCTATCGAGGCGAGAACAACTTGCAATCGCCCGGTTACGGATTGGGGCTAAGCATTGTAATGGCAATAATCAGACTACACGATTTTAGTTTCGAGCTATGTAATGCCAACCCCGGTACTCGCGCTACGATATTCTGCTATCCACATACTGCATAAGCTCCCAGAGTTCTGTTCGTCACTTCAAAATCCACTAGTACCCCCCATATCCTTGCGAGCGGAATTACCGCACAAGGCTCCCGCCGCAAGTGAATACCGTGACACATCATCGCCTGATCCCGTCTGGCGACCTCACGTGCATCGTTGAATTCCATCGACACTTGTTTTCCGGCACAGTGTCCGACAAATGAGAAATTCAACAACGCTCCCCTTGGCTATTTTTCCAACAACCATTCGATATATTAAATTATTTTCATGTTGGGATCAGCTACTTTCCGCTAGGTAGAATCCAGCAGCTTCAGGATTCGGCGCACGCTCATGGTGGACGATTTCCTAAGAAGGTAATGTTCATCGATTGGAGTATCCCTTAGTATGTTATGGATTGTCCGGGTTGCATTAAGCCGCCCCTATACTTTTATAGTGCTGGCGCTGCTGGTTTTGATTGTAGGCCCTCTAGTCTTTGTGAACATGCGCACGGATGTATTCCCAGACATAAATGTGCCAGTGGTCAGTGCGGTATGGAATTACAACGGCATGCCACCGGCGGACATGTCCAACCGAATTATCACGTATTATGAAAGGCAACTTTCAACATCGGTCAACGATATCGAGCACATTGAATCCCAGTCGCTTCCCGGCGTGGCTGTCGTTAAAATTTTCTTTCAGCCCAGTGTTGACATCAATGCAGCCGTCAGTCAGGTAACAGCACTTTCCCAGACCGTGCTGAAGCGGCTGCCGCCCGGCATTACGCCACCACTGATCTTGAGTTACAACGCATCGAGCGTGCCAGTTATGCAATTGGCTCTTTCCAGCAACACCCTGCTCGATAATCAGTTGTTCGATATCTCGAACAATTTTATTCGTCCCCAATTGGCACAAGTGCAAGGCGCAGCCGTTCCGTCGCCCTATGGTGGCAAGAATAGGCAGGTATCAGTTGATCTTGATATGCATGCGCTACGTTCAAAAGGTCTGACGCCGTATGATGTAAGTAGCGCGATTCTGACGCAGAACCTAATTCTGCCAGCGGGAACCGAAAAAATAGGAGTATTTGAGTACAACGTAATGCTTAATGCGAGTCCGGTGGTGCTTGATGAACTCAACGATCTGCCAATCAAGTCGGCTGACGGCACAACGGTATTGCTGCGCGACGTGGCGAATGTACGCGATGGCTTTTCACCCCAGCAAAACATGGTGCGTGTAAACGGCCAGCACGCTGTACTGACCACCATTCAGAAAAATGGTAGCACCTCCACACTGGACATCATAGATCATGTCAAGAAGCTATTGCCCCGTATTGAGGCGGGTGCCCCCCCCGGACTTATTCTTAAGTTGGTCGGGGATCAGTCTGTTTTTGTTAAGTCTTCCATCGATGGGGTTATCCGCGAAGGTGTGATAGCTGCTGCACTCACCGGCCTAATGATATTGTTGTTCCTCGGAAGTTGGCGATCTACGCTAATTGTCACGATATCAATCCCGCTGTCTATATTGTCGGCAATTATCGCGCTATCTTCCATTGGCGAAACTTTGAATGTCATGACGCTGGGAGGGTTGGCTTTAGCTGTGGGAATACTGGTCGATGAGGCGACGGTGACCATTGAAAGTATTAATTGGCACCTCGAACAGGGCAAACCTGTCGAGACATCAATCCTTGATGGTGCCAACCAGATCGTGGTTCCGGCATTCGTATCGTTGATTTCAATTTGTATTGTGTTCGTTCCGATGTTCTTTTTGAGCGGGGTACAGAGATATCTTTTTGTTCCTCTGGCAGAGGCAGTTATATTCTCAATGATCGCCTCATTTATCTTGTCTCGTACCTTGGTGCCTACACTGGCTAAATACTTGCTGCGTATGCACATTCAAGCGCACCATGAAGGAGGTGTTGGTGGCCAGCATTTGCCTCACCCTTCGAAGAATCCTCTGGTACGTTTTCAACGTGGATTTGAGAAATTATTCACTCAAGTTCGGAATAAATACAGAGATTATTTGCTGGTTGTGCTTTCCTACCGACGCAACTTCATTATCGGATTCCTCGGGTTCGTGCTATCCACATTCGTGCTGGTACCCTGGCTGGGTCGAGACTTCTTTCCGACAGTGGATGGTGGAGAGATAAAACTGCATATCCGGGCGGAGACCGGCACGAGACTTGAGGAAACGGCGAATCTCTGCGACAAGATTGAGCGTGAGATAAGGAATGAGATTCCCGCCGCTGAGATTAAGAATATCGTGGACAACATCGGCTTGCCGGTAAGCGGTATCAACTTGACCTATAGCAATTCATCCCCCATCGGCCCAGGCGATGCGGATATTTTGATTTCCATGAATGAAGGCCATCATCCCTCCGAACAATATATAAAGGCTTTGCGTGAGCGCCTGAAAAAAGCCTTTCCTGATGTATCCTTTGCGTTCTTGCCTGCCGACATCGTAAGCCAGATATTAAACTTTGGTATGCCTGCACCTATCGATGTCCAGGTAGTCGGGTTTAACCGCAAGGCCAATCGGGAATATGCTGCTACCCTCGTATCTCGATTGAAAATGGTACCTGGCCTGGTTGATATGCGAGTTCAGCAAGCATTCAATCAACCGGAGCTGTATGTTGACGTGAATCGCACCCGGGCTATGGAACTCGGATTAAACCAGCATGATGTTGCCAACAATCTGATAATCGCATTATCCGGCAGTTTACAGACGTCTCCCAACTTCTGGGTAAATCCAAGTAACAATGTTTCTTACCCGGTTGTAGTGCAAGTTCCTCAGTACCGGCTCGATACATTCGACGATCTGCAGAATATTCCGATCGGAAATGTGCGGGACTCAGCATCGCAACAACTGTTAGTTGGAGATGTCGGTCTTATAAGCAGGGGACAAGGTGAGGCAGTGGTTTCGCATTACGATGTTCAACCGACCATCGATATTTTTGGCTCTGCACAAGAACGTGACTTGGGCAGTGTGGCGCACGACATAGATTTGATACTTAAGGAAACCGCCAAGGATGTTCCAAAGGGTTCGTTTGTGGTCATGCGCGGGCAGGTCAAAGCAATGGGCGACTCATACCGCGAATTACTTTACGGCTTACTTGGTTCTGTCGTACTGATCTACTTCCTGATCGTGGTTAACTTCCAGTCATGGCTTGATCCTTTCGTCATCATCACGGCATTGCCCGCCGCCTTGGCGGGAATCATCTGGATGTTGTTTACGACTCACACGCCATTATCTGTGCCAGCGCTAACCGGTGCAATTATGTGCATGGGTGTAGCCACCGCAAACAGCATTTTGGTGGTCAGCTTTGCGCGAGAACGGTTGCATGATGGAGAAAGTAGCTTTACTGCTGCTGTGGATGCCGGCTTTATACGTTTTCGTCCGGTCTTGATGACGGCACTCGCTATGATTATCGGCATGATCCCAATGTCATTGGGGTTGGGCGACGGAGGAGAGCAAAACGCGCCGTTGGGCAGGGCTGTGATAGGCGGCTTGGTTTTTGCAACCTTCGCAACATTGTTCTTTGTCCCCGCAGTATTCAGCCTCGTGCATAGATTTCATAAGATCGACAAACGAACTCACAAATCTGATATCCATATCGAGGTTACCGCTTTAACCCAAGCGGGGAATCCCCCGGCTATGCCGCCAATTCTTGGCTCGAATTGAGTCCATGAATCGGAATGGATTTCGTGGGCCGGGATTTATCCCGACATGGCGCCGCGTAACCCAACTTCGTCGGGTCATGCTAAAGGATGAAATTTTAACTGTTTAAAATTCGAGAGTAGACCTAAGCAGTTTCAGTAAGCAGCTTCAGCCTGAGTCTCAAACTTTTATGCCACTGCCGAAGGAACACGCCATCTGATCAACGCGACCTTAACGGTATCGTTCACGACCAGGCACACCACCATTGCATAGGTGAAAATCGCGAGTGTCTGCCGCCAAGGTAATGGCATGAGGCTCGGAAGGCCCACAAACGTCAGGGCGGTGCCCGCAAGCGTGTCTGCCACTAGCGCCGCCATGAGGGTTTTGCCGGGCATCGTCGTCCAGAACCAGTGACGCTCCCGTGCAGACACGATGGAAAATACGGCCATGTAAAGTAACGTCAAAAAACTAAAGGTATAGAGGGCATTGTTATTGGTCGCCAGCCCGAAACTCGACCAGCCTATCCATAACAAGAAGAGAGATTCGGCGACCATCATGACGCCCAGCACAACGGACACCATGATTAGGCCCTCGATATTCCACGTCTCCGGTTTTTTGGACGGACGAACGTGATCGGTGGCAAGGGCAATTTTCGCGAAATCAGTCATGAAGACCAGCAGCAACATCGCAAAGGCGGAGACGACGAACTTGCCGGTCACTACGAAGGCTATGGCAACGAAGGCAGCCTTCAGGATTGTCCGGCTAATCTTGTTGATGATCCACGTCAGGATGCGCTGGTAGATCGTCCGTCCCTGTTCGACTAACGCCACGATATTCGTTAGTCCTGGTTCGGTCAAGACAACACTTGCCGCACCTTTGGCGACATCCGTCGCTGAGCTAACGGCGATACCCACCTCGGCCTGGCGCAACGCGGGGGCATCGTTAACGCCGTCACCCGTCATGCCGGTTACATGCCCCGCAGCTTGCAAGTGTTGCACCACGATATATTTGTCTTCCGGATAGACTTCGGCGTAACCATCAACTCCCGCCAAAAGGTCAACAGCCTCGCTTCCGGTTTGGGCGCTCACTAACTTCAGATCCGCCACGCGCCGGATGTTGGATAATCCAACTCCGTGTGCAATTTCACTCGCGACTGCCAGTGCATCACCGGTGAGCATCTTCACTGAAATACCGAGATCGTGGAGTGCGGCGATGAGATGCTTGGCGTCCGGTCGCGGTGGATCATACAACGTCACCAATCCGACCAATGCGAGGGTGCCGACCTCGGGGCCGCGCGCAACCGCCAGCGTCCGATAACCCTTCCGTGCCGATTCGCTGACCTGCGTTTCCAACGCGTCGATTGCCTGAGGCTGAAGTCCGCAATCTTCGGCGACAGTTCGTACAGCCCCCTTCATCATCCGCAATCGCTGACCGTTTTGCTCGACCACGGCTTCAGTCCGACGGTTTTTCGCATCAAACGGCAAAAAGGAGATTGGCGTGACAGTGGGCAAATTATCGAAGACGTGCCGCTCTTTTGCGGCAGCCAGAAATGCAAGGTCTATCGGATCCTGGTTAGACTCTTGAGATGCGAGTGCGGCTGCAAACAATATGTCGGATTCGGTCGCTTGTCCCAGTGGAATTACGCCGGTGACGGCAAGTTGGTTCATCGTGATCGTGCCCGTCTTGTCCACGCAGAGCACATCCATTGTCGCGGCATCTTCCGCTGCGCTGAGGCGAGTGACCAGCACGCCGCGCTTCGCTAATTCTTTCGCTCCGACAGCCATACTGACTGTGAACATAACAGGGAGGGCGACCGGCACTGCACTCATTAATAAGACGAGCATGAGCGGAAGCGTCTCTATAAGCGGCGCGTTACGGATTGTCGATAACACAATCACTAAGCCGAGCAGCGCACCAACGATAACGAAGAGCCAGCGGACTACCTTGGCTACCACCGCTTCAATGTGAAGTTTTGGGCGTGCCTCCTGTACAAGTTCCGTGGTGCGTCCAAAATAGGTTTTCGCTCCGGTCAGGATCACCACACCGTTTCCTTCGCCCCGGCGGACTACGGATCCCGATGAGAGCACTTCACCGGGTGACTTGTCGGCATCCTGTGACTCGCCGGTGAGCGCAGATTGGTCTATGCTCAGCGCTCCAGTAAGTAGTTTCACGTCAGCAGGAATAATGTCGCCGGGCCGCACACGTAAGATGTCGCCGGGAACCAGCTCACGCGCGGCAATTATCTGCCAACTTGCGTCACGCAGCACGCGCGCACTGACCTGCAACCGTTGCCGCAATGTTTCGACGACGCCTGCGGCCCGGTGCTCCTGCATAAAGCTCAACACAGCATTGACAACCAGCAGCGCACTCACCACAGCAAGATCAGAGTATTTACCGAGAAGGACCGACAAAACCATAATCATTTCGAGCATCCATGCGGACACGCCCCAGAATTTGCTGAGGAATTTGATGATCGGATGGGATTTCTGTTCTGCCACTTCGTTGTAGCCGTGTTCCTTGCAGCGGCTTTCCACCTCGGCGTGCGTGAGACCCGTTTCGGGGTTTACATCAAGCGCTGCGAGCGTGGAGGAAACGGACGCGGATGCGATGTCAGACTTCTGGACAGTAGCAGGCATAATTCGCGGGGGCGCTGATTCTGGATTTTTTGTGTCTGTTTGCATAGTGACTACACTACGGCACAGATAAAAGTCGCGTTAGCGCACACAGACGAAGCCACGACACGGGACTATATTCGCGACCAACCTGCCCCAGTTAGCGCAGTGGTTATCAGGCTCCCAACACGCTAATAACAAAATCATATCGTACGGGCGTACGATATAAGACTCTGCCAGCTTCTCGGAGAACCATATAACCACTTGATTATATGGTCGGGGTGGAGAGATTCGAACTCCCGACATCCTGCTCCCAAAGCAGGCGCGCTACCAGGCTACGCTACACCCCGAGAGCGCGCCATTATACAGAGCAACAGGGAAAAATCAATTTTACTTGCGAGATTTTTGCGTGATCTGCGGCATCGCCAGCATCAGGTAATAAGCCATGGACCATAAGGTCAACAATGCCGCGACGTAAATTAGAAATGAACCCACCTGATTAGTGGGCAAGCCGAGAAGAGGTTCCTGATACAACAGGAGGAGAATGGCAATCATCTGGAATGTGGTTTTGACCTTGCCCAGCATGGACACCGCAATATTTTTGCCTGCTCCAAGCTGGGCCATCCATTCGCGCAAGGCGGAGATGGCGATCTCGCGACCAATAATGATAAAGGCAATGATCGCATCGACTTGCCCCAAGCTCACCAGCAGTATCAGTGCAGCGGCCACCATCAGTTTATCCGCTACCGGATCGAGGAAGGCGCCAAATGCCGAACCCTGGTTCAATCTGCGCGCGAGGTAACCGTCCAGCCAGTCGGTAATCGCGGCGAATGCGAACAGCAGCGCGCTGAACAGATGCTTGTTGTGCATGCTGATCGTTTCGTCGGGCACATAAAACAAGGCGAGAAATACCGGGATCATTACGATCCTGAACCAGGTCAGCAAATTTGGAATGTTAAGTGGCATGAATCCAGCCCGGCGCTCTCAATGCAATTGTTGATATATTTTTTCAGCAACAAATATTGATCTAATAGAGTTGCTGGTGAATCTTTTCAGCAACAAATATCGATTAATGGAGTTGCTGGTAAATCTTTTCCGCGAGCGCCCGGCTGATGCCTTCCACCTGCGCCAACTCTTCCACACTGGCCTGTCGCACACCCGGCAAGCCGCCGAAACGCGCCAGCAAGTTGCGCCTGCGCCGCTCCCCTACTCCGCTGATTTCTTCCAGCATGGACGCCGTTCGCGTCTTGCCGCGCTTGGCGCGGTGCCCGCTGATGGCGAAGCGATGCGCTTCGTCCCGCACCTGCTGGATCAAATGCAAAGCCGGACTGTCCGGTGGCAATTGTAGCGGCTTTTCCTGTTGCGGAAGTAACAATTGTTCCATTCCCGGTTTACGCTCCACGCCTTTCGCTACCCCCATCAATGCGAGGTCTGTCAAACCCAGTTCCGCCATCACCTCACAGGCCACGGTCAGCTGCCCGGCGCCGCCGTCTATCAGGATCAAATCCGGCTTCTTGCCCTCCCCTGCCTGCAATTTTTGGTAGCGGCGCGTCAGGGCTTGGCGCATCGCCGCATAGTCATCGCCCGCAGTGATACCGCTAATGTTGTAGCGCCGGTATTCGACATTGCGCATGGACAGGTTGTCATACACCACGCAGGAAGCGACGGTGGCTTCGCCCATGGTGTGGCTGATGTCAAAGCACTCGATGCGCGCCAGTTGCGGCAATGACAACACGGCGCGCAACGCCTCCAGCCGCGCCAGTTGTCCGGCCTGCAGCCCCGCCTGCTGGCGCAAAGCCAGCAAGGCATTGTTCAGCGCCATGTCCAGCCATTGTTTGCGCTCACCGGTCACCGAATGGCGTATCAGCACCTTGTGCCCGGCCTGCTCGCCGAATAATTCTTCCAGCGTTTCCGTGGTGATTCCCATGCCGGTAAGTATCAGCGGCGGCACGCTACGGTTCAGATAGTGCTGCGCCAGGAAGGCTTCCAGCACTTCGGCGGGCGATTGCCCTTCGGCGTTCTGCGGAAAGAAGCTCTTGTCGCCCAAGTGCCTGCCGCCGCGCACCATCGCGAGATTCACGCACAGCACGCCATCCAGTTCGGCTACGGCGACGATATCCGCATCGGTCGCGCGCCCGCTTTCCATGAACTGCTTCTGCTGCACCGTATGCAGCGCCTGCAACTGATCGCGCAACGCGGCAGCCTGTTCGTAGTGCTGCTTGTCCGCCGCCTGCTCCATCGCCTGACGCAACAACTGTTCCACCTCGCCTTGCTTGCCTTGCAACAGCAGAGATGCGTTGCGAATGCTCGCCGCGTAATCCTCCCCCGAAATCAGTCCGACGCAGGGCGCAGTGCAGCGGTGAATCTGGTGCAGCAGGCAGGGACGCGTGCGGTTGGTGAACACGCTGTCCTCGCAGGTGCGGATGCGGAAAATTTTTTGCAGCAGGTTGACGCTTTCCTTGGCGGCTGACGAATTTGGATAAGGGCCGAAGTATTGATGCTGCTTGGCGGTCGCGCCACGGTAGTAGGCCAAACGCGGAAATTGATGCCCAGTCAGCACAATGTAGGGATACGACTTGTCATCCCGGAACAGGATGTTGTAGCGCGGCTTGAGCGTCTTGATTAAATTGTTTTCCAGCAGCAGCGCCTCGGCCTCGGAGCGCGTGACCGTCACCTCGATGCGCGCGATATGCGACACCATCAAGCGGATGCGTGGCGAAATATTGGTCTTCTGGAAATAGGAGGCAACGCGTTTCTTCAGTTGCCCCGCCTTGCCGACATACAGCACCTGGCCCTGTGCATCGAGCATGCGGTACACGCCGGGTGCCAGCGGCAGGCTGGCGATAAAATTCTTAGCGTCGAATGTGGTTTTCTGGTTCAAAGCCAAAGCTGTTCACTTCATCAAATTCCGTTCGCCCCATAAAGCTCTTGGTCGGGCACCCGCCTGAGCTTGATAGAACTACTAGCCATCCGACTAAGCCCGCAAGCGGGCAAGTCGCTGGTTATGTCGAAGGGTTCCGGTTAGTAGCTGGTGGTTCGACTAGCTCACCACGAACGGTTAACTAGGCTCAAGGCTATGCAAATACCCGGTAATTGCGCCAAACACTTCATGGAACATCGCCTCGTTCAGGCGCTTGGTCTGGGTATTGTAGCGGCTGCAATGATAGCTGTCATACAACATCATGCCGTTCGGTAGCCGGTGCTGTGCGCCATGCCCAAATCCATAATCCTTGGCGCGCAAGCTCAGCGCACGCAATACTGCCAGATGCGCCACCGTGCCCAAAGCCAGCACTGCCGCGCCTTGTGGCAATCCAGCCAGTTCACACTCCAGATAAGCATTGCATTGCTTCACCTCGGCGGGTTCCGGTTTATTTTGCGGCGGCAGGCAACGCACAGCATTGGTGATGCGGCAATCGCTCAAGGTTAATTCGGCATTGGCCCAGCCTGCGGCATTCAGCGGTTCGGCGCGACTGGAAAAACCAAAGCGATGCAGTGTTGAGTACAGCAAATTACCTGCATAGTCCCCAGTGAACGGCCGACCGGTGCGATTCGCTCCGTGCATACCAGGCGCCAGCCCCACGATCAGGAAACGTGCATCGGCATCGCCGAAGGACGGCACCGGCTTGGCATGGTAATCAGGCTGCGCCTCGCGCACCTCATTTAGAAAAATTGCGAGACGCGGACACAAACGGCAGGCAGTCGAAAATTCCATTTTTATTTACCCAACAACGACAGCCACAAGGGCAAATTTAAAGCTACAAAAACTCAATTATGCGAGCACAAGTTAAAAAGCCCCATCACCAACGATGGGGCTTTTGCCATACTATATCCCGCTATTACTCTGATACAGGCGCAGCAGCTTCCGCGACAAGAAGCGCCTTCATGCTCAAGCGCAGGCGGCCTTTTTCATCTGCCTCCAGTACCTTGACCTTAACGATCTGGCCTTCTTTCAGAACATCCGAGACAGCGTTAATGCGCTCGTTGGAAATCTGCGAAATGTGCAGCAAGCCGTCTTTGCCAGGCATGATGTTTATAATCGCGCCGAAGTCCAGCATCTTGACGACCGGGCCTTCGTAAGTCTTGCCCACTTCAACTTCCGCCACGATGTCTTCGATGCGCTTCTTGGCCGCCAAGCCGCCTTCTGAACTCACACTGGAAATAGTGACATTGCCTTCATCATCGATGTCGATGGAGGTGCCGGTCTCTTCGGTCAGGGCGCGAATCACCGCCCCGCCCTTGCCGATCACATCACGGATCTTTTCCGGGTTGATCTTGATCTTGATCATGCGCGGCGCGTGTTCAGATACTTCTGTACGCACCATAGGCATAGCTTGTTTCATGATACCCAAGATATGCATACGCCCTTCACGCGCCTGGAACAAAGCTGCTTGCATGATGTCTCGCGTGATGCCGTTGATCTTGATGTCCATCTGCAAAGCGGTGATGCCTTGCTCAGAACCGGCCACCTTGAAGTCCATGTCGCCCAGATGATCCTCATCGCCAAGAATGTCGGTCAGCACAGCGAAGCGATTGCCATCCTTGATCAGGCCCATGGCGATACCCGCTATATGGGCCTTGAACGGTACGCCTGCATCCATCAGCGCCAGGCAGCCGCCACATACCGAAGCCATCGAACTGGAACCATTGGATTCGGTGATTTCAGAAACCACGCGAATGGAGTAACCAAACTCTTCTTCCGTGGGCAGTGCCGCAACCAGTGCGCGCTTGGCCAAGCGGCCATGACCGATTTCGCGGCGCTTGGGTGTACCGACGCGACCAGTTTCGCAAGTGGCATACGGCGGGAAGTTGTAGTTCAGCATGAAACGATCCGTATACTCTCCTTGCAGCGCGTCGATTTTTTGCGCATCGCGTGCAGTGCCCAGCGTCGCCACTACCAAGGCTTGGGTTTCGCCACGGGTGAACAACACCGAGCCATGCGTGCGCGGCAATACGCCGGTGCGGATGGTGATCGGGCGCACGGTGCGCGTGTCGCGCCCGTCGATGCGCGGGTCGCCGCTCAGGACTTGGCCGCGTACAATCTTGGCTTCCAGCGAACTGAACAAATCGTTGACAGCATTCTTTTGCAGCTTTTCATCCGCTGCCAGCAGTGCATCCACCACGCGGGCGCGAATCGCGTCCACTTGAACGGTGCGTGCCTGCTTCTCGCGCACAGCGTAAGCAGCTTGCAAATCTTTCTCGGCCAGTTCGGCGAGCTTGGCGATAAGCGCCTCGTCCTTGGCCGGAGCCGTCCAGTCCCAAGTGTCCTTCCCAACTGCATCCGCCATTTCGTTGATCGCATCAATCACCACTTGCATCTGCTGGTGACCGAACATGACCGCGCCCAGCATGATTTCTTCGGACAGTTCTTGCGCTTCCGATTCAACCATCTGCACCGCCTGCACCGTACCGGCAACCACCAGATCCATCCTGGATTCTTTAAGTTGGTCGGCGGTAGGGTTGAGCAAATAGCCGCCATCGAAATAACCCACGCGCGCTGCGCCTATGGGGCCGTCGAACGGAATGCCGGAAATTGCCAATGCGGCGGAAGCGCCAATCATGGCAGGAATGTCGGAATCAATCTGGCTGTCGGAAGAAATCACCGTGGCAATAATTTGCACCTCGTTGTAAAAGCCTTCCGGGAACAGCGGGCGCAACGGGCGATCAATCAGGCGTGAAGTCAGGATTTCTTTTTCGCTGGGGCGACCTTCGCGGCGGAAGAAGCCGCCGGGGATCTTGCCCGCCGCATAAGTGCGCTCCTGATAATCCACGGTCAGCGGGAAAAAATCCTGTTCCGGCTTGGCGTCTTTCCTGCCCACTACGGTGACCAGTACAACCGTATCATCCAGGCTGACCATCACCGCGCCGCTTGCCTGGCGTGCAATTTCGCCGGTTTCCAGAGTGAGTTGATGATTGCCGTACGCTATTGTTTTCTTATAGTGACTCAAGGTTCGCCTCTCTTTGTACATAACATGACGCGCCGATGCGCCATGATCGGTGGGTTAAAACACAATACTTGAAACAAAATGGGCCGCATCCGCGACCCACTTGATGTGTTGCTTACTTGCGCAGTTCCAGACGCTGAATCAGCGCGCGGTAGCTGTCCTCATTCTTGCCCTTGAGGTAATCCAGCAACTTGCGGCGGCGACTAACCAAGCGCAGCAGGCCGCGACGGGAATGGTGATCCTTAATGTGTTCCTTAAAATGACCGGTCAGGTAGTTGATGCGTGCGGTCATCAGTGCAACCTGCACTTCTGGGGAACCTGTGTCGCCCTTAACGCGTTGGTAATCGGTAACAATTTGCGCTTTTTGCGCTGCCGTAAAAGTCATAATCTTTAAACTCTCCACTAAAAAGTGCCGCATTCTACCCTCGAATGGGGGTGTTGCTCAAGTCTATGCGTATTAATGGTGAAATCCACCACGAAAAATGCTCGCAACCCCGCCACCCATAATGATTTCAGCGTCGCCACCGAAAATGGTGTAGAAGCGCCACCTGCCATACGGAATTTTGTGAATGGCCTTCTGGATGCATAGCAGCCGCTGATCTTGATGCTGTATGACTTGCCGCTCCCAACCCGGAACCACATGTCGAGTGCCTACGAAGCAAAAGTTCGCCATCCTCATAAATGAAAACTTCACTCATTAACTCTGCTCAAATTTAGAAAATTCCAGGGTAAGAGAGGTGGAAAATCATTATTTAATAAAAATCCCCGCAGCAAGCTGCGGGGAATTGTCCCATAGAGATTCAACATAGCCTCAATCCCTGCTATTGGAAAGCCACTCTCCCCTTTCCATCACACTCTTGGGGGAAAAGCTAAAAACTGCCAAAATAATATCAGGATTTGAACCTCCCCACGAGGTTGCTGAGGTTGCGGGCAAGTTCGTCAATATATTTTACAGTTTTTGCCGTTTCATGGAAGGCATTGCTATTTGTTTCCGACAGACTGGCGATGCTTTCCACCTTGTGTGCGTTCTCACTGTTGGACAGCGCCTGCTCTTTCAGGGACTCAGAAAATCTCATTGACCGCGCTGACAACATGCTCGACACCGTCCTTGATCTGGTTGATCGCGTCCCCTGCCTGTTGGGCCAGCGCTGCGCCTGCGCTGACTCTGGTTACGCCTGCATCCATGCTCTGGATCGCCATATGGGTGCATGTCTGGATCTTGTCGATCATGGCAGTGATTTCCTTCGTAGAGATGCTGGTACGTTCGGCGAGCTTGCGTACCTCGTCGGCGACGACAGCAAAGCCACGGCCCTGTTCGCCGGCACGCGCCGCCTCAATGGCGGCATTCAAGGCCAGAAGATTGGTCTGATCGGCAATTTCCTTAATGACGTTGACGATCTGCGAAATCTGGGCTGACTGTTGGCCAAGATCCTGGATAAGGCGCGAGGATTCATTTACGGTGGTGGCGATATGAACCATCTCGTCAGCCGCAGCATGGATGATGTCGCTACCGTGCTTCGAGTGCTCGCCCGATTCGGTTGATGCCCGCTGCACATCCTCGGCTTGGCTGGCCAAGGCTTCGAGTGTGTAGGTCATGATCTCGACCTGCGTCGCCATCGAGTAGGCCTCCTGGCTTGCCTGAAGCGAGTTGGCGGCCACACGCTCCGAAACCACTGTGAGATCATCGGTAGTTTGCAACACCTGCTCGGCGCTGGACTTTACGTCGCAGATGATGCTTTGCAATTTGTCCATGAATAAATTGAAGGCTTCGGCGACGAACCCGATCTCATCCCGGCACCTTACTTCCAGCCGACGAGTCAGATCGCCCTCTCCTTTGGCGATACTGTCCAGCTCCGTAACAATGTTGCCCAGCGGCCTGGTAACGACATTGCGGACAAATATATAGTTAAATCCAAGCAGCGCGAAGGCCACAAGAGTCGCCAAACCAACTGATTTCAGGGTATTGTAAAGAAATATCTCATTAACTTTTCCGAGCGGAACTTTCATGCTCACGACACCCAGCAAGGTACCGTCCGGAACCATGTGGCACATCAAACAATTTTTCCCGAGATAATTTGTTTTACCGACCACGGGTCGGGCTATTCGCAGATACTCGCCATTGCCATCTGACTGGACATCCGAGAACTCAACACCTGTCGTGAGAACCCTTTTTTCGATATCGTTCGGTTTCGATTCGGTGCCAATTCCAGGGCCGAACAGCTTGATGACCGGATCCGCACGTATTACTCGCAGGTCGCCAACTGTTGGCAGTTGTTTAAACTGTTCCAACAACACATCCCGTTGAGCCACCGTTCCGGTAACCATCATGGTGGTAAGGCCGATGAGTGTCGCTTCGTGAACCGATGCCGAGCTTGTTTTGGCTTGGTCAATCGCTTCCTGGCGGCTGACATAGCCCTGCCAAATGATCAATGCAGGCCAAGATATAAAAAGCAGGAGCCAGATCGAGAGGGTCAGTTTTATCCAAACCCTCATATTGGACATGCGCTCAAAGATGGTTGCCATTTTTATCTCCTTATTATTATTTAGGCGCTCATGCAAATCTAACAACTTGCTCCAAATTCAACAGCTTGCTCATGGCGATACCTCGCTTATTTGTGAGCCATAAGCATTTAGATCCGACTACAATCATTTCATTGCCAAAAATGGGCAGAACTTCATTTAGCCACGGTAAACATGCCAAATCGATGACATGAACAGAACAGAAACGCCCAATGCGCTGATAAGCGCCAAGCAACCATAGACTAGCCTTCAATGAAAGTTTGTCAAACATGATGTCGCTGTCGTATTTTCATGTCACCAAATAGCATTTAATTACCCTTAATATGTCCCCCATACGTTCCCCGCTGAATGGACAGCTATTGCACCATTTTGTCAACACAGGTCTTGTAGTTATCGGCAGGTATGCTTAATTCTTTAGGTTCATGACAGTTCGGTAGTGTCTCAGTTTGAAATCTTGAAGGGTTGACTGTCAACCCCTCGCAAGTTCATACTACAGCCACTATTATGTCGATACGTCCAAAAAATTTAGATTTGAGCCAACTCGCTCGCAGAATCGTAGCAGAGGCTACGGGCGAGGAAGAAAAGACTTTACCATCACCGCAAAAAAATCAAGCCGCCGTAGAACTTGGGCGGCTTGGTGGAAAGAAAGGCGGAAAGGCTCGCGCTGAAAAACTCACTCCTGCGCAAATGTCCGAGATAGCTAGAACTGCCGCAAATGCACGGTGGAAGAAAAATTAAGCAGCTTCTCTTTCTTCGTCCGATGGCGCGCTTTTACGCTCTTCAATATCCTCAGTGAAATCCATTGGTATTTGTATCGGGTCTTCGTCCTCATGAATACTATTCCAATGGTCTGCGTCAAGAGTCAATTGCAATCCATCACCAATCATTTGCTCACGTCGATTTATTAGAGACTTGTGCATCTGTTTCCGTGTAGCCTCATCAATATCAATCCAAAACGTTAGCTGTATATTGCCTTGTTTCGTTAAAAGCGCATGATTCGCCCGATACGGCCTTCCTGTTTTTTTGTCTTTTCTAATTTCTTCACGCGCAGCTTGTGAAAACTGCTTTGCAAGCAAATCAAGTGCGCTAACAGGTGTTGGAAGTTTCCATCCTTTGCCTACGGCAAATTTTGCCACCTCATGCATCTCTACTTCTTTTTTGCCAGTTTCATCCTTGTAGTATCGAATGAGACGTTGCATTTCTTGATTCTTATTTGCCATCACAAATCCTTTCTTTAAATACTAATAGGGGCAACATCACCCCATCCGTCAACTATCGCACTAGGCGCGATTTTCGCCCTGATTTTTACTAAATGGTCGCGGAATAAATCATATCGACCTATCCGGCGTTGTAGTTGTCCTGCCACAAGTCCGGGGTGTAAATCTAATGTACGCGCAAAATTAACAATGTCTCGTTCGGCGAAGAATGGAGATTTCCTAGCAATAAAACTATCCAGCTTTTTTTGTGGGACGCAGAATTCTGCTGCTGCCATATTTGCAATACGCTCTTCTTCCGAAACACCAGAACCAATTCCTGCACGATCCCCTTCTAATTCTGCATCAAGCATTGCCGCAGTACGCCCATGTAGACATAAGACATGCTCTAACTCGTGACGTAAAACAAACCAGAAATTGTCAATGCGGTCATACCGCAAAGACATTCCGATAACAGGGGAAGCATCATTTAACCAGAAACAAACACCGTCAATTTTTGCAGAAGGTAACGATTCAACCATTACAAAACGAATACCACATTCGGCAAGAATGCGAGGTACTTTTCTGGCTTCTTCTGGGGAAGAAAGAAGCATACTTAACTTGCCTATTGCTTCGCGCACGGCAGCATGGGAATAGCGCGGAACGATCATGTCTTTTGCGATTTCCTTAACCCGATATAGCCATGCAATTTGAACTGGGGTTGCATCAATTGAAACCTGAGTTTTTTTTGCTGCATGAGGCAGGATTTCTATTTCATTAGCAGATTTCACCCCAAAGAATTTTGAAAGTGCCGCTTCAACTTTTGGGACATCACGAATATCATCAGCATCAATCCATCTGCGCTTTATCATTTCCGTTACTGGCAATCCCCCAAAAAGGTGAGCGCGAGTGGCGCGACCTGGATTGGGCATGACAGTGATTCTTGCTTTGGCGAGATCGAAGGATTTTTGAAGCTCAAGAAATCTTTCTGCCGGAACGTTGAATAACTCCTCCAATGCCAGCGCCATTTCAGTATTGATTGGCTGTTTGTCTGAAACTATTTTGTTAATAGATGTTTCACCAACACCTAGCACGATAGCCAAAACACGCTGAGACCATTCCCTTTCATCCATCAATGCCTGAATGAGTTGGCCGGGAGTTTTGAAGTTTTGAGTGTCTGTTTTCATGGAAACGAAGAATAATACAACCTGCGCAAAAAAGCAAACTGAATTATGCTTGACAATATAAATCAGTTAAGACATAATTTCAACATGAACTATGCTTAAGGGGTTTTCATGAACGTCCTGCCAATTGAAAAACGCACACAGATCATTAACCTGCTGGTTGAGGGAACATCTATGCGCGCCACTTCCCGCATTGCCGATTGCTCTATAAACACCGTTACCAAGTTGCTTATAGACGTTGGCACGGCCTGTAGCGAGTATCAGGACAATGCCATGCGCAATCTGACATGCAAGCGTATCCAGTGCGATGAAATCTGGGCGTTCTGCTACTGCAAACAAAAGAACGTAGCGCCGGAGCATGAGGGCGTTTTAGGTCATGGCGATGTTTGGACTTGGACAGCAATTGATCCAGTTACAAAGCTGGTTCCGTCTTTCATGGTTGGCAAGCGCACCGCCGAATATGCCAAGGCATTTATAGATGATTTGGCCTCTCGTTTGGCTGGACGTGTCCAACTGACCACCGATGGATTAAAAGCCTATGTTGAGGCTGTAGAGGGCGCGTTTGGGCGTGATATAGACTTTGCCCAACTCGTTAAGATTTATGGCACAGATGGAGTAACAACAAGTGATGCGCGCCGTTACAGTCCATCAGAATTCACGGGCGCAGAGAAAACGGTCAAGATGGGCAACCCGGACATGAAGCACGTATCCACAAGCCATGTAGAACGCCAGAATTTAACCATGCGTATGTCTATGCGTCGCTTCACTCGGCTTACAAACGGGTTCAGCAAGAAGGTTGAGAACTTAGAACATATGGTCGCGCTGTACTTCATGCACTATAATTTCGTGCGCATCCATAAATCGTTACACACTACCCCGGCAATGGCTGCTGGTGTAAGCAAGAAGCTCTGGGAGATTTCGGATATTGCCGCGCTGGTTGCTGATACTGCTCCTACAAAGCGCGGCAGCTATAAAAAGAAAACGATATAATTTTTGTATTCTTGGGAAGATACGATGAAAAAATCTAGCGCACAGCACAGCACAGCACAGCACAGCACAGCACAGCACAATTATACACATCTCTACCAAGTAAAAATCAACTTTTCTACGGGGATAACCTCGACATACTGAGGCGCAAGATTTACCCGGAAAGCGTGGACTTGTGCTACATCGACCCGCCATTCAATTCAAACCGCATATATTCTCAGATTTATAACAACATTGGTGGAGGAGATCGCGCACAGTCTCAAGCCTTTATGGATACTTGGGAGTGGGGTGATGAAGCTGTGGCAGGTTTATCCTACATCACCGATATTGCCAACTTACATAATGGAAAATTCACGATCCAAACGGTGGAGTTAATTAAAGGTTTGCATAAAGTGCTGGGGGAAGGCGACTTGCTAGCGTATATCGTTCACATGACATTGCGCATTGTGGAAATTCACCGCGTATTAAAGCCTACAGGGAGTTTATATCTGCACTGTGACCCTACCGCCTCACATTACTTAAAGCTGGTGCTTGACGGTGTATTTTGTGGGCAGGGTGGCGATTTTAAGAATGAAATTATTTGGCATTACAAACGATGGCCTTCTAAGAGCAAGCATTTTCAAACAATGCACGATGTGATTTTCTTTTACATCAAGAAAGCGGGTGAAAATGTTTTTAACACTTGTATGCAACCACTCACAGAAGGAACAAGCAAGAGATGGCAAGGTCAAAAAAGCAAAGTCGAATTTATAGACGGGGTTCGTCAAGTTACACAAATGACAGACGAAAAATCATTGGGCACTCCGCAAGATGATGTGTGGGACATGCCAGTCATTAATTCTCAGGCAAAAGAACGTCTCGGATACCCGACACAAAAGCCAGAAGCATTGCTAGAGCGAATCATCAAAGCCAGTAGCAATGAGGGTGATGTAATTCTTGATGCTTATTGCGGGTGTGGAACAACGGTTGCAGTGGCACAGCGTCTAAACCGCAAATGGATTGGAATTGACATCACTTATCAAAGCATCGGTTTGATACTGTGGAGGTTGGAGAGAAACAATCTCCCAGATTGGGCTAACATTGAAGCCAATATTCAACTTGACGGAGTACCGCGTGATATGGATTCTGCTATTGCGCTTGCTAATCGTAAGGACGATAAAACCCGCAAAGAATTTGAAAAGTGGGCAATTCTTACCTATTCAAAAAATCAGGCGCGGATTAACGAAAAGAAAGGCGGAGATGGCGGAATAGACGGTGTTGCATATTTCATGGTGGATGCCAACATCAACGGGAAAGCAGTATTCCAAGTAAAATCAGGCGGGGCAAAACGAGATACAGTCGCCACATTAAATAGCGATAGGCAACGTGAAAAAGCGGAGTTCGGTATTCTTATTACAATGGATAATCCAACACCATCCATGCGAAAAGAAATTATAGCTGCCGGGAAATACTATCACCCGATGATGAATCGTGAGGATGACCGTATTCAAATTGTCACTATCGCTGAACTGTTAGAGGGGAAACGCATAGACTTGCCTATGGCAAGAATTGATATTGTTAAATCAGCCGAAGACCAAAGCCAATCAGAAGCGCAGGTTCCACTTTTTAAATTTCAAACTGAGACACTACCAGGAGCTTTGTTACGTAAGACTTGACGGGATGACAAAGCCTTGCCCGTCCATTCTTGGTTTTAGGTTGGCTACAAGTTCATGAAAGGACATTGGGTGAAATTTAGGTTCATCGGCAATTGCGCGTCCAGTATCGCCATGAACATCATCGCTTGCTGATAGAGGCAATACAACGCTCTCCACATTTTTGGTATACAAGGGGTGCTGTTACTGTTCATAGTAAATCATGGCAATCGGCAAGAATAGCAGGGCGATGTGGCGTTCTCAGTTGTTGCACTGCTCAGTGCGTCATCCGGCTTAAGTGTTATCCCATCATCGGGCCTAGCCAGCGCCGACAACGCATGTCCAAGCTACAACAGTATTATGAGTTTCGTGCGCATTTCTCCTTCTCTATTTGAGCCAGTCGTTAACAACATGCCTTGAGAGACTCCATCAACTGAGCAAATCGCTTTTCCCCCGGCGACAAACGGTTTGCCTCTATAAGAGCCTCACGCGCTTCAGCAACGATCTCCGCATCGGTTCCCATTTTTTTCAGGCGTGTGATGAGTACGTATGCCAGATTGAATAGTACTCGGGCATTAGTTGGCATGGCCTCGCGCGCATTGCGCATCCAGATAATCGCGTCTTCAATATCACCCTCATGAGCCAGCAGCACGCCGTGATTCATCTGCTCGATAGCCGACTTGCTGGTGCTTTCCACGAGTGCGATTCCCTGTTCGCCCATCTGGGCATCGACGAAGATTTGTTTGACCTGCTCAAGTATTTTTATATTCTCGGGGTTATTCTTGACCTCTTCCTGCAACAGGCTAACTGCTTTTTCCTTGTCGCCTATATTCAGAAAAAACTGCGCAACTTCCAAGCTTGCCGCACTTTCAAGTCGTTGCGGCAAATTTTCCATGCGCTCGGATAGCTCATGGGCCACCTCGGTGGCCTTAATGGTATCGCCACACTGCTGATGCACCATGCCTTTGACCGTCAGGGATTTGAAACGGGCGGCCTCATCGTCAAAATCATGGTTCAGGGTGTCGAGGACACGCAGGGCTTCATCTGAATTGCCCTTGGCACTATATGCCTTCGCCAAGCCAGTATAGGCATCGGGTGTTTTTAAAATGGAGTGTTCGCCGAGCACCACACTTTTTTTGAAAGCCTTTTCGGCATTATCGAGCTTGCCAAGTTTGAGCGAAATATCGCCGAGTGTTTTCTGCCTGGCTACGGAATTCGGGGACAGGGCGGTCGCCCTTTCCAGCACCTGTTCGGCCTCATCGTGCTTGCCCAGCGCCTGGCAAACATGCGCCAGCCAGTCGTAGGCTTCGAGGTAGTAAGGGTTTTCTTCAACCGTGATTTCCAGCAAGGATTTGGCGCCATCGAGGTTGCCTTCCTGGAACATAACTTTGGCAAGACCTACCAAAGCCCAAGGCAGGTTCCGCTCGGTCACCACTTTCTCGAAGGTGCGCCGTGCCCCGTCAGCATTGCCACTGTCAAGCATGAGCTTGGCCTTGATCTTCAGCAGATCCACCGCATGGGCATCGTCAAATGTCAGGCGCTGGTTACACAGTTTAATTGCGTCGGCGTAGTCATGTGAAGCGGTCGCCGCAGCGATGTCGATAAAGGCATTTTTCTTGTTCCAGACCCTCACCAAACGCAGCCGCAATGCACCTGCGGTGATCGGCTTAAGAAGGTAATCATCTGGCTGAGCTTCAGCGGCACCCATGAAGATGTCGTTTGTCTTCTCGGCGGTGATCATCAACCAGGCACAGGCCGGTCCGATGAGGTTGCGGTGCCGGGCTTCTTCGAGGACATGCTGGCCAGTCTTGCCAACTCCAAGATTGTAATCACATAACACAACGTCGTATTTTTTGTTTTCCAGCTGTTTTAACGCTTCAGCGCCCGTGCTGGCGGAATCGATAAGCTTCGCATCAGCACCACAATTTTTCAGGGTTTGACGCAAGAGAAGATACATGTCCTCAAAATCGTCGATGACCAGAAAGCTTTTGTTGGCGAATTCTGCCCCCTCTTGAGAATTGATCATCGTGTTTGCTTTCTGGTACAGGTTGAAGATTTACGGTAAGTGAAGCACGAAGCAGCCGCCGCCATAGGCGCCGCCATTCTCTAAGCCGATGCTGCCAGTCTTGCCCATGCGTTTGTGCATCTTTGCGACCATCGCCGAGAAATAAAGCCCTAAGCCGGTACTGCCCCCCTGAAAGTCAGTGCCGTGCATCGCATCTATCCCTTCCTGCACCATGCGGGCCGGGAAGCCGGAACCATTGTCTTCGACGCGCAACTCAAGCATCTCACCGGATTCGCGTATCGCCAATTTGATCTTGTCCTTGGTGTAGTGAATCGCATTGTTGAGCGCATGGCTGATAACGCTACCCACAAGAGCCTCATCAAATTGCCAGTACAAGGCTTCGTCATAGTCCATTTCAAAGGTGATACCCTTTGACTTGAGCAGGGTTTCCTGTTGGGAATAAATGATTGTTGCGAACTCACTTATGGACTGTGGCAACGGGTCAAAGGGGTAGATATGCTGCCCGACTTTGTAAAGCGTTAAGAGCTGGATCAGGTTGCTATTGATCCGCTTGGATTCGTATACCATATGAGCCACGTCCTGATAGGCAGGAAATGATTCCGGGGAAACTTGTTCTAACACCTGCTCTAATCCACCGATCAGGATGCTGATCGAGTTCTTCATGTCATGAACCGACGATGCCAAAAACATGGCCGTGTCCGGCCTGGTTTCTCCTTCAGACCCGCTCGCATTCCCAGGCTGTAGATTTTTATTCATTTCACTCTTTGCATGAGCGATGCTGATTTCAGCGGTTTAAAATCGCTTCCCGCTGTGTGCAGGGCTTCGTACTTTGCCCGCAATTCCTGGACTCTGGGAGATGAGGGGGATGCGTATGAACCGAGAGAAAATCTGCCGTGCATGCCACTTAGCGTGGAGGGGGCAACGGGATGAACTTCTAAAACCGGTCTGTCTGTTACTGATTGCATGATACCTCCTTTTTTATCAACAGAGGAGCAGCCAGAAACAGACCTTGGCGGCCCCGCTATCATAGGTTTTATCCCTTAGATCGGAAACTTTGCGTCCCTGTCTTTCAACAGGTTTGCCTTTTTTCAATTGAACTACCAAGATAGTCGGTTGGCTCTATGGGCAAAAGGTAAATTAACTAGCTTTATTGGGGAAGGATAAATAGACAGATGGGCGTTTACAGGTCATGAGCGGTATTTTTTAACCCAAATGCGACCGTCCGTATATGGACTTTTCTTCGTTTGCAAGTACTCCGTTTTCTGGCTTGCAGGTTTTACTGCTCACGTATAATCGGATGTCTTCCAGGTCAGCCCACCTGTTACTATGTAATACGGCGCTCGCCACGATAAGTTAAAGAGGGCACTAGCAGGATGGCTAGTATTTCATCAGTGGATTGCCTGACTTTGCCTAGCAGAGGTTCTTGCACCCGGAGGGTGTTGCATCCGTCCTACGTCACTTCACTCAGATAATTCGCCATCTTGGAAAACTCGACCACACCCAAATTCTCCGCTCGCAACTGCGCATCAATCCCCAGCGTCTCAAAATCCGCCTCATTCAAATAACTACGCAATGTGTTCCGCAAGGTCTTGCGGCGCTGCCCGAAGGCGGCGGCGACAATTTCCGCGAATAATTTTTCATTGCGTACCTGCACTTCGTCGGCGGGCAGTGGGATGATGCGTACGATGGCGGAGTTCACCTTGGGCGCGGGTCGAAAGGATTCTGGCGGCACGTCGAGCAGTTTTTCCATGTGGAAGCGGTATTGCAGCATCACTGACAGGCGTCCGTAGGCTGCCGTGGATGGCTCGGCCACCATGCGTTCCACTACTTCGTCTTGCAGCATGAAGTGCATGTCGGTGATGCGGTCGGCATATTCGGCGAAGTAGAACAGCAGCGGCGAGGAGATGTTATAGGGCAGATTGCCAACTACACGCAGCGGCGTGGGCAGTTGCGTCAGATCAAACTTCAGCGCATCACCGGCATGAATGACGAGTTTGTCTTTTGGATAGTCGTTTTCCAGCCGCGCTATGATGTCGCGGTCTATCTCCACTACGTGCAGATAATTTAATTTTTTCAGCAAGGGGCGCGTCAACGCCCCCAGGCCAGGACCGATTTCCACCATATTATCGGCGGGTTCGGGGCGAATAGCGCGAATGATATCAGCGATAATATGCTCATCTACGAGGAAGTTTTGACCAAAACGCTTTCTGGCTTTATGCATGGAAGTAAAACCCACCACAGAGACACAGAGGCACATAACCAGCGACTTGGCTGGCGCTTTTGCCAGCCTTAGTCGAATGGCTAGTAGCTCTATCAGAGAAAGGCAATAACGGCATTTCCTTTTTGATTCCAACAAAACGGGTCATTCGGTTTTTCCTCTGTGTCTCTGATGAAACTACTAGCCATCTGACTAAGGCAGCAAGCTGCCAAGTCATTGGTTATGTGTCTCTGTGGTGAATGATTTTTCGCAACTCACCATATCCGCCGCCATCTGAATCGCTTCCAGCAAACTCCCGACATCCGCCCGCCCGGTGCCAGCCAGTTCCAGCGCTGTGCCATGATCGACCGAAGTGCGTATGATGGGCAAGCCCAGCGTCACGTTCACACCGCGACCGAAGCTGGCATGCTTCAGCACCGGCAAGCCCTGGTCGTGATACATCGCCAGCACGCAATCGCACTGCGCCAGACGTTGCGGCGTGAACAGGGTGTCGGCGGGCAGCGGTGCGCTGACGTTGATGCCTTCAGCACGCAGCTTGTCCAGAACGGGAATCATCACTTCGATTTCTTCGTGTCCGAGATAACCGCCCTCGCCTGCATGAGGATTCAAACCCGCCACCAGGATGCGCGGATGAGCGATGCCGAAGCGCCGCGCGAGATCGTGCTGGATGATGCGCAGCACGCTCTCCAATAATTCAGCCGTGATCGAGTCCGGCACCGCGCGCAAGGCTAAGTGCGTGGTGACCAACGCCACGCGCATTCCGCCGCCCGCCAGCATCATCACTACTTGCGCAGTATGCGTCTGCTCGGCGAGAAATTCGGTGTGCCCGGTGAAAGGAATACCCGCATCGTTGATGATCCCCTTGTGCACTGGCGCGGTGATCATGGCGCTGAATTCGCCCGACTGGCAACCTTGCAGCGCACGGCGCAGCAGGTCGAGTACGTAACGGCTATTGGCGGAATTCAGCTTGCCCGCTTGTACAGCACGCGCCAACGGCACATGCAGCACGCGCAGATGCCTTGCGGGAAGAGCAGAGATTTGCTGTGCATCGTAGTCATGCAAGCGCACGTCCAGTCCGAGTTGCGCAGCGCGTTGTTGCAGCAGCGTCTTGTCGCCCAATACTACCAATGCCCGGTCATGTTTCTGTTGCGCCAATTGCAAACATATATCAGCGCCGATGCCGGCAGGCTCACCGGAGGTGATCGCTAACACCGGGGCAGAATGCGTCATGAATTTAAGATTTTCACGTTCGCTCTTTCCCCTGCTTGCGGGGGAAAGTTGGATAGGGGGAGATGCGCAGCATCATCGGCCTATTTTTTTTGTTCTAAGCGGTATTCAACGTAGGCACGGTCAAGTAACTGACGCAGCCAGTCCTGATAGGCCTCCTCGGATTTGAAGCCGCGTATCGCCATGCGCGCCTGCTGTTTTTTCTGTTCCACGCTCACGTCGGCATTACGGCGTTCTAGCACCTGAATCAAGTGCCAGCCGAAACCGGATTGCACTGCACCGCTCATTTGTCCAGGCTGCAAAGCATTCATCGCGTTCTCAAATTCTGGCACTGTGTCGCCGGGTGAAATCCAACCCAGATCTCCACCCTGCGAGGCGCTGCCGTCCTCGGAATAATGCTTGGCCTGATCCGCAAAATCGGCGCCTGTTTCAATGCGCTGCTTGATTTCCAGCAGGCGGTTCTTGGCCTCGTTCTCCGGTACCAGTTCGCTGGTCTTGATCAAGATGTGGCGCACGTGGGTCTGCGTGATCACCACCGGGGCATCCTTGTTGTGCTTCTCGATCAACTTGAGGATATGAAAGCCGTTCGGGCTGCGCAATATCGGACTGACTTCGCCGGGGTGCATTTTTTGCAGCGCGTCCAAAAACAAGGCCGGTATGCGATCCGCCGGACGCAGCCCCAGATTGCCGCCCTGCATGGCATCCTTGGCATCGGAAAATTCAGCCGCCACTTGTGCGAAATCTGCGCCATCCTGCAAGCGTGCCAGCGCCTGTCCGGCCCGCAGACGACTAGCCTGGATTTTGTCGGCACTGGCCTGCTCCGGCACCAGCACCAGAATGTGTGCCAACTGGTATTCCTCACCCTTGCCTTGTTGTTTGGCCTGAGCGGCAAGGTAGTTGTCGATCTCACCATCGCTGATCACCAGCTTGTTGTCCACTTCTCGTTCGCGCAGGCGGGTGGCGACGATTTCACTGCGGATTTCCTCGCGGAATTTTTTGAAATCCACGCCATCCTGCGCCAGCTTGGCGCGGAATTCGGCCATTGTAGGGAATTTGTTTTCCTGCGCAATGCGCTGCAGAGCCTTGTCCAGTTGCGTGTCGTCAACATGCACGCCGGTTTCCTTGGCGAACTGCTCTTGCAGTTTGTCGATAACCATGCGTTCCAGCACTTGCTTTTCCAGCGCCTCCGGTGCTGGCAGCGAAGTACCCTGTTTTTGCAATTGCTTCATCACGGCGCCGAGACGGTCATCAAGTTCGTGGCGGGTAATCACATCATCATTTACCACCGCAACGATGCGATCTATCGGCACAATTTGTTTTTGCGGACTCGCCTTCACGGGCAAGTCGGCGGCATAAACGCTGGCCGAACAAGCCAACCATAAGAGCAACACTCGCATCATCTTGTCACGCAACATATCCTGCTTTCTTGATCCATTAAGTTAATGGGTATGGCATCGGCACCACCCCATATGATAAAACCCACGATGCCTGTTTCCCCTGATGAAACTCCTAGCCATTCCACTAGATTGTCAAAAAACGACAACCAAGTGGCTGGTTGTACGCAGCAAGCTGCGTGTGAAATTGACACCAAGGGGCTAAAGCCCCAACAACACACGCAGGCTGGTTATCGCTACGCGAGTTCAACGTTACTGCAAACCTTGCCCCGACTGGTCGAGGGAGGGGGCATTCAGCTTGACATAGCCGGCAATGTTCTGGCGCAACGTGGTCAATGGGTCCGAACCCACCCCCCCCAAACCGTTCAAATCAAGCTGCACAAAGATGCCCGTGGAGGCCTGCTGTGTCGCCGTGACAAAGCGTTGCGCCACCATGCGCAGTGTCCAACAGTTCTGATTATACTCAAGCCCGCCCAGCGCCTCCAGAATAAGTCCGTCCTGAAAGGAATAATTCCACCGCGCCACCGCATGCCAGTGAGCGGACAGCGGCCACTGCGTGGACAAATCCACCTGCCGCAGGTTGTCGCGCGTAAAGCGGTAGCCCAGGTTGAGCACCTTGCCGCTTTCTGGCTGGTAACGCGCCGACGCATTGAATTGCTCGGCTTGTGACAGGACGGGGTTGTATTGGAAGTTGCTGTCCAGTGACCAGGCATGCGTTACTTGGCCGGAAGCCGCGAGCACGATGTCTGACTTGGTGGTGACTGGCTCTATCGGAGTTACCACAGGAACCACACCCGTGATCACCGGCTGGATCACCGGCGGCAGATTCACCTGTGGCGTATTAGCGCTGAAGCGCTCGCCGATGGCCACGCGCATCTGTTCCGCGCCAGTGTCCGGCTGGAGCAGGCGTGAGGTAAGCGCCAGCGTTACCTGGTTGGCGTCGCCGATACGGTCACTGCCTAAATAACGGTTTTCGGTAAACATCTGGGCAAAGCTGAAGTCAGGCTGTGCCGAGTCGAAATTCGGCAACTGGCTCTGGTCACGATAGGGGATATACACATAATATGCTCGTGGCTCCAGCGTCTGCACAAAATTCTTCCCCGCCAGCCCTAAGTCGCGCTCCATCGTCATGCCGCTGTCCACGCTAAAAATCGGCAAGGTGCGGGTTGCATTGGGCATATCTGACATATTGTTTACACCCATCGTGTAATCGGTGTAGTGCAGTTCAATCTTTGGAGTCAGATAAAACGCGGGCCGGGCAACCAGCGGATAGCTCACACCTGGATTAAGCACCAGACGCTGCCCGTTAACCAGAGTGGGATGGCGAAAGTCCGAATATTGCCCGGCGAATGTCAGGTTTTCGTTGTCTATCATACGTTGTGCGTCCACATTAACTTGCGGGAGACTATTGTACGGTGGCGTCACTGGTGCGAGCGGATCCTGCAAGGTCTGGAAACTTTGCACCATCGTTGAGGCATTCCACCAGCCGCCCGAATAAGCCAACACACCTTGGCGCAACAGTGTGGTTTGTGAGGTGACGTTTACCGAGTTAGATAGATCACGGAAATAAGCATCATCTGAAGCAAGGCTAAAGTCTACCGAGCCGTTCAGTCCACTGCCGAAATTTTCTTTGTGAATTAAAGTCAGCAGCGAACGGGTGCTGCCGGTAAGACGGTCCCCGGGCAACACATCCAGATTTGCCACGCCGGAATAAGTCGGTTCCAGATAACGAAACTCATTGTTGAGCATCATGCCGCGCTTCTGTATTATTCGTGGAGCGAACGTGTCGTCGAGGTTGGGCGAAATGTTCCAGTAATAGGGTAGAGTCAATTCGCTGCCGCCGCTGACAGTGCTGCCATATCCCGGGGCAAGAAAACCCGATTTGCGCTGGCTGTTAAGCGGAAAGTCCATCCATGGCGTGTATAGGATGGGCACGCCCATAAACTCTATATACGCGTGGTGCGCCACTCCCATCTGACTGTTCTGGTCTATCTCCAGCTCCCGTACTTTCATCTGCCAGTCATCCTGATCCACCGGACAGGTGGTGTAAGTGACATCGCGCAAGATATAGTTCTGCTTGCCTGCCAGATGCAGGTTATCCGCACTGCCATGCGCATGGGCATCTCCTAACAGGAAAACCGGCTGCGTCATGTCGCCGATATTGGTATCCAGATTGAGATTGAGATGCGGACCCTGAATCACGTTGTTGCTCTGCTCTATGCGCACAGAACCGTCGGCCGACACATCATTGCTGTCCTGCAAATACAACAGCTTGTCGGCATATATCACCTCCCCGCTCTTGTGTAACTCGACCTCGCCGATGGCTTCAATCTGCTTGTTTTTCTTGCCTTCCATCCGTTGCGCCGAAATGAAGATCGGCGTTTCTTCCTGATTTCCCCCCGGACGACTTTTCGGCGCATTCATGAGGGTGCGATCCAATTTCAGCGTCAGTTCATCATTTTCTCCGGCACAGGCCAGCGAAACAAAAACACAGAACAGCGAGAACAAGACGGGATTGAGACGAAAGCGCATGGTGCGGAATAGGCAAATTAAGGTGTTAAAATCTCACACATTCAAGATTAAAGCAATCCCGACCCTAACTTACAAGAACCTGCCATGCAACGCTTACAGCAACTTACCGAATGGCTCCACAGCCATTTCCCTGACTCCTCGTTCGATCTTGCCCCCGCCTCCGCCGATGCCAGCTTCCGCCGCTATTTCCGCGCCACCTTTGTAAATGGACAAACGCGCATCGTGATGGATGCTCCGCCGCAGCACGAAAACTGCCGCCCGTTCCTGCACATCGGCAAGTTGTTCGAGGATGCAGGAACGCATGTGCCGCATGTGTATGCACAGGATATGGAGCATGGCTTCCTGCTGCTGTCCGATCTGGGCAACACCACTTACCTGCAAGCACTGAGCGAAGGGAATGCGGACACAGCACGCGAACTTTATGGCGCTGCCACCGATGCGCTGATCCACATCCAGCTCGCCAGCCGCGAAAATGAATTGCCTCCTTACGACGAAGCGCTGTTGCGGCGTGAACTAAACCTGTTCCCCGAGTGGTATATCGCCAAACACCTGAACTATACACTGGATGAGAAACAAAGCACCAAACTGGAAACAGTATTTCAGCGCATCATCCAGAACAACCTCGCGCAGCCGCGCGTGTACGTACACCGCGACTACCACTCGCGCAATTTGATGGTGACGGAACCCAATCCCGGTATCCTGGATTTTCAGGATGCTGTGTATGGCCCCATCACCTACGATCTCGCCTCGCTGTTCAAGGATGCCTATATCCGCTGGGAAGAAGAGCAGGTCATTGACTGGCTGATCCGCTATTGGGAAAAAGCGCGCAAAGCCGGGCTGCCCGTGCATAAGGACTTTGCCGACCTGTACCGCGACTACGAATGGATGGGCGTGCAGCGCCACATCAAAGTGCTGGGCATCTTTGCGCGCCTGTATCACCGCGACGGCAAGGAAGGCTACTTGAAAAACATGCCGCTGGTGATGGACTACCTGCGCCGCGCCTGCGTGCGCTACATCGACCTCAAGCCGCTGCTCAACCTTCTGGACGTGCTGGAGCAGAAAAAGCCGGAAGTGAGATTCACGTTTTGAAGGCCATGATACTAGCAGCAGGTCGTGGCGAAAGAATGCGCCCGCTCACCGACCACACGCCCAAGCCTTTGTTGATGATTGGCGGCAAGCCGCTGATCGAGTGGCACATCGAAAGACTGGTGCGCGCGGGCATAACTGAAACCATCATCAACCACGCGCATCTTGGCGCGCAAATTGAGACCGCGCTGGGCGACGGCAGCCGCTATGGCGCACATATACGCTACTCATCCGAAGCGACGGCGCTGGAAACTGCGGGAGGCATCGCCTACGCTCTGCACCTGCTGGGCGATGAGCCTTTCGCCGTTGTCAACGGCGACATCTACTGCGACTACGATTTCACGCACCTGCTCACGCGCGCGGCGGCGTTCCAGGTTGGCGGCAATGCCGCGCATCTCGTTCTGGTCAACAACCCCGCGCATCATCCCAATGGGGATTTCGGTTTGCAGCATGGGAGGGTAACCGATTGCGCTCCGAAGCTCACCTTCAGTGGCATCGGCCTCTACCAGTCTGCGCTATTTGCCGACATCGCACGCGGAACCAAGGCTCCGCTCGCTCCGTTGCTGCGCGCGCAGATCGCACTGGACAAGGTTAGCGGCGAGCATTTCACCGGTCACTGGGTGGATGTCGGTACGCCGCAACGCCTCGAACAACTCGACAACGAGCTGCGCGCGTCGCAGAATGTCGGCCATGTTTAATCCCGTCAACCATGCCAGCCGTCGCGCCCGCCTCATCAACCAGATGCGGCATGGCATCGCCGTTATCCCTACTGCGCCGGAAGCGGTGCGCAATGGCGACGCACACTATCCCTACCGTTTTGACAGCCACTTCTATTACCTCAGCGGCTTCGACGAACCGGAAGCCGTGCTGGTGCTAATTGCAGGAGATGAGCCGCAATCTATTTTATTCTGCCGCGAAAAAAATATGGAGCGCGAAATCTGGGACGGCTTCCGCCACGGCCCTGACGCGGCAAAAACAACTTTCGGTTTCGATGCCTCTTTTTCCATCGCGCAACTGGACGAGAAACTGGTTGAGTTGATGGGTAACCAATCCGCTTTGTTCCATCCCATCGGCCATGATGTGGCGTGGGATACGCGCCTGCTCGGCCTGCGCAGCCGCGTGCAGGAAAAAGCGCGTAGCGGCATCAGTGCGCCGAACGAGATTCACGATGTGCACGCCTTGCTGGACGAGATGCGCATGTTCAAAGACAGCGACGAACTCGCCACCATGCGCCGTACCGCCCTTATTTCCAGTGCCGCGCACATGCGCGCCATGCGCGCCGCCAAGCCCGGCATGATGGAATATGAAATCGAGGCGGAGCTGCTGCATGAATTTCGCAAGAGCGGCGCGCAGGCACCCGCCTACACCAGCATCGTTGCAGGCGGGGCCAATGCCTGCGTGCTGCATTACATCGGCAATGATGCGCAACTCAAGGACGGCGACCTGCTGCTGATCGATGCAGCCTGCGAAATGGACGGCTATGCCGCCGACATCACGCGCACTTTTCCGGTAAACGGAAAATTCAGTTCCGCGCAGAAGGACGTGTACGAAATGGTGCTGGCCGCGCAAGCCGCAGCCATCGCCGCCTCCCGCCCCGGCAACCACTGGAACGATCCGCACGATGCCGCGCTGCGCGTGATCGCACAAGGCCTGATCGATTTCAAACTGTGCGGCGGCAGCCTTGATACCGTACTGGAGAGCGAGAGCTACAAGCGCTTCTACATGCACCGCACCGGCCACTGGCTAGGCATGGATGTGCATGATGTTGGCGCCTATAAAATGGAGGGCAACTGGCGCGAATTGCAACCCGGCATGGCGTTCACCGTGGAGCCGGGCTGCTACATTCGTCCGGCTGACGATGTGCCGCAAGCCTTGTGGAACATCGGCATCCGTATCGAGGATAACGTGATCATCACCGCACAAGGCTGTGAAGTGCTGACTGAAGCCGCACCGAAGACGGTAGCGGCGATTGAAGAATTGATGCGTACAGTATAGATAGATGGACTACAACCCTGCCATTTACAAAGGATATCGCTTCCAGCACAGCATTCGATAATTAAGACGCATTTAGCCAGAAATGCGCAAACCGGTTTTTTTCAGTATACGGGTGCTGTAAAGGATTTCATGTTTACGGCAGGCGTCACCCAGTAGCTCAGCGATCTGCATAGCAAGTTGTTCCGCTTCTGCGCGATCATGGCCATGCACCATGGCAAAGAGGTTGTAAGTCCAGTCCGGCAACTGACGCGGGCGCTGGTAGCAGTGGCTGACAAAATCCAGTTGACCGATGCGCACACCCAGTTCGTCGATGCGTTCATCCGCCACATCCCACACCGTCATTCCATTGGCCTTGTAGCCCAGAGCATAATGATTTGGCACTGCCCCGATGCGGCGAATGACGCCGCTTTCCAGCATGACGCGCAGCCGCTCCATCACTTCGTCGGGCGTGATTCCGATCTGCTCCGCCACGGCGTGATATGGCTGCGGAACCAGAGGCAGACCTTTCTGGGTGGCGAGGATAATTGCTCGATCAACAGCGTCCATGAGAATAAATCTTTGTTTATGAGAGATGTCCAATTGATCTATTGATGGCGTTATGCCCGCAACTTCAATTCGACGAAATATTCTTTGATTTTCGGCATATTGTAGACCGGGTAGCCGGTTTCGATCTCGATCCTTTCAATCGCATCCTGCATGCCTTGTGGAGCCTCCGTGGCCAGCACGAACCACATATTGAGCGCATGGTCGCGGGCGTAATTGTGCGCCACCTCGGACATTTGATTGACGATCCCGGCTACGCGCTCGAAATCCTTGGGGATGATTTTCATCGCGGCCAAGCTCAAACTGCCACCCAAACGTTCGGCATGGTACATGGGGCCGAAACGGGTCAGCACCTTGTCGTTGAGTAGCCTTTCCAGGCGCACCAACAATTCACTTTCGCTCGTGCCGAGCCGTTGCGCGACCTCGGCATAGGGGTTTGCGCAGAGGGGAAACTCTCCCTGTAACTGGTTGATGATAGCCCGATCCAACTCATCCATCATGCCGCCGCCCGTGCATAACGGGCGCCGCATTGTTTGAAGCGGCGAGTACTGAACAATACTTCGCAAGCGATATGCTGCAGGCCGCAACCCTGACGCATCTTCTCAACCAAGACCAGGACTTCCTCGCGATCATGGCCATGGATCATGCAGAACAGGTTGTAGCGCCAGACCGGCAAGCGCCTGGGACGACGGTAGCACAGGGTGACAAACTCCAGTTTGCCCAGACACGAGCCCAACCGGCTTATCTCTTCGTCGGGGATGTCCCACACCACCATGGCGTTGGCGCGGTAACCCAGTTCGTGGTGGCGCACCACCACCCCCATACGCTTGATTACGCCCGTCTGGATCAGGTTTTGCACCCCCTCAATCACATCAGTTTCAGACAATCCCAAAGCTGCTCCTACTGCGCCGAAAGGGCGCTCGACAATAGGCAGGCCGGATTGAATGGCGGCGATCAGTCGGCTTTCCTGTTCGTTCAGGAGATAGGGTTGGCGCAGCGAACCGGTATGGCTTTCGATAATATTGGCGTTCTTGCGCTTGCAGCCGGTCATGTCGAAACCCAGATCAATGTGATACTCCTCTACCAGAGGCAGAAAAAGAACCTTGCAGCCTGAACGTTCCTCAATTTCCTTCAACACCCGCTGCAGCGTCACTTCATCCGGCGCCGCCACCACGAACCACAGGTTGTAATGGTGCTCGCGCTGGTAATTATGGTTAACTTCTGGATAGCCGTTCACCATCTGCGCCACTTCGTCCAGCTTGTCTTCTGCCACTGCCAGCGCTGCTAGCGTGCTGACACCTATGCTGCGCGGACGGAACACGGCACCAACTCGACTAACCGTGCCCTGTTGCTGCAACCGTTTAAGCATCTGCAACACCTCGGCTTGCCCAACACCCAGGCGCCCGGCAATCTCCAAAAATGGTTCTGGCACGAGCGGAAAATCATGCTGGTAGTCATTGAGCAGTTGAAGCTCCAAGGCGGCGTTCATAAGCCGGTACGATTGGCACGGTGGGTGAAGAAAATACCGCTCGGGCTAGTGGCGGGGAGTTCGCCTTGCACGGCAAATGTCTCGCTATCGTAGATGATAAGTTTGTTGTCATCGCGTGCAGATATCCAGACAGATTCGCCGCGCGGGGTGAATTCCATATGCAACACCGCCTTGCCTGGCTTGAGTGTCTTCACTATCTTGCGGCTTGGCACATCGATGACTTGCACGGTGTCGTTATCGGGAAAAGCAAAATTCACCCATACTTGGCGGTTATCCGGCCGCGCCACTATGAATACCGGCTGGCTATGCACCGGAATGCGCCCGATTTCTTTCCAGTCGGTCTTATCGATCACCAACACTTCATGGCGCCCTACCGCCGGCACCAACAACTCGTTGCCCGTTGCTGCCCATCCGCCCAAATGCGGCATCTTATATACCGGCAGCTTCTGCTCGCCCTTGCCATACCCGTCCAGTATCCGTTTTACGCCTGCATCCAAGTTCCACAAATCCAGTAATGCCAAGCCATCTTCGCCGAACAAACCTGCCAGATAATAACGTCCATCGGCAGTAATCATGCCATCGTATGGCTCCTTGCCGATGTGGGTGAATTTGCGCAACAAAGGTTGGGTCGGCGTTGTGAAATCTCCGACCCATATTTCGCCGCTATCAAACAGGCTCCACACGAAACGATTTCCTGGCACATCAACTAGTCCAATCACTTTGGACAATTTCCTTTCCGCGTCCAGCGCAGGAATATCTACTACCAGATCGAGCGTTGTGGAATCAAATATCTTGACTCCACCAGGCGTGTAATTTGCCACAGCCACTAATTTGCCATCCTGTGAAATGGAACCACCGATGCTGTTGCCGGATTGTATTATCCGTTTGACCACGCACATTTTCAGCAGATCAACCTTGGTCAGGCCACCATCTCGTCCAAAAACGTAGGCATAGCGGCCATCGCGAGAATACTTGACTGAAGCATGAGAAAGATCGCCCAAGCCAGCAATTTTCCCCAGCACCGAACGACCACTGGTTTCAACCACTTCAACACTGCCGGTGGCACGCTCGATCACCAAGCCGAGATCGCCTGTCCCGCGCAAAGGTGCATTCGCACACCCCTGCAGGGCAAGTATTATTAAGGCAAGAAAACTAATGCGGGTTAACATTGGGGAATCCCTGCTTGAGATTTTCAACAATCCACTCTGCTTCAGCTTCGCTCAGAAACGATTGCCAAGGTGGCATCGGCGTGCCTGGGCGACCATGCAGAATGGTCGCCGCCAAGCCACTATCAGGCTTTTGCCTGAGTGCTTCGGGTGTCAGGGGGAGACCGAGACCACCGGTCAGTTGCAAGCCGTGACACGAGCCGCAATCGTTACGCACCATTTGGATTAGCTCGGTGCGGCGTGCCGCATCAGGCGCTGCCGGGGCGGCACAGGCTACCCCGACGGAAAACAGTAAAGAGCCCAGCGCAAGCCCAAAAGAAAACACACGCCATGACTGCAGGTCTGAGGCCGGGAAGGAAACTGCTTTGGTGAACCCAACTTCATGTTGCATTACAGACACCTTAACAGCTTCGCACCAAGCCTGGACAATTTAATGCGCCAGCACCCATTCCACCAAGGTCTTGATGTCAGCATCGCTGACTTTCGGACTATTGGGAGGCATCGGAATTGGACCCCATACCCCGGAGCCGCCAGCCTTCACCTTCTTGATCAGCTTGTCCTCGGCATCCTTGTCGCCCTTATACTTCTTGGCAACATCCTGATAGGCCGGTCCGACCAGTTTTTTGTCAACGGTATGGCAGGCCAAACAGTTGTTGGCTTTCGCCAGTGCTTCGCCTTTCGCCATATCTACTGCTGCGCCGGCTGTCTGCGCACTCATCAGCCAAGCACCTGCCAGAATCATTGCATAACGTGTTTTCATTACATTTACCTTTCGACTATTTAAGTTTCCAAACCACCGGGCGCATGGGAATTCCAAATGGCCCATGTTCCCGGTCGTTCATCGCATTTCCAGATTAATAAATATCGTGCTGCGTGTTGTAGACGTTGAACTTGCCTGTCGGCGTAATGATCTCGGGATCCTTGATCACCGCTTTCAATTCGCGCGTCTTGTCGTTCACGACCACAATTGCGGATTCCTTGTCCTTGGCACTCCATACCGAGAACCAGACTTCATCGCCTGCCGCATTGTACTCAGGCTGCACAATGCGCTTGGCTCCTTCGCCCAAACCTGACCATTCGCCAATCGGCAGGACTTTGAAGCCTTTATCCAGATGGTCGATGTCAAACACTGCAACAGACTGGCTCAGCTTCGGATCCGGATTAAGCGGCGTATCGACCCACAGGTTCTTGGACTTGGGATTGGTTTTGATGAACAGCGAACCGCCACCTTGGCCCTTGATTGTGCGCACCACTTTCCAAGCGCTCTGCTTATGCTTGACCGGATCGGTACCGATCAGGGAAATCGAATCGTCACCAAGATGGCTTGTCGCCCAGACCGGCCCAAATTTCGGGTCGACAAAGTTGGCGCCGCGACCGGGGTGCGGCGTCTTGCCCACATCGACCAAGGCCGCCAGTTTGTCTTCCTTAGTGTCCACCACCGCCACCTTGTTGGAGGCATTGGCGGCCACCAACATGTAACGTCCGGTAGAGTCGAAACCACCGTCATGCAGAAAGCGAGCAGCGTCGATCACTGTCATTTTCAAATTGGCGAGATCGGTGTAATTGACCATGTATATCTTGCCGGTTTCCTTGGCATTAACCAGGAACTCGGGGTGATAGTGGGAAGCCACGATCGAAGCTACGCGGGGTTCAGGGTGATATTCCTGCGGAGCTACTGTCATGCCGCGAGTCGACACGATTTTGCGCGGCTTAAGTGTATCGCCGTCCATGATCACGAATTGCGGCGGCCAATAAGTTCCTGCAATCGCGAGCTTGTCTTCAAAGCCCTTGAACTTGGAGGTTTCGACGGAGCGAGCTTCCAGACCGATCTTGATCTCAGCCACGGTCTCGGGTTTATCCATCCACAGGTCAATCAGATCAATTTTGGCATCACGGCCAATCACGTAGAGGTAACGACCAGACGCGGACATGCGTGAAATATGCACGGCGTAGCCGGTTTTGATCGTTTCTACGATCTTCTTGGTGTCGCCGTCGATCAGCGCAATCTTGCCGGCATCTCGTAGCGTAACCGAGAACAGATTTTTCAGGTTAAGCTTGTTCATCTGCTTGGTGGGGCGCTTCTCAGGCGGCACCAGTACTTTCCAAGAGGACTCCATTTCCTTCATGCCGTATTCGGGTGGGGTCGGCGGCTCCTGCTGCACATAACGTGCCATCAGATCCACGTCCTTTTCGGACAATTCACCGGAGGTGCCCCAGTTGGGCATGCCGGCAGGAGAGCCGTAGGTGATGAACACCTTGAGGTAATCGGTGCCACGCGCCAAAGTAATATCCGGGGTCAGCGGCTTGCCGGTCGCCCCCTTGCGCAATACGCCGTGACAACCAGCGCAGCGCTGGAAGAAAATCTCTTTGCCGTGGGCGAATTCCGCTTCCGTCATCGGAGGTGCCTTGGGATTGATATTCTGGTGCATAGGCTCGTTAGCAAGTGGCGAGCCACCGGAGCTTTCATACAATACTTCTGTTTTGCCGTGTCCGGCAGTATCCTCTGCATATGCCGAGCTTACCGCAAATGGCAAAGCCGCCAGCACCATCAACCTCAATATAATTTTTTTCGTCTGCTTCATCACGTACCCCCTAAGTTAGACATAAGTACATCGCTAAGCCAACACTCCCCCATTGGTCTTAGGTAACATGGTCAAACACATCCTATCTGAATTCATTGATGTAGATCAAACAAATTAAAACATTTCGTGCCACTTTTGTAGATTCTCCCGACATTGGGATTTCGAGGAAAGCTTTTGATAAGCAGAATTAATTTCCTTGGCACACCAGATCGAAGAGCCTCCACAATCGTTCTTCGACCAGACGATGATTCGCATCAGAACCCTCTCCAGCTTGGAGAATGCCGGGGGTGGATCAGAGGATATCTCCTCTCCGGCAAGGGAAGCTAAATCGGCTTATGTATAATGTTAGCAATGTGCAATTGTCGGCAACCATAAAATGACTTACAGGAGCAAAATAACATGGCGGAAACCAAAAAACCTTCGGTGTTGGTGGTTGATGACGACACTTTGATGCGGGTGATGTTGAAGAGCATTCTGGAGAATAGCGATGAATATCAGGTGGTGGGTGAAGCGTCGAACGGTCAGGATGCCGTTATGAAGTGTGTGGCACTGAAGCCGGATATGGTATTGCTTGACATCAATATGCCAAAAATGGATGGCTTGCAGGCGCTGGTAGAAATACGCAAGGCAAACCCGGCAGCGATGGTGCTGATGGTGAGCGGCGATGCAACGATGGACAATGTCAAAGAAGCGATTCAAAAGGGGGCGGTTGGCTTCGTGGTCAAACCGCTTAATCCGGCCAACGTTTTGGACAAGGTCAAGATGTGTTTCAAGGGGAAAAAATAGTCGCGGCCGTGTTGTATGTGGAGGATGAACCGGGAAGGGCTGCGGATTCAAGTTCGAAGTGCAACAGCTAATGTTGGCTTGGTGTAACGCATTTCCACTCCGAATAATGCTTTGAGTATGACTTTGAGCGTAAATAGAACGGTACCCACCTTGCGCGAACCAAATAAGCATTTAATATCAATTGCATGCCTTCTTAGCGGGGCGATGGTCTGGGGGTTGATGTGGTACCCGTACCGTGTGCTTCAGGGGGCGAGGATTGCCGGCGAACTGGCGACTTTGCTGACCTATGCCATTGCGCTGATGTTCGGCTTGCTGGCTACGGGGCCGGTATGGCGTGAACTGCGCACAGCCGGGTGGTGGGGGATTGCCCTCATGCTGGTTTCCGGCTGGACCAATTTCGGTTACGTGCTGGCCATTCTCGATGGCGAGGTGATGCGCGTGCTGCTGTTGTTTTACCTTGCGCCATTATGGACGGTGCTCTTCGCGCGCTGGATGCTGAATGAGAAATTAAATCGTTACGGCTATGCCATCATCGCGCTATCGTTGGGCGGCGCGTTCATCATGCTGTGGAATCTGGATCACGGATGGCCGCTGCCACAAAACCGGGCCGAATGGATCGGCCTTTCGGCGGGAATGAGTTTTGCAATGTTGAATGTACTCGTGCGCCGCACGCAACACCTGAGCGTGAATTTCAAATCCGCCAGCGTCTGGCTTGGCACCGTGCTGCTTACCGGCCTGTCGCTGCTTTATCACGGCAACCTTGTTGCGCAAGTGCAGAGCATCAGCCTGGATGCATGGTGGATGCTGGCGCTGATCGGGCTGGTGCTGTGCGCCACCAGTATCGTCGTGCAATATGGTCTGACGAATTTGCCGGCCAATCAGGCTATCGTACTGTTCCTTTCCGAATTGGTGTTCGCCGCTGTGTCGTCGTATTTTCTGGCTGGGGAAGCAATGGGGCTACGGGAAATTTTCGGCGCAATATTGATCGTGTCGGCCAGCCTGCTTTCTGGGAAAATACATACCGAACCTCCTTTGATTATCGCTAACGAAATCAAGTCATGAAAAAACAACTCACCATCGGCACCCCGCTCAGTCCCTCCGCCACCAAAGTCATGCTGCTGGGCAGCGGCGAACTCGGCAAGGAAGTCATCATTGCGCTGCAACGTCTGGGCGTGGAAACCATCGCGGTGGATCGCTACCCGGATGCGCCGGGGCATCAGGTGGCGCACCGCGCGCATGTGATCAATATGGCGGACGGCGCTGCGCTGCGCGCACTCATCGAGCAGGAGCGTCCGCACCTCATCGTGCCGGAGATCGAAGCCATCGCCACCGGCATGCTGGTAGAAATTGAGAAGGAAGGCTTGGCGCGGGTGATTCCCACCGCGCGCGCCGCGCAGCTCACCATGAACCGCGAAGGTATCCGCCGTCTTGCCGCAGAGACGCTGGGCTTGCCGACCTCTCCGTATAAATTCGCCGACAGTCTGGAAGAACTGCGCGCCGCGACAGATGTCATCGGTTTTCCCTGCATCGTCAAACCGGTGATGTCTTCCTCCGGCAAGGGACAATCGAAAGTAGACAGTGCAACGGAAGTCAAAGCGGCATGGGACTACGCCGCCGCAGGTTCGCGCGTGAATCAGGGCAGGGTGATCGTCGAAGGCTTCGTCAAGTTTGATTACGAAATAACCCAGCTCACCGTGCGCGCAGTCGGCAGCGACGGCGAGACTGAAACCCATTTCTGCGCCCCCATCGGCCATGTGCAGGTGCATGGCGACTACGTCGAGAGCTGGCAGCCGCAAGCCATGTCGGAAGCGGCTTTGCAACGCGCGCGCGACATCGCCAAGAAAGTCACCGATGACCTTGGCGGACTGGGCATCTTCGGTGTGGAGCTGTTTGTGAAGGACGATGAAGTGTGGTTTAGCGAAGTCAGCCCGCGTCCGCATGACACTGGCATGGTGACGATGTGTTCGCAAGTGCAGAATGAATTCGAACTTCACGCGCGCGCTATCCTCGGCCTGCCGGTGGACACCAGCCTGCGTGAGCCGGGCGCTTCCGCCGTGATCTACGGCCAGCTTGAAGAAAAAGGCATCGCCTTTACCGGCGTGGAAGAAGCTTTGCGCGTACCGCAATCGGATATACGACTGTTCGGCAAACCCGAATCTTTTACCCGTCGCCGCATGGGCGTGGCGCTGGCGAATGGCAAGGATACCGGCGAGGCGAGGGAACGCGCGAAGTTGGCGGCGAGTAAAGTGAAGCCAGTTAAGCTGTAGGTAAATTAAACCCCAATAGTTCATTAGAGAAATTCGTCAGCCATCCAATTGCGGTATTGTCATTGATGAAACTCCTAGCCATTCCACTGATGAACTAACTAGCCATTCGACTAAGCGCGATGAAACATGCGCTAAGTCGCTGGTTATAAGCCACCAAAAGACGGTAGCAAGTGGCTGGTTATGTGGGAGCGGCTTTAGCCGCGATTGCCAGACCATTCACAGCAACATCTATCGCGGCTAAAGCCGCTCCCACCAAAGCAACCCATTTTAATGGACAATCTGGGTTAAATTACCTTAAGTAGTGTGGTATCTTTCGTGTACTCGATTATGTTTTTGCCTTGAAATGCCATGATCCTGCTTTCACTGATCGCTGCACTGTTGCTGGAACAACTTCATCCGCTTGCCTCGCGCAAGCAGCTGTTCGCATGGCTGAACAGCTATGTCCATTTTTTTCAGCATCACTTCAATGCGGGTGAACACAAGCACGGCAAGATCGCATGGCTGATTGCGGTGCTGCTGCCGCTGTTAGGTTCAGCTGCGTTGTACTGGCTGTTGTATCGCGTTAGCCCGGTGTTCGCTTGGGCGTTCAGCGTGCTGGTGCTCTACCTTACAATGGGCTTCCGCCAAGTGAGCCACTATTTCACCGGCATCCATCAGGCGTTGCGTGACGATGATCTGGAGAAGGCACGCAGCCTGCTTTCCGCTTGGCGCGGTGTGCCTTGCCATGAACTGAATTCCGAAGAAGTGGCGCGCGTCACTATCGAAGAAGCGCTGCTGGCCTCACACCACTATGTATTCGGTGTAATAGCGTGGTTTGTGCTCACCATGCTGCTGGGGCTGGGCCCGGCGGGCGCTGTGCTGTACCGCTTGGCACTGTTCCTCAATTCTCGCTGGGGTAAGCAGGACGATGCCGAGTTCGGCCAGTTCGGCGTATTTGCGCGGCAAGCCTATCACTGGATGGAATGGCTGCCGCTACGCCTGACCGCGATTACTTTTGCCATCGTCGGCGATTTCGAGGATACGGTGTATTGCTGGCGCACTCAGGCGCAAAACTGGACAGACCCGGAGGCTGGCATCGTGCTGGCCAGCGGTGCGGGCGCGCTCGGCGTGCGCCTCGGCTTGCCCATCCCGCAAGGTGGCCTGCCGCTCGACCGCCCGGAACTGGGCATCGGCGATGAGGCCGATGCCGATTTCATGCAAAGCACCGTGGGGTTGGTGTGGCGCGCACTGGTGTTCTGGATGATTTTGTTATTGTTGTTGGGGCTGGCGACTTTAGTGGGCGGGTAGCGAGTAAATTCGCGCCTACATGATAATCCCGCCACCCAGACAAACATCCCCATCATAAACAACAACCGACTGCCCCGGCGTGACTGCCCATTGCGCTTCGTCGAAAGTAAAGCTGGCATTGCCGCCGGATGATGCCGTGATGCGGCAGGCCGCATCAGCTTGGCGGTAGCGTGTCTTGGCGGCGTAGTTGCGCGTCAAGTCGGGCGCTTGTCCGCTGATCCAGTGCATTTCCATCGCCTTCAGATGTTGCGTCAGCAGGTCAGGATGGTCGTGGCCTTGTACTACGATCAGGCGGTTGCCGATCATGTCCTTGTGCGCCGCGAACCACGGTTCCCCAGTTCCGTCTTTTCCGCCGCCTATGCCCAGACCTTGGCGCTGACCGAGGGTATAAAACGATAATCCCATGTGCTGCCCTACCACGTTGCCATCGGGCGTGACCATCGGGCCGGGAGTGGTGGGCAGGTAGCGGTTGAGAAATTCACGGAAAGGGCGTTCGCCGATGAAGCAGATACCGGTGCTGTCCTTTTTGGCATGGTTGGACAAATGATGATTCTGCGCGATTTCGCGCACTTGTGATTTGAGCAGCTTGCCCAGCGGGAACATCGCTTTGGACAATTGCGCCTGATTCAAGCGATGCAGGAAATAACTCTGATCCTTGCTGGCGTCTGCGGCCTTGAGCAGTTGATATTGGCCATCGACCTCGCGAATTTGCGCGTAATGGCCGGTGGCAATGGCATCTGCACCCATGCCGATGGCGTGTTCCAGAAAGGCTTTGAACTTGATTTCCGAGTTACACAGGATGTCCGGGTTGGGCGTGCGCCCGGCCTCGTATTCGCGCAGGAAATAGCTGAACACGCGGTCTTTATATTCTTTGGAAAAATTTACCGCTTCCATGGGAATACCTATGGAGTCGGCGACGGAGACCGCATCGATCAGATCCTGGCGCGAGGAACAATAGTCCGCATCGTCGTCATCTTCCCAGTTCTTCATAAACAGGCCGACGACATCAAACCCCTGCTGTTCCAGCAACAGCGCGGTGACGGAGGAATCCACTCCGCCCGACATGCCGACGACGATACGCCGGTGTTGAAGATCGCTTTTCACGTTTGCCCTTTCTCCCGCTTGCGGGGTAACCAGCGACTTAGCTGCGGTCTTTGGCGGCTTAGTCGAATGGCTAGTTGTTTCACCCAGAAAGTTGGATAGGGGGAGCGAGCTTGCTCGTTAGTCATAATGGGTAATGATCTCAAGCGGGTAGCGTTTCCCGGCGAGATAATCTTCCACGCATTGCAAGATCAGCGGGCTGCGGTGGCGCGACTGGGTGGCACGGATTTCCTCCGGCGTCATCCACACGGCGCGAACGATGCCATCATCCAGCGCACGTTCCGGGTGATGGGCGAGGATGCGCCCGGCGAAAGCAAAGCGCAGGTAGGTGGTGTCGGATGCGGATGCGTGCCAACGGTAAACGCCGATCAGATGTTGCGGCTCGAATTCGTAAGCGGACTCTTCCAGCGTTTCGCGCGCCACAGCGGCAAGCAGCGATTCGTTGGCTTCCAGATGCCCGGCAGGTTGGTTGAACAACAGGCCTTGCGAAGTGTGCTCCTCCACCAGCAGAAATTTCCCATCCTGCTCGATGATGGCTGCGACAGTGACGTTTGGTTTCCAGATCATAGTACTTATTTTTTCGGAAAAAATAAAAAAAGGCAGGGTTGCCCCTGCCTTTTCTAGACTTGCGCTAAATTACTTAGCTGCAGGTGCGTCAGCAGCTGCTTCAGCCTTCTTTGCCTTTTTTGCCTTCTTATGCTTCATCTTCTTGGCTGGCTTGGCTTCTTCCTTAGCAGCAGGAGCAGCAGCTTCTGCCTTGGCAGGAGCGGCGGCGGCAGCAGGAGCAGCAGCCTTAGCAGCAGGAGCAGCATCAGCAGCAACAGCAGAGAAAGTAACAACAGCGAATACAGCAGCGATCAGTGTGGACAACAGTTTCATAGTGAACTCCAATTTTAGTAGTTGATAAACGTTTATGACATTACTAATGTCAGGAAGCAATAACGCACAGCTTTCCTATTTGGTTGACAAGCTTACTGTGAATTGTAATTTGTCTGGTGCCGGGAGGGGGAATCGAACCCCCACATCCTTGCAGATACAGGATTTTGAGTCCAGCGCGTCTACCAGTTCCGCCATCCCGGCTTCAGCCCGGATGTTCCATAAATTAACGCGTGCCCTCGCTAGTCTTTTGTTTGCTATGCAATATTTTATTCCGTCGGGTGTATGAATAACTACACCGCTCCTTCATAAAATTTGCCTACCAAACAAAATCCTGCGCGATCATCACGCGAATTCATGAAACATTCGAGCTAGGAAGCCGCGAATTATCCATGAAACAGCCATCTTCATCAAGCTACAATGGCGTCTTTTCACATATTGGCAACATTTTGCAATGCGCACTGACGAATTTGATTTCGCGCTTCCCGAGCGCCTGATTGCGCAACACCCTCCCGAAAAACGCGGCGCCAGCCGCCTGTTGCAGGTGTGCGGAACCGAGTGGAAAGACCGCCTGTTCGCCGATTTGCCTACCCTGGTACAGGAGCATGACGTGCTGGTTTTCAACGATACACGTGTATTAAAGGCGCGTCTGTTCGGAGCCAAGGAGAGCGGTGGCAGAGTCGAAGTGATGGTAGAACGCGTGCTCGGCGAGCATGAGGTTCTGGCGCAAATCCGCGCCAGTAAGCCGCCCAAGGCTGATGGACGCTTGTTGTTAGCTGATAAATTATATGTAACCGTGTTGGGGCGGGAGGGCGAGTTTTATCGCCTGCGCTTCGACGGCATAGAAGATGTGACTGCCTTGCTGGAGCGATATGGCCGGTTGCCGCTGCCGCCCTATATCAGTCATGCCGCCGATGCCGAGGACGAAGAACGCTACCAGACTGTGTATGCACGCCAACCCGGCGCTGTGGCCGCACCCACGGCGGGGCTGCATTTCGATGAGGCGATGCTCACCGCTCTGCGTGCACGCGGCGCACAGATAGCCTATGTCACCCTGCATGTCGGCGCGGGCACCTTCCAGCCGGTGCGCGCGGAACGCACGCATGAGCATGTCATGCACAGCGAACGCTACACCATTCCACAAGCTACGGTGGATGCCATTCGTGAGGCAAAGAAGCGCGGTGGGCGCGTCATCGCAGTGGGCACCACCAGTCTGCGCGCGCTGGAAAACGTTGCTCGGCAGGGCGAGCTAAAGGCAGGGGAAGGCGAAACCAATATCTTCATCACGCCGGGCTATCATTTCAATGTGGCGGATGTGCTGCTCACCAACTTCCATTTGCCCAAGTCCACCCTGCTGATGCTGGTGTGTGCTTTTGGTGGAATGAGCGAAATGCTGGCCGCTTATCGCCACGCGGTAGAACAGGAATACCGTTTTTTTAGTTATGGCGATGCGATGTTGATCGAAGGGCGCCTCTAGAAATTCAAGTTTCTAAGTCAGGCAAGGCGCGAGCAGAAAATTGCGCCGCCGCATATGTTTGATATGCAAGAAGTGATTTTTTGTAAGCAACGCAGTATGGCGACGAAAATTGGATTTTTAGAGGTGTCCTGAAAGAAAGCCATGAAATTTACTTTACACAAAACTGACGGCCTCGCCCGTCGCGGCAATTTACAACTCGCCCACGGCACGGTCGAAACCCCCGCCTTCATGCCGGTCGGCACCTATGGCACGGTGAAAGCGATGTCGCCGCTTGAGTTGCGTGAAATCGGCGCGCAGATCGTGCTGGGCAATACATTTCACCTGTGGTTGCGTCCCGGTTTGGAGGTCATTGAGGCGCATGGCGGCTTGCATCGCTTTATGGGATGGGACGGGCCGATACTCACGGATTCTGGTGGATTTCAGGTGTTCAGTCTGGGAGCGTTGCGCAAAATTACCGAGGAGGGGGTGAAATTTCAGTCACCGGTGAATGGCGATAAATGCTTTTTGTCGCCGGAAGAGTCTATGCGCATCCAAAAAGTGCTGAATTCCGACATCGTGATGATTTTCGACGAATGCACGCCGTATCCGGCGGATGAGCGGCAGGCCGGCGATTCCATGCGCCTGTCGCTACGCTGGGCGGAACGTTCGAGGCAGGCACATGAGGGAAACACCAATGCGCTATTTGGCATCGTGCAGGGCGGGATGCATGAACACTTGCGCGATGAATCTCTAAACGAACTGGAGCGTATCGGCTTCGACGGCTATGCCATCGGCGGGTTGTCGGTGGGGGAACCGAAGGAAGACATGTTGCGCATCCTCCAGCACACCGCGCCACAATTGCCGCAGAACAAGCCGCGCTATCTGATGGGAGTCGGCACGCCGGAAGACCTCGTGGATGCGGTGTCACAGGGCATAGACATGTTCGATTGCGTAATGCCGACGCGCAATGCGCGCAACGGCATGATGTTCACCCGCTATGGCGACATCAAGATCAAGAATGCGCAATACCGCATGGATATGCGTCCGCTGGACGAGCAGTGCGCCTGCTATACCTGCCGCAATTTCACCCGCGCTTACCTGCATCACCTGCACCGCATCGGCGAGATACTCGGTGCGCGCCTCAACACCATACATAATCTGCATTACTATCAGGAACTGATGGGCGAAATCCGCGCGGCCATCGCGGCGGGGCGGTTCGATGCGTTTGTTGCGGCTTTCAGACAAGCGCGCGCCGCTTCGTGCCAGATTGCTTCGTGCCAGATAGCTTCATGATAGAATGCGCGCCTTTGATTTTACCGGAGTTTGCAAGATGTCAATGACTAGCCTGTTTATCAGCAATGCCTACGCCCAGAGCACAGCACCTGTGCAAGATGGGGGCATCACACAGTATTTGCCGTTGTTCGCACTGATCATCGTGTTTTATTTCCTGATCCTGCGTCCGCAGCAGAAGCGTGCCAAGGAGCAGAAAACCATGATCGAAGCGCTGCAAAAAGGTGATGAGGTCGTGGCTGCCGGCGGCCTGTTGGGGCGCGTCAGCAAGGTGGACGAAAACTATGTCAGCGTAGAAGTGGCCGCAGGCGTAACTATCAATGTCCAGAAAGGCGCAGTACAGACCGTGCTGCCCAAGGGAACCATCAAGTCGCTTTAAGGTGCTGCAATGAACCAATACCCGCTGTGGAAAAACCTGCTGATCCTTGCCTCGATTATTCTGGGGCTGGTTTACACCCTGCCCAATTTATACGGCGAATCTCCGGCGGTGCAGGTGTCGCCGCTACGCTCCGGCATCAAGGCGGATAGCGCCCTGATGGGCCGGGTGGAATCCGCGCTCGAGGCTGTCGGCCTCAATCCCGATGCAATTTCATTGGATGCCACCAGCGTCAAGACGCGCTTTGCCGATACCGACAGTCAGATCAAGGCAAAGGACATCCTGCAAACAAATTTGGGCGAGGATTACGTGGTGGCACTGAACTTATTGCCGCGTTCGCCGCAGTGGCTCACCAGTATAAATGCGCTACCCATGTATCTCGGTCTGGATTTGCGCGGGGGCGTACATTTCCTGTTGCAGATCGACATGAAAGGCGCGCTGGATAAGGCGCTGGAAGCTGCCGCCAGCGATATACGCAGCACCCTGCGTGAACAGAATATTGTCTATTCCGGCGTGAGCCGCGACGGCAAGCTGGTGACGGTCAAGTTTCGCGACGCGGAAGCGCGCAGCAAGGGCGAGGCCGAGATCAAGCAACACTTCGGCGGGCTGTTCCTTACCGACAAGGATGAGGGCGGCGAATTTCTGCTAGCCGCCACACTCAAACCGGAAGAAGAAAAACGCATCCAGGATTCTGCGGTGCAGCAAAATCTGGTCACCCTGCGCAATCGGGTCAACGAACTGGGTGTGGCCGAGCCGGTGATCCAGCAGCAGGGCGCAGACCGTATCGTGGTGCAATTGCCCGGCGTGCAGGACACGGCGCGTGCGAAAGACATTCTGGGTCGCACCGCGACGCTGGAAGTGCGCTTGGTGGATGAAGAGCATCATTACGTCGCGGGTTCTCCCGCACCGTTCGGCACCGATATGTTCAAGGAGAGGGACGGCACTCCGTTACTGGTAAAGAAGGCCGTGATCTTTACCGGAGAACGCATCAGCGATGCACAGCCCGGTTTCGATAACCGCGATAACGAACCTGCGGTGCACATCAATCTGGATGGCATCGGTGCGCGCAAGTTCAAGGAAGCGACGCGCGAGAACGTGGGCAAGCGCATGGCGATTATCCTGTTTGAAAAAGGTAAGGGCGAGATCGTCACCGCTCCGGTGATACGTGAGGAAATCGGCGGAGGGCGCGTGCAGATCACCGGCAGGATGAGCACCGAAGAGGCCCAGAACACCGCACTGCTGTTGCGTGCGGGCGCGCTGGCGGCTCCGATGGATATAGTGGAAGAGCGTACCGTCGGCCCCAGCCTGGGGGCGGACAACATCTCGCGCGGCTTTCATTCCACCCAGATCGGCTTCACTGCCATCTCGATTTTTATGATCATCTACTACCTGATGTTCGGTGGGGTTTCCGTGCTGGCGTTGGGTGCCAACCTGTTGTTGTTGGTGGCGTTGCTGTCCATGATGCAAGCCACGCTGACCCTGCCTGGCATGGCGGGTATCGCACTTACCTTGGGTATGGCAATTGATGCCAACGTGCTGATCAATGAGCGCATCCGCGAGGAACTGCGCAACGGCAACACGCCGCAGGCATCCATCAGCGCAGGTTATGAGCATGCTTTCGGCACCATCCTCGATTCCAACATCACCACCCTGATTGCGGGTATCGCGCTGTTCATGTTCGGTTCCGGCCCGATACGCGGTTTCGCGGTGGTGCTGTGCCTGGGTATTCTGACCTCAATGTTCAGCGCGGTGCTGGTTTCGCGTGCGCTGGTAAACCTGATTTACGGCAGCAAGCCGCGTTTGACCAAAGTGGCGATAGGCTAGGAAGAAACGACATGGAATTTTTCCGCATCAAACAAGACATCCCGTTCATGAGTTATGGACGCTATACCACCAGCATTTCGTTGGTCACTTTCATCATCGCCGTCATTTTTCTCGCCACGCGCGGGCTGAATTTTGGCGTGGATTTTACCGGTGGTACGGTGCTGGAAATGCACTATGCACAGCCCGCAGACCTGAACAAAGTGCGCGAGCAACTGGGCGGCATTGGGCTAAAAGATGCACAGGTGCAGAATTTCGGCACCAGCCATGATGTGCTGATCCAGGTTCCGCTCAAGCAGAATACCTCCGGCGCAAAACTGAGCGAACAGGTACGCGATGCGTTGCGGTCACAGGATGCAAGCGTGGAGATGCGTCGCGTCGAATTCGTCGGCCCGCAGGTGGGCAATGAGTTAATAGACAACGGTGCGATGGCGCTGCTGCTGGTTTCACTCGGTATCGTCTGCTACCTGTGGATGCGCTTCGAATGGAAGTTCGGTTTAGCCGCGATCATCGCCAATCTGCACGACGTGGTTATCATTCTCGGTTTCTTTGCCGCATTCCAATGGGAGTTCTCACTCTCGGTATTGGCGGCAGTGCTGGCGGTGCTGGGCTATTCGGTAAACGAGTCGGTGGTGGTGTTCGACCGGATTCGCGAAAACTTCCGCAAGCTGCGCAAGACAGAGGTAGCCGGGATCATAGACAATGCCATCACCCGCACCATGTCGCGCACCATCATCACCCACGGCTGCACGCAGATAATGGTAACCGCCATGCTCTTCCTCGGCGGCGAGACACTGCACTATTTCGCACTGGCGCTGACAATCGGCATCCTGTTTAGTATCTATTCCTCGGTATTGGTTGCAAGTCCACTACTGATGATTTTTGGCGTGTCGCGCGAGGATTTCATCAAACCGGAAAAGACTGAAACGGAAGAAGTCCTGCCATAGTAGCTGGGAAGGGTTAAAGGAGGAAGAGAGAAGGGTGAAACCCTCGCTCTTTAATCGGAGAGGCGGTTTTACCCTTCTCCCTTTACTCTTCCCCTTCACCATTATCTGGATTAATTCGTGGAACTGCTCACCTCTTTTCTCAACATCGTCCTGCATCTGGACACACACCTGTTGTTGTTGGTACAGCAATATGGCGGTTGGATTTACGCCATTCTGTTCCTTATTATCTTTGCCGAGACTGGGCTGGTGGTTGCGCCATTTCTTCCGGGCGACTCGCTGCTGTTTGTGGCGGGCGCGTTGTGCGGCATGGGTTCCATGGAGTTGCACATCCTGATGCCGCTGTTGATGCTGGCGGCATTCTCCGGCGACAACACCAATTACTGGATCGGGCGACTGGTCGGCAAGAAGCTAGTGCATCGCGCTAATTCGCGCTTTATCAGGCGTGAGCATTTGGACAAGACCCACGCCTTCTACGAGAAACACGGAGGCAAGACCATAATCTTTGCGCGCTTTTTGCCCTTCATTCGCACCTTCGCGCCGTTCGTGGCCGGTGTCGGCCTGATGCGCTACCGACTATTCCTGTCATTCAGCGCGCTGGGTAGTGTAGCGTGGATCGCCTTGTTCACGGTGGGCGGCTATTCCTTCGGCAACATCCCGGTGATCAAGAACAATCTCACGCTGATGGTCGTCGGTATCATCTTCATTTCCTTCCTGCCCGCCATTCGTGAATATATCCGCCATCGCAAGCAGCGCGGGTAAATAATACTCATCAACATTACACCTTGCCATTCATGATGATATAGTCCCGGTTCAGAAATAATCCAAGCGTAAGGTCTACATAGAAGATGGATTGCGATCCAAAGTTCGAAGCACTCAAGGCGAGCGGGAATTTACCCTCTCCCAAGGGTATCGCCTTGCAGGTGATTCGGCTTACCCAGAAAGACGACGTAACGAATCAAGAGATTGCTCATGCAATCAAGGCTGATCCATCATTGTCCGGGCGTGTCATCAAGATCGCCAATGCCCTGGTGGCTTACCAGACGCGTCCCATCGCGTCCGTGGCTGATGCGGTCACGATGCTGGGACTGAATTCCGTGCGGCAGTTGGTGTTGAGCCTGTCGCTGGTGGAGGGGAACCGCGATGGGGCATGCAAGAAATTCGATTACCAGAATTTCTGGAGACACTCGCTGTTGACAGCAATTGCCGCGCAGAACCTGATGTTGCATAGCAATATTGGCTCACCCGAAGAAATTTTTATCCTCGGCCTGCTGGGGCGAATAGGCCGTCTGGCGCTGGCATCGTCGCATCCGCAAGAATATGCGGACATACTCGAAAAAGTTGCGGCAACGGATGTCAAACTGACCGACCTTGAACTTGCCGAGTTTGGCTTGAACCACAACCAGCTGACCAAGGAATTGCTGGCTGACTGGGGGATGCCGCTGGTATTCCAGAAAATCGCCTTGTATTATGAGAATCCGGATCTGGCAGAATTCGCGGAGGGAAGCCGGGACTGGCGTTTGCTGAATGTGCTGCATGTCGCAAACTATCTCGCTTCGGTATGTCTGGCACAAGAACCTCACCGGCGCAAAATGGTATCCAGGCTGATGCTGGTTGCTACTCGACTGGGCGTGGAAACAGACATGCTCACCGAGATTGGCGACAAGGTGGTGAAAGAATGGCATGAGTGGAGCAAACTATTTGACATATCCTCGGTCGATATTCCCGCATTTGCTGAATTGCTGGAAGCGGTGCCGTTAGCACCCGAAATGCTGGATGTCGAGGCATTGCAAAGCAAGGTGGTGACGCCCTACAAGCTGCGCATCCTGCTGGTGGATGATGACCGCAGCATCTTGCTGATGATGCAACACCTGCTTGTTCAGGCAGGACATACGGTGACCACGGCGCGCAACGGCGTAGAGGCTTTGCATTTAATAGAAGAATCCATGCCGCAACTAATCATCACCGATTGGATTATGCCAGAGATGGATGGTATCGAATTTTGCAAGGCGCTCAGGCAAAATCCGGCGTGGCGAAACATCTATGTGTTTATCGTCACTGCGCAGGAAAGCACTGAACGGCTGGTGGAGGCATTCGAGGCTGGAGCGAACGATTATCTTACCAAGCCGATCAACCTCAAGGTACTGGGGGCAAGGTTGTGGGCGGCGCAGCGCGTGGTGCAGTTGCAAGAAGAATTGGAATTCGACCGTCAGCAACTGCGCAAATTTGCTGCCGAACTTGCGGCTTCAAACCAACGCTTGCAACAACTGGCGCTCACCGATGTGCTCACTCGAGCTGCCCAACCGCCGTTATGCGAATGAGCAACTGGATCGGCAGTGGGCGCTGGCCGAACGCAATGGTCGCCCACTGTCGTGCATGATGGTGGATATAGACCGCTTCAAGCAGATCAACGACACCTACGGCCACAAGGTGGGGGACGATGTATTGAAACAGGTGGCCAGTGTCCTGCGCCTGGCTGCGCGCAAGCAGGATATGGTGTGCCGTTTTGGCGGCGAGGAATTTTTGGTGATTTGCCCGGATTCCCAGCCGAATCAGGTTTTTCAGTATGCTGAAAGGTTACGTCTGAATGTTGCCGCGAGCAATATCCACAGCGTTGCCGGCCCGGATTTTCATCTCACTGTCAGTATCGGGCTGGCGCACAAGAAACCGGAATTGTTGAATGTCGAAATGCTGCTGCAACTGGCCGACAGACGCCTGTACGCCGCGAAAAAGGGTGGCCGAAATAAGACGGTTGCGGATTAGTCAACCGCTATCTGCATTACTTTCTTCAGCTTATCTTTGTCCCAGTGGGCGATAGCCCAATCCAGAATTTCCGTTTTGTATGAGGCCAGTTCTGCGGGCGGTTCCTGACACAGGAATTCCAGCGCGCGCCACAGAGTGCCGGAAACATTGTGCACATCTACCGGCGAGGCCAGCGTCTGCTTGCTAAGTTTTTCGCCCTGCGCATTTACCGCGACAGGCAAGTGCATGTAGGCTGGAGTGGTTAACCCCAGCAGCCTTTGCAGATAAATCTGGCGTGGCGTGGAAGAGAGCAGATCGGAACCTCGCACCACATGCGAGATGCTCTGAAATGCATCATCTGCCACCACCGCCAACTGATAAGCAAACAGCCCATCGGCGCGCTTCACCACGAAATCGCCAATCTCGTTTTCGAGGTGCTGGATGATGCGGCCTTGCAAGGCGTCGTCGAATTGGATAATTTCTTTGTTATTTAACCCGAATAATCCCTTGGCCGAAATATCCCCTCCCCCTTGCAGGGAGATAACCAGCGACTTGCCCGCTTGCGGGCTTAGTCGAATGGCTAGTAGTTCCTTTAGGGCTAGAGAGGGGGTAGAAACTTGGCTTCTCCACTGTTCTACCCCCATCCCAACCTTCCCCCTACAAGGGGGAAGGAGCCGGTGGTCGGTGCGTACCCGCCACGCCCTCCCCTCGCGCCCCGCCGGAATGCCATTGCGACATGTCCCCGGATAAATCTGCCCTTCGATGCCGTGCAACGCCGAATCGGCGATCTCCTTGCGCGTGCAGGCGCAGGGATAAATTGCATCTATGGCCAACAATTCCTGCAAGGCTTCCTCATAAGCGTCTGTGCGTTGGCTTTGGTATAGCACCGCCTCGTCCCAGTACAGTCCGAAAGCTTCCAACGTGCGCAGAATGTCGTCGGCAGCGCCTTTGACGGTACGCGGCGTATCAAGGTCTTCGATGCGCACCAGCCATTTACCTTGATGGTGTTTGGCATCCAGATAGCTGCCGACAGCGGCAACCAGTGAGCCGAAATGCAGCGGACCAGTGGGGGAAGGGGCGAAGCGCCCGCGATATTGGGGCATTTAGATTAGAATTGTTCGAAAAACTTTTTGCCGGGCTTCTGTGGGAGCGGCTTCAGCCGCGATAGCTCACAATCGCGGCTAAAGCCGCTCCCACAAAGACACATTTTCATCATCTGGGGCTTATTTGCAATACCCGTCAGGCAAGCACAACTTCCTCTTCTTCAAACTCCAGTTCCACCTTGTCGCCCTTCACGTCCACCGTGACCCTGCCTCCGCTTGCCAACCTGCCGAACAGCAGTTCGTCAGCCAGCGCAGAACGGATGGTGTCCTGAATCAGGCGCGCCATGGGGCGGGCGCCCATCAGCGGGTCGAAACCGGTCTCGGCAAGGAAATCTTTCAGCGCGTCAGTGAATACGGCTTCTACTTTCTTCTCGTGCAGTTGTTCTTCAAGTTGCATCAAGAATTTGTCTACCACGCGCAGGATGACTTCCTTGTCCAGCGAGGCGAAGGAGACGATGGCATCCAGGCGGTTGCGGAATTCCGGGGTGAACATGCGCTTGATGTCAGCCATTTCATCACCGGAAGATGATGTCTTGGAGAAGCCGATCTGCGTCTTGTTCAAGGCATCTGCGCCCGCGTTTGTAGTCATAATGATGACCACGTTGCGGAAGTCGGCCTTGCGTCCGTTGTTGTCGGTGAGCGTGCCGTGATCCATCACTTGCAGCAGTATGTTGAAAATGTCCGGGTGCGCCTTCTCGATTTCATCCAGCAGCAGCACACAATGCGGCTGCTTGCTGATGGCTTCGGTGAGCAATCCACCCTGGTCGAAACCGACATAGCCGGGAGGTGCGCCGATGAGGCGCGACACGGCATGGCGTTCCATGTATTCGGACATGTCGAAGCGGTGCAGCGGCATGCCCATGCTGTAGGCGAGTTGGCGCGCCACTTCGGTCTTGCCCACACCAGTCGGCCCGGAGAACAGAAAGCTGCCTATGGGTTTTTGTGGGTTGCCAAGACCGCTGCGAGACATCTTGATGGCGCGCGCCAGCATGTCGATGGCCTTGTTCTGGCCAAACACCGTAGCCTTGAGGTCGCGATCCAGATTCTTCAACGTGTTGCGGTCATCCGAGGAAACCGTGCGCGGCGGGATGCGCGCAATTTTCGCAATGATCTCCTCGATCTCGTGTTTGCCGACAATTTTCTTTTGTTTGGATTTAGGCAGCACGCGCTGTGCCGCCCCCGCTTCGTCGATCACGTCTATCGCCTTGTCCGGCAGGTGACGGTCGGTGATGAAGCGCGAGGACAGCTCGGCGGCGCTGGTCAAGGCGGCGGCACTGTATTTGATGCCGTGATGAATCTCGAAGCGTTGCCTGAGTCCCTTCAATATCTCGATGGTTTGTTCTACGCTCGGCTCGGTCACGTCTACTTTCTGGAAACGGCGCGACAGCGCGTGATCCTTCTCGAAAATGCCGCGATATTCCTGATAAGTGGTCGCGCCTATGCATTTGAGCGCGCCGCTGGACAGAGCGGGTTTCAACAGATTGGACGCATCCATGGTTCCGCCCGAGGCAGACCCCGCGCCGATCAGCGTGTGAATTTCATCGATGAACAGGATGGCATGTTTTGCCTCGGACAATTCCTTGAGCACCGCTTTCAGGCGCTGTTCGAAGTCGCCTCGATACTTGGTACCAGCCAGCAACGCGCCCATGTCGAGCGAATACACATGTGCATCCTTGAGGATATCCGGCACGTCGTTTTCCGTGATGCGGCGCGCCAATCCTTCGGCGATAGCAGTCTTGCCCACACCGGCCTCACCGACCAGCAGCGGATTGTTCTTGCGGCGGCGGCACAGGGTCTGAATGACGCGCTCCAGTTCAAGTTCACGCCCGATCAGCGGGTCGATCTTGCCAGCTACGGCCTGTGCATTGAGATCCAGCGTATAGTCGTGTAACGCGCCTTCGTTGCCAGCTTCTTGTTCTGTTTCAGCCTCTGCTGTTTTTTGGACGCTGGGTTGATTAGCGCTGTTGATGCCATGTGCGATGTAATTCACCACATCCAGCCGTGTGATGCCGCGCTGGTTGAGGAAAAATACCGCATGGGATTCTTTCTCGCTGAACAGGGCAACCAGAATATTGGCTCCGGTAACTTCTTTCTTGTTGGTCGATTGCACATGCAGGATGGCGCGCTGAATGACACGCTGGAAACCGACCGTAGGCTGCGTGTCCACCTCGCCGCTGCCGGGCAACATGGGGGTGTGGGTGGTAACGAAATCGATTAATACCGCGCGCAACTCGTCAATGTCCGCCCCGCAGGCGCGCAATACATGCGCTGCCGAAGGATTGTCGAGCATGGCGAGCAATAAATGCTCTACCGTGATGAATTCGTGCCGTTTCTGGCGTGCTTCAACGAAGGCCAGGTGCAGGCTGACTTCAAGTTCTTGCGCGATCATGGTTTATGTCTCCTCCAGTTCACATCGTAGCGGATGCTCGCGATGCTTGGCAAATGCCGTTACTTGTGCAACTTTTGTTTCTGCGATGTCCTTGGGGTAAACCCCACATACAGCAGACCCCTCTTGATGAATTTTGAGCATGATTTGGGTCGCGCGTTCACGGTTCATCGCAAAAAATGTTTGCAAAACCTCAATCACAAATTCCATGGTCGTGTAATCATCGTTGAACAACACCACTTTGTACAGCATGGGTGGCTTGCTCTTGCTGAGTTCCCGCTCCAGCAGTGAGGTGTTTTGTTGTTTCGTAGCCATTTAATGTGTCACCATTGTTGCACCATCTCAGGGTACATATTTGACGATTAGAACGGCTTTTTCAAGTGTATTCTGAAAAAATATTTCATAACCACTTGACGACACGGGTAATACAGGAGTAAAAAGCGCGTGGGTGTTTGAATCAAGTTACATGCATCACTGGTTTTGCCATGTGCGGTCTTGGAATTCAAACAGTTTGACGGGAATCCACCCGGTTTTTGTATAAGGAAGTAACATGGCAAACGGTACTGTAAAGTGGTTCAACGATGCAAAAGGTTTCGGCTTCATCACTCCTGATGATGGCAGCGAAGACCTGTTCGCGCATTTCTCAGCAATCAACATGAGCGGTTTCAAGACCCTCAAAGAAGGCCAGAAGGTAACCTTTGACATCGTTCAAGGTCCTAAGGGCAAGCAAGCTTCCAACATCCAGGCTCCTTAAATCGGTTCCTGAATTGGATTGAAAAAAGCCCGCGCAAGCGGGCTTTTTCATTTTGTGTGTTGGGTAGGACGGATGCAACAAAGTCAGACAATCCACTGTCCAGCAAGTTGGACGTGAATTGACACAACGTAGCGTTATCTGCCGTTTGACGACGGCGATGGTCTACCCAATCTTGCAGCTGATCGCTGGACGCTGGACGAGTTGGAGTCAGGAGTGTGGCGTGAGGTATAATGCCCGCCTTTCTTGATTACCAATAGGAGCGTTATGCCTATTTACGAATATCGTTGTAGCAGTTGTGGTGTGCAAAAAGATGTCATGCAGAAGATCAGCGAAGCGGTGCTGACAACTTGTCCAGAGTGCGGCAAGGAGACGTTCGTCAAGCAGCTTTCGGCTGCCGGTTTCCAGCTCAAGGGCAGCGGTTATTACGCCACTGACTTCAAAGACAAACCGCCAGCCAGCAAGTGCGAAACCTCAGCGTGCGCGGGGTGTCCGGCTGCGGGCGGCGGCGCGTGAAAAAATATCTGCTAACCGGCCTATTGGTGTGGGTGCCACTCGGCATCACCCTTTGGGTGTTAAAGCTGACCATAGGCATCATGGATCAGAGCCTGATGCTGTTGCCCCCGAGTTGGCGCATTTCTGGCATGGGAGTGATCCTCACCGTGGGGATTGTGGTGGGCACCGGTTTGCTAACGCGTAACGTATTGGGGCAGCGCCTGCTGAGCCTCTGGGACGGGTTGCTGCACCGCATTCCGTTCGTGAACACAATCTACAAGAGCGTGAAACAGGTGAGCGACACGCTGCTGTCCAGCGACGGCAATTCCTTTCGCAAGGTGCTGCTGGTGCGCTATCCGCATCCCGAGGCCTGGTCGCTGGCGTTCCAGACCAGCGTGGCGGACGGCGAGATTGCATCGCACATGGATGGCGAATATGTGGGGGTATTTATTCCCACCACGCCCAGCCCGGTGAACGGTTTTTATTTCTATGTGCGCAAGGCCGATACTGTTGAACTTAATATTAGCGTGGACGTGGCGCTGAAATCCATTATTTCGATGGGCGTAGTCGCTCCTGTTGGCAACGCCCTGCCTGCCGGCAACTCCAAGTAACTTTTTCGAATTATCCAGACTGTATAGAACTATGAGAACTCATTATTGCGGGCAACTTAACGTTTCCAACCTCGGCCAAACCGTCACTCTGTGCGGCTGGGCACACCGCCGCCGCGACCACGGCGGAGTGATTTTCATTGACCTGCGCGACCGCGAGGGCTTAGCGCAAGTGGTATGTGATCCCGACCGCGCTGAGATGTTCGGCATTGCCGAATCGGTGCGCAACGAATTCGTATTGAAAGTGACAGGCCGTGTGCGCCGCCGCCCTGAAGGGACGGACAATCTCAACATTCCCAGCGGAGAAATTGAAATCCTGTGTCATGAGATTGAAGTGTTGAACACCTCTGTCACACCACCGTTTCAGTTGGATGACGAAAATCTGTCCGAGAACGTGCGCCTGACGCATCGCGTGATCGATCTGCGCCGCCCGCAGATGCAGAAGAACATGATGTTGCGCTACAAGACGGCGCGCGCTTTCCGCCGCTTCCTCGACGACAAGGGCTTCATCGACATCGAGACGCCGATGCTGACCAAATCCACGCCGGAAGGCGCACGCGACTATCTGGTGCCGTCGCGCGTGCATGCCGGGGAATTCTTCGCGCTGCCACAGTCGCCTCAGTTGTTCAAGCAATTGCTAATGGTGGCGGGTTTCGACCGCTATTACCAGATTACCAAATGCTTCCGCGACGAAGACTTGCGTGCCGACCGCCAACCCGAATTCACCCAAGTGGATATCGAGACCTCCTTCCTTGGCGAAGAGCAGATCATGGCGCTGATGGAAGACATGATCCGCACCGTGTTCAAGGAAGTGCTGAATGTCTTGCTGCCCACCCCTTTCCCGCGCATGACTTACGCCGAAGCGATGAACCGTTTCGGCTCGGACAAACCGGACATGCGCGTCACGCTGGAACTGACCGAAGTCACCGACGCAGTGAAAGATGTGGCGTTCAAGGTGTTCAGCGGCCCGGCCAATTCGCCCGATGGCCGCGTGGCTGCGTTGCGCGTGCCCGGCGGCAATGTATTCACGCGCGGTGAGATTGACGATTACACCAAGTTTGTTACCATTTACGGGGCACGTGGACTAGCCTACATCAAGGTTAACGACGTAACCCAGTTGAATGAAACCGGGCTGCAATCACCTATCGTGAAGAATCTCAACGAAGCTGCACTGAAGACCATCATGCAGCGTACCGGTGCACAAAACGGCGATCTGATTTTCTTCGGCGCGGACAAAGCCAAGGTGGTGAACGATGCGCTGGGCGCGTTGCGCAGCAAGATCGGCCACGAGAAGGGTTATACCAATGGCAAGGCATGGGAACCTCTGTGGGTGGTGGACTTCCCCATGTTTGAATACGACGATGAGGGTAAGCGCTGGAACGCCTGCCATCACCCGTTCACTTCACCCAAAGACGAACATCTGGAATTCCTGGAAACCGACCCCGGCAGATGTCTGGCCAAGGCCTACGATCTGGCGCTCAACGGCTCGGAAATCGGCGGCGGTTCGGTGCGTATTCACAAGGAAGAAGTGCAGAGCAAAGTGTTCCGCGCGCTCAATATTGGCGCGGAAGAAGCTCAACTCAAATTCGGCTTCCTGCTCGATGCTTTGCAATATGGTGCGCCCCCGCACGGCGGACTGGCCTTCGGCCTGGATCGCATCGTCGCCATGATGACCGGCTCCGAATCCATCCGCGATGTAATCGCCTTCCCCAAGACTCAGCGCGCGCAATGTCTGTTGACGCAAGCACCGAGCGCAGTGGACGAAAAACAATTGCGCGAACTGCACATCCGCCTGCGCCAGCAAACACAGACCACAGTGGAAGTTATCAAGGAGTAGTCATGCTGCGCAGCGTCAAAGCGCTGGTGCTGTTTGGTCTGCTGTTGTGCCTGCCATTGGCAGTGCAGGCAGGCCATCATCATGCCCGCAATGATGATGTACCAACTCTCGTCAGCGAGACCGCGTTGCCTTCCGAGGCGCGAGGCACCTTGCGCCTCATTAAGCAGCACGGCCCATTTCCCTTCTCGCGCGATGGCGTAGTGTTCGGCAACTACGAGCATCGTCTGCCACAACAACCGCGCGGCTATTACCATGAGTACACTGTAAAGATACAGGGTGCGCGCAATCGCGGCGCACGGCGCATCGTGTGCGGACCGTTGCCGGAGTGTTACTTCAGCGGCGATCATTACCGGACTTTTCAGCGCATCAAGGAGTGAGTGATGGGGACTTTGTGTACGCGCTTGCAGGATGTAAACGAGGCGGGAGCGTATCGCCTGAATTGTCCGCAGAATGAGTTACACGCGGCGATAGCCCAGGCGAACTTTGCGTTGTTTGTTGCAGATTTGGCTACAGTGCATGAAAAAGGTGTATTTCTCGCAGTTGTAGCGCAGGCTATTCATGCGCCGGGTTGGTTCGGCAACAATTGGGATGCACTGGCTGATGCCTTGGGAGATCTTTCCTGGCGACCGTCTGCCGGCTATGTGTTGTTGTTGCGCAATGGCGGCGAGGCTTTGGGATTGCCTGCAGCAGACCTCAGCATTGCTACGGAAATTCTTGCCGACACGGTGAGTTTCTGGAAGTCGCAAGGCAAGCCGTTCTGGGCGTTTCACAACTAATGTCATACAAGCAACCCATCTCGGCGCTGGTGGTGATTTACACTTCTTCACTGGATGTGCTGTTGCTGGAACGCGCCGATTATCCCGGCTACTGGCAATCGGTGACGGGCAGTCGCGACGGCGAGGAGTCATTGCGCGAAACGGCAATTCGCGAGGCGTTCGAGGAAACCGGGCTGGATGCCATGCGCTATGCGCTGACCGACTGGCAGGTGCAGAATGTGTATGACATCTATCCCAAATGGCAACATCGCTACCCGCCTGGCACCACGCACAACACAGAGCATGTGTTCGGGCTGGAATTACCCGCTGTTTTACCTGTCCAACTGTCGCCGCGTGAGCATTTGAGTTATATCTGGCTGCCGTGGCGAGAAGCGGCAGAGAAGGTTTTTTCGCCGAGCAACCGCGCGGCAATTTTGCAATTACCTGAAAGAGTACAGCATGTCTGAAGAGGCTATTTCCATCGCTTACGACCATCCTGATGCCGGACAATCGAGTTGCAGCACCGCGCAAGCTTGGGCAAAAAAACCTCGCGACCCCAACCCGGAAGAAAAGGCTGAGTTGATCGCGCGCATCAAGCGTCTGTTGAAAGAACAGGATGCGGTGCTGGTATCTCACTACTATGTGCACCCCGATTTGCAGGATTTGGCCGAGGCAACCGGAGGCATGGTGTCGGATTCGCTCGATATGGCGAACTTCGGCCACCAGCATTCGGCGAAAACCATAGTTGTTGCCGGGGTGCGTTTCATGGGCGAGACGGCGAAGATACTCAACCCGGAGAAGCGTGTACTGATGCCGGATTTGGAGGCAGAATGTTCGCTGGATTTGGGCTGCCCGGCGGACGAGTTTGCCAAGTTCTGCGACGCGCACCCGGATCGCACGGTAGTGGTGTATGCCAACACCAGCGCGGCGGTGAAGGCGCGCGCCGACTGGATGGTGACCAGTTCCATCGCGTTGCCTATCGTCAAGCATCTAAAGGAACTCGGCGAGAAAATCCTGTGGGCGCCGGATCGGCATCTGGGCGCTTATGTGCAGGAACAGACTGGTGCGGACATGCTGTTGTGGCAGGGTTCGTGTATGGTGCATGACGAATTCAAAATGCAGGAGTTAATCGAGCTTAAGGCGCAACATCCGCAGGCCAAGGTGCTGGTGCATCCCGAATCGCCGCGTGCGGTAGTGCAACTGGCCGATGTGGTCGGCTCCACCACGCAGCTCATCAAAGCAACGCAAACTCTGGATGCGAAGGAATTCATCGTCGCCACCGACAACGGCATTCTGCACAAGATGCGCACGCTGTCGCCGGACAAGATATTTCTCGAAGCGCCGACGGCCGGTTACGGCGCGACCTGCACCAGTTGCAACCACTGCCCGTGGATGGCGATGAATGGCCTGATTAACTTGGCGGAAGTTTTAGAGACTGGAAAAAACGAAATCCACGTTGACCCGGCAATCGGGCGGCGCGCCAAGGTTTCCATCCAGCGCATGCTGGATTTTGCGAAACAGATTAATTTGCCGACACGCGGGATCGGGAACGCATAGCTTGCCGGGATCGCCCGGTAGCTATGGCCGTTCGCCCTGAGCTTGTCGAAGAGGCTGTTCGAATCACTTACCTAAAGGCAACTTCGCCGGGGGTAGCCCGACAGCTAGTCACTTTTTCTTGCTTCGCCAAGAAAAAGCGGAATTATGGAGCAATCGCACAAACGTCAAATAATCAATTAATTACAAAATTTAGTCAATTTAACATCTGAGCTTTATCTAAGCCCATCTAATGTAGATGGGCTTTTTTATGTCTGACATGATTGACAAAAAGTCAGAGATAATGCTATCCTGCAAAAACTGACAAAACTACATGGAGATACCATGAGCGCAGAAATTCAAAAACTTATAGCGGCAGAGCAATCGAAAATCGTATTGTTCAAAGAGAAAATTACATCGTGCGAAAAGCGTATAGCGATGCTTCAATCTATACAATCAGAAGACGCTGTTGATATGGCAGTTGGTGCTGCTATTGCCGCAAAACCATCTGTCCCTGTAAGAGAAAATGCATTTGAACCGCGCACAGTATTTCCTTTAAATACTTTAGGTAAAAATATTCCTGATGCAACACCCAAAAGACCCATTGGCGGGGTTGGAATGGCAATGATGCATGCTCTAAAATCGGGCGAGAAAAATTTGGATCAGCTTGGCGAGGCCATTGAATCAAGCGGACTAAAATCAACGCGCCATAATGCACGATGCACTTTGATTGCGTTTAAAGATAAATATGGCTTTATTGAAAATACTCAACGTGGATATTACGGACTAACTAAACGAGGGCTTGAATATATTCAAGAGCAGGATGGCGTACTTGATCTCATTTAATAGATGTAACCGGATAAAAACGCATAGAACAAGCGTTCTTATTGGTAATCGAGTAATACAAAAGGTAACGCCAGCGGTCAGGCTGGCGTCAGGTGTGATCCAGAGTATGGTCACTGTGTTGCTGTGCTGTCGAGGCACCCAGAGCCGAGCTGGTTTGATCTCGGTACTAGGAAAGGAGTCAATAAAATGAGGTGGTCGAATACTGCCACCGGAAAACATCGTCCCATTCACATGGAACAAACGATGGAAGTACGGCTTACCTTATAGAATTGAAACCATACAACTTGGTTTTTAAGCTATTAGCGCGGGGATGTCATTTCCGTGGCATACCCGCTTTTTTTATTGCAAATACAGGAACACTATAATGTTAAATGTTCAGTGGGTCAAGTCGCAAGCCGATACATGGCTTGAGTTTCAAACGTTCGATATAAGCAGCGTGAATTCTGACGGAGTTTATATAATCTGGCATGCTGGCAATCCAGGCAAAGTCGTGTATGTGGGCCAGGGTGATGTTAAAGCCCGTTTGCAAGCGCATCGCAATAGAACCGACATCACCAAGTACGCAAAGGTCGGAACACTTTACGTTACATGGGCATTTGTACCGGCACATCAGAAAGATGGTGTGGAGCGTTACCTTGCGAATAAGTGGAATCCACTAATCGGAGATGCCCATCCAGACGCGACTCCGATTGCTGTAAATTCTCCGTGGTAATTGTGCATTCAGCACCACCCAAGATTGCATCTATGGCGTCAATAAGCTTCATGTGTTGATACCATGACCAAGGCGGCTCTTGACCGTCCGCAATCTTGTCTTTAGCCCACTGCCGCACGTCCTGTAACTGATGTGCGGCTTTTTCGTTTTCGGATTTCATATTGATTATCTCCTTAAACAATTTAATCAAAACGAATTACGGTGCAGTCGATAGCTTCCATGCACTGTAACAGGAATACAGCCGTAAATTTCCCTCGGCTTATTTTGTTGGCGATATTTTCAGGCGTTTCGGCGATACCTAATGCGGTGAGTTTTTCTGCCAATTGCTGATAGCTAACGCCTTTGCGTTTTAATTCTGCCTTGAGCAGCCCTTTAACTTTATTTTCCCATTGCTGATCGCCTGACATGGAAACTCCTGCAAAAATATGCTTATCATCATACACGATATATTTCTCTTGACAAGTGATGATTTAAATATCATCATGCGTGCTTACAAACATATCGCAAACGGTGATAAACATGTCTCAGCATTTTCTGCTCTCAGCAAAAGCCCGCACCCTGTCAGTGCGCAAGGTGATGGAGTTGGCCGATCAACAAGCCTTTGAAGCCTTCAAGGAGGTGCGCTGGGGTGCTGGTGACGAAGTTGCCTGTCCAGTGTGCGGCACTATTGGAAAGCACTATCTCAAGGCCACTCGTAAGCAATGGCAGTGCAAGGATTGCGGGCATACGTTCAGCGTTACGTCCGGTACTATATTCGCCTTCCACAAACTACCCTTGCGCGTGTATCTTGCTGCTATCGCAATCTATACCAATGCAGTCAAGGGAATCTCTGCGCTGCAATTGGGGCGTGATCTTGGAGTCCAGTACAAAACTGCCTTCGTGCTGGCGCATAAAATTCGTGAATCGCTGATGGCACATCGTGACACCGAGCAACTATCCGGCGAAATCCATATGGACGGCTGCTATGTGAATGGAACCATCCGCCCAAAGAACAAGAAGGCCGAGCGCATAGATCGACGCCTAGCCATCCATCAGAAGCCTAGCAAGCGTTGTGTGTTCGTTATCCGCCAGAGGGCGCAAGAACCCGCTGTAGGCGCTTCTAAAACGCTTACCTTCGTAATTAAAGGCGAGAATCAAAAGGACGTTGGGAATCTGGCTGAATCGTTCGTGAAGAAAGGCTCTGTAATCTGCGCTGACGAAAGCAATGCCTATGATGCGCTCCATGCAAAATATGAAACTCGCCGTGTGAATCACAGCATCGAATATCGCTCCGATGATGGCACTACAAACAATCTGGCCGAGTCGTATTTAAGCCGCTTCCGTCGAATGCAGTACGGCCAGACACACAAATTCGGAAACCTGTATCTGGCAAACTATGCCAATGAAGCGGCATATCGTGAAGATACTCGCCGTTTGCCTAATGGTGAAATTTTCAATGACATCATGAAAAAGTGCGCCCGCACTGTAACTAACCGCGACTGGTGCGGCTACTGGCAAGGTAACAAGCGTCAGACGGAAAGGCTTGCTGCTTAACTCGCAGTAGGTCGTAATCATTGAATTGGCATTAATTACCATTTCATTTATAATGTTAAGTTCCATAGAAAATGACCGATAATAAAATATGAATGAGCTTGAGACTCTTGCGGGCACCATTTGGGAGCATGTTTGCCAAAACATACTTCTAATACTTAAAGAATGCGACCTATATGGGTTGGCTGGAATTTTAACCGTACCAGACCCATCAATTGAAAATCGCATTCATGCGCTAAAGAAACTTGACAAAATTTGTCAGATAATTATTGACAATACTGGGCATGACCAATATAGTGTTTCGCGTGTTATGTACAACGCGAAGCAACAAATTCTTCATCTGGAAATGCTATTGTCTGCCGCTAAGAATGAAGACGAGGCCGGATTTAACGAAGCTAAAGCGCGCCTGAATGGGCAAAGTGGACATTAACGCGAGGAGATATCATGACTATCGAAAACATCTTGCAAAGGGGACAGGCTGGCGAAAAATTGAATGCTGATGAATTAGCAGCACTCATGTCGCACGCAATCTATCTGCTCAAATACATCGAGAATTGCACACAGAAAAGTATTTTGCGTGCGCACGATATATTGGCGGAACAATATCAAAAAGCCGCCTGATAATTTCTTTGGCGAGCAAACTAAAGCCCGCTTCGGTGGCCTTTTAAATTTTCACATTTAAACCAGCTCCCAAACTATCGCCATGCCGTCCTTACCTGCCTGACGAACTATACCGCGCTTCTCGCAACGTTTAAGCGTGTCTAGGATGGTGTCACGGATAGGCTTCCACTTGCTTTCATCTAGCCCTTTCTTTGCAGCAATGTGCTGGGCTATTTGCTGCGTATTGAGTGTGCCGCCAGCCTCCCGCAACACTTCAAGCACGGCGCGATTACTCTCCCCTTGTCTGAATATCCTATTCGTTTCCACAAACCGCTTGGGCGGCAAGGTGCGTAAATCTGTTTCGGGTGCAAATAGCTTTATCGTTGCCGCCAGTAGCTTTATCTCGGCATCAAGTCGATCAACCTCAGAAGCATGATGCGCTATTAAGGTCACTAATTCAGAATGTTTGGACAGTAAGCCGGAAACAACGTGGGATTGAGACATAAGGCTGCACCTGTTCAAAGAATGAAAACAGATGTTATTCTAGGCGCAGGGCGGGTTACAGCTTTGTGCGGCTGCTACATAATTCCGAGAAAAAGTAACCAAAAAGAAGGCGACCCCAATCCGCCACCTCTTCGAGGTTCCCTGCGTTGCTCGACTGGTCAGGCTTCCTCATAAACTCGCACGATCCGCTACGCGGCCACGTACTCAAACATATTCGTCAGAATTCCCTGACCAGCCTCCGCTACTCGGTGGCGGAACAGGGGAAGGAAAACCCAAAAACACCGCGTGTCCACACACTGGGCTAGGACTGGAATAATCGGCTATCCGTATTTAGCGGTTGATTTAGCTTTTCCCGGCGCTAATGTTTACATGTTGCAAAAACGTATTTAACGGTTGACTTCCCATGCTCGTTCGCGTATTCTGAAATCGTAAAGTGCGGTTGATATGCCGTCACCAATAATTACGAAAAGGAAGCTATTGTGCTGAAACAAGTTCAAAATACGCAGCATGAGACTACTACCAATACAAGCATGCGCGACTACTTCACGGCGAACAATTTAGATTATTTTCTGACCAGGTACAGCACAGAGAAAACTGACTTAACTGTTGGTGCTGACAAGAAGCAGCTACTGGTAGATAGCATCGTTCCTTCCGATACATTGGCTATCGGTGGAATTGGCGCTCAGATTTTTACAGATCGCGGGACGTTGATTGATTTCCAGTCGATGACCGTAAATTGCATCCTTGGGCAAAACGACCCATGGGTAAAAATGCAGCAGATCGCTTATTTGCTAAGTGATCGCCCTTCTTTTCATACAACCAAGCTCGGTAGCGAACTCTACTATTCATTGCCTGAAAGAGTGGCCGCAATTGGCCTTGCGGGCATCAAGAACCCTGTAATCAGTCATCGGCAATGCAATGGCTCGGATGTCGTTGAGCATGCCATTAAAGCAGCCAAAAGCTACGGTAAAGACCGCGAATTGATCGTGTCGTTCCTCGGCTCGTACCATGGGCAGAACCTGACTGCTTTTTCCGTATCAGATGTACAGAAGAAGCATATCTTTTTGGCACACACCCAGTCGGTTATCTACTTCCAAGCCCCGGATGGCGTAGCCCGTATAGACGATCTGGCTGGATTAACTCCACGCGAGATTGAAAGCTTAAAGCGCCTTCGGCAGATAGGCAGCAATGTGTTTGCTGTGATTCTTGAGCCAATTCAAATGAACAACGGCGTACAGCCATTTTCTGCGGCCTATTTGCGCGAGATGAAGGCTGTCTGCGACGAACTGGACATTTGCCTTATCTTTGATGAGGTACAAACCGGCTTTGGCTGGCTTGGCAAGTTGAGTGCTGCCGAGTACCACGGTGTTTCGCCACACATTGCAGCATTCGGCAAGGCCGTCACAGCCGGTAATGGCCCGCTTGCATTCTCTGTCGCTGAGAGGCGTTTCCAGCACATGGAATACGGCACCGCATCAAAAACCAACGGAGCGGACGTTAGATCAATCGTGGCCGCTCATGCTGTTATGGATCGGCTTCTTGGTATAGACGCCGCTTTGATCCCATATTTTCTGAATGAAACGCTAAAGCATCAGCTATCCATAGGGCTGCTATCTTCCGTGCCTGACACCAGTAGCGCGTTATGGAACGCGATGGAGGTTGTGAAACAGCAATGCTCAGGAACGATAGGACGACTAAAGGGCGGCGGCTTGATTTGCGGCGTGGAGATACTGAATGCCAACGGCGAGCCGGATTGCGCTCTTGCAGACCTGATTGTGGAAGATTGTTTTGAGAATGGTTTGTTTCTTCGCAAATCCCAGCATGTCTTGATCGTCAAAGTTCCAATGGTTATATCGCGCCGAGAGCTTGAGGATGGTTGCGAAATTTTGTTGCAATCAATTCAAAGACAGGCCCGCGCCGAAAGAAAGGAGGCGGCTTATGCTTGAGCCAATTCCTGAATCCAACCAAAACCGCTTGGCAAGGCATATTGCCGGTATTCTGCGTTCTTCAGCCAACCAGTCATTCTCGTTCTACCGGAACGATGCATTAACCGGCCAGATTGCTATTGCAATGGCGCGGCACATTACAGCTACCGAAGTGAGTGAAATCGACGCCGGACTATTCGCTGCCGCGTTGGAAAAGCTCGATTTTATGCTTGTTGCCGAACTGCTTGACAGCATTGTGAGTGCAGAGCGCAGGCAGTGGCTCAACGAGTTATTGGGTGGGAATAAGGCGTTGTTTTATGAGCACCAGATGGAGCGCTTTTATCAAGTTATGCAACAGCATGGCGAAGCAGCGAAATACACCCACGTAGAAGACCTGCCATCCATTTTTAATGGCGAAATTGAAACGGGCTATCTGGTTTATTGGGCTGGCCGCCGTGATGAAGAATGCCTTTCCCTGTTTGAAGATGCGAAATGGCATTTGAGAGCGCTAATTGACGCTCAAACTGATCTGCCTGGCATCAACTCGCTGGTGCGAGAAGGATTGGTTAAATCGTTGACACTGCCAACAGGCAGACGAGTAATCACCAAGCGCAACAACCCAAGTAAACAAGGTCGCTTTTTAAGTGAACAATACAATGTATCCGAGATTGTTTCCCGGCTTGGATTGCCAACGCAGAACTCCTTTGTGCGTATTGGCAACGAATTACATTTGCAAGTTATTCGTCCGTTCACCGTAGTGGCTGATTGTGCGGAAGGTGCTTTTTATTCCTTCTCGAACTTCGAGGTTTATCCAACGCTTGAACATATTCTGCTAACCGAGAAAGACGCTGAAAAGCGTTACCAGTACCTGTCTATGGCAAGGCAAGTGCTGGAGCATCTGTATTCCAACGGAATTGTATGGGGCGACATGGCCCCACGCAACATACTGGTTCAGGAAGATGGAGGCATAACCACGTTCCTGTTGTTGGACTTCGAGAAAACAGCCTTTACGGATGGCGCTGTCGCCCTGGCGCAACGCCTCGAACATGCCAGAGGCCCGATGTGCGTTGAGGAATTCGGCGCGGTATGTTCATTGCCGGAAGTGGTTCAGTGTTTCGATGGGTACTTTGATCCGGCTGGTTGGAATGAATTCGACGCTTCGCCGATACCATTTGCCAAGCCAAAGCGGGAGGTTATGGACATCCTGAAATCCAATGGATGCACCAGTCCTACCATCGGCCAGTACAACAAGATGGAAGGGCAGATGATCGAAGTGCGTTTCCCATTCTTCGGTGAAGATGGGGTGCTTCGCTTGCCCCTGCACACATCTTTCAAGGTAGACCACTATCTCGGAGCAGAATACGACCGTAAGACAACAGAATTATTTATGAAAGCCAAGTCATACGGCTATTTAACGCAAGCGGTTGATGCATTAAACGCTGTTCTGCAAGGGCTGGAAAACGAGAAAATAATATTCCAGATCGAGGCAAGGCTGAATGTCACTAAAACGGAACCGCTTAATCCTTCGGCAAGTCGATTGGCCGCAGCTATAGACTTGCTGTACGAAAGCAATGATTCATGCCAATTTGAGAGAGCCCTGCGCAAGCTTTCAATTCGTGAACATTTCCATTCTGTGCGTGCGGAATTTCAACTGGTTCCATCAGAGGGGCAATCGGCAACCAGGTCTAATTGGCGGGCCGTGGAACGCCATTTGAATGAATTTATCACACAGCACAACTCAGCTACCAGTGATTCAGAGGTTCTGATTGTTCTTTATGGCGGTGCTGCACGTTACGAATTTACAGGTCAGTCCGATCTGGATGTGGCGGTGATAAGTGAAGACCGCATACAAGCTCAAAAAGTCGAGCAGGCAATATCACAATTTGCCCAAAATGAAATAGGAATACCAATTGAGTTATTCCCGCCACTTGCGCTGTCAACACTGCAAGACTTTATCTTGAGAAATCCTGATTGTTTTTTGGATTTTTTCCATGGACGTGTTGTGAGTGGCGGAGCCGATAAAACAAAGTTGTACATTGATCTTGTTGCGGAGTGCCTATTCGACAATGATTACCGGGAGAAAGTGCAGAATCACTACCGGAATGCATTGGCGTCAGACAATCCGAGCATCAAGCAAATGCTGAATTGTCTGCACGCTGCGTCTGCCTTCGATTTGGAGCTTCCGCAGAAGTTAAAAGATGTGCTCTTGTCTGTAAAATGCGAAGAATGCTTTGTTGCTGATGGTTTCCAATCTTTTGGATATGATCGCAAGGAAGTTGAAAATCGGGTTAAATACGTTTTGTCTCAACTGGCATAAGGAGAAAATCATGCCCGCAATAGCAACCATGCAAACTGAAACCTTTCTTGTCTCTCCTGAGTTCGAGAACGCAATCACGAATGACGATGGACTGGCCGCCCGGCAGCACCTGACTGCTGGCCGCCCGATTTACTACGGCGATGAACAATACCCGGATGGGTTGGTGAAAAAGTATCCTGATGGTCGCAAGCAGCTTGTATCGGTTAGCGCCAAGGGCGAAATCTCGGTTATTAGAGACTTGTAATGCCGCAACTATGGATCATCGCTGGCCCCAATGGCGCAGGCAAGACCACCGTTGCTGATCGCTGGCTTGCTCCCCGTATCCCGGTTATATCCCCGGACACCATCGCTGCCGCACAAGGATGCAGCCCAATTCAGGCTGGTAAAGCTGCCATTACGGAACAAGAACGTTTACTGGCTACCGGCGCCAGCTTTGGTGTAGATACTACGTTTTCAGGCAATAGAGAGCTTGCCTTAATGAAACGCGCATCCGAGGCCGGATTCAAGGTTAATTTGATTTTCGTCTGCGTCGAAAGTCTTGCATTGTGCCAGGCACGAATCCTTGAGCGCGTGGCAAGTGGTGGGCATGCAGTACCTGCCGAGGATGTTGCCCGGCGCTATGGCAGAAGCCTGAACAACCTCACCGCAGCTTTTGTCTTGGCAGAACGGGTGTTCGTGCTGGACAACACCGGCGAGAAACGCCGCTTACTGCTATCTATTGAGCGTGATCGCGTTAAACATATTTCCAGCAACATGCCTCAATGGGCAAAAGACACCATCCCTGACCAATTTACCAGTACCAGCTCCAGTAGCTGCAAGCCCTAATGCCAGCGAACCTGCTTAACTTGCCATCCTACGTCGTTCTTAACCTGATCGAGAACGAGCATGACTACCACATTGACGTTGAAACCAAGCAGCCGCCAGTCACCTGTCCGGTTTGCCAGTCCAATAAGCTTGTTGGGTTCGGACGCCGGGAGCAGATGATTAAAGACTTGCCGATGCACGGCAAGCGCGTTGGCGTCTACATCAACACGCGCCGGATGTTGTGCCAGGTGTGCACCAAAACGTTTTCAGAGACGCTGCCGGACGTGGACGAGCGCCGGGCGATGACCAGACGGCTGCTGACATGGATCGGCAAGCAGTGCATCGAGCGCACGTTTTCCAGTATTGCCAAGGAAGTCGGCGTGGTTGAAGGTACGGTGCGAGCCATATTCAAGGACTACGTGGAAGAGCTTGAGAAGACGTTTCACTATGAAACGCCTAAATGGATGGGTATCGACGAGATCCACCTGATAAAACCCCGTGGTGTGATTGCGAACCTGCAAAACAACACCATGTTCGACATGCTCAAGAACCGGAACAAGGACACGATGATCCATTACCTGTCCAACCTGAAGGATAGGGATCGGATTCAGTACGTGGCGATGGACATGTGGGCACCCTATCGGGATGCCTGCACCATCGTCATTCCCAAGGCCAAGATCGTGATCGACAAGTTTCATGTGGTTAAGATGGCGAACGAGGCTGTGGAGAAGGTCAGGAAGGGCTTGCGCGAGACTTTGACGCTCAAGGAGAAGCGTGGACTCATGCACGACCGCTTCGTGCTGCTGAAGCGCGAGAGCCAGCTTACCGATGAAGAAAGCCTAAAACTGTCCGGCTGGATTAAAAACTATGCCGAACTCGGCATGGCGTACCGGCTAAAAGAGGATTTTTACAAGATTTACGACTGCACCTCTCCGGATGAAGCTCAAGGCATGTATCTGGACTGGAAGAGCCGGATCACGCCGGAGGTTGAAGATGCGTTTCACGATCTGGTGCGTGCTTGGGATAACTGGGCACCGTGGATATTGGAGTATTTCGATCATCCAGTCACCAACGCTTATACCGAATGCCTGAACGGGCTAATACGGATAATGAACCGTGTTGGACGGGGTTACAGTTTTGAGGCGCTACGAGCAAAGATACTGTTTGCCGAAGGTGCGATGAAGCTACAGAACGCCAAACCCAAGTTTGAGCGGAAGGAACAGCCCCGTCCACCGAAACCAGTCAGGGAACTGACGATGGGGCGGGTTGCGATGGCACCGCCCCCTGACGCCCCGTGTTTTAGCTTGGCGTTACCTGGCGATATGATGATGAGCATACCGCGTGCGGAGAAAACGAAATCAACACAAACCGGAGAAAATGAAAAACGCTACGGGCCGGACATATCAACACTAACTCGCATGATTGAAAACGGGGAGCTATGAGAGCTTTTCAACCGCGAAATACGGATAGCCGAATAATCAGGCTATGCCCTAGTTACACATTGTGTCTACAATAAATATGGCACTGTGCAAACAGCTCTGAGGTGCCTGCACAGTTTTCCCAGCTACTGGATTAACGCTTACTATCAGGTGTTATTTTTACTGGCTTCCACCCATCGCCAGGTGTAGTTGTTGGTGGAAGTGGTTTGTGATCGGAAACAGTTGCATAATTCGGCTTCAATCCTCCTTTGGGGCCGACTTGTTGAAAAATTCCGCCATCATTGCCAGTGTTTTGGCCGGGTTTTTTTATCATAATGCGTAGCGTCCAGATGATCGACATCCATCGAAATTTGCCGAATTTGAGACTGGAAATGCTCAATCTGACCGGTTAATTCGGCACGCTTGGCAACGAGGCCGGACACAACGTGGGATTCTGCGGTATTATGGTGCTGTAGCCCAAGCCAGTCCTGAACTTTTCCCAATTCCCGCCTAAAATTCCGCTGTGTTATTTCACAGGGGAACAATCATGAATGCCACGAATGATTTACAGGTTATCACACCGGCCAGCACTGATGTTCAGAATAGCGATGCGATGGTAATCACGGTGCTGTTAGCCAAGAAAGCTTCGCTTGGCGGCCAGCTTCTGGACTTGGAAGATCAGATCAGCCGGATGCGCCGCGAACTGACGGCGATTGTAGAAACGCTCAAGGTGTTCGGGGTGGCAGAACCGGAACCGCCCAAGTTACCCAATAAGATCATGCGGCGCAGAACCAGGGAAGGGTTTCGCCGGGGCGAACTCGCCCGGCGGGTGCTGGAGAAGATCAGGGAATCCAAAGAGCCAGCAGCACCATCCGAGATCGGGCGCGTCATTATGCGCGAGTGCCTGATGGATGCGGGGGATGAGAAGATGTATTTCGCCTTTCAGCACAAGATATACAACGTCATACGCCGCCAGTGGCAGCGCGGTGTGCTGGAGCAGGTTAACGGCGAAGAAGGCTTCCCTGCCCGCTGGAAAATCGCTAATGCTTAATGCGCCCTGCGACCATAGCCGCGCCATTTTGTAGAGAGGGCGTGAACCATCGTGAGGTTTGCCACGCTTTGCGTCAGCCATGCGTTGTCTTGGCGGCGGTGATCCTCACGCCATGCCATTTCCGTTGCGTAGTGGTGCAAATGTTTTCCGCTGATACGGTGATGAACGCCGCGTTCGGCACGGCGCAGGCGGGAGAAAAAGCTTTCAGCATTATTGGTGCAAGCACCATCGCGGCTGTAGGATTCTTGGTGATTAATTCTCTTCATGGCATAGTGTGCATGGAGAATGTCATAAGCCGCCGCCTCATCCGCATGAATGGTGGTGCCTTTGAATACACGCCGCTTAATGATCGGCACGAGAGCGGCTTCATCGGGTACTACGGTAGTCAAGGTGCGTCCATCGCGCTGGCGGATCACACCCACGACGCTTCGCTTCCCGTTTTGGTGTTCCACCAGGCGGCGGTCTATGCGATCTGACTTGTGATTCTTTGGGCGGACATAACCGCCGAAGTAGGCACCATCCACTTCTACTGTTGTTTCGTCGCCCCCCAATTGTTGATCTGCGGTTTCGAGTTCTAAACTTTCGCGGAGCTTGTGCAATAGCACAAAAGCAACTTTGTAATCGCAGCCGAGTTCGCGGGAAAGCTGGAGAGCGGGAAGCCCTTTAACCGAGTTCACGAATTTGAAAATGGACAGCAGAATATCCCGGAAAGCCATCTTGCGATCCGCAAAGATTGTGCCGGAGGTGACAGAAAAATCGTATGAACACGCCTTGCAGCGCCATTTCTTGCGGGCAGGCAGGTTGTAGCAGGCTTCGCAGCCGCAGCGCGGGCATACTGCCTCGCCTGCGGTTGATGCCCAGCGGAGCGTGCGGAACACGTCCCGCGCCTCCTCCTCGCCCATGCGGGCAACTTTCGTTTCGGACAGGGTGCGGCAAGCGGGAGTGAGTAAAAAGTGTTGAGCCATGATTATCTCCTTAATTCGTCATTTATGGCTATATGATAACATATCTGACGAACAAGACAAGCCTTTTCTAACTATATTTCGTCATATTTGCATAATGTTTTGCATGTATGCTATTCTCCAAAAATTGGTTAATGGAGAACTATATGGCTGATGAAGATTGGAACAAGTTGGCGACCAACATGATTAAAGTGGAGCTGGCCCGTGCCGGTATTGGATATGAAGAACTTATTCGCCGTCTGGGTGAAATTGGCGTACAGGAAAGCTATACGGGCATTGCCGCTAAGATCAATCGCGGGACGTTCAGCTTTATGTTTTTCGCGCAGTGCATGAAGGCGCTGGGGATTAAGACGGTCAGGCTTGGAGAATAATATGAGCGAGAAAATTATAACCAACCGCCGCAAGCGTAGCCAGCCAGCCAGCCAGCCAGCCAGCCAGCCAGCCAGCCAGCCAGCCAGCATTAGAATCTGCCTCTTCTGAAAGTTCCTCTGCCGAACATAAAAAACAAGAAAATGATCGGTTTGAAAAATCGTGGTTCGCGGTACAAGCCCTCGCCAAAAAGTTTCAGTCCAACCAGAAGCACTACCTCTCGAATGAATATCAGGAAACCCATGTCCGTGAAGATTTTATAAATCAACTTTTCAATGCGCTGGGGTGGGAGCGCAGCGATGATCCATACCGGCAGGAAATGAAACTTGAGAAGCCGGAGAAAAAAGCCAAAGGCCGCGCCGACTATGCTTTTTCACTTGCGCCACATTACAACCGTGTACGTTTTTTTGTTGAAGCCAAACGTCCACAAGCCAATATTGCAACGCCAGACAATTGTTTCCAGGCCATCCGGTATAGCTGGCCCAAAGGCTTGCCAATAGCCGTTCTTACAGACTTCCATTCTCTCTACATCATAGACAGTCGTTTTCGTCCGAACATTAGTTCGGCTGATTCACGCATTGTTAAAAAATGGTATTGCAGCGATTATTCAGACCGCGATAAATTCGAGGAGCTTTATTGGCTGCTTTCACGAGAAGCCGTTGCGAAAGGCTCTATAGAATTATTTGCCGCAACCGAATTGCCAGTACCGCAAGCAGCGACCAAGCAATACAAATTGTTTGCTGGAGAGATGCGAGAATTTGACGATGACTTTCTACAGCAGCTTGATACCTGGCGTGAAAGCCTTGCATCAGCATTTAATCGAGCAAACTATGCTCTAACCGCTGAACAACTGACAGAGTTCGTGCAGCGCACCCTTGATCGTCTAGTGTTCATTCGATTCCTTGAAGACAAGGGGATTGAGCCAGATGAGATCATTGCTAGATTTGGACAAGCCAACAAAAAATACTGGCATGATTTTATAGCAACATGCAGGCGTCTCGACCAGACCTATAACGGCATCGTATTCAAGCCACTTGTTGAATTGGATGACCGCACATTTCAACCTGATGACAGTGTATTCGCAGACATTTGCGACGATCTGACTGACGAGCATACCCCATACAACTTCGATTCCATTCCCGTTGAAATCCTTGGACGCATCTATGAGCGATTCTTAGGTAAGGTAGTGCAGTCCAAGAACAAAACGGTTGAGGTCGTCGTAAAAGAGAACGTGCGCAAGGCTGGTGGCGTGTTCTATACACCAGATTACATAGTCGCCTATATGGTAGATCAATCACTCGGCATTCAGGTTAAAAACAAGAAGGCTGATGATATTCTCAAGCTCCGAATAATAGACACGGCATGTGGCTCTGGCTCGTTTCTCATTGGGGTATTTGGCTGCCTTCTGCAAGCAATTGCAACTTACTACCGCAAGTACCCAAAGGAAGCGAAGAAGGGTGTATTGGAAATGCGGGATGGTGAGCAACATCTATCTTTGCGTCACAAGCGCGAAATTCTGGTGAATTGTATTTATGGCGTGGACATAGACGCGCAGGCCGTCGAGGTCGCGCAGCTTTCCCTGTACCTCAAGCTCATGGAGGAGGAGACTACCTACAGCGCGCTCCAGCAGCAGATTGAAATAGGTGCGGCCTTGCTGCCTTCCCTCTCCGCCAACATCGTAGTTGGTAATTCGTTGGTCACGCTGGAGGATGACGGCGGCGATCTGTTCTCATTGGAGAAATTGCGCGAAACAAAATCACTCGATTTCAGGGCGACATTTCCGCAAGCATTCCGGTCAGGTGGGTTCGATTTGGTCATTGGTAATCCACCTTACATCAAGGAGTACACCAACAAGGAGGCATTCGAGCATGTCCGTTTATCTCCTTACTACGAGGGGAAAATGGATCTCTGGTATTTGTTTGCCTGTCGCCGGCTGGATTGGCTTAAACCAGAAAGTGGCATCCTGGCATACATTGCGACCAACAATTGGGTAACAAATGCTGGCGCAAAAAAATTACGTGCCAAGATCACTGTGGATACACGTATTGAGCAGTTTATTGACTTCG
>CAVRDK010000002.1:0-100000 GCA_963719855.1 uncultured beta proteobacterium
CCTAAGCAGCCATCGCCTGTTCCACCGGCACCGTCGCAGCTTGTCCGAGCATGGACAACTCATCTACCGAGAGCACCTTGTCGGCATCCAGAATGATGACGAACTTGCCTGCCACCTTGCCCATGCCATGGATAAAATCAACGCGTATCTTGGCGCCGAACGCAGGCGGAGGTTCGATCTCGCTGCGCGAGATTTCCAGCACTTCGGAGACGCTGTCCACCATCACGCCGATGTCCTGCTTCGATTCATCGCTGTTTTGCACTTCGATGATGACGATGCAGGTGCGACGCGACACTTCGGTTTTGTTGCGCCCGAAACGCGCCGACAAATCCACTACCGGCACCACGCTGCCGCGCAGGTTGATTACACCCCGGATGAAGCCGGGCATCATCGGCACTTCGGTCAGGTTGCCGTATTCGATGATTTCCTTGATATTGAGAATGCCGATGGCAAACATTTCCCCGCTCAACAGGAAGGTGAGGTATTGATGATCTTCTTCTGTCGCAGCATGTCCAGCGACGACCGGCATATTTTTCGCCTGGCTCATGGCAGCCTCCTAGAAACGGTTAAAGTCATGCGCTGTTTTGCAGCGACTCTTCATATGGCTTATCATGCCTATCACTTTGGTCGAAATCTCCGCATACTCGCCGGCGAGTAGACTTTCGGCTTCCCCCGTCTGGCCCTGCTGCACGCTACGAATGATGCGGGCGGCGCAACGATGAAAGCTGGCATGGCCTTGGCGCATCTGTTGGAAGTCGTCGTCAGTAGCAAAACGCTGGCCGTCGCCGTAGATCCATTTCCCTAGCGCGCAGGCATTGTCCTTCTCGGCAACTGCGGGATCGGGGCACTTGCTGTGATCAGTGGTACACATACGTAGTTTCGTTTTCCACTGGGTATGAGCCTCGACGGCTGCGGTGAATATCTGCGGATCGGCATCTAGCGGCGCTCCGGCTGCTGGCTTGCCAGCAGGCTTGAAGACCGCTTTGGCTAGCTTCGGTGCCAGACTGCGGCTCGGGCCGGGGTTGTGGCGTACTGCGGTAACGCCCTGAGCGCCTGCATTGTCCAGCTTGAAGAACGACATCACACTTTGCAGTTGCTCGGTCTGGCTGCTCATTTCTTCTGCGGTTGCCGCCAGTTCTTCCGAGGCGGAAGCATTCTGCTGCGTGGTCTGGTTAAGCTGTCCCATCGCGCCGTTTATTTGTGAGACACCGCTGGATTGTTTCTGACGAAGCAGACGCGATTTCCTGCACCAGGTCGGAGGTTTTGTTGATGCTCGGCACAATCTCGTCGAGCAGCTTGCCGGCTTTCTCCGCCAAGCTCACGCTGCTGCTGGCGAGTTCGCCGATTTCCTGCGCGGCCACCTGGCTGCGTTCGGCCAGTTTGCGTACTTCTGCGGCCACCACCGCGAAGCCCTTGCCGTGTTCGCCTGCGCGAGCAGCTTCGATGGCGGCGTTCAGCGCCAGCAGGTTGGTCTGGTAGGCGATGTCATCCACGATGCCGATCTTGCCCGCGATCTTCTTCATCGCCTCGACCGTACTGCCTACGGCCTGCCCACCTTCGGTCGCCTCCTTCGCGGCCTTGCTGGCCATACTGTCGGTGACCTTGGCGTTCTCGGTGTTCTGATTGATCGAGGCTGTCATCTGCTCGATGGAGGCAGAAGTTTCTTCCACGCTGGCGGCTTGTTCGGAGGAGGCCTGCGACAGCGATTGCGCGGTGGCGCTGATTTCTTCCGAGGCGCTAGCCAGCGAGTCGGCACCCGAACGCACGGCGGTAATGATCTCGGATAGCTTGGCGACCATGTTCTGCATGGCCGTCAGCAACATGCCGGTTTCGTCCTTGGAGTCCACCACAATCTTCACGTTCAGGTTGCCCTCGGACAGGTTATTGGCTACATTCACCGCTTCGTTCAGCGGGCGGGTGATGCTGCGGGTCACCCAGTACGCGATGCCGGCACCCATCAGGAACGCAACAATGGCCAAGGCAAGCATCAACGTGCGTGCCTGCAGGTACTGCTCAGCCGCTGTTTTTCCCGCTTCATCCATCAGATCAGCCTGAAACTTGATCAGCGCATTGACGCGTTCGCGATACTCTACGGCTATTTTCCGGAAGTCCGTATCGAGAAATACTTTTGCCTCCTCGATCTTGTTTTCTTCCACTAGCTTGATAATCTGGTTCTGGGCAGCGATGAAGCGCTCCCGTGAATTCAGAATCTGCCCCATCATTTCAATGCCTTTGGGCTGGGTCAGCGTGGGCATGAGCGTTTCCCACGCCTTGCCGATGCTGGCGCGGCCATTCAGAACCTGTTCCTTTGCGGCCTGACGGGCATTCACCGTTTCGGCGAGCACCATGTCGCGGCTTCCGAGAGCAATGGCGTTCACCCCGGCCAGCCCCTGCTGAAGCAAGACCACTTTCATCCACTTGTTGTGGGTAATGTCGTCAGTGATATCGTTCACCGATGCCAGCCGGGTGATGCCGATAAAAGCAATCACGGACAGCAAGACCAGTACCACACCAAATCCAAAACCAAGACGCATGCCTATTTTCAGGTTTTTGAACATTTTTCTCTCCTTGATAAAACTAATGAGCACTCAGTTGCAGGACAGATAGTCTTGTTATTACGCGGCCCGATACCGGATACTCGTGATGTGCGGCTCCTGGCCGGTTTTTGTACTTCCGGCATTCTACTCACTGATGATCGCTACCAACTAACAGCAGTCGTTCAAATTTTTGTAAGTTAACAATCGCTCTACAGTTGGCGGTGCCACATCTAAAGTCGGCATTTGTAAATTGAAAAGGTGCGCTTGCCGAACTCTGATGAATTTCCCTTCACGACACTATCGCCACCAGAATCTATAGCACCATTGCGTGCCAATTGTAACAAGTTAGCCTCCACGGCTTCGGCACTACGACTGATAAATCCTACTTCAGCAAGTACGCTAACAGTTATTTCTCCCTTGGGCTGACAGCTGCCAACCTGACTTGCTTCCTTTAAAGACACTTGGTCAGACCCTTTGCGCACCTCGATCAAGTCGCTGGCACATCCACTCAACCCAGCAATCAGCAGCATTGTTGCTGTGATAACTATTATTCTTTTGAAAATTCGCATTGCAACCCCCATCGAATGTCACTATATCGCACTGACCGGAATTACTCAGTCAGCCCCGCAGATTTCTATGGCCGCAACCCAAAGCCAGACATAACACTGCCTGATTGCTGCTTTATGTAACATGAATATCAGGTTTGTAAACGGCGCATTCCATATCAAACATGACTCTATTTTTTTCATTTTTTCCCGTGAAGCAAAACTTCATTGTTCGTATTCCCCTATTGGTCTTCTTCCCGGCACTCGACCCTCCGTTCCTTTTCGCAGCTTCACTTATTATGTCTTCAACACTGTGGATTAACCCGGTTACAGGATTTATTACAGTTTTGCCATTGGGGAATTTGAATGTATAGGTCGCGGTCATATTTCAGCAAATCTTGCATGGAATAATGGAGCCTTCTTCAAAACCATATATCGCGCACATGCGGTGATAACCATCGGCAATCACAACTTTGCCATTGGCTGTATCTCTTACAAGAAGTAGCGGGGACAGAGTTTGGCCCTCCAGAATCTTTTTGCGATCTCTTTCCACGCGGGAATTGCTGATCCCAAGTAAAGACAAGCCAGAAGCTCTAAATATGTCCTTGGCTTTGAATTTTGAGATGGGGGCCTGCCTTAACTGCCCGATATATGTTGCAACAGTTTGCAAATCGTATATCAGATTCAAATAGGACTCAGCTGCTGGATAGTCATGCTCTTCAGGTACGTCCAGCCATTTAATTTCTGCTTTGCTTCCCATATATGTTCCTCACGATTTGGAAGTGGTCACAGAACGTGCGGGAGCAATAGTGGATATGGCATGCTTATAAACTACCTGCGTGACGGTGCTCTTCAGCAAGACCACATACTGGTCGAACGACTCCACATAACCCTGCAACTTGATTCCATTCACCAGAAAAATTGAAACCTGTATATTCTCCTTACGAAGCCTGTTTCAAAAACTGCGCTTGTAGTTGCTGTTCTTGCGCACTCATGGTTTTATTAGCATATGGTGAGGAATCACTTTACTAGATTTACTGTTAATGCGAAAGAGCAGGCAGTTCACCCTGAAGCGGACAGCTGCGAACGGCAGAAATTGGCACATACCAGTTATAGCGCTTAACGATCTCGATGCATGAAAGGAGGCAGTCGCGACCGGTAATTATTGGCCGACAAAGGAAGTCTACTCTTGGTTTTTCATCGCCGCAAAGCAGACACTCACGACTATCTACCGGTCGACTTTAAAGTTAAGTTCAGACACTGCCTGTCAGATCAAATCGCAACTATTACAGCTTACCACCAGCCCTACTTCTTTGCCCCCATCGCCAGCGCCCTCAACCTGCTTTGCTCCAGTTCCGCCGCATCCGGCTTGTCCAGCCAGCCGTGCAGGTTATCCAGCACCAAATCAGTGAGCGTGTGTATCCAGTCCGGGCGTTCGTTGAGGCAGGGGATGTAGTGGTATTCGCCGCCGCCTGCGTGCAGGAAGTCTTCGCGCACGTCCAGCGCGATTTCTTCCAGCGTTTCCAGGCAGTCTGCCACGAAGCCGGGGCAGACCATATCCACGCGTTTTGTTTTCTGTTTACCCAGTGCTGCGAGCGTGGCGGCGGTGTAGGGCTTGAGCCATTCGGCTTTGCCGAAGCGCGACTGGAAGGTGATGAGGTATTGCTCTTTGCTTAACCCCAGTTCTTCCGCGATCAGGCGTCCGCTCTTCTGGCATTCGCAATGATAGGGATCGCCCTTGTCCAGCGTGAAGTTCGGCAGGCCGTGGAAACTCATCACCAGTTTGTCGGGGCGTCCGTGCAACGTCCAGTAGTCGCGGATGTTTTGCGCGGTGGCCTTGATGTAGCCGGGATGGTCGTGGAAGTGTTTGATGGTGCGCAGCGCAGGAGTGTTGCGCACGGCTTGCAGCGCAGTGAACACTGCGTCGCAGGCGGTGGCGACGGTACTGGCGGCGTATTGCGGATACATCGGCACGAGCAGGATGCGCTGGCAGTTTTGCGCCTTGAGTTTTGCCAGTACGCTAGGTATGGAGGGATTGCCGTAGCGCATGGCGTAGCCCACCACGAGTCCTTTTACTTTCTCGCCCAGATAGCCTTGCAGCAGCGCGGCTTGGCGTTCGGTATGCACCTTGAGCGGCGAGCCTTCAGGCATCCAGATGTGCGCATATTTCGCCGCCGATTTTTTCGGGCGCGTGTTGAGAATGAAGCCGTTGAGGATCAGCCACCAGATGGGTCTGGGAATTTCCACTACGCGCGGGTCGCTCAGGAACTCTTTCAGGTAGGGGCGCAAAGCCTCTGCGGTGGGTGCTTCCGGTGTACCAAGGTTGACCAGCAGCACAGCGGTTTTTTCCGGCGTGCCGTGGGTGTAGGTGGGTTCAGTTGCGTAGCTCATAACGGTTTTCAAAAGCTGGCGAAAGGTTTAATGCTGCGACAGCGCATTGCTGACCAGCTTGGCGGTAATATCCACAATCGGAACCACCTTTTCGTAATTCATGCGCTTGGGGCCGACTACCGCCAGCGTGCCGACAATCTGTCCGTCGGTAGCGTAGGGTGCGCTGACTACGCTGCACTCGTCCAGCCCGGCAAGTCCGGATTCGCTGCCGACAAAAATATGTACACCGGGCGCGTGGCGGCTGGCGTCCAGCAGTTGCAGCAATTCCGTTTTTTGCTCGAATACATTGAACAAGCCGCGCAACTGGTTCATGTTGGAAGAGAGGTCGTTGATATGCAGCAGATTGCGCTCGCCGCTAATGACGTAATCCTCGTTTTTACGCGCTATTGCTGCATCGCTCGCCGCCATCGCTGCGCTCATCAACGCAGTCAGGTCGTGTTGCAATTGATGCAACTCGGCCTGCACGCGTTGGTGGATGTCCTGAAACGGGCAGTCGGCATAGTGCTGGCTTAAGAAATTACCCGCTTCGGTGAGTTGCGATTGGGTGTAATCCTTGTGCGTAACCAATACGCGGTTTTCCACTTCGCCATCCGGTAAGACGATAATCAGCAAGACACGGTTTTCCGACAGACGCAAAAATTCGATCTGACGCACCGTGAAAGCGCTGCGCTTGGGTGTGGCCACCACGCCCGCGAAATGGGTGAGTTCGGACAGCAGGTTGGATGCCTGGGTAAGCAGGCGCGAAGGATAGTCCGGCTGCAATTGGTGTTCGAGTTGTTGCACGCGCACGCTGTCCAGCGGTTGCACCACCATCAGGGTGTCGATGAATAAACGATAGCCCAGCGCAGTCGGCACGCGTCCGGCGGAAGTATGCGGACTGCTTACCAATCCCATCTCTTCGAGGTCGGCCATCACGTTGCGGATGGTGGCGGAGCTGACTTCCAGGCCGGAGAATTGTTGCAGCGCGCGCGAACCCACCGGCTGGCCGTCGCTGATATAGCGATCCACCAGAGTCTTGAGCAGAATTTGCGCACGGTCGTTGAGCATGGCGGTATTCTACCATTGCCAGAGAGCTTGGAAGGTTGACACACATTTGTGGTTGCGTTGTGACGGTCTATCTTGATCGCGCCATGAAAGGCAAACGATGGAAGTACATTTCGACGAGCAAAACGATGCAGTTTATTTTCGGTTGGACGATTCCAGGATCGTCGAATCGGAAGAGGCTACCAACGAGTGCGCTTCATGCTACCAGCTTCGAGTTATTTCATGTTGCATTGAGATAGCTGAAAGGGTAAATATCCCACTTCTGGGGTGATTCATGTCCAACTATACTATCGCCAGACTGAATGGAAAGATCGATGTCATGCGGTGCAACGGCGAAATCACGCTTGGTATCGAACACCACTCGCACAATGGGGCGGAGCAGGCTTTCCTGACCGGGATTAACGACAATTCCCAGCATGCCGCTTTCCAGCCTCACCAGCGAACCAACCGGGTAAATACCTATCATGCAAATGAAGCGTTCTACCAAGTGCGGATTGAAATGGAATTTGCCCCATTCGAAAAGTTTTTTTAGCACAGCGGTTGGCTCCATACCATTGTGGTAAATTCGGTTGGAAGTCAGCGCGTCATAAACATCCACGATGGATGCCATTTGCCCTAACTGCGAAATCTCATCCCGCTTGATATGGTCGGGGTAGCCGGTGCCGTCATAGCGCTCATGGTGCTGCCCCGTAATAACTATCGCGGTTTCCGGCACTCCCGGCGTTTGTTTGAGCAATTCACGACCGATGGCGGCATGAGACTTCATGGTCGTCAATTCCGGTTCGGTCAGCGCGCCCGGCTTATTGAGAATTTTATCGGGCACCTTCATTTTGCCAACATCGTGAAGCAGGCCGCCTATCCCCGCTTCCAGAATGACATCCTTCTCGTATCCCATTGCCCGGCTGAAAGTAACCATCAATACGCAAACGCTCAATGAATGCTGGTATGTGTATTCGTCCTTATGTTTGATGCGTGACAAGCTAATAAACGCATCCTGATTGCGGATGATCGAATCAAAAACATGTTCAACCACCGGCGTCATCTCCTCTACCTTGATTTGCTTACCCAACCTGGCGTCGGACATAAAGTTATGCACAATCTGATGAGCCTCATTACGCAATGCCTTTACCTGGACAATTTCCTCATTCAGTGGAACGGTATTATTAACCGGTTTATTTGCGTAGTTCTCCACCACGGAGGTGATCTGGTCATGTATTTCCGCGTTGAACTCATCCTGGGTTGGCGCATCCGTTACATCCAACCCTTTGCCGGTGTCAATGTAAAGCTCACGGATGCCGCAGGATATAATTTCCGCTATGGTCTTCTCGTCACTGACATTGACCGAATTGAGCATGAACGGGTGATCCATCCAGCCGCAATTGAGGTCGTGGATAAACATGCCGGGCTTGAGTTCTTCGCTGCGAATGCGTTTAATCATGGTTTGATAGTGACCAACATGGACAGGTACGCCGTAAATTGCGGCGCACTTCCCCTTTACACAAACTCAAGGTGCAACTACAAATTACGCTTTGAAATGCAACAGTTTTATGAATTAATACGTGAAGTTACTGACATAAAAACCCATTTTGCATTCTGAACGATTTTGAAAAAATGTAAATACATGCTTCAAGGTATTTTTCAGTTATTGGTACAGCCTGACGAAGTGGTTAAAGCCTTCGATGTAGACGGCTAGCGTATTTAGGGGGATGCCGCTTGAACTTCCGGTGACGCACAGTTGCCAATCAAGTTTGATATTGCGCTGTCTGACAGCAGATACTCGTGACGTGCATTGGCTAGTAAATACCTTGAATTGGGTATTAAGATATTTTCCCAGACCAGCTAGAGTTGACGCGCGGTATCTGCTCGCCAGCATGGCACGGATGCACCATGACAAAGGCCGGTCGCAACGTATCTCTATCCAGAGTTGACACACTGCAGTTGAGTATAGCCTAAGGCTACGCTGATTAAGTCCACCGATTCCATAGGTCGTGCGTTATAGCCGTAGTAGACAAACATGGTAGATGGCAATGAAACAAAATACTCTGGCGATGGCAGCGAAACACGAAACAGGATTTGAACAACACCGCAGACCGACACGGCGCGACGAATTTCTGAACACGATGAATCGCATCGTGCCATGGGTCGATCTATGTGCCGTGATCGAACCGCACTACCCGAAGCGAGGCAATGGCCGTCCACCGATTGGGCTCGAACGCATGTTGCGCATCCACTTCATTCAGCACTGGTTTAATTTGGCCGACTTTGCCTGTGAAGAAGCACTCTACGACATCGCCAGCTTGCGCCATTTCGCTGGCATCGACTTGGGATGCGAAGCCGTACCGGACGCCACCACGCTGCTAAAGTTTCGTCGCCTTCTGGAGAAACACAATCTCAATGAGCAACTGTTTGCCGAAGTCGGGCGCGTACTCCAAGGCAGCGGCATGACACTCAAGACCGGCACGATTGTCGATGCCACCATTATCGCGGCACCCAGCTCAACCAAGAACGCCGATAAGAAACGTGATCCTGAGATGCACCAGACTCGCAAGGGACAGCAGTGGTACTTTGGCATGAAGCTGCACATTGGCGTGGATAGTCAAAGCGGCCTGGCGCACAGCGCCGTCGTCACCCCGGCCAACGTGCATGACAAACATCCTCTGCCTGATTTACTGCATGGCCAAGAGCAGCGTGTTTATGGCGATAGCGCCTATGCCAGCCAAAAGGATTTGATTCACAGTAAATCCCCCCAAGCCCGCGACTTCACCAACTGTCGCACCCGTAAGCCGGGTGGTGAAGTCGATGAGGTCAAGCGCGGCAAGAACCGCAATAAGTCAAAGATAGAGCCCGTGTCGAACACGTCTTTGCCGTGGTCAAACGGCTGTGGGGTTTTACGAAAGTGCGCTACCGTGGTTTAGCCAAGAATTCCGGCCGCGCATTTACTGCGCTGGCATTGGCGAATATTTACTTGTCTCGAAATCGATTGATGGCACAAGTCCGCCCATAGTGGGCGAATGGCGGGCGAAAAGCCCGAGGAGTAGCCCGAAAGGGTAAAACAATACGGGCTGAACTCGTCTTTTTGCACGATCACGCATATTTCGCAATTTGAATCTTGAAAATGCGGGGCTTGTTCAGCGTAGCCCTAAGGTATGGTTCAATGATAAAAATAATTCTGGTGATGTTGCTGGCTGCCATGAGCAGTAATGCGATGGCAAAGTGGGTGCTGGTAGACGAAAATAATATTGCCACCACCTACGCCAATCCGTCCACCATGTACAAGAACGGCAATTTTGTAAAGATATGGTGGCTGATTGATTATAAAACTGCACAGAATGTGGGCGATGGAAAACCGTATTTATCGATGAAATTACAATATGCGTTTGCCTGCAATGAGAAGCAATCCAGAACGCTGGCTATGTATTTCTTCTCTGGGAATATGGGTAGTGGCAAAGTTATTCATAGCGAGGATATCGAATTCCAAGAATGGGCGGTAGTTCCGCCAGACAGCGTATATGAAATTGTATGGAGATTCGCCTGTATGAAGCGGTAATGTTGAAACCAAACCAATGAATATTTCAACTTTGTGTTGTATAGTTGTCCCCTGATACTGGAGTGGCATCAAACCTTTCCGGAGATGCCGGATTCCCGAAAATTCCGGTAAAATCCTGCGTACTTCATATCTTCACTTAGGATGTGATCTATCAGGCTGCCATATCGGCTCTTAACAATATTCCGGATACAACACTGAATTGTATATTTGTCTCATGATGCAAAAATGCAAAAGCTGTTGCTACTTATTTTCCCTAAGTGCAGCAGCCTTACTGGTTGCTTGCTCGACTACAGAGCCATCAAAAATCGGCAAACCTATTCCAAAGGTAGAAGAGACTAGCTTACTCAAAGCGATAGTCAAACTTGATTTTGACCACTTGGCAGATATTGAGATGCGTGAGAATACTCAAAGCTTGCGAATATTGATGGTCAAGCTATACAAGCGTAACCCGCTCGAACTCAGGAAAAGTTCTCCGGAAAATGCAGAAGAAATGGCAAAATCAGTATTTGAAAACAAAAATGGCTGGGTGTTTGATGAAATCAACAAGGCGCAGGGTACAGACGCCATTCGACAGGCTTTTCATCCTGATTATTCGGGTGACCGTGTTTTATCATTGATCGTCGGCATACAATCCATGTTGATTAAAGCACATGGTGGAAAAACCGAGTTCTATTTTATTGATAATATCGACCCACAAAATGTTTACAATGCCGCACGTAATGTCGAAATCACAGTGTGGAGACTTTCTAATAAGCGAGACGACAAAGGGCAACTTTACCTGTTAACCAACGAATTAAATGGTATCGATCGGAATCTCAGTTTTGAGCGCGAATTCGGAAAAATTATCGGTAGCTTAGATTTATTTGCAATTGCCACATCAGAAAAATCGCAACGCGGCCTAGTCCGTGTAGCTCAAAATTTGGCTACAGCATTGTTTTTGCCCTTTGCCCACTAGAGGGGTAGCGATAGCAATACATGACTATGCAGATAGGTTGAAGGCTTGTTGAAACCACCATTGTCGAAACCACAAGATCGGTCGCAAAGTCACTACAAATTACTGTTGAAATATACGCTTAACCTGGTAATTTTATTAGATATTAAATAAATCTGCAGGTTGGGCTTTGCCCGACAACTACAACCCGACGGGCAGAGTCCGCACTATAAAAACGCTCGTTTAATCTAATTGCTTTCCAATAGCGTTACCCACAATGCCAGCACCGGCGCGGTGTCAATTTCTGCCGCATCAATGCGACATGGCGATTGATTGTTCAAGCGCATCTTGTGTTGCAGTTCGCGCAGCTTGCGGTAGATGCGGCAGACGGCTTCGACCTGTTGTGGGTCTATCAATCCGGCTTCCCCAGAGCGTTTTAGCAGCGCCAGGTTGCCCTTATGGGCCGCGAGTTGCGGGTGTTTGTTTGAATAGGCCAGCACTAGAAATTGCACCATGAATTCGATGTCCACCATGCCACCCCGATCATGCTTGATGTCGAACAAGCCGCTGTCGTTGGGGTGACCGTCGCGCATTTTTTGTCGCATAGCCACAATCTCTTGGCGCAGCGTGTCCAAGTCGCGTGGCTGACGCAGCACTTCGTTGCGAATAGCTTCGAACTGTTCACCTACATGTGCATCGCCAGCGCTGAAGCGGGCGCGTGTCAGCGCCTGATGCTCCCATACCCAGGCGTGTTGCCGCTGGTATTCCGCGAATGCCGCCATTGAACTGACCAGCAGGCCGCTGGCGCCATTCGGGCGCAGGCGCAAGTCGGTTTCATACAGGCGACCGGATGAGGTGTAGCTGCCCAGCATGGTATTGATGCGCTGTGCCAGCCGGGCATAGATTTCCGCCGCGTCCGGGTGTGGATCGTCGTACAGGAAAATCAGGTCGAGGTCGGAAGCGTAGCCTAGCTCGCGCCCGCCCAATTTGCCGTAGGCGATGATAGCGAATTGCGGGTGTTCCTGATGTTTCTTGCGCGCATCGTGCCAGCACAGTTGCAGCATATGATGCAGGATCAGGTCGGCGAGATCGCTGAGATGGTCGCTCAGTGTTTCCAGCGGCAGCAGCCCTTGCAAGTCCATTGCCAGCAAACGGAAGGTCTGGCTGTGCTGGAATTGGCGCAGCACGTCCATTTGTTGTTCGATGTCGGTTCCGTACTCCGCCAGTTGTCGCTGCAAGGCGGCATCAAGTGTTGTCCAATCCGGCTCGTTGTAGATTTCTCGCGCATCCAGCAATTCATCCAGCAGGATGGGATACTGGATCAGGTAGTCAGAGGCCCACAGGCTGGCGCTGGCAATGTCAGCTATGCGTTGCAACACTTGTGGGTATTCCGCCAGAAATGCCAAGTAGGAGGCGCGGCGGCTGATATTTTCCAGCAGAGTCAATATGCGCGACAAAGTCTGGTCACGATTCTTGGACGCGGCGCACAGTGCGATAAATTGCGGAACCAGATTGTCGAAGAGTTGCCGACTGCTGTCCGGCAGTTGACGATAGCGGGCACTGTCGCGGATTTGCAGCAGACGTTCGGCAAGTCCAGTTGCATCGGTGTAGCCCAGTTCACCTAGGCTATCGCGCAGTTCTTCCGCCTGCATGTTCTCGTTCCACACGGTGCTCTCCGGCATGCCGCCTTCTTGCGGATCACCTTTTCGGGTGCTGAAAATCTGTGCGAATTGCGCGCTTACCAGAGTGCGGTGCTGGTTTAGTTGTTCCAGCATGGCAGGGTAATCCGAGTAGCCCATGCCTTCCGCCAGCAGTGCCTGATCATCAGGATTCCCCGGCAAGTCCTGGGTTTGCTGGTCATCCAGATATTGCAGCCGATGCTCAAGGTTGCGCAGGAAAATATAGGCAGTGCTCAATTCCGTTACTGTTTCCGGTGTGAGCTGGCCTTGCTCGCGCAACAGTTGCAGCACTCGCAGTGTGGGGCGGGCACGCAGGCTGGTGGCGCGCCCGCCGCGTATCAACTGGAACACTTGGGCGATGAATTCAATTTCGCGGATGCCGCCGGGGCCAAGCTTGATGTTGTTGAGGCGGTCGCGCCGCTGTACTTCCTGGCGGATTTGCGCATGCAGTTTGCGCATGGAGGCGAATGCGCCGAAGTCGAGATATTTGCGGAACACAAAAGGGCGCGCGAGTTGCATCAACTCTTCAGTAGCTGCGCTGTGTGCGGGAGAAACTACACGCGCCTTGATCCACGCGTAGCGTTCCCACTCGCGTCCTTGCGTGACCAGATATTCTTCCAGCGCCGCAAAGCTTGTTACCAGCGGACCGCTGTCGCCATAAGGACGCAGGCGCATGTCCACACGGAACACATAGCCTTCCCCGGTCAATTCGTGGATCAGGTTAATCAGGCGGCGCCCAAGCTTGGAGAAGAATTCGTGGTTGCTGAGTGGGCGCGAGCCAGTGACAATTCCGTCCAGCCTTTGGCTGGTAACGGATTGCCTACCTTTGGCAGTGGTTTCGCCGTCTTCCGGATAAACAAAAATCAGGTCGATGTCTGAGGAAACATTCAACTCGCCGCCGCCCAGCTTGCCCATGCCAATCACCAGCATTTCCTGCGGTGCGCCGCCGGACGAACCTATTGGCGCCCCGTATTGCTCCACCAGCGATGCCATGGCAAAAGCCTGCGCGCGCCGCACGGCAAGTTCCGCCAGCGCGGTCATAGTCACCATTACTTCATTCAAATCGGCTAGGCCGCCCAGGTCGCGCGTCAGCAGTTTAAGCATCACGCGTTTGCGCAGACGGCGCAGCGCGCGCGACAACGAATCTTCATCGGTGATAGTCATGGCATCCAGCCAGGCTGCCATTTCTACGGCGTTGCATGGTTGCACATAGTGCAAGCGCAGCCATGACAATAATTCTGCATCACTGTCAAGCAGGTTCCGTACATAACGGCTACAACGTAGCGTGCGCCGCAAAATAGCGTCGAAATCAGTAGTGTCAGGAGGGGCAGCGGTATTCATGGCAGTAGCTTCGGGTTAGAATGTAAACTCACATAAGTTCATTATAAGTCCCGAGTGCCTATCATGGTTTGCTTGTTCGCGTGGCCTGCGGGTCACACCGTTAGATGCTAAAGACTTCCCTGCGCTTTGCTTGGCGCGGCCTCAACCATTTGACTCGTATTGCGCTGGTCGGTGCGGTAGTGCTCACGCTCGCCTGCGGGGCGCTGGTGCTGAGTTTGCGCTACTGGATATTGCCGGATATCGAGCATTATCACGGCCTCATCACCGTCTCCGTCAGCCAAGCCATCGGGCAGCCGGTTTCCATCGGCAAAATCGAGGCTGATTGGCGCGGCATTCGTCCCCACCTGTTGCTTACCGATGTGCGCATTCTTGATAAAAACAAGCCGGGTATGACTGCGCTGGCATTGCAGCATGTGGATAGCGTGGTGTCGTGGAGGAGCTTGTTGCAGGGCGAGGTACGTTTGTACAGATTGGAACTGGATCAGCCGGACTTGCTGGTCAGGCGCGATGCGCAGGGTTTGTTGCATATCGCCGGAGTGGCGCTGTCTGACCAGTCTTCAGGTCAAAACGGCTTGGCGGACTGGTTGCTGCATCAGACCTATATCGTGGTGCGCGATGCACGCATTACCTGGCTGGACGAACAGCGTGCCACTCCCCCTTTGGTGTTCAATCAACTGAATCTGCTCATCGAGAACCGCTGGCGCCACCACCGTTTTGCTTTACGTGCGCTGCCGCCGACGGAGCTGTCTGCGCAGCTTGATGTGCGCGGTGATTTTTCCGGGCGGAGTTTCGAAGACCTGAACGTATGGCGCGGGCAATTATATACTCAACTCGATTATGCCGATGTAGCTGCATGGCGCACTTGGCTACCGCTACCTGCCGGGTTCAGGCGCGGCAGGGGAGCGTTGCGCGGCTGGCTGGATGTGGCGAACGGCAAGGTGAATCAGGTGACGGCCGATCTGGCGCTGGCGGATGTGCAGGCGCAATTGGCCGATGGCTTGTCGCCGCTTGATTTGCGCACGCTGAGCGGACGCATCGGCTGGGTGGAGTCGGCACAAGGAACAGAGGTTTCCACGCACCAACTTTCCTTGCAGACGGATGACGTGGTATTGCAGCCTACCGATTTTTACCTGCGCCTTGCCGCTGCCTCAGACAAACAACCTGCCAGTGGCGAGGTGCGCGCGAACAAGCTGGAGTTGGCCAATCTCGTTAAACTGACGGATTCTCTGCCGCTGAGCAGGGAGTTAAAGAAGCAGCTTGTCGAATTTGCGCCGCAAGGAACGGTTTCCGGACTGCAAGCGAAATGGCAGGGCGATGCCGACAAGCCGGTGCATTACGAGGTCAAAGCGCAGTTCGACCAGTTGTCCATGAAGCGAGTAGGTAAACTACCCGGTTTCAGCGGCCTGAGCGGCGAGTTGGAGGGCAGCGAGACCACGGGTATGTTGTCGCTGAATGCGCACAAGCTGACGCTGGATGCGCCGCAAATCATGCCGGAACCACTGGAGTTTGACACGCTTACTGCGCAAGGCAGTTGGCAAGCGAAGCCGCAAGGGATGGAAATGAAATTCAGCAATGTTTCCGCCGCCAATGCCGATCTTGCCGGAACTATGTACGGCAGTTTTCAGCCCCTGCCTAACAGTCCCGGCTTGATAGATCTGAACATTAACCTGACGCGCGGTGCGATAGCTCATGCCGACCGTTATGTTCCGCTGGATGCGCTGGGCAAGGAAACCCATGCCTGGTTGCGCAGTGCGTTGATTGACGGACATTCCGATGATTTTCACCTGCGCTTGCACGGCGACTTGAACGATTTCCCATTTCAGGAAAACAAGAAAGGCATATTCCAGATACAGGCGCACGTCAGGGGCGGGGAACTGGAATATGACAAGGCATGGCCACATATAAATAATATTACTGGGGAATTGTTGATACAGGGCAAACGGCTGGAGGTGAACGCGCCATCCGGCATGACAATGGGAATGCGGCTGCAAAAGGCCAGCGTGGTCATGGAGGATATGACAAGCCCCGACTTGATGTTGCAAGTGCGCGGCGAAGGAACAGGTGAAACCACGCGCGGCCTGGATTTCATCCAGAAAAGCCCGGTGCACGGCTATATCGACGGTTTCACCGACAATATGACGGCACGCGGCAACGGCAACCTGCACCTGACGGCGAATATCCCGTTGCGTGGTAGCAAACCGGCGACGGTTTCTGGCAGCTATCATTTTATCGGCAATGAGATAAATCTGGGCGATGGCGTTCCTGTTTTGTATTCGGCAAATGGTGATCTACTGTTCACGGAATCTTCGATGCACACGAAGAGTTTCAGCGCGCAAATCCTCGGTGGCCCCGCTACGCTGGCGATGCAGAGCGGTGCGGACGGAATGGTGCAGGCCAAGGTGCATGGCAAAGCCAACATGGACTCATTGCGCAAGAACTTATCCAATCCGTTATTGTCCAGATTGCATGGCGGCAGCGACTGGGACGCGGAAATTACGCTGCAGAAAAAATTGGCCAATGTGCTGCTTACCTCAAACTTGGTTGGCCTGGTTTCCGACTTGCCCGCGCCCTTTGCCAAAGGAGGCGACGAGGTTATCCCTCTAAGCTTTGAGATGAGAAGCATGGTTGCAAAACAGGACGTAATTTCCCTGCAATACGGCAAACTGCTTAGGGCGAGATTGCTGCGCCGCGAGGAAGGCGGCGACATGGTAATCAAGCGCGGCACGATGAATTTCGGCGGTATCGGCAAGTGGGTGAACCGCGATGGGGTATGGATTACTGGAACCATGCCGCAGTTATCTCTGGAAGGCTGGGGCGGTCTGTTGCCATCCGCTGAAGGAAAGATTTCTGGCGCGAAACCGCCATTCAGTATTGCCGGTGTCGACTTGACGGTTCAGAAGCTCAATGCTTACGGGGTCAGTATGAGCGGCTTGCACGTCAATGCGCGCAATCAGGACGGTGCGCTCACGGCGCAACTGGCATCCAAGGAAATCAACGGCGAGGTAAGTTGGCAATCGCAGGACAAAGGCAAACTGGTGGCGCGCTTGCGGAACCTGAACTTGGGCAAGGATAACAGCGGGACTTCGGGCGAGGCTGATAGCGGCAAGAAGAAAGAGGTCGTGCGGGAATCAGCTACCGGTGAGGATTCCACACGCACCGAGTATCCCGCTCTCGACCTGGAAGTGGACGAACTCACGTGGAGAGATAAGCAGCTCGGCAAGATGGAATTGTTGGCGCGGCAGCACGGAAGTGACTGGCAGTTGGATCATATGCGCATTACCAATCCGGATGGTGTGTTGACTGCGGACGGGAAGTACCACATGGCGGAGGGCAAAGCACAGACACAGGTTAACCTCAAACTGGAAATCAGCAATGCGGGGAAAATCCTTTCCCGTTCCGGTTATCCCGACAGCGTCAAGAATGGCAGCGGCAAGCTCGAAGGCGCGTTTACATGGAGCGGTGCGCCGGACGATTTCAGCTATGCTGCCCTGGATGGTAAGCTCAGTCTGGATACAGGCAAGGGACAGTTCCTGAAAATCGATCCAGGCGCAGGCAAGCTGCTGAGCATCCTGAGCCTGCAAGCGCTACCCACGCATATCACGCTCGGTTTTACCGACGTGTTCAGTCAGGGCTTCGCCTTCGACAGCATCGCCGGCACGGCGCAAATCAAGCAGGGCGTGCTGGAGACCAACGATTTCAGGATTGACGGTTCGTCCGCGAAGGTGACCATGCGGGGGCAGGTTGACCTGAACCGCGAAACGCAGAACCTGCGGGTGCGCATTCTGCCCGCTGTGGGTAACAGCGTTTCGCTACTCGGGTTTGCCGCCGGGCCGGTGGTGGGCATCGGGGCTTTTATCGCCAATAAGATTCTGCGCGAACCACTCGATAAGTTGGTATCGTTTGAATACAATGTGACAGGTACCTGGGTTAACCCGAATGTACTCAAAACAGGACAATCAGCCGCCGGTTCAGCCGGTAAAGAAATCAATCCTTAAGAAAGCTTGGACATGCAAGACGTAAATTCCACCCAGAAGCAAGCCGCACAGACCTTCAAGGTCGCCGCCGTGCAGATGGCCTCAGGCCCGAATGTCGAGGGCAACCTGAGCGAGGCGAGGCGCCTGATAGAAAAGGCAGCAGACCAAGGCGCGCGTCTGGTGGTGTTGCCGGAGTATTTTCCCATCATGGGTTTGAGCGAGAGGGATAAGGTGGCGGTGCGAGAACAGCCGGGCAATGGCGTGATTCAATCTTTTCTCAGCAAAACGGCGCGCAAACACAAAATATGGCTGGTAGGCGGTTCCATTCCGCTGGTCGCCAGCACGCCCGACAAGGTGCTGAATACCTGTCTGGTGTTCGATGACCACGGCAAGCAGGTGGCGCGTTATGACAAGATACATTTGTTCAATCTCGTCCTCGGCAACGAGCAATACCACGAGGCGCGCACTATCGAATCCGGCAATCAGGTGGTGGTGGTGGATAGCCCGTTCGGGCGCATCGGCTTGGCGATTTGTTACGATCTGCGCTTCCCCGAACTGTTCCGTGCCATGAAAGATGTGGACATCATCGTGCTGCCCGCCGCCTTCACCGAGACCACCGGCAAGATGCATTGGGAAGTGCTGGTGCGCGCACGCGCCATAGAAAATCTGGCATATGTAGTGGCGGCCGCGCAGGGCGGCTATCACGTCAGTGGACGCGAAACGCACGGCCACAGCATGATCGTCGATCCGTGGGGGCGCGTGCTGGACGAACTTGCGCGCGGTTCCGGTGTGGTAGTCGCGGAAGTGAATCCGTCCTATCAGGCCAGCCTGCGTGCCAGTCTACCGGCACTATCGCACCGGATTCTATAACGTGAAACTCGCGTAGCTAGATATTCAAAACATCCCCTCCTCCTTGCAGGGGGAGGGCTAGGGTGGGGGTAGAAATTTTACCTTTCCACTATTCTACCCCCATCCTAACCTTCCCCCTGCAAGGGGGAAGGAACTGTAGTGTAGTTCTAATGGACAATTTACTATGAAAAAAGATACTTCTTTTATCCTCGCGCAACAATCCCTGCTCGCATCGCACGCGCTGGAAGTACGCCATCTGGAGCGGGTGTTCAAGAAAATGATGGCACACAGGGTGGATTACGCCGACCTGTATTTTCAGTACAGCCGCGCCGAGAGCTGGTCGCTGGAAGAGGGCATCGTCAAATCCGGCAGCTTCGGCATCGAGCAGGGTGTCGGCGTGCGCGCGGTAAGCGGAGAAAAGACCGCCTTCGCCTATTCCGACGACATCAGTCTGTCCGCGCTGGAAAGCGCTGCGCTGGCTACTCGTGCGATTGCGCGGCAGGGCGGGTCACAGACGGTGCCTGCCTTGAGCTATGTCGAAAGGCGGCATCCGGGCAAAAATAAAAATCTTTATCTGCCGCAAGACCCCATCGCCAGCTTGAACGATGCCCACAAGGTCGCACTGCTGGAACGGCTGGAGCGTTATGCACGCGCCCTCGATCCGCGCGTGACCCAGGTGATGGCGGGGCTGGCGGGCGAATATGACGTGGTTCTGGTAGCGCGCAGCGACGGCCTGCTGAATGCCGACATCCGCCCGCTGGTGCGCCTGTCGCTGCAAGTAATCGTGGAAAGCAACGGCAAGCGCGAACAAGGCTCGGCAGGCGGCGGCGGGCGCTTTGATTACGCTTATTTCAGCGACGACGTGCTGCGCGATTATGCCGCCAAGGCAGTGCACCAAGCAGTTATCAATCTCGATGCCAAGCCCGCACCGGCGGGGAATATGACCGTAGTACTCGGCTCCGGCTGGCCCGGCATCCTGCTGCATGAAGCGGTGGGACACGGGCTGGAGGGTGACTTCAACCGCAAGGGCAGTTCCACTTTCTCAGGACGCGTCGGAGAACGCGTCGCCGCAAAAGGCGTGACCGTGGTGGACGACGGCACCATTGCCAACCGGCGCGGTTCGATCAACATGGACGACGAAGGCAATCCCACGCAGCGCAACGTGTTGATCGAGGACGGCATCCTGCAAGGCTATTTGCAGGATACGCTGAATGCGCGCCTGATGGGCGTGCCGGTCACCGGCAACGCGCGGCGCGAATCCTATGCGCACCTGCCGATGCCGCGCATGACCAACACCATGATGTTGAATGGCGACAAGACGCACGATGAGATCATCGCCTCAGTGAAGCATGGTCTGTATGCCGCCAATTTCGGCGGCGGGCAGGTGGACATCACCAGCGGCAAGTTTGTGTTTTCGACCACCGAAGCTTACCTGATCGAGGACGGCAAGATCACAGCCCCAGTGAAGGGCGCGACCTTGATCGGCAACGGTCCAGAAGCACTCATGCGCGTCAGCATGATAGGCAACGACATGGCGCTCGATCCCGGCGTGGGCACCTGCGGCAAAGAAGGCCAAAGCGTGCCGGTTGGAGTGGGGCAGCCGACGGTAAGGATAGATGGGTTGACTGTTGGGGGAACGGCGTAGGAAGATAATCCCCTCCCTCTTGCAGGGGAAGAAGGTAGAAACGCGTCATCTCACCAACTCTACCCCCATCCTAACCTTCCCCTTGGTAGGGGGAAGGGATGATAGTTTCTACGGTATAATCCGCGCCCTATTATGTTAATCTTTCGCGGACTCCATCCTTCTATTGTGCAACCGGTTGCAATGACCATCGGTAATTTCGATGGCATGCATCTCGGCCATCAGGCTTTGCTCGCGCAACTGCGTGAAGCGGCACAGTTGCGCGGGCTACCGACAGCTGTAGTTATTTTCGAGCCGCATCCCCGCGAATTTTTCACGCCGCAGCAGGCACCGGCGCGGCTGACCAGCTTGCGCGAGAAGCTGGAATTATTCGCGGCGTTCGGTGTGAATCGCGTGCATGTGTGCCGCTTCAATAACCATTTTGCGCAGATGAGCGCTACGAATTTCGTCCATGCACTGCATACCGAAGCGGGGGCGAAGTTTGTGTTGATCGGCGACGATTTTCGTTTCGGCAGTGGCCGCAACGGTGACTTTACCATGATGGCGCAGATTGGTGCGCAGCATGGTTTTGAGGTGCAGGCGATGCACAGTGTGGTGCACGATGATGTGCGCATCTCCAGCACGGCGGTTCGAGCGGCGCTGGCTGAGGGCAAGATGGGTTTGGCGCAGTCCTATCTGGGTCGTCCCTACAGTATCAGCGGGCGCGTGGAACATGGTGATGGCATGGGCAAACGGCTTGGCTTTCCGACCGCCAACATTCAGTTGAAACACAACCGCCCGCCGCTGTCCGGGATTTTTGTGGTGCAGATGCAAGGCGATGACTTGCCGCCCATGCACGGCGTGTCCAGTCTGGGCGTACGCCCGACAATGAAGATGGATGGCAAGCCAGTGCTGGAAGTTCACCTGTTCGATTTTTCACGCCAGATTTACAACAGACACATGCGCGTGGATTTTTTGCACAAGCTGCGCGACGAAGCAAAATTTCCCGATTTGGAAACGCTGACGCGGCAGATTGCGTTGGATGTAGAACATGCAAAGAAATGGTTTGAACAACATGACTGATTACAAGAATACCCTTAATCTTCCCGACACCCCGTTTCCTATGCGCGGCGACCTCGCCAAGCGCGAGCCGCTGATGCTGGCGCAATGGCAGGAGCAGCAGCGTTACCAGAAAATTCGCGCTGCAAGCAAAGGACGTCCGAAATTCATCCTGCATGACGGCCCGCCGTATGCCAACGGCGACATCCATATCGGCCATGCGGTGAACAAGGTGCTGAAGGATATCATCGTCAAATCCAAAACTTTGTCTGGCTTCGATGCGCCCTATGTGCCGGGCTGGGACTGCCACGGCCTGCCTATCGAATTGCAGGTAGAGAAAAAGCACGGCAAGAACATACCGCCAGCGCAGTTCCGCGAACTGTGCCGCGCCTATGCCGCCGAGCAGATCGAGCGGCAGAAGAAGGATTTCATTCGACTCGGCGTGCTGGGCGATTGGGATCATCCCTACCTGACCATGGACTTCAAGACTGAGGCCGACATCATTCGCACCCTCGGCAAAATCTTCGAGCGCGGCTATTTGTATCAGGGCCGCAAGCCAGTGAACTGGTGCCTGGATTGCCAGTCGGCGCTGGCCGAGGCGGAAGTGGAATACGAGGACAAGGTTTCGCCCGCGATAGATGTGGGTTTCGAGGTGAAAGATAACCCCGCGTTGTGCAAGGCATTCGGCGTGTCCCTGCCGGGCGATGCCAAAGCGTATGCGGTAATCTGGACCACCACGCCGTGGACGTTGCCCGCTAATCAGGCGGTGAGCGTACACCCGGAACATGAGTATCGCCTCATCCATACCGCACAAGGCTATCTGGTGCTGATCGCTGAACTGGCTGATGCCTGCCTCACCCGCTACGGGTTGGCGGAGGGCGCAAGTATCGCCGGTGTGTGCAAAGGCGCGGCGCTGGAGATGTTGCCGCTGCAACACCCGTTCCATGAGCGCATCGTGCCCATCATCTGTGGCGAGCATGTCACGCTGGAAGCGGGTACGGGCTTGGTGCATACCGCTCCGGCGCATGGCCTGGACGACTATTTCGTCGGACAGAAATACGATCTGCCCAACGACAACCCGGTGGGTGACGATGGCAAGTTCATCTCCACCACACCGCCTGCCGGTGACACCGCTCTGGCGGGGTTATTTGTGTGGAAGGCGAACGATGTGGTGATCGAGGCTCTCAAGTCCAGCGGCCACCTGCTGCACATCGAAAAAATACAGCACAGCTACCCGCATTGCTGGCGGCACAAAACACCGATCATTTTTCGTTCTACCCCTCAGTGGTTTATCGGGATGGATAGTGTTGCCGTGGCAGATGGTGCGAATGTCGAAAAGCTAGTGCAGGAAAAGCGTGAGCATGATGCGGCGAAGACACACCAGGATGGATTGAGTTTGCGCGAACTCGCCAATCAAGCCGTCGAAGCCACCGAGTTCTTCCCATCCTGGGGACGCGCGCGTCTCGAAGCGATGATCAAAAACCGTCCCGACTGGTGCGTGTCGCGCCAGCGCAACTGGGGCGTACCGATGCCGTTCTTTGTGCATAAAGAAACCATGCAACTGCATCCGCGCACGCCGGAATTGCTGGAGCAAGTGGCGCAACGCGTGGAGCAATCCGGCATCGAGGCGTGGTTCAGCCTGAACCCGGCGGATTTGTTGGGGGCAGATGCAGAGCACTACAAAAAGCTCAGCCATACCTTGGACGTGTGGTTCGATTCTGGTGCGACCCATGCTGCCGTGCTGGCGAAACGCGAAGATCTGCGCTTCCCTGCCGACCTGTATCTGGAAGGCTCCGACCAGCATCGCGGCTGGTTCCAGTCTTCGCTGCTGACCTCATGCGCCGTTAATGGACGCGCGCCTTACGATGCGCTGCTTACCCACGGCTTCGTGGTGGATGGCCACGGCCACAAGATGTCGAAGTCCAAGGGTAATGTCATCGCGCCGCAGAAAATTATTGATACGCTGGGCGCAGATATTTTGCGCCTGTGGACGGCCTCGACCGATTACTCCGGCGAACTGACGATCTCCGACGAGATACTCAAGCGCGTGGTGGAAAGCTACCGGCGCATCCGCAACACCTTGCGTTTCTTGTTGGCTAATATCGCCGATTTTGACGCCGCACGCGATGCCATGCCAGTTGCGGAATGGCTGGAGATAGACCGCTATGCGCTGGCGCTGACGCAGAAATTGCAGGATGATATTTGTGCGGATTACTCCCGCTACGAATTCCATCTGGTAGTGCAGAAGCTGCAAGGTTTTTGTTCCGAAGACTTGGGCGGCTTCTATCTGGATATTCTGAAAGACCGGCTGTATACCGCAGGCGAAAATTCCATCGCGCGCCGCTCCGCGCAAAATGCGCTGTATCATATCGTCCATAGCTTGGTGCGTCTGATGGCGCCGATACTCAGCTTCACTGCCGAGGAAGTTTGGACAACATTGGGTGGAAAACCAGAGATCAGCGTATTCGAGCAGCAGTGGTATGCGCTGCCTGATTCCGGACTGAGTGGCGCAGAGGTTAGCATCTGGTGGAATATTCGCAACATTCGTGAATCGGTGAATAAGAAGCTGGAAGAGCAGCGTGCGGCTGGTGAAATCGGCTCGGCACTGGCTGCCGAAGTGGATATCTATACGGTTGACGCGGACTACGATGCGCTGGCGCGTTTGGGTGACGATCTGCGCCTTGTGCTGATTACCTCGCGCTCTACGGTGCATCGTGTTGCGACGGAAGCAGAGCAGCGCATCGTGGTGATGCCCAGCACCTACACAAAATGTGAACGCTGCTGGCATTACCGTGCCGATGTTGCTGCGAATGCGCAACATCCGACGCTGTGCGGTCGTTGTGTGAGCAACCTGTTCGGTAGCGGCGAGGCGCGGAAGTATGCTTAGTCGTTGGCTCTCACTAAGTGCGTTAGTCATCCTCCTCGACCAACTCAGCAAGTTGTGGATCAGCAGTCATTTTATTTACGGCGAAGGTCGGGATATAACCAGATTCTTCAATCTGGTGCTGGCACACAATCAGGGTGCGGCATTCAGCTTTCTTAACAATGCTGGTGGCTGGCAGCGCTGGATGTTCAGCGTCATTGCCGTAGTCGCATCGGTATGGATCATCTGGCTGCTGCGCAAGCATATTGAGCAGAAATTATTTTGCTTCGGGCTGGCAATGATACTGGGCGGCGCGCTCGGCAACCTTATAGATCGTGTCTCTTACGGCTACGTGGTGGATTTTCTCGATTTCTACTGGAACGCTTATCACTTCCCCGCCTTCAATCTCGCGGATTCTGCCATCACCTGCGGCGCTGCGTTGTTGTTGTGGGATAGCTTCGTGGATAAACCGGAGAAGACTTGATGAACCCAGATAATCCGTTAGACCACATATCCCCTCCTCCTTGCAGGAGGAGGGCTAGGGAGGGGGTAGAAACGCAGCGTACCCGCCGTGCCAACCCCCATCCTAACCTTCCCCCTGGCATGGGGAAGGGACAGTTCGGTTATCTGAAATGAACATCCTGCTTGCCAACCCGCGCGGTTTCTGTGCCGGAGTTGACCGCGCCATCGAAATCGTCGAGCGCGCGCTGGCGTTGCATGGTGCACCCATCTACGTGCGCCACGAAGTAGTCCATAACAAATTTGTAGTGGAAAATCTGCGCGCAAAAGGCGCGGTGTTCATCGAAGATGTCGCCGATGTACCATCCGGCGGCATCCTGATTTTCAGCGCGCATGGCGTGCCGAAATCGGTACGGATCGAAGCCGAGGCGCGTGGCTTGACGGTATTTGACGCCACCTGCCCGCTGGTGACCAAGGTGCATATCGAGGTTGCGCGCCTGCGCGAGCGTGGCAAGGAAATCATCATGATCGGCCATGCCGGGCATCCCGAAGTGGAAGGCACCATGGGACAGACAGAGGGCGGCATGTATCTTGTGGACTCGCCCGCCGATGTGCAGCGACTTACGGTGCAGGATGAAAATAATCTTGCCTTCGTCACCCAGACCACGCTCTCGATGGACGATGCGGAAGCTATTATCGCCGCCTTGATGGCGCGTTTCCCCGCCATAACTGGCCCGAAGAAAAATGATATTTGCTATGCCACGCAAAACCGCCAGGATGCAGTCAAGCTGCTGGCGAAGCAATGCGATGTGGTGATTGTGGTCGGTTCGCCCAACAGCTCCAATTCCAACCGCTTGCGCGAAGTCGCGCGCAACATGAACGTGCCGGCTTATCTGGTGGACAATGCCTGCGAGTTGCAAGCGGAATGGCTATCCGGGAAATTGCATATTGGCATAAGCGCAGGAGCCTCCGCCCCGGAAGTGCTGGTGCAGGACGTGATCGCGCGACTGAAGGAATTGGGTGCGGTGAGCGTGCAGGAGTTGCAGGGCATCAGCGAAAACGTGGTGTTCCCACTGCCTAAAGCGCTTAACCCGGATGTTCCATAAGTGCCAACTTATTTATCCGCAGCACGAATATCCGAAATTACAAATTCCTCTGTCACTTTATCCGAACCATCAACCTGACGAAATTTTACTGGTAGCTGGCGGTATTCCAACCCGAGCCAGATTTCAAAATAAGCTTCGCCTTGAGCATGCATTTTCCGCAAATGCAACGCGCGCAATTTGCCCATAGGGGTAGAGATGTCCTCTGCTCTGCCGATCTCAATCTGGTATTGTGTGAGTTGTGTGCCGTCGCTAATAGGTAGTGGGAAAAATTCCACGCGCATAGAAGGTATCAAGAGTTGAGATAGTTGGTACATAAAACTCAGGATGTCCTGGGTGTCGGCGGGCAATGTAGTATCGTCGCCATGTGAAAAACGCAGTGTCTGTGCTACCCAATCGAAAGTCGCTTTCAGGTCTTGCTTGCCGTTTCCGGCGATTCTTTCTTCCTTGAAAATTTCCGGATGCAGCCCATGCTCATCAATCTTGCCTTGGCTGGTCAGTATAAGTTGGTCGTTATTCAGTAAATTTGTCGGGCCGGTAAATTGTTTGGTTGCCTTCAAGGTATATTTGTCCCCGTCGATATCAATCTCGTGACGAAACTCCCCAATCCTGGAATTGACGGTGCCTTGATAAATTGCAAAACTAAGTTGCAAGTGTTTAGGGAACTGGTGGACTGCCGCTGATTTTTCCATCTCCTTCAGCGAATTTGCAGTGCCGGATATTTTCTTGGTAGATGGGCCGTCGCCCGGCTTGCTTAACTGGTTTAGTGGTTCCGGTTTCGCAGCAGGTTTAGCGATAGGAAGTGGCAAAGGTTCGAGCCTCGCGGTAAGTGGCGGTAAATTTACCTTCTCATGTGGTAATGGGGAATGGGGTAGCCATAGAATGGCGGCATGCACCATTGCGGAAAGCGCAATGGCAAAGGAGATGCGGCGGGTAGGTAAGCGAAAGGCTGCAATCACGGCGAGCAATCAAAAGATGTTTCCTGCCTCGCAGGGAATTTTAATAATCTGGATTCCCGCCTGCGCGGGAACGACAGTTTTTTCAGCCTAATGAACAATCTTGGATTAACTCAACCCAAAATTAAATAGAGCATCTAAAGCCAAGCCCGCAAAATGCGGGCCTGACTTTCCTTATATGGCACATTCAACCCTCTATTGCAGGATAAGTTCACGCCATGAGGTACGCCGCGTACTCCCGCCGCCGCCGCTGACGGGAGGTTGATTTAGGCTAGAGCCTCCACTCGACAAGGTGGTCAGTTCCATTACCGTTCCGTTGGGCAAAGTGTAGTAAGTCGGAGAGTTGCCGAATGAGGAGGAGCTAATGCCACCGCTTGCGTTGTGGCTGCCGAGTTCGACGGAAATAACCCCAGTAGTCGAAGTGGCGACCGCTGCGCCGGTCGCGTAGTTAAGGAACCAACTGAAACTGTAGCCCCCAACAGAACAAGCGTTCGCGGTGCTGGGGGTATTGGTGGTAAAACCCAACGTGCCTAGAGCAAGTATCGGGTCAGTGTTGTCGCGTTCGCCACTGGACGGGAAATTAATATACCAGCCGTACTGAGTGGAGAAATTAACCGACTTGCTCGAACCGGTGCGTACAGGGTAGCCGGCGGAGCAGATCGTTGCCGGAGAACCGCTCGGGCAAGTGGTGTCGACTGCAGTTTGCTGGACAAAACAGTTTGTCGTAGTCGTCAGTGAACAAGTTGAAGCTTGCGGACTGGAGTAGATCGCCGTGCCGGGTGAGGCTGTCGTCGAAACTGTAAGCGGATCCTTGATGCCATACATGGTTTGAACCAGAGTATTGGTCAAATCGCTGGTTCCCAAAAATTTGCCGGTGCCGACGAAGACGGCCACTTGGTTGCTGACGATGCCGACCTCCGGTTTGGTAGTGATCGGCTGGACATTGCCCGAAGAATCCTGCAACGTGACGATCAGTTGAGCTTCATAATTTTGAAGGCTGGATCCCACATTGTTGTTGATATCGAATCGCCACACGTTGCCGAGCAAATCACCACCGTAGACTTCCAGTGCGGTATTATCGGAAGATGGGTTATTGACCCGGGCGCTGATGCGTGCCAATCCGCTCGGCGTGCCGACGCTGCCCACTCCGGTGCTGATGGTGCGGATAAGCGCACCGGTATACGCATTGAGTACATATAGGCGCCCCACGCCATCGCCGGTCGATTGTGGGCCGTTCGGGGCAGGGACATTGTTATACCCGGAAGTAAGCAGCACGACCCAAGTACCGTCAGCCAGCTTGGTGATCTGGGGATTGCCAAAGGAATAACCCATGTTCGGGTCGGTGAATTCCCAAAGTGCCTGAGGTTTTGCGGGATCAGTTACATCCAGTGCATAGTAGCCGGCTCCGCCGTCATTCAACCCGCCGACCAGAATAGTCCTCCAGCTGCTACTATAATTGGTTCCAATGACACTTGCGGAGCAGGTCGAAGGCAGAGTCTGCGGGCATATATCGCCTACTATCGGTGAGCCGTCCACAAAGAAACGATGCAGGGTTGCATAGCTCATGTCGGCAAGCAGATAGAGATTGGACTCCACCAGATCCGGTATATAGGCCCAGGCTTCATAGCCTGATCCATCTCCCGCAGTGATGGTTGCCCCCCCCGCATTGAAAGCGTGTAGCATGCCATCGTTGGCACCGACGTAAACCATGCTGTTGCGCTGGGTGGTAGACGCGAAAGTGGTGTAATTGGTATCTCCATAGCTAAATGAGGGTTGTCCCACATAGGCTATCTTGGAATTCACGACATCGCCCAGAATATGGGTGCGCGCACGGTAGTATGTGCCGTAATTACTGATGTCACCGCGCAGATAACTCAACAGGTTGGCTCCGGCTGCTGCGGTCTGCTGGGCGCTGGTGAGACTGGTGTACTGGGACAGTCCGGAGATGTTATTCAAGTAGCCCTGTTCCGTCGCACTCATGTTAGCCCAGATGAACGACTTGAGCATTCCGCTATTCAGCCAGGCGGGGTCGCCGGTATAGGTACTTGCCGATGGATTGTAAGTGTAGATATTGCGCGAGCCGCCCCCCGCAGTTTGCGCTGCAAGCGTATCCAGCGCACCCTGTGCAGACCAGTCTACTATCGGGTTGCATACAGGCGAGCCGGAACAGTTTAACGCGCCGGTAGTCAGGTTGATCGACTCGCGGGTTACTTCGCCGGTCCAGTCCCCCGACATGAAGGACGAGCTGAATACAAAATTGTTGCCCGCACTGACGTTGGGATTGCTGGTGGTTGCCGCTGCCGAAGAACCGAGGCGTGCGCTAATGCCGGCCAGTGTACTGGCCAAACCGGTTGCCAACGTAGACGGATCGGTAGCACTGTAATAGGCGCCTCGCCCGTTTACCGCCGCGTGCCAGAGATCATCAATATTATTGATCGAGCCAGAACTGGGTACGGGCCAAGTGCAGGTGCCGGATGCTTGCCAGGAGCAAATGGTTGATCCATCGTTGGCCGTTGCTCCGCTTGCGGTTACGCCGGTGTAAATGGCACAAAAATCACCGTCAGTCGCTGGGTTGCAGGCGGCAGTTAGGCTTTGGTAGATAGGCGAGAAAACCATCGAGCCACGCGCGCCCAGCCCCAAAGTAAACGTCGTCATATGCTGTTGAGTCTGCTTGTCCAAATTGGATGTGGGCACGTCATCGAGGCATACGTCACCACCCGGGCCATATGTTATGCCGCCGACAGTACCAACTCCGGTGCAGTTGCCCAGAGAGCTGTCCCGCAGGTCCGTGACGTAATAGTACTCTGCCACATCGGCCAGGGTATTGGACGTGCCGCCTGCTCCGGCAGTACAGGTGGTGGCTGTGTAGTTATTGGCTGAACTTGCCGACACGGGTGTGCAGGAAGTCACTGTTGTCGGACCGGTCGTCACGGTCTGGCAGGTCGTGGTGGTGTAATTATTGGCTGAACTTGCCGACGCTGGCGTACAGGAAGCCACGAGGGTCGGACCGGTAGTAAACGAACTACAACCGTTCGTACCCGGCGTACATGATGCACTCACGATGGTCTGGCAATCCGTCGCCGTACCCACCGTGTAAGGTGATGACGAAGATTGCGCCACTGTCGCGCAAGAACTCGCGTTGACATAAGCACCTGAGCCTGATGCGCCCAACGAATATTGGCATTGAGTAGACGCGCCAACCGTGTAGGGGGACGAGCTGGTTTTGGCTACGGCGGTGCAACTGGATGCGGGTGTCCATGCACCATCAAGGTATGAGCATTGTGTGGTGGTACCGACTGTATATGTGGGAGATGCTGATTGAGCCACCGCCGTACAGGAACTGGTGTTGACCGGAGTACTCCAGCCAGAAGTGGAAGTTCCCGGGATGGCATACTGGCACTGGGTGGTATTTCCACTAGAATCTGGAGTCGTGGTCACCCCACACGAACTTGCGTTCGCCCATGCCGAGGTCACTACTGTTGCGCACTTCACCGCAGATGCCACTGACGTATTGTTTGGTGTTCCGGATTGGGCCACTGCCGTGCAACTAGGTGTTCCTGTGGCTGCACTCCAACCCGTGTAAGCGCAACTGCTATATATTTTTCCGTTCGAGTCGGCATTATTAAGGGTGTAACCCTGACTGCCAGTGATGGCACCAGCAAGAGTTGCGGACCCAGAGGCCACTGTATAAGCAGTAATTGTGGACGAAGCCGTGATGGGGTAAGTCGAGCCGGCGACGGTGACAACACTGCCGGAAACCGTGGCGGTATATCCGTTGCTGCCAACATTTGAATTGATAGCGCTAGCAACTTTAGAGGTGCTGCTGGAACTGGGGGCACTGGTAGTGCCTGTCAGGATTTCATGTCCATCTATCTTGATGGAACTGATAGTCGGCTTGCTTGAGGAAAGCCCGGAAACTGTAATAGTAAGATAGGCTGAGGTGGAAGTAATGCTTGCCGATGTGTTACAGGTAGTGGTGACATTTGCCACGGTGCTCAGACCGCTGATAACCGAGCATTGCACGTTGGTGCCAACGGTACAGGTTCCAGATGTCACTACAAACCAGTTTGCATTGGCCAAGCCTGTTGCCGGAGCCGTGCCGCACGTGGCGGAGGTATGGTTGCACTGCATCAGAACTTTACTGAGGGTTCCCTGCAAAGTGCTGGTCTGACTTTGTAGTTGGGACGTTTGCGTCTGCAAAACGCTCGAGCTTGATTGCAATTGCGATATCTGGCTTTGCAGCGTATCCGTGCGGCTCTGCAACTGTTGAAGCTGGCTCGTGCTCTGCCACACTTGTGTCATGGTTTGCGTGGTTGCCGTACCGCCATCATTCATGGGTCTGGGTTCAATGTTGTCCTGTTGGCCGATGGCATTGTTATTAAGATCGTAGGTGTTGGGGCCGTTCCAAAATCCGTCGGTGGAAAGAATGACGAAATTCTGTTGGCAGGAGTATTGCATCGGATCCAGAGGCGTGACGCCATTCAGGTTGGCGGTAGCGCCGGTGACGGCGGCAAACGTATTGGTCGTAAACGTCATGCCGCCGCCGTCGTCGGTGATGACCGGTGCGTAGCCAACCGACCCCGCTATGCCGGTAATTGTGACCACATTGCCTGATACTGTGGCGCCGTAGTCTGTTTGAACCATTGCGTTTATTTGATTGGCAATATTTGCCGCAACCGCACCGGTGGTAGTTCCGGTGGGGCAGGCGCTGCCGGTAAATGTGCAGTTCTGCGTTTCAGTGCCGTTCACGGTAATGCTGGTTACCCCGGTGCTGCCGCTTCCCCCCACCGTAATGGTGGCTCTGTAGGTGGTAATCGTGCCGAATTTATGCGCGTACAACTGCCCCACATGAGAAAGTGCTTCGCGCAGCGGCGTGGAATTGGCGGCAACGGAGGCATAGAGCTTGGTGTACCACTTATCCTTCTGGCAAGTGCCGGAACCCGCAGCACAGTTACCAGCGAAAGGGAGGATGTCCACAAAATCGGGAGATACGTTGTTGTTCATGGTCATGAACCCGACGCGATATGCGTTGGTAATCGGCGCGAATGCCAGACCTAGGCCGCTTTTCATCATTAACATGCGGTGGCTGTAATAGCTGTACCAGTTGGCGAAGTTTTGCAGTTGGGCGGAACTGCTCTGTGTTGAAAAGGTGCCGGGGGTCACAGTCAAGCCCCCGCTGGGAGGCGTCGTTGAACCACCGTTATATTTGATGCTCACTGTGGCGCCCGACGCCGAATTCGGGCCGGTGACTGTGACCGTGTTGCCCGATACAGTGGCAGAATACCCGCTCGCGTTGATGCCGGTGGCGATAAGGGAGGCCAGTGTGGTGTAGGTAGTAGTGGATGCAGTAGAACCGGACGTAAGCAACTCAACACTATTATTCACCTTGATACTGCTGACCAAGGTAGAAGCGATGGCGGGGAAGGCAGTATAGGCATACGTCATGCCGTTGTAACCGCTGGCGTTGCTGACCGAAGGGTTATAACCGGCTGCGGTGCCCGGGCCAGTGATTGTGACGACGTTACTCGTGCAGGAGGGATAGCCGGGACAGGTGGCACTGTAGCCTGTTCCAGTGCAGTTTCCGGTTACTGTCGTGGTACAGGCGTTGATTCCGGTTACGATTTTTCCGGCAATGGTGTTGCGGCTACTTGATGAGCCAGTCGTGGCATTCAGTATCTGTGTGCCATTCACCGTGATGCCGCTGACCTTGGTGCTGCTCGATCCGCTGACCGTAATGGTGGCACCATTGGGTCCGCTGACCGTAATAGTGGTGGCCGGACTAGCCGAACTCATAACGGTCAGGGTGAATGGCGAAGAGCCTGAGGGAACGCCTGGACTGCTGCCGCTAACAGAACCACTGTTGCATTCGGTATAAAACGTACCGGATGTGTTGTAGTAATTCATCTGCCAACCGGCGGTCTGGGTGCCGGTATAAGTGTAGTAAAAAGCGGGGCCGGCGTAGCTGGGGGCTGAACTGGAACCGGAGCCGCTGCCGCCGGGAAAGGCTGTATTCAAATTAACAGTTCCCGCTCCGGTGTTATACCCGTCGTTATAGGCAGCGGTAAAGCTAGTTTGGGCACTGTTGTTGAGAGGGATCCCGGTGGAGTCTACCGGCACTTTATAAGTAATGTTGGGATTGTAGTAAACCCCGTTGCAATGGCTGCTGTTGTAGCCATAATTGCCGGAGAAGTTTTTAGCGTTGTCAGGCAGATAGTCCCAATCCATACTTCCGGAATCGTCCAGCATGACCATTACGTTGGGTGATGCCGAAACGGTAGCGGCCGTTCCCATCGGCGCGCTATCAATGTCTGTTATGGCTGCATGGGCGGAAGCCACGGCCACGCAGAAAATGATGATGGCATTGCGGATGTGGTTGAAGATCTGACTGGTATTCATGGCAACCTCCTTGATGCTTTCGAGGATATTCTCAATGACAATTTGAATTACATGGAGACGACAGCCTGAACGTAACTTTTCGCCCCGCGTGGTCCGCTGATGCGTGAAGTGATGCGGTAGTAAACCTGCCCGCTGTGATTCAGAGATTGATAGCCGGAGGTCTGGCTGCTGTTAGTGCCTCCGGCAACCGCTATGGGCGATGTGGAACAACCTGAGGTCGCTGGTGGCCCGCCGCCGGTACTGCACATACGATTGATGGTATAGGAGACGGTGTTGCCTGCTGCATCGGTCGGCAGTGTGACTCTTTGGCAAATAGCAAGGCCGTTCCACCAAGTTTCCCAGGTTGCCCCGCCAAGTGGAGGTTCGGTGCTCACAATATAGTTGGAGGTATAACCATTGCAACTGCCGATGGTGTCCTGATCGTTGTACAGATTAGCCGCATTTGCATTGTTTTGCTGTTCCAGCCAACCTATGGCCGTTTCAACACCGCCGTCGCCGGAGTGCGTTGCGGCTTGCTGGAAGGCAAGATTGCCTGCAATGATGTTGGTGGTGTCCACCGAACGCATCAGTTCTATGCCTGCCAGCGTCATTACCACCAGCACGATCAGCGTGATCAGCAATGTAACGCCTTGCTGCCGGGCGCGGGGATTTAGAGGTTTGCTTAACATCCCGTTACCACTCCCTGCATGGTTATGTTGCGGATGGGCACTACTGTCTGGAATACCTTGTAGTGGTAGTTCTGCCAATTGGCGGCGACATTGGGGATTTGCGTCAAGTTGATGGGGTTGGACACATTGCCCGGCAAAGGAGCCGCAGCCGCGACGGCAGTCGTTCCATCCCAAGTCGGGGCTGTCGTAATGACACTCGTGCCGCCGCCGCTGCCAATGGCCACAAGGGCGATACGCACAACGGATACTCTGGCCCAATTACATGCTGTAGCGGGTGTGGTCTGGTCGAATGTGTCAACGATGCCGGTCATGGGAACGGCGTTGGTGTCGCGCCCGTATTGCGCCTTGAGGCTGACGATGTTCCCGGCGATCGGCACCCATATCGACTGGTTCGCAGTGTTGATCGCCGCGTAGGCCGCAGAACCACAATTGTAGGCCATGTAATCGCATACCGTCAGATTGCCATTGCGGACGGCATAGACTTGCACTTTGGGCGTCTGGCCCAGGTTGTAGAGCGTTGGAAAAACGCTGCCTGGAAAAGTCAAGGCTACACCTGTGGCGACGGTCACGTTGGGGGCGGCAATGCTGTTGACTTTATCCAGAGTGAGCGTGCAGGCCGCCAGACGCACGGCATACTGGGCTATGACTCTGTCTGATATATTGTAAGAAGTCGGCGTTCCCACCGAGTAGACAGTCGGTGGAGTCGGTTGTGCACTGATGCTGTCCCCTTCTTCGGGACCGTTGTAGTTACCGTAAATCACCATCACGGTGTCGGTGTTTGGGTCACTGGCTGCGGCAGGAATGGGGGTGGAGTTGATTGTCACGGGTGCCAAGGGCACGGTTACGGTGCTTGCGTCAGTCGTTGTCGTCCACGTTACGCTGCACCCGATCAGGTTCTGCGCGCTGATGCCGTAACCGCTCTGCTGGATGTCGCGTTGAATGCCATAGAGCGCGATTGCCCCAGCGTTCTGTGCATCGCTGCTGCCGGAGGTGGTGCGTTTCTGATTTTCGGAAAAGGAGAGCATTTGCATCATGACCATGATGCCCAGCAGGCCGATGGTCATGCCGACTATGATCTCCACCAGACTGAAACCGTCTGCCGGTTTGGTAACTCGTTGCTTGTGGAATGGCGCTGACAAGTCAGACTCCTAGATGATTTGTGCCATTGCGATGTAGCAATGGGCGGCAGAGGGATTCAATACACCGCAGATGGTGCCGGTCGAGGCGGGTTCGTTGGGCGATTTCCAGAATATCGTGATGGTTACCTGGTCACTAGTGCTGGTTGCCGGGGGGGTCGGGGGCACTTGTGTAACCGTTACGATGGGCTGGTTCGCGGCGACGCCATTGACGCCGGGCAGGGCTGCTGCTACATCGGCTACCCAGTTGTTGTAGATAGCCCCGTTGGCACCTGCACCACCCTGAAAATTGGTTATCAGCGTGGCCGGCGTGCGATCACTCGCCCACATTTGTCCAATCAACTCGTTCGCCAGCAGGTTGGCATCGGAACGGTATTTGGCATCGCTGGAGAGCTTCACCGATGCGGCCTGCAAGCCCATCATCGCAATTACGCCCATGGAAAAAATCAGAATGGCGACGAGTGCTTCGATCAACATCAAGCCTTTTTGACGGGGCGGAGTATATGTACGGTGTTTCATCTCTGGTTCCTCAACAACCTGCAGGGTTGGCGGCCTGCGATAATGATGGGTCGCACATGCGTATCTGCCCGGCAGAAGAGACGACCACATTCAGGCATTTCATCGGGCCACCCACTTGACGGCAGGTTCCCCCGGTGGGATTAGTAACACTGATAGTGACTGTGGCGGGAGCGGGGCATGCTGCATTGATCGCTTGCTTGCCCAGTCCGTTGAAGCAGATGACTGATTGGCCTGCCGCATCTACCGCACTGCCCGATCCTTCAGCACTCGGGCGCACCTGGACAATGAGCGGGTCGCCGACAAAATTGGTGACGGACGAAGGGGCGCTGGCACAAGCGCCGGTAGGGTCGAGTTGACTGACCACCCAGTTGCTGTTGGTGGTGGACAGGGCGCAGGAGTTATCGGTCGTTGTCGTGAGTTGGAAACGCATCAGGGTATTGAGATGCACCGCTTCGCCCCGCGCCAACTGTAGCCCGTTCTGGATGGCATCGGCAGTGGTACGGATCTGGGCATTCTGTATCCAGCTACTGAGGGCGGGCGCGGCTATGACAGCCAAAACACCAACGATCACCACAACGATCAAAAGTTCGATCATGCTGAAACCACACTTTTTGTGACGCAGGTTTAGCACACGCCCCCCGTTTGGGTGATCCAGCAACTGTTTTGGGTGGCAATCCAGCTTGAATTTGCCGGGGCTATAATGGTCGATGTCTTGGTATTGTTCTGATCTATGGTGTAAGTAAATCCAGCCATGGAGCCTTTGCCCGTTGCCGTAATGGTATAGGTATTCGCGTAGCCGTCCACAGACCCGCAGGAGAAAGTGTAATAACTGCTGGAGGTCGTGTCGGTAAAGCAGGCTGGACCGCCCACATAGTTACGGTGGTCCTGGTAATACTGCTCCATCGCTACGCGCTTGGTGGCAAGATTCGATGTGGCATCCGGAACCTTTCCCCTGATTGTGTAGTTGGAATAGGCTGGTACGGCTACCGTTGCCAGAATACCGATGATGGCAACGGTAATCAACAATTCGATCAAAGTGAACCCTTTTTGCAATTTCATGTTGCACTCCTGAATTTTTTACGTAGTGAACGATAAAACATAATTTGGAAACATGGCTAGTAGAATCCGATAAAAGGTATATTTGCCGGAATCTGCGGTGGTGTTTCACCTAATTCACGACAGTCGGCAGCTTAGTTTGCGCAGATCAGTTCTGTCGCAGAGCTTGTCGCAGAGCATTGACATGGCTGTAATTAACAATCATCATGGACTTAGCTATGCCAATTCACAAGGAATGGATTAATGAACAGGATTGATACCCTGATTTTCCGAATGCTTAACACCCTGAGGGGTTTCGTATTTTCTGCAACCGTAGGGGTTTCTCTCCTCGTTTTTCTCGGCACAACGCTTGCCTCCTCCCTGCTTTATGAAAAGCTGCTCGGTGAACGGACGCAGGAAACCTCCAAAGAAATTTCCCGGCAAAATTTTAACGATATCTATCAAGTCCTGCGCAACGGCGGTTCAGAAACAACAGATAGGAAACGTCACCCTCGCCAGCAAATTCGCCTTCCCGACCACACTGGTTCAGATGGACGTGTACCGCAACAGCAATGTAAAAACTCTCTTTGGAGGAGAGCAACCGCCTCCGCTGAGCGAAGACATTCGGCAAGTCATGGACAGTGGCAAGGAAGCCACCACCATAGCCGGTAGCGTTGCCCATTATGCGTACCCGGTTTTGGCGCAACAGGAATGCCTGCGCTGCCACACCGATGCTCAAAACGGTGAGGTGCTTGGCGTAATTGCCATCCAGCATAAGCTGCAAACAGTGGCGATCGACGTACGCTCTTATTATATTGGGTTATTTCTGGTACTGGGGCTGCTGGTGTTGCTGGCGGCAACCGCCGTGTCCGCCTTTGCTACCAGAAAGATCAAGCACTCGGTGGAAGCGCTCCGCAGCAAGGTTGAATCGGTCAATTCCGTCAAGGATTTCGACCAGTTTGATGTCAGCAAGTGCGATTTCGGCTTTGATGAATTCAACCAGACTTTCGACAGTGTCGCCGTGCTGGTCGAGAAAATGAAATGCGTGGCGGTCGACAAGGATGTCCTCGAATTCGAGATCAGGCTGCTCGAAAAATTAATCATCACCTCGAATGTGGTGCGCGACTGGCGCGGGTTCGTCAAGGATTTGCTGCTGGAGATCAATCCAATTGTTGACGGCTACGCAATGGTCACGATTTTCCGCGTCGAGAAAGAGGCTTACGAGTGTGAGGTATTCTGGCGTAACACGCCCTCCGCTAAAACCATTCAAAGATTCGAGAAAAATCTCCATAAGCAAATCCATGACCATCCGTTTTTCGGCGATGGAGTGATCCTGCATATCGCGCATAACATCGCCGATGAGAAGTCTTCGCTTCCTGATTTGAGCCTTCAGGATATCGAGCTTCAAACCAAATCGTTGCTATTGGAAACGCCAAAAATCGGCGGCATTGTCGGCATCGGCGTGCAATCGACACTGGCGTTGGACGATGTTCGGCGCTTGGTGGTTGGTAGCGTACTGACCACACTGCTCAACCTGGTCGGCTCGGTCAAGGCCATCTATAAGTACACCAAGGATCTCGAACACTACGCCACGCGCGATCCTCTAACCGATATTTATAACCAGCGCATGTTCTGGGAATTTCTGGGGTACGAGGTGGGCCGGGCCAAGCGGCATAACCAGCAATTTGCCGTAATGATGCTCGACATGGACAACTTTAAAAACGTTAATGACCGCTACGGCCATCATTTCGGGGATAGTTTCCTGCAAGCGTTCGCCAAATTGCTCCAAACTGCGGTAAGAGACGGGGATATAGTGGCGCGCTATGGGGGCGATGAGTTTTGCATCATCCTGCCCGATTCCTCCGACACACAAGCCCACATGATCGCACAGCGGGTTACGGAAATGCTGGACGACTTTTCCGTGGAAACGCCTGATGGCAACAAGATCAGGGCAACCACGTCGATCGGCATCGCCATTAGCCCGACACACGGAGACACACCCAAAGATATTTTCCTGATCGCCGACAACATGATGTACAAGGCCAAGAAATCGGGGAAAAACAGCATCTGCATTCCCAGCGAAGACGAGATGGCCGATGTTTTCAGGAAAGCGGGCGAAAAAAGCATCATGATCCAGAACGCTTTGGATCAGCGGAGAATCATACCCTACTTCCAACCCATCAGCAGCGCCTCCACCGGCGAGATTGTGATTCACGAACTCCTGATGCGTATCCAGTTGGGCGACCAGATCGTAACCGCCAACGACTTCATCGAAGAAGCCGAAAGCATGGGCATCGTCCACAAAATGGACTACATGCTGATCGAACAGGCTTTCATTCAAATCAAGGAACAGGGCTACCAGGGCATGCTGTTCGTTAATCTCTCCCCCAAGGCGCTTATCGTCGGAGAATACATTTCGAGGGTGCGTCGGCTGGCGGAAGATTGTGACATCATTCCGAGCCGCATCGTGTTCGAAATTACCGAACGGGAAACGGTCAGCAATCTGAACCTATTGGAAAAGTTCGTTCTCGACCTCAAACTTCAGGGGTTCAGCTTCGCGATCGACGACTTCGGCTCGGGTTACTCCTCGTTTCAATACATCAAGCGTTTCCCTGTCGATTACATCAAGATCGAGGGCGAGTTCATCAGAAACATGGTGCATGACGAAGTGTACCTCGCGTTCGTCAAGAGTATCGTTACCTTGGCAAAGGAACTTCGGATCAAGACCATTGCTGAATATGTCGAAGATGAAGAAGTTCTGAAAGAGGTAAATCGTCTCGGCATCGATTACGCACAGGGCTACCATGTCCATCGGCCTTCGCCGGTTTTTATGTCGAGTTAAATTACCTCCTGCATAACCAATGAGTTGCTGCGGTTTTTGCAGCTTAGTCAGATGGCTAGTAGCTCCATCAAAGCCGGAGGCTTATTGGGTGAGCCACTCAAAGAGGCCAATAAAACCGTGCGTCACCTGAAAGCGGCAGGTTTACACTCCTTCCCCCTATCAGGGGGAAGGCTGGGATGGGGGTAGAAATTTTGATTATGCTCATGCTTCGTTTCTACCCCCACCCTAACCCTCCCCCTGCAAGGGGGAGGGAATAATGTGGCTAACTTTTAACTTTGCTTTTTATGACCGCCGGAACGGTAAAACCCAACTGACCCAGCCCGAATCACTTTTGGCTACTCCTTGTCAGCACGCCACCAACACCGGATTGAATGCCTTGGACATCAGCGTCACGCGGTCGCCGGGTTTGAGGCGCTGCGCCTCGTCGGCGGTGGCAATGACGCGCACGATCTGGTTGCCGACCAACAGGGTGACAGCAAACACGACGTCCGCAGCTTCGATAGCAAGAATTTCTCCGGCGAAGCTGAATTTTCCGTTGCCCTGCCCTGCCCCGAACATTTCGACCGGCGAACCATCTCGCACGATGCAACCATGTTCGATGATGAGCACGCGTTTGGATAGCCGGTACACTTCGCTCACGTCATGGCTAACCATCACGGTGGTAAGCCCGAAGTGACGCTGCAATCGCAGCACTTCGTCTTGCAGGCGCACTTTGGTTTCGTGGTCGAGTGCGGAGAATGGTTCATCGAGCAACAACAGATGAGATTCGGCGGCAAGCGCACGCGCCAGCGCCACGCGTTGTTGTTGGCCGCCGGACAGGCTGTTCGGCTTGCGATGTTGCAGCTCACCCAGCGCCATGATCTCTATCAACTCAGCTACTCGTTTACTGTCACTGCCCTTTCGTAAAGCGAATTCCAGATTGCCGCGCACGCTCATGTTGGGGAATAGCGCGTAGTCCTGAAACATGTAGCCGACGCGGCGTTGTTGCACAGGTAGCCGGGTCTGCTTTGCACTGTCGAACCATGTTTCGCCGTTAATGCGGATACTGCCTGCGTCCGGCTCCGCCAGTCCGGCAAGGCAGCGCAGCAAGGTTGTTTTGCCCGCGCCGGATTCGCCAAACAAGGTAACGAATTCACCTTGCTCGATGCGCAGCTTTAATTCGAGTGTGAATTCGCCTTGTGCGCCCAGCAGCTTCTTCTTGAAGTCGAGTTCGATCATGTTCCACCGAGCCTCGTGAGAAACTTTTTGTTGAGCAGGTACACCGTAAGCAGGATAGTGAAGCACACGCCGAACAGCACCAGTGCATAGAAATTCGCGGCATCGTAGTTAAGCGCTTCGACTTCGTCGTAGATGGCGATGGAGGCGACTCTGGTCTGGCCCGGCATGTTGCCGCCTATCATCAGCACCACGCCGAATTCGCCTATGGTGTGGGCAAACGCAAGCACCACGCCAGCCAAGAGCTGCGGCTTGATGTTGGGCAGCAGCACATGCAGAAAGGTCTGCCAGCGGCTCTTGCCCAAGGTGTAGGCTGCCTCGCTCAGGCTGGGCGAAAGATTCTGGAAACCGGACTGCACCGGATGCACGAGAAAGGGAAAACTGAAAATCACCGAACCCAGCACCAGACCTTCAAAACTGAACGCGAGTTTCAGTCCGACTTCCTGATCCATGAAGTGCCCGAACCAATGTGTGGGGCTGAATGCCAGTAGCAGATAAAAGCCCAACACCGAAGGCGGCAGCACCAGAGGCATGCTGACCAGCGCTTCCAGCACGGGCTTGAATCGTATCCTGGTTTGCGCCAGCCACCAGGCGAAAGGGATGCCGATAAAGCACAGGATAAGTGTGGTGACTGCAGCCAGCTTGAAGGTGAGCAGCAGAGGTTGCCAGTCATAGGTCATCGCGCACCTCCATCAACGAAACCTCGTTCGCTTTCACCAGCGCGTCCACTTCATCACCCTCTTGCAGTTCGAGGCGTTTCACCGCACGCGTGGTAATGATGCTGGTAATCGTCTGTCCGGCTCGATCCAGCACCACTTCACACAGGATGTCGCCACGCCGTATATATCGCACCGTGCCGCGAATGATGTTGCGCAGGCTGATCTGGCCGGATAGATTTTTTGCCAGTGATACCTCAGTCTCTTTGAATAGTATTGCAACCGTGTTGCCGACCTTCAGATACGGTGCATTCAGCGGCGTTTCCATCAATATGGCAGTAAAGGTATTCTGCCCGGCGACTACATCAACCAGCGCAAGATGCTCGTTGAATTCGATGGCGGTAATGGTGCCAAGCAGACGGTTCATGGCAACCCGTAGCCGTACTTTTCAAATATGGCGCGCGCCTTGGGCGTAAACATAAAATCCACGAATTTGTGCGCGCTTTCGGATTGCGTTTCTGCGCCATGCTTGAGCACGACTACAGCTTGCGCGATGGGTTCGTAGCTGCCCTTTTGCACTTCTACCCACTTGCCCTTCCCTGCCATCTCCGGCGCGAGTACGATGGACTTGGCGATGAAGCCGATGTCCGCTGCACCGGAGTCCACGAATTGTGTGGTCTGCGTAATACTCTCGCCGTACACTAGCTTGGGCTGTGCTGCTGTGCTAAGTTTGACACTTTCCAAAGCCTGGATGGCGGCCCGTCCGTAAGGTGCAGCCTTGGGATTAGCAATCGCGATCTTTTGAACTTTGGCATCGGTCAATAACGACAAGCCTTTGCTCAAATCAAAATCTTTAGTCGTCCACAACACCAGTACTCCATACACATAGACCTTGGGCTTGGTCACGGCCAAGCCATCCTTGTAGAGCGCTTCCGGATATTCGGTATCGGCAGAGATGAACACATCGAATGGCGCACCGTTCTTCACCTGAGAAGTGATCTTCCCTGAAGAGGCGAAAACACCCTGCACTTCAATTCCGGTTTCATTTTTGAACTCGACCGCCAGATCGTCGAAGGCATATTTCATGTTCGCCGCGACTGCCACGGTAAGCGGTACCGCATTTACCACCGCGCTACACAATATCCACAGAGCCGCAGCCGAAAACAGTTGCAACGGTTTCATTACAACTTTATTCATCATGAACATTTATTGCATGACAGATTCAAGTTCGAAACGTAACAGTTTGGGCTAACTTTCATCCCGCTCCAGCAGGCTACCCATTTCTTCCAGCGACGGCAATTCTTGTAGGGAACGCAGGTTGAGGTCGTCCAACAATTGTTTGGTGGTGGCGAATAGTGCAGGTTTTCCCGGCACGTCGCGCGTGCCGATCTCATCTATCCAGCCGCGTGCTTCCAGCGTTTTCAGGATTTGCGCGGACACTCCGACACCGCGTATTTCCTCGATGTCACCGCGCGTTACCGGCTGACGGTAGGCGATGATGGCGAGCGTTTCCATCACCGCGCGCGAATAACGCGGCGGCTTCTCCGGACTGAGCCTGTCCAGATAGGCTTGCATATCGGGACGTGCGCGGAAACGCCAGCCGTTGGCCACGCGGTTGAGTTCCACGCCGCTGGCCGCATATTGCTGCGCCAGCTGTTCCAGCAATTCTTCGACAAAGCGGTTTTCCAGCGGAGTATCGCTAAGCTTCTTCAATTCGGCCAGAGACAGCGGCTCTGGAGTAGTCAACAATGCTGCTTCAAGTACGCGCAACATTTTTCCCCTCTCCTCTGACGAGAGGACGGAGAGATCATTCTGCTGCGGTGAGGGTAAAGTTTGCTCGGACATAAATATTCCCCAGCGTTTCAGTTTGTGTAATTTCGACCAAGGTTTCCTTGGCCAACTCCAGAATAGCGATAAAAGTCACCACCAGTTGCGGAATGCCACCGCTCACATCGAACAGCTTTTCGAATGCCTCGAACTCGCCATGGCTCAACTGGCGCAGCACGCGCGTCATCTGTTCTCGCACCGACAATTCATCACGCCGCACCTTGTGGTGCGTATTCAACTTGGCTCGCGCCAGAAGTATCAGCCAGGCTTGGCGCAAATCTTCCACCGAGACATGGGGCAGACGATCTTCTACCGTGCGTTCAATCAGCACCTGCACCAATTCGAAATCGCGCCCAGCCTGCGGCAATTCGTTCAGCTTCTGCGCGGCGAGTTTCATCTGCTCATATTCCAGCAGGCGGCGCATCAGTTCGGCACGTGGATCTTCCGTGCTCTCATCGCTGATTTTCGGCGGGCGCGGCAACAACATGCGCGACTTGATCTCGATCAGCACCGCCGCCATCAGCAAATACTCGGCAGCCAGCTCCAGGCGGTTGCGCTGCATGATCTCGATATAGCTCATGTATTGCTGCGTGAGCTGCGCCATCGGGATGTCGAGCACATCAAGGTTGTGCTTGCGGATCAGGTACAGCAACAAGTCGAGCGGCCCCTGAAAGGTCTCCAGCACCAACTCCAACGCATCCGGCGGGATGTAGAGATCATGCGGCATCTCCAGCATCGGCTCGCCGTGAATGAGCGCACGCGGGACAAGTTGTAATTCGGCTTGGCTCATATTGAGTTAATGTACACAGCAATCGTGTTGCAATTGGATCGGCGGGCATGGCACGGTGCCAAACGAACAGAACACGCAGCAATCTCCAGGTTTGGGGCGCAGCACAGTGTGACATGCCGTGCATTCATAAAAAAATTGGCAGGCATCAGTCGGCATGACCTCTTCTTTAACCGCGCCACAGTGCGGGCAGGTAATCAACGATTGCAGGATGGCTTTCATAATATCAACTGTAACTCAGCCCCATCGCCTCGCGCACGTCGCGCATGGTCTCGCCCGCCAGTTTGCGCGCCTTTTCGCAGCCGTCGGCGATGATGTTTCTGACCAGAGCAGGATCGTCCAGATATTGCTGGGCGCGTTCGCGCATTGGCTTCTGTTCTTCCAGCACCGCATCTATCACCGGCTGTTTGCATTCGATGCAGCCGATGCCCGCAGTGGTACAACCCTGCCGCGCCCATTTCTTTGTATCTTCGCTGGAATATATCTGGTGCAACGCCCAAACCGGACATTTTTCCGGATTGCCGCAGTCAGTGCGGCGGACGCGCGCCGGGTCGGTGGGCATGGTGCGGATTTTTTTGGTTACACTGACCTCACTTTCGCGCAGCGTAATGGTGTTGTTGTACGACTTGGACATCTTCTGCCCATCCAGCCCCGGCATTTTGGAAGCCTTGGTGAGCATAGCTTCCGGCTCGGATAATATCATCTTGCCACCGCCTTCGAGAAAACCGAACAAGCGCTCGCGATCGCCCATACTGAGGCTCTGCTGCTCGTCGAGCAAGGACTTGGCGGAGTCCAGCGCCCCGTCGTCGCCCTGCTCCTGAAAGCGCGTGCGCAACTCGGTATAAAGCTTGGCTTTCTTGCTGCCCAGTTTCTTGACTGCGGCCTCGGCTTTCTCCTCGAACCCCGGTTCACGTCCGTACATGTGATTGAAGCGCCGAGCCAGTTCCCGCGTGAATTCGATGTGTGGAATCTGATCCTCGCCCACCGGCACTTGGGTGGCTCGATAGATCAGAATGTCTGCGCTCATCAGCAGCGGGTAGCCAAGAAAGCCATAGGTAGTGAGATCCTTGGAAGTCAGCTTCTCCTGCTGATCCTTGTAGGTTGGCACTCGTTCCAGCCAGCCCAATGGAGTGATCATGGATAGCAGCAAATTCAATTCCGCATGTTCCGGCACTCTGGACTGAATGAACAGCGTGGCCCGCGACGGATCAACGCCTGCTGCTAGCCAGTCTATCACCATGTCCCATACACTCTGCTCAATGATTTGCGGGGTATCGTAATGCGTGGTCAGCGCATGCCAGTCGGCGACAAAGAACAGGCATTCGAATTCCTGCTGCATCTCCACCCAGTTTTTCAATACTCCGTGGTAATGCCCCAGATGCAAACTTCCGGTGGGGCGCATCCCGGATAACACGCGATCAGCAAACATAGCTTTCTTTTTATAGTCCAAAAATAAAATTGATTAAATTCGTCAGCAAGGCTATCGGCGGCAACAGCACCCAGCTCAGCAATGGCGTCATCACCATGAATATCAGGATGAACATGCCATACGGTTCCAACCTCGCCAGCATGAACGCCTGCCGGTGCGGCAACAGGCTGACTGCCACGCGCCCGCCATCCAGCGGCGGCAGCGGTAGCATGTTCAATGCAATCAGTACCACATTAATTTTAATCCCGATCTCTGACATTTCCAGCATCGGCTCGGCAAAATAATTATCCTGAAACGTCAGCGCCAGCCTTGCCAGCAAGCCCCAGCCCAGCGCCATGAACAGATTGGTGGCAGGCCCGGCCAGCGCCACCCACAACATGTCCTTTTTTGGATGGCGCAACGCGCCAAAATTGACCGGCACCGGCTTGGCCCAGCCGAAGAGGACTCCGCCCAGCCACAGCGTCAAGATTGGCAACAGAATGGTGCCGACCGGATCAATGTGTTGGATTGGATTAAGGCTGATGCGTCCCTCCCGGTCGGCGGTCATGTCGCCGAAGTGACGCGCCACATAACCGTGCGCGGCCTCGTGCAGGGTGATTGCAAATAAAATCGGGATCGCCGCGATGGCGATGGTCTGTATCAGTTGATCGAAGTGCATTTAGCTCTCAATTTATAAATTGGCAATTTCAAATGGGGCGGCATCGCCCTTGCCGCGCCGCATCAACACCGGCGTATCGCCGGTCAAATCAATCACCGTGGTTGATTCCAATCCGGTCGCACCGCCGTCCAGTATCAGGTCAAGCTGCTGATCGAGATGGCTGCGGATTTCTTCCGCATCGTTCAGCGCCTGTTCTTCACCCGGCAGGATTAGGGTGGAGCTTAACAGAGGCTCACCCAACTCCTCCAGCAACGCCAGCGCCACCGGATGATCCGGGATGCGTATGCCGATGGAGTTACGCTTGGGATGTTGCAAACGCTTGGGCACTTCCTTGGTGGCATCAAGGATGAAAGTATAACTGCCCGGCGTGTTATTTTTCAGCAGGCGAAATTGCACGTTGTCCACTCGCGCATAGTGAGCCAACTCGGACAAGTCGCGGCACATCAGCGTCATGTAGTGGTTATCGTCCAAGCCGCGTATGCGACGGATGCGCGCCACTGCGTCCTTGTCGCCGAGATGACAACCCAGCGCGTAGCAGGAATCAGTGGGGTACGCGATTACCGCGCCATCGCGCACCATGGCTGCGGCCTGCTTGATCAGGCGCGGCTGCGGATTACTGGGGTGGATGGTAAAAAATTGTGCCATAAAATAAATTTCGCTCTGAAGCTCCGTAGGTTGGGTTAGCGGCTTTTTCGCGTAACCCAACATCATTAAAAACTGTTGGGTTACGCGAAAAAGCCGCTAACCCAACCTACATATTATTTTTCCCACGCCTGCCACACCGGGCGGCAATCCAGTGGCATATCCGGCAAACGCCCCAGATCGCGATAGCTCTCCCCTGGTCCGTGGAAGTCCGAACCGCACGAGGCAAGCAAATCAAATTCTTTGGCATAACGGGCGAACTCGGCATATTGCTCCGGCGTGTGACTGCCGCTCACTACCTCTATTCCCCGCCCGCCCAGATCAAAAAACTCGCGCAGCAACTCGCGCAAAGTGGTGCTGCCCATTTTCTTGCGTCCTGCCGTGTAGCGTCCCGGATGCGCCAGCACGGCGACGCCGCCGCTACCGGTGATCCAGCCGACCGCATCCGGCAGAGCCGCCCATTGGTGCGGGACGAAGCCGGGCTTGCCCTTGACCAGATAATTCTTGAACACGCTGGCAACATCCTTGCAGTGGCCGCTCTCGACCAGGAAGCGCGCAAAATGCGTGCGCCCGATGAGGGAAGGATTATTTGCATAGCGGTAAGCACCTTCCAGCGCCCCGCCGATGCCACTCCTCGCCAGAGATTCCGCCATCAACTGCGCGCGCGCGCCGCGCCCGTTGCGGATGCCGTGCAAGCCTTCTGCCAAAGGCGGATACTTGGAATCAATATTCAGGCCGACGATGTGCAGCGTGTGGCTGCGCCAGCTCACCGAGATTTCCACCCCATTGATGAACTGCATTCCGTGCTGCACCGCAGCCGCACGCGCCTCATCCAGTCCGGCGACATCGTCGTGGTCGGTCAGGGCCAAAACTTTCACCCCGCGTTCGGCGGCGCGCGCCACCAGTTCAGCAGGAGACAATAGCCCGTCCGATACGGCGGAATGGCAATGCAGATCGTAATCCAACATTATGCTTCGACACCTTTCTTCATAGCCTTGCCTTCTTGCGCGCGCTGGCGGCGGATTTCCTTAGGATCGGCGATAAGCGGACGATAGATTTCGACGCGATCCTTGTCGCGCAATACCGCATCGGCCTTGCTTAGCTTGCCGTAAATGCCGAGCTTGTTTTTGGACAGATCGATCTCCGGGTGCTTTTCCAGAACGCCGGAAAGCTTGATCGCCTCGACCACTGTAGCGCCCTGCGCAGCCTGCACCTTGAGCAGCACCTGCTCGTGCGGCAAGGCGTAAATTACTTCAATGTTCATTTTGTTACCCATAAATCTTTTCTGCACGGTGGATAAAAGCATCCACAAAACTGTTGGCGATGTAATGGAAAACCGGCCCGAACACCTTTTCCAGCAACTTGTTGGAAAACTCGTAATGCAAGCGGAATTGTATTTTACAGGCAGAATCGGAAAGCGGCGTAAATTGCCAACAGCCGTCGAGACGCTGAAACGGCCCGTCTTTTAGTTTAATGTCTATGCGATGCGGGGACTGCCGCACATTCTCCGTGGTGAAACTCTGCTTGATGTGATGATAATCAATATGTAACGTCGCAATCATAGTGTTCCCATCCACCGAAATGATGCTTGCCCCGCCGCACCAAGGCATGAACTGCGGATATTCCTCCGCACTGTCTACGAGGACAAACATCTGCTCCGCGCTATATGGAACCAGCATCGATTTTTCGACTAACGCCATTGGGGTACCTCTAAAAATCCAACTTTGCGAGCATCCGCTATACGGATTGCCTGCTTAACCCACTTCGTCGCCATACTGCGTTGCTCACAAAAAATTACTTCTTGCATATCAATACAGATGCGGCGGCGCAATTTTTTGCTCGCGCCTTGCCTGCCATATAACCAGCCACTTGGTTACCGTTTTTGGGTGACCTAGTGGAATGGCTAGTAGTTTCATCAGAACTTGAATTCTTAAAGGTACCCATAGTACGACCTGCTTAACAAACCAAAGCTGGTAGAATATACGAGATATGAGCATCATCCAAAATAAAAAAGCATTCCACGACTTCTTCATCGAAGACCGCTACGAGGCGGGGATCGTGTTGCAAGGCTGGGAAGTCAAGGCAATCCGCGCCGGGCGCGCCAACCTCAAGGAAGCCTACGTTACTATAAATAATGGGGAATTGTACCTGTTCGGCTCTCACATCAGCCCGCTAACCACCGCCTCCACCCACATTCTCCCCGAACCGCTACGCACGCGCAAACTGCTGCTGCACGCGGCGGAAATCAACAAACTGATCGGCAAGGTGCAACGCGCCGGTTACACCCTGATGCCGCTGGACATGCACTACAAGGGCGGACGCGTCAAACTGGAAATTGGCTTGGCGAAAGGCAAAAAAGAACATGACAAGCGCGCCACCGAAAAAGAGCGAGAAGGCAAGCGTGAAGCACAGCAGGCCATGAAAAAAGAACGTCGCTAAAGCGCAGCTCACTTGCGACGTTTGCCGGACTGCCCCGTCACGGCTTGAATCAGCGGCTATCAATGCGAGACATAGTTGGCGAGTTTCTCCGTTGCCGTCTTATACAATTGACTTACTCTGGATTCGCTCAACCCCATTTCGGTAGCTGCCTGCCGTCCACTCATGTCGCACATGTTGCGCATAATGAAGACTTTTCTCTCATTGGGTTGCAAGTTTTTTAGGCAGGCGACCGCACGGGAATAAGCCTCGCGCCGCTCCACGACTGCAGAGGGATCCATGCGTGAATCGGGGATGTCTTGTTCTTCACCTTGTACGCCATCATCGGTCCGCACGAAATTGTAGCCGTAGGCATCACCCAGAATGGTCGTGATGTCATCCACGCGCACCCCGAGCGCATCTGCAATCTCTCTTTTGGTGGGTTCTCTAAGCAGCAATGTCTGCAATTTCCCAATCGTTTTCGCGACATTGTTGGCGCGTCTTCTAACGTGTTTATCAGCCCAATCGCCAGCCCGAAGACCATCCATGACGGCCCATCTGATTTTGTTTCCCGCGAAGGTCTGGAACGGAACACCCAAGTCTTCATCGTGTTCGCGAAATGCCATGATCAGCCCGATCATGCCGTCCTGAACGAGGTCGTCCAGCAAGATGTTAGCAGGCAATGGGCGGTGGATTTTTAGAGCGATTATCCTGACCCACGGCATGAAGTCTTTGATATCCATGGATGTCCCGTAGCCGTAGTATTGTAATGGTGAAGTTCAACACGCACTTTTTGAATCTATCCTAAAAGTGGCAATTGATCCACGAAATAATTCTTCCATGATGAAGAATTGCCTCCTTAAACCGCTACGGTCGCATTCGTAACACACTAGACACGTTGCCTTTAGTCCTTTCCAGAATAATCGACCGTAGCGATCAAGTTACCATATCGACAGTATTGTGTTGGGAAGTTGCCTATCTGTCCAAGCATAATTGCAACAACTATTGACACATATAGGACATACTTAAGTTAAGGTTACAATGGATAATGTAAACTGGTAGCTTGCTTGTTGTGGCTCTGGAGCCTGATGAATATTTTTTCGGGTTGGCTGGTCACATCGGTGCTTTATCGTTGCTGATGATTTTAGAAATCATCAATTTAAAGACAGTAGATATTATAGAAATGAACTCATTTGGCATGAAAAAGAAAATTCTCTGGATCGTTGCACTACTGCTTGTCTGCATCCTCGCCTTTTGGTTTTACAACAAGCCAGGCGACCAAGTTGGGAAAACGGGTGGCTCGAAGCGAGGCAACGGTGACGGCAAACCGCTGCCAGTACAGGCCGCCTTAGCAAAGAGCGGCGATATCGACGTTTCCATCAATGCGCTAGGCACTGTCACAGCACGTACTACGGCCACAGTTAAGGCACGCGTCGATGGCTTGTTGATACGCGTCCCTTTTCGCGAAGGCCAGCTTATCAAGGAAGGCGGGGTACTTGCTGAAATCGATCCACGACCTTTTCAGGTGCTGCTCGATCAGGCCAAAGGTCAGTTGATCCGCGACCAAGCGCTGCTGGATGAGGCCAAGCTTGACCTTGATCGCTACCGGGGACTGCTTGCGAAGGACTCCATCGCCAAGCAGCAGGTAGATGTCCAGGAAGCACTGGTGCGCCAGGATGAAGGCGTGGTTAAGATGGATCGTGCTCAGGTGGATAGCGCTCAACTAAACCTCGATTTCACGCATATTACCGCACCAGTGACTGGGATACTGGGACTGCGCCAACTTGACGTAGGTAACATGATCCATGCTGCCGACACCAATGGTCTTGTGGTGATTACCCAGACCCAGCCGATCTACGTTATCTTCGCCATTCCGGCGGACAACATTCCGGCTGTACAAGCGCGCTTGAGGTCTGGTGAAACGCTATCCGTCGACGCACTCGACCGCGACAGTAAGAACAAACTGGCAACCGGAAAGCTACTGACTATCGACAACATGATCAACGTCAGCACCGGCACGGTCAATCTCAAGGCTGAATTTGTCAATTCCGACAACAAGCTGTTTTCCAACCAGTTCGTGAATGCCCGCCTGCGCCTGGAAACTCGGCATAACGCTATTCTGGCGCCAGTCGCAGCGATCCAGCGCGGCACTCAAGGTACCTTCGTTTACGTTGTCGGCAAAGATCAGGCGGTTACTATCCGTCCCGTCACGCTCGGGCCAGTATCGAGCGACATCGTCGCCATCGAAAAGGGAATCGCCACCGGTGAGCAAATGGTAACCGACGGCGCCGACAAATTACGCGAAGGCGCCAAGGTCGAAGTGACGACGCCGGGCGGGGGTGCGGGCACAAGCAAAGAACCGCATGGTTCCAGCGGCGGCTCCCCCGATGAGCAAAAAAAACGCTGGGCCGAGATGAACGCGCGTATCGACAAAGGTGAGTTCGGTGAAGAAATCAAAAAACTTCCCGAAGAAGAACGCAAACAGCGCATGCGCGAAATGCGCCGCCAGCGCGAAGGCGGCGGAGCCAGCAGTCCTAATTCGCAGTGAATCCGTCACGTCTCTTTATCCTGCGGCCAGTGGCGACGTCGCTGCTGATGGTCGCGATCCTGCTGGCAGGGCTGATGGCCTACCACGTGCTGCCGATCTCGGCGCTGCCCGAGGTCGATTACCCGACGATTCAAGTCACCACGCTCTACCCCGGCGCCAGCCCGGACGTAATGACCTCGTCGGTCACGGCGCCGCTGGAGCGCCAGTTCGGCCAGATGCCGGGCTTGAACCAGATGTCGTCGGCGAGTTCGGGCGGCGCCTCGGTCATTACGCTGCAATTCAGCCTTGCGCTGAGTCTGGATATCGCAGAGCAGGAAGTGCAAGCGGCCATCAACGCTTCCAGTTCCTTTCTGCCCACCGACCTGCCGATGCCGCCGATCTACAGCAAGGTCAATCCGGCCGATGCACCCGTCATTACCTTAGCGATCACCTCGGCAACGCTGCCGCTGCCCAAGATCGAAGATCTCGTGGACACGCGGCTGGCGCAGAAGCTGTCGCAGTTGTCTGGCGTCGGGCTGGTCAGCATCGGCGGCGGACAGCGTCCGGCAGTACGCATCCAGGCTAACCCCAAGGCGCTCGCTGCAAACGGCATCAACCTCGATGACGTGCGCACCGCCATCGGCAATGCCAACGTCAACATGGCCAAGGGCAGCTTCGACGGCCCAATGCGCGCCTCGACACTAGATGCCAACGACCAACTCAAATCCGCCGCCGAGTACCGCGACCTAGTCATCGCCTGGAAGAACGGTGCGCCGATTCGTTTGCGCGATATCGCCGATGTCATCGACGGTGCCGAGAACGCACGGCTCGCGGCTTGGGCCAACAAGGCACCGGCCATCATCCTCAACATCCAGCGCCAGCCTGGCGCCAACGTCATCGAGACCGTTGACCGCATCAAGAAAATCCTGCCCGCTTTACAGGCGGCGCTGCCCGGCACGGTGGATGTCAATCTGCTGACCGACCGTACCACCACCATCCGCGCCTCGGTGCATGATGTCCAGTTCGAACTATTATTGGCGGTAGCGCTGGTGGTAATGGTGATATTCGTCTTCTTGCGCAATGTACCAGCGACGCTGATTCCGGCTGTCGCCGTGCCGCTGTCGCTGGTCGGCACCTTCGGCGTCATGTATCTGGCCGGATTCTCCATCAACAACCTGACCCTGATGGCGCTGACCATCGCCACCGGTTTCGTTGTCGACGATGCCATCGTCATGATCGAAAATATCTCTCGCTACGTCGAGGCTGGCGAGCCACCCTTGCAGGCGGCGCTGAAGGGTGCCCAGCAGATCGGCTTCACCATCATTTCTCTGACCTTCTCGCTGATCGCGGTGTTGATCCCGCTACTGTTCATGGGCGATGTCGTTGGTCGGCTGTTCCGCGAATTCGCCATCACCCTAGCGGTCTCCATCCTGATTTCTGCCGTGGTATCGCTGACGCTGACGCCGATGATGTGCGCTCGGTTGCTGCACCATACGCCGCCGGAGCAACAGGGCCGCTTCTACCGCGCCAGTGGTGCATTTTTCGACCGGGTAATCGCGCGTTATGGCGTTTTGCTCAACTGGGTACTCGACCGCCAAAGTGCGACGCTACTGGTCGCCATGAGTACGCTGGCGCTGACAGTGCTGCTCTACGTCTTAATACCCAAAGGCTTCTTCCCGGTGCAGGACACCGGCGTGATTCAGGCCATCACCGAAGCGCCGCAGTCGATTTCCTTCGCCGCCATGGCCGAACGTCAGCAGGCGGTGGCCGATGCAATGCTGGCCGATCCTGCCGTAGCGAGCCTGTCGTCGTTCATCGGCGTCGACGGCGCCAACATCACGCTCAACAGCGGACGCATGCTGATCAACCTGAAACCCAAGGCTGAGCGTGATGTGGACGCCAGCGGCATCATTCGCCGCCTGCAAACGCAACTCGACAAGCTCGGTAGCATCACTACCTACATGCAGCCGGTGCAGGACCTGACCATTGAAGATCGCGTCAGTCGCACCCAATACCAGTTCAGCGTAGAGGACGCCAATCCAGACGAACTCGCCCTGTGGGTGCCAAAAATCGTGGAACGCCTGCGCGGCGTCCCGGAATTACTCGATGTCGCCAGCGATACTCAGGATCAAGGCGTACAGGCCTATGTCGACATCGACCGCTCCAGCGCCGGACGGCTCGGCATCACCCCGGCTGCCATCGATAATGCGCTCTATAACGCCTTCGGCCAGCGCCTGATCTCGACCATCTTTACCCAGTCCAACCTCTATCGCGTTGTGCTGGAGGTTAAGCCCGGATTCCAGCAAGGCATCGCGGCGCTGGAGAGTATTTATGTCGTCTCGCCCAGCGGCAACCAAGTGCCGCTATCGTCCATCGCTCGTATTACCGAGAAGCCGACCCAGCTTGCCATCAACCACATCGGCCAGTTTCCCTCTTCAACCATTTCCTTCAACCTTGCGCCCGGTGTCTCGCTCGGCGAAGCGGTCGCCGCCATCCGTAATGCCAAGGGAGAACTCGACATGCCGATCAGCGTCGAGACCAGCTTCCAGGGCGCCGCGCTGGCCTTCCAATCATCGCTCAACAACACGCTGCTGCTGATTCTGGCCGCCATCGTCACCATGTACATCGTGCTTGGCGTGCTCTACGAGAGCTACATCCATCCGGTGACCATCCTGTCGACGCTGCCCTCGGCCGGGGTCGGTGCACTGCTGGCGCTGCTGGTATCGAAGAATGACCTCGGCATCATCGCCATCATCGGCATCATCCTGCTCATCGGCATCGTCAAGAAAAACGCCATCATGATGATCGACTTTGCGCTCAACGCCGAACGCGAGCATGGCAAGTCGCCACGCGATGCGATCTTTGAGGCCTGCCTGCTGCGTTTCCGTCCGATCCTGATGACCACGATGTCGGCGCTGCTGGGCGCGCTGCCGCTGATGCTGGGCACCGGCGTCGGCTCCGAACTGCGCCATCCGCTGGGTATCACTATGGTCGGCGGCCTGCTGGTAAGCCAAGTGCTGACGCTGTTCACTACTCCGGTAATCTATCTCGCCTTCGACCGCTTTGCGCGGCGAACCCGCAGCACCTGAGATACCCATGAACCCTTCCGCACTGTTCATCAACCGCCCGGTAGCGACAACGCTGTTGACGCTCGGTGTAGCCTTGGCCGGCATCGTGGCGTTCACGCTGTTGCCGGTGGCGCCGCTGCCGCAAATTGATTTTCCAACTATTTCCGTACAGGCTTCGCTACCGGGCGCGAGTCCGGAAACCATGGCCTCCACCGTGGCGACGCCTCTCGAACGCACGCTTGGCGTGATTGCCGGCGTCACTGAACTCACCTCAAGCAGTTCGCTCGGCAGTACCAGCATCACCTTACAGTTTGATCTTTCCCGCGACATTGACGGCGCCGCCCGCGACGTGCAAGCAGCCCTCAACGCTGCGAGCACACTGCTGCCGACCGGCCTACCAAGCAACCCGACATACCGCAAGGTAAATCCGGCCGATGCGCCGATCATGATCTTGTCCCTGACCTCAGCATCGATGTCGCGCGCCCAGATGTACGATGCCGCCTCGACCATTTTGGCGCAGAAGATTTCCCAACTCGAAGGCATCGGCCAAGTCACGGTTGGCGGTGCTTCGCTGCCCGCCGTGCGCGTCGAACTCAATCCGCCGACACTGAACCGGTTGGGCATCGGTGTCGAGGCTGTGCGCGCCGCCATCGTTGCGACAAACGCCAACCGTCCCAAGGGCGCGGTCGAAGACGATAGCCACCACTGGCAGATACTCGCCGACGACCAGGCCAAGAAGGCGGCAGACTATATCCCGGTAATCGTCGCCTATAGCAACGGCGCTGCCGTGCGCCTCGGCGATATCGCCAGCGTCGAGGACTCGCAGCAGGATGTCCGCAACGCCGGGCTGTTCAACGGCAAACCCGCCGTCATGATGATTCTCCGCCGCCAACCGGGCGCCAACATCATCGAGACGGTGAACCGCGTAAGCGCCTTGATGCCGCAACTGCGCGCTTCCATTCCCGGCGCCATCGACCTCAACGTCGTCATGGATCGCACGCCGACGATCCGCGCTTCGCTGCACGAAGTCGAGCGCACGCTGTCAATTTCCGTCATCCTCGTCGTGCTGGTGGTGTTTCTGTTCCTGCGCAACGCCAGGGCAGCGCTGATCCCCAGCGTCGTGGTACCAGTGTCGCTGATCGGCACCTTCGGCGTCATGTACTTGGCCGGATTCAGCTTGAATACGCTGTCGCTGATGGCGCTAACCATCGCCACCGGCTTTGTCGTGGATGACGCGGTGGTCGTGCTGGAGAACGTGTCGCGCCATATCGAAAACGGCAGCACCCCTTACGAAGCCGCACTGCGTGGCGCGCGCGAGGTCGGCTTCACGGTATTGTCTATGAGCCTGTCGCTGATCGCGGTGTTCATCCCCATCCTGCTGATGGGTGGCATCGTCGGGCGCCTGTTCCGCGAGTTTGCCGTTACGCTTTCCGCCGCCATTCTTGTATCTCTGGTCATGTCGCTGACGACAACGCCGATGATGTGCGCGCGTCTGCTGAAGCCGCGTAGCGAAGAGAAGCACGGGCGTTTTTATCACGCCAGCGAACGAATTTTCGCGGCCGCACTGAACGGTTATCGCATCACCCTCGACTGGGCGCTGGCGCATAGTCGCATCATGATGTTGGTGCTGGCTGCCACCGTCGGCTTCAATATCTACCTTTACACCATCATACCCAAGGGGTTTTTCCCACAACAGGATGTGGGGCGACTGTCCGGCAACATCCAGGCCGACCAGAGCATTTCTTTCCAGGCCATGCGCATAAAGTTGGCGAACTACGTGGAAATCGTGCATGCAGACCCAGCAGTGGCCAACGTCGTTGCTTTCACCGGCGGCGGCCAGCGCAACTCAGGTTTCATGTTCGTGTCGCTGAAACCTATTGCCGAGCGCAAGCTTTCCGCAGACCAGGTCATCGCGCGCCTGCGCCCCAAACTCGCGCGTGAGCCAGGTGCCAGCCTATTCCTGCAACCACAGCAGGATATCCGCGTCGGCGGGCGCGCCAGCAATGCCCAATATCAATACACTCTGCAATCCGACAGCATCGACGAACTGAGGGCGTGGGAGCCGCGCATACGCCAGGCATTGACCCAACTGCCGCAGCTCACCGACGTCAACACCGACGCACAGGACAAGGGCTTGCAAACAAGTTTGGTGGTGGATCGTGACGCCGCCGCTCGGCTCGGCATATCGCAAGCGCTGATCGATTCCACGCTCAACGATTTGTTTGGCCAGCGTCTGGTGTCGACGATCTATGAACCGCTCAACCAGTATCGCGTCGTCATGGAGGCAGCGCCACAATACTGGCAAAGCCCGGAAACGTTAAAGGATGTTTTCGTTATCGCGCCTGGCGGTATTCAGGTACCGCTGGCATCTTTCGCCCGCTACGAACCGACATCAACACCATTAGCGGTCAATCATCAGGAGCAGTTCGCGGCATCGACGATTTCCTTTAACTTGCCGGTCGGCGTTTCGCTCTCCGACGCAACGCGGGTCATCGACGATGCTATGCTCAGAATCGGTGTGCCGACCTCGGTGCATGGCAGCTTCCAAGGCACAGCCAAGGCATTTCAGGCCTCCCTCGACAGCCAACCGCTGCTGATTTTGGCCGCATTGATCGCCGTTTATCTGGTGTTGGGTATTCTCTACGAAAGCCTGATCCACCCGCTGACCATCCTGTCTACACTGCCTTCAGCCGGTGTCGGCGCCATTCTGGCACTACTCGCCTTCGGTTCCGAGTTTTCCATCATCGCCCTGATTGGCGTCATCCTGCTCATCGGCATCGTCAAGAAGAACGCCATCATGATGATCGACTTCGCCATCGACGCAGAAAGGCGCGATGGCCTGTCGCCGCGCGATGCGATCCATCGGGCCTGCCTGCTGCGCTTCCGCCCGATCATGATGACCACCATGGCGGCGCTGTTCGGCGCCATACCTCTGGCCATTGGTTTCTCCGACGGTTCAGAGTTTCGGCGCCCGCTGGGTATTGCCATCGTCGGCGGACTTATCCTGAGCCAGTTGCTGACGCTGTACACAACACCGGTGGTCTATCTTTATCTTGACCGTTTCCGGGCGTGGTGTTCTGAGAATTTGGCCGCGCCCCCATTCCGTGCTCTCTGCCACGCCATGAGTGATTTAATTTTATGTTCAAAACAAGAAGACTCTCTTCTGACGACATCTCTGATTCCCTTGTGGGAGCGGCCTCCCGGCCGCGATAAACTTATTCGCGGCCGGGAGGCCGTTCCCACCACTACAGCATTTTTGAATGACAATTGGTATAAAAGGATGTTCAACATGAAGGCGTATTTTATCTTGACTGCCCTGCTGATACTGACCGGCTGCATGGTCGGCCCCGATTACCGCAAGCCCGATGTTGTGACACCCGCAGCCTACAAGGAGGCCAAGGACTGGAAGTTTGCCGAGCCGAAAGATGAGGCTCCGCGCGGGAACTGGTGGGAAATCTACGGCGATGCGGATTTGAATGCCTTGGTGTCGCAGGTTGAAATATCGAACCAGAACGTTCTTGCCGCCGCTGCGTCGTATCGGCAGGCACAAGCTCTTCTGGACGTGGCGCAGGCCAGTTATTTTCCAACGCTGACCGGAGGCTTAACGGCTAACCGCGCGCAGGGAACTTCTCCTTCGACGACCGGCGCGACGACGGTAGTGCCGGGTTCCCCAATCCGTAACACTGTGCGCCCTACTTTGAGCGCCAGTTGGGAGCCGGATATCTGGGGGCAAATCGGACGCAATGTCGAGGCCAGCAAAGCATCGGCTCAAGCCAGCAGCGCCGATCTGGGAAATGCGCTTCTGTCCGCCCAAGCGACTCTGGTGCAGACCTATCTACAACTGCGCATCGACGACGCAGAGCAGCATTTACTCCAGCAGACCAGTGCAGCATACGAGCGCTCGCTGCAAATCACCAAAAACCAATATGAAGCCGGCATCGTCGGTCGCGTCGACGTCGCCCAGGCCCAGACACAACTGAAAACGACCCAAGCCCAAGCCATTGATCTGGGCGTGCAGCGGGCGCAACTGGAACACGCCATCGCCGTACTGATCGGCAAAGCGCCGGCTGACTTCCAGATCAAGCCGACGAACGCCCTGCCCTCGTTGCCGCAAGCTCCTTTCGCACTGCCTTCAGCACTGCTGGAGCGGCGACCCGACATCGCAGCAGCAGAGCGGCACATGGTGGCGACCAATGCCCAGATTGGCGTAGCGCAGGCAGCATTTTTTCCTGCGCTGACTTTAAGCGGCACCTACGGTTACCAGAACTCCAGCCTCTCGCAACTGTTCACAGCGCCAAATAGTTTCTGGTCGATCGGCCCGTCTCTTGCAATGACCCTGTTCAATGGCGGCGAGCTCTCGGCGCAGAAGCAGGCCGCAGTCGCCGTATATGACAATAGCGTGGCCAGTTATCGCCAGACAGTGCTCGCTGCATTTCAGGAAGTTGAGGACAACCTTGCCGCCCTGCATCAACTTGCAGACGAGGCCGCAGTGCAACAAGCTGCTGAGCAGTCCGCCACCGAAGCCCAAGTACTAACCGAAAATCAGTACCAGGCCGGCACTGTCAGCTACCTGAATGTCGTCACTACACAGGCGACGGCACTGGGTGCAAAGCGCAGCAACCTCGACATAACCGGTCGCAGACTGATCGCCAACGCGGTACTGATCAAAGCCTTGGGCGGGGATTGGCAGAAGGGAACAAAATAAATATTCAGGCATTTATCCCTGACTTTTTGTTATGGAGAACGACTCTCATCAATTCGTTGTTGCGGTAGACCGAATATGACTCTCAATATCCGGCAAGATAACCTTCAACTTTTGCCAATTCCTGCTCAAACTTGGGCAACAGCACCGCCAGTGCCGCCATATTGCCATCCTTGCCCGCTTTCTCCATCACGGCACACAATTCGCCCAGCACCAGCGCGCCCACCGAGCGGGCCGACGATTTGAGCTTGTGGGCATGCGCCCCGGCAACCGCTGCCTGACCCGCTGCGTAAGCGGTGCGCAACTCCACCGCTATCTTCGCCGCGCTGAGGCAGAAGTCATGCAGGAATTCGCGGATCATCGCCTCGTCGTCGCCTATCAATGCCCTGAGCACATTTACGTCTACCGCAACATCCCCTCCCCTTTGCAGTCCGTCAGACTTTTGGCCGGACACCCGGGGGAGGGCTAGGGAGGAGGTAGAGACTCGACTTTCCTGCTGCTCTACCCTCATCCTATCCTTCCCCCTAAAAGGGGGAAGGGACTGACTATCTGGGATTGATGTAGTTTCTGCAGCTATCGAATCAGAAGTAACCGCAGGCAGCCATTTAGTTATCTTCGCTTTCAGGTTGATCAGTTGCACCGGCTTGCTCAGGTAATCGTCCATGCCAATAGCTCGGCAACGATCTGCCTCGCCCTTGAGAGCATTGGCGGTAATGGCGATGATCGGCAGGCGGGGCTTGTCCATTTCACTGGCTCCGGCTTTTTCGACAGCGCGGATAGCGGCGGTCAGCTCGTAGCCGTCCATCTCCGGCATGTGCAGATCGGTCAACAGGAGGCCGTAACCGCCTTTCTGCCAGAGTTCCAATGCCTCACGTCCATTGTCGGCGATGTCGGCCATTCGCCCGAGCAGCATGAGCTGTTGCTGAAGGACTTTCTGGTTGATCTCGTTGTCTTCGGCGACCAGGATCAGGTGGCCTCGTCGACGCGCTTCCTCGCGCGACGGCGGCGCGAGTGCCGTTTGGGCGTTGCCGGGCGTGCCTTCCCAGTCAGGCTGTTTGGCCCGCCCGGCGGCGACCGCTACCGCCTCCAGAAACGTGCGGCGATGCATCACCTCGGCATCCAGTTCAACCAGGCCGTCTGCCACAACCCGGTATTGCCTGCGCCCGCCGCGCTCAATGACGACGAAGCGCATATCCACATTTTGTCTTGTGTCAACAGCGGCGCGCAACTCATCCAATGGCGGGTTAACACCCGCAGTGTCGATGACCACAACGCACAGGCCGGATGGGCGGCTGGCTATCCATTGCTGTGCGGCAGCGATATCCGGCGACCGTTCGACCATTGCGTCACCTTGCACCAGATAGACGGCAAGATCATCGGCCAGACTCTTTGCAACGCCCACCACTAGGCAGGACAGATCTGCGACCAAAGAGGGCGCCACGAGGGTGTTCGGTTGTTCCGGTGGCAAGTCGAAAGGCAGGCGCACGATGAATTTCGAGCCTTTGCCCGGTTCGCTCTGCACCGAAATATCGCCGCCCATGATATTTGCCAACTGGCGCGAGATGGCCAGCCCCAGGCCGGTTCCGCCAAAAGTCCGGGTAGTGGAAGAGTCGGCCTGGGTGAATACAGAGAACAGCCGTTTCTGAGTTTCTTTATCGATGCCGATGCCGTTGTCGGTCACGATAAATTTCAGCGTAACCTGTCCCGGTGTGGTTTTATACAACAGGGCGCGCACCGATACCTTTCCCTGGCGCTGCTGCCCGCTGGAGAATTTTATGGCGTTGTTTGCCAGATTAACCAGTATCTGGCGCACCCGCCCCGAATCGCCCATGACCGAGGCGGGGATTAACGGATCGGTGAACAACGTCAGCTCCGTCCCTTTCTTCAAGGCCAGGGAAGTCAGGGTTTCGCAGGTATTCTCCACCACCTCGGCGACAGACATTGGCGCAATGTCAATCTGCAGCTTGCCAGCCTCAATCTTGGAGAAATCGAGAATGTCGTCGATGATGGTCAGCAGTGCAAATGCCGAATCGTGGATGATATTGGTCATCTCCATCTGCGAACCGTTCAGGCTGCTCTGCTGCAACACGTCAATCATGCCGATCACACCGTTCATCGGCGTGCGTATCTCATGGCTCATGGCGGCGAGGAACGCCGACTTGGCCTGATTGGCCTCTTCAGCATCGTGCCGGGCACGCTCCAGTTCGATGGTGCGATCAATGACTTTTTCTTCCAATTCTTCGTAAAGTTGAATCAACGCAGCATCTGCCAGCTTGCGCTCGGTAATATCGCGCACCGTGGCTTGCAGCACTGGCTTGCCATCCAGTTCCATAGCCGTCATCAATACGTCAGCTAAAAATTCAGCGCCATCAAGCCGACGATACATCCATTCGAACTGATGGTTGCCATTCTTAAAAGCCGTAGCGATGTGCTGATTTATCAGTCTCACCGAATCTTCACCGCCGGGCTGAATGGACGGGGAACGCTGGTCAGGCTGTTTGTTGATAAAATCGTCGCGCGTGGGGCAGCCGAACATCCGCAGGGTGGCCGGGTTACAGTCGAAAAAGTCTTTCTCACCGAGCAGCATGATCGCATCGGAAGACGATTCGAACACAGTACGGTATTTCGCTGCCATGATCTTCAGCGATTCTTCCGCGCGTTTGCGCTCGGTGGTGTCCCGTGCAATGCCAACGATTCGGTAAATGCGCCCTGTTACGTCTCGAACCGGGATCAATGTCGTGGAAAAAGAACGTGACCCGGAGGGCAAAGCAAGTTCCTCATCGTAGCTGATCATGGTTCCAGCTTCCAAGCAACGGCGATAATTGGCGATCACCTGTCGCGAAGATTCCTCAGGCATGGCATCCTCGACAAATTTACCCGACACCTCGGATGTTGAGTAGCCCACAGATTTCTCTTCTGCCGGATTGAACTCGACTAACTTGAAGCGCATATCTTCGGTAACATCCAGCAGGAACAACCCATCCGATATGTTCTTAAAGACTTCTCGATAGCGCAGTTCGCTGTCGCGTAATTGACGATGCGCATCCTCAAGTTCGGCGACCCTTTCACGCACGCGTTGTTCCAGCACGTCGTTGTAACTGCGAACCTCATTGTTCAATAGACGCACTTCCAGCATGTTGTGGACACGCGCCAGCACCTCAGGCAGAGCAAACGGCATGTTAATGAAATCCTTTGCGCCGGCTCGGAATGCGCGCAACTTGTGTTCCGGGTAAGCGGTGATGACAATCACCGGAAGGTAGCCGTCCGGTTCAATTTCCTTGAGTCCCTCCATCACCTGAAATCCATCCATGCCCGGCATTTGAAGGTCGAGCAGAACAAGGTCGTAGCGATGGCTGCGATGAAGTTCGCATACCTCAAGCGGGTTCATAGTTGAGGTTACGGAAGTATAGCCAGCGGAGACCAGCATTCGCGTGAGTATCTGAACATTAGCGCCCAGATCGTCAACAATCAGGACTCTTGCGTTAAGAATTAACTGTTCGCTAATCATCGTATTTGTCCACCGTGCCGACCGGATTGCGGAACAACCATTGGTCAATGTCTATATCCCAACCGAAGACATATTCACACAGCGTCAACACAACCAGCAAGCCGCAAAGACGGGCAAAAATTGAGCGTTGCGGATTGAGAGTCTCGTGTGATCTAACAGTGGTATGCATGTCGTTCTCTGTCATTTATCCCTCCTGATACTTCCGGGCAACTGCCGCAAATTCCGCAAAGCCGACGAGAAAGGCATCAACGACATCGGGATCAAAGTGTCTTCCGCGCTCGCCGACAATGATGTCCCGTGCCTGCTCGACCGGCATCGGGGTTTTGTAGACGCGGCGCGAAATCAGCGCGTCGAACACGTCGGCCAGTGCCATCAATCGTGCAGGGATGGGGATGGAATCCCATTTCCGGCCTTCTGGATAACCGCTGCCATCCCATTTTTCATGGTGAAAATTGGCGACCTGTTTGGCGATGTCGAGAAAATCAACGTTGTGGCCAGCATCGCGCACGGCTCGTTGAATGGCCTGCGCACCCAACAGGCTATGAGTTTTCATGATGGTTCATTCCTCATCTGTCAGCTTGCCGTGCTTGAGCAGGATATGATCCGGGATGCCGACCTTGCCAATGTCGTGCAGCGGTGCAGACTTGACCAGCAACTCTATGCCCCTGTCCGTCAGGAAGCTGGAAAAGCGTGGATGTACCTGCAAGTGCCTGGCCAGAATACGCACGTATTCCTGGGTGCGATGGATGTGGTTACCAGTTTCAGGATCGCGCGTCTCGGCCAGTTCGGCAAAGGCATTGATGGTGATATCCTGGATGAGCAGAATATCCCGCATGCGCCGTTCCACCTCGGCTTCCAGATAGGCGTTCTGGTCGCGCAGCCAGTCGCGGGCGCGTTTGAGTTCAAGCTGGGTACTCACGCGCGCCAGAATGATGGGCGGTCGGTAGGGCTTGGCAATGTAATCCACAGCGCCGAGGTCGAGGCCCTTCTCTTCGTCTTCGGTGGAATCCAGCCCGGAGACAAAGATGACCGGAATATCACGGGTGGCGGGGTTCTCGCGCAGGCGAGCAAGCACGGCGTAGCCGTCCATGCCGGGCATCAACACATCGAGCAGAATCAAATCCGGTTTCGGTTCGCTGGCGGCGATCTGTAATGCGCGCTCCCCGGAAGATGCTGCCAGAACGTCGTAGTAAGGGTGTAACAGTCGGCCTAGAATAGCCAAATTTATCGGATCGTCGTCCACCGTAAGGATAATCTCTGGTGGGGCGCGGGTTGCTATGGGGCTAGTCATGTAAAGAATCTGCACCCATGTCGCCTCCAATTGGCTTATATGCTTTCGTTAAAACCCATTCCTCCCGCACCAATAGCGCAAGCTACACCGAAAACAGAAGCAATCATATATACCGAACGGCCTAGGCATTTTTTGGAATATATAGGCCTATTCAGTCATCCCAGCGTTTGATGACCTCGAACATGCCTGTCCTGAGCATGTCGAAGTGGCTGGGTGCCTCCCGCCAGCCCACAAAACTATTGGATGGTCGACTCTATAGGTTGTGCCATATGCCACTCTTGCACGATCTCTGCGCAAGGCCATCAGTCGTGGAGTTATGGCAAATGGGAAACAGTCTGACAGTGCGGGAGGTTTTAAAACATCAGTGCTTTGCCCGATAAGCCCTCAGTAAATATCGAAATAGCCCATCAGTGTTTGTCCTATGCCATAGGCCAGGATATGGAATGAAGTTTTACGGTGGGCAATAGGTGAAAGCCATTAGTTGTATAGCAAAATTTATTTTTGAGGTGCTCTTGTCAATCGGCGACTATGGGGAAAAACGATAGGCTCAGAATTTTGTTCAGTTCGTGAATTGCAGGTAATTGCGGCGTTGCCGAACTTCATGTAGCCAAACTGCCTTCCATAAAGCGGACACTGGTGAAGGACGGCTTCTGGCACCGAGCTGCCTTTCGTTCTTCGTAATATCCTTCTTGAAAGCAGTCACTGGAATTAAATCTGCTTTAATCATTTTCATAGACTCAAAGCTGACGTACAGTCCCCGCGTGTTACGCAAATGGATTTTTTATTCCCACGCCAGTTCCACGAAAATAATCCACGTTGCGGGTCACCACTGTCAGGTCGTGAATCAGTGCAATCGCGGCAATCTGCTTGTCTATCGGATGTTCAGGATGGGGTGACATCAATCGCCCCCACACTTGAGCGCACTCATCGTCGAAGGTTAAAATCTTATCAGCGTAGCCAGCCACAACCAGATCAAGCCATTTTTCAAGCTTCTTGGTTTGCGGAAGATCGCCGCGATACCGGATGTTTTCCAAACCTCGCCGTATTTCTCCGATCGTTTGCGCGGAGAGATAGAGGTCATCAGCGTCGGTTTCCTGGAAGAATTTCTTAACGCCAGAATTAGCCTTTGCGCCCTTACGAGCCTCGCTAATGACATTGGTGTCGACCAAGTACACGCTGACGCCTAAACGTTTCGAAAATTGAAGTCGGCGTCTTCACCAACATTCGGCATGCATGACAGGACCTCGGCAACAGAACGGCGCTTTGGACGTTGCAGAACCGACCTCAAAATTTCACGATGCTCGGCTTCCGCGCTTCTTCCGTGAGATGCGGCCAGTTGCTTCAACGCGAGAGCAACATCCTCTTCAACATTGCGTACGACAAGATTGGTAGCCACGGAAAACTCCTTGTTTGTAATCATTGATAGCAATCTACCAAAGAAATGATTGCATTGCAATCTAAAATTCACCGGAAGCTCACATGACTTGCATTGCTATCGAATCCGTATCACCCAGGCAGGCAATCCGAAACTCGATCCGAGATAAGAACGGTGGCTTAGCGCGCCAACTTTATTGGGAAATATAACCTTTCCAGAATTGGGTTTCTGCGATGCCTCAATGATCTGATTGAGTGCATTGACCACAACGGAACGCACCCGCGCCGATTTGATCTTCTGCGGTAGCCGACTTAACCAATACGAGTTCGGCCCGTTGCCATAACTGCCAAATCCGCTTACCCTTCATAAAAGCGGATGATCGAAAAATTGGATTTTTATAACCAGCGACTTGGTTGGCGTTCTTTGACAACCAAGGGGAAACGCAGATTTATTCCGTTTCGTCGTTCCCGCGAAAGCGGGAACCCAGTAGATAAAAACACTGGGTCCCCGCTTTCGCGGGGATGACGAATAAATCCGCGTTGTTTACACCGCAAACGGATGCCGCAAAACTATCGTTTCTTCGCGATCCGGCCCGGTGGAAACCATATCCACCGGCACGCCGCATACTTTCGCAATCCGCTCCAGATAGTTGCGCGCGGCTTTGGGCAGGTCTTCGTAGCGTTGCACACCCAGCGTACTCTCACTCCATCCCGGCATTTCTTCATACACTGCCTGGCAATCAGTCAATGCATCCGCGCCGACCGGCAGAATGTCGCTATCCACACCGTTGATGCGATAGCCGACACCGATGCTCACGACTTCCATGCCATCCATCACATCGAGCTTGGTCACGCACAAACCCGACACACCGTTAATCTGGATGGAGCGCTTAAGTGCAGCAGCATCGAACCAGCCGCAGCGGCGCGGGCGTCCGGTGGTAGCGCCGAATTCATGGCCGCGTTTGGCCAGTCCTTCGCCTATCGGATCGCGTTTATCAACTGCATCATACAGTTCGGTCGGGAAGGGACCGGAACCGACGCGCGTGGTGTAAGCCTTGGTGATGCCCAGCACATAATCGAGCATTTGCGGCCCTACCCCGGCACCCGCACACGCCGCACCGGCGACACAGTTGCTGGAGGTGACAAACGGATAGGTGCCGTGATCGATGTCCAACAACGATCCTTGCGCGCCTTCAAACAACAGGCTTTTGCCCGCCTGATTGGCTTCATACAAGGCGCGCGGCACATCCATCACCAGCGGCTTGATGCGTTCTGCCAGAGCCAGCGTCTCATCCAGAGTTTGTTGAAAATCCACCGTCTCGGCATGGAAATAATTCTTCAGCACAAAGTTGTGATAGTCCAACACTTCACCCAGCTTGGCAGCAAAGCGTTCGCGGTAAAAAATATCCTGCAAGCGTATCGCGCGACGCGCCACTTTATCTTCGTACGCCGGGCCGATGCCGCGTCCGGTGGTGCCGATCTTGGCATCGCCTTTCGCCAGTTCGCGCGCTTTATCAATCGCTGCGTGATAGGGCAAAATCAACGGGCAAGCTTCGGAAATTTTCAAGCGGCCGGAGACATCAATACCGGCCAGTGTCAGCTCGTCCATTTCTTTCAGCAAGGCTTGCGGCGATAGCACCACGCCGTTGCCGATGTAACACATCACATGGTCGCGCAGGATGCCGGAGGGAATCAAGTGCAATACCGTTTTCTGCCCATTGATGACAAGCGTGTGCCCAGCGTTATGGCCGCCCTGAAAGCGCACCACGCCTTGCGCATGATCTGTTAGCCAATCAACGATTTTGCCCTTGCCTTCATCGCCCCATTGCGTACCGATTACCACTACATTTTTTGACATTGCTGATTCCTAATTTGCTATTGATTAATATTCAGTTAAGACTAACCCAACCCCTCCTAACCTCCCCTGATAAGGGGAGGCTGGGAGGGGTTAGAATTTATATTTCAACCACATTCCACACACCATCGCGCAACACCAACTCGCGGTCGCAATTCAATTCGTGGCGCTGCGCCGGATCGCTAAGTAAATCTACCACCACGGCATGTCCCTGAACGCGCAACTGCGCGATTTTTTCCTGTAGCACTTTGTCATCACGGTGCGGGGCCAGTACGCCTTTGGGCTGTTCCTGTTTTGCCAACAAGCCGTGCAACAGGCGCAAGTCCATGCTGAATCCGGTAGCGGGACGTGCACGCCCGAAACTCTTGCCCACATCGTCGTAACGTCCGCCCAATGCAATGGCGTCGTGGCTACCAGCGTGATAGGCCGCGAACACCATGCCGCTGTGGTAATGGTAGCCGCGTAATTCTGCCAGATCGATGCCTATGCTGTGCGCCAGCGGTTGCAGGTGGGCGGCAGCTTGCTCCAGTTCGTCCAGCGCCGCCGCCACTTCCGGATAGTCCGGCAATGTCGCGCGGGCACGAGCGATCACCTCCACGCCTCCATAAAGTTGCGGCAAAGCCAGCAATGCGTCTTGCACACTCTGCGGCAGGCCTCTGACCGAGGCACTCAGCGCTGGCGTATCCTTGCCTTGCAATGCACCGAACAATTCCGTTTCCAATTCCTTCGCAATCCCTGCGTGTTTGACCAACGCGCGGAACAACGCGACATGACCAAGGTCGAGATGCACGCCTTCGATGCCGAGCAAGGCCAAAGCCTGTAGCATCAGACGTTGCACTTCGAGATCGCTTTCCAAGCCGCAGTGACCGTACAGTTCCGCGCCGATTTGCAACGGCTCGCGAGTGCGCATCAGTCCGGCGGGCTGGGTGTGCAGCACGCTGCCCGCGTAACACAGGCGCGTCACGCCCTGACGGTTGAGCAGGTGCGCGTCGATGCGCGCTACCTGCGGCGTGATGTCTGCGCGCAACCCCAACGTGCGCCCGCTTAATTGGTCAACCAATTTGAAAGTGCGCAAGTCCATGTCCTGACTGCCGTTGACCAGCAGCGATTCGGCATATTCCAGCAGCGGCGGTGACACCAACTGGTAACCGGACAGACGCAGCAATTCAAGCACATCGGCACGCATGCGCTCGATACGCCAAGCTTCGTCCGGCAGTATGTCCTGAATATATTCCGGCAATAACCAATTTGAATTCGGCATCATTTCACCCAGTACAACAACAGCAAACCGGCCAGCATCGAAGTCATTCCTATGAAGCGGAGTTGTCCGTCGGTGAGCTGCACCAGTCTGCGAAACGTGTCACGCCACTGGGCAGGAAACAGGAATGGCATGATGCCTTCAATGACCAACATCAATGCCAACCCGATCAACCAGTAATTCAACATCCCCTACCCTACTTGCCTGACTTTCCCGAACTCTTGAGATACTTGAAGAAAGCGGAACTGGGGTCGAGCACCATCACGTCGCTCTTGTTTTTGAAGCTTTGCTTATAGGCTTCCAAGCTGCGGTAGAACGAGTAGAACTCGGAATTACGCCCAAACGCTGAGGCATAAATCGAGGTCGCTTTTGCATCGCCATCGCCCTTTATTTTCTGCGCATCGCGATAGGCGTCGGCGAGTGTCACTTCGCGCTGGCGATCCGCATCAGCGCGGATTTTTTCGCTTTCGGCATTGCCGGTCGCACGCAATTCATTGGCTACCCGTTTGCGTTCGGCATCCATGCGACGAAACACCGAATCACTGATCTCAGTCGGAAAATCAACACGCTTCAGGCGCACATCCAGAACCTGCACACCGATTTTGCGTGCATCTGAATCCGCCTTTTCACGCAGCACCTGCATGATCTGTTCGCGCTCACCGGACACTACCTCGTGGATAGTGCGCTTGCCGAACTCCTCGCGCATACTGGCGTTCACCGTCTGCGTCAGGCGGGTGCGTGCGCGATCCTCATCCCCGCCCACGCTAATGTAATACTGCTTCACATCGGCAATACGCCACTTGACGAAGGAATCCACCATCACGTTTTTCTTTTCCGCCGTGATGAAACGTTCCGGCTCATCGCTGTCCATGGTCAGAATGCGCGAGTCGAAATAGCGCACGTTCTGCACCAGCGGAATCTTGAAATACAGGCCGGGTTCGGTCTTCACACCCACCACCTCACCGAGCTGGAACACAATCGCGGTCTGGCGCTGATCCACCACAAACATGCTCAGGCTGAACAGCACCAACAGCGCGACTGCGCCAACCAGAATATTACCGGTAATGTTTTTCATTAGCGTGCCTCCCTGTCGCGTCCGCGCAAGGCATCGCGCCCACCCAGCGTGGCCTGATCGACCACCGCTGCCGGTTGAGGTGCGACCTGCTCAGCATTATTGGCCGGCTTGCCCGCTGCCGATTGAATGTCCGCACCCGGATTAGTGCTTTGAATCAGTTTATCCAAGGGCAAATACAGCAAATTGCTGCCGCCCTTTTGATCCACCAGCACCTTGCTGCTGCTGGTCATTATCTGCTGCATCATATCGAGATACATGCGCTCGCGCGTGACACCAGGCGCCTTCTCGTATTCCACCAGTATCTGTTTGAAGCGGCTGGCATCGCCTTCCGCATTCGCAATCACACGCTGTTTATAACCGTCCGCTTCCTGCATCAGGCGCGCCGCCGCACCCTTGGCCTTGGGCACCACATCGTTGGCATAAGCTTGGCCTTCGTTCTTCTGACGCTCCCTGTCCTGCCCGGCCTTCACCGCGTCGTCAAACGCCGCCTGAACCTGTTCGGGTGGCTGCGCATTCTGCATGGTGACCTTGCTCACCAGGATGCCCGATTTATAGCGATCCAGAATATCCTGAATCAGTTTGGTCGTGGCTGCCGCCACCTGCTCGCGTCCTTCATACAGCACGAAGTCCATCTTGTTCTTTCCGACGATTTCGCGGATGGCGGTTTCCGCAGCCTGACGCACGTTCTCGTCCGGCGCGCGGTTATTGAATAAATAATCGGCGGGATCTTTCAGGAAAAACTGCACGGCAAACTGGATGTCGATGATGTTCTCGTCGTCGGTCAACATCAGTGATTCTTTCAGCATCTTGTTTTTGACGTTATCGCGGTAGCCGACCTCCACCGTCCTGACTTGGCTCAAGCTCACCACTTCAACTGTTTCGATGGGAAAAGGCCAATGCCAACGCGGCCCCGCCTGAGTGGCTTCGAGGTACTTGCCGAAACGCAGTACTACACCGCGCTGACTGGCATCCACAATATAAAAGCCGCTTCCGACCCAGATCAGGGCGACCACCACCACGATCAGGCCGATGCCGCCGCCGAAACCCTTGCCAGGCGCACCGCCACCACCGCTGCCCGTGCCGCCGCCTTTGCGACCCAAAAGCGCAGAAATCTTATTATTGAGGTCGCGCAGCACGGCCTCAATATCTGGCGGGCCACTGGGTCCACCGCTGTTTTTATTGCCCCATTGCGGGTCATTCAATCCCATGTGTTTTCCAATTTTTCAATATGTTATTGCAAGTTTTTTGTAAGATAACCGCCTTCTGGAAGCACCTGCCCATGAGGGGCGAGCCGCACATTTTACAAAATTTCAGCCATAATATTAACATGATACTGTGTATAGCGTTTGAGTGTGTTTGGACTGTTTTCTTTTAGGCAATTTTGAGGGGAGATGCATGCTCAAAATACTAAAGATAAGCGTATTTAGAGGCTCACGAGTGGAGTTTCGATGATGCCCTCGTAAATGTCAAACTTCTGCTGCCACCCCAGCATAGCCGAGAGATTTCCCCTTAGGCAAAGTCAACGTCCCCTCATTCAGAACGCGCACCTTGCTGCGCTTCTTTTATGGCCTTCTGGTAGAAATTCAAGTCTACCTTCAAATCGCCCTGGTTTACTGAAATACCCAGATTCCCTTATTGCTATTGATTCTAATCCAGCGCATCGTGATTCGAATAAGCAGAATTTTTACAACATTTTTACACCCGCAGCATTAATCTTTATACCGATTTAATTTGTTTTTCTCTACTATGCGTCGCGTTTCTTACCACTGGGAGCAATCAAATGGACTGGTTATATCTGTTGTTAATTATTGCTTTATTCGGCCTGAGTGATCTGCTGATACGAGGCATCGAAAAACTAAGGGGGCCACAATGACTTTCTATATTCTGGGCGGCATCGTCGCCCTCGGGTTAATGGTTTATCTCGTCATCGCCTTACTTAAACCGGAGCTGTTCTCATGAGTGCCAATGGATTGTTGCAAATTGCCTTGTTTCTCGGTGTGCTTCTTGCCTTGGTTAAGCCGTTCGGCTGGTACATGGCGCGGATTTACGAGGGAGAATTGCCCGCGTTCGTGCGCTGGATGTCCCCGATTGAAAATGTTTTTTACCGCCTGTGCGGCGTAGACAGCAAGGATGAAATGCGCTGGACCCGCTATGCGCTGGCGATGTTGTGGTTTGCGCTGCTCGGTGTGCTGACGGTATATGCCATGCAGCGCCTGCAAGGCATGCTGCCGCTGAATCCGCAAGCTTTCGGCGCAGTCAGTCCTGATTCCTCTTTCAACACGGCGATCAGCTTCGTGACCAACACCAACTGGCAGGGCTACAGCGGTGAGTCCACCATGAGCTACTTGACGCAGATGACGGCCTTGGTGGTGCAGAACTTCCTCTGCGTCGCTGCCGGTATGGCCGTGCTGGTGGCGCTGATACGTGGTTTTGCGCGCCACACGACGGGAACTATCGGCAACTTCTGGGTAGATATAACTCGCAGCACGCTGTACATCCTGCTGCCGCTCTCCACGGTGCTGGCGCTGGCGCTGGTTAGCCAAGGTGTGATTCAGAACTTGTCTGCCTATCAAACGGTGCCGACGATTGAAACGATCACCTACGATAACCCTAAGATGGATGCCGCAGGAAACCCTGTGAAAGACGCTTCCGGCAACCCGGTCACCGAGAAGGCTACCACCAAGGAGCAGGTTATCGCTCTGGGGCCGGTCGCTTCGCAAGAGGCGATCAAGCAACTCGGCACCAACGGCGGCGGTTTTTTCAATGCCAACTCGGCTCACCCTTACGAGAATCCTACGCCTTTCTCCAATTTCCTGGCGATGCTGGCGATATTCCTGATTCCCGCCGCGCTGTGTTACACCTTCGGCAGCATGGTGGGTGACACGCGCCAGGGCTGGGCGATTCTCGTCGCCATGACGATATTATTCATCGGTTTCCTCGCCGTGGCTGAATACGCAGAGCAAAGTGGCAACCCTGCCTTCGCGGCATTGGGTGTTGACCAGAGCGCTTCCGCCACGCAGTCCGGCGGCAACATGGAAGGCAAGGAAACGCGCTTCGGCATCGTCAATTCCGCCCTGTTCGCCACCATCACCACGAGTGCTTCCTGCGGTGCGGTGAACTCCATGCACGATTCCTTCACCCCGCTGGGCGGCTTGGTTCCGCTGGCGCAAATCCAGCTGGGCGAAGTGATCTTCGGCGGGGTCGGTTCAGGCTTATACGGAATGCTGGTGTATGCCGTGATCGCGGTGTTTCTGGCCGGGCTGATGATAGGCCGCACCCCGGAATATCTGGGCAAGAAGATCGAAGCGTTCGACATCAAGATGGCCTCGCTGATAATTTTGATTCCGCCCATGATCATCCTCGGCGGAACGGCCATAGCCGTTCTGATGGATGCGGGCAAAGCGGGCGTAGCCAACCCCGGCGCACATGGCTTCAGCGAGATCCTGTATGCGTTCTCCTCGGCGGTCGGCAACAACGGCAGCGCTTTCGCCGGCATCTCCGCCAACACGCCATTTTATAACATGGCGCTGGGCTTCGAGATGTTCTTCGGGCGCATCTGGCTGATGATCCCGGTGCTGGCTCTGGCTGGTTCGCTGGCGGCCAAGAAACGCATTCCCGCGAGCATAGGCAGCATGGCGACCCATACGCAGATGTTCGTCTGGCTGCTGATCGGCACGGTGTTGCTGGTGGGTGCGCTGAACTTTGTCCCGGCGCTTGCGCTGGGGCCGGTGATCGAACACCTGAACATGATTAGTGCGCATTAGGAGATTTACATGACAACTAAAACTGTACCGTTTCCCCTGTTTGAGCGCGAAATCGTCAAACAGGCCGTGGTGGACTCGTTCAAGAAACTGAGCCCGCAGCAACAAATGAAGAACCCGGTGATGTTCGTGGTGTGGGTGGGCAGCATATTAACGACGCTGCTATTCATTCAGGCACTTACCGGAAAAGGCGAAGCACCGTCCGGCTTCATTCTGGCAATAACACTGTGGTTGTGGTTCACCGTGCTATTCGCCAATTTCGCCGAGGCGATAGCCGAAGGCCGTAGCCGCGCCCAGGCAGCTTCCATGCGCAAGGCCAAACGCGATGTCCAGGCAAAGAAACTGGTTCGTCCGCAATACGGCGAAAAGTACTCTCTGACGCCCGGCTCCAGCCTGCGCAAGGACGATGTGGTACTGGTGGAGGCGGGAGATTTTATTCCCGGCGATGGCACAGTGATCGAGGGCGTGGCCTCGGTGGATGAAAGCGCCATCACCGGCGAGAGCGCGCCGGTAATACGCGAATCCGGCGGCGACTTCAGTTCGGTAACCGGCGGTACAAGGGTGCTGTCCGATTGGATAGTGGTGCGCATTACCACCAATCCAGGCGAGACTTTTCTGGATCGCATGATCGCTATGGTGGAAAGCGCCAAGCGCCAGAAGACGCCCAACGAGATCGCGCTCACCATTTTGCTGGTGGCGTTGACGTTGATCTTCCTGTTTGTCATCGTCACCCTGTTGCCGTTCTCGCTGTATAGCGTCGAGGTAACCAAGGCGGGTGCGCCGATCAGCATCACCGTGCTGGTGGCACTGCTGGTGTGCCTGATCCCCACCACCATCGGAGGCTTGTTGTCCGCCATCGGCGTGGCAGGCATGGGGCGCATGTTACAAAAAAACGTGATCGCCACTTCTGGTCGTGCCGTGGAAGCGGCGGGCGACGTGGATGTGCTGCTCTTGGACAAGACCGGCACAATCACGCTGGGCAACCGCCAAGCCAGCAACTTCCTGCACGCCAGCGGCGTGACCGAGGCTGAACTGGCCGACGCGGCACAACTGGCCTCGCTGGCAGACGAAACACCGGAAGGCCGCAGCATTGTCGTGCTGGCCAAGGAAAAGTTCGCCCTACGCGAACGTGACATTCATGCGCTGGGTGCGACCTTTATTCCCTTCAGTGCGCATACGCGCATGAGCGGCGTGAATATGGGCGATCGGCAAATCCGCAAAGGTGCGACCGATGCCATCCGTAATTATGTCATCAGTCTTGGTGGGAATTTTCCACTGGGAGTGGATGCCATCGTGGACAGCGTTTCACGGCGCGGCAGTACGCCGCTGGTGGTGGCGGATGGAACAAAAGTGCTGGGCGTAATCGAACTCAAGGACATCGTCAAGGGCGGCATCAAGGAACGCTTCGCCGAGCTGCGCCGCATGGGCATCAAGACGATCATGATCACCGGCGATAACCGGCTTACCGCCGCCGCCATCGCTGCCGAAGCCGGGGTGGATGATTTCCTCGCCGAAGCCACACCCGAAGCCAAGCTGAAATTGATCCGCGAACATCAGGCGCAAGGACGGCTGGTGGCGATGACCGGAGACGGCACCAATGACGCACCGGCGCTTGCCCAAGCCGATGTGGCGGTGGCGATGAATACCGGTACGCAGGCCGCCAAGGAAGCGGGCAACATGGTGGATCTGGATTCCAATCCGACCAAGTTGATCGAGATCGTCGAGACCGGCAAACAGATGTTGATGACGCGTGGTTCCCTGACCACCTTCAGCATCGCCAACGACGTGGCCAAGTATTTCGCCATCATTCCGGCAGCATTTGTGACCACTTATCCGGGACTCGGCGCACTCAACGTAATGCACCTTGCTACACCGTCCAGCGCCATTCTGGCCGCAGTGATCTTCAATGCGCTGATCATCATCGCTCTGGTTCCGCTGGCGCTAAAAGGCGTGAAATATCGCGCCATCGGGGCCACCGCGCTGCTGCGCAACAACCTGCTGATCTATGGATTGGGCGGGATCATCGTCCCTTTCATCGGGATCAAACTGATCGACATGATGCTTGTCGGTATGGGCTTGGTATAAAAGCGCACCTCTAAAAATCCAATTTTCGTCGCCATGCTGCGTTGCTCACAAAAAATTACTTCTTACATATTAGGCATATGCTGCGACGCAATTTTTTGCTCGCGCCTTGCCTAGCTTAGGAACTTGAACTTTTAGACGCACCCTTAAGGAAAGGAATTGCCATGTTAAAAGAAATTCGTCCCGCTGTTGTCAGCTTCTTGTTGCTGACGTTGCTTACCGGAATCGCCTATCCGCTCGTCGTGACAGGAGTTGCCCAAGTGACCATGCCCGACAAGGCTAACGGCAGTCTTATCATGAAAGACGGCAAGCCGGTTGGCTCCAGCCTCATGGGCCAGTCATTCTCCGACCCCAAGTATTTCTGGAGTCGCCCTTCGGCAACCAGCCCGATGCCCAATAACCCAACTGCCTCCGGTGGCTCGAATCTAGGGCCGACCAACCCGGCGTTGATGGATGCGGTGAAAGGCAGAGTGCAAGCCTTGCGCGATGCCGATCCCGGCAACAAGGAGCCGGTTCCGGTTGATCTGGTGACCGCATCCGGCAGCGGACTTGATCCGCACATCAGCCCAGCGGCGGCGGAATACCAACTTGCACGCGTGGCACGGGTACGCAATCTCAGCCCCGATGTCGTGGGCAAGCTGGTGGCGGAACACACCGAAGGTCGCCAGTTCGGCATTCTGGGCGAGCCTCGGGTGAATGTACTGGAACTCAATCTGGCGCTAGATGCAACACACTGAATGCTGCAATTCTTAATACCTTAGCTAAATAGAAAGAGTAAAACATGTTTAAAAATAAATTGTTGTACACCCTGATCTTGGTCGGCCTTAGCTCCGTTCCTGCAATAGCCATGGCAGACGCCCCCACTGAGCCTGCCAAGGCGTCGGCGCCTACCATCAGCCAAGTTCTTGATGCCTCAGGAATCACTGTGACCGGCTATGTGGATGTTGGTTATACCAACCTGAATAGCACGGGGCAGTTTGTGAACGGTACTCCATCGCGCGTTTTCGATGCACCCAATCCGACAGCGGGCAAGAATCTCGATAGCTTCAATCTTAACCAGACTGCAATCACCGTTTCCAAGGCACCCAAAGAAGGGTTCGGCGGCGTAATCAACCTGACCGCAGGCCAAGATGCCAATGTGATTGCTTCATATGGAGCAGGAAACAGTACGGCCACTACTTCGGTATACAACAACCATCATGATGTCGATGTGACCCAAGCCTATGCGAGTTATGCAGGTGGATCGCTGACGGTGATCGCAGGCAAGTTTACATCTCTGGCTGGAGCAGAAGTCATCGCCAGTCCGTCAAATACGAACTACTCCCGCTCGATCCTGTTCGGATATGCAGTTCCCTTTACACACACCGGTGTCCGAGCAACTTATGCAGCAACCGATACCGTCAGCCTGATTGCCGGCGTTAATAACGGCTGGGATCAGGTTTCGGACATGAACTCAGACAAGACCGTCGAGCTTGGCTTCACCGTAGCGCCCAGCAAAATGTTCTCATTGGCAGGGGTCTATTATGGAGGCAAGGAACTGGCTGGCGGTGTCGCAGCCCTTCCCGCTCAGACAACCAATGGCAACCGCCAGTTATTTGATCTTGTGGCGACCCTCAATGCAACCGATCAGTTGACGTTTATTCTGAACTACGACAATGGCTCGCAAGGCAATGCAAATGTCCCGGGGTTTTCTGATGCCGATGGCGCCTCGACGGCAAAATGGGATGGCCTCGCCGCCTACGTCAACTATCAGTTCAACGACAAATGGCGTGCATCGCTTCGCAGCGAATACATGAACGACAAGGATGGGTACAAATTGCCGACTGCTGCATTGGCGACCACTGGCCAGAGATGGAGTGAATCTACTCTGACGTTGGCTTATATGCCGGCTCCCAGCTTCGAAGTCCGTGGAGAAGTTCGCGGGGATTCTTCTAACCAAGCGGTATTCCTGAATAGCGATGGTACGGCCAAATCTAACCAAACATCGTTCGGGCTGGAAGCGCTTTACAAGTTCTAACATAACAAACTCCAAAAGTCTCACCTGACCTTTTTGGGGCGCCTAGGCGCCCCTTTTTTATTCCGCAAAAATGTAGGGATCAGTTCTGGCCGGTGGATAATTTTGATAAATTTTTTATATCCGATGGCCAACAATTTACACCGTTTTTATGCTGTTTCTCATAGCATGGATTCCATCCAAAGAAGGAGGATGCTATGAAACGAATCACTACAGTATTGAAAGAATCGGAAGCGATGGCAGTGCGCAAGGCGGTTTGTATTGCAGGAGCAGAACATGTCGTGATTACCCCGCTTCCATATCAGATGTGCGGGATCGATATGATGGATATATTCAGCGAGCAGATGGCTACAGAATCAGACAAGCAAGTTCGGCTTGATGTGACAGCTGACAACAGCCATTTCAATAGCGTATTCTCCATCATCAGGAAAATCGCGCATGCAGGAAAAATTATCTTTGCCTCGCGTCATGATATGCAGCCCAAGCGTGCTGCCTAAAATGGATAGCATTCTGGAGCCGTTGCTCGCCATTCTCGCCATCGTTATTCCACTTGGATTGGCGTATGTCATCCTGGTATTACAAGCGCGCAAGTCAGCTGGCAGTTGCCGGAAAGCATCTGCAATTACCCACAATGAGTTGTCGCATGAAATGGCTAAATTAGCCCGTGCCGATGAGAAAAACGCTGCACGATAATGCCGTGCTGCTTGTCTTCATTTAATGTCTTAATTAGGAGGTTTTTTAATGAAAGCCGATGTACAAATTAAATCAAATGATCATATTTGCGGTTACTGCCAGAGCTATCTTAGTCGCATAGAACCAGAGCGTCTTACTCTTCAAGAAGTTCAGGAAATAGAAGCGCGCCTTAGTCAGGGATGGCGGCTACGCGGGGATCTGCAACATTTGATCCACGATATCAAGTATTACCTTACGCAGCAATCAAAATGAGTTATATCACTTTTGTGCGGTAGATTCAGTAAGAGCCAGTGGAGTTCTGCGTTCAGCTAAAGTTTAGCTGGGCGGAAAAACTTAGCGCCTTCCGCCGCATGTGAACACCATATCGGCAGCTAACGTTTCGCTGTGTCAATTGCCCGTCCAGCTTGCTGGACATAACCAACCACTCGGCAACCGTCTGTTGTCAGTTAATTGTTATCAAGGGGATGCCATTGCGGCGCTTGAGCACCTTGTGCATCCTGTGTTCGCGCATTGCGTACTTCCGCCAGCGCCGCGCGCAATTCATCTATCCCCGCGCCGGTCTTGGCGCTCAAGAAAACACGAGTGACTCTACCCTGTTCGTCGCGCTGAACGCCCGCAGGCGTGTCCTGCAAATCAATCTTGTTGAACACCAAAATCTGCGGGATATGCTGCGCATCGATTTCCTGCAACACCTTATTCACTTCGGCAATCTGATCAAAACGCTCGGAACTGTTGGCATCCACCACATGCAGCAACAAATCGGCCTGCGCCGTTTCTTCCAGCGTACTGCGAAACGCCGCCACCAGGCCATGCGGAAGATGGCGTATGAAACCGACCGTATCCGACAGCACCACCTGTCCCGTGCCTTCGATAAACACCTTGCGCGAAGTCGTGTCCAGCGTGGCAAACAACTGATCCGCCACATACACATGTGCCTGGGTCAGCCGGTTAAACAATGTGGATTTGCCCGCGTTGGTGTAGCCGACGATGGACACCGACAATACATCGGAACGGTTGCGCGCGCGGCGCTGCACTTGGCGATGGCGTTTGAGCTTGAGCAACCGGTCATTCAACAAATACACGCGCTTGTCCAGTTTGCGCCGATCCAGTTCCAACTGGGTTTCACCCGGCCCGCGCGCGCCTACGGCGTATTTCTGTTGCCCCATGTCCTGATTCATCCCGACCAGACGCGTGGAAAGATATTTAAGCTGCGCCAGTTCGACCTGTAACTTTCCTTCATGGCTTTGCGCGCGCAGCGCAAAAATATCCAGGATCAACATGGTGCGGTCAATCACGCGCGCCTTGATTCTGGCTGTGAGATTGCGCATTTGCGCGGGAGAAAGATCGTGATTGAAAATAACCAGTGGCGCTTGGCCTTGCTCAGAGAGCTCGGCATGCTGCTCGACGATGGCGGCGATTTCATCCACCTTGCCGCTGCCCGCAAACAACGATGCATCGGGACGCTGGCGCTTGCCTTCCACCAACGCAATGGTGCGCACACCCGCGCTCTCCGCGAGCAAGCGTAACTCTTCCAGGCTTTCTGCGTAATCCGGTGCGCCGAAATCGAGGCTGACCAATATCGCCGCATTATCATCCGCAAGGGATACTCCGGTGGGTACCCCGCCGCTACGCCGCGACCCTCTCGCTGTAGCGGGTGTAGACTCGTGCATTACTCGGCGTCTATCGGAATAATCACATTACGTGCAGGGACGATAGTGGAAACAGCATGTTTATAAACCATCTGGGTGACGGTGTTCTTCAGCAATATCACATACTGGTCAAATGACTCGATCTGACCTTGCAACTTGATGCCATTCACCAGATAAATGGCGACCTGAACATGTTCCTTGCGCAGCGTATTCAGGAACGGGTCTTGTAGTTGTTGCCCTTTTATACTCATGGTTTTTGCTCTTATTAGTTATGGCGGGGAGTTACTTTACTGGATTTCCTGCTTATACGGAAGAGCATTTGGATTATTCTGAACGTATATAAGGCGTTCCATTCACTGGTAAGTTCCCAAAGACCACAAAACCGTCTGGTTGCAATATGTTCGCCCCAAAATAATTGTGGACGCGTCTGTTATCATCGCGCCATGCTCAATATCCAGAACCTGACTTACCTGCAAGGCGGCATTCCGCTGCTCCAGAATGTGAATTTGCAGGCGTACACCAACCAGCGCATCGGACTGGTCGGCAAAAACGGCTGCGGTAAATCCACGCTGTTCCGCCTGATACGCGGCGAAATCAAGCCGGACGGCGGCGAAATCGCCATGCAATCAGGCAAGACCATCGCTTTTGTCGAACAGGAAATTGCCACCTCCGATCAGCCCGCGCTGGAATTCGTGCTCGATGGCGACGCCGAGTTGCGCCTGCTGGAGAAAACACTGGCGCAAGAACAACATGACTCTGTCTGGTTCGATGCCCAGCACCGCTACGAAGCCATCAATGGCTACGTCGCCCCTGCGCGTGCCGCGCAACTGTTGAACGGGCTTGGCTTCGCCAACGACTCACTGGAGCGCCCGGTCGCCAGTTTTTCCGGCGGCTGGCGCATGCGCCTGAACCTGGCGCGCGCGCTGATGCACCGGGCCGATTTGCTGTTGCTGGACGAGCCAACCAACCACCTCGACCTCGAAGCCATCCTCTGGCTGGAACAGTATCTGGCACGCTACCCCGGCAGCCTGATTCTGGTCTCGCATGACCGCGAATTCCTCAACGCCTGCGTCAACCGTATCGCCCATGTCCACGACCTGACCATAGACTGCTATTCCGGCAACTACGATGATTTCGAACGTGCCCGCACCGAGCGCATTGCCCAGCAAAATCAGGCATTCCAGACCCAGCAAGCGAAGATCGCGCATCTGGAGGATTTCGTGCGTCGCTTCCGCGCCAAGGCGACCAAGGCCAAGCAGGCGCAGAGCCGCGTCAAAGCGCTGGAGCGACTCACGCGCATCGCCCCGGCTCATGTTGCAGACGGCCATTTCGAACTGGAGATCGAAGCGCCGGAACGCGGCCCCGACCTGTTACTACGCGCCGATGAAATGGGTTTCGGCTATGGCGACAAAATCCTGTTCCGTAACATCAATCTCGTCCTGCGCGCAGGCGCACGCATCGCCCTGCTCGGGCCGAACGGCGCAGGCAAGTCCACCCTGATCAAACTACTGGTGGGCGAACTCGAACCGACTCAGGGAAAGCTGGAACTCACCCCCGACATCCGCATCGGCTACTTCGCCCAGCACCAGTTGGAAAATCTGGACAGCGCGGCGACTCCGCTGCAACACATGGAACGGCTGGCACCCAAGGAAACGACCTTGGCTTTGCGCACTTTTCTTGGACGTTTCGGCCTGGCCGGAGACAGCGAAGATCGTCCAGTGGCAAGCTTCTCCGGCGGAGAAAAAAGCCGTCTGGCGCTCGCGTTGCTGGCCTGGCAGAAGCCGCACCTGCTGCTGCTCGACGAACCCACCAACCATCTCGATCTGGACATGCGCGATGCCCTCACGCTGGCGCTGGAGGAATACACCGGCGCGGTGGTAATCGTGTCCCACGACCGCAGCCTGATCCGTGCTGTAGCCGACGAACTGTGGCTGGTTGCGGATGGCGAAGCCAAGTTGTTCGATGGCGATCTGGAAGACTACAAAAACTGGATCGAAACCCGCCGCCCGCGCGAAGCTGCCGCGCAACCCCTGCCGGAGAAACCGCGCCGCGAGAACACGCCCAAGCCGAATAGAAAAGCGCTGCTATCGAAACAGGGCAAACTCGAAACCGCACTGGCTAGTGCTCAGGCGGAACTCGCTGCAGTCAACCGCCAGCTGGCCGATCCGTCCACCTACACCAGCCCGGATCGCGACAAGATCAGCCAGTTGAACAGCCTGCATGCCAGTCTGGAAGCTAAAGTGGCCGAGCTGGAAGAAAGCTGGCTGGAACTTGAAATGGCGATGGAAGAAGGCGGTTAAAACCAATGCTGTTCAATTAAAAATCCCGTTCGCCCTGAGCCTGTCGAAGGGTTCTGGTTAAATGGCTGGTGGTTCGACGAGCTCACCACGAACGGTTAAGTGAACAGTATTGGAGTTAAACCGATTGCAGCACCCACAACGGCGGCATTTGCGCCACGCGCCGCGTCGCCAACCAACCCGCCAGCGTTACAGTAACCATGCCGCCGCCCATCCCGACCAGCCAGATCATCACGCCGGGATAATAGGGAATTTCCAGCACTCTGAGCGCCAGCACCCAGCCCAGCAACTCCGCGCCGCCCGCCGCGAACAGCCCGCTCAATGCACCCAGCGTAGCGAATTCTGTCAAGTGCAAGCGCCGCAGATAACCGCTGTCCGCGCCCAGCGTGCGCAAGATGGCGGCCTGGTGAATGCGCTCATCCTGCGTGGAGAGCAGCGCGGCATACAGCACAGCCATACCACTCAACAAAGTAAACAGAAACACCGCGCTCATGGTCTGCGCGATCTGATCCATTATATGGCGCACCTGCTCGATCATCGCCTCGACATCTATCAGTAACAAGTTGGGAAATTTTTTGATCAGCACATTCGCCGCATGCGCCTTGTCTTGCGGAAGATAAAAGCTGGTGATGTAGCTGGCAGGATATTCTTCCAGCATGCCGGGCGCGGCGATCACGAAAAAATTCACCTGCATGGAATCCCACTGCACCTTGCGCAAGTTCACCACCCGTGCGCTGAACTGGCTGCCCGCCACATCGTAGGTCAGCGTGTCGCCCATGTGTATGTCCAGCGTTTTGGCGATGCCCTCCTCCACCGACAGCACGGACCTTGCGCCCTGCCCGAACCAATCCCCCTGCACCAGTTCATTGCCTTTAGGCAAATGATTTAACCAGGACAAATTGGTCTCGCGCTCCACCAACCCGCGTGCGCGCGGATCGGGGTAATCATCACCACTGACCGGGCGCTGATTGATTGCCACCAAGCGCCCGCGCACCATGGGAAACAACTCCGGCGGTGGCATTTGCTGGCGTGCGAAAAATTCCCGCACCACCGCGCGCTGGTCGGGCTGGATGTTGACGATGAAACGGTTGGGCGCGTCCGGCGGCAGGCGCGAACGCCAACTCTCCATCAGGTCGGCGCGCACGAAGGTGAGCAGCAGCAGAGCCATGCCGCCCAGGCTGAGTGCGACGACTTGCACGGCGTTGTTGCGTCCATGCCGCGCCAGATTGGAAAATGCATGACTCCCGAATTTGGCCAACGCACGCACCACAATCCACGCCAGCAAACCGAACAGCAGCAAACCCGCTATCAAGCCAGCCAGCACGGTCAGCCCCAGCTTGAGCGAATCGGCCTGCCACAGAAACAAACCGCACAGCACCGTCCCACCGGAGGCATACAACAACCCGGTGCTCGCTTCCGGCGCGTCCAGTTCGCGGCGGATCACGCGTAGCGGCGAAACGCTTTTCAATTGCCACAACGGCAGGAAAGCGAAGCCCAGCAACAGCGCCATACCGCTGGCAGCGGCCTGCCACAAGGGCGTCCAACTTGGCGGCGGCAGCGCAGCGTCGCGCATCGAGGCGATGGACTGCACCAGCGCGGCTTGCGCCGCATAGCCGAGCAGACCGCCCAGCAGCACGGCACACGCGCCAAGCAGCAGAAACTGGTACAGAAAAATGCGCAGCACCTGTGCCTGAGCAGCGCCGAGGCAGCGCATCATGGCGCAGGCATCCAGATGGCGCGCAATGAAATGCCGCGCCGCCAGCGCGAGTGCTACGCCCGCCAGCACCACGGCGGTGAGCGAAGCCAGACCAAGAAAATGCTCGGCGCGCTCCAGTGCGGTGCGGATTTCCGGACGCGCATCGCGTACATCCTCAATCTTCTCGCCCATGCCCAGCCGCCCTTGCAGCCAAGCACGCAGATCGTCCACCTGCTTCGCCTCTCCCGCCACCAGCAACCGGTAATTGATGCGACTCCCTTCCTGTACCAACCCGCTGGCAGGCAAATCCGCCGCGTTCAACAGCACGCGCGGCGCAAAGCTGGCGAAGCCAACCGACTGATCGACATCGCGCGCCACCTTTGCGGCAAGGCGTAAATGCAACGCACCGATGCCCACCTCGTCGCCCAGTTGCAAACCCAGCCGCTGCATCAAGCGTGCATCCGCCCACAGCGTACCGCGCGTGGGAATACTTTGCGCGACATGCGGCGCACCATCGTCAATCTGAATTTCTCCACGCAGCGGATAGCCCTTCCCCACCGCTTGAATTTCCGCCAGCACGCTCTGCTGCTTACCCGCCGCCATGCTGGGAAAGCTCGCCGTCTCTACCACGCGCAGCCCCTGCTGTCGCGCGGCATCACGGTAAGCAGGCGGCAATGGCCGCGTCGAAGAAATGCGCAAGTCCGCGCCCAGCAAACTGGTCGCCTCCTGTTGCAGCGCCAGCCGCACCCGATCCGCGAACAAGCCAACAGTGGCGATGCTGCCCACCGCCAGCACCAGCGCGATGAGCAGCACACGCCATTCCCCTGCACGCCAGTCGCGGCGGAGCAGATTGAGGGATAGGCGGAGGAGGTTCATTTTTTATTCAGTGATCCTCTAAAACGGTCATGCGAAACCTGCAAATTGTTTCCGCTTTGATTGGGCTTCTACCGTCAGGCAGTTTTTCGAACACTTTGATACTTCAATACGTCCGTATATTCTCGATCCGGAGTGCGATTACGAAAATCACGAAAATCCTTTAGCCACTTTTGATGGTAGCAACTCAGGTAGGTCATCCCATCGTAGATAAACGGACGCACAAGATCGCATGAGGAGGTTTGCCCGTATGTAACGGTAAGCGGTGGGTAAGCATTTTGCCCTTTTAAAAACACATCCCATTCGATGGGACCCTGCATAAGATCTATATCGCCTTTGTGGAAAATGGACAGAACATCTGCATGCACCGAATTACAACCGGGTATATAACAACCCATAAAGCCATCTTTGATGACTGTCTCGATTTGTCCGTCATTATTGATGTCCATATCGGCTGCAATAAATGGAGTATTCAAGTACGCATCGGTCTCTCCATGATTGTGATGCGTTTCCATTCCAACCCGCCATTTGATGACATCAAACTCTGGGCTGCTAGGTTGAAAAGAAAACCGCATATTGATAAAGCTAGCAAAATCTTGTTTGGCACCGGGAAACAAGGCCGGCATAACGCCTCCGCTTTGCACATACTCCTCTTGGTAGATCGTCGTGTTAAATGGCTTCTTGAAGAACTTGTTGTACACATCGGCCATGTGTGAACAAACCTTGTTGTTATTGTTTTGCTCAAGTTTGTAGCGGTAGGTATCTATTTCTCCTGCCATACCCTGTATTGAGTAGGTCAGGCAGAAAATCAAAAAGAACTGCGTGCAAAGTACACTAAGAAAACCATGAATCGTTCTCAATGTATTTCTCATACCGCTATCCTGCATCATTCTGTTCATCGCATTTCCTTTCCGATAGAGCCAATTAAAATAGTTTACAGAGAGCTATCAATCGCAGGAAGAGGCGCAACGCGCCATGTCCACTACTCAACCCGCCCCGCCACCAAATGCAACTGCCTGTTGCAGCGCCGCGCCAGCGCTTCGTCGTGGGTGACGAGTATCAGCGTGGTGCCTTGCGCACGGTTCAACTCCAGCATCAATTCGATGATCTGGCTACCGGTGGCGGCGTCGAGGTTGCCAGTGGGTTCATCGGCGAACAGGATTTTCGGCTGGACGACGAAGGCGCGCGCAATCGCCACGCGCTGTTGCTCGCCGCCGGAAAGGTGTTTGGGAAGGTGCGACATGCGAGGTGCAAGACCTACGCGTTCCAGGGCTTCCGTAGCACGTTCGCGCGCATCGGATGCGCCATGCAATTCCAGCGGCAGCATCACGTTTTCCAGCGCGGTCAAGGCGGGCAGCAACTGGAACGACTGGAATACGAAGCCTGCCAAGCGTCCACGCAGGCGCGCGCGACCATCTTCATCGAAGGAGAAAATATCCACGCCGTCGAGGTACACTGTACCGCTGCTTGGCGCATCCAGTCCGGCCAGCAGGCCCAGCAGGGTGGACTTGCCGGAGCCGGAGCTGCCGGTAATGGCAAGGCTGTCGCCCGCTTCCACATTGAAATTGACCCCTAGCAGGATAACCAGCGGCTGAGTCTCTCCTTCCATTGAAGGACTTTCCACTTGCTTACCGAGATTCTCTGCCTGCACAATGGATGCCATGAAATTTCCTGTTTTCTTCCGTGTGGCTTTATTCTGCGCCTGTTGCCTGCTACCGGGAATCGTCGCAGCGCAGCCGAGCATACTGGTGTTCGGCGACAGCCTGTCTGCGGCATATGGTATCCCGCGTGAAGCGGGTTGGGTGAATCTGTTGCAGCAGGAGTTGCGACGCAGCCATCCGCAATATCAGGTGGTCAATACCAGCATCAGCGGCGAGACTACTACCGGCGGACGCCAGCGTATCGCTGCGGCATTGCAACTACACCAGCCCAGCATCGTCATTCTCGAACTCGGCGCGAATGACGGCCTGCGCGGCGCGCCCATCGCGAACATCGAAGCGAACCTCGCCGATCTCATCCGACAATCGCGCAAGGCACACGCCAAGGTATTGCTGCTGGGCATGCAACTGCCGCCCAATTACGGCACGGACTATACCGCTCACTTCAAAGCACTGTACCCGAAACTGGCGCAACGATACCATACGGCGCTGGTTCCGTTCTTTCTGGAAGGTATCGCGCCGGATCAGTTCCAAGCCGACAACCTACATCCCGTCGCGTGGGCGGAGCCGATTATCCTGCACAACGTAATGCAGCAACTGAAACCCCTGTTGTAGGGTGGGTGAAGCGTAGCGTAACCCACCATGGGCATTCGGCATAACATCTGTTGATGGGTTACGCTACGCTCCACTCATCCTACGAACTACGCATTTTCCCGCTCGGACATACTCAGCGCAATCACACCCAGCGCCACCGCGAACCACAGCGTCGCCAAGCGGATCAGCACGGTGGCAGCTACGGCTTGCGGATGTGCGACGTGGTTCAGGATCAGCAATGCAACCATGCTGGCTTCAAACCCGCCAAGGCCACCGGGAAGAAAACTGAACGCGCCAACCAGCATGGAGAAAGCATAAATAAACAGCGCGGTCGGCAACGATAGGTCGCTACCGAGAACATGCATGATGTAGTAGAAAGCTACTCCCTCCGCACCCCACGCGACCAGCCCGAGGGCAATGCCATACAGCAGCATGGGCAGACGGAAACAGCGCCCGGAATGCAGCACGATTTCAATAGCCGAAGTAATAAAATGTGCAGGGCGCGCGGACAGATTGTTTAGCGCTATAGCTCTTAGCGTGTGCAGCCATTTGGTTTGCTGGAGCACAAACAAGCCGGTCAGAATCAATGCCGTCAGAATCACCACCAAAGGTTTGGCTGGCTCATACACCCACAAGCCAATGGAACCCAGCAACAGCATGCTGATGAGATTGGAGAATTGATCCGAAAAATATGCCGCCAGACTTTCAGGATAAGAAATGCCATGATTTTTCAGGAACACGCTGCGGATGGTCTCGCCCGCCTTGCCGGGAATGATGGTCAGGCCGAAACCCGCGATGTAGATACGCAGGCTCTCCGGGGTATGGACACGATGACCGAGCAGTGCCAGATATTTTTGCCAGCGTACGAAACGCATTCCGTAGTTGACCAGCGACAGCGCGAGCGCAATGGCGGTGCCGGTGAAACCCACACGAACCATGGCCACCACCACTTCCTGCCAGCCGCCCCAGAGTGAGAACGCCAGATAGCCGACGGCGCTCAGCAACACGATCAGCAGCAGCGCGCGGAAGCGCCAGCCGGACAAGACAGCGTGTGTCATGCAATCAGCAAAATGGTTGCAACCAGCCACGCGCCGACCACGATGAACAAGTGCGGATCACGCACCAGATCATGCGAAGGGTCGCCGCCCCGGCTCTGGCGGTGAAGCAAGTAGATGTAGCGAAACACACCGTACATCACGAACGGCACGGTGTAAATCAGATTGGCTGTGCCGTGGATGCGTATGGTGTCGGCGTTCATGGTGTACAGGCTGTAGCTCATAATCAGCCCCGCAGCAGTAATTCCTATCATCTTGTCCAGCAGCATCGGGCTGTAATGTTCCAGCACCTTGCGGTGGGCGGCCTTGTCTTCGGTCAGCACAATAATTTCCGCGCGGCGCTTGGTGAAGCCGAGGAACAACGTCACCATCAGGCCGCACAGCAACAGCCATTGCGAGGGAGGAATGCCAACCCCGAGTGTCCCAGCAAGTATGCGCAGCATAAAGCCGGTGGCGATGATAAAAACATCCAGAATCACTACATGCTTGAGCCGGAGCGAATAGGCGATATTCATCAGCGCATAGCCTACAAGAATGAGAAGTACCTTCGACGACGCAATAAAGGCCAGCACGAAGCCCAGCACGCCCAGCAAGGCCGCGAGCATAATGGCAGCGGACATGCCTATCTTTCCCGCCGCCAATGGCCGCAGACATTTCTTGGGATGAAGGCGATCCTGCTCCAGGTCAACGATGTCGTTGAACACATAGACCGCGCTGGACACCAGGCAAAACGCGGCAAAGGCCATCACCACCTGCGTGACCAGATTAGCGTCATGCCATGCATGGCCAAACAGCAGGCCGATGAACACGAAAGCGTTCTTCACCCACTGGTGAGGACGCATCAGGCGCAATAATTCCAGCACTTTATTCATTTCACGGGTTGGGAATTTGCCGATAGTAAGCGTAATCGGCCAATGACAGCAATTCCTTGTCGCCCCGGCTATCGCCGTATGCGAATAAAGTATAGCCATCGCGTGCGCCCAGCAATGCTTCCAGCTGCCGCGTTTTCTCGATACCGAAGCAGTTTGCCCCGGACAGTTTGCCGGTGATGCGCCCGTCTTCTCGTGTTTCCAGACGGGTGGCGATCACCTCATCGAAGCCCGCCCTTTGTGCCCAAGGCCGCACATAAAGTTCCAGCGAAGCGCTGATCACCACGCAGCGGTGCCCCTGCTGCTTGTGCCAGGCTAGGCGTTGCATGGCATCATGGCGGAGAAGGCGCGGCAGCACATACGCCGCAAACCGCTCGGCTTCCTGTTGCAATTCTTCTAGGCGCATCCCGGCGATGCAGCGGACGAGCACCCGTTCTTTCGCAACACTGTTATCGATCAGGCCGAGAGCATAAGCGGCCAAGGTCGGGGACAACACGAGCGCATGGCGCGCAACTGCCGCCGCACCAAGTTTATGCAACAGGAACGGTAGCAGGGTATCGCGCCGTGTCAGAGTGCCGTCGAAATCGAAAGCAGCAACAACAGGTTTATCCGCCTGCGCTATGCTCACAATTTCATCCGCTTGAAAATGGATTCCGGGATGTGTTTGATGATGAACATGATGTAGCGCCAAAACCAGGGTAAATAAACCACGTCCGCCGACTTGCCCAATGTAGCGACAATGCGCTCGCCAATATTTTGCGGGGACGCCACCAAAAACATGCCGGGGAGGCCGTAGGTCATGGCGGTATCCACAAATCCCGGCTTGATGGTGATAACGCGCACGCCGCTGGCATACAGGCGGTTGCGCAACCCTTGCAGATACAAACTCAACGCGCCTTTCGCGGCGCCATATACATAATTGCTCTGTCTGCCGCGATCCCCCGCCACCGAAGCAATGCCGATGATGAAGCCGCGTTGCAACGCCTCGAAATAATTGGCGCAATAACTCAGGATGGAAGCCGCGCCGGTAAAATTGGCTGCGATGACTTTTGCGCCCACCTTGAAATCGCGCGCCGCTTGTTGATCGCCGAGGTAGCCAAAGGCCAGTACCACGCCGGAGAGATTCGGCATTTCTTCGAGCACGGATTGCAGAAATGCTTCGTGGGTTTCCATCGCTTCCGCGTCAAACAACCCGTAGCGCACCTCAACACCATAGCGCAGCCGCACATCCGTGGCGAAACGCTGCAATTCATCCATGTCGCGCGAGGCCAAGTATAAGGCATCGCCACGCACGGCAAAGGCGACGGCAGTAGCGCGCGCAATGGCGGAAGTCGCCCCGAGTATCAGCACGGCTTCACTCATGGCGCACTCACGTCTAATCCTATTTGGCCTATATTTAGACGGCGCGACAGACTGGAACTGAATATGTTTTGCGGATCGACTGCATGCTTGATCTTGAGCCATTCGTCATAACGCGGATACATGGCGCGGAAGGAGTCCGCAGAAAGCCGCGCATCCTTGGCGAGATACACGCGCCCCCCGTGTTGCAAAACGATTTTGTCCAGCTTATCCAGCAGCGTAAACAAGCCAGTGTCGCGGATTGGCAAGTCCAGCGCCAAGGTATAACCCGCCATGGGAAAGGACAGCAGCCCCTTGCCCTGCACGCCAAAACGCTTCAGCACCGCGAGGAAGGAAGGACGTCCACTGTCCAAAAGTTCTTCCAGCAATTTCCGAATACCGTCGTATGCAGTCGGCTCTGGAATAACGCACTGGTATTGCACAAAGCCGCGCTTGCCATACAAACGATTCCAGTCGCTAATTGCATCCAGAGGATAAAAGAAAGAGTCGTGACTACTGACGAACGGCTGCTGCTTCCCGCCCTCACGCCTGTAATACAGCGCATTGAAAGCGGCTATGCTCAGCGGGTTCAGCGCAAAATTGGGGAAATTAAAGGGGATGGAACGGCCGCGCTCAATCTGGGCAGGACTCCTGAAATCGACCGGCAATTCTTCCGCTGAAGCATGATGTCCGCACATGACAATACCACGGCCCAAATGCCGCCCGCTTGCCATGCTGTCAATCCAGGCAACGGTATAGCGATCATCGCTGTCCGGTCTTTGCAGTAGCTGAAAGATCTGTTCGAGGCTTTCAGCGCGGTAATACCGCACCATCATATAAGGGGTGGGTATCGGGATAAGTTTGAGCGTCACTTCGCCGATGATGCCGGTCAGCCCCATGCCGCCGACGGTTGCCCAGAACAGTTCCGAATTTTCGGAAGCAGAGCATGTCACATGGCTACCATCGTCCTGGACGAGTTTGATGGAGACGACATGGTCGCCGAAGGAACCGTCATGGTGATGGTTTTTGCCATGCACATCCGCCGCCACGCAACCGCCCAGCGAAACAAATTTTGTCCCCGGCGTGACTGACAGAAACCAGTCCTTTGGAACAATCACCGCCAGAATATCCGTCAGCGTCGCCCCGGCTTCGGCGCGCAAAATACCATTCTCCACATCGAAGTCCAGCAGGCGGTTAACGCGTTCTGTCAGCAGCACCCGCCCGTTTTCATTCAGCGCGGCATCGCCGTAGCTGCGTCCCTGACCGCGTGCAATCAGGCTGCGCGCATCGGAGCGTAGATCGGCGTAGCGTTCCGGGCGCTCCAGTTCACAGGTTTGCACCGGGTAGTGCCCCCAGCCGGAGAGTTGAGTGATTAGCGTAGCCATTTAACTCCCCTCCTCCGGAAAATATTTTTCGCAAAAATAACAGGGCGTATGAGGGAGAAACGCCGGAATGTTGTAATACTTGTCCTTAATCGGTTTCAGCACGAGCTTTTTGTAGTTGTCGTAATCGAAACTGTAACCTGACACGAAATAAAAAGTGACACCGCGCAAGTCGAACTGCCGTACCTCCACCCGCCGGAAATAAGGTGCGTATTGCGCCAAGTCGGGCAGGGATTTTTTCACGATCAGCATGTTGCGCCCGTTGAACTGGCGAAAATCGGTGACGATATCGTCTTGGCGCGCGTAATGCGAGCCTTCGCCGAACACGGCAAAGTGCTTGCCATAGTGGTAGGAAATGATGGCTGCCGAAGTGTAGCCGTTCGAGGTCAGTACGAATCCTTGCTGCTCATAGGGACGCACTTTCTCCACAATCTCAATATTTCTGAACATGAACACAATGTCGCCATACAAATTATACTGTTTCCATGTTTCCATCGGCAGGGCGGCAATAACAGAAATGGCGGCGAGATGCGCAGCACCGAACCACGCCATGAATATGATGGACTTCAGCAATTCCTCGCGCGACAGGAACAGGTACAACAGCAAATACAGGAAAGGATAAAACGCCAACACCCAGTGCAGGCCGATGACTTTCTTCAACGACAGCAGTGCGAAGGCCGCCATCGGCAGCAGGAACAACCATGCGAATAATCTGAAGTGGTCGCGCTTGATTTTCTGCGCGAACCCCGCACGGTGCTTGAATAGATAGTAAATGATCGGCGGAGTCATCAAATAAGCCTGTGTACCAAGGAAAATGGCGACCTTGCCCAGCGTGAGTTCCTCTCCCTCGTTGCGGTTGTATAGGTTGAACAGGATGTTGTCCCAGCAGTGGGTGTAGTTCCAGTAGAGATTGAGCAACGCGAACGGCAACACCGCCAGAAACAACAGGATGAAACCTGCGGTTTTTTGCTTACTTCTGCTGGAGAAAATGAAATAAGCCAGATAGCCCAGCCCCAGCAGCACAGCAAAATATTTAGACAAGAACGCCATGCCAAACAAGGCGCCGGACAGACCATACCAGACCATGCTATTTCTTTGCAGCGCCTTGAATAATGCAGCTGCGGACAGGAATACGAACAGGATAAGCGGCGTATCCGTGGTGACCAGCACATTCAAAATATTGAGTGGCGAAATCAGGTACAGGATCGCAACCAGCGCGGCCTTGGCTTCATCATAAGGCTTGAGCAACTGGTAGATACCGATGCCGATCAGCGTGGAAAGCAATATCGCGGGCAGGCGCAGTACCACTTCCGAACTGCCGAGGTAAAGCAGCAACTGGAGCAGCCAGCCCACCATAGGCGGGTGGTCGTAGTAACCGAAATCGGGGTGCTGCGCCCATACGATAAAATAGGCCTCGTCGCCCGACATGGGAATGATCCAGGCGAGGAAAAACTTGATTGCCAGCGTGACCAGCAATACAAAGTTGAATGATGGCTTCAGATTCATTCTTTTCAGCGCACAAGCACCTGCGCCGCGCCCGCCCTCAACACAGCCGCATCGTCGCAGCGCGAAAGCCCGGTGATACGCGCGCTCATCAGCGCAAGCTCACTCCGTTCGATTGTGAGGAAAAACCCGGCAAAGCGCTGACCACGCCCGCGCCAAACTTCTTGGCGAGACGGTCAGCTATGCCCTCGTGAGCAGTAAAATCCACAATATCCTCTGCCTTGATCACGTCGCGCGCGACGCTTTCCACACTGCCAATCTCATCGGCCAAGCCCATCTCAATGCTCTTTTGCCCGGTCCAGAACAAACCGCTAAAGGTGTCCGGCGTTTCCTTCAGGCGATTGCCACGGCCCTGCTTCACTACGGCTATGAACTGCTGGTGAATTTCGGCAAGCATGGACATGGCTAATTCCTTTTGCTTTGGTGCCATCGGCGAGAACGGATCGAGGAAGCCCTTATTCTCGCCAGCTGTCAGCAAACGTCGCTCTACGCCCAGCTTTTCCATTGTTCCGGTGAATCCGAAGCCATCCATCAACACTCCGATCGAACCGACGATACTGGCTTTGCTCACGAAAATCTTGTCCGCCGCCGCTGCCACGTAATAGCCGCCGGAAGCGCAGATATCTTCCACCACCACATACAGCGGGATGTTGGGGTACTTGGTACGCAGACGGCGGATTTCATCGTTGATATATCCCGACTGCACCGGACTGCCGCCGGGACTATTGATGCGCAAGATCACCCCTTGCGTATGCTTATCCTTGAACGCCTCCTGCAAGCCGTCAATCACGTTGTCAGCGCTGGCTGCACTGTCCGACGAGATCACGCCCTTCAACTCCACCAGCGCGGTGTGCTTGCCGCTCAGAGCCTTTTCCGCCTTGCTTGCCCCCATCCAGCCCATAAACAAAGCCAGCACAATGAACAAATAAGCGAACGTCAGCGCCTTGAAAAAAATACCCCAGTGCCGCGCTCGGCGCTGCTCCTGAATGGCCGACATGGCGAGCTTCTCCAGCACGCCGCGTTCCCAGTTGTTATTTTGATCAGACATAAAAACTCCTTAAACAAACCTGTCATTCTGAACGCAGTGATGAATCTTCAAGATTTCTCACTGCATTCGACATGATAAAAAAATCGAGTTGTACAGTATATCAGGCGTATTCCTTGAACCACTCCCGCAACCCCGCAAAATCATCCAACAGCGCCAACGGCTGCAACGCTCGCAATTGCTCAACAGGATGCGCGCCGTGCGTCACGCCCAGCGCATCCACCCCGGCGTTGATCGCCATCTGCAAATCGTGCGTGGTATCGCCCACCATCAGCACGCGCGCAGGCTCCAAGCCCAGCTCGTCCATGATCTCCAGCAGCATCGCCGGGTGCGGCTTGGAAAAAGTCTGATCAGCCGTGCGCGTGGCGTGGAAATATCTGCCCAGTCCGCTTGATTGCAACGCACGATTCAAACCATTGCGATTTTTTCCGGTCGCCACAGCCAGCCAGTAGCCTGCTTCATGCAATTCGACTATGGTTTCACGCGCATCGGCAAACAGCAAAATCGTTTCGTCCTGCGCAAGAAAGTGATGCCGGTAACGCGCCACCAGCGGCTCGTACATGGACTCCGACGCATCCGGCACGGCATGGCGCAAAGCCTGCACCAGCCCCATGCCGATCACATGGCGCGCCGCTTCATCGCTAGGCACGGACAAATCCAGATCGCGGCACGCGGCCTGGATCGAATTTGCGATCACCGCAGTCGAGTCCATCACCGTGCCATCCCAGTCAAACACTATCAAATCGTAACGCTTCGCCATGTTGCCCAGCCAAAATAATGAGGCGCGGAGTTTACCATTTTTGCATGTACGCATTGCCAATAAGCGCGCCAACGCCTAGCATGGCGCGCCATGAATACTACGACTCTCTCAAACTGGCTGCTGTATTGCCGCCCTGGCTTCGAGCGCGATTGTGTGCAGGAAACCCAAGCCAAACAGATCGAAGCCGTTTCCGACAGCGGCTTTGTCGTGCTGCAAGGCAAGCCTCGCTTGGCTTACGCACAACTCACCTTTGCGCGCCAACTCATCCGATTGCACGGCGAAGTACACGAATTGCCTGAACGCGACCGCCTCACGCCGCTGCTGGCTGCCCTGCCCGCCGAGCCACCACAGTTCGGCGCACTGTGGCTGGAAACACCGGACACCAACGAAGGCAAGACGCTATCCGGCTTCACCCGGCGCTTCCAGCCGCTGCTGGAAGAAAAATTACGCGAACAAGGGCGGCTAGCAAATAATTCCGTTCGCCCTGACCCTTCGACCCAGTTCGTCCTGAGCTTGTCGAAGGAAGGAACGGCGCTCAGGACTAAAGGCCATGTCGAAAGGCTGGCGGATGCCGAGGCTTCGACTAGCTCAGCCCAAACGGAACATTTGCCGCGCCTGCACATCTTCTTCCCCGACAAGAACCGCGCCTTCATCGGCACCAGTGATCCGCAAAACAGCGCCGCCGCGCACATGGGCATCCAGCGCCTGAAAATGCCGCACGATGCGCCCAGCCGTTCCTACCTCAAACTGGCCGAAGCATTTGAAGTGTTTCTCAGCAAGGAAGAACAAAAAAATTGGCTCAAGCCCGGCCTGCATGCGGTAGATCTGGGTGCTGCACCCGGCGGCTGGACTTGGCAACTGGTGCAGCGCGGATTGAAAGTCATCGCCATAGACAATGGTCCGCTGAAAGACGTGGCGGCGGAGCACCCTCTCATCAAACACCTGCGCCAGGACGGCTTCCGCTACCGCCCGAAGCAACCGGTAGATTGGCTGGTATGCGACATGGTGGAACAACCCGCGAAGGTTGCAACACTGATGGCTGACTGGGTCGCATCAGGCGCAACCACTCGCGCCATTTTCAACCTCAAGTTGCCGATGAAGAAACGCGCTGAAGCTCTGGCTAATGCGCTCGACGGCGTGCGTGCTGTGCTCGATGCAAAAGGCATACGCTATTGCCTGAAAGCAAAACAGCTCTACCACGACCGCGAAGAAGTGACAGTGTTTTTGGCAAGGATAAAGCGGTAGAGGGCGATGTTCGTATCCATAAAAAGCGTGATTCAAAGTTTAGGGAACCTCTATTGACACGTACCCGTCATTCGCCAGTACTCCCCTCGCCTGAAATTGAATTGCAGAAATTCAGATTTAAAAATCAGCTAAAATTAACTATTGATCCACCCTTCGAACCAAAGTTATGAATTTTTCAAAGCCTCTTCAATGGATCGCCTTCTTCACGGTGTCAATCAATGCTGCCGCGATGTTTTCACCCATCATCAATAGCGGCGATGCAATTACCTACGCGACAATCGCGCAACATATTGTTCTGAGCCATGACTGGGTCAGCTTGGTACTGGATGGGCATGACTGGTTAGACAAACCTCACCTGCCATTCTGGATCACGGCATTGTTCTTCAAAATCGGTGGGGTCAGTGCATTTACATACATCTTGCCGGGCTTTATTTTCCACCTTATCGGCGCGTATTACACTTATCGTTTAGCCAAGATGCTTTATAACAAACAGACAGCTAGTCTGGCTGTATTGATTTATGTATCTATTTTCAATCTGATGGATGCGAGTATCGAAGTCAAAGCAGAAACTTATCTGATCGGTCAAATCATGCCAGCCTGCTATTACTGGCTACGCTACGATTCAAAATTCCGCATCAAATATCTGATATTGGGTGCGCTATTTACCGCCATGGCCATCATGACTAAAGGTATTTTTACGCTATTCACAATTGCAAGTGGCTTTGTCTGTTTGTGGTTGTACCAAAAGCAATGGTCAAAGCTATTCAGCATCAAGTGGCTAATTGCGCTATCTTTATCTTTGTTATTTGTTGCACCGGAACTTGTCGCACTACACTTGCAGTTCAATCAACACACAGCAAGCACAGCGCTTGAACCTCCGATTTCCAGTCTCAAATTCTTTTTTTGGGATAGTCAATTTGGACGTTTTTTTTAACACGGGCCCAATACAAAACCACAATGGACACCCATTTTATTTTGTCCTTGTGTTTTTGTGGGCTTTTTTACCTTGGACTATAGTTTTTTTTACAGCGATGTATGCTCATTTCAGAGCGTTTGATCATGCCATTTCGTCTGAACGCGCAGCTTTTGTTTTCTTGAACTGCATGTTTTTTTGCACTTTTTTAATGTTCAGCGCCACCAAGTTCCAGCTCGATTATTACATAGACATCATTCTTCCTTTTGCCGCCATTCTCTGTGCCCGATTTTTAAATAATTCAGACATCGGTAGACCCCTGTTTATTACGCAGATGGGCCTGATATTCCTTCTAGCATTGTTAGCGATTGGACTGAGTATTTATGTAATGAATTTCACATTACTGGCAACAATATCAGTGGGTTGTATTGGGTTGTTGTATTACCTTTACACAACAAGAACTGAGTCGTTAAATCTCCGCGTAACTATTTACTCTGTTCTCGCAATCGATCTTTTGTACCTATTTCTAACTTTATTGACTGCTTTAGCCTTTACGCAGTACAGCGTACCTCACAATGCTATCAAAATATTTGGCAAGCAATCTGGTATACCGATTTATGTTTATCAAATGCCCGAAGTGGAAAGAGAGTTAGCTCTGTATAGCGAAGCACCTTGCTATGAGATAGACACTGCTGAACCCCTGCCCAAAGGAATTTTTTACTTGATTGTCAAACACGATCAGGCACAACAACTTCATCTAAAACCAGCGCAAGTTATGCAACTTGCCAACATGGAACTGGTTATTCACAAGACGGGAACTTTCAACAAATTATTGAAACTGGCTAAGGGTACCGGGCCATTGGAAACTATAGATTTTATGCGATACGCGGCTCAATGATTTACTGACCAACAGAAGTTTGCATGTGCCAAAACCGTTATCTGAAAAAGTCTCACAAAGCAAAACGCCCCACCATTTCTGGAGGGGCGTTTTGTTTATAAGGAGTCGGAGCCTGCCCTGATAACCAGCGACTTGTCCGCTTGCAGGCTTAGTCGAATGGCTAGTTAGTTCATCAGTCATGATGGCTAGTTGTTTTATCAGTAGTTCTATCAGTTTATCGAAGGGATGACCTATTTTGGTTCCGACATCACATCGATGAAACTGATATGAGTCTCCGCCGCAAGAAGCCGCTGTGCGAGCGTCTTGTCACTGCGTTCAAGCAGGTCATCATCCATATTCCGAACCAAATAAAAAACCCCCGGGCTTTCACCTGGGGGTTTTTCATTTGTAAGGAGTCTGACGATGACCTACTTTCACATACGTAATGTACACTATCATCGGCGCAAAGTCGTTTCACTGTCCTGTTCGGGATGGGAAGGAGTGGGACCAACTCGCTATGGTCGTCAGACATAACTGTCGGCTAACTGGTTTTCTCTTTTGGAGAGAATCAATCGGCCATCAACTGGAAGAAGTAAGAGGGTTTTGATTGCAACGCGATACGCGAACGCATCACTTGCACTACTTAATATTATAGGATCAAGCCTCACGGGCAATTAGTATCGGTTAGCTTAACGCATCGCTGCGCTTCCACACCCGACCTATCAACGTGGTAGTCTTCCACGACCCTTCAGGGGGGTCGAACCCCCAGGGAAATCTCATCTCAAGGCGAGTTTCCCGCTTAGATGCTTTCAGCGGTTATCTCTTCCGAATATAGCTACCCGGCGATGCCACTGGCGTGACAACCGGTACACCAGAGATCCGTCCACTCCGGTCCTCTCGTACTAGGAGCAGGTCCCTTCAAATTTCCAACGCCCAAGGCAGATAGGGACCAAACTGTCTCACGACGTTTTAAACCCAGCTCACGTACCACTTTAAATGGCGAACAGCCATACCCTTGGGACCGGCTACAGCCCCAGGATGTGATGAGCCGACATCGAGGTGCCAAACTCCCCCGTCGATATGAACTCTTGGGAGGAATCAGCCTGTTATCCCCAGCGTACCTTTTATCCGTTGAGCGATGGCCCTTCCATACAGAACCACCGGATCACTATGACCTGCTTTCGCACCTGCTCGACTTGTCAGTCTCGCAGTCAAGCATCCTTTTGCCATTGCACTATCAGTACGATGTCCGACCGTACCTAGGATACCTTCGTACTCCTCCGTTACTCTTTGGGAGGAGACCGCCCCAGTCAAACTGCCTACCATGCAATGTCCCCGATCCGGATTACGGACCTAGGTTAGAACCTCAAACACATCAGGGTGGTATTTCAAGGTTGGCTCCACTGAGTCTGGCGACCCAGCTTCAAAGCCTCCCACCTATCCTACACAGATCTGTTCAAAGTCCAATGCAAAGCTACAGTAAAGGTGCATGGGGTCTTTCCGTCTAGCCTCGGGTAGATTGCATCTTCACAAACATTTCAACTTCGCTGAGTCTCGGGTGGAGACAGTGTGGCCATCGTTACGCCATTCGTGCAGGTCGGAACTTACCCGACAAGGAATTTCGCTACCTTAGGACCGTTATAGTTACGGCCGCCGTTTACTGGGGCTTCGATCAAGAGCTTGCACCCCATCACTTAACCTTCCAGCACCGGGCAGGCGTCACACTCTATACGTCCACTTTCGTGTTTGCAGAGTGCTGTGTTTTTATTAAACAGTCGCAGCCACCATTTCACTGCAACCCCATCGAGCTTCGAGAGCAAGTCTCTACACTCTAGCGGGGCGCACCTTTTCCCGAAGTTACGGTGCTAATTTGCCGAGTTCCTTCACCCGAGTTCTCTCAAGCGCCTTAGAATT
>CAVRDK010000002.1:105000-341025 GCA_963719855.1 uncultured beta proteobacterium
ACATGCGCTTCTGCGCCGCAGCATTGTAGATGGTCATGTCTTCGTTGATGGTTATATTGCGGCGCCCCTGCTCATATCTTGCCATGTGCTTGCCCCCCTTGTGAGATATTGCATTGCAAGTGTGCCATTGCATTACAACACATTTAAAACAACTCGATTTTCTGCGGCGCAGCTGCCGCACCGCCAGTCTGGGAAGTTCCGCCCATCGCAGAAGCGTGGACATCGCGCTGCTTATCCATGACATAGCCTTCGTATATCTGGTCGATGTGCTCCTTGATCGAAGCCGCATTGGAGAAGTCTTTGCTGCGCATCATTTCCACCATCTGCACCACATGCGTGTCGAGGCGGGTAAGCGCGTTCTGCACTTGCTCGATCTGTTGCCGCGTGACATCCTGAAACTGGATGCTCGCCAGCACCTCCATGAACATCGAAGACAGTTTTTGACTGGTGTTACTGAGGTTGGCAAGCGTTTCTTCATCGCGCTTCATCAGCTTGTGGTAGTTGCTGCCCATGCTGTCGAGGTGTTTGGAAAAATTCGTCAGCACTTCTCTCTGTTGCTGGATTTTGGAGTTTTCGAGCTTGTTGCGGAACTGTTCCTCTATGGTTTTGGCTACGTTGCCGATACCTTCCTGTATTTTAGATACAGCATGGTCGGTTTCACCGGACAGCTTGCGCACCTCGTCCGCCACCACCGCGAACCCTCGTCCCACATCGCCGGCGCGCGCCGCTTCGATAGCCGCGTTGAGTGCGAGCAGGTTGGTCTGCGAAGAAATATTTTTGATCAGTTCCACCAGGGAAGACAGCGATTTTGCCTGTTGCACCACGATGGATATGCTTGCGCGGTCGGCATCGGTTTCGGTAACGCGCTCGTGAATGTACAGGTTGAGGTTTTCGATCAGATCCACGTTCGATCCGATGCTTTTTTCGCCAGCCTGGATCATGACTTCCGATTCCTGGGCGCTGGCAGTGACGGTGGACATCAGTTCGTTGATGACTCCATCGATGGCCTGCAAGCGCTCCATGATGGAGTATGCGGAACGCTCTGTTTCCACGGTGATGGCATGCAATTGCTCATTGAGCAACTTGGTCAGTGCAGGCAGATCACCAAGGTCGTTGGCTGCGCTGTTAAGAATAGCTTCGTCACCGGATATCTTCTGGCTGAGTTGCTGTTGGACAGCGCGCATCCCCAGCGAGATGTCCTTGAAAATCGCCATGGAAACCAGGCTGTTGACCACAAAACTGAACAGGACGATGACGAAGGTTCCCGTCGTGTCGGCGATCTTGGCCGACGTGCCTACAGCATCAAGCAGCCAACCGTGGAATGGCACATAAAACAGGTAAACCCCTGCCGCACAACTTGCGGCTGTGAGGAGCGCAACGATCAATTGACGTTGCTGAATTGCATCAAAAGACATTGGCTCCCTCTGTCGAGAGATTACTTGACTACGAGCTTAATGGTACCTATCAATTGTTCCGCGTTCACCGGTTTAATCAGCCAACCGGACGCCCCGGCTGCCTTGGCTTCGTCGCGCTTGGACTGCTGCGACTCGGTGGTAAGGAACAGAATCGGCATGAAGCGCAGATTGGGCAGTTTGCGCACTTCCTTGATGAATTCGATTCCATTCATTCCGGGCATGTTGAGATCGGTGATGAGCAGATCCGGTTTCAGACCGCTCTTGAGTTTAGTCATCCCTTCTTCGGCGCTGGCGGCTTTTTCTGTCGCATAGCCCGCCTTGGACAGGATGGCGCTCATGCTGAGCAGGATAGTTGCGGAGTCATCAACCAGGAAGATGGTTTTCATGTTTTGTGCTGCTCCCTATTTATAAAATCTTGATGGATATATAGTTGAATGTTTCAAGTATATAAGAAAATATCATAATATCCCATCAGTGTTTATCCAACTCCTCCGACGCATCAAATTTGACCCTCTCGTTAATATAAAAGCTTAACGATACCAAAAAAGGAACTAAAAATCATAGGCGAATCATACATCAACACCTATTACAAAATAATTAAGTTGACGAGTCTGAAATAAATCGTTAATTTTTGAAAACCAATTTATGAAGGAAAAAATCAAATGAAGCGCTGCCTACTGGTCTTTCTGCTATTGCTCAGTGTCAGCGCCCACGGCGCACTCAACAAATGGGTGGATGCTGAAGGCAAGGTTCACTATTCCGACGAGCCGCCTCCGTCCAACGTAAAAGCCCAGACTTTAGCTACCCCATCAGAGATCAGTGGTGTGCCCGCTCAAAAAACTGTTGCTGAACGTGAGGCGGATCGGAAGAAAGCACTGAAAGCCAAGGAAGAAGCCGCACAGAAAGCAGTACAACAGCAAGAGCGCGAACTTGCCAAACAAAAAAACTGTGAGAGTGCAAAGGCCAATCTGAGAACCCTTGAAAGTAACGCACGAATCGCAACTTACAATGACAAGGGCGAGAGTATCAACATGGATGCCGCTGCACGCCAGCAAGGCATCGAAGAGGCAAACAAGCAAATCAGCACGTACTGCAATTAGTTGTACTCAGGCAGCAATCGTACTGTCATCCCGCATCCGCAACGCCTCTTCGATATCAACCGCCACGACGTGGGACACGCCGCGTTCCTGCATGGTCACGCCGACTAGTTGCTGCGCCAGCTCCATGGTGAGTTTGTTGTGGCTGATGAAAATAAACTGGGTCTGAACAGCCATTTTCTTGATCAGGTTACACAGCCGTTCGGTGTTGGTATCGTCCAGCGGCGCGTCCACTTCGTCCAGCAGGCAGAACGGCGCGGGATTAAGCTGGAATAACGAGAATACCAGCGCAATCGCAGTCAACGCTTTTTCACCGCCCGACATCAAATGAATCGAGGCGTTCTTCTTGCCCGGTGGTTGCGCCATCACCTGCACGCCGCTGTCCAGAATTTCCTCGCCGGTCAGCACCAGACGCGCCTCGCCGCCGCCGAACAGCACCGGGAATAATTCGGACAGATGGCGGTTCACCTCGTTGTAAGTCGCCATCAGCAAATCGCGCGACTCCTTGTCGATGCGGCGGATCGCGCCTTCCAGCGTCTCCAGAGCCTCGGTCAAGTCTTTTGCCTGTGCATCCAGATAAGTCTTGCGCTCCTGTGCCGCCTGCAATTCCTCCAGCGCCGCCAGATTGACCGCGCCCAGCGCCTCGATGCCTGCGCTCAAACGGTTCAGATCATTCTGTAGCGCAGCCGGTTTGGCATTTCCGCCTTCCAGCAGAGGCAACAGTAACGACTCATCCACGCCCTGCAATTGTTCAGCCCATTGCTCGTAATGCAAGCGCGCTTCCTGCTCCTTGAGCGACAACTCGCTGGCTTTCTCGCGTAGCGGATTCAGTTTCTGCTCGCAGGACATGCGCTCCTGCTCCAGCTTGTTCAGGTTGACCGTGGCAAATTCCATCGCATTGCGTGCCTCGGCCAGCACCTGTTCGCGCACCACACGCAACTCTAGAGCTTGCCGCAACTGCTGTTGGCTGCTGTCGTCTTCCATCTGCAACAACTCATCGCGGCTATGCGCCAAAGTCTGCTCCAATTGCCCCAGCGTCAATCCAATCTGCTTCAGGTTATGTTCCAGATCGGCGATTTTCTCAGAACAAGTTTTGGCAAAGAAACGAGCTTCCTGCAACTCGTGCTGCGCCTTCTGCGAACGCTCGCGCTGCTCGCGCAGTTGCCCATCCTGTACAGTAGTCTCGTGCCGCACCCGCTCGGCATCGGACTGATGCTCGTTGATCTTTTCGCGGATGATTTCCATGCGCTCGGTGATTTCTTCACGTTGGCGTTGTTCCCCGGCGGCCTGATCGGCCAACTCCTGCAGTTCGTGGGCGATCTGCGTAGCGCGCTCATGGCTGCGCTCGTTGGCCTGGGTCAATTTCAACACTTGCATTTGCAGGGTGTGCTGGCGCTGCTGCAATTCGCTTCCCGAGCTGCGTAGCGGTGCGATGCGGCTTTCGATGGCGTGATGAGCTTCCTCCGCCTGCGTCGCCAGTTGCTTGCCCTGCTCCAGCATCTCCGCCTGTTGTTGCGCCTGCATCTGCAAAGACTCAATCTCGCGCTGGCGCGCCAGCACCCCGTGCACCTGACTGTCCGGTGCATGGAACAACACACTGTGCGCACCGACCAAGTGGCCCTGCGACGTGACCAGCCACGCTCCGGCAGGCAACTGTCCGCGCTGGCTCAATGCCTGCGCCAGTGAAGCCGTGGCATACACGCCGGACAGCCAATCCGCCACCACTGGCGCGGCCCGCTCATCCTGACAGGTCACGAATTTCGACAACGGAGTGAGTAGGCCCGGATTTATCCCGACATCATCGCTATGTCGGGATAAATCCCGACCTACATCATCTGCCACGAACACCGCCAGCTTGCCCGGCGGTGCATTGTCCCAAGCCGCCGTCTCATCCAGTTTTTGCAGCGCAATCGCATTGAGCCTCTCGCGCAGCACGGCCTCCAGTGCGTCTTCCCAACCCGCCTCGATACGGATGGATTGCCACAGGCGCGGCAAATTGTCCAACTGATGATTAACCAGCCACTGCTTCAGATTCTTGTCATTATCAATCTGCGCCTGCAACTGCTTGAGCGCGGCGAGTTTCGCCTCCACCTGCGCCAGTTGCCGCTCCAGCTCCTGCGCCGCTATGCGTTGGCTGCGCCGTGCCGCATCGGCGAGCGGCAGCTGTTCCTGCAACTGTGCCAGTTGCTGCTGCTGTTCCTCACGCTCAAATTCCAGTTCGGCAATTTGCTGCTGCGCTTCTGTTAGCGCCTCAGTATCGGGGCGCGGCAAATTATCCTGTTCCAATAACAAACGCGAACGGCGTGAATCCAGTTGCTGCACGTTGCGCTGGATATGCTCGCGCTGCGTCTCTGCCAGCTGCAACTGCTGCTGCAACACCAGTTGATCACGTTGCACCGCGTTATAGCGTTCCTGCGCAGCACGCGCGGCCTCTTCGGCCTGCGGTAGATGCTGCGCTTCGGTGCTTGCATGGCTGTCGCACACCTCCACCCTGACAGACGCCTCCTGCTGCTGCTGCTGCCAGTGCGCCAGCAAAGACTGCACGCCCTGCAATTGGCTGCGCTGCTGTTCCATCTGCAATTCGCCGCTGGCGAGTTGCTGGGTCAGGCGCGCGCGCTGGTCTTGCAGGTGTGCGATGTGCTGTTCCAACCGCGCGACCTCTGCGTTGCTGGCATATAGCTCGCCCTGCTTGCTGTGCATCGCATCGGAAAGCTGATAATGCCCGCTGCGCGCGCTTTCCAGCTGGCTTTCCACCTCGCGCAAGCGCGCGGTTTCGGCTTCCAGTTCGTTCTTTGTTTTCTCGATCTGCTGGATATAACGCACACGGCGCGCTTCGGCATCCTGCTTGTTCACCAGCCACAGCAAATGCTGCTTAGTATCGCGCGCAGCTTCAAGATCGCGGTATTGTTTGGCGACCTCGGCCTGTTCGGTCAGATGGGCGAGTTGCTTTTCCAGCTCCAGGCGGATGTCGTCCACGCGCAATAAATTCTCGCGCGTATCGCCAATGCGCAACTCGGTTTCGCGGCGACGGTCGCGGTATTTCGACACCCCTGCCGCCTCTTCCAGAAATATGCGCAACTCCTCCGGCTTGGCCTCGATGATGCGCGAAATCATGCCCTGCTCAATGATGGCGTAAGCGCGCGCGCCCAGCCCGGTACCGAGAAAAATGTCGGTGATGTCCTTGCGCCGCACATGCTGGTTGTTGATGTAGTAACTGGAATCGCCATCGCGTTGCAACACGCGCTTGATGGCAATCTCAGCATAGCTTGACCACTGCCCGACGGCCTTGCCCAGAGTGTTATCAAAAACCAGTTCGACACTGGCACGCGACACCGGCTTACGCTTGCTGGAGCCGTTGAAGATCACGTCCTGCATGGATTCGCCGCGCAACGCAGAGGCTTTGGATTCGCCCAGCACCCAGCGCAGCGCGTCGATTACATTCGACTTGCCGCAACCGTTGGGGCCGACGATGCCGACGAGTTGCCCCGGCAGGGCGATATGCGTGGGGTCAACGAAGGACTTGAAGCCCGCGAGTTTGATGTGGGAAAGGCGCAATTTGGAACTGTCTTAACGTTATAATTCCGCCTATTCTAACCGAAGCGGAACGCGGCACAAAATGACAACCCAACCTAATAAGACTTTGGAAATTTTTTCCAACCCCAATCCCCGGCGCGATTACCACATTCACATGGAAATCCCCGAATTCACCTGCCTTTGCCCCAAGACCGGTCAGCCGGATTTCGCCACGCTGATCCTCGACTATATCGCCGACGAGCAATGCGTCGAACTGAAAAGTCTCAAATTGTATATGTGGTCGTTCCGCAATGAAGGCCATTTTCACGAAGACGTCACCAACCGGATTCTGGACGACTTGGTCACCGCCACTCAGCCCCGTTTCATGCGCCTCACCGCCAAATTCTACGTGCGCGGCGGTATCTTCACCAACGTCGTGGCAGAACATCGCAAGGCAGGCTGGGAGCCGCAGCCACGAATCGATCTCACACAGTTCGAGACGCAGTCGAATACGCGAGGATAAGATTAGCCGTATCAGGGATGCCTACTTCATCAGATGCAGGTGTTGCACTTCTCACTTGAATCTGCGAAGCTTTAATTATACCGAATAACACAGGGGAACCGACATGTCGACCAGTATTGAATCCGTAATGCACGAAACCCGTGTCTTTCCGCCTTCCCCAGCTTTTGTCCAGCAGGCCAATGTGTCCGGCATGGCAGCCTATCAGGCGATGGCGGATGCGGCGGAGCGGGATTACGAAGGCTATTGGGCCAATCTGGCGCGCGAAAATATCGTGTGGCACAAACCGTTCACCAAGATACTGAATGATAGCAACGCGCCGTTCTTCAAGTGGTTCGAGGATGGTGTGCTGAACGTTTCTTATAACTGCCTGGATAAGCACCTCGCCACGCAAGCGGAAAAGACTGCCATCATTTTTGAGGCGGACGACGGCAAGGTTACCCGAGTGAATTACCGCGAATTGCACGCCCGCGTGTGCCAGTTCGCCAATGGGCTGAGGGCGCGCAATATCAAAAAAGGTGACCGCGTATTGATCTATCTGCCCATGAGCATCGAGGCGGTAGTGGCGATGCAGGCCTGCGCGCGCATCGGCGCGATCCATTCGGTAGTATTCGGTGGCTTCTCTTCCCAGAGCCTGAACGAACGCATCGTGGATGCGCAAGCGTGTGCCGTGATTACCGCCGATGGGCAAATGCGCGGTGGCAAGGTGATGCCACTAAAGCACGCCGTAGACGAAGCCATTGCCATGGGTGGATGCGATGTTGTGCTTAATGTGATCGTTTATAAGCGTGCAGGCAACGAGGTGCAGTGGAACGCAGAACGCGATTTATGGTGGCACGATGTGATCGCCGATCAGGCCACAACTTGCGAACCGGAATGGGTGGATGCCGAGCATCCGCTGTTCATCCTGTACACCTCCGGTTCCACCGGCAAACCCAAGGGTGTGCAGCACTCCAGCGGCGGCTACCTGTTGGGCTGCATCCTGTCCATGCAGTGGGTGTTCGACTACAAAGCGTCCGATATTTTCTGGTGCACCGCCGACGTGGGCTGGGTTACCGGTCACAGCTATGTGACCTATGGCCCACTGGCAATGGGCGCAACCGAAGTAGTGTTCGAGGGCATACCAACTTATCCCGATGCCGGGCGTTTCTGGAAAATGATCCAGGCGCATAAGGTCACAACCTTTTACACCGCGCCCACCGCCATCCGCTCGTTAATCAAACTGGGCGGTGAATTACCCAAACAATACGATCTGTCCAGCCTGCGCCTGCTCGGCACGGTGGGTGAACCGATCAACCCGGAAGCATGGATGTGGTATTACACCGTGGTCGGGCAATCGCGCTGCCCCGTCGTAGATACTTGGTGGCAGACCGAAACCGGTTGCCACATGATTGCGCCGCTACCCGGTGCGGTGGCGACCAAACCCGGCTCCTGCACCCTGCCCCTGCCCGGCATTATGGTATCCATCGTCAATGAGGCGGGGGACGCAGTGGATGACCAGCACGGCGGCTTCCTTGTTATCACGCGCCCCTTCCCCTCGCAAATTCGCACCATCTGGGGTGACCCTGAACGTTTCCGTAAAGGTTATTTCCCGGAAGAAATGAAGGGCGCGTATCTGGCTGGCGATTCAGCACAGCGCGACGAAGACGGCTACTTCTGGATCATGGGCCGCATCGACGATGTACTCAAAGTTTCCGGCCACCGTCTGGGCACCATGGAAATCGAATCGACGCTGGCATCCAATCCGTTGGTAGCAGAAGCCGCCGTAGTCGGCAGGCCCCACGATATCAAAGGCGAGGCCATCGTTGCCTTTGTGGTGCTGAAGGGTACACGCCCGCAGGACGCGGCAGCCGTCAAACAAATTGCGGAAACCCTGCGCAATTGGGTAGGCGAGAAAATCGGTCCGATTGCCAAACCGGACGACATCCGCTTCGGCGACAATCTGCCCAAGACCCGTTCCGGCAAGATCATGCGCCGCCTGCTGCGCGCCATTGCCAAAGGCGAGGAGATTACACAGGACACCTCTACCCTTGAAAACCCCGCCATACTGGAACAATTGAAAGAGGTGATACGCTAGTTGGCTGAAGTTCGTATCCAATCATTCTCGATCAATTCAAAGAGATGGTTGGACAATCTCAAAGGGTAGCCTCATGGACGTACTCAGGCACTTGTTCGGCCTCGATCAGAAGAAGGATATGCCCGAGCTATTGCCCGCCATTGAACGGGCCGTTTCCGGGGTTGAGCCTCTGCTCAAGCAGACCAGGAGGTATCCAAAGGCATACCGCAAACCAGTCATGACCGCACTGGAATATGCCCATAGCCTAGCGCACAGTGTGCCCGGCCCAGTGGCAGTCAACCTCGATTCCTATGCCAGGGATGCTTATGTTCATGCCATATTTCCATCCAGGGATTTTGTCTCGGAGGCATTCCGGGCAAGCCGAGCCATTCAGGATTATCTCCACGAAAATCCCTCTACCGATGAAGCCTTCGCCTTGATGGGTATGCGTCGCTTTGAAAAGACCACGATGGGAATGGAATTGTCCGGCCAGGTCATTCAACGGGAGGTGCCTCAGAATGCGGTTTATTTCACCAGCCATACTATTGTAGACCCCGCACCCAGCGAGCAGCAGGCCAGGGATCAGGTAGCTAGGGGGTTTTTCAACAATCTGGTGGACAAGGTGGCAAAGCGTGTGGCATTGCGCAAGCAGGAAATGCAATCACAACTGCAAGAGATGGATTTGTTGAAGGCACGTTTGCATACCGCCAATGCCGAAACTCGTCCTGCCTTGGAGAAAGAGCTATCCAGAATGCTGTCCAGTATGCAAGCCACTACCCGTTCGCTGGATTTGAACCATTATCTGGATGACTTCGAAGCCGTGTTGCTCAATCCGGAACAACATCTGAGATTAAATCAGTTCCCCATGATTTTGGACAGCATGGGCATCAGACGGGATAGCAACGGAACAGAGCAGGGGGAGCCGATCATATTTAACGATCTGATTGGTTTTGACCGCCGGGACTGGACAGTGACCATGGTATATTGCCGCAATATGCAAACTCATAAAAGAGATTACCTTGAAGAAGCAACACGCTACCTTGTTAAATACTAGCTTTTTTACTGTTTTTCTTGTCAATCCGACGCTGTAGCGTTATCCGCCGGAAACGATAGCGGGAATTTCATTCTACAAACGACCATTTTCTGCAGACATTTCCGCCAATGCCAGCGTATTCCCAGGCTGAAGCTGATTCCATGAAAAACGCCATTCCCAATTTCCAGTCGGATGACCAGGAAAATTCATGCGGCATTCGCTGGACAGGCCGAGCACATCCTGCATGGGGAAGATGACCATATTTGCCACTGATTTGGAAAGGGCGCGCATCATGACCCAATTGATCTCCTCCCCGTCGCTCTCAATACCAAGATACTGCTGGGCGAAGGTTTTTACATGAGTTGGTACGGTATCCCACCAGCCAAGGGTGGTGTCGTTGTCGTGGGTTCCCGTGTAGGCGGCCGTGTTGGTCACATAATGGTGCGGTAAAAAATGGTTAATCTCCCCGTCGCCAAATGCGAACTGCAGGACTCGCATGCCTGGTAAATTGAATTGCTCGCGCAGTACCAGCACATCGGGAGTGATCAAACCCAGGTCTTCGGCGATGACGGGCAGGTGCGGAAATGCTTTTTTGAATGCTTCGAACAGTTTTTCTCCTGGGCCGGGTTCCCATTTTCCGTTAATGGCGTTGTGTGCATCCGCCGACACCTCCCAATAAGCGGCAAAACCCCGGAAGTGATCAATGCGTACCAGATCGGCTTGCTGAAGTGCATGGCGCAAACGCTCTATCCACCAAACATAGCCGGTCTCTTTGTGGACATCCCAGCGGTAGAGTGGATTTCCCCAGAGCTGCCCGGTCTCGCTGAAGTAATCGGGCGGCACACCGGCAACGACAGATGGGCGTCCATTTTCGTCCAGCTCGAACAGTTCCTGATGCGACCACACATCGGCGCTCTGATAGGCCACGAATATCGGCACGTCACCGATGACGCGGACTCCGCGCTCATTGGCATAGCGCTTCAAGTTTGACCATTGGCGCGCGAAGCACCATTGGCAAAATTTCCAGAAGCCGATTTCGCCTGCACAATCCTGTTCCAGACGGCGTAGCGCCAGCGGTTCCCGATGTATCAGGTTTTTGGGCCAGTGATTCCATTCGCGCCAATTTTCGCGCTCCGCAATCGTCATGAATAATGCGTAGTCTTCCAACCATTCGCTTTCAGCCGCGCAGAACTCGTCATACGCCCTGTGCATTTTATCGGGGTGGCTCATAAAAAAACTCTTGGCGGCGCGGCGTAACCGCTCCATGCGGAACGGCTGCAAGAGTGTGAAATCCACCCGGTCAGCGCGAAATTCAGGATGAGGTGTCATATCCTCGTGGATGAGCCAACCCTGAGCTACCAACTCGGCAAGATCAATCAGCAGGATATTGCCAGCGAAGGCTGAACTGCTCATGTACGGTGAGTTTCCCGGCCCGATTTCACCCATGGGCAGAACTTGCCAGTAAGACTGTCCGGCGCTTACCAGCCAGTCGACAAATTTGTATGCATCCGTGCCAAAATCGCCCGCACCGAATGCGCCGGGCAAGGATGTCGGGTGCAGCAAGATGCCGCTGGCGCGATCCGTTAGCATAAAAGATTAAGAACCGCGCCGCATCGTGCCGCCCGATTCAACCGCACCGCCGCCTTGGCTGATCGGATGGCTTAGATTCGCGGGTACGGGCAACTTCAACAAACGGTAAAGTTGCATCAGATTGTGACGGTACAGACGGTCAAAACTTTCCACAGCATGGGAGGGATTATAGTCACCAAACCACCAGAACCAGTCCGAACTCTCGCATGAGGATAGCTGCTTTTCAGCAGCCTTTATTTCCGCCGCGCTCAGGCGCCCTCCCGCTATGACCATGTCATAGTTCTGTTTCGCCATGCACAACAAATCCCATGCATGATTTTTGTCCGGAGAGCCTATCCATGTGGAGAAAGTCCCATACACCCAGCTACCCGCAACCAAGCCCGGCAGAGTACCTTCCTTGGCGTATCCTTGCTCGGCTTGCGTATCACGGCTATCCAGATAATTGCTGAACGTCGTGGTGCGAATGTCTGATTGCGATTCCAGCGCGGTATATAAATCGTTCAGGAAGTGGTAGCCGTTATACGGATAATATTCCCACGCATTTTCACCATCCAGAATAACGCTGACCAATGGCGTTTCGTCATCGCTTGATTGCCGTGAAATCGCATTGAGTTGCGCGACAAAATGCAGCGCAGCGTCTTTACCATTCCAATTCGAATATTCAAAGCCGATCAAATCCGACAGGTGGTCGTCGCGAAAGAAACAACTCACGCTGTTTGCAGCACCTTGCAGGCGATAGGGACGATAGAGATATTTCGAGCGCTCCGTCAGGCTTCTTGCGCTTCGTAAACTGTTCACCAGTACACCTTCGCCGCTCGCTGCCCAGCGGCACTTCTGCGCGGCCAGCACTTCCAGCAGTGCGGTTGAAACCGCGCCTTCCGCAGGCCAGATGCCTTGGGGAGTAACCCCAAAACGTGCGCGGTGGCTTTCTTCAGTGGAAATCAAATGCGCCTGCACCCGCGATTTCCCTCCTGGGTAGCACGATGCTTGCGGCAAGCTGCTTTCCGGCGAGCTTTCACGCGCACTGTTAAAATCCAGCAGCAAGGGTGCAAGCGGGTGGTAATGGGGCGTGGCGGAAATCTCGATTTGTCCGCTCTCCGCCAGCTTGCGGTAACGCGGAATAACATCGGCAATGAGCTTTCCTATCAAGTCGAACAAGCGTTTGCGGTCGGCGTAATCGAAACCCTCATTCTGGCTCATCATGCTGATGACCATATCATGTTCGCGACGCACGCTTTCGCCACACCACACCAAGTGATACCAGACCAGCAAATCGGCCATGAATTGCCCTGACAAGTAAGACAGCGCCGCATCGCCACCGGGTTCGAGCACCTTGAACAGGTCAAACAGGCGTTTATAGGCCGGGTATGGTGCGACCATCTTGGTATGGTTGCTGCGGAAGCAACTGTCAAGCACAAGGTCGCGTTCCTCCTCGCTCAGGTCATTGAGATTTTCGCGTGCCAGCAGACGCAATAAAGGATCGCGCATTTGGCCGGTAGCGAACTGCTGTTCATAATCTTCCATCTGATCCAGCAAAACCGGCACAAAATTTACCACCGCTTTCACCTGCGGATGTTGCTCCAGATGATAGGCCATGTCGGTGTAATCCTTGATGGCGTGGAGATACACCCACGGCAACACAAAATCACCGGTGCTGTAATCGCGGTAATCCGGCTGATGCATATGCCAGAGAAAAACCAAATCCAAGGGTTTGCTCATGTTATTCCTGTTTTCAAGCTTGTAGCTAGTAGCGGATAGCTTGTAGCCAAACCTAAAAAACCGCGCGTAGCGCGACTTGATAGCTACCAGCTACCTGCTATTTACGAATTACGCACGCCATTGCCGTGTACATCCTGCCCCAGCATTTCGGGTGTAATCAGCGTAATGCCTTTGTCCGTTACAAAAAATCGCTTTTTATCTTCCTCGGGATCCACCCCGACGGTCATGCCTTCCGGGATCACGCAGTTCTTATCCACTACCACGCGCTTCAGTGTGACACTGCGCGACACCGTCACGTTAGGCAGCAGCACCGAATCTTCAACTTCGGAGTAACTGTGTACATGCACATTGGAAAACAGCAGTGAGCGGCTCACGTAAGCGCCGCTGATGATGCAACCGCCGGACACCAGCGAATCCACCGCCATGCCACGGCGATTGTCATCATCGAACACGAATTTAGCTGGCGGCAATTGCTCCTGATAGGTCCATATCGGCCACTCATGATCGTACATATTGAGGTCGGGAGTCACCTTGGTGAGTTCCATGTTCGCTTCCCAGTAAGCATCAATCGTTCCCACATCGCGCCAATACGGCATTTCACCGCTCGATTTGACGCAGCTATCTTCAAAACTTTGGGCAATCACGCGGTAGTTTCCCGATACCAGATGCGGGATGACGTCCTTGCCGAAATCATGGCTGGAATTCGGGTCAGCTGCATCACGCGCCAGTTGCTCACATAAAAATTTTGTATCGAATATATAAATGCCCATGCTGGCCAACGCCCTGCCAGGATTGCCGGGAATAGGCGTAGGATGTTCGGGCTTCTCGGTAAAATCCACCACCCTCGATTCCGCATCTACGCCCATCACGCCGAACCCTGTGGCATCGCTAATAGGCACATTAATACAGGCAACGGTCATGTCAGCTTTTTTTTCCACATGACAAGCCAACATCTTGCCATAATCCATTTTGTAGACATGATCGCCTGCCAACACCAGCACAAAATCTGGCCTAGTTTGACATAAGATGTCAAGGTTCTGGAATACCGCATCGGCAGTGCCCTGATACCAGCTTTCTTCCAGCCATTGCTGTGCAGGCAACACGTCAACGAATTCGCTAAACTTTCCATTCAGAAAACTCCAGCCGCGTTGAATATGCTGGATCAGACTATGCGATTTGTACTGCGTAGCAACGCCGATGCGGCGGATACCGGAATTGACGCAATTGGACAACACGAAATCAATAATGCGGAATTTTCCACCGAACGGCACGGCAGGCTTGGCCCTCCAGTCAGTCAGATTATACAAACGACTACCACGCCCACCCGCCAGTACCATGGCGTATGTGTTCTTGGTCATCGAACTTACAAAACGCGTGCGCCTTTCTTTATCTTTCTGCATCGTAGAATACCCCATAGTGCAAAACCAATATTAGCCATACGCACTGTATCAGAATATGGTTATAGCAGGGAGGCCAATTGTGGTTATAATCCCCCACATTATGAAAAATAAAGCCACTATAAAACCCGATCCTCGAATTGAAGCTTTGTTGCAGGGACGCTTGCACGATCCCTTTGCCTACCTCGGTTTGCACAACGAAAAGGATAGCCATGTGGTGCGTGTATTCCAGCCCTATGCAAGCGAAATCAGTCTGGTGACCGCACGTGGTAGCGAGCCGTTGCAACGCGTCCATCCGGATGGCTTGTTCGAATGGCGAGGCAGCGAGCCGCCACCCCACCCCTACCAGCTACGCATCACTGAAAACAGCCCGGGGATGGCAAGTAGCACTGAGCGCCTGATGCACGATCCTTACGCCTTTGCACCACAGATCAGCAGCTTCGACCTGCACTTGTTCAATGAAGGCAAGTTGCATCAAGGCTATCGCGTGCTCGGCTCACATGCTCGACAAATTGACGGCATTTCCGGCGTGCGCTTCTCCGTGTGGGCGCCCAATGCCGAACGTGTCAGTGTGGTAGGCGAATTCAACCGCTGGGACGGGCGCGTCCACCCGATGGCCGTGCATGGCTCCAGCGGCGTATGGGAGCTGTTCATTCCAGATATAGCGCTGGGCGCGCTGTACAAGTTCGAGATATATAACCACGCTGGGAAGTTAATGGTAAAGACCGACCCCTACGCCAACGCTTTCGAGTTGCGTCCCGGAACCGCCGGTCGCGCCGGAGTCGGGATCACTCATGCCTGGCAGGATGCGGGGTGGATGGAGCAACGCAGTAAATGGGATTGGCTGCATGCCCCGCTCAATGTTTACGAAATCCATGCCGGCTCGTGGAAACGTCACCCGGACGGTAGCGTCTATACTTACCGGGAACTGGCCGAGAACCTGATTCCCTACCTCAAAGACATGGGCTACACCCACGTCGAATTGATGCCCGTTTCAGAGCACCCACTGGACGAATCCTGGGGTTATCAGGCTACCGGTTACTTCGCCGCAACCAGCCGCTTCGGCTCCCCCGACGATCTGTGCCACTTCATCGACAGTTGCCACCAGGCCGACATCGGCGTACTGCTCGACTGGGTGCCCGCGCATTTCCCGCAAGACTCTTTCGCGCTGGCGCGCTTCGACGGCACCGCGCTGTATGAACACGAAGACCCGCGCCTGGGTTTCCATCAGGACTGGGGCACACATATTTTCAACTATGGCCGCAACGAGGTAAAAAGCTTTTTGCTGTCGAGCGCGCATTACTGGCTGTCACAATTTCACTTCGACGGCCTGCGCGTGGATGCAGTTGCCTCCATGCTCTACCTCGACTATTCGCGCAAACACAACGAATGGTTGCCGAACAAATACGGCGGACGGGAAAATCTTGAGGCTATCGATTTCCTGCGTGAACTCAACATCATGGTGCATGAGGTATTTCCCGGTGCGCTGACGCTAGCCGAAGAATCAACTTCCTGGCCTGCGGTATCGCGCCCGGTATATCTCGGCGGGCTGGGTTTTTCCTTGAAGTGGAATATGGGCTGGATGAACGATACGCTGACCTTTATGCGTTTCGATCCGGTGCACCGTTGCTATCACCTCAATCAGCTCACCTTCAGCCAGCTTTACGCTTACACCGAAAATTTTATGTTGCCGTTTTCGCATGATGAGGTGGTACATGGCAAAGGTTCGCTGCTCAGCAAAATGCCCGGCGACGCTTGGCAAAAATTCGCCAATCTGCGCCTGTTGCTGACCTACCAAATGACCAGCCCCGGCAAGAAACTCAATTTCATGGGCAACGAAATCGGACAAGGCCCCGAATGGCAGTCTGGCTGGGAGGTTGACTGGTGGCAGCTCGAATACGAACCGCATCAAGGCATACAAAAACTAACACGGGACTTGAACCACCTTTACCGCAACCTGCCGCCGCTGCACGAACTGGATTTCGAGCAAAGCGGTTTTTCCTGGCTGGACTGTCAGGACGCGGCACAATCCCTGCTCTCCTTCATACGCCGTGGGCGCAACGGTGAAATAGTCATCGCTGCCTTTAATTTCACGCCGGTGCCACGCAACCGCTATCGAATCGGGTTGCCGTTCAATTGTTCCTATCGGGAAATTTTTAACAGCGATTCGCAATTTTATGGCGGCAGCAACATGGGCGATGGCGGGGAGATACATGCCGAGCAGATGCCGTGGATGGGACAGCCCTACTCCGCAGAAATTGAATTGCCACCGCTTGCAGGCATTGTACTGGCTCCGATTTAGAACCACTGATAGAATGATTCATGATACTGTAACAAAGTCATACTAGCCTACAACTCTTTCGAAAGGAATTATCATGGCTACTACCAGCAAAAAAACCACGGCAACACCTGCCGCCAGCGCCACTCGGTCCAAAAAACCAGTTGCCAAAAAAGTTGTTGCGGCAACTCCGGCAAGCAAAGCCACCGCCCCAAAAACAGCAGCAACTCCAGTCAAAAAAACCGTTGCGGTAGCCACTAAAAAAGCGGCTGCAACCCCAGCCAAAAAAACTGAAAAGCCAGCAAGCAAGCAAGCCGTAGCCGAAAAAAGCGCACCATCAAAGAGTGTCAAAAAAATCACCTTTACACCAGAAGAGCGCTACCGCTGGATCGAAACAGCTGCCTATTACCGCGCTGAGCAGCGTGGATTTGCCACTGGTCACGAAACGGAAGACTGGAAAGCCAGCGAAGCGCAATTTGACGCAATGCTCAAGGCTTAACAAATCGGCAGTTCCGCCACGGATTAACAGAGCGGGGCTGTTGCCGCTGTGTCAATTCCGTCCAGCCTTTGGCTAGTTGCGGATTACCTATCTTGGGTACAATCACGGCCTACCCCTTGCGAGTGCTGATGTTCTCGAATTAATTGTGCTTATCCGTGCCAATCCGTGGCTAAAATATTTTCTGAAAAATAACACTGCACACCATGTCCAACCTGACCGACTCCCCCGCTTGGAAAGCCCTGTCGGCGCATCAAACCACCATCGCCAAACTGACCATGCGCGGCATGTTCCACGCCGATCCGGCGCGCTTCGATAAATTTTCGCTGCACCTCGATGGCCTGCTACTGGACTATTCGAAGAATCTCATCACTGAAGAAACGCTCGCTCTGCTGCTGAACCTGGTACGCCAGTCAAAACTGGACAACTGGATTGCCCGCATGTTCAACGGCGAAAAAATTAATACCAGCGAACAGCGTGCGGTGCTGCACACTGCGTTGCGCGCTCCGCGCGATATGACAATTCACACTGATGGAAAAGACGTGGTGCCGGACGTGCATCGCGTGCTGGATCACATGCGTCGTTACTCCGATGCTGTGCGCAACGGTTCATTGCGCGGCCATACCGGCAAGCAACTCCGCGACGTGGTGAACATCGGCATCGGCGGTTCCGCGCTGGGGCCGCTGATGGCCTGCGATGCGCTCAGGCCTTACGGCAGCGCGCAATTGAATGCGCATTTCGTTTCCAACGTGGACGCCACCGACATAATGGAAACGCTCAAGCGCCTTGATCCGGAAACCACTCTGTTCATCGTCAGCTCGAAAACCTTCACCACTCAGGAAACTCTTACCAATGCGCATTCGGCGCGCGCTTGGCTGGTCAAGCATCTGGGTGCGGAAGAATCTGTCGCCAAACACTTCGCGGCAGTGTCAACAAATCTCACCGCAACCTCAAAATTCGGTATCAACCCGGAACATGTGTTCGAATTCTGGGACTGGGTCGGCGGTCGTTATTCGCTGTGGTCTGCCATAGGCTTGCCCATCGCGCTCTTCATCGGCATGGACAATTTCGAAAAATTGCTGGGCGGCGCCCATGCTATGGATCGTCATTTCCGCGAAACACCGCTGGAACGCAACATGCCGGTAATCCTCGGTATGCTCGGCGTTTGGTACGCCAACTTCTTCGATGAAGGATCACATGCCATCCTGCCCTACGACCAGTATCTGGAACACCTTCCTGCCTATTTGCAACAACTCGAAATGGAAAGCAACGGCAAGCGCGTGGATCGTGACGGCAACGAGGTGGATTACGCGACCCAGGCGATAATTTGGGGCGAACCCGGCACCAACGGCCAGCATTCTTTCTACCAGCTTATCCATCAAGGCACGCGCCTTGTGCCCGCTGATTTCCTGGCACCCATCGTCAGCCACAACCCGATGGGCGAACACCATACCATGTTGCTCTCCAACTGCTTCGCGCAGACCGAGGCCTTGATGCTGGGCAAGACTGCGGAAGAAGTTCGCGCAGAACTCATCGCGCAAGGACTCGGTGGCGCAGCTCTGGAAGCGTTACTGCCGTACAAGGTATTTCCCGGCAACCACCCGACCAATACCCTGCTGTTCGACCAACTCGACCCGCATACACTGGGCATGCTGATCGCCCTTTACGAACACAAGGTGTTTGTGCAGGGCGTGGTATGGAACATCAATTCATTCGATCAATGGGGCGTTGAATTTGGAAAACAACTCGCTGGAAAATTACTGCCTGAACTACAGGCAAAGCAGCAAGTCTCCTCGCACGATGCCTCGACCAATGGTTTAATCAACCACTATCTCGCACATTCGAAGTAAGCTCGATTTTCGCCTCAAGAAAGTGAATTTGCATATTCACGCGTCAGGTCAGCAGGCTGTTGAAAAACGTAGCGAGAGGCGATTAGGCAAGGCGGAAGTCGGCGAAAAAGCGGAATTTACTCAGAGTTTATCGCTACGCGACCCCGCATTTTGAGACAACTTCCAAAACAGCATCATCGCCTCGCATAACCAATGACTTGGTTGGCGTAGTCTGCCAACTTAGTCAAATGGCTAGTCGCTTCATCAGTAGTTTTGCAACACCCTGCTAGCAGATTCTCGGTAATTGTTCACCGGCCAACCAATCCACCACGCGACGGCCTCCCATCTTGGTGGTCATCTGCACAAACCCATGCGCATCCTCCAGCACCTCGCCGATGATCGTCGCTTTGCAGGCCAGCGGATGCGCGCGCATCACCGCCAGCAAACGTTGCGCATCCTCCGGTGCACAAATCGCGATCAGCTTGCCTTCATTGGCCACATACAGCGGATCAAGGCCAAGAAACTCACAAGCCGCTTCAACCGTCTGATTCACCGCAATCGCGGATTCATGCAACATCATGCCCACACCGGATTGTTTGGCGATCTCATTGAGCGTCGTGGCCAGGCCGCCGCGCGTCGGGTCGCGCAACACGCGCAGCTTCACACCACTGTCCAGCATAGCAGCGATGAGGCCATGCAGCGCGGCGGTATCCGATACGATGGGCGCAGAAAAGGTCAGTCCCTCGCGTTGCGACAGTATCGCCATACCGTGATCGCCTATCGTGCCGGACAGCAGTATTTTGTCGCCTGGTTGCGCAAGGTCACCGGACAGGGAAATACCCTCATGCACCACTCCTATTCCCGTGGTGGTGATGAACACCCCGTCCCCCTTGCCTCGCTCCACTACCTTGGTATCGCCGGTGACAATGGGCACACCTGCTTCGCGCGAGGCTTTTGCCATGGATTCGACGATGCGTTTCAGGTCGGCCAAGGGGAAACCCTCTTCGAGGATGAAAGAAGCCGCCAGGTACAGCGGGGTGGCCCCCATCACCGCGACATCGTTGATGGTTCCATGCACCGACAGGCAACCGATGTCCCCACCCGCAAAGAACAAGGGCGATACCACATGGCTATCCGTCGCGACCACTAATCGTCCATTGGCTGGTGGCAGCAATGCGCCATCGTTGCCCTGTGCCAGGTACTCGTTATCGAATGCGGCGGCGAACAACTCAGTGATGAGTTGCGCCATGGCGCGACCGCCTGAACCGTGCGACATGTCCACCCGTCCATGGTTGAGGTCGAGTGAACGCGTGTAGTTAGGTTTAATCGTACTCATCACACAGACTCCCGAAAACGTCCATAACTGTAATGTGCCGCACATGCGCCTTCGGATGAAACCATACACGATCCAACCGGATTTTCCGGCGTACACACCGTGCCGAATATCTTGCATTCCTGCGGGCGTTTCTGCCCGCGCAGGATGGCGGCACATTCGCACGCCTTGTTGTCCGGCACTGCTACATACTCAACCTTGAATTTCAATTCCGCATCGAACGCGGCGAACTCGGGGCGCAGCTTTAACGCACTGTTAAGCACGCTGCCCAAGCCGCGCCATTCGAATACATCACGCAACTCGAATACTTCTGCCACCAGAGCCTGTGCCTTGAGATTGCCCTCGCGCGTCACGGCGCGGGTGAATTCGTTCTCGACTTCGGCACGTCCGTCGTTCACCTGACGCACCAGCATGAGAATGGCCTGCATCACATCAAGCGGCTCGAAACCGGCAATGACCACCGGCTTGCCGTAATCATCGGCAAAAGGCTCATACGGTTTGCTGCCGATAACAGTGGAAACATGCGCCGGGCCGACGAAACCATCCAGCGACACACCGCCCTCAACCGCCAGAATGGCGTGCATCGCGGCGGGGGTCAGCACATGGTCACACAGAATGCTGAAATTCTTTATCCCTTCGGCAGCAGCCTGTTTGACTGCCACTGCGGTAGGCGGTGTGGTGGTCTCGAAACCGATAGCGAGGAACACGACTTCCCGTTCTGAATTCTCGCGCGCAATTTTCAACGCGTCCTGTGTCGAATAAATCATGCGCACATCCGCGCCGCCCGCCTTGGCGCGCATCAGCGAAAGATTGTCGGAAGCTGGTACGCGCAAGGTGTCGGCATAGGTACACAGGATCACGCCATGATCGCGCGCCAGACGTATTGCCTGATCCACGCGGCCGATGGGCAGCACGCACACCGGGCAGCCGGGGCCGTGAATCATGCGCACGCTGGCGGGCAACAAATCGGCGAGGCCGTAACGGGAAATCGCGTGGGTATGCCCGCCGCAAAATTCCATCAGGCGATAAGAACGTTGTGGGTCAGCCTCGTGTGCAATGTTGGCGGAGATATTCTTTGCCAATTCGCCATCACGGAATTCGTCGACGTATTTCATGCTGCGCTTCCGTCCAGTTCGGCACGCAACTCATCCAGCGCACCCATCTCGGCAAACAACGCCAGCGTGTGTTCTGCTTCTTCCTGATCCAGCTTTTGCAAGGCATAACCGACATGCACGATCACATATTCACCGACCAGCGCGTCATCCACCAGCGCTAGCGAAATTTCTTTGCGCACACCGCCAAGATTGACGATAGCGTTGCCCGGAGCGGTTAGCTCCTCGATGCGGGCGGGTATGGCGAGACACATATTTTTCCTTTACCAATCTATTGAATTCTGTTTGCCATCTATTAAAAGCGATGTGGCATTTTCCAAACCGTTAACAAAAAGCATTGCAATTTAGAATCGAAAATCAGCTTCCGACCCTCAAGCGACATTCAAGTTTGTAATCACATTGGTTTAAAGCTGACGCACGTGAAGTTCAGCAATGCGACAGAGCGGACTCAGAGAGTCTTGTAAGCAGCCCACACTGAACTGTTCAACTCCACCATCAGAATTGGCTGGCCCAGTTATTATCTTCGGCCATTTTCTGCAATTTTGCAGTAAGTTGAAATTTACGGGAATATCTCACTTTAGAAAAGAGGTCGTGACAAAATGTTTATGCCAGTCTCAAGCCACACCCGCTACAGAATTTGGCATCGGCTGCAATTGCGTTACCGCATTCTTTACAAAACCTGGATTGCTGCTGCGAACTATTTGCTGGTGTACCGACAGGTTGGGCGGACTGTGCGGGCTTATTAGCATTCGCTTCGATCTGAGAGGAGCCGCTGGATCGTGTACCTGACTCATTCGCGTCGGCGAGTTCGCTACTTATTGGCTCCGCTGCGCTCGCCTCCAACTTGTCCTTCTCGGCCTGCTCTTTTTCTCTTTGTAACTTATCCTTCTCGCACTGCTCTGTTACTGCCTTCAACTTATCCTGAAGCACAACAACTCCTTTGCAGGCCTTCTGAATCGCCTCAAAAACTTTAAAGTCTTGAAATGGTTTGAGTACATATCCTTTTGCGCCTGCCTTCAGCGCCTCAAGCACCATTTGCTCCTGACCGTGCGAGGTAACCATGATAATTTTCGCATCCGGGAACTCGCTTATAATGGCGCGGGTAGCTTCAATTCCATCCATATCCGGCATCGTGATATCCATGGTTACCACATCAGGCTTGCAGGCTCTATAGGCAGCAATGGCCTCTCTTCCGGTTGCGGCTGTCCGGACAACTTTGTATCCTACCATTTCTAGAATCTTGCGTAATTTCTGGACAATGATCAGCGAATCGTCGACTACCAAAATGTTAAAAAAAGCATCCATCGCTCACTCCTTTTCTCATGAAACGTAATCAAGTTTTTTATTAAACAGTTTTATTGGCCCCACGAGGCTGATAGTCATGCACCCCATCGCTGTATCCAGGCTTTGCGTGTAAAACATTGCGTCTTTCATGCGCCGAATCGTTTTTACCCGGTCAAGAATGACAGGCGGCGTCATGGCTATGGCGCCCCGTGGATCGAGCTTCTGCAAGTCTATCGTACAGTGCCCAAGAATGGTGTTGACGACTTCCCCAGCAGCCTCTTCATGATACATTTCGACCTCGTCGGGCTGGATATCTAAACCATCGGTCATCCGCTCATACAGGGCGTTGAGCAAACTCTCCTTAAAACTGAAGACGATCAGCATATTGACCGCTCCGCCCAAGCCGATGATCGCGTTCATGTCGAACAAGGTAATTTCATCCACATGACCTGCGTTGGAGTCGGTTTCATTCACGCTGATCCCGAATTCGCTCTCAAAATAGGCGTGAGTCCTCGTTACAATGGACTGCATGACTTTACCACTTAATTCACTTAGTTTTTCATCGGACATGATCACACCTCTTCGCTCTGGATACCTTGATGCAACGGCAAGGTAAACAGGAATTCGGTTCCTTGCCCAGCAACCGTCTTGACCATGACCTCGCCACCCATATTTTTCGTTTCGTTCATTACTGCCGCCAGGCCGACGCCACGGCCCGCCAGTTCGGTCACCTCTTTCTGTGTGCTGATGTTATCCATAAAAATAAACTTGGCAACCTCGTCATCAGCCATATCCGCTGCCTCGGTGGCGTTGCAAATTCCAGCTGCCACCACACGTTGACGCAGTGCATCGAGATTGATGCCGGCACCGTCATCTGCAATGGTTAGTTTAATGGTGTTCCCCTCTACCGTAACGCTGCAAGTGATTTTGCCAGCCTCGTCTTTTTCTGCTTCCCATCGAGCATCAGGGCTCTCTATGCCATGCGCCACGCTGTTGCGAAAAACATGCACGAGAGAACGCAGAAATGGCCGATAAGTATAAGGGTCAATCCAAACATCGCCCCCCCCCTTCACCTCGATAGGCGACACCTCTTTTTCCATGCGCTCCGCCATCTGCCTAACCAGACCATCAAAGCCCATCAGCGCATCCACGAAGGACACCTTGCGCAGAATGACGATCTCGTTGAGCAAGGTGCGTATCTCGGCAACCGAGGCATCGACAGCCTCGCCACGCAGAAGACGTATGGCAATCTTCTCCAATTGCAGCGCCTGATCGCCGGACAAAATGATGTTTTCTCCATGTGCCAGGAATTCTTCGCCCAGCGCTTCGGACAAAACGGCAATATCCTTGTCGAAGGGAGCTTGAAGGATATCAGGTGAAACAATTTCGGCGATCATCTTTCTTGTCAGCGTATTATCGAGCGACAGCAAGTTTGACAAGTGGGTCTCGATATCATGCAGCACCTTGGGGGTGCTGGGAAAACTGAACTGGTTCAGCAAACCCTTGTAGGTATGTATTTCGCGGTAAAGCTCCTTGACAAGAATTTTGGGCGCTGCCGTTCCGTTCAGCATGTGCGGCAAGCCCTGCGCAAGAAACTCACGGAAGGCATCGATGGTGTCGAAGAAATTGCGGCTATCGGAAACGGCCATCACGATCAATTCGAGGTGACAGCGTTCGCTTTGCAACATGGCCGCCATGCGACGCTCCTCGGTAATGTCAGTCAGGATGACCATGAATTTGCCGTTCTCAAGGGTTTTGTATTCAGCCTTCAGAATGACATCATTATGTTGGATTTCTACCGGCAACAAGGACAGCATGTTTTCCCGAGTGGACAGATCAGACTCATCCAGCACCGAGGAAATAATTGTGTTGAAAAGCTTGGACTTGGCTATATCATCGTGAAAAAACACGTCAGCCGCATTCCGCCCCGCCGGAGATCCCCCCAGCATGGTCTCGCAAGCGAGGCTGTATTGCGCGTCGATCACCAAATCAGCCCCAAAGGAGAGAAACCCTTGTCCCGAATTGTCCAGCAGGCTCGCGAGTCCTTGATTGGCATCGTCCACCGCATCCTTGGCGGACTGGAGCCGGGCCAGGATAGCTTCGGTTTTTTCGAACTGATCGACCACTAATTTGTTGAAGGCTCTGGCGATGCCAACCGCCTCCACGCCACCCGTTTCCGGCAGCCTGCGCCGCAGATCACCGCTGACTTCGATCTCGCCCATGCCCCGCGCGGCATCGGCGATCGGTTGCGCAATACTCCGCGCGATGAACGTGGAAAGGGCATACAACGCCGCGCCAATTAGCAGAACGATAAGGCTGAAACTCCATACCATCTTCCAGTAGAGCGCATCGATATCATCGATGTAGATGCCGGAACCGATGACCCAGCCCCAAGGCTCGAATTTCTTCACATAGGACATCTTCGGGAAGATTTCGTCGGTCGCGCCTCCGCCTTGCTTGGGCTTGGGCCACAGATAGGTCACATAGCCGTGACCCGCCTTGTTCACCACGGTGTTGAAGGCGACAAACAAATTCATCTTGCCGTCGGTGGTTTCTACCCGTCCGTTGATACCCTCCTGCATGCTGGTAGCGCAGTTGAACTTCGCCGCGTCCAGCACCTTGCCGTCAAGGCTCGGCACGGTCGGATGCATTACCATCTTCGGCACAGGGACGCCCAGGTCGTTGATCCAGAAATACTCCGCGTTCTCGTAGCGCAATGCCTTGACTGTCTCTGCCGCCGCCTTGCGTGCGCCTTCGCCCGAAAGCACGCCCTGCTTTTCCTGTTGATGGTAATAATCAAGCACGCCATAAGCCGCCTCGACCAGGTGGCGGGTCTTGAGCTTTCGCTCATTCATAAGGTCGGTCTTTTTGCCGGCCACGATTAATATCGCAAAAACCACGAGTACCACCAGCGGTAACAGGTTTGCCAATCTGAGCTTGAACGCAATGCTCTTCATCGATCCTCCCAACAAGTAAAAGTTTGCACCCCCGGCACGTCCTTGCTCAGGTTTTGCCATTTATCGCCCATCGCCGCCAGCCGCCTGCATCCGAACCATAGCATCAAACTGGTTTATAGTAGACCCCAATTTCCAAGTGCGCTCTTGCAATCTGCTGGCTTTCAGCCAGCCTTCGCCCCAAGAGGCGGGGAATTGTACCCGCAGAGATTAAAAACGTGCTCACCGGACTCCTTGATTAAGGCATTGCAAGGCGACACTAGCCTGCCCCAGCGAAATTCCGCCATCATTGGGTGGCAACTGTTGCGCTTTCAGCACGCGCAAGCTATGCACTGACAAACCCTCGGTCAATGCTTGCGACAATATATTATTAAGGAAGCAGCCGCCCCCCAGTGCGACATGATTTATGTTGCATTGCGTAGCTGCACGAAGTACCCACGCTATCAGTCCGTCAGCAAGCGTCGCATGGAACAATGCTGCGCCATAAGCCGCATCCTTGCAATTGGCGAGAGTTGCAAGCAGTGGGCGTAAATCCAGGATTCCGTCGGCAGTGATTGTGCAGCCGTCCGCGAGTGGTTCGACTGTGCCGTGTCGTTCCGCCAGACCTTCCAGCAGCATCGCCGCTTGTCCTTCATAGGCTTGTATTTCGTTCACCCCCAGCAACCCGGCAGCCGCATCGAACCAGCGCCCCATGCTGGTGGTGGCGACGCAATTCAACTGGCGTTGTAACATACTGACGACCGTCCCCGCCCCCGCATGTGCTGGGAAGCGCCGAACAATTTCATCGGCACGATCCAAGTCAAACAACACTGCTGCTGCCATACGCCAAGGTTCGCGCGCGGCACGGTCGCCGCCGGGCATAACTAATGGGGAAAGGTGTCCAAGACGTTGGAAGTTTGCGCCATCTACGCGCAACAGTTCACCGCCCCAGACGCTGCCGTCGGTGCCCAGCCCAACACCATCCAGTGCCAGCCCGAGCACCGGTTCAGTAATGCAATGTTCGGCGCAAATGGCGGCGATGTGGGCGTGGTGATGCTGTACCGCGAAAACCGGCAAGCCGTGTTGCGCGGCATATGCTTGCGCAAACTGTGTGCTGTAAAAATCCGGGTGCAGGTCGTGAGCTACGGCTTGTGGTTGCACGTCGAGAATGTCGCACAGATGTGCGACGGTCTCGCCCAGCATCTGCCGTGTGCCAGCATGATCAAGGTCGCCGATATGCTGCGAGACGAAAGCTTCGTTACCTCTTGTGAGACAGACGGTATTTTTCAACCATGCCCCGCAGGCCAGTATCGACGGACCTGTATAAGGCAGCACGATACGACGCGGGGTGTAACCGCGTGCGCGGCGGATGAAAGCTGCGGCATTCCCTTGCCATTTTAATACGCTGTCATCGCAACGATGCAAGATGTCACGGTCATGACTAAGGAAGGCATCAGCCAAACCGGTAAGCGATTCGCGTGCTTCGACATCATCTTTTACCAGCGGCTCACCACCGGGATTGGCGCTAGTCATTACCAATGCCAGCGGTGTTGCTTGGTGCAACCAGTCCGTGCCTTCCGGTTTGCCCAGCAATTCATGGAACAGCAGGTAATGCAATGGTGTGTAGGGCAACATCAGTCCGATACTGGACAAGCCGGGAGCGATGCAAGGCAATTCTGCAGCACAAATTGCGGATTGGTGCAGCAACACAATGGGGCGCTCGCTCACTTCCAACAGTGCAGCCTCATGTTCGGGAAAAAATGCATAGCGCCCGGCAGAAACCCTATTCAGCACCATCACCGCGAAGGGTTTTTCCTCGCGCTGTTTGCCGCCACGCAATCTGGCAACGGTAGCAGCGTTGCGCGCATCGCACACCAGATGGAAGCCGCCTATGCCTTTGACGGCGACGATCTGCCCGGAACGGATGCGCTCAGCGGTTACGGCGATAGGATCATCTGATATTACCGGCTGCCAGTGCTCATCGTACAATTGCAAACTTGGCCCGCACACCGGACAGGCGTTGGGCTGTGCGTGAAAGCGGCGCGTGGTGGGGTTGTCGTATTCGTACTGACAAGCCTGGCATTGCGCAAACTTCGCCATGCTAGTGTTGACGCGGTCATAGGGCATGCGCGCAGTCAGCGTGTAGCGTGGGCCGCAATGGATGCAATTAATAAAAGGATGGCGGTAACGACGGTCGGCGGGATCAAATAATTCTGCCAGACAATCCGGGCAAGTCGCCATGTCAGGCGCGATGCCGGTTTGCGTTTTTCCAGTTTTGCTCGCCGCGATGCTGAAACCACTCATGCCACTGGTCGTCTGCGCCAGATCGTGCGTAACTTTTTCCACGCGCGCCAGCGCAGGCGGTTCGCTTTGCAGACGTTCGATCAAACTCATCACTTGCGGACGCCCACCCTCGACAGCGATTTCCACACCCTCGCTGTCGTTGCGCACCCAGCCTGCCAAACCAAGTTCATGAGCCAACCGAAACACGAAAGGACGGAAGCCTACGCCCTGGACTTGGCCGTATACTCTGATTTGCGCGTGGATCATTGCGTTACTGTCATCCTATTTTGCTGCAACCGCTTTCCGGCATCCCGTCTTGATCCACTCCAGCCATTCCTCCATTCCCTCGCCGCTGGTGGCAGAAATGCGTATAACTTGCATGTCCGGATTCATGCGGCGCGCATTTTCTACAGCAAGGTTCGCATCGAAAACCAGATACGGCAGCAAGTCGCATTTATTCAACAGCATCAGCCGCGCGGCGCGGAACATGTCTGGATATTTGAGTGGCTTGTCCTCGCCCTCGGTCACCGACAGCACCACGACTTTCGCCGCCTCGCCCAAATCAAACGCGGCAGGACACACCAGATTGCCGACGTTCTCAATGAACAGCAAAGATTCTTCCTGCAAAGCAAGTTGCTCCAGCGCATGACCGACCATACTCGCGTCGAGATGGCAACCCTTGCCGGTGTTGATCTGGATAGCCTGCACGCCGGTGGCGCGGATGCGCTCGGCGTCGTTGTCGGTCTGCTGGTCGCCCTCGATTACCGCCATTGCCGCTTGCCCCTTGAGCGCCAACAGGGTTCGCACCAGCAGCGTGGTCTTGCCGGAGCCAGGGCTGGATACCAGATTCAGCGCCAGAATATTGCGCGCCGCAAAGAAGGCGCGATTCTCCGCAGCCAGCGCGTCGTTCTCCGCCAGCAAGTCGCGCTCGACACGGACGCGGCGCGTCTCGGTCGGCGCGGTGGAACGATACTGCACCGCGCCCTTCTCCGCCGCCTTGCGTGGTGGCGGCTTGAGTAAAGTATGGCCACAGCCGCAGGTTCCGCACATATCGCCTCCTATTCTGCTTCCAGTTCCAGCACGCGCATGCGGTCGCCGCCGATGACATGCACCCGCCCACTACCGCACTGTGGGCACAGCGCCAGCATCTCGTCCATTTCCACCGTCGCATCGCAATCGGCGCAGCGGCCCTGCCCCGGCGTTTCGATCAGTTCCAGCCGCGCGCCTGCCGCCAGCGTGTCGTTCGTCACTGCGGCAAAGGCAAAGCGCATGGCTTCCGGTTCCACAGCGGCGAGCTTGCCGATCTCCAGCGTCACGCTGCGCACGCGGCTGAATTGTTGGGCAATTGCCTCGTCTTCGATAATACGCATTACGCTCTCGGCCAGCGACAACTCGTGCACCGGGAATCACCCGATAAACAAAATGCCGCCGCACAGGGCGATGGCCGCACCGGTGAAGCGTAGCCATTGCGCACGACCATGATTATTCGCCAGCAGTGCCACGGCGATGCCGGAGGCATGGAGCAACACGGTCGCCAGCACAAAGCCCGCCGCGTATTCCAGGCCGGAAGCATCCTGCGGCATTTCCGCGCCGTGCGCATAACCGTGGAATACCGCAAATACGCCAACGATAGCCGCACTGACTGCCAGCGGCAAGCGCACGGCGGCAGCGATCAGCACGCCCAACACCAGCAGCGACATGGCGATGCCGCCTTCAACGAAAGGAACGGGAATATTGGCCATACCCAGCATCCCGCCCAGCGCCATAACTCCTACAAAAGTGAGCGGCACCCGCCACATTGCACGCCCACCCATCTGCGTCGCCCACAGCCCGACTGCGACCATGGCGCAAACGTGATCCAGACCACTGAAAGGGTGAGCCAGCCCGTGCATGAAACCGTGAACCGCGCCTACGCCAACATGCGCATAGGCAAGCGATGGAAAGCCGATGGCAAGCAGCGCCAAGGGAATTAGATGCAAAAAGTTAAAACGCCGTGAAAAATATCTCATACACCCTCCTAACCTATTCCCGATTAAATTTATGTGCCATTAAAAATCCAGTGTAGTTTCCCGTACATCTTATAACAGTAAAATACCTAGTATTAGGTAATGTCGTAAAAATTTAACAGAGATATCCTACACTCTTCGTGAGACGATTAAAGTGCGGCTTAAAATTCTCTTGTGGCTGAGTTAAACTTTGCTGACTCAAAAAAACCGTATTGGAGTATCCTGCTTCAAAGCATGCAAAAATATTGCAACCTAATCTGTATCTGTGATGTAAGCCTGTTAAGGGGGTGTTTATGGCATCGGATGTTGACTTGCATGCCGCTTATCTGGATCCGATACTTGATCGGTATGGATACGCCGCGACTAATCTGCTGCAAATCTTGCGCGAGACACAGGAACACTACGGCTACATCCATCCCGATGCCATAGATTATCTCATCGTCGAGTTGCAAGTTCCGCGCGTAAAGATTGAGGCCGTGGCAACGTTTTATTCCTTCCTGCACCTGAAACCGCATGGTGAATACAGGGTGCTGTTCTCCGACAATATCACCGACCGCATGTTGGGCAGCATCGAGTTGATGCAGAAGATGTGCCAGCAACTCTGGGTTGAGCCAGGCAAGATGTCGGAGGACGGGCTGGTAAGCATAGGCACCACCTCCTGCACCGGGATGTGCGACCAAGGCCCCGCCATGCTGGTGAACGGTCGCGCCATCACCCATCTTACGCACCAGCGCGTGCAGGAGATCGGACAACTGATTCGCAATCGTACGCCGCTTGCGGATTGGCCCGCAGATTTCTTCCGTGTGAAAGACAACATCCGCAGCAAAGGACTGTTGCTGGGCAACACACTTACGCCCGGTGATGCATTGTGTGCTGCACTCGTGCTGGGTGCGCAAAACATAGTCGAAGCAATCAAAACATCCGGCCTGCGCGGTCGCGGCGGCGCGGGCTTCCCCACCGGGTTAAAGTGGGAAGCCTGCCGCAACGCGCCGGGCGCAACCCGTCATGTGGTATGCAACGCCGATGAGGGCGAGCCAGGTACTTTCAAGGATCGCGTGCTGCTCACTTCCCATGCCGACCTGATGTTCGATGGCATGACGCTGTGCGCGCTAGCAGTCGGTGCGCAGCAAGGCTACCTCTACGTGCGAGGCGAATACCGTTACCTGCTCGAACCCTTGCAAGCCGTGCTGCAACGCCGCCGCGATGCGAAATTGCTGGGCAAAAACATTCTTGGCCATGCCGGTTTCGATTTTGACATCTCCATCCATATTGGCGCTGGGGCCTATATCTGCGGCGAAGAATCGGCTCTGATCGAATCTCTGGAAGGCAAGCGCGGGGTGCCGCGCAGCCGTCCCCCCTTCCCGGTGACCCACGGCTATATGCAGCAGCCGACCGCACTGGATAACGTTGAAACCTTTTGCCAGGCTGCCTTGGCTGTCCATATGGGAGCGGAGAATTACCGCGCCATCGGCACGCCCAAATCCACCGGAAGCAAATTGATCTCAGTGTCTGGTGACTGTCCGCGTCCCGGCATCTACGAATACCCGTTCGGCGTGACGGTGCGCGAGGTGCTGCAAGACTGCGGCGCTGTAAATACACATGCGGTGCAGATCAGCGGACCTTCAGGGTTATGCATTGCCGAAAACGAATTTAATCGACGCTTGGGATTTGAGGATCTGCCCACCGCCGGAGCGTTCATGGTGTTCGACGACAGCCGCGACATGTTCGAGGTGGCGCGCAACTTCGTGCATTTCTTTGCGCATGAAAGTTGCGGTTTCTGCACACCATGCCGTGTCGGCACATCGATGCTCAAGCAAACCATGGACAAGATCGCTGAGGGGCACGGCACGCAATATGACTTGAACGAGGTCGAGCATCTTGACCACGTATTGCAGATCAGTTCCCACTGTGGTTTGGGACGCACCGCATGTAATCCCATATTACACACACTAAAACGTTTCCGTCCTGCTTACGAGAGCCGATTAAAGTCACTGGATTTCGAACCGGCTTTCGATCTGGATGGCGCGCTGGCGCGTGCGCGCCAGATGACAGGGCGCGATGACGCCGGGGCACATATTGAGACAGAGAAATCATGAACAATACTCCAACCTTTCAACTCGACGGCGCAACCGTCCCCTTCGAACCCGGCCAGACCGTGATACAGGCCGCGCTGGCCGCAGGACATTACATCCCGCACCTGTGTTACTACCCGGAATTAAAGCCGCACGGTAGTTGCAAGCTGTGCACGGTGAAAGTCAGCGGACGCACTGCCGCTTCCTGCACCATGCCTGCCGAGGCAGGTATGGAAGTGGAAAGCGACACCGAAGAGCTCAATGCATTACGCCGCACGTTGATACAGATGCTGTTTGCCGAAGGCAACCACTTCTGCCCATCGTGCGAAAAGAGCGGCAACTGCATGTTGCAGGCGTTGGGCTATGACTTGGAGGTGCATACCGCAGGCTTCCGCCATCTCTATCCGGATCGCCCACTGGACGCGTCGCATCCCGACATCCTGCTTGACTCCAATCGCTGCATCCTGTGTCAACTGTGCGTGCGTGCATCCGCCGAGATGGACGGTAAGAATGTGTTCACACTGGCGGGGCGCGGCATAACCAAGCACCTCATCGTCAATTCAAAATCGGGTTTGCTCATTGACACCGACATAGCGCTCACCGACAAGGCGATGGAAGTCTGTCCGGTAGGCGTGATCCTGAAAAAACGTGTCGGCTTCAGCCAGCCCATTGGTGCGCGACGTTATGATAAGCGCCCGATCAGCGCACAGGCGCTGGATGATGCGCCACGTTCACCAGAGGGAGCGAAGCATGAGTGAGAAGAAGAAATTGCGCGTCGCGACGACTTCGCTCGCTGGCTGCTTCGGCTGCCACATGTCCATCCTCGACATAGACGAGCGTCTGTTTCCGCTGCTTGATCTGGTCGAATTCGACCGCTCGCCGCTCACCGACATCAAGCACTGCGGGCCGTGCGACATCGGCATAATTGAGGGCGGCATCTGCAATGGGGAGAACGTGCATGTATTGCACGAATTCCGCAAAAATTGCAAAACCCTTATTGCCATCGGATCCTGCGCCATCACCGGTGGCTTGCCCGCGCAGCGCAACCATCTCGACTTGGGCAGTTGCCTGACCGAGGTGTATTTGACAGAACCCGGACTGGCGCACGGCCACATTCCGAACGACCCGGAGTTGCCGCTGCCGCTGGACAAGGTGCATCCGCTGCACGAGGTGGTAAAGATAGACTACTTCATCCCCGGCTGTCCGCCCTCGGGCGATGCCATCTGGAAATTTCTCACCGACCTCATCGCGGGCAAGACACCTGAATTGGGACATGGATTAATTGAATATGACTAACATCAACGATAACTTGGAAACCGCCGCCCATCCCGAAAACCTGCGCCGCGTGGCAATAGACCCGGTATCGCGTGTAGAAGGGCATGGCAAAGTAACGCTGCTGCTGGACGAGAATGACCATATCCATCAGGTGCGGCTGCACATCGTCGAGTTTCGCGGCTTCGAGAAATTCATTCAGGGGCGACCCTATTGGGAAGCACCGGTGATGGTGCAGCGGCTGTGCGGTATCTGCCCGGTGAGCCACCACCTCGCCGCATCCAAAGCGATGGACATGATTGTTGGCGCCACGCTCACGCCCACTGCGGAGAAGGTGCGCAGGCTGATGCACTACGGACAAATGCTGCAATCGCATGCACTGCATTTCTATCACCTGTGTTCACCCGATTTGCTGTTCGGCTTCGATTCCGATGTAGCGAAGCGCAACATCGTCGGTATCGCTGCCGCCTATCCTGAGATCGCCAAACAAGGCGTGCTGCTGCGCAAATACGGACAAGAGGTGATCCGCATCACGGCGGGCAAGCGCATTCACGGCACAGGTTCGATACCCGGCGGAGTGAACAAGAACGTCAGCGTAGAAGAACGCGATTACCTGCTTAAAGACATCGAACAGATCATCGTCTGGAGCCGCGAATCAGTCGGCATTGCGCGGAAGTTGTTCGAGCAGAACCTCGACCTCTACAACAACTTCGGGCGTTTCAAGGCGCACACGCTTAATCTGGTACGCGAGGACGGCGCCATGGATCTGTATCATGGCGGATTGCGCGCACGCGATATGAACGGCAACACGCTGTTCGACCACTATGACTACAGCCACTACTGGGATGTGATCTTTGAAGACGTGAAGCCATGGTCGTACATGAAGTTCCCCTTCCTGCGCAGCCTCGGGCCGGAGGAAGGCTGGTATCGCGTTGGGCCGCTGACGCGCGTAACGCAATGCGATTTCATTCCGACGCCGTTGGCCGAACAGGCGCGCAAGGAATTCCTCGCCTTCAACGGCGGCTCTGCGGCAGGTGCGACGCTGGGCTTCCATTGGGCGCGCATGATAGAGATGCTGCACGCCGCCGAGTTGATAAGAGAATTGCTGCACGATCCCGACCTGCAAGGCACCGATCTGGTCACCAAGGGAGAACGGCAAGAACGCGGCGTGGGCGTAATCGAAGCACCGCGCGGCACACTGATCCACCACTACAAGGTAGACGAACACGACCAGATCATCCGCTGCAACCTGATCGTCTCCACCACCCACAACAACCAGGCAATGAACGAAGGCATTCGCCAAGTGGCGCGGCAATACCTCGACGGACGCAAACTCACCGAAGGCTTGCTCAACCATATCGAAGTGGCAATCCGCGCCTTTGACCCATGCCTGTCCTGCGCTACCCACGCGCTCGGCAAGATGCCACTGGAAGTTGAATTGCTGGATGCCGAGGGCAGCATGCTCTCTACGCTTTCCCGCTCTGCCGACGGTGTATTCAGCAGTTGATGGCGGCGAATTGATGGTTCCACCCATCCTCATCTTCGCCATCGGCAATGAATCACGCGGCGACGATGCCATCGCCCCGCTGCTGCTACGCAGGCTAGGCGCATGGCTGAAGGCAGAGGAGATGGATGGGCGGTTTGAGCTTCTCGAAGACTTCCAGTTGCAAGTCGAACATGCCACAGACATGGTTGGCCGCGAGTTGGTCTTGTTCATTGATGCCGGCATGGACACTCCTGCCCCTTACAGCTTTTACCGCGCCCAAAGCAACGACAGTCGCACGCTATTCAGTCACGCCATCACACCCGAAGCCGTCCTGTCCACCTATCAGCAGGTTTACCAACAATCCCCTCCCCCGGCCTTTGTCCTGTGCGTACGCGGCGAGCAGTTCGAACTCGGCGAACCACCGTCGCCGGAGGCCGAACAGCGCATGGAATTGGCGATGGGATTTTTGCAGGAATTGATACGAGAAGCAGAAAAGTCTTCCTGGGAAGAGCGCTGTTCAACACGGCAGATGGGTGAAGCAACGAGATAACTGACTCTCTAAAGATTAATTTCAGGCAAAACCTAGACAACTCCCCCCAATTTGCGGCAAACTACGCTCCATGAAAAACCTGTTAGTGCTGCATGGCCCCAACTTGAACCTGCTCGGCAGCCGCGAGCCGGATGTGTATGGCCGTATCACGTTGGACGGAATTAACGAGAAGTTGCAGCAATTAGCCCACGCGAAAGGCGCAAATCTGCAATTTTTCCAGAGCAATGCCGAAGCTGCCCTGGTAGATCGCGTGCAACTGGCGCGCCAGGACGGCACAGATTTCATCATTATCAATCCCGCCGCCTTCACCCATACCAGCGTAGCGCTGCGCGATGCCTTGGCGGCGGTCGCCATCCCGTTTATCGAAATTCACATTTCCAATGTATTTGCCCGCGAAGCATTCCGCAAGGAGTCCTATTTCTCCGATCTCGCCATCGGCGTCATCAGCGGACTGGGGGCAACCGGTTACGAACTCGCAGTGCAATTCGCGCTGCAACATACTATTTAGGAGCCAATTATGGATTTACGCAAACTAAAGACCCTGATTGACCTGGTCGAAAGTTCCGGTATCGCCGAACTGGAAATCAGCGAGGGCGAGGAGCGCGTACGCATCACACGCTCCCCCTCCGCCATGATGCAGCAAGTCTATGCTGCACCGCAGCAACAGATGATGGCTGCACCCGCACCACAACCTGCAGCACCTGCCGAACCGGCCAAGCCCGCCGAACCGGAAGGCCATGCGGTGAAATCGCCTATGGTCGGCAGCTTCTACCGTTGCCCTTCCCCCGGCGCCAAGTCCTTCGTGGAATTGGGCCAAAGCGTGAGTGTGGGCGATACCCTGTGCATCATTGAGGCGATGAAGCTGCTGAATGAAATCGAGTCCGACAAGGCTGGCGTCGTCAAGGCCGTTCTGGTGGAGAACGGGCAAGCGGTGGAATACGGCCAACCCCTGTTTATCATCGGCTAGTCATTCCGATCAACTATGATTGAGAAGAAACCGCCCGCCAAACAAAACGAAAGCAAGCATCCGGTTGCCAGCAAACCGCAGCTAGGCTTGCTGAAACGCGGAATCATGCGCGTAGCGCCAAAACCGGAGCCAAAACCTATCATGTTCGAAAAAATTCTCATCGCCAACCGTGGCGAAATCGCCTTGCGCATCCAGCGCGCCTGCCGCGAGATGGGCATCAAGACTGTCGCCGTCCATTCCGAGGCCGATGCGGATGCCAAGTACGTCAAACTGGCAGATGAGTCGGTATGCATCGGCCCCGCTCCTTCTAATCAAAGCTACCTGAATATTCCAGCCATCATCAGCGCGGCGGAAGTCACCGATGCGCAGGCGATTCACCCCGGCTACGGCTTCCTGTCGGAAAACGCCGACTTCGCCGAGCGCGTGGAAAAAAGTGGCTTCGTGTTCATTGGGCCGCGCCCAGAGACCATTCGCATGATGGGCGACAAGGTCACCGCCAAACTCACCATGAAAAAAGCTGGTGTGCCCTGCGTGCCCGGTGTGGATGGGGCTCTGCCGGACAACCCGGCAGAGATCGTGAAGATCGCGCGCAGCATCGGCTATCCGGTCATCATCAAGGCTTCCGGCGGCGGCGGCGGGCGCGGCATGCGCGTGGTGCATACCGAAGCTGCTCTGATTGGCGCCGTGACCATGACGCGCAGCGAAGCGCAGGCAGCCTTCAACAATCCCGTGGTGTACATGGAAAAGTTCCTGGAAAACCCGCGCCACATCGAGTTTCAGGTGCTGGCCGATTCATATGGCAACGCCGTGTATCTGGGCGAACGCGACTGCTCAATGCAGCGCCGCCACCAGAAAATCATCGAGGAAGCGCCCGCCCCGCTGCTCAATACGCGCCTGCGCAACAGGATCGGCGAACGTTGCGCCGAAGCCTGCCGCAAGATCGGCTATCGCGGTGCAGGTACCTTTGAGTTCCTGTTCGAAAACGATGAGTTTTACTTCATCGAGATGAACACCCGCGTGCAAGTGGAACACCCGGTCACCGAAATGATTACCGGCGTCGACATCGTGCAGCAGCAGATCCACATCGCCGCAGGGGAAAAACTCAGCTTCCGCCAGAAGGATATCGCGTTCAAAGGCCATGCCGTCGAATGCCGCATCAACGCCGAACACCCCTACAAATTTACGCCTTCGCCCGGACGCATCACCACTTGGCATACGCCCGGCGGCCCCGGCATCCGCGTGGATTCGCATGTATTTGCCAACTACTTCGTACCGCCGCATTACGATTCCATGATCGGCAAGATCATCGCCTACGGCGACACCCGCGAACAGGCCATTGCGCGCATGCGCACCGCCCTGTCGGAAATGGCTGTGGAAGGCATAGACACAAACATTCCGCTGCATCAGGAGCTGCTGTTGGACTCTGCCTTCCTGCGCGGCGGCACCAGCATTCACTATCTGGAACACAAGCTGGCCGAACGCGCCAAAGGGCAATAATCAATGGGCGCCTCTAAAAATTCAGAGTTCGCCCAAAAGCAAGGCGCGGGAAAAATTTCGCCGCGCTGCATATGCATTATATGTAAGCAAGAAATTTTTCCCGCAACGCAGCAGTTGGGATGAAATCTGAGTTTTTAGAGGTGCCCATATGTCTTGGCTCACGCTGACGGTTACTGCATCCGAACAGCAGGCCGAACTCCTGAGCGATGCGCTGATGGAACTCGGCGCGCTGTCGGTGGACGTGCATGATGCGGATGCAGATACCCCGCAAGAACAGGCTATCTTCGGCGAACCGGGCGAGCCTGCCCCGCACCTGTGGTCACATAATTGCGTCACTGCCCTGTTTCCTAAAAACGCACAGATCGACTCCATCATGCAAGATGCGGCCCGCGCAATCGGACTTGCGCAACCGCCCGCCTACCGCACCGCGACTCTGGAAGACAACGACTGGGTACGGCTGACCCAATCGCAGTTCAACCCTATACCCATCTCGCAGCGTTTGTGGATCGTACCCACCTGGCACACCCCGTCCGATCCCGCCGCCATCAACATCGTGCTCGACCCCGGTCTCGCCTTCGGCACCGGCAGCCACCCCACCACGCGCCTGTGCCTGCGCTGGCTGGATGCGAATATCAAAGGCGGTGAATCGGTGCTGGATTACGGCTGCGGTTCCGGCATCCTCGCCATCGCCGCGCTCAAGCTGGGCGCTTCCAGCGCCATCGGCGTGGACGTAGATGCGCAGGCAGTGCAGGCGAGCCGCGACAATGCCGTCGCCAATCAAGCAGGCGCAAAATTTTACCTGCCGGATAATGCGCCGAAACTGCAATCCGACATCGTTGTTGCCAACATTCTCACCAACCCGCTCAAGGTACTCGCTCCGCTGCTCGCCGGTGTCACGCGGCAAGGCGGACGCATCGTTCTGTCCGGCATTCTCAGCGAACAGGCTGAAGACGTGATGAAAATCTACGCGCAATGGTTTAACCTAGAGTCCCCGATCATGGATGAAGGCTGGGCGTGTGTATCCGGCGTGAAGCGATGAGGTATCCGTGAGTACGACTACACTATGCCCGACATGCAACACCCGCTTCAAGGTAAGCCAGGAACAGCTTGATGCACATCAGGGCTTGGTGCGTTGCGGACGCTGCCAGACAGTGTTCAACGCCACGGAATATTTGCAGGACGACCAGCCCAGCCCGCAACTCGACCTGCCCATTGCGCCGGAAGCAACCTGCGAAACACCCGTCGAAACCGCCGCCGAACCTGTCCCCGCAACGCATGGAGAACTCGACTTCAGCTTGACCACACCGGCCCATCTAGAATCGCAGGATAAAATTGAATCCGTAAAACTTATCACGCGTGCTCAAAAAATTACTTTTGCGGATAGCTCAGAATGCCTCTTCTTTCAGGTCCGCCAAGAAGAACAGCGCCTGGCCGTGGTTTGTCGGCAGCCTGCTGATGTTAATTATATTGCTGGCACAAGCCACGTATTTCTTCCGCATCGAACTTGCCGCCAACCAACCCGGCCTCAAGCCCACCCTCATCTTCTATTGCCGCCTGCTCCAGTGCACCGTGCCGTTGCCGCAGAAAGCCGACTCGATGAGCATCGAATCTTCCGACCTGGAATCCGATCCGGCACAGTCCAGCGTCATCGTTCTCAACACCTTGCTACGAAACCACGCACCCTACACGCAAGCCTATCCCAATCTCGAACTCACCCTCACCGACGCACAAGACAAACCGCTGGCGCGCCGCACCTTCCGCCCGGCGGAGTACCTCAAACCGGGCGAAGACGAAAAGAAAGGCATGACGGCCAACCGCGAACTCAGTGTCAAGCTCAACCTCGATACCACCGACGTCAAGCCGTCCGGGTATCGACTGCTCCTGTTTTATCCTCAATAAGGGAGCAGGGAATTACAAACATACCGATATATTCCGCATCATCGTGGGAGCGGCCTATAGTTTTTCGGACAACAACACCTACGGTTTGCCCGGCTTTTGATAACAAGGAAACGCAGATTAAATCACCCGTTCGCCCTGAGATTCGGAGGGTTGGCAGTACAAATTTGTAGCGACTTTTGCAAGAGGCTCAGATAGTATATAGATGTAAGGGATGTAAGGATTTCGGATTTTCTTTCGTGTTTCAGACAAGCAGGATTTAGGGTCATGTCGCAGTTCATGCCATCCTCGTATCCATCAGCCCAGTTGAAACCACAGGTTTCACCACTATCTCCCGCTTCCTTCCTCACCCGGTTGACAGGTAGCGTTGTTCTGCTCAATCTGTTCGTTATCACCCTGGTGGCGCTATCGATCCACCAGAGCCACCGCCATTATCAGGAACGGGCAGAGATCACCACCCAGAATCTGACGCAGACGCTGGAAAGCGAAATTGCCGACACGATTAAAACTGACGATGTTGCTTTGTTTGCCGTGATGGAGGAATACAAAAAGCAACGAGTCGGCGGCGTCAATGAGAAGGTGTTGAATACCTATATCGAGCGAGTACGTTCGCGTCTGCCGGAAATCGACGCTTTGCGGATTACTGACTCGCAAGGTGTGCTCATTTACGGCAACGATGTCATGCCCGGCACGAAGACCAGCCTTGCCGACCGCCCCCATTTCGTTCGCCTGCGCGATGACCCCAAAGCGGGATTGGTAATTTCCAAACCTCAGGTGAGCCGCGTCAATCAGAAATGGGTGATCGTTCTTGCCAGGCGTATCAACCAGCCTGACGGTTCCTTCGGCGGAATGGCGTTTGCGGCGATTACGCTGGAGCATCTTTCTAAAACATTCTCTGTTCTCAACGTAGGCTCTCACGGAGCAGTCACGCTCCGCGACAGCGAGCTGGGCATTGTTATTCGTCATCCTGAAACGGAGAGAATCGGTAGCGTGATTGGTCAGAGAAACGCGCCACCATCGTTGCAGGAAATGGTTCGGGCCGGGCTACAATCAGGGACTTATCAGGCACAATCAACCACAGATTACATTGAAAGAATGTTCTCCTATCGTCGAGTCGATGGCTATCCCTTCTTTGTCACCGTCGGACTGGCTACTGAAGATTATCTCACCGCGTGGCGCAATGAGGCCGCCAAGCAGGCAGCGCTGGTAGCGCTTTTCGCCCTGATTACGTTCTTGGCTGCATGGCTGATTTACCGCATCTGGAAACGCCAAGTCAATTTGGTTGAGGCTCTGACTCGCCAGGAAGCCAAATTCCGCACCGTGGCCGACTTTACTTTTCATTGGGAATACTGGAAAGGATCAAAAGGTGAAATACTTTACATGACCCCTTCATGCGAACGAGTCACCGGCTATATTCGTGAGCAATTCGTCGCCGATCCCGGCCTGCTCTTGCGCATTATTCATCCTGATGATCGTCATGTAATGGATCAGCACCTGCACGATATTGTCAGCCAAGCCTATCAAGACGGTATGCCGGTGGATTTTCGCATCGTGCGGCGCAACGGAGATATTCGCTGGATAAGCCACCACTGCCGGATCATCTCCGGTCGAAATGGCGAATCCATGGGACGCCGAGTCAGCAACCGCGATGTCACCGAGCGCAAGTTGGCAGAGATCATTGTCGAACGAGAGCGCACCCGCCTGCAGACTATCCTGAAAACGGCGATCGACGGCATCCATATCACGGATTACGACGGCGTACTGGTTGAGGCTAATGAAGCATTTCTGAACATGCTCGGCCTCGATCACTCAGCTATCGGCAAACTGCGGATCACGGACTGGGATGTGCAGTCCTCGTGGACGGACATCAAGGCGCGCATCGACGAGATGATTGCACATGGTAGCAAGGTTGTATTTGAATCCCGCTTTCGCCGCAGCGATGGCGTGGTTCTGGATGCCGAAACTAACGCATCCGGAATCGAAATCGAGGGCAAGGGCTATATCTACGCTGCCTCGCGCGACATCACCGAACGCAAGCGGGTGGAAGATGCGCTAAGGGAAAAGGAGGAGCGTCTCGCATTAGCCACTATCCATAATGGCGTGGGTATCTGGGATTGGAATCTGCAAACTCAGGAAATGATCTGGGACGATTCGATGTATGCGCTCTACCACATCCGCCGCGAAGACTTCTTAGGTACCGAGGAGGCATGGCGTGCGACTTTGCATCCAGATGACCTCGCGCGCGGTGACAAGGAAGTGGAGGATGCGATTTCGGGCAAGAAACCTTTCGAAACAGAGTTTCGCGTGCTCTGGCCAAATGGTGAAATTCGCTACATCAAGGCCGTGGCGAAGGTGTTTCGCGACAATCAGGGAATGCCATTGCGGATGCTTGGCATCAATATGGACATCACAGAGTCCAGGCTGGTGAAAAAGGCACTGTTCGAAAGCCAAGAGCGTTTCAATCTGTTTATGGACACCCTGCCAGCAGCGGCATTCATCAAGAATGCCGAGGGTGTCTATATCTACGTCAATCGCTACGTGGCAAACATTTTTGGAGAACGAGATTGGCTTGGAAAATCTGATCGGGACATTTTTCCGTCCGAACTGGCAGAAAAGATTTATACAGACGATCTGCGTGCGCTGGAAGCAGGGCTTGTGGTCACGGAGGATATAGTACCGAGTGCGGATGGACAACCACGGTTATTAGAGGTGCGCAAGTTCCGCATACCCCGGCATGGACAGCCACCTATTCTCGGTGGCATTGCTCTGGACTTTACCGAGCAGCGACGCAATGCCGAGCAGTACCGCTCCGTCATCCAGGCTTCGCTCGACGGCTACTGGGTCACCGATGCCTCTGGCCGCATCCTCGAAGCCAACGAGTCTATCTGCCGGATGCACGGGTATTCCCGTGAGGAACTTCTGCGCTTGAGCATCTCCGACATCGAGGCGGACGAGACCCCCGAGGAGACCGCTGCCCACATCCGTGAAATGATAGAAAAAGGTCATGTGCAATTTGAGGCACGGCACAAGCGCAAGGATGGCTCTATCGCCAACGTAGAGGTCAGTATCCTGCACGTTGCCACTCTGGGCGAGCGCTTCTTTGCATTCATCAGGGATATTACAGAGCGCAAGAAGGTGGAGGCGGAGCTTCGCATCGCCGCCACCGCTTTCGAGTCCCAGGAAGGCATGGTGATTACTGACGCTGACAACGTGATTCTCCGGGTCAATCGCGCCTATACAGAGATCACCGGCTATATGGCAGAAGAAGCGGTAGGCCGGAATGCCAGCCTGCTCAAATCGGGGCGCCATGACTCGACCTTTTACGCCGGGATGTGGGAAGTCATTTTCCACCAAGGCGTTTGGCAAGGCGAAATTTGGAACCGGCGCAAGAACGGTGAGGTGTACCCAGAATGGCTCACTATCACAGCGGTGAAAGGAGTCACCGGTGAGGTCACCCACTACGTCGGCACGCTGACCGACATCACCCTGCGCAAGGCGGCAGAAAATGAGATCAAGCATCTGGCCTTCTACGATCCTCTGACCCGTTTGCCCAATCGACGACTACTTCTGGATCGGCTGCAACAAGCGCTGGCCTCCAGCACCCGCAACCGGAGCGAAGGGGCGCTGCTGTTCATCGATCTGGACAACTTCAAGACGCTGAATGACACGCTCGGCCACGACATCGGCGACTTACTGCTGCAACAAGTGGCACAGCGTCTTGCTACCTGCATTCGCGAAGGCGACACTGTGGCGCGCCTGGGGGGCGACGAATTTGTGGTCATGCTGGAAGACCTGAGCGAGAACCCACAGGAATCTGCCACCCAGACCGAAACCGTGTGCGAGAAAATTCTCGCCATCCTCAACCAGCCCTACATGCTCGCAGGTCACCAACACCACAGCACCCCGAGTATCGGCGCCACCCTGTTCAACGACCACCAGAATTCTGTCGATGAATTACTGAAACGGGCGGATCTTGCCATGTACCAGGCCAAGGCGGCAGGACGTAACACCGTGCGTTTCTACGATCCTGAAATGCAGGCTGCCGTCACGGCACACGCTACGCTGGAAGCCGACATGCGCCAAGGCTTGCAGCAAAATGAGTTTCTTCTCTACTACCAGCCACAAGTGGATGAAAAGGGCTGGATGACGGGCGCCGAGGCGTTGGTGCGCTGGCAGCATCCCCGGCGCGGTCTGATGCCCCCAACTGATTTTATCCCCATCGCCGAGGAAACAGGTTTGATCATGCCCTTGGGTCACTGGGTGCTGGAAACAGCCTGTGCTCAACTGGTGGCTTGGGCGGCACAACCTGATATGGCTCATCTCACCATGGCAGTCAATGTCAGTGCCCGCCAGTTTCACCGCACGGACTTTGTAGATCATGTGCTGGAGGTACTCGATCAAACCGGCGCCGATCCGCAGAAACTCAAACTGGAATTGACCGAAAGCCTGCTACTGGAGGATGTGGAAGACATCATCGCCAAGATGACCGATCTCAAAACCAAAGGTGTGGGCTTCTCGCTGGACGACTTTGGCACGGGCTATTCCTCGCTCTCTTACCTCAAGCGACTACCCCTGGATCAGTTGAAAATTGACCAGTCTTTCGTGCGAGACATACTTACCGATTCAAACGATGCCGCCATCGCCCGCACCATCATTGCCTTGGCGCAAAGCATGGGGCTGGAAGTTATCGCCGAGGGAGTAGAGACCGTAGAACAGCGGGACTTTCTCGCTAGCCAGAGCTGCCACGCCTTTCAGGGTTATCTGTTCGGTCGGCCGTTGCCGGTGAAAGAATTCAGGTTGTTCCAGAATTTGGACTAAAGAGTTTGGTTCCTTCAACGTGTTTTCAATGTGCGGATACCTGCATTCAAACAAACAGTTTGGCTATGCCCTGAGACTGTTGATCAATTTGGACATATTGACCGGCTTATGCAGCACTGGCCAATCAATGAGTTCCGCTTTACGCATAAAATTGGTTGATGTATCGCCAGTCACCAGTACCGCATTGATGGTCGCCCCCCGTTTTTGACGAAGCGACTCCAGGAATTGAATGCCATTATGCTCGCCACCCAGCATGTAATCGACGATGTAATAATCGGCGTGTTCTATATCGGCGCACCCCAAGGCATCTTCCGCGTTAGGGAAACATCTTACTTCCCCACCCATCATCTTTAGCAAGCTGATCATGGCTTGGGCGACCAGTGGGTCATCCTCGACCAACACGACACTCTTGCCCCTGAACAGCATTTCGCCGGTGATGTCAGCGGGCGGCGTATTGTTGGTATGCTGCAGTTCAAGTTCGTGTTGCTTGCTATCGAGCGGCAGGTAAAACTGGAATACCGAACCGTGCCCAAGCCGCGAACGGCAGGTTATTTCGCTCCCCAGCACATGCATGGCGCGCTGACAGATGGACAAGCCTAATCCCAATCCGACCTCCCTGCTGCGCTGCGGATTGGCGACCTGATAGAACTCTTCGAAGATACGAGGAATATCCGCCTCGGTAATCCCGATACCGGTATCCCATACCTGCACTAAAACCTTGTCGCCACGCAGGCGGGTGCTGATCAGAATACTGCCGTGCGCAGTGAACTTGATCGCATTGGAGACCAAATTCATCAGTACAGATTGCACCAGACCAATGTCGGTACGAATGACCAGTGATTTGCTTGCGGGGAAGAAAAGTCGGAAACGCAACTGCTTATCCAAAGCGGCTTGGGCAAAATTATGATCCAGCCATATCAACAATTCCTCCACATTAAACGAGGTAAGCTTGAGTTTGACCAGTCCTGCATCGAATTTTGAAATATCCAGCAGCCGCTCCAGCATATTGGAAAAAATGTGCATCGACTGATCCAGCCGTGCTATCAGTTCGCTTTGATGTTGGTTCGGAGAAGTGAATTTTAGCGCCTCCACAAACAGGTTCGCGGCGGCGATCGGCTGCCGCATGTCGTGACCTGCAGCGGCGAGGAAACGGGTCTTGGCCAATTCCTTTTCTTCCAACAGGAGCACCGATTTTTTAAGTGCGAGTTCAGCTGCATCATGTTCAGCGCGAATACGCAGTGCTTGAATTCCATAGGCAAGATCATTGGCTAGCTCTTCCAACAGTGACACCTCTTCTTTGCCGAATGCCAAAGATTCGGAGGCATAAATGGTAAGCGCACCCTGCGCCTGCTTATTGATGACCAAAGGAAGAGCAATACAAGATTTGTAACCTCGCTTGAATGCAGCTTCACGCCATGGAGCCATTTTAGGACTTGTTTGCAAATCATGAGCCGGGACTGTTACGCCTTCTCTAATTGCTGTGCCAGTGGGTCCCCGCCCGCGTTCCGTATCAGCCCATGTAATATTTACTTCATCCAGACACCCTTGTTCATAACCGGATTGCGCGACTATGCGAACGGTTCTGGCAGCATCATTCTCTGCATACCCTACCCAAGCCATCAGGTAACCTCCCGCTTCAACTGCAAGTCTGCAAATTTCTGCAAGGAGTCCTTCCTCCTTCTCAGCACGCACTAATACTGAGTCGCATTTGCTCATAAACTGGAGAGCATGTGCAAGCCGATTCTGATTCTGTTCAGCCATCTTGCGTTCGGTGATGTCTCTAACCATTGACATGACATAACCCTGTCCATGATATTCGAAGTAATTGGCATTGACCTCAATTGGGAATATGCGCCCGTCCTTGGCTTGATGCGAAGCTTCGAACGTGCAAAAACCGTTGTACTTAACGTCCTGCCAATGTTCAGCCCACATTTCATCCATAAAGCCGGAGCTGATGTCAGGCACGCTCATCCCGCCTACTAACTCTTCGCGGGTATAACCGAGGGCACGGCACACCTCATCGTTTACAAAGATGAAACGCCCCTTTCCATCCATTAGGTAAACTGCCTCTTTCACCCGGCTTAACGCAAAACTTAGTTTTGCCAGTTGCCATTCCTGTCTCTTGCGATCAGAAATGTCGCGACCTACCCCCAGTACAGAGGTTACAGTGCCCGACAAATCGTACTCTGGTATCAATCGGATATGAATGCACGTCTCCATGCCATCTTTGCCCGCCCATTCAAGATCAAATTGAGCTTCCTTGCCGGTTGTGAATACCTCTTTAATCTTTGTCTCGTAAATTTCGAATTGTGATCCGCCCGGATGCTCTGAAGGTTTCTTTCCAAGTAATGCTGCAATACCGCCGTCAGTCATTGCACCTAAAGCTGGATTGGCGAAGGTGCGGCGGCACTCGCGGTCGTAACGTGCGATGGTATCGGGAGAATTTTCGAGTATGGTGCGCAATTCTTTCGTGCGCATACTCACTTCTTCTTCAAGAAGGTCACGCTGGCTAATTAAATGTTCCTCGCGTTCCTGAATTTCCAGAAGCATCTCGTTGAACGCCTTAACCAAGTCGCCCACTTCATCATTCGTGTGTTGCGAAACTCTCAATCCGTAAGTCTTGTCACGGGCGATGGTGCGCGCGGTATCGGCGATCTCTCCGAGCGGGCGCGAGATCACACGCTGCAAGCGGGTTGATAATAGAAAGACTACCAACAAAGCCAATGCACCCGCGCCCAGCCCTTCTCCCAAATCGACTAACTGCCTTTCCCATCGTTCAGTGAAATCGACTTTCAGCAGGATATAGCCGATTGGCTCTGTGCCTCTTGTTACAGGCATGTACAATTTGGCGCGGCTTGACCAGAAGTCGGAATGCAACTGCATGGCCTGCCTTCGGTAATCTGCGGGCGCTTCTTCCACCTCTCCCTTGCGGCTCCATGACGAGAGTACGATTCCATTATTAGTTACCAGCCAGGCGGAAGAGATTTTCATGATGATTTTCCAGCGATTCGAGGAGCCTTTTGGCTTCTGCACGATCAGAAAAAGCGAGTGCGGCTTGGCTGTTCTCAGCCAGGATATTCGCAAGTCCGGAAAGCTGATCGAGAGAATCCTTATAGCGGCTGTTTGCCGAGCTGACAGCCAGAACTGAAAGACTGACCAGCAGGCAAACAGCACTGCTCAGCATGATGATCGAAACAAGTTTCGCTCTCAGGGACCAGCAAGAAATATTTGGCAAAATGCACATAATTTTACTTCCCAAAAATTTTGGATGCGAGGTTCAGCAATTGTCCGGGCAGATGCAACTTTGACCTCTGCACTGAAGTCAGGTTGACCTCAAAACCAATCCTGTTTCCTTGATAGCGCAGCCCGATGCATCCATCTTTTTCCGCGAAATCGTCGATATCGGAAATGGTCAGCACGGGGAAATTACGGAGAGATTGGATAATGGAAATGAAACTGCTGTGCTCTGATTCGCCAATGAACACCACTTGGCAACTGCTCAAATTGCTATCTGCACTGTTGTAGTAGACGACGTGCAGTTTTCTATCCCCTGCCTTGCGATCATTCAGTGTTGCAAGCGTCCCGTCAAGCGCGTTGCGGCCCACCACACATAGCGTTACTGTGTCATCGGCACCGACCCCGGCAGGCCAGTCCGTAAATTTGATAAAATTAAACACATAGGCCGTTTTGATCTGGCCTTCCGTAATATCCGCCATGCAGAGTCGTACATCCAGCCCAAGCAGGAGAGTCAATGCGATGAGGAATCGGACAAGGGCGCTCAATCCTTATGACCCTCGCTAAAACTTGTACCGTATTTCCGCATAAAGATTCCGGCTGGGCAGCGGCAGATCATTGAGGATTGCTTTACTGGTTAATTCCCGCGCATCCACGTTAAACAAATTGCGTATGGAACCGGCAAACTCCCAATCTCGTAGATGGGAATAACGAATTGTGGTATCCACTAACGTATACGCGCCTATTGACGCACGGGGGTCACCGGGCGCAAGGGAGTGCGCGTCAATCCAGTTGGCCTGTGCGTTCCAGTTCCAATTGGGCATGAATGCCAAGTCCGTGCGAAGGTAGGCTTTTTGTTTGGGTACGGCGTTGTATGGAGTAGAGTCGTTACGATTGGAAAGGTTGCCGGAAACCCTCAGCATCTTCGTTGCCTGCCACATGGCCTCCAGTTCAACGCCGCGAGACGTATTGCTGCCGGTATTCTGGAATTGGGCCAAGGGTGTCGAATCGGCAGCAATGAGGTCGGACTCTGCGAATTGGTAAAGATCGAGACCCAACTTCACATCCTTCGAGGCCAAGTAAGAAAATGATAGATCCTTGGTGTTGGACTGTTCAGGTTTGAGATTAGGATTGGGTGTGTTGGAAGTAGTCAGGGCATAAAGCTGCAGAAATGATGGCGCCCGGAACGCCTGTCCGTACATCAGTTTCGTAGTGAGCCTGTCCGTACTTTGCCAGACCAGAGCCAAGCGCGGATTCACCGTGCCGCCGAAGTCGGAGTAATGGTCATAACGCGCCCCGGCTGTCAGTTCCCAGTCATGCGCGAGCGTCCATACATCCTGGAGAAACAGATAGCTTATATTACGGGTCTTTTCCGGCGCAAAGACATAGGGCGAGTTCGAAATATCCACCAACGATCCAGGTGCTTTAACAGGCCCCGCGCCAAAATTGGTTAATTCTTGAACAAAATACAAATTTTCCGAGTTGTATCCTCCTCCCAAACGCATGGCATGTGCCTTTAGACCTGTGTACAGGCCGCTGACCTCGTAATCGTATCCGTGTTCGGCAGATCGATACTGATCGATTAACCCGTTTGGATAGGTGCCAGTAGCGTTCGTGTAACCCGGAGGGTCATTTTGAAACCCATCGCCTGACGTGTAGTCAAGGTGGAAATAATGGAGTTCCGCATTCAGACTCCAATCCTTGGCAAAATTCTCGTTGCTGTAAAGCTGCTGAATATTGAATCGGCTGTATTCCCCGCTGGTCAGCGGATCCAGCACGCCGCCGCCCGACAGACCGGTTTTAACGTTACTTTGGTTCATGTAGTCGGCAAGCATGCGCCAGTTGTCCTTGCCGGCCGAGAAGCGGATATCTTCGTTGTCGTAGCCGTAGTGGGCATAACCAGATGTGCCATTTCTATCCGCTGCAATGAACGGGTTGGGTCCGTCAGTGTGCATCAGTTCCGCCGAAAAACCGACATCTAAACCGTTCCAGTTCCCACCATGCTGCACCCAACCCTCCTGCGTGTTGAAACCACCTGCCCGCACGCCAGCTTCGGATTTATCGATCCCCACGGCGGTTTTGGTGATGACATTGATCACGCCAGCGGAGGCGTCTGAGCCGAACAGGGCGGAGCCGGGACCACGAATGATCTCGACCCGTTCGATCATGCTCGTCGGCAGCCCCTTCCAGAAAATGCCGGGGTTCCACACCAAGTCTTTCATGGGCGTGCCGTTCACCAACAGCAGAGTGTGGGAGGAATCAGCGCCGCGAAACGTCACCAGCGGCCTGAATCCGAATAGGTTGTCTTTAACGTAAACGCCAGGCACGCTTTGCAAGATATCCAGAAGATTGGTCGTACCGGTGGCCTTGATGTCTTCTGCCGTGATGACCGTGACCACAGACGGCGCCTTGGAAAGCGCTTGTTTAGTATTAGTGGAGATATTGACTTTTAACTGCATCAACTCTTCCATGCTTAATGACAGCAACTGTTCCATATTTGCGTCGGTATTCGCATAGGCGGTTAGTGCTTGGAACAGGCCAAGAAACAGTATCACTAGCGCACGTATCTTCATGCTCTCCCCTGTTGTAAGCTTCCCACGATTTTCCGTCTTTCAATCGAACGGTATTATGCCGCTATTTACAGTAGTTGCAACATCGGATTTTCTACGCCAGTATCTTCTTCAGAATTTCATAATCAACCACAAATTACTAACATCAGTTAATTTCAAAAAAGTTTTTTTAGGCAATTGCCTCAACCCTCTATCTTCGCGGAAGCCAAGGCGCAACCGCCCTGCAATTCCGCGAACACTCATATCTGTTCTATTTTCAGGTTGATAAAAAGTATTTGCTAAATTCCTGGCTACCTATCAATTCTGACAGGTAGCCAAAGGGAGCCTTGTTTGCAAGAATGAGGCACATCTAAGTACACCTGAGTAAGGGTGATTTTCTTGGCCTCTTGCAATTTTCCAGGCCACCTGAAAGGGAACACATGCGCTTTGACAAGGGTTGGCTGATAGGCCTGGTTTGTGCTCTGCTCACCGCTTGCGGCACGCAGCCGATCAAGCCGTCGGACACGCATCTCAAGAGCATAGATGCAGAACCCTCACACGGCGCTGGCATCCCACCCGCCATCATGCGCACCATCCCGCTTCCTCTTCCTGTCGCCTCTTCGCAAGCTGAAACCTACAGCGTGGTGGTGACCAATGTTCCGGCGCAGGAAATTCTGTTCGCGCTGGCGCGCGATGCGAAGATCAATCTCGATATCCATAACGGCATTCAGGGCACGGTCACGCTCAATGCCATCGACCAGACCCTGCCACGCATACTCAGCCGCATGGCGAAGCAGGTAGACATGCGCTATGAACTGGACGGAACAAATTTAATCATCATGCCGGATACGCCATTTCTGAAGCACTACAAGATCGACTATGTGAACATGGCGCGCGATGCGGACGGATCGATATCCAATGCCACGCAAGTCGGCTCCAGTTCTTCTGGCATTACCAACGGGGCTGTGGGTACGGGCGGCAATAACTCATCGTTGACGATCAAGAATACTTCCAGAAATCATTTCTGGGAAACCCTGACCCAGAACATAAAAGATATCCTGCACGAAACCGATCAGATATTACCAGCAGGTTCCAGCGAAACCGTGGTGCAACAAAGCAACGCGATCAGCACCAGCGGCACCGGCCCGCAACCACCGCAGACAGGCGGTAAAAAATCCGCAGCCAAGCCACCCAACATCGCGAGCAGCCCGATCCCGGCCACCTTGCAGGAAGGCGGAACCACGGTCACGCGCACCAACACTTTTCGCGAAGCCGCAGCGGTGATAGCGAACCCGGAGAGCGGCATCATCACCGTGCGCGCCACCGGCAAGCAGCATGAAAAAATCCATGAGTTCATCGATCAGGTCATGAGCAGTGTGCGGCGGCAGGTGCTGATCGAAGCAACCGTAGTGGAGGTAAACCTGAGTGACCAATACCAGCAGGGCATCAACTGGTCGAAGTTGTTGCTGGGGAGTAAAGGCTTCCAGTTAACCCAGGCCGGATCAGCCGGTTTGCCTGCGACCAATACCGGCAGCATGTTTACCCTCAACTATATCAATCCCACATCCGCATTGGGCAACCTCAGCGCGCAAGTTGCGCTGCTGGAATCGTTCGGCAAGGTGAAGGTGCTGTCCAGTCCCAAGCTCAGTGTAATGAATAACCAGACCGCCATGCTGCGCGTGGTGGACAATCTGGTGTACTTCGTCACCAGCGCAACCACCACCGCGCCGACCGCAACCAGCACAGCCTTCAGCACGTTTTCGACCACGCCCAATACCGTACCCATCGGCTTCACCATGAGCGTGACGCCGCAGATCAGCGACAACGACACGGTGCTACTCAACCTGCGCCCTTCGATTTCACGTCTGCTCGGTTACGTCAACGATCCCAACCCGGATTTGGCTAATGCGCATGTGGTAAGCCGCATCCCGCAAACCCAGACCCGCGAGATGGAATCGGTATTGAAAATCGAGAACAATCAGATCGCCGTGATGGGCGGGCTGATGCAGGATGAGATGAATAATCTCACCGACGCCATTCCCGGCTTGTCATCGATTCCCGGGTTGGGAAACCTGTTCATGAACCGCAATGACAATACACAGAAAACCGAACTGGTGATTTTTCTGCGCCCGGTCGTCATCAAGGAAGCGAGCGTAACGGCGGACTACAACGCGTTCCGCAATACCCTGCCGGATGCTGATTTCTTCAAGAGTCCGAACAACGGTAAACCCAACGGACATGGCAACTCGCCCACTGAATAATGAAACAGCGAATCGCCATCATTCCCGCCTCCATCATCATTGGCCTCGTGCTTGCCGTAGCTGGTGTATTTGACGTCTGGGGAATGGAAAATATACCGCCCATTCGTATCGAGCATAGCCACGAAAGCAACACAGTTAACCCAATCCTATTAACCGCTTGGCAGGCATACCGCAGCGGCGATTTTGACACCGCCTCGCAACATTACAGCGAAGTGCTGCGCAAGGATGCCCAAAATCACAACGCCCCGAACCGCGATGCGCTGCTAGGCATGGCGGCCATTGCCCAACAACGTTCGCAGGACGCTGTCGCCACCCAATATTACAGTCAATTACTTGACCTTGATCCGCGCGACCCTGATGCCCATGCCGGAATGTCCTCGCTGCTCGGTGCATCCGGGACGGCAGGCGCGGAGAGCCGCCTGAAACTTCTGCTTGCACAACACCCTGAAGCGGCGGCACTGCACTTTGCGCTGGGTAATCACTATGCGCAACAGTCACGCTGGGGAAATGCGCAACAAGCCTATTTCAGCGCCTGCGCACTGGAGTCCGACAATGCCCAGTTCGCCTACAACCTGGCAGTCAGTCTTGATCATCTAGGGCATAGCAAGTTCGCCGCACAGCATTATCGGCGCGCACTGCAACTGGATAGCGCTGGAAACACCAGCATCGACCACGCACAAACGCAGTTGCGTCTGGATGAACTTACATCTCATGGAGTGCAACAACATGAATGATAAAACGCAACAACCAATAGGTTCCCTGCTGCTGGAAAAAGGCGTGATCAGCGACGACCAATTACGCATCGCCATGCAGGAACAGCAGAAGAATCACCAGCCCTTGGGTCGCCTGCTGGTGGGACTGGGTTTCCTGTCCGAGGCTACCATCCGCGATGTGCTGTCGGAGAATCTGGGACAGGAAAGCGTCAATCTTTCGACCTTCATCATCGATCCGGCTGCCATCAGACTGATCCCCAAGGATATCGCGCGGCGCTACCTGTTATTACCGCTGTCGCTTGATGTTGCCAACAAGCAACTCACCATTGCAATTGCCGATCCCGACAACATCATCGCACTGGATCAACTGCGCGCACTGCTCAAGGATGAATACCGCCTGAGCACACAACTGGCGAACGAATCCGATATCCTGCGCGCCATCGACCAATACTACGGCTTCGAGTTGTCGATAGACGGCATCCTGCACGAGATCGAGCCGGGCGAAATGGAATATCAGACGCTGCAAACAGGCGTCAACGAATTCAGCCAGCCGGTAGTGCGCCTGATTGATGCCTTGTTCACCGAGGCTGTGCAGCAGGGCGCATCCGACATTCACTTCGAGCCTGAAAGCAGTTTTCTGCGCATCCGCTACCGCATAGATGGCGTGCTGCGCCAGATGCGCAGCCTGCACAAGAGTTTCTGGCCGGCGATGGTGGTGCGCATTAAAGTGATGAGCGGCATGAACATCGCGGAAACCCGTGCGCCACAAGATGGGCGTGTTTCGCTGCGCCTGTCCGGACGTCCGATTGATTTCCGCGTCTCCTCGCACCCGACCTCACACGGCGAGAATATCGTCCTGCGCATACTGGATCGACAGAAGGGCATCGTCCCCATAGACAAGCTCGGGCTGGACGATGCCTCGCTATCCACGCTCAAGCTGATCATCGCCAAGCCCGAAGGCATCGTGCTGGTAACCGGCCCCACCGGCAGCGGCAAGACTACCACGCTGTACTCGGTGCTGAATCACGTCAACACCGAATCGGTCAACATCATGACGCTGGAAGACCCGGTGGAATACCCCATCCCGATGATCCGCCAGACTTCGGTGAACGAGGCATCCAAGCTGGATTTCGCCAACGGCATCCGCTCCATGATGCGGCAGGATCCGGACATCATCCTGGTCGGCGAGATCCGCGACCACCCCACGGCGGAGATGGCGTTCCGCGCCGCCATGACCGGCCATCAGGTGTATTCCACTCTGCACACCAACTCGGCCATCGGCGCGATCCCGCGTTTACTGGACATCGGCATTCTGCCCGACATCATGGCGGGAAATATCATCGGCATCATCGCGCAACGTCTGGTGCGTATGCTTTGCCCGCATTGCAAACTCGCTTATCACCCTGACCACAACGAACACAAGCTGCTCGGCCTGCACCCCGGTGTAGCGCCTGTAGTGTACCGCGCCACAGGCTGTGAACTGTGTAGCCATCAAGGCTATAGCGGGCGGTTCGCCATCATGGAACTACTCAAGATGGATAACGACTTCGACGATCTGGTCGCGCGCCGCGCCAGCATCCGCGACCTGAAACAAGCCGCTCTGGACAAAGGCTTCCGTCCACTCGCGGCGGATGGCATGCGGCGCATATTGCAAGGTGTCACTTCCCTGGCAGAGGTCACGCGCGTCGTCGATCTCACCGACCGCATGATTTAAGCAAAGGCATTAATCAAATGGCGCAGTATTCCTACAAGGCGATCAACGCAGAGGGCAAGACCTCCAAGGGCTTGCAGGATGCGTCCAATGTGGTCGACCTCGAACTGCGCCTGAAGCGCAACGGGCTGGATTTAATTAGTGCCAGAGTAAGCGAGAAAAAGCCGATATTCGGTATAAGAAAAGTTCAGCGCTCGGACCTGATCACTTTCTTCTTCAATCTGGATCAGCTTTTCCGTTCCGGGGTACCACTGCTTGAGTGCCTAACCGATTTGCATGACAGTATGGATGACCCGCAATTCCGCAGGATCATCGCCGATATGGTGGAGTCCATCGAAAGCGGTGCAACGCTGTCGCAGGCGATGGCGCAGCACCCGCAAGCGTTCAACCCGATTTTTGTCAGCCTGACCCATGCGGGAGAAGAAAGCGGTCGCCTACCGGAGGTATTCGAACACCTTACCGCATCGCTGAAATGGCAGGACGAGATGCACGCGCAAACCCGGAACATGATGATCTACCCGGCCTTCGTCGGTGCTGTAGTCATCGCGGTTACCTTTTTTCTGATGATTTATCTGGTGCCGCAACTGATAGGCTTCATCAAGGGCATGGGGCAGGAAATTCCATTCCAGACCAAACTATTGCTGGCCACTTCCGGCGTATTCGTGAATTACTGGTATGTCATGCTGGCGCTGCCGCTGGTGCTGTTTGCAATCTTCAAGCTGGCGCTGAAATACCATCCAGAGTTGCAATACCATCTGGACAACTTCAAGCTGCACCTCTGGCCCACCGGCCCCATCCTGCGCAAGATCATTCTGGCGCGTTTCGCCAACACCTTCGCCATGATGTACGCATCCGGTATTAGCATACTGGATTGCATCGCCAACTCGCGCGATCTGGCCAACAATCAGGTGATCGCCAGAAGCCTGGAACAAGTCACGCAGGAAATCGAATCCGGCAAAAATCTCACCCAGAGTTTCCACAACACCGGCATCTTCCCGCCACTGGTGATACGCATGCTCAAGGTGGGCGAGGCTACCGGAAATCTGGATACGGCGTTGCGCAACGTGAGTTATTTTTATGACCGCGACGTGAAGGACTCGATCAAGAAAATACAGGTCATGATCGAACCGGCCATGACCGTCATTCTCGGGCTGCTGCTCGGCTGGGTGATGCTGTCCGTGCTGTCGCCGATATATGACCTCATCAGCAAGGTGAAAGTGTAATGGCCCGCAAAACCCTGCTGTTCCTCAGCGCCGTCCAATGCCAGGCTTACACCTGGCAGAATGGCGAATTTTCTGCGGCAGAGTGCTTTGCCTATAATGCCGAGGGGCAGGAACAATTCACGGTATTTCTGCAAACCCACCACGATCCTACCCTCCTGCTCACCGACTTGGTCGAAGAAGATTTCCGCCACGAAACTGTGCCGCATTTGCGCGGCAGCGATCACACCGCACTAATCCAGCGCAAGCTCGAACAATACTACCGCAACACGCCGTTCCGTCAGGCGACGACGTTGCAACGCCGCAAAGACGGGCGGCGCGACGATGACATGCTGTTCTCGGCGCTGACCAACCCGGCGCTCATCACGCCTTGGTTGAACATCATGCTGGCGCATAACATAGCGCTGGTCGGCATTTATTCCATACCCAACATCAGTTCCCCGCTGGTGAAAGACATTTCATCCGGTTGCCTGCTGCTGTCATGGGAGAAACACGCGGGATTGCGCCAGACTTATTTCGACGCAAATCTACTGAATTTCTCGCGCCTGACGCCGATAAACGAAAGCAGTTCATTCGTCGCAACCGCCGGAGCGGAAGCCGCACGCACCCAGCAGTACCTGAAGAACCTGAGCCTGCTCCCGCCCGGTCAGCCGCTAAACGTGACCATCATTTGCCATACAAATGACAGACACAAACTGGAGGCGAACCTGATTGATGACAGCAACATGCACTATGCCTATCTCGACATTCAGGAATTGGGACGGCATATCGGATCAAAAACGATTTATCCCGACTCGGATGCCACACCGCTATTCCTGCACCTGCTTGCCGCCCATCCGCCGCGCAGCCATTATGCCGCCGCCGAACACACCCATCATATTCAGTTGTTGCAACTCCGCCGCAGCCTGCTTGGGCTAAGCGCCGCTTTGGCAGCAGGCAGCCTACTGTGGACTGCCGCCAACATCATGAAAACCATAGCGATGAAAGATGCGGTGCTAGCACTCAAGGTTCAGTCCAGCGAGTTATCACAACAAACCCGGCAAATTATCCAGGGCTTCCCCAGCACGCTGGCTTCTGCCTCGGACATGAGAACCGCCGTGATCCTGTCGCGCAATCTGGATAACATTTCCCCTCCGCCACAGATAATTTTAAATGGCCTTGCACATACATTGGATGGTTTTCCAACCATCCGCATCGACAAACTTTCCTGGCAAACAAATTCAGGGGAAGCGGGCATGGCATCCACTGCAACTCCACGGGGGAGTGCAGCAGCGATTATTCCCGCGCAGATCATCTTGCTTAATGGCGAACTGGAGGAATTCACCGGCGGCTATCGCGCTGCACTGGATCATCTGGAACGTTTCCGGCAAGCGCTGATCCAGCGCGGCTACAGTGTAACGGCGCTAACCCTGCCGTTGGACATCAGCCCGCAAGGCAGCATCGCCGCCGATACCTGCGATGGCAGCAACAAGCCGGCGCAGTTCTCGCTGAAACTTTCCTGGAGGATGGCAACATGACGTTCTCACGAGCGGATTTCCCGCACTTCAAATGGAGCATGCTAATTTTCCTGGCCGCATTATGTGCGGGAGGAGCAGCGATTGTGATCAGCGAAAATTTCGTCGCCCATGCACAACGCGAACAGCAGACCTCACAACGCCAACTGAACACAGCACGCAGCCTGCTTGCCGCCGCCAACGAAGACCGTGAAAATATGAAAACTTACACATCCGCCTATAGCGAATTACTCAAGCGCAACATTATTGGCGACGACCAGCGTCTGGACTGGATTGAAGGCCTGGAAAAAATCCGCAAACAGCATCGCGTACTGGACTTCCAATACACCATTGCCCCGCAACACCCCTACACGCCGCCTGCACCGCTGGACAGCGGCAACTTCAAACTCAACATGAGCGAGATGACCTTGCAGTTCGACCTGTTGCATGAAGAGCAACTGATGGATTTTTTCAACACTATGCGTACCGACATCAGCGGCTGGTTCATCCTTGACCATTGCTCCATGGAACGCAGTGCCGCCCCTGACGCAACAGCTCAACTCAAGGCTGCATGCACAGGCGGGTGGTTGACGTTGAAGAACAAGAACGCGAAATGAGACTCTTCACTACCCTGCTGCTATTCGCTATTTTTCCTGTATCCAGCATACAAGCCGACAGTCTCGGACGCCTGTTTTTCACGCCCGAACAGCGCGCGCAACTAGAATACAACCATGCTCGCAATGCTACTGCCGATGGCAGCGACTCCTTTTCCATGCTGATGGTGAACGGCATCGTGCAACAACACGGCGGCGCGCGCACTGTATGGATCAACGGCGCAGCCAAAAATACTGGTCACGACGGTGATTCCGTTACGGAGACTGTTGCCGTGCCGGGAAGAACTCAGCCCATCAAAATCAAGGTTGGAGAAAAACTGCTACTGGATACCACCGCACCGCAAAGTTCGCCTGCCCCCTCCAAATAAGCCATGCCGCACTATAGCCAGCACAACAATTTTTACAAACGACGAGGCGCGGCGCTGATGCTAATGCTGACCATTCTGGTGATAGGTGCAACCGCCCTGCTGGTCAGTTCACTCAGCCGCTCGGCGGCACAAATCGAACGTGACCAGAAAACTGCCGATGCATTGGCGCAGGCAAAGGAAGCGCTGATCGACGATGCAGTTTCGCAAACACCCGTAGCCTCGGCTGGCTACCTGCGCCTGCCTGATCTGGGATTCATGATAGGGCTTGCCCCCTCTGAAGGAAGCTCCGCACCGAACTTCAGTGGAAACAGCAAGGATTATTCGGTGATAGGGAAATTGCCATGGCGAACATTGGGACTCAAACCTTTGCGCGACGGGCAGGGTGAATGCCCGTGGTATGTAGTCTCAGGTCGATTCAAAAATACCCCGGCAACGGACGCACTCAACTGGGACACGCAGGGGCAGATTAACCTCGCCGACAGCAACGGCAATATCATTGCCCGCAATCTCGCCGCACTGGTGGTCGCCCCAGGCCATGCGCTCGATGGGCAAAATCGGGCATTGTCCGATCCGACGTATGTGCAATGCGGCGGCAATTATGACGCCCGCAACTACCTTGACCCCTATGTTTCATCCGATGCTATTTCCGGTGCAATCAATTATTTCATGGGCGGCACGAATAATCGCGTCACTCTCAACACCAACAACAATCTATTGGTGATGACGGGAAACGGACACTATAACGACCGTTTTCTGTTTATCACGTCCGATGAGGTTTTTCGCGTAGTCATGCGTCGCGCCGACTTTTCCGTTCAGGTGTCTGCACTGTTGAGCGATGCCTATTTCCAGAGCGTCGCCATCGCAGGCACTAAAGGTACCGATAATGTTAATTGCAATCTCCTCGGTAGCAGCAACCGGACGTTCTGCAAGAACTGGATCGAAATGGTGCTGCTCACCAAATTGCCTACCTCTACGCCCGTCACCATTGATGGTGCACCAACCACTGCTTGCTCCCGTATATTGCTCTTCGGCGGACAGAAAAACACGGCTCAACTTCGCCTGACCGCCGCCAACAAAGCAACCCCGTCCAACTATATCGAGGGCGCAAATCTGTCCGCCTTCGCCACACCGGTTGCCGTCGCCAGCGGCTTCGTCGGCGTCTCAGTCTTCAGCGCAAAAAAACCTAGTGCAGACGTGCTGAAATGCCTGTCATGAAACCCGATAGTCCGTTATGCCAAATGTCCCCTCCTCCATGCAAGGGGAGGGTTAGGGAGGGGGTAGAAACGCGGCCTTCCCACCGTACCAACCCCCATCCTACCCTTCTGGATAAAACAACTAGCCATTCGACTAAGCTGCCAAAGACCGCAGCTAAGTCGCTGGTTACCCCTGCTAGGGGGAAGGAACGGTTTGGCTCCCTTGTGGCAGGTTTCACTTTGGTAGAAATGGCAGTCGTGCTGCTCATCATGGCGCTGTTGCTGGGAGGTTTGCTGCCCACCCTATCCAGCCGAGTCGAACAGCAACGCTTGGGTGAAATACGCAAACAATTGGATGAAATCGAACAGGCGGCAATAGGCTATGCCCTCATCAACGGTCGCCTGCCTTGTCCCGCATCTTCTTCCAGCAATGGTGCAGAAAGTTTTGCCAGCGGCGGCAACGCCACCAATGGCAACTGCTCGAATTTCGATAATGGCTATGCGCCTGCGGCGACGCTGGGACTGGTCACAGCAGACGGTTATGCCGTTGATCCGTGGAACAACCGCATCCGTTACGCATTGACCAAATCGAACGGCAATGCTTTCACCAGCATCAACGGCATGAGCGCTACCGGCATGTCCAGCCTCACTCCCGATCTCCTGGTATGTTCCACCGCCACCGGCATCAGCGCGACGAGTTGCGCGTCGGGCGCGGCGCTTACCGCCAGCCCGGGCGTGCCGCTGGTGATTTATTCGACTGGCAGGAATGGCAGCTACGGCGGAACCGGTGCCGACGAAGCGGCCAACCCAAACCCCAACAGCAACAACAATGACCGCGTGTTCGTCAGCCACGCACCAACAGCCAATTCCTCCGCAAATGGCGAGTTCGATGACATCGTCATCTGGTTGTCGCCCAACATCCTGTTCGGCAAAATGGTGGCGGCAGGCAAGCTGCCCTAAGCTTATGCGGCCTGTGCTATTTGTCTTGAAAGTATTGTGGCTTATGCCAATTTGAACCGCAATGTCGAACTCTGCAATTGCATTGCCAATTGCCCCAAGTTGCCAGCCGCTCCAGCAACCTCATGCGAAGCGGCGCAACTCTCTTCAATCATTTGCGCAATCCGTTCCATATTGCGCGCAATGTCACTGCTGGCCACGGTCTGCTCTTTAGCTGAATCCGCAATGGCATCTATTGCCTCACTTGCATGAGTTACTGATTGCGTTGCCCCTGACAGCATAGACTCCACAATTTTGATTAATTCCTGACTCATCGCCAAGGAACGTTGCCCGTCTTGGATAGACACAGACACCACGCCTGACTGTTCATTTAGTGTCTGTGTAATTTTGTCGATCTCGCTGACCGACTTTGTAGAATTCTCCGCAAGTTTTCTGACCTCATCAGCGACTACCGCAAAACCACGTCCTTGCTCTCCGGCACGTGCGGCCTCGATTGCGGCATTGAGCGCCAGCAAATTGGTCTGATCTGCGATTTCTCGAACCCGATTTGTCATGCCAGCAATGGATTTAGTGCTTTCCAAAAACTCTTCAACCGAAGTGGATATTTTTAGCATTGCTCCCTCAACATGAGCAATGCGCCCTACCAGATCGGAAAGTTTTTTATTGCTCTGCCGGGTATCTTCAAGTGCCTTTGCCACAAGCAGACGCCCTTGATCGGCAGAATCGGCTACCGAGGTAATGCTAACCGCCATTTCTTCTATCGCTGCGGCCACCCCCTCGGAGGCTTCGCTTTGAAGATTGTTACTGGTCGCCACCTGTTCCGAGTTTGATGCTAGTTGTGTGGAGGCAGCCGAAAGTGAAGCAGAAGAAAGGTTAAATTCCCCGAGGATATTACCCAGAGCGCCACGTACTTTTTCAGCGCTAATTGCAACATGGCCAATTTCATCTTCCGAACCCTGTTTCACCGAAACGGAAAAATCGCCTTCGGCCAAGCGCCCCAAATCACGCATGAGTTGCTGGGCAGGATTCAAGATGGAACGCCGAATCATCCATTGAAAGCCAATGAATGCAGCAATCAATGCAATCGCTATTGCCGATAAGCTGTAGGTGACGGCATGGCGGCTTTCAACGATGGCTTCTTTGGACGCATCATCCGCAATATTTTGCATATTAGATGCCGCGTCACTCAATGTTTCGGTAGGTACGCGATCCATTCCTTTTACAGATGCATCGCCCGCTTTGCTATCAAAATTGTTTCCCTTAAATATTTCCAGCCCCTTGTTATATTTACCCCCCATTTCCTTGTGTGCGCTGGCGAATTTTTCAAGTGACTCGTGTACCTTGGTATTTTTGGTTCTGGCTAGCAGGGCATCCGTCTGTTCCTGTACGGCGAGTTCCTGCTTCTTAAATCCAGTCCAATACTTATCAAGCGCAACAGGATCGCTTCCCCGCAACAGCAAGTCTTTCCATTCTTAAACCTGTTTCTTGAACGTACTTTGCACTCGCAAAATTGCTTCTGCATCAGCATGAAGCGCTACCACTCTCTCTTCATATATCTGGATACTGTTCCATAGCATCCAAAAACCAAGTCCTGCCGAAATAAGAACCAGCAAGACTCCGCCGCCACAGATCATTAGTAGTTTATTGTGAATAGTCAATTTCATATCAATACCCCTTAAACATGAATGGTTATTATGGATTTTCGGCTTTAATTTTAAAAACTTAAGACTAAAGTCTGAATATAACACCGATAAAACTAAAATAGTTGATCTACATCATGGTTTTTTCTGGCAGGATCGATCTTGGGAGTGCCGTTCAGGGGGCTAAACTTGGCGAATGGAAAATCTCGGGCAGCGTGAAATTAATACCGACTGAGCCTCGTACCAATAAATCTCAGCCATCACCATAGATGAAGATGGCAATAATGAGGTTTGGCTATAATCGCGCTTCAAGCGCACACTTTATCCGCTCAAGCGCGGTGGCGACTATCCTGCGGGGGGTACCGATGTTCATGCGCATGAATCCGCTGCCGCCCATTCCAAAGACTGTTCCGGGACTCAATTCCACCCCGGCTTCCTGCACGAAGAAATGCTGGAGTTCTTCGTCACCCATTCCCAGCGAGCGACAATCGAGCCATAACAAATAAGTTCCTTCCGGTGCGATGAGGTGAATGCTGGACAGGTAGCTAGCCAAATAGTCGCGGACAAGATCCCTGTTTCCCTGAAGGTAGACCAGCAGGGTTTCCAACCATGGCTCTCCTTCGCGGTAGGCGGCTTCAAAGGCGGTAATGCTGAAGGGATTGCATGCCTGAACATGAAGCTGATCGAACACTTTGCGCAGTGCCGTCAGGTGCGCTGGATTCGGCACGATAAGTGCGGACAGGCCGAGTCCGGGGATGTTGAAAGTTTTGCTCGGCGCCACTGCCGTGATGATCGAATCGCCGGTGACGGCAAGTGTAGCCAAAGCGGTGTGTTTAATTCCCGGATAAACTAGGTCTGCATGGATTTCGTCCGCGAGGACAACCAGATCATGTCTGCGCGCAATGTCCATAATTCGCTCAAGTTCATCACGGGACCAGACACGCCCGACCGGATTGTGCGGCGAGCAAAGCAATAGCAGGCGCGCGCCATCTGCGGCGCATTGCTCCAGATGATCGAAGTCGATGGTATAACGCCCATCTTCCAGCTTGAGCGGATTGAGTACGAGGCGACGGCCTGTGGTGGTGACGCAGGAATAAAATGGCGCATAGACCGGGCTCTGCACGATGACACTTTCATCCGCTTGCGTAACAGCCAGAACGGTGGCATGCAGCGCAGTGACCACGCCCGGACACATCACAATCCACTCACGCTCAATTTCCCAGTCATGGCGCTTTTTCATCCATGACATCAGAGCTTCAACCATGCTGTCCGGGTAAAGGGTGTAGCCATAGATTGGGTGCGCGGCGCGTTCCATCAGCGCGCGAGTGATCGCCTCCGGAGCGGCAAAGTCCATGTCGGCGACCCACATCGGGATTACATCAGAAGTGCCGAAGTTTGCTGCCGCACCGTCATATTTGACGCTCGCCGTGCCTGCACGAGGGATTTCGCTATCGAAATCGAATGTCACCTGATGCGTTCCCAGAGGGTGGCTTCAGAAAAACTGTGCTGGAATTTTCTTTTGGTTTCCCGGATTACGAAGGGGACATCCAGCGGCCCTTGCACCAGTTTGAAGTGCGTTGCCAAAATCTCCTTCAGTCCATCCAGCGTGGTGAAATTTTCCCCGTTTTTCTTGAAACCGCCTAGCCACTCTTCGCGCCGGGTATGCTCCGGCAGCCATGTGTAAGGAGAAGCAATCAGCAGCAAGCCACCCATATTCAGACGTTCATGCACCGCCTCCAGGAATTTCGATGGGCTGTATAAACGATCAATCAGGTTGCCCGCGAGGATGAGGTCGTAACCGCTAAAGTGTGGCTTGAGGTTGCAGGCATCACCCTGAAAAAATTCGACCTTGCCCCGCGCTTCATCGAGGCCGAAGTCGGCGAGTTTGCGCTCCCGGTAGGAAACAAGTTCTCCCTCGTCGACCGTGGTATAACGCGCCACGCCCTGCCCTGCTAATTGCACACCCAATTCAATAAAGCGCGCGGAGAAGTCTATTCCGGTGACTTGAGCAAAGTGGCGCGCCAGTTCGAATGTCGCCCGCCCCGTGGCGCAGCCCAAATCCAGTGCCTTCGCAGCCGGTTTATTGCCCATGGCCTGAATGGCCAGTTGCGCCAGCGTTTTCGGAAAGTTCGGCACGCCAAAATATTCGTCGCCATAGTGAAATTCAGCGTATTCAGAAAGCTGCTTGTCGGTTTCGTAAACGGATGAGGATGGCATGGATGGCGCTGCCGCCACTACGTAGCGGAACCCGGCATGCTGAAAAAAATGACGGCGGAATGCGTAACGGGCGCTGCTGAGGGTTTCGTTGCCGCAAGATATCCACGACCCGCCCTTGATCAAGTTGTGGCGCGTATCAAAAGTGGGTGCTGTGAAATCGTCGTAACACGGATGCACTTCAAAACTATCGAAAGGGTAGATAGGCGTCTCGGTCCATTGCCAGACGTTACCGGTCACGTCATATAGTTTGCCTTGGCCGAAAGCGTTAACCGGACACGGCGAGGCATAATGATCCAGATGGATATTGGCAGAGGCAGGCATGTCGCAAGGGATTTCGGCCAGCCCAGCCTCCTCGTACAGCCGGTACCACTCATCCTCGGCAGGCAGCCGCACAAGTTGGCCGGTCTGTTCTTTTTTCCAGTTACAAAAAGCCTTGGCCTCGTGATAATTGACTTCCACCGGCCAATCCCACGGCATGGCAATTTCTTCCAGCATGATCCGCATGCGCCAGCCCTGATCGCCTTTGATCCAGAATGTCGGGTGCGCGGCATGCGTATAATTTCTCCAAGCCAGACCTTCTGCCTCCCAGCAACTTTCCATCTCATAACCGCCCGCCTCAACAAATGGGAGGTATTCTCCGTTGCTCACCAAAAACCGGCTTACCTGAAATGCGGGAACAGCGGCTTCATGATGGCCGTACTCATTGTCCCAGCCATAATATAAAGCGTTCTTGTCCCTGCCAAGAAAAACCTTGCCCGATGTGATCTCAAGCAAATCATTTTGTGGCGCAGCCCCGGCCAAACGGCAGGGTTGCCATGCCGGATGTTTCTTGACGTAACTCAGGTCATGCTGGCGTATCAGCACGGACGAGGTTTCCAGATGAATTCTCTCGTGCTCTATCCCCATCAAGATAATCCACCAAGGACTGCTCCAACCTATCGGCAAGCCCAGTGGGGTGTGACTGATGAGGCCATCAACCAAAGTACGCACCTCTTTACGATAGGCTCTGACTTCTGCCACGCTTGGCCAGTTGTAATGCGCGTCACTCAAGTCGTCCCAGCTCATCTCGTCGACACCCACCGCAAACATGGACTCGAAGCGGGGATTGATCCGCTCTTGGATGAGGCTGGCGATAACCAGCTTGTTGATAAAAAAGGTTGCGGTGTGGCCCAGATAGAAAATCAGCGGATGACGCAATGCAATCGGCTTGCGGAAATAAGCATCATCTTGCACCAACGTCTCGAACAACAACTCGTAACGATCAAAGGTGGTGTGAAAATAGCTCCGTATTTCCTCGCGCTTGAACTCGGCATCGCTGCCATCAAGCAACGGCGTGCGCTGGAACAAGCTGTGAACATTATCATTTTGCGTGAGCAAATTTGGCATATTCATTGCATTGGCTTCAGGTTAATTCAAACGTATTGTCCCTTGTTTAAATTATGGCAGGAAATTCCCCTCCTGCACCATCCATTTTCGGTGTTCTGTGCATGCCTGAGTCGGTCATGACCGAAGATTTGATCGCTCGCCGTCATTGTGACATCGCCAATTGAACTGGCACGGCGGTAGGTCATGTTACACAGCAGAATTCCCTGTTACCGTTCTGGCATTCAGACTCATTACCTGCATTGAAAAATATGGGCATCCGTAATCAACGGTTGATTTTGGTCAATAAATGTTTTGCATAAAAACTTGCATTCGTGTTGATTTGCTATGATTGAGAACATCTCAGTTCGGCCCTTTTCTGCCCTTCGCAAGTGGCAGCTACCTGGCAACGAGATCGCAGGGCGCTATAACTACAATGTGCTAATAGCGAAAATTTCGAGATTCCCCTTGCACTCTAGTTTTATTCAATCGCAGAAAGTTCCAGCCTCACTGTTTTCCCCGGTCTGTGCATAAAATGCGCCTTGTAGGTAGCACCTGCATAACTGTATGTCACAGCATATCCATCTTGCACGTTCTCAGTGACATCTTGGCAAACGTTTGCTGTCGCAACACGCTCTTCTGCATGAGTCCCAGTCTGTCTAATTTGTGCCTGACCCGTATGATTTTGGGCGTCACGATTGGCAACTTTGTCGCCCAGATAAGCTCCGCCTGCTGCGCCAGCTATCGTTGCTGCAGTAGTACCGCTACCACCTCCCATTTGGTGTCCAGCCAAAGCGCCGACTGCGGCACCAAGCAACATGCCTGCCGAGGTTCTTTCGGGAGCTGGTGGAGGTTGAACTATTTCAGGCGCATTGGGTACGTCAATTAAGACCTTGACTTGTTGGTCATGACAAACATTTCGAGTTATGGTTTTCGTTTGCGGCTTGGCTGTAATCACCTTGGCTTCGACATAACCATCGGCAGCAAAAGCATTCAGGCTGACACAAAGTGATATGGAAACAATTAATTTACCGGAATTTTTCATTTTGGCAACTTTCATAAAATTGAGTGTTACTGCATAATTTGTAAGGGAGACACATGCGTGATATTACATGGCTTACGTTTTTGAAAGCAAGGCGTATGACGAATTCCCGCTGTTACGCAAATTGACCAGTTGAACCCGCCGTCGATTTGAGACGTTCACCACAAATCCACATCAACCACAGATAACGGGCACCAGAAACTACTCAATAGTTCCATCAAAAGCTTTTCGGAATCCTTGGAGATATATTGACCATGCCTGTTAGCAGAATGTTGGAATTCCCCCGCATTCTCTCAATGTCCGTTATAGTAATCATTATAGTAATCGTAGTTTAGTAAGTAAGGGGAAGGCTACATGATCGATCATGATAGTGATGGTATGCAGGAGGTCGAATTCGTCGCCTCGTTGGGGGCGGAGTTCACTGAGTCAATCGAGCTGGATGAGACTTTGCGTAATACTACCTTGCGGGTAATGGAGCATTTGGATGCTGAGGCTGCCTCAGTGTTCCTGCTAAACCCTGAAAGGACGCATCTGATTTGCCATTTTTGTGCTGGACCGATAGATGTCACCGGCTTGACCGTGCCGTTCGGTAAGGGCATATTGAGTCGCGCGGTGATGAATAACTCACTGGAGACCGTGTTGGATGTTTGCCACGACAAAGATTTTGATGGAATGGCAGATGAGAAAACCGGTTTTGTGACGCGCTCGATCCTGTGCGCACCGCTGGCGATGAAAGGCAAACCATTTGGCGCGATTGAGATTATCAATAAAGCCGGCGCCAATCCTTTGTTTACTGCCAAAGACGGGCGGCTGCTCTCATCGCTGGCAGCTTTGTCAGCTTTTGCTATCCATCATGCTCGCATGACCGAGGAGCGCGTTGCGCAAGAGGCTTTGCGCCAAGAGATTCGCCTTGCCGGTGAGATTCAGCGCAGTTTGTTACCCATTGATCCGGAGCCATGCTTTCCGATTTTCGGCATCAATTTAGCCGCGCAGGAAATTTCGGGGGATTTCTATTCGCATGTGGTGCTAGACGACGGACGCATCGCTTTTAGTTTGGGTGATGTGTCCGGCAAGGGCATACGTGCCTCGATGTTGATGTCCAAAACCATCAGTTTATTTCAATGTTTGTGCAAGAGCATGCCGCAGCCCGGCAGATTATTAGCCGCGATCAACGATGAAGTGGTGGCAACCAGCTCGCATGGCATGTTCGTCACCATGATCGTTGGCATCTACGACCCCGCTACTCAAAATGTACTGTTCGCCAATGCCGGACACCTCCCGCCTATCCTGCGCAAAAGTAATGGTGAATATATGAGCTTTGATGCCGATATGCCGCCACTGGGTATTCTGCCCGGCATCGAGTTTCAGGATGAAGCCGTGTGTTTGCAAGGCGGCAGCCTGTATTTGTACAGTGATGGGGTGACTGAAGCAGGTGGTGACGAGGAGATGGGAGAAGAGGGGCTAAAGGCAATGCTGGACGAATTCGCCCAATATCCGCTTGCACAACGCTTACGCAATATTGTAGAACGATTGTCGTCCAGCGGCCACCCCTTGCATGACGACATCACCTTGCTGGCGATCGAACCTACCGAGACGCAATCCATCGGGGTGCTTAAATTTCCATCCGATCCTGCTACCTTGAAAGAAATGCGCAGCCAAATTCGTGATATGGTTACGTCTGTCGGCGCTGCTGACGGTTTGGCCGAGGAGATCGTGGTTGCGCTTAACGAAGCGTGTATGAATGTGATCCAGCATGGCTATCAGGGCAGTACCCAGGAAGAATACGAGTTGCGAGTCGCATATAACAAAAACAGGCACGCGATGATCTTTGATTTGCTCGACCATGCAGCGCCGGTAGATAAGGCAAAGATCAAATCGCGGTTATTGGAAGACGTTCGTCCCGGTGGCTTGGGAGTTTATTTCATTCGGCAATTGATGGATGAGATGGAGTTCTGCACTCCTCCGGAAGGCTATGGAAATCTGCTCTATATGAGCATCCGTCTCGACAAACAGAATCTTTTGGAAACGCTATGACACACACTGTTGCGACACGCGGAAAACTGCTAATCCTCGCACTTTCCGGGGAGATAGATATGCAATCCTCACCTGCCGTCAGACAGGTAATTCTCGATCTCGTCAAGAAGAAATCGCCCTTGGTGGTTGATCTTTCTGCGGTAAAGTACATGGATAGTTCAGGCGTCGCCACACTGGTGGAAGGTTTGCAAAATTCCAAAAAACTTGGGCAGAGCTTTGTGCTGGCTGCACCCACCGGCAGCGTACTGGGGGTCATCAAATTGGCTCGGCTGGATAAAGTGTTCCGCATCGTCGCCAGCGTGGAGGAGTGTGACAATCTTGATGCTTAGCGTGTTAAAGATGCCGCTGGGTGCGGTCGAATGGGTGGGTAGGCAATCCGCCAAGCTGGGCGATGAAGTCGGCTATGCCAGCGCGTTGCTGTTCGAGAGCCTGTATTGGTTGGTTATGGGACACTGGCGCAATCAACCAGTGCGCCTCGCAGCGGTATTCAAGGATGCCGTAGAAGTCGGTGTTCGTGCCATCCCCATCGTCGCTATCGCCTGCTTCGCCACCGGTGCGATGCTGGCAATGCAAGGCATCCACACGCTCAAACAATTTGGCGCCGACTCCCAGGTAGTGATGGGAATCGCTTATTCCGTGAGCCGCGAATTCGCGCCGTTGATCACCGGTATTTTTGTTGCCGGCCGTACAGGTTCGGCGGTCGCAGCCCGTATCGGCACCATGATGGTGTCGCAGGAGATCGACGCTCTGCGCGTCATCGGTGTTAATCCCGTGCGTTATCTTGTCGCCCCCTTGCTGGTTGCGCTGATGTTTACCATGCCATGCCTGACGGTGCTGGCTAATCTGGTCGCAATGCTGGGCGGCGCCTTGTATTGTCTGGCAGCACTGGGTATGCCGCTTGACGTGTTCTTTGACCGCAGCTTTGCAGTGCTGACCACAGGTGATGTGCTGGGTGGTTTATACAAGAGCATCGTTTTCGCCATGCTGATCGCGATCATCGGTTCGGTGAATGGCTTTCAAGTCAAAAGCGGTGCGGAGGGCGTGGGGCGTGCGACAACGCGTTCGGTGGTGTTGTGCATTGTCTCCATCATTCTTGCAGATATGTTGTGTACCTGGTTCCTGAGTCGTTGATATGGTGTCGCCCGATGTTCATGCCATCGAAGTAAACAAGCTGGTCTCGCACTATGGAGAGCGCGAGATATTGCACGGCATCGACATGACGGTGGCGCAGGGCGAGATCATGGTCATCATGGGCGGTAGCGGTTCCGGCAAAAGTACGCTGTTGCGGCATTTGCTCGGATTGCATCGGCCGACATCCGGGATGATCAAGTTGCTCGGGCAGGACATTACGAGCATCTCCGAACAAAAGATGTTCGCCTTACGCAGGCAGATGGGGGTGTCGTTTCAGGGCGGTGCGTTGTTCAACTCGATGAGTGTGGGCGACAATGTCGGGTTGCCGTTACGCGAGCACACCCAGCTCGACGACAATACCATCCAGATTATGGCGCGCATGAAACTGGAAGTGGTCAACCTGAATGGCTTTGAGGATATGATGCCGAGCGAGCTGTCCGGGGGGATGTTGAAGCGTGCCGCGTTGGCGCGCGCCATCGTGCTTGACCCGCGCCTGCTGTTTTTCGATGAGCCTTCGGCGGGACTCGATCCGGTGGCATCGGTCGAATTGGATGAGTTGATCCTGAACTTGCAGGAAGCGATGGGCATGAGCATCGTGGTGGTGACGCATGAACTGGAAAGTGCGTTCAAGATCGCTGATCGCATCACCGTGCTGGATCATGGCCATATTCTGATGATTGGCACGGTAGATGAAGTGCGCGGTTCTGATCATCCGCGCATCGTTAGCCTGTTGCAGCGCAAGCCGCGTCGCGAGGAAGTTGATGCGGACGCCTATTTGCAACGTTTGACCCGTGAACTTGAATAGGATGGAATCATGAAGCGCGACAACATCAATTACCTAATGGTCGGTGTATTCGTCATGGCAGCGATGGCCTTACTGATCTACGCATTGGCGCGGTTGAGCGGCTATAGCGAAAATAGCGATATGTATTACACGACCTTTCCCAATGTCGCCGGCATCGCCGATGGCTCGCCGGTGACTTACGATGGTTACCAAGTGGGCCATGTGAAAAGTATCGCACCGATCAACCGCGATGGGCGCATTGATTATCGTGTGCAACTATTGTTTAAACACGACTGGAAGATACCGGCGGACAGCACCGCTTTAATCAGTTCGTCGGGTTTGCTGTCCGGCCAGATCATTGACGTGCAACAGGGCAAGAGTCAAGATTTTCTGAAGCCCGGGCAAGATATCCGTGCACTGGACAATCCGCCGCTGTTTGTTGCTTTGGGCGGCTTGGCCAGCGATTTGCGCAACATCGCGCGGGACGACGTGCGCCCTGCATTGCAAAATTTGAATCGTCGCGTGGATAGTTTGGGCGGTATGCTGGAGCACAAAGGAGAGATGACGCTGGATCAGGCTAATGCCGCGCTGGCACGTTTAAATATGGCGACCGAGAATCTGGGAAAATTGCTGAATGCCGAAAATCGCCAGCATATGAACAGCATCTTGAAGAATGGCGATCAGACTACGGAAAAGATCAGTCAGGAAGTGAGCGATTTTGAACAGACTGAAACCGAGATCCATTCTGTCATGGCGGAGACCCAAACCATTTTGTCCAACCTTGAACGGGCTAGCCGTAACATGAACGAATTGTCGGGTCAGTTACGCGAGAGTCCATCCAGGATTTTTAGCAGTCCCGCAACCGTTGATACTCCGGAATCTAAAAAATGAGCACTATGATCAAACTCTCGGTTTGTTTTGTTACTCTCGTTCTGATGGGATGTCAGTCTGCTCCGCCAGTTCCGGCTGACAAGTATTACCGTTTGGAGGCGGCTCCGGGCGAGGCTTCTGCCCGGACGATATTGAACGAGACTCTCTTTATTGCGCCGTTGCGCGCCGATGGCTTGTATGCCGAGCGTGCCATGCTGTATGCACCGGCAAATCAGCCGCGCGAGTTGCAGCAATACCACTATCAACATTGGATTGAGCCACCTAGATTGTTGTTGCAAGAGCACATGCGAGCCAGTTTTGAATTGATGGCTATCGCACCGCATGTGACAGATATTGCATCGGGAAGTGGGGCGGGTTATTTGTTGAATGCCAGGATATTACGTTTGGAAAAGATCACCGATGGCAGCAATACCCGTGCGGTGGTTTCTTTGCATTTCGCGCTGCAAAGAATGAAACCATTAGAAGTGATATTGGAGCACAGTTATAGCGCGGAAATGGTGGTGAGTGACGATACCCAGCATGCGTATGTTCTTGCTTGCGAAGCTGGGTTGAAGAAGATATATGCCAACTTTGCCGGAGACCTGAAATCACTGAAATGAATTTTTAGAGACACTCATAAACATCTATTCCGCTTGCCGGAGCGATGGACGCAGCGGGAATATTCACACCATTGCGCCAATCCTTCACTGCCTGCCGCTTCGACTCACCCGTCACCAGAAATATGAGTTGCCGCGCTGCGCTCAGGCGTTGTGCGCTGAGTGAAACGCGGTCGGGCGGAGGCTTGGGTGAGTCGTGTACCGCGATGGTGGCAGGGGCATCCGGCGTATCGCCCCATTCGTGATCAGGAAACAGGCTGGCGGTGTGGCCGTCTTCGCCCAAACCGAGCAACACCAGATCAAACTGTTCGATCCCATCCACTATTTGCGCATAGCTGCTGGCTGCAATTTCAGCGCCTTTTTCGGCAGATATGGGATGTATTTGCTCGGGGGGAATGGCGACATGATCCAGCCATGCCAGCGCGGCCATGCGGCTGTTGCGCTCGGCATGGTCGGGCGGCAGGCAGCGCTCGTCGCCAAAATATACATGCCATGCAACCCAATCTGCATCGGCTTCGCGCAACGACTCATAGACCCGGCGCGGTGTTGTGCCTCCGGCCAGAACGATGTGGAATGCCCCGCGCTGGCTGATGGCCAGTTGCGCGGTGAGCAGTATTGCCTGCACTGCCGCCTGTTCCAGTTCGGCGGTTGTGCTGTAATTGTGCCAGCGGCATTGTTGCGGTTGGCTGTCGTTGATTGATGAAGGCATGTGATTTATCCGGTAGTATGCGATTCTAACGGTTGATGCAGAGTTGTTGGGTTAAAAAAATGGGTTGGACTGACAATTAAGGGGGCGATATGCGATTGGCGATGATAGGGTTGGGCAAGATGGGCGGTAACATGGTGCGCAGGTTGCGTCGGGGCGGCATTGAGGTGGTGGGGTACGACCGCGCCTCCGAGGTGGTCGCGCAACTTGCCAAAGATGAGGGCATGATTGCCGCAACCTCGGTTGATGACGCAGTCACAAAATTATCCGGCCCGCGCGTAGTGTGGCTGATGCTGCCGAGCGGCGATCCGACCGAGCAACAGATTCGCACGCTTGCGCCGCTGCTGGCTAAAGGCGACATCATCGTGGATGGTGGCAATTCGAATTATCACGACAGTCAGCGGCGCGGCGCATGGCTGGCGGAGCAGGGCATAGGTTTCATGGACTCCGGCACTTCCGGCGGCATCTGGGGGCTGGAGAATGGTTATTGCCTGATGGTGGGGGCGACTGCGGAAGTAGCGAAAACCATGGCGCCCACCCTCAAGGTTCTGGCACCATCCGCAGAGCGCGGCTGGGCGCATGTGGGGCCGGTCGGCTCCGGTCATTTCACCAAGATGATCCACAACGGCATCGAGTACGGCATGATGCAGTCATTTGCCGAAGGGCTGGAGTTGCTGCGCGGCAAGAAAGAATTTGCGCTCGACCTGGCGCAGATTACCGAGTTGTGGCGGCACAGTTCGGTGGTGCGCAGTTGGCTGCTCGATCTTACCGCAGAAGCCTTGAAGCACGATCAGGAACTGACGCAAGTGGCGCCGTATGTGCCTGACTCCGGTGAGGGGCGCTGGACGGTGGTGGAAGCAATCGATCAGGGTGTCGCGGCACCCGTGCTAACGCTGGCCTTGCAGATGCGCTTCACCAGCCAGAACGAAACCGGTTACGGCTATCGTTTGCTATCGACCATGCGCAATGCCTTCGGCGGGCACGCCGTCAAACATACGAACGGATAATAATGAAAGTCATGGAACCTAGTACGCTGGTGATATTCGGTGCAGCCGGAAATTTGAGTCGGCTCAAACTGATCCCGTCGCTGTTTCGTCTTGAGTTAGTCAAGCGCTTGCCGGAGCAATTAGCCATAGTCGGTTGCAGCATCGAACTGCGGCAGCGCGAGGAATGGATAGCCGAGATCGTCAAGATGCTGGAGGCAGTCTATCCGGAAGGGATAGATAAACCGGCGCTGGAACGTTTTTGCGCCCGCATGCACTACCATGCCATTCCGCCCGGCGATGATGCGGCTTATCAGCGTTTGCAGCAGATGCTGGAAGGGGGGGCTTTCCCTCCCAACATGGTGTTTTACATGTCGGTCAGTCCGGCTGCGTTCCCGGATATCGTGGACAAATTAGGCAATGTGGGTTTGCTCAAGGAGCAACATGGCTGGCGTCGTGTGGTGATCGAAAAACCTTTCGGCTACGATTTGCTGAGCGCCCAGACTTTGCAAGGCAGCTTATACAAGCATTTGAACGAGCCGCAGATATACCGCATCGATCATTACCTCGGCAAGGGTACGGTGCAGAACGTGATGGTGTTCCGCTTCGCCAACTTGCTGCTGGAGCCTTTGTGGAACCACCATTACATCGACCATGTGCAAATCACCCAATCCGAGACCCTGGGAATCGGAGGGCGCGCCGGTTACTACGAAGGAGCGGGTGCGCTGCGCGACATGATCCAGAGCCACTTGTTGCAACTGCTTGCTCTGGTGGCGATGGAACCGCCCTTGACTATCTCCGCCGAGCACTTGCGTGACGAAAAAGTGAAAGTGCTGAAGGCGATACGCCCGATTACGCAGAACTCGGTGCATGCCCATGCATTCAGAGGGCAATACACCAGCGGCAACATCAATGGCAAAACGGTTCCCGGCTATCTGGAAGAGGCGGGCGTGGCACCGGACAGCACGACCGAGACCTACGCGGCACTGAAATTGTTTGTTGATAACTGGCGCTGGGCGGGTGTGCCGTTTTACCTGCGCACCGGCAAGCGCATGGCGGAAGGCAGCTCGGCAATTTGCATACGCTTCAAAACTCCGCCGCAGGATTTGCTGCGCCGCACGCGCCAGGGGCCGCCGCAGCCGAACTGGATCATGCTGGGCATTCAGCCCGACGATTGCATGAAAATAGAAATGCAGGTCAAGGTGCCAGGGCTGGACTTGCATACCCGCTCCCTAAGTCTGGACGCCACTTACCGCAAGGACAACGACGAAGATTTCGACGCTTATGCCGGCCTGTTGCTGGACGTGATGCAGGGCGACCCTTCGCTGTTCCTGCGCATAGATGAAGTGGAAGCGGCATGGCGCGTCGTGGATCCCATCCTCAAGGTCTGGGCGATGGAGCGCGACTTCATCAACGGCTATCAGGCCGGCAGTTGGGGGCCGCGCGGCACCTATCGACTGTTTGATCGTGACGACCAGTTCTGGCGTCACTCATTGAATCTGGATGGCGCCAACTTGGAGGCTTATTGACATATGCCTATGAACAATTTTTAGCTTGGCACTATTGTCCGAAAAACTTTGGCCTGACACCTGTAGGATGGGTAAAGCGCAGCGTAACCCATCAATGCCGCTAAAACGATGGGTTACCACCCATCCTACTGAAAACCATATAGGGGCATATTGGACAAAGTCTGTCGGGAGAAATCCCTGTACCGGTTCGATTCCGGTTTCGATTACCACTTAATGCTGAATAAACTCAATCCCACACAACGCGAAGCGGTGAAGTATCTGGACGGCCCCTTGCTGGTGCTGGCCGGGGCTGGCAGCGGCAAGACGGGCGTCATCACTCACAAGCTGGCCTACCTGATCGAGCAATGCGGCTACTCGCCGCGCAACATCGCCGCCATTACCTTCACCAACAAGGCCGCCAACGAGATGCGCGAGCGCGTCGGCAAGCTGCTGACTGGGCGCGACGGCAAAGGGCTGACCATCAGCACTTTTCATGCGCTGGGCATGCAGATTCTGCGTGAAGAAGCTGGGCTGCTCGGCTACAAAAAACAGTTTTCCATTTTTGACAGCGCGGATACAGCAAAGATCATCAGCGAGTTGCTGGGCGCGCCGGACAAGCAGGATATCCGCATCGCACAAAGCGTGATGTCCAACTGGAAATCCTCGTTCATCTCACCGGAACAGGCGTTGACTCTGGTTGAGAGCGAAGCAGAGCAACGCAATGCGTTGCTGTATGCGCGCTATCAGGAAACGCTACGCGCCTATCAGGCGATGGACTTTGACGATTTGATCCGCCTGCCGGTCGAACTATTCCAGAATTTCCCCGAAGCGTTAGAACGCTGGCAGCAGCGCTTCCGTTACCTGCTGATAGACGAATATCAGGACACCAACGATTGCCAGTACCAGATGACCCGCTTGCTGGCGGGTAGCCGCGCCGCGCTCACCGCTGTGGGCGACGACGATCAGGCGATCTACGCATGGCGCGGGGCGAGCACCGCGAATTTGCAGAACCTGCAAAACGATCATCCGACTTTGCGCGTAATCAAGCTAGAGCAGAATTACCGTTCTTCGCAGCGCATCCTGACTTGCGCCAACCATGTAATCAGCAACAACACCAAGTTATTCGAGAAGAAACTGTGGAGCGACCATGGGCCGGGCGACCCCATCCGCGTGTTCGCGGCGAAGGACGAGGCACACGAAGCGGAATCGGTGGTGCTGCGCCTGCTGGCACATAAGTTCGAGCACCGTACCCGCTTTGCCGATTACGCCATCCTGTACCGCAGCAATCATTTGTCGCGTGTTTTCGAGGAGCAATTGCGTGAGCAGAAGGTACCTTACACCGTGAGCGGCGGCACCTCGTTTTTTGATCGCGCAGAAATCAAGGACCTCACCGCTTATTTGCGGTTGATTGCCAACACCGACGACGATCCTGCTTTCATCCGCGCCATCACCACGCCCAAGCGCGGCATCGGCAACCAGACGCTGGAAAAACTCGCCAGTTATGCCGGAACACGTAATATCAGTCTGTTCGAAGCAGCATTTGAAAACGCCATGGCGCACCAGCTAAACACCCGGCAACACGAAGATCTGCTGACTTTCTGCAACTTCATCAACCGCATGGAGGCACGCGCCGACAAGGAAGCCTGTGCGCCTGTGCTGTCGGACTTGATGAGCGCAATTGATTATGAGACGTGGCTGTTCGACAGCCACGAGCCGCGACAGGCCGAAACCAAATGGGCCAACGTCATGGATTTTGTCGGCTGGATCAACCGCAAATCCGAAGCTGACGGCAAGACCCTGCTGGTGATGACGCAAACCATCGCCCTAATGAACCTGCTCGAATCAGGAGACGGTGAAGCCGATGCAGTCGCGCTCTCCACGCTGCATGCAGCGAAAGGTTTGGAATATGGGCACGTGTTTATGATTGGCGTGGAAGAAGGCATCTTGCCACACCAACGCAGCGAGGCGCCGGAGCAGATCGAAGAAGAACGTCGCCTGATGTACGTCGGCATTACCCGCGCTCAACGCTCGCTGCAAATCAGTTACTGTATCAAACGCCGACAGGGCAAGGAATGGCAGACCTGCGAGCCGAGTCGCTTCCTGCAAGAATTGCCCGAAGACGAAGTCGTCTTTTCGGGTGCACTACCTGCGGGTAGCACCCCTGAGGTCAGCAAGGGTGAGGGGATGGCAAAACTGGCGCGGTTAAAGGCGATGCTGGGGTAAGCGATAAAGCGCAACTGTTTACGCTCAGTGCGGATCGCAGTGCTTGGTGAATCAGCTAGTGATTTCATTCCAAACTTTTTCAGCATATCTGTTGCACATAAAATTGAACGACCGCTTGCAAGTGAGAAGCAAACGTTGGAATATACGTAATCTAACGGCACTAACCGTGCCACTTATGAAGGAGAAAATTAAAAATGTACGACACATTCAAACCCGAACATCCTTTCAGCTTGATGGACTTCGTGCGCGCAGCCAAATCTTGCATCACTGAGATATCACCTGAGGAGCTCAAGGCCAAATTGGATGCCAAGGAAGACTTTTTACTTGTCGACGTACGTGAGCCTGCCGAGTTCGAGCATGGACACATTGGCGGTGCGCATCTCGTACCGCGCGGCATCATCGAAGCTGCCGCCGACACGGGCTATCCCAAGCACTACCCACCCTTATCCGGCGCCCGCAACCGGCAAATCGTACTCTATTGCGCCACCAGCGGTCGTTCGGCCATGGCCACAGCCGTGTTGCAGATGATGGGTTTCAAAAATGTGCTTAACCTTGCCGGCGGCTATGCACGTTGGGAAGCTGAAGGTATGCCGCAAGCCCGCCAGGCAGAGTATTAATCCTTCAATATTGGGCTAATTGCAATACTGTTCACTTAACCGTTCGTGGTGAGCTTGTCGAACCACCAGCCACGCAACCAGAACCCTTCGACAAGCTCAGGGCGAACGGAATTTTACTCAAGTGAACAGTATTGGGGCTAAAGCCCCAATAACACACTCAGGCTGGTTAGCCTTGCATAGCCATCTGACTAAGCGCGATGAAACATGCGCTAAGTCATTGGTTAGCTTTGCATAGCCACTCGACTAAGCTGTCAGAAAACGACAGCCAAGTCGCTGGTTAGTGTTCGCCCAGCACCGAGACGGTGATATGAGCTACCACATCGGTGTGCAAGCCAATGCTGATTGGATAATCTCCAACCTGCTTGAGATGGCCTTCCGGCATGCGTACTTGTGACTTGTCCAAAGTGAAACCTTGAACTGCCAGTGCCGCAACGATGTCGGCATTGGTCACGGAACCGAACAGCTTGCCGTCCACGCCAGCCTTTTGTGCGATTTGCACGGTCAGGCCATTGATCTTGTCGGCACCTGCCTGTGCTTCCGCTATCTTAGCTTGCTCTGCTGCTTGCAGTTCGACGCGGCGAACTTCGAATTCAGCCTTGTTGCTTTCGGTCGCACGCTTGGCTTTGCCTTGCGGGATCAAAAAGTTGCGTGCGTAGCCATTCTTTACCTTGACCACGTCACCCAGTTGGCCGAGGTTGGCCATTTTTTCCATCAGTATTATTTGCATGGTCTACTCCTTAGTGCAAATCGGTGTAAGGCATCAACGCCAGGAAGCGCGCGCGCTTGACTGCGGTGCTCAATTGGCGCTGGAAACGCGCCTTGGTGCCGGTAATGCGCGCCGGAATCAGCTTGCCGTTTTCGCTGACGAATTCCTTGAGGATGTTCAGATCCTTGTAATCCACTTCCGCGATCTTCTCCGCAGTAAAGCGGCAGAATTTACGGCGCTTGAACAACGAACGCGAAGAGCTGTTCTTCTTGTCATCTTTTTTCTTAAATACACGAGCCATGCTGTGCTCCTTTATTTCAATGTAATGTTATCGATATGCATAACCAGTTGCGCGATGCGCAAACTGCGTTGAGCTAAAAATCCTTCTGCTTTCACACGCTGCCCGATTTGCAGGACGCTTGCCTGTTTCGCTGCTGCACCGAATGCCAGAGCCGGAATTTCACACTGCACCTGACGTGGCATTCCTGCTTCCTGTTGCGTTGAAACATTGCGGATCTTTAATGCGATTCGCTCTACTCCCGCTGGGGTGTAGCGCAAACTGTCCAGCTCAACCAGTTCTCCGTCAACGACGAACCGATTGCAACCTAATTCAATCAAGCAGCAGCCGCTTCAACTGGTGCTGGTGCTGCCGGTGCAGCCTCGGGAACCGCGTCACCGCTAAAGGAACGCGATTTCTCTTCCCGCATCATCGCCGAAGGAATAGTTACCGCAGCCTTGGTCTTGATAGTCAGGTGGCGCAACACGGCGTCGTTGAACTTGAATGCGTGTTCCAGTTCGTCCAGAATTTCCTGGTCGCACTCGATGTTCATCAGCACATAATGCGCTTTGTGGATTTTCTGGATCGGGTATGCCAACTGGCGGCGTCCCCAGTCTTCCAAGCGATGGATCAGGCCGTTCTTGGCCGTCACCAGAGTACGGTAACGCTCGACCATCGCGGGCACTTGCTCGCTCTGATCGGGATGTACGATAAATACGATCTCGTAATGTCGCATTGAATCTCCTTTTGGATATAGCCCCCCGTCATGCGAACGGTGGAGCAAGGGTTTTTGGGAGGGCGGATTATAGCGAAAATTGCAGTCAGGTCAAGTTAAATGCGTAAATTCAATGCGCAAATGGCGATGACTCCCTATCTCCCGCTTGCGGGAGAAGGGCTATTCAGTCTGGAACGGAGTGCGTCCAATACCTCGCATGGGTCTTGCGATACCGCTCCACGCTGAAGTTCTCCGCATCCATGTCCACCACAATCGCGCCATCCTCAGCCGAGTACAGCAACTCGCTGCCAATTGCGCGGTAACGCGCCACCACTTCTGCCTTGGGATGACCGAATTTATTGCGGTAGCCTGCGGTGAAGACGGCGAAGCGCGGATGAACGGCCTCCACGAATGGCTGTGTGGATGAGGTCTTGCTGCCGTGGTGCGGCACGACCAGCAGGGTGGAGAAAAGTTTGTCGGGGTGCAGTTGCAGCAGTCGCTCTTCGGATTTTTTCTCGATGTCGGCGGCGAGCAGCACGCTGTTTTTGCCCACGCTGATGCGCAACGTGCAGCCGCGATTATTCTTGCTGACTTTTTCTTCTGCATAGCTGGCACGTGACGGATGCAGAATTTCGAAATGTATGCCATCCCAATCCCAGTTCTGACCATCGGCGCATCGTTGATGGTTATGCGACTGTAGCAGGATGGGACTGTCATCGGGCAGCGACGAAGAGAGCAAGTTGATGGGCATGGCTTGCATCACGGATAGCGCGCCGCCAGTGTGGTCGGTGTCGTCATGGGATAATATCAATTCATCCAGATTCGCGATGCCTTGCGCGCGCAGCGAGGGAATCAGGATGCGGTTGCCGCTGTTGGCATCTTCGGAAAAACCCGGCCCGGTATCATCGAGCAGCGCATGATCGTGCGTTTGCGCGACGATAGACATGCCTTGGCCAACATCAAAAATGACCATGTGCACAGCGCCTTGCGGTGGTGGAGTGGGCAGGATCAAGAACATCGGCAGTGCCATCAATAGCCCCAGCCAGCGCGCCGGGAATCCGCGCGGCAGCAGGCACCACAGCACGCCGACCATGCCCAGCACGATAGTCCAGGCGGGAGGCGCATGTTGCGTCCACACCGCGTCCGGCAATTGGTTCAGCCATTCCAGCGCAACCATGCATAGCCACATGGAAAAATGCGCGAGGTACAAAATCCAGTCGAAGGGAATTAGCGCGCCGAGCAGGGTGATCGGCACCACCACGAACTCCACCAGTGGGATGGCGAAAGCATTGGCGATGGGCGATACCAAGGATATTTGCTGGAACATTGCCAGCAGCGGAGGGATCAGGCCGATCATCATCGCCCATTGCACGCGGCCATATTCGACCAGCCAATGAGGACGCCCAATGCGGTTGGCGGAGACGTAGAGTATCAGCGCCACCGCGCCGAACGACAGCCAGAATCCGGGCGACAGCACCGCCCACGGGTCGAGCAGCAACACCACCAGCAAAGCGGCGGCGAGGATTTGCGAAGCGGCGACAGTGCGTGAAAGGAAAAGTGCGGCGGCCACCGTACCCAGCATGTACACCGTGCGTTGTGCCGGAACGGAAAAGCCCGACAGCAGCGTATAAGCCAGCGCCACCAGCAAGCCGACCACGGCTGCCGCCTTGCGCGCGGGCAGGCGCAGGGTAAGGCGCACGCTGCGTTTCCATGCGCGATACACCAGCGCAAACGCCATCCCGGCCAGCATGGTGATGTGCAGTCCGGAAATACTCATCAAATGATTGACGCCGGTGCGCGTAAACACCTGCCATTGTGCGGCGGGGATGCTGCTCTGGTCGCCGATGGCGAGGGCGGCCAGTACGCCGGTGTAGGGCGCATCGCCCAGAACTTTCTGGAAATGCGCGCGCACGGTCTCGCGCATGCTTTCGATGATGTAGCTTGGCGCATAGACCATCGCATCCAAGCGTTTGCTTTCTTCATTGCCCCGCACATAACCGCTGGCGCGCAACTTGTTCTCCAGCATCCACGCCTCAAAATCGAAACCGTGCGGGTTACTGGAACCGTGCGGTTGCTTCAGGCGCAAGGTGAGTTGCCAGCGTTCACCGGCGTGCAGCAATAACGGTTCGTCTTGCTCGTTATTGTAAGTCGATAGAAGAACATGCGGTGGCACGCGGGCATCCGGAGTAAGCACCTTCTCTACATCGAAGGCAAAACTCAACCCGCCAACATGCTGCCGTGGCAGTTCCGCCACCACGCCTATTACCGCGATATCCTTGCCTTGCCAATCCGCAGGCAGGCTATCGGCCAAGCGCTGCTGTGCAACCCATGCGGCATAGGAAAAACCGAGCGCACAGGCCACAATGATGAGCATCGCTTGACGGGTAATGCGTTGCCACACTGAGCGGCGCGGCAGCAACATGACCAAGATAAATAATACAGGTAGCCATCCCCACGCGAAGTCGGGCAGTGTTGCTTGCTGTTGCAGCAGCCATATGCCGAGAGCGAAGAAAATGGAAAAGATGATCATGCGGCACAGGGTAGCAGGGTAGTGCCTGATTAGTGAGCTAAACTTACAACTATGCAGGGGTGGGTTGAATCAATGCTGCCTGACAAGTTTGTATAGTTCGAACCACAGCACGCTGCCCAGCCCGGCTGCGAAACTCAGCGCAAGTTGGTACGGCGTGACAGTGTCGAAGTGAAATACCTCACGCAGGAAAGGCAGGGCCAACGCCAATAGCAGGAAGCTGAATGCGCCGCCTATCACCCACCACAGCGCAGGGTTGCGGTTGTTGAGTGTGTGCAGGATAGTGTGTTGCCAAGAGCGGTTGGTCAGGATCAGGCCGAGGTTGCCGATGACCAGCGTGGTGAAAGTCAGCGCGCGCGCTGCGTTTTCTGATGCGCCGTGGTGTAGTGAATAGCCCAGCACTGCGAGCGCGGCGAGTAGCACGAACACGCCTTGCAACAAACTGAACACGAGGATGCGTTTCCCGAACAGCGGCTCCTGCGGGTCGCGCGGTGGGCGATGCATCACACCGCGTTCTGCCGGTTCGGCCTCGAAGGCGATGGAGCAGGCGGGGTTGATAATCATTTCCAGAAACACGATGTGCACCGGCGCAAATACCGGTGGCCAGCCGAGCAGCAGTGGGATCAGCGACAATCCGGCGATGGGGATGTGCACCGCAAAGATATATGCCATCGCCTTGCGCAGGTTGTCGAAAATGCCGCGTCCGATGCGCACGGCGCGCACGATGGAGGCGAAGTCATCATCCAGCAGCACCAGCGCCGCCGCCTCTCGCGCCACGTCGGTACCGCGCGCGCCCATGGCGATACCGATGTGCGCGGCTTTCAGCGCGGGTGCATCGTTCACGCCGTCACCGGTCATCGCCACCACTTCTTTGTCCGCCTTGAGCGCGTTCACCAGCCGCAGTTTTTGTTCCGGCACCATGCGCGCGAAAATGTTGCTGTGGTGGATACACTCGCGCAGTGTCGCATCGTCCATCTGACTGAGTTCCGCTCCGCTAATAACACCGCCGCTACCTGTATCCAGACCGATCTGTTTTGCAATCGCTGCCGCCGTGGCGGGATAATCTCCGGTAATCATCACCACGCGGATGCCCGCCGCCGCGCATTCCTGAAGCGCAGGTTTGACGGTGGGACGCACCGGGTCGGCCAGTCCGATAAGGCCGAGAAATTTGAAATCAAAATCATGCTGGATGTCCGGCCATTTGCTTCCGCGATAGCTGGCACGGGCTACACCCAGCACGCGCATGCCTTGCGTGGCGAGGGAATTTACCTGGACGGCCAGCGCTGCCAGTTGCCCCTTATTTAAGTGACACAGATCAGCCACGGCTTCCGGCGCGCCTTTGGCCGCCACCACGTACTCATCGCGGTCGCGCGCCTTCCATACATGCGACAGCGCGAGCAGTTGCGGCGACAGCGAATATTCATGCGCCAGTACCCAGTCGCCGTGCAGATGTTCGGTGTCCGCCAGGTAATGCGTACCGAGTGCGTGGATGGCTTTCTCCATTGGGTCGAACGGATCGGTCTCGCTGGACAGGATGCCGAACTCGACCAGTTCGTGGAATGCTTCAGGCAGCGGGGAGTTTGATGCGTCAATCACGAACGAAGATGATGCATCCCCTCCCCCTTGCAGGGGGAGGGTTAGGGAAGGGGTAGAAGCGTTGAGCGACTGTTCTACCCCCATCCCATCCTTCCCCCTGCAAGGGGGAAGGGGCGACAGCACTAGCTGCTGCACCACCATGCGGTTCTGCGTAAGCGTACCAGTCTTGTCCACGCACAGCACCGTGGCCGAGCCCAGCGCCTCCACCGTGGGTACGCGGCGAGTCAGCACCTGGTGTCTGGAAATGCGCCATGCACCCATCGCCATGAATATGGTTAGCACCACCGGGTACTCTTCCGGCAGAATGGACATTGCCAGCGTAATGCCGGACAGCAGGCCGTGCAGCCAATCGCCACGGGTGAGGCCGTAAATCACTAGAAGGAGCAGGCTCAATAGCACGCCGATCACAGCGAGCTTGCGCACCAGCTTGCCGATTTCCTTTTGCAGCGGCGTGGCTTCAGTTTCCTGTTCTTGCAAGGCTTTGCCGATCTTGCCGATCTCGGTGCGTGGCCCGGTTGCCAGTACGCGTGCCATGCCGCGCCCGCTCACCACCAGTGTGCCGGAATAGACGAAGGGCAAATCATCGCCGCCGGGCGGCTGGATATCTCCTGCATCCGTCTTGGCAGCCTTGCGCACTGCCACAGATTCGCCGGTGAGCAGCGATTCATCCGCCGCGAAGTCGTTGCAGGAAATCAACGCCGCATCCGCCGGAACACGGTCGCCTTCAGCCAGAATAAGGATGTCCCCGCGCACTACCTCGCGCCCGGCGATGCGCTGCTCGACGCCGTCGCGCAGCACCAGCGCGCGCGGGCTGGTGAGGTCGCGCAACGCTTCCAGCACGCGCTCTGTTTTGTACTCCTGATAGATGGTGATGCCCATCACCACGAACACGAAGCCCAACAGCATCAGCGCATCGCTGACATCGCCGAGCAACAGGTAGATCGCGCCAGCCACCACCAGCAGCAGGAACATTGGCTCGCGTAGCACTTCCAGCGCAATGGCCTGGACGTTGCGCTGCCCGGCAGTGGGCAGCTCGTTCGCGCCCTCCGCCCGCAGCCGCGCTTGCGCCTCGGCTTGCGACAGGCCATGCGACTGTATTTGATCAGGCGTTGCTTGGCTCACGTATGCGACCTTCCCTTTAGTGATGACGAGCAATCAAGTGACCTTACGGCATCGCCAACTGCGAGTGAGTTAATCCTTACACTGTACTGCGCCGCAATTCCAGAATCTTCAACCACAACACCACCGAAGCCAGCACCAGCGTCACCGCATTTGCCGCTATGACAGGCACGCTGCCGATCACCAACCCATAGCCCAGCCACAGCGCCACGCCCAGAGTAAACAACGCATACATCGGCAAGGAAATGCCGGAGAGATCGCGCGTACGCCAAGAATGTAATGCCTGCGGCACAAAAGCGATGGTAGTCAAGAAAGCGGCGGGGTAGCCGAACAGGGCGCTGAGGTCGGGGTTCATGTCAAAGTCTCGTTTCTGATGAAACTACAAGTTTCATTCGAGCGTGGGAACGATCAAAATCAGGTGATGATTTAAGAAACTGCAGCGCCGCTTCAAATGATGCTGCATGCCTCGTCGAATTCCAGCCTCGGGTTGCGCGGGTAAATGCCGCTTGGATCGCCGTAACCCAAGTTGCACAAAAAGTTAGATTTCACTGCGGTGCCTGCAAAGAAAATTTGATCCATCATGGCGTTGTCGAAGCCGGACATTGGGCCGCAGTCGAGGCCGAGGGCGCGAGCCGCTATGATGAGATAGGCGCCTTGCAGGGTGCCGTTGCGGAATGCGTGGGTGAAGATGGTTTGCTCGTCCTTCTCGAACGCGGCGCGCATGGTGGGTGAGTTCGGGAACAGTTTGGGTACTTGCTCATAAAAGCGCATGTCGTAACTGATGATCGCGGTGACGGGCGCAGCCATGGATTTAATGCGGTTGCCTTCAGCGAGTGAGGGCTTGAGCTTTTCCTTTGCTTCTTTTGATTTGACGAAAACGATGCGCGCCGGGCAGCAGTTTGCGGAAGTTGGTCCCATGCGGAAGGTGTTGTATAGCCGGTGCAGCAGTTCGTCGGGCACCGAGCGATCCTGCCATGCGTTATTGGTGTGAGCATCGAGAAACAGTTGGTTGAGCGCGGCTTGATCCAGAGGTGTGGTCATAATTATTCCTTTCCGGGATGAGAATCAATGTGCGGCAGTCTATACCAATTTGTTGCAGCTAATCACCTACGTTGCTTATTTCTGCAAGCATGGCGCTGCGGCTTTGCGGGGTTTCCAGACTGATGCGTCCCAGTGCTCCGGTGCGGTAATCTTGCAGCAGCATGAGAGCGGTCTTTTCGAGGTCGGGATCGCCGCCCTTGATGCGATAACCGCGCTTCTTGGCGATGGCTGCGATGACATCCGCGCCATCCATTCCATCCACGGCAAAACCGTAACGGGCGGTTAGCATGGCAGGGTAGCGGTCGAGTAAAAGATCTGCCAGGAAGGTGGCGACTTCTTCGTCGATGACGGCGTTGCGTCCGATGGCGTGGCTGGCGGCCAGCATGAGGCCGTCGCTGTCATGTTCGATCTTCGGCCACATCAGTCCCGGCGTGTCGATCAGCGTCATGTGGTCGTTCAGGTCGAAGCTCTGCTGGTTCTTGGTAATGGCGGGTTCGTCGCCCACCAGCGCCGCGCGGCGTTTCAGCAGCGCGTTCATTAAGGTGGATTTGCCGACGTTGGGGATGCCCATGATCAGCATGCGTAGCGGTTTGAGGGTGGTGCCGCGATGCGGGGCGAGTGCGGCGCACAGGCCGGGTACCTTGGCGGCTTCGCCCGGTTTTTTGCACGACAGCGCGACAGCCTTGACGCCTTTTTGCCCGTTATAAAAATTGAGCCAAGCCTTGGTGGCGGCGGGGTCGGCGAGGTCGGTCTTGTTGAGAATTTTCAGGCAGGGGCGCTGGCGGTGCAGGCGCAGCTCGTTGATGAGCGGGTTGCTGCCCGCCTCGGGTACGCGCGCATCCAGCACTTCAATGACGACATCAATACGCTCCATGGTCTCGGCGGCTTTTTTGCGCGCGGAGGTCATGTGACCGGGGAACCACTGTATGGACATTGGGTAATCTGCCTACAAATCAAAAGCGGATTTTACCTTCTTACTCGTTGTCATTTCGGACGAAGTGAAAAATCTTTGTTGAACCCGGATTGTTCATTAGACAAAATATCCCCTCCCCCTTGCAGTCCGTCAAACTTTTGGCCGGGCACCCGGAAGAGGGCTAGGGAGGAGGTAGAAACGTATCATTCCAGCAACTCTACCCCCATCCTAACCTTCTGATGAACTAACTAGCCATCTGGCTAAGCTGCAAAAACCGCAGCAAGTCATTGGTTACCCCTGCATGGGGGAAGGGACAAATCGGCTCTAATTTTTTGGGTTGAAAGATGAAAAGTTAATTTGCTGTTGCTCGGGTAAAATGCCCACCCTTATTGCGTAATCTCTACCAACCTTGTGTGAAAGGCTTTGTCATGGCAACAAGCAAAACACCCGATACGGGCAAGTTGGACAGGATCGTTGCAGAGGCCAGACGCAATCGGGAGCAACGCGAACAGGGCTACCGTGAACAGGCGCTCAAGCTCTATCCTTGGGTATGTGGACGCTGTGCACGCGAATTTGATCGCGTTAACCTCCAGCAACTGACCGTGCATCACAAGGATCATAACCACGAAAACAATCCGCCTGACGGCAGCAATTGGGAGTTGTTGTGCATCTATTGTCACGACAACGAGCATTCAAGATATCTGGATTCGGCGGGGCGGACGCTGGACAGCGAGTCCGAAACACAGGCCAGCCACCAGCCATTCGCCGACCTCAAGTCGCTATTGAAGGGCAAGGGCTAGTATCACATCACGGAATTAACCCAGATAATCCATTAGGCCGTTCGTGGTGAGCTTGTCGAACCACTTACGCTGTAGAACAAACTCTTCGACAGGCTCAGGCGGGTGCCCGACCAAAAGCTCTATGGGGCGAACGGATACGGGTAAATCATAACGTATCGCTCCTAATGAATTATTTGGAATTATCATAGAATTCGTGACATAGTAAAATTGGTGAAGCTAAATACATAAGTCGTAATGGCTGTTGTGGTAGAATGCGCGCCCTTTGAATCATTGCAGGTAGTAAATCATGTCGCGCGCAATCCGTAACATCGCCATCATCGCCCACGTTGACCACGGCAAAACCACGCTGGTGGACAAGCTGCTTGCCCAGACGGCCACATTCGCCGCGCACCAGCATATCGCCGAGCGCGTGATGGATAACAATGATCTGGAAAAAGAGCGCGGCATCACCATTCTGGCGAAAAACTGCGCGGTGGAATACGAAGGCGTGCACATCAATATCGTGGACACGCCGGGACACGCCGACTTCGGCGGCGAAGTGGAGCGCGTGTTGTCCATGGTGGACGGCGTGCTGCTGCTGGTGGATGCGGTGGAAGGCCCGATGCCGCAAACCCGTTTCGTGACGCGCAAAGGCGCTGGCGCTGGGTCTGCGCCCCATCGTGGTTGTCAACAAGATAGATCGGCCCGGTGCGCGGCCTGACTGGGTGGTGGATCACACTTTTGATTTGTTCGACAAGCTGGGCGCGACCGATGAGCAACTGGATTTCCCGGTGGTGTATGCCTCCGCACTGAATGGTTTTGCCATGCTGGACTTGGCCAAACCGGCCACGGATATGCGCGCGTTGTTTGACACCGTGCTGAAGCATGTACCCGAACCCGTGGGCGACAGCGATGGACCTTTGCAATTACAGATTGCCGCACTGGATTATTCCAGCTTCGTCGGTCGCATCGGCGTGGGCCGCGTGACACGTGGACGCATCAAGCCGGGTCAGGAAGTAATGATGATGGCGGGCGACAAACCGACAAAGAAAGGCCGCATCAATCAGGTGCTGGGTTTCCGTGGCGTTGATCGCGTGCTGCTGGAAGAGGCTTCAGTCGGCGACATCGTGCTGGTCAACGGCATCGACGAAATCGGCATTGGTATCACGCTGTCCGACGTGAACCAGCCGGAAGGCTTGCCGATGCCCAAGGTGGATGAACCCACCCTGGCAATGAACTTCCAGGTGAACACCTCGCCTCTGGTTGGACAGGAAGGCAAGATGATCACCAGCCGCCAGATCCGCGAACGTTTGAATAAAGAATTGCTGGTCAACGTAGCCTTGCGCGTGGAAGACACGGAAGACACCGATTCATTCCTTGTGTCCGGTCGCGGCGAATTGCACCTGACCATTCTGCTTGAAACCATGCGCCGCGAAGGTTTTGAGTTGGCGGTATCCAAGCCGCGCGTGGTGTACCGCGAAATCAACGGCGAAAAGTGCGAACCGTATGAAATGCTCACCGTAGATGTAGAAGACGGCCATCAAGGTGCGGTGATGGAAGAGTTGGGCCGCCGTCGCGGCGACTTACAGGATATGCAGTCCGACGGCAAAGGCCGTGTGCGTCTGGAATACCGCATTCCGGCCCGCGCGCTGATCGGCTTTCAGGGTGAATTCCTGACCATGACGCGCGGCTCCGGCGTGATCTCCCACGTGTTCGACGACTACGGCCCGGTCAAGCCCGACATGCCCGGACGCCACAACGGCGTGCTGATTTCGCAGGATTCCGGTGAAGCAGTGGCTTATGCCTTGTGGAAGCTGGAAGACCGCGGTCGCATGATCGTTGCCCCCGGCGACAAAGTATACGAAGGAATGATTATCGGCATCCACAGCCGCGACAACGATCTGGTGGTGAACCCGATCAAGGGCAAGCAACTGACTAACGTGCGCGCTTCCGGCACCGATGAAGCGGTACGCTTGACCACACCGATCAGGCTAACGCTGGAAGGCGCTGTAGAGTTTATCGACGATGACGAACTGGTCGAAATCACCCCGCTGTCGATCCGCGTACGCAAGCGTTACCTCACGGAAATTGAGCGCAAACGCTCCACGCGCAGCGGGGGGTAGTTTTCGCGAAGCAATAATCACAGGGGCGCGCAAGCGCCCCTTGTTGTTTCAGGAAGCTAGTAGTGCGTTTCAGTAAAACATTTTATGCCTCTGAACAATTCGCAGGATGAATGCCACCGAACCGCTTCCCCCTTTGCAAAAGGGGGACTGAGGGGGATTTTGCGCGTCTCAAATCCCCCTACCCCCTTTGTCAAAGTGGGGAACAACTGCATCCTGAAAATAGTTCAGAGGCATAAAATGTTTTGCTGAAACGCACTACTAGAGCGTCCTCCAACTAACTGCGAGCTTGCTTTTTATTGTATATCTTCATAATATACACGCATGATTGATCTGACCAAGATTACCGGCTTCGATTGGGATGAAGGAAACGCCCGCAAAAACGACAAGCACGGTGTTTCAATGGCTGAAACGGAGCAGATTTTCTTCAACGAACCTCTCCTGCTGATATCCGACATGAAACACAGTCAAGGCGAGTCCCGCTTTCACGCATTAGGTCAGACAGACGAAGGACGAACATTGCATATCACATTCACCCTGCGTAATGCTGGTGAGAAGATTCGCGTGATTTCGGCCAGAGACATGCACAGAAAGGAGCGCACGATTTATGAGCAAACAACTTAAACCGATTCCAAAATTCTCCAATGCGGCAGAAGAACAGGTGTTTTGGGAAAAGCATGACTCCACAGATTATATGGACTGGACAAAAGCCAAACGGGTTGTGCTACCCAACTTGAAGCCCACGACAAAAACGATTTCACTGCGGCTACCCCAGCACCTTCTTGATTCCATAAAGGCCGCAGCGAATTCTCGTGATGTGCCATACCAGTCACTTATCAAGGTGTGGCTACAAGAGAAGCTGCATAGCCACTGATCCTGTTTCTGCATCATTGCCGAAGCCCCACTTGATGGCGACCTGCTCAGAATCGCACTTACAATTGAAAACCGCCGCTTGACTGTATGCATTATTATGCATATAATTATCAATATGGATTTCACCTGCAACCCAGTCAAGAACGAAACCAATATCCGTGACCGTGGGTTGCCGTTGCTGGCGGCGCGAGTGATGTTCAATCCGGCGATGTTGGTGCGCGAAGACACGCGAAAAACTTACCCAGAGCACCGTTTCATCGGCTATAACACTGTGTCCGGTCGCTTGATGGTGATAGTGTTTTGCGTTCCGACCGAAAACCATATCCATATCATTTCTTTCAGAAAGGCGAATGATCGTGAGCAAAAGAAATTTGAAACTCAAAGCCTCTGACCCAGCGCCAAAAATCGACTGGGCGGTGGTGGAAGCTGCGCCCTTGGCTAGTACGCCAGACGAAGACAGCCCGGAACTGACCGCTGCGCAGTTTGCCGAGTTGCGCCCATTACACGAGGTCTTGCCCTCCTCGGGCAAGACGCGCATCACCATTATGCTGGACGATACTGTTTTACAGGCGTACAAGGCTCGTGCCAGTGGACGCGGATATCAGACGCTCATCAATGAAGCACTGCGCCGAGCGTTGGTTGCGGACGAATTGAAAGAGGTGTTGCGCGAGGTGATCCGCGAAGAGTTGCACGCGGCATAACGCCGGAACTGGCGTAAGACACATTCTCCGGTCGCTCCATAGAGCTTTTGGTCGGGCATCCGCCTGAGCTTGCCGAAGGGTTGGTAAGCTATCACATTGATTTTTGTCGTCCTCCGAGCATGGTTCGACAAGGCCTTTAGTCCTGAACGAAGCCGAAGGATCACCACGAACGAAGGACTTGTTCAGCGTTTCCCTAATACGAATATCATTTGCCGATGAGGGCAGATGCTTTTTCCCGCACCTGAGCCAATTCGTCAGGTAATACCTTCCCTTTGCGGTTGGCCTTGCGCGCAACCCAATCGAGGCTTTTGATCTGGTCGGACAGCACGGCGCAGGGAGAGTTGCCAGCGATCAAAACCTCGAATGGGTAGCCCTTGAGCTGCGTAGTCATCGGGCAGCACAGCATAAGACCGGTTTTGCCGTTGTAGGACGCAGGGCTAACAACTACCGCCGGGCGATGTCCGGCTTGCTCATGTCTTGGGAGAAGGCCGTAGGATGGGTGAAGCGTAGCGTAACCCATCAATGCCGCAACCTATCAAAGCTAAAACGATGGGTTACCACCCATCCTACTGAAAACCATATAGAGGCATATAAAAAAACCCCGCCATCAAGGCGGGGCTCAGGTGATGCCAACACAATGCTTCGTTAGAGAAAGATATTACTCCTCATCCGGATCTTTGTACTCTTTCGGCAGTTTATGAGCTATGCCTTTGTGGCAATCGATACAGGTCTGGCCGTCGGCTTTTGCCTTCATGTGCTTGTTATACACGGTCTGCTTTTGGATATTACCGCTCATGGCATCAAAATCATGACAGTTGCGGCATTCAATCGAATTTGTCGCTTTCATGCGAGCCCATTCGTGGGTCGCCAGTTCCATTCTGTGCGATTCGAATTTTTCCGGGGTGTCAACGTAACCGGTGATCTTTCCCCAGACTTCATTACTTGCCTGCATCTTGCGCAGCATCTTGTGTCCCCAATCCCTGGGTACGTGGCAATCGGGGCAGATGGCGCGCACGCCGGTGCGGTTCGAATAATGGATAGTCTTTTTGTATTCCTGATACACGGTATCGCGCATCTCATGGCAGCCAATGCAGAATTCCAGCCGGTTCGTCATCTCCATCGCGGTATTGAACCCACCCCAGAAGATAATGCCCGCGAAGAAACCCACCACCAACAGTGTCAACAGCGAGTACTTCGCACTCGGTGTTTTCAGAAAATTCCATGTGCATTTCATGATGCCTTGTTTGTTATCCATTCATCCCTCCGTTTGAAACTATTTAATTTATTAATATGCATCAGACTTGTAAAAAAGGGGGTACAAAATTATTGTACCCCGTCTGTTTTTATTTTACAGCAACCATGTTAGAAGCTGCGTACATAAGACACTGAGACTACATTGACAGTGTAGCTTGGCGCCTGCTGATTGGTCGGCATCAGGGTGGCTGGTGTCGAGCCATACTGATAAGCGTTGTAGAAGTAATCATTTGAATTCAGGTGCGAGTATATGTACCCCATCTTGATCTTGCTGGTCTTGTCGACTTTATAATTGCCGGTGAGCTTCAATTGCAGCAATTCGTTCGTGATATCCGGCAAGGTGCCGCATGTAGCATAATAAGCGGAGCTACAAGCATTTCCGCCCAAGTCAGCGGTAGGATAGTTTGGCTGCGTGCCATAGCTTGATTTCCCAAGCGAATAAGTCAAATCACCGGCGATATCAAGCTTGCCGCCCATGAACCCGCCTTGCTTGGCAGCGAGACCGAGTGTCATATCGTTCTCATTGAGTGTATTGGTCCAGGTTTGAGCGCCTGCCGGAATACTAAGTTTGATGGCAGTTGCGGCGGTAGCGGCTGTGCCTGCAACTTGTGTAAGATCGGTCAAATTTCTGCTCGAATTTTGCGTCGTTGCGTAGGCAGAAAACGAACGATTTTCGCTGGCGGCATAGGTCGCATCCAGATTCAGGCCCCACGAATTGCCATTCTGCACGCCATACGTCGAGCCATATTGGTCATCGGTATAGCGGCCATTCAGGCCGAGAGACAGTTTATCGTTCGCCTGCCAATTGACCCCCGCTTTCAATAGCTGCTCTTTGCGAGAGGCATCAAAGTAGGCCACGAATCCAGGAACCTCAAAACCCTCTCCTCCTGATCCCCCCCCGACAACCTGCATGGGGTTATAGAACGTCGGAACAACATTTGCAACGCGATCCGCGTAGCTATAGCCCGCATTAAAGTTCAAATCGTCTTTCGCCTTAAGCTTGTAGTTGACCGCAATTTTGTTCTCCTTGCTATCCGGTACCTCGGCGCAGGTCGTTGGAATATATGGTGATACGCCCGTGGCCCCCAAATTTGGCGCGTTCAAGGTATTGGGCACAGCAGTGTTGCACCAGCGCTTGATTTCCTCGTAGCCGTAGGACAAGTTCAATTTCTGCTTATTGTCGACACGATAATCCCCGGCTAACTCAAGTTGGGTTTTCTTGTTGCTCATCGGAGTGTTCACCGATGTGCTGGCAGCAGCACCTACTGCCTCATTGATGGTATTAAATTGATAACTATTTGACGCAGTTTGATTGTCGCGTTCGTTGTATTTAAAACCTGCGCTCAAAAGCAAATCCTTGGTCGTCTGATTGGTCAGTTTCAAATCCGCGTGGGTCGACACCACCAAGCCGTTAAGCGAGTTTTGCGGGAATCCATTGGGTGTCAAGCCCTGTTGCGCGTAGGAGTCATTTTGCGTGTTGCGACCATAAGAAAGCCCTCCCACCAGCTTCGTGGCCGAGGTAATGTTATAGCCACCGGTCAGGTTCAACTGTTGAAAATCATTGCTGGGCATGGTACTCATCGTATCTACCCCGTAAGCGGTAGTGCCAATAGTAAACGCACCGGCTTTATAGAACGGGTTGTCAAAGGACACGCCGTTGTAGCCGTCCTTGAAAATCGATCCAAAATAGCTTGCGGTCGCATACCCCTTGTCTCCAGCCCAGTTCAGTGCAAGGTTAAAGGTGTCCGTCGTGTAATTGGTTGGGTTCATTATCACGAAAGGTGTTTGACCAGCAAATGTTGTGATGCCACTGCCCACCTGATCACCAGCAACCCCTTGGAGTTTCGCGCCGGATTGAACGAGATGGTTGAAATCGAACTTCACGTCCCAGTGCGAATCGAAAATAAACCCAGCGTTGAATTTCGAATTATCCCGGTCGTTGTGAACATCTTGCGTATTAAAGGCCGCTTTTGAGCTGCGGTTAGATTATTTGTGCCTGGGTTGGTTAAAAAATTTCCGGTTGCTAATCCGCCTGATCCTATATATGGGGATTGGGGGTTGTTTATGGGGGGGTGAGTGCCCGCTGCTGTACTGATACCGCCAAAGTTTGACGGCAAAGTGAAGTTGTTACCGCCCATAGATCCCAGGAAGGGTGTCTGGTATGTGTCGGCAGTATTGTGACGTAGCTCATCGTAGCCGATGCCAAAGCTCCATTTCCCTTGGTCGCTCACGCTCCCGCCGAGTTCGCGGGATGTGGTGCCGAGGTCGGTGCCATTCAACTCCCAGCGCTTAGTTCCGCTGCCCCCATTGAAAGAGTTGTACGCATCGCCGCCGCGCATGTTGAAGTTGCCGATCAGGTCTGCGCCTTTTTTGTTCAAGCCGTTATATTCGCCGAATTTGGCGGAGTCCTTGGAAACATAATCTGCCCCGATATCAACAGAATTGGTGGGCTGAGTCAAGGCCGTGACTTCTTCGCTCCCAGCTTCCTGAGCAAACACAGGGCTGGCGAACATCGCAACCAAGGCTCCTTGCACCGCCAGCGTTATCACCTTGGCGGAAAATCTTTTACTATGTAGTGCTTTCATTTTTTAGCTCCCTATAATCTTTTAAGATGACTAGCGATGCAGGAACGCGCCGGCTGGGCTATTCGAGCCGTGAACCATGGCATGGCAGTTCATGCAACCGCGTGCAGCCGCTTGAGTGCTCGGGAATAGATTGGCTGTACCGTTGGCGTTATTGAAACCAAGACCACCCTGATAGCCAGCAGCATTGGGGCCGGCAGCACTCTTACTGTTATGCGGGCCATCGTGGCACTCCTGACACAGGAACGGCGGACGCGATTTCAGCAGCGGCGTGATATTGGAGCCGTGCGGCGTATGGCAGTTCGTGCAATCTTCGGTCGCCGGCTGATGTTCAAACAGGAAGGGGCCGCGCTTTTCCGCATGGCACAAGTAGCAGGTCTCCGTGACCGTGTTCTTCTTGAGCAATTTTGGACCAGCCGAACCGTGCGGATTGTGGCAATCCGAACACACCACCTTGCCCGCATCAATCGGGTGGGTTGATATCTTGTGGGTATCCGCGCGCTGTTCCTTGTGGCAGGTGAAGCAGACTTCGGTTTGAGTCTTCCTGTCGCGCACCTTGTCGGTTGGAGAATGTATCGTGTGGCAGCTATTGCAGGCCGCCTGGTTGTTCTGGTGTTGGCTGCCGTCCCAGTTGGTGCGTGCGGTGCCTTTGTGGCAGCTTATGCACTGGGCGGAGCGAATTCTTTCATCCGATAATTCATAGGTACCCTTCTTGAAAATGATATCCGGTGCGGCGCGGCCTTTTACGTTCGGATCACCCTTCAGGTGCTTTTCGCTTTCACCGTGACAACTCTGACAGGACGGCGTGCGGGAATCGCCCTTTACGCCGTGTTTGGTCTGGTAGATGGAAAGAATCGGCGTTGCCTCGCTTTCGTCGTGGCAACGCGTGCAGATCGCATCTTTTCTCAGGGACTCCTTGGCTACGGCCGCCTTGGAAGTATCTCCCCCCATATCCGGCAGGTTGATTTCTGCCGCCATCACGTTTGCCGACATCCACATACTGCCGATGAACGCGCATAACACCATAATTTTTCTTAAGAATTTCATGCCTCTCCCCTTGTTTGCCTTTGTAATTACAAAATGCTTCTAAATCTTTTGGTAGGATGGGTGCAACCCATCGTTCAGCTTCGATGGGTTACGGCCTATGGCCTACACCCATCCTACCTATCCGCTCAGTTCTACTGAGCAAGAATCCAGCTCACCAGATTGTTGATCTTGTTTATATCCGTGGTCTTGTCGAACTTGTGTGTTTCCATGTGTCCATCGGAAAGCTTGACCCGGTCTTCACCTGAGGTGATGTGCTTGACCAGTTTGTCCTGTGCATCGGCCTGGCCTTTGTACTTGTAGGCGATGGCTTGGTAGGATGGGCCTTCCTTCTTCCTGTCTACGGCGTGGCAACGCAGGCAGTGGTCATTGCGCGCGAGTTTTTTCGCTGCAACAGCATCCACCTTCACCGCTACCGCGTCTTCAGCAAACGCCGAAGCCGAAAAGAGAAGGACAAAAGAGCCAGCAATAATACCGGCCAAAATTTTGGTACGTGCTTGAAGGTTCATTTGCCGCTCCCTGATTTAAAGAAATAATTGTTGTTTTCTTGCAGCTAGCGTGAAAGAACCCAGTCTACGAGATTCTTGATTTCTTCCGGCGATGCTTTGCCCTGGATATTCTTGTGATCTTCTTCATGCCCATCAGGAAACTTTGCTTTCTCCCCCGAAGTAATATGGTGAATCAATTTTGCTTCGGCTTCAGGCTTGCCGCGATATTTTTCAGCTACTTTTTTGTAGGAAGGGCCGTCTTTTTCCTTATCGACACCGTGGCACTTGAAGCAGTTGTTTGCACGAGCCAATTCTTTCGCGGCATTTTCATCAACGGCGGATGCATTGAGGGAAAAGGCCAGTGTAATGGCGGCAACGGTAGCACTGAGGATTATTGGGGTACGAGGTAGTATTGAGGTGCGAGCTTGACGAGTCATTTGTATCTATCTCCATGTTATATAAAAAAATAGCTTCACAAAATTCTTTTGGGTTTATTCAACCCGGATTGTCCATTATGACCTTGCCCTGTAAAAACGTATTACAGGGGCAAGGTCATTAGGCCAGAAGATGCCTGCTTTAGCTGGTTTCCTAATTGAATTCATTAGCAATTTATACATTAAACTTTGTGCTCTCCGTACGTTAGCGTACATAAGAAACAATCCGGGTTTAAGTTGCGCATCCTTGCGCATAAATCGGTTCATTTTCTCTTCACTGCCGATTGTTTCCATTTCATATTGATCTAAGTCAAGAAACATACATTGGAAGTGATTGTCTACAATTTCGGACGTGGCCGCTACGGACTATCCGCTAAAAATGAATAAGACTAAAGTTCCTTTCTTTAAGACCATAGTCTTATTGGCACAGTAATCTTGTGTTAACATTAAACGCAGATTGTGCGTTAGGGCTACGCTGATTAAGTCCACCGATTCCATAGGTCGTGCGTTATAGCCGTAGTAGACAAACATGGTAGATGGCAATGAAACAAAATACTCTGGCGATGGCAGCGAAACACGAAACAGGATTTGAACAACACCGCAGACCGACACGGCGCGACGAATTTCTGAACACGATGAATCGCATCGTGCCATGGGTCGATCTATGTGCCGTGATCGAACCGCACTACCCGAAGCGAGGCAATGGCCGTCCACCGATTGGCTCGAACGCATGTTGCGCATCCACTTCATTCAGCACTGGTTTAATTTGGCCGACTTTGCCTGTGAAGAAGCACTCTACGACATCGCCAGCTTGCGCCATTTCGCTGGCATCGACTTGGGATGCGAAGCCGTACCGGACGCCACCACGCTGCTAAAGTTTCGTCGCCTTCTGGAGAAACACAATCTCAATGAGCAACTGTTTGCCGAAGTCGGGCGCGTACTCCAAGGCAGCGGCATGACACTCAAGACCGGCACGATTGTCGATGCCACCATTATCGCGGCACCCAGCTCAACCAAGAACGCCGATAAGAAACGTGATCCTGAGATGCACCAGACTCGCAAGGGACAGCAGTGGTACTTTGGCATGAAGCTGCACATTGGCGTGGATAGTCAAAGCGGCCTGGCGCACAGCGCCGTCGTCACCCCGGCCAACGTGCATGACAAACATCCTCTGCCTGATTTACTGCATGGCCAAGAGCAGCGTGTTTATGGCGATAGCGCCTATGCCAGCCAAAAGGATTTGATTCACAGTAAATCCCCCCAAGCCCGCGACTTCACCAACTGTCGCACCCGTAAGCCGGGTGGTGAAGTCGATGAGGTCAAGCGCGGCAAGAACCGCAATAAGTCAAAGATAAGAGCCCGTGTCGAACACGTCTTTGCCGTGGTCAAACGGCTGTGGGGTTTTACGAAAGTGCGCTACCGTGGTTTAGCCAAGAATTCCGGCCGCGCATTTACTGCGCTGGCATTGGCGAATATTTACTTGTCTCGAAATCGATTGATGGCACAAGTCCGCCCATAGTGGGCGAATGGCGGGCGAAAAGCCCGAGGAGTAGCCCGAAAGGGTAAAACAATACGGGCTGAACTCGTCTTTTTGCACGATCACGCATATTTCGCAATTTGAATCTTGAAAATGCGGGGCTTGTTCAGCGTAGCCTTAGACGAAAAATCCCCTCCCCCTTGCAGTCCGTCAAGCTTTTGGCCGGGCACCCGGAGGAGGGATAGGGAGGGGGTAGAAACGTGTTATTTCACCACTTCTACCCCCATCCTAACCTTCCCCCTGCATGGGGGAAGGGACAATTGGCTCTAATGGATTTTTTGGGATCAATATTTTCTGAGGGTTTTCGATGCTTACCGCATTGAAGCAAGCATTCAACCGCCTGAGTTTTTTGAGCCAGTTTATGCTGGCAATCATCGCTGTTCTTTTGATCGGTGGGCTTACCCTCGGCTCATGGATGGGGAAGCAGATAGAAAACAGCGAGGTGAACCGTGCCGCAGCAATTTCGGCGGTCTATGTAGAAAGCATTTCTGCATCTCAACTGCACGGCTGGACAGGCGGGGAAATAGTTGACGACCAGAGGCGTGCCTTGCTCGACTGGACTTTCCTCGAAGGGCCAATGGGTCGCGAATTGCTTCGCTTCAAGCTCTGGGATAACAGCGGTCGTATCGACTACAGCAGCGACCATGCGCAAATTGGACTTCGCTTCCCGGTAAAGGGGCGGCTTGCTGCAGCCTTCACAGGCACGGTGCAAGCCAAAATCAGCAATCTCAAAGAAGCCGACAACCAGCCCGAGCATAAGCTCGGGTCGCAAATGCTTGAGGTCTATGTTCCGATTTTTTCCAGTTCACATGCCGATATTATTGGAGTCGCCGAGGTCTATCTCCCAGTAGACAATCTGAAACATGAAATCCGTGCCGCCCAGCAGCGCAGTTGGGCACTTGTCGCGTTCACCACCCTCGCAATCTATGTGTTGCTGTTCAGCCTGGTGCGCCGCGCCAACGATACCATTCAAGGCCAGCAGCGTGACTCGCGCCGACAACTCGATCAACTCCAAGCTGCACTCGACGAGAACGATCACATGCGCGAGCGGCTGCGCGAGGCTGGCGTAAGCACGACCACGCTCAACGAGGAATTCCTGATCAGGATTGCCGCTGACCTGCACGACGGGCCAGCGCAAACAATTGCCTACGCCCTGCTGCGCTTCGATGAGTTTGCTTCAATATGCCGTGTCTGTGCATCGCAGTCGAATAATATTTCGAATGATCTCAACAGCATCCACAGCGCCCTGCAATCCTCGCTGCAGGACGTGCGCAAAATCTCTTCCGGATTGGCAATACCGGGCTTGGACGAGCTATCACTCGCCAACACAGTTCGACGCGCTGTGCGTGATTTCGAGCACGTGTACGGACAAACGATCTCAACCGAGATAGATGAAGCTCTGAATAAGGCGCCGCTTTCAGTCAAGATCACGGTGTACCGGCTGATTCAGGAATCGCTTACCAATTGTCGGCGGCACGCGCCCGGGGGCGCACCACAGGTGCAGGTGCAACAGACCGAGGGGCAGGTACTGGTAACAATCACGGATCATGGCGCCGGTTTCGACCTTCAGTCGGCTGCCGTAGGCGGGCGGCTCGGACTGGCTTTCATGCGCGAACGCGTCAAGCTGCTCGGGGGTATCTTTGAAATCGATTCCGCCCCCGGGCGCGGCACCTGCATCCGCGCAAGACTTCCCCTTTCAACCGATGAGATGATCCATGTCTAATCTCAAAATTTTTCACTTAACCGTTCGTGATGAGCTTGATATAACTACTAGCCATTCGACTAAGCTGTCAAAAGACGACAGCCAAGTCGCTGGTTATGTCGAACCACCAGCCATGCAACCAGAACCCTTCGACAAGCTCAGGGCGAACGGATATTTACTTAAGGTAATAGTATCGTGTCTAACCTGATCCGCATTCTGCTCGCCGACGACCATCCCCTATTTCGCGATGGAGTTGCCCACTCGCTTGCCGCTGAACCAGATTTCGAAGTAATCGCCCAGGTCGGCAGCGGTGAGGAGGCAGTGGAGTTGGTGGATAAATTGCATCCTGACATAGTGCTGCTGGATGTCTCGATGGCCGGGATGGGAGGCATTGAGGCAGCCGGAATGATCGCTGCCAGCACACCGGGAGTACGCATCATGATGCTAACCTCCTCCGAAAACCGGAAAAATCTGATGGCCGCGTTGAAGGCAGGCGCACATGGCTACGTATTGAAGGGAGTTTCCGCAAGCGAATTGCGCACCATCACGCGCCGGGTGGCCGGAGGCGAGGCTTATGTCACACCCACCCTGGCCGCAGATATGCTGACCGAGTTTTCCCAACCGCACCCCATTGATTCATTTTCCGAATTGACGCCACGCGAGACAAAAATCCTCCATCTCCTCAGCCAAGGACTCACCAACCGTAAAATCGGCGAGCAAATGTTCCTTGCTGAAAAAACCGTCAAGCATTACATGACGAGCATCCTGAATAAACTGCATGTGCGCTCACGCACCGAGGCTGCGTTGGTCGCCATGCAGCGCGGTGTGTCTGGACGCAATTAGTAAATATCAACTGCATTATCTTTCTATCCTAAATTCCTCAGTTCAAGCCACAGAGATCACAGAGGACACAGAGAGGGTACCCATCGCCCAGATAACCGAGGTGCGCGCTGCTTGTGCGGCCGGTACGGTGAAGAAGCGCATCAGGATGTGCGGCATGCCTGCTGTACCAAAAACCACCGGGATCAAACCCGGTGGTTTTTCTGCATCAGGATAACCTTAAAAGCTCAATGAACAGCTGCTGCCTCTGCACCCAAGCCCGTCTCTGCACGAATCAATTGTGCATCGTATGCTGCCTTTTCTTTCTGACCGCTTTCGCTATTGTCAGTAACTGAGGCTATATATGCAACGATAAGAACAGTCGGAAGGACGACAAAGGTCGGGAAGTCATAAGGGAATATAGCGGGGCCCATGGCTAAAACCTTGGTCCAAACCGTCGGCCCGATGATCAATAGGCCGATAGACCCAATAATGCCCGTGTATCCTCCAAGCACTGCGCCACGTGTCGTGAGACCTCGCCAGAAGATCGAAAGAACCAGAATGGGAAAGTTTGTACATGCCGCAATCGAGAATGTAAGTGCCACGATATACGCAACGTTTTGCTTCTCAAAGGCGATACCTAGAAGAACGGCTATAACCCCCAAAATAACCACGGCCATTTTTGATACCCACACTTCTTCCTTCTCCGTTGCTTTACCCTTCTTGATTACACTCGCGTAGATATCATGCGATAAGGCCGAGGCGCCGGCCAGTGTCAGACCGGAAACCACTGCAAGAATCGTAGCAAATGCTACCGCAGCGATAAAGCCAAGAAAGAGATCACCTCCAAGTGCGTGCGAGAGATAAACAGCGGGCATGCTACCACCCCCCTTGAGAGCAAGGATGCTCTTGGAAATGTCGGCCACATAGGCGGGTTGGTTGGCTACCAGTACAATCGCACCAAAGCCAATGATGAAAGTCAAAATGTAGAAGAAACCGATAAAGCATGTCCCGTACAACACAGACTTACGCGCTGCTTTTGCGTCGGTAACGGTAAAAAAGCGCATCAAGATGTGCGGAAGCCCTGCTGTACCGAACATCAAGGTCAGCCCAAGCGAGATTGACTCGATAGGGTTGGCCTTGGCGCCAATAGGCACAACTGATTTCATGATATCCAGATGCTTTGGGTGGAGTGCAACAGCATCAGAGAACAGTTTTTCGAAACTGAAGCCCTCGTGAGACATTACACCCAAAGCCATCAAGGTTGCCCCTCCAAGTAGCAGGCCAGCCTTAATGATTTGAACCCAGGTTGTAGCCTTCATTCCGCCAAAGGTTACATAAATGATGATCAGCGCACCAACAACAACAATCGACTCCCTGTATGAAACCTGTGGCACCAAAGTATGGAGCAATTGTCCGGCACCTACTGCCTGCCCGATCAGATACCAGATCACTACAATCAAGGAACTGATGGCTGCCATGACACGGATCGGCCCTTGTTTGAGACGAAAAGAAACGACGTCCGCGTAGGTGTATTTCCCCAGATTCCGGAGCCGTTCCGCAACCAGGAACAGTATGATGGGCCAACCGACCAGCCAACCCACGGAGAAAATCAATCCATAGAAACCGTTCATGTAAACCAAAGCAGCAATACCCAGAAAAGATGCGGCAGACATGTAGTCCCCTGCAATTGCCATCCCGTTCTGCAGTCCGGTCACTCCTCGTCCAGCAGCATAGAAGTCGCTTGCTGTTTTGGTGTGTGTAGCAGCCCAATAAGTGATGATCAATGTTATCGCAACGAATATGAGAAACATTATGACCGCATGCCAGTTGACAGGAATTTCAGCAGGCGTCGGGGCAGCAGCGACCACAGCCGCTGTTACAGGCGCGACGGCAGAGGTGACCATATCCGCAGCTTGTGAGATGCCTGAAACAAAAAGCGCCAGTATCGCAAAAATTATAGTATTTAATATTTTCATTTAGAGGCCTCTTGAACGATTTCACGGACAATTGGATCGAACACTGTATTCGCTTTGAAAACATAGACGCCGGTCAGCAAACAGGATATCAGTATCACGCCAACACCCAGTATCATCCCCATCGGTATGACACTGCCATCTGATATAGGCTGGGTAAGAATACCGGGCGCGAAGGCGATCATCAGGGTGAAACCAAAATACATAATGCAGACAATAGCCGAAAGCGTCCATGAAAGTGTGTCGCGCTGCTTGACGAGTTGCAGGTATTTCGGATTGTTTTGTATATTACTTGCGATTAATAAAGACATTGATCTCTCCTCTCAAGTTGTTGGAATTTCATTTGAACTTATTCCAATTACCATTAAAATTGATTTTTGTTCCCCCTTATGACCTCCTTAGTGGTTTTTCGAAGTTTGTATCTTTAGTGGGGTTTCCGTTTTTCGTGATTAATATTTTGATTATTAAAATCCAGTTTAATATTAAACTCTACTTTAATAATCGCTGAAAGTTAATACTGGCGTGGCTATCAGCGAGTATTTCCTCTATAAGCAATATTGCACCATTGAGCAATATTAATATTGCTCAATCATGAAATGCGGATACCCCTTTAGTGCTAGCTCGGCTTATCAGTTTCATTAGCCCACACTTCTAATCTAAACAACCAATCAAGCAGTTGTAACGGACTGTTTGAAACAATATCACTATTACAATTCGAAAGGAACATGTTCTAGCCAAATAATTAATGCACCTTGTAGCTACTTTGACTATTCAGCCAATGTTGAGATTTTTCCAAATCAATAAATTCGGAGAAATCAGTGATTGTTTTTTTACGTGCCTGAACCAGTGCAATCTGAAACAATTGTGCGGTGACCATTGCATCAGCCAATGCGTTATGGCGAGCATCATTACGAATATCAAAGTGCCCATTCCAGTCATCTAATGTCCGGAAACGATCTGAAAGACCTGGATTTAGCGCTGGCATTATGTAAGCCATATCCAACCACGAATGTTTGAATGGAATACCAAGGTATTGACTGATTGCTCGTCGAATCATGGTCTGGTCGAAAACAACGTGAAAAGCCACCAGCGGATCTTTTTTGAGGTAATCCAAAAAATTTAACAGGGCATCGATAGCTGGGACGCCTTCCGTTCGAGCTGCTCCCCCGATACCGTGCAACAAGATATTCTCTTTATGGCTTGCAACCGGTTGTTGAAGCACGACATAAAAACTATCACCTAGCGCCAGCTGACCATTTACCACCGCTATCGCTCCAATTGAGATGAGTCGGTCTTTCATCAAATTTAGTCCGCTCGTTTCCACATCGACGACGACACATCTCATTTCGTTTACTGAAACAGTCAATGGTGCCGGAGGTATCTTTTTCCATGCTTCCAAACGCGACCGCTGCTGTTCCGTCAGTTGGGGCTTATTTCCAAACAATCTTGCTAGCCACTGAATCACAGACGATACTCCAATGCAAGTCTTGCCTGAAGTTTTCGTGCCTGCCGGAAAGCCTCTTTAAGGATACGCCTATCCAATTCGTTCAGTTGCTCGGGGTCAATTAAGTTATCCAACGCGTCATCGCACAATCCCTGCGTCTTCGCCTCATCGTGATGGCGCATGCGCAATACCTGGATAAACAGGAAGGCATCAATCCATGCTTCAATTTCTGCAGCAGGTATTTTCATTTTCAAAGAACTAGCCCGCAAACGCTGTAACGTGTTGGTATGAGACACTCCTGTTGCCAAAGCAAATATTCGCGCTGCATTCACAAAAGGAGTAATTCCATTCAACTTCAGATCGAGTTTGTTTTCCTTTCCAACAACAAAATCTCTGACCACTCCGAGAGGAGGTCTGATACTCATTGCATCCTCGGCCAACTGATGTAAAAAGCGACCGTTGTCACTCGCAACGCCGAGCAGCCACTCACGTAATTCATCAGCAAGTTTTTTTTCGCCATATAGCGCACGAAAATCGAAAAAGATCGATGAATGCAGGAGTGTTTCCTGAGTGCTGTTGATGATCCAGGTCGTAAAGGTACTCTTCCATTCTTCCAGCGACAGGCACCATTGCGGATTCGATGCCATCACCTTGCCGCGACACAAAGGGAATCCGCACAAAGCCAGGGTGTCGTTGATGCGTTTGGCGACTGGCAATAATTGCTCACGCACCTGATCCGTCGTCATGCCTTCCGGCACCGTAAAAATGAGTGCGTTGTCCTGATCAGTGCTCAGCGTCTGCTCGAAGCGCCCCTCCGAACCCAACGCCATCCAGCACAGCCGCTCGGCCAGCGGTGTCGCGTTGATTCCGCTGGCAGTGTATTCCAACTCAACCACGCGCGCGGTGAGCAAATCGTTGAAGGTGGAGATGAACTGCGTCAACTGCTCCGCCGCCACTCCTTGCGCCATCATGTTGTGCGCCATGCTGCGGATGTCGGCTGCGGATTGTTGCAACTCTTCAATGTTCAGTGCATGGCGTATGGCCGAGCCAACCTGACGCAAGCCTACCCGTTGCAAAGCGAACAGGTCTTTTTCCGACACAGCCGACCAGCCGCTCGTTTTCGACGACCAGCACGTGCCGGATTTCTTGCTTGGCCATGGCCAGCGCCGCCTCATAAGCCAAGGCTTGCGGCGAAAGGGCGGTTAAGTGCGTGGTCATGATGCCGATCACGGCTTGTGCCATGTCGATCTGCGGCAGTGCGATGCGCGCCAGAACATCGTGGAGCGTCAGGATGCCGAGCGGTCGCCCGGCATCATCCACCGCCACCATCGAGCCGATGCACAACTCATGCATCCGCTCCAATACTTCACGCACGCTGGTTTGCGCCGAGCAAGTGACGGGCGCACGACGGATGATGGCGGACAACGGGCTGGTCAACGATTGTTGTTCGGCGCTTGATTGCGTGTACTGCACCTGAATGACTTGCTTGGAGTGTTCCAGCAAATTGGCAATCCGGCGCGTACAAAAATCCCGGAACGGCGCGCTGAGTCCGAGCAAGGTATGAAAATCCGCGACGGGTAATTCGTAGCAAAAAGTGTCCTTGCCCGCCCGATAAACGCTGGCTACCGGACGATGCGCCAGCAGCGCACCGAGCGGAAAGCATTCTCCTTCCACCAGTTCCAGCCAGGTGTCCGCTTCGACAGCGTGGGCGACATCCTGCTCGCCATGCACCATGCCCTGCTTGATGACCAGAAAGCGCTCCACTATGCCGCCATCAGGCGAGACAATTACCTCGTCTTGGGCATAATAAGCAAGCTGCATGCGTTCCAGCATCCACAACAGATGTGCCGGTTCCATCCGGTCGAACGGCGCATGTGCAGCAAAAAAAACCAGTTGGGAAGAATGAATGGCGCTCATGGCAGATTCTGGATCGGACACGCGATGGTTTATTATAGTCTCAGGTTCATCCGATTGTTATGTCACATTCAACCCAGATAATCCATTAGACCGTTCGTGGTGAGCTTGTCGAACCACTTGCGCTGTAGAACAAACCCTTCGACAAGCTCAGGGCGAACGGATGCTGGCAAATCATATCGTATCGCTCCTAATGGATTATTTGGGTTCAATCCCGGCACAAAAGATATTCGTCATCTGTTGCATGAAGTACGCACCATTGCCATCTGAAGTCTCAGTCAGATTTTTAATGCGGCATTGCGAAAGAGGTAGACTAGACAGTCTAATCTAGGCATAATTCGTGTTATGAACGTGATGATAACCAATCGGGAGCGGCTGCTGCTCGCAGCGAGAGAGTTGTTCCTTGAACAGGGCTATGATGCCAGCGTAGACGCGATTATCGGTCGTGCCCAAGTGGCGCGGCAGACGTTCTACAACCATTTCAAGAACAAGGAGAGCCTGTTTGCCGAGGTGGTGCGGGATAGCTTTCTTGATATTCTCGCGCCGCTGAATGGGCATCCGGACGATTTGCGCCAGAGCCTTATAAACTTTGGTGGAATATACCGGCAGCGGATACTTAACCCGGAGGGCATCGCGGCATACCGCATTTTGAGCGGTCAGGCGTTGCGCTTTCCCGAGTTGGTACGCGAGGTCTATGCGCTGGGAGCCGGACAGATGATAGAGCGACTGGCTGATTTTTTGCGCAAAGCCATGGAGGATGAGCATATCCGCCATGCCGATACGGTGTTCGCGGCAGAATTGCTGATGGCGATGCTGGTGGGCCAGGAGCGTACGCAACTGCTGTTTGGCATCCAGCGCCCGCCGGAAGATGAGGCGATGAAGGTGGCCGCTGTGGTTGATGGATTTTTGCGAATATTTGTGCCTGAACAGACGAATACTTGAAGATGATCACCCTGCTCCAACGGAATTAACAATAACGAGGTTTTTAATGCGAATAAAACATAATGTCGTCGGCCTGTCTACCGGGCTGGCTCTGGTGGTCGGCCTGACGCTGGCCGGATGCGACAAGCCACAGGCTACCGCTCCGCAGAAAGCCGCCGCACCGGTAGGCGTTGTCATCGTCAAGGCACAAAAAATATCTATTACTTCAGAATTGCCCGGTCGTACATCCCCCTACAAAGTCGCCGAAGTACGGCCACAGATCAACGGCATCGTCCGGCAGCGGCTTTTCCGCGAAGGAGCGGACGTGAAGGCTGGCGAGACGCTTTACCAGATTGATCCGGCGCTTTACAAGGCGACCTACGATAGCGCGCAGGCAAGCCTGTCCAAGGCGCAAGCTAATTTGGTGACCATAAAACTCAAGGCTAACCGGTACGGTGAACTGGTCAAGATCAATGCGGTGAGCAAGCAGGATTTCGACGACGCGGATGCTGCGCTCAAGCAGGCAGAGGCTGACGTAGCAGCCAACAAGGCAGCGGTAGACACTGCGCACATCAATCTTGATTACACCAGAATCACTTCGCCTATCTCGGGACGCATCGGCATCTCGACAGTGACCCCGGGCGCCTTGCTGACAGCTAATCAAACCGTTGCGCTTACAACAGTGCAACAACTGGATCCGATTTATGTCGACGTGATTCAGTCCAGCGCAGAACTCATGCGGATGAAGCATGCATTGGAAAGCGGCTTGCTGAAGCGTGCCGGCCCCGATGCTGCAAAAGTAAGGCTGCTACTGGACGACAACGTGCACTACGCACTGGAAGGAACGCTGGAATTATCCGATGTGACGGTCGATCAGGGTACCGGTACCGTCACTTTGCGCGCCGTATTCCCCAATCCCAAGCATGACCTCTTGCCCGGCATGTTCGTGCGCGCCATCCTTGAAGAGGGCGTGAATGAGCAAGGCATGCTTGTTCCTCAACAGGGTGTGACGCATGATCCCAGAGGCAATGCGACCGCTCTGGTGCTGGGTAAGGATGGAAAAGTGGAGTTGCGTGTCCTTGAATTGGGTGACGCAGTAGGCGATAAGTGGGTGGTAAAAAGCGGCCTGAATGTCGGCGACCAGTTGATCGTCGACGGTTTGCAAAAGGTTAGACCCGGCGCACCAGCCCAAGCCGTGTCGATTGACGCCGCGTCCGCCGTCACAACTGCAAAGCAGTAAGGAGCCGCACCCCATGTCACGTTTCTTTATTGATCGCCCCATCTTTGCGTGGGTGATTGCAATTGTCATCATGCTGGCCGGTCTATTGTCGATCTATGTTTTACCTATCGCACAATATCCGGCAATTGCTCCGCCCGCTATCTCGATCACTGGCAATTACCCCGGCGCCTCGGCCAAGACGGTTGAAGATTCGGTCACCCAAGTAATCGAACAGAAGATGAATGGTATCGACGGTCTGCGCTACATGGCTTCAAGCAGCGACTCGTCCGGAGCAGTGACCATCACGCTTACCTTCGAGAATGGCATTAACCCCGATATCGCTCAGGTTCAAGTGCAAAACAAGTTGCAGCTTGCAATGCCGCTCCTGCCGCAGGTGGTGCAGCAGCAAGGACTGACGGTCGCCAAGTCGACCAAGAACTTCCTGATGGTGATGGCATTCGTTTCCGAAAATGGCAGCATGACGCAGTTCGATTTGGCCGACTATGTCGCCGCCAACGTACTCGACACGGTAAGCCGTGTCAAAGGCGTGGGCGATATACGCATGTTCGGTTCCCAATACGCCATGCGTATCTGGCTCGACCCGGCCAAGCTCAATAGCTTCAAGCTGACACCAAACGATGTCATCAGCGCGATTCAGGCACAAAATGCACAGGTTTCCGTTGGACAATTGGGCGGTACGCCAGCCGTTGCAGGGCAGCAACTCAATGCCACCATCACGGCACAAAATCGTCTGCAAACGCCTGAGCAGTTCGGCAAGATACTCCTCAAGACGACCCGCGAGGGAGCCGCTGTGCATTTGGAAGATGTAGCACGCATCGAACTGGGCAGCGAAAACTATGGCACCTTGGCCCGCTTCAATACCCATCCTGCCACGGGCATTGCGATCAAGATGTCCACCGGCGCCAACGCGATTGATACCGCTGTGGCAGTGAAAGCCAAGATCGATGAGTTGTCGAAGTTTTTCCCTCCCGGCATGAAGGCGGTCGTGGCCTATGACACAACGCCCTATGTGCGGCTGTCCATCGAGGAAGTGGTGAAGACGCTGTTCGAGGCTATCGTGCTCGTATTCCTAGTCATGTACCTGTTCCTGCAAAACTTCCGCGCCACCCTGATTCCAACTATCGCCGTGCCGGTGGTTCTCCTGGGTACCTTCGCCGTACTCAATGCCTGCGGGCTCTCGATCAATACGCTCACCATGTTCGCCATGGTGCTTGCCATCGGTCTGCTGGTGGATGACGCCATTGTGGTAGTGGAAAACGTCGAGCGTGTAATGAGCGAGGAAGGTCTGCCACCCAAGGAAGCCACACAGAAGTCGATGAGGCAGATCACGGGAGCATTGGTTGGCATCGCATTGGTGCTATCGGCTGTGTTCATCCCCATGGCCTTCTTTCCAGGCTCCGCCGGAGTGATCTACCGACAATTCTCTATTACCGTTGTCTCTGCCATGGTGTTGTCGGTTATTGTCGCCCTGATCTTGACACCCGCGCTGTGCGCCACACTGCTCAAACCCGTTGCCAAGGGCGAACATATCGTGCATCGCGGCTTCTTCGGCTGGTTCAACCGCATGTTTGACCGTTCGAGCAAAGGTTATCAAAACTCTGTCAGCCGCATCATCCATCGCGGTGCGCCCTATCTCGTCATCTACGTCGTAGTCGTAATCGCGATGGGTGCGCTCTTTCTGCACCAGGCCAGCGGCTTCCTGCCGGACGAAGACCAGGGGGTTCTTTACGGTCAAATCGTGCTGCCTGCCGGAGCCACGCAAGAACGTACACTCAAGGTCATCCAACAGGTCGAACATCACTTTCTGGTGGACGAGAAGGATAACGTCGCAACCATGTTCGGCGTGGCCGGGTTCAGCTTCGGCGGAAGCGGGCAGAATGCGGGCCTGACTTTCGTACGCCTCAAACCATGGGATCAACGCCAGCATCCCGAGCAACGCGTGCAGGCCATCGTCGCGCGGGCCATGAAGTCTTTCTCACAAATTCGCGACGGCATGGTATTCGCCTTCGCTCCGCCTGCGGCGCTTGAGTTGGGTAACGCGAATGGATTTGACCTGCAACTGGAAGATCGCGCCGGCCTGGGGCACGACCAGTTGATGGCAGCGCGCAACCAGTTGCTGGGTCTGGCATCCAAGAATCCATTGCTGTTTGCAGTACGCCCCAACGGCCAGGACGATACGCCGGAATACCGCCTGGATATCGACCAGCAGAAGGCCAGTTCGCTGGGGCTTTCTCTGGGTGATATCAATACTGCGTTGAGCACCGCTTGGGGCAGCGCTTATGTGAATGACTTCATCGACAAGGGACGGATCAAAAAAGTCTATCTGCAAGGCATTGCTTCTTCGCGCATGCTGCCACAGGACTTTGGTAAATGGTACGCACGCAACGCCAACGGCGATATGGTGCCTTTTACGGCCTTTTCGACCGGTCGATGGGCTTACGCTTCGCCACGCCTGGAACGATACAACGGACTTCCCTCCATCGAGATTCAGGGTTCGGCTGCGCCCGGGAAAAGCTCCGGTGAGGCACTTGATGAAATGGAGAAGCTGGTTGCCCAGTTGCCGCCTGGCATCGGTTTTGAATGGACAGGCATTTCCGACCAAGAACACAGCTCCGGTTCGCAGGCACCTGCCCTGTACGCCGTATCGATGTTGTTTGTTTTCCTTTGTCTCGCCGCGTTGTATGAAAGCTGGGCCATTCCTTTTTCAGTGATGCTGGTCGTGCCGCTAGGCATCATGGGGGCTTTGCTTGCTGCAACAATGCGTGGCTTTGCCGACGATGTATATTTGCAGGTAGGGCTGTTAACCACCGTCGGTTTGTCGGCCAAGAATGCCATCCTGATCGTGCAATTCGCCAAAGCGCAGATGGAAGAGCATGGACACGGCCTGATCGAAGCGACGCTGGAAGCCGTGCGCATGCGTCTGCGCCCTATCCTGATGACTTCGCTGGCCTTCGGGTTCGGCGTGCTTCCGCTGGCGATCAGTCACGGTGCAGGCTCGGGTGCGCAGAACGCTATCGGCACCAGCGTGCTGGGCGGCATGATCAGCGCCACAGCCTTGGGCATCTTCTTTGTGCCATTATCCTTTGCGCTGGTGCGCCGCATATTCAAGAGCAAGCAACAGGAAACAGCGGTTAGCCACATCGAAGAAGAGGGCCGATGAAATGAATAGATATTGCCTTTCCATCATCGCAGCAGCCATCCTGTCGGGTTGCGGAACCTTGGCTCCGGACTACCAGCGCCCCGCCCTGCCCGTATCAAGCAATTGGCCCAGCGGTGCCGCCTATTCATCTATTCCAAGCGGGCAAAATGCAGCCAATGTCGATTGGCACGATTTCGTGATTGACCCCAAGCTGCAGCAGTTGATCACTTTGGCGCTTGCCAACAACCGCGATTTGCGCGTTACGGCGCTGACTATTGAAAAAACACAGGCGCAATATCAGATCGTACGCTCCACGCTGTTTCCGCATATCAACGCAACTGCCGGCGAAAATGCGTCACTTACGCCTGCTGGCCTTTCGCCTACCGGTACGCGATATATCCTTCATGACTACAACGTCGGCCTCGGATTCAGTGCTTACGAACTCGATTTTTTCGGTCGTGTTCGCAATCTGAAAGATCAGGCGCTGGAGCAATATCTTAGTACCGAAGAAGCGCATCGAAGCACACAGCTCAGCCTGATTGCCCAAGTTGCAACGGCCTATCTAACGCTGGCTGCGGATCAGGAACATCTCTCCTTGGCAGCGGATACACTGAGGACTCAGCAATCAACTTATGCGATGGACAAGCGCCGTTTTGAATTAGGGGCAGCTTCGCAACTGGATTTAAGCCAGGCGCAGACCGCTGTCGATACTGCGCGCGGCGACATCGCTCGCTATACCAGCGTGGTGGCGCAGGATATTAATGCCTTGACCTTGTTGGCGGGTACGTCGGTACCAGATGATCTCTTGCCTTCGACATCGTTGACGACCATCACCGCAGTCCGCGACCTACCTACTGGCTTGCCTTCCGATCTACTACAGAATCGACCCGACATCCTGGAAGCAGAGCATCAACTCAAGGCAGCCAATGCAAACATCGGCGTTGCACGAGCAGCATTTTTTCCGAGCATCACGCTGACCAGTTCCATCGGCACCGCCAGCACGCAATTATCCGGCTTATTCGCATCCGGCTCTCGCACCTGGCAGTTCGCACCGCAACTCAACCTGCCGATCTTTGATGGCGGCAGCAACATCGCCAACCTGAAAGTCGCGAAAGCAGATCGCGGAATTTACCTGGCTCAGTATGAAAAAGCTATCCAGAGCGCGTTCCGTGAAGTTGCCGACGCACTGGCCGATCATGGCACCCTGGACGCGCAGTTGGCGGCGCAGCAATCTCTGGTCGACGCTACTGCACTCAGCTTCAAACTCTCGGACGCGCGCTTTCAAAATGGTGTGGATAGCTACTTGGTCGTCCTCGATTCGCAGCGCTCGCTGTACACGGCGCAGCACAATCTCATCAATCTGAAGTTGGCTCAGGAGAACAATATGGTTACCTTGTACAAGGCTCTGGGTGGCGGCGCTGGCGCTGTGGGAGACACAACTCAGGTAACTGAGAAAGTCGAATAAACTTTGAACAAAAAAAACGCCCTCGTAAGGGCGTTTAATTATTGTAGTGGGAATTTTCCGGCATTCTTGATGGCTCGGTTTTCCTCTTCTTTGCAGGTCTTGATATCCTGCTGAAACAATTATGGCATTGGGGCATGGGTTTCAATCGTTGGAATAAGCGCATAATTCCGCAGGTAATTTAAGCAATTGCGCGGGAATTAACTTGGCAACAGGCCCGGCTTTATTGATTTCCTCATTATCGGCAAATGTGCGCTGGAGCACAGAGATGTTTTGGTTGCAAGTGCACAATTGTGGCGTACCTTTCATTCCGTACGACAATGTTTTGCACATGATCTTCATGCAGCAAACTTCGGATAAATTAATATAAAATATATTAGGTATCATAACCACAGGAGATTCAACATGAAACTTTTCCTAATCGCAACAGCAATAGCCGCTGCCACCGTTACCACCCCGTCACTCGCTGCCGACGTTGGAGTCTCAATCAGTGTAGGCCAACCCGGCTTCTATGGCCGACTCGACATCGGCGACTTCCCTCGTCCACAAGTAATTTATTCTCAGCCGGTAGTAATTGAGCAGGTGCCGATGGATCGCCCGCCGATCTATCTGCGCGTACCGCCGGGCCATCAAAAGCATTGGAAAAAACATTGCCGCGAATATAACGCCTGCGGTGAGCGGGTGTTCTTTGTGCAGGATAACTGGTACAGCCACGAGTATGCCCCGCGTTATCAGGAACAACATCGTGATCACAAGGATGAGCGCCGTGAAGAACACAAAGATGATCATCGTGAAAATCATGAGAATAACCGTCAAGGCAACGATCATGAGCGTGGGCGGGATCACTAAGTTGTCGATATAACAACAACCCCGGATCATGCATTCTGTAACTAAAATTCCGGATTAGAAGTAGAGCAGGAATGATCAAAGCTATGAACGACCCTCGCCCAAAGGCGAGGGTTACGGTTCAAGCCGGTAATAGCCTACAAAAATGCTCATTTAATTTAGAAATGGAATAACATTCCACTTTGGCATTATTGATGCCTTTCCGGAAAGCGTCCATTATTCCGTTAGCTGCTGTCCTGATTAACCTCTGCCGACAATAGCGACAGAAACCGTCAGCAAGCCAATAACAAGATTCACCCCGACCAGTATCCGTATGATCGCCAGCTTTCCCTCTGCCTGATGCCATTCCTTTTCCTCTACCAACTGATTGAAGTGCACGTAACAACCGAAAAACAGGTACACAAAAATCACCATCATCACAATGCCGGACAGCAGCATCAGGTGGATGAACCGAGGCACGGTAGCCATGCCGCCATACAGGTAGATCATGTAGAAGCCGGTCGCCAGCAACAGAAACAACGCAAACCACACCCATTTGAAGAAACGATCAAACACTCTGTCCCACAAGCGCATGCGTTCCGGCAGTTTTAATAACTGGCCAATGCTGGGGCGCAACACCATGTGTGAGAAGAACATGCCGCCGACCCAGATTATTACGGAAAGAATGTGCAACAATTTGTACAGTGCCATGGTTATTCCAATATTAATTCTTCCACAACAACTCCCGCACCGGACGGAAACTTCTTCTGTGCACATCCGATACGCCATGTAATCTCAACGCAGCAACATGCGCCGCAGTCGGATAGCCCTTGTGCCCATCAAAACCATACTGCGGATAGCGCTCGTGCAGGACCCGCATGGCCGCATCGCGCGCGGTCTTGGCCAGGATGGAGGCTGCCGAAATGGCTGCCACGCTGTTGTCACCCTGCACGATAGCACGGCTAGGCAAGCCGGTATCCGGGCAGTACAGGCCATCCACCCATACTTCCTCGGGCCGTATCGTCAACGCTTCGACGGCGCGGCGCATGGCCAACAGGCTGGCGCGCAGGATATTGATTTCATCTATTTCTTCCACGGAGGCTTCGGCTATCGCCCAAGCAGTGGCATGTTGTTTGATTTCCAGCGCGAGTTTGTCGCGCCATTTCTCACTGAGCTTCTTGGAATCCGCCAGTCCTTCTATCGGTCGGCTGTCATTCAATATCACTGCAGCGGCATACACCGGTCCTGCCAATGGGCCGCGCCCTGCTTCGTCCACGCCACAAATAATCAGCACCGGTTTCATCCTATAAATCGCAGTTGGTGAAGTACATTTTGGCATTCCATCGGATTATGCCATTTCTGTAGGTGCGAATTTATTCGCGCCTACGAAGCCATCAACTGCGATTTTCAGATTCATTTGCGCCCTTCCAGATACGGCAGTATCGCCTGTGCCGCCTTGTGCGCAGTATCCTGCCTGAGAGTGGCGTGCATGTCAGTGAAAATCTCTTCCAGTTCGGCTACGGCCTGTTTGTCTTCGACCAGGTTGAGCAGCGCCTGCGCCAGATTTTCCGGCGTGGCATCTTCCTGCAACAGTTCCGGCACTACGAATTTTCCGGCGAGTATATTGGGCAGGCCGACATAGGGTTGATATTGTTTGCGCTTGCGCAGCCAATAAGTGAAACCCGGCATCTTGTAGGTGATGACCATGGGACGTTTGAGCAACGCAGCTTCCAGCGTGGCGGTGCCGGACGCGACCAGCACGCCGTCGGCGGCGATCATGGCATCGTGCGCATGGCCGAACAGCAGGGTGATGGGCAAATCCTGCGCTTCCAGCTTCCACTGCATGTTCTCAAAAATGGTGCGCGTCTCGCGGCTGACTAGCGGCACCAGAAACTGCGCATCGGGCAGCTTAAGCAAAATCAGCTTCGCGGTTTCGATGTAAGTCGCGGCCAGTTGCCGTACTTCACTCTGGCGGCTACCCGGCAAAAAGGCAAATACCTTGGATTGCTTGGGCAGACGCATCTGCTCGCGCATGGCGGCGCGTTTAGGCATGTCCGGTAATATATCGGCCAGTGGATGGCCGACATAAGTCACCGGCACGCCCGCCTTTTCATACAGCTGGGCTTCAAATGGAAACAGCGTAAGGATATGGGACACGGCGCGCTTGATCTTGTGGATGCGCCCACCGCGCCACGCCCAGATGGACGGACTGACGTATTGCACGGTGGGGATACCGCGCCGCTTGAGTGCGAGTTCCAAATCAAGATTGAAATCCGGCGCATCCACACCGATGAACAAGTCCGGCGGACTGCTGATGAGCTGCGCGCGCAATTTTCTGCGTATGTCGGCAATCTCGCGGTAATGGCGCAACACTTCGATGTAGCCGCACACCGCGAGCTTTTCCATGGGGAACAGTATTTCCATCCCCGCTGCCTGCATCTTCGGCCCGCCGATGCCGATGAAACGCGCCCCGGGTACAGCCTGTTTGAGCGCCTCCATCAGGTGACTGCCAAGCAGGTCGCCCGAAGCTTCGCCCGCCACCATGGCGATAGTTTTTATAGATTTCAACATGACAAAAGTTAACGCACGATACCGCGTTCGGATCGACCCAGGAAATCGGCCAGCGCATGAAGTTCGGGATGGGTATCAGCCTGTCCGAGTATGGCTTCTTTTGCCTGTTCCAGCGTCAACCCGGATTTGTACAGGGTCTTGTAGGCGCGCTTGATCGCCATCACCGCATCGCTTGAAAAACCGCGCCGTTTCAGGCCTTCCGAATTGATACCGTGGGGTGCGACGGGATTTCCGGAGGCAGTGACGTAAGGCGGAATATCCTGCAATACTACAGTGCCCACGCCGGTCATTACATGTGCGCCGATCTGGCAGAACTGGTGCACCCCGGTAAAGCCTCCCAGAATAGCGTAATCTTCTACCACGACATGCCCGGCAAGTTGGGCGTTGTTGGCGAAGATGGTGTGGTTGCCGATCTGGCAATCGTGCGCGAGGTGCACGTAGGCCATGATCCAGTTGTGGTTGCCCACGCGTGTCACACCTACATCCTGCGCGGTGCCCAGATTCAAGGTGCAGAATTCGCGGATGGTGTTGTAGTCGCCGATTTCCAGTCGCGTCGGTTCGCCCGCATATTTCTTGTCCTGCGGAACTTCGCCCAGTGAGCTGAACTGAAAAATGCGATTGTGCTGGCCGATGCGGGTATGCCCGCCGATCACCACATGCGAACCGACCACCGTGCCTGCGCCGATTTCAACGTGTTCGCCGATAATGGAATAAGGCCCGACTTCCACATCGTCGGCCAGCTTCGCGCCGGGATGAATAAGTGCTGTTGGATGGAGCATTTGGGTGCCTCTAAAAATTCAAGTTTCTAAGTCAGACAAGGCGCGAGCAAAAAATTGCGCCGCCGCATATGTTCAATATGTAAGAAGTAATTTTTTATGAGCAACGCCGTATGGCGACGAAAGTTGAATTTTTATTTTGTCCGCATGGTACACATCAGTTCGGCCTCTGCCGCAAGCTGTCCGTCCACTTCAGCTACCGCTTTGAATTTCCACAAGCCGCGCATGTTGCGCACTACTTCCACTTTAAGAATTAGTTGATCGCCCGGACTGACCGGGCGCTTGAAGCGGGCGCCATCAATACCTACAAAGTAATAAACTGTATTTTCATCCGGTTTTGTGTCCAGGCCGCAGAACGATATCAATGCCGCCGCCTGTGCCATCGCCTCGATGATCAGCACGCCGGGCATCACCGGATGGTGCGGATAATGGCCGGGAAAAAAAGGTTCGTTGATGCTGACATTTTTCAACGCCACAATGCTCTTGCCCGGTTCGACCGACAGCACGCGGTCGATCAGCAGGAAGGGATAGCGGTGCGGCAGATGTTGCAGGATTGCATGGATGTCCATTTGTGTGCTCATCAATCTTTTCTCCTCAAAGCTTCGATTTCTTGTTGCAGTATTTTTATTTTGCCCGCGAGAGCATCCAGGTGGCGCAGGTGTGCTGCATTCTTGCGCCATTCCTCGTTTTTGCTGAACGGGAAAATTCCGGTGTAGCTGCCGGGTTCGCGTATGGATTTACCGATCAGCGTAAACGAGGAAATTTCCACATTATCCGCGATCTGCAAATGTCCCAGTATGCCCGCGCTGCCGCCGATGCGGCAATGGTGTCCTATAGTAGTGCTGCCGGCGATGCCGACGCATCCGGCAATCGCGGTATGCGCGCCGATGCGCACGTTGTGCGCCACCTGTATCTGGTTATCCAGCTTGACTCCATCCTCGATCACGGTGTCGTCCAGCGCGCCACGATCTATGGTGGTGTTCGCGCCGATCTCCACATCGTCTCCGATGACCACACGGCCAATCTGCGGGATTTTCAGCCAGCGTCCTTCGTCCATCGCGATGCCGAAGCCATCCGCTCCTATCACCACGCCGGAATGCGCAATCAGCCGGTTCCCCAACACGCAATCGTGATACACCACCACGCGCGGATACAGGCGCGCGCCCGCACCGATGATGACACCCGCACCTATGCTGCAACCTTCCAAGATTACACTGCCCGCGCCTATGCTGGCACCGGCGCCGACCACTACATGGGCTGCTATGTGCGCGGAAGGATCGATCTGCGCACCCTCCCCGATCACGGCGCTGGGATGAATTCCGGGTGCAGCTTGCGGTTCAGGGTTCAGGAAGGCGGAAACCTTGGCGAAATAAGCATAGGGATTGTCGCAGACGATGCGCGGAATCTGTGTCGCACCGGCATCCGCCGCCGCCACAATGATGGCTCTGGCGCGGGTTGCCGCAAGCTGCGCGCGGTATTTTCCGCTTGCCAGAAAAGTAAGCTGTCCGGCCTGCGCGCTGTCCAGCGTGGCGATCTGGTCAACCGTTGTGTCGGCATCGCCTAGCACGTGTCCACCGAAACGCGCCACGATGTCCGCCAAACGATAGGCTGTCCGCTTCATTGATTTATTGCCTGCGGCACAACGAAATTATTTATCGTTCGCCAGAAATTTGATCACTCTGTCGGTAATGTCTATTTTCGGATTGCGGTATACCGCTTCCTGCAATACCAGATCGTATTTCTCGCTTTCCGCAATCTGTTGTATAGCCTTGTTGGCCAATCCCAGCACCACCACCAGTTCTTCATTTTTGCGCAAGTTCAAATCCTCGCGAAATTCGCGTTGCAGGCGTTGCAGATTCACGTTCAGGTTATCCAGTTCGCGTTCCTTATTACGGCGATCTGCATCCGGCATGGTCATGCCTTCTTTATTCAGAAGCGTCTGGATATCCTTGGCTTGCTGGGAGATATTCTTGATTTCCAGATCACGCGCGGCAAACTCTTTCTCAATCTTCTTCTCGGCCTTCAATGCGGGTACCGATTCGCGCAGGATGCGCTCGGTATCCACCACCCCAATCCGGAAATCCGCAGCAACTGCCTGAGTAACGAACAACGCCAGCAGCACCGGCATAAACCTCATGATCCATGTTTTCATTTTCGACTCCCAACCAAATTTAGAATAAATTACCCAGCGTGAACTGGAATTTCTGCAAATTGTCCGTAGGCTGCGCATTCAGTGCCTTGCCGAAACTGATCTTGAGCGGCCCAACAGGCGATATCCAAGTAAGGGCTACACCGGTAGAATAACGCAATGCAGTCGAAACCGGAATGTCGCTTGTTCCATAAACCTGGCCCTCATCGACAAATACGCTCAGACGCACTGATTGCTCCTTGGACATGCCCGGCATGGGGAACAGCAATTCCTCATTCCCGATGATGCGCTTGGTACCGCCCAGCGCCAGGTTGTTAACATCAAGCGGCCCGATGGACATAGGCGCATAGCCTCGCACCGAACCGGGGCCACCCGCATAGTAGTTCTTGAAGAACGGCAAAGGCGTACCGTGGTAACCGTTGGCTACTCCTGCATCGCCTTTCAGCATCAGCGTCACATTTTGGCTCACGGGATAGAACCACTGCTGCTGGTAGCCCAGTTTCCAATAACGCTGGTTCGATACCGGCAAACCGACTTCGGTGGAAACATTCTGCACCATCCCTTCCCTGGTGTTGATCGCACTGTCGCGGCTATCGTGACCCCAGCCCACGGTTCCTATCACGTCATTGGTGGTAGGGCCGAAGATATTGATGTAGTCCGTAAAACGCTGCGGACTGAGATAGGTAAGTCCCAGTGTCGTGTGTTCCACCGCCAAGCCATATCGGATGCTTTCGTCATCGCTGATAGGCACTCCGTAACGCACTCCTGCCCCTTCTGTGGCCGAGGTATACTGACTGACCGCGATGGTAGTCGCATTTACATCGCGCTTGTACACATCGAAGCCCCGGCTCATCCCTTCATCCGTATAATAGGGATTGGTATAAGATACCGAAGCCACCCGATTGATTTTGCTGGTATTAACTTGCGTAGACAGTATATTGCCGGAGCCGAACAGGTTACGCTCGGTGATCCCGGCGGTTAATATCAGACCTTCGCCACTGGCCAGACCGGCACCGACGGAGAAATCGCCGGTAGATTTTTCCTTCACCGCCAGATTGACGTCCAGTTGGTCATTGGTGCCCGGCACGGGAGGAGTCTCGACATTCACCTCGCTGAAGTAATCCAGCTTATCCACCCTTTGCTTGGATTTCTTGATTTTGGACGCAGCAAACCACCCTCCCTCCATCTGGCGGAATTCGCGCCGGATCACATCATCGTTTGTCTTGCTGTTTCCCGCAATATTGACACGCCGCACATACACGCGATGCCCCGGATCGACCATGAAGGTGAATGCCACCTGATGTTTTTCCTTATCCAGTTCCGGCACAGCATTGACGTTGGCGAAGGCATAACCATCGTCGCCCAAGCGGTCACCAATCTTGGTCGTGGACTCCGTCAACTTCTTGCGCGAGAACGTGTCGCCCGGCTTGACCGTAACCAGTTTGCGCATCTCTTCATGCGGCAAGATATACTCCGGCCCGGAGTACTTTATACTGGAAATCGTGTACTTGGCGCCTTCGGTAAGGTTGATGGTGATGTATATATCTTTCTTGTCCGGCGTAATGGAAACCTGAGTAGAGTCCAAAAAGAATTCCAGATAGCCCGCATCGAGATAATACGAACGTATGATCTCCAAATCTGCGGCTAATTTCTGCTTGGAATACTGGTCGTTCTTGGTGAACCAACTCATCCAGTTGGGCGTATCCAACTTTATCAAGTCCCGCAGTTCGCTTTCGCGGTAGGCATGGTTGCCGATGATATTGATCTGCTTGATCTTTGAGGCTTCGCCTTCCACCACATCGAAGCTGACGCCGACACGGTTGCGTTCCAGCTCGGTGACTTTGGCATCAACCGTCACCGCATACTTGCCCTGCGCTACATACTCGCGCTTGAGTTCCTGCACGGCCTTGTCCAGTGATGACCTGTCGAAAATACGTCCTTCTGCCAGACCGATTCCCTTGAGGCTCTCAAGCACCTTATCCTTGGGAAAATCTTTCACCCCATTGATTTCAATGCTGCCAATCGCGGGGCGCTCCTTCACCAGCACGATCAGCACCCCCTGCTCCACTTCCAGGCTCACATCCTTGAAAAAACCGGTGGCAAACAATGCGCGTATCGCGGCAGTCGCATGTTCATCATCCAGCGTTTCGCCCACCTTGACCGGCAAGTAGCTGAACACCGTGCCCGCCTCGGTGCGCTGGATACCTTCCACCCGGATGTCCTTGACTACGAATGGCTCAATGGCTACGGCTGAAGTGGCATACAGCAACGACATCAACACCACAAGTTTTTTTAATTTCATTTTATTTAACCCAAAATCAGGCGGCTGATATCGTTGTACAACGCAAAAGCCATCAAGGTGACGAGCAACGCGATACCTACATTTTGTCCGGCTTCCCAAGCCTTCTCGGACACGGGGCTACCTTTCACCAACTCAACCGTATAATACAACAAATGTCCCCCATCCAATAAGGGGATGGGCAACAAGTTCAGCACTCCCAGGCTGATACTGATCAGCGCCAGGAAGCCCAGATAGGCGGCCACGCCCATCTGCGCGGACTGTCCGGCATAATCGGCGATGGTGATCGGGCCGCTCAGGTTCTTCATGGATATTTTGCCGGAGATCATCTCGCCCATCATTTTCAGGCTGACTGTCGCCGTTTCCCAGGTTTTGCGAACCGCCTGCCTCAGCGCCGCAACCGGCGCATAATTTACTTCAGTCATCAGCGCGTCGAGTTCGCGCTGATCCACAAACGGCGCGGCGCCGATCTTGCCTACCTGCTTACCTGCCTCGTTGATTGCGTCCGGAGTGACATCAAGCACCAGCGAACTACCCGCACGTTCGATCTCCAGACGCAGTACGCTTCCGGGATGGCTGCGTACCGCCTCGACCAGTTCCTTCCATTGCGCGATGGCATGTCCATCCACGCGTACGATATGATCATCGGCACGCAGTCCGGCGCGCTGGGCAACCCCGCCTTCCGCCAGCTTGCCGATTACGGGTTGCACCAGCGGTTGATAGGGCTGCAAACCGAGCTTCAGCAAAAAATCGCCATCCAGGTCGGCAGGTGCAATGACCTTCAGGTCGAGCACATGCCGCATCGTCGCGCCTTGTATCGTGCGCCCGTCAATGTGGGCCTCGGTTTCTTGCAACGCCATATCCAGCAATTTCCAGCGCACCTCTTGCCAACTCGGCATCGATTCCCCATTAATGCTGAGTATGGTTTCCTGCGCCTGCAATTGCGCGGCGGCGGCAGGCGTTTGCGGCGCGACTTCGCCCAGCATGGGCTTCATGCCCGGCACTCCGTGCATGAACGACACCCAGTACAGGACGATGGCCAACAGCAGGTTGGAGACCGGCCCCGCCACTACGATAGCCATGCGCTGCAACACCGGCTGACGATTGAAGGCGCGGTGCAACTCATGCGCCGCCACTTCGCCTTCGCGCTCGTCCAGCATCTTGACGTAGCCGCCCAAAGGAATGGCGGAGATCACCCATTCGGTTTCGCTGCCTGCAAATTTCTTGATGTAAAGAGTTTTACCGAAACCGACGGAAAAACGCAGCACCTTAACGCCGCACAACCGCGCCACACAATAGTGCCCCAGTTCGTGAAAAACCACGAGTACTGCGATAGCTACGGCAAAAGCCCATAGCGTGGTCATGCCGATAATACCGGGCTAATCATACGCTGCATCAATTCCCCCGCCGCCGCGCGCGCCGCAGCATCAGCGTTCAGCACATCATTCAGCGTATTGGCCGCAGACACTGGCATGGTAGCCAGCACGTCTTCGATCAAACGCGGAATGGCAAGGAATGCGATCTGCCTATCGAGGAACGCGGCCACGGCGACCTCGTTCGCCGCATTCAACACGGCAGGCGCCGTGCCGCCCACGCGCAAAGCTTGATAGGCCAATGCCAAACAGGGAAAGCGCACAAAGTCCGGAGCCACAAAATCGAGCGTCGCCACCTTGAACAAATCCAGCGGCTCCACCCCCGAGGCCATGCGCTCTGGATAGGCCAGCGCGTAAGCAATCGGTGTACGCATGTCCGGGTTACCCATCTGTGCCAGCACCGAGCCGTCGATGTATTGCACCAGCGAATGGATCACACTCTGCGGGTGCACCACCACCTGAATGACATCGGCAGGCGCGTTGAACAGCCAGTGCGCCTCGATCACCTCCAGCCCCTTGTTCATCATGGTGGCAGAGTCCACCGAAATTTTGCGCCCCATCACCCACTTTGGATGCGCGCACGCCTGCTCCGGCGTAACGTTTTGCAAATCGGACAGCGGTGTATTGCGGAACGGCCCGCCTGATGCGGTCAACAAAATTTTACTGATCCCGCTGGCGGAAAGGCCGCCGGAATAATTATGGGGCAGCGATTGGAAGATGGCATTGTGCTCGCTATCTATCGGCAGCAGCACCGAACCACTGGCACGCACTGCATCCATGAACACCGCACCCGCCATCACCAGCGTTTCCTTGTTCGCCAGCAGAATTTTTTTGCCCGCGCGCGCAGCCGCCAGCGTTGGACGCAGACCCGCCGCGCCAACGATGGCCGCCATCACCGCATCCACTTCGGGCAGGGACGCAACCCGTTCCAGCGCCTCCATCCCGCACAGCACTTCCGTTGCAATGCCTGCTGCGGAAATTTTCTGCGCTAGGCGCGCAGCGGCGACCTCATCCAGCAACACCGCATAACGCGGCTGGAAACGCACACATTGTTCGAACAAAATATCGTCCCGACACCGTGCGGTGAGCGCCGTCACCCGGTATTTATCGAGATGGCGCGCCACCACGTCCAGCGTGCTGCTGCCTATGCTGCCGGTGGAGCCGAGGATGGTGAGATTCATGCCAGCCTTTGCAGCATAAACGCCAGCGCGGCCAGCGGCAGGGTGGAAGTCAACGCGTCTATGCGATCCAGCAAACCGCCGTGACCCGGCAACAGTGCACCACTGTCCTTTACCCCGGCTTGGCGTTTGACGGCTGATTCAAACAGGTCGCCGATCACCGCCAGCCCCACCCAACACCAGGATGTCAACAGGATAATCGGCAGCAATATTAACTGGTGCGAAAAATCGCTGAAGCTCCATGCCAGCGTGACATAGACCGAAACGCCCAAAAGTGCGCCAATCACGCCCTCCCAAGTCTTTCCGGGACTGATACTGGGTGCCAGCTTGTTTTTGCCAAACTTGCGTCCAGTAAAAAAAGCCGCGCTGTCGGACACCCACACCAGCAACATGATACCGAGCAGCAACCACGGACTGTTCTCGCGCAAATCCATCATCGCCAGGCCAGTCGGAATCAGCACCGCCCAGCCAACCAGCGCCATCAGAAACGGCTGGCGCATCTGCCACTTCATTCCCAACCAGAAAGGCACGGCGACCAGCCACAACAGCGCCGATACCGCGTAGACCAGAATATGCAGGCTTGCATGTTGTGCGAGCGTATGACCTGCGTCGAACCACACGATGCCGCCCATAACCGCCAAGGTCAACCACCAATAAATATAGCCAAGCTTGCCGGAGAGATGGGTCAACTGCGTCCATTCCGATGTACCTTGCATCACTATGACGATGACCAGCGCTATCCATCCCGGCGCAGGAAGCATAAATAGCGCGGACAGCAACAGCAACAGCAGGATGATCGCGGTGATGACGCGCTGCTTAAGCATTGGCCTTGCCTTCTTGCAACTGTTCACTGGTTCTGCCAAAGCGGCGCTCGCGCGCCTGATAGGAATGGATGGCCGCCTGCAATGCCTCGCGGTCGAAGGCCGGCCATAGGGTGTCGGTGAAATACAACTCGGTGTATGCCATTTGCCACAGCAGGAAATTGCTGATGCGTTGCTCGCCGCCGGTGCGGATGAACAGATCCGGCTCCGGCGCATAGTGCATGGAAAGATAAGGCTCCAGTTCCGCTTCGCTGAAATTTGCGGACAATTCCGGTTTATCTTTCAACATCGCCTGCATCGCCTGCATGATGTCCCAGCGTCCGCCGTAGTTGGCGGCGATGGTAAATGTCAACCCGCCGTTAGTTGCGGTGAGTTGTTCTGCGTCGGCGATGTAGCAGTTGAGTTTTTCATCGAAACGGTTGCGGTCGCCGATGATTTTCAGGCGGATATTATTTTCGTGCAGCTTGGACACTTCGCGTTCCAGCATTTTCATGAACAACTGCATCAGGAAGGAAACCTCGTCCGCCGGACGGCGCCAGTTCTCGCTACTGAAGGCAAACACGGTAAGATATTCCACACCCAGATCGCGACAAACTTTCACCGTTTCGCGCAAAGCCTCAACGCCGCGCTGATGTCCCGCCACACGCGGCAGGAAGCGCTGCTTGGCCCAACGTCCATTACCATCCATGATGATGGCGATATGGCGCGGAACGGCTGGAGCGTTTGGAATGACGCAGGTAGAGCTTTGGAATAACGCCATTTTAGAATTGAGGATCGGGAATTGAGGATCGGGATTTAAGGGTAAGCACCAAAGGTTTTCAAACCTGAATCCTCGATCCTCTATCTTTAATCAGACTGCCAATAAATCGGTTTCTTTAGCTTGCAGCGCCTTGTCTATTTCGGTCACGAAGCGATCAGTCAATTTTTGCACATCGTCCTGCGCACGGCGCTCATCATCTTCACTCACTTGCTTATCCTTAAGCAACTTCTTGAGATGCTCGTTGGCATCGCGGCGCACATTGCGCACCGCCACCTTGGCGTTCTCCGCCTCGTTCCTCACCACTTTGATCAGGTCGCGGCGGCGCTCCTCGGTCAGCATCGGCATCGGCACGCGGATCACGTCGCCGTTGGTCGAAGGATTCAACCCCAAATCGCAGTCACGAATAGCCTTTTCCACAACCTGGATCATTTTCTTTTCCCACGGTTGCACACCTATGGTGCGCGCATCAAGCAGGGTGATATTGGCAACCTGAGTAAGCAATGTGGGATTGCCGTAATATTCTACCGTTACATGATCCAGGATGCCGGTATGTGCTCGCCCGGTGCGCACCTTGCCGAAATCCGCCTTAAGCGTTTCCAGCGACTTGATCATTTTCTGTTCGGTTGTTTTCTTGATCTCAGAAATCATATGGACACCTCTAAAAATCCAACTTTCTTCGCCATACGGCGTTGCTCACAAAAAATTACTTCTTACATATCAACATATGCTGCGGCGCAATTTTTTGCTCGCGCCTTGTCTGACTTTGAAACTTGAATTTTTAAAGACATCCATGGCAACATCTCCATCAATTGCAATGAACCAGCGTACCTTCGCATTCCCCCTGTACCACGCGCTTCAGCGCGCCGGATTTGAAGATACTGAATACAATTATTGGCAGCTTCTGGTCACGGCACAGGGTCAACGCGGTGGCATCCATCACCTTGAGGTTTTTGGCTATCGCCTCATCGAAACTAAGACTCTGGTAGCGCGTGGCAGAGGCATCCGTTTTCGGGTCGGCGGTATACACGCCATCCACCTTGGTCGCCTTAATGACGACCTCCGCATCCATCTCCACTCCGCGCAAGGCGGCGGCGGTATCGGTCGTAAAGAATGGGTTGCCGGTGCCGGCGCCGAATATCACCACCTTGCCCTCTTCCAGATAACGCAAGGCCTTGCCACGTATGAACGGCTCCGCCACTTGCTCCAGATTGAGCGCAGACTGCACGCGGCACTCCAGCCCTTGGCGCTTCATGGCGTCCGACAAGGCCATGGCATTCATCACCGTAGCCAGCATGCCCATGTAGTCAGCAGTAGCGCGATCCATGCCCGCAGCGGCAGGGGCTACACCACGGAAGATGTTGCCGCCGCCGATCACGATCGCCACCTGCACCCCCATAGCCACCACCTCGCCGATCTCGCCGACAATACGCTCGATCACGACACGGTTGATGCCGTAGCTGTCATCGCCCATCAGGGCCTCGCCGGAGAGTTTGAGCAGGATGCGCTTGTAGGGTCGTCGGGCAGCAGTCATCTTTTAACCCTTCGCGGCAGCGGTGACAGCCGCAACTTCGGCTGCATAATCTTCCACCTTCTTCTCGATGCCCTCGCCCACGGCAAACATCTGGAACGCGGACACGGAAGCGCCCTTGGACTTCAGCAACTGCTCGATGGTCTGCTTGCCGTCCTCTGCCTTGACGAACACTTGGCCGAGCAGCGTCACTTCCTTGAGGAATTTCTGCACCGTGCCCTCGGCGATCTTTTCCAGCATCGCGTCCGGCTTACCTGCCTCGCGCGCCTTCTCAATCGCAATGCGGCGTTCGGTGGCGATTTCCTCGGCGCTTACGCCGGAAGCGTCTATCGACTTCGGCTTGCTGGCCGCGATGTGCATCGCCAGGTCTTTGCCCAGAGTTTCATCACCGCCGACCAGATCGAGCAGCACACCGATCTTGCTGCCGTGCAAATAGGAAGCCAGCTTGCCGGAGGTGGTAGCATAGCGTGTGAAACGACGCACGCTGACATTTTCCCCCAGCTTCATCACCAGTTCCTTGCGGGTTTCTTCCACGCTGGCAGAGCCATTGGCTATGGGCAGGTCGGACAAAGCGGCGACGTTTGCCGGATTTTTCTCGGACACGGTCTGCGCCACATTTTTTGCAAACGCCATAAAATCGTCGTTCTTGGCCACGAAGTCGGTTTCGCAATTAATTTCAGCAACCGCTCCGGTCTTGCCGTCCGCGCTGAGGAAGGTGCTTACCACGCCTTCAGCTGCCACGCGCGACGCAGCCTTACTCGCCTTGGCTCCGCTCTTGATACGCAACAATTCTTCAGCAGCCTTGAAGTCGCCGTCAGTCTCCGTCAGCGCCCTCTTGCAATCCATCATGCCCAAGCCAGTGGCCTCGCGCAATTCCTTCACCATGCTTGCGGTAATTTCCGCCATTTTCCTGCTCCTTGAAATTCAAAACTTACAAAAAAGGGCTCGCGCCCCTTTCGGCTCATCGAAAAAAGCTTAAGCCGCTTGTTCTTCTACCTGCGCCACTACTTCGTTGAGCGCCTGCTCGCGTCCTTCCAGCACGGCATCGGCCATGCCGCGCGCGTACAGGCGGATCGCCTGGCTGGAGTCGTCGTTGCCTGGGATGATGAAATCTACCCCCAGCGGGGTTGTATTGGTGTCCACAATGCCGATCACCGGAATGCCCAGCTTCTGCGCCTCCACGATGGTGCCCTTCTGGTAGCCGACGTCGATCACAAAAATGGCAGAAGGCAAACCGGTCATGTTCTTGATGCCGCCCAAACTGCGATCCAGTTTTTCCAGTTCGCGCTGCATCATCAGACCTTCCTTCTTGGAAACTTTTTCCATGGCAGCACTGTCAGCCACCAGCGCTTCCAGGTCATGCAGGCGCTTGATGGATTGTTGCACCGTCTTGAAGTTGGTGAGCATGCCGCCCAGCCAGCGATGATCCACGAAAGGGCAACCCGCACGTGTTGCTTCTTCCTTGATGATTTCACGCGCCTGGCGTTTGGTCGCGACAAACAGGATGGTGCCCTTGTTGGCAGCCAGCTTGCTCACGAACTTCACCGCGTCGTTGTACATGACCACGGTTTTTTCCAGGTTAATGATATGAATTTTATTGCGATGACCAAAAATGTACGGGGCCATCTTGGGATTCCAATAACGGGTCTGGTGTCCGAAATGGACGCCCGCTTCCAGCATTTGACGCATAGTTACAGCCATAATTACTCCATGTGTAAGGGTTAAGTCATCCACTCGTCAGCCTGACCCTTGCGGGCACCCCAACATGAACGAGTGTGCGAATTTCCCGTCGGACAATTCCGGCAGGGCGCGCATTGTAACACCATCACACACCCATTCTCAACTTTTAAAGTGGATTAACCCCTTGGCTTGGCAGGCATCTTTAAACTACCACCTACTAAAGCAGGTGGGTCTGCGCTGCTTGGTGCTAACGATTAAAGTCGTCACCCTGCACCAAGCAAACCGCGCAAAACCAGCAATGCTAAAGGCGATTTAACTCCGCCAAGCTTAATAAATTTGCGAGGCTATAGCCGGTAGTTTTAACTTTAATGATGTGCAATAAAGTGTCCCACCGCAAGCAGCTGGGTGTTAACTACGCTCTCCAAGCTACTGGCTGTCGCCAGCCTTCACCCCAAGGAGTGGGGTATGAATCCGCAGAGATTAAACTTCTTGTGTACCCCGCCGATATCTTATTCACAGGGCCGCATTTCAAGCCCAATACCACGGAAGCCGAAGGAGGTGTGTCATGGGTGTCGTGATGAACATGAGCAGCTACGAAATCGAGCGTGACGATGCGATGGAAGCCGAGTATGGCGAGGAAGTTTTATACTCCGGCTGGAATCCTGCTGTTACCTTGGCGTGTCAGCAACACGCGCTTTCTCGGACTGACGGACAGATGGCGATGCCGCCTATCCTTGCCACAGTTGATGCGGAAGTATTCTTGCAAAAGATGTACGCCTGCCAACGTTAACCTGCGGCTTGCCGATGTTAACCAATGACTTATTCATCGTCTTTTGATGAATTAGTCAGTTGGCTGTGCAAGGCTGTTTATCGGCCAAGCCGAATGTCTATGCAAGGCTGATTCAGTGTGGGCAAAAGAAGTTTTTATGATGGAGTTGTAAAGTGTCACGCGCCCAGTCTGGCAACAGAAATTTTCTGCTTTACCTGCCATTCCTGCGTTAATTGCCGCGCCTGCTCGATTTGCTCGCGGCTCATCTTGTCCTCAACATGTTTCATATCTTTCCGGGCGTTTTCATTGCCTGCCAGCACAGCCAAATTAAACCATTTATAGGCTTGCACCAAATCAATCTTGACGCCAACCCCCTCGGCATACATCGCCCCAAGATTGCGTTGTGCCTCTGCGTAACCCTGTTCAGCCGCCTTGCGATACCACTCTGCCGCTGCCTTGCGATCTTGCGGAACACCCTGCCCTAAAGCGTACATCGTCCCAAGATCATTCTGCGCCTCTGCGTTACCAAGCTCGGATGCCTTGCGCTGCCATTTCGCCGCAGCCTTGTAATCCTGCGTTACGCCTTTGCCCTGATAATACATTGCCCCGAGTTTGCGCTGTGCATCTACATATCCACCCTCGGCTGCTTCGCGATAAAGCTCAGCGGCTTTCTCATAACTCCGTGGTACGCCGTGCCCCAGTTCATTCATCATGCCAAGACCGAACTTGGCTTTAACATTCCCCTGCTCGGCGGCCTTGCGATACCAATCCGCCGCCATTATGTAGTCCCTGGCAACACCTTTCCCAAGGTCGTACATCATGCCAAGGTTGTACTGTGCTTCTGCATCTCCTTGGGCAGCCGCCTTACGGGCCGAGTTTATCATCGCCAGCGCCTTGGCTTTAGCGTCAAATTTGGCTTGTTCAGCGGCATGTATTTCTACTTTCACCCGTTCCGTTAAACGTGCTCGCTCAGCCATTCTGGCCTCTGCCTCAAACTCAGCTTGCTCCTCTGATTTGGCTTGTGCCAAAGCCAATGCCTCGGCCCTTCCAACAGCCTCCGCTTCGGCTTTTGCTGCAGCGTCAGCCCTGGCTTGTTCGGCCGCCTTGGCCTCCTCAGCCGCAATAAGCTCAGCCGCTGCTTTAGCTTCAGCCTCCTGTTTGATTTGTTCTGCTGTTTTCACTATGGCGGCGGCTTCCGCCTGCTGGGCAGCTTTCGCCTCCCTCTCCAGCTTGGCTTGTTTTGCAGCTTCGGCTTCTCTCTTGACTTGCTCCGCAGCCTTGGCCTCGGCTTCTATCCTGACTTGCTCTGCGGCTTTGGCTTCAGCTTCTATTCTGGCTTGTTCAGCCTTGGCTTCTGCCGCTTTCCTGGCTTGTTCCAATGCCTTGGCATTTGCCACCGCCTCGATCCTGGCTTGCTCTGCGGCCTTTGCCTCGGCTGTTACTCTGGCTTGTTCAGCCGCTCTGGCCTTGGCTGCCGCAATGGCTTCAGCCGCGATCCTGGCCTGCTCTGCGGCCTTGGCCTCTTCCCGTGCTTGCTCCCTGCCTCTGGCCGCCGCTTCTACTTTAGCTTGCTCTGCAGCCTTGGCTTCGGCTTCTATTCTTAATTTTTCTGCGATCAAGGCGGCGGCCTCCATCCTGGCTTGTTCGGCAGCTTTGGCTGCGGCCTCTTTCCTTGCCTGCTCTGCGGCCTTGGCTCTGGCTTCCATCCTTGCTTGCTCAGATGCCTTGGCCTCAGCTTCTACCCTGGCTTGCTCAGCAGCCCTTGCCTCTGCTGCTTGAGCTGCCGCAATGGCCTTGGCTTCGGCTTCTTTTCTGGATTGCTCTGCGGCATTGGCTTCGGCCTTGATCCTGGCTTGCTCTGCGGCCTTTGCCTCGGCTGCTATCCTGGCTTGTTCGGCAGCCTTATCTTTTGCTGCTTGAGCTGCTGCAATAGCTTGTGCCGCGATTCTGGCCCGCTCTGCGGCCTTGGCTTCTTCCCGCGCTTCCTCCCTGCCTCTGGCCGCTGCCTCTGCCTTAGCCAGTTCAGCAGCCTTGGCTTCAGCTTCTATCCTATTTTGTTCGGCAGTTCTGGCCTTTGCTGCTTGAGCTGACGCAATGGCTTCGGCCTCAATCCTGGCCCGCTCTGCGGCCTCGATTTCTCCCCGTGCTTTCTCCCTTCCCCTGACCGCAGCCTGTACTTTAGCCTGTTCCGAAGCTCTGGCTTCGGCTTCTCTCCTGGCTTGCTCTGCGGCTTTGGCTTCGGCTTCTTTTCTGGATTGCTCTGCGGCTTTGGCTTCGGCCTTGATCCTGGCTTGCTCTGCGGCCTTTGCCTCGGCTTCTATCCTGATTTGTTCGGCAGCCTTGGCCTTTGCTGTTTGGGCTGTTGCAATAGCTTGTGCCGCGATCCTGGCCCGCTCTGCAGCCTTGGCTTCTTCTTGTGCTTTCTCCCTCCCTTTGACCGCAGCCCCTGCTTTAGCCAGTTCCGCAGCCTTAGCCTCTGCCTCGATTCGACCTTGTTCCGCAACCCTAACCTTTTCTGCTTGTGCTGCCGCAATCGCCTCGGCCTCGACCCGTGCTTTCTCTGCGGCCTTGGCTTCTTGTCGAGCTTTTTCCCTGCCCCTAGCCTCTGCGTCTGCTTTGGCTTGCTCTACCGCTCTGGCATCGGCTTCTATTTTTGTTCTTTCTGCGGCCAAGGTTGCGGCCTCTATTCTGGCTTGTTCCGCAGCCCTCGCTTCGAGTTCTTTCCGGACGCTTTCTGCAGCCTTGGCTCTGACCTCTATTCTGGCTTGCTCCGCAGCCTTGGCTTCGGCTTCTATCCGATCTTGTTCAGCGGCCCTGGCCCTTGCTGCTGCAATGACTTCAGCCTCGATCCTGGCTCGCTCTGCGGCCTTGGCTTCTGCCTCTTTTCTGGCTTGCTCTGCGGCCCTGGTTTTGGCCTCTATCTTGGCTTGCTCTGCGGCTTTGGCCTTTGCCTCGATCCTGGCTAGCTCGGCAGCCTTGGTCTCCGCTTCTATCTTGGCTTGCTCAGCAGCCCTGGCCCCTGCTCCTTGAGTTGCAGCAATCGCTTCGGCCTCTAATCTGGCTTGCTCTGCGGCTCTGGCTTCTTGCCGTGCTTTCTCTCTGCCTCTGGCTTCAGCCTCTGCTTTGTCTAGCTCTGCCGCTCTGACATTAGCTTCTATTCTTGCTTTTTCTGCAGCCACAGCTGCGGCCTCTATCCGGGCTTGCTCAGCAGCCTTGGCTTCAGCTTCTATTCTGGCTCGCTCTGCGGCCTTGGCTTCTTCCCGTGCTTTCTCTCTGCCTCTGGCCTCTGCCTCTGCTTTGGCTCGCTCCTCTGCTCTGGCTTCGGCCTCTATCCGGGCTTGTTTCGCAGCCTTCGCATCTGCCTCCAATTTAGCCCGTAATTTCTCCCATGCTTGAGCCCTCGCCTTCGCCTTTGCTTCTATCTGCACTTCTGTCAGTATCTGCGCCTGCTCCTCGGCATGGGCTTCAGCTTCAAGATTGGCTTCTGCTTCAAGCCTAGCCTCTGCTTCACGTCTGGCCTCATCCTCAATTCTGGCTTGCTCCACTGCTTTAGTTTCTATTTCCATCCTGGCTTGATCGACTGCCCCCGATGTCGCCTCAGCCCCGAAGGCAGCTGGTATTTCGGCATATACCACCAAATTAAGCGCGAAAAAACACACAAGCCAAACTGGCTTGAGCATTAGTTTTATCATCGCGTTATTTGGAACCCGTCTCATCATGAATCCGTTAAAATTTAACCTCATTCAACACGTTAACTAAACGATGCGCACTTGCGCGAAACCGCCATTCACCGTGCGGAAATTCGTGGTCTGCCCCTGATACAATCGCGCAGCAATAAGCTGCACTTGCCCATCATAAACATAACAGCGCACATCCGACTTAAGCACCGTCAGCCCCGCGCCCTCTCCACACACCGCACGCTCGCCGGGCAAGGCCATGCGCTGAGCAACATAGCCCCTCTGCATAATCTCGGTGAACACCCGGTGTGTCAGGTTTGCGCCACGGTATGTCCCTCTGCTGCCAAAGCCGCTGGCAGGCTTGAAAAACCACTGCTTGCGTTCCTGCCACCATTGCTCGTGTTCCTCCATCCGCACCCTTCTTGTTTGCGGGATACCCGCTTGCAAGACAGCAATGTTCGCTTCCTCCGCACCCATTTCGCGCAAGCTATTTACACTGGTGAACTGTGTCAGATTATATTTGTCCGCGTACAAAGCATAAGCCCAAGGATGGGGTGTAATCACCGCCAATTCGCTATTTTGAAAAGCCGAGCTTAATGCGGTGTGCTGTTGCAAGAAGAAATCGGTGAGGCGGTTATAAATGAGATCAACCTTGCGCTCGCAACAATACAACCCCTCCGCGCGCACCTCCAACTCGGCAGGATCGGCGATCAGCGCCGTGATGCCCGCACGTTCGAACATGCGCTGCGCCAGTAAGAATTCGGGATAAAGATATTGCTGCTGCGGATGCTCATCCACGATGGCGACAGTTTGTAACGGCGCATCGCCGCGCTCCAACCGCCATTCATTGCGGAACATATCGAGAAAAACCAGCTCCAGATTATCCGCTGCCGCAGCCACACCCGGCATCGCCACCTCACGCTGGCTTTGCAGCAACAAGTCATTCAGGAAAGCACCGCCTGCATTGGAGTTGATCTCAATGAGATGAGCGCCGTCTGCATTCAGGTGGAAGTCGTAGCCAAAGAACACGCCCTTGGCGCGCGGCGCATGCGAGGGGATTTCAGGAACCTGTTGCAGCGCCGCATCTCGCCACGCAGGCAAAGCCACCACACTCTCCACCGCCGCGATCACGGCACGCATCTGCTCCACCTGAGCGGCGGACACAAACAGTGGAACAGCGGCAAACAAATGGGGGCAGTGTTCTGTCACATGCAGGAAAAAACCCTCGCCCTGCCCTCTCAGCGCCTGCTCCAGCGCGCCACGATCCACCATTGCCGAATGGCAATCGCTGTTCAGCTTTGCAACTAGCTCGTCAGTCACAGCGCTTCGAAAATGCCAGCCGCGCCCATGCCGGTGCCTATACACATGGTCACCATGCCGTATTTCTGCTTGCGGCGATGCAGGCCGTGCAGCAGGGTCGCGGTGCGGATTGCGCCAGTCGCACCCAATGGATGACCGAGTGCGATTGCGCCGCCGAGCGGGTTTACCTTCGACGGGTCGAGGCCAACATCACCTATCACCGCCAGCGATTGCGCGGCGAAAGCCTCGTTGAGTTCGATCCAGCCCAAATCTTGAAGCGCGAGACCGACTTGGCTCAAGACTCGCGGTATTGCCTCCTTCGGGCCGATACCCATAATCTCCGGCGGCACGCCCGCCACACTGAAGCCGAGAAATTTGCCTATAGGCGTGAGGTTGTAGCGCTTCAGCGCAGACTCCGAGCACAGCAGCACCGCGCCCGCCCCATCCGACATCTGCGAACTATTCCCTGCCGTAACTGAACCCTTCTGCGCGAACACCGGCTTGAGCTTGCCCAACGCCTCAACCGAAGTATCGGCGCGCGGCCCTTCATCCTGCGCCGCTTCGCGCGCTTTTGTTTTCACCCCGCGCGCATGCAAATCCGGCACATGACTTTCGATGCGATACGGCGTAATCTCATCTTTGAATTCGCCGGAAGCAATGGCCTGCAATGCGCGCTGGTGGCTGTTAAACGCGAATTCATCCTGCGCCTCGCGTGAAATTTTCCAGCGCTCCGCTACCTTCTCGGCAGTGATGCCCATGCCGTAAGCAATGGCGACATTTTCATCGTGCGCAAAGATTTCCGGATTGAACGCGATCTTGTTGCCCATCATCGGCACCATGCTCATGCTCTCCACCCCCGCCGCAACCATCACCTCCGCCTCGCCCAGCCGGATGCGATCCGCCGCCAGCGCCACCGCCTGCAAACCGGAAGAACAGAAACGGTTCACGGTCAAGCCCGGCACCGTGTTCGGCAACCCCGCCAGCAGGAGTGCGATACGCGCCACGTTCATCCCCTGCTCCGCCTCCGGCATCGCACAGCCGACGATCACATCGCCGATGCTCGCCGGATCAAGCGACGGCGCCTGCGCCAGCACGCTCTTCAACACATGCGCCAGCAGATCGTCGGGACGGGTATTGCGGAACATCCCGCGCGGCGCCTTGCCCACCGGCGTGCGCGTTGCGGCGACGATATATGCTTCCTGGACTTGCTTGCTCATGGCCACCTCTCAATTTTGGGCATATTGATGGAACAACTGTCAACGCTTCGCTGCACACCTGGCGATGTACAACGCATGACTCGGGGTCAAGACGGTTCGCTACTCCTTCCTTATTTCCATGAACCGGGTTATAAAAAATAGCTCAAATGTTAGCATTCAATCTCGTCAACAATGGGGTGAGGTTGTAATCTAACAAATTACTTGAGAACTTAACAGCACTGACCAAGATACTAACGTTAGAAGAGCCTTAAAAATTCGCGTACACTGGCAGGTCGTTCTCACTAAAGACAGATGATGGCATGGAACAAATACGAATTCGCGGCGCACGCACGCACAACCTGAAGAACATCAATCTCGATCTGCCGCGCAATCAACTGGTAGTCATCACCGGTTTATCCGGCTCGGGCAAGTCTTCGCTCGCCTTTGATACGTTGTATGCCGAAGGACAACGGCGCTATGTGGAATCGCTGTCCGCTTACGCGCGGCAGTTTTTACAGTTGATGGAAAAGCCCGATGTGGATTTGATTGAGGGCTTATCGCCTGCCATCGCCATCGAGCAGAAGGCCACTTCGCACAACCCGCGCTCCACCGTCGGCACCGTTACCGAGATTCACGACTACCTGCGCCTGCTGTTTGCGCGCGCGGGCGATCCGTATTGCCCGCAGCACGACCTGGTGTTGCAGGCGCAGAGCGTGGGCCAGATGGTGGATCATGTGCTGCAACTGCCACAGGACACGAAGGTGATGATTCTTTCGCCTTTAGTCGTCGAACGCAAGGGCGAGCAGCTGGATTTGTTCGACGAACTGCGCGCACAGGGCTTCGTGCGGCTGCGCGTGAACGGCACAGTGTATGAGATGGACAAGCTGCCGACGCTTGCCAAGAACAAGAAGCACACCGTCGAAATCGTGGTGGACAGGCTTAAGGTCGGCGCGGATGCAAAGCAGCGCTTGGCCGAGTCATTCGAGACCGCCTTGCGCCATGCCGAGGGTCGCGCAGTAGCGGTGGAGATGGAGTCGGGGAAAGAACACATGTTCTCCGCCAAGTTCGCCTGCCCGATCTGCAACTACTCGCTACCCGAACTCGAACCTCGTCTGTTCTCCTTCAACAACCCGATGGGTGCCTGCCCCAAGTGCGACGGGCTGGGCAATATCAGCTTCTTCGATCCCAAGCGGATTGTGGTTTTTCCATCGCTCTCATTGAGCGGCGGCGCAATCAAGGGATGGGATCGACGCAACCAGTTCTATTTCCAGATGCTGGACAGTCTGGCGAAACATTACGATTTTGAACTCGAACGCCCATTCGAAAGCCTGCCGGAAAAAATCCAGCAGATCGTTCTGTACGGCAGCGGCAAGGAAGAAATTTCTTTTCGCTATCTGAACGAAAAGGGCAAGCCCGCGCTGCGAGAACATTCCTTCGAGGGCATCATCAATAACTTTGAGCGGCGCTACCGCGAATCCGAATCGCCCACCGTGCGCGAGGAGCTGGCGAAGTACCTGAACACTTGTCAATGCCCGGAATGCAAGGGTACGCGCCTGCGCCTGGAAGCGCGCCACGTGCGCATCTCGGACAAAACCATTTACGAACTCAGTGCCTTGCCGCTAAAGCAGGCGCTTGCATTTTTTCAACAAGTAAAACTGGTCGGGCACAAACAGGCCATCGCTGATAAGATCGTGCAGGAAATCGCCAGCCGTCTAACCTTTCTCAATAACGTCGGGTTGGAATACCTGTCGCTGGAACGTTCGGCGGAAACTTTATCCGGCGGCGAAGCGCAACGTATCCGTCTCGCTTCGCAGATCGGATCGGGTTTGACCGGTGTGATGTATGTGCTGGACGAGCCATCCATCGGCCTGCACCAGCGCGACAACGACCGCCTGTTGGACACGCTGAAACGCCTGCGCGACATGGGCAACAGCGTAATCGTGGTGGAGCACGACGAAGATGCCATCATGAGCGCCGACTATGTTGTGGACATGGGGCCGGGCGCGGGCGAACACGGCGGCATGGTGGTTGCACAGGGCACGCCTGCGGAAATATGCGCCAACAAGGGGTCGCTTACCGGTGACTATTTGACCGGACGGCGCAGCATCCCCGCACCGAAAAAATATCGCGTGCCCGACCCGGAGCGCATGCTACAAATCAATGGCGCCTGCGGCAACAACCTGAAACAGGTTACGCTGGATTTGCCGGTCGGTTTACTGGTGTGCGTAACGGGTGTTTCCGGTTCCGGCAAGTCCACCCTCATTAACGACACGCTGTATCTCGCCGTATCGCGCCATCTCTACGGCAGCAACGCCGAACCCGCGCCGTATGCCGAAATCAACGGGCTGGAATTTTTCGACAAGGTGATCGCCGTTGACCAGTCACCCATCGGGCGCACGCCGCGTTCCAACCCTGCCACCTACACCGGCCTGTTCACACCGATCCGCGAACTGTTCTCCGGTGTGCCTAAATCGCGCGAACGCGGCTACGGGCCGGGGCGCTTCTCGTTCAACGTCAAGGGCGGTCGCTGCGAATCCTGTCAGGGCGACGGCGTCATCAAAGTGGAGATGCACTTCCTGCCCGACCTCTATGTGCCGTGCGACGTGTGCCACAGCATGCGCTACAACCGCGAGACGCTGGAGGTGCAATACAAGGGCAAGAACATCTACCAGATTCTGGAAATGACGGTGGAACAAGCGCACGAATTTTTTGCGCCGGTGCCGGTCATCGCGCGCAAACTGCAAACCTTGCTCGATGTGGGACTGGGCTACATCACGCTGGGACAAAGCGCCACCACGTTGTCCGGCGGCGAAGCGCAACGCGTGAAACTTTCGTTGGAACTGTCCAAGCGCGATACCGGGCGCACCCTGTACATCCTCGACGAACCCACCACCGGCCTGCACTTCCATGACATCGCCCTGCTGCTGAAAGTCATTCACAAACTGCGCGATCAGGGCAACACTGTGGTGGTGATCGAACACAATCTGGATGTAATCAAAACCGCCGACTGGATTATTGATCTAGGTCCCGAAGGCGGCGAAGGCGGCGGACACATCATCGCGCAAGGCTCGCCAAAGGACATCGCACACAATTCGGAAAGCGTTACAGGGGAATATCTCTCCAAAATTCTCGGCTAACGATCACAGTGCAACTTGTCGAAAATCCGGATTAAGTATAGGCCGCCTGCGTTGGGCCAGATTGATATGAACGGCGCGCCGCCAGATCAATCAGCACATACCGTTCGCGGATGAAACCGTCGTGTTCGCCATGGTTATTCCATTTCCAATTTAAAACAAGATCAATTTCGATTGTGGGAGCGGCCTCCCGGCCGCGATGATATTTATCGCGGCCGGGAGGCCGCTCCCACCAACATGTCATTTCTAAATTAGAAATGGAATTACACCCCTTGCAATACCCACCACCAGCCGCTGAGAGTGGCGAAAGAAACCAGCAATCCCACCGCCACCATCAACGTCGAAAGCTGCGGATCGAGGTCGTGATCGGTTGCGATAATCGCGGCGGTAATCATCGGCGGCATGGCGGCCTCGAACAACGTCACCTGGATCGCTTGCCCGTGCGCGCCGAACAATTGAACATAGAGCAAATAAATCAGCAGCGGCGCAAACAATAATTTGAAACCTAGCCCAATGGTGAGATTGCGCCCGTTGCCCGCCAGATGCCCGAGGCGCAGTTGAAAACCGACCGACACCAATGCCAGCGGTGCCAGCGTGTCGCCCAGACGATTGAGCAGCGCGGTGAACCACGGCGCGTATTCCAGCGGAATCAATGCGAGTGCAATAACCAGCGCGACGAACGGCGGAAACAACATGATGCGCCGCAAAATTTCTCTGCCGGTCGGACGTCCCGATGAATACATCCCCGCCACAGCAATACCCAGCGTGGACAGCACCAGAAACGAACCGAGCTGATCCACGATGATGCCGCTAACAATGCCCTCACGACCATAATAAGCCTCGATCATCGGCAGCCCGAAGAACGAAGTGTTGCCCAAGCCGCCCGTCAGCATCAACGCACCCACCGTGCCGCGCGGCAATTTCAGCCAGCGCCCGATGAGCAAGAAGAAACCCGCCGCCAACGCAAAATAAATCCACGCCATCGCCGCCACAAGAACAATGCCGCCGGTAAGCTTCAGGTCGTGGATATACAACAGCGTCAGCGCGGGCAGCGAGACATGAATGATGAAACTGTTGAGCGTTGACGGGGCATGATCTGGCATCCGGCCAGACCGGCGCAACAGCATGCCGACGATGAAACAGATAACGAGCAGGAGGAGGTTGTTCATTAGTCGTCACTGACCAGCGCAGGGACGGCTTGGTTATTGCGGCACGTTCGTTGCAATGTATGCTTTGAGCTTCGCCACATCCGCGTCCATCACTTCGCAACGCTGCGGCAAATCTTCGATATCTTCCAACCCGGCAGGACGTTCCGGTTGGCATCCCAATGCCTCGAGGATGGTCTCTTCGAATTTGGCGGGCAGCGCGGTTTCCAGACAGATCAGCGGCAGGCTGGGGCGGCGCTGCGCCAGGCCGACTTTGATTCCGTCTGCGGTGTGGGTATCTACCATCACGCCGTATTCTTCCCACAGTTCGCGGATAGTTGCCAGACGATCCTGATGCGTGCTCTTGCCGGAGGCGAAATGGAAAGACCTCAACGCTTCCCAATACGGCGTGCCCTTGATGTCGAACGAGCCGCCTGCACAAAATTCCACGGCATCCCACAATTGGCGCACTATTGCACCATCGCGCCCGACCAGGTCGAACACGAAACGCTCGAAGTTGGATGCCTTGGAAATATCCATTGAGGGGCTGCTAGTTTGATAGGTGTTGCCTTTGCCGCGTGGGTGGTAAAAGCCGGTGCGAAAAAATTCATCCAGCACGTCGTTCTCGTTGGTGGCAAGGATGAGTTGACCGATGGGCAGGCCCATCATGCGCGCGATGTGGCCGGCGCAGATGTTGCCGAAATTGCCCGATGGCACCGCGAACGCCACCTGCTCGTCGTTGGATTGGGTCGCGGCGAAATAGCCCTTGAAATAGTATACGATCTGCGCCGACACGCGCGCCCAGTTGATCGAGTTAACCGTGCCGATTTTATATTTATGCTTGAAGGCGTGGTCGTTGGACACGGCCTTCACCATGTCCTGCGCATCGTCAAACACGCCGTGGATGGCGATATTGAAAATGTTGGGGTCTTGCAGTGAATACATTTGCGCGCGCTGGAATGCACTCATATTGCCATGCGGTGACAGCATGAACACGCGGATGCCACGCTTGCCGCGCATCGCATATTCCGCCGCCGAACCGGTGTCGCCGGAGGTCGCACCGAGGATGTTCAGCTCGTCGTGCTGCTTAGCCAGCGCATACTCGAACAGGTTGCCCAGCAACTGCATCGCCATGTCCTTGAACGCCAGTGTCGGGCCGTTGGACAGTTCGAGAATATGCACACCCGGCTCCAGCGTGCGCAGCGGCGTGATATCGTAAGCATTGCTATCGGAACGGCCATTGCAGTACACCTCGGCGGTGTAAGTCTTGCGGATGATGGCACGCAAATCGTCAGCCGGAATGTCGGTGATGAATTTCGACAGCACCGCGAATGCGAGGTCGGCATAAGACAGGCTGCGCCACGCATCCAGTTCGGGACGGCTCACCTGCGGATATTCCTCCGGCAAGTACAGTCCCCCATCGGGTGCCAAGCCGCCCAGCAGAATTTCGGTAAAGGTCTTGGCGGGTGTGTTGCCGCGTGTGGAGATGTATTTCATTTAGTGTACTACCTCATCAATTCCGCCTGCGGGCGAGGGGGGTTATTTATCTCCCCAACGCTTCCATGCGCAAGCGCGTTACCTTGCCTACTACCACAGGCAACTTTTCAAGCCGGACTATGGAATCGTTAATGAGCTTCTCGCGTGTCACGTGGGTGAGCAGTACCAGATCGGTCTCATCTTCGCCTTCGTTCGGCTCTTTCTGGATCACGGCATCAATCGAAATCTTTTCGTCGGCCAGCACGCGCGTGATGTCGGCCAGCACGCCGGGTTCGTCCCACACTCGCATGCGCAAGTAGTAGCTGCTCTCCACCTTGTCCATCGGCAGGATGGGCAAATCAACCAATTGATCGGGCTGGAACGCAAGGTGCGGCACACGGTTTTCCGGGTCGGCGGTATGCACGCGCGTTACATCCACCAAGTCGGCGATCACCGCGCTGGCGGTCGGCTCCGCACCGGCGCCCTTGCCGTAATAAAGCGTGGAGCCTACCGCATCCGCCTGCACCAGCACGGCATTCATCGCACCTTCCACATTGGCGATCAGGCGTTTGGCCGGGATCAGAGTGGGATGCACGCGCAATTCAATTCCCTCCGGCGTGCGGCGCGTAATGCCGAGCAGCTTGATGCGATAGCCCAGTTGTTCGGCGTACTTGATATCCATCGCCTGAAGGCTGGAAATCCCCTCGATGTGAGCCTTGTCGAACTGCATCGGGGTGCCAAAAGCAATCGCGGAAAGAATGGTGATCTTGTGTGCCGCATCCACGCCTTCGATGTCAAAAGTCGGATCGGCTTCGGCGTAACCCAAACGCTGCGCCTCTTTCAGTGCGACATCGAAACTCAGTCCCCTGTCACGCATTTCGGACAGGATGAAATTGGTAGTACCATTAATGATCCCCGCAATCCATTCGATGCGGTTGGCTGCCAACCCTTCACGCACGGCCTTGATGATGGGGATACCTCCTGCCACGGCAGCCTCGAAAGCCACCATCACGCGCATCTTTTGCGCCTCGGCAAAAATCTCGTTGCCGTGCGTAGCCAGTAACGCCTTGTTAGCGGTAACCACATGCTTGCCGTTGTGGATGGCCTTCAGCACCAGTTCTTTGGCCACGCCGCAGCCGCCGATCAACTCGACAACAATATCCACTTCCGGGTCATTCACCACTGCGAAGGCATCATCGGTAATGCGGCATGCTCCCTTGGTAACCGTTTTGGCAAGTTCCATGTTTTTGTCCGCCACCACGGTGATGATGATGGGACGACCGGCGCGGCGGGCTATCTCCTCCGCGTTGCGCGACAACACGGTAAAAGTGCCACCGCCGACGGTGCCGATGCCTAATAGTCCTACGTTAATTGGTTTCATAACTTAACCATGTGAAAAGTGAAAGGTGAAAAGTGAAACGTGGCGGCGAGGTGTGCTGACGGTTTTACGTTTCACCTTTCACCTTTCACGTTTCACGACATTATTTTCCATATCTTTTACGGTAATATTCCAGAAAGCGCGCGATGCGCCCCATCGCCTCGGTAAGATCGTCTGCGTTGGGCAGGAACACCACGCGAAAGTGGTCAGGGTGCGGCCAGTTGAAGCCGCTGCCCTGCACCACCAGCACCTTTTCGGTTTCCAGCAGTTCCAGAATAAACTTCTGGTCATCCTTAATCGGGTACATCTTCGGATCGAGGCGCGGGAACAAATACAGCGCGGCTTTTGGCTTGAAGCAACTCACGCCGGGAATTGCGGTAAGCAATTGGTGCGCAAGATCGCGCTGTTTCGCCAGCCGCCCGCTTGGCCCGACCAGATCGTTGATACTCTGGTAGCCACCCAGAGCGGTCTGTATCGCATACTGACCCGGCACGTTGGAGCACAAACGCATCGAGGCCAGAATGCCAAGGCCGTCTATGTAATCCTGCGCGTGTTTTTTCTCGCCCGACACGATCATCCAGCCCGAGCGATAACCGCAGGCACGGTAGTTCTTGGACAAACCATTCAAGGTAACGAACAGGATGTCATCCGCCAGCGAGGCGATTGAAGTGTGGGTCGCGCCGTCGTACAACATCTTGTCGTAGATCTCGTCGGCGAACAGGATAAGATCGTTCTGGCGCGCAATTTCAATAATATCCAGCAGCACCTCATCCGGATACAGCGCACCAGTCGGATTGTTCGGATTAATGAGCACGATGGCACGGGTGTTCGGCGTGATCTTGCTGCGGATATCGGCGAGATCGGGCAACCATCCGGATTGTTCGTCACACAGGTAATGGCGCGGTGTGCCGCCTGCCAGCGTCACCGCAGCCGTCCACAGCGGATAATCCGGTGTCGGCACCAGCACCTCATCGCCGGTATTCAGCAGCCCTTGCATCGACATCACAATCATCTCCGATGCACCGTTACCGATGAAAATATCTTCCATCCCCACCCCGGCAATCTTCTTCTGCTGGGTATAGTGCATGATGGCCTTGCGCGCGGCAAACAAGCCCTTGGAATCGGAATAGCCGGAGGAATTCGGCAAGTTGTGAATTACGTCCTGCTGGATTTCTTCCGGCACCTCGAAACCGAATGGCGCCAGGTTGCCGATGTTCAGCTTGATGATGCGGTGGCCGTCCTCTTCCATCTGCCTGGAGCGCGCCATCACCGGGCCGCGAATGTCATAGCAAACATTGGACAGCTTGGCGGATTTCAGCACGGGGCGCATGGCCTCCGTATGGGTTGTATCAGGTCGTTTCACAATGTTCTTTCAAATCAAGCCAAAAATTCTATTATTCCAAGCATCCGCGATCCGGTAGAATTCGCTTGAAATCACGGACTGCAAAGGGTGTAATTCTATCCGAGCGAGGCCTTTGCGGCAAATGGAGTTACCTTGAAACTGCATCTCAACACCAGCATTACCCAAAAGATTTTCACCGCCCACGGCGAGGGCTATGTCGCGGTCAGCGGCGAACGCTTCGAACATCCTATCGTAGTCACGCCGGAACAAGTGCTGACCGACTGGCAACCGCAAGGGTTCGATGCGCTCGACGAGACGCACTTCACCTATTTTCTGGCTCTCAAGCCCGAGATATTGCTGCTCGGCACCGGCACGCAACAACGCTTTCCGCATCCGCGCCTGTACCAAGCGCTCTCTGCTGTGGGCATTGGCGTAGAATTCATGAATACCGCCGCCGCCTGCCGCACCTATAACATTCTGATGGAGGAAGACCGCAAAGTGGCGGCGGCGATTCTGCTGTAATCACCGGCTTGACGTTGCTAAAACAGGAAGCGCGCATGATAGAATCGTCTGCAAATAAATACCTGCAAGGCATTCGAAGTATCATTGTGTTGTCATCAAGCGTAACTGGTCAATTCCTAACGCGTGCAGACACTCAATAATCCTTATAATCCTTGTGGCTAAATCTAAAATATTGCAAAACCATGCCCGACAAAATAATAACCAATTCCACTATTGAGGAGAGCGATGCCTTCGATTTATCGCAAGACATTGCCGATATACTTGCATCATTCTCTTTACCGGAATCGACGGGGAGGTCAAGCCAGGCAAGGCAAGCCCGCGAGAGTAATAAAGATACCTATATCACTACAGACAAAAGCATTCACAAGAAGAGGCACGTATCTATTGGCGGTGATTCAAACAATAGAAAGCATTATAGGCATCCAGTGCACTGGCGTGTCGCAATTGTCAATACGACTAGCAAAAAAAGTGATATCTATCATGGGCGCACACATAATCTATCATTGTCTGGCGTAAACATACTTATAGAGCGCAATATTTTATTCACCTCAGAAGTCGTTATATTGCTTGCAATCCCTCCAATGCATCATGGGCAGAAAGAAACCATCATAGAAATCGAATGTATAACAACATACACCTTACTAGATTCAGAGCATAGTCAATTCCGTTTAGCCATGAATTTCATTCAATTTAAAGGGGATGGGAAAAGAATCTTGTCGGACATTCTGTCAAAGCGACATATTCCAGATATAAAAAACTATAACCATTAACTTGCTGCGGTTTTTGCAGCTTATTGATGTTTCCATAATTGAGGACAGCGTTACGTCATTCTGAATGGAGTCGGAGAAATAAATCTAAAAACCTCAGTTGACGGGTTCGTAGGTGCGAATTTATTCGCACTTACAAAAGCAGCATAATCCATTGAAATACCAGAGTGTTCTGCTCCAACTGCGGCTTTTAGGATTATGAAAACCTCGTTAAGCAACCAAGGCGGCTCTTCCCGTTTCTTTCAGTTCGCGTTGAGAAAAGGATAGTCGGTGTAACCCTTCTCATTGCCGCCGTAGAACGTCGCCTGATCAGGCGTGTTGAGCGGAGCGCCTTGGGCGAGACGTACGGGTAAATCGGGATTGGCGATGAACAGCACGCCGAACGACACCATGTCGGCTTCGCCATTAGCGAGTGCGGCGTTGGAACGCGCCAGATCGTAACCGCCATTGGTCATGTACACGCCATGCCATAGCTTGCGCAGCTTGCCCAAGTCGAAGGCGGGGCCTGCCGCGCCAGGATTGTCCTTGCCCATCTCGGTGATATGCAGATAAGCAAGGCTGAAGCGGTTGAGTTCCTTGACAACGTGGCTGAAGGTCTCTTCAGGCTGGGAGTCATACATGTCGTTGAACGGCTGCAACGGAGAGAGGCGGATGCCAACGCGATTGCCGCCCCACACCTTGCATACTGCATCGGTCACTTCGAGCATTAGTCGCGCGCGTTTTGATACCGTGTCGCCGTAAGCATCGTCGCGCTTGTTCGAGCCGTCGCGCAGAAACTGGTCGAGCAAGTAACCGTTCGCGCCGTGGATTTCCACCCCGTCGAAACCGGCATCCAGCGCGTTCTTTGCCGCCGTGCGGAATTGCTCGATGATGGCGGGAATTTCCGCGAGGGTCAGCGCATGCGGGATCGTATAGTCCTGCATCCCTTGAAAGGTAAACGTTTGACCGGATGGTTTGATCGCCGATGGCGCTACCGGCAGCTTGCCGCCGGGCAACATGGAGGAATGGGATACGCGTCCGCAATGCCACAGTTGCAGGAAGATATGCCCGCCCTTGGCATGTACCGCATCGGTCACATGCTTCCATCCCTCAATCTGCTCCGCGCTGTGGATGCCGGGTGTGGCCGGATAGCCCACCGCATCGGCAGAGATTTGCGCGCCTTCGGTGATGATCAAGCCGGCACTGGCGCGCTGTGCATAGTATTCCGCATTAAGTGCTTGCGGGACGTTGCCTGCCCCGGCGCGGTTGCGCGTCATCGGCGCCATCGCCATACAGTTTGGCAAGGTGTAAGGGCCAAGCTGTATGGGTGAGAATAAAGTGGTGGTGGTCATTGGAATTCCCTTGTGGTGAACTGATGCCAGAAACTAATTCGTCGGGTGATACCCTCATTATGCTGCATTATGATACGCGAGATGGATGAGCAATCAGATAGACTTGGCAAAGCATCGTAGCTGCTCGTCAGTGAGCAGGGCTATTGTCCACGCGGCAATTGAATTAGAGATACTCATTAGCTGTGGCTAATCAAACGATTGACTCGACTGGGAAAAAGACCAGTTGATTTTGATGCTCAGGATGTCGGTGTCCTGCCGGATGTTGTCCGGCAATGGCGAGAAAGGGGCGGACATTCTGACGATGTTCTCGGCACCCTTATTCAGTACTTCGTACACCGAGGGTTGGATGACGCTGAATTCTTCCAGGCTGCCGTCTGCACGGAGGGTGATGATCACGCTCAGCGTTCCGCTCAAGTGATCCCTCGCCGCCGCAACGGGGTAATTAAACTGGCCGATGCGCTGCAATTTAAGGCGTACGCTTTCCACATACATGGCGTAGCGGAAATCTTGTTCCTTGATGCCTATGGTTTTTCTGCGTTCTCCGAATTTAATTTTCCTGCCATCGTCGCTGGCGAATTTCCTGGCTGAAGCAATGCTCAATTCAGCAAGGCTGGGAATTTTATAGGCGGGTGTTCCGGTACGAAACACATCGGACTTCCCTGCTTCGACAGGCCGGGCCTTGGTCTCTGCCGCAACCTCAGCTCGCTCAGACTTCGGTTCCTCGGCTTTTGCTGGATGGGGTTCCTCGACCTTGACCGGAGTGGGTGTCGCGACTTTGATGGGTTTTGGTTCATCGGTTATTGCCGGCTTCGGTTGCTCAATTTCGTCCGGTTTTGGCTTCTCGATTTCAACCGGTTTGGCCTGCACAATTTCGACAGGCTTCGGTTCTTCGATCTTGACTGGTTTCGTCTCTTCAACCTTCACCGGCTCTGGCTTTTCAAGCTTAATGGGTTTGGGTTCTTCGGGAATATTTCCCGGTTTTTCAGCGGGCGGTTTTGTTTGCGCGGGTTCGGCGAAGACGATTTTCTCCTGTTTCTCTCCGGGAGTCGGCTCTGCGCTGACCAGTTTTTCAACAGGAGGGGGCGCAATCGCCACAGGCTTTGCAACACTTGGAGCCGGGGCGAAAGGCTTTTCCTTGTCCTCTGGAATTTCAGGGGCAGGGATTTTTGTGGCCAGTAAATCAGGCACGCTTTCAAGCATGGTTACTTGGGCGGACTTTTTTGCGGTCAATATTTCCTTGCCTATAAAATTCTTCGGGATGTCGGTTTTGGGCTGTTCGACTGGTGCACTCTTGGCGGCGGTAAGGGGGTTTTCATGGAAAGGATTGTTATCCTGAACGCCGACTTTCGCTGCTCCTTGGCTGTCTTGGCTGGCTTCCGCGATAGCTGAAGGCTTTACAATTTCGGCAGGTGTGGTTCTCAGAATGACGTTCAACGGGAATGTCCCGCTGGAAAAGTTTTTCCATGAGGGTGGGGCAAACCTGACGAAGAACAGAAGCAATACATGCAAGACCAGCGAGAGCAGTAGAGCAAATATCAACCGCCTTGGTTCGGAAGTTCTATGATTTTTGAAGAAATGCACGGACAAGGATTGATGTGTAAATTGTAATTTGGCAACTGTCAATTTACACGCCATGTGGTCAACAGTAAATTTTCTCTGCAAACTTTGTTGGGAATGCCCTTCCCAGCACCATACCCCACGCATGCTATCATTCCATTCATGAAAAAACTACCCGATACCTTGCAGCGCTTCATGTTTGAAAATGCGCCGGTACGCGGCGAATTGGTGCATCTCGAAAGCTCTTGGCGCAGCGTGCTGGATCGGCATGACTATCCAGAAGTGTTGCGCAACCTGATGGGCGAGCTTAGCGCCGCCGCCGTGCTGCTGGCCGCCACTTTGAAGTTGCAGGGTTCGCTGGTTCTGCAAATTCAGGGCAAGGGGCCGATCAAGTTGCTTGTGGTGGAATGTTCCGGCGCTGGTGATCTGCAACTGCGCGCCACGGCGAAATGGTCCGGGGAGTTGGCGCAACACAGTGCGGCCGACCTGATCGGTGAAGGGCTGTTTGTTATCACGCTCGACCCCAAGGATGGCAAGCAGGTTTATCAGGGCATCGTCGAACTGGAAGGCAAGAGCGTCGCCGAAATGCTGGAAAACTATATGGCTCGTTCCGAACAACTGGAAACTCGATTGTGGCTGGCGGCGGATGAGTATTGTGCTGCAGGCCTGTTGTTGCAGAAACTGCCTGATCAACCCAATAAGCCGGCTCAACCGGATAACACGGATGGGCACGGGCAGGAGGCCGATACGTGGCAGCGCGCCACCCTGCTGGCAAATACGCTCAAGCAGAAAGAGTTGTTGCATGAGTCCGCGCAAACCCTGATACACCGACTCTACCATGAAGACGATATACGCCTGTTTGACGCGCAACCGGTGTCATTTCACTGTTCCTGCTCGCGCCATAGTGTGGCGCAAATGTTGAAGATGCTAGGGCGTGATGAGGTTCACGCCATTCTGGAGGAACGCAACGCCATCGAGGTTTTTTGCGAGTTTTGCAATCAGCGTTATGAGTTCGACGGGATTGATGCGGAACTGATGTTCGTCGAAGCTATAGTGCAACCCGGCAGCGAGACGCGCCACTAGTCGCCTGAAGGGGGTTGCATGAAATACAAACAACTTGGCTCAAGCGATTTATATGTTTCCGAACTCACTTTGGGAACGATGACGTTTGGGCAGCAAAATAGCTTGGACGAGGCGCATGAGCAGCTTGATTACGCGGTTGCGCAAGGCGTGAATTTCATCGACACAGCTGAGATGTATCCGGTGCCAGGCAAGCCGGAAACTCAGGGGCGCAGCGAAGAGTATGTGGGCAAATGGCTGAAGACGCAGACGCGCGACAAGCTGGTTATTGCGACCAAAGTGTCAGGTCCTGCGCGCGGGTTCAATTGGATACGCGGCGGACCTTTGGCTGTGGATCGCGCCAATATCATGGCGGCGATACATGATAGCCTGCGGCGCTTGCAGACTGACTACATCGATTTGTACCAGATTCACTGGCCTGCCCGGAATGTGCCGATGTTCGGGCGCAATGAATTCGAGCCTGGGCTTGAGCGTCCCTGCACTCCGATAGAGGAGCAACTGACGGTGCTTTCCGAACTGGTGCAAAGCGGCAAGGTGCGTCATATCGGCCTGAGCAACGAAACTCCGTGGGGCATAGCCGAATTCCTCAAGACCTCGGAAAGATTGGGACTGGATCGGATCGTGTCGGTGCAGAACCCTTACAACCTGATTAACCGCACGTTCGAAATCGGCCTTCACGAAATGTGCTACCGCGAAAAGGTGAGTCTGCTTGTCTACAGTCCGCTGGCTTTCGGCCTGCTGTCCGGCAAGTATGTGAACGATGCGCCTACAGGCGGAAGGTTCTCCCTGTTCCCGGAATTCGGGCAGCGTTACCGCAAACTCAATGTGCCTGCTGCGGTTGAAGCTTATGCAAAGCTGGCCGCAGAGCGCGGCTTGTCTCCGGCTTCGATGGCGCTCGCCTTTATCCGCAGTCGGCCTTTTGTCGCCAGCACCATCGTCGGGGCAACCACCATAAAACAATTGCAGGAGAATCTGGGTAGCGTTGAACTCGACGCGACATTAATTAATGCGATAGAACTGATTCATGCGCGCTATCCCAATCCTGCGCCCTGAATTAATTTTTGAATCCGGTGTGCGTGCGACAACCTTTCAAATCACCGACATAATCTTCAAGTCTATCCCTAGTTCTTCCGATAGTTCATCTGCCTCTTCAACGCTCACAATAGCATCCTGGACTTTAGACAGGTCAATCCACTGCTGAAGAATGGGTTCGTTAACTCTGGTCGAAAAGAATACCCTTACAATGGGGGAAACCAGGCTCTTGTTTGACTGCTCCTCCACAACCGCCACGCGACCGGATTTTAATTTGACCAGTGTGCCGAACGGATAAATGCCCACGGTCTTAATAAATGCATGGAATACCGCCTTGTCAAATTGACCTTCTTGCCATTTTGTCATCTCACGAATTGCATTGGCAGGAGAAATTCCCTTCTTGTAGCGGATACCATATTTGTACAGGACATGGTTGTCAGAAATCAGAGTGTCATAGGCAACACATATTGCCGCCATGCGGGCGAAAACCGACAGGGAATCGACAGGCAGGCACTCGGGGTAGCCTGTGCTATCCATCCGCTCATGATGATGCAAACAAACATCCAGAACTATGTTATCCAGACGATGCGCCTTCAGTATTTCCCACCCTAGTGTAGGGTGGGTTCTTACGAGGTTATATTCCTCCATGGTTAACTTGCCGGGTCTGTTGACCATGTCGTCCGGGAGTTCGACATATCCGATGTCATGCAACAGTCCGGCCATTCCCAAGCTTATTATGGTTTCGTGATCCATCCCCATGTTGCGCCCGAGCATGATCATCAACGTGCAAACCGCCATCGAGTGCATGGGGAGGTAATTTTTCAGGCTCTTTGTGCGTGTCAGGCTTAAAAAGGCATTGGGATTACGCGCTGTTGATTTTCTAATTTCCTCAACCAGAATGAGCGCGCGATCAAGATTAAATTCTTCTTTGTTGCACGCGCTGTTAAACAGGTCAGTGACATCCATCTGGCCTTGCGTGTGAATTTTTTTCGCCCGCTTGAGTTCATCAACCAATATGACCGGTGGTTCGATCTTTTCCGGTACTGTGCCCTCCGATTCCTTGCCCTCCGAAACCAGTGAGGCACTTTCCGATTTAATGGTGGATTCAATGTCCGACCCCAAGTCGGTGTCTATCCATAATTCCTGAGTGCCACAAGCCAAAAGGCTATCCAAATCTTTTTGCTGGTCGAGCAAAAAAGATTTTTTCCAGAACGGATGATCGATCCAGCTTCCACAAAGTGAATCGACATACATCCCAAGTCTGGCATCACTTACATTAATTTTTTTCTTCATCAATGTATCCGGTAAATGGTCTTTAAACTTCTTTATTGCATTACCAGTTTTCCGCCTGAATTCCGCATATTTTCCAGTAATGCCTTGATCTTCGGTTTCGACTTCCAGTAGCTCTACCCCTTGAGGAACTTGCCGTTTAAATCATAAATCGGGTTGCCGTTCTCGTCCAGCTTGCACTCATTGCTATTATTTACGTCCAGTACCTCTTTCAGTGGCAAACCATATTTCAATGCCTCGGATCGACAGTACGCCGTAATATCGCCCATTAAGTCAGCTATTGAAACGGTGATGTCCACAGGGTCGCCGCCATTTTGCGCAAGCGGCACGATCTTGTCAATTTCATGTACCTCGTCACCTAGCCAAGCAAGGTTGCTTTGAATTTGGTTAAGCGATTCTGCACGTTGGCGGGTAATGCCGTTGGCGGGAAGTTTGTACATTGCGTTCATCAAGGCGATACGTTGTGCAAATGGTTTTCTCATTGTATGTATATGGACATCCGAGAGTTTTTTGAAAATATATGCGCATTACACAAATTGAACATACTACAGCGCCGACAACGGATGCCAGGTGACCTAAGGTCGGATTCTGAGCGGAAAAGGAATTAGTTTTGTCTCAGACAAGGTCGGCATGCTAAAATTGCAGGCTGTTTTATAAGCTTTTTAAGGTATTGCCATACATGGAACAATTCGCTAAAGAAACCCTGCCGGTCAGCCTCGAACAGGAGATGCGTAAATCGTATCTCGAATACGCGATGAGCGTGATAGTCGGGCGGGCGCTGCCCGATGCGCGCGACGGCCTCAAGCCAGTGCATCGCCGCGTGCTGTTCGCCATGCACGAACTGTCCAACGATTGGAACAAGGCGTACAAGAAGTCGGCGCGTATCGTCGGCGACGTGATCGGTAAATACCACCCGCACGGCGACACGGCGGTGTACGACACCATCGTGCGCATGGCGCAGAATTTTTCCCTGCGTTACATGCTGGTGGATGGGCAGGGCAACTTCGGTTCGGTGGACGGAGATAACGCGGCTGCGATGCGTTACACCGAAATCCGCATGTCGCGTATCGCGCACGAGTTGCTGGCCGACCTGGATAAGGAGACTGTGGATTTCGGGCCGAACTACGACGGCTCGGAGCATGAACCGCTGGTACTTCCGGCACGCTTCCCCAATCTGCTGGTGAATGGTTCTTCAGGTATCGCGGTGGGCATGGCGACCAATATTCCGCCGCACAATATGGGAGAGGTGATAGATGCCTGTCTGGCGCTGCTGAAAAATTCGGAAATGGATATCGAGGAATTGATCGACATCGTCCCTGCGCCGGATTTCCCGACGGCGGGCTTTATCTACGGCACGGCGGGCGTCAAGGAAGGCTACCGCACCGGACGCGGGCGCGTGGTGATGCGTGCGCGCACCCATTTCGAAGACATCGGCAAAGGCGAGCGCCAGGCCATCATCATCGACGAGCTGCCCTATCAGGTGAACAAAGCCAATTTGCTGATCAAGATCGGCGAACTGGTGCGCGAGAAGAAAATCGAGGGTATTTCCGAAATCCGCGACGAGTCGGACAAGTCCGGTATGCGCGCGGTGATCGAACTGAAGCGCAATGAAATGCCTGAAGTAATCCTCAACCAACTGTTCAAGATGACGCCGTTGCAAGACAGCTTCGGCATGAACATGGTAGCCCTGCTCGACGGTCAGCCCAAACTGCTCAATCTGAAACAGTTCCTCGACGCTTTCCTGCGCCACCGCCGCGAAGTGGTGACGCGCCGCACGGTGTTCGAACTGCGCAAGGCCAGGGATCGCGGTCACGTCTTGGAAGGCTTGGCGGTTGCGCTGTCAAATGTGGACGAAATTATCGCGCTGATCAAGGCGGCGGCTGCGCCTGCCGAGGCCAAGCGCGAATTGATGGCGCGCAGTTGGCATTCCTCGCTGGTGGAAGACATGCTGAGCCGGGTAAGCGGCGCTTCGCGTCCGGAAAACCTGTTGCCCGAATTCGGTCTGGTGGGTGAGGGCAGCCAGCGCGCATACAAACTTTCCGAGGTGCAAGCGCAAGCTATTCTGGAACTGCGTTTGCAGCGTTTGACCGGGCTGGAGCAAGACAAGATTGTCGGCGAATACCGCGAAGTGATGGACAAGATCGCCGACCTGCTCGACATCCTGGCCAAGCCCGAGCGCATCACGCAAATCATCGGCGATGAACTGGTCGCGATCAAAGCGCAGTATGGCGACAAACGCCGCAGCGAGATCATCACCCACACGCAAGACATGAGCATGGAAGACCTGATCGCGCCAGAAGACGTGGTGGTTACGCTGTCGCACGGCGGCTACATGAAGGCGCAGAAGCTGGACGAATACCGCGCGCAGAAGCGCGGCGGACGCGGCAAGCAGGCGGCGAGTACCAAGGAAGACGATTTTGTCGACAACCTGTTCATTGCTAACACGCATGACTACATCCTGTGTTTCTCCAGCCGAGGTCAAGTGTACTGGATCAAGGTATATGACGTGCCGCAAGGTTCGCGCACCAGCCGTGGCAAGCCGATAGTCAATTTGCTGCCGCTGGAAGAGGGCGAGAAGATCAATGCGATCCTGCCGGTGAAAGAATTTTCGGAAGACCAATTCGTGTTCTTCGCCACCGCCAACGGTACGGTGAAAAAGACCCCGCTGTCCGACTTCGCCAACCCGCGCAAGGCAGGGATCATCGCCATCAATCTGGATGAGGGCGATTTCCTGATCGGCGTGGCGCTGACCGACGGCAAGCACGACGTGATGCTGTTCTCAGACGAAGGCAGGGCGGTGCGTTTTGAAGAAGAGGATGTGCGTCCGCTGAGTCGCGCCACGCGCGGTGTGCGCGGCATGAATCTCGCCAAGGGCGGCAAGGTGATTGCCATGCTGGTGGCCGAGAACGAACAGCAGAGCGTGCTCACTGCAACCGAAAACGGTTTCGGCAAGCGCACGCCGATCATCGAATACACCCGCCACGGGCGCGGTACACAAGGCATTATCGCGATTCAGACTTCCGAGCGTAACGGCAAAGTGGTGGCGGCAACGCTGGTCAATGCCGAAGACGAAATTATGCTGATCGGCACCAACGGCGTGCTGATCCGCACCCGCGTCAAGGAAATCCGCGAGATGGGCCGTACCACGCAAGGGGTCACGCTGATCAATCTGGGCAAGGACGACAAGCTGGCCGGTTTGAGCCGGATTGCTGAGCCGGAGGAAAGCGAGTCGGAAGACGGCGGGACAGAAGAGAGTGCAGGACAGGAATAAGTAGGCGTAGGGTGGGCACGATGTTGTGCCCACGCAGATTTGATGCCGCGTTGGGCAAAAAACCCTGCCCACCCTACCCTTTCGGGCGCAATCCTGATTGATTAAACTTTTGATTTGTCATAAATGACTATTTATAACTTCAGCGCAGGACCCGCAGTGTTACCGAAAGAGGTATTGCTGCAAGCACAAGCCGAATTGCTCGACTGGCACGGCAGCGGTATGTCGGTGATGGAAATGTCGCATCGCGGCAAGGAGTACATGGGTATTCACGCCCAAGCGATAGCCGACCTGCGCGAACTGATGGGCATCCCCGCCAACTACAAAGTGTTGTTCCTGCAAGGCGGCGCGCACCTGCAATTTTCAATGATCCCGCTGAATCTGTTGCGCGGCAAGGCTTCCGCCGATTATGTTAACACCGGCGTATGGTCGAAGAAAGCTATTGGCGAGGCGAAAAAATTCGGCGGCGTGAACGTGGTGGCAGACAGTGCCGACAAAAATTTTAGCTATGTTCCGGCTTTTAATATCTGGAAACGCGATCCGAATGCGGCCTACCTGCACTATGTAGTGAACGAGACCATAGGTGGGGTGGAGTTCAACTGGGTACCCAATACGGGTGATGTACCGCTGGTGGCGGACATGTCGTCCAACATCCTGTCGCGTCCTTATGATGTGTCGAAATTTGGCCTGATCTACGCAGGCGCGCAGAAGAACATCGGTCCGGCTGGATTTGCCGTGGTGATCGTGCGCGAAGACCTGCTTGGACAGGTAGCGGCGGACACGCCGACCATGCTGGACTACAAGATCCACGCCGATGGCGATTCCATGTACAACACTCCGCCCACTTACGGCATCTACATGGCCGGGCTAGTGTTCCAGTGGCTGAAAAGGAACGGCGGCGTGGCGGCGATGGAGCAGGCTAACATCAAGAAGGCGGAACTGCTGTATGCGGCGATAGACGCCAGTGGCGGTTTCTACAATTGCCCGGTGAACAAGGCCGACCGCTCGCGCATGAACGTGCCGTTCAACCTGAAGGATGAGAATCTGGATGGCGAATTCCTCAAGCAGGCCGATACTCGCGGGCTGTTGCAACTGAAGGGTCATCGCTCTGTCGGTGGTATGCGTGCTTCGATTTATAATGCCATGCCGCTGGCTGGCGTACAGGCGTTGGTGGATTTTATGAACGAATTTGCCAGGAAGTCATGACCGACAAACTGAAACAGCACCGTGCGCAGATAGATCGCATTGACGATGAACTGCTAAAGCTCGTCAATCAACGCGCCGCACTGGCGCAGAAAATTGGTCACCTGAAAAATAGCGATTCGGTGCTGCGCCCGGAGCGCGAAGCGCAGATTTTGCAGCGTATGAAGGATAGTAATCCAGGCCCGCTACCGGCGCAGAGCGTGACTCAGTTGTTCACTGAGGTAATGTCGCATTGTCGCGCGCTGGAAGCTCCGCTGTCGGTGGCTTATCTCGGCCCGGAGGGAACATTTACCGAAGCGGCTGCACTGAAGAGGTTTGGCAGCGCGATAAAAGGGCAGTCTTGCGCGACCATAGACAACGTGTTTCGTGCGGTGGAAAGCGGCACGGCTCATTATGGTGTCGTGCCTGCGGATAATTCCACCGAAGGAGCCATAGGCCGGACACTGGATTTATTGTTGCAAAGTCCACTGCAAGTATGCGGCGAAGTGATGTTGGCGATTCATCAATGCTTGCTTGCCCGGAAGTGCGATTTGGGCGCGATCAAGACTGTGTATTCGCATTCACAATCCTTGGGTCAATGTCAGGACTGGCTGAATGCGAACCTGCCGAATGCAGCGCGTATCGCTGTTTCCAGTAATGCAGAAGCGGCGAGGCTGGCTTCGGAAAATGCGCATAGCGCGGCTATAGCCGGCGTTCAGGCCGCCGCACATTTCGGTTTGTCGGTGTGTGTGGAAAATATTGAGGATGATGCCAACAACACTACACGATTTTTGGTGCTGGGCAATCAGGAAGTCGCTCCTTCAGGCAAGGATAAAACCTCGCTGGTAATGTCCGCTACGAACCGTCCTGGCGCGGTGCATGATTTGCTGGTACCGCTCGCCAAACATGGCGTCAGCATGACCAAGCTGGAATCGCGCCCGGCGCGCTCCGGCCTGTGGGAATATATATTTTTTGTGGATATCGAAGGTCATCAGTCCGACGATAAAGTGGCCGCAGCATTGGGCGAGTTGAAGCAGGTTGCCGCGTTCGTAAAAATTTTGGGTTCATATCCGGTGGCGGTGTAATTAATTCCCTCCCCATGCAGGGGAAGGAGTGTTAATCAAGGTTTCAAATGAATTACAGCGAACTAGCTCCACCCTACATCCGCGCCATCGCGCCCTATCAACCCGGCAAGCCGATTTCAGAATTGGAGCGCGAGCTGGGCATTAGCGGCATCGTAAAACTGGCTTCCAACGAGAATCCGCTTGGTTGCAGCCCGCTGGCTACGGCCGCGATGCATGAGGCGATCAAGACTATTGCGCTGTACCCTGACGGCAACGGTTTCGAATTGAAGGATGCGCTGTCTAAACGTTATGGCGTCGAACATGAGCGCATGGTGCTGGGTAACGGTTCCAACGACATGCTGGAACTGGCTGCGCGAGCTTTTCTGGCTCCCGGTGACAAGGCCGTGTATTCGGATCATGCTTTCGCCGTGTACCCTTTGGCGACACAGGCGGTGGGGGCAACTGGCATTAGTGTACCCGCGATCAAATTCGGCCACGATCTGGATACGATGCGCAAGACCGCCGTGGAACAACAAGCGAAGCTGATGTTTATCGCCAACCCGAATAACCCGACCGGTACTTTCCTGACTGCGGCGGATTTGCTGGATTTTTTGCGTGCATTGCCGCCGCAAATCCTGGTGGTGCTGGATGAAGCTTATAATGAGTACTTGCCAGTGGAATGCCGCTATGACAGCGTGATTTGGCTGAAGGATTTTCCTAACCTGATTATTTCGCGCACCTTCTCCAAGGCTTACGGCCTCGCTGGTTTGCGCGTAGGTTATGCGTTTGCCAACGCACAGGTAGCCGACATGATGAATCGCGTGCGTCAGCCGTTCAACGTCAACAGCGTGGCGCAAGCTGCTGCGGTAGCGGCGTTGCAGGATGAAGGTTTCGTCAGGCAGACCCATGCATTGAATCAACGCGGCATGGAACAGATCACGCAAGGATTGAGCAAGCTGGGGCTGGAATTTATCCCGTCGTATGGCAACTTTATCAGCATCAAGATTGGCAATGGGTTGAAGATGTATCGCCGCCTGCTGGAGCTTGGCGTGATTGTGCGGCCTATCGCCAGTTACGACATGCCGGATTATTTGCGCGTGAGCATTGGGTTGGAATCGGAGAATGAAAAATTTTTGTCTGCACTTAAACAGGTACTAGGGGAAACAGCATGATTATCGTAATGGGAAAAGAAGTCACTGACGAACAAATTGGCGCAGTAGTGAAGAGGCTGGAAACGGCAGGCTTAAAAGCCAATATTTCGCGCGGCATCGAGCGCACCGTCATCGGCGCGATTGGTGACGAACGCCCTCTGACAGAGGAAATGTTTACCTCGCTGCCCGGCGTGGAAACGGCGATGCACATCGCCAAGCAATACAAAATCGTTTCGCGCGAATCGCACAAGGAAAACACCGTCATCGACATCGGCGGCATCCCTCTGGGCGGCAACCAGATTCAAGTGATCGCCGGGCCATGTTCGGTGGAAACGCAAGAGCAGATGGATTTGTCCGCGAAATTCGTACATGAAGCGGGATGTCGCTTGATGCGCGGCGGCGCGTTCAAACCGCGCACCAGTCCCTATGCCTTTCAGGGCAAAGGCGTGGAAGGGCTGGATATTTTCCGCAAAGCGGCCAGTCCTTACAAGTTGCCGATTGTGACTGAATTAATGGACGCACGTATGCTGGAAACCTTCATGGAACATGACGTGGACGTGATCCAGATCGGCACGCGTAACATGCAAAACTTCGACCTGCTCAAGGAAGTCGGGCGCATCAACAAACCGGTGATCCTCAAGCGCGGTATGTCGGCCACCATTTCCGAATGGCTGATGTCGGCGGAATACATCGCGGCGGGCGGCAACCACAACATCATTTTCTGCGAGCGCGGCATTCGCACGTTCGAGACCTACTACCGCAACGTGCTCGACATTACCGCCATTCCCGTGCTGAAAAAAGAAACCCACTTGCCGGTGATCGTTGACCCTTCGCATGCGGGCGGCAAGGCGTGGATGGTGGCAGCATTGTCGCAAGCCGCTATTGCGGCAGGTGCGGATGGCTTGCTGGTCGAGATGCATCCCAATCCGTGCGAAGCATGGTGCGATGCCGATCAGGCGTTGACCCCGCAAGAGTTGAAGAAGCTGATGGGCACGCTGAGTGTGATTGCCGGAGCGGTTGGGCGCACGCTTTAAAGAAGATTCTCGGCATATATCGTTCCTACCCCCATCCCAACCTTCCCCCTGCAAGGGGGAAGGAGTTTGGTCCCCTCCCCTTTGCAGGGGGAGGGCTAGGGTGGGGGTAGAAACTAACGTAGGGACTGCTTGTGTCCGAACCACAATTCAAGAAAGTCGTCATCTTCGGTGCAGGATTGATCGGCGGGTCGTTTGCGCTGGCGCTACGCAAGGCGGAGGCGGTTGCTGAGGTGGTAGGTTTCGGGCGCAGTGCACTGACGCTGGCACAGGCGCAAGAGCTCGGCATCCTCAACCGCATCGGCAACGACCTCGCCGAACTTGGCGATGCCGATCTGGTATTGTTGGCGACACCCGTCGGGCAGATGGCGGAACTAATGGCACGCATCGCGCCGCATCTGGGTAAGCACACGCTCGTCACCGATGGCGGCAGCACCAAGAGCGATGTGGTGGCTGCGGCGCGCGCGAATCTGGGCAATAAAATTTCGCAATTCATTCCCGCCCACCCCATCGCCGGTGCCGAGAAAACCGGCCCGGACGCAGCGCTGGCCGATCTGTATCAAGGTAAAAAAGTGGTGCTGACGCCGTTGCCGGAAAACAGCGCTGAATCGGTGGCGCGTGTGCGCAAGGCGTGGGAATTATGCGGTGCCGTGGTGAGCGAGTTGACGCCGCAGCAGCATGATGAAGTGTTTGCCGCCGTGAGCCATTTACCCCACTTGTTATCGTTTGCACTGGTGCATGACTTGGCGCAACGCGACAACCGCGACCTGTTGCTGTCCTTCGCCGCCAGCGGCTTTCGCGACTTCACCCGTATCGCAGCCAGCAGCCCGGAAATGTGGCGCGACATCAGTCTCGCTAATCGCGATGCCTTGATGCGCGAAGTGAAGCAGTATGCGGACGAACTGTATGTCGTGTATCAGGCGCTGGAGAATAACGATGCCGCCAAGCTGGAAGAGATATTTCGTCTGTCCAGTCATGTACGCGGAAATTGGAAGCAGCAATAAATTGTTGCCGGGGGGTGCCCCGGACGCAAAGGCCGTTCGCCCTGAGCTTGTCGAAGGGGCTGGTCGAACCACCTACTTACCCAAAGACAACTTCGCTGGTGGTAGCCCGGCAACTGATTACCTTTCTTGCATAATAAAATAATTCACGTTGACGATATAAACAATACTGTTTACAGTACTGGCATGAACAGCAAAGAATTCAAACGCTGGCTGACCCAACAGGGGGCGACCTTTCAAGCAGGCAAAGGCTCGCATCTGAAGGTTTATTTAAACGGCAAGCAGTCTGTGCTGCCGATGCACAACACCGACATGAAGACGGGCACGGTCGAAGGCATCAAGAAGCAACTTGGATTAAAGTAAGGAGAGCGCAATGTTTATGTACCCTGTTACCCTCACCGCAGACAAAAAAGACGGCGGATACGTCGTCACTTTTACCGATATTCCTGAAGCCATCACCCAGGGCGACACCAAGGAAGAAGCGCTGGACGCCGCGAAAGATGCGCTGGAATCAGCTCTGGATTTCTACTTCGAAGACAAACGCACGGTACCTGCCCCTTCCAAGCCCAAGCGCGGCCAGCACGTTATCGAACTCCCAGCCAGTCTGTCGGCGAAAGTTCTGTTGCTCAACGAAATGATCGCCCAAAACGTGCGCCCCGCCGAACTCGCCCGCCGTCTTCATACCACGCCGCAAGAGGTCAACCGATTAACCAACGTGCGGCATACCACGAGAATTGACGGCATTGCCGCAGCATTGCAGGCGCTGGGGAAGCATTTGGATATGAGGGTGGTTTAGCCTGCAACGTAGCGGCGTGCATCTTTTATAGACCTGACCCCACCATTCCCGTTGTGCTTAATAGACCCCATGTCAATTTTATCAATAATCCTAAACGCTATTAATAAATTAGGTGGCAAAGACAAGGATCTTAATGCCGAGAATGTCAGCGCCCATTTATCAATAGATATTGCATCCAATATTGCGGAACCTTCTGTTAAGTCCAAAATGTCTTTTGGTATTCCCTTTGATTCTTCTGTAGTAACGGATGACGTCAAGGCTGATATTGGGAAAAACATAAAACGTCTTAGAAGAATTAAACCAGAGCATTTTGACCAAGTGTATGAAGCAACTTTACACGCTGTAATGGTTGGGGGAGACAGGAGGGCGCTATCTATCGCCCTTAAGAATATTTGCGGATTTACGCTACAAGTTGCAGGGGGGATTACAAATTCACTATGTGACAAAGCCAACACAATGACGGTACGTGCGATACAACAACGGCTTGGAGTTACGCATGCGATATGGATGCACGCTGGAGCAGCACCATGTGCGGTAAATACAAAACATCCTACGGCAGCAGAAGTTCGTCGGAACACAGCTCATATTGAAGCGGACGGAAAACAATATAAGATCAGCGAAGGAATGTTTCTGGATGGCAAATGGACATGGCCTGGATATGAAAATGGTTGCAAGTGCGTTAGCAAAAGCATAATACCCACGCCAGATAACGATTAATTACTCGCATATATGTCATTTTCACCTTTAATAAAAAAATCATTTGATATCTGGATGAATAGCGATACGTGGTACACAGGACACGATAGTGATCAGGCTCAGTTTTATGCATTCGTTTGGAATGTTTTTAGATATTCCAGAAAAAAACCCACCGAGAAAGAGTTGAGAGAGCTAATTCTAGATCGATGGCATAAAAAGTTGGATCGCCAAACTCTCGAAAATGTTGCTTTAAACTATTCCGGCCTATATGCGACCCTACTCGATTTCGCAAAATCAAAGAATGAAGGGGGAATGTTGCTCCTTCCTATCGAGGCCATCCACCAGCTGAAAAATCCATCAATTGGGTCAAAGTAGAAAAAGGAGGCGTAGCCCGTTAGTTTTTTGTAATGCACTCTTTGCACGCCTCCCATCCTCCCTTCATCCGCCACCGAGTAGCGGAGGCTGGTCAGGGAATTCTGACGAATATGTTTGAGTACGTGGCCGCGTAGCGGATCGTGCGAGTTTATGAGGAAGCCTGACCAGTTGAGCAACGCAAGGAATCCCGTGAGAGATGGCGGATTGGGGTCGCCTTCTTTTGGGTTACTTTTTCTTGGCGAAGCAAGAAAAAGTGACTAGCTGCCGGTCTACCACCGGCGGTTTTGCTTTTGAATACCCTTCGACAAGCTCAGGGCGAACGGCCTTTGCCGCCGGGCAACCCCGGCAAACCAAGCATCGCGTCTCCCTCTGCGTTATCATACCGCCCTCAAATTTTTTAGCGCACCCCGTTGCAAGGTTCACCCCCAATGACATCCGAAAATTTTCTTGATCTCCCTCCCCTAATGTCCGCCCACGGCACAGTTCGTCTGCCCGGCTCGAAGAGCATTTCCAATCGCGTGCTGCTGCTTGCCGCGTTGTCCGCAGGCGTGACGGAGGTGCGCGACCTGCTGAAGTCGGACGATACCGACCGCATGCTGGATGCCTTGCACACCTTGGGTGTGAGAGTGGAGCCGTTGGGTGATAACGCCTATTATGTCTTCGGCTGCGGCGGCAACTTTCCCAATAAGAACGCCAAACTGTTTCTCGGTAATGCGGGCACCGCGTTTCGTCCGCTGGTGGCAGCGTTGGCATTGTCCGGAGGGCAATACGATATGATCGGGGGAACCATCGATTCTCCTGGGGGGCGCATGCACGAGCGCCCCATCGGCGACTTGGTGGATGCGCTGCGGCAACTGGGCGCGAACATCGAGTACCTCGGCAACGAGGGTTTTCCTCCTTTGCGGATTTCTCCCGCCAAGTTGGCGGGTGACACGGTGCAGGTGCGCGGCGACGTGTCCAGTCAGTTCCTTACAGGCCTGTTGCTGGCGCTGCCGTTGCTGAATCGCACGGTGACAGTCGAGGTGGTGGGCGAACTGATTTCCAAGCCTTACATCAAGATCACCTTGGCGATGATGGCGTTCTTTGGTGTTTCCGTGCAACGTCCAGATCGTAATGGGCCAGCAATACTATTGGGAGAGAATGATGACTGGCATGAACTTATAATTACTGCCGATAGTTATATTTCCCCTGATAAAATTCATGTTGAGGGTGATGCATCGTCCGCCTCATATTTTCTGGCTGCTGGGGCCATTGGCGGTGGGCCGGTACGAGTGGAGGGGGTAGGGCTTAACAGTGTTCAAGGTGATGTGCGCTTCGCCGAGGCGCTGGGCCTGATGGGTGCGCAGATCACCATGGGGCCAAACTGGATGGAGGCGCGTGCGCCGGAGGGCGGCAAGCTGAAAGCCATCGACCTCGATTGCAATCACATCCCCGATGCCGCGATGACGCTGGCCGTGGCGGCGCTGTTCGCCGACGGCACGACCACGCTGCGCAATATCGCCAGCTGGCGCGTCAAGGAAACCGACCGCATCGCAGCGATGGCAACCGAGTTACGCAAACTCGGCGCGACAGTGGAAGAAGGCGCGGACTATATTCGTGTTACCCCACCCGCTACAAGCTACCCGCTACAAGCTACAAGCTCCGCCATAGACACCTATGACGATCACCGCATGGCGATGTGTTTTTCGCTGGCAGCGTTTGGCGGCGCGGGCGTGCGAATCAACGATCCCAAGTGCGTGGGGAAGACTTTCCCGGATTATTTCGAGCGATTTGCCGAGGTTGCGCAGGCTGTGCCGGTGATCGCCATAGACGGCCCTTCTGCATCCGGCAAGGGCACGGTGGCGCAATTGGTGGCACAACAGCTTGGCTACCATTACCTCGACAGCGGGGCTTTGTACCGGTTGCTGGCGCTGGCCGCGCAGCAGCACGGCGTAGCACCGGATGATGAGGCTGCGCTGGCAGGGTTGGCGGCGCGCATGGAAATACGCTTCGAGGGCGCGGATATATGGCTGGGTGGCGCGAAGGTGGGCGACGAACTGCGCGGCGAGGAATGCGCCTCGGCGGCATCCAAAGTGGCGGCACTGCCTGCGGTGCGCGCGGCGTTGCTGGACAAGCAACATGCCTTCCGCCGCGCGCCGGGGCTGGTGGCGGACGGGCGCGATATGGCTTCGGTGGTGTTCCCGGACGCGGTGCTGAAAGTGTTCCTGACCGCCAGCGCCGAGGCGCGCGCCGAGCGGCGATATAAACAGTTGATGGAAAAAGGAATCAGTGCTAATATCGCTGCCCTTTTGCAAGATATACAGGCGCGCGACGAGCGGGATACCCAGCGTAGCGTTGCTCCTTTGCAACAGGCACCGGGTGCAAGTCTGCTGGATACCACGGCTTTGAACATCGAGCAGGCGGTACATGAAGTGCTGACACGCTACCGTAAGTAATTGTATTGAGCCCCGCAACGAGCCCTCGTTCGGGATTTTTAACTAACCCCCGCCAGAAGCGGGTTTGTCTTGGAATTTCATAAATGACTGCTAATACCGACGTAATTGATATGGAAAGTTTTGCCTCCCTGTTTGAAGAGAGTTTGACGCGCAAGGAAATGCGCGCTGGCGAATTGATCACTGCGCAAGTCGTGCGCATCGATCACAATGTGGTGGTGGTGAATGCCGGTCTCAAATCAGAAAGTTTTATCCCTGTTGAAGAATTCTTTAACGCCGCCGGTGAAGTTGAAGTCAAGGCTGGCGATTTCGTTACCGTAGCGATTGAGTCGCTGGAAAACGGTTATGGCGAAACCAAGCTGTCGCGCGAAAAGGCCAAGCGCCTCGCTGCATGGCATGAGCTGGAAATCGCAATGGAAGAAGGCAAGATCGTTGAAGGTTTTGTCAGCGGCAAGGTCAAGGGCGGCCTGACCGCCATGGTGAATGGCATTCGTGCCTTCCTGCCCGGTTCGCTGGTGGATATTCGCCCGGTCAAGGACACCACGCCGTACGAAAACAAGACGATGGAATTCAAGATCATCAAGCTGGATCGCAAGCGCAATAACGTGGTGGTTTCGCGTCGCGCAGTGCTGGAAGCCAGCGTAGGTGCAGATCGTCAGGCCATGATGGAAAATCTGAAGGAAGGCGCAATCGTCAAGGGTATCGTGAAGAACATCACCGACTACGGCGCGTTCGTGGATCTGGGCGGTATCGACGGCCTGTTGCACATCACCGATTTGGCATGGCGCCGCGTCAAGCATCCTTCCGAGGTGCTGGCGGTGGGCGACGAAGTCGAAGCGAAAATCCTCAAGTTCGATCAAGAGAAGAATCGCGTTTCCCTCGGCATCAAGCAAATGGGCGATGATCCGTGGAACGGCCTCGCACGCCGCTATCCGCAAAGCACCCGTTTGTTCGGCAAGGTGACCAACCTGACTGACTACGGCGCGTTCGTGGAAATCGAGCAAGGCATCGAAGGTCTGGTGCACGTGTCCGAAATGGATTGGACCAACAAGAATGTGCATCCTTCCAAGGTGGTTGCACTGGGCGACGAAGTGGAAGTGATGATCCTGGAAATCGACGAGGCGCGCCGCCGCATTTCGCTTGGTATGAAACAGTGCCAGTCCAACCCATGGGATGACTTTGCGCTGAACCACAAAAAGGGCGACAAGGTGAAGGGCCAGATCAAGTCGATTACCGACTTCGGCGTTTTCATCGGCCTGGATGGCGGTATCGATGGCCTGGTGCATCTGTCCGATTTATCCTGGGCGATGCCCGGCGAAGAAGCCGTGCGCAACTACAAGAAGGGTGATGAACTTGAGGCAATGGTGCTGGCTATCGATGTCGAGCGCGAGCGTATCTCGCTGGGTATCAAACAGATGGATGGTGATCCTTTCAACGGTTATATTGCCGGGCATGATAAGGGTGCTGTAGTAAATGGCGTGGTCAAGGCTATCGATGCCAAGGGCGCGACCATTACTCTGGATGGCGATGTCGAGGGTTATCTCAAGGCATCCGAAGTATCCGCCGAGCGTGTCGAGGATATTCGCAACCACCTCAAGGAAGGCGATACGGTAAAGGCCGTGATCGTTAACGTGGATCGCAAAAACCGTGGCATCAACCTGTCGATCAAGGCGCTGGACAGAGCCGAAGATGCGGCTGCGATGCAAAAGTTTAGCGCGGATAATACGGCAACCGCCGGAACAACCAACCTGGGTGCTTTGCTCAAGGCAAAAATGAGCACAAGCAAGGTTGACGCACAGTAAGGATGATGAAATGACACGTTCTGATCTTATTGCCAAGCTGGCAGAGCGTTACCCGCAACTGCTGACCAAGGATGCCGATCTGGCAGTCAAGGTTATCCTTGATACCATGGCGACAACTTTGGCGCGTGGCGGGCGGATCGAGATCCGTGGCTTCGGCAGCTTCGCGCTGAACTACCGTCCGCCACGGACCGGGCGCAATCCAAAATCGGGCGACAAAGTGCAGGTGCCGGCCAAGTACGTGCCGCACTTCAAGGCTGGCAAGGAGTTGCGCGAACGGGTCGATTATCCTGCATCGTAAAGTTGTTTTGCAGTAATGGAAATGGGCGGACTATCGCAAGATGGTGCCGCCTGTTTTTTGTCCATTCGTGTTATCCTGAAAACTCTGTTTTAGTGGAATTCTCTTGCGGGTAAATCATGCGTTATCTGGTTTGGTTATTGCGTGCCATTATGTTTCTCGTGTTGCTCGGCTTTGCCGTGAAGAACGACCAGCCCGTAGTGCTGCGCTATTTTTTCGGCTACGAATGGCAGGCTTCGCTGGTGGTTGTCCTGCTGCTGTTTTTTGCCGTGGGTATGGGCATAGGCGTGCTTGCCGTGCTGGGTAATGTGTTCCGGCAACGCAGGGAAATAGCCGCGCTCAAACGAGAATTGCGTTTGAAGAGCAAACTGGCCGATGCCGGTGATAATTGATGTCTCTAAAGCAACTTTCTTGAACTGATCGATAATCGTTTATGGAATTCCAACCGTGGATGCTGCTCATTTTTCCATTGTTTTTTGGCATGGGTTGGTTGGCAGCGCGCATAGACATCAAACAACTGGTGGAAGAGTCCAGTGTCCTGCCGCGTTCCTATTTTCAAGGACTTAACTTCTTGCTTAACGAGCAGCAGGACAAGGCCATTGATGCGTTCATCGAAGTGGTCAAGGTTGACCCGCAAACGGTCGAACTACACTTTGCCTTGGGTAGTCTATTCCGTCGCCGTGGTGAAGTGGATCGCGCCCTGCGTATGCATTTGAACCTGGTCGAACGCGCCGACCTCGATAATGAGAAGCGGCAGCAGGCGCTGTTTGAATTGGCGCAGGATTATCTCAAGGCTGGAATTCTGGATCGTGCCGAGGCACTGTTCCAGGATTTGCAGGACACGCCTTATGCCAAGCCCGCGCTGGATTTTCTGCTGGAGCTGTACCAGAAGGAAAAGGACTGGCTCAAGGCAATCGATGTGACACAACGCCTGAGCGCAGTTTCCGGCGAGCCGCATGGCAAGGAAGCGGCGTTTTTCTATTGCGAACTGGCCACCGCCGAGATCGCGCGCCAGCACACGGATGCAGCCCGCGCTCATCTGGCGCAGGCGCTGGAGGCGCACCCACAGGCGGTGCGTGCCACCATGATGCTGGGCGATTTGGAAAACACCGCGCAGAATCACGCGCACGCCATCGAAATCTGGCAGCGCGTTGAACAACAGAATCCGCAATACCTGCCGCTGGTGGCGGAACGGCTGCTGACGGCTTACCGGCAGACTGGGCGCACGGATACGGCTATTGTTGTGTTGCAGGACTATCTCGCCAAATACCCTTCGCTGGATTTGATGAACGTACTGTTTGCTGCCATCCTGCAACGCGATGGAGCGGAAGCGGCTTATATGCTGGTGCGCGATGAATTGCAGCGCCACCCGACGCTGCTGGGACTGGATAAATTGCTGGAAGCGCGCCTGCTGGAAATAGCCGATGATCGCCGTGGGGATGTGGAGATGGTGAAGAAACTGGTGCATCAACGCACGCGTTCGCTGGCGATGTACCGTTGCACCAGTTGCGGTTTCAAGGCGCGCCAGTTCTACTGGCATTGCCCGGCCTGCCACGGCTGGGAAACTTATTCGCCGCGACGGAGCGAAGAGAACGGACTGACCGTATGAGTAAACCTCCAACTACCTGCTGCGCGTTCGATCTGCTGCGTTGCGTGCTCGCTCGTTCCTCGCCTACCAATCTCGGTATGTCTCGTCGCTCGCTGCGCGGCGCCTTGCAGCCCGACCTGCTCGCGACGGTATTTAGAGGTTTTCTGTGACGGCCACAAAAATCTCCGATCCTAAAATAATAGTCGCGCTGGATTACTCCGAGGCGACGCCCGCGCTGGATTTGGTGGCACGGCTGGAACCTGCTTTGTGCCGCCTCAAGGTGGGCAAGGAATTGTTCACTGCAGCGGGGCCGCAACTGGTAGAGCAACTCGTGCGGCGCGGTTTCGAGGTTTTCCTCGACCTGAAATTTCACGACATTCCCAACACCACAGCGCAAGCCTGCAAAGCTGCCGCCGCGTTGGGCGTGTGGATGGTAAATGTTCATGCGCTGGGCGGACGCAAGATGATGGAGGCAGCGCGCGAAGCGCTGGCACAGGCGTCACAACCACCCAAACTGATCGCAGTAACAGTGCTTACCAGCATGGCACAGGAAGATTTGGCCGAACTAGGTATTGCCGCTACGCCCGCTGAACTGGTGCTGCGCCTGGCGGCACTGGCGCACAATAGCGGTCTGGATGGCGTGGTATGCTCCGCGCAGGAAGCGGATCTGCTGCGCCAGCACTGTGGCCGCGAATTCTGTCTGGTTACGCCTGGCATCCGTCCGGCAGATGCCGCCGCTGACGATCAATCGCGTATCATGACGCCGCGCGCCGCATTGCAAGCGGGTTCCAGCTATCTGGTGATTGGGCGACCGATTACCCGATCCGCCGATCCCTTGCGGGCGTTGCAGGAAATTTCACAAGAAATAGGAGGAATGGCATGAATACACTGCCATCATTTGAGAACGCAAAAGTTCTGGTGGTCGGCGATGTGATGCTGGATCGCTACTGGTTCGGCGATGTCGAGCGCATCTCTCCCGAGGCACCGGTGCCGGTGCTCAAGGTTGGGCGCGTTGAAGAGCGTCCCGGCGGCGCAGCCAACGTGGCGCGCAACATCGCGGCACTCGGCGCGCAATGCACGTTGCTGTCGGTGGTGGGGAATGACGAAGCGGGCGCGTGCCTGGAAAAGTTGCTTAATAAGCACGACAACCTGAATGCGCTGCTGCACCGTGATAACAGCATTTCCACCATCGTCAAATTGCGCGCCATCGCCCGGCATCAACAACTGTTGCGGATCGATTTCGAAACCTCGCCCAGCCACGAAGTGTTGCACGCCGCACTGGAAGATTTTCATGCCCAGTTGCCGCTCGCCGATGTGGTGATCCTGTCCGATTACGGCAAGGGCGGACTGGCGCACATCGCTGAAATGATACGGTCTGCGCGCGCGGCAGGCAAGCCGGTGCTGGTCGATCCGAAGGGGGATGATTACCAGCGTTATAGCGGCGCGACCTTGCTTACGCCGAACCGTAGCGAGTTTCGCGAAGTGGCGGGCAGTTGGAAAACCGAAGCCGATCTTAATGCGAAAGCGGAAAAGCTGCGCAAGGAATTGCAACTGGATGCTCTGCTGGTGACGCGTAGCGAGGACGGCATGAACCTGTATCGCGCCAATGAAGTGTCGCACGAGCCGACGCAAACTCGCGAAGTGTTCGACGTGAGCGGTGCAGGCGATACCGTCATCGCAACGATGGCGGTGATGTTGGCGAGCGGTGCGGATTTGCCGGCGGCAATGCGTATTGCCAACCGCGCAGCCGGTATCGTGGTAGGAAAACTGGGTACGGCGGTGGTAAGCCGTGAAGAAATCATCCAAGATATGAATGGGTAAGCTATGTACTATATCGTTACCGGCGCAGCCGGATTTATTGGTTCCAATCTGGTCAAGGCGCTGAACGAGCGCGGCGAGAGCAATATTATCGCGGTGGACAATATGAAATCCTCCGCCGATAAGTTCAAGAATCTGGTGGATTGCGACATCGCCGATTATCTGGACAAGGAAGAATTTCTCGACAAGCTGACAGACGGTTTTTTTGATGGTCTGTTGACTGCGGTGTTCCACCAGGGCGCATGTTCCGACACCATGGAAACCGATGGCCGCTACATGATGAAGAACAATTACCGCTATTCGCTGGAGCTGCTGAATTATTGCCAGAACGAGGAGGTTCCGTTCCTGTATGCCTCTTCCGCTTCGGTGTACGGGGGCGGGTCGGTGTTCAAGGAGAGCCGCGAATACGAAGCGCCGCTTAATGTGTATGCTTATTCTAAATTCCTGTTCGACCAAGTGGTGCGTCGTCGCTGGAGCAGGCGTAGCGCGCAGATCGTCGGCATGCGTTATTTCAACGTGTATGGACAGCGCGAGCAGCACAAGGGGCGCATGGCCTCGGTGGCGTATCACTTCTTCAATCAGTACCGTGCCGAGGGACATGTAAAACTATTCGAAGGATGCGATGGCTATGCCAATGGAGGACAGTTGCGCGATTTCGTTTCGATTGACGATGTGGTCAAAGTCAACATGCATTTTCTCGACAATCCCGGAAAATCCGGCATATTCAATCTCGGCACCGGGCAAGCGCAGAGCTTCAATGACGTGGCCGTGGCTACCGTCAACACGTTGCGCAAAAATAATGGCGAGGCTGCGCTGACGTTGGAAGAAATGTGCCAGCGGGAATTGCTGCGTTATATTCCTTTCCCGGCGCAGTTAATAGGAAAATACCAGAGCTATACCCAAGCCGACATGAGCGCGCTGCGCGCAGCCGGATATGCTGAACCATTCCTGAATGTGGAACAGGGTGTAGCGCGCTATGTGAATTATTTATTAAGTGCATCGACTTAGATTGCTCCCGTCAAGGCCGAAGTAAAAGCGGACAAGAAGGACGCCAAAGCCGACAAGAAATAATTCGCAATTCAATGAGACCCCGCCCGGCGCAAGCCATGCGGGGTTTTTCTTATGGGTACTCTATGATTCGATTTGTCCATAAACAAACATATGGACATCTGGTTTGTATCCTGATTTGTACAAATGCGATATTTCCCTGATACGCGAGTAGTGAATGATGCGGCTACTTGGTAAGCAGCCCCTGCTTTCCTACATCCTCGAAAGGAATTATCGTGAAGATTAATACGTCATCCATCATCTTCGGTCTTCCGACTTTGATTATCGCTGTTGTTGTGAGTGTTGCCACACCATCGTTTGCAATGCCGCAAATGAGAGATCAAGGCGAATCAATGCAGCTGCAACTCAGAACAATTGCACGACAAGCTAAAATTGACCGGGCAGCAGGAATCGCTTTGGAAACGCGCGGAGACTGAAAGCCACAACAAGATGAAACTGCGTCAGGCCGGGCGCAAGCAAGCCATTGGGGAAATGAAAGAGGCGCTCAACGACCCACAGGCGGATTTACGGGCATTGTCCGGTAAAATGGACGCGCGCCGCGAAATGGCTGCGAAGGAATCCACGGAAACGCGCGAGTTGTGGCTTTCTTTCTATGACAGTCTGGATGTAAAACAACGCGAGATGGCGCGTAGATTTCTCCTCGAACGCATTGAGCATATGGAAAAATCGATGGGGAGCATGCGGCGCATGAAACATGGTGGGCACGAACTTGAGGCTCCGCATGACATGGAAAAACCGCAATAATTATTTTAATGAAAGGGTGCCATGCTGTCTGTGTTGCTTGTTGATGACGATATTCAGATTCGCCAGTTGTTAAGCGATTATCTGTCTGAATTCGGCATGGCTGTGGTTGCCGTGACCGATGGAAGATCGATGGCAGAGGCTCTAGTGAAAGGATCATTCGATCTCATCATACTTGACCTGATGCTGCCCGGAGAAGATGGTCTTTCTTTGTGCCGCAGCTTGCGCGCAAAATCCGACATTCCGATACTGATGCTCACTGCGCGGGGAGAAACGATGGATCGTGTTATCGGGCTGGAAGTGGGGGCAGACGATTATATCGTCAAGCCTTTCGAGCCGCGCGAATTGGTTGCCCGTATCCAGACGATATTGCGGAGAACCAAGGGGGGGCGTGAAAGCTCCAAAGATCAGGAGCCGGGAAATATGGTTTCCTTTATGGGCTGGCGCTTGAATTACGCTTTGCGCCAGGTCATCTCCCCGAAAGAATTGGTCATTCCACTTTCCAACGCTGAATTTCGTTTGTTAAAAGTTTTTATTGAGCATCCGCGCCGTGTGTTAACCCGCGATTTCCTGCTCGATCAGGCGCGTGGACGAAACATGGATTTATTTGACCGTAGCATTGATTTGTTAGTCTCACGCCTGCGCCAGAAACTGGGCGATGATTCGCGCACCCCCAGCCTGATCAAGACGGTGCGTGGCGAAGGCTATTTGTTCGATGCAAAGGTAACGCGATGAGAAGGCTAATCCCGGACACGATTTTTTCGAGGCTTTTCCTGCTGTTGTTTGTCACGCTCACGATAAGTCATTTTGTGGGCATGGAAGTATTTTCCAGTTTTGATCATCCTCACACGGTTGACCCGAATCATCTGCGACCACATCCAAATCCATTGAGGTTTCTTGGGCTCATTGTGCGCTTGTCTGGAATTGCGTTGACCGCATGGATAGCGGCGCGTTGGCTTTCCCGTCCTATTAATCAGTTGGCTCAGGCAGCAAGTGAACTGGGCGAGAGTCTGGAGCGCGCACCGTTGGACGAGACACGCGGTCCATCCGAAATCCGGCAGGCATCTATGGTATTCAACCAGATGCAGGCGCGCCTCAAACAACAGATAGCTGAGCGCAATCGTTTTCTGGCGGCGGTTTCCCATGATTTACGCACGCCGATTACACGCCTTAAATTGCGTGCGGTAAAGATTGATGCGCAGGATTTGCAGGAAGATATCCAGCACGACCTCAATGAAATGACTGCAATGATAGATGCGACGCTTGATTATTTGCGTGGCGATGGAAGGCCGGAAAAGTCGTGTTGTCTGGATGTTTCCGCCCTCGTGCACTCCCTCGCGGAAAATGCCGGGGAACAGGGAGAGATCGTAACGGTATCCGGCATTGCCCAGCCCATCATGGCGCAGCCTATGGTGTTACAGCGTTGCCTGAACAATCTGATCGAAAACGCCTTGCGCTATGGAAATCGTGCGGATATCAAGCTGGACGATACTGGCGACAAACTCATCATTGAAATCCATGATACCGGAGCAGGTATTCCGGAAGATCAGTTGGAAGCTGTTTTTGCGCCATTTTATCGCCTCGATCAATCTCGCAGCCGACACACTGGCGGAGTCGGACTCGGGCTTTCCACTGCCCGTGATATTGCCCAGAAAATGGGAGGAAGCCTTGCCTTGAGGAATGCATCAGAAGGCGGGTTGATCGCCACTTTGGCGCTACCCAAGAGGCAATGAGTTCTAGTGGATTTAAAGAGGTGCAAATCTGTCCTCAATGATGCTGCTGCTGCAATTATTTAGCACCTTGTTTTAGTGCATTTTTAAGTGGTAAATCATAGTGTTGAAGTTCAGACATTTCTGTGGGTTCCGGCGGTGAATTTTACTGCTCCTGTTTGTGCGAGGGCGGTGTAAACATCACTTATCCGTATGATGGCAGAAGGGGTTTTTCTGTAACAGAATGAATTTAATGCGATTTAATTAGACAAACTTCTTTTAATTTTTCGCTAAAGTATCTTGGAAAGGTGCCGATAAAATATCCAGAGTCAATCTATGTGTGGTTTATATCTTGCCATCTGGAGGTCTTCATGAGCACAATCGGCGGCGTTTCGGGTTTCAGTAATTTCTCCTACGTACAACTTGCATCCAACGGAGTCCAATCAGCCCGAGGCGATTCGGATGGCGGCAACGATGGCAGCAACGGGGCAGGACAAGTTGGCCAAGGATCGAACTTCATGCAGGCCATCATGCAGGCTCTAGTTCAGAGCTTGTCAGGCAGTTCCAGTACGTCGTCTGTCACATCGACAGCCAATTCAGCCGCATCTTCAAGTTCAACCCAAAGCGTGCAAGCTGCTTTGCATGAATTTATGCAGAGCCTGTTTGCAGCACTGCACCAAGCGAATGTGCAGAGTAACGGTACACCTGCAAGCGGCAACAGTTCGTCTACATCAGGGAGCAGCGGTGCCTCCAATCCGGCGGCAGGTATTCAGAATCTGTTGCAGCAGCTTTCTCCAAGCAGCCAAGGGACGACAGTAACCGGAAGCACCGGAAGTAGCACTGATCCGCTCAGCAATTTGAAAGCCAGCTTCCAAAACTTGATTAATGTGTTAGGCACATCGCAAGGACAAGAAACATCGGCAACAGTTCCGACCCTGCAATTATTCTTGCAAAATTTACAGCAGGACTTGAATGGCGGGACAGGACAAGTCGGCCAAGGATCGAATTTTATGCATGCCCTCATGCAGGCACTGGGACAGAGTTTGTCAGGCAGTTCAGGCGCATCGTCTGCCACATCGACATCCAATTCAACCGCAACTTCAAGTTCGACACAGGGCGTGCAAGCTGCATTGCAGACATTTATGCATAGTCTGTTTGCCGCACTGCACCAAACGAATGAGCAGAGTGACGGCACACCCGCAAGCGACAACAGTTCGTCTGCATCAGGTGTTGGGGGACATTATGGACATCATGGCGATTCCAATATATCAGCCAACATTCAGAACCTGTTGCAGCAGCTTTCTTCAAACAGCCAAGGTACGTTGACAACTGGAAGCAGCGGTAGTACAACTGCGCTCAGCAATTTGAATTCCAGCTTCCAGAATTTGGTTAATGCGTTAGGCTCATCGCAAGGTCAAGGGACACCGACAACAACCGCGCCCCCTACCCTGCAAACGTTCCTGCAAAATTTTCTGCAGGACTTGAATGGCGGCCAGAATATTTCTGGTGCGGTGGTCAACACCCAAGCCTAATGCATGATTGAGATGCATCTGTAAAAAGGCGGATTAAACATGGACATTACTTCAGTTGCTTCCACATCTGTCCCTATAGGGACGGGGCAAGGTGCGCCGAGTTCTGTTAGCGTTGCCTCGCCTGTCGCTGTTTCTTCACAACCTGATAATGCTCCGGTTGCAAACGCAGTTGTGAATTCTGCTGTTCCATCTCCGGCTCAGATTACGCAAGCCGTCAAACAAATAAATGATGCCTTTGTTCAAGGAGGCCAAAATGTTTATGCCTCATTTGAATATGATAAAGCGGTAGGCATGGAGGTGATAAGATTCACAGACTCGAATACCAATGAAGTGATCAGTCAAGTTCCCTCAAAAGCCGCTCTTGCTATCGCTCAGGCCATCCAGAATTCACAGGGTTCAGCTTCAGTAGGACAGTTGATAAACACCCGGGTATGAATCTTTGGTTTGCGCTGCATGCATGTTCTTCACCGGATTGCTTGGCGGATCGCGACATCAGCTTGGTCGCGATCCGGCCAATGGTATCTCGCCTCGCAGCACGTCAGACTTGGATGTTGACCGCTGCGCCGTTAACGTTTTGTCCATTGCCCATACTCTGATAAAGATTTTGCAGGAACGATTGCAATGTTGGCGCACTGGCTGTGGATGTACTTTGTGCTTGAGTTACATGCAATGAGCTAACTAAATTCTGGAAGCTGGAATTCAGGTTGCCAAGCGCATTAGTCTCACTGGTTTGTGTGCTGGTCGAAGTAGTCTGACTGTTTGAAGTAAGTTGTTGTAGCAGGCTCTGAACGTCAGCAGCCATATGAGAACCTCCTCCATGATGGTGGCGATGCCCAACCTCGGGTGTAGCCGAGTTGTCATCGGTAGCTGCCGCTACATTGCCTGATGCCGTTGCCCCGTTTGCCTGACCAAGAGCTGCAAATAGATTTTGCAGGAATGCTTGCACTGCTGCTTCAGGGGTTTGTGCGGATTGGGTTGAGCTTGAAGGCGATGTAGAGCTGGACGAGGCAGTGCTGGCCACAGTTGTAGAAGGCGATGTGGCAGAGCTGCCTGATAAGCTTTGCTCAAGTGCCTGCGTGATTTCGTTAATGAAGTTTGAATTGCCCACTCCACCAGCGCTTCCGCTGCCATTGTTACCACCAACTTGCTGCTTCGAATTGGATGCTTGTTGCAACCAGGACAAATAGTTTTGACTTGAGGCACTATTAATTGAACTCATGATTTACCCTCCAAAAAATTGAAAATTTATAATTAGTGCGAAACTCCCCTTATGAGGATTGTCGCCTTATTTTCAGTAATCATTAAGCAGAAAAGAAGGAGAAAAACACCGCAATTCCTTTTGTATCAAAAACGTAACAATATCTCCAATCAAAGCCGCATAAATTCAGCTTTCCGTCCATTGTGTTCGGACTATTTTGGACAGCATAGCGTCTCCCTCCTACCGAAAGCTTTATCGGGCTCTCGCAACGGTACCTGATTGTTAAATTTCACGGAATTCCAAGTTCAAAAGCGCTAAAATCACCCATAGATTCCAATGCCAAAGTAAATTTTTTAGTGTTGAACGAAATTATCTTTTTGACTATCAAACGGTTGATAATTTAATCAAACGTATAGATCGGATAAACAAATGAATAAGACTTATTGCAAGTCGAGTTGGAATATTCCGATTAAAACCTTGTGTACTATTTTCATGGTGACTCTTTTAGGTTGCGGCGGAGGTGGGGGCGGAGGTGGAGGCAGCGGAGCCGGGGTCGGAGGCGGCAACCCAGCAGGGACAGGAAGCGGGGGCTCTAACGACCGTTCCTGCGACGACGGGGAACGTGGTCCCTCTGGTGGTGGATGCGGGACCCGTTGCGGGAAGCCGCAGCATAAACGTCGGATATGTGTCCGTCACCGTCTGCACACCGGGCACTTCCGGGACTACAGCCGCTTGTCAAACGATTGACCATGTGGTGTTGGATACGGGCTCTTACGGATTAAGATTACTCAATTCCCAGCTCTCTTCCAGCTTGAATCTTCCCGCTGCCACCTACAGCAACGGTCACGCGGTTGGGGAATGTTTGCAGTTCGTAATCGGAACGATATGGGGCTCGGTGCGCCTAGCGGACGTTTACGTGGGCGGCGAAGTGGCCCGTTCGATCCCCATCCATGACATCGGGGATCACCCTGCGGGATATTCTGGTATCCCCGCAGATTGCACAGGTCAAATTCAGGACACCCAGGCAGCCCTCGGTGCCAACGGAATTCTTGGCGTGGGAAATTTTGTTAACGACTGCGAGGAATGTTTAACATCGCCAATTAGTGCAGCTTACTACGACTGCACATCTTCGAGGTGTGCCAGTTCCAAAGTGACAGCTTCGCAAATGGTTAAAAACCCCGTGGCGGAATTCCAAAGTCCGACAACGGGTGTGGCCCAGGATAACAACGGCGAAATGATTACGCTTCCTGCTGTTGGGGCGGGGGGATCCGCAGGCATTTCGGGGACGGTAACGTTCGGAATTGGCACCCAAACGAATAACGCCCTGAGTGGAACAGTGTATCCGACAGATGCTTCTGGCAATTTCAAAACCAATTACAAGGGAGCGAACATGCCCTACAGTTTTCTGGACAGCGGATCCAATGGGTTCTTCTTCAACGACAATACCATTGCCTCCTGCGCGGATGGGTGGTATTGCCCCCCACCTCCACCCGCACTTCCATTGGCGTTGAGCGCAACAAATTACGGAGCGATTGGAAGCGCGAGTGGTGTTGTCAGTTTTGATTTGGTCAATGCTGACAACCTGTTTAGCGATACCAGCATCGTGGCAGGAAATATAGGAGCCTATGGCGGCTCCACCGTATCATTTGATTGGGGGCTTCCCTTCTTCTATGGCCGAACGGTATTTACCGCCATTTCCGGAGCAAGCATTCCCGGTTCCGGTTATGTGGGCCCCTTCTGGGCTTACTGATTGATCACCAATTGAAACCGAAAAGGAAACCGCGATGAATACCATTCAAAAAGTGAACATGATTCAAAACCCGGCCACGGGCTGGGCCAAGAGAATGTTCCAGTTGGGAATGCTGTGGACGGCTGCGGGCATGGGCTCGATTGCCCATGCTTCTTTGGGAGGAGATCCTTCCAGCATAGAGACAGACCGAATGGTCATGAGGGCGGAGCACGCTGCAAAACAAACTTTATCGTCCGATGGAAGTTATACAGTACATGAAACTACCCTTCCTTCTGGTACTTTGGTTCGGCAGTATGTGTCCTCGGCGGGGGTGGTTTTTGCGGTTACGTGGAAAGGGCCGCACATCCCCAATCTACAGCAAATTTTGGGAGATCATTTTAAAACGTTGGTGACTCATCAAACCAAACAGACCTTGGTGGGTCATCGGTCTATCAGTCACCACGCCGCCGACCTGGTAATTGAATCCAGCGGTCATCCTCGTTCTTTTGTGGGCAGGGCGTATTTGCCGACTGCTCTACCTGCTGGTATTACCCCTCAGGATATCCAATAGCTGAAAAGCTCAGGACAGGCCGCTTCGACAGGCTCAGGACAGGCCACTTCGACAAGGCTCAGGACAGGCTTATTGGCATTTACGCCTTACGCGAGTTAGTCACGGAAATTCTGGTACTGCAAAGGAAAGTCGGTGATGGATTTCTTGGTGAATGCAATGGCGGCTTGCAGGTCGTCGCGGTTCTTGCCGGTGACGCGCACGGTGTCGCCCTGAATGCTGGCCTGAACCTTTATCTTGCTTTCCTTGAATAGCTTGACGATTCTTTTCGCCAGCTCGATTTCCACCCCGACTTTGATTGTGCAAGCGCGCTTCACCTTGTTGCCGCTGACTTTGTCGATCTTTTCGCTGATGTCCAGACACTTGATGTCCACGCCGCGCTTGGTCAGCTTGGCATTGAGGATGTCCTGCACCTGATTCAACTGAAATTCATTGTCAGCATGCACGGTGAGCACCAGTTCAGCCTGCTCCACGCGGGCGTCTGAACCTTTGAAGTCGAAGCGCGTGCTGACTTCCTTGTTGGTCTGCTCGACCGCATTTTTTACTTCAGTATTTTCTACTTCAGAGACGATGTCGAATGATGGCATGGTGTATCTCCTTGATCGGTTGACCACAACACGCCGCGTAGCGGCTTGTTGCGGCGAAGGCTTCCCTTCAGGTTAGTCGGAGCCAAAACTGCAAACGTAATTCACTTCATCTTTCGCGTAGATCTCGAAACTGCTGTTCTCCGCGACACGGAATGAGGTGCCTGCGGTGTAGGTCTTGAACGCAGTTTCTCCGGCGATCTTTACCTGGCACTCGCCGGAGGTAATTTCCATCAGTTCAGGTGCTCCGACGTTAAACGTCAACTGGCTGCCCAGCATGACGACGCCGACGGTCTTGCGCGTGCCATCTGGAAAGAACACCGAGTGGGAAACACATTTCCCATCAAAAAACACATTGGCCTTTTTTCCTACACTGACGTTATCAAATTTGTCCGACATGATTTTTCCTATTTCTTGTTGTTCAGTTTGGACGCGATGCGCATGCGCAGCGCGTTCAGTTTGATGAAGCCCGCCGCATCCTTCTGGTCATAAGCGCCCTTGTCGTCTTCGAAGGTGGCGATGTTCGGGTCGAACAGCGAGTTCGTTTTGGAGTCGCGCCCCACCACGATGACGTTGCCCTTGTACAGCTTGACGCGCACCCAGCCGTTGACGTCCTGCTGCGTGTGGTCGATCAGCGTTTGCAAGGCCTTGCGTTCAGGCGCCCACCAGTAGCCGTTGTAGATCATGCTGGCGTAGCGCGGCATCAGGTCATCTTTCAGGTGCGCGACTTCGCGATCCAGCGTGATGGATTCGATGGCGCGGTGTGCGCGCAGCATGATGGTGCCGCCGGGAGTTTCGTAGCAGCCGCGCGACTTCATGCCGACGTAGCGGTTTTCCACCAGATCGAGGCGTCCGATGCCGTGCTTGCCGCCGAGTTTGTTCAGCTTGGTCAGTGCTTGCGCGGGTGACAGGCGCGTGCCGTTGAGCGCCACGATGTCGCCATGTTCGAATTCGATGTCGAGATATTCGGCGGCATCGGGGGCGGCTTCCGGCGAAACCGTCCAGCGCCACATGCTTTCTTCGGCTTCGGCGGCGGGGTTCTCCAGATGGCGGCCTTCGAAGCTGATGTGCAGCAGGTTCGCATCCATCGAGTAGGGCGAGCCGCCCTGCTTATGTTTCATGTCAATCGGGATGCCTGCCTTTTCAGCGTAAGCCATCAGCTTTTCGCGCGACAGCAAGTCCCATTCGCGCCACGGCGCGATAACCTTGATGTTTGGATTGAGCGCGTAGTAACCCAGTTCGAAACGCACCTGGTCGTTGCCTTTTCCGGTCGCGCCGTGCGACACGGCTTCTGCGCCGACCTGTTTGGCTATCTCGATCTGGCGCTTGGCGATCAGCGGGCGCGCAATGGAAGTGCCGAGCAAATATTCGCCTTCGTAAATGGTGTTGGCGCGAAACATCGGAAATACGAAGTCGCGCACGAATTCTTCGCGCAAGTCGTCGATGAAAATGTTTTCCGGCTTGATGCCCATCTTCAGGGCTTTGGCGCGCGCCGGTTCCAGTTCTTCACCTTGGCCGATGTCGGCGGTAAAGGTGACAACTTCGCATTGATAAGTGTCCTGCAACCATTTCAGGATTACCGAGGTATCCAGCCCGCCGGAGTAGGCGAGGACGGCTTTTTTGATTTCACTCATGCTTTGATGTTTCTCCATTAACTATTTTTCATTGCGCTTGTTGCGCACCTTGTCTTCAAAACGCTCTTTGTCGATGACAACACGCTCGTGCGTGCCTTGCGAGATCATATCCACGCCATCATGCGCAGAGACGGCGAAGGTCAGCTTTCTGCCTTCCACAGCAATTAGTTCGACGCTCGCCGTTACTTCCAGTCCGGGCGGAGTTGCCGCCTCGTGGCTGACATTGATATGCGTCCCCAAGGATTGCTCTTCAGGCCAGTCCAAGTGGGGCTTGATCGCCATGATGCAAGCCCATTCCAGAAAACCTACCATGAAGCCGGTGGCGAAGACTTCCGGCATCGCCAGAAACTCCGGTGATTCTGGATACAGAGCTGGCACCGTCTTGGTTAAAGGCACCAAAAACTTGTGCTCATGGCGAATGCCCGGTTTCAACGTGTCTTTCATGTTACCCACCGAGGTGACTTAATCCAAAAAATTTCAGTAGACCAATGTTCCCTCCCCCTCTTGCATGGGGAGGGCTAGGGATAACCAATCACTTGCTGCGTTTTTTGCAGCTTAGTGAGATGGCTAGTAGTTCCATCAGGAGGTAGAAACTCCATCTTTTCACTGTTCTACCCCCATCCTAACCTTCCCCCTGCAAGGGGGAAGGTACAGTTTGGTTCTTTATATATGGGTTAATTACTCACCTTACCTAGCAGCAGATATTCCATCAGCGCTTTTTGTACGTGCAGGCGATTCTCTGCTTCATCCCACACCACGCTTTGCGGGCCATCGATGACCAGTGCATCGACTTCTTCACCGCGATGTGCGGGCAGACAGTGCATGAACAGCGCGTCGGGTTTGGCGACGGACATCATTTCCACGTCCACGATCCAGTCGGCGAAGGCCTTGCGGCGCGCGTCGTTTTCGCGTTCGAAGCCCATGCTGGTCCACACATCAGTGGTGACCAGATCGGCGCTGCGCGCGGCATCCATCGGGTCGGCGAATTCTTCGTAGTTGTCTTCGCCGAACAGCCCGGCGCGTTCGGGTTCAACTTCGTAGCCGGGCGGAGTAGAGACATGCACATTGAAATCGAATATTTCCGCCGCTTGCAGCCAGGTGTTGCACACGTTGTTGGAATCGCCGATCCACGCCACGGTCTTGCCCTTGATGCTGCCACGTTGCTCTATGTAAGTGTAAATGTCGGCGAGTATCTGGCAGGGGTGGTATTCGTTAGTCAGACCGTTGATGACCGGCACGCGCGAGTTGGCGGCAAAACGCTCAATGATGCTTTGTTCGAAGGTGCGGATCATCACGATGTCGCTCATGCGCGAGATAACTTGCGCCGCATCTTCCACCGGCTCGCCGCGTCCAAGCTGCGTATCGTGCGTGTTGAGATAGATGGCTGAACCGCCGAGCTGTTGTATCCCGGCCTCGAACGAAAGGCGGGTGCGCGTAGAGCTCTTCTCGAAAATCATCACCAGCGTGCGGTCTGCCAAGGGATGGTAAGGCTGATAAGCCTTGAAGCGCTGCTTGATGATGCGGGTACGCTCAAACACATGTTCAAGTTCTTCCAGCGTCAAGTCGTTGAATTGCAAAAAATGTTTGATGTCCATGCTAATCACCTCGGCTAATCACATTGGGTTAATCACCTTGTGACAAAAACTCGATCACCAGCGGACACAATATGTCCAGCAATTGTTGTGCTTCCTCTTGCGTGAATATCAGCGCCGGCAGCAGCCGGATAACATTGTCAGCGGTGACGTTGGTCAACAGCCCATGCGCCAGCGCGCGCCGCACCAGATCACCGCAGGGCTTGTTTAGTTCGATGCCTATCATCAACCCTTGCCCACGTATGGAGACCACACCTGGAACCAGCCTGAAACGCTCGCGAAAACCTTGCATCAAGAAATCGCCTATAACCGTGGCATGGGCAAGCAGCTTGTCATGCTCCATAATCTCCAGCGTGGTGAGCGCGGCAGTACAGGCCAGCGGGTTGCCGCCAAAGGTGGAGCCGTGGTTGCCGGGCTTGAAAGTACCCGTCGCCTTGCCTGCTGCCAGACAAGCGCCTATCGGCACGCCCGAACCCAAACCCTTGGCCAGCGTCATCACGTCCGGCAGGATGCCGGTATGCTGATGGGCAAACCATTTGCCGGTGCGGCCCAAGCCGCATTGCACTTCATCCAGCATCAGCAACCAGCCTTGCTGGTCGCAAATCTGCCGCAGTTGTTCGAGATAATGAATATCCAGAGTGCGGATACCACCTTCGCCCTGAATCGGCTCGACCAGCACCGCCACGACATCGTGGTTGCGTTCGGCGACCTGCCGGATGGCATCGAGATCGTTGTACGGAACGCGTACAAAACCCTTTACCAGCGGCTCAAAACCGGCCTGTACCTTGCGGCTGCCGGTCGCCGAAAGCGTGGCCAGCGTGCGGCCATGAAACGCCTTTTCCATCACGATGATGTTGGGCATTTCGATGCCCTTGTTGTGCCCGTACATGCGCGCCAGCTTGATCGCCGCTTCATTCGCTTCGCAGCCGGAATTGCACAGAAACACTTCCTGCATGTTGGACAGCGCGCACAGCTTGTCGGCAAGCTGTTCCTGCTCGCGCACTTGATACACGTTGGAAACGTGGATCAGCCTGCCGATTTGTGCGTTTAGTGCGGCGGTGAATTTCGGATGGGCGTGCCCCAGCGTGTTGACCGCGATACCGGCGAGCGCATCCAGATAGCGCTTGCCGTTGCTATCCCACAACCATACTCCCTCGCCATGCGTGAAGGCGACAGGGAGGCGGGCATAAGTGTTCATCAGGTGCGACATAAAACTCCCGTAGCTTGCCAGAAGCTATTGTAAAAATTGCACTGGCTACATATTAAGCCAGCTTCATTACCATTACCGCGCTATTTCAAAACGAAAAAGGCCGACGTTCGGTCGGCCTTTTTCATACACACAAGTACCGCGCCGAGGCTTAGGCCATTGCCTTGATAGCGGCGGACAGACGGCTTTTATGTCGTGACGCCTTGTTCTTGTGGATAATCTTCTTGTCGGCGATGGAATCCACGATGCTGGTGGATTCGCTGAACACGACCTTCGCGGCGGCCTTATCGCCAGCTTCGATTGCCTTCGTCACTTTCTTGATTGCGGTGCGCAGTTCCGAGCGCAGGCTTGTGTTGTGGTCACGCTGCTTATCCGCTTGTCTTGCGCGCTTCCTTGCTTGTGCGCTGTTTGCCATGGTAACTCCTTGATAATTCTCTTACGATGAAAGGCGCGCATTATAGGGAGGCTTGCACGCTTTGGCAAATGTTTATTTTTGCCATGTTGCGAGTTTTTGCCAATGTTTATTTTCGTCGGGCGCGGGAGTCAGCGCTGGCGGCTAGCCTTTCCTTCGTGCGTGACAGTAATGTTATGATGGCGCCCGTTCAAATAGCAAGCAGGTTCATGGGAATATTCCGTGGAAAACAGCTCTCCCCAAGATGAATTTACTTAAAGCCCTTGCCACCATCAGCAGCCTGACTCTGGTTTCGCGCATCCTCGCTTTTGTCCGCGACATATTAATTGCACGCATCTTCGGTGCGGGCATGGCGACCGATGCTTTCTTCGTGGCCTTCAGGCTACCCAATCTGTTGCGTCGCCTGTTCGCGGAAGGTGCATTCTCGCAGGCTTTTGTGCCGATCTTCGGCGAATACAAGAACCGCAGGGGGCACGACGAAACCAAGCTGCTGGTGGATCACGTCGTCACGCTGCTGGCGATCATCCTGTTCGTGGTCACGCTCATCGGCATCATCGCCGCACCCATTCTGGTGTACATCACAGCACCGGGTTTTGTTAAAGATGCGGACAAATTTGCGCTCACCGTGCAATTGTTGCGCATCACTTCGCCGTATATTTTCTTTATCTCGCTGGTCGCGGTGGCAGCGGGTATCCTCAATACCTACAACAAATTCTGGGTGCCCGCCTTCGCGCCCATCCTGCTCAATATTTGTTTTATCGGCGGTGCGCTATGGCTGGCGCCGTATTGCAATCCACCCATCATGGCGCTGGGCTGGGCGGTATTCCTCGCAGGCTTCGTACAGTTGGCATTCCAAGTCCCGTTCCTGAAAAAGATCGGCATGTTGCCAACTTTGCGCATTGACCTGAAAGACGCGGGCGTGTGGCGCATCATCAAACAGATGGGACCAGCGGTGTTCGGCGTATCCATAGCGCAGATCAGCCTCATCATCAACACCATCTTCGCCTCCTTTCTAGTGGCGGGCAGCGTGTCCTGGCTGTATTTCGCCGACCGCCTGATGGAATTTCCCTCCGGCCTGCTGGGCGCGGCGCTCGGCACCATCTTGCTGCCCTCGCTGTCCAAGCACCACGCAGACAATAGTCCAGAAGAGTATTCCAGACTGCTGGATTGGGGCTTGCGTCTGGTCTTCATGTTCACGCTGCCCGCAGCCCTCGCGTTGGGCATGATCGCCGTACCCCTGCTGGCGACTTTTTTTCAGCATGGCGCATTCGCCGCGAATGACGTGCTGATGACGCGCAACGCACTGGCCGGTTACAGCGTCGGCCTGATCGGCATCATTTCGGTGAAAGTGCTGGCACCCGGTTTCTATGCGCGACAGGACATCAGAACCCCGGTCAAGATCGGCATCGCCACACTGCTCGCCACCCAGGCGATGAATCTGTTGTTCGTTTTTGGGATGCAATTGCATCATGCCGGACTGGCGCTGTCTATCGGCCTCGGCTCCTGTTTAAATTCCGCCATCCTGTTCTATCTGCTGCGCAAACGCGGCATCTACCGGCCCGAACCCGGCTGGGGCAAGTTTCTCGCCAAACTCGGTGCGGCGCTGCTGGCGTTGGGGTTGTCGCTGTGGTTCGGCATGGGCAGCGAACAACAGTGGCTTGGCACCCACGGCTGGACACGCATCATCCATCTGACCTGGCTGGTGGTGGTGGGCGTGGCGGTGTACTTCGCCGTGCTGTGGCTGCTGGGTTTTCGGGTGAAGGATTTTGCCAAGCGCGGGGCTTGAATGGCAGCCCTCATTAAACGTGAAACAACATCAAATCCCCCCTAGCCCCCTTTTTCAAAGTGGGGAAACAACCCCCTTTGAAAAAGGGGGTGGAGCGAAGCGGAGGGGGATTTGCATTTGTTTCATCATTCAGGGGGCTATTACTATGCCCGTTAGACTCACGGCTGTTCTTGCAGTCCGTTCTCCATCACATAAAAAGTAAGTTCTGCATTATTCTTTAATTTCATTTTTTCGAGGATATGCCCGCGATAAGTGCTGACGGTCTTGACGCTGAGTGACAAGATTTCTGCAATTTCTGACACTTTTTTCCCCGATCCAAGCAAACGCAACACCTGATATTCCCGGTCGCTCAAAAGTTCGTGCAACGGCTTGCCGGAATCGGTGCTGCATTCATTGAGCAGTAATTCGGCCAAGGCCGGGCTGATGTGTTTCTTGCCTGCAACCACTTTTCTGACAGCCTCGACCAATTGCTCCGGCGCGGTGTCCTTAGTCATATAGCCAGAGGCACCTGCCTTCATCAGGCGAACTGCGTACTGATCTTCCGGGTACATACTCAGGATCAGCACCTTGATCCCGCTGCCCCCGTCCATGATTTGCTTCAGGGTGTCGAATCCACTTTTCTCGGGCATTGATAAATCAAGAAGCACGATATCCCACTTCCCCGTGCGGAGTTTTTTAAGCGCTTCAACCCCGTTGGCAGCCTCACCGCCAACTTCCATTCCTCGCGCTTCGTCCAATATCCTTCTCAGCCCCTGGCGCACAATGGAGTGGTCATCAACAATAAGTATCCGGATCATGGCTCTACTCCTTCAAATGGTACGACGGCTATTGTAACGGCATAAATCATAAGTTATCTGCGTATTCCTGGGCATTTTGTTTGGAATAGGGAGCCGGAACCGTTACCGACACCCGCGTTCCCTTGCCATGCGTGCTGCTGATTTTGGCTTTTCCGCCAGCTATCAAGGCGCGCTCCCTGATCCCGAGCAAACCAAAGGATTTCTCCTTGTGTGTCTGGACAAACCCGAGGCCATCGTCCTCCACCACCATCGACAACGAGTTGCTGCATCTGGTAAAGAGTATATTCACCTCGCTGGCTTGCGCGTGTTTAGCTATATTGTTCAGTGACTCCTGGAGAATCCGGAATATCGCAGAAGATTGATCCGTTTCCAATGTAAGTCCCTCCTCGGGTAATACAAGTATGCACTCGATATTCGTATTCTGCCTGAATTGCCTCACATAATCCTCGATTGCCGCATCAAGCCCGACATCTTCCAGCAGGGTGGGCCGAAGTTGTCTGACAATATTGCGCACGGTGTTGATGCCATCTGACACCAGATCGGATATGTGGCCTGTTTCCTCAGAGAGGAGCGTCAGTTCCGGAGGGAGTTTTGAAATAAGCCAGGCGACCCGCATTTTCAATGCGGCCAGCATCGCACCCATCTCATCATGCAATTCGCGCGCAATCCTCGTTCGTTCGTCTTCCTTGACATTTTCCAGGTGGGAGGTCAGCCGTTGTAGTTCTTTGTAGGACTCGGTCAGTTTCATCTCCAAGAGCTTTTGCCCGGTGATGTCCACCGCGATACCCAGCACGTTGATCGAACCGTCCGCCTGCGGCAGCGGCTTCTTGATCGTGAGATACCAATTCTGTTTGTCATTCGCCATCGGTGAAGATTCAGCCAGTATTACTTCTTGTCCGTTCTTGAACGCTTCGGTATCCGGCTTAAGGTACCCCGATAGCCCTTTCCTGCCCGGATTGATCTCCTCGTCGGTTTCTCCGATCATATCGTGCATTGCCATGCCGTATAAATTCGCCAGCGCCTGGTTGACCATTAAAAATTTCCCGTCTGCATCCTTGACGTAAATCAGGTTGGGGTCGGTATCGATAACTTGCCACATGAACATTTTTTGCCGAGCAAGTTCGGTTTCGGCCTGCTTACGTTCGGTGATGTCGCGAATGATGCTCTGATAAAATTTTGCCCCACCAATATCGATTCGCCGCACGCTGGCCTCGACCGGGAAGACAACCCTGTTTTTTCTGATATGCGTTGATTCGAATCTCAATGCTCCGGCAAGGTCGATTTCCTTGAGTTTCTCTGCAAACAGGGGCGTAAATTCTATTGCACGCAAGAGGTTCACATTAATGCCGGAAAGTTCTGCTGCGGTATAGCCGTATACCTCAAGGGCGCGGTCATTGAAATCAACAATCTTGCCCGTGTCGTCAAACAGCAGGATGATGTCGTTTGCATACTTGGAGAGGTAACCGAAATGCTCGGCAAGTGCCAGACGTTCGATTTCGCTCTCGTATTGCCTTATTTCTTTTTGTCGCCAGAAAATAGCTATCCCGCCGCCCACGCCAACAACGGCCAGCATCAGCGCCGCCATCCACTTGGCAAATTGGTTTATCGGGGCATAGATTTCCGCCTTGTCTATTTTTGAGACCATAAACCACGAAGTCCCGGCGACCTTGCTCAATACGGCGACCACTGGCATGCCACGGTAATCTACTCCCTCCACCAGCCCCTCTTGTCCCTTTGCCACCATCGCCGCCGGTAATTGTTGTTGGCTGAGAGGTATGCGCATGGTAAGTGCGGTGTTCTTACGGTGGCGCAGCTCATTCATGAATAAAACATCGTCCCCATCGCGGCGGACGAGTATGTTTTCAGCGCTTGGGCTGGGGGTCGGCCAGCGCTGGATGAGGGGGAAAAGAAAACGGGAAGGATCAATGCGAAAAAGAACCACGCCTATGGTGTGCGCCTTCCCATTCTTGACCAGAGTCAGCGGCGCACTGAGTTCAATTTCAACCTGCTCCCCTGAGTTGAGTTTTTCTCGCTGGATATCGGAAAAGAGAACCTGTCCGCTGCGCATACTTTCAAGCAAGCGCTTCTTATCCATTCCCTGGATCGGCGCTTCATCCGCAGATGATGAAAGGCGCAGCAGCGCATGGTCGTCGAACAGGGAAATCGAGGTATAGCCATAAGCTGCTTCAGACTGTTGCAGCGAGGTCAGACGTTCCGTTAACTTTGATTTTGTCTCGCCTGCCGGGCCACCCTGTTGCAGCCAACGCCCGACCTCGGACAGAAAGAATGGGTCGTTTCTGGTTGCTTGCGCATCGCCCTTGCGATGTTCCATCCAGTCAATGATCTGCCTGGTCTTTAGCGAGGCGATGCCGCCCAACTCGTTTTGCATGTCAATTTTAAGGTTTTCCTGATAGCGCTGGAAGACGGTATAACCTGCCAGGGTAACGATGACAGTGAACAGGATGAATGCGAAAAACGGCCTCCATACCTTGGTTTCAGGTTGGTTTGAACGGCCAGATTTGACGTTGCCGGTCGATATTGCTTGAGCATTAGCCATTCTTGTTCTGCGCCATGTCATTTCGGACAAGAGTTTGTGCTTATCGAAGCTGGAAGCTTACAGAGTTTGATGGGTCGGCGGTATAGGACAAACACCGATGGGATATTCCAGAAATTGCTTAATGCTTAATCAGCAAAGCGCCGATGTTTTAAAACCGGCCGGGTTGTCAGAATGCGCCCCACCAAGGCAATTGCCATTTTAGCAAACCAACTACAGGAGGCCGCCGTGGCAGGATCAGCTTTTTCAGAAGTCGTACATGAAGATTATGGGGTTGACCCAATTGTAATTGAGAGCCAGGTTGCTCCGGCAGGGACGTATGCACTTAGGCGCACCCACTATCTCAACGAAATTGAGCAGGGAATGCTGTTGAGCGCCGAACAGCGACAGATTCTCGTAAATCTTATCAAGGCTGACGATTTTGACGCGAAACAAAAGGTGATTTCCCACAACTTGCGTCTGGTAGCCGGGATTGCCATGCGTTATGCCAACCGTGGGGTGGAATTTCTGGATCTGGTCAGTGTGGGGATAATGGGGCTGATTCATGCGCTGGAGAAATTCGAACTGGAAGGTGGTATCCGTTTTCCAGTTTACGCCAGATGGTGCATACGCGAAAACATCGAGCGCGCCATCATGGACCGGAACAACAGTCAGCCCATCTGCGCCCGCTAGTTTCGCGCCATTGCTGGCGTTGTTGATTTCATGAGGTGTTGCTCAATGACACAATGGAACACAGGCAAGCGTATGAACCAGAACAAATGTAGTGGTGCCAGCCTTGCCATTATCAAAGAAATTGTCGAACGTCACGACGGTCATATCTCGCTCGAATCTGCGCCGGGCGCAGGGTACAGGGACGGTGAATTACTTCACATTGAGCTGGAGCAACAAATGACTGCGACCATTCTTGTCATCGACGATAACGAAGACGATCAACGCCTTTACAGGCGCGCGCTCAAGGATTTCAACTATGAGTTAATTTCGGCATTGTCAGCGCAGGCCGGTCTCGCACGCATTGCCGACCTGAAGCCAGGCTTGAAACTCGACTTGATTCTGCTCGATTACAACCTGCCGGATATGGATGGGCTGGTTTTTATGAAGAGGCTTGCCGAATACCCGGACATGCACATTCCTATCGTCATGCTCACCAGCGAGGGCAGCGAGGCTGTGGCCGTCGAAGCGATGAAGAATGGCGCCGACGATTATCTGGTGAAGGACACTGCTGGACGATACCTGAAACTACTGCCGGGTGTAATTGAGTATGTCATGGCGGCCCATGCGCAACGTGTGCATACCCGGCGGCTGATGGCGCTGCATCAGGCGATACTGGACACCGTCGAGGATGGCATCATCGGGATCAACACTGCCGGCGACATACTGTTTGCCAATCCTGCGGCGGAACGCATGCTCGCCCCCCGCAAAGGTTTGGTCGGGCGGCCTGTCGCGCAATTACTCTGGTGCGGAGAAAACCAATGCGACTGGAGCAGTCATCCACTCGCTGCAGCCCCCAAGGGCGCAACCAGGTTCTACCGTGATTCCGATTTTTTCCATCGCGAGAATGGGCAAACGTTTCCGGTCGCCTACAACGCTTCCGCAATAGACTTGAGAGGCAATGGTGGAGCTTGGTGGGTGCTGGTGTTTCAGGATATTTCGGAACGGAAAAAAGCCGATGCGTTGTTAAGGCAGCATGAGTTGGTGATTGAAACAACTAACGATGGATTCTGGATGATCTCCTTAAGCGGGCATTTGATCGAGGTGAACCAGGCCTACGCGGACATGATTGGATATACGCGCGAAGAATTGATCGGCATGCATATCTCCAAAGTGTCATTGATGGCGGATACGCCGGAACAGGTCAAGGCGCGAATTGAGCGGATTGTCGTGCAGGGATTTGACCGTTTTGAAACACGGCATCGACATAAGGATGGGCACTTCATTGATTTCGATGTGTCGGTCACTTATCTATCTGAAGCGAAATGTTTATTTTCTTTCTTGCGTGACATCACCGGACGCAAGAAGACTGATGAGGCGTTGCGTGTGGCCGCCGTCACTTTCGAGGCGCATGACGGCATCATGATTACCGATGTCGATGCCAACATCATCCGGGTTAACAAGGCATTTACGGACATTACCGGGTACAGCCCGGAAGATGTGTTTGGAAAGAACCCGAGCATCATGAGTTCGGGGCAGCATGACAAGGCTTTCTACAACAAAATGTGGCAACAGTTGATTCACACCGGTTCATGGTCTGGCGAGATTTGGGACAAACGCAAGAATGGACAGGTTTATCCGAAATGGGTAACGATAACTGCCATAAAAAATGAACAGCAGGAAACCACGCAGTACGTGGCCATATTCAGCGACATCACCGAGCGCAAAAAGGTTGAGGAGGAAATATGCAACCTGGCTTTTTATGACGACCTGACCAAATTACCCAACCGGCGTTTGTTTCTCGACCGCTTTCGCGCGGCCTTGCCTGTTTCAGCCCGATACAATATCTATGGCGCAGTGTTGTTTATCGATCTGGACAAGTTCAAGACGCTCAACGACACACTTGGTCATAACTATGGTGACTTGCTGCTAATAGAGGTGGCCTACAGGATTAAGTTATGTGTGCGAAAAATGGATACGGTGGCAAGACTAGGGGGAGATGAGTTCGTTGTGCTGATTGAAGCACTCAATGAAAATGAAGAAGAAGCATTGTGCATGGTTGGCCAGGTCGCCGAAAAAATTCGCGAGACCTTGGCGCGGCCATACCGGCTCAAGAAGCATACGTATCAATGCTCGCCCAGTATTGGTGTCAGCCTGTATCGCGGCATTGATGAATCAGTGGATGCATTGTTGCAGCATGCCGATTTGGCAATGTACCAAGCCAAGGAAGCTGGACGCAATGCAGTACGATTTTTTTGATCCCGCCATGCAACATGCTGTCAGAACATTGGGACGGAAAGCCAAGCAAATCCAGCATTCCAATGGCGTTCTTGCGTTATAACGAATTTCGAAACATTAATTACCAAAGGAGAATTAACATGAATAACAAAATCATGAAAACCGCCATTTTTGCATTTCTGCTTGGATCGGGTTTGGCGTTTGCCGAAGCGGGTAAAGTCACTATCTCTTCACCGGCAGACGGAGCAATGGTTGGCTCCAAAGATACGATCAAGTTGAGTTACGAGGCGGTTCCCGGCCCTGATGGAGATCATCTTCATCTCAATGTGGACGGCAAAAGAGTGAATGTCCTCCATCAACTCAAGGGAACCGCAGAAGTCGCTCCACTTGCGCCGGGCAAACACCAGATATGCCTTACGGTTAACACCAAGGGGCATGTTCCGACTGGTGTTGAAGGGTGCGTGAACGTTACCTCAAAATGAGTAATGCACAAAACCTGGCGTACACCGTAGTCCAGATTTTGCATAATTTTGGCGCCGTTGCGGCGGTAGGCGGTTCCCTTGCCGCCGCTGTGAACGCGAGTGTGGATTCCAGAAAAAAGCTCGCCTGGCTCACGCTTGCCGGTTGGGGAACACAAGCCGCAAGCGGCGCGACTTTCGGCATGGTCAGTTTTTTCTTTTATCACCGGCTCCCTGATATTGCTGGGGTAGCTATCATCGCGCTCATAATCAAAATATTGTGCGCCGCAACAGGCTTTCTGCTCGTGGCAGCTTATCTTTTTTGGGGATCAAGCTGGGCTGAAAGGAAAAAGAACAGGGTGTGGTATGCATCATCGATTCTTTCCGCCATTGCATTGAGTGCAGCCGCATTCTTGCGCTGGTTCTCGTAGCAGCTTGCCGGGATAAACATGGGGCAAAACCGTTTCGTGGGTAAATCGCCGTTTTTACGATCATTTAAGCTGTCAGAAATGGGCCATGCACCGCCATAGTGAAAATAATGAAAATTCACAAACTCCAGACACGGATAGTGCTCGCCTTCACCATGCTGCTGCTCCTGATACAGGTAGCCAGTCTGGCCGTGATCAACAGCGTCTTGTCGGATAGCACAAATCAGGACATCCAACGCAACTTGTTGGCCGGTCAGCGCGTCTTCAACCGGTTGCGCGAGGAGAACAATCGGCAATTGATCCAATCGGCAAGCATCATGTCGTCGGATTTCGCCTTCCGCAAGGCCATTGCGACTGCTGACTACGGTACGGTGGTTTCCGCGCTGACCAACCATGGTGCAAGAATCAACGCGGATGTGATGCTGCTGGTAGACACCGACGGCAAAATGATCGCCAACACGCAGTCTGCCGGAGATGTCGGACATACAGGACATGCCGAACAGCCATTTCAATTTCAGGAACTCATCACGCTTGCGGAACAGAATAGACAGGCGGAAGCGATGGTTGTGTTGGATGGCGAGCTTTACCAAATGGTGGTTGTACCAGTGCTGGGGCCGTTGCCCATCGCGTGGCTGGTCGTAGGATTCAGCATTGATGATAAATTCGTTCTAAACTTAAAGTCACTTACTGCATTGAATGTGTCGTTCCTGGGCAGTACTAAACCCGATGATAAGTGGCAACTACTGGCCAGCACGCTGCCTCCCGGTACTTCCACCACACTCCCCCATTTACTGTCCGGCCTATTCAATAATAAATCGGACGACATCGCCACGCTACGCATGGGTGATGAGGATTACATAACGCTCACATCCGAATTGAAGACGCAGAGCGGCTCACACGTCGTCGCTGTTCTGCAACAGTCGCTGCAACAGGCGTTGGAGCCGTTGCGACGTTTGCAGAGATTTCTGCTTGTGTTAAGCGGCCTATCCCTGATAGCCATGCTGGCCGCGAGCCATAAGATTGCGCGCAGTATCACCAAGCCGATAAGCGTGCTGGGTTCGTTGGCCAGCCGCATTCAGCAAGGCGACTATTCACAATCCGCCCCGGTTGATCGGCAGGACGAGATCGGCAAACTGACTTCCGCCTTCAACCACATGAAGGATGGCATGGCAGCGCGTGAAGCAAGAATCACCGAGCTTGCCTACCGCGATCAACTGACCGGTTTGCCCAACCGCACGCTGTTCCATGACCGCTTGGAGCAGGCGTCCAAGGTGGCAACTCGCGCAGGCCAAAATTTTGCTTTGTTGATTATTAACCTGGACAGATTCAATGAGGTCAACGTCATTCTGGGCCACCATATCGGCGATCTGCTGTTACGGGAAATTTCCAGTCGGATGGCGACTGTTCTCACGCGTGATTCCGACACGCTTGCACGGCTCGGCGGCGACGAATTCGCCGTGCTGCTTCCTGACTGCGACACGCAGTGCGCCATGGTCATCGTGCGCAAGATTCTTGACGCGCTGGATCAGCAGATTCTGCTGGAAGGCCAGGAAGTCATCGCCACCGGCAGCATCGGTATAGCCATCTATCCCGAGCATGGCAACGAAATCAATACGCTGTTACGCCATGCGGACATCGCCATGAACGAGGCGAAACACGACAACAGCGGCTACGCCCTGTTCGACCTGAACTATGTCGAGCAGAACCAGCAGCATCTGTCGCTGTTGGCCGAACTGCGCCATGCCATCGAGCGCAACGAGTTTGTCCTCTACTACCAACCCAAGGTGGGATTCGCCACCGGCACCATCGGCCATGTGGAGGCGCTGGTGCGCTGGATACACCCGGAACGGGGCAGGATACCTCCCGACCAGTTCATACCCTACGCCGAAAATACAGGATACGTCAGAACCATTACCCGATGGGTAATTGAGGAGGCACTGCGCCAGCGCATGCAATGGGAGAAAATGAAGATGCCGCTGACCATTTCCGTCAACATATCGGCGCGAGACCTGATGAATTCTGATCTGCCCAAGCTGTTCGGCGAATTGATGGATAAATATGGGGCATCACCCCATTGGCTGTGCCTGGAAATTACCGAGAGCGCAATCATGGGAGATCCAAAACGCGCCTTGGGCATACTGGAAGAACTCCACAACATGGGGTTCAGTCTTTCAGTGGATGACTTCGGCACCGGCTATTCTTCATTGGCGTATCTCAAGAAACTTCCGGTATCAGAGTTGAAAATAGACCAGTCTTTCGTATTTCACATGGCAGACGACAAGGATGACGCAACCATAGTGCGCTCTACCATAGACCTTGGACACAACATGGGTCTCGTGGTAGTGGCGGAAGGCATAGAGAACAAGGCCACCTGGGATATGTTGAATGACATGGGCTGTGACTTGGCGCAGGGTTATTACATCAGCAAGCCGATGGATGCCGACGCGCTGCTCAAGTGGTTCGAGCAAGCGCCGTGGAAAGTAGAGAAGGAGATTTAATGTAGGGTGGGCAAACGAGCTTATTGTTTGCCCACGCGGATGAGCTTATTCAACGCTTTCACCCCCATCCCAACCTTCCCCCTCAAGAGGGAAGGAGCCGATTTCATTCCCATTGAGGGGGAAGGCTATAACCAGCGACTTGGTTGGCGTTTTGTACCAGCTTTGTCGAATGGCTATAACCAATGGCTTGCTGCGTTTTTTGCAGCTTAGCCAGATGACTAGTAGTTTTATCAGTAGTCCCATCAGGGTGGGTGTGAAAGCGTGAAACACGTAAAAAGCCTTAATGAATTATCTGGGTTTAATGGGAGTACGTCATGCAGATTTCAGATTTTAAAAAGCTCGGCAATGCTTTCCTTTGCATCATCTCTCTGCTCGGCGTTTCTCCTATGGCGTTGGCGGAATGGATCGGCAATACCGATGTTGGCATCCGTCATGACAGCAACATCAACAACGCCCAAGTGACCGATAACATCGTGAGTGTCTCTGCGCTCAACGCGGGCATTTCGGCGACAGGATTTTTTCCTCTGGAAAATGGCAACAGCCTGAGCGTCACCGGAGAATCCAGAGGCGAAGCATTTAACCACTACACCGGATTGAACAACGTATCCGTGGGGGCGGCACTTGCCTTCCGCAAGAAGTGGGCTCTGGGGGCTTACGCGCCCTGGACGGGTTTGTCCCTGTCTTCGACGTATTTGAACTTTGCCAATAATATCCGTAACGGGTGGCGAAACCAGATCGCGTTACGCGGCGGGAAGCGTGTCTTCGAACGGTGGAATGTTCGCGCCGAATACATGGCCGAACGGCGCACCGCCGATAGTTTACAGCCGGATCAGCCGGGAATTTCGGGCGACGTATTCAGCCAGACCAGCCAAGCCATGACACTCAATGCAGCGTACACGTGGAGCGACAGCATGTTCCTTACGTTCGGCTCGCTGTTGCGTCACGGCGATGTGGTCGCATCCACAAGGGAGACGCTGAAAATTATCGCATCTTCAAAAGCTATTGCGGTAGACCCGGTGTTCGGGCCGGGTTTCTACGCCTACAGGATGACCGGGACTACTTATGGTCTGAATGCAGATATGAATTTTGCGGTGACTCACAGTAGCCTGTTGCGCGCTTCCATATCGCGTCAGCTGACCCATGCGGAAGGCGACAACAACTACGCCAAGAATATGACTATGTTTTCATGGAACCACGACTTTTAGAGGTATCAACATGCCCAAACTTAATTCAATCTTGCGTATTTTATTTGCTGGTCATCTGGCTGTCTGGGCAGTTCTGTCTAGCGCCGGGGAATTGCACGCCTTAGTCAAAGACCAAAACGGACAACCGGTAGAAGATGCGGTCGTGCTGGCCACGCCTGTTGACGGCAAGAATGCATCGCTACCCAGACAAGCCCACAATGAAATGGACCAGATAGACAAGGAGTATGTGCCCCATGTGAAGGTGGTCACAGCTGGCTCCAAAGTGTATTTTCCCAACAAGGACAACATACGGCACCATGTTTATTCATTTTCGCCAACCAAGGTATTCGAACTGCCGCTCTATTCGGGCTACTCAGCGCCCCCCGTGCTGTTCGACAAAGCCGGGCAAGTCACCCTAGGATGCAACATCCATGACTGGATGCTTGGCTATATTTACGTTGCGGATACGCCGTTTTTCGGCAAGAGTGCGAAGGATGGCAAGATTATTATCGCCGATGTTCCTGTCGGAGAGTATTCGGTGCGGGTATGGCACCCTGACATGAAAGGGGCAGAGGAATCAACCATGCGCAAGATTACACTGGACACTACTCAGACAGTAAACATGGAATGGCAGTTGACCCTGAAGCCGGTATTCAGGATACCACGGGCATCAGGTAGAACCGATGCGGCTTATTGACAATTGGACTACTGCCGGTTGATGGGTTGATGCTAATGCATTCGCACGCGTAATAAATTATGTGCGGATGAATTAGCACTTACAAGAGTCGTCCAGCGCAATGAGAGTCTGAATTACAGCGTCACTGGATAATCCGGTAATTCGTTGGGGTTGGCCTCTTGCGCAGGGAAATGCTGTTGCAGCACTGCGGTAATGGCAGCAATGCCTTCCAGCACACCACCTTCAAAGTCACCAGCGCGGAATTTTTTCTCCATGGCATGGCAGATGGCTTTCCAGTGCGCTTCCCCGACGCGGGCATGGATGCCACGATCCGCCACGATTTCCACTTTCCGGTCGGACAGCAGCAGGTAAATCAGCACACCGGAATTGTGTTCGGTATCCCATAACCGTAGCTGCGAAAATATTTCCAGTGCCCGTTCGCGTGAGGAGGTACCAACAAGTAGGTGAGACCAGTCCAGCCCGGCTTCCACCGCGAAACGCAGTTGGCCCATGTGGTGGGATTCGGATTGATGGATGGCGGATGCGATACTATCCATGCTGTGCTTGGGGAAGCAGCGCGCCACTTGCCAGCGGCCTGCCATCAGATGTTTTATAGCGCGGATAATTTTTCTCATTTACCAACTCCCCGAAGCGCCACCGCCACCGAACCCGCCTCCTCCGCCGGAGAACCCGCCCCCTCCGCCGAAACCACCACTACTGAACCCACCTCCCCCGCCGAATCCGCCGCCCCATCCACGTCCGCCGCCAAGCGCAAAAACAAAGGCCATGATGCCGAGAATCACGGCGAATAACATGCCGCCGCCCAGCAGCATGACGGCGAACCCGATTAGACCGCCGTTCACCAGCGAACCGGGAAAGGTGCCCAGCACACTGCGCAATATGACGCTGCCGATAATCGCGCCGAACAGCAGAAAAGGGATGAATGGCTCAATAGAGGAACTGTCACTGTATTTGCGCTGGGAGGCAGGCGCAGGCAACGCCTCGCCCTGTATGACCCCAATGATGCGCGTCATCCCGGCAACGATGCCGCCGTAGAAATCACCCTGCTTGAAATGCGGAGCAATATCATCTGCGACGATACGCTTGGCGATGACATCAGGAAGCACACCTTCCAGTCCATAACCGACTTCGATACGCAGTTTGTGATCATCCTTGGCGACCAGCAGCAGCACGCCGTCGTCCACTTTTTTGCGCCCCAGCTTCCACTGTTCGACGACGCGGATAGAGTATTGTTCGATGGTTTCCGGTTGCGTGGTCGGCACAATCAGCACGGCAATCTGGCTGCCCTTTTGCGCCTCGAAAGCCTGTAGTCTGGATTCCAGTGCGGCACGCTGTTCCGCCGTCAGCGTGCCGGTAAGGTCGGTGATGCGCGCGGTCAACGGCGGCACAGCAACCTCGGCCTGCACCGCATACGGCAGCAGGCATAGCAGACAGAGAGTCAGCCAGCGCCTCATCACGAATCCTTAACTTATTTGCCGAAATCGACTTTGGGTGCGGTCGAGATGGCCTTTTCGTTTTCCACCGTAAAGCTCGGCTTGGTCTTGTAGCCGAACATCATCGCCGTCAGGTTGTTGGGGAAGGTGCGCACGGTCACGTTGTATTCCTTCACTGCTGTGATGTAACGGTCACGCGCTACGGTGATACGGTTTTCCGTGCCTTCCAGTTGTGCCTGCAAGTCGCGAAAAGAGGCATCTGCCTTGAGGTTGGGATAGTTTTCCGAAACCACCAGCAGGCGCGAAAGCGCCGAAGTCAGTTGACCCTGCGCCGCCTGAAACTTGGCGAATGCCTGCTCGTCCTTCACCAGTTCCGGCGTGGCCTGAATCGAACCAACCTTTGAACGTGCTTCCGTTACCGCTTCCAGCACTTCCTTTTCGTGCGAGGCGTAGCCCTTGACCACGTTGACCAGATTGGGCACCAGATCGGCGCGGCGCTGGTACTGGTTGATGACCTCGCTCCACTTGGCGGTCACCTCTTCGTCGTTGGCCTGGATGGTGTTGTATCCACAGCCGGAGAGCATCAGGGTGGAAAGCAGAATCAGAATAGTCAGTAAATTACGCATGGCAGTTCCTTTCAGAAATTTCTATAGCCTGATATATAGGCTGTGCGGCAGAATTCTATAGCAGAGAGACCTGTAGCACGAAATTCATTTCGTTTGGCTAGGCTAACGCAAAAAGGTAATGTGATACTGACTCTTTTGACTATTTTGCTTTAGTCAGGATTGTTCAATAGGCTCAAACCCCCTCCAACTCCCCCTTGTCAGGGGAGGGCCAAACTGGCTCCTCCCCTGACAAGGGGAGGTTGGGAGGGGTTTGGGTTTATGGATTATCTTACTTTCACTGCGCGTGCGCGCAACTGCCCGCATGCCCCTTCGATCTCCTGCCCTGCTGAATCACGTACTCTGGCCATAATGCCTTGCTGGTGAAGTGTCCCCACCATCAATGCAATCCGTTCGGGTGAGGGGCGGCGATAGTCGAGTCCATCGACTGCGTTGAAGGGGATGAAGTTCATGACGGCGTATTTCCCGGAGAGCAGCTGGGCTATCCTTTCCACCTCGGCATCGCTGTCGTTGACGCCCTCGATCAACGTCCATTGATATTGCACCGGATAGGAGGTGGCGCGCGCATACACTTCGGCGCGTTCTACCAGTTCTTCGACAGCGATATGGGGTGCATGAGGCAGCAACTTAGTACGCAGAGTCGCATCGGTGGTGTGCAGTGACAGGGCGAGCGCCGGTTTTACTTTTTCCAGAGACAGGCGCACGAACACACGCGGGTCGCCGATCGTGGAGAAGACCAGATTCTTGTGCCCGATATTCCCTTGTGTGCCAAGCAGCTGGATTGCTTCAAGCACGTTGTCGAGATTGTGGGCCGGTTCACCTATGCCCATGAACACCACTTTGCTCACTGCGCGGCGTCGGCGGGCGAGTACCACCTGAGCGACGATCTCGGCGCTGCCGAGCTGGCGTTGCAAGCCGTTGCGGCCGCTCATGCAAAACACACAGCCCACCGCACAACCCACCTGTGTCGATACGCACAGGCCGCCACGCGCCAGCAGCATACTCTCCACCATCTGACCATCACGCAGCTCTACTAACAGCCGTGCGACGCCTTCAGCAGCAGGATATTCACCGTGCAGTCGCGCCAGTCCATTCAGCTCCGCCTCAATGGCGGGCAATTCATTGCGCAGTGCAAGCGGAAAGAAAGTCTCTGCGGAACTATGCTTCCTGTCGTATGAGCGAACCTGACTCCAGCCGCGCAGCAGACGATCTTCGTGGCAGGGCTTGGCACCGAGATCACGCAGGCGCTGACGAAGATGGGTGATGCGCATCGGAGAGATCACTCCACTTGTATGGCGAAGATGGTTAGCTTTAAGATTTTTTCGACAATTTCCCCACGACGACTTTATCAATTTCTTTTCTCAAGCACTTTATCTCTAGTCGTTTTTCTAAAATCAATTCCATTTTCATTTCACACGCACTTGCAATAATTTTTTGGGTCCCCTTTACTTGGGACGATCAATTTAATTACGTCGCCCTTGGGGTCGACCGATTTTATGTAAGCAAGAATTGCCTTTTTTGTTCTATGTTCATATATTTTCTTAATTTCTGCGCTGCAACTTTTGAATTAAAGGGGGGCGAATTGTTTTTCTCCGCCGAGTATACCGCCCCTTGCTTTTTTAATCCCTCATTCCGAAACGGCTTTATTTGATTGAATCTCAGGGGTAGGTCTATATCCGTAATATATTCATCACTTGGATAGTTTTTTCCTTATCCAGCTTGGATTTCTGCGGCAATCAAGAACTGCGAATACGATGACTTCATCGTCAGCGACGCGATAATAAACAGCGAATGGAAAACGTTTGGAGAGTAGCCGGGGTAGCCCAGCACTACGCGGTGCATCCCCGCAAAATAGGCCAGTGAGTCGATGTCGGAGTAGAGCGTATCCAGAAAATAGGTGCCGAGGCCGTCAGCTTGTGATTCGTAGAATCGGTGGCCGTCTTCGAGATCGTCCTCTGCGGTACCGAGGATTTTAATCCTCATGAGACGTTTTTCTTGATTCTTTCTTTGGCTTCTTCCCAGTTTGATACGGTAGCCTTACCCGCATTCAATGCAGCTTCACGATCATTGAGGATGGCTCCGTGCCAAGCTGGGGATTCCAGATTCTTTTCGTTGCCAGCCATGTCCGCCCAGAGCATCTCCATTAAATCCAATTTTTGGGTGAATGAAAGCTGTGCAATGGGAACTTCGATTCTGTTCATCATATTTCCTTTCGTATGGCTAACGCGCCAACTCAGTCAGGATAATTATAACGGGAACAACGGGTGACAAACTGCGGATTAACAAAATCACCAAGTTTAGCTATGTAGACGCGTAGGCTGGGCTGAGTTTACGATGCCCGGCATTTCACCACAAAGCTGGGGTTCGCAAGGCTCTCCTAAGTTTATCGAAGGGCTCACCGCCAGCCTACTTACAACAACACATCCGTAGTCTCCAAGCCCTCGTATGGAAAATCGGGGCCATGGTTTCCTGTAACTGAACTTAGAAACCGAGGCAAGTCCTAGGTTGTTATCGTCCGCATCAATCAAACTTGTTGCGTAGTTTGTCGCGGTCGAACCACCACGCGTCGCCGACGATGGTGTCGACCAACAGCCCCAGACGCGGCAGGAATATCTGCGGATCGCGCAGTTCCAGCCTATTCATCCAACTATCGAGGGCGGCCTGGTCTCGCACATTGCTGTGGCGTTCCGCCACGTGTCCGATCAGGTTGTTGGCGAGAAAAGTCAGGCTTTCGTGTTTTGCATCATCGGCGCGCAGGTCGATCACATAACGTGCGGCGACTGCCGCGACTGCTGCGCCGTCCGAATTCCACGGCGTCTCGTCAACGACGTGCAACAGCAGTGCCAGCGTCAGCTCGGGGTCGACCGGGAAGCTGACCGACAGCCACACTCCCATGCCCAGCACCGCCATGGAGTCGGGCTGTTCGCACTGGTACAGCACATCGCAGGCCTCCACGGCATCCGGCCAGGCATCGCACTCCAGCGCGGTAGCGAAGGCTTCTCGCGCCAGAGCCCATGCTTCGGGTTTGCGCTCCAGTGCGACCAGGGTCTCCGCGAGATCGAGTTGTATGCGTGCGCGCGCCAGCGGCGTGGCGGCGGTCAGGTCGTTCAACTCGTGCAACTTCCCGGCTAGTTGTTTCGTCAGCGCAGTTCGCTCGCTGTCTTTCAGGCCGTCCTTGATATCGACAATATTCTCGCTCATTCGGCGTAGTCCTACTCTTTGGTGGGGCTGACGAAACTGATCACCTTCGCATGCGGTTGCTCGTCGTCCCGGTAGTAGGGTTTGGCCTGATCGAAGTTGAGCTTCTCGGCCAACTCCCTTTCACGATCCGAGATCAAGACAAAACAATCCTTGATGTTCTGAATGGTGCTTTCCGTCAGTGGATTGGGCCGCCCGCCGAGGGGCGTGACATCCCTGACGACGCTGCCCAGCGTTTTGCGCATCAGGCTCAAGATGCGTTGTTCCTTACTCAATTCTTCTATTTTCATGGTGAGGTATCGGTGTACATACAGGGTGCGACTTTACTGCAACAAATGCGGCAAAGCTATGCCCCATTCGGGTAAGTGCCTGCCAAGCCCATGCAGCGAGTGTGTGCATCTGCTGCGGATTTGAAGTTATCATCCAGTTCCTTAAATCCGGAAGTTCTACTCATGCAAACGCGCAAGCCGATCAACATCCCCGTTGTTTCCGCCACGCAGGAAAACGTCATGACCGACAGCAATTGTTCCGGCAACGAACTGGTCGCGCTGATGGTACTGGGCGACAGCATGGTGCCGGAATTCATAGAGGGTGAGATATTGGTCATCGAGATGGGGGCACCTGCAATAGATGGCTCATTCGTGATCAGTCAGGCAAACGAGGAATTCATCTTCCGTCAGCTCAAGCTTGATGAGCAAGGCGGCTGGCAGCTACATGCGCTCAACCCTGCTTATCCCGATGTTGCCATCTCTGGTCTGGATACGATCAAGGGCGTGGTCGCCCACAAGAAAAAGCCTGGCTCGCGCAAGTCTGTCAAATACTACGTGCCGCAGTTGACTTTCTGAAAAAAACGCGGGGTCAGGTCTCGGTTTGTAGCTTCAGCCCTAAAGCCCACGCAAATAATGCGGCCGCAACGGACGATGGCCCGCCATCGCTTCACGCAGTTGCAACAGCAGTTTCTCCTTGTCTTTGGGCAGGTTCCCGGCAAGCGCCAGCGCATTGGAGGCATGGTTGGAGCGGAAGATGACTGGCTGCGGCGGGTTGAGGCCGCCGATCAATCTTTCCTGTTCCTGCAATAGCGCCAGGTCGTCCGGCATCTCGAATGGTTCGCCGTATTTGCGGCGGAACTCTTCCGTTATGCTTGCGTCCAGAACCAGTTGCAGCGTGGAGAGGTAGGTGACGGGTGCGCTGTTCAGCAGGGCGATGGTGCCGTCGATATGTTCATCACGGTGTTTGCCGCCGCCCAGCCCGAGGATGACGGTGGCGGAGACTTTCATGCCGCTCGCCTGTGCCTTGTGCAGTACTTCGTCCATGCGCCGTTGCGTGGCGCCCTTGGTGATCTTTTTCAGGATGAGGTCGGAGCCGGATTCGATGCCGAAGTAGAGCAGGTTCAATTTGTGCTCGCGCAACAGCGCCAGTTCTTCGGCGCTCTTGCGCTGGATGTTGCCGGGCGTGGCATAGCAGGAAACGCGCGCCAGGCGCGGCAGCGCTGCCGCCAGTTCGCGCAGGATGGCGAGCAGGTGTTCCGTCGGGAGAGCCAGCGCATCGCCATCGGCCAGAAACACGCGGTGCGCATCCGGCCAAGCAGCGGCGGCCTGGCGGATATCGGCGCACACCGCAGCCAGCGGGCGTTCGACATAGTGCTTGCTGCGATACATGGCACAGAAGCTGCACTGGTTGAAGCTGCACCCCAGCGTGGCCTGGATGATCAGGTTGTCGCCCTCGGAAGGAGGGCGGAACAGCGGCATGTCGTAGCGTAAGTCCATGTTGAATTGTAACGGGGTTGTTGGCGGTACCCCGAATGTGTTCGTCAATCCCATCATGCTAGCCGTCGGCAGGCCCGGGCAAGTCCTCGAAGAAAAGAGCTAGTGCCTCTTGCAGATTATCTATCGCTTCTTGTTCAGTCGCACCGCGACATTCCAAGTCAAGATCGGCGCACCGCGCGATGAATACGCCGTTTTCCTTGATGATCACATAGTTCATGCTTTGCTTGCGTTTCCTGGTTTTCATGGCGATAAGTGTATTGCTGCTTTAATAGTTGCAATTAACCCAAATAATCCATTAGACCGTTCGTGGTGAGCCCTTCGGTAAACTCAGGAGAGCCTTGTCGAACCACTTGTGCTGTAGAACAAACCCTTCGACAAGCTCAGGCGGGTGCCCGACCAAAAGCTCTATGGGGCGAACGGGTGCTGGCAAATCATATCGTATCGCTCCTAATGGATTATCTGGGATTAAAGGGGCAGGTTCGATTTTTTCTGTGGCTATCTTACTCGACTGTCGCCGCGTCCGCAGCAAGGATGGGATAAACTATGCGCCATGCAGATAAAATTTCTTTCCAATACCACGGCAAAACCTCCCGGCCTGTTGCGAAAATCACTCGCTTTTGTCGCGACTACAGCACTGATCGTTTTGGGGCTGATGTTCTCGGCGGTGTTGTTTGCGATCATCCTCGTCGTCGGTGCGACAGCCGGGGCTTACCTGTGGTGGAAGACCCGCGAACTGCGCAAGCTGATGCGGAATTTCCCCCCGCGTAGCGTGTCGATGGATGAGCAGATAGTCGAGGGGGAGGTGATTAGAGGCGAAGTGATTGAGGGAGAGGTGATTCGTGTGGTTGAAACCTGGGATGAGCGTTAAATTTAAATTCCTCTTTTGCACCAAGAAGAGTACGACTTAAACCGTTCGTGGTGAGCCCTTCGATAAACTCAGGAGAGCCTTGTCGAACCATTCTCGGAGGAAGACAAGACATCAATGTGATAGCTTGCTAACCCTTCGACAAGCTAAGGCAGGTGCCCGACCAAAAGCTCTATGGGGCGAACGGACTTGTTCAGCGTTTCCCTCTTTATTCAAAGGTTATCCGATGCACCCAGTCCATAATGTTGATGCAATTCTCTTGCTGGCCTTGTCGCATGCTGCCAAGCGCCGCCCGGCAGAGCTGGTCGAGATCATCGCTGCGGTCGACCTGACGCAAGAGGTTAGGCCTCCCGCAAGCAAATTGTCCGAGTCGTTTGCTCGGCTCTTCGAACACGGTTTGATCTGCGCGCAGGATGGCGGCTACGCACTGACGCCCAATGCGCTGCCGATACTGTCCGGCCATGCGAAGAAAGCCAATGCTCAGGAACGCATCCAAAACATCAAGGAAAATCTCGCCGCGTACCGACTTAAAGGCGAGCACGAACTCGTATTGGTGGAGGAAAAACAAATCGCCGAAGCAGTTTTGGCACATCAGGCCACCAGAAGAAGCGCCGGGAAGAAAAACCTGCTGATGCCGAAACACAAGCCAGTAGAGGAACCTGGCAAGCGCCCGGGGCAGCGCAAACCTTACCAGCCCTTTTCAGCACGCCGACGCAAGGACTGACAACAATCTTATCAAGCCGCCTGCAACACTCCGTCCACCAACCTGAGTTGGCGTTGCATCTTGCCCGCCAGTTCGAGGTCGTGGGTAACCACGATGAAGCTGGTGTTGAGGCGGGCGTTAAGCTCCTGCATCAGTTCGAATAACGCATGGGCGCTGGCACGGTCTAGATTTCCGGTGGGTTCGTCGGCCAGTACGCAGGCGGGTGAAGTAACCAGGGCGCGCGCCACGGCGACACGCTGGCGTTCGCCGCCGGAGAGTTCGGCGGGGTTATGCTGTATACGCTGTGCCAGTCCGACCTGTTCCAGCATGGCTGCGGCAATAGGCGCAGCCTCTGCGCGTTTCATGCCCCGGATCAGCAGCGGCATGGCGACGTTTTCCAGCGCAGTGAATTCCGGCAGCAGGTGATGGAACTGATAGACGAACCCGAGCAGTCGATTGCGCAGGTTGCCGCGCGCCTGTTCGTTCATCGCCTGCACATCCTGACCGAGTATGGAGACGCTGCCGCCGCTCGCATTGTCCAGTCCGCCGAGCAGGTGCAGCAGTGTGCTTTTGCCAGAGCCGGAAGCTCCGAGTATGGCCAAGCGTTCGCCGCGCGCTACGTCGAGGTTGACGCCGTTTAATACCGGCACGTTGAGTTCGCCTTGGGCAAAGATTTTACGCAGGTCGCGGCAGCTGATCACGAGCTCATTCATAGCGCAGTGCCTCCGCCGGTTGCGTCTGCGCCGCGCGCCAGCTGGGGTACAGCGTCGCAAACAGGCTGATCAGGAAGGACATCGAGGCGACGGTGATCACGTCCCTCGCTTGCAGGTCGGAGGGCACTTCGCTGATGTAGTAGAACTCCTTGGACAGGAACTGCACGCCAAACAAGTGTTCAATGAACGGGATGAGAGTGCCGATGTTGAGCGCGATCAGCACGCCGCCGACTACGCCCAGCCCCATACCGACCAGTCCGATCAGCACGCCCTGCACCATGAAGATTTTCATGATGCTGGCGGGCGAGGCACCAAGCGTACGCAGGATGGCGATGTCTGCCTGCTTATCGGTGACGGCCATCACCAGTGTGGAAACGATGTTGAATGCGGCGACCAGCACGATGAGCGAGAGGATGATGAACATCATTTTCTTTTCCATTCCCACCACGCTGAAATAGTTAGCGTTTTGCCGCGTCCAATCGGTGGCATAGGTGTCCTGCGGCAATTCGCGTTCCAGTTCCTTGGCGATACGCGGGGCGAGGTCGAGGTCTTTCATGCGGGCGCTGATGCCGGTAACCGATGTACCCATGCGATACAGTTTTTGCGCATCATCCAGGTTTATCAGGGCGAGCGCATTGTCATAGGGCGACATACCAATCTCGAAAATTCCCACCACATGGAATTGTTTCAGGCGTGGCAACATTCCGGCAGGGGTGACCTGCCCCTGCGGGGTGATGAGCAGGATGGTGTCGCCCAAATGTGTGCCGAGCGCGCGGGAGAGGTCGCTGCCGAGCACGATGCCGAATTCGCCTGCGCGTAAATCCGTGAGGCTACCAGCTTTCATCTTGTTGCCGAGACCGGTCAACTTGTTTTCGCCTTCGGGCAGAATGCCGCGCACCATTACGCCTTCCACGTTTTCATCGTGCGACAACATGCCTTGGCCATTGACGTAAGGCGAGGCAGCGCTCACCTCGGCATGCCGGGTGACGATATCGAGTACGGGTTGCCAATTCGACAATTGCCCACCTTCGGCCATGACTTGTAAATGCGGCGTTATACCGAGGATGCGCGCACGGATTTCCTTCTGGAAACCGTTCATCACCGACAGTACGATAATCAGCGCAGCCACGCCCAGCGCGATGCCCAGCATGGAAATGAGCGAGATGAAAGAGATGAAGTGGTTACGCCGCTTGGCGCGGGTGTAACGCAGTCCGATGAAGAGTTCGAATGGTTGCAAAATAGGCTGTTGATGTGTTGTTAATGTGGTCGAACAGACGTAAGTGTGCCATAAGCGAGCAATCTATGACAGTGCAAGGATGATAGACTTGTCACTATGAATAGCGCCCATCTGGTCATCCCCGATTTGTTCTTGCCGCAACAAGTGGCAACCGAGGCTTGCGCCGGGCTGATTTTGTCTGCGCTGGAGACTCTGCTGGCACGGGCGCAGCCTGCTCCTTTGTCGGCGAAGTCGCTGGAAGCCTGGCTGTGCGGGACTTTCAGCGTGGCGGATCAGGCTATTGCGCCGGTCACTTTACAGGCGGATGGTCTGGAGCCTGGGGAGGTCTACTGGTTGCGCGCCGACCCGGTGCATCTGCGCCTTCAGCGCGATCAACTGCTTCTGCAACCCGATGTGCCGTTGACTGCGGATGAGGCGGCGCAACTATGTTCCAGCCTGAATGCGCATTTCGTTGCCGATGGCCTGTGTTTTGTTGCCCCGCACCCGCAGCGCTGGTATCTGCAACTGGATGCCGCACCGGATATGAGCACACGTCCCTTGGCGCAAGTGGCGGGCAGGAATGTGCACGCGCATTTGCCGCAGGGCGCGGATGCCTTGCGCTGGCATGGAGTGTTCAACGAGATCCAGATGCTGTTATTTGATCATGCGGTGAATCAGGCACGCGAAGCGCGCGGCGAACTGCCCATCAACAGCGTGTGGCTGTGGGGTGGCGGGCGCGCTGGTGCAGAGTTGGCGCGGCCCTATGTCAAGGTCTACAGCGACAGCGATCTGGCAGCGGCATTTGCGCAGACGACAGGTATTCCTCATAATTCTTTGCCGGATGATGCAACGCAGTATGTTGCAGGCGATGACGGTGATGTGCTTATCGTATGGGAAGGGCTACGTCGCGCGCTCCCGCATGGTGATCTTCATGTATGGCGCGATGGGTTGCAGCGCTTTGAACGATGCTGTGCAAAACCATTACTGGGCGCGCTACGTGCCGGACGCATCGCACGACTCACGTTGGACTCCCCGCAAGCCGGGGCAGCGCGCCGCTTTGTACTGACGCGCGGCTCGGTGTGGAAGCTGTGGCAACGCTCCAAACCGTTGGCAGACTATGCGGTAAAATGAACTCCTATTATCCAAATAATCCATTAGACCGTTCGTGGTGAGCTTGTCGAACCACCAGCTACGCAACGAGAACCTTTCGACATAACCAGCGACTTTGCTGTCGTTTTTTGACAGCTTAGTCGAATGGCTAGTAGTTTCATCAAGCTCAGGCGGATGCCCGACCAAAAGCTCTATGGGGCGAACGGATGCTAGAAAATCATAGCGTATCGCGCCTAATGGGTTATTTTTGGTTATGCGAAATAAGTAAGATGGATACTTCCAAGCGCTTTCTTGGCCTCAACCCATAGTCTCCTGTATCATTCCGCCCGAGCAAACAAAGGCACGTTAAGTTATGAAAATTACCTTCCTTGATTTTGAACATTCTGTTGCCGAACTGGAAAGCAAGATAGAGCAACTGCGCTACGTGCAGGATGATTCCGCGCTCGATATCTCCGAAGAGATAGATCGCCTGCAAAAGAAAAGCCAGGGACTGACCAAGGATATTTACGCCAAGCTCACGCCGTGGCAAATCTCCCAGGTATCGCGCCATCCGCAGCGTCCCTACACGCTGGACTATATTCAGAGTCTGTTTACCGACTTCGAAGAACTGCATGGTGATCGCAGTTACGCGGATGATGCGGCCATCGTCGGCGGGTTGGCTCGCTTCAACGGTCAGAGCGTGATGGTGATTGGCCATCAGAAAGGCCGCGACACCAAGGAGCGCCAATACCGCAATTTCGGCATGCCGCGCCCGGAAGGTTACCGCAAGGCGATGCGCCTGATGCGCCTGGCGGAAAAGTTCGGCATCCCGATCATGACCTTCATCGACACCCCCGGCGCCTATCCCGGCGTAGGCGCGGAAGAGCGCGGCCAATCCGAGGCCATCGGCAAGAATCTGTATGTTATGGCGGAACTGCGCGTACCGATGATCTGCACGATAATCGGCGAAGGCGGTTCCGGAGGCGCGCTGGCGATCGCGATTGGCGATGCGCTGCTGATGCTGCAATACGCCACCTACTCGGTGATCTCGCCGGAGGGCTGCGCCTCCATCCTGTGGAAAAGCGCGGAAAAGGCACCCGATGCGGCGGAAACGCTGGGTATCACCGCCACCCGCTTAAAGGCGCTGGGGCTGATCGACAAGATTATTAGCGAGCCGCTGGGCGGCGCGCACCGCGATTACCCGGCGATGATGCAGACTATGAAAAAAGCGTTACAAGAATCGCTCAAACAAGCGCAATCCCTGCCTCTGGACGACATGTTGCAGGCCCGTTTCAATCGCCTGATGGGCTATGGAAAATTCAAGGAAGTCGAGTTGTGATTTAGCCGGGCGCGTCGCCGACGCGCTCTCGCCCGTACTTCCTGCGGGCAGTTCTATTCTGCTGGGCCTGAGCGGCGGCGTCGATTCCGTCGTGTTGCTGCACCTGCTGCATCAGTTGGCTCTGCGTTACTTCTGGAATTTGAGCGCCCTGCACGTTCATCACGGCATCAGCCCTCATGCCGATGCATGGGCGGCCTTTTGCACCGATCTGTGTGCACGCCTCGGAATTCCTTTTCAGGTAGAACATGTCGATATCGCACCGTTGCGCGAACACGGCATTGAAGCCGCAGCGCGCAAATTGCGCCATGCTGCGTTCGACCGGCAGCCCGTTGATTTCATCGCGCTCGCCCACCATCAAGATGATCAGGCGGAGACCCTGCTACTGCAATTGTTGCGCGGTGCTGGCGTGCGCGGGGCGAGTGCCATGCCAGTTATCAGGCAGCGCGCCAATCACCCCACGCAACTGCGACCTTTGCTCGACGTGGCGCGCAGTGAATTGCTGGCCTACGCACAACAGTATGCCCTGCAATGGGTGGAGGACGAGAGCAACGCCGACGACATCTACCCGCGCAATTTTCTGCGCCATCGCGTGCTGCCGCTGCTGGAACAACGCTTTCCCGCCCATCGCGAAACTCTGGCGCGCAGTGCGCGGCATTTTGCCGAAGCCGGCGAGTTGCTGGATCAATTGGCGCAGCAAGATGCGCAGGACGCTTTGCATGACGGCGGCCTGGAAGTGGCGCGCTTGCAGGCATTGAGCATTCCCCGCGCAAAAAACCTGCTGCGTTATTTTCTGCACAGCATCGGCGCGCCCATGCCGCAAGCGGTGCAACTGGATGACATGCTGCAACAACTGTGCGACGCGCGACAGGGCGCGGCAGTACAGATCAACTTCGGCAATTGGCAGACCAGGCGCTATCAGGGCAAGGTGTATGCTTTCCCGGCGCTGCCCGAACCCGATGCGGAACTCTGTGCACAATGGCTAGGCGAGGTTGCGCTGGAATTACCTGAACTCGGCGGCACGCTATATTTTGAACCCGCTATCGGCCACGGCTTGAGCCTGGAAAAATTGCATCAAGCCAAGGTCACTGTGCGGCTGCGTCATGGCGCAGAACGTATCCGTCTTGACGACAAACGCCCCACGCGTACCCTGAAAAATCTGCTGCAAGAGCAAGGCATCCCGCCTTGGCAACGCGACAGATTGCCGCTGCTGTTTTGTGCTGAGACGCTGGTTGCCATTCCCGGCATCGGCGTGGAATGTGCGTATCAGGCAGCACATGAAGAGGCGGGAGTGGTGCTGAGATGGAGCACTGTTTTATCCTGAAAAAACAGTTGGCGGGGTGGTAGGTGCGAATTCATTCGCACATGGCCTATTGTGCGTGCAAATGAATTCGCACCTACAAAATCAGCCCCAATGCTTGAGGAAATGAATAATTATGCCAACAATTTTTCCAGAATTAATCTTCCAGATTAGTTTTTTTAGCTACCGCAAAGAACTCTAGCGCCTCACTCAATTCCCGCGTGCGCTTGAACGGCGGCAAACTCTGCCAGATGCGCTTGCCATAGTGTTTTGAAATTAGGCGCGGATCGCAGATCATCAGCACGCCGTGATCGGTCTCGTCGCGGATCAGCCGCCCCGCGCCCTGCTTGAGATTGATCACCGTGCGCGGCAACTGGTATTCCATGAAGGCGTTGCGCCCCTGCTTGTTCATCTGTGCGATGCGCGCCGCGAGTACCGGATCATCCGGGTGGGCGAACGGCAGCTTGTCGATGATGACCAGCGACAGCGCCTCGCCGCGCACGTCCACGCCTTCCCAGAACGACTGACTGCCCAGCAGTACCGCGTTGCCGTGTTCGCGGAAACGGCTCAACAACTCGTTGCGCGAGCCTTCGCCTTGCAGCATCAGCGGGTAACTCAGACCCTTGCGGTCGAATTCGGCGGTGAGGATTTCATGCGCGCGCTGCATGGCGCGCAGGCTGGTGAACAGCAGGAACGCGCGCCCCTTGCTGGCCTCGATCAGGGGCAGGGCGGCCTGCACCACCGCCTCGGTGTAGCCGGGGCTGTTCGGCTCCGGCATGTTTTGCGGCACGTACAGCAGCGCCTGTTCCTGATAGTTGAACGGGCTGTCCCAGCAGGCGGTGCGAGCCTCCAGCAAACCCATCTCGGTTTGGTAGTGCGAAAAATTCTGTTTCACCGCCAGCGTCGCGGAAGTAAAAATCCACGCGCGCGGATGGCCGCTGATCTGCTTGGCGAAAGTTTCCGCGATGGACAAGGGCGTGATGTTGAGCTGCACGGAATGGTGGAACACTTCCAGCCAGCGCACAAAGCCGTCCTGCTCCTTGTCGCCCCACTGTTTTATTTTCAGCAGCAACTCCACCCCGCGCTGCCAGCATTTCTCCAGCCCTTCGCTGCGCTGCGCCTGACTTTCCAGCAGGTCGTTGAGGTGCGCAAGCTTGTCGGTGACAGCGCGTAGCGCATCGACAAATCCTGTGAGATCGTCGGTAGCATTTGCGGGCATGCGCCCCTCGCCCTGCTTGAATATCAGACGAAAATCGCGCGCAGCCTTTTCCAGCGCGTCGGTGGCGGTGGACAGTGCTGCAAAATCGTTGGCCGAAGTCACGGCTTCCAGCCGCGCATCGCGCGCCAGATCGAGTAGTTGCGAAGTGGAGATGCTCTCGCCGAAAAACAGGCTGGCGGTCTCCGGCAACTGGTGCGCCTCGTCGAAAATCACCGTGTTGACTGCGGGCAGCAGCTCCGCCACGCCCTCGTCGCGCAACATCACATCGGCGAAGAACAGGTGATGGTTCACCACCACGATGTCGGCCTCCATCGCCTCCTTGCGCGCCTTGAGCACGAAGCATTCCTTGTGTTGCGGGCACTCCTGCCCCAGACAATTCTCGCGCGTGGAAGTCACCTGCATCCAGATCGGTGCATTCTCCGGCACGTCGGCCAACCCGCTCTTGTCGCCGGATTGCGTTTCTTTCGCATACTGCGCAATCTTCGCCAGATGGCGCACATCCTCGCGCGTGGCAAAGCGCCCATCAGCCTGTGTGAGTTCCAGATGATGGTGGCACACATAGTTCGAGCGCCCCTTCAGCAGCGCGATGGTAACCGGCACCTTGAGCACATCGCGCACTGTAGGCAAGTCGCGCTGGAACAACTGGTCTTGCAAATTCTTGGTGCCGGTAGAAATAATCACCTTACCGCCCGCCAGCAGCGCAGGCACCAGATAGGCGAACGTCTTGCCGGTTCCGGTTCCCGCCTCGGCTACCAGAATCGCGTTGTCGCGTATCGCATCCGCCACAGCCAAAGCCATTTCGCGCTGCTGCGCGCGCGGACGAAACGACGCGACTTCAGTGGCTAGCGGGCTTTGTTCAGAGAAAAAACGTTCGACTTCGGCGGACACAATAGGGGAATGAAAATTTACAGCCGTTATGGTATCCGAAAGTGGCTTGCACCGGGATTCTTTGGAAGATGTCGGCGAGTCACCCCTTGTGAAAAGGAGTGTCGGTCTGCTATCCACAGGTCGTTATTGCTGATGGGCTTGCCGCTGGCAGGTGCTGGCGGATTTTCCCCTATTGCACCCTCACCTTTCAGATTAAGCCGTCAGGTCAATCTGTTGCATACTGCCGGCGGTACCGTCCTCGTTGATGGTAACACTGCTTGATTTTACAGAGCCAAGCAACTGATTGGTCGCAGTTTTAATATCGAACGGAGTTGCCACAGAGTTCAGCGAAATGGCGCCTACTCCGAGCGACGCCAAGCTGTTCAACTGGTCACTCCCGTTCGCACCTTTCGTCCACACCTTGAGTTGTTGAAACACGGGATCGTTCGCGTCTATCCAGCCATTGTGGTCGCTGTCGTATTTTGCCAGTTCGCTGTAGCCATTGTCGGTGGCGGGGCCGAACAGTTCGCTGCCGTTATTGATCTTGCCGTCATTGTTTTTATCGAGCGCAAGAAAACCGCTTCCGGAGAGGGGGGCGTTGATCTGCTCTTGCTGCCCATTCGAGTTTAAATCGAATGCGAAACGCTGATCGCTCAATTGGGCAGCGGTGCCATTAAAATTGATGACCAGCGGATCGGACTTCTTCGCATCGCCCATGAGCACGCTGGTAGTGCTGGTCTCGCTATACTGGCGCTGCATCGTCAGATTCAAACTAAAGTTAATTTGCTTGCCGTCGGCGGTATTGATGGTGCCACTCGCCTGCATGGTAGTCTGTTCAGATTCGCTGTAGCTGGTCACCTTGCTGTAGTTCAGCCCGTAACCGGCACTGGGAGACTGATGGGACTGTTGGGGTTGTGCGGCATGCGGATCTTGAATCTGTACAGCTTGATGTGGCTTGAGCTTGCTGGCATCGAACACATGCACTTTATGCCCCGTCATTTTTTCCACCATTGAGATGATGAGCAGCAACCGTGGATCGTTCTGCGCGGCGAGCACGGCATCATCAATCGCAGTAGCGTCGCCGGACTGCTGCTGCCCTGCGACAGAGATAGTGACCTGTTCTGAGTTGGATGGGGGAGGCGCTTGAGAATCGACCCAGGCGTGAAGCTTTTCAGTGACGCTGCTCTGCTGCGACCAGCTATGGCTGGCCTGCATGGACAAGGAATAATCGGCTATCTTCATCTCAGCCTCCGATGCGATACATTGAGTATATTATCGGCAGGACGGATTGGAACTTTAGCGTAAAACTCGCTCAGCAAGTTTCACGTTGCCGTCCGCTACGCGGGATGAGTTCAATTGACTGGATTCCCGCCTGGGCGGGATAAACAGCGACTTGCCTGCTTGCGGGCTTAGTCGAATGGCTAGTTAGTTCATCAGTCAGATGGCTATAACCAGCCGCTTGCCCCGCACTTTGGGGCTTAGCGGAATGGCTAGTAGCCTCATCAGTAGTTTCATCAGCAGTTTTATCAATGACGGTATAGGTTGGCCGTCGTTGTTAGGTAAACCTCATGGACAAATCCACCGCCTGCACATCCTTGGTCAGTCCGCCGATGGAAATGCGATCCACGCCGGTTTCGGCGATGGCGCGCACTGTTTGCAAGTTGACCCCGCCGGAAGCTTCCAGTTCCGCGCGCCCGGCGTTGAGGCTGACTGCGGTACGCATTGCATCAAGATTGAAGTTGTCGAGCAGGATCAGCTTCGCCTCCGCATCCAGCGCCTCGCGCAACTCATTCAGGTTTTCCACCTCGATTTGTATCGTCGCATTTGGCGGAGCCAAGCGGTATGCTGCCTCCAGCGCCATACGGATGCCGCCCGCCGTCAGGATGTGATTCTCTTTGATGAGGACGCCATCGAACAAGCCGATACGCTGGTTATGCCCGCCGCCCACCGTTACCGCATACTTCTGCGCCATGCGCAGACCAGGCAGCGTCTTGCGCGTGTCCATGATCTTTGCTTTTAGGCCAGCCACGGCATCCACATAACGCCGTGTTGCCGTGGCCGTGGCAGAAAGGGTCTGCAGAAAATTCAGTGCGGCGCGCTCAGCCGTGAGCAGCGCGCGCGCCTTGCCGCGAATATTGCACAACGTCTGATTGGCCTCGGCTATGTCACCCTCGCGCAGTTGCCAGCGTATCTCGCAATTCGCGTCCAGTGCACGAAAGCATCCCTCGAACCATAGCGTGCCGCACAGCACCATTCGTTCGCGTGTAATGATCGTGGCATGCGCTTGCGTGTGTTCAGGGATCAGTTGCGCAGTCAGGTCGCCGCCGCGCATGTCCTCCTCCAAAGCGGCGACAACGTTGGTGCGGATGTGGGAAGCTAGGTTAATGTCAGCGAGCATGACGTTTATGGTGGACAGATGGATGGCTGGGGCGCAGTATAAAAGATATGGAAGATAGTTGAAATTGGATGTTTCCCCCCCATCTATTATCCAGTTCAATATTTCATTTGAGGAGTTGCCATGCGTTTCGACAAGATGACCACCAAATTTCAGCAGGCGCTGTCTGATGCACAGAGTCTGGCCGTGGGCAGCGACAACCAGTTTATCGAGCCGCAGCACTTGTTGCTGGCCTTGCTTAACGACGCCGACAGCGGGGCTGGTTCCCTATTGGCGCGGGCGGGCGGCAATGTGAATGCGTTGAAGGCGGCGCTGGTAGATGCCGTATCGCGCCTGCCAAAAGTAGAGGGGCACGGCGGCGAGGTGCAGGTGGGGCGCGACCTTACCAACATGCTTAACCTGACTGACAAGGAGGCGCAGCAGCGTGGCGACCAGTTCATCGCTTCGGAAATGTTCCTGCTCGCCCTGACCAACGACAAGGGCGAGTGCGGACGCTTGTTGAAGCAGCACGGCGTGGCGCGCGCGCCGCTGGAGCAGGCGATTGCGGCGGTGCGCGGCGGCGCTTCGGTGGAAAGCGCAGAGTCGGAGGGGCAACGCGAGTCGCTGAAAAAATATTGCCTCGATCTGACCGAGCGCGCGCGGCAAGGCAAGCTCGACCCGGTGATCGGGCGCGACGACGAAATCCGTCGCGCCATTCAGGTGTTGCAACGCCGCACCAAGAACAACCCGGTGCTGATCGGCGAACCCGGCGTGGGCAAGACCGCCATCGTGGAAGGTCTGGCGCAGCGCATCGTCAACGGCGAAGTGCCGGAGACCCTGAAAAACAAGAAGGTGCTGTCGCTGGACATGGCGGCGCTGCTGGCAGGCACGAAATATCGCGGGGAGTTCGAGGAACGGCTGAAAAATGTACTCAAGGAAATCGCCCAGGAAGAAGGCCGGATTATTGTTTTCATCGATGAACTGCACACCATGGTCGGCGCGGGCAAGACGGAAGGCTCGATGGATGCGGGCAATATGCTGAAACCGGCACTGGCGCGCGGCGAGTTGCATTGCATCGGCGCGACTACGCTGGACGAATACCGCAAGTATGTCGAGAAAGATGCCGCGCTGGAACGGCGCTTCCAGAAGGTGCTGGTAGACGAGCCGAGTGTGGAGGCGACCATCGCCATCCTGCGCGGTTTGCAGGAAAGGTACGAGTTGCATCATGGCGTGGATATCACCGACCCGGCCATCATCGCCGCAGCGGAGTTGTCGCACCGCTATATCACCGACCGCTTTCTGCCGGACAAGGCGATCGACCTAATCGACGAGGCAGCAGCACGCGTCAGAATGGAAATCGATTCCAAACCTGAAGTCATGGACAAGCTGGATCGCCGCCTGATCCAGCTCAAGATCGAGCGCGAAGCGGTGAAGAAGGAGAAGGACGAGGCTTCGAAAAAACGTTTTGCGCTGATCGAAACTGAAATCGCCAAACTGCAACGCGAGTACGCCGACCTGGAAGAAATCTGGAAGGCGGAGAAAGGCGCGGCGCAAGGTACGGCGCACATCAAGGAAGAAATCGAGCGCGTGCGCGCCGAGATCGTCAGATTGCAACGCGAGGGCAAGCTGGAACAGGTGGCCGAGTTGCAATACGGCAAGCTGCCACAACTCGAAGCAAAACTGAAAGACGCGACCCAGGCCGAAACGGACAAGCCCAAGAACCGTTTGTTGCGCACTCAGGTCGGCGCGGAAGAAATCGCCGAAGTGGTGAGCCGCGCGACCGGCATCCCGGTGTCCAAGATGATGCAGGGCGAGCGCGACAAGCTACTCAAGATGGAAGACAAGCTGCACGAGCGCGTGGTGGGGCAGGACGAGGCGGTGCGGCTGGTGAGCGACGCCATCCGCCGCTCGCGTTCGGGGCTGTCCGACCCCAACCGTCCATATGGTTCGTTCTTGTTCTTGGGACCTACCGGCGTGGGCAAGACCGAGTTGTGCAAGGCGTTGGCCGGGTTCCTGTTCGATTCGGAAGATCATCTCATCCGCATCGATATGAGCGAGTATATGGAAAAGCATTCCGTGTCGCGCCTGATCGGTGCGCCACCCGGCTATGTGGGTTACGAAGAAGGCGGCGGCTTGACCGAGGCGGTGCGCAGGAAGCCCTATAGTGTCATCCTGCTGGATGAGGTGGAGAAGGCGCACCCGGATGTGTTCAACGTGTTGCTGCAAGTGCTGGACGACGGGCGCATGACCGATGGGCAGGGGCGTACCGTGGACTTCAAGAACACGGTGGTGGTGATGACCTCCAACCTGGGGTCGCAGATGATCCAGAACATGGCGGGCGACGATTATCAGGTGATTAAACTGGCGGTAATGGGCGAAGTGAAAATGCAGTTCCGTCCTGAGTTCGTCAACCGCATCGACGAGGTGGTGGTGTTCCACGCGCTGGACGAAAAGCATATCAAGTCCATCGCGCGCATCCAGTTGGGCTATCTGGAAAAACGTTTGGCTGCAATGGAGATGAAGCTAATTGTTACCGATGACGCGCTAGCGGAAATCGCCAATGCCGGATTCGATCCGGTATACGGCGCGCGTCCACTGAAGCGTGCGATCCAGTCTCAACTGGAGAACCCGCTGGCCAAGCTGATACTGGAAGGGCGTTTTGCCGCCAAGGACACTATCAAAGTGGAGTGCAAGGGCGGAGTGATGAAGTTTGAGAAAGAGTGAGATCGGGATAGGGGTCGAGAAAGGCTCTCGCCCTCCCCTCCCTTCGAACCGACGTGAGGCTCTCCCGCATTCGGCTCTCCAGTCAGTGGTTTCCGGGATTGGCTAGCTAACATTTATCCTAATTAATACGATTTACCTCATGCCTGAACTCCCGGAAGTCGAAACCACCCTGCGCGGACTCGCTCCGCATTTGCTCGGCCAACGCATCGAAGGCGTGGTGATCCGCCACCCGCACCTGCGCTGGCCTATCCCCCATAACCTGCCAATGCTACTGCGCGGGCAAACTATCCGCTCCATCTCGCGCCGCGCCAAATATCTGCTAGTGAATTGCGGTAGCGGCACTCTCATTCTTCACCTCGGCATGAGTGGGAGCTTGCGCATCCTGCCCGCAAATGCGGCGATAGAAAAACACGACCATTTCGACCTGCTGCTTGCCAACGGACTGCTGATGCGGCTGCGCGACCCGCGCCGTTTCGGCGCAGTGCTGTGGTACGAAGGCGATCCCGCGCAGCATCCGCTGCTGGCGCTACTCGGGCCGGAGCCGCTGCAAGAAAATTTTTGTGCAGAACATCTCTACCGCGCTACGCGCAAACGCAGCGCAGCAATCAAGCTGGTCATCATGGACAGTCATGTCGTGGTGGGTGTGGGCAATATCTACGCCAACGAAGCCCTGTTTCGCGCCGGCATCCGTCCGCAATTAGCAGCCGGCAAGTTGAGCAAGCCGCGCTGCGCGCGACTGGTGCAAACCATCCGTGAAACATTGACGGAGGCCATCGCATTAGGCGGCAGCAGCCTGCGTGACTTCGTAAACAGCGACGGCAAGCCCGGTTGTTTTCAGCAGCACTATTGGGTGTATGGGCGGGCGGGCGAGTCCTGCCTTACGTGCGGTGCATCGATCAAGCAAATCAAGCAGGGGCAGAGGTCGAGTTTTTACTGCCCGGTGTGCCAAAAATAGTCCTGATGGAATCCGGGAATAATTTTGAGTTTTGTGAATTAGTGTTGTGGATGATGACGCTGTCGATGATCTGAACTTTGCAATAAATTAAAAGGGTTATAGTTTGATTTTGTAAATTGTTTTAATATTCGTTCGGTAAGCCACCAAATTCAGGTGCCAAAGCAACATGAAAAATAACTTGTTCTGGAAAGCGGATTGGTTTGTTGGGTTGCTGGTGGCGTTGCTGTTCCTGTTTAGCGCCAATAGTGATCTGATGCAAAGCCTTGAGCGCAAGGCTTATGACGTGGGTGTGCGCGCTTCCTCCCGTACCCCCAGCGACAAGGTTGCGGTGATTGCGATTGACGACCAGAGCATCGCCAATCTGGGGCGTTGGCCGTGGCCGCGTGCCACCCAGGCCAAGATGCTGGATTTGCTGGCTGCCGGACATGCCAAGGTGGTGGGCAATACAGCGTTTTTTTTCGAGCCTCAGGTTGATGCCGGGCTGGAATACATTTACAAGATTGGCGCTTTGCTTGATGCCTCCACGCTGAAGAATAGCCCCGACCCGACGCACCAAGCCGAGTTAGCCCAGCTTGCCGCGCTGTTGCAAGAGGCGGTGCAGAATCTTGACAACGACAAGAAGCTCAGCGAGAGCATGATGAAAGCCAATAATGTGCTGCTCGCCATGTATTTCGAACTGGGTGAACCGCAAGGCAAACCGAATCAGCCTCTGCCCGGCTATGTGTTGAAGAACAACCTGAGCAACGTCAAGTTGGGTGCCGCGGGCGAGGTGCCGTTGCTTGCCGCTGCCGTGCAGTTTCCGATTGCGACGTTAGGTGCCAGCGCCGTTGGTATCGGCCACTTGAACGCCACTCCCGACGTGGATGGGGGCATCCGCACCGAGCCGCTGGTGGTGGGCTATTTCGGTCAGCATTACCCGTCGCTCTCATTGTTGCTGGCAGCGAAAAGCCTGAACCTTGAGTCCAAGGATATTCAGGTGAACTTGGGCCAGGGCGTGAAAGTGGGCAGCCTGAACATCACCACCGATCCTGCTTTGCGTATGCACACTTATTTTTACGCTGACAGGGATGGAAAGCCCGCCTTTCAGGTGGATTCGTTTTACGATGTGTTAACCGGCAAGATTCCGGCGGAAAAATACCGCGACAAGATCGTGCTGATCGGTGCGACTGCGGCCGGAGTGGGTGCCCTGCAAGTGACGCCGATCTCGTCCGGCATGACGCCGGTGCTGACCTTGGCGCATTCGGTTTCCAGCATACTCAAGCAGGATTTCTTTGTCGCGCCCAGTTGGGGAATATGGGCACAAAGCGGTATCTTCATGGCGGTGGCCTTATACCTCATCTTGCTGCTGCCGCGCCTGAAAGCGGGTATAGGTGCGGCAATTACTGCTATGTTGTTTATTGCTTTGCTGGCTACCCATTATGTGTTGATGACTACGCAAGCTTTATGGCTGCAATTGATGTTGCCTGCTTCACTGTTGCTGGTCGGACATCTGTTGTTGACCACCAAGCGTTTCCTGGTCTCGGAAAAAGACAATCTCGAATCGACTGCTGATTTGGCGGAAAGCAACCGCATGTTGGGCTTGGCGTTCCAAGGGCAAGGGCAACTGGATATGGCTTTCGACAAATTCCGCAAGGTGCGGAGAGATGACGGCCTGATGGAGGTACTTTACAACCTCGGGCTGGATTTCGAACGCAAGCGACAGTTCAACAAGGCGGAGTCGGTGTTCAGTTACATGGCGGAATACAATCCCAAGTTCCGCGATCTGGAGGCGCGGCTGGCGCAGTCCAAGGCGATGTCGGGAACGGTGATACTCGGCGGATCTTCCGGCAAGAGCAACGACAGCACGATGCAATTGGACAGAGCCGGGATATCCAAACCGATGCTGGGGCGCTATCAAGTCGAAAAAGAGTTGGGCAAGGGGGCGATGGGTGTGGTGTATCTCGGCAAAGACCCGAAAATCGGTCGCGTCGTGGCGATCAAGACCATGTCGTTGGCGCAGGAGTTCGAGGCGGACGAGCTGGAAGAGGTGAAAGCGCGGTTCTTCCGCGAGGCCGAATCTGCCGGTCGCCTGAACCATCCGAACATCGTGACCATGTTCGATGCGGGTGAGGAGCATGACCTCGCCTACATCGCGATGGAGTTCCTAAAAGGCAAGGATCTGGTGCCTTATACCAAGCCGGATAATTTGTTGCCGTTGCCCAAGGTATTGAGCATTGTGGCGCGTGTGGCGGATGCGCTGGCTTATGCGCACACCCTGCATGTGGTACACCGCGACATCAAGCCAGCCAACATTATGTATGACGTGGAGAGCGATACGGTGAAGGTCACTGACTTCGGCATCGCGCGCATCACTGATTCTTCCAAGACCAAAACGGGCATGGTGCTGGGTACGCCGTCATACATGTCACCGGAACAATTGTCCGGCGCAAAAATCGAGGGGGCATCCGATTTGTTTTCGTTGGGGGCGAGCCTGTATCAAATGGTGTGTGGTAAGCTCCCGTTTGAAGGCAATTCGATGGCGCAGCTCATGTTCCGTATAGCCAACGAGCCGCATACCGATATTTTGACTATCAGGCCGGATGTGCCGCCATGCGTAGTGGAGGTAATCAACAAGGCGCTGGCGAAGAAAGTGGAAGAACGTTATCAGACTGGCAGTGAAATGGCCGATGCGATCCGCCAGTGTGCGGCCAATTTGCAGTGATAGAGAGTACGCAGGAGTTAGGATATGAATATTCAAGAAGCGCTCGAAATAGTCAGCCAGACCCACTCCGGCATGGTGCGCTCACACAACGAGGATAGTGTGGTTTATGATGCGTCCTGTGGCTTGGTGGTGCTGGCCGATGGCATGGGCGGCCATAACGCCGGCGAGGTGGCGAGCGGCATCACCATTTCGGTTATATCCACCGAAATCAAACAACGCCTGGGCAGTGTGCGTCCTGAAGGCAAGAATGAGAACGGCGAGGATGTTGGCGTGGCGCTGTTGCGCGAGAACGTGCAAAAAGCCAATGCCGCTATCTTCAGTGCGGCGCAGAGTCAGCCGCAATATGCCGGGATGGGCACGACCGTAGTGTCCGCTTTGTTTTATGACAATCGCGTGGCCGTGTCGCATGTCGGCGACTCGCGCATGTACCGGTTGCGCGGCGATTCCTTTGAGGCCATTACACGCGATCACTCGCTGCTGCAAGAGCAAATTGATGGCGGCATGATCAGCAAGGAAGATGCACGCTTATCCAGAAACAAGAACCTGGTGACGCGTGCCGTCGGTATCGATGCCGGGGTGGATGTGGAGACACATGTCCATGAGGTGCAAGTGGGGGATGTTTACCTGCTGTGTTCGGATGGGCTGAACGACATGGTGGAGGACGAGGATATCGGTTCCACGCTAGGGATGTTGAAGGCCAACCTGCCGCTGGCAGCGGGACATTTGATCGAGTTGGCGAACGACAATGGCGGGCGCGACAATGTGTCGGTAATACTGGTCAAAGTTAATGGTGACTTTGCAGCCCCGCGTGGCTGGCTGGCAAAATTATTGTCCTGGTTAAAGAGTTAAGTTACGGGGATCGACGATATGGCGAAACTAATACTCAGCATGGACGGTGTGGTGTTACAGGAATACGTCCTGAACAAGGAGCGCATGACGATAGGGCGTAAACCGCACAATGATGTGGTGATTGATAATCTTGCCGTCAGCGGCGAGCATGCGGCAATCGTGACCATACTCAATGACTCGTTCCTGGAGGATCTGGATAGCACCAACGGAGTGGTGGTGAACGGTGTGGCAATCAAGAAGCATTTCTTGCAGGCCAACGACATAATCGAAATCGGCAAGTACAAGCTGAAATACATTAATGAGCAGCAGGGGTCGCATGCTACGGCGGAGGATTTCGAAAAAACCATGGTGTTGCGCGCACCTGCCAAGCCACAGGCCGAGGTACCCCAATCCGGTACAGTTGAAGCGGGCGGTATAGCGGCGCACGTGGCGACAGGGGTGTTTACGGCGCCAACGCCGCAACCCATTGCCCCACCTCCAGCACAGCCCGCTTCAGCACAGCCTGCGCCCCAGCCTGGCGTTGCGGCACTGCAAATACTGAGCGGGGCAAATGCAGGCAGGGAGCTTGACTTGGTGAAAAGCCTGACCACGCTGGGCAAGCCCGGTGTGCAGGTGGCGGTGTTGACGCGCCGCCCGCACGGCTATTTCATCACCCATGTGGAAGGGGCCAATTACCCCTCACTTAATGGCAAAGTGCTGAACGATCAGCCGCATCAACTGAATAATCACGACATCATTGAGTTGGTGGGGGTCAAGATGGAGTTCTACTTAAAAAATTAATGCGGCTCCGCATATCGCCGAGATGCGCCACTCGACAATATGCCGACTGCTGGGTGATAGGGGAGATCGTTTGAAACGACACGCACTATTAATCGGGCTTGGCTTGGCGCTGGTTCTGGTATTTCTCGGCAGCGCCGCGAAAATTTACCAAATCGGGTTCATCCAGCAGCTGGATAACATACTCTACGATTACCGCCTGCGGCTGACCATGCCGCATGGAGTAGATGACCGCATCGTCATTCTCGACATTGACGAGAAGAGTCTCAAGGAAGAGGGACGCTGGCCGTGGAGCCGGAACCGCTTGGCGTTGCTGATGGACAGACTGTTCGATCATTACGGCGTTGCGGTTGCAGGGTTCGACGTGGTGTTTGCGGAAAAGGACGAAAGCTCCGGGTTCAAGGTGTTGCAAGCGTTGGCGCGCAACCAGCTCAAGGACGTTCCGCAGTTTCAGTCCACGCTGGCGCAAATCAAGCCGCAACTGGATTACGATAACTTGTTTGCCGACAAGCTCAGAGACCGCAACACAGTGCTGGGCTATTACGTTACCAATAGCGCAAAAGGCGCCGAGAAAAGTGTTTCCGGCGCATTGCCCGATGCAGTGTTCGCGCCCGGCACGTTCAATGGCCGCCCAGTCAACTTTATTCATTTTGACGGCTATGGTGGCAACCTGCAGGAACTACAGAAGAATGCGGCCAGCGCGGGGCATTTCAACCCGCTAGTGGATTCCGATGGCGAGGTGCGGCGCGTGCCGATGATCGTGGAATACAACGGCGCTTATTATGAGTCTTTGTCCTTGGCAATGGTGCGCACACTGCTGGGTACTACGAAGCTGACCCCGGGCTATGGAAGTGACAAGAGCGCTGACTATGCGGGCCTGGAATGGCTAGCCCTGACTAGTGCGCAGGGCAATTTTAGAATCCCGGTGGATGAAAACGTGAGCACGCTGGTGCCTTATCGGGGGGGGCGTGGCAGTTTTCGCTACATTTCTATCGCTGATGTATTGCATGGCCGCACTCCCTTAGATGAGTTGAAGGGCAAGATCGTGCTGATCGGCACCACTGCACCGGGGCTGATGGATTTGCGTTCCACGCCAGTTAATACGGTATATCCGGGGGTGGAAGTCCACGCCAATATGATTGCCGGTATTCTTGACCAGAACCTCAAGGAGAAGCCGCCCTACGTGATAGCCGTGGAGATCGTATTACTGTTGATCACCGGCGTGGCGCTGAGTTTATTGTTGCCGTTGTTAACCCCGGTGAAAGCCACGCTGCTGACGATAGTTGCATTTGGGGGGGCGCTGGCTGGAAATATGGCGATTTGGCATTACGCAAATCTGGACCTCCCCTTGGCCAGCGGGGTGTTGATGATCCTCGGGCTGTTTGCGCTGGATATGTCATATGGTTATTTCGTCGAAGCGCGCACCAAGCGGCAGATTACTCATTTGTTTGGGAAGTATGTGCCGACCGAACTTGTGGAAGAAATGAGCAACAATCCCGAGCAGGTAGTATCCATGGAGGGCGAAAGCCGCGAAATGACCATCCTGTTCTCCGATGTGCGCGGCTTCACCACCATTTCCGAGGGGCTGGATCCCAAGGAATTGAGCCAGCTGATGAATGCGTTTCTCAGCCCGCTTTCAGCCGTGATCAACAAACATCACGGCAAGGTGGATAAATATATGGGTGACTGCATCATGGCGTTCTGGGGGGCGCCGAAGCCCGAACCCGACCATGCGCGCAATGCCATCCTGGCCGGTATCGAGATGCAGAAGAAGTTGCTGGAATTGCAACCGGACTTCAAGAAACGCGGCTGGCCGGAAATCCATGTCGGGGTGGGTATCAACACGGGCAAGGTGAGCGTGGGCAACATGGGATCAGAAGTGCGCGTGGCTTATACGGTCATGGGCGATGCGGTCAACCTGGCTTCCCGCCTGGAGAGCATCACCAAACAATATGGTGTAGGCGTGATGGTGGGAGAAATCACCAAGGAAGCTGTGCCGGATTTTGTTTACCGTGAACTCGACCTTGTAAAAGTAAAAGGCAAGAATGAGCCGGTTGCCATTTATGAGCCGATAGGCCCGAATGGCGAGGTGGACAAGGCGGTGCTGGAAGAACTCGAGATGTTCCACCAGGCGCTGAAGATGTACCGCAAGCAGGACTGGGATCAGGCGGAATTGCAGTTGAACAATTTGCAGCGTATGTTCCCGGATTGCAAGCTGTACCAAGTATATGTTGAGCGGGTCGCTTATTTCCGCAACAACCCGCCGGGTGCGGACTGGGATGGCGTGTTTGTTTTCCAAACGAAATGATGAGCGAGAATGAAACTCAGAATATTAGGTTGTAGTGGAGGCATTGGGGGTAATGCTCGCACCACCTCCATGCTGCTGGATCATGATGTGTTGATTGACGCGGGCACGGGGGTGGGTGACCTCAGTCTGTCCGAGTTGAGCTTGATCGACCATGTTTTTGTTACACACTCTCATCTCGACCATATTGCCTGCATTCCGCTGCTGGTGGACAGTGTCGGGTTTATGCGCGATAAGCCGTTGACTGTTCATGCAACCGAGGAGACGCTGGAGATTATCAGACAGCATGTGTTCAACTGGAAAGTTTGGCCGGACTTTACCCAGATTCCCGATGCGCAGCAGCCCTACATGCGCTACCACGCTATACAACTGGGACAGGCCGTGGAGTTGGCGGCGCGCAGGATTACTGCATTACCGGCTAATCACGCAGTACCGGCGGTGGGTTTTCAGCTTGACAGCGGGGCAGCCAGCCTGGCGTTTAGCGGTGACACTACGACGAATGATGCGTTTTGGGAGGTGGTCAACCATGTTGGTAACCTGCGTTATCTCATCGTTGAAACCGCGTTCCCTAATGCGGAACAAGAATTGGCGGTGCTGTCCAAGCATTTCTGCCCCACTATGCTGGCTGAAGACCTGCTCAAGCTCAAGCTTGATCCTGAGATATACATTACCCATCTAAAGCCGGGTGAGGTCGACCAGATCATGCGGGAAATCGGCGAATGCGTACATGGGTTCGCGCCCAGAATGTTGCAAAATGGACAGGTGTTTGAGTTTTAACCCGGTAGGGTGGGCACGCCTTTGTGCCCACGCGTGGGCAGATAAAATCCCTGCCCACCCTACCCAACTAACAACTAGCGACTAAAAACTGCATATGAATGAAGTAACAACAGGCAATCTTGGCGAGATGGAGACGCGGCTTGAGTTCACCAAGAATCTCAACCACGTCACCAACAAGATACATGCCACCAACAATATTGATGAAATCATGCTAGATGTCAGCAAGGATATCTGCAACCTGTTCAATGCGGATCGCCTTACCATCTACGTGGTGGGGGAGGACAAAGCCTCGCTGATTTCCAAGGTCAAGACCGGGCTGAACTCATTCAAGGATCTCAAGCTGCCCATTGCCGAACAGAGCATCGCCGGCTACGCCGCGCTGAACAAGAAAATGCTCAACATCAAGGACGTGTACGACGAGAAGGAGTTGGCCACCTACAATACGCACTTGCGTTTTTTACAGGATGTCGATAAGCGCACCGGTTACCGCACCAGACAAATGATGGTGGCGCCCATCGTCGAGTCGGCTAGCGATGATTTGATCGGTGTCGTCCAGGTCATTAACAACAAGGACAATCAACCTTTCCCTGCGATGCTGGCAGAGGGTGTGCAGGAACTAGCGCAGACTCTGGCGGTGGCATTGCGCCAGCGCCAGCAGCAGACGCTCGCCAAAACAAAATACGACTATCTGGTGGCGGATGCGGTTATTTCCGCCGCCGAGTATGAGTTGGCCACCCGTACCGCACGGCGTAAAGGGGTTGATGTAGAGGATGTGTTGACAGACGAGTTTCAGGTTAGTCTGCCCGCGTTGGGCAAAGCGCTTTCCACCTTCTTCGGTGTACCCTATGAGCCATACAAGTCGGATCGCATCAAACCGTCCGAGTTGCTCAAAAACCTGAAACGCGATTATGTCGAAAGCAGCTTATGGGTGCCGATAGACGATACATCGGATGGCTTGCTAATACTGACTACCGACCCGGAGCGCATCCAGGCTTCGCGGGTGGTGAATAATATTTTCCCCAAGCACCGTCTCGCCTACAGGGTTTGCCCGCAACGCGAGTTCAAGGCTACGCTGGATCTGTTTTATGGCGCATCGAGCGACGCAGGCAGCGGTGACACGGATTTGGGTACGATGGACGACATGCTCTCCGCCTTGGGGGGAGATGAAGAAGAGTCCGGCGGCGTCAGCCAGGAGGAAGTCAGTGCCGCAGCCGACAATGAACTGGTCAAACTGGTCAACAAGATCATCGTCGATGCCTACAAGATGGGCGCATCCGATATTCACATCGAGCCCATGCCGGGCAAGGGCAAAACGGGAATACGTTTGCGCAAGGACGGCTCGTTGATGAACTATATCGAGATACCTTCCACCTATCGAAATGCCTTGGTGACGCGTCTCAAGATTATGTGCGATCTGGATATTTCGGAGAAGCGCAAACCGCAGGACGGCAAGATCAAGTTCAAGAAATACGGCCCGCTGGACATCGAGTTACGCGTTGCCACTTTGCCATCGCAGGGGGGAGTGGAAGATGTGGTGATGCGTATTCTGGCATCGGGCGAACCGATCCCGATCGAAAATATGGGCTTCTCGGTGCGTAACCTGGAGTTGGTCAAGAAGACCGTCAGCAAACCCTACGGCTTGTTTTTCGTGTGCGGCCCGACCGGCTCCGGCAAGACCACCACACTGCATTCCATTCTCAAATATATCAACACGCCGGACACCAAAATCTGGACCGCCGAAGATCCGGTGGAAATCACCCAGAAGGGTTTGCGCCAAGTGCAGATCAACAAGAAAGCCGGGTTGGATTTCGCCACCATCATGCGCGCCTTCCTGCGTGCCGATCCAGACGTGATTATGGTAGGCGAAATGCGCGACAAGGAAACCGTGTCCATCGGCATAGAAGCCTCGCTCACCGGCCACCTAGTGTTCGCCACCCTGCATACCAACAGCGCGCCGGAATCTATCAACCGCTTGCTGGATATGGGCATGGATCCATTCAACTTTGCCGATGCACTGCTGGGCATTCTGGCGCAACGTCTGGCAAAGCGCCTGTGCAAGGATTGCAAGAAGCCGCACATTGCCACTCAGGAAGAGATCAAGGCCCTGCTCACCGAGTATGCCGCAGAGTTGATGAGCATCGAAGCCTGGAAAAAAGATCCCAATGTCGAATATAAAGCGCTTTATGCCGAGTGGACCAAGCTGTTCGCGGATGAGAAGGGACAGATCACCTTGTACGAGTCAGTGGGGTGCGAAAAATGTTCGGGCACAGGTTACCGTGGCCGGGTCGGCCTGCATGAGTTGCTGATCGGCACCGATGTCATTAAGAAAGGCATACAGGAACACGCGCGTGTCTCGGAACTGTTTGCGATTGCGCTGGAAGAAGGAATGCGCACCCTGAAGCAGGACGGTATCGAGAAGGTGTTATTGGGTATCACCGACATTCATCAGGTGCGTGCGGTCTGCATTAAATAAAGCTGGTAGCCCGTAGCTTGTAGCGGGTAGCAAACCCGGTTGGCTACTGGCTACCAGCTACAGGCTCAATTATTTGGATTGCTACTTATGACACAAGACGATGATTTGCTACAACGCCTGGATGAATTAAATGACATTGGCATCGCGCTCTCCAGCGAGCACAATATCGACCGTTTGCTGGAAACCATTCTGGTGGCAGCAAAACGCATCACCCATGCGGATGCAGGCACATTGTACTTGCTCGACGCAGAGCAAAAGGTATTGCGGTTCGAGATAATCCGTACCGATTCATTAAAATTCGCGATGGGTGGCACGAGCGGAGATCCTATCTCGGACTACTTATTTTCCCACCCGGTTCGACTGATCGACGAGGCGGGCAAACTCAATCTTGCGAATGTGGCGGCTTGCGCGGTAAACAAGGGCAAGACGATCAACATCCCTAACGCCTATACTGATAAGGATTATGATTTTACCGGCACCAAAGCGTTTGACCTGAAGAACAACTATCACTCCACCTCGTTTCTTACTGTGCCGATGCGCAACCATGAAGGTGAAATCATCGGCGTGCTGCAGCTTATCAATGCACTCGATCAGCAAAAAAAGCCCATTCCTTTCACCGCGAATGATGAACGACTGACCGAATCACTCTCTTCGCAGGCCGCGATTGCGCTCACCAACCAGCGTCTGATCAAGGATCTGAAAAGCCTGTTCAGATCCATAATCAAACTAATCAACACGGCGATTGGTATCAAGTCGCCCTATACCGGTGGACATTGCGAGCGCGTGCCGGAACTAACCATGATGCTGGCAAAAGCGGTCAATCGCACCAATCAGGGGGCGCTCAAGGCTGATGCCCCAGTGCACCACGAAGTACAGGAAGCGGTTAACCCCGCCAAGAAGTATGGTGAGCTCAAGGATTTTTCGATGAGTAAACTGGAGGATGAAGAAGAGCTAGAGATCGCGGGATTGCTGCACGATTGCGGGAAGATCGCCACCCCGGTGCATGTAGTGGATAAATCTACCAAGCTGCAGACATTGTTTGATCGCATTCACCTGCTCGACACGCGTTTCGAGGTACTCAAGCGCGACGCCGAGATCGCCATGCTGCGCGCGCTATACGAAGATCAATGGGCAGTGGATGCTGAAGCCATCCGTGCCGAATATGAAGCGCGCATCCGGCAACTGGACGAAGACCGCGAGTTTTTACACTTTTGCAACGTCGGAGGCGAAGCCATGTCGGAAGAATCGCAGCAGCGCGTGCGGCAAATCGCTAATTATCAATGGCGTGACGCCGAAGGTAAATTGCGGAATTTTCTGAGTGACGCCAACACCCCGTTTGACTACGAGCTTGGCGACGAGAAGAACAACAAGTTGTCCAGTGAAGTTGAGAACCTCAGCATACGCGCCGGTACATTGACGGCGGATGAGCGCGAGATCATCAACGACCACATCAGGCACACCATCACATTACTGGAACAGTTGCCTTGGCCGAAAAACCTCACGCACGTAACTGAATATGCGGGCGGGCACCACGAGCGCATGGATGGCAAAGGCTACCCGAAAGGGTTAACGCGCGAGCAGATGTCTTGGCAGGCGCGCATGATGGGTATAGCCGATATTTTCGAGGCGCTCACCGCCAAAGATCGCCCTTACAAAAAAGGCAAGACCCTCACCGAAGCGCTCACCATCCTCGGAAAGTTCAAGCTGGGCGGGCATATAGACCCTGATTTGTTCGATGTTTTTGTGCGCGAAAAAGTTTATCTGACCTACGCGCAACGATTCCTCGATCCGGAGCAGATAGACGGGGTGGACATCAGTAAAATTCCTGGTTATCAGACATAAAATCCGGTTTGCCTGTTTTGAAACGCCGAAATCCTCCAAGCACAACTGACGTAAATCGTCACTTTAGGTGCCGCAGGTGGGCGCTGCAGAGAGCGGAATACAGGTGACAGGAAGCAGATTATTGTGTGCCGCAACACGGTATACCCTATCAAAAGACGTAGCGCAGCCGCGCCAGCTCTCAGTCCTCTGTCCTCTGACTTCTGTTCTCTGATGCTTGGCACGTATCCTGCTCTTACGATACCGCACACCCCGTGTGTTGTGTCCAACCCCTGATTAAGGAGCCTTAACATGAAACAAATTCAAACAGGTTTTACGCTGATCGAATTGATGATCGTGGTCGCGATCATCGGCATTCTGGCTGCTGTGGCCATCCCCGCTTACTCCAACTACACCACCAAGGCGCACTTCACCGAAGTTGTTTCGATGACGGCTGGCCTCAAGACCGGCGTAGAAGCTTGTGTTGCAGACGGTAGCTGCGTCACCGCTGGAGCTATTCTTGTGCCCGCCCTAACCACGGGCGATAACGGTACTGGCGATCTTCCGGCACCTCCTGCTGCCACAAACAACGTACTTTCTGTTTCTATTGCCACTAACGGAACTATCACAGGCAAGGCTACCGCACTTGGCGGTCTTAATGGTGAAACTTACATTATGGTACCTACTCTCCTCAATGGCGCGGTCACATGGGACACGTCTACAGGTACCTGCAAAACCCGTGCCGCCGGTGCGATTTGCTAATAGCCGCATAGGTTGAGCAAGCATAGCCCGGATTTCGGTTAAAAGCCGAAATCCGGGTTTTTTTACATCCATCTTCGTTCATTCCACACTACTCCATTCGATGATCTTCATTCAATCCGCACAGGCAAGAGCATGGTTGTTCTTAACCTTTTCGAGCATTTGCGCGGCGCTGCTTTACGGTCCCTTTCTGGGCGCACCACTGGTTTTTGATGATATTGCCTTTTTTAGCAGTAATTACGCCTCCAAATACGGCATAGGTTTCGCCGGAACCGTTCCGCGTGGGTGGACTTACTGGACATTTGCGGTACAACGCATTTTATTGGGCGAAGAAAATCTGCTCCATTTCAGGCTGGCTAATTTGGTATTGCATGTCCTCACAGTCAACGCGCTTTTCCTGTTCCTGCGACAGCTTTTTAGCGCGCTGCTCCCGGACCGCGCCGACACGAAAGCAATAGAACCCTATTCAGTCGATGCCATGGCGGCTTTCGCGGCACTGGTTTTTTTGCTGCACCCGGTCGCCGTGTATGGAGTTGCTTACCTTGTTGAGCGCAGTACCCTCATGGCCACGCTATTCAGCATTCTGATGTGGCTGGCGCATTTGCGCGGATTGGAATCCCGCAAGCCAGTCTGGTTTGTGCTTGCGGTACTATGCTGCTATCTGGCGCTGTATTCAAAAGAGCACAGCGTGATGGCGCCGGTTGCCACCGTGCTACTGACGCTTGCATTGCGTAAACGCGAATTGCCTTGGCGCTATTTGGCCCCCACCTTTTTTGCCTATGCTTTATTGGCTATCTCAATCATTCTCAAGCTCAAGGGAGTGGTTGCGACAAGCTATGAACTCCAAGCGTCGAATATTCTTGCGCAACTCCAGAGTGAACCCGGCTGGCAACTCCCCGGCAACGTGTATTTGGTGAGCGTATTGGCGCAATGCACGTATTTCTTCAAATACATTTTTCTCTGGTTTGTACCGCTGACTTCCTGGATGGCGATCGACATTCAGGAGCCGTTATTCGATAACACCGGTTCATGGGCGTACTGGTTATGCGCCCTCGCTTATGTTGCCTGGTGTGTGGCGGGACTCATATTGATATGGCGCAGGGGAATGGCGGCATTGCTTGGCTTTGCGTTGTTGGTTCCGGCGCTGCTGTTTGCGACCGAATTTTCATCTGTGCGTATACAAGAACCTTTTGTGCTGTACCGCAGCTACCTTTGGGCGCCGGCACTGTTCGCGGCCTTGCCGTTGGTGCTTCACAAGGTACGCCTGCAATTCATCCTGGCGGCGGGAATCGCCGTAGCCACCGTCCTGGCTCCCCTTGCTCAAGAGCGCCTGATGACATTTAGCTCCGGGTATGCGGTATGGAGCGACGCCATCCATCTTGCCGAACGAAGTGAAGTGAAAAGTCCGATGCGCGCGCGCCAATATTACAATCGCGGCTCGGCTTTACTTAACGCCAATCATACGCAAAGCGCACTGGAAGATTTCGAGCGCGCACTGAACTTCTCCTCCAGATATCTTCTGGCTTTTCATGGCAAAGGATTGGCGCTGATGCGCCTTGGCCGTTTCCGGGAAGCAAAAGCCAGCTTTGATCAGGCGCTGGCACTCAGGCCGGACTACTCACCAACCCTTTTGGCACGCTCCGGTGCCTGCACTAAAATCGGGGATGAAGTTTGCGCCGATAACGATCTCAAAAAAGCGTGTGAGTTGGGGTACGTTGTTGCATGCTACTACCGCGAAAAGAAGAGCCATCCCGAAGATAAAGAAATCGTAATACGCTTCAGATAGCCCGGCAGAGTTGCATGGTTACGCCACGATATCTGAATTGCTGACAGGATTGACACCCTCGCAAAAGCTGGCATCACTCAACATTCCGAGCCAATAAAAAAGCCCAACACAAGGCTGGGCTTTTTACTTTATAAGGAGTCGGAGCCTGCCCTGATAACCAGCGACTTGTCCGCTTGCAGGCTTAGTCGAATGGCTAGTTAGTTCATCAGTCATGATGGCTAGTTGTTTTATCAGTAGTTCTATCAGTTTATCGAAGGGATGACCTATTTTGGTTCCGACATCACATCGATGAAACTGATATGAGTCTCCGCCGCAAGAAGCCGCTGTGCGAGCGTCTTGTCACTGCGTTCAAGCAGGTCATCATCCATATTCCGAACCAAATAAAAAACCCCCGGGCTTTCACCTGGGGGTTTTTCATTTGTAAGGAGTCTGACGATGACCTACTTTCACATACGTAATGTACACTATCATCGGCGCAAAGTCGTTTCACTGTCCTGTTCGGGATGGGAAGGAGTGGGACCAACTCGCTATGGTCGTCAGACATAACTGTCGGCTAACTGGTTTTCTCTTTTGGAGAGAATCAATCGGCCATCAACTGGAAGAAGTAAGAGGGTTTTGATTGCAACGCGATACGCGAACGCATCACTTGCACTACTTAATATTATAGGATCAAGCCTCACGGGCAATTAGTATCGGTTAGCTTAACGCATCGCTGCGCTTCCACACCCGACCTATCAACGTGGTAGTCTTCCACGACCCTTCAGGGGGGTCGAACCCCCAGGGAAATCTCATCTCAAGGCGAGTTTCCCGCTTAGATGCTTTCAGCGGTTATCTCTTCCGGATTTAGCTACCCGGCGATGC
>CAVRDK010000003.1:0-2500 GCA_963719855.1 uncultured beta proteobacterium
GGCGAGTTTCCCGCTTAGATGCTTTCAGCGGTTATCTCTTCCGGATTTAGCTACCCGGCGATGCCACTGGCGTGACAACCGGTACACCAGAGATCCGTCCACTCGGTCCTCTCGTACTAGGAGCAGGTCCTTTCAAATTTCCAACGCCCAAGGCAGATAGGGACCAAACTGTCTCACGACGTTTTAAACCCAAGCTCACGTACCACTTTAAATGGCGAACAGCCATACCCTTGGGACCGGCTACAGCCCCAGGATGTGATGAGCCGACATCGGGGTACCAAACTCCCCCGTCGATATGAACTCTTGGGAGGAATCAGCCTGTTTATCCCCAGCGTACCTTTTATCCGTGAGCGATGGCCCTTCCATTCAGAACCACCGGATCACTATGACCTGCTTTCGCACCTGCTCGACTTGTCAGTCTCGCAGTCAAGCACGCTTATGCCATTGCACTATCAGTACGATGTCCGACCGTACCTAGGATACCTTCGTACTCCTCCGTTACTCTTTGGGAGGAGACCGCCCCAGTCAAACTGCCTACCATGCACGGTCCCAGACCCGGATTCACGGGCCATGGTTAGAACCTCAAACAAACCAGGGTGGTATTTCAAGGATGGCTCCACGATATCTAGCGACCACGCTTCAAAGCCTCCCACCTATCCTACACAGACCGGTTCAAAGTCCAATGCAAAGCTACAGTAAAGGTTCATGGGGTCTTTCCGTCTTGCCGCGGGGAGATTGCATCTTCACAAACATTTCAACTTCGCTGAGTCTCAGGAGGAGACAGTGTGGCCATCGTTACGCCATTCGTGCAGGTCAGAACTTACCCGACAAGGAATTTCGCTACCTTAGGACCGTTATAGTTACGGCCGCCGTTTACTGGGACTTCAATCAAGAGCTTGCACCCCATCATTTAATCTTCCAGCACCGGGCAGGCGTCACACTCTATACGTCCACTTTCGTGTTTGCAGAGTGCTGTGTTTTTATTAAACAGTCGCAGCCACCATTTCACTGCAACCCCATCGCGCTTCGCGAGCAAGTCCCTACACGCTACCGGGGCGCACCTTTTCCCGAAGTTACGGTGCTAATTTGCCGAGTTCCTTCACCCGAGTTCTCTCAAGCGCCTTAGAATTCTCATCCTGCCCACCTGTGTCGGTTTGCGGTACGGTCTCAATACAACTGAAGCTTAGTGGCTTTTCTTGGAAGCTTGGTATCAGCAACTTCAGACCAAGTGCCTCGTTATCACGCCTCAGAATTGACCCTCCGGATTTGCCTAAAGGATCTCCCTACACGCTTGAACCGGGACATCCAACACCCGGATTGCCTAACCTTCTCCGTCCCCACATCGCATTGCATTGAGGTACAGGAATATTAACCTGTTTCCCATCGACTACGCATTTCTGCCTCGCCTTAGGGGCCGACTCACCCTGCGCCGATGAACGTTGCGCAGGAAACCTTGGGCTTTCGGCGAGGGAGCCTTTCACTCCCTTTATCGCTACTCATGTCAGCATTCGCACTTCTGATACCTCCAGCAGCCATTACCAGCTGCCTTCGCAGGCCTACAGAACGCTCTCCTACCATATGTACAAGTACATATCCGCGATTTCGGTGCATAGTTTGAGCCCCGTTACATCTTCCGCGCAGGACGACTCGATCAGTGAGCTATTACGCTTTCTTTAAATGATGGCTGCTTCTAAGCCAACATCCTGACTGTTTTAGCCTTCCCACTTCGTTTTCCACTTAACTATGTCTTGGGGACCTTAATCGGCGGTCTGGGTTGTTTCCCTTTCGACACCGGACGTTAGCACCCGATGTCTGTCTCCCATGCTCGCACTTCTCGGTATTCGGAGTTTGCAATGGTTTGGTAATCAGCAATAGACCCCTAGCCATGACAGTGCTCTACCCCCGAGAGTGATACATGAGGCACTACCTAAATAGTTTTCGGAGAGAACCAGCTATTTCCAAGTTTGTTTAGCCTTTCACCCCTATCCACAGCTCATCCCCTAATTTTTCAACATTAGTGGGTTCGGACCTCCAGTGAGTGTTACCCCACCTTCATCCTGGCCATGGATAGATCACTTGGTTTCGGGTCTACGCCCAGCAACTATCGCCCTTATCAGACTCGGTTTCCCTACGCCTCCCCTATTCGGTTAAGCTCGCTACTGAACGTAAGTCGCTGACCCATTATACAAAAGGTACGCAGTCACCGAACAAGTCGGCTCCCACTGTTTGTATGCATGCGGTTTCAGGTTCTATTTCACTCCCCTTCCGGGGTTCTTTTCGCCTTTCCCTCACGGTACTGGTTCACTATCGGTCGATTACGAGTATTTAGCCTTGGAGGATGGTCCCCCCCATATTCAGACAGGATTTCTCGTGTCCCGCCCTACTTGTTCCAACCCTATTTCCACTCCTAAATTTTCGCGTACGGGACTATCACCCACTATGGTCAGACTTTCCAGACTGTTCCACTAATTTAGAGGCTAAAGGTTGAAGGCTGCTCCGT
>CAVRDK010000003.1:5000-219154 GCA_963719855.1 uncultured beta proteobacterium
TTGTGTCTTGAGTCGTCGATCACGCAGGTTTAACCCCACGTAATTCAACACCCGAGCTCACATACCCACACTCGTCGGTTGTCTGTAAACTTTTAAAGAACTGGGTTGCCGTGGCAACGAGAGGGGCGCATTATACAGATCGAATTTGCTGCGTCAATCTATATTTCAGGCTTAATTTACAACCCTTGCTTCCCTCACCTCCTGCTGAAGCAGCAAGAGGGGGCGCATTATAGCCAGCAAAAAAAAACCGTCAATACCTTTTTGAAATTATCATGACTTATTTGTTAAATAATTTTTGCAGACTCGCGCAAACCCAATAGAACCGTACAATGCACGCCTGATCTGATTATGGCTTTCTCATCGTGAAATTAATTCTAGGCATCGAATCTTCGTGTGACGAAACCGGCGTTGCGCTCTATCACATCGAGCGCGGTTTGCTGGCACACGCGCTGCATACGCAGATCGCACTACATAGCGAATACGGCGGCGTGGTGCCCGAACTGGCCTCGCGCGACCACATCCGCCACACCCTGCCGCTGATCCGCACGGTAGCCAAACAAGCGAATTGCACCTTGCAAGACATCGACGCCATCGCCTACACGCAAGGCCCCGGCTTATCTGGTGCGTTGTTGGTGGGCGCCAGCATCGGTTGCGCGCTGGCTTATGCACTGAATATCCCCGCCATCGGCATCCACCATCTGGAAGGGCATTTGCTCTCGCCGCTGCTGTCCACTCCCGCACCGGAATTCCCCTTCGTCGCCTTATTGGTCTCAGGCGGACACACACAACTCATGCGCGTGGATGGCGTGGGGCAATATATTTTGCTGGGAGAAACGCTGGACGACGCCGCTGGCGAAGCCTTCGACAAGAGCGCCAAACTACTTGGATTGGATTATCCAGGCGGCGCAATTCTCTCCGAGTTGGCGCAACGCGGAACACCGGGACGCTTCAAACTGCCGCGCCCGATGCTGCACAGTGGCGATCTGGACTTCAGCTTCAGCGGATTGAAGACAGCCGTACTCACCCTCGCCCGGCAACACGAACTAGATGGGCAGCGCATGGACGAACAAACTCGTGCCGACATCGCCCACGCGACACAGGAAGCCATCGTGGACGTGCTGGTCGCCAAGGCGCTCGCCGCACTCAAGCAGACCGAACTCAAGCAACTGGTGGTCGCAGGCGGAGTAGGCGCAAACCAGCAACTGCGCGCGCAACTTAACCAGGCCGCTGACAAGCGCGGCTTCCGCGTGTTCTATCCTGATCTGGAATTCTGCACCGACAACGGCGCAATGATCGCCTTCGCCGGTGCTCTAAGATTGCAACAGCAAGAAGGCAAGCAGGATTATCGTTTCAACGTAAAGCCGCGCTGGGATTTGCAGGAGATGAACACGGCATAAGGAACTGCATTCCCTCCCCTATGCAGGGGGAGGGTTAGGGAGGAGGTAGAAATTCTGCACCTCTACTCTACCCCCATCCTAGCCTTCCCCCCTGCAAGGGGGAAGGAATAAAGCATTGAACCGCTATGCGTTATCCGCTGCCTGACTCTCGGACTTCTTGCTGCCGATCCTGCTTTCTTTCCCCGCCAGCAAATTCTGAATATTGCTCTGGTGCCGCCAGAACAGCAGCAACGACATGATGCCCGATGCCAGCACCCACTCATGCGGCAAGCCCAGCAGCAGCGCGTAAACCGGCGCACCTGCCGCCGCAACCAGAGCCGACAACGAAGACAAGCGGAACACCAGCGCCACCACCAGCCAAGTCGCCATGGTCGCCAGCCCCATCCAGCCACTTAACGCCAGCAACACCCCCAGTGCCGTCGCCACACCCTTGCCGCCCTTGAAGCGCAGAAATACCGGGAACACGTGACCAAGGAAAACGGCAAGCGCCACCGCAGCAACCAGCATCATGAAATTTTCGTCCTGCGGCGCGAATCGTTGCGCTAACACCACCGCTACCCAACCCTTCGCCGCATCGCCCAGCAAAGTCAACGCCGCCGCAGCCTTCTTGCCGCTACGCAACACGTTGGTCGCACCCGGATTGCCGGAACCATAAGTCCTGGGATCGTCCAGACCGAATGCCTTACTCATCAACACCGCAAAAGAAACCGAGCCCAACAGATAGGCACACACAACAAAAGCTAGGGTCATCATCTGGAATATCTTAAAATGCGCGAAAGGCGAATTTTACGCGATTAATTACCGACAGCAATGGACATCATTTTTCTGCGCGAACTCAAGATCGACACACTCATCGGCGTGTATGAATGGGAAAAGCGCGTGCCGCAAACCCTGCAATTCGATCTGGAGATCGCCCTGCCCGACAGCCGCGCCTGCCAGACCGACGACATCAAGGACGCCCTCAACTACGCCGACATCGTGCGTGACATTCAGCGCGTGCTGGGCAGCCGCCACTTCAACCTGCTGGAAGCGCTGGCCGAACACATCGCGCAAATATTGCTCAATGACTTCAAAGCGCCGTGGGTGAAGATCAGCGTGGCGAAGTTGAATGCGATCAGGGGGAGCAAGATGGTGGGGATTTGTATTGAGAGAGGTAGCCGAGTGTAGCTCGGCTACCATCAAGACCGTTCATGGTGGCTTGTGATGGGTTGCCGTCATTCCCGCGAAAGCGGGAATCCAGTCAAAAACAAATTCGCCGGTGGCAGACCGGCTGCTGATTACCTTTCTTGTCTTGCCAAGAAATGTAACCGAAAGAAGGCGTCCCCAATCCGCCATCCCTCACGGGATTCCCTGCGTTGCTCGACTGGTCAGGCTTCCTCATAAACTCGCACGATCCGCTACGCGGCCACGTACTCAAACATATTCGTCAGAATTCCCTGACCAGCCTCCGCTACTCGGTGGCGGATGAGGGGAAAGTGGAGGTTTGCGAAGAGCGCATCACATTACCACGGCAATGTTGGAAGGCTCGCGATTCGAACAAACTAGGCATTTTGAATGCGTACGTTTTACTGCTCTATTTGCTTGTAAACTTAGGTCAGTTTAGCTTCTATCATTGCATTCCTTTCGTCCGCGCAGCTTTCATGCAAAATAGGCGAAGAGATGAATTATGTGGATATTGCCCTGAGCTCATGCAGGAACTGCACGAAATAAAGTAACAATCGGTGATCCTCCTCTGTAATTCCATCTGGATCGAAGTGCATTACGTCGTTTCGAATACTGCGAACTCTGTCGAGTTCACGAACGAAGATTGCCCGGTCAACGGTGAGTCCAGTCTTCGCCCAATTGTTTGGATTCTCTAGCAGGCGGATATATTCCCCAAAGCTCAGATCAGCGACACTCTCAATTTTTCGTTCAGTATCCGCAGAATCTTTGGCAGATGCTAATTCATCTGCGGTAAACCGGCCATCGATTAACAAGCGAACATGATTCTCAATTTCGGAAAGGAGCAAGAAAGGTTCAGAGAGCTGTTGAAACTGAAGGCTTAGGTCTGTTGTTGTGACGATCCCTGTGATCGTCCGGTCATCACCACGCACAAGTACATATGAATGCTCAACGATTTGCGCAATTACCTTAAACAATGAATCGTTAAACGGTACCTCGTGATGTGCTCTCATGCACTCGCGTACCACAGAAACTATTTTTCCAAGAGCCAAGCGTGAACCAATACTCTCCCAGCTCACCATGCCTTTCACGTCACGGTCATTGGTCATCACTGGTAGCTGCGAGAAATCATGCCTAAGCATCAGAGTCACTGCCTCGCTGAGTGTCGAATCAGGGGACACACTTAATGGCTTTACATTCGCGGAAGCTAAGCGCCCTATGCGAAATGCAGGGTCAGGAAAAGCCCCTGAAATTAGCACTTCATCAGCATCATCTGTTTCCGAAAACATGCCTTGCAGCGCTTCCGCAATCGCTAGTTTCTCCTGCTGTTGCGTAACATCAGGTTGTTCGACAATAGCAAATCTGATTTGGGAGTCAATGTAGACGCTATTGAAATCTGGCACGGTTCGAAGCTGGGCTCTCTTCAAGAGTGCGTCGAATAAACCAAACCAACCAAGAACCACGACGTTCTGCCCCAAACCATGCAATGAACTGTCGAACTGAAACTGGCTCGACCTCCTCTTTCGCCAACAAGGAAGTATGTATCTGTTCAATGCGAGCAATTGCATTCTTGAATGGCATTTTCAATACCTAATGATGGTGATACGGATACATGGGGCAGCAATTTAGCAGCAAATTCCCACATTAGCCATAAGGAAAAATGCATAGGCCGTTTTCAACAGGACGGGGGCTGGGGTGATGTGCGTGGCAAGGGGCGGGAAATATTTTGTGTGCGCTCGTTGCGCACCTCCCCTTTCCCCTGTGCGCCTCAGCCCCGTAGGATGCGGTGATAACCAGCCACTTAGTAATCGTTTTTTGATTGCTTAGTGGAATGGCTAGTTAGTTCATCAGGCACGAACCGCATCGTTCGCGTCATTCCCCACCCTCAATCTCATCCATGCCACCGCCCCAATCCTCCGTATAAACCCCGCGACGCACGTATTCATGAAAGCTTGAATGCGGCCAATCGGCGACACGGCGCACCCAGCCATGTTTTACCGGGTTCCAGTGAATGTAATCCGCGTGGCGATTGAAATCTCCCTGATCGCGAATCAGATGCTCCCAGAATCGCCGCTGCCATATTCCCCTCTCGCCGCGCTTTGCCCTGCTTTGGGAGATGCGCTCACCTTCCGCAACCGTGCGGGAAAAATTGCCCTTGATCAAATTCCAGCGCGTAGCGAAATCCGCATCGCCCTCCGGCAGCGTCATTATGCAATGCAAGTGTTCAGGCAAGATCACCAGCGCATCAAAGCGAAACGGGTGCCTAATCTTCACCGCCTCGAACACCGCACGCAATGAGTCAATTCGGTCAACGAGCAGGCGGTTTCCTTTGCGCTGGGCGAGGTTCACCGTGAAGAACCAGCTTGCTCCGGGAACATGGGCGCGGCGGTATTCTGTCATGGTGGCTTTGCATGTGGGTTACGCGAGCGATGCGGTTCGTGCCTGATGAACTAACTAGCCATTCCACTAAGCAATCAAAAAACGATTACTAAGTGGCTGGTTATCACCACATCCTACGGGACTGGCGTAAAAATAACGGTGTACTGCTTCACGCTTTGGCGGTGAACTTCTTGTGTTCGGTCGCCAGCCGTGCCCGCACTTGGTCAACGGTGACAGCCCGCGCCGGGTCAGCCTTCAGCGCGTCATATGCCTGCACCACTTCTTTCCGCAGCCAACTTTCCACCGCGCGGTCACGCACCAGCAGGGCGCGCAGTCCGTCCCGGATCACTTCGCTTTCGGTGGCGTATTCGCCAGCCGCGACTTTGCTTCTAACAGCATCCGCCATCTCATTGGGCAGGGTGATGCTGAATTGCTGGGTTGTGCGCATGATTGCCTCCATTGAATCCAATAGGATTAAATCCTACACCATCCACCACTTTCGCGCCATAAAAGCCGCTAGTCGCGAAAAGAACGTTGCATGATGGGTTGCGCTACGCTTCATCCATCCTACGCTGCGCGATGTTTATCTGCCCACTCGCGCAACACTTCGCCCATGCGGGTTTGCCAGCCGCGTCCGGTGGCTTTGAATGCGGCGATTACATCGGGTGTCAGCCGTAGCGATAGCTGAACCTTTGTGGGAGATTTTTGCGCGCCGCGTATGCCCAATTTTTTGCACAATTCTGGCGACAACACTTCGGCAGCAGGACGGAATTCGCGCAAATCTTCTGCGGTAAGCTCACGTACTTCACCTTCTGCATCAGTCAAGGGTAAGCGGTTTTTCATTTTTGGTTGCCTCTCGTTTATTGGCTTTGCGAAAGCTGATCACGCGAATGCCGTGTTGCGTTTCCACAAAACACAGAATATGTAATCGCGCATCCAGATAGCCCACAGCGACATTACGCACTTCATCGTAATCACGCCTTGTGTCTTTCTTGAAGGTTGCGGTGGTGAAATCAAATTGCGCTGCCCGGTCAAACGACAACCCACGTTCAGCAATGTTGCGCTGGTTTTTCGCAGGGTCGTAATCAATTTTCATCAGCAAATTGTAGGTTCATTTATGTTGGCGGTCAACCTAATTGTAGATTCATTTTCGGATATTAACGTGACGCCGCAAACCATTAGCCGCGTGGGTGATGCATCGCGTGCAGCTGCTTCAACCGTTCCCGCGCCACATGGGTGTAAATCTGCGTGGTGGATATATCCGCATGGCCCAATAACATCTGCACCACGCGCAAATCCGCGCCGTGGTTGAGCAGGTGGGTGGCGAAGGCGTGGCGCAGGGTGTGCGGGGAAAGCGACTTGTTTAGCCCGCCATGCTTGGCGTGCTTCTTGATCAGATACCAGAACATCTGCCGCGTCATACTTTCAGCACGTGCGGTGACAAACAGTGCATCGCTGAGTTTGCCCGTCAGCAGCGCCGGGCGGCCATCAGCAAGGTAGAGCCTGATCCAGTCCAGCGCCTCCTCGCCCAGCGGCACCAGACGTTCCTTGCTGCCCTTGCCCATCACGCGCACCACGCCCATATCTAAACTCACCTGCGCCACGCTGAGGGTGACCAGCTCGGACACGCGCAGGCCGGTGGCATACAGCACTTCCAGCATGGTGCGGTCGCGCAGGCCCAGCGGGGTTTGCACATCCGGCGCGTCCAGCAACTGCTCGACATCCTGTTCGGTGAGGCTCTTGGGCAGGCTGCGCGGCAGCTTGGGCGGGGCAATTTGCAGCGTGGGGTCGGTGGCGATCTTGTTTTGCCGCAGCAGGTAACGGAACAGGCGTTTGAGGCTGGAGATGGCGCGGCCGGTGCTGGTGGCCTTGGCTTTCTGTTTGAACAGATGCGCGAGGAAGCCTTGTATGTCGGCATGCGTGGTTTCCAGTATTGGAACATTGCGCTGCTGCTCCAGCCACACGGCGAATTTGTTCAGGTCGCGGCGGTAGCTTTCCAGCGTGTTGCGCGACAGGCCGTCCTCCAGCCACAGGCTGTCGCTGAATTCGTCGAGCAGGTCGGTGTTATTCATTTTTCTCCCCTCGCCCCTTGCGGGAGAGGGGCTGGGGGAGAGAGGGGAGCCGCGTTTCTACCCTCTCCCCTGCCCTCTCCCTGCAAGGGAGAGGGAGTTGTTGTTTCATGCGCCAGCAGCCAGCGCTTGATGTCCAGCGCATCACCGCCGCTGTGGTGCATGAAACCACCTAAGCCTGCCTTGCCCACCACGCGATGGCAGGGAATGATCACGGGAATGGGATTGTTGCCACACGCCTGGCCGACCGCGCGCGGCGCGGAGCCGATCTGCGCAGCGAGGTCGCCATAAGTTTGCACTTGCCCGCGCGGGATGGCGCACATCGCCTGCCATACTTTGTTCTGGTGCACCGTGCCGCCGGGTTGGAGCGGTAGATCGAAACGAAAATCGGGATCGGCAAAGTACGCAAACAATTGTTCGTTTACCTTTTGCGCAAAAGCATTGCGCGGCGGTTGCAGTGTAGTATCCGGCGCGAGGAATTCGATGCCAGTCAACGCGTCATCCGTGCAGAGGATGCCGAGTACGCCGAAGGGCGCTTGCAGTTTCGCCTGATAGTCCATGCGAGAATGATAGCGCAATAGAAAACGGGAGGCATCGCATATCTGGTGTAATAGAAACCTCGCCAGCCGCTTCATCAACGAAGCGCTTGGCGAGTTGATTACTATCAGGCAGATTCATCTGGCTGATTGTCCGAAATCAGACACTGGCGGAAAACAGAATCGCGGCAAGTGTAATTTATCAGTCCGCACTATTGGCGAACGCCACTGCCACAGTAACATCACATAGACGTCAGGCCATTACGGACGGCGTACTTGGTTAATTCAGCTACGGTATGCAGGTTGAGTTTTTCCATGATATTGCGGCGGTGTACATCAACCGTGCTGGGGGAAATAAACAGGCGACTTCCGATCGCCCTGGAAGTGCCACCCTCCGCAAGAAGCTGTAGCACCTCGCGTTCGCGCGACCCGAGATGCGGGACACCCTCCATAGGGTAGTGACCGGTATTATCGACTACTGCCGCTGCGACTTCCGGGCACACGTATTTTTGGCCTTTCATTACAGCCTGCAAGGCACGCACTAATTCACTAACTGAGTCTTCCTTGATTATATAGGCGGAGGCGCCGGCCTCAAGAATTTCCAGAACATGCTTATGGGCCAAAGCTGTCAAGGCGATAATCTTGATTTTCGGATATCGCGCAACCAAACGCCGTGTCACTTCGATGCCGTTCATGCCGGGCATACCAATGTCCATCACAACCACATCCGGCAGTAATGATGCGACAAGTTCCAGCACTTCGCGCCCATCATTAACCACTCCCACTATTTTTATGCCCTTCTCATTTTCCAAAAAATAACTCAAAGTCTCGGTCAACACTTTGTGGGCGTCGGCCAGAATTATTCGAATAGTCATGGTGATATCCCTTTGATTGATATGGTGGTGGTGAGCGCCTTATTTATTTAAGATGGATCTACCCTAGACTCATTTCATATTGAAAAAGCCCCATCATTCCATCCCCGTGATGCTCACCAAGACTAAATAATGAATTCATATGCATTGCTGCTCTGTGTGCTAGCGCACATAACCAAAAATAATTTACTCTCAGCGGCCGTGCTGGATCAGCGGCGCAAAATCAGCACACCAAGAGCGAGTCCGAGCGCCGCTGCAACACCCATGGACTGCCAAGGATTATCATGCACGTAACCATCGGTAGTTCTGGTTGCCACTTTGACTTTTTCAACAACCGATGCCTGAGCCTCAACCAGACGCGCCTTGGCTACCTGTAGCGACTCGCCGACCTTGGTGCGCGCCGCCGCAACCCGCTCCCCAGCCTGGTTAGCGGTGGCCTTCAATAGCTCCTCCATATCAACCACGACCGCCCTCATGTCTTCCATCAGATTCTCCTTGGAAACCTGCTCCGCTGCCATTTCGCTTGCTACTCTTGGTGCATTCATATCGAACTCCTTTATCGTTAAGACTGTGGTTCCACGGGGGGCATTCTGACGATGCGACAGATTTTAATACATAGGTAATTTGCCTAATTAATGCTAAGAGAATTCAGAAATATCTCATCAGCGTTTGTCCTATACTTACCTACCGCCCATATTAATTGTGGTAGCTGAATGGAGCCCCCACTTCTGGGGTGACTCATGCCCGACTACGCTTAATCATGGTTTGATGGTGTCAGGACGGTTTAACTGGATATTCTTCTCAACACAGAAGCTAACCAACCTTGAAAATTTTCGGTTTAAGAAGCGCGGCGGATAATGCTCGAACTCGTATTGCCCGAAAATCAGGGTTGACCGATTCTCAAATCAGAATGCGCACTTTTGCTCTCTGTTGAGTGAAGAGCTTCATATCTTGCCCGCAACTCATGGATTTTTGGTGAGGTTGGGGCGGAATATGAGCCGGAAGACAATCTGCCGAACGGGTTGCGCACGCGATCATCTGGATAAGCTTTTAAAGCTGGATTGACGGGTAACATGGCCTCTCCTTCTTCTAAAATTTCACTGCATGAAAGTTACCCCAATATTGCGACCAAATAAATACGTGCCGATACATACGTAGAAATACGTATGTCGATGGCAATGAGTAGCTATTCCCTTTCCATTCAGAGTAGTATTCACCTGCAAGGTGATGCGTTGCGCCCTTCCCTTCATGGAGAAGGAAAAAATCACCGGTTATTTAAGGGGATTCTGTGGGCAAAAGGCGAAGCGAAGCGGACACGCTGCGCACCGAAGCCGAGGCGCAACTCGATCATGCGTCTCCGGCGGAGGCGCCAGTCCGCTCCGCCGAGGAACTTCTGTACGAACTCCATGTGCATCAGATCGAACTGGAAATGCAGAGCGATACACTGCGGCAAGCCCAGGTCACTCTGGAGGAATCCCGCGACCGCTACGTTGACTTTTATGACTTCGCTCCCACCGGTTATATCACCCTCAGCCACGAAGCCCTGATAACTGAAATCAACCTCACCGGCGCTAGGCTACTCGGGAAAGAGCGCAGTAATCTGGTAAACCGCCGCTTTGCCCAGTTTGTTGCACCCGAAGATAGCGACCGCTGGCATCGGCATTTCATGGCCGTGCTGCAACACGACAGCAAACAGAGCTACGAACTGGAAATCCTGCGCGACGATGGGTCGCGCTTGCATGTCCAGCTTGATTCCCTGCGTCTGATAAAAGATGACAAGGCGCCCGTGGTGCGCAGCGTACTGGCCGACATCACCGAGCGCAAACTCGTAGAAGCCGCTTTGCATGAAAGCGAAAACCGTCAGCGCTTGCTTGAAACTCAGAAAACTCGCACAGACCTCTCTGGATGGATTTTGGATGATGAGGGCAAAGGATGCGCGGATCACCGAAACCAACGATGTGTTTTGCCGCATGGTTGGCTATTCGCGGGAAGAGTTGCTAGCCATGCGTATCTTTGAGCTGGAAGCTTTTGAAAAACCAGATGAAACAGAAGCGCACATTAAAAAAGTCATGGAAATCGGCTATGACCGCTTCGAAACATGCCTCCGTCACAAGCAGGGGCGCTTGATCAATCTCGAAATAAGCACCTCTTACTCGGAAATGAACGGTGGCATATTTTTTGTGTTCGCCCGCGACATCACTGAACGCAAACAAACCGAGGGGATTCTTAGAAAATCTCATGGCCAGTTAAAGACATTCATCCAGCATGCCCCCATCAGTATTGCCATGCTTGACCGGGGCATGAACTATCTGGCCACCAGTGGCCTCTGGTTAGCGGAATATGGCCGGGGTTATGCTGACCTGATTGGGCGCAATCATTACGAGACATACCCGGGCATGCCTGCCGAGTGGAAGGCTATCCATCAGCAGGCTCTGGCCGGAGCCACCCTGGAAAATAACGATGACATGTGGATTCTGGGCGACGGCAGCAAACACTGGCTGCGCTGGGCGGTACTGCCTTGGACAGATGAAAATGGAGAAATTGGCGGAATCATCATTTCCACCGAGGATATTACCGCTCAAAAAATGATGGGAAAGGAAATTCTGGAACGCCGGAATGAAATGGCATATCTGCAAAAACTATATGTCGCCGACCAGACCGCCGCCGCCATCGCCCACGAATTGAATCAGCCGCTGCTGGCCATCGCCTCATATAGCAAGGCTGCGCTCATGATGATGGAAGCCGAAAAACCCGACTATGATGAAATCCGCAACGCCATCGAGGAAAGCGAACGGCAAGCCCATCGCGCTGGTAAATCAATGCGCGAACTGCTCGAATTTTTGAGAATGAAAGAATTTCCGAGCGAGGCATTTGACCTCAACAAGGAAATCCATAACAGCCTGAACGCTGCCCAATCGGAATACGAACTGCAATTCGATTCCATTCTCCGGCTGGAAGAAGGACTTCCTTTGGTCAGTGCCAACCGCGCACAGATACAAAAGGTGCTTTTCAATCTGCTATGCAACGGCATCGAGGCCATGCATGAATCCGGTGTGCCATTGCCTGCCATTACCGTGACTGTGTGCGCAATGAAAGATAGAAACGTTGCTCAATTGACGATACAGGACAATGGGCCGGGCGTTGAAAAAGAAAATTTTAATCGCCTGTTCGAACCCTTCTTTACCACTAAGGCCAAGGGTATCGGTATGGGACTCGCTGTCAGCCGTTCTCTGATTGAGGCCAATGGCGGCAAGTTATGGATTGGCACACAAGAAGATTCCGGCGCCACATTCCATCTTACCTTGCCCTTTGCAACATGAGCGACCATGCCACAGTATTCATCGTAGATGATGACGCAGCAGTGCGGGATTCGCTCCGCATGATGATGAAAGCTGCCGGCTATGCCGTCGCAACCTTCCCGTGCGCAAATGATTTCCTGGATGTCTGCACGCCAGAAACTCAGGGATGCATCATCCTTGACGTGAACATGCCCAACATGGATGGGCCAACGTTGCAGGCAGAGCTGACACATCGCGGTTTCCGACTGCCAATTATTTTTCTTACCGGACAAGGCACCATACCGCTATCGGTGCGCACCCTCAAGGCAGGTGCGCTGGACTTTCTGACCAAGCCAGTGGCGGGATCAGTATTGCTGGCTCGCGTGCAGGAAGCATTGGAACAGTGTTCTATCCAGCAAAAACAGGCCAATGTTTCTAAATATATCGCCGCGCGACTGGCAATGCTTACTGACCGCGAGCGGGAAGTCATGATGCTGGCTGTTGCGGGGCATACCAGCAAGGAAATTGCAGTGCGCCTGAACATAAGTTATCGGACGGTGGAAATTCATCGCGCTCATGTCATGCAGAAAACCGGCGCATCCAACTTGCTGGAACTCGCACGCATCGCCGCGCTTCAGCCACCGCAATAAATGCTGCGACCGAAAATTTCTACGCGCACGCTCACCTTCTTAACATTAGCCTAACACTTACCGGGTAATCTGTATCCGTCATTTACCGCATTTTGTGCTGTTGCCGCATAAAGCCCTATAATCCGAAGAATTGCACTTCATTCCCGATAATTCAAACAGCCATGCCTATAATCCAGCGCCTTCAAAAGCTATCTTCCGTCTGGCTTTTGCTGCTTTCGGTAGCCTTCTCCGTGGTTGGGGCGGAAATTATCGTCTGCGGGATGGAGTTGATGCTGAAAGGCGAGATTACTTACGATTTTCTGTTGACGGGGTTTGTAACTTCCCTTTGCGTTGGGGCTCTGGTTACCGCCGCCCTGACGTTTTTTCTCGAACAGCAGAGACGGATGACCGAACGCGTCGAGGTGCAGTCTACGGAGCTATCCGAAACGAATTATTCGTTGCTGCAAAAGCAGCAGTTCCTGGACGACATCATCAACAGTCTGGCGGGCATTTTTTACATGCTCGACGATCAGGGGCACATTATCCGGTGGAATGTTGAATTAGAGAAAGTCACCGGTTATGCGGCGGATGAGTTGGCCAGGATGCAAGTACTGGATTTATTCGGGGAAAAAGACCTGGCGCTGATTGCTGAAAAGATGCAGGAAGTATTCGAGAAGGGCGAATCCTTCACTGAGGCCGAGCTCGTCATCAAAAACGGACGGAAGATACCTTACTACTTCACCGGGCGGCAGACGAACGAGGGAGGAAAAACCTACCTGGTAGGCCTTGGCATCGATATCAGCGAGCGTAAACGGATGGAGGAAACACTCAGGGAGCACGAAGCAAGATTGCGCTCCGTTTTTGAAGGCTCCAGCGATGCCATCATGCTGCTGACTGAAAAAGGTTTCTTCGATTGCAATGAACGCACGCTGGAAATATTCGGAATGAACAACAAACAGGAGTTTGTTGTATGCCATCCTTCCAATCTTTCGCCACATTCCCAGCCCGATGGGCGGGACTCTTTTTCATTGGCAAATGAGCGTATCAAGTTTGCCTTCGAGCATGGCGCGAACCGCTTTGAATGGATGCACCGCCGCAAGAATGGGGAGATTTTTCCTGCCGAGGTGCTGCTTTCCGCTTTTGAATATGGCGGTGAAAGGATACTGCAAGCAACGGTGCGCGATATTACCGAACGCAAGCAGACCGAGGAGCAATTGCATCACTTGGCCCATTACGATGTACTCACCGGCTTGCCCAACAGGACGCTATTCCTCGACCGCCTGGAGCAGGAGATCAGAAAATCGAACCGTTCCGGCCTTGCGCTGACGCTGCTCTACATCGACCTGGATCAATTCAAGGAAGTGAACGACACACTTGGACACAATGTCGGCGATGCGTTGCTGGTGGAGGCGGCACATCGCATCACTGCCTGTGTGCGCGAAACGGATACCGTGGCGCGACTTGGCGGAGATGAGTTTACCGTGATATTGGCGGAATTGGCCGACCTCGGCCATGTCGAACGCGTGGCGCAAGCCATTATCAGAACGCTGACCGATCCTTTTCAGTTGGGTGGCGAATCAGTTTATATCTCTGCCAGCATTGGCATTACCATTTACCCAACTGATGCCGCCGACGCGGAAAACTTGCTCAAAAATGCCGACCAGGCGATGTATGCCGCCAAGGGTAGCGGGCGCAACCGCTTCAGCTATTTCACCAATCTGTTGCAGGAAAAAGCGCTGGCGCGTTCGCAGTTGGTGAAAGACTTGCGCGGCGCAATGACTGCCGGACAATTCAAGGTATATTTCCAGCCTATCGTCGAACTGGCAACCGGGACCGTGAGCAAGGGGGAAGCGCTGATACGCTGGCAACATCCGGAGCGCGGCATGGTCAACCCGGCGGAGTTCATCCCGCTTGCCGAAGAGACAGGCTTGATCAACGAAATCGGCGACTGGGTATTCAAAGAATCAGTGCATTGGGTGAAGCGCTGGAACGAATTTTGTCCCCATGGTTTTCAGGTCAGCGTGAACAAATCGCCCGTCCAGTTTCTTTCTGAAATTCATCATGATGACTGGCTGGACTATTTGCGCGAAAGGGGTCTTTCCGGGCAATGCGTCACCATCGAGATCACCGAGGGCCTGCTGCTTAACGCAGCCTCCGCTGTCACCGACAAACTGCTCAGGTTCCGCGATGCCGGCATCCAGGTATCGATAGACGATTTCGGCACCGGCTACTCAGCACTGTCATACCTCAAGAAATTCGATATTGACTACCTCAAGATCGACCAGTCGTTTGTCCGCAACCTCGTTACCGACCCCAGCGATCTGGCCTTATCGGAAGCTATTATCGTCATGGCGCACAAACTCGGCCTGAAAGTGATTGCAGAGGGCGTAGAGACGGTGGAACAACGCAAGCTGCTGGCCGCAGCCGGTTGCGACTACGGTCAGGGGTATCTGTTTTCCAAAGCTGTTTCACCGGAAGAATTCGAGGATTCATTAAGAGCAGGAACTTCTTATTACTTTGGGGAGCAGTAATTTTGCGTGTACATCAAGTTAAATCTTGATCTGCCAGCAAGCATGATGCCCTGTTAGAATACGCGAGTTATTTAGTCAACATAGCCCTCCCATGCAAGACGATAAAGATTCCATGACCCCCCTTGAACGCCGCGCCAGCATCGGCCTGGCGGGCATTTACGGCCTGCGTATGCTGGGCCTGTTCATCATCCTGCCGATTTTTGCGATCTATGCGCAGAAACTGCCCGGCGGCGAGAGCCAGACACTGATCGGCATCGCCCTCGGCGCTTACGGCCTGACTCAGGCCATTCTGCAAATTCCGGCGGGTTGGCTGTCCGATCATTTTGGGCGCAAGCCGGTGATTTACGCCGGGTTGATTCTGTTTGCCATCGGCAGTTTCGTCGCAGGGGCAGCGGACAACATCTACTGGATCATCGCCGGGCGTGTGATCCAGGGCGCGGGCGCGATCAACGCGGCGGTGATGGCGCTGACTGCCGACCTGACGCGCGAGGAGCACCGCACTAAGGCAATGGCGATGATAGGCATCACCATCGGCATCGCCTTCTCGATTTCGCTGGTGCTGTCGCCGTTTCTATATCAGTTCATCGGTGTGCCGGGTATTTTCAAACTGATCGGGGTGCTGGCGCTGTTGGCGATGGTAGTGGTGGCATTTGTGATCCCGAATCCGGCGATTACCCGCTTCCATTCCGACACTGAAGCGACCATTAAAAAATTGGGCGCGGTGCTGCGCAACAAGGATCTGCTGCGCCTCGACTTTGGTATTTTTTCACTGCACGCTATCCTGATGTCGGTGTTCATGCAAGTGCCGTTTATCTTGAGGCAGGACGGTTTGGAGGCGGCACAGCATTGGAAGGTGTACCTGCCGGTGATGCTGGTCGCTTTCATGCTGATGGTGCCGCCTATCATCATTGCCGAGAAAAAAGCCCAGATGAAAAAGGTTTTCATAGGCGCAGTAGCACTGGCGGCACTGGCGCAACTGTCGCTGATGCTGCTGCAACACAGTTTGTGGGGCGTGGCGTTGGCACTGCTGGTTTTCTTCACCTCATTCAACTTGCTGGAGGCGATGCTGCCTTCGCTAATCAGCAAAATCGCTCCGCTGGACGCAAAAGGTACGGCGATGGGCATTTACAGCAGCGTGCAGTTTCTCGGTGCGTTTTTCGGCGCGGCGGTGGGCGGCTTCCTGATGCAACATTTCGGCGGCAACGCGGTGTTTGTTTTTGCGATAGGCTTGCTGCTGTTGTGGCTGCTGGTGGCAAGCACCATGCAACCCCCTGCGGCGGTGCGCACCAAGCTGTATCACTTGCCAGAACTGGATGAAGCGAATGCCAGCACCTTGCGGCGGAAGCTGGCGCAAGTGCAGGGCGTGCGCGAAGTGATGGTCACGGGGGCGGAGGGTATGGCCTGCCTCAAGGTGGACATGCAAGGTTTTGACGAGGCGGCGGTAGAACAACTCTTGCCCAAGGAAGATTGATCCGTCGAATGGACTTGCCATTGGACAAGGCTTCGTTTTGACCGTAAGCAGAGGGCTGCGATATACTGCCCCCCTTGCGTTGGCTCACGCTTGTCAACACACCAATGTGCGGCATTGCCGCACTTTGTTTTTGCCTTGATGTTTTGAAAAGAAAAGAGAGATATGCCAGTCATCACCCTACCCGATGGATCGCAGCGCAGTTTTGCGCAGCCGGTTACCGTTGCCGAAGTCGCGGCCAGCATAGGTGCGGGCTTGGCGCGTGCGGCGCTGGCGGGCAAGGTTGACGGGCAACTGGTCGACACTTCCCACCTGATTTCTGCCGATGCGGCACTGGCGATCATCACCGATAAGGACGCGGATGGACTTGATCTCATCCGCCATTCCGCCTCGCACCTGATGGCTTATGCGGTCAAGGAATTGTTCCCTGAAGCGCAGGTGACCATCGGGCCAGTGATCGAAAATGGTTTTTATTACGATTTTTCCTATGCCCGCCCATTCACGCCGGAAGACTTGGTGGCAATAGAAAAACGCATGGCGGAATTGGCCAAGCGCGACATCCCGGTGACGCGCAGTGTGCTGCCGCGCGACGAGGCGGTGGCCTTTTTCAAGAAGCTGGGCGAGCATTACAAGGCGGAGATCATCGCGTCCATTCCTGCCGATCAGGATGTGTCGCTGTACACCGAAGGCGCGTTCACCGACCTGTGCCGTGGGCCGCATGTGCCATCCACTGGCAAGCTCAAGGTGTTCAAGCTGATGAAGCTGGCCGGCGCTTATTGGCGCGGCGATTCGAAGAATGAGATGTTGCAGCGGATTTACGGCACGGCATGGGCAAAGAAAGAAGACCTGGATGCTTATCTGTTCCGCCTGGAAGAAGCGGAGAAACGCGACCACCGCAAGCTTGGCAAGCAGCTTGATCTGTTCCATATGCAGGATGAAGCGCCGGGCATGGTGTTCTGGCACCCCAAGGGTTGGGCGGTGTGGCAGGTGATTGAGCAGTATATGCGCCGTGTTTATCTGGACAACGGTTATCAGGAAGTTCGCTGCCCGCAAATTATCGACCGTGTGCTGTGGGAGAAATCCGGCCACTGGGAACATTTCAAGGCCAGCATGTTCACCACCGAGTCTGAAAAACATGAATTTGCGATCAAGCCGATGAACTGTCCTGGCCACGTGCAAGTGTTCAATGCCGACCTGCGCTCTTATCGTGAACTGCCACTGCGCTATGGTGAGTTCGGTTCGTGCCATCGCAACGAGCCATCCGGCGGCTTGCATGGGCTGATGAGGGTGCGCGGTTTCGTGCAGGACGACGGCCACATCTTCTGCACCGAAGAGCAGATCGAATCTGAAGTGACAGCCTTCAATGCGCTGGTGCTGAAGGTTTATAAGGACTTCGGCTTTCATGATGTGGCGGTGAAGTTGGCGCTGCGGCCGGAAAGCAGGGTCGGCTCCGATGAAGTTTGGGATAAAGCGGAAGATGCCTTGCGCTCTGCATTGCGGGCTTCCGGTCTGGAGTGGGTAGAGTTGCCGGGTGAGGGAGCTTTCTATGGCCCGAAAATCGAGTTCCACATCAAGGATGCCATAGGCCGTTCCTGGCAGTGCGGTACGGTGCAGGTGGACTTCTCCATGCCGGGCCGCTTGGGCGCCGAATTCGTTGATGAGGACAATACCCGCAAGGTTCCGGTGATGTTGCACCGGGCGATACTGGGTTCGCTTGAGCGCTTCATCGGCATCTTGGTCGAAAACCATGCCGGAGCACTGCCGCTGTGGCTGGCGCCGGTGCAGATGGCGGTGATAAATATCTCGCAGGCGCAGGATGCTTATGCGACCCAACTTGCTGCTTCTTTGCGCGCTGCCGGGTTCCGTGCGCAGCTGGATTTGCGTAATGAGAAGATTACCTATAAAATACGAGAACATAGCTTGCAGAAACTACCTTATCAGCTAATTGTGGGTGATAAGGAAATGGCTGCTGGCTTGGTTGCCGTGCGAAACCGTCAAGGTGAAGACCTTGGTCAGATGTCGGTTGAGGCGTTGTTGCAACACCTCAAGTCGGAACTGCGAACGGGTAGCACGGTTTAATTTTTTTGGAGAAACTACAATAGCTCAGGACAAAGCACAACGAATCAACGAGCAGATAACGGCACCTCAGGTGCGGCTGGTTGGTGTAGAAGGGGAGCCACTCGGTATTGTGGCAGTCGCAGAAGCGCTGCGCCTGTCCGAAGAGGCTGATTTAGATCTGGTTGAAATTGCACCCATGGCGGAACCGCCGGTGTGCCGCATCATGGATATCGGCAAGTTCAAGTACGCCGAGAGCAAGAAGCAGCACGAGGCCAAGCTTAAGCAGAAGCAGATTCAGATTAAGGAAGTCAAATTCCGCCCCAGTACGGATGATGGCGATTACGGCATCAAGTTGCGTAATCTGATTCGTTTTCTGGAAGAAGGCGACAAGACCAAGATCACCTTGCGTTTCCGTGGCCGCGAGATTGCCCATCAGGGCATCGGCATGCGCCTGATGGAACGTGTCAGGGCTGATCTCGATGAACATGGCATCGTGGAGCAGTTTCCCAAGATGGAAGGTCGGCAGATGGTGATGGTGCTGTCGCCGAAGAGAAAATAAAAACTCCGTACTGTTCCTTCCCCCTTGCAGGGGGAAGGGTAGGATGGGGGTAGAGTAGGAGGAACGCTGAGTTTCTACCCCCTCCCTAGCCCTCCCCCTGCAAGGGGGAGGGGAATAAAAGTTAGTGCTGCGCAGATTAAGGGACTGGTCGGCGCGGCTCAGCAGTAAACAGTCCCATACAAGTGGTTCCGGGTTTTCAAGCGTTCCTGTCAGGAACCTCCCGGCGTCATCAAATAAAGGAGTTGTTATGCCTAAAATGAAAACTAAAAGCGGTGCAAAAAAACGCTTTATAGTTCGTGCTGGCGGAAGCATCAAGCGTTCAAAAGCGTTCAAACGTCATATTCTGACCAAGAAAACGACCAAGAATAAACGTCAATTGCGTGGTACGACTGAAGTTCACGCAACTAACGCCGCAGCCGTTCGTTCCATGTTGCCTTACGCTTAAGGAGTATAGAAAATGCCAAGAGTTAAACGTGGTGTAACGGCGCGTGCGCGCCATAAGAAAGTTTTAGATCAGGCCAAGGGTTACCGTGGTCGCCGCAAGAACGTCTATCGCATCGCCAAAGAAGCGGTGATGAAAGCTGGGCAATATGCCTACCGCGATCGTCGTCAACGCAAGCGTCAGTTCCGCACCCTGTGGATTGCGCGTATCAATGCGGCTGCGCGTGAACAAGGCCTGAGCTACAGCGTATTCATGAACGGCTTGAAGAAAGCGGCTATTCAGATCGACCGCAAGGTATTGTCTGACATCGCGATCTTCGACAAGGCGGCGTTTGCACAAATCGTGGTGCAAGCTAAAGCCAGCCTCGGCGTTTAAGCATAAGTTGTATCGACTAGGGAGGCGGTGACGCCTCCTTTTTCGTTTGTAAGTTGTTAGCCGTAAGTTATATAGACTTAAGACGTAAGTTGGTAGTTGGTTTTGTCGCTTCGCGAGTTTAACTTACGACTTACGTCTATTAACTTAATACGTGATTATTTTTACCTGATGACTTATCACCCCCATTTATTCATGCAAGAAATTCATGCAAGAACTTGAACAAATTCTCGACGAAGCGCTGAAGCAGTTTGCTGTGCTAGAAGATGCCGCTGCATTGGAGAATGCGAAGGCGCGCTATCTGGGCAAGGACGGCAGCCTGACCGGCCTGCTGAAGGGTTTGGGCAAGCTCTCAGCAGAAGAACGTCCGGCAGCCGGGGCGCGCATCAATCAGGTCAAGCAGCAGATCGAAGCTGCGTTGCAAACGCGGCGCGATGCCATCCAGCAGCAAGCACTGCAAGCCAGATTGGCGGCAGAGTCACTGGATGTGACGCTGCCAGGGCGCGGTGCGGGCGTGGGCGGATTGCATCCGGTCACGCGTACGCTGGAGCGCATCGAAATGTTGTTCCACTCCATCGGTTACGCCGTGGCGGAAGGCCCGGAGATCGAGAGTGATTTCTACAACTTCACCGCGCTGAATATCCCGGAAGACCATCCGGCGCGCGCCATGCACGACACTTTCTATATCGACGACAAGCATGTGCTGCGTACGCACACCTCGCCGATCCAGATACGCTACATGCAGGCGCATGTGGAGAAATACCAGCATCTGGAGACGATGCCGGACATCCGCATTATCGCGCCGGGGCGCGTGTATCGCGTGGATTCCGATGCCACTCATTCGCCGATGTTCCATCAGGTCGAAGGCTTGTGGATTGGCGAGCGCGTGAGCTTCGCCGACCTCAAGGGCGTGATCGCCGATTTCCTGCAAAACTATTTCGAAACGTCGGACATGCAAGTGCGCTTTCGTCCCTCGTTCTTCCCTTTCACCGAGCCGTCGGCGGAAATGGATATGAGCTGGAAGGGCGGCTGGCTGGAGATCGGCGGCTGCGGCATGGTGCATCCGAACGTGCTCAAACATGTCGGCATCGACAGCGAGAAATACATCGGCTTCGCTTTCGGCATGGGCGTAGAGCGCCTGTCCATGCTGCGCTACGGCGTGAACGACCTCAGGTTGTTCTTCGAAAATGATCTTCAATTCCTTAAGCAATTCGCATCATGAACAGCTTATTGAAGATCATTTCAGTGGAGGCTCATGCGGCAAGGCCGCGTTATGCCGTAACTAAAATGACCTGCAATTCCTGAAATAATTTAACTGAACATGCAATTTTCTGAATCCTGGTTACGCACATTCGTGAATCCATCGCTCTCCAGCGAGAAACTGGCACACCTGTTGACCATGGCGGGGCTGGAAGTGGAAGAGATAAGGCCAGTTGCGCCGGCCTTCGACAAGGTCGTCGTCGCGCAGGTGCTAACAAAAGATAAACATCCCGATGCCGACCGACTGAACGTGCTAACGGTGGATGTGGGTCAGAATGAGCCGCTGACCATCGTGTGTGGCGCGCAGAATGTCAGCGTCGGCATGAAAGCGCCATGTGCGCTGGTCGGAGCAAAGCTGCCCGGAGACTTTAACATCAAGCAAGCCAAGGTGCGCGGCATCGCGTCCTTCGGCATGATGTGCTCGGACAAGGAGCTTGGCCTGGCGGAAGAGAGCAACGGGTTATTGGAATTAACTGCCGATGCGGTGGTCGGGCAGAGCATCCGCGAACATCTCGATCTGGACGATCATCTGATCACACTCAAGCTGACGCCGAACCGCAGCGATTGTCTGTCGCTGTACGGCGTTGCGCGCGAAGTATCCGCCTTGACTGGGGTGTCGCTGCAAGTCATTCCCCAGATCGATTACAAGCTGGACGACAAGCATAGCCGCAAGGTCAAGGTGGCGGCATCCGCCGCCTGTCCGCGTTATGCCGGGCGTGTGATCGCCGGAGTTAATGCGAAGGCTGCTACGCCTACATGGATGGTGCAGCGTCTGGAACGTTGCGGTCTGCGCAGCATCAGCGCGCTGGTGGACGTAACCAACTACGTGTTGCTCGAACTGGGACAACCGCTGCACGCCTTCGATCTGAATAAGTTGAATGGCGATATCGAAGTGCGCTTCGCGCGTGCCGGAGAAAGCCTGAAACTACTGAATGAACAAACCGTAAGCTTACAAGAAGACATGCTGGTAATCGCCGACAGCAAACAGCCTGTCGCGCTAGCCGGTGTGATGGGTGGAGAGGACAGTGCGGTGGACGATATGACCACCGCTATCTTTCTTGAGAGCGCGTTCTTCGCGCCCAGCGTGATTGTCGGTAAATCTCGACAACTGGGTATTAGTTCCGATTCTTCCTACCGTTTCGAGCGCGGGGTGGATTTCGCCGCCACACAAATTGCGCTGAGTCGTGCTACTGAATTGATCCTCGATATTTGCGGCGGACAGGCCGAAGCGGTAACGGAAGTACTGGGCGAGTTGCCTGCACGCAATCCGGTGAAGCTGCGTGTACCACGGGTGCAGCGCGTGCTGGGCGTATCACTGGAAGCGGAAGAAATCGCGCAGATACTGCCTCGTCTGGGTATGGTGTTCCAACAGCATGGCGATGAATTTTCCGTGACACCGCCCAGCTACCGTTTTGATATCACCATCGAAGAAGACCTGATCGAAGAAGTCGCGCGCGTATATGGTTACGAGAAAATTACGCCGCTACCGCCGCAGGCTACCATGAGCATATTGCCGCTGGTCGAGGCACAACGCCCTGCGGCGAAGCTGCGCCAGGCGCTGGTATTGCGCGACTATCAGGAAACCATCAACTACGCCTTTGTGGAAGCCGAATGGGAGCGCGACCTATGCGGCAATGCCACGCCCATCGCATTGAAGAATCCCATTGCCAGCCAGATGAGCGTGATGCGCAGCAGTCTGCTGGGCGGGCTGCTCGCTGTCTTGCGCACCAACCTCGCGCGCAAGCAGCCGCGTGCGCGCCTGTTCGAGATGGGGGGATGCTTCGCCGCCGAGGCGGACAGTTATGTACAGCACGAGCGTGTGGCCGGATTGGCTTATGGTACGGCTTTGCCGGAGCAGTGGGGCACGGCGGCACGCAATGTGGATTTTTATGATGTGAAGGCGGATGTGGAAGCGTTGTTTGCGCCGACCGCGTTAAGCTTTGTGGCGGCAGCGCACCCTGCTTCGCATCCCGGACGTTCGGCGCAAATTTTGTTGAATGGACAGGCTGTTGGCTGGATCGGCGAGCTGCATCCGCAATGGCAACAACAATACGACTTGCCGCAGCCTGTGGTTTGGTTCGAACTTGACCAAGCTGCCCTGATGCAGGCCGCAGTACCCCGCGCGGCAGAGATTTCAAAATTTCCGCCGGTGCGCCGCGATCTCGCTGTAGTGGTGGATGAAAGTATGGCGGTACAATCCCTGCTGGACGCCATGCAATCTGAAAACGCGCCCAACGTGATAGAGCTTGCGCTGTTTGACCTGTATCGCGGCAAGGGTGTGGAAGAAGGCAAAAAAAGCCTTGCTTTCCGTGTGTTGTTGCAAGATACTAAAAAAACACTGACAGACGCAGAAATTGAACCAAGCGTGGCGCGTCTGCTCGCAGTATTACAAAAACAAGGTGCGCAATTGCGCGTTTAAGGGGTAATAAATGACATTAACCAAAGCAGAACTTGCAGATTTGCTGTTTGAAAAAGTTGGGTTGAATAAACGCGAAGCCAAAGACATGGTGGAAGCATTTTTTGAGGAGATTCGCGCCCAGCTCGAGCAGAGCGAAAGCGTCAAGCTGTCCGGTTTCGGCAATTTTCAATTGCGCGACAAGCCGCAACGTCCGGGGCGCAATCCCAAGACCGGCGAGGAAATTCCCATCACCGCGCGGCGCGTGGTGACTTTTCATCCCAGCCAGAAACTCAAGAGCATGGTAGAGAAGACCTATTCCTTCGACCGTGCTCAGGACATGCATGGAAAACCACACGCCTAATTCCGAGCTACCGCTGATCCCGGCCAAGCGCTACTTCACCATTGGTGAAGTGAGCGAATTGTGCGGGGTGAAGGCGCATGTGCTGCGCTATTGGGAGCAGGAATTCACCCAGCTTAAACCAGTCAAGCGGCGCGGTAACCGGCGCTACTACCAGCACCACGAAGTGCTGCTCATCCGCAGTATCCGCAAGTTGCTGTACGAGGACGGCTTCACCATCAGCGGCGCGCGTGGCCGCCTGGATCATCTTGCTACACAACATGAAGAAAGCGCGCAGGCACAACTATTACCGCTTCCTGCCAACCCTTCCAAGTTGCGTCGCGAACTCCGCGAGATTCTCACCCTGCTGCAGGCCTGAGTACGAGTCAAACAATATTCTGCGCAATCATCAGTAGAATACGCGATCATCACGCGAATTCACCTCGGAGAGGTTAGCTTTGCATAGCCATTCGGCTAAGTCACCAAGTGGGGTTCGCAGGGATGGGCTGTTTCTCGCCCAACTCGCAAAATACGGTGACATAAGCCGCTGGTTAGCTTTGCATAGCCATTCGACTAAGCTGTCAAACAGCCTTGCATAGCCAACTGACTAAGGTTGACAAACTACGCCAACCAAGTCATTGGTTAACTCCAGCCAAGTCGCTGGTTATTGTGCCCATTGATAATGGTGTGAAACATTCGGGATAGTTTGCTATAATCCGCGCAGTTTTTCGGATGGGCCTCGGCCCGTTTTTTATTTGTGGGTGCGAATGATGGATGCGGCGAGGCTTGTAGAAACGACGTTGGCCGGCTTGGGGTATGAGCTGGTTGACTTGGAGGTGTCCGGCAGAGGAATGATGCGGGTGCTGATGGATAAGCCTGCGGGTATTACGCTGGAAGATTGTGAGCAGGTCAGCCACCAGCTAACGCGCTTGTTTGCGGTAGAGGGCGTGAATTACGAACGCCTTGAAGTCTCATCTCCCGGATTGGACAGGCCGATCAAGAAGGAAGCGGATTTTGTGCGATTCCGTGGCGAGAAAGTGCAAATTAGATTGCGCATGCCACTGGCAGGGCGCAAAAACTTCAGCGGCATTCTGGGTGAAGTGCAAGGCGGTGTATTGCAACTGGATGTGGATGGCAATCAGGCATCAATTGAACTATCCAATATAGACAAGGCACGTTTGGTGCCGATATTTTGAATTTTGTAGACCGTTATGTCTCTGATAATTTGTCCGGGGCAAACGATTGCTTAGTTGGAGACCGTGATGAGTCGTGAAGTTTTGTTATTAGTGGATGCCTTGGCGCGCGAAAAAAACGTGGATAAGGAAATTGTATTTGGCGCGCTGGAGTCTGCTTTGGCGTCTGCCACCAAGAAGCGTTTTACCGAAGAAGCCGATGTGCGTGTCAACATAGACCGCAACACTGGGGAGTACGACTCGTTTCGCTGCTGGGAGGTGATGGACGACGAGACTTTTGAGACGCCCGATCTGCATATCAAACTAAATGAGGCGCAAAAGCTTAACCCGGAAATTCAATTGGGTGAATTCATCGAGGAGCCGCTGGAGTCAATCGACTTCGGGCGCATCGGCGCACAAGCCGCCAAGCAGGTCATTTTCCAGAAAATCCGCGATGCCGAGCGCGAACAAATCCTTAACGATTTCATGGAGCGCAAAGAACATCTGGTATCCGGCACGGTAAAACGTATCGAGCGTGGCAGTGCCATCATCGAGTTCGGCAAGATCGAAGCGCTGCTGCCGCGTGATCAGATGATCCCGAAGGAAAACATGCGCGTCGGCGACCGCGTGCGCGCGCATTTGCTGCGTGTGGATCGTTCCGTGCGCGGACCGCAAATCGTCCTGTCGCGCATTACTCCCGAGTTTCTGGTTAAGTTGTTCGAACTGGAAGTCCCGGAAATCGAGGAAGGGATGCTGGAGATCGTCAGCGCGGCACGCGATCCCGGAGCACGCGCCAAAATTGCGGTGCGTTCGCATGATGCGCGCACCGATCCGATTGGCACCTGCGTCGGTATGCGCGGTTCGCGCGTGCAGGCAGTGACCAACGAGCTGGCTGGCGAGCGCGTCGATATTGTGCTGTGGTCGGAAGACCCCGCCACGGCGGTTATCAATGCGCTGGCTCCGGCTGACGTGACCAGCATCGTGGTGGATGAAGACAAGCACAGCATGGACGTAGTAGTCGAGGAAGAAAATCTGGCACAGGCCATTGGCCGCAACGGACAGAATGTGCGTCTGGCCAGCGAACTGACCGGCTGGGAACTCAACATCATGACGGTGGAGGAGTCCGGCCAGAAGAACGAGCAGGAATTCGCCAAGGTGCGCGACCTGTTCATCGCCAAGCTGGACGTGGACGAAGAGGTGGCTGACATTCTGGTGCAGGAAGGATTCAATACGCTGGAAGAAGTGGCTTATGTGCCGCTGGACGAGATGCTGGAAATTGAATCATTCGACGAGGCGACGGTGAACGAACTGCGCAGCCGTGCACGCAATGCGCTGCTAACTGCCGCGATTGTCAGCGAAGAACAGGTGGAACATGGTGTCGAGGACTTGCTCAAAATTGAGGGCATGGACGATGACACCGCACGCACTCTGTCAGGCAAGGGAATCGGGACTCAAGATCAGCTTGCCGATCTGGATGTGGATGAATTGGTAGAGTTGACGGGTATGGATGGCGAACGCGCCAATCAGTTGATCATGACTGCGCGTGCGCCCTGGTTTGCCTGAGCGGTTTCGCAGGTGTTGAGTGCCGTAATGTTGGGTTTTGGGGTTAAGGGGTAGTAATGGCGAAAATGAATGTAGCGCAGTTTGCTGGCGAGCTTGGCTTGCCGGTTGAACTGTTGCTGGAACAACTGCAGGCGGCCGGAGTCGCCAAACAGAAGGAAGCGGATCCCGTATCGGAACAGGACAAGGCACAATTGCTGGAGCACCTGCGTAGCGCGCATGGGGGCGGCAGCGCGAAAGCCAAGATTACGCTGACTCGTCGCGAAACCACCGAAATCAAAAAATCAGATAGCACCGGCAGGGCGCGTACCATTCAAGTCGAAGTGCGCAAGAAACGTGTTGTTGCGCCAACTGCGGTGGTGCCGGTTACGGAAGCAGCCAAGCCAGATACAGCCGCAGAGCATTTATCTGCCGCTACATTGGAAGCGGTACCTGTCGCCAGTGTGGCGGAGGCGAAACCGGCAAGAAAAGTTGCCGCAAAGAAGGTGGACGAACAAGAACGCGCTCTGCGCGAAGAGGAAGCGCGCGGGCAAGCCGAATTGGCGTCACGCCAAGCCGCCGATGCTCTGGCCAAAAAAGAACGCAGCAAACGCAAAGCGGCACCGGCTGCCGAACCTGTAGTAGTGCAACCTGTTGTTGCCGCAGAAACCAAACCGGAAGCCCCGGCTGTAGAGGCTGCGCCTGTCGCCAAGGCCAATCTGGCCGAAGGCACGTTGCATAAACCAACGCCCAAACCTGGCGACAAAGTTGTCAAGCCTGCCGCAAAAAAGGGCGCGAAAACCGCACCACCAGACAAGAATAGCCCATGGAATGAAGCCGGACACAAGAAGCGCACCCCCACCACTGCGGATGTGCGCCCCGGTGGATGGACTGCCGGTCGCGGACGCGCCGGCCCGCGCCATCACGACAAACATGCCAAGCAGGAAGATACGGCACAGCATGCTTTCTCGATGCCCACCGAAGCGATCGTGCATGAGGTCATGGTGCCGGAGACGATCACCGTCGCCGAGTTGGCGCAGAAGATGTCGATCAAGGCCATTGAAATCATCAAGGTGTTGATGAAGCTGGGTTCCATGGTGACCATCAACCAGATGCTGGATCAGGAAACCGCGATGATCGCGGTGGAAGAGTTGGGACATATCGCCAAGCCAGCCAAGGCCGACGATCCCGGTGCTTATCTGGCCGATTCAGACGAACACAAGAATGCGCCGCTCGAACCGCGCGCACCGGTGGTAACCGTGATGGGTCACGTAGACCACGGCAAGACCTCCTTGCTGGATTACATCCGCCGCACCCGCGTTGCCAGCGGCGAAGCAGGTGGCATCACGCAGCACATTGGCGCTTACCATGTCGATACTCCGCGCGGCATGATTACCTTCCTCGATACCCCGGGCCATGAAGCCTTTACCGCGATGCGTGCACGCGGCGCCAAAGTGACCGACATCGTGATTCTGGTGGTGGCGGCAGACGACGGCGTGATGCCGCAGACCATAGAAGCGGTCCACCATGCCAAGGCGGCTGGTGTGCCTATCGTGGTTGCCGTGACCAAGATCGACAAGCCGGACGCCAATGCCGAGCGCGTTAAACAGGAACTGGTGGCGCAACAGGTTGTGCCGGAAGACTGGGGCGGCGACACCATGTTTGTCGAAGTGTCAGCCAAGAGCGGACAGGGCATTGATGCCTTGCTTGAAGGCATACTGCTGCAAGCCGAAGTGCTGGAGCTGAAAGCGCCCAAGGCAAGCAACGCCAAGGGCATCGTGATCGAAGCCCGGCTGGACAGAGGCAAGGGGCCGGTAGCGACCATACTGGTGCAGTCCGGCACACTGAAACGCGGCGACACAGTGCTGGTCGGCGCGGTGTTCGGGCGCGTGCGCGCGATGCTGGACGAAACCGGCAAGACGGTGAACGAAGCAGGGCCGTCGATCCCGGTTGAAATCCAGGGCTTGTCCGAGGTGCCGATAGCAGGTGAAGACGTGCTGGTGCTGTCGGATGAAAAGAAGGCGCGCGAAATCGCCCTGTTCCGCCAAGGCAAATTCCGCGATGTGAAGCTGGCCAAGCAACAATCTGCCAAGCTGGAAAATATGCTGGAACAGATGACGGAGGGCGAGGTGCGCACGCTGGCATTGATCATCAAGGCCGACGTACAAGGCTCGTGCGAAGCCATCGCGAACTCCTTGCAGAAGCTGTCTACCGGCGAGGTGAAAGTCAACATCATCCATAGCGCGGTAGGCGCGATCAGCGAGTCCGACATCAACCTGGCGCTGGCTTCCAAGGCCGTGGTAATCGGCTTCAACACCCGTGCTGACACTACTGCACGCAAGCTGGCGGAATCCTCCGGTGTGGATGTACGCTACTACAACATCATCTATGAGATGGTGGATGAAATCAAAGCCGCCCTGTCCGGCATGCTGGCACCGGAGAAGAGGGAAAGCATCCTCGGTATGGTGGAAGTCCGCCAAGTGTTCGTTATTTCCAAGATCGGCACCGTGGTCGGTTGCTACGTAACCGATGGCTTGATCAGGCGCAATTCGCAGGTGCGTGTACTGCGCAACAACGTGGTGATCCATACCGGCGAACTTGATTCGCTCAAGCGCTTCAAGGATGATGTCAAGGAAGTTAAATCCAACTTCGAATGTGGCCTGTCGCTACGCGGTTTCAACGACCTTCAAGTAGGCGACATGCTCGAAGCATTCGAAATCATCGAGGTGGCGCGCGCGCTGTAAGCGCCGGTCTGTATGCCGAAAGACTACGCCAGAACGGATCGTGTCGCCGAGCAGATGCACCGCGAACTGGCCGAACTGGTGCGCCTGGAAATAAAGGATCCGCGTATCCGCATGGTCACCCTGACCGGTGTTGAAGTGGCGCGCGATTATTCGCATGCCAAAGTGTTCTTCACCACGTTGGATGGCTCGCACAAAGCCGTGCAAGAAGGCTTGGAACGTGCCAGCGGCTTCCTGCGCAGCCAAGTTGCGCATCGCATGAAGCTGCGCATCACGCCGCAACTGCACTTCGTTTTCGATGCGTCAGTCGAGCGCGGCGCACATCTGTCGCAACTCATCGACCAAGCGGTTGCCAGCGATCACAAGGCCGAGAAGTAAAACCTTAGTCGTAAGTTATTAGACGTAAGTTGGTAGTTGGTTTTGTCGCTTCGCGGTTTTTAACTTACGTCTTACGTCTATCAACTAATACTGAGCAGTTCACACCATGACCCGTAACAAACGTCCATTAGACGGCGTTCTGCTGTTCGACAAACCGCTGCAACTCAGTTCTAACACCGCCCTGCAAAAAGTGCGCCGCCTGTTTCATGCAGAAAAAGCGGGCCATACCGGCACGCTCGACCCATTGGCAACAGGACTGTTGCCCATCTGCTTCGGCGAAGCCACCAAATTTTCTACCGGCCTGCTGGATGCCGACAAGACCTATCGTGCGCTGATAAAACTCGGCCAGACTACCACCACGGGCGATGCTGAAGGCGAAATCACCAGCAGCTGCGATGTAGCGCTGGATGAAGAGCAAGTGCGCGCGGCATTGCACAACTTCAGCGGTGAAATCATCCAGGTTCCGCCGATGCACAGCGCCCTCAAGCATCAGGGCAAGCCCTTGTACGAATACATACGCAAAGGCGTCACCATAGAACGCGAAGGCCGCACCGTGACCATCCACGAGCTAGTGCTGGAACGCTTTGCTGGTGACGAAATGGAAATCAGCGTGCGTTGCAGCAAGGGCACCTACGTCCGCACGCTGGCCGAAGACATCGGTCAAGCCTTGGGCTGTGGCGCGCATTTGCACGGTCTGCGCCGCACGGCAATTGCCGATTTTCGTCTGGAAAATGCTTATACTCTGGATCAGCTTGAAGCGATGGACATGCCGGAGCGTGACGCCTGCCTGCTGCCGCTGGATTGCATGTTGCAGGATATGCCCATGCTCGAACTCGACGCAGTGCAAGTGACCCGCATGGCGCAAGGACAGCGGTTGGGTATCGATACAGATCTGCCGGACGGCAAGGTTCGCCTGTACGGTGCGGGAAAATTTATCGGCGTAGCTGAACTGTTGGGACGACGCTTAGCTCCCGACAGATTGTTGTCCGGAGTGGCGAAAAGCGCGGCTTGCGCCGAGTAAATTTTAATCCTGAGAACCGCAGTTGGAGCAGAACACTCTGGTATTTCAATGGATTATGCTACTTTTGTAGGTGCGAATTTATTCGCACCTACGAACCCGTCAACTGAGATTTTTAGGTTAATTTGTTCGTGTTATAGATGAAAAAAACGGCGACCTCTGGGTCGCCGTTTTCGTTCAGCTTTAATGGCTTATTCGATCTTTGCTTTGTCGCGCAGATCAGCAATCAATTGTTTCACGGCTTGTTGTTGCAGGCGTTGTGCGATCTGTGGCTTGATTTCATCCAGCGGGGGCATCTTGAGATCGCGCACATCTTCCAGCTGGATGATGTGCCAGCCGAATTGCGATTGCACCGGCTCGCTCACTTGCCCCTTGCTGAGCTTCATCAGCGCATCGCCAAATGGTTTAACAAAAGCGCTGGGTATCTTGCTTACAGGAATCCAGCCCAAATCTCCGCCATGCTCTTTGGAGCCGGGATCCTTGGAATTGGCTTTTGCCAGTTTGTCGAAGTTGCCATCCTTGCCGCCTTTTTTCAGCTTTGCGACAATGGATTTTGCTTCGCTCTCTTTTTCTACCAGAATATGGCGCACACTGTATTCCTTGGTGCCGAGGCCGGCCTTCAGGTTGTCATATTCCTTCGCAATCGCTTCATCGCTTACCGGATGGGTCATCAAGTAGTCCTGCACGAACGCGCCAACCAATACAGTCTCCTTGGCTAGTACCAGTTGCTGAACTATTTCGGATTGCTTGTCCAAGCCTTTCTTGAGTGCTTCCTGCGACATCAATTCGATGTTGATCAAATCCTCACGAACGGCCTTGCGCAGTTCCGGGCTATCAGGCTGGTTTTGCTGGGCAGCGATCATTTTGACGCGCAAGTCTATACGCTCTTGCGGGATGGCAATGCTGCTTACCTTCGCGGCGGGGGTATCTTCGGCATACGCCGAGCTTGCGGCAATGGCGCCCAAGATGGCGAGAGCGACAAGTCTTGAAGTCTTTAACATTTTAGTCCTCGTTGAAAAATTAAAAATTATTGGTTTTCTGGTGTGCTGGCTGTTATGTTCAGCGCATGGATCTCGTGCTTCATCATCTCACCGAGTGCAGAATATATCATACGGTGCCGTACCACGGTAGGCTTGCCTATGAATTGCGCCGAGACGATCTCGATCCGGTAATGCCCGCCGCCATCGCGCACGCCAGCATGCCCTGCATGCAAATGGCTGTCATCGGCGATCTCAAGTTGTGCTGGTTGCAATACAGCAAGCAAGCTGCGAATTTTGTTCAGGCGATTCATGCGGGGAATGTCTTCCTGAAAGGTTTGACCGTAACTTGGGCATATACGCCGCCTGCTACATAAGGGTCGGCTTGCGCCCAGTTTTCTGCTTCTTGCAGCGAGGGGAATTCGGCCACGATCAGGCTGCCGGAAAAGCCCGTGGCACCTGGGTCAACCGCATCCACGGCAGGGAAGGGGCCGGCCAGGATCAGGCGGCCTTCTTCCTGCAAGGCTTGCAACCGCGCAACATGCGCCGGTCGCGCGGCCATACGTTTTGCCAGACTATCCGGCACATCCTGTCCGATGATGGTATACAGCATCAATTTTGTTCCTTGTCTTCTTCCACATATTTCGACAGTGCCATGGCCTGCAGCAACACGAACAACAGCATGATGCCGGTGGTGCCAAACAGCTTGAAATTGACCCAGGTGTCGGTGGAGTAGCTGAATGCGACGTACAGGTTGAGCACGCCGAGCGCGGCAAAAAACAGGCTCCAGGCCAGATTGACGTGATTCCATACCCTGACCGGAAGCGCAAGCTTTTCATGCAGCAAGGTGCGCATCAGGTTCTTTCCGAGCAGCAGATTGGAAAACAATAGCGTAAGAGAGAACACCCAGTACAAGATGGTGGGTTTCCACTTGATGAAAGTCTCGTCATGCAGCAGCAGTGTCGCGCCGCCGAATACAGCGATGATGGCGAAGCTCACCCACAGCATAGTGTCCACCTTGCCGTGCCGCCATTTGGTCCACACAATTTGCAAAACGGTGGCAACAATTGCCGTGGCCGTGGCGGCAAAAATACCGAAAAATTTGAAGGCGGCGAAAAACAGAATGATGGGGAACAGGTCGAACAGCAGTTTCATGGCGGTAGAGTTTAAGTTGTTACAGTAAATTATTTGCGATCCAGCGTAAGCGAGGCGGAGTTGATGCAGAAGCGTAGTCCGGTTGGTTTGGGACCGTCCTCGAACAGGTGACCGAGATGTGCATCGCACTTTGCGCAACGCACTTCGATGCGCCCCAGACCTAACTCATCATCGTCGGAATAACCAAGGGCATCCTCGGTCAGGGGTTGCCAAAAACTGGGCCAGCCTGTGCCGGATTCGTATTTTGTTTCGGAATCGAACAAGGGCGCGCTGCAACATACGCAGCGGTAGACGCCGATGTCGTGGCAATTCCAATATTCGCCAGAGAAGGCGGGTTCGGTTCCGCATTTTCGGCATATTTCATATTGCTCCGGCGTCAGTTCTTCGAACCATTCTGCATCGTTTTTTTCGGATGGGTCGCTCATAAAAATCCTTGTACAACGTAGCGAGCGCAGGTCAGACGAGGAGAGAAGTGGCGAAGTGGGGTCGGCAGGGATGGGCGGCTTGCTGTTGCCGCCCAACTCGCAAAAACCGGAATGTATGAATCTATACATGAGGATTTTGAGCCGGTTCTCGACGAAGTATCACCAAGCGCATAACCAATGACTTGGTTGGCGTAGTTTGCCAACTTATAACCAGCCACTTGGCAACCGTCTTTGGGTTGCTTAGTGGAATGGCTAGTAGTTTCACCAGTCAGATGACTAGTCGGCTCATCAGTAGTTGTGCGGGAATTTTTCACAACACCTCGCCCGCATGGTCAGCCAGGCGCGAGCGTTCGCCGCGTTGCAGGGTGATGTGCCCGCTATGCTCCCAGCCCTTGAATCTGTCCACCACATAAGTCAGGCCGGAACTGCCTTCGGTCAGGTAAGGTGTGTCGATCTGTGCGATGTTGCCCATGCACACCACTTTGGTGCCGGGGCCGGCGCGCGTGATCAGCGTCTTCATCTGCTTCGGCGTAAGGTTCTGCGCCTCGTCGATGATCAGGTACTTGTTGATGAAGGTACGGCCGCGCATGAAGTTGAGCGACTTCACTTTAATACGCGAACGAATCAAATCGCGCGTCGCTGCGCGTCCCCATTCTCCGCCTTCGTCGTCAGACTTATTGAGCACGTCGAGGTTGTCGTCCAGTGCGCCCATCCACGGCGTCATTTTTTCTTCTTCGGTGCCGGGCAGGAAACCGATGTCCTCACCTACTGGCACGGTGACGCGGGTCATGATGATTTCCGAGTACAGCTTGTGTTCCAGCGTCTGCATCAGTCCGGCAGCCAAGGTCAGCAGCGTCTTGCCGGTGCCTGCCTGACCGAGCAGGGTGATGAAATCGATCTCTGGATTCATCAGCAGATTAAGCACGAAATTCTGCTCGCGGTTGCGCGCGGTGATGCCCCATATGGCATTTTTCTGATGGGTATAATCGGTCAGTGTGCGCAACATCGCGCCATTGCCTTCCTGCGAAGTCACCACTGCGTAGAGCGGATTGCCCTCGCCGTTTTCCTGATACACGAACTGATTCACCAACAGGTCGCGACACAGCGGCCCCTTGATGTCGTAAAAAGTCTGTCCGCCTTGTGTCCCCGATTTCATGTCCTTGCCGTGCTTGTCCCAGAAATCGTCGGGTAATGCCAATACGCCGGTGTAGAGCAAGTCGGTGTCTTCCAGCACCTTGTCGTTGAAATAATCCTGAGCGGACAGGCCAAGCGCACGCGCCTTGATGCGCATGTTGATGTCTTTCGACACCAGAATCACCGGCCGATTTGGCTGCTGATGATGCAGGAACATCACCACGCCAAGGATGGCGTTGTCTGCTTTGCCAGCTGGCAAGTTGGCGGGAAGTTCGTTGGTGATGAACTGGGTTTGCAGGAACAATCGCCCAGTAGCGGATTTTGTACCTTGCGCTTGTAGCGGGATACCCTTGTCGATGTCGTGCGCCGTTTCGCTGACTATAGTGTCGAGGAAGCGGCTGGCCTGACGCGCGTTGCGCGCGACTTCCGACATACCCTTCTTGCCGTTGTCCAATTCTTCCAATACAAACATCGGCAGGTAAACGTCATGCTCTTCAAAGCGGAACAGGCTGGTCGGGTCGTGCATCAGTACATTGGTGTCAAGCACGAATAACTTGGTGGTGGGAGTCTTTGCGGCAGGGGCTTTGCGTGGGGTCATGATACTCCTTGGGTTTATAGGGACTTCACAGCTTCTAATACTTCCTGGGCATGGCCGTCAGCTTTGACGCCACGCCATTCGCGACGCAACGAACCTTTTTGTCAAAAACGAAAGTGCTGCGCTCAATGCCGCGCACCTGTTTACCATACATGTTCTTCAGTTTGATGACGCCGAACTGTTCGCAGACTTCTTCCTCTACATCCGACAATAAGGCGAACGGTAGCGTGAACTTGGCCTTGAAGTTTTCATGCGACTTGATGCTGTCGCGTGAAATGCCTACCACATCGCAACCCGCCTTCTGGAAATCCGCATACAGGTCGCGAAACTGCTGGCTCTCGGTGGTGCAGCCCGGCGTGTTGTCCTTGGGGTAGAAATAAATCACCAGCGCTTTGCCGCGCACGTCTGAAAGAGAAAAAGGCACACCGCCGGTGGCGGGTAGGGTGAAATCGGCAACTGGGTCGGGCTTCATGTATGTGTTTTTGGGAACCTTTGTAAATCCAAGTTTCGTCAATTCCGGCGGTGCGCATGTTGGGTTACACCCGCTAGGGGTAGGCCGTGGTTGTAAGGGGCTAACGCAGCCCCAACAACACACGCTCCGCGATGAAGCCGCTAACCCAACCTACAACTCCTGTGCAATATCGCCATTGTTGACAAAATTGCTGGGTAAGGCAAGCGCTTCTTCGGCCAGTTGTTTGAAGTCCTGTTCGTTCAAGCCGTTAAGAGTGAGGCAATATGCCTGATCGTAATTCGGGTAGTTGCTGCGTATGGATTTGCTATAAGCGGGATCGTAATGCCGCTCCAGCAGTTCGGCGATGAACTCGTCCCATGCCTGAGCCTCGCACAGCGCGTGCCAGTGTGCCAGCAACTCATTGGAATACATGCCCTGCAAGCGATCAATTTGCTGGCGCAGCAATGCCGGATCGTGCAGGAAGTGCGCGTAGTCCTCGCGTAGCAGCGCCACACGTATTGCCACCGGGCTTTCCAGACGAATACATGGGCTATTCCACATGGCATGAATGAGCGTATCGGGAACCCGTATCGTGCCGATCTTCTTGCTTTCCGACTCGACGTAAACCGGCAGCGCGGGATCGAGAGATTGCAATTGGCTGACTAACTGACTATCAAACCCCTTTTGCGCGGGTTGCGGCGCATTCGGCATATCGCCCAGCACCGAGCCGCGATGCTGCGCGAGGGTTTCCAGATCAAGTACCTGTGCCCCGGCCTGTTGCAATGCAGTGAGCAAGCGGCTCTTGCCACTGCCGGTCATCCCGCATATCACACGGAAGGAAAATTTTTCGGGCAACACCAGCAATTGTTCCCGCACATGCTGGCGATAATTCTTGTAGCCGCCGACCAGACGATCAGCGGCAAAACCGATCTGGCGCAAGATGTGCGACATTGCGCCGCTACGCTGCCCGCCGCGCCAGCAGTAGATGAGCGGACGCCACGACTTCGGCTTGTCCCGCCATGCGGTTTCGAGGTGGTGCGCGATGTTGCGCGCGACCAGCGCAGCGCCTATTTTCTTCGCCTCGAAGGGGGATTGCTGGTACAGCGTGCCGACGCGCGCACGCTCCGCATCGTCCAGAACGGGGCAATTGATCGCACCGGGGATATGATCCTCGGCATATTCGGATGGCGAACGCACGTCCACAATCTCGTCAAACTCGCGCAGTTGTGCTACGGTTGCCAGTCCTGAGTGTTTCACTGATATATACCTTGTTGGGTTACGGTGCAAAATTCGCACCTAACCCAACCTACGAATAAAATGACAGATGCGGATTATATGCGCCTCGCCCTCGAACTGGCGAGGCAGGCCGAACAAGCCGGTGAAGTGCCGGTCGGCGCGGTGGTGGTAAAGGATGGCGAAATCGTCGGGCGCGGCTTTAATGCGCCGATCTCGCGCCACGATCCATCCGCCCACGCTGAGATGCTCGCTTTGCGCGATGCGGCGCGGCATCTGGGTAATTATCGGCTGGTTGGTTGCGAAATATTTGTCACGCTGGAGCCTTGCGTGATGTGCGTGGGCGCCATGTTCCATGCGCGCATTGCACGCGTGGTGTACGGCGCGCGCGACCCCAAGACCGGTGCGGCAGGCAGCGTACTCAACTTGTTTACGACGGCGCAGCTGAACCATCATGCGCGCATTGAAGGCGGAGTGCTGGCCGATGAATGCGGCGCAGTGTTGAGTAATTTTTTTGCGGTACGGCGAACCCAGCAGAAAGCACCATGAAAATAACCATCCACATCCCCGCGCAAACTCTCGAATTATTTGATGACAACGGAAAACTGCTGCGCCGTTATCCCGTCTCCACCGGGGCGAACGGTGTGGGTGAGGAGAACGGCAGCTATTGCACCCCGCGCGGGCGACACATCATTCGCGCCAAAATCGGAGCAGGACAACTGGTTAATTCCGTGTTCGTACGGCGCCGCCCTACCGGCGAAATTTATGCCCCGGAACTCGGCGCGCAGCATCCGGGGCGCGACTGGATACTGACGCGCATCCTGTGGCTGTCGGGCTGCGAACCCGGCTACAACCGCCTCGGCTCGTGCGACACAATGCGCCGCTACATCTACATCCACGGCACGCCCGACAACACGCCGCTCGGCCAGCCCGGTTCCAAGGGTTGCGTGCGGATGCGCAATGACGATTTGATTGAACTGTTCAACTTGGTTCCTGTCGGGACATCTGTTAATTTGGCTGTTTGAATTTGCGGATGCGGATATTGCCGGGTTCAAGCGGCAGCAGCAAATGTCGCTCGATCTGTTGAAGTCAAAGCACAACGCCTTACGTTACAGGATAAACCGTTGTTCGTATCGAGCCGTAAATTTATCCGGCGAAGCCGCTCCCGCTCTTGCTCTGTTCGTGCATTCGCGCCGTATGTATTTCCCCTCTTCCAGCATTGACATGCTCCCCCGCCTTCAACTATATTGCGCCTACTGCAAGTCAGCCACGCGCACATCACACCGCAAAGTACGTTGTGAGGCAACCGGCGATTCCCCAGACGAGGACTGGCGCATGTGATGATTCCCGCAAAAACGGGAAGTAAATCAGTTGTGCTTGCTCAGAAAAAGGGGATTCACTTTGCAGCAATTCTCACCCTGTTTTTTTCTATCAAACCACGATAAATCATGGTTTTTCTACGCGGCAAAATCACCCTGTCAGCCTTTTTGCAAACATAACAGTTGCAGATGTTAGTTCATAAAACTGTGAAATTTATGGAGGATATAAATGGGCATTAGAGAAATAACCGTCAGTAAATTTGCTTTGATAATTTTGCTTTTCATGATGCCTTTTCTCGCAGTTTCATGCGACGGGAAACCCGTAATGAAAATATCAGGGATTGAGTTGGTGTCCGGGAAATCAGTAGAAACCAGAGAGCCATTTTCTGGCAGGGTAAAAGTAGAGGAAATAAACTCTGAGCCTTATGCAATCGCTGCATTAGTTTTATCAGCTTTAGGACTCACATTGTTGCTGATTAAAGGCCGCATCTCAACCATGTCAAGCACTATCTGTGGCGTTGCCGGATTCCTGTCGCTACTGCTCCTGAAGTTCAAAATTGAAGCAGATATTCTCAAAGAAGGCCAAGGGGTATTTTCCGCAGATTTTCAAGCGGCATTCTGGTTGGCGCTACTGCTATTTGCTGCGATAGCAGCAGTTAATGGATATTCTTTATCAAAACCAGCCAATGGTGTTGAGGCGGAAAATGAACAAAAGAAATCCTTCCTTCCATGGTTCGGCAGTGGTTTTGCCGTCATGGTGTTAGTGTTCGGAACGATTGGTTGGAATTACTCAAATCGCTCTAGTCACGCAGCGCCTGCACAAGTGCAAGCAACAGCACAGCAGCCGTCTCTGGCAAAAGCCTCTCCACCACAGGTACAAGCGGTGGCGCAACCACCACAAGCAATTGCGCCAACTTCACCTAGTAATAGTGCCCCATCGGCCACGGTGGGCATTAATGGCTATTGGCAGGGAACCTACGAATCGCACGGCCATTCACCCACCCCTTTTTCGATGGTAATCAGCAACCTCAATAATGGTGTTTTTGAAGGATCGGCAAGCGAGCAAATTTCATCAGCGGGATCCGTTGAAACGATTCAATCCAAATTGACGGGTGCGATAAGCACTGCTGCTGTTGTATTCACCAAAGAATTTTTGTTTAAAGGGAAACAATATTCCGTTCGCTACAACGGAACATACGATCCAATCACAAAGCGCATTCAAGGCACATGGAAGGCATTAACTAGCAACTCTCACGGCTCGTTTCTGGTTTGGCGTTAACAATAATTTAAGGACGGAATATGAAAAGGTACATTTTTGCAGTAGTGGTCGTGCTGTTTTCCAGCCAAGTTTTTTCTCAGGTGACTGATGATGCGCCAGCCAGCAAATCTCCTGCATCCCATGCCCATAAAAAAGCAATCAACCAAGACAACCACCCAACTGAGAAACAGGCTACTTTGCCACCACCAAGCAAGGCTACTCTTGGCTTTTATCAGGCGTCTTTAAACGCAAACTACGACATGATGGATTTTTTTCTTAAGCAAGGAGCGGATATCAATTGTCAAAACTGCAATGATAGCCATTCGACAGCACTGTTCGGAAGCTCTAAGCGATTACTCTCGTGGTGGTTATGATTTGGCAGATTGGTTAATTCAACACGGGGCGGATATCAATATCCCAATTGCCTCCGGAGGGAACGCTGGAGTGACATCGGCAATGAACGCGGCAGGTTTTTCTAATATGCCGAATTTTCCCAGACTAGAATATTTGATCAACCACGGAGCGGATGTGAAAGGAGCAGATGCTCAAGGACGCACTGCGCTACATTGGATTCGAGAATGGAACATAATTGATAATCCATACGGTGATACTAGCAAGCAATTTGTCGCTTTTGTTGACCAACTTATCCAGCATGGTATAAACGTGAATCGGCAGGATAAAAGTGGTAATACAGCACTGATGAATGCGGCTGGTTCATGTTCACCTACGGCCATAAAACTGCTCCTGTCTTATGGTTCCGATCCCACTCTTAAAGATAAGCTTGGAAAATCCTCATTGGATATAGCGATTGATCGTGCCACCCATTCTGGCCAAAATGGCGGATGCAACGAAGTGGTCAAAATTCTGTATAACCCTCAACAAGTTTCCAAGTCACCTTCCGTTTCATTCGATAACTCAACGCCTGCTAATTCTGGACAGCAAGGGGCGGTTAGCAGCTATGCAGGCACTTATGGCGGCTCTTTTAATGGCTCTGACGAAGGCGCATTTCAGGCCACAATTAACGAAGACGGCACGGCTACGCTTAACGGACATTCAAATAAAGTTGGAGTGTCGTTCACGGGCGAAGGCAAAGTCAACAAAGACGGCTCTGTCGAAATGGGCAGCGTGAGTACCGGAACCACTTTCACTGGACATGTCAGCCTTAATGGTGCACTAAACGGAAATTGGACAAATACTAAATACAACCAAGCCGGAAGTTTTCAAGGCACCAAAGGGGTAAAGGTCGACGTTCCGCCAACCAACCCAATTCAAGCTATTGGAGGCTTGCTGGGCGGGCTGGGCGGGCTTGTCAAAGCTTTAAATGCACCGCATTAGTGACCGTGCCGCGCTGTTGATGTGACACGGAACGAAGTGGTTTTTTCGTGTCACAATCAAATAATGTACGGCTCGTAGTTGTAGCCCAAGTAGGCGCAGGGTTCGCCCTGCGGGTCGATGTCAAGCCGTGCAGGCGGCATTTACGTTAGACGGAAACAAGTCTTTTATGTTCGAGTTTTGTTCGATCAGCGCGGCGAATTTCTTTGTAAATTCTTCGCAGTAAGATGCAGAAAGTGAAAAACGGCCATAAAGGCCGTTTTACTTGTGTTTATGGTGCCCGGGACCGGAATTGAACCGGTACAGCCTTTTCAAGCCGACGGATTTTAAGTCCGTTGTGTCTACCAATTTCACCACCCGGGCGAGATGGAACTAAGGTTGGCCTACGGTGAGCCGTTAGCAGGCCTAACGCGCAATGGCGCATTATACAGAGATGCCCGCCGCATTGGCGAAAACATAGGCATCTGCGTCAAGCTGTTGCCGATTTTATAAGCGTGCGCTTTCGGATATCTCCAAATATCATTACGATGACCAATTCGGGAAATTTATGGGGCAATTAAGAGCTGCCCATCAAGCAAAATAACGCCGTTTTTCTTGACACTGCATTTAATATCCCTATAATGCGGACTTCGTTTTTTGCGGGAATAGCTCAGTTGGTAGAGCGATACCTTGCCAAGGTATAGGTCGCGAGTTCGAGTCTCGTTTCCCGCTCCACAGAATTGCTTATGTAGTCTCAGTCAGTCTCACACGACTTCTTGCAAACTCAAGAATTCTAGTGAACAGTGAAGGGAACATCATTTTAGATGTTTCCTTCACATGCCGAAAATAATTGCCCCCTCACCAATTCAGCAATCAAGACGCGCAGGCTCGAAGATAAAGCAATTCGCTTGTTCGACTATGGTTAATCATGCGCAGTAAATGTGCCATCGATTAAGAGCCTGTCTTAAGAAAGATGAATCAGTGAGGTTTCTGCCACGCACCGGTTCTTTTCATTTCTCCCCACTGCGCCTCCCTGCCACGTAGCCAGTGCGCTGTGCCGATCAAGCGCCACCATGAATTTATTTGCCGATAGCCAAGATTCTCAATCAGCACGACCAATAGCAGCAACAGCAGATGTCTTGGGCGTTGATAAATATGGAAGGTCATTTCTTCCAAAAGTAAACTGCTTACAGAAAGTAAAATGCCAAAGCCAATGGAAACGAATAAGAAAGCCCATAATAATGGAGCTGAAATAATGCCTAATAAAAAGAAGGCGAGCATAACTAAATATCCCGCCAATTCAATCATTGGCCCCAGCGCTTCAAATATCAACATGAACGGAAAGGCCAACCAGCCAACCGCTCCGCCCCGATGATGGCAAAGCAGTCCTGAATTCAAGGACAGGCTTTCCAACAATCCGCGCTGCCAACGGACGCGCTGGTTCTTTAATGTAGTCAAGTCTTCCGGTGCCTCTGTCCAGCAAATCGGGTCGGGAACAAATACGATGCGGTAAGATTTTTTTGCCAAGCGATAAACCCTGTGGATACGCACAACCAGCTCCATGTCTTCGCCTATCGTATTGGCACGGTAACCGCCCACTTCAATGACCACGTCTTTTTTAAACAGGCCGAATGCGCCGGAAATAATGAGCATGGCATTAAGCGGTGACCAGCCCATACGTCCGAACATAAAGGCGCGCAAATACTCGACGATCTGCAACAAGGGCAATAATTTTTTCGGCAAATCAACTTTCTGAAGAAAACCATTGCTGACCTGGCAACCATTGGCGATGCGTATGCTGCCCCCCGTAGCCACCACACGTGAGTCCTCCAGAAACGGCTGCACCACTTTTTGCAAGCTGTCACGCTGAAGAATGGAGTCTGCATCTACCGCACAGAAGATTGGATAGCGTGCATCATTAATGCCCGCGTTGAGGGAGTCTGCCTTGCCGCCATTTTCCTTGTCAATCACCCTTAGGTTGTTGTATAGGGCGGAGCGGTATATCCCCCGTATTGGCTTGGTCTTGAGTTGCTGGCGGTAGGCCTCAGGAAAAAGAACCAGAGAAAATTCACGCTCGAGCACTTTGAGCGTATCGTCTTTCGATCCGTCATTGATAACCACGATTTCGAACTCCTGATAGTTCAGTTGCAGCATCGAGTGGATTGAAGCGGCGATGCTCGCTTGTTCGTTATAGGCGGGAACCAGCAAGCTGATAGGCGGCTCCAGTCCGGAATAAATCTGCGGCAAGTTATCGATCATTCGGGTGTGCATTAACTTTGACAGGCTAATAAATGACAGCAAATTGAGTGTCAAATACCCGCAGTTCACCCCGATAAAATAAAACATGAAAAACCACTGGCTAATTTCAATTAACTGGTGACTCATGACATGCGCTCCGAGACAACATGACCAAGCATGTCAATAGCAAATCTATCATCCAAATGCTTTTTTATCTCTTCCATGTCGCCAGTGGTAACGAACGGCAATTTACCTATTGCCTGTGCCGCACGGTAACGAACCCACCATTGTGGATCGGAAAGAAGATGGATCAGCGAGTCCAAATCCTTTTCTTCGCCAATATCGCCCAACGCTGAAACCGCATTTACGCGTACCCGCCAATTCTGATGATTAATAAACTTACGGATCTTGACCAGATCCTCCGGGCTGCGCATCACTTTCAAACAGGCTGCCAGCACTTCGGTATCTTCAGTCCTATCCATGATCATGCGCAATGATAAATGGACAACTGATGGGTGTGCCGCAACCGTAAGCGAAATCAGCCGGATCATATGTTGAGGAGTAGCTTCTTCCAGAAAAGCATGTCGCAGCATGCCGGAAAGGACAGGGGAAACAAAATCCGGATCGGCTTCTTTAAGAATATTGGCGATGGAGGCGGTGGGCAAATCGCTGCGCTGCACGATGACCGGCATCAACTCGATAAGCATGTTCTGATCAATTCGCAGCAAGGCACGCGCTGCATGAAAACAGGCTATGGGTTGATTGCTGGTCAACAATTTTTTAAGTGCTGCCGTATCCGATTTTTCTCCCAAATAACCGAGACTCACAATGGCAAGCAGTTTTTCGGCATTGCTGCCATCTCGCAGCATTTGGCGAATAGCGTGATCCATTCCTGTTATTCGCGCCAAAATATTAAGTCGCTCCCTGGTTTCGCCACGTACTGAATTCTGCAAGTAATTCCAGTAGGAGAGAAAGGAAATAATATCTTTTTTGGCAATGGCAGGTAATCGCCAGACTACAGGCAATTGCCCTGAATCGATGGGGGGAAGTGCGCTTTCATTCAACAAGCTGCGCCAGATTGACAGGAATTCATTTTTGCGCCGCTCATTGCGCAAGTACATAGCCCGCAATATGGCGATCCGCAAGATGAGCAATAGGGTTAATACTACCGCACCAAGGCCGCTCAAGATCGCGAAGCGAATAATGGGATCAGAATTGACGACGAAGTCCAAGCTGGAATGTATTTCTCGTGTAAAAACTACCTTGCTTGTTTGTGGCAACCTCATATGAAGCCGCCCAGTCACGGCTAAACCAGTGTCGTCCGTTCAGCCCTATGTATTGCACAGGAGTAATCAATATGCCACGCGTCAAGCCCAGATTGTCAATTTCCGAACCGTGGGAAAAACCAACCCCAATCGAGCTGCGCTCATCATAATACTTCGACAGCTGAATTCGTCCACTTGACACTGCCCCTGTGCCCGCCAGGGTGCTAACCGACTGAGTGTAGGCTGCGCGATAATTTGACCAATATCTTTCCCCGGTAACGAGCAGGGTGTTGGTCAACGCACTGCTGTATTCCGTGTGGCGCGCACCTAGTTGTACATCCCAACCACTATCCAAGGCATATTGAATTTGACTCAGCGCAGACGTCTTCGCGAGGACATTATGGGTAGGGCTTGCATTGCCTTCTACCAAAAGCGTCCAACGACTGGCCAGCGGGTAATAAACGCCAGCCAGCAGTTGGGTATCATTCAAATTAAAACGTTCCGTTTCAAGCAATGAGCCATAGACAGACTCGCGTTCTCCCAGTTTCTTTTCACCCTCAATGTAATCGCTACGCCAGTCAGCATAGCCATTATTTAGCGACTCATATGATGAGCCAACCTCGATTTGGACGGGCTCACCAGTTTTAGTGTCTACATCACCCTGAGCATGGATTGTGGTTGCTAATGCACTTAGCGAAATCAGTAACGCAGCCATCCAATATCTCATAGCTTCACCTTGCGCCCACAAAATTCCGGGTCGCGTGTATAAACAGTTGCGCTCCATTGGTAACAATCAGAAACTTGCAAGGTCATTCTTCAATCATCCTTCTTTGCCTTTGTTTCTGACTGATGAGCAATAGCTGTCGCACTCTTGCCATTAATTCGCCAGGTTGAAACGGTTTGACCACATAGTCATTAGCACCAGCGTTCAGCGCACGAACAATACCGCTTTCATGTGATTTTGACGTCAGCATTATTACTGGAAGCTCTTCCCACCCTGGCTGAGTGCGAATTTTGTTAAGCAGGCTAAAACCATCCTGGTATGGAAGCATCATGTCCAACAAAATCAGGGAGGGCGGTGCATTTTGCTCGATCATTTGCGCGGCGACCTGTCCGTCAGCAGCGTGTTCCGTTATAAAACCCTCACGCTGGAACAAAAAAACAAGGAGTTGTGAGATATGCTCATCATCCTCAACGATCATTATCTTGCTACGCTGACTTTTTTGATTCATGCTGGCACTGTCGCTTGTTTACGCTTGCACTTAACAGTGCTGATTTGCCGCTATTATAGCGACAAACTTTATAGGTTGCTGCACGCCATGAGTGTTTCCTCCGATATGACAGTATTTTTGTAAATCATTTTATTCAACCGCAGAAATTTCCAGCCTCACAGTTTTCCCTGGTCTGTGCATAAAATGCGCCTTGTACGTAGCACCTGCATAACTGTATGTCACAGCATATCCATCTTGCATGTTCTCAGTGACATCTTGGCCATTACCTGCCAGTCAAGCTCGTTCTCCAATTTGCCATTCTGTTGTTTGCTATCAATTTCCTTTCAGCCGTTAACTCGGTATGATCTTCCTGTAAACCTTCATACCAACCCCACCATAACTTTACGCACAAATATATAAGGAAGACAGATGCAGCCGCCTTGTCCTTAACCATGTGCGTCGAAACGTCCATGGCACAGACCGCTTCAACACCGCCGGCAATTGTGAAGGTTGACGCTACATCCACGGAAGCCAATACCCTGACCGACAGTGTGCCGCAACCAAAAATTAAGATATAGTTGAGTTCCGTAATACACCGCAATGCCGATGAAACTCAAGAACGCCACAAATCATGGTTCCAGCAATTGCTCCGCCTGTTCATTGCGCGACGACATGGTTTGTGCGGATATTTCGAGAGCCGACGTAATCGGCTTCCATACCCAAGCCACCGATTACATCTTCCCTCGCGGCACGGTGCTGCAAGCTGTGGAGGCCCCGATCACTGCCGTGTATTGCATTCGCAGGGGGGCCGTAAAAATGGTCAAGTACGACGTGAACGGCGGCCAGCGCATTGTCCGTGTGTTGAAGAGGGGGGATATAGCAGCCATCGACTGGGCATTTGCTGGCAAGTCGGAACATACCGCCATCGCCATCAATGAAGTTCATGCATGCCGGATTCCAATTAAGTTCTTTCTTGACTTCATTTCCTGCCACACAGACTTGCAGAATCGCTTGCTGTATAAATTCCGTGACGCATTGCATGAAGCCGAGCTATGGCTCTCGCAACTGGTGGGCGGGACGGTTCCGGCCCGCGTCCGAATGGCCCGCATCCTGCTTCGTTTGCGCGAGGGAGATGACGAGCACATTCATCGTCTAAGCAACGTGGACATGGCCTCGATTCTCGGCATTACCGAGGAGACAGTGAGCAGGGTGCTCTCCGAACTCCAGCGGCAGGGAATACTGATGCGGGAGGGGGGATCGTGTGTAGCAGGATGCCTCCGAGCTGACATTCCAGCACTAAAGATTATCGCCACTGATGTTTGAACCGGCTACTCTCTGTCGCCAGAAACGCGGATTCCCTGTCTATTGCCGTGGGATGAGAGAGTAATTATGCGTCTCAAAATCACTCTCCTTGCAATCCTTGTCTGGTCGATTGGCGTTGCCATGTCACTCTGGACGCAGCAAACCATGCTTCGGCGAACAGCGGTGGAACTGGCGCGCAATGATGCGATTTCCAACTTGCGCAAAGATATGGCAATTCGCAAATGGGCTGCGTCGATGGGGGGCGTCTTTGTTGACGACAGCAAAGTAAAGGATTCACCCACCCTCGCCGAACAGGAGAGGGTTGTCGCCGAAAGGAACACTGGTCAGCAAATCAGGCTGGTTTCCCTGACTCCTATCCATATACTACTCGGCATTCAGGAAATGCACGAGAAGGAATACGGCATCAAGGAGCGCTTGACCTCACTCCAGTTGCGCAACCTCAATAATGCCCCCGACGATTGGGAGCAGAAGGCTCTCAAGGAGTTACGAGAGGGTGCCAAGATGGTGTCGGATGTTACGACAGAAAAAGGAGGGCACGGCTTTTTGCGTTTGATGCTGCCCCTGCAAATGGACAAAGAATGTCTTGAGTGTCACCGCGACACGCTGATACCCGTCGGCGGGCTACGCGGAGGCGCGGACATAACCATTGATCTCGAAAAATACCGCAATGCTCAGGAACCGGCCTGGCGTACCATTCAATATGGACACCTGGCAATTTGGCTGATGGGTATCGCCTCGATTTTGACCACTTTTGTCATCGCTCGCAGACGCGCCATCGAACACGAACGCGCCGATAAAAAACTCCACCTCGCCGCCAGCGTGTTCACCCATGCCCTCGAAGGCATTATGATCACCGCCGCTGACGGCACGATCATTGATGTCAATGACGCCTTCACCCGCATCACCAGTTACAGCCGTGACGAAGTATTGGGCCGCAACCCGCGCCTGCTCAACTCCGGTCGTCAGGAAAAAGAGTTCTACGCCGCCATGTGGCGCGATCTACTCGACAAAGGCTTCTGGTATGGCGAAGTCTGGAACCGGCGCAAGAACGGCGAGGTGTATGCAGAGATGCTCACCATCAGCGCGGTACGCGATGCTGAAGGCATCACCCAGCAGTACGTGTCGCTGTTCTCAGACATCACCCCATTCAAGGAGCACCAGAGGCAACTCGAACACATCGCCCACTACGATGTGCTGACCTCTCTGCCCAACCGCACGCTGCTGTCTGACCGCATGCACCAAGTCATGGCTCTGGCCCTGAGGCACTCGCGACTTCTGGCGGTGATCTATCTCGATCTCGATGGCTTCAAAGCCATCAACGACCTCCACGGGCATGAAGCAGGTGACCAGATGCTTATTGCCTTGGCCACGCGTATGAAGCAAGCCCTGCGCGAAGGCGACACTCTCGCCCGCCTTGGCGGGGATGAGTTCGTCGCCGTGCTACTCGACTTGGACGACATCGAAGCCAGCGTGCCGCTGCTCGCCCGCCTGCTCTCCGCCGCTGCCCAGCCAGTGCATGTCGGCGACCTTATGCTCCAGGTTTCTGCCAGTGTTGGCGTCACCTTCTACCCGCAGGCTGAAGACGTGGATGCGGATCAACTGCTACGCCAAGCCGACCAAGCCATGTATCAGGCCAAGCTGGCCGGCAAGAACCGCTATCACGTTTTTGACGCAGAGCAGGACAACAGCATCCGCTGCCGTCATGAAAGCCTGGAACGTATTCGACTGGCCCTGTCTGAGCGGGAGTTTGTGCTCTATTACCAGCCCAAGGTGAACATGCGTACGGGAACAGTCATCGGTGCCGAGGCCCTGATTCGCTGGCAACACCCGGAACAAGGCTTGCTGCCGCCGACGATGTTCCTGCAAGTGATCGAGAACCATCAGCTGGCGGTAGAGATCGGCGAGTGGGTGACCGACACCGTGCTGACCCAGATGGCGCTCTGGCGCGAGGCCGGGCTGGATATCCCGGTCAGCGTCAATGTCGGTGCCTATCAGTTACAGCAGGCGGATTTCGTCGATCGTCTGCGTGAGATTCTGGCGATGCATCCAGATGTCAGGCCGGGCGACCTCGAAATGGAGGTTCTGGAAACCAGCGCGCTGGATGATCTGGCCCGAGTATCTCAGGTTATCGTGGGCTGCCGGGAGATCGGGGTAATGTTTGCCCTGGATGACTTTGGCACAGGCTATTCTTCGCTTTCCTACCTGAAAAGCCTGCCTGTCACCCTGCTCAAGATTGACCAAAGCTTCGTGCGCGACATGCTTGGCGACCCGGATGACCTGGCTATTCTGAATGGCGTGATCGGTCTGGCTGCCGCCTTCCGCCGAGAGGTCATCGCCGAAGGCGTGGAAACCATAGAGCACGGTACGATGCTGCTTCAACTCGGCTGCGAACTGGCCCAAGGCTACGGAATCGCGCGCCCCATGCCGGCACGAGAAATGCCCGGCTGGTCGGCTACCTGGAGGCCCGATCCTGCCTGGGTCGACCTGCCTTCGATGAGCCGCGACGATTTACCGCTGCTCTTTGCCAGCGTCGAGCACCGCGCCTGGATCGCTGCCATAGAAAACCGCCTAAGGGGAGAGATTGAAACCCCACCTCCTCTGGATCACCACCAGTGCCGCTTCGGCAAGTGGCTGGATGGCGTGGGTCTGGCCCGCCATGGTGCGTACCCGGCCTTCCATGCCATCGATCTGTTGCACCAGCAGGTGCATGCGCTGGCGGTCGATCTGCTGAAGCTTCAGGCCCATGACCGGAGTCCTGAGGCACTGGTGAGGCTTGGCGAGCTCCATGGGCTGCGTGACGCCTTGCTTGGACAGTTGAGTAAGCTGGTGCAGGAAAGCCGACAGTAGGCAATGATTTGGCGGGAACAGATTGTGAAAGAAAGTCCCCGAAAAGCCCCCTTCGAAAGAAAAATTGGTTAGGCCATTTTCAACCTAACTAATTAATTTATTGGCACACCAATATCAGATTGGAACCGTGATTATTCAGTTGCCAGATTTGTCCGAACCATCCATCAATGATGGCGCATCAAGCCGGAATCGCATAAGGCAACGACTGGAATTGCAGCGTCTCCCCCTGCAACGAGCCGAGATGCACGGATTGTGCATCGTAACTGCTGATCTGCATCACGGCCAGCAGGTCGCAGCCGCCGCCCGGCGCGGGCGCGGCGTTGGCCACCATGCCGCAGGTTTGTCCTTCCACCTCCGCGCTAAACAGTTGGTCCCCCGCTTGTGCGTTGCCCTCGATGTGCGCGAGATACATGCGGCGTTTTGACTTGCCGAGGTATTGCATGCGCGCCACGATTTCCTGTCCGGGGTAGCAGCCTTTCTTGAAGTTCACTCCGCCTATCAGTTCGAGATTCGCCATCTGCGGCACGAACTGTTCTTGCGTAGCCGGAAGGATGACCGGAATGCCGCTGCGAATATTGAGCCAGTCCCAACAGCTTGATCCAACAGCGCGCGCGTTGCTGACCAGGTTTTGCCATAAGGCGGGCGCGTGCTGCGGCGTGGTGTTGATCTGGTAGCGTTGTTCGCCGATACGGATGACGCTGGCGTTGTCGTGTTGCTCGACGGCGAGGGGGTTTTGCGGGATCGAGCCGAAGTGTTGTTGCAGCAACGCGGTTGCCCCTTCGCCGGATAGGCCCAAGCAAATAACCCCGTCGCTAACCTCCTCGATTTTGACTTTGGAACGCAGCACGTACATGGACAAACGCTTGAGGATGGCGGCGCACAAACTGCGCGGCAGATGCAGAAAATAATCTGTGTCTGCCTGCCAGATCAGGAAAGTCGCCAGCATCCGTCCCTTGGGTGTGCTCAGGCTACTGAGTTGCGCTTGTTGAGCGCCGACCTCGCGCACGTCGCTGCTGCACATGTTTTGCAGGAAACTTTGCGCGTCTTCTCCCGATACCTTGAGGATGCCGAACTGACCCAGGTCGCACAGCACCGTGCCGTTTTGTGCAGCAGTGAGTTCGTCTTGTGCGTTGCCGAAATGCAGCACCACGCCATCTGATAAATGCGCGTGCTGCCGCTGCAAAAATGTCTGCCAATCAGGGTTCATATAATTCCAATTTTCAATAGAAACGCCACGTGTTAAACCTTCCCCTTGAAAAAATTGGGGAAACTAGCAGATCGTTCCACCAAAACAATTACAAATAAACCGTTCGGCCTCAGCCCTTCGATAAACTCAGGAGAGCCTTGTCGAAGACTTGTATTAGCGGGCAAAAAATGGTTCGACAAGCTCACCACGAACGGTAGCAGTTTTGCTGGAACGCACTACTAGTTGGCGATTTTAATGCAAATTGGAAAAAGAAGTCGGCACGCGTGTGCGTGCCGGATCAGGCGAAAGTATTGACGTGACCGCCCTTGCTATCGCCAGCCATGAACTGAATGCCGGGAGATGCGGTAGTTTCTTTGGACTGAGGTACCGCGTTTGGGGTAGCGGCTGTATCAACAGTGCTCGATGTTTGAGCCTGACTGGCTTGAATCTGGTTAGTTTGGGTCTGGCTCAACTTCTGTCCTTGTGTGGACAGGGTCACATTAGCGGAAACTGGTTGGTTGGCGCTGGATTGGGTTCCATTAACAGTGGGCGCGACAGCATTGCTGGCTATCGAACTGACTGAACTGCTCGCGGGTGGATTGAGACCTACATTTGAGATAGCCATGACTTTCTCCTGAAACTACTTTACGTTCAATATGCTATACCTCTTTTTACTCAGAAGCAAGCTCGAATTACCTCATTTCTTGAATTGAGAATATAGCTAATGGCGTAGTACGGGCCGTGCTCGCCGCAAAATCATTAATCCTAATTCCGCAACGGCTTCCCGTTCTTCAGCATATATTCCACGCGCGCCCTGGTCTTGTCCGTCGCCAGCAGTTCCATGAAATTCTTGCGTTCCAGATCGAGCAGCCATTGTTCGTCCACCATACTGCCCGCTTCCACGTCACCGCCGCACATCGTTTCGGCGATGCGGCAACCGATGTTGTAGTCGTGTTCGGAGATGAAGCCGCCTTCAAGCATGTTGATCATCGCGGCTTTGAGGGTGGCGATGCCTGGGCGTCCGGCCACAGGTATCTGGCGCGACGCCAAGGGCGGACGGTAGGCAGTGGCGGTGAGTGCACGTGCTTCCTCTTTGGCGACGTGCAGCAGCTCATACTGGTTAAGTACGACGCGGTCGGATGGGCGCAGGTAGCCCATGTCGCGCGCGAGTTCGGCGCTCTTGGCGACTTCGCCCATGGCGATGTTCTGGAAGTAGCGGCGCAGGTGGGGAAAGATGTCGCCGCCTCTGGCCTCATGTGCCGCGCGCAGCGCCATTTCCTTGCAGCCGCCGCCTGCGGGCAATACGCCGACGCCGACTTCGACCAGCCCGATGTAGCTTTCCAGCGCGGCAACAATGCGCGTGCAGTGAATGGAGAATTCGCAGCCGCCGCCTAACGCGAGGCCGTACACCGCCGCGATAGTGGGCACTTGCGCGTATCTCAAACGCAGCGAAACTTGCTGGAATTTGGCGACTACGTCTTCCACGCGTGGCACGTTGCCCGCTGCGGCATTGACTATCTCGCCCAAGCCGCCGCCGCCCGCGATGGTGTATTTCACCCGCTGCGCCGCGCCCTTGAATTTGTCGAACAAGCCGACGGGCGGTGCGGCGCTGTTTTCCTGCACGCCTTGCATCAGTTGCAGCAGGTGCGCCCCGGCGGAGAAAGGCGCTTCCACTTGCCATAAAACCAGCGCACTGCAATGAGCCTCGGCTTCGTCCACGGCACGCAGAATGCCGTCCAGCACTTCGTTGCTGATGGCGTGCATCTTGGTCTTGAAGCTGAGGATGGCGATGTCGTCGCCGGTATGCCACAGGCGCACGTCGGCTGTCTCAAAGATGGTCTCGCCGTATTGCACAGGCTCGCCGAGCAGGCGGTCGGGGAATATCTGACGGCGGTAAACGGATAAAGTGGAACGCGCTTGATGGCTATTGCTGGCTGGCGCATAGGAGCCTTGCGGAGTGTGGACGCCTGTGCGAGTTGGGTCGGTTGCCCAAGCGGGCAGCGGGACATGGGACATGGCTTTGCCTGCGGCGATATCGGCACTGATCCAGCTTGCCACTTGCTGCCAGCCTGCGGCCTGCCAGATTTCGAACGGACCCGTATCCCAGCCGAAGCCCCAGCGCACGGCGAAATCTAAATCGCGCGCATTGTTGGCGATGTGCTCCAATTGCAGCGCGCAGTAGTGGAACACGTCGCGGAACGTCGCCCACAGGAATTGCGCTTGCGGATGCGGGTTGCCGCGCAGTCCGGCGAGTTTCTTTGCCCAGTCGCGTTCGCGCAGGATTTCCTTCACGCCGTCGTCCACCTTACTGTCGGACGGGCGATATTCCCTGGAATGGATATCCAGCACATGTATCTCTTTACCGATCTTCTGATAGATGCCGCGCTTGGTCTTCTGCCCGAGCGAACCCTGCTCCACCAGATAATGGAACCAGCCCGGCAACTCGAAGTGCTTGTGCCACGGGTCTTCCGTAAGGTTCTCGTGCATGGTGTTGACCACGTGCGCGAACACGTCGAGGCCGACCACGTCCAGCGTGCGAAAGGTTGCGCTCTTGGGTCGGCCCAGATAGCGCCCAGTCAGCGCATCCACGGTGTCGAAGCCGAGATTGAACGCCTGCGCGTGGTGTTTGGTGGCCAGCATGGAAAATACGCCAATGCGGTTGGCGATAAAGCTTGACGTATCCTTGGCGCGCACCACGCCCTTGCCCAGCGTGGAGACGAGGAATTCTTCGAGGTGATCCAGCAACGACACGTCGGTGCCAGTGCAGGGAATCAGTTCGACCAAGTGCATATAGCGCGGCGGGTTGAAAAAATGGATGCCGCAAAAACGGTGGCGCAAATTTTCCGGAAAAGCTTCAGCGAGCTTGTTGATGGACAGGCCGGAGGTGTTGCTGGCGAAGATGCTGTGCTCGCCCAGATAGGGCGCGACTTTTTGGTATAGACCGGATTTCCAGTCCATGCGCTCGGCTATCGCCTCGATCACCAGGTCGCAGCCACGCAGTAATTCGAGGTGCTGCTCGTAGTTGGCGGGCTGGATACAGGTGAGTTTGGCGGGACTGGCGATGGGCGAGGGGTCGAGCTTTTTCAAACTTTCCAGCGCTTTGCTCACATTTCCGTTAGGATCACCCTCTTTCGCGGGTAACTCGAACAGCAGCGTTTCCACATTGGCGTTGACCAGATGCGCCGCGATTTGCGCGCCCATCACCCCTGCACCGAGTACCGCAACCTTGCGGATATGGAAATTTTCGCTCATCTGGCCTCCTAAGAAACAATAGACATTGTCACGCATCAGAATCCATAGGTGTATTGCACGCTCAGGATATCAGCTTTGCTGTCATAACTTCCCGCGAGTTGCGCGTACTTCATTGTCGAGGTCTCGTCGACGCCCCCCTTGTTTCTGTTAATTGCGGCGTTTTTAACGAACAAATGCGCATAGCCAAAATCCAGCACGCTACCCTTGCCCGATTTATATTGGCCACCGACGGACAGCCAAGTGCGGTCACTATCCGGAACGCGAGCAGTGCGGAACGTATCGGACACGGGAGTCTGATCGTATGCCAAGCCAACGCGCGCCGTCCATTGTTCGCTGTAATGATGGCTTGCCCCAACCGCCACGCGCCATGTGTCACGCCAGTTTTCTTGAGTCAGCGCCACCGTCGCACCATTGGAGACTTGAATAACCCGCAGTTCATTAAAACTGCTCCAACCGGTGCGCATCAGATTCGCCATCACATCCCACTTGCTGTCCAGAGGCTGGAAATAGCCGATGGCTAAAGTATCAGGCGTTTTAATGTCGGTAGTAACGGGGATGAAAACATTGGTTGCCCCCGGAATTTGCAGCGTAGACGACACGTATTCAGTACCCGATAATTTAAACTGGATTGCCGAACGGTAGGACACACCGATGCGCGAATTATCGGCCAGCCGCAGCAAACCTCCGAGGTTATATCCCCACGCATTGTCACTCCCGCTCATGGTGGATGTTCCATCAACAAACGCCCCAAGTTTCACGGCATTGGTAAAAGTCGCCTTAAAGCGTTGATAATCGAGTCCCGCACCAACGGAAAACGCATCGTTCATCTGATAGGAGAATGAAGGATTCACATTGATCGTTTCTACATTCGATGTGAGCGCCTGGTAACGGCCTACCCAGCCGGGCTGATATTCTGTTGATGAACCGAATGGTGCGCTTATGCCAGCGCCGAGGTGAAGTTTCGGAGTTATTTCCGTCGCAAAATAACCATTGGGTATCCAAACCAATTTCCTGCCGTTATCGGGAACGGTTCCCAATGCACGCCCCGTCGCCGCAACAGATGCCGTGTCAGAAAATTGCGATGCGACTCCAATCAGATTCCCGGCAACCGCAAGCTGCTTCCCATGCAAATTCGCCATACCGGCGGGATTGAAGAAAATGGTGGAGGCGTCTTCCGCACTGGCCGTAACGCCCGCGTAGGCATTCCCCAGCCCGCTACCGCTCTGTTCGATCAGCGCAAAACCGGATGCTGCGACAACACCAGACCATGCTGTCAGCGACGCCATGACAAAGAATGCAGACACAGAGGAATACACTGTGGCGCGTTTGAATCGCATGAGTCTCCCTATTTAATTATAAACCCAGATAATCCATTAAGCCCAATGTCCCCTCCCCCTTGCAGGGGGAGGGCTAGGGAGGGGGTAGAAACGCGTACATTTCACCACTTCTACCCCCATCCTAACCTTCCCCCTGCAAGGGGGAAGGGACAAATTGGCGCTAATGAACAATTTGGGATAAAAACAGGAATTCCATCCTGTTGACTACCCCTGCCAGAATTGGTGGGTAACGCAGTTTTTATAAACCTCCACCGCCCCGTGGCTAGCTGTTTTGTTCAACCTTCAGATGCGTTTCGGCAGGCGATGTCAGCAAGGCTGTGCGATTGCGTCCCTCGTGCTTGGCCTGATAAAGCGCCGCATCCGAGTTATCAAGCAGTTCGTAAAAACCCTTGTCGCAATTTGCCGTACAGACGGTCACGCCGACGCTGATGGTGGCAGAAACGCTGTTGCGCTCAGTCGCCAGCGGTGTGTTCTCTACCGTATTGCGCAGTGTTTCGGCCACCGCCATTGCGCCAGCCTCATCTGTGACGGGAAGAAGAATGCAAAACTCCTCCCCGCCATAACGCCCCAGAGTATCCTGTTTGCGCAGGCGTGATTCGAGAAGTTGCGCCACATCAACAAGAACGCTATCCCCCGTCGGATGTCCGAATTCGTCGTTGATACGCTTGAAATAATCGAGGTCTATCATAAGCAGCGCGAGGGGCGTCTGGTTGCGTTGGGCGATGGCATATTCTTTCTCGGCCCGCTCCATGAAGGCGCGACGGTTGAATACCCCAGTCAGTGAATCGATCAATGCCAGTGAGCGGATTGCACGGTCAGCGCGCTCCTTGACCATCAGGATAAACCCCAGCGAACCCAGCATACTCATGGCGATAAGGCCGACGAAGATCGCCATTTGCACAGGATTGGGTGCAACAGTTGACTGGACAGTAGCAAACTCAGCGAGCCTGAAGAAAGCAACGATAGCGCGTAGCGCCGAAAATGGCAGGATGGCTATGGTCGCACCGAACAGCAACCACCATGCGCGCCCTGCACGGGACTCCGTATCGGTGCGCAAGATTTGCAGAATCAGCAGCATTTGCGCGCCATAGAACAGGCTGCCATAAATCAATCTGCTCCGAAAATCCTCATACGGCAATGCGGCAAAAATCAGGATGATCAATCCTACAGGCAACAGGCATTGCCAGCGCGGCCAAGGCAAGTCACGGTATTCATGAATCGCGGCGAGCTTCAAGGCTTGTGCGGCAATCATCAGAACTGCGGGAAACATGGTGGAAAGAACGTCAGGAATCCCACCGCGAGCAGTGAGCAGCAGAAAGGCAACGGACTCCAGCGCCATTGCACCCGCCCATTTCTTCAGGCCGTCATGCTCTCGCCCCCATGACACGACGGCCAAACTCAGCGCCATCATGGCACTGATCAGCATAAGGGAAAACACCAGGGTGCGGTTATCTAAAAGCATCTCAATATGAATCTCGGCTCGCGCTTCGGAAATAGCGGTGGCTGTAATTAATTTTACAAACTACAAGGGGTTGCGAATCATCCTCTCAATCGGCTGGCGGCACAATACGCGGCCTGCGCTCATCGTCCACCGCAACATAAGTCAGCGTGGCCTCGGTTACCTTGACGCAAACTGGCTTGGCCGGGTCGCGCTGCACGAAGACCTCAACGCTGACGGTGATCGAAGTGCGCCCTACCCTATCGATATGGGTGTAGAAGCTCACCAGATCGCCCACAAATACTGGCTGCCTGAATACGAAGGAATTGACCGCCACCGTCGCCACGCGGCCCTTGGCTCGATGCAGAGCCGGGATGCTGCCCGCGATGTCCACCTGTCCCATCAGCCAGCCGCCAAATATGTCCCCGACAAAATTGGCGTCCGACGGCATGGCTACCACGCGCAAAGTAGGCTCGCGCTGCGGTAATTTAACGGGTTCATTCATTATCAATGTCCTTTAGGGTGCCTCTAAAAATTCAAGTTTCTAAGCTAGGCAAGGCGCGAGCAAAAAACTGCGACGCTGCATATATATCATATGTAAGGAGCAATTTTTTGCGAGTAACGTAGTATGGCGACGAAAATTGGATTTTTAGTGGTGCCCTTCATATAGGCGTGTGATTTCTCTTTCATAGTGCGCAAAAACACGGGCGCGCTTGAGTTTCAGGGTCGGCGTCTGCAAACCATTCTCGATGCTCCACGGTTCCGATAATAGCAATACCCGGCGCACTTTGGCATAGCCGGGAAATTCTTTGATTTGTTCCGCGATGCGTTGCAACACCTGCTGCTCGACGCGAGTATCGTGCAGCGATTCCGGCATGTCTTCGCGCACACCCACCTGTTGCGCGAAGGCATGCCATTGCTCCAGATTTACCACCGCCAGCACAACCAGCGCGGGTCGCCCCTCGCCAATCACCATCACTTGATCGAACAGATGGTCGCGCATAATGGCGTCTTCCATATCGGCAGGCGGTATCTTTTCGCCGTTGGACATGACGATGATTTCCTTCAATCGCCCGGTGATGGTGATGTGACCGCTGGCGTTAATATTTGCGGTATCGCCGGTATTCAGCCAGCCGTCTTTATCTATCATGGCGGCGGTGGCCTCGGAATTCTTCCAGTATCCCAGCATGTTGCACGGCCCCTTCACCAGCAGCGCATTCTGTTCGCCGATACGCACTTTTATGCCTTCCAGAGGCTGCCCCACAGTGGAGGGAAGATTATGTTCGACATGATTGACGCTCACCACCGGGCTGGTTTCGGTCATGCCATAGCCCTGCACCAGCGGCAGGCCCAGCGCGATGAACAAGCGCGATACTTTGGGCGGCAAGGCCGCGCCACCGCTGATGGACAGGCGCAAGCGCCCGCCCAGTCTATCCATCACTTTGTCCGCTGCCAGATGTTTGAGCACAGGCCACAGCAATAATTTTGGAGTCCATGCCCCCCTCCCCTGCTGGTATTCGAAACGATCCCAACCGACGTCCACCGCGAGGGTGAACAGCTTGTGCTGTAGCGGCGTAACATTTTCCAGCTTGGCGTGAATGGCGTGGTAGATGCGCTCGTAAATGCGCGGCACGGCAATCAGGATGGTGGGGCGGATGATTTTCAGATCGTCTGCCAACAAAGGAACGGAACGCGCGTACGCCACCGTCGCCCCGGCCATCATGCTTATGTAATAACACGCCGTACGCTCAAAGGCGTGCGACAACGGCAGGAAGGACAGCATGCTGTCGTGCGTGCTGACCGGAAAAGTCAGCAGCCCGGCATAGGCGTTATAAACAATGTTGTGGTGAGACAGCATAACGCCCTTGGGTTTTCCGGTAGTGCCGGAGGTATACATAATCGTGGCAAGTTCGTCGCGCTTGCGCTCACGTTCCGGTTGCAGCGCCGCCTGTGAAGGCAGCCATTCATCTGCATATTGCAAGCGCGGCTCGTCATTTTCAGACACTTTATCCAGGCTAATGAAACGCTGCACGCAACCCATTTGCCCGATCCCCGTGCGCAAGTTCTGCCACTGCTCATCCGTCTCGAACAACAAGACCTTCACTTGCGCATCGTTGACGATGTAGGTGATATTGTCGGGTCTGTCCACAACATAGAGCGGCACCACCACCAGCCCCAGTGACATCGCTGCCTGCTCGAACATCACCCACTGCGGACAGTTGCGCAGCATGATCGCAACGCAGTCGCCCGCCGCCAATTTCTCCTGTAGCAGCGCCGCCTGCCAGCGCGCAACCTGTTCATGCATTTGCCCCCAGGTTAGCGACAACCATGCCTCCCGGTGCGTGTCAAAATAACGGTAGGCAATGGCCTCTGGCGTACGCTTCACGCGCTCAATAAACAAACCATGCAGCGTGACAGCCTCTTCCGGCTTGATGTAGTGATTTATATTGTCCGGCATGGTTCATCCTCCAAATCTTAAATTCCCCTTCAACCCCGTTGCGGATGTTCAGAACGTCTACAAAATCCGGGGCTATTCACCCTGCGGATTTTTTGCGAGGATCGTTAGCTCTGCCGGTGAGACTTGAAAAGGTTATGCCATTACGGCGTTTAAGGTTTCCATGATGGAATCAAATTGTTCCGCGTCAGTTGAGAATATGGTCTCAGGACTCTTGAGTCAAGATAACCTCAGCGCCATGAACGCTAATCGACGTAGAAACTTTGGCTATTCTGGATTTTGTTTTTTTTATCCCCTTTTAGGGACTTTCCTCAGGCCGCCAGCTATGCGGGTGGTTGCTGACTCGACTCCGGTACATTTAAACCCGGATTGTCCATATGTGCGGCAGCGTACAGATAACAACTTGTTTGATCTTGTAGATTCCGTTGGTTCCATTTGGAGCTTAGCCAAAACAGGCGTTTCTGGCCTGATGGACAATCCGGGTGGCATCCAATATTCATCAACAACAAAAATCAAGGGAGACTCATCATGACCAGAATATCCAAAAACAAACACTGTTACGGCTGGCTGCCGGACGTGCCGGATCACCGCGACTTTCTGTATGCCGCGCCGGTAGTTCATATCGCAAAACTGCCTGCCAAGGTTGACCTTCGCCCTCATTGCTCGCCGGTTTACGATCAGGGCGCGCTCGGCAGTTGCACCGCCAACGCCATCGGAGGCGCCATGCAGTTCGAGCGCCACAAACAAAAGCTGAAACCTGACTTCGTCCCCTCGCGCCTGTTCATCTATTACAACGAGCGCGTCATGGAGAATTCCGTCGATTCGGATGCAGGCGCGCAAATCCGCGACGGGATCAAGAGTATCGCCAATCAGGGCGATTGTCCGGAAAAAGAATGGCCTTATGACATTGCAAAATTCACCAGCAAGCCCAATCAGGAATGCTATCTGGACGCAGTCAAATACAAGGCCGTGCAATATCAGCGCGTGCCGCAAATTCTCAATCAGATGAAAGGCTGCCTCGCCTCCGGCTATCCATTCGTATTTGGCTTCTCGGTTTACACCGAATTTGAAAGCGATACAGCGGCAAAAACCGGCGAAATATATATGCCCGGCCCCAAGGAAAGGCTTCTGGGCGGACACGCAGTGGTAGCCGTCGGCTATGACGACAGCACACAGCGCTTCATCGTACGCAACTCATGGGGTGACTGGTGGGGAATCAAAGGCTACTTCACCACGCCTTATTCCTACCTTACCGATTCCAACCTCGCCGACGATTTCTGGACGATACGTCTGGAATCAGCCTGAAGGAAATTTATTGCGGACAAAATAGGTAAGCGCGTCACTGCTGTGCATAAGCAGTTCGCGCCAGGTTCATGTGGAGAATCGCGTGAACGTGCTCAGTGTGTCCACCCCACGCGCAACAGGTTTTGTTCAGGGTTGTAATGAAACTCCAGTTCACCCCGATAGGCATGATGCAAAGCTTCGCCTATGCCCCGGGCGAGATGGATATCCGTAGTGGTCACCAGCGTTGTGCCATCTTTTTCTTCCACTTCCATGATGCGTTTGAGCGGGTGTTCTGCCCGCTCGTGCTGTTCGTGGTTGCGCACGAGATTCATGATTTCGTCGTTATGGGCATGAAAGAAATCGCCCTGCATGGTGAGGAATCCGGCAGGATAGTGGTCGTGGATACGATGGCAGGCAGGGCATGTTGCCTTATGTGCGTTTGCCGGAGCTTTGCACCACTGCCAGCGCCCTTCATGAAATACTGCACCACATTGCAAACAGACGGTCGGCTCCGGCAGTTTTCCCTTTGATTTGTAAGCATCGTGTACGTGCTCTTGCAACAGATGCTCGCTACGCACGGAATGAAAGCCCGGGGTAATGGCTGCATGGCCCATGATATTTCTCCTCATGAAATAACTAAAATTTCATCACTGCCTGTTTTCACTCAATCACAACTGGACTGGTTGTCGGGTTCTTCCCAGTTGTGCGGCATACTCTCTATTTCTGCCTCGGCCATCAGCCAGTCTTCCACCGGATCGCCCCCATCGAAGCCGCGCCCTAAAGCACGATAATAAGCTGCGTCTGAAATCATCCGATAACGATCTTCTCCACTACCTCTGCTTTTTCCGGATTGCGTGAGCGATTTCTTGCTGATCTTATGCGGCTTGGCATCAATTTTCTTGCTTGTTACTATTGATTGTTGCTGCATGATTATTTCCTCCTGATTTTGAAGTTAACCGCCTGCAACACGGCGACATGACATGTGTGAACTGTGCGCTGACTCTAGCTGGTCTGAAAAAACATTCCAATACCCTATTCACGGTATTTATCAGCTACCTAATAATTAGGCAGTTACCTGTATTCCGTTACCTCTCAAAGCGTGTAAGATAACACCATCTTTTTACGGGAAGAAACTATGAACGAGAGTCGTCCCAAACATCTGGCATTGCATCACATCAGTTTTCCACTTTCAGCCATTGTGTCTATTCTGCACCGCGTCAGCGGTGCGCTGTTGTTTCTGTCCCTGCCCTTGCTGTTGTGGACGCTGCAATACAGTTTGCGCTCCATTGAAACCTTCACCATGCTGGCCTGGATGCTGCAACACACGGTCAGCAAATTATTCCTGCTGGTCATGCTGTGGGCACTTTTGCACCACTTTTGCGCGGGTATCCGCTATCTGGCAATAGACCTGGGTTACGGTGTGAAGCTGGCGCAGGCGCGCGCCAGCAGCAAGTGGGTTCTGGTGGTGAGTTTGACGCTGACGATTTTGATAGGAGCGCGGCTATGGTAAATCGCATTGTCACCGGCGCGCATTATGGCCTGCACGACTGGCTGATGCAGCGTGTCACCGCTGTGGTGATGGCGGTTTATACGCTGTTCATGGCAAGCTGGCTGCTGCTGCATTCCAACGTCGATTACGATACCTGGACGGGATTGTTCGCCAGCAATGTGGTGCGCTCGTTTTCCTTGCTGTTCCTGCTGGCTGTGTTTGGTCACGCATGGATCGGCGTTCGCGACATTGTGATGGATTACATCAAGTGTGATGGGTTCCGCCTTGCCATTTACGTGATGGTGATATTGACGCTGATCTTGTATGCGATCTGGTCGGTGCAAATTTTGTGGGGATTCTGAGTATTGTAGGTCGGGTTTCACCCAACCTACGCCAAACAGGTAATCTGGCATTAAGGGAAATAAAATGGCGGTAGTGAAGCGGACATTTGACGTGGTAGTGGTAGGTGCTGGCGGCGCGGGGATGCGCGCGGCTTTGGCTTTGTCGGAAGCTGGGCTGAAGGTGGCCGTGCTGTCCAAGGTGTTTCCCACGCGCTCGCATACGGTGGCGGCACAGGGCGGCATCGCGGCGTCGCTGGGCAATGTCACTGCAGATAGCTGGCATTGGCATATGTACGATACGGTAAAAGGCTCGGACTACCTGGGCGATCAGGACGCCATCGAGTTCATGTGCCGCGCCGCACCGGAAGTGGTGTACGAACTGGAACATTTCGGCATGCCGTTTGACCGGACTGAGAGCGGCAAGATTTACCAGCGCCCATTCGGCGGACACATGCAGGACTACGGCAAGAACCCCGTGCAGCGCGCCTGCGCCGCCGCCGACCGTACCGGCCATGCCTTGCTGCACACGCTGTATCAGAAAAACGTGCAGGCCAACACCAATTTTTTCGTGGAATGGATGGCGCTGGATTTGATCCGCGACCAAGACGGTGACGTGCTCGGCGTAGTGGCGATGGAAATCGAAACCAGCGAGGTGATGATCCTGCAGGCGCGCGCCACACTGTTCGCCACCGGCGGGGCAGGACGCATCTTCCAGTCCAGCACCAACGCCTACATCAACACCGGCGACGGGCTAGGCATGGCGGCGCGTGTGGGGATTCCGCTGGAGGATATGGAATTCTTCCAGTTCCATCCCACCGGCGTGCATGGCGCTGGTGTGTTGATCACCGAAGGCGTGCGCGGAGAAGGCGGTTATCTCGTCAATAAAGACGGTGAACGCTTCATGTCGCGCTATGCCCCCAATGCCAAAGATCTTGCCAGCCGCGATGTGGTATCGCGTGCCATGGCGACCGAGATCAAGGAAGGACGCGGCTGCGGCAAAGACGGAGATCATTTGCTGCTGAAACTGGATCACCTCGGTGAAGATGTAATTCGCCATCGTCTGCCCGGTATCCGCGAGATATCCATCAAGTTCGCACATGTCGATCCGGCCAAAGCTCCCATTCCGGTGGTACCCACCGCGCATTACATGATGGGTGGCATCCCCACCAATTACCACGGCCAGGTGGTCGCACCTTATCACGGCGGGCCGGAAGAAATCGTGCAGGGTTTTTATGCGGTGGGCGAATGCGCCTGCGTATCGGTGCATGGCGCGAACCGGCTGGGCTGCAATTCACTGCTCGACCTGTTGGTGTTCGGGCGCGAAGCGGCGCGGCAAATCATCGAAGATTTGGAACACCATCCGCACCCAAAACTATTGCCGCGTGATGCGGCGGATCGCTCATTGGCGCGCCTCTCCAGGCTGGAAGAGCAAAAGGACGGCGTAAGCGTAGCCGAGACGGGCGAAGAAATGCGCAAAGTGATGCAGGCACATTGCGGCGTGTTCCGCTTCCCCGACCTGCTCGCCGCAGGCGTGGAGAAAATTCACGAAGTGGCGGAGCGGGTCAAGCACACAAAAATCAAGGATCACAGCAAGGTGTTCAACACCGCGCGCGTGGAAGCGCTGGAGCTTGATAACCTCATCGAAGTGGCGCAAGCCACCATGACCGCCGCCGCCGCACGCCAAGAAAGCCGGGGCGGCCACGCGCGCGACGACTTTCCGAATCGCGATGACGATAACTGGCTGAAACACTCCTTGTATTTCAGCGAAGGGCACCATCTGGATTACAAACCGGTGCGGCTGAAACCGCTCACGGTGGCATCGTTCCCGCTCAAGGCGCGGGTTTATTCAGCTCATAGCTTGTAGCGGGTAGCCAACCCGTGTTTTGCTACAAGCTACAGGCTACAAGCTTAGGAAAAACATGAAATTCAGAATTTACCGCTACAACCCGGAAACCGATACCCAGCCTGCCATGCAGGACTACGACCTGGATCTGGAGGCGGGTGACGCGATGTTGCTGGACGCACTGGTGATGCTCAAGGCGCAGGACGACAGTCTCGGTTTCCGCCGTTCCTGCCGCGAGGGCGTGTGCGGCTCGGATGCGATGAGCATCAACGGGCGCAATGGGCTGGCCTGCATCACGCCGTTGTCCACGCTCAAACAACCCATTCAACTGCGTCCGCTGCCGGGCCTGCCGGTGATACGCGACCTGATCGTGGACATGACGCAGTTTTTCAAACAGTACCATTCCATCAAACCCTATCTGGTCAATGATGACCCTCCGCCGGAAACCGAGCGCCTGCAATCGCCTGCCGAGCGCAAGGAACTGGACGGACTGTACGAGTGCATCCTGTGCGCGTGCTGCACCACATCCTGCCCGTCATTCTGGTGGAACCCGGATAAGTTCGTCGGCCCCGCCGGATTGTTGCAAGCGTATCGCTTTATCGCCGACACTCGCGATCATGCCACCAGCGAACGGCTGGACAATCTGGAAGACCCGTACCGGTTGTTCCGTTGCCACACCATCATGAATTGCGTGGAGGTGTGTCCAAAGGAATTAAATCCGACCGCAGCGATAGGGAAAATAAAAGACTTGATGGTGAAGCGGGCGGTATAGAAATAATCGTAGGAGCGGGATAAGAGTTTTTCATATGGGAATGTTCCATGAACGCACTCGCTAAACCGGGGAATGTGGCGTTACGCAGAGGGCGCGTATCACAGGCGCATGGTACATATCTGGTAACGACAGCCACGGTAAACCGCACCAGGCATTTCGAGAATTTTGCTGCGGGCTGCGTGGCATCGCGTTGCTTCGAGGATGTTGCGCTATTAGGTGATGCCAGAATGCTGGCTTGGGTGTTGATGCCCGACCATGTGCATTGGCTGATCCAGCTTGGCGAAGCGGATTTGTTGGGCGGTGTGGTGAATCGTCTCAAGTCTGCAAGTGCAAGATGTGCCAATCGGGCACTTGGCAGGACAGGAGCGCTTTGGATGCCAGCTTTTCATGACCATGCCTTGCGTGCGGATGAGAGCTTGCAGCTTGTTGCTCGTTATATAGTGGGTAATCCGTTGCGTGCGGGGTTGGTGGAGAATATCGGCGATTATCCATTCTGGAATACGGTATGGATTTAGGTCGCTGGCAGGAATCGCGGGCATGGCCCGCTCCTACCGGTGCCGGGATAAGAGTTTTTCATACAATGCGGAGATTTACATATTTTGTGGTAGGAGCGGGCCATGCCCGCGAGGAATTAGCGGGAACGAGCGTGACTGACGAGAGTGGAAGCAAAAATTTGGAGCGTTTGTGCTGGCACTGTCGGCGCGGCCTACTGGAACTGGATATCGTGCTGGGACGTTTTGTCGGGCAGCATTATGCGGAGCTGGATGCGGCACAGCAGGCCGCATTTGATGTCTTGCTGGATATGCCCGATACGGTGCTATGGGATATGATTGTCGGCAGGCAGGATGCGGCGCAAAGCGAACTGCAGGCGTTGCTGGAAAAAATCAGGGCGGTTTAGCGCCAAATAAAGCAAGGAGAAAATTATGGATAACAAACGTGTTGCAACGCTGACTCTGGATGACGGGCGCAGCGTCGAATTGCCGATACTCTCCGGCACGCTGGGGTCGGATGTGCTCGATATTCACAACCTCAGCAAGCTCGGACTGTTTACTTACGACCCCGCGTTTTTTCCACGGCCAGTTGCACTTCGTCGATCACCTTTATTGACGGCGATGCCGGATTGCTTTACTACCGGGGTTACCCGATCGAGCAACTGGCCGAGCAGTCCGATTTTCTCGAAGTATCTTACCTATTATTGAACGGCGAATTGCCAAATTCCGCGCAGTGTCTTGAATTCAAGGACATCGTTACGCACCACACCATGGTGAACGATCAGATGGTGCGTTTCTTTTCCGGCTTCCGCCGCGATGCGCATCCGATGGCGGTAATGGTCGGCGTAGTGGGCGCTTTGTCGGCCTTTTATCACGATTCGCTGGACATCAGTGATCCGCGACACCGCGAGATATCGGCGATGCGCATGTTGGCAAAAGTACCTACCATTGCTGCGATGGCGCACAAGTACCACACCGGCGCTCCGTTCATGTTCCCGAAGAACAAATACAGCTATGCGGAGAACCTCATGTATATGATGTTCGCCACCCCGGCTGAAGATTACGAACCCAATCCGGTGCTGGTGCGCGCCTTGGATCGCATCCTTATTTTGCACGCAGACCATGAGCAGAATGCCTCCACCTCGACAGTGCGCCTGGCCGGTTCGAGCGGGGCGAACCCGTTTGCCTGCATCGCTTCCGGCATTGCCGCACTGTGGGGCCCTGCGCATGGCGGTGCGAACGAGGCCGCGTTGAAGATGCTGGAAGAGGTCGGCGATATATCGCGTGTTCCCGAATATGTGCAGGGTGTGAAAGACAAGAAATACCGTCTGATGGGTTTCGGCCATCGCGTTTACAAGAACATGGATCCCCGCGCTGCCGTGATGCGCAAGACCTGTTATGAAGTGCTGGCGGATCTCAAGCTGGAAAACCACAAACTGTTTGAGTTGGCGATGGAACTGGAGCGTGTCGCCTTGAGCGACCCTTATTTCATCGAGCACAAACTGTATCCGAATGTGGATTTCTATTCCGGTATCGTGCTGCGCGCTCTGGGCATTCCGACCAACATGTTCACGGTTATTTTTGCGGTGGCGCGCACCGTAGGCTGGATTTCGCAATGGAATGAAATGATCGCAGATACAGATCACAAGATCGGTCGTCCGCGCCAGTTGTATCGCGGCGCAACCAAGCGCGATTACGTGCCGGTCGGCAGCCGATAGGGATTTGTTCGGCAATGAGGAATTTGATCTGTGAAACTTATAGCCGGGCGCCCGTGGGCTAGTTACCGTTTCTCGGTTTAACCTGGAAAGCCAAGCTAATGTCCACACCAGAAAAAAACACCATGCAGGCCATGAGCGACACTTCCCTGTTGTTCGGGATGAACGATGTGTTCGTCGAGGGGTTGTATGAGGATTATCTCGCCAATCCGGCTTCGGTTACCGAGGCATGGCGCGGCTATTTCGATGCACTGCAAGCCACGCCAGGCGCTGCGCATGAAATCGCGCACAGCCCTATTCAACGCGCCTTTGCGGACTTGCCGCAGGCGGGTGTCTGCGGTGTCTTCATTCAGGAAGCCGCTCTGGAACGTAAACAAGTCCGTGTGTTGCAACTCATCAATGCGCATCGCTTTCTCGGTGTGCGTGTCGCCAATCTCGATCCGCTGAATCGTTACGACAAGCCGGTGATTGCCGAGCTTGAACTGGCGCATTATGGTTTGGGTGAAATCGACATGGATACTACCTTCGATACCGGATCGCTGGTGGGTGCGCCACGCATGACTTTGCGCGAAATATTGCAACTGTTGCGTCAGACCTATTGCGGCAGCATAGGCGCGGAATACATGTACATCAGCGATGTGGCGCAGAAACGCTGGATACAGAGCCGCCTGGAAGGGGTGCGTGGACTGGCTGGATATGACACGCCCATGCGTCGCCGCATCCTAGAACGGCTGACTGCCGCAGAGACGCTGGAACGTTATCTGCACACCAAGTTTGTCGGACAAAAGCGCTTCTCGCTGGAAGGGGGCGAGACGCTGATTCCATTGCTCGACCACTTGTTGCAACGTGCCGGTGGGCTAGGTGTGCAGGAAACCGTGATCGGCATGGCTCATCGCGGGCGGCTGAACGTGCTGGTGAATATTCTCGGCAAGCAGCCGGGCATGCTGTTCGCTGAATTCGCGGGCATCCACGCCGAACACCTGACTTCCGGCGACGTGAAATATCATCAGGGATTTTCCGCCGACATCGCCACACCGGGCGGCGCAATGCATGTTGTGCTGGCCTTCAATCCCTCACATCTGGAAATTGTAAATCCGGTGGTAGAAGGTTCGGTGCGCGCGCGCCAGCACCGCCTCAAGGATCTTGAAGGCGAAAAAGTTTTACCAATATTGATCCACGGCGATGCGGCATTTGCCGGGCAGGGTGTGGTAATGGAAACGCTGGCCATGTCGCAGACGCGCGGCTATCGCACCGGCGGAACAGTGCATATCATCATCAACAACCAGATCGGTTTTACCGCGTCAGACACGCGCGACGTACGTTCCAGCAGCTATTGCAGTGACGTGGCGAAGATGATTGACGCGCCGATTTTTCATGTCAATGCCGACGATCCAGATGCGGTATTGCTGATCACCGAAATTGCGCTGGATTACCGCATGAAGTACCAGCAGGATGTGGTGATAGATATGGTGTGCTTCCGTAAGCTGGGGCACAACGAGCAGGACGAACCGCTAGTCACACAACCGTTCATGTATCGCTTCGTCCGCCAGCATCCCGGCACACGCGCCTTATATGCGCAGCGCCTGACCGGGGAAGGAGTAATTCAGGCCGATGAAGCGAATGCCATGGTAATGACCTATCGCCGTTCGATGGATGAGGGGCACAACTCCATCCAGCCCGCACTGGAGAAAAGCAACGGCAGGTTAGCTACAGATTGGACGCAGTTCAAAGATGACATGGCATGGAACTTCACGGTGGATACCTCGGTGCCGCTTGAACGCTTGCAGCAATTAGCGATACCGCTTACTACTGTCCCGCAAGGTTTCACACTTCATTCGCGCGTGCAAAAGATCGTCGAGGATCGCACTGCCATGGCACGCGGAGATCTGCCGCTGGACTGGGGCATGGCAGAGAATCTCGCCTATGCCACACTGCTCACCGAAGGTTATCCGGTACGCCTTTCCGGGCAAGATAGCCAGCGCGGCACTTTTTTCCATCGCCACGCCACCTGGCATGACCAGAATCGTGCGGAGCGGCACGCAGGCGCTTATACGCCTTTGCAATATCTTGCTCCCGATCAAGCGGATTTCGTGGTGATTGATTCGCTGTTGTCAGAAGAAGCGGTGCTGGGTTTTGAATACGGTTATGCCACCGCCGAGCCAAGTTCGCTGGTACTGTGGGAAGCCCAGTTCGGCGACTTCGCCAACGGCGCGCAAGTGGTGATAGACCAGTTTATCGCCTCCGGCGAAGTGAAGTGGGGCAGGTTGTGCGGGCTGGTGATGTTACTGCCGCATGGTTATGAGGGGCAGGGAGCGGAACATTCTTCCGGGCGCATCGAGCGCTATCTGCAATTGTGTGCCGATTACAACATCCAGGTGTGCGTACCCTCCAATGCCGCGCAGATGTTCCACCTGCTGCGCCGCCAGATGCTGCGTCCGTTACGTAAGCCGCTGATCGTGTTTACGCCCAAGAGCCTGCTGCGCAGCAAGGATGCTGCTTCGCCGCTGACCGAATTTACGCAGGGGGAATTTCAACCGGTGATACCCGAAGTGGATGCGCTGGATAAGGTGCGACGCATCATCGCGTGCACCGGCAAGGTGTATTACGAACTGCTCGCGGCGCGGCGCAAGCACGGCATCGCGAATATGGCGATCATCCGCATTGAACAACTGTATCCGTTCCCGCACGACGATTTCGCCGCGCAAATTGCCGCGTATCCGCATGCCACTGAAGTAGTATGGTGCCAGGAAGAGCCGGGCAACCAGGGCGCATGGCATCGCGTCCAGCATTATTTGCTGCGCCACCTGCGCCCCGGCATGAAGCTTGATTATGCGCTGCGCCCTTCATCCGCCGCGCCTGCGCCGGGCTATCTCGCCTTGCACAACGAACAGCAGAAAGACGTGATCGAGGCCGCATTCCGCCCCGATCTCGACATAAAGGTCATCCAGGGAGGTGCACGTAATGAACATTGAAATTAAAATTCCGCAACTGTCCGAATCGGTGACCGAAGCGACCTTGCTGACATGGCACAAACAGGTCGGCGAGGCAGTTGCCGAAGGAGAAAACCTGATCGACATCGAGACCGATAAAGTGGTGCTGGAACTGCCTGCCTCGAAGAGTGGTGTGCTGAGCAAAATCATCAAGGGCGATGGAGAAAAAGTGGTGGGCGGCGAGTTAATTGCGCTGCTGGATACAGAGGCACAGCCAAGTGTTCAATCTGTTTCAAAACCTACTGCCGAAGCGCAGGCGCAAGCCTCCATCATGCCAGCTGCGCAGAAAATCGCGGCGGAAAACAAGGTGGATACGGCGGCGATCAGCGGCAGCGGGCGTGATGGCCGCGTGCTGAAAGAAGATGTGCTAAGCGCATTGGAAAAACCTGCTGCACCCGTGGCAACTCTTCCCCAGGCCGCTACGGGTGGACGAGTAGAACAACGTGTACCGATGACGCGTATCCGCCAGCGCATCGCCGAGCGTCTGCTGCAATCGCAACAGAACGCCGCCATCCTCACTACCTTCAACGAAGCGAACATGCAGCCGGTGATAGACCTGCGCAACAAATACAAGGATGTATTCGAGAAGAAGCACGGCGTGAAGCTGGGTTTCACCTCCTTTTTCGTCAAAGCGGCAGTGCTGGCCTTGCAAAAATTCCCGCTGGTGAACGCATCGGTGGACGGCACCGACATCATCTACCACGGCTACTACGATATCGGTGTGGCCGTCGGCAGCGAGCGCGGCTTGGTGGTGCCCATCATCCGAGATGCGGATAAGTTATCTTTGGCAGAAATCGAGAAACAGATCGCCGATTTCAGTGCGCGTGCCAAAACGGGCAAGATCACGCTGGAAGAATTGAGCGGCGGCACCTTCTCCATTTCCAACGGCGGCGTGTTCGGCTCCATGCTCTCCACCCCGATTATCAATCCGCCGCAAAGCGCCATTCTCGGCATCCATGCCACCAAGGACAGACCCATCGCGGAAAACGACCAAGTGGTCATCCGTCCGATGAATTACCTGGCGCTTTCCTACGATCACCGCATCGTCGATGGTCGCGATGCAGTGTTGTTTCTCGTCACCATCAAGGAAGCACTGGAATTCCCAGGGCGAGTATTGCTCGATATTTGAAGTGAGCATCTGTGAGGGTTGTGAGGTGGTTTGGTGGGAGCGGATTCAGCCGCGACTAGAAGTTATCGCGGCTGTGTCAATTCCACACCTGACTTGTCGGGTAGTGGATTACCTGACTTTGTTAGAAGCCGCTCCCACAACTTGCCCTAGAGCCACTCCCCATGAAATCGCATAGTCAAGATTTGCGTAAAGGGAGGCATAATGAACCCAATCGGACTTATTTGCTGACGACTAAAACTTGGCAACGTCAGCAGCTATTCAAGGAATGGCCAGTGGCACGAATTGTCATCCATGCCATGCGTTATCAGGTTGAAGCCCATCAAGTGGAAAGCTTGGCTTTTGTCGTCTTGCCAGATCATCTGCATTGGTTAATCGCTTTGCAAGGCAATGCCACATTGGCTACCCTGATGCGCTCGGTTAAAGGGCGTTCTTCCAGGCAGATCAATCAACTGCTAGGCACTAATCTGCCAGTTTGGCAAAATGGCTACCATGATCATGCATTGCGCGAGGACGAAGAACTGGCGAATATTGCTCGCTATATCGTTGCCAATCCGTTGCGGGCAGGACTAGTTAAGAGGATAGGCGATTACCCGTTCTGGGATGCTAAATGGCTTTGATGAGATCGGTGTGTTCGCAATATTGTGGGAGCGGCTTCAGCCGCGAAGATTTTCAATCGCGGCTGAAGCCGCTCCCACAGGAGGTAGTTCACTCAAGGTTGAACAGAATTTGATGACGAGGTAAAAATGTCGACTAATAATTATGATGTAATGGTTATCGGCGCAGGGCCCGGTGGGTATGTGGCGGCGATACGCTGCGCGCAATTGGGGTTGAATGTCGCTTGCATAGATGAATGGGAAAGCGCGCAGGGCAAGCCGAGTCCGGGCGGGACTTGCCTTAATGTGGGCTGCATTCCTTCCAAGGCATTGCTGGAGTCGTCAGAAAACTTCGAGCGTGTGACGCAGGATTATGCAGCGCATGGCATCACGGTATCAGATGTGCAATTTGATCTGGCGAAGATGCTGGCGCGCAAGGACAAGATTGTTTCCGACTTTACTTTAGGCATAGGCCAGCTGTTCAAGAAAAACAAAGTGACTTCCTTGCATGGCCGCGCGCAACTGCTGGGGCGCGAAGGCGATGTCTGGCGCATCGCGGTAGCGGGTGGTGAAGAGGTGCGCGCGAAGCATGTTGTTATTGCCACCGGCTCCACGCCGCGCGCCTTGCCACAAGCGCCGTTTGACGGTGCGCGCATCGTGGATAACTCCGGTGCCTTGTCTTTCACGGAGGTTCCCAAGCGTCTGTCCATCATCGGCGCGGGCGTGATCGGGCTGGAACTGGGCAGCGTATGGCGCAGGCTGGGAGCTGAGGTGACTCTGCTGGAGGCAATGCCAACTTTCATTCCCGCTGCCGATGAGCAAGTTGCGCAGGAAGCGTTGCGCGCGTTTACCAGACAGGGTTTGAGAATTCATCTCGGAGTGCAGATTGATGGCGTTGCGCAAAATGCCGATGCCGTGAAAGTTTTGTGGCGCGATGCGCAGGGCGCGGCGCAGGAACTGGTTGCGGACAAGCTGATCGTGGCGGTGGGGCGCGTGCCGAATACGCGGGGCTTGGGCGCGGAAGCTGTTGGACTAAAGTTGGATGGCGCGGGGCGCATCGAAGTGGACGAGCATTGCCGCACCAATCTGACTAACGTGTATGCGGTGGGCGATGTGGTACGAGGCCCCATGTTGGCGCACAAAGCGTCGGAAGAAGGCGTGATGGTGGCGGAATTGATCGCTGGGCAGGCGGGACACTGCGACCTGAATCTGATGCCCGGCATCATGTACACCGCGCCGGAAATTGCATGGGTAGGCAAGACCGAGCAGCAATTAAAAGCATCAGGTGTGGATTACAAATCGGGACAGTTTCCTTTCATGGCAAATGGCCGAGCACGTGCGTTGGGTGAGACCAATGGCTTTGTAAAATTTCTCGCCGATGCGAAAACCGACCGTATCCTCGGCGTGCATATCATCGGGCCGATGGCTTCAGAACTGATCCAGCAAGCGGTGCTGGCGCTGGCGTTTTCGGCCAGCAGCGAAGATCTGGCGCGAACCATCCACGCCCATCCTTCATTGTCTGAAGTGCTTCATGAAGCAGCGCTGGCGGTGGACAAGCGGGCAATTCATATTTGAGTGGCTGGTTATGACACCCGTGGGAGCGGCTTGTAACAAAGTCAGGCAATCCACTACCCGACAAGTCGGGTGTGGAGTTGACACAGCCGCGATTTATCGTGATTTCGCAGCTAAAGCCGCTCCCACAACTTACGCTGTTTGAAATGAAAATTGGAATAAAATATCCAAACTGCGACATCTTACGGATAATAAATAAATTGAAACGCAGTCCAAACAGAGGGAGAGTCAATCTGGTGCTAGCCGTCGCGCTGACGGCGGTGCTGTTGTATATCGCGTGGCTGTCGTTCGGTTACTTCCAAAACAAACCCAATATAAAAATCGGCGTGCTGCACTCGCTCAGCGGCACGATGGCAATGAGCGAAACGCCGCTGGTAGATGCGGTGCTGTTGGCAGTCGAAGAGGCCAACCAGTCGGGCGGGATTAACGGTGCACAGATCGAGATGGTCGTTGCGGACTGCCGCTCGGATGCCGACTATTGCGCGCAGCAGGCCGAAAAACTGATCACGCATGACAAAGTTCAGGCTTTGTTCGGCTGTTGGACTTCGGCCTGCCGCAAGGCAGTCAAGCCAGTGGTCGAGAAGTACCAACATTTGTTGTTCTATCCAATGCAGTACGAGGGACTGGAACAATCTCCCGACATCATCTATACCGGCGCAGCGCCTAACCAGCAGATCATTCCGATGGTGACATGGGCGATGCTGCAACGCGGCAAGCGCGCCTACCTGATTGGTTCGGATTATGTGTTTCCTCGCACCGCGAATCAAATTATCAAAAAATTGTTGCGGGCATGGGACGGTCAATTGCTGGCGGAACGTTATGTGCCGCTGGGTGAACAGAATCTGGATGCAATCGTGCACGAAATCGTCGCACAACATCCCGATTTTGTGTTGAACACGCTGAACGGCGACAGCAACCTTTATTTTTTCCGCGCTCTGCGCAAGGCGGGCATTCGCGCCGAAGATATTCCGGTGTTTTCAACCAGCATCGCCGAGGCAGAATTGGTGGTGATGGGGCCGGAGTTGATGGCAGGGCATTATGCGGCATGGAATTATTTCCAGAGCGTGCAGAGTGATGAGAATCGTGCCTTCGTCGAGCGCTTCCGCCGCCGTTTCGGCCAAGAGCGGGTGCTGGATGACCCGATGGAAGCGACCTACATCGGGGTGACGCTGTGGGTGAATGCCTTGCGCAAAGCGGGGACGCAGGATATGACCACCGTCAAGACCGTTCTCGCACAGCAAACGCTAAATGCGCCGGAAGGCATTGTGGCAGTAGATGCCGATACGCGGCATTTGTGGAAACCGGTGCGCATCGGCAAGGCGCGCGTTGATGGTCAGTTCGAGATTGTCTGGGAATCGGGTCGCAGCATGGCACCCGCTCCATTTCCCTTCTTCATTCCGTACGCCGAGCGCGGCTCGTTGATGGGAAGCGCTCGATGAAGATATCTACGCGCCTGCTGTTGCTGTTTCTGGTGGTGGCCGTGCTGCCGCTGGCACTGTTCAGCTTTCTTGATTTGCAACAGAATGAAGCGACGTTGCGCGCAGCAGCGCTGGACAGGATGTCCGGCCTGGCTGATAAGAAAGTATTACAGGTAAAGAGCTATCTGGCGGAGCGGGTGCTCGACGTGCGCTCTCTGGCGGGCGGCGAGTTTGCCGAGCACGGTATGCCAGCCTTGTCGCGCGTTTACGCGGAACATCATCCTGATTCCGCAGAATACAAGCGGGTTGCGCGACAATTCGACCGGAATTTTTCCGGCTTCATTGAAGAGGGTTCGTTGTTCCACGATGTATTTCTGATTACGCCGCAGGGTGAGATTGTTTACACCTACAAGCACGAGGCGGATTTTGCCACAAACCTGCTCAACGGCCCATACCGGGACTCGCCGTTGGCGGAGGCGTTTCGCGAATCGCGCATGACTTTAGAAAGCAGTATTTCCGGCTTCGAGACTTATGCACCTTCCAGCCAGCCTGCGGCATTTATCGCCGCGCCAATCATTCGTGATGGCGTATTTATTGGGCTGGTCGCATTACAACTGAAGATTGCGAAGATTTACGAAGTGGCAGGAGATCAGGTCGGTCTTGGACAGAGCGGTGAAACGGTATTGTCCCGGCGCATTGATCAACAGCACGTCATGTATATCGCTCCACTCAAGCGCGAAGTTGAGTTGGGCTTGTTTAAGCCGAGAGATTTCAGGAAAGTGCCGATCATCATGCGTCAGGCATTGTTCGGAACGAAAGGAAGTGGTGTTGCAAGTGACTATCGCGGCATCCGGGTAGTTGCGGCTTGGCGCTACCTGCCGGGACTGGATTGGGGGATGGTCGTCAAGATAGATGCGGATGAAGTGCTTGCGCCTATCTACCGGCAACGCGCCATTATGCTGGAAGTATTGCTGGGATTGCTGCTGTTCGCCGGGCTGATCGCATACCATTTCGGGCGTCAGATCAGCACGCCACTTGAGGGATTGGCACAGACTGCGAACGAGGTGGCCAATGGCGATCTGGGCAAGCGGGCGGACGAATCGGCTCCCGGTGAGCTAGGTCTATTCGCTCGGGCATTCAACCAAATGACCGAGAGTCTGCAAGGGCTATATCGCACGCTGGAAGACCGCATCGAGGAGCGTACGCGCGAATTGAATGTCACCAACGAACAGTTGCAGGGAGAAATTATCGAGCGCACCCAGATCGAAAAGAATCTGCTGGACACCAACGATGAACTGGAACGCAACCAGGTCTTGCTGAACGAGGCACAGCGGCTTGGGCAACTGGGCAGTTGGGAGCTGAATCTGGCAAGCGGCGAGTTGCGCTGGTCGGATGAAGTTTATCGCCTGTTTGAACTCGATCCCGCGCAGTTTTCGCCTTCTTACGAAAACTTCCTGAACGCCATCCATCCGGATGATCGTAACAAGGTGAATACGGCTTACACCGAATCGTTGCGCAACCGCCAGCCTTACGATGTCGAGCATCGCCTGCGCATGGCGGATGGACGCATCAAGTGGGTGCGCGAACATTGCAGCAGTGAATTCGATGCCGCAGGCCAGCCCTTGCGTTCAGTAGGGGCGGTGCAGGACATTACCGAGCAAAAGCTGGCAAATGATGGATTACGGGTTGCAGCAACGACTTTCGAAACGCATGAAGGCATCGTGATCACCGATGCACGGTCCAACATCCTGCGGGTAAACCGGGCGTTTCAGGAGATCACCGGTTACAGCGCGGATGAGGTGTTGGGCAAAAATCCGCGCATTCTCAGTTCGGGGAGACAAAGCAAAGAGTTCTATGCAGAGATGTGGCGGCAGTTGCTGGATGAGGGCAGTTGGTCCGGCGAAATATGGGATAGGCGCAAAAACGGCGAGATATACCCGAAATGGCTGACCATCACTGCGGTAAAAGATGAGCAAAATAATGTTACCGAATATGTCGCCATTTTCAGCGACATCACCGCGCGCAAACGCGCGGAGGAAGAGATACGCAACCTGGCCTTCTTTGACGCGCTCACCGGGTTACCGAACCGGCGCTTGCTGCTGGATCGTTTTCAGTTGGCGCTGTCGTTGTCTGCGCGCAGCTATCATTGCGGCGCGTTGCTGTTCCTTGATATGGACAAGTTCAAGATCCTGAACGATACGCAGGGACACGATTATGGCGACTTGATGCTGATCGAGGTGGGGAGGCGCATCCAGGCGTGCGTACGCGAGGTGGATACGGTGGCACGTCTGGGTGGGGACGAATTCGTGGTGCTATTCGAAGAGATCAGCGCGAACATGGAGGACGCTTCGCAAAAAGTCGCGCTGATTGCCGAGAAGATACGCATTGCGCTGGCCGAACCTTATGTGTTGAGGGAGCATGAATTTCACAGTTCGCCCAGCATCGGGGTGAGCATGTATCGCGGCAATACGGTGTCGGTAGATGTCCTGATGAAACATGCAGACATGGCAATGTATCAGGCCAAGGATGCCGGGCGCAATGCAGTGCGTTTCTTCGATCCATTGATGCAGCATGCAGTGGAGGCGCACGCGGAACTGGAGGCGGATTTACGCGGCGCATTGCCGAACCGGGAGTTGCACCTGTATTATCAGATACAGGTGGATGGTGAGCATCGTCCGATCGGTGCAGAGGCGCTGATCCGCTGGATGCACCCAAAGCGCGGCATGGTTCCTCCTGACCATTTCATCCCTGTTGCGGAAGAAAGTTTGCTGATTCTCTACATCGGACATTGGGTGATCGAGACCGCCTGCCAACAGCTTGCCGAGTGGGAGCAAGATGAGCAGATGCGCCACCTGATACTGGCGATCAACGTCAGCGCGCGGCAATTCCAGATGTCCGATTTCGTGGAGCGGCTGGAAGAAGTGATCGTCCGGTACGGTATTGCCCCTGAACGCCTGAAACTGGAATTGACCGAGAGCGTAGTACTGGAAGATGTGGCCGGTGTGGTTAGTAAGATGTATGCACTGAAGGCGCTGGGAGTGAGGTTGTCGCTGGACGATTTCGGCACAGGATATTCATCGCTGGCCTACCTCAAACAACTGCCGCTCGACCAGCTCAAGATAGACCAGAGTTTTGTGCGGGACATTACTACCGATCCAAACGACGCCGTGATGGTAAAAACCATCATCGACATGGCGCAAAACTTCCGCCTGAACGTGATCGCAGAAGGCGTGGAAACCGAGGCGCAACTGGCCTTCCTGAAACAGAACGATTGCATGGCCTATCAGGGCTACCTGTTCAGCAAACCGGTTCCCGTGGCGGAATTCGAGGCGCTGGCGCGGCGCTTATTTGGGTAATTTCAATAGTGTGGTGGGAGCGGTCTTATGTGGAATTAGGCATTTGTGGGAAAGGCCGCCCGGCCGCGATAGAGCGCACCTCCGCAACCATCGCGGCCGGGAAGCCGCTCCCACAATATGATTCTTCCTGTTTTGAATTGAAAATGAAATGAATCCGCAATTTCAGGCCTACCGAATTTTTGAACAAGACGGAAAATCCTCTGGACGTTTCGTGGAGATGACACTGGACGAACTCGATCCCGGCGAGGTGGTGATTCGCGTTGTTTATTCCAGTGTCAACTACAAAGATGCGCTCGCGGCAACGGGCGCGGGGAAAGTCATCCGGCGTTTCCCCTGTATCGGAGGGGTGGATGCGGCAGGTGTGGTGGAAAGCTCGCAAGATGAACGCTTCAAGCCGGGGGATGAGGTGATCGTCACCGGTTATGACATGGGTGTGGCGCATGACGGCGGCTTTGCCGAATATGTGCGGGTTCCCTCTGACTGGGTGGTGCTGCTTCCTCAAGGCTTGTCGCTGTTCGAGGCGATGGCGTTGGGCACGGCGGGATTCACTGCGGTGCTGTCCATCCATCGGCTGGAGCAGAACGATCTCAAGCCTGAAAACGGCAAAGTTATCGTCACCGGGGCTACTGGCGGTGTGGGCAGCCTTGCCATTCTGATGTTGGCGCAACTCGGTTATCACGTGGTAGCGCTGACCGGAAAAGACAGCGAACACGAATATCTGAAATCGCTGGGTGCAAGTGAAATTCTGCCGCGCAATGAAATCGACCTGAACAGCACGCGACCGTTGGAGCAGGCGCAGTGGGCCGGGGCGCTGGATGCGGTGGGCGGGACAACGCTATCCTGGCTGACGCGCACCATGCGGCAGAACGGCGCAATCGCCAGCTTCGGCAATGCGGGTGGTGCAGAGTTGCATGCCACGGTGTATCCCTTCATCCTGCGCGGTGTGCGCCTGATCGGCATTGATTCTGCCGCCACCGCCATGCCGTTACGCGAGAAAATCTGGCAACGCTTGGCGAAGGATTTACACCCGAGTTTGCTGGAACGGGTCGCGCAACCTATCTCTTTTCCCCAATTACCAGAGGCATTTCAAAAAATGTTGCAAGGTCAATCGCGTGGACGGGTGGTAGTGAAGATCGCCGATGGCGATAAGATGCTCCATAAATAAGCGACTTAAAGCAGGGACTGTTTTGCTATGCATTAGCGCCCAAAAAACAGCCCCGCAGAAATTCGCCGCTTTTTGCGCGCCGTACGAGCGGCTTGGCCGATATGCTACAATCGCGCCCCGAAATATGTCGGGCGAAAGTGGCGGAATTGGTAGACGCACTGGATTTAGGTTCCAGCGCCGCAAGGCGTGGGGGTTCGAGTCCCCCCTTTCGCACCAAGTATAATCAATAAGTTAGTATGTTTTGGTATGTTTGATTATACCCGTGCATACTCAAATTTTCCCCATTAATTTGACCAGATTAGACCATTTCCCCCGCTTGCATTGCAGAGTACTTGCATTGCAGAGTAGGTGCTGGTATATTTCTTCCAAGGTTGTGGGGCAACTTGCCTTCAACCTTGAGCTTGTCAACTAAGCAGTGCAGTTGTGGTATCCCTTTGACTCCAGAGAGTCTGTATTGAACAACTAAGCTGTGAAGTGTGTTATCTGTTCTCCAGATGGGGACGATGGTATCGTATCAGAGCACACTAGCTTGAGTTGACCCCTTCTGACGGGGCTTAGTTTTCGGGACTTCGATGAGTCAGGGGTGTATTTTGTTATTCTCACGCGTGTGGGCTAGAGATGGGGGGGCATTACTAGCTGAACATTAACACATGGCATATCTCGTTCAATGGATATCATCCGGAAAACGAGCTATGCATATATCAATTGCAATCAGCTTGTTCTCCGGTCGGAGAACAATATGCAAAATCAAATCAGTTCAACGCTTCAAATCCTGATGGCTAGATTTAATGGCCAAGTACTAATTCCATTCGCACCAGCTTCTGAGTCAGTCGGTATTCCCCAGCAATCAGCCAGAAACATGCTGTCAGAGGGAACATATCCGATCCGGTCAGAAAAGCGCGGCTCAAGACGATTCATCCACATTTCAGATTTGGCTGAGTATGTCGATTTGTCACGAACTGAATCGTTAAAACCTAAACGCGGTCGCAAAACTAAGGCATCGAAGTTCCAGGCGATGGAAGGCGGTGCGCAATGAATAATTTGCCACCCATCCTCGACAAGATAGCCTTAGCAAAGTTTCTTGCTCCATTGCTTTACAGAGCAGAATCAACAATTCTAAAGGACATAGATCGCCGACCTGAAACCTTGCCACCACCAGAAGATTTTAAATACGTGGGAGCTAAGAAACTTTGGATAACAGAAAAAGTTGTTGACTGGTTGCCTCCAGGGATTGCTGCCGCAATCCGCAGGGCTGTAAAGATACCAACAATTCAACCACCGAAATTGCTTTCCCTTGCAGATGAATTGGAATTGGCGGGGAGGACATCATGACTCTCCCACTTGCGCAGCCATCTCAAAATCGCCAACTTAATTTGTTCCAAAGTTTTCTGTGCAATACAGAGGATGAACGGCAAAAGCTATCAAATTCAATTGAGCTTTGGGACAGCATCCCTCGTTATTCAATTTCACGTTTGGCTATGGCAAAAATGCGCGACCAAAACGGGCATCTGGGTCTACTGAAGCTTGAATTTGAGTATAGGGTGCTCCTTCATGAGCCGCCGAACCCGTTCTTTCCAAACGCGCACTCCATTGGCATGAAGTTCTCGCCAGACTCGCGGCCAGCCATATTCACCTTTGCTGGCGGCATGCGCTGCTTTGATGTGAACCAACAGGGCTTCATCATTGATGCGCTTGCCTGGCGTCTCTGTCCGACCAGAATCTTTGCGCCGCTGACGTTCAAAGTAGCCGCTGGCACTGACGTTCAGCACTGCACATTGCAGCGTGATCGGCCAGAGCTTTTTATGCCGCTCAATCCAGGCATACCTCACGCTGACTCCCGCGCAAAGTACGCCGTCGCTTTTTTTAATATATCGCGCTCCATCTTGACCCGCGCAAGCTCGGCTCTCAAACGCGCCAGCTCCATCTGTTCTGCGCTCACCGGCTTGCTGCCCGCACCGGTCAGCTTGCCTTTCGCTGCCTGACGAACCCAGTTTCTCAAGCGTCTGCTTCGGTATGCCCAGCACTTTGGCGGTCACCGCGCAGGCTTGGCCGCCCTGTACCAATCGCACTGCCTCTAACTTGTACTCCAGCGTGTACGCTGCTCGCTTACCTTTTCCTGTTGTCATTTCTTCGTCTCCTTAACTTGAATTCTACCCTCAGTTAAGAAATACGTTTTTACAGGGCAAGGTCAAAGTGCATTAATTGCACAAGTTGAACTGCCCGGTTTTTCCGGGTAGTTCAAAAGCCAGCAACTATCCGGGATTACCAGATAGTTCAACCCGAAGGCAGCAACTATTCGGAATTTCCGAATAGTTCGGGACGAAAGAGGCAACGGTCGCAAAATTTGCGATAGTTCATCCCAGGGCGGCAACTAACGAGGAATCCTCGGTAGTTCGTTGGGAAGCCAGCAACTATTAAGGATTACTTAATAGTTCGACCTAAAGGCAGCAACTCGCAAGGATTTCTTGCTAGTTCGTTTTGAAGGTAGCAACTTGTCGGGATTTCCGACAGGTTCAAAATGAGCAACCTACAAGGATTGCTTGTTAGTTGACCCAAGGCAACGTGTAAGGATTACTTACAGGTTCGAAACGAAGACGGCAACTTGTGAGGAATTCTCACAAGTTCGATTAGGCAGAGGCAATGAAATTATTTCTGGACGATGAAAGAAAACCACCGCCAGGCTGGACGCAAGTTCGCTGGCCGGACGAAGCCATTGAACTGTTGCAGGCCGGAGCGGTAACGCACCTGTCCCTCGATCACGACCTTGGCGACGATCAACGTGGTACAGGTTACGACGTATTGCTGTGGATCGAGGAACAGGTAGCCTTGAGCGGGTTTATTCCACCGGCGATCATTGAAGTCCACTCAGCGAATCCGGCAGGCCGGAAACGGATGCTTGCCGCAATCGAAGCCATAATAAGCAGGCTAAATCGAAAGGAAAATCATGTTTAGAACACAGTCAAATCACGAACTCAAAATCTCCTTGCCCCGTGAGCTTTTTGGTCAAGACCCAAGTGTCCGAAATTGGCGCGCATTCGAGGTTGTACTGCACAATTTCTGGTTCATCATGGAATTTTTGGTAGAAGAAGACGGCTATAAGTCTTGGAAAACAATTTGTGCCAGCAACTTGCAGGATGTTATCAACCTGAGTGCCTCTGAATATATCTTGGAGCATCGGATCAATCTTGTTATTCCTGTTCACCAAAACAAGGAGCGTCAGATACAGATAAAACCTCTTATAGCTGCCTATTCAGCAGAAGAGGATGGACAGAGAAGCATGACAATCTACATTACCAGCGACGACTCGCGTTATATTGATACAGCTCTTGGCTACAAGGAGAGCCAGGCAGAAAACAAATCCACTCTGTATATCAAAAAACACTTTGATGTAAGGCCAGCAACGGAGGACGAAGAGGTATAATTCGGCATGACCCGATCAGACCTCATAATGCGCTTAGCAGACCTGCATCCCCAACTCCTAGCCAAGGACGTTGACCTTGCCGTAAAAGTAATTTTGGATTCCATATCCGCCACGCTGTCGAGTGGTGGACGTATCGAGATTCGAGGCTTCGGCAGTTTCGGCCTGAATTACCGTCCACCACGCCAAGGGCGAAACCCCAGGACGGGCGAAAAAGTGCAAGTCCCGGCCAAGTATTCGCCTCACTTCAAGCCCGGCAAGGAATTACGTGAAAGAGTTGATCTTGCTAAAGGTAAAAAAACTGTTTCATTATCCTAGCGTAGCCACCATTTCTATTTTTGCAGCCACTGACTTGACGAGTTTTTGGACTCCGTGTCCGGGGTTTAGCTGACGTTGAGAAATAATTAGGCCCATCCGTTCCAGCAATCCCACATCTTTTGTGATGGACGAACGATCACGATGCAGACGCCCGGCCAATTCATTGATGGTCTTGGGTTCATGCATGATTTCTTGCATTAAACGGCGGCGCGACACTGAAAGCACAGTGAACATCTTCTGCGGGTCTTCAAACGATAGCGTCACTTTCCCATCAAATTCGCCACCTTGATCGGCGCGTTGTGCAGCATTTTTTGCGCGATCAAAAAAACTAGCTACATTGCCAGTGCGAACAACGATTTTTTTTGTCATGGCTTTTCCTTCCATAATTGACGAATGATTTCCGTCCACTCACGCTGAAACCTTTCCAATGTTGCTTCATAACTTTTATATTCAACAGGTTCGATTGACCCCATGTAATGCCGGTGATGATGGCCGTGGGCATTATCAAAACCGAGAACCCGACCATTATCTACTTGGCATATTGAGTGGTTGATATAGGTAATGGCATACCGCGTAACAATTGTTTTGCCTCTTTCTTTATAACCCCATACCTCGTAGTTCAAAAGTCCACCGCCCGATTTGGGCTTAAGCTCAAAACGTTCCTGCTCTAGTAAAATTTCCGTGTGAGGTTTAGTCATGTGTGACGTATGATAGCACACCTGTAAAAACAGTCTACCCGAGCTTCTTGGCAATATCAGTTGGGTTGAGGTGCGTGTACCGCTTGAGCATGGAAAGCGTCTTGTGGCCGGTGACACTGGCCGCTTCCATCACGTTTAAGCCTTTCTCAAATAGGCGGCTGGCCGCTTCATGGCGCAGATCGTGCAATCGTATGTCCGGGATGCCTGCTGCGGTTCTGGCGGCTTCCCAAGCATCGCGTAGCCGCGATTGAGTGATGGTAAATACCTTTTTGCGCTTAATGCCACGCTTGCCAGGCTGCAATCCTTTGAGAACTCTGATTGCAGTGGTTGATAGAGGCACGGCGCGAACCTCGCCATTTTTTGTGTCTTCTAACAAGGCCGTGGCCTTTTCTAGCACAACATTGCCCCATTCAAGTGAGAGCATTTCGCTTCTGCGCATTCCTGTCTCAATGGCGAGTTCAAAAATTGCCTTTGTTTCACCAGACAAATGTTTCAGCAGCAATTTCGACTCATTAGCTTTAAGCCTTCTGTCGCGTGGCTTTCCGTTGCTCGGCAATGTTATCTCTCCGGCAACTGGGTTGTGAACTTCCATGCGCCATTGTTGACGTGCAATTTTGTATAGATGAGAAATCAGCGATGCATACTTGCGTTTGTTGTTATCACTGCCGCCGATCTCATCAAGGAATTCTAGTGCGTCATCAGGCGTGAACAAGTAAATACTTTTGGATGCCAGGGTAGTTTTCTTGGCTTTGTTGATGCGTGTGAGTTCGACTGCTGCGCCTTTTTTGGCCGGTGTGATTTCCTTCGCGTAACGCTCAAGTGCTTGTTTGAGTGTATACGACTTAGCGTCGCGCTGAGTCATGCGAGATTTTTTGATCTCTTTTTTCTCTACGTCGAGTTCCTGATTGTTTTTAACTCGATCCCTCCAAATCTGAGCATCACGTAAAGTGTCTAAGGTGGCGGTTTTGTACTGGCCGTTGCAATAGACTCTCACGCGGAAGCTATAATCGCCACGTTTAACAATATTTTTCATATCTGCCATGCTAATATCTCCCGTGTTGCACATTGGTCTATTTAGACCAAATTAGACCATTAATTGAAGTCTAAAATGACGTAACCATTATATTACATGGGCTAGATAAGAGGAAGGAAATGGATTTAGGTTCCAGCGGATAACATCTGTGGGGGTTCGAGTCCCCCCTTTCGCACCAACAAATACAATTAGTTAGCATCCAGGCGAAGCCGCTGATTCCGGCAAAAATTTTCCATGGAATCTTGGGGGGCACGTTTTTTCTGCGCCCACCTACCTATCGGAACCCGCCAATGTTTTGGCATCAGGCAAAAGCACAAATAGAGAAATAATTTTTCTCTAATCCAGTGCCAAACATTAAAAATCCGTCTTCAGTGGGCTACACCATAGTGGCTATAATCAATTTAACGTTTGCGTTATCGTACTCTGCGAGACATTTCAACTTTTCTAATGTCAGGTGACTAATGAACAAATCATGGAAAGAAAGCATCTATCTCCAGCGTGAAGAGTTGGCAAGAATACTGCGCGAACCGATGTCCAATTTAGCTGAGCTATGTTTGCCGGCATGGGGAAACCGGGAAAGCTTAAATGAAGTCATCATGGCTGGATATTCCAGAATTCCACACTGCGATTTTGTGTATTGCCTTGATCATTCTGGCCGACAGCTAAGCGACAACTTTGGACACGGCGGGTTTGATCTGGGTCACTTTGGTCGAGACAGATCGCAACGGCCCTATATGAAGGAAGTGGTGCCATCCTGGGGATTTTTGTTATCGGATGCTTATATTAGTTTGCGCGAGCGACGCCCTTCTTTAACAGCATTGCAGGTTGTGCGCAAAGACGGGGAATTAATTGGCTATCTGGGAGCCGATTTTGACTTGCGAAACTTGCCCGTCACTGCCGGACTCTATGATGAACCGGGTTATTGGCGGCAACTTAAAGGCGATCCGGCAATAAAGGATACTGTGTTTTTACAATCGCGCGTCGAAAGCCCGATGGATAAAAACTTTGATCTGGTCATGCCAATACTGGAAGAGCTGTTTACGGATCGAGGTGTGTTTCAGTGCATATTGCATTTCTCAAGCAGTCGGGCGACGATCTGGACTATGGACGATCCGTATCGGTACCGCTTGCTGGAACACGAAGCGCTGGTTGATCCCGACATTTGCCTGGTATTTCCTTCGCGTCCGTACCCATCGAATGCGGAAATTCCACATAATGAAATCCGAAGAATACTGTCCACATTACAATCCTTGCGAATGTCTGATTCAACGTTTTATCTGCGTACTGCTTCGATCAACATCTTTAACGGTACAATCAGTCTGACGTTTTCATGTGATGGGTCGCATTACATGTCATACGTAGAGTTCTTGATGAAAGATACTTCATTCTGGTTTGGGGTTTAGTTACTGTTGGTATATTCCATTGCACGGGATATTTTGCAATAGACAACAAAGAAACCGCATCACTCAAGCCAATCAATTGCAACAAAAGCTGGCGGAAGTAATAGTTGAGCAGGCAATTGCCTGATAGATGCGAGCGGTGATCCCGGCAGCGGGTCTGCACGCTAATAATGAGGCGGTCTTTCGTTCGCAGGCATTCCCTCATTCCTTGCTTCAGCCATTGATTCGATGTGTCTTACGAGCGATTCACAAACAGCTTCAAGCCGTTCCAACTTTTCTCGCTGCTGATAGACCACCTTGTTCAGCTCCTCGATCATGTCTTCCTGGAAGGTGATTTTTGTTTCGATTTTTACTAAACGTTCTTCAATCATGAGGTGGTCCTGAAGGTTCGGCGACTGGCCGGGGAATGGCGGTCATTCTAGCGCGGGACCGAAATTCATGCTCAGAGAGCTGAAGCCCCCACCCCTCGCAAAAATCCGATTTCCCGTGTAAGCGATTCAGGAAGAGCAGTCTATTCAGCGAGGCGTGATGTCAGCTAAAGTCGCCGCATGGAAATTCCACGGCAACAACTTATCCATTTCATCCGCAGTTTGTGCAGCGGGCAGGTGTTCCAGTACATGGCGCAGCCATGTGTATGGCTCTACGCCGTTTGCCTTTGCAGTTTCAACCAGCGAGTAGATAATCGCACTCGCGTTGGCGCCGGCTGGCGTATCGCTGAACAACCAAGCCTTGCGTCCAACCACAAAGGGGCGAATCGCATTCTCGCAACGGTTGTTATCGATTGGCAGATCGCCCCGCTCCGTGTAGCGAACCAGTTTGCCCCAGTAATCGCGCATATACGACAGCGCGTTACCCAGTGCGCTTTTGGGTGGAACCATGGGCAACAGCTTTTCCATCCAGTCGTGCAACTCATCCAGCACCGGTACGCTTTTCTCTTGGCGCGCGGCATAGCGTGCCTCAATGGGCGAATCCTTGTGCTCCCGTTCAATCGCGTAAAGCTTGCCAATCATGGCGACAGCTTGGTCGGCATGGCCGTGCGTGCCTTTCGGTTGCACTTTCACGGCTTCCACAAACTTGCGGCGAGCATGCGACCAGCAAACCTGATGCTCGATACCTTCTGTCTTGGCAAGCTTGTTGTAACCCTCATATCCATCTGTCATCAGATAACCCTGATATCCCAGCAGCAGGCGCGCCGGCACTTCTCCGCTACGACTCGGATCATAGTCGTAAATCACCACCGACTTGCCAGGTGGCCCGCCCGTCTGCACCCACATGTAACTGTTGGAGGTTGGACTCTTATTCTTTTCCTTGAGTACCTGCAACACCGTTTCATCCATATGGATGAACGGCGCATCAAGCAAGACATCCCGCATCAGGTTGTGCAGCGGTTGCAGCGTGCCACTCGCGCCGATCACCCAGCGTGCCAGCGTCTGGCGCGGCACCGTAACATCGTGGCGGGCCAGCACCTTCTCGAATCTGGCCAGCGGCAAGCCATCGACATACTTGGTCGTCAACAACATGGCCAGCAAACCGGGGCTGGCATTACTCTTGGGCAAAGGCTGTGGCGGCAACGCAGCAGTTACCGGCGCGTGTTCGCTGGCCTTGCATCCATACACCAGCCTGATATGTTGCAGCACGCGCACTTGCATCGGAACGATGTCGAGTTGTTCGCTGATCACGCGGTTGATCACCACCATCGGTGTGCCGCAATCGCAAGTACGTTCGGATTCCGGCACGTCGTGAACGATCTCTATCCGTTCAAGTTCTGGCGGCAACGGGCTGCGTTTGCCGCGCGCTGGCTTTTGAGCCACCACGGATGCCAGTGCTGGCAACGGCGCAACATCTTGCTCATCGCTTGAAGTTGCAGCCAGCACCTCGGCCTCATCGAACAGGTGAAACTGCGCAACACTCTCCGAGCTCGGGCCAAACATGCGGCGGCGCGCTAAAGCGATTTGTTCGTAGAGTTCCTGCAGGCGAGTTTCGTATTCTTTCGCCGCATTTGCGATGAGGGTTTCGTACTCCACCTCTGCACGGGCGAGGCATTCATCAGAGGCGATCTTTGCATTGACGCAGGCAATCAGCAGCGCTGTCAGTGCTGCCGAATCGGTCGGTAAAACGTCGGGTAAAGTGAACTCGGGAAGGTTGGCTCTGGAGCGATAATCCAGCGGTAAAACTGAAGGTTTTTCATGTGTTTTAAGCATGTGGAATGCTATCAATTTCCCCTATGAAATGCAAGCGAAATTCAGCGTTTTGTGAGGTTTATTTCTCCATAAATCAATGCCTTCAAGCAACCACTCGAATTCTCTGAGCGTGATTGTTTGCGTGTTCGTCTCAGTGTGTTTCGGCCAATGGAATTTCTCCTCTTCCAAGCGCTTTTGCCACAGACAAAACCCATTGCGATGCCAGTACAACACCTTGATCTTATTCCGTGAGCGATTGACGAATACATACAACGCACTTCCAAACGGATTCAAACCCAGTTCTTGTTCGACCATCACGCTCAGCCCATTAATCGCTTTCCTGAAGTCGATCGCATCGCAGCACAGGTAGACTTGTTCGATAGCGCAACCGGGATGCATTAGTGCGCTCCCGGCAAAGTACGGTTTAGTGCAGATAACCATTCCGGCGAAGGCAACGCCGACATTTCCAGATGCAAACCGGACGGCAACACCAAAGTGCAAAGACATGGGAGTTGATCTGTAATGCGTAGTGCAACAAATTTGCTTTGACCAGCTTCAGTCGTAATAGTATTTGACCTCAGCTTGCGCTGCCAATAATACAAGGCGGCAATCGAAAGGTCGTGTTGCCTCGCATAGGCGCTGACTGAAATTGCTTCATGTTTGACGGCGGCTACATGCGCTGTCCAAAATTCCGTTCGATCTTTCATGCTCGCTCCATCTTGTTTGAGATGCGCCAAGCTTGCGGAAATTTGTGTCAGGCTGCAAGAGTGATGATTATGGCTCGTTTACTTTCCCGTTGCGCAAAACTTCCTCCCCATTCGGCTTGGTGATAGCATATTCCAGAAGAAATCAATCCATTGTTGAGCTAATAGGCAAGACACCGCAAGAACTGTGATATTTACAAAAAAAGAAAAAATCATGCAATTTTCGAGTAAACAACTTGCTGCTATCGCGCTCGTCTATTCGCTCTCGACAGCAGTAATCACGGAAATTATTCTCGATGTGTTCAATTTGGGAGGCAACAGCATTGTAATTGTTTACGTTGGTGTAACGGCATTTGTTACTTTTGTTGTCCCGCCACGCCGCTTTTTCGGAAAAAACCAGAAAGGAAAATATTTATGACCAACCAAACGGCGGAAGAGGCAACAGATGCTGTTTCTTTAATGTGTTTGTTGCCTCGCTTTTAAGGCGTTCGTTGCCTCGATTTGCGCTAATCTAAGCTCTCGCTTTTCTTCTTCAGTTAAATCTCTTTCTACTAATTGCCCGCGCGGTTTCGGCAACCCCACAGGCGTTAGCAACCATGTTAATGTTTTGAACATTCTTAAAGTAGGTTTAATAAGTATCGCAATTATTGCCATTACAATATAAAAGTTATTGTCGTAAACATGAGTGTGAGCTTCAAGCACCAAAAGGCCACTTGAACTTAAAATCATTACAATATACCAAACCAGTTCCATATTAAGAAAACGTGATTGTCAAACTGTAGATTTAATAATGGTAATATGCATAATTCAATCGGTCAATATGCCGAATTATCTAGGCAATTTCATTGGGGTCTATGCCGCTGCTCACGCAACAGCGTTTAGCTTCATGTTGTCTCCGGTTTAGCAGGCGGGGCACTCATGATGCCCCAGCACTCCAGCCCCCTGTAATGCCCCCACAAATGCCGGACACGATAGAGCTTGCGAACTATTGAGAGCGTATACGGAAAGCTATAGCTGTTGTATTTATAGTGTTAGGCGAAGAAAAAGCCCGGCAGGTAAGGCCGGGCTTTTCAGTTCAATGGTGGGGCGGCGGCTACCGAACAGCCGCGCCGTTCCTTGCTTTCGGCGCTTTACAATCAGTCATTACCCACAGCATTACCCACGGCGGCAGAGGTTGACCCCACTTAGCGGGCAACATTAATAGGGTATCCGTTTTTCGTTTGACTAAAAATGCACAACGCCGCACAATCTCGCCCAAGACCTAGACCTCCGGGGTTCAAACCGAAGGGTGAGGCAGGAAAAGAATCTTGGAAGTGCCGAAACCCGGGCAGAGGAAGCCACCAAAAGCCCGCAACACAAAGGTTTTGCAGCCGTTAAGAAACTTTGAGGTGAGGGGTAGACCCTCGGGAAGTGATACTCAGAGACGGCAGGACAAGCGAGCTTTTTTCTGTCAAGAATCGACTGATAAACGGCCATAGATCACCTTAAAAAATCACACTTTTAAGGAGAGCCATATGGCTAACTACCTCACGTCGGGCGACCTCATGTCCCGACTAAAAATCAAACGTAGTTCTTTCTACAAACTCATCCGCGAATGCGGCTTTCCTAGGCCAACCATTATAGGTGGGGCGCGACGCTGGTCTGAAACACAAGTGCAGCAATGGCTTGATCAACAAATCAGCGGGGGTGCAGCATGAGTGCCTCAGCAGAAAAGGCTCGCGCAACAGCAAATGTGTTGGGATACAAAATAAGCGAAGATCAAGCCCGCATACTCGATTTGTTGGATAGGCCGATTGCCTTTCATCGCGCCTTCGTTCCTATCGCCGGTAGTGTGGCCGGTGCTGTCTTTTTAAGCCAGTTGGTTTACTGGTCAAAGCGATCCAGCCAGGAAGACGGCAGCATCTACAAAACTCAAAAAGAATGGGAGGAAGAAACAGGCCTTGGGCGGATTGAACAGGAGAACGTGCGGCGTATTTTGTGCGAGGCGGGTGTACTACTTGAAACTAGAAAAGGCATCCCATGCCGCCTGTATTTCAAGCTGCAAGCCCCTAAACTCGCCAGTTTGCTGGAATCCGACAAACAAGTCTGTTGAATTCCGACAAACAGGTGTGTGGGATTCCGACAGACTTGCTTGTCGGTTTCCCACAAGCAAGGATGCGGGAAAGCAGCAGACTATATACAGAGACTACTATCCGAGAGAATACTCATAAATTACTATTCAGAGAATACGACAGATACGCCACTCCACAAGCCCCTTCGAAGCCCCGTTAAAAGCAAAGTCAAAACCACTGTTACTTACAACTTATCACGAGATCCCCGTATGGAGAGCTTGCCTGACCACAGGCGGTGAACCATGCCTGTGGACAGCCCTTCGGGTACGCAACCTCACCACACTTGAGCCTGACGCGCTTCGCTTGCCTTGCAGAATCTTTTATTTAATTTCTTAAAATCAAAATCGGTTTAGCAAGGCGGAGGATGAAAACGAAGTCGAGGCGCTCGACAGTGGGTAGGCCGGGCCATCCCCGGCCTCCTGCGAGCGCGAAGCGCGATCGGGTGCAGGTCTGCCCGTCTCTGCCCTTTGCCAGTCTCCACCTACCCCCTTTGCAGGCCGCTCCCGTCGCAATCTGCTGGCCGCGACTTCGCCCCGACCGGGGCGCGCCTTGCCCGAGAATCAGCCGATTTTCAAAAATAATTCAAAATATTTTTCACGATTTTTCAGAAAAATTATCTCTCTAGTTTTCAATTGCTTACCCGCGCACTTTTACGCAAGTATACGTAATACGTAAAATAATCAAAGTGTTACAAGCTGTGCGGGGGTTGTGTAAGCAAAAAAACAGGTTTAAGGTACCCATCAGTTTGTGATTAATGCAAGGAGCGAGGTGTCGTGTACTACGTACACAGCCCTCGTCCTGCGGAGCCGCGCCGGTGGCGCGAAAGCATGGGTCAAATGGGGTCTATATGAAGCGCACGAAACGATTGGAAATACGCCTGTCCAAACAGGAGCTGGTCAAGCTGACCAGCCGCGCGGGAGCGATGCGCTTAGGCTCTTTCATGCGCGCCGCTGCGCTTGACCGCGTTCCGCCTCAGATCCCGTCGATCAACCGCGACGCCCTGGCGCAGATCGGGCGCATTGGCAACAACGTAAATCAGATCGCCGTGCGTCTCAACACCGACAATCGCGTCGCAGTAAACGAGGTGCTCGATCAGCTCGGGCAACTGAGGATTGCCTTGATTGAGGCCCGTTCATTGTGAAAGCCCTTGCTCTCAAAACTGGCGGCGGGATCGGCGGGCAATTTCGTTACGTCACCCGCGCCGGGAAGCCAGTAGAAATACGGGCTGTCGAGTTCATCGACGGCACTCAGAACAACCAGCGTGACTACATGCGCGAGCAAGCCGCGTTGCGCAGCCTGCGCCCAGACATCAAGAAGCCAGGACTGCACTTCGTGCTGAGCCTGCCGGACGGCGACACGATGACCAAAGAAGACTGGCGGCGCGCTACCCAGCGCTTCATGTCCAAAATGGGCTTAGACGGGCATAGCCACTATGCCGTGCGGCACACAGACGAAGACCACGAACACATTCACATCCTTGTAAACGCCATCTCGCCGTCCGGTAAGAGATGGAATAGTCAGAAATCAGGCCTGCGCGCACAAGATGCAGCGACTGAAATTGAGCAGGAAATGGGGTTGGAGCACACCCGCACACTGGCCGAATTCCGCGCCGAGGAAGGCATTCGCCGCCGTCCTATACAGCGGGGAGATGTTGATTTGTTCAGGCGAACCGGCAAGGTGAGCGACCCGACTTTCAAGCTCATTCAGGCTCGCAAATCGAAGGAGAAGGCACAGCATGAACAAAATCGAGGAGCACATTCAAAAACAGTCCAAGACACTGGACGACTGGTTACTAGCCAAACCGCAGCTCATCAAAAAGATCATGGAGTTGGAGAAACGCATCGCAGCGCTGGAACCCAAGCCCAGCGCCCTCAAGCGCCTGTTCATCAAAACGCCCAAGCCGGGGGCTTCGTCCCGGCCACAAACGAAGGAGTAGACGAAATGAAACTGAAATTTTGGGAAAAAGACCCCGAGCAAGAATTGCGCTTATTGCGCTTCGACCTGGATAAAGTTGATTTGTCCGAGTCTGAAACTCTCAAACTGGAAAAGCGTTTGATGGAGCTTTGCCCGGACGATGTACGGGTTGCTCACCTGCGGGTTGCGCACCAACAGCAACCTCAACATCAACAGCAACCGTGCGGAATCGCCTCGACCATGCCTTCCATGCCGTCGTTCGCCGGATACAAGCATGGTACCCATGAGGCTGGTCCGCTGGACGATGGGCGGCTCGTTGAAAGAGAAGGCGGAATGATGTACTGGATGACCAAAAAAGGCGGCGAGATGGAGCAAGCCGAGAAGCCGTCCTTTAAATGGGACGAGAAGAAGCAAGAGCTTCAACTGCTCCCGAAACCGACACAGGAACGCGTCGCTGGCCTTTTTGATGTTGCCCATGAAAAAGGGCTTGGAATGCCGCAGATACGGATCTTTGGCACCCCTGAATTTCAGATGCTCGCTGCGCAGGAAGCCGCGAGGCGCGGCATCCCCATCGATACTGCCGGCCTGAACGAGCAAGCGCGAGAGGCATACATTCAAGCTTGGGATCAACACCACGGCGATGCGGCGAATGCATTGGTTTCTGCGGCCTACGAATCCGCCGATGCCGATGAGGAACACCGCCGCCCAAAAGCTGACGTGCCCGCCAACGCCGACCGCGAGCGCGACAGCCAAGAAGAACGCCGTCGCCAGCAGATGAGGATGTGAACATGGATGCCCTGGCTTTTAGCAAGCTGGAATCCGCGCTCACTTCTGCGAAGGTGCCGAGGTCTATGTGGCCTCGGTATTTCGAAAAGGAAGAACTCCGGCAATTGCGCAAACGTGTCAGTGACAAGAACGAGTACCTCCGCATTTTGCGAATGAAGCTCGACCAGGATGCCGCAGAACGTAAGCGCCGCCGTGAATTTAACGACTTACTTGTTCTGCTGCTCTGGCTGCTGGCGATGGATCACAAGGGCAGTCCGGCCAGCTTCCTGCAATTCGGGCATCGCGTCCTTATACGTTCTGAGGCACCGCGATGGGACTGGGAGCCTGCAGAGCGTGCGCTGTGCGGCATCACCATCTGCAAATTCGGCTGGCAGGAAACAGCGGACGCGCTGAAAAAAGGCATAGCGAATAGGGATGGAGATTCTGTTTTTCCTATGCTCCACGCACAACGCGCACTGGAACGGTTTGCCGAGGAAGACAGGCAACGGTTGACCATGCCAGCACCTAAACCAGCGCCAGCCCTTGAGTTGCAGCCCGAGCAGCACGAGCCAGTTCAACAAGCCGAATCCCTGGACGAAGAACGGCAGAAACTCGCGGAACCCAATTTTTAATGGCCACCATTTTCAATTTTCCAAAATGGCCAATGCTTGTTGCTCGTAACGCTCGACAAAAAAAAGCGAGGGAGAGGCAGAAGCTTTATGGCGTGGACGGAAACCTAATTGTTTTGCCCGCGCTCGGCGTCTTCAAGTGCAAAGATTTACCGTTTGTTCCCATTGAAACGGACCCTATTTTTTAACCCACCTGTGGAAAACCACAGGTACACAGAAAGGAAACAAATTGAGCTACCACGAAGATTCGTTTTGTCCCGTTACATGCAGCCTCAAGGAGTTGGGCGAAGCCATCAAAGCCGCTCCCAGCATGAAGCGCAAGCATTTTTTGCTGGGCATTGAGCACGCTCGGATCATCATCGCCGCTGCGACCGGCGGTGCCGTCGGCAAATAACCCCACACCCCGGCAGAGCCGGAAGGAGCCACACCATGAATGCACCAGCAAATACAGGTTACACCGCCGATAGTCTTGTCGCCGCCGAGAAGGCTACGACCGCCAGCAACTTGTCGGCGCGCGCGTTGCTTGAACAGATCTTCGGGCCGATCGCAAACGACCCGCTGTCCGCCTTGGGCGGTGGCGCACCGGCAGGCGACATCCTCGGCAACATTTTCATGTACGTCAACATGGGGCTGTTGACGCTGGGTAGTATTTATCTGTCCTATAAGGCACTCGCGGCCATCACGCAGACAGCGCACGATGGCGATTTTATGGGCAAGAGTTTCCATAGTATCTGGATTCCCATTCGCATCACTACTGGGGTCTCGTCGCTGATTCCTGTTGCTGGCGGGTGGAGCCTGCTGCAGGTATTCATGCTGTGGTTCGGGATCATGGGGGCAGGGCTGGGTAACATGGCGTGGCAGGGCGTGGTCGGGGCAGGATTTTTGCCAACTAAAACCCTGACGCTATCGCCCCCGACTGGCGGCTCGTTTGACCGCCGCTTCGTACCCGAGCTTTTCAAGATGCACGCCTGCGTATTTGCACACAATGCAGAAATTGGTGATGGCGGATGGGGGGTAAACAAGCAACCGGAAACATCGTTTACGGCAGGCTCTTATACCTTCGGCAGTAATAATGGGGCTGGGGCCGAGTGCGGGAAGATTACTTTGGCTGCTACGCTCGTTCCGCTCGGACAAGAAGCGTACAAGCCCAATGGCAATAGCGTAGGAAGCAACTACAGCGGGGCATGGAGCGGTGGTCTTAACGCGCTTGGTGTCCAGTCCATAGCTCAGAAAAACGCAATTCGTGCTGCAGCACAAGTGCAATTTGACACGTTGAACGACTATATTCAAAAGATGGCTGACAAGTTCGTTAATGGGGACAAGAACAACGGCGGCGACGGCGGCATCGCGCTTGTGATAAATGATCCTGACAAAGTCACATTCATAAATAAACCCAATCCAGTCATGTTGCGTGACATTTCCGTGAAATACCAGGCCAATCTATCCACGGCCATTGCCGGTGCCATGTCCGCGACCGATGCATTACCGGCGGCCACGCAGGCGATGAAGGAACACGCGACGCAAGACGGCTTTACGACCGCAGGCGCGTGGTACATGACGATGGCGCAGACTTCTTATGCCATGAACTCGCTTACCCAAAACGTCTCGCCTAGTATTGCGTCCACAGCTCAAAACGCTTATCCCACAGATTCAGTTTGGTATTACGCTCAACAAAAGATTACCGACTCCGAGAAGACGATGCAGGAAGGAACGTTGAACGTGACCGGCTCTGTAGGCAATCAGGATTCCGCATGGAAACTGATTATGAGCCAGATGGGTGGGGACTGGAAAACCTCGCCCGGGCAAAGCGTCGTCAACTCGGTTATCACCGAAACCTCCGGCGAGCCGGTCATGATCCGGGTTAAGCACATCGCGGACTGGGGGGTCGGGATTTCGTCTGCCGTCATTACGGCGGTCGGTGCCGTCATGGGCGCCTTCAACGACAGCATCGTCGGCAAGATGGCAAGCATGACCCCAATTGGGGGCGCGTTGATGGGCGCAGCGAAGCCATGGCTTGAAATGGCGACGTTCATTTCCCAAGTCGCAGTCGGCTTTTTTCTGATGGCTTCAATTGTGATCCCGATGATCCCATTTATTATTTTTACCGGCCAGATATTGAACTGGATGATCACTGTCGTCGAAGGCGTGGCCGCCGCTCCATTTCTCGGTTTCGCGCACCTCGATACCGACGGGGAAGGGTTAGGGCATAAAACAGAATATGGCTATGTATTCATGTTGCAAAGCTTCATGCGCCCAGTGATGCTTGTACTAGGTTTCACGTTTGCAGCGATGTTGCTAGAGGCGATTGGCGGATATGTAATGGCGATCTATCCAATCTCCGTCGCCAACGCGCAAATTGACTCGATTACAGGCTTTTTCAGCATCTTGGGGTTCATCGCGTTGTTTATGATAATCATGGCCGGATTGATCAATTCCTGCATGTCCGTGACCTACCTGTTGCCAGATGCCATCTTTGCCTTCATCGGCGCGCACAGTTCGGCAATGTCAGGCATAGGGCGCGACATGGGCGAGAAGACCACCTTGGCCGCCGGCGGCGCAGGACTGATGACGCGGCAAATTTCGTTCGGGAGAAACAAGGGCGATGTAACGCGCAATGCGCAAGAAATTAATGGGCTTGGACCAGCTTAAACAACACTATTACAGGACTATTACAGGAGAATGCATAATGGTTAACACAACTACGATTCACGTAGCACTTATCCACGCTAAAACATACGTCAAGATGATTGGTTGGGCGATTGCGACATTGATTTTTGGATTTGTCGCTTCCTTCCTCGCTAACCTCATAATCATGAGTTTTTTGACGGCTGCGCTGATGGCTTACCTACATTTTATCAGGTAACCGTGACCATCACTCCGGTCCGGTGTCATGGTCACCGGGCCACTTGAGGCGGAGCGATCCGCCTCTTTTTTCATGCATGACTTATCCACGCCCAAGGCTTGGCCTCTTCGACTTATCCAATTCTACCTTTTCGGCCTTTTCCAACTTCTCCAATTCAGCCAATGCCTGCGCAAAACTGCCAAATGATTGCCCGATGCGCTTTCCATGGCCGTTTACAATCCAAAATTCCGGCGCCCCAATAGGGTTCCCATCCCTGTCTAATTCCTGCTCTTTGATAATGCGGTAAGACATTGCGCGCTCCAATTAAAAAAGGAGTTTGAGTCTAGCACGATCAAGCGCGCCTGAACGCCACAACCTGCGCCCCCGTCCGCAGGCCGTCCAAATAGTCCGCCCAGTTCTGCATCATCTTTTTTCGTTCATCGAGACGCAGCATGTGCGTTTCCCGCTTGTATGCTGCGCGCACCTGGTCTTGATCCGCGTGTGCAAGTTGAATTTCAATTAAGCGCACGTCGTAGCCCAATTGCTCTAAATTCGTGGATGCCATTGCCCTGAACCCGTGCCCCGTCATTTCCTCGCTTGAGTACCCCATGCGCCGGATCGCTGACAAAATCCCATTATCAGATAAGCAGCGCGATTTTGACGAGGGGGAGGGGAATAGATACTTGCCCTCTCCGGTGATTAATTTTAACTCTTCAAGCACGGCCAGAGCTTGGCTTGACAGAGGTACAACATGGGGGCGCTTGGCCTTCATTTTGCCTGCCGGTATTGTCCATTCGTTTTTTTCAAAATCGAATTCTGTCCACTCAGCGTGCCGCAATTCTCCGGGCCTGACGAATACAAGTGGTGCAAGCTGCAAGGCCAGCCGCACTACCTCGCTGCCTTTGTATTCGTCAATGTTGCGAAGCAGCTTCCCGATCTCTGGAGGATCTGTAATTGCCCCTAAATGGGTTTCCTTCGCTGGTGGCAAGGAGCCTCTCAAGTCGCTGGTAATGTCGCGCTCTGCGCGCCCGGTAGCGATTGCGTAACGCCATATCTGCCCACAGTTTTGGTGTAGGCGGTGCGCGGTTTCAAGCGCGCCCCGTGCTTCCACTCTGCGCAGCACCGCCAGCAGGCCAGCTGGTGTAACGCTGGCGATGCCAATATTTTTGAAGTGCGGGAACAAGTCGCGCTCAAGCCTGCGAATAATTTTTGATGCGTGACTGTCCACCCACTGCTTGCCGAACTTTTCAAACCATTCTCGACTGATCGACTCGACAGTTTCGGAAGGAGCGGCAGCGGACGCGATAGCCGCGTTTTGAGCCTCTTTCTTTAGCTCGTGGGGATCGACACCATTGGACAGTAGCTTGTGTGCATCAAAGGCTCTGCCTCGCGCTTCTTTGAGACTTAGAAATGGGTAAATACCAAGTGATAATGTTTTCTCTTTACCTCCGAAGCGGTATCGAAACCACCACAGCTTTTTCCCGCTCGGCTGAATAATGATCGACAATCCATCGCCATCGCTGATCTTGATTGCCTTCTCACCTGGTTCCCGCGCCTGTATCGCTTTATCGTTTAACTTGCCCATGAAGTTGCCGTCCTTTTTTGTGGGTGTGGGTAACTGAATTTGAAACCCGTTACCCACAGTCTAGCCAATTACCCACAAAATCGCAATCCATTACCCACAGAATCGGCGGTCACTCTCGCATGAACTTGTACACATTTGCACACAGTCGCACACCTAAACGCCTTGCTGCTACGGTGTTTTATTTGATTCTAGCAAAGAAAAAGCCCGGCGGGTAAGGCCGGGCTTTTTTGGTTTTTGGTGGAGGCGGCGGGAATTGAACCCGCGATCTACCTTATAGGTATGGTTGTTTTAGTGGTATGCTGACTAAATGCTGACATTTTATTTGGAATCCCGATAATGCCAGACATGAACATGCAGGGAATTGAACCGGCGTCCAAAATACGGAATCGAACCAGCGTTCGCAAGCACTCTACAGAACTCCACCAGTTAGTTTTTTGTTTTGCTTAGTTGAAAACATCGCCACTGCCTTTTCGCCTGACTTGGCATCTTTAGTCGGGATCCATCGGCCATAGTTGCGGAATATCATATTTGTGTCTGAATGCCCCATCTGCCCAGCCACCCATACAGGCGATTCTTCTGCGGTTAGCATCATGCTGGCATAGGTATGCCGTGTTTGATATGGGTTTCGGTAGCGCAGGCCAGCTTTTTTCAGTGCGGGTAACCATGCAAGTTTGCGGATAGCCTGATCTCCTGCCCACGGTTCACCGTGTAACGGGTTGAGGAACACAGCACCCCCAGCCAGAAAACTATGCTGCTTCTGTTCCAGCAGAGCTTCTATCGCTGGCGGGAGTAATTTTACAAAGCGTTCGCCACGCCTTGTTTTTGGTTCTTCTGCGTAGGTGGCAGTTTGTGTTCTGGCTCTCCAAACATGCACAGAGTTACGATGCCAATCAATATCACTCCATTCCAGAGAGACAAGCTCGGATGTTCTTAGCCCTGTCCAGAATGCGAACTTGAACAGAGTTCGGTGCTGCGGGTCGCGGCACGATGCAAGAATGAGGGATTGTTCATCCTCATCAAAAGGGTCAATGTCGTCTTTAGGCTTTGGCGCTTCCTTGCGCTCATACGTCCAACCATAAAGAGGATTAGATTCGATCAGGTCGTCACTCATTGCATCATGTAGCGCAATGCGTAAGACGCTCTGGACATTGGCAAGTCGCTTATTTCCTGCTGTTTGTTTGTCGCACCAGCCGCGAACATGGGCGCGTTTGAGGGCTGCAATTGTCAGTGTGCCGAATTCTGGAATAAGCGTATTATTCACTATCTTGCGGTAATCATTGTAGGTACTGCTTTTGACGTGTACCAATTGCTTTTGTAGCCATGAGTCAATATAGTCTTTAAACAGGTATCCGTCGCCCTTGTACTCGGAAAATTGCAAACGGTTCGGGGATTCTGGAAATGTTACAGCATAGTCAAAGATGCCGCGCTCGATAGCATCAAGAATGGCGGCGCGATGATTCTCGGCGCGTTTTAGGTTAGCGGGGGAGGGCTTGATTTTGAGGCGCTCGCGGCACCGGATCGTCTTGAAAATGAAGTCAATCTCGATGGTGCTGTTTGATGCTGCTCGCACTCCAACCCGCCGCCGTTCATTACCCATTCGTTGTACCCCTCAGTGTCAATTAAAACATGGCCATCGGGCGCTTTGCGCCACACGCGACGCTCCAACCATACGCCCTCGCGTATTTTTCCCCGCACTGCTGCATCAGTGTAACCTGACTCGGCGCAAAATTGGGCAATGGTTTTGAAGCGTATCATTTATATTTCAACTTGTTGTTTATAAGCAACTATCTCAGGTAGCAGTAAACAATATCCAACCGAAAATGGCCTAATTCCTGACTCAGAATTAACAATGCCTGCTCATCTACTGCCGACTGATTAATTTCTTCGAGTTTCACCATCAAAATTTTAAGTCTCCATTTAGCATATGAGTGCCGTAACCCATGTCCTCCCCTGGAAAATTTCAACGCCTTTTTGCTGGCCGCAGAAAAACTTTGACTCCAGCTTTGGCCAATACCAATATCATAAAATGATAGATACATAATTTCCCTGTCAACTATTTCAATTGGAGATACTCTTTTTGTTGCTTCCAACATGTGTGACAGCCACGTCGGAATGGCGACCTCTCTCACCAGGCCTCCTTTCCCTTGAACTGTATAAATCGCAAACTGGTCAAGTCCTGTGAAACGTCTTGGATCCCAGTCCCTGTGGTGTGATGCTTGACGTTCGGCTATCGGCAGGAGAGTTGCGGCCTCATGCGCGCGCAGCCCACAAAAAAAAGCGAGCCAGGTTGTAATTACATTTTTATGGCACTGATGAACAACGATCGCTTTGACTTCCGTCAACGTATAACTGCGTTTTTCATAAACAGAAATTTGCTGTGAGCAAAAATAGGGTAAATCTTGCTTGTAAATTAGCTCAAGTGACCGCCGCTCTTGATCCAAAGTTTTCTGCTGAACATACTCACTTCTCTCATCGAGAAATGCTTTTAAGGAAGAGTTGTTGGCTCGAAAGTCGGGGGAGATATTATTAACATCGCACCATTCAATATAGTTATATATACACTGTCGGTAATTTCTCTCCGAGCCGATCGATGAGATTTTCCCATTATTTTTGGCATCAGATTTGGAAATGCCGTGTGTAGTATGGCGCGCGACGGCTAGCCGCGCTTTTGCTTTATTGGTTTTCATGTTATCTCTCACAAAGAAAGTGACTTTTTGATGAACCGATAAATGGTCGTTCTGTTGCACTCAATTGATTTTTTCTCTTTCCTCAAGCGATCACAGATAAACTGGTTTGACCTTCCTTGAAAGTGAAATTTCATAATCAATTCCGCCTGCTGTTCCAGTTTTGAATGGCGAACTCTTTTTTTTGGAACGGTGCTTTGGCACGTGTCCTTGGTGTTTGGCCCATCAATATATGTGTCAATAATTTCTGTATTTTTTTTCATGATGACTCCTTTGCTTTAATTTGTTCCAGTTTGCAAAGTGCTGCAGAAAACGTAAGACCAGCTTTAGTTAATAACCACTAAAGTTCGCACCCCCTCACGGCGGCACTTTCCAGAATTGCTCAGGATTTTGTTTCTGAGTTGTCTCTTCTGGACAGGAGACATTGGTTGAGTTAAATAGCGTTGCTATATTCAACGGTTTAAGCCGGTCAGATTTATCACTGAGGCTTTTGCAAGTGTGAATAAACAAAAGTTCATTCCCCTTTACTGCTGTTGTTTGATTTGCAAGTTGGCAGAAGAACTCTCTGCGGAAAACTCGCTAACCCAGTTTCAAAAGGTGAGATTCCCGGATGGGATTAGATATTTCGCGTTGCTTCGAAAAGAACATGGCTCCTATGGAGCAATGGATTTGAATGCGAGTAAGTTTCACAAGATATGGACATGGAATGACCACAAAATATGATGGTTGAAATATTGCAACGATGTGATGCGTGCAATGATTGGCTGGAACTGGGAGTTCAGTCGTTTTGAGGTCAGGCCGTTGTATGTACCAGATGGCGAGACTAGTTTGAAATTCCACTTAACGCGTGGTAACGAATTTCAGCAGAAGCTGAAAAAAACCTACCCAAGCTGCCGGGTTGTCAGTGCCCTCGTTTTCAACAAGGGCAGTCACAACCAGATTGTTCGGGATCGATAGGTTTGAATTTGTTGGCCCCAACGTGGACGGATCTTGGGCAGGGCCATACTTTTTAGAGATGCCTCCCAGAGGGGGGAAGTTCGAACGTCTGCGTTACTTTATTGTCCACGCAGCGCGGACAGGTGTGTATCCTAACTAAGATAATTTTATTTCACAATAGGCAAAATAGAATAATTTGCTTATACGCAACAATATTATTTTGGATAATGAACTTGAGTAAACCCCCATCTATGCCGGGGGACTCCCGAAGTTTGACATTTGCGGGGGCGGGCTTCACCCCGTGCTACGGGTTTGGCTTTTGATTTTCACCGATTACGGTTAGGCCCCTTTGAGGGGGCCAGCAATCGTAAAGCCAGCGGCTTTCCCGGTGGATACTTACTCCCCGCGTACTGTTGCGTCTATTAAAATCGAATTGCTCGGTAATTGACTGAAATTTAATGAATTAAATACATTCAGCAGCCCTGACACAGCCGGAAAATTAGGGGGCGAAACAATACAAATTGGTGGACGATGGATCGCAACCCGGTTCATCAGGGCAAGCCGTTAGCGAGCGTTACGTTGAGCAACTGATATTTGGGTGTCGAGTTTTGTGCCGGTGCTGGTGCCGTTGCTATTGCATACCTCGGCTAAATTAAGGCCAGTATAGTTTAACTTGCTCATAGGCTTTGGTTACTAGAGCTTTATGAGAGGCTACTGGATTTCGGGTCAATCTCACGCAGAATTTCGCGCGCCCACGGATTGATTTCACCATAGTGCTTGATCAACTTTCCTTCGCTTGTGCGAAACAAAAGCTGTGCCGGTGAATCGTCCACCGAGTTGTCGTAGATGTAGGCACGGTCCGCGATACGTGCTGCCACCGAGCAATTTGCCAATGACCGAGTATAGCGAGCGATGATCTTACTGATAGGCACATCGTGTCCGCCTTCCATGACGCGCAGTGCAACGCGCTTGGCGTTGATGGAAGGATTATCTGTGCCAACGAAAAACAGCCGTACGAAGAATCCAGCCTGCTTTGCCCGTTGGATGAAATCGATCTTGTCCGGCATTGACAGCACAGTCTCGAAAGCTAAGCTGCGACCATCCCGCACGCACTGTTCACGCACTTCGGCGGCACGGATGGCTGCCTTTATAACGGCATCGGGCGCATTCCAATCGCCAAATTCGTCGCGGGCAATATAGTCTGGGTTCACGTATTCGCAGCCGCCCATCCACTCATGACGGAGTAACTGCTCGGTGATCGAGGTTTTGCCTGCGCCGTTAGGACCTGCGACGACAATCAGGCGCGGCTTGAGCGTATCGCTCATGCAGTGACCCGTGGATGATTATTGGCGGCGACAATGTCTTCACGCAGCCGACGCATAAGTTCCTGACGTGCCAGTTCGGCACGCCGACTTGCCTCGGTTGCTACTGAATTCATCAAGGTTTCTAACTGTGCATCCGTCGGCTCGTGCTGGATGTCGTTTAAATCAAAACGTTCGCTTTGCATGATGCAATCCTCAAAGTGTATGTCGGCTACCGTTGATTCTACCGGATTTTGCTCGTACCGCGATGGGCATAATATTTGGATAACAACATTCAGCTGGTCATAAAAGCTCTCTGCTGAATTTACGGACAAGGATTGGTGGCGTGAAGTACTGCGGAAATTATGGATAGGGATTTCCTGTTCAGTCACCTGGCATTCGCTGATGACTCCTGTGATACAAAAGCCACTGACAAGAAACTCAAGGGGCGCAAAAACAGCTTTATCTGGATAGTGTATAGCCAACGCAATCAAGTAACAGTCGAGCACCGTCTATTTTGAGTAATATTCGATATAAATGTTGAGTCCGTAATACCTATTTATGCTCGGCGACATAGCGTGCATGCACATGTTTAATATCAGCCTTCAGTTCTCCTGACCGGAATTGCAGCCAGTTGGAACAACGCATGGCTCCAGAACTGATTTCCTTATTGAGCGATTCGTGGTTGGACAGTGCCGTGGCGAAGGCGTGGCACAGGAACGTGCTGATCTCGCTGTATTCCGTGAAATTGTCTTCCAGCTGCAGAAGCTCATCTGCCAAGGGTGCCACCTCGTCGCTGTTGCGGGAGTTTTTGCCGGGCAGTGCCGGTTTGGTTGATATTGCGGTTTTTTGCCTGGTATTGGTCATGGCATATCCTTTCAAAAGTGATACCCGACCAAAATAGCAAACTCGACATACAACCCAAACAAATATTTTTGTTTGGATTCGATACGACATCCTCCGCGTCCTGTTAGGACGCGTCAAAGATGTGGGAAGTGTGAATTTACAGCCGCAGCAACGGTGTTTAGGATTTCTGGGCTTTTCGAAGCTTGGCTTCGACCATCCTCATGAACTCGGTGGCAGTCACTCCCAGAGCGAGAGTCAGTTTGAATATGGTCTTGATGCTGGCACTATTCCGGCCGAGTTCAAGCAGTGAAATGTAATTACGTTCTTAGGCCTGCCTCATGGGCAAGCGACTCCTGAGACAAGCCATGCTTCGTCCTTAACTCCCTCAGTACTGTTCCAAACGCTTCCTCCGGTTCCAATTGCCTCTCCTGTTTTAGGAAAGGTACGTCCGGGCGCCGCTTACGTCTTCACAATATATTGGGCAATTCGTTAAATATATCTATAATGCCTCCACCACATAGTGAGTTTGCTTAAGCTGGCTGTCAGACCAGTCACAAAAATAGGTGGGGCGAGTGAATTGATAATGATTGCCAGAACAAATCGGTTGGTTGCCAATCCCGCTTAAGGATGAAGTTATGAGCGAATAATTTATTTGCCAACCTTTACAGTAGGATGCACAGCACAATATTGGAGATAAAAATGAAAAAAGAATTGATGATTGCGGTTGCTATGCTGTGCATGGCTATTTCCAACGTTGCCTTTGCTAACAACGCAGTTCCGCTTGGCTTTGAGTTGGGCGTCGCCACCTACGCACAAGTGAAGCAGCAGATGAGTGGCAAAACTTCGCTATCCGATGCCGGGACAAACAAATATTCCGGCGGCAAGATGCTGCAAGGCGATGGTAATGGGCTAGGGATTGAAGGCATTTCCGAAGTCACTTTTATCTTTGACCAATCCGACAAATTAGCGGCAGTGTTGATGACCTTGCCAAAGGACAGTTTTCAAAAAACCTTAAGTGCACTTTCCGGAAAATACAAACTGATCGAAAAACAGGCACCTTTCGTGGGTGATGCTTCCGCCAAATTGCAGCAGGGCGACTCGGTGATTGAAATTTCTGCTCCGCACATGTCATTCCAGTTAACGGTGAGTTATCTGACAAAAAGTCTGAAACAGGCATTCAAGCAGCAGGCTGGCAGTGAGCGAACAGCAAAGGAAAAGCGGCAAGCAGATCAGTTTTGAGTACAACTGTTGAATTGCACATTAATGATGAGCTACTAAACGCATGCGTCATGGAGTCGTTCGGCGAAGCAACAGGGCAGGTTTCCGCCTCTTGGTAAAAATCTTCGGGTTTAACACCCGTTCATTAGAATGAAATGGTTGGCAGCACTTATTTCAACTTTTTGGAGAGCAACAATGAATTTCAGAATAATCATTTCCGCATCACTTGTTATGGACTCTGTGAAATGAAATGGGTTGAAACGTATCGATTAAAGTCGGCAACAATTGTCTTTCTTGTTGGCATTGTTTTAACCGGGTGTGCTGCTCCCACGTCAAGAGTCACTCTTTCCGAATCGGATCAGCAGCAAATCAAAGAGGGAAAACTTTTAAAATTTAGTGACAAGATGGTTAATCCAACCATAGATCCTATGAAGGCCTCAATGATGGGGGATGTGATACTGCAGAAGTCAACAGATGCCATATACGTTTGTGCGGTGCCAGCCCTTTTCACTGAAAAGTGCTTCCCCCATGTTAGTTCGAGGATTGCAAAGTACTTCACGGATAGAGGTGTAAGGGTAACCAATGATCCGGCTGCGGCGAGCAAGAAATTGTATGTCGCCGTTGCCTATAACTATTGGGGGGCTGTAAATAATCCTACCCAGTTGCCAACGCTGGAGGAATCTCTTGCAAAGAATGATGCCCTGGACATAGGGGCAGAAAATACTGAGGCAGATCAGAAAAGACAGGATGAGCAAATTAAACAAGAAAAGACAAACTTCTTAGTTAGCCTAGCAATGGTTGCGTTGGCTGCAAAGGCTGGTGGTGGATCCTCGATGCAGCAAGCTAATGGTGTTGACTCAGTTTCATCAAATAATCATATTTCAGGCAGCGTGAGTAATAAGAAAAAGGTTCTGTGGATAATTCTTCAAAGCCATGATGGAGGAGTGCATATGTTATTTCCAACTAGGGAGACAGCCTTTGTATATACCGGCCCGGTCGATCTTCAGAATAGTTTTGCTCCATTGTTCGACGACGCCATGAAAGAAGTGGCAAACGATGTTGTAAAAAACTGAGTTAACACCAATCAACTTTATAAGGGTAATGAATAAATGAAAACCATAAATGGTCAATATATGTTTTTAGTGAAAATGGCTTCAATTGTGGCAGCTTGTACTTTGTTGCTCACTGCCTGCGATAAGGCCAACAGCTCAAATGAGGTATCTGCAGAGGATTTTGCCAAGCAGCTTATTGCTCGAGTCAACGAAGGCGATTATGGATATGTTTGGGATCATGCTACGCAAGAAAGTCAGAATAATATTGAAGAAGGCTTTAAGAAAGACAAGTCTTCTAACAGGGATGGGCTTGTATCTGGATTTGGAATACCGAGAAACGAAATCGATACAATTTCTACAAAGGTCTATTTTGTTGATGTGATGTCGGCGACACGGAATGCAATGGTTAAATTAAATAACGGAATACAAGGCCACATATCGCTTGTTAGAGTTGAAAAACAAGATAAATCGGCCATCATTACATCCAAGCAAAATGACAAGGACGCTACATGCCGTTTGAACAAAATAAATGGGGAATGGAAAATTGACTTGCCTAAATGCGATTCACTTATGTGATGGTCTGTTAGTCTCGTGACTATCGGCATCCGCCCTCCCGCAGCGGCCCGTCAGGAGAGTCGCTAGAGAGTTTCACCGATGTGAACGTCAGGACAAAGGCGGCGCAAGCCGCACTCACTTAGCTGATGCAAGAATAACCCGTTCGCGCAATTCCTTGCCGGCTTTGAAGTGCGGCGAATACTTGGCAGGTACTGCGACTTTTTCGCCGGTCTTGGGATTCCGTCCTTGACGGGGAGGGCGGTAATTCAGGCCAAAACTGCCGAAACCACGAATCTCGATACGCCCCCCGCGCGACAACGTATCGGACATGGAATCCAGAATCACTTTGACAGCAAGGTCGACATCCTTGGCAAGCAGTTGAGGATGTAGGTCGGCTAATCGAAATATTAGGTCAGATCGGGTCATGGTGAAATTATTATGTTGGCCAATGGATGGAAAAGGATTCTCAGCCAAGTTTTGATTTTACCGGATTTTGCTTGTTCTGCGCCGGACATACATTCTGATAGCTTCAAGCCAATCAGATTAACTGACCCCATGAATTGTTAGTGTCAGCCACTTGAATGCGTCGTGCAAATGCCCTGACAAACCGACTTGTCCGTTCCTCACGTTTTTTAGCGCATTACGCAGCATATTTTCCATGGCCGATCCCGTAATCGATGGTGGCAACTGGCCAAGCAGGTGCATTCCACTCTCAGTTGGACTTACCTCCAGTGACCACTTTGTTTTGACCTCGATACGATTTGCGACTTGATCCCTCACTAAAGTATTGATAGCTTCAACCCGAGTCGCTTCTGTGCCAATCCCGGCAGAGGCCATATGACGCAGCAACTCGGCTTCCGTATACCGTTCGGGGCGCGCAGTCTGTTTGCGCTCAACCCGTAGCGTTGCGCTGATTCTATCGCCGGGCTTGAACATCGCCGTCTTGCAGTTTTCCACCAGCGGAGTGTGCCGGTCAGGCTCACAAATTACCGCTCTCGCACCGTGAATCATCAATGTGCGCAGATAGGTGTCCCCTCGCTTGCTAATACCCAATAAATTCTGCTTGCCGCCGCTGGAGTGCTGCCGAGGCACTAATCCCATCCACGCAGCCAGCTGACGACCATTCTTGAATTCCCGTGCATCACCCACTGTCGCCACGATCGCACTCGCTGTGATCGGCGCAGCCCCGGAATCTCTGCCAGCTTGCGGCTCGCTTCATTCTCGCGATGCCATAATTGTATTTGCGTTTCCAGTTCTTTGGCCTGACGATCCATTTCCTTCAAGTTCTCCGTCAATCGTTCGACCAGATTACGCATCGTGCCAGGCAAGCCATTCTCACCATCTTCCAGAATCTCCGGTATCTGCTTCATGATCGAGCGAATTCCCTGCGGAATCACAATCCCGAACTCCGAGAGCAATCCGCGTATCTGGTTTCCTTGTGCCGTTCTGGCTTTCACAAAACTCTGACGTGCACGGTGCACCGACAGGATCGCTTGTTGCTCAACCGTCTTTATCGCGACGAACCGCATGTTTGGTCTGCTGACTGCTTCACAGATCGCTTCGGCATCCGCAATATCGTTCTTGTTTGTTTTAACATAGGGCTTCACAAACTGTGGCGCCATTAGCTTCACTGTATGCCCGTATCCTTCAAGCTTCTTCGCCCAATAATGGGCGCTGCCGCAAGCTTCCATTCCAATCAAGCACGGTTCCAAGTTGGCAAAGTAATTCGCCATCTCCGTACGCTTCAATTGCTTGCGAACGGCAACCTTGCAACGCTCATCCACTCCGTGAATTTGAAATAGTGACTTTGCCAAATCCAAACCAATTGTTGTAATCTTCATTTCGGACGCCCCTTTCTATGTTTAGTGGTAAGTAAAGCCACCACTACTTTGGCACTTTGATGCCGTATTAGGAAGTGGGCGTCCATTCCATTATTTATGAACAATGCGAGCGTATTGCCTGGTGGAAAGATGTAATGACGCACAGAGACGGCTGGGGAACAGAAAATCCTCTGATTTAAGGCCAGCCAAACGAATCCACTTGTCCACTGCGACTCGGGTTGGATCCGTAATTTCGAATTGCACTGGCCGTTGAGTTTTCTGTTGCATGACGATTGCGCGCGAAGCGACGTTAACTCCGTGCGAAATATCCCGAACTTTTATTTTAACCAAGTCGCACGCACGAAGCTTGCTATCGATGGCCAGATTGAACAAGGCTAACTCTCTGATCCGCTCAGCCAACTGAAGGCGAACTCGAATGGCCCAGATGTCCTTCAGCTTGAGTGGAGCCTTCTGGCCTGTCAACTTTCCTTTGTTCCATGGCTCGTGTGGATTTACGGCATTATCGGTTTCCATGATTCTCTCCTTGCGAAAAGTGGAATACCACTGTGCGCTTTATTGGGGAGAATAATCAAGCTGAGTGACGGCGCAGCGCGCGGCACTTCCCATATGGTCAGAGCCAACATTATTCCCCTTGAATATTTTATCGACCACAGTCCGCTTTGCATTCAATTTCGCAATGGAGTCTACTTGAAGTTGATACCCAGACAATATGTGAACAGAGAATGATTAAAATACTTTCCGATTTACAGTGTTTGGGGTATTTCGGCATGTCTAATAGCCTTATATAGCAAGGCTTTCAGGCGACTTTCCGATTAATGCTCCATTTACGGAAAGTTTCAACGCATTCCTTCCTCGTTCACGCCGATCCGCACAATTTACTCAATTCACTACGCTGACTGAATCAGGATTCATGGTCACGCCTCCCTATAACTACTCGGATTTCATAGTTGCCTGTCCATTACGGACAGAGTGATCTCATAACGCTGCGACACTGCATTTAAATCTTCGGGTTGCATATCGACATAGGTATCTTGTTCGCATACCTCGTTATATGAAAGAAGTTGCCATGAATGACACCAGCTCAACCAGCAAGAAAAAATGGAAGTTGAAAATCACCGCCGCAGATTGGGCGACCATGGTCATTTACATCATTCTCCTTTCGACCTATCTGTCCTACAGAAAGGATATCTCCAATTCACAAATTAACCGGCTGACCTTGCACAAGGACGTATGCCAAGTCCTGTCCGCAGCAGGCATACCCATTTCCCTTGAACCAGGCAGTGAAACCTGTACGACCACCCTTCCCTACCAGCAGAAATCCTTTCTCATGAAATATTCGGCCATTTACTACCCGTTTGGAGAAATGCAGCAGGAATTTCATGTCCTCCCTGGTGATGTGATTTCAGCTAAGCCAGTCGATATATCTCAATAATCATGAAGAATAAATTCTCCTCCGATAACCGGCCAGAAATGCCGCCATGGCCTGTGATCCTGACAACCCTCACGCTGGTTTCTGTCTATGCATGGCTGGTTTTAATGTGTGGCTGGGAGCAATGGAAAGCGCTTTGCGTAGTTGCCCTTAGTGCATTCGGAATCATATTGGCGCTATTGGGCGCGATCATGATTTTTGAAAATCCTGAAGGGCGTGCCAAAACTTGGCAGTTGGTCAGGAAGACGTGCAGAGATGACCTTGATCTGTTACTCAAGTTTTTTCGGATACGCAAATAGCGATGAGCACCCTCGCTGTCCGTCGCGACCGCAGGACAACCTACAGTCATGGAATCGATAAATTAATCTTTGGAAATTTGTCGACTTAGGTAAATTGATCTTGCATTCACTAATTGAGCAATACGTTGTTCTGGCTTGGCAGTACCTTCGCATAGGTGAGACACCTTCATGAATATTCTAAAAATCCATACCCTCGCAACATCGCAATCTGACACTTTTATCGTGTACTGGAGCAACAGCACTGTACGCCTCGGCGGTTTACTTAAAGTGCGCGTCACCGCACCGATAGAAGACCGGCACATCGCAGCAGAGTTGGCAGCCATGCAGCATCTGCTGGAAGTAAAGTGCATTTTAGGCAACAAGCTGGTCGGAAATGCCGGTACGCAATTGATTGTTTCACTAGGCGCAATACGCAAACTGCACCGGAGACAATCGGACAAGGTGCATTTAGTGCCGTTTGCCAATTTCCTGACTACCCGTTTTGCGGGGTGCGGGCTAAAAGTAGACAAGGACACCGTCTGGTTTAATGGTTTCCAGCCTGACTCGATAGAGGATTTACTGGTCACAGGGCCAATACGCGAAACAATCAAGGTCACGGGTTTAGGGAATGTTTGCATCACTCGACATGTATTGGATCGGTTTGCGGATCGATTCCTTGCCGAAACCACACCAGACAATGCCGCACAGGAAGCATGGGTGAATCTGGCCGCATTGGCGTCTGACGACTCGGTACGCGAAGTAGCACGCAATAGCTTATGGAGTGCGGCCAAATATTCCCGACAGGGAAAACAGGAAGGCCGCTACTTTCTAAACGCCAAACGTAATCTAGTTCTGGTCGTAACGGATCACCCTAAAGAAGGAAAACGGCTGGTAACCACCTATCCCGCTACCCGCCACTTCCATGACATGCCGAGGGCGGCATGATTTGTGTTGGCACGAATCTATATCCTCATAAGGAAAGGAAGATGCCGGTGACAAAAGAAGGAATGAGGCAACTGATCAAATCCGGTAGGACTGCCATTGAATATCGCATGTTGGGCGTGGTGATCCGCCCAAGAGCATTAACTGAAGCCGATGATGCCGAACTGGAAGGGCTCCGCGCACTTCTGGAAAAATACGACGAATGCATGTCAGCTTATGAACTGCCGAACAATCCTGACAGGGTGGCAGCCAATGATAATGAAGGAGCGAAAAAGTGAATCCCCCAATGCAGTTACGTTATCGCCACGATGACCATACCAGAGAGCTGAGGGATGTGCGCAAAACACGATCTGTTGAGGTGCCGTGTGAACAGGTGTTTTTTGTGGTCTTCCGGGTTTGGTTTTTAAATGAGTTGCACTACCACCATGCCCTGATTCTGGCTGATGACTACGAATCCTTCGCGGAAGGAATCGCAGGAGAGGTCCAATTCATTATGGATCACCAATTCGCTTGTTACAAAATTGATGTCTCACTCGTTTTTGTACGAAACCTGATGATGCAGAGGCAGGATATCAAGGATGCGGCGATAGAAATGGACATTACGACTGACATCAGGAAAGGCATAGCAAAGCGTAACGACGAGATGTTCATGGCCCTCGGACTGGTTGGAGATAAAGAGTTGTCCCTGATTAAAGTGGTAGCGGTTGATGCACTTAAGGCTATCGAATGTGCCAGCATGGAATGTCTCCATCAAAACCGGGATAAATTTACCCCGGTGGAAATTTGTCAGGCACATCCAGTCACTTCTGAATGCTACGCGCTATTTGATGTAGCGGCTGCTCGCATCAAAGCATTGCTCGACTCCAATCCCATAAATACCTATCTGCAATAATTCATATGAAAAATCAGACCTATCACACACTTTATCTTTGCGAGAAGCCCTCGCAAGCACGCACGTTGGCCAAACACGTTGGCGCAGGAACGTATGAGGACGGGGTTTATACGGGCCGTGGAAACGTTGTACTTAACGCGTACGGTCATTTGCTGAATCTGTCCATGCCGGAAGAATATAGTAGTGGGTACGATCAGGGGCCATGGTGCCTGGAAAAGCTCCCGATCCTTCCCGAGAAATGGGAATGGAAGGTCAAAGAGAATCATCTCCAGCATTACCATAAGATAGGTCAATGGCTAGATCGGGTCAAAACGGTAGTAATCGCAACCGACCCGGATGAAGAGGGTGAGGTCATCGGCCGTCAAATCCTTTACGAATTGGGTTTTAAGGGGAAAATTTTGCGCCTGTGGGCATCAGCGCTCGATCCCGACTCACTGAAATTTGCACTGAAGAATTTGCTTCCCCTTTCCGCCACTGACGCTGTATACCGCGCAGGCTGCGTGCGCCGTAAGCTGGATTGGTTGTACGGCATCAATCTAAGCCGGGCATTTTCGCTTCGCTTAGGCAAGCCGACTGGTATCGGTCGCGTCAAGACACGGCTACTGACCGAGCTGGTCAACCGTGAGATGGAGATCACGCATTTCACGCCGACAGATTTCTACACTACCCAGGCCCTATTCCAGGATGTGGTTCTCGAATGGCAAACGACTAGTCCGTGCCCCGACACCCCTCGGTTGTCGTCAGCAGAAAATGTCACAGCCATTTGTATTGCCGCCAGTCAAACGCAGGAACTCCTGCCCCCTCCCCTGCCGCTCACGCTGTCGGCACTATTAGCTAATGCTGCCGATATGGGGATAGATTTAACCTGCGCCTATGCTGCGGTACAAAATTTGTATGAAGCTGGAGCGATCAGCTATCCGCGCACCAGCTCGACTGAGATGCCGAATGTGGGAGCACAGGGTTTCGCTGCACACCATGCCATCATCAATACGATGGAATCATGCCCGGAACGACTATCAGAAGATGCCCAAAAGATTTTCAGGATGGTTAACTTCAATTGCCTCATGCAGATAATTGGTGAGGCAACTCTGAACGTGCGCAAATTGGTATTTGAAATTGGCGGCGAGATATTCGCTGCGACTGACTACTGGCTTGACCCACTCAAGATACACGATGCGGGATGGATAATCCGCTACGCCGAGAACAAAGCAGAGCCAGATAGCTGGTTGAGAAAGCTAATGGCCAGGCGCAACAAGAATGTGGCGGCTGTCGCACTAGCGAACAAGAATGCACGGATCGTGTGGGCACTGTTGGCCAATGATCGAACATTCCGCTCCGATTACACACCGGCAGCCGTCGTTGCCGGAATGTAATAGGAGCGGTTGACAAAACCAGTTATTAACGAATTTAAGGAGCACAACCACCGGTTGCATAGGCAATCATGAAATGATGGCGAGATAGGTCAGACCGTGAGTAACTAAGCCGCCGATCGCGATGTTGCGTTGGGGCACAGTCCCAGCCTGTGCCGGCTGCACCAAGGCCGTGCTAAGAATTAGTGCTGCTATCAAGGTTTTCATGATGACTCTCCTTCTCGTTGGTTATTACTTCTGACGTTTGATTTCTTCCTTGGTTTACGCAAATGAGGAACGAATAGTTCGGAGAAGCTCTTTCAAACTTTCAAAATACTCTTCGCTTGGGTTATTAAGGCAATACGATGGGGGTAATTCCATCATGCCCGGATATAAATGGTTGTGGACAGAGAATATTGCCCATCTAACAACGCTTCCCGGCCCAGGTGCGTAGAATCCGACTTTGTGGTTCACTGAAAGACAGCGCAAAAACTTCGCCATTGCCTGCTTGAATTCTGGTGACAGCTTTTTATCAAGCTTGTGAAAGACATCTCTGACTTTATAAAAACTTTCGCAATATCCGCTATCAGCAGTCATATGCATTCCCCATAAAAACCTGCGCACACTCCTTCATTGTGTTGTCGTGTATGTCCAACACAGGACGTATGCCGCCATTTGAATCAATCTGATAACCTCCAGCCAGATTCCAAGCTATGGGAATGTTCATTCGCTTGGCCGTTGAAAATACTTGCCAGTCACGTTCGGCAAGCTGTTCTGTTGTAAGCCATCCGCCAAGTGGATCGTCGATATGGGGATCGGCCCCGGCCTGGTAGAGAATGATGTCGCAATCAGCCATGCATTCCATGATGGACTGAATCTGTTCGATAAATTCGCTCGCTTGCTTCTCATCGAAATACTTTCCGCCAGCGGTGTAATGGACTATCCAACTGTCCAGCTTCATTTCTTCTATGATCTCATCTGTGCCGTTGCCATAATGCATATCGAAATCCAGAATACCAACCTTTCTGGCAAGACCTTCAACCCTTAGAACGCAGGCAGTGATCACCAGTCCATTGAACGTGCAATATCCACTGCACTTGCTGTATCCAGCATGATGAAATCCTGAGCATGGTGCTACTGCTACTAGCCCATTACTTATGGCCTCACGACTTGCAGATATCATTGAGCCAACGGTATAGGGTAGTGATGTGGCAACAATAGGCAATTTATTGCTGAACCCGTTTTTGATGTTGCATGACAGAATGTCATGCACATACTTCTCATCGTGTGCCAAACATATATCCGTCTCAGTTGCCTGCTCTGGCTTGACGATTTCTAACGGGATTCCAAGCTTAAGCCACGATGACACCACATCGGACGGCTTGCCTGCGCTCGGTGAATAGTTTGCAAATCTCGCAACCATCTCATCCCGATAGAATACGGGAATACGAATTAGGTTTACATCGTTGCTATACTGATTTCCGGTTGTCATAATGATCTCCATGCCGCACATGATACGGAGGGTGCAGTCTCACCAAGTGAGCCTGTCTGAAATCCAGCAGTGGTGCAGGTCGGAGGGGGTATTCAAGCAGTTTGGAGCGCTTTTACCTATTCATCGAAATATGTGAATGTTTGGCTTGCGGGTCTTGGCGTGCGGATTGCGATGTTGAGGTGGATTTCATGTCCGTTTGCTGCATATGAACTATTTACTCGGGATGAAATCGGATTAGCGCTTTATTCTTTGTTCTGGCCGTTTCTCATGCATGTGTTGAAAGCACCCCTATGGACAATCATGGGCATTGCCTTCGGATTTTTTTCCAAGATTGATTTTGGGCAAGTTGGCTTTTTCCAGACCCTATTCATGCAAAAACTCAGATACACAATTAACCACGAGCATGATCTGGACTCCGGCATTGTCGACGACAAAATTGTCGACTGGAAGAAGTTCGCCCATGCAACATGGAACGAGCAACTCGCTGGTATCGTCGCGGAATGTGGGATGCATAACCCAGAAATAGATATTCGCATCTATCCACAAAACACGCTCGATCACGCTGCCCAAGCGCTTTTCTTGGCGCGACCAGACGAATATGAGGAGACATTGGACCGACTTCAGAGTGATTATGGAAGCGGCCAGTTTCCAGTTATTGTTTTTGTCCGAGGAGAGATTCGCAGGCGCTTTATGTTGCTCATAATGCCTTCCGCCGTAGATCAGCCGTGACTGACCCGACGCCCAACCCGGCAGCCCACTCGGACGCTGTGCGATAAAGCCGCGCAGCGCCGATGACTTTTACGTTGGGCATTTGGAGTATAAGCTGTGAATGTTCGCTATTTCTTAGACTGTCGCATCGCCTTTATCCGCCAGTTCTACGCTACGGCATCCGAGCCTTATATTGAGCGAAAGCGAAAGATTGAAGCACATGAGGAACCATTCATTCCCCCATACAGCGAAGATGATGAGCCACCTTTCCTCGACAAGTGGCTCGAAGCCGATGAATCTCTTCACGTTCTGGCATACTCATGCATCTCTATGCTTGCCGCTGCGCTTCACCTCTATCTTGAGTCATGGGTCAAACAAAGCGGTATCGTTGTAGACCAATCGATGAAGAAGTCAGTGTTCAAAAACAAAGGCTGGTTTTCCGGCTACGATGCCCATTTCACCAAGCATTTCAATGTTGCGTTCAAAAATGGGCCGTCTGATCTAAAAATGCTCGAAGAAGTTGTTCTTGTGCGCAACCGGATTGAACATCCGCCTTCAATTACCGATCAAAAGACGCAATACTCCGCTTCTGACCTAAAGCAACTGCGGCATCCGTTCTTCGTAGACAAAACCGAGATGGCTCTACTTGGCTATTCAGATGAAGAGGCAATACCTCGGTTCATGTTGCCCACCGTGCATATAACTGAAATGCAGTTACTCGCCGGTGTGGCAGAAGTCGAGCGTTTCTCCGTTTGGTTTGACCCCGCAATTGAGGCCGCTGTACATGGATAGTAAGATGCCCAACCTTATGCTGGAGGCCGTGAAATAGATGCAGAAGGTGAATACATTGAGTACGAGTGCGGCCTTGCATTTCAAGACGGAGTTGTGCTATCGCCATGCAAGCAATAATGGGGTCTATCTACATATCAGAATTACCGTGGATACCACCTGAAAGAAAATATGCCACTAAACTATATCTCTCAGCATTACCTTAATGATCTTCGTGTATTCCACGGTGAGGATATTCCACAGCATGGCTCTTTCGGGATGCTTTGCGGGATGACTATGGGTAAACTGTTTGAACCACAATGTCGTGTCAAATTCACAAGTCCATCAGATTTTCTCTGCTGCCTTTATGAACTGAACTTAATTTATAGAGGAATTAGCCGCTATTATGGAAACCTCCGTACCGATTGGATCATATCAAATCCCCCTTTCATCGACTGTGGAGGATGTAGTTCTGGACATGGCGGTTGGTTAAGAGGTCAACCTAATTCAATTCTTCGTTTTGCTCGTGATCCATCGTATGTTTCAGGCGCACAACCTGTAGAAATTACCAATGAGCAATTGAAAGGTTACACCCAATATTTTTTGGGTGATCACCTTACTAAAATTTTCGCTAGGGAAATATTAGACCCGGACGAATTGTTAGCAAGATTAATTGAAGATCCAAGCAGTAGTGAAGTTCGGAATTTTGCATCTGTTCCTTCTGCCACAATGGATAAGATGAAACTGATTATCGAAGAAGAAAATCGTATCAATCAACTAAAATATGATGAAATTCAGCGGAAGTATGATGATGCCAAATTCTTACGGGTTGAGAAAAAAAGGCGTCTCAAGGAGGAGCGTGCTAATAGGCACCGCGAGCGTATAGTGGCTTACAGTTCGGCCAGGAGGGAGGCTCAGATTGAGGAACTTTTTAATATAGTTGATGCAGCCAAACGCCTTGAGGTAATCGCTAAAGATTGCGAATTCGCACCTTACTATTACCCTGGAGAGTTTGCAGACGTAGATACAAGCACACTTAACAAACTGGAACCGGAATTACTTGCTACACTTGCTGAAAGACTGTCTTTTGCACCAAAAGGAAAATGGCTAAGTCTTCGTAACATCCTACACGCACGAACATTAAGTTCATGGCAGGGATAAAACCAAATATCAGGGATGAAAATTGAACGAACTCGACCCTATGTCCTGGACTTGGATCAGTGATGTCATCCTGATTGGCTTTTTCGTTACTGGAACTTCTGGCGCCTTACTCCTTCCTCTGGCGCGCTTTGCTGACTCAGGAGGACTTGACCGCCTACCTAACTGGCTCCGGTGGGTGCTTATTCTACCGTTCGCCTTTGTGGCCAGTCTGCTCGTCGATAGCCTTTCGAATATCCTTCTCGCTATTCTGGAAGCCCTTGTTAATTACAGGTTCTTATTTTCTCCAGGTGTAAAAATGTTGATTTGGCAGTGGTGGGAGCCATTAGTCTTTGTGGCGTGTGGATCCCAGATGGCTCCCAGAAAGTATCAGGTGCACATGTATTTTACCCTTGCTTGTTTCAAAGCAGTTGTTGCTGCAACAAACCTTTATGTCGCAATTCACTTTATTATGGATGGAGGATTTTGGACTGCCACTGGCCCCATCGTAGAATCACCAGTTTGGTGGAACTGCATTGTCTACTTGATTTTTATATTAACTCTATTAGTGTTGGGGGTGGGAATTTTGCGGCAACCTCGGATCAACCGAGATATCGCTGCCAAGGCACTAAAGTCGTATGAACAAATGTCACGCGACATTGATGACAGGACAAAATAATATTACTTCTTCAGTGGAGGGCTGAATGACAGAAACTGGTAACTTTGCTCCAATGAGACAGCGGGATACCCTATGACCACTGCGTACATCACACACCCGCTTTGCATGAAACACGAGATGGAGAAGGGGCACCCTGAGTCACCGTCGCGCATAACAGCTATAGAGGACGGTCTCATGGAGGCTGGACTGTTTCATCAAATGAAACACTATAAATCCACTGCAGCGACCAACGAACAATTGCTTCGGACGCACGAGGTAAGCTATATCAACTCAATTGAGCATGCCATTCCAGAGCAGGGATTGGTTAATTTGGACGGCGACACTGGCCATTATGCTGAACGTGAACAGTGATTCTGGGCGAACGTGAACGGTGATTCTGCTCGAACGTGAACACCTGAACGGCGTGTTGTGCTGGTGGTTGGTTTTTACTTCAAGTGTTCATGTTGGGTCAAGTTTTTTTGGGTTTTCGCATGGTTTCTCCGGTTAATTTGATAGTGTGGGCGCGGTGGACGATGCGATCGAGAATCGCGTCCGCAAGAGTGGGTTCGCCGATGACATCGTGCCATGCATTGGCCGGGATCTGGCTGGTGATGATTGTCGATTTGGTGGTGCGATCGTCGATGAGCTCTAGCAGATCCTGCCGCTCGGATTGAGTCAGCGTTGCCACCCCGAAGTCATCCAAAACAAGCAGTTCGAATTTGGCAATTTGCATCAGCCGTTTCCGGAAGCTGCCATCAGCGTGCGCCAGTTTCATTTCTTCCAACAGGCGCGATGTCCTGACATACAGCACTGACATTCCTTGTCTGCATGCGTACATGACTTATCCGTAATTAGCGGTTGATATCAACCACAAAATACGGTGACTCTAGCGCGCACCTGTAACACCATGCAGTTTTGTCCATCGAGGCTTGTCCGATACCTGCCCGTAGCGTGCCCATAAGGAAATATTCAGTACGGTCTTCTGGATGGCTGGCTCACCTCTCGGTGAGGAGAAAAACTGGTAGTATGCAACCCGTCTCCTGGAAGACAAAAACTCAGGCAGTCTCAATAACTAGATAAACGCGATGAGTACCTCATACTGACGCAGTTGCCTGCCCATCACATTCCGGAACTACGTGGCTAGCCTGCTTGAGCAGCAAGGAATCCATATATCTGAGGGATTTTATAATGAACGATTTAATTAATGAACCAGATGCTCCCAGGCTGATCTTCGGCCTCCGTGACACTGGGTACAATGTTAAAACTGCGGCTGCGGACATTATCGACAACTCTATTGCTGCGAAAGCTGACAAGATTAATGTTGAAATCGTCCTGCGCGATGATGGACGCAAGCTGGTCTATTTTGGGGACAACGGAGAAGGCATGGATGCCGATGGCATTCATCGGGCGTTACGTTATGGTGCCCCAGAACGAGAAACTCCTGAAAGCCTCGGCAAGTTCGGTCTTGGTCTAAAGACCGCATCAAGTTCCGTCTGCCTCAAGTACACCATTATTTCCCGCAAAACACCTGATCAGGAATTGGCAAAACTTGCTTGGGACCTTGATCATGTCGCTCAAAAAGAGAAGTGGGAAATGCTTCGCGAGCCGATCACCGCAGACGAGCGCGAGATGTTCGATGAATTGTGCGGCGGCAAGGGGACGCTTGTTATCTGGGAGAAATGCGACAGGATTCTTACCAAGGATTATGAGCCCGGCAGTACTCAGGAAAAGAATGCCATCAACAGGCTCGCTGAAAGTCTGGCCAAACATCTTTCGCTTGTCTTTCATCGCTTCCTCGACAAGACTGATAATCGTGAGCGCGATATAGATATACTCATCAACCAAAGCCCTGTGGTGCCATGGAACCCGTTTTACCCAGCACGCTCAGAACAAGTTCTGGCAGAGGCCAAGCAAACGCTCGAAGTGGAACTTCCTGACGGCTCGGTGGAAATTGCAAAAATCCGGGCATGGATCCTGCCTCATCGGAATGACATGACCAAGGACGAGGAAAGGACCTATGCGCGTATCGCTAACCGGGCGCAGGGATTTTACGTCTACCGAGAAGGTCGCCTGATCCAAGATGGCGGCTGGATGGAAGTTTTTGGAGTCCCGGAGCCTCACTTCTCGCTGTTGCGCATCGAATTCGACTTCGGGCATCAACTGGATGACGCCTTCCGAATAGATGTGAAGAAGTCTCGCATTCTCTTTCATCCGGAACTCGCAGAGGGGCTGCATGAACTGCTTCAGCCTGTATACCGTGAGGCAGGTCACCGTTATCGTAGAAAGAACCGTGAGCACGGAAATACTCAGTCAATCGATCACACTAGCGCAAACAAAAACATTGCAGACACAGGAAATGCCGATAAGCCACAGGTGAATTCAGTCGATCAGAAGACGCAGTCCGCAGAAGTCTCGAATAATATGGGCCCCAAGATCAGGCTCAAGGTGTCGATCCAAAGCTATGTGAGCGCCGAAACAGTCTATGTCGAGGCCAAAGACGACATTACTTCCGGCGAGCTTTGGCAGCCCGCGCTTCGAAGCTCCGGCGATAGCGGGCATGTACCGGCGGTCTTGCTGAATAAACACCATGACTTTTACCAGAAGATTTACAAGCGTGCCGCAGCCAACGGCTATGCAGTCGAAGGGATGGATCTGCTCTTGTGGGCGTTCGCAGTTGCGGAGCAGAACAACACAAACGCTGAGTTGGAACCGATTTTCGAAGATATCCGTAGTGAAATCTCGAATAACCTACGTAAACTCCTGCGCAACGTTCCTGATCCGGAACCAAGTGAACTAATACCCGAAGACGACTGAGATGATCGTAGGCAAGAAAGCCCTGATTCTGAGGGAACTCAAAGAGGGAACTGGTGCGGCAATAGCCGCAGCAGTTGACCAGAGTGGCCTGCGGTCTGGTCTGCGAATCTGGTTTGGCGATCTGGATGAAAAGCACGGCCCTGTAGCCGACCTTCGACCATACGGACTCAAGGGCTACCGTATCGAACTGACTTTCGGCAGCTTTTCCGGTGATATTCTCGAACAGATTCGGAATGCATCACCGGAGGATATCCAACTGGCACGAGCGCTAGTAGCGTCGATCCGGACTGACGTCGAGATCGATGTTCCCGGGCAAACCCTTCCCGAATGGAGCGTCACGAATGGCGCATTCCGCATGACGGCAAAGATCCGCGATCAGGATGATCCACATGAGGATGTCGCGGTGATTGCTACCTGCCGTGATGTGGTCGTTCCAATGATGGCAGCCATGGCCGAACTCATTGGATACGACGTCATCGAGGAGCCGATGCATGACGACGTCCCGGCCTTCGAAGGTGCCATCCTACCTTCAGTCGTAAAGCGGCGAGAACGGAACCCGAGAAACCGGCTTCTGTGCATACGCATCCATGGCGAGAAGTGCATTGCTTGCAACCTAGAGCCGAGGCTTAACTATGGAGAGGCTGGTTTGATCATCGAGGTTCACCACCTGGAGCCTGTGGCATTGCTCTCGAAGCCCCGCCCCTACGATCCTCGCACTGATTTGGTTCCGCTATGCCCGAACTGCCACCGCGCAGTCCACACAAGGCGACCGGTACCGATAAGCATTGAGCAATTAAAGGGGCTTATGGAGTCCTGCCGTGGCTAACCTTTCAGAACTGCCAGAGACCTTCGAGGCACTGCGTGCAAGCCCTCCAAAGGGATTCACGCTTTCTGAACGCATCATTGACCCCATCATTGTCATCGACAAGGTTTCGCGGCGCATCGTGGCACGTCTTGCAGGTGTTCATATGCAGCGGGGAACCAAGAGCATCTATCGCGCCCCGGATAATCGCCATGCCTGGGTAGTGGATGGAACCACGATTCGCCCTCTTCCGCGTGACTCAACCCATATCTTCATCAAGATGTTGCGCGGCTCTGCCCCGGACAATCTGCCCTACAGCGAAGCAATTCGGTTGATGCGTGATGCGGATGCGCTCATGCGCGCAGAGCCTGACGAAACGTTCCTCAAGGCTGGTCAGGTCGCGGCCGAGGACCTTGAGGGTGAGATTGCCATTCCTGGCTTGACCGCGACCCTTTTCCCCTATCAGGCGCGTGGTGTCCGCTGGATGTGGGAGACAATTAGCCATACAGGCGGGCTGATCCTTGCTGACGAAATGGGGTTGGGCAAAACCATCCAGATCATTGCACTGTTGCTGATTGAACCCCAAAAGATTGACACCCCAGCGCTGATCGTTTGCCCAACTAGTCTGATTGCCAACTGGGTGAGAGAATTTACGCGCTTTGCTCCCGGCATGACCGTGATGGTGCATCGCGGTCCAAACAGAGCCGGAGTTTATCGTGAGCTTCAAAGGACAAGTGTAGTGATTACCACTTATGACACAATGGTAAATGACATCTCTATCTTCTCCTCTTTCGAATGGTCTTGGGTAATCTGCGACGAGGCACAGGCGATCAAGAACCCAGACTCAAACCGTAGACAAGCCATCGTGACCATTCCGCGACGGCGCACGATCCCCATGACCGGGACTCCCGTGGAAAACAGCCTTCTGGATCTGTGGTCTCTGGCTGATTTTGCAATTTCAGGCCTACTCGGCTCGCGCCACGAGTTCGAAGCGTCATATCCAGACAACCTCGAGTCGGCAAAGGTTATCGGACGATTGACAGATCCTATAATCCTAAAACGCAGGGTTGCTGACGTCGCCGGTGATCTGCCCGAACGGATCGACATCGATGTACCTCTCGAACTGGATGATCAGCTTGCGGATTACTACCTGCGGGTCCGAGAGACAACTATGGCCAAGTATCCTGTCGCAGGTGCATTGGTAGCCACGCTCCAGCTGCAACTTGTTTGTGCCCATCCATGGCTGCGTCGTAAAGACGACATAGATCCATACGCTGAGAATGCGGAAGTTGAACGAACCGATTTCCCCCTGTTGACCCCGAAAATGGAACGGGCAGTAGCGCTCATCCGCGAAGCATTTTTCAACCGAAAAAAAGTCATCGTCTTCGCGCTCTTCAACAGGATCGGCGATCTGCTCAGGGAGGCATTCTCAGACTTTCCCGACGCATATTGGCGCGCAATCAATGGCTCGACCCCGCAGGAAGAACGCCAGCCGATCATCGACGATTTTTCAGCCCATGACGGCCCAGGATGTTTGGTTCTGAATCCTAAAGCCGTCGGAGCTGGGGTAAACATAACCGCAGCAACAGTGGTGATCCATTTCACGCCGGTCTGGAATCCGGCACTGGAAGCGCAAGCGAGCGCAAGGGCGCACCGTCGTGGCCAGACACAACCCGTCACGGTCTATCGTCTTTTCTATAAGGACACGGTGGAAGAGGTAATGATCGATCGCTCCCTGTGGAAAAGCGAACTGGCCAATGAAAGCACCCCAGTCTCGTCTAGGGATGCAACCGACCTTAAGCGTGCACTCGAAATTGTACCGAGGAAAATATGACGAAGAAGACCTTCAGCAAGAAACTAAGCGCAAACGATGTCGGCACAACCGGAACCCACCAGGGCGGAATACTTATCCCCAAAACCGAAGCTGAGCTGCTTGCCTTTCTCCCTCCCCTCGACCCCGCAATCAAGAACCCTGATGCGTGGATTGAATGCACCGATGAGAATGGGGCTATGAGACGTTTCCGGTTCGTGTACTACAACAACAAGCTGCATGACTTAAATGGCACCAGAAACGAATACCGCATCACGTACATGACCAAATACTTCCGCGAAATGGGCGCCCGAGAAGGTGATACTTTAGAAATTTCCAGAGATGAAGGCAAGCCCCGCTACAACATACGGGTAGCTCGCCAGCGCGCAGAAGCCAGCGAGCAGACAGGAGAAGGTGCGTCGCAACGGATCCGCATTCGGATCACTTCAGGATGGCACAGGGTTCATTGATGTGATTAATTGCATATTATGGGGCATCGTGAACACCTATTCTGGGCGAACGTGAACAGTGATTCTGACGGAACGTGAACACTTTTGCCTATTCACCAGAATAGGTGCTCACGATGCCAGACTCACTGTTCACGATGGCAGAACGTAGCGTGATTTGTGCTGGAACTTAACCTGTAAATGCTGGAGCATCCCTTAGTTTTGAGGGGGGTGTTATGCAAGCAGTAAGGAGTTCCATGCGCAAGATCAAAGATGAGCTTCGTCTCAAATACGAAGCCAACTTGATTTGTCGGCAAATAGCCGCCAGCTTGAAGATATCAGTCGGTGTTATTTCCAAATACACCAAGGCTGCTGAAGAGGCTGGTTTGTCATGGCCGCTGCCAGTTGGAAGCGCGCCTGTTGCAGCCATGTTATCCCCCTTCAATAACAAATTTGCTGGTTAGTTAACATTGCATTTGAACTTGCCTTGCCACTACCCAGCGGGCGCAATACTCACTGAGTATAATTTTTTGGAGTAAATATCAACATGACAACGCAATCCCAGCAGGACTTTTTGCGCGATGCGATGCAACGCCTAGACATGACACGACAGGAATTCGCTGATCGTATCGGAGCCAAGAAACGCGCTCTTGATAATTGGTTACTCCCCTCAAACTCCAAGGGGTTTCGTCCGATGTCTGATACGGCATGGGCGCTCGTCCGGGAAATTCTTCCAGAGAAAAAATTAAAGGTTTGATATATACTCACTGAGTATATACTCAGTACTGTTGAATCGAACAAAAGGAGCAATAAAATGATTGTGACCACCCCAACACTTGATGAATCCATCGAACGCATGAAGCAGGAAATTCTTGAGGACATCAAAACCGGACGAATACCGGCGGATTGCCCCTCGTTTTCAGCCCTTCACGATTACGTGGACGCCAATTGCTACGGAGGCTTCTGTGAGGATGATGCGCTGCAAGCCTTAATAGAACACTTTGGCGGGCGTGATGAAGATGAAGGCATGCCTGATGATCTGATGGACTACCTGAATGACGCTCAAAATTCGATTGACCTCTGGCTTAAAAATAATGGAGTAGCTCAATTTATGTCAGAGGAGGCGAAATCATGCAAAAAGGCGATATAGTAAAATTTAAAGAAATAACAGACCCCGGTGATGCAGAATGCAGAATGGTTCTTTTGGAGAATCCGGATGGAGGTAGGGTTTTAGTCCGGCATCTTGTAGATATGAAACTACAGCCAACATCCATTTATTTAACAAAGGATTTGCAATTGTGCTCATTACACGGGGAAGAATAATGCAAATCTAAAAGTTCAATATATCTGGGGTTGGCGGTGGTACTGATGTCGGCTGGACGAACTGAAGCAACATCATCGGTGGCGGAGCTTGGCGAGATATTGACAGTTCCAGTGCGTACGATTCCGCCTGCAGAATGCGTTGCATGATTTTCTGCAACATGAGATGAAGATGTTATAACATTTTTCATTTCCGCTATCTGGGAATTAACTTGGTATCATTCTGATTTTTATTGTTAATCGCATTCCTACGACGATGATACACCTTGAGAATAATTGCGTAAGTCTGCCAAGCATCTGGGTCAAATGAGTGATATAGTGTCACCGATTAAACCCAGAGTAATACACACTATGCGAGCCCAGAACGACGAACTTTCTTTGCTTAAACAGGTTCTCGAAATTTACGATCAAAAGTATGTCGCAGAATTTCTCAATAAAGTGTCGCCGAAAGACTGGTGTAGGGAAACAATTAACAGGTGGCTTAACGGAAAGGCGTCGCCTCGTCTCAGTCATACAGAATTTTGTGAACTGCAAAAGCTGCTTCCACAGGCTCCCGCAAAAAATAAAAAATATGATTTCGATTTTATCGACCTGTTCGCAGGAATTGGCGGAATTCGTCGTGGCTTTGAAGAAGCCGGCGGGCGATGTGTATTTACCAGCGAGTGGAATAAATACGCAGTCCGGACTTACAAGGCAAATTTTTACTCAGATCCTGACAGTCACTGTTTTAACAACGACATCCGGGAAATCACACTTAGTAATCAGAAAAATGTTTCAAAGAATTTTGCCGAACGACATATTAACCAGATTATTCCCCAGCATGATGTCCTGCTTGCTGGTTTTCCTTGTCAGCCGTTCTCAATTGCTGGCGTATCGAAAAAAAATTCGTTGGGTGTGAAGCATGGTTTCGAGTGCAAGACGCAAGGCACATTGTTCTTTGACGTTGCGCGCATCATTGCCGCAAAACGCCCTGCAGCATTCGTGCTGGAAAATGTTAAAAACCTGAAGAGCCACGATAAAGGGCGAACATTCAAAGTGATAATTGAAGCACTTGAAGAGCTGGGGTACTGGATCTCGGACATTGACCACACGGGCACACATGATCCTAAGATCGTTGACGGTAAGAATTTTGTGCCTCAACACAGAGAACGTATCGTACTCGTTGGGTTTCGTAAAGATCTTGGGGTGCATGATGGATTTTCCCTGCGAGACATCTCAAAACTATTTCCAAAACACAAGCCAGTGCTAAACGACATTCTGGAAGACAAGGTCGATGAAAAATACATCCTTACTCCAAAACTTTGGGAATACCTTTTCAATTACGCCATCAAGCATAAGGCGAAGGGTAACGGCTTCGGTTATGGACTGGTAAAGGGCACCGACACGACCCGCACATTGTCTGCACGTTATTACAAGGACGGTTCTGAGATACTTATTGATCGTGGCTTCAATCCTGACAAACCACCTTTCGGCAAAGCCAATCTGAAAAACCGCCCACGTCGTCTGACACCACTTGAATGTGCTCGCCTGATGGGCTACAACAGCCCCGGTCAGTCTGATTTCCGTATTCCGGTATCCGATACGCAGGCATACAAACAATTCGGCAACTCTGTAGTCGTTCCCGTATTCGCAGCTGTTGCGAAACTCATGAAACCAAAAATAATAGAGGCTAAAAAGCGTGCGGCGGTAAAACTTCAAAAGGCGGCATAATTCTTCGTGGATGTTCACAGCCCTTCAGTCCGCTCAAAGAATATGCGGGCGATACGAAACAAAAACACCCAACCTGAGTTGTGTTTACGAAAATCCCTGCATGCCAATGGGTTCCGGTTTCGATTGTGCGTAAAAAACCTACCTGGCACACCGGACATTGTGCTTCCAAAATATCACGCAGTGATTTTTGTCCATGGATGCTTCTGGCATGGACATCACTGCCACCGGTTCAAATGGCCGAGCACTCGTCCGGATTTCTGGCGGGAGAAGATCGGACGAAATCGCGCCAACGATCATAAGGCGACAGAAGCCCTGCTTGCCAGCGGATGGCGCGTTGGCATCGTTTGGGAATGCGCCATGCGTGGCGCGGGAAAAAATATCGGAGACGTTACACAAAGGCTAGCTTGCTGGCTTCGTAGCGATGTTCCATCTATCGAGGAACGAGGATGAAACGGGGCTCATCCTCTCCAGCTTCAGTACATAGTTGACCTGTCGACGCGAGGGGTAAACCCGTCACCAAAGATGTCTCTCTGCACTCGTCTCTGCACTCGTTAGGTGTATGCTATTGCCTTATATTTTGATCGCGATCAGAACTTATGCACCGCTTCTCAAGCCTGAAACACGTACCCGCCGAAACTCGTCTTCAATTGAGGCAGCGATTCGCAAGTTATCTCCCGTCACGTCTTAACTCGACCTTCCGTCATAATGAGGAGGTCACACTTACAGACGAGTTGATGCTTCATCTCCTGTTAAATCTGAGCATTGACTTCGAAAGTCAATACGAAAGAGCGCTTGCAACTTACGCGGCTGTTTCCTCTCCAAATTCCAGTGAATTAAATCTAGAAAACTTAATCAAGGCTGGGTGGCTTCGTGTGGTCTGGGGACGAATAACAATCCCATTTGAAATTGCCCAAGCAGTTCGTAAAAAATTGCCGGAAGTAATGCCAGCATTTGTTGTTTTGTCTGCAAAACGACATGAACGAACCTACCTAATAACTGACACAACATCCAGTGACAAGAGTTTTTTCGATGTAGCTGCTGCCATCAATCGCAAGGAACTCAATCCAAGTAACGTCTGTTGTCAAACTCCGAAATGGGTTGCTGCTCGACTATGGGATCGAACCCTACCAGATTCTTCCAATCATTCTGCATCATTACGAGTTTGGGTTGATCGCTGGTCTCAATTGGGATATCCATCATTAGTGCCCAAAAGCGTATGGAATGAAATTTCTGCAGATGCATTCCGTAAGGCTGCCATAAATATTCTTGAAACAGAACCAAGCCTAACCGATTGGAATACATTTCGTTCCACCATTGTTACGCAAATTGCTCTGGCAAATAATCAGCCCATAATAAACACGGAGGGATATGTTCCTCCCACTCCAACTACACTTGTCGACCGCACCCTCTGGCTGGAAGGCCACTTTTTTGAGCGTGCCATGATGGGATTTTTTGATTCTGATGATATTTTTGGCCTTGTTCGCTTATTGTTAGCTGACGTTGAGGCGGAAGACAATGCCCCTGCCCCGCATGGGATAGCTAAACAACTGTTTGCGTTAGCTATCGAACGACCAGAGTTGTATATCAGCTTGATCTTTAGTGTTCGCCAGTATTCCATGCTGCTAGCGGACTTGCTTCTCTATCCCGCCACGTCCGCCGTGGCCTGCTTGTTGATTGCACAATGGCAATCTCACACCAGCGCGTGGGATCGAGAGCTTATAACTCGTGATAATCAATCCTCTAAAACTATTGCTTTCGCCGATGCCACATCAGTTATGGGACATTACCTTGAGCAAGGTTCCCTTCCACCAGAAGAAGCTGCATCGTTACTCGGCTGGTTTCATAAAAATGCGCAACCGGGTTTTATCGACGATTTTGGAAGCGGAGAAACGATGCTTGCCAACTTGCGTAGCGAACTCACGAGCCAGTCACCAGAAATACTACGAAGAATCATAGCATCATTGACATCGACCATGGCGCAGTCAGGCTTTGAAAAATCAACCTTTGCAGCAGCTTTGGACATAATCGATGCAGGAAGGCTTGCCGATGACATTGAGCCAACCCTAATCGTTAGCTTATATGTCCAGTCAATTGAAAAAGGCGATTTCAGATTAACGGCTAATAGAATAAGTTGCGGCGGAGCTGCGGCACTTTTCAAGCTAGCAATGCGCGCCCCAGCCGAGCTTCGTAAGCAGTTTCTGTCCCCGCTTAATGTCAAAACTTTCTTGGCCGCAGAAACTGCGGCTGATAACAATCCCTATATCCTAGCTGGCACCTTTGCTCGGTCTCTCCGTACCCACATTCGCATATTGAGCCGAGCGACTAGCGCTTGGAAGGGAGTTGTACCCAATGATCTGCTAAATGCACTAATTGACGCCATCAAAAATGGCACTCAGTCGCTCGTTGAGAATGAACTAACTTCCGTATTTTCAGCACAATATGAAAGTGAATCGCTTGACCGTCCCATTGCTGCTGATATTGGAGCAGCTCTTAGCGCGCTCCCCGTCATTCATAGGGAGCAGCTACTCACGATAACTCTAAAAACTGATGAGCCATTGTTGCTCGCACATTTGCTGTCCTTTGCGCCATATGTAACCAAGGATCGAATTAGGGAGCGCATTAATGAACTCACACCTGCCAATGCTGGCGACATCCACTCCTTAACCGAAGCACGAGCTCGCATTGAGGCGCTCTTGTCGGCAGGTATGGCGGATAGTGCGGCGCGGTTCATAGATGCAGAGCATAAACTCAAGACTTTAGGGAAAATTGCAGGACGAGAAACCGAGCGGCTTCGAACTTCGCTGCGCTTACATTTATTGCGTAGAGAATGGCCTGAGATCGAAAATACCATTCCACCGCCAAGCTTGCCCCTAGCAGAACAATCAGCGGCAGAGGAGACTATTACTTTCTACAAGGCAATCGCTGCACTGAATAGCCCAAGCGCGAACACACATGCGGCTGAACAGATGTTCGCTCAACTAAATACTCGACGACCTGATGTGCCAGCTTATGCGGTTAATCTTTTTGCGGCGCGCGTTAGCATCCTTCTTAAGGAAGATCTGTTTAGCCAGCTTCAGGGGGAAGCTATTGATCGTGGACACCAAGTGTTGTTTGAGTCTGAACAGATAATGCATCGAGCTCATTCGGTGGACGATTCCGATTGGCTTATTGTCAATTGCAATAAAGCGCTGCTTTTGCTTGCCATAGGGCAACCCGGTCAAGTCATCGAATTGCTAACGCCGTTACAAGCTCGCGGTATGCGGGATAGCGTTGCGGCATACCTAGCAGTTGCTCTGGCAAGAACTGGTCGCATTCCCGAAGCAAATGCCATCTTGAGTCATGCCGAACAATTAATTGGAGAAACAGATGCGTTGCGCGCGGCTCGTGCGCATATTGCCAGCGGTTATCCTTATCATGCGCCCACCAGCGTTGCAGAAGATGAAAACCCTGCGCCACGCATCAAGGCTGCCCTATTTGATCTCTTGCAGATGGATCCTATGCGACAAGCTGAAATACTTCAGTTACCGCCTGAGCCGTTTGATGAGTTTGTTATTGGTCATATACGCTCAGCAGCAGCGAGCGTGATGGCATTGGTTCCGATGATGAGTACAGTTGACTTCACAGGATGTGAAGATGATCTCAGCGCATTGATTCGTGAGTTATTGACCTCTCGCTTCCAGTTCCTAAAATGGTCCGTGCCGGATCAGCCCAAGGGGGGCTTTACCGCCAAGGGTAATCCAGGCGAACGCGACCTCTTGCTACAGAAAGACAGCACGACATTGGCGGTCATTGAGGCGGTTGTATGCAAAACAAGTGTGGGGCAACAGAACCTGACTCGCCATTTTCAAAAAATTCTCGGCTACTCAACATGCAGACTTTTTTTTCATCTCTCCTACGTGTATCTAGATAGCATTGCGCTTGTCCTCGCTCACCTCAAGCACACAGCAGAATCCGATGCACCTTCTGGATTTCACTTTCGTGGACTCAAAGATATCCCATTCACAGATTCTAAGCCCTTAGGTTTCAGTGCTCGTTACGGAGTTGGATATGGTGAAGTCAAAGTAGTTTTTCTTGTATTGGATTTGGGGCAGCAACTGCAAAGGAATGCAGCAAAATTGGCTGCGACATAAACAAGCGACCATAATCGGTGAAAATTTCCTACAGTTTTCACATAGGTGGGATTCTTTTCACGAATTGTGGAATCCTACAACTTCATAGGGGCATATAGGCAATACTGGCTATGCCTACACAGTTTTTTGAGCCTAGAGCTACGCTCAAGCGGGACTGGCGTAGCCAGTCCCTTAGCTCCGGCGGAGGATAATGATGGTACAGAACGCACGAAGAGTGCTTGCCGACTGCAAGCACTCGCTTGATATGCTCCAGATGGAATCGCAGCCTGCCTCGTTCCGGGTTCTCTGGGTGGCCGGGATCGCACTGGCACGCGCTGTTGGTCACGTACTTCAGAAAGTCGATGGCAAACAAGATAGTGCGGTGAGAGCGGCGATTGAAACAGCTTATGCGTCATGGAAGGCTGACAGGCCAAGCAATGCGATTTTCTGGAATTTCATTGAAGAGGAAAGGAACCAAGTTCTCAAACAATATGAGGTTGGGTTCTTCGCCGGCCCCGTTGATATTGTGGCCGAGGGGCAGGTTTACACACTTGATGACCACTTGTTTTGTCCGATCACAGATGGCCCCTTTGCGGGAGAGGATTGCAGGGACATTCTGGAGCAGGCAATCGAATGGTGGGAGCGGCAGCTTGCCGCAGTTGAGGCTAATGCGCAACCCAGCGCACGCCGAACACTGTAATGTGTTCAACTGTGTACTGTGTACACGGGTTGGGTGCCTCTGACAATGTAACAGCGTGGATAGCCCGTACAGATAACGTTTCGTTATGATGATACAACTTTATTATGCGTTTAAATGAAGCACAACCTAAAAATCATTGCTCCATGATAGAACTTAATTTTTTGGCCTTAAATTCGATGAGCGAATAATCAATGAGATATGTTGGCTTTATGATAGAACTTTATTATTTACAAACAGCAGACGCTAATATGGAAAACGGTTTCTCATAATCGACGGTACCGCTAAGAATTTCTTTATGCATTTTGAACATACTGACGAGAATATCAGTTTTAGTGGCCTTGCCTGATAATACATTTAAGCCCAGCTCTGTTACGTTAAACCGTTTGCCGGATAGAGAAACGACACCTGTCCTTGTCCATGAATTAGGATAATCCCTGAATAGAGGACGAAAAGCACCTTCTGCGGTTTGGCTTCTCCATGCTTCATTTGGATAAGCTCTCTCCAAATCTTTATAGATAGGGCTTTCTCGTTCGTAGACACTTTCGTTGGAATGGGAGGAAATAATTCTTAGGGCGTCAGTCCAAAGTGGCTCCTTCCAAAGCCCTTCTCGCCCCCCGTCTATGCCAACCCATGAAGTGTTGTATTTCACTAGGCCCATCAATTAGCTCCAATGAACAGTCAAAAAATCGGTGAAGGCATTTTTGCAACCCCATAAACATGCGGCATTGCGCAGCAACTGAACAAATAACTAAGAAACCGCTTAATGCGATTGCTTTTGAAGAACTGCCATGCTCTCCGCACATACTGTAGGCCATTGCGGCTTGCCATCATTTTCAAACCAGCAAATATTTATATCGCGGTCATCGCAAAGATAATCGGTTATCCACGGAATATTGGTTGGGTTTTCCGGCAGGACAAGACAAAGCGAAACATGATTATCCTTTATAACCTCTTGATAGCGGTATCGGTACTCATATAACTGACTCAATCCTTTCCTGATTTGCTCAAGCAAGCTGTCACCGCCGCTCTTCATTTCAAAAATAAACGAGCCGTCCCCCGGTATTTTTGCGAACAAGTCGATATGGTCATTTTCTTGAGGCTGCGCACCAATATCGAGAAGCCATCTTTCCATTTTATCAACAAGTTCTTTATGCGCCAGATTGCGCTTTTGCCGTTTTATTCTTGTCAGATCGGGGTCAGCAAGCTCTCGTGTCCTGTCAAAAGGTTTAGGATCTGGAAGCTTACCTGTCCGATTCCTGAATGGATAAGTCTCAGGAGCAGGTAGCTGTGCAGTGGGTTCGCCAACACTAATCTTTGGCATCGATGCCGGAGCAGATTCAAGAGCCGTATCCCTGGTAAGATCATCAACAATTCTTGCTGGCAAAACCTTTAGCCCATCGAAATATTTCCCCCACTCGCTCGTCGCTGCGACATCCTCCAGATCCTTCTTACATTTGCAGCCATCTAGGCCAGAAAACATATTGTTTATTTTGGCAATAGCATTTAGCTGTTTGCGTAGTTGGCTTTTGTCGGCTTCTGTCACTCCATTGCGGAGCCGAATAAACCCGCGCTCAGTTGAAAAAATTTCTGTGTGTTTGAGCAAATGGAATCTTTTCTCATACTTGCCATCAAACTCAGTCTTGCTGTTTCTTACCTCTGCAAGAACTGCAATAACATCCTTTATTTCTGGCAGTGCGTTTCGATTTACTGATTGGCTATTGGCGAGATGAAATATTTCATTATAGGAAACGCGAGCCGTAAGGACATCAACGCCACCACGCAATATTGCATCGGCTTGCAGGGCGATGGCAATCATCCTGACGGGAGAAAGATGGAATCCGTCATTGATAAACTCAAGGGTTCTGTTGCTAGCCTTAACTTGCATGTGCAACTTTTGGGAGTGGCATGTGTAGACAGCACCCATTGCATTGGGGTACTGAAGCAATGGCAATTGCAATCTGAGGAAAGCACCGACATCTGGTTCCTCCCTGACGAGAAATCGCTTGGCGGTTTCTGTTAGGCGAACAATCCAGCCGTCAGGAGATTGCTCAAGGTAATAAATGCCCAAGTATGCAGGGTAAGCGCTGATTTCGTCTCGAAACTTCGAGACATCCTTTCTTTTTTTGGGTATCCGGATTTTCCGGTGGTTTTAGTACCTTGAATGTGGTCGGCTGAGTTTTTTAATCTCCGGATTTTCCGGTGGGTGGAGGTTTTCTATCGACTTGACACATTTCATCCGCCTGCTAGAATTCCTCCCGTCTGCCGCAGAGGACGCTATAAAGACACACTGCATTCAAAACAGCCGAAAGGCTTCTGCAATACCAACAAACTAAATCCGTGCATGGGAAACTGAGAACGATCACGCCTGCGCTTGTCGAGCGCACTCGCGACCGTTTTTATGGTCACGAATTTTTCATCCTCTGGGTGAAGATCGCCGTCATGCGCAATTGGCATTTCAAACAGACGTAGTTCATCGCGTCATTCAATCAACCCAAGCGGGATGTTAATTCGTTCCCGCCAAGGTTCGAAGTGATTCCGTTGTTTTAAGGAGAAAACATGCATGTTAAACAACATCGCTCACCTCTTGCTTTGCGTATAAAATCTGATACACTACTGCTGGAGGTGGCATGAAAGAGAAACCAATTGACTGGCGTGGGTCTTCTTTTAAAGATTTGCTAGACGAAAACATCTTCTCTTTAGAGGCTCGCAGGGTAGCTGGCACGCAATTACGCAAGGTTCAGCGCGGAGACGAGCCGGATGACTGGAAACCGTTTGATGAAATTGGTGCGGGAGCGAAGGAAATTCGCATTAAGCTTCCAGACGGTGCTTTTAGAGTAATGTATGTCGCCAAATTTCCTGAAGCCGTTTATGTTTTGCACTGCTTCAAGAAGAAAACGCAACAAACTAGCCAACATGACAAAGATATAGCCAAACTTCGTTATAAGGCTGTTACCCAAGAAAGGAATAAATAATGAGCATCGAGACAAAATCCATGCACATTACCCCTGTAGGCGGAAACATCTTTGCTGACCTGGGGTTTGAGCCAAAAGAGGCCGCTAGACTGCTTGCTGAAGCCGATCAAGCTATCTCAGAGAAACTGGCCATCAAGGAACGCCTGATGACAGAAATTTCTGGGTGGATTAACGAGAAGAAGCTGAAACAGGCTGAGGCCGCAGAAATACTGGGAGTTACCAGACCACGCGTTTCTGATGTAATCCACAAAAAATCCATCAAGTTTACTATTGATGCATTGGTGGATATGTTGGCGCGCACTGGGAAGCATGTAATGCTCTCAGTGCAATAAGCATTTGAAACACAACCCCCGCGCATCTTTGGTGCCGGGGGTTTTTACTTTTTGGACTCAGCGTTATGCCAGTCAACGTCCTGAATTTCCCCGGTTTACGGGTGTTAGATTTCAAGGAAACGGACACCGAATACCACGTCAGGGCGAAGCCCGCCGCAATTTCTCGGCTATGTCCGCACTGTGGACGATCTCACGAAACCATCAAACATGCACAGAAGACTCTTTTTGTGAGGGACTTGCCTTCTCATGGCAAGAGCGTCGCTATTCACCTGGATGCGCCTCGGTTGCTCTGCAAGCTGTGCAACAAGACCTTCACTGCCGCTGTTCCGGAGGTTGATATAGCCCGGCAGATGACTGAGCGACTGGCCCGCTGGATCGGACGACAATCCCTCGAATATACCTATGCCGAGATCGCAAAACAGGCCAATGTCGATGAAAAAACTGTCCGGAATATATTTGACGAATACGTGACAGGGCTGGAAAAACAATTCAAGCGAGAAACGCCGCCTTGGTTAGGGATTGACGAAATTAAGTTGGGACGATTCAGGGCTGTATTCACAAACATCCACGGGCACGCTCTGGATTGGCTGTACGAAGGTCCTCCACGGTATTGATGCCCATGCCCATAAGCTTCTCGGTAATCTTCCGCCCGACACCCCATACATCGCCGACCGGAATTTGGCTAAAGAGAACACTTCGCTCAGCATCACTCAGTTGCCCAAAGTCGCACACGCCATTTGCTCCAGCAAACCCCTTCTTTGCACAATGGTTAGCAAGTTTCGCCAAGGTCTTGGTGTCAGCAATGCCGACACAGACAGGAATCCCCACATTCTGCCGAACAGTCCGGCGAATTTTCTGGCCGTACTCCACAAGCATATTCGGCGAAAAACCTGCGAGGTCTAGGAAGCATTCGTCAATCGAATAGATTTCCTGCTTGGGTGAGAAGATGGACAGCGTGGACATGACCCGCGCTGACATATCACCATATAGGGCATAGTTGCTTGAGAGCGCGATGATGCCGTGCTGCCTTGCCAACTTTTCCATCTTGAACCATGGCTCGGCCATCTTTACGCCAAGTGCTTTGACCTCATTGGAACGTGCAACAGCGCAGCCGTCATTATTGGATAGCACGACCACTGGCGCGCCCTCTAGCCTGGGGTTAAACACCCGCTCGCAGGACACATAGAAGTTATTGCAGTCAACCAGAGCTAGAGGCATAGAACAGCCCTCAGATGAATTTTTTAACAGTGGATGTGACTACCCCCCAAATTTGCAATTCTTGACCGTCCTTAAACTCAATCTCTTTGAATCTGGGATTCTCAGGCTTGAGGGTGACGGTGCTGCCTCGCTTCATCAGCCGCTTAACCGTCAAGTCGCCATCAACCACGGCAATTACAATATCCCCGGATGATGGGGTAAGTGACTTATCAACGATCAGCAAATCGCCATCAAAGATGCCCGCGCCAGTCATGCTGTTACCCTTGGCGCGCACAAAAAATGTGGAGTCTCTGTGTCGTATTAGGTGTTCATCAAGGCTTAATCGGCCCTGTATGTAATCGTCAGCGGGTGAAGGAAAGCCAGCCGCGACCTTATGACTGAACAGGGGCAGGCGAGTAGGCTGTAGACCCACTGCTGGCAGTTTGATGGTTTGATGTACGTGGTAAGGCATTGGAAGTGACCAGCCAGATGGAAGTGCATCATAAAGAACGATCGTTCTTTAGTCAATTACCTCAGGAATTGGCTGGCAGTGGAACCGTCAGCATCTCATCGTCACGCACTCCGACCTTGTTCAGCTCTCGTGTCACTGCCCATGCCTGCATTGATTCTGAGTCGTGCGGGCGTATTAGCGGCAGCAGGTTGTCAGCCTTCCGTTCATTGATTGATAGCCATAGCTCCCACTGGTCGGGGTTCAATATGACGGGCATGCGGTCGTGAATTGGCTGCATCAGCTCATTGCCGGCAGTGGTGATGATGCAACAAGTTTCGACAGTCTCGCCGCCCTGGGGATGCCATGTCTCCCACAGACCGGCGAATGCCATCGGCTCACCTGCGCGTAGTGATACATACCAAGGGTGTTTAACTCCGCTCACTGTCTGCCACTCATAAAAGCCGGATGCGGGGATGATGCAACGGCGCGACCTAAATGCCGCGCGGAACGAAGGCTTTTCTGCGGCAGTTTCGCCGCGAGCGTTGCTCAACTTGTTGCCGATAGAAGCATCTTTTGCCCATGAGGGGATGAGCCCCCAGCGCATTGTTCGAGAATATCTTGCACCGCTTATGTCGGCGGTGATGGTGCATATCCGCGCAGAAGGGGCGATGTTAAACGCTGGCGCGAACTCCAACTCATCGGCGAGATGGAAGTGCTCGGCCAATTTCCTTGGCGATTCTTTCAGAGCGAAGCGACCACACATCGGGGATTAATCCTAAATAACTACATCTGACCCAGCACGAGTAACACCACTTTCACTTTAGGTTCGGCAGAAAGTTGATGCCAGTGCGGTGCACCAGCTCCTGATAGCTAATCGGCTTGCCTGCCTTCGCAGTATCTGTGTTCTCAATCCAGTGTGCCCAAGACTTATTAGCCGATGGGTCGTATACGAGTTTGTAGATATAGCGGGGCACCCATACTTGATTTGACCCAATGGTGGGGGGCTTGCTGTCAAACACTGGGCCGGTTATGACATACACATCACCATCAGCACGCTTAATGTATTTGCGGGTTGCCTTCTCAATACTTGACCATGCTTTCTGGTTGTTCTTCGGGGCTTGCGGAATCATGTTAGCTAATGAGAAACACTGTGCCATGCCTTCAGCCGTTGTCATGTCAGCGGCTGGTGCCATGTGCCCCCTGTCGTAGCCTGAACCCTTGTAATCGTCTAGCTCAGCTCGCTCGGCACGCGGGAGGCGGGCATCGGCAAAGAATTTGTTGGTGCGTTTCTTGTGTGCATCTTGCAATAAATCTCTGCTCAGTTTTTCTGCAACATAGACCGGAGTGCGGCTCTTGCCGGAGTGCATCACTGCAAATGAGCTGAAGCACAGAGCGAGTGGCTTTAGTTCGGCTTGATTTTGAACGACCGGGGGTGTGCTATCGGCGAAAAACTCACGGCACTTGTCAAAGTCATTATGGCCAGCGAATACAGGGGTTGCCGCAAGCCCCATAGCGAGTACTGCGATAGTGATGTAGCTTTTTACGACCGCTCTAATTCGTTGTGTCATATTGCCCCCAGATGAGTGATGGCATCATACAATCTTGCCGCACATTCTTGAAAAACTTAATCGGGGATTCTCATGGCAACTCTTTTGGAGCTTTCGCACCTCTATAACCATCACCGATGGGCAGAAAATATCGTGGGGTGAGTTCGGGCGCATGGTTAGCACCTTCGAGGGATTGCAGTTCAAACTGGAGATGCTTGACCGTAGCGAGGAATTTTGAAAACTGTTGTAACAGGAGCGAGAGGGGCGCGGCTATGGATTTCGATAAGAGACAAGCGATTGAAGTAATCGAAGACGCGCTCACGAATATAGACACGCCGCATGGCCGGGGCGTTGCAGTTGGCCTTTGCGGTGCGTTCCACATGTGCGGACTGATAAACGAAGTAGAGTGGGAAGCGTATTTTGCGCGTATCCCTGTGGAAGATGAATGCAGCAATGCCGACTCACCCTGTTCGGAAAACCATACGAAGCATTAAGGTGGCGGCAATATCCATCACGAGGGGGATAAGAATTGCCGCATCGGGGATTAAGCTGGGCGGAGGGCAATGAGGAGAGAAAGTAAGTCATAAACTACACTACCGACTGGGATGAACTGCCCGTGGCAAGTTCACAAGCAGCGAGCCCTTTAGAGCCAATGCTGAAGATCTACTTAGGAAATGGATGGGCAGGTTTTCGGCCTTATGGAGCGCGGCACATAAGGCCGATTATGTATACCGCTCGATTATGTGGACTGTTCGATGCCTCATGGCATGAATGCCTTACGTAATCTGGGTTTTTGGCGATTGATGTAACGGCAAGCTCGACATAATTTCAATGATCGTTTTAAGTGGTGATCCCACTTAAGGAGGTCATTATGAAACACATCTCATCACGCCGGGCTACGCCGAAGGCTCGGTCATCTGCATCATTCTCGGCATATATTACTGACGAACTTCGCCGTTACGATGAACATCTGCGTGACGTAAGAGGATTAGCGGCTGGTACGCGCAAGGATCGTCTTTACGTCGCGGGCTTGCTGTTGCGACAGAAGTTCAAGGGGCTCGCCATCGAGGTATCGAGGCTGCGAGCCGATGATATTCGCCAATTCCTTGCCAGCCAATTGGAGACGCACAAGACGGCTTCCAATGCATCGCGTCACGCAGCAGCGCTTCGTAGCTACTTTCGCTATCGGGCGACCTGCGGCGATTCGGTAGGCAAGCTCACTGCTGTCATTCTAAATCCAGTCCATTGGAAGCTGGCATCATTGCCACGCGCACTCAAGCCGGACGAGATTGAGCGCCTGCTGAGTTCATTCACTGCCGATCTTCGATGGGCAAAGCGCGGTTACGCCATTATTCGTTGCGCATTGGATATGGGGCTGCGGTCATGCGAGATCGCCAACTTGAAGATCGGCGACATCGACTGGCGTACTGGGATCGTAACCCTACGGGGAACGAAATCGTTGCGGCAGGACATTTTGCCCTTGCCCATGGAAACCGGGCAAGCGCTGGTGGACTATCTCCAGAACGAGAGACCGCGTACCGCCAATCCTTCGATCTTTGTTCCACGCTTTGGGGATCATGATCAAGCAATGACTGCTGATGCAGTTCGAAGTGTGATCCGATGGGCGTATAAGCGTATCGGCCTGACGCATACACGCTCGCACGCACTGCGCCACGCCTTTGCCTGCCGTTTGGTTGAGAATGGCAGTTCACTCAAGGAAGTCGCCGACCTGCTGCGTCACCGCTCGTTGAGCACCACACTGATCTACGCCAAGCTCGACACGCCAAAGCTGGCAGCGGTTGCCCTGCCGTGGCCGGGGAGTGCATCATGAGCGCGCGCGTCAGCTTACAGCAGCGGATCACCGACTATCTGGCCGAGCGGCGACTACTCGGCTTTGAACTGCACTCTCGCGACACATTGCTGGCCGGGTTTGCCCGCTACGTTACTGCCCGGCATCACCATGGGCCATTGACAGCCGATCTCATGATCGATTGGGCGCGCCATGATAAATGGCACCATGAAACGCCGGCAACTTGGGCTACCCGGCTTGCCAGAGTTCGCCATTTCGCGCGTTACCTGAAGCAGTTTGAACCGGAGAACCGAAGTTCCCGATGAATTGGTCTTCGGTCCGGAGGCAGGCCGTGTCGCCCCACACATCTTCCATAATGAAGAAATCGTCCAGTTGCTCTCAGCTACCCGACAGATTGGACCTCCGGGCAGCATTCGACCTGCAACCTATGAAACTCTGTTTGGCCTCATGGCCTCAACCGGTCTGCGAGTTTCGGAAGCCATCCATCTGCGTGACACCGATGTCGATCTCAAGCTTGGAATGCTCACCATCCGGCAAACCAAGTTCGCCAAGTCGCGCCAGTTACCGATTCACCCAACTGTGGTTGCCGCGTTGATGAAATACCGCCGGCAACGTGCGCGGCATGTTGCCGCCATCGCTGAAATACCATTCCTGATCAGCAGCCGTGGCCGGCGACTTGGGGAACCTCTCTGCGTCCGTCAGGTCCATCGCGTCTTCAACATTCTGCGCGACGGCCTGAACTGGGTAAATCGCGGTGCCCATGCGGCACCACGGCTGCATGACATTCGCCACACCTTTGCCGTCAGGCGTATGTTGCTCTGGTATGCCGAGGGCACCGACATAGATCAGATGATGCTGGCGCTGTCGACCTATATGGGCCATGCCGAGATCTTCTACACCTATTGGTATCTAACGGCCGTACCGGAACTGATGGCCTTGGCCGGCGGTAAGTTCGAGCGATACACTGATCTGGCAGGAGGCTGCGATGAGTAAGCGCACCAATTTCCCTCCATCGTTTGCTGCGCTTGTACAAGCCTACTTCACCGAGTACCTGACCCAGCAGCGGGCCCTTAGCCCGCAGACCATTGCTGTCTATCGGGATGGCTTCGTCCTGTTCCTCAACTTTGCCGAGATACGCTTGGGCAAGTCGCCGGAGACAATGGCCTTGGCCGACATCACACCGGAATTGATCATTGCGTTCCTTGATCATCTGGAACGCCAGCGGCACAATTCTGTGCGTAGCCGCAATGCGAGATTGGCGGCGCTGCGGTCGTTTCTGAAATTTGCGGGGCATCGAGACGTGGCATCGCTCCAAGTGATAGAGCGTGACTTGGGGGTTCCGGTCAAGCGGTTCGAGCGTCCGATGTTCGGCTATCTGTCGCGCGAGGAGGTGCTGGCGATAATCGGCACGCCTGGCGAGTCATGGCTGAGCCAACGGGATCATGTGCTGTTTCTGCTGATGTACAACACCGGGGCGCGCGTATCGGAGATCATCGGGGTCAAGGTTAGCGACGTGGTACTCGATGACAGTGCCGCCTGTGTTCATCTCCACGGCAAGGGCAGAAAACAGCGGAGCGTGCCACTGTGGCGTTCGACTGTGAAAGCAGTCCGGGCCTGGTTGCGTTTCAATCGCCAGTTCGAGGCAGCATCGACCTTGCTGCCGAGCTGCGACGGAAACACAATGACGCGCTCGAATGTGACGAAGCGGTTGAAGCTGGCGGTACAAACGGCCTCGGAGCATCATCCACGTCTGGTGCAACAGCACGTCTCGCCACATACGATCCGACACACTACGGCGATGCACCTGTTGCAGGCCGGCGTCGACATCAGCGTTATCGCGCTCTGGCTCGGCCATGAGAGTCCGGCAACTACGCATCATTACGTTGAGGCCGATCTGACGATGAAAGAACGCGCCTTGTCCAGGCTTCACGAGCCAGACGTCAAGATTCAACGCTACCGTGCGCCTGACTCGCTGATCGACTTTTTGAAGAAGCTTTGATTATGTAAACAGCAAAAAACACGTCGACCTCTGCCCATCAGGGGTTGGCGCGTATTCACAGGATCAAGTCCACATAATCGAGCGGTATACATAATCGGCCTAAGCGGACGCTGGTGATTCCATGGAAAGGCGGTCGGCTCAGCCTGCTGGAATGTCCGCTTTCAATTTTTTCGAACCATCACTTTCGAGCAATTTTCGCGCAGGCACTATGAAATCGAAGAGTTACAGCCTTGAACCCAAAATTTGTAAGTTGTTGATCTGCTCGCTCAATGAGACTGCCTAGGAAATCAGATACGCCATTCAAGTAGCGCTGCATTTCGAGAGGAACATCTTCCAACTTTTTCCCCTGATAATTGACGAAATAAGAGAAAGACATAAGGCGATTCCCAACAGCAGGATCATGCTTGATCGCATTGTTTAAGATACGGCATTCGTCTGCGTTTTGGAAGTTTTCGCAAGCCAACAAATCAATCCCGATTGTAGTAAATACGGTTACAATTTCATCCCAACGATATGGGCACTTAACGTCTTCGGGGGCGCAATTATCAGTGAGCGACTTATATCCTCGAAATACCTTACCCAGAAACTGTTCTGCAATCGCCCACAGACCAACAACTGTCATGTGATCGACGAAGTTAACGATTCGGTTGTTCTCGATATCCATGCCCATAACTGCAGAAATTGTCTTTGACTTCTGGTATTCCTCGAAGGATTCAATGTCGCCAGTGAATTTGATGTTTTCAACACCAAGAGAGTCTAGCTTTACGTCAATGGATTCAATTTCTTTGTAGACGATCTGATGAATCCTGCAGAAGTCAAATAACCTCCAATAAAACTCACTTTGAATCCCACTTAATGGGCCAAAAGCGTTGAACATTAAGGGGCCACCCAGCCGCAAAGGCGAGAACTGGGCGGCAGAATAAATTGGTTCGCGTATGAACATGGTGTGATGGTCTAGCGTAAAGTTAACTGAAGGTGAGTCAACAACCTTCGCAAGGTGGCTAACTCCCTTTGTTGAAATTCGCTTATAACCGTGGGTAAGCGAAGGTTGATTTTGTCTTCCGCACTATAGAACAATGTCCTGTTTTTGAAGGCGGCAAACCGGCCTTCGCTGGAACGGTCTGGGAATAGAATGAATTTCTCTACACATTTGCCACCCGAAACGACTTTGTAAGCCTTGGGCAGATCATCAAGTAGACCGTCATGAATGACATGGTTGCGAACACTTTCAACCTCAGTAAGAAACCTGCATTGTTCAAACAGTGTTCCCGTGACATCATTGAAAGCGACCTTCTTCCTGTCGCTATAAAGAGAATTCTTTGATGCTAATCTCGGGTAGGATGAAAAATCGCTTTTTAAATGCTCTATTTCTATGGATAACTTGGTGACGTAGTCGAGAAGACTATGCAACCGGATATATATGAATCCTAGGATTGCATGCAAATTGGTAACTGCCGGGGAAGTGACGTAACGTATACCATCAGGCTCATCTATCGGCGGGAAGAACAACTCATCAAGGTTTAAGGTGCGATAGAACTCACCCTGCAGTTGCATGACCTCTTTACTGCATTCTTGAATTCCACTTACGAGCTTTCGGCAGTCATGAAGATACAAGGCTCTGTTAAATTCGCGATTATCTTCGCGCTTGCCCACAAACGTTCCAAATGCCTCTTTCGACACCAGCGATTCCGAGTTCAAGCCAGCTGTTGAAAAGGTATTCCGGGGCCTGTCGGAGAAAGTTGTAGTAGTTATCCAACCCTGCAAAAAGCTTTGCTGCAAGCGCGTCATGAACCTGCACACATATGGCATCTATTTCGTATATGAGGTTCCCGGTAGTTGGATACCAAGCGCCCTGAGGATCACGAAAGAAGTATGTACCATTTTTATTTGATGGCTTTTCTACTGGCACGCCATCAGGAGACAGGAAATAGTTCACAGGCTTGCTGATCCTTCTGTCTAACGGCTAACCGTTATCCTTGAATGAATACTGCGCATTAGAATAGGCGTTCTAATATGTTTTGCGGTATTCATCCGGTGGCGGGAAAATTGCATGATCTATTGCGTTATGAATGCAGTCGCCAATAAATCATTTCGAAGACTGATGAAAGAATCCAGCTTCAACTCGTATACCTGTTTAGCCCCATGTGTATGATCTTTTGGGTTACTAAATCGCAACGGTGTTGGATATATGATCTGGACGTCCCTCATAAAGGCCCGAAATATTCCGACGGCAACAGTCTGCATCTTGCTACCAGATGGTGAGATTACGAGACTATTAAACTCAGCCCATTGATTATATAAGTTCAACAATGACCGCAAACACTCAGCATAATCTAACGTGCCTATTTCTAATTGCTGGTCGCCTACATCGTCGTTGATCATATTCAGCTGGCGTATTACCTCGGTTCGCCAGCCTAGTTCAGGAACAGGCGGTACGCCATGAATTAATGTTGTTTTGGCAGGTTGGATAATTGATTTAACACTGAAGAACTGTGTTGGATTAAATGAAGGAAAAGCGATCAAACGGATAGGGGCACGATTTAAATTTATTGACGATAACTCTGGAACAATCGCAAGGTCATAGACACCAACAGAAATGAACGACAAAATTGACGCAAAGTCATTGGCATGGGCAGAAAGTGTTGCATGCGCATCAGATTCGGAAGGGGGGTAGGTAACTGCCTCTGTGTACAGAATTGAGACGTTGAGTATATCAGCCCCTTGTTCCAAGAACCCAACGATTAGCTGGACGATTAGAAGTCGCGACATCCCTGAAATGTCAATATATAGGCGACATAGATCTGACGGCAAATGAGTTACAACACTGTCAAATATTGCTGACGGATTGCATCTGTCATATGCAATAGGAATATGCTGCCATCCAACATCTTCACAAAGCTGACTAATTTGTGGAAAGTGATTTTGATCTACTAACGGCGCATATTCAAAATCTAAAACGGTAATGCCGCTACTTTTGGCGGATGCAGCCATGTTTATGACGGTCATTGCACGATCTTCAAAACCTCCACAGACCAAGAGTACATCGCCAGGCTGCAATTTAAGTTGTTCAATTTTTTTCTGATCAGGCCAACGTGCGGCAAGAAGGCTACGATCAATCCGACCAGTATTCATTCACCATTACCCTGCGCATGGAAATCTAAAGTATGCTGAATACTATCCGCTTCCTCATAATCGTCTGAAACCTCACTCTTGAGGATCTTTCTGTTCTCAAAAGCTCTCGGGTTCAAAATCAATTCACGAAAGTCTTCCACCCCCATCAATAGGGAATCTCTGCGGCTAAATGTAAGATTAAAATGAGGAATGAGAAATCTCCTCAAAAACAAACGTGGCACAACTTGTCCGGAAAAACTTTTCCCCCGAGGATCTTGGATGAAAACAGAGTATCTTATAAGGTCATCATAAATTTCCTTTGCTTCCCCCACGAAAACAGGTGATTCTCGCAACTCGATCCTTGACGCCTGATGGCGAGGTCTGCTGCCTTCATTCTTTGAGTGCTTATATTTGATGTATGAATTTGCAACATTGCCAAAGGACGTCACAATTTGGCGCAAGCGTTCACCATTTGCTCCGCTGTCCGCCAAGCTATTTAGGAAATCGCCGGCATGCGTTCGTATGGCCTTATTTTGAGTGATGGGCGTTAATTTTGGAGTAACGCTTACTACCTTTAAACCCTCCAAGCCGCCTGCTTCGGAAACCATTTTTCTGGCTAACGTTATTAATTGATGAATATCACCGCTGCACATCGAACTGAACGTTTTTCTCCCCCACCAAACAGTTTTTTCACCGTCTGCAATTTTATTTGCTATTTCGTTTGCCGATATTGATTCACCATCACCAATCAACTCGGATAGATTTGACACTGGATAATCTTGGACAGATTTAAATCTTCTCACAAAGACATCATCAAGAAACTCAAGTTTTCGTGTTTTGTCTCCGTCCAAATATGTGAGACCAAGATTCAGTACTTCGAATTCTCTGCCCTCAACGTAAGCCTTTCCATCAATATCCGATGCGGCATAGGAAATCGGACTTTCCGTCGCCATTTTAAAGAAGCAAAACTCATTTCTTTGCATCAATAATCGATTCAAATTTTGCTGAAGCGCCTCAGAAATGTGAGGCATTGAATAGTCATCAATGAAGCAAAAGAATGGCTTTCCAGAGAGAATTTGAATTTCTTTCTGCAGTAACTCACAAATAAGTAACAACGTATCTGGGCCATATAATTGATGAGTTATATTTTGCTCAGGATTGCGATGTTTGCTGACTGCGTATTGGCATTCCTTTGTAAGTGCCGCAATTAGCGATTCAAAGCTATCTGCATTTGGTAGCGCTGGACGTTTTAGAGATAACTGCTCCCACAACGTTCTGCTGACCCCTGCTTCCTTATAAGTGGCAACATCTCCACTTTTTACTAGCTTTTGCAACGTATCCAAGATTTCCACAAGCAATCGCGCAACTAGATAATGAAGTGGTAAATCAATAGCCTCAGGCCGCTGCGGCATTTTATAGCGAGGAAACTTAAAATAAAGGTCATTACAGTGATAATAGATTCCTACATATCCCCGAGAAATATGGGAGTTCGTCGTAGATTCATCCTGTATTTGCTGTTTATAGCTAAGGCTGCGGAACACGGTGCTCTTTCCGCACCCACGCGGACCTGTTACAACCAAATTATTGGCACTTTCAATTTCAGAAATTCCAAGAAATTTATTAGAATAAAGAGCGTGTAACAACGAATGTTGCTGCCCAATTTGTTCGCAACTCAAATAATCAAAAGGTGTGAGGAGAGAGGAATTTTCGATACTTAACTGCCTGGCTTCATATTCATTCTCAATTTGCTCTAAGCGCTCAAGCAACTTGCCAGGATCTCTTGCCAAAGGATCACGGGTACAATCTTTTTCTATCAGATGCTTGGTCTTAAAATGATCATTCAAAATATTGAAACTATATTTGTCTGCTGGCGATATTTGTTGATAGTCAATACATTCCAACAATTCTCCCAAGACCCGAGCTAATTGATCAAAGTCATCAGTCAATTTGGCGCCGCTAGTAACCCCCCCGATGCCAAAATCGGTAACCCTAAATTCTTCGGTGGAATTTCGCTGAAATTCTGATGGTTTCGTAACTAATATATTTCTAGAGTGAAAATCCCCGTGTTCAATTTCACGTTTCCCCAACTCATAGAACAGGTCAAGCATTTCATGCAAAAAAGATTTGATAAATGAAATCGTAATTTGGCTCTTATTCCGCCTAATAAATTCATGGAGAGATTCGCCCTCTACAAAATCATACTTCAATATCACTAGGCCTTTTTCTTTGCGCCAATCAAAGTAACCACGACAATGCACTACGGAGGGATGCTGGAGTGCATTTGCTTTTCGAGGCTCAATCGCCCAATTATCGCCAGGGGCCAAATTATCACTCGGGATAATCTTGTATGCAGCTGACTGCCTCAGCGTTTCAGAATAGCCAAGAAATACAAGAGCGTTACATCCGCGACCAATGAACTTAACGAGACGGAAATCACCGTCATCCTTAATAGGCATGTTGATAAATTGATCTATAGACGGCAATTCTTTAAGCATTATTATTCTGAAAAATTAGGAAATTTTCTGTTCGAACGCCTCGACAATCTCGTCTTGCGCGACGTATGTCAGGAATGTTATTAGCCACGGTTTGTATCAGACGCAACTCCGGAGCATATGATTTGAATATGTCCTGCACGCATATAGACAGAGGATACTTCGCTTCACCGCGAGTTTTGTCTCCAACGATGACTATGCAGAAGCCGTTTGGTATGAGGCTTTTCACCACTTGTTGAGAAAAAGACTTCATTAATGCCTGAAAGCCATCTCGTTGTTGAGATGGCGCACTGTCAATCAGTTCTGCTTTCGCGTTATCTATAAACCATAATCTCAAACGATTGTCTCGGCCGTAATCCAGTGCGTTCATATATGGTGGGCTTGTTATAATGCAATCAATCCCTTTCGGAAGAGTAACATTTTCGGCATTTCCTTCAACAAAGGAATACTGATTGCTGGTAACAACGAAATCCTTCCGCTTATAGGAACGCTCGATCTTCGCAGTCAAACGTGGCTCAAGAGCCCTGTATTGGTATAGCTCAGGGAATTCAGCTTTCGGGAATTTCTTATCCCTCAAGTAGGGGGTTAAATGACTGCTTGGGTATGACAGGAAACCAGGGCGCTGATGATGAAGAATTCCTAACATGCATGCAAGTGAAAAAACATCATGTTGCTCTTGGCACTCTTTAGCAAAATTTATAACCTCACGAAGCGTCTGTGGATGAAAGAAATTTTTGACCCAGGCTGGGATCTTGCGCCTGTCAGGAGTAGGTCTTAATGCTGCAGCAGCAAGTCGAACCCTTGCTCGAGCCAAAGCTTCATCTAGCGTAACCGGTGCCGATAATTTTGCCCGCGAAAGAAGAGTCGCATAGGGGCTACTATCAACACCAAATGTGCGACGACCTAACCGAACGGCTTCGAGTAAAACAGTGCCGCTACCAGCAAAAACATCCGCAACGAGACCGCCAGGGGGGGAGAAATTGAGAATCAAATCTTGGGCTATTGAACTTTTTAGCTTCCCAATATAGGGCGATAGCTGATGTAGAGTGCTCTCAGTATTCGTGCAGGATTTTTCCCAAGCAAGGGATAGGCGTGACAATTTCTCTTCGACATAAACGCCTTTTTGCTCAACCTCTGACATTCCTTCACTGAAGGTAGGAGGGGTAACGGCGACGGCTTTCAATGCGTCACCAAATAATTTTGAACTAATTAATTCAGTCATGTTTAACACAGGGAGAATCTATATATTCTTAATTGTTCCAAAAATAGTGCCATCCTTAAATAGTGGCATGATTCTAACTCTTATTATCATCCTGACCTAGTATTCATAGCTGTTCACTGGTCGTTTGGGTTAAAAATTGGCCTTGATTCTAGAAGCGGACATTTTGGCGGGCTGATCCGATAGCATTTTCATAAAATAACCACCGTCCGCAATGGCCGATTTGGGGACCACTCAAACCTGATTTTTGTTATCAAAATGGATGTCCGAAGTTATGCAACTATCGGACATGAAATCGAGCATAGACTTTCTCTCCGTTATGACTCTTGATAACCCTTATGCACAGCTTCACATAAGGGTTATTATGCACAGTTCTCGATTATGTGAAGTTTCGGAACTGATTGCGCTGAGAGTCTGACTGCAAGAGGCATTGCAGGGTTTGATGCAAATGTAAGCTGGACATAATTTCTGCGGTGGTCTGAAGTAGCAGTCCCACTTCAGGAGACCATTATGAACCAGACTACTACGCATCGTGCCGCGTCAGATGCACGAGAATCATCAGCATATTCAGATCACATTTCAGAGGAACTACACCGCTACGAAGAGCACCTGCGCGATGTGAGAGGGTTGGTAGAAGCCTACTGCCGACAACAGGCTCGCATCGTACGATGTTTGCTTCATAAGAAATTCGCCGATCGACCGATCAACATTACCGAACTGAGAGCTGAAGATGTTCGGCGCTTTCTAGCCAATCAGTTGGATGCTCTTCGAACCCCTTCCAACGCATTACAATTGGCCTCGGCATTGCGTAGCTACTTTCGTTATCGGGCGACTTGTGGTGATCAGGTGGATAAGCTAACAGCCGCCGTCTCAAGCCCGGCCCATTGGAAGCTGGCCTCATTGCCGCGCGCCCTCAAGCCCGAAGAAGCCGAACGCTTACTGAATTCCTTCACTGTCAACTTGCGATTTCAGAAACGTGGCTACGCAATTGTGCGCTGCGCATTAGACATGGGATTGAGGGCTGGCGAAATCGCTCATCTCATGATCAACGACATTGACTGGCGTGCAGGCACGGTAATGCTGCGCGGGACGAAATCGCTACGGCAGGACATCATGCCATTGCCGATGGAAACCGGACAGGCACTTGCCGATTATCTGCAACATGAGCGACCTGCCAACCAGAACCCCGCCATCTTCGTCCGGCAAATGAAAGGGCGAGACTACCCCATCACATCAACGGCGATACAGAAGGTGATCAAGCGTGCCTGCCTCCGTGTTGATTTGCCCCACACCAGCGCACATTCACTTCGACATACCCTGGCGTGTCGCCTTGTTGAGAGCGGTAGTTCGCTCAAGGAAGTTGCTGATCTGCTGCGTCACCGGTCGCTGACCACCACCCTGATTTACGCCAAGCTCGACACACCGAAGCTGTTGGCTGTCGCACTGCCGTGGCCGGGGAGCAAATTATGAGTGCGCACATCAGCTTGCAAAGAAGAGTCAATGACTATCTTGCGGAACGCCGCCGTCTTGGTTTCGTGTTGCACTCACAGGACACATTTCTGACTGGATTTGCGCGCTTTGTAGCCAGCCGCCATCATCGTGGGCCACTGACGGTCGAACTCATGGCCGACTGGATACGTCAGTGCAAAGATGGGCAAGGTACATCAGGAACTTGGGCTCGCAGTCTAAGGAAGTTGCGATCATTTATACGCTACCTGAAACAGTTCGAACCGGATACCGAGATGCCAGATGAAGCTATCTTTGGGCCGGTACCCGGTCGCGTGGCACCGCATATTTACCATGAGGATGAGATCGTCGAATTGCTCACGGCGGCTCGCCGGCTTGGACCGCACGGTAGTTTGCGTCCGAAGACCTTCGAGACTTTGTTCGGTCTGATGGCATCAACCGGACTGCGTGTCTCTGAGGCGATTCACTTACATGATGGTGATGTCGATCTCAAGCATGGGTTGCTGACCATCCGGCAAACCAAATTCGCCAAGTCTCGCCAGTTGCCTTTGCACCCGAGTACCGTCACTGCGTTGAGGCATTACCGCCGACAGCGTGCGCGGTACGTTACCACTACAGCTTACAGCCCGTTTCTTATCAGTAGTCGTGGCAGGGGCCTTGGGCAACCGCTCGGGCAACGTCAGGCTCATCGCATATTCAACGCGCTACGTGACAGCTTGGGTTGGGAGAATCGTGGTGCCCATGCAGCACCACGGCTTCATGATCTGCGCCACACCTTTGCCGTCAGGCGCATGTTGCTCTGGTATGCGGATGGCACCGACATCGATCGAATGATGCTGGCGCTATCAACCTACCTGGGGCACACCAAGATCGTCTACACCTACTGGTATCTCACAGCGGTCCCGGAATTGATGGCCTTGGCCGGTGGTAAGTTCGAGCGTTTCGCCAACATCGAAGGAGATAGCGATGAGTAAGCAAACAAAGTCACCCCCCTCATTTGCTGCCCTCGTTCAGGCATACTTTACCGAGTACCTGACTCAACAGCGAGCGCTGAGCGCACAGACTATCTCTACCTACCGCGATGGCTTCCTGCTCTTCCTCGGGTTTGCCGAATCTCGCCTGGGCAAGTCGCCGGACGCAATCACTATGGCTGACATTACGCCAGATATGATCATTGCCTTCCTCGATCATTTGGAACGTCAGCGACATAATTCCGTCCGTAGCCGCAACGCACGGCTGGCGGCACTACGGTCATTCCTGAAGTTCGCTGCACATCGCGACGTGGAATCGCTACAAGTGATCGAACGCGCATTGGGAGTTCCGGTAAAACGTTTCGAGCGCCCGATGTTCGGCTATATGTCACGCGAAGAAATGCTGGCGGTGATCGGCAACCCGGATCCATCTTGGATAAGTCAGCGTGATCACGTTCTGTTCTTGCTGATGTACAACACAGGCGCTCGCGTGTCGGAAATCACAGCAGTCAAAGTCGGTGAGGTGGTGCTTGATGAGGGGGCCGCCTGCATTCATCTGCATGGCAAGGGACGCAAGCAGCGCAGCGTTCCTCTGTGGCTTTCGACTGTCAAGACAGTCCGGGCGTGGTTGAGGTTGAATCCACAGTTCGATGCCGCATCTCCATTGCTGCCGAGCCGCACCGGACATGCTATGACACGAAATAATGTTTCCCAAAGACTCGCATTGGCAGTGGCGACAGCAACAGAGAGCAATCCCGACTTAGCGAAGCGGCTAATCTCTCCACATACGATCAGACACACCACTGCAATGCATCTATTACAGGCCGGTGTCGACATCAGTGTCATCGCACTTTGGCTTGGACATGAGAGTCCAGTTACCACGCATCACTACGTCGAGGCAGATCTGACCATGAAGGAACGCGCCTTATCCACGCTTCACGAACCGGAGGCCAAGATCCAGCGCTATAGGGCGACTGACTCGCTGATCGACTTCCTGAAGAGGCTGTAATTATGTGAAGGTCGGAATTTGCACTAGTCAATGGCAATCAGCGATTGCTGCTGATTTCAACCTTCACTTCACATAATCGAGAACTGTGCATAATAACCCGAAGCCGTCATCGACCTATGAGAATTCGTTGCTCCAAACCGGACACTCGCGAGTATCGGCTATCGATCCCTCCCCGCTATTCATTTTTCCAGAAACCTGCCATTCAAAGCGTTATTCTGTTCCGAACCATGCGCGTTACGGCATCACGAATACGTGGCACGGCCTGATGTTTATAGGGAAAGTCGGTTTTCGTATCGTCCAAATGAACCAGCATGCAGGCGTTGGCTTCGAACAACAGAACCTCGCCATTTGGAAGAATGCTGCAATCCATACCACCATAATCCAGATCCATGCGCTGCGCTACCTGTTCTACGGCAGCGATGGCCTTGGGGCCGAATACCCGTCGCCAATCGGTCAAGAAATTCTCTTCTTCCTGTTTTTTCCAATCAGCATGCCCCATCTCTGCCCGCCAGTAATGAACTAACCAGCTTTCGGCGATGGCGAGGTGGTAGGGAAACGGCTGACGATCAACGAAAATGAAGCGGTATTTTCGGTAGCATTCATGAGCCCCCGTTGAAGTCGTGAAAATCGGTCAGCAGAAAGCGCTCATAGGGTACTTTCGCAAGGTACTCTGCCAAGTCAGAGGATGTCTGGATTAGGGCTAAATCCTCTCCGCCATGAGCGCCGACGGGACGAATCAAGAACGGGCCAGTAAAGCCAAACTGACTCAACAAATCATCCCGCATCATCCAGCGCACGCCAGGCACCAGCAGCCCCGGAATATCTCCAAACAACTCATGAACCCGGTCGCGGCCCGTGCGAGCCACGCGGTCAGGTGAATTGAGGATCGGCTTTCCCAAGCGCGCTGTAAGCGTTTTCACCGATTCAACCTGACCACCGTCCTTTTCGACCTCGCCCAGCGCATTAAAAATCAGATCAACTTCGGTAAGCTCATCATAGGCTACGCCACTCAGTGGCGCATCCGGTTGATCGGGTGACAATAGGGTCAGAGTCATCGTAGCGAATAGAGCGGGATCAAACAAATAATGCGTAGGCACATGGCTTGCGCCAACCCCACCCAGCACCAAAATAGTGGCTTCAGAATGTTCGGGCCGTTCATTTTTCACCAATCCTTGAGTGCGGGCACGCCGATTGAGCAAAGAAAGTGCTTCCTCATCACAGCGCAGACGATAAAAGACCCTGGCAAGATACTCGATGGCAGCCGCGTTGCCCGCATCCATTTCCAGAATGGAGCGACATACCTGTTCGGCAGTCAAAAAATCTGTCGCTTCGTAGGCGGCCTTGGAGAGATGGAGCAAAATGGATATGCGCTGTGGCAGCGCATCTGGCGGCGTATAACTTAATGCTGATTGGTGGGCCTCTATCGCTTCCCTGAACCTGTGACAGTCGTAAAGTACCACTCCCCGGTTGTCATGGGCCACTCCAAAATAAGGGTCAATGCCCAAAGAATGATCCAATGCAGCCAAGGCTTCGTCCCATTGCCCCAAGCGATGCAAGGATACCGCCAGATCATTGAAGATGGGCGCGAGATCAGGCTTGCCTGCGCCCGCCCGACGGAATAATGTGACGGCATCTCTATCGCTGCCCTTGCCTTGAAGCAATTGCCCCAGATTGTGCAGCGTCATGGGGTTATCTGGATCCACTTCCAGATGCCGGAGAAATAACAATTCCGCCTCAGCCTTGCCGGGGCCAATCATCAAGATCATGCCCAGCATGCTCAATGCAAGAGGTTGATGGGGGTTGATTTCCAGAACGTGTCGGTACAGAGCCTCGGCCTCGGTCAACCTGCCTTCTCGATGATGGGCGAGAGCAGACTTGATTAGCGCATCAGAGGTATTTTTGCTGTCCATTTATGGCTGTCCGCTCGGCAAACATTGCTTTAGCGGCAGCCAACGCGTTTGCAATGGATACACGCTTATAATCCCATCGTCTGTCATTGGCTGGCGGGGCGATCACCATGGTTGAGTTGGCTTCATATAACAAGACATTTCCATTCTTGTCCATTCCAAAATCAATCCCACAATAATCCAATGCAAGGGTTTGGCTTATTTTGTCCAACGCAGATATTGCTTTTGCCCCAAGAAATGCGTAGAAATCGTTCAGAAATATTTCCTCTTCATGGCGATATTTCTCGTTGTCTTCCATGTCAGAGCTGAAGTAATGAACCTTCCACTGTGTGGATATAGCCATATGTATCGGGTAGAGAGTGCCATTGATCGACATGACTCTATATTTTCTGAACAAACCATCTTCCAGACGCGAATCAATGAACTCGATAACCAGAATATTCTCACTGGGCAGCCCTTCACTTGCGGAGTTCAATTCATCCGGGCTATCAACACGAACAAAATAACTTCCGTTATGAAAACCCGGGGGACGCAGCAGCAGGGGAAAGGTGAATTCATTGCCTTCAAAAATTTCCAATGCATGCCCTGAAATCATATCCATTTTTTGAACAAGGGCCATACGTGGCGCGATCACCCCGGAAAGAGATCCCAGCCGCCTGGCATTTATAAGCCGCCCTGTTTGCAACACGGAAGTGGGGCAATTAATTACGGACGCTTGTGATTTTTTAATGAGCTGAGCTGCAATTTCAAGCCCGTTTTGGCATATATCAGCATCACCAATGGCATTGATAATCAAGTGATGCAATGGCAGAGGTAGCCGACTGTCGATGTATTCGACTGCAATGGCTGTTGTCTGAAATATATTGCGATCAACCAGAAATTGCCAAGGAATGTTTCCTTCCAATGCTGAATGTAACACCAATAATTGAACAGGCTTGCCTCGTCCGCGATAGGCCGATGTGGAGATGGGCTGCTTTCCGAATCCCATATTCCGGTGATAACCTGATTCAGCCTCATTGCCCTGTCTCTGAAAAATACTAGCCAGACCCTGGTGGGCATTGCTAAGATCGGGGTTCAGATCCAGCGCGATTTTAAATTGTTGCTCCGCTGCTGATAAATCCCCCATATCCAGCAAAACGCTACCCAAATTGACATGTGCAGAGGCTTCGTGTGGGTGGTAGGTGACGGCAGCAGAATAAGCGGTGTGTGCTGCCGACGTGTACCCGGTTTCAAAAAGAAGAAATCCCAGGTTGTTCCATGCCCCGAAGTTGGTTGGTTCAGACCGGATTATTTCGAGAAAGATCGACTTTGCTTCTTCCACATTTTCGCTTCGATTAGAGGCAGCCAGAAAGTTTGCAAGATTGAACCGAAACTTTGCGTCCAATAAAACGGCCTTTCGATAGGATTGTTCAGCCTCATCGAATCGGCCAAGCTCATGAAGCGTCATTCCCAGATTGCAGGATGCATCGGCGTGGTCGGGCTTGAGTTGTAGTGCGCGCCTGCACATGGCTTCTGCCTCGTCCAGCCGCCCCAGATTTCGGAGGGCTACGCCCATATTAGCGGGTACATCCGGGTTGTCCGGTGATAGTTCTGACGCTTTTTTCAAAGGATCCAGCGCATCTGCACTACGCCCCATCTGCAAAAACGCTATCCCCAATGCCGTCCAGCCAAACACGCACACAGGGAACCGCACCGTCATCTCCCGGGTCAGGATGGCGGATTCCTTATATCGCCCTTCCGCGTGCAGAGCCAATACCGAATTAATTTCGTTAGCGTTTGGGCTGCTGCCGATACGGTTCTGAATCAGTTGAATCATCTTATGGTTTCACGCAAGCTCCCATTAATTAGAACCTTGCAGGTTGCCGCCCCCACTAGCACCCTGTTGGTTGCCACCTCCAGCGGAACCTTGCTGGGTTCCTCCGCCATTAGAGCTTGGTTGGCTGGAACTGCCATTACTATCTTTATGGTGATGGCCTCCATGTTTGTGCTCGCCATCTTGTTGCTGGCCGTTACCCACTTGCTTGCCACTATTAAAGCCAGTTCCATGATAACTACTGCTGGCATTTGATAAGATGCTGCTGTCGTTATCTGCCAATGCTGGAATTGAAATACTCAGCATTGCGGCAACAGACACAATTCGTAACTTTGATGTCATAATTATTCTTAAGATTGATGAACTTTCAGAATTAGCCAACGGCAGGTTGAACCTAACCAGTTACTACTGCATGTAAAAATTCTCCGGTTGCAATTCGTCACTCCACATAAACCTCGATTGGCAAATCATCAGTTAGGATCGCAATATCTACGTCCGAGCTGTCATGTTCAGTTTCATTCTGCCAGTATTCGCCACATATGCATACTGCCCAGAAGGATCAATGGTAACGGAGTGTGGATTTCTGCCCGCCGCAACCGAAGCAATTGGCATTGCTGTCAATGACCCATCGGTACCAATGGTGTATTGCGAAATGTTGTCACTACCTTCATTCGCCACATAGGCGTACTGTCCAGAAGGATCGACAGTGACAGCGTGTGCGTTTGCACTCGCCGCAACAGCCTCCGTGTGCATTGCGGCCAACGTTCCACCGGCACCAATAGTATATTGCGCGGTGCCCTTGCTTTCAGCGACTGCAAATGGGGGATTGCCAAAAACGAATGACAAAAATAGAACAATCGCTATTTTTTTCATTAATTCTTCCTTTTTTATGGATACGTAGATTTAAACAAAGCTAGCTCATGGCCAAGCGCTTTTGCTCCACGCTTATCTTTGAAGGTTTCTATACAGTTATCAAGGTTGCCGTAATCTAATCCCTCCAAGTAACTACACTTTGTATTAGCAAATTCCTGTGCAGCCACTTTTTTCAGGAAAAGGGGTAGATCAGAAGTGGTTTGGCATAAATTAGAATCGGCAATATGAAAAGATGGCGACCTTGAGGTCGCCGTTTTCATTCTGACAGAATGTCATTCAATCTTTGCGTTATCGCGCAGATCAGCAATCAATTGTTTCAAGGCTTGTTGTTGCAGGCGTTGTGTGAGCTGCGGTTTGATTTCATCCAGTGGGGGCATCTTGAGATCGCGTATATCTTCCAGCTTGATGATGTGCCAGCCGAATTGCGATTGCACCGGCCCGCTCACTTGTCCCTTGCTGAGCGTCATTAGCGCATCGCCAAATGGTTTAACAAAAGCGCCGGGAATCTTGCTGACCGGAATCCAGCCCAAATCTCCACCATGCTCCTTGGAGCCGGGATCTTTGGAATTGATTTCTGCTAGCTTGTCGAACTTCCCACCTTTTTTCAGCTTTGCAGCAATGGATTTTGCTTCACTCTCTTTTTCTACTAATATGTGACGCACACTGTATTCCTTGGTGCCAAGGCTGCTCTTCAGATTATCATATTCCTTCGCAATCGCTTCTTCGCTTACTGGATGGGTCTTTACATAATCCTGCATAAACGCGCCAACCAATACCCCCTGCTTGGCTAATTCCAGTTGCTGAATTGTTTCGGATTGTTTGTCCAAACCCTTTTTGAGTGCTTCCTGCGACATCAATTCGATGTTGATCAAATCCTCACGGACGGCCTTGCGCAGTTCCGGGCTGTCAGGCTGATTTTGTTGGGCCGTGATCATTTTGACGCGTATATCTATGCGCTCTTGCGGGATGGAAATGCTGCTTACTTTTGCAGTGGGCTGGTCTTCGGCATAAACAGGGCATACTGCAATTAGGCCTAAGATTGAAAAAACGGCAAGTCTTGAAGTCATTAGCATAGTTGATCCTCGTTGAATAAAAATAAGTTAAGTTAAGAATTACGGATTTTCTGGTGTGTGCGCTGTAATGCTTAGTGAATAGATCAGTGATTCATCATCTTCCCAAAAGCATCTTCATTTTTCTTTCATCTGCCCAACCTTATTCAGCCAAGGTTGCGCATCTCTTTTCAGCCATTCTTGCGAAAACTTATCATTCTTGACATGGGCATTAAGGAAAGCTGTTGTTATCTGCGCGATGGAAACTTCCATAATGGCACGCTGAGTCGGTGAACTCCCTGCTTCACGCTGGGAAGACGATCCAGAATCGCCACCATTGGATGATCTTTTGCCGCGATGCCTGCCACCACCACTCTGCCCCCCGCTAGAATTGCCGGATTCAGTTTTCTGACCGTTGCTATCTCCTTCACTCGAATCCGACTTGGCTGTATCTTCATTGCCAATGACGGCATGGGATGCCCCGGCTAATATCAATAAATACTTGTTTCCGGGTGGCATATATTGAAATGGCGCCTGATGAAGTGATGGGGGAACGCCTCCATGAATATCTCCATCAGCATCGCTGGTAATGGATAACACCGGCAAATTAACATCGCGATAACGCACATCAAGTGACGAGCCGGAAAAGTCAGCATAGGGACTCAATGCAATTATCGCATCCACATGAACTGGCAAGCTGGCATTTGAAACGCCTGGATAATCTTCTCCGGCGATAATCATCGCCGAACTGGATCCGACATCAAATCCGACAATTGCAATGTGAGACATATCCATGCGTTGCAACGCTGCATCGCCTGATGCGGCACGTTGTTTCAGGTATCCAATTACCTTCGTCAATATATCAAGGCGTTGTGTTATGGCTTCTGAAGAATATCGTTCATGCCTAATATATGCGAAATCGGCGTTACGTGCAGCCTTTGATGACCAAACGTTTTCATCATCTTTCAGCGACTGGAAAGAAAAGACGACATATCCTGATCTTGCCCATGCGTTACGCATATCTGCTCCTGCATCACTGGATTCCCCAAGACCGGGCAGATAAATGACTAATGGGTATTTCCCTTCTCGATTAGGTTGAACAATGGTGATCTGGCAGCATTCATTCCCAATGGTTGGTGATAACGTGCTGATTGAAGTCGCATAGTCAATTCCTGAATCATATCCGCGAGTAACAAACTGCTGAATCTTCGCTTGATCAAGCTTTTGTTGTTTTGCGGAAGTTGAACATCCCCCCAATAGAATAGTGAAAAGGAATACTCCAAAAATGGGATACAATTTAAAATAAGTAAGCATATTAAAGTCGGGGGTGTTCAATTTGGGTAACCTAATTCTCTATTCTCATATGCGGCACAGGCTTGAATTATTTTAAGTAGAGGACTCAGGTGCTTTTCGAAATGCCTCCAGCGAGCCACGGAATTCGAATAGATTGGTTGGCGTACTTGGGTAACGCTAGCCGTACGGATGGCACGTTTGTTTTCATGAAAATTTAGGCAGGCCAGATCCCAGGGCAGTCCGAGATAATCCAGCATACGCCTCGCCTCACTTTCAGGATCGGCGACGACATCTTCGTAGCGCACATCAAGTATCCGTCCAGGTGGCAAAACGTCGCGCCAATGCTTCATCAGCTTTTTGTAGCGAATATAGTGCCTCCCCATCGTTTCAAGATCATAGCTATATTCATTTTTAAATGTGAATTGTACGGCGTAGGAGGAGAAACACGTGTCCATCGGATCACGTATGGAATGAATAATCTTCGCGTTTGGCAGCATCAGGTGGATTAAACCTAAGTATTGGTAGTTACCGAGCAACTTGTCGGTAATATAGCGTGCATCTGGCGCAAGTTTCCAAACTTGATCAAGATATTCCTGTCCAAGTTCGCGCAATACCAACATGGGGGCTTTTTCATTTGTTGAATTGCGGAAGAGCTTCTCAGAATTTTTAGCAATTTCCTCATATGTTGCAAGTTCACCCGCTCCATAAATGCTTGGATGGCTGGCAAGAATTTGTTCTATGAGCGTGGAACCGGAACGCAGCATCCCGACGATAAATATTGGCACCCGTTCATCGTGAGCTGGAGGTAATTTGCCAGTAAGGAAGGCACATTTCTCAAACAGATCGGCTGTAAAAATATTGCATGAACTTTCAAAAAATTGCTCGGCTCCAGCTTCATCAAAAGGGTGTTCCTGATAGTGGAGGCGATTTCCTTCTTCGTAAGCACTAAACGATCTATCGTATTGCCCGATGGATTCCATAGCCTTGCCCATGGCAAAATTTAGTGAAATTCGTTCTGTCAGTGGCAGTGAGTTGCGCCTTGAGTAAACTGCTTCGAGTTGACTGAAACGAGGGTCATCTTGCTTGTAGGGAATATACAAGAGGGCTGTGGATAATGATTTGGCATCGTCAGGAGCCAACTCTATTGCCTTGTTCAAAGATTCTTCAGCCTCGTCCGCTTTGCCGAGTTCCATGAGGACACCGCCCAGGTTGCTATGCGCACCGGCAAAATCGGGTTTGATTTCCAGTGCCCGACGATAGCTCTCCACTGCACTTTCAAGTTGTCCGAGGTCTTGCTGTGCCGCGCCAAGATTGCTGTGCACCTCAGCAAAATTGGGTTTGATCTCCAGCACGCGGCGGTAACATGCTACCGCTTCTTCAAGCCGATTAAGATTGCTTAGAGCGTTGCCCAAGTTGTTATGAACATCGGCATATTCAGGGTTGATCTCCAGCTCCCGCCGATAACTTACTACTGCGTCTTCAAGTTGGCCAAGTTTTTGCAGGGCATTGCCTAAATTGTAATGAGCCTGAGCAAACTCAGGGTTAATCTCCAGAGCTCGCCTACAACTTGCTACTGCGTCATCAAGTTGTCCCAGGCTTTGCAGAACCACGCCCAGATTGTAATGTGCATCGGCAAAATCCGGTTTGATTTCAAGCGCCAGACGATAGCTTGCCGCCGCATCCTCAAGTCGCCCAAGCTCTTGCAGGGCAACACCCAGATTGCTGTGTGCCTCGGCAGAATCAGGTTTGATCACCAGCGTCCGGCGGTAGCTTGCCACTGCGTCATCAAGTTGCCCGAGATTTTTCAAGGTAACACCCAGGTTGTAGTGTGCCTCTGCATCCTCAGGTAAAAGCGTCGCGGCTTTTTGCAAGGATGACAGAGCATTCTTTCCTTGTAACTGAAGGGCCGCGCCCAATACTTTCCAGATAATCCCAGATTCAGGGTGTCGCTCAACCAGTAAGTAGGCTTGTTGTTCCAGTTCCGCATATTGTCCGGCATTGAAAAGGCCGGCAAGCTGATTGAGTTTGGCGGAAGTCGGCGCTGTATTCTGAGCGGGCAAACGCACTTTAAGTTTATCATGGGAAAATTTCTTGAATTTCTTCCCACTGCCACAAGGGCATGGGTCATTTCTTCCTGGTCTCATATACACATTCCTGAATTATTTATTCTTCGTGACTTGTGCAGTTCGGCTTATAGTCCGGATGCTGCGCGGCCAAGAAACACGCGAGGGAAACTCAGAATGGCAAGAATGACTAGCCGAATGCTTCTTGCTCTTCAATGGCTCCGATAGATGCGGTTAAATCATTTTCCTGGCATCAGAACAAATCGTTGGAAAATCATGACATCTACTATGTCCTGAGTGGCTCAACGCTCCCTTACAATTATTGAGGAAAAACTTTCGATAGATCAGTGGAGCCCATACTCCATTCAATGATTCCTATATATCCGTCCGATGCAGCCACCACGATGGCTTTATTATTTACATGTACTACCGAACCCGCAAGGCGACTGTGTGTCTCTGACCAGCCAACCGCGCGCCTGACACAAATCCAAACACCATTTATACAAGCTAAGCTTTCGAGCAAACCCAAGGCCCGGATATGGCGCATGATGGTGTCTACGGAGTCTGAAAAATTAATCGTTCGCTCCTCTTGGCTAAGATTTGGCCAGTAGTCTCCCGCCCCTTGAGCCTTGGCTTGATTCCACAACCCCATGAAATCGTTGGCCACCCGATCAGCCAAGCGAACAGATGCCATCTGAATTTTCAAATTCAATCTTTCGTGACACTCGCTGTCGTCTAGTGGGAATGTCTCTGCTGCCAGAATGTCCCCCGTATCAAAATCCGGAGCGAGTTGATGACACGTTACCGCCCATGATTTTCTATTTTCCACTATGGCTCTCACTATTGGATAAGGGCCTCGTGCCTCAGGCAAGGGCGAAGGATGGAAATTTACGGCGTATTTCAGGTGTGGACGCCAATCGCCAATGCGCCATTTGTAACCGACTACGATCAATGCATCGCAGCCGCTCTCGCTTAAATTCCGCAGGTCATCTTCGGTTATGCGTGACAGTTGCACATTGATGCGCTTGCTTTGTGCATGCTCGATGATTTTGTGGTTACTTTCGGTGCTACCCTGCATCGAAAAAGAAAAGAGTTTTACCGGCTCCCAACCTGCCTTCAGAAATCCGTTGAATACGCTTAATGAACTATCGCACCCGGTAATAGCAAAACGCATAGTGTTCCTTTGGTTTTGTGGTGGGAATAGCTGTCAATCCACATAAGCCTCTATTGGCAAATCGTCAGTTAAAATTGCAATATCTAAGTTCTGAGCTGTCATGTTCAGTTACATTCTGCCAGTAGCCGATACCTCCGCAGAGAAGGGCGATGCACAACAATACGGTTGCCCAGTAATAATTGTGGCGATGAAATTTTGTGTCATGCCCTAGTCCAGCCAAAGCACTAATCCGGACAAAACTTCGGGAGGAGCTGCGCGCATCATAGCGAGCCAAGGCTTGCATGCGCGCCCCCCTCAGCCGCATCAACGTGGGCTGATCAAGTTTGGCAGACGAGCAATTAAGCTGTTGCCTGATTAAATCTACGTCTAGTCCTTCGTTCATGGAGCATCAGCTTTTTACGGCCCTTCCACAAAGTAATACGGTAGAGCTGCCCGAAAATTTCATTATCGCCACCCTCGGTAAATTATTGCCCTTAAAAAATGGCCGCCCACCAGTTGGCGGGCGACTTAAATGGATAACTCATCTTGTAGCATTAAGGTCAATGAAAGACCTGTCTTGCTTTAGATTGGTAATCCATAGGGAGATGCGAGGAGCACTCTAATACAGCCAAGTATGCGCAGTGTGTCCGCTTTGTATTGGAAAATATTTATTTTGATTTGCGAAGCATATGAGTGGTCGTGATTCTAAGGTCTTTACAACACCTGATAATGGATTTGCGGCATCGAAGCGAACTGGCATCACTGGGCAGACGGCTTCAGTCAAGTAGAGGATGGCCACCAAGAGCAAGCCAGGAAATAAAGGGAATTATGCCTTCGAGCGCGTAATTAAAGCCTAGAAAAACATTGTGATATATAAATCTTTTCAAAATATGTAGTGCTTGCTTACAAAGCCGACATATTGTGATTACGTGAACAGAATAGATTGCCAACCCTGTTCTTTCCGTCATCAGCCTATTTTAATAGCTGGATGTCGGTTATGAACGTAAATTTAGGAAATAGCTCATGTCATATCCAACAAAATTGATCTATGCAGATGTTCTGATTGGGCTGGCAACTTGCATTTCTGTAGTCGTCCTTGCCGAAATACTTTTTTAACCATTTCACGTACTGTGAAAATATTCAAATTTGGAGAATGACATGAACATAAAGCTGAGCAAATTGATGATGCCCATTATTGCACTTGGGGCGCTCCTGATTCCAACCTTTCAGTCGGTGGCCTTGGCCAGCCCCGACGAGCATCATGATCAAAAGCAGATAAGCGCAGAAAAAATGCACGAGCATATGAAAGCAAGGCTGGATAAGCTGGCAGCGCGCCTTGAAATTAAAGCTTCACAACAAACCGCTTGGGAAGAATACGCAAAATCAGTGGGATCGCTGGCGGACAGAAGCATAAAACGGCCAGAGCATGATGCGGATGCGGCAACCATTTCGCGTTATCGGGCAGACAGGGCAACGGAATTTGCCAAAAAACTGGCCGTGATTGCCGATGCGACCGACAAATTGCAAAAAGCGCTGACAGAGGATCAACGAAAAATCTTCAGTCAAGTATTACGTTGCCATGGTCATCACCATAAACATCATGGATGGCACGGCACAAACCACGGGCAAGCCCGCGAAGGCCATGAGTGGAATCATGGCGCTGATGAACGATAGTGCATCCGTTGGGCGTATGCATATCTGACCAAACGGAACCTGTGTATAAGTTAAGTGGTCGTAGATGGTCAGATTGATGGCAAAATGCGGCACGTGGTTGTGGCTTCCGGAAAATATAGCAAGCACAGCCGCAGGTGCTTTGCAAAAAAAAATGAATTAAGAAGGAGTCTTATCATGAAAAAATTATTGATCTTAATTCTCGCCGTTTTATCAATCACTCCCGCTTACGCCGACCGTGGCTGGGGACGTGGTGGCGGTTGGGGGTGGGGAGGCGGCTGGATTGCTCCGGCGCTGGTAGGTGGGGTGATTGCTTATGACTTGGCTTATCCATACGCATACCCCTATCCGTACTCGTATCCTTATCCGGTATATCAACAGCCCTATCCGGTCTACGTACAGCCTGCTCCGGTTCAGGCTCCGCCACAGTATCAGCCTCAGCCGCCTGCGCAGCTATGGTATTACTGTGCTTCGGCAAGAGGTTATTATCCTTATGTGCGCAATTGCCCGGAAGGATGGACATCAGTGCCAGCACAACCTCCCCAGACAGCGCCGCGTTAGGATTGTCAGGCATAACGTGAACGAGGCAGGGTACATGTAGTATGTGTAATATGCGGTTCTGTTTTTGTTCAACAACATTTTTGAGGGAGTAACCGTGCAGTTGTATTCTAACCAACAAACAGCGGGGAAGCTGATGATAGTAAAAAAACTGGCAATCACTGCCGCAATCGCGACGCTTATGGCTTCACACGCAATTTACGCCGAGGAACATCACGAAGCCGAGCGCGACCACCACGCGGCAGAGCGGGGACACGAAGCGGTGCGAGACCATCATGTATTTGCCGTTCGTGACGTTCATCGGTTCAACCGTGCAGAGCTTAAACTTTGGCGTGGGGGACGGTGGAATAAAACCTGTTTTTGGGTCGCTGCGGCTGGTGGTGGTTTGCCGAGGGGCAATGGTATTTTTATGACCGCCCGGTTTATCCCTATCCGCTCATGGTCTCCGAAATCAACTATCTTGAGCCTTTAGCGGTAGCGCCCGTAGTCGTGGCTCCGCAAGCTCCCGTAATGGTTGCGCCGCAAGCTCCGGTGGTCGTAGCGCCACAAACGCCCGCTCCGGCTCCAGTTCAAGCGCCTGCCCAGACCTGGTATTACTGTGAATCGGCAAAGAATTATTATCCGTACGTGCCAAGTTGTCCTGAGGGATGGAGACCTGTTCCGGCGCAACCTCCGGCAGCGCCGCGCTAGGCATCATGTCTTGAGTGGATCGGGAGGCGTGTAACATGCAGGTCGGTTTTTTCTTAGCAATAGTTATGGAGGTGTAATCATGAGATATTCAATTCTTGCGGTAGCTTTATTGGGCGCTCTTGCTGGATGTGCAAGTGTTCCCAATGGCCCCAGTGTTGCGGTGATGCCTGCACCAGGCAAATCATTCGAACAATTTAATACCGAAGATAGCGTGTGCAGGCAATTTGCACAAAACTCTATCGGAACATCGGCCAATCAGGCTGCAACAGATAGTGAAGTAAAGAGTATTGCAGTCGGTACGGCAATAGGAGCAGTTGCTGGAGTTCTTGGAGGGGGTGGGCACCAAGGCGCCGGCTCAGGTGCTGCCGTTGGAATGCTTGGAGGCGCAGCAATTGGCTCAGGTGAAGCTCAGTATAGTGGGCGTGAGGCCCAGCGCCGGTATGATATTGCTTATGAGCAATGTATGTACGCCAAAGGGAACCAGCTTCCCCAAGGTGGGTACTATCAGCCCCGAGTAATTTACTCTCAACCGCCTGCACCACCGGCACCAGCGCCAACGTACTATCCACCTCCTCCGCCTTCAGGACAATAATTCAGAGTAATGTTCACACCCGAGTTGAGTGGCTGTCGATAAACGGATGGAGCCAATATTTTATACTGGTGCCATATAAAAATTGGGGCTATCGTGCAAACCAAGAGACGACATAGAGGACTCCGGTGATGATCATACGATGGCAGGATTGGACGAATGTTCTGCTGGGTTGCTGGCTCGTTATTTCTCCATGGGAAATGGAATATTCACTGAATGAGGCTGCCACGGCAAATGCTTGTGGGATTGGTGGGATACTTTTCGTGTTTAACCTCATTTCCGCCTGTAGACTGTTGGATCAAGGACAGGAAATCTTCAACATCCTGTTGGGGGCATGGCTAATTCTTTCTCCTTATTCCCTCAGCTTCGCAACGGAGAGGGACCCGACGATCAATGCCACCGTAGTGGGCACCATGATTGTCGCCCTTGCAGGTTGGCAGATATACGATGCCACTAAGGCTGGTAAGGGTTGAATTCTCATGTGTATCCCCCACCCGATTTATGTAACCGCCTGCGCAATCTGGTCATTCGCCTCTCACTCTGCCTTTAAAACAGACAGAAAGTATAGATTCTAGAAAGAAGCCATGAAGGGAATCCTGAAAATCGCATTCAAACTTCTCGTGAATGACAAGGGGAAGTTCGCTGCATTGCTGGTCGGAATTACTTTTGCCGTCTTCTTGATGATCATGATGACTTCCATGTTCGCCGGGATTCTGGCAAGAGCTTCCTCTACCGTTCTCAATATTGGCGCGAAAATGTGGGTAATGGATCCGGCTGTCAATAACGTCTCCAGCAGCATTCCTATGCCGGATTATGTCTTGGATGCAGTCAGAAGCATAAACGGCGTCAAATATGCCGTCCCTCTTTATTCGGGCGGGGCGCTGGTCAAGCTGCGCAGCGGCACCTATCAAGCGGTGACAGTCGTTGGACTGGACGATTCCACGCTGTTTGGCAGACCCGAACTGATCGCAGGAAAAATCGAGGATATATTTGCAGAGAATGCCTTTATCGTCGTGGAGGACGCAGAATTCAGAAAACTCGAAAATCCGAAAATCGGCACCGAATTTGAAATCAACGATAACCGTGGGGTCGTCGTCGGCCTGGCAAGAGCCAACTCTTCCGGCCTGTTCGGGGTCCCCACACTGTACACGACCTACAACAGGGCAATCACCTACATTCCAACCTCCCGCTTCACGACCTCATTTATTCTGATTGAACCGAAAAAGAGCAGTGACATTCCCTTCATCAAGCAGCAGGTGCAAAAACTGGGGTACGAGGCACTCACCGATGATGAGTTCATGCAGAAGATTTCAAATTTCTATAAATATCAGACCGGTCTTGGCATCAATGTATTGATCATGACGATCATCAGCTTTATCGTCGGCTTATCGATTTCCGGACAAACTTTTTATACTTTCATCCTCGAAAATCTTGAGAAATTCGGCGCATTGAAAGCGATAGGCGCGAAAGGGAGCGAGCTCATATCCATGATCCTGTTTCAGGCAACCTTTACCGCATTTTTAGGCTATGGCTTGGGGGTCGGTCTGGCTGCACTAATGATCATGACGGCAAAACTAAGGCTGCCGGATTATGCTGCCCAGATAACCTATATAAATCTCGGGATCGCTTTTATCATGGTGGTCATTATCGCGGGAATTTCAAGCTATATCGGCGTCAGGAAAGTGATCCGCATAGAACCTTTTGATATCTTCAGGGGCTAACGTGGCGAATCTGGCAGTCAAGGCAAGCAACCTGGCCAAGTGGTTCGGCGAGGGGGACGCAAAAACCCTCGCGGTGAAAGACGTAAGTTTTGAAGCCTATTTGGGAGAAATGCTCTACATCGTGGGTCCCTCCGGGAGCGGTAAAACGACATTGCTGAGCATGATTTCAGGAATTCTCAGGCCGAACTCTGGAACGGTAATCGTTGAGGATAAAGAACTCTGGCAGTTGAGCAATGATGAGATCGCCGAATTCAGATTAAACAAGGTGGGGTTTGTATTTCAGGACTACCACCTGTTTCCCCGTCTGACCACGGTCGAGAATGTGGCGATACCGCTGATTTTGAAGAAAGTCGATTGGGATGATGCGTTGAACATCGCCATGCAGCATCTGGAAATAGTCGGCCTCAAGGATAGAGCGCAACTGCCACCGGTTAAATTGAGCGGTGGCGAGCAACAAAGAGTCGCGATTGCAAGGGCGATCGCCAGCCGCCCGGACATTCTGATATTCGATGAGCCGACGGCTTCTCTGGATGGAGATACGGGCAGGAAAATTGTGGAGTTTGTAAAAGAGAATATTCTGAACGAAAAGCGCTGCATCATTATCGTCACGCATGACAGCAGAATTTACGAGTATGCAGATCGGATATTGAAAATGGAAGATGGCAGGATAACCGGCGTTGAGGCGGGGGCTTAAATGAGAAATAAACTGTTATTCACACTTGCAATCATAGGCATTCTGGCCGGATTCGTTAGCGCCTATATCTACGGGATAAAAACCAAGGCGCAACCGCCCGCGTTCACCCCTGCATCGAATCCCTATGAGAAAGGAATTTACGCCAACGGAATCATCGAAAGCTATCAGACGAGCGGCGCAAACATCAACATTTATCCTGAAATTCCAGGGACTGTCTCCAAGATCGTCATTGCGGAAGGGCAGCATGTGAAGGCTGGGACACCACTGCTCATGTTGGACGATGCCGTGCAACGTGCGACCGCCGCTCAACAGCAAGCTCAGGCTGAATCTGCCCAAGCGCAAATCGGCCTCGCAAAAGCAAGCCTGAAAAGCTTGAAGGATACGCTGGACAAGCAGAAGAAATCCTATGATCTGGATCCAAGATCGGTGAGCAAAGATGTTCTGGATACCGCACAGAATGCGGTTGAAGTAGGAAAAGAGAATTTTGCCGTCGCCCAGAAACAGTATGAGGCTTTATTGAAGGTTTATCAGACATCAAATGTGCTGCTCTCAAAATATGTCCTCAAGGCCCCGTCCGACGCCACCGCACTGTCGATCAATACGGCGGTTGGAAGCTATATTTCTTCCCAGGGCTCGTATGACAGCTATACCGGGAGCCTTGCCCCACCCATCGTGATGGGGAATTCTCAAGACTACATCGGGGTCAGGTGTTATGTTGACGAGATACTCATTCACAGGCTTCCCAAGCCAGCGCAAATGCATGCGCGAATGTCTATCAGAGGCACCAATATCAACATCCCACTGGAATATGTCAGGGTGCAGCCTTATGTTTCGCCAAAAATAGAATTGTCGAATCAAAGGACGGAGAGAGTGGACGTGAGAGTTTTGCCGATCATTTTCAGATTTGCGAAGCAAAAAGAAATCTCGCTTTATCCGGGTCAGCTAGTGGATGTTTACATCGGGGATGAATAGCATGACCCCTCGCTTACAAAGAAAGTGCAATGGCCGAAGCGCGTGGCTTCTGTGCGGGATTTCGTTGCTGCTTCTTTCCGGATGTACTGTGGGGCCGGATTTTGTGCGCCCCAAAGCCCCTTCAATCGATCATTACAATCACGGGCAAGACCCTTCAGAAACCGTTCCGGTAGAGGGGCAACCACAGCGTTTCGAACAGGGCATCGGGCCTGTTGCCAACTGGTGGAACTTGTTCAATTCAAAGCAGCTCGATGCCACTGTTGCTGAGGGGTTCGCCAATAACCCAAGTCTGGAGGCTGCTCAGGCGAGCCTCCGTCAAAGTAACGATAACCTCCAGGCGGGTTATGGGGTTTTCTACCCGCAGATCAGTGCCGGTTTCGATGCGACCAGACAAAAATATTCTCCGGCACGCATCGGCAGTTCCGCGCCGGAGAATATTTTTAATCTGGTCACACTCTCAGCCTCCGTCAGCTACTCGCTTGATCTATTCGGAGGAGAACATCGCGCCATCGAGAACCTGCAATCCCAAGTCGAATTGCAACATTCCACCGTCCTAGCGACCTACCTTGCCTTGTCGGGAAACATCGTCAATACCGCCATTGCAATGGCGGCCTACCAGGAAGAAATAAAAGATACCGAACAACTGATCGCATTACAGAAGGAACAGATTGCCATTACCGAGAAGCAGGCACAGGCCGGTACGGCTTCCTATGGGGCCGTGCTCAGCCTGCGCAGCCAGTTGGCTTCCCTCGAAGCCACTCTGCCACCATTACGTCAAAGGCTCAGCCAGTCAGAGCACCTGCTTGCCACCCTTGCAGGCCATGCGCCATCAGAATGGATGCCTGCAGAAATTTTAATGTCAGAGCTTTCCCTGCCCGGCAAACTGCCGCTATCGCTGCCTTCAGAATTGGTACGCCAACGCCCGGATATTCTTGTAGCCGAGGCGCAACTGCATGGCGCCAGCGCCAATATAGGTGTTGCCACAGCGGCTCAGTTCCCAAATTTTACTTTGAATGGAACCTTTGGACAGAATGCCGCGTCAATGAACCAGCTTTTCGGCAGTAATGCTGGTTCCTGGAGTTTAGGGGCAGATATTGCCGCACCGCTGTTTAATGGTGGCACCCTGTCTGCCAAGAAACAGGCGGCGGTTGACGCTTACAAACAAAGCCTAGCCCTCTATCGACAGACCGTACTTGCTGCCTTTGCCCAAGTGGCCGATACCGTGAGGGCATTGGAGCATGATGCCGAAACCATGCAAGCCGAATCCCAGTCTGTTGAAGCTTCAGAAGAATCCTTGCGTCTCACACAGATAAACTACCAAGCTGGAACGATCAATTATCTGCAAGTGCTTGCGGCAGACATCCAATATCATCAGGCAAAACTCGGTTATCTACAGACTCAAGCTCAGCGCCTTCAGGATACAACCGCCCTTTTTGTCGCGCTAGGTGGAGAAAGGGGAAGTGCAACCGATGCACTAGGCAACCTGAATCGCCCCTGACTTACTCGGCTTGTTGATGGGCGGCACTGACCATAAGACGGTTCCAGTCATTCAGTATTAGCATCACCACGATCCGCCCCAACTTCTATGCAATTTTTGCAGGTCAAGTTTACGCTGGTATCAGACAAACACTGATAGCGACTTATTAATTATGTTGTTACATTATCAACAACCATAGTGCAATTCTTCAGGGGTGTGCATATTGTCGTTGTGGTTAGGGGATTGAGTGTCTCCAGATCATCTCTCAACATGGCTTCAATTTACAGCTTTCGCGGCATTTTCACCACCCAAAATCCGGAGGTTCTGATGCTGGTGAATGGTATTCCGATCACCAGCGCGTTCCTAGGCAATCGCAGCAACGAAATGGGCGGCATGCCGCTGGAAAATGTGCAGCGCATCGAAGTGATCCGTGGGCCGGGGTCGGCACTATATGGAGCCGATGCCTTCGCCGGGGTGATCAATGTGATTACCAAGAATGCTGCCAACATCAACGGCACTGAATTCGGTGTACGTGCCGGCAGCTTCAATACCAGCGATGCGTATATGCAATATGGCGGCAAGATGGGGACGCTGGACGCCGCTTTCTACCTCCGCGAGGGGAATACCAATGGATCACAAGCCATTCTCCAGAAGGATGCCGTAGGCGCTTCTGGTCCACTCAGTACAGAAAACACGTCGATCGATGCGCGCGCCGACTTGTCCAGAGACGCATGGCGCTTTCGTGCATCCTATCAACATCGCGACCTGGGTCTTGGCGCGGGTCTTGGCGGGGCTCTGGATCCCAATGCGCGCGTGGTCGAGTCAAGAATGTATCTGGACCTGAACTATGACCAGGCCAACTGGGCGCAAAATTGGGATGTATCCGGGGTGGCTGGTTATTACAACCTCAAGCAAGATCCAGCAGATCCTTACTTCACGCTCGTCCCCGCAGGAGTTATTCCCGGTTTCCCCAATGGAATGATCGGAAATCCAGCGCATTCCGAGCAGCACCCCCACGGCAGTATTTCCGCTGTCTATACTGGCTTTGAGCAACACCGGGTACGCATCGGAACAGGTGCTCAGATAAATGATTTGTACTCAGTATCTGAAGTTAAAAATTTCACTGCGACCTTCGGCCCTCAACCCGGCAATCCGCCCGTGTTGGTAGACGCGACCGGCAATCCGGCTCTGGTTTATGAGATGCCGCACAAGCGTACCGTGGAATATGCATTTGCCCAAGACGAGTGGAGCATCGCAAAGGACTGGACACTGACAGCGGGCGTGCGGAATGACCACTATTCGGACTTTGGCGGCACCACCAATCCCCGCCTCGCCTTGGTATGGGATGCGGCCTACAACCTCGAAGTCAAGGCCATGCACGGATCGGCTTTCCGCGCCCCTTCATTCTCCGAACTATATTCCATTAACAATCCTGTGACTGATGGAAATCCCAGCCTTCAACCGGAGCGTATTGTCTCGGATGAGTTGGCATTCTCCTGGCAGCAAACAATCAGGTTGAAAAGCAATCTGAATTTTTTCCATTACCGCATGAGCAACACCATTTTTCCAGTCGGCGTAGTGTTTCAGAATGTCGGCGGACAGACCGGACGCGGCCTGGAATGGGAGGAGACTTATGACGCCACCGGCAACTTGCGGCTGACCGGCAATATTTCCTTGCAGCGCTCTATAGATGATACCACCGGACAGGATGCCGGTCTGGCGCCGCATAAGCACCTGTTCGCCCGCTCCGACTGGCATTTCGACCCGCTGTGGCAGTTCGGCACCACTGTCAACTATGTGGCGGACCGGATGCGGCAACCGGGCGACACACGCCCCCAGATTCCCGACTACACCACGGTGGACTTGACCCTGCGGCGTGAAAAGGTTGCCGGTGACTGGAATGCAACGACCATGGTGACGAACCTGTTTGGCAGCAACGCCCTGGAACCGACCCCTTATTCAACAACAGGTCAGGTTTCCGATCTGCCGCTCCCCGGACGTGCTATTTACGTCATGTTACAGCATAAAATTTGAGTGGTTTGCACAGGGAAAATGATTGACCGCAAATGCCAAAGCGGTACTTGTGTTGCCAGATTGCCGACCAGAAAACAGACACATGTTGGCCGACCCTTGCCTATTCGCAGTCGCTGACCTCAATGTCCGAGGTCCCATCGTTAAGGGACGCTGACTATAGATCAAAAAGGACAATCAATAAAATCCATTTTTTGTCGCCGCCGCATGCCTTTCAGCCAAGCTTTAAGATTCTTAATGTCCTGGAATGCAAGCAGATCGCTTTTTAATTCGCGAATGGCTTGCTGAATTCCGACGATTTCGCCGGCGAGGTTGCGCATGAGGGTGCTTGGTGTCAGCCGTTCGAAGGGGGATAGTCCAAATTGCGCTTTGAACATATCCTCGGTGACAAAGATTTCGTGCTCCAGCTCGTTGAGCTGTTCTTTCAATATCTTGTTGTAGTGTTTCAGCCGACTTGAGCTAATGTTGTTGATGGTGGTCTGGTCGATGTGTTCCAGTTCCAGTTGCAACTCTAATAGTAGCAAAATATTTTTCTTGTCATAGGCTTGGTTGATGCGTTGCATCAAGCCTGTTTTTCTTTCGCATTCCTGTGGGTCGGGTTCGCGGTCCGGGTGCAGAGCACTGGCTAATTTGCGGTACAACTCGCGGATGGACTGGCTGGTTTGCTGTTCCTCGGCTTGTTGCTTTGTCTCTTTGGCTATTTGTTTGGCCGTCTTTTTTTGCTTTGCTTGACGTTCCTCGTACGCCTGTTTTTCAGCTTCAAATTGTGTCTGCTGTTCATGCATGTGCGCCTGAGCCCGCTTGAATATTTCTTCCGGATTACTCATGTCCAGATCGTCGCCCAAGTCTACGTCCAGCACGTCCTCCAGCATGGATTTCAGGCCATTCAGGGAAGCGGCAGCTTCCTTGTCAAGGTCAGAGCCGCTGTGTTTGTTGTAAATATTTTTTAACTCTTCATCGTTACGCTCGACCGCGAGGTCACCGGCCATCCCGCTAATCAGGTCATGGATCATGCGGCGCTCCGGCGAAGTCAGCCCCTTTTGATCACAGGCACGATCCATGAAATGCACCATCTCGATTTGTAACTCCTGCGAGGTTTCGAGCAGCGGGATAAAATCGCTGGCGTATTTCTTCTGGTAAGCCGGAATAATTTCTTGCCAAGCTGCAAGGCTGGCGCGTTTTTCATCAATCTTCTTGATTAAGGTGTTGAACGCTTTTTGTTCTTTGGACAGATGGGGATGATCTTTGCCCGTGACAATACTGAGGGCTTTGGTCTGAATCTTGAGCATGAAGGCCTGCAATTATATGTGTGGCTATTTGGCGGGTACAACAACTGTCGGTCTGACTCCCAAGCGATTGGCGCGGCGTGCGAATCGACGGTCATCAAAGCTCATGAATTCAGTGCAGTGGCTACTCGCCAGCAGATGAAGAGCATCGGCGAAATCAATCCCTTCTGTGTGCCAAGCCAAGGCATCCGTGATGCGCGACCATTCTTCGACGCTAACGTTGGGTAGACCAAGCATATGTTTGATGACTCGCACGAAATCGTTGGCCTCAAAACCATAAAAGGCGCGCAAGACCCATTCGAGTTCGAGAATCACGGTCAGTGGTACGAATACCTGATGGGATTCAGTCAGAAGACGATGTGCAATAGGACGTTGCTTCGCTGCCTCAGGGTCAGCCGGGTCATCCACATAAAAACGCGCCAAGATATTGGTATCAAGGGCAATCATCTTTGGCATCTCGCATGGCAAGGGCGACATCAAAATCGGTAAGCCGGCGTTTGCCCGGCCGCTTGCAAACCAGCATGCCAAAACCGTCTTCGGCATTGGTTTGAGCAACCTGACGCTTCACCTCAGCATGGATGACATGCCCTTCCAGACTGAAATCAAGTTGGCAGCCGGGAGTAATGCCTAGTCGACGACGGATTTCTACCGGAATGACGACTTGGCCTTTGTCGGAAACGGTAACGGTTTGCATGACAACGCTCCTCTCTTACATGGTAAGAATATTTTAGCACAAAGCATTACTCTGGCAACAGTACGTAGATGCCGCAACGAAAATCGACTTCCGTCAATCTCGATTGTTAACCTTAAATTGCTAAGAATGCGGGCCATTCATTCATACAAGCTGACCATCCGCTGCTCGCAGCCGTTACAACCTGCAATCTCATTGCAGGATCGCGTTGACGCTCGTGACTAACGGAAACTGACACGTTGAGTACATTTCCTTTTTCTCACTGCCGGATAACAGACATACTCCAGTGACTCTTCCTGGCCGACTGCCGCCTTTAAAAACAACAAGATAATCATGCCGTGAATGACCGCTCATGCGCAGATAAGAGACGTTGCGTGCAGATTATTTCGACAGCGTAATCCCCACCTTTTTCCTGCCTGGTGCTGCTGGAGGAGTAAACCCCGCTATCCTGCAAACTATTGCCTTCACTTCCTTGCCCTTCACATACTTGGTCGAGTGGCAAACCATCACCTGATTCTTGTCCTTAAGTTCCTCCAACTGGAGGTGTAAATCAGCTAGTGCAATACCAAGAGCTTCTGCGATTTCCTTATCGGATCGCTCGCCATGCTTTTTCAGGTATTGCTGAATTTCATTCAGAGATTCATTCATTGCCACAGTGCCGATATGGTCGAAGTCGTTAATGTACAGGCATGGACAGTATTTGACACTTCTTAATGCCGGGGCCGTAACTTATGGAAAAACCACGATAGTCATGCATGCCAAATTATTCTCCGATCTGTGGCACCCGGGCTTCTTCAGTAGATTCCGGCAAATTTACAAGCATATCTCCAATCAGGTCGTTCATCTCATCAAAAACTCCATAACCAATTTGCGCTGCATCATCGCGCAGGCACTGCATGCGATCAATGAATTCTGTAAGCTGTGGCTCCGGAATGTCAGGAAGAACCTGACAAGCATCCCGGTATTGCCGGAGCAATGCTTCGAGATAGCCAACATCGGCAAAGCCGTATTCTATGGAGAACTCGACCGCCGTTTCACACCAGAACACCCGTAACTCGAGAAGGCCAAGTGGATCACCGACGGCCTTGGTGTATTCCGAGATGGATTTTTTTGCAGTCGCCACTGATGGATTGGCGTTGCGTCGGCTAATGTCGGGAGCCAATGCTAGGCTTATGCGCTTTTTGTAATCATCCAGTGGGTTAGCAACGAGTGCGAAGCGCGCATGCATGAAAGTCTGGTTCTCTTTGCTGAAGGCGTACAGGTCGGAGACGAGGTGCATTAATCCCGCCCGATCAAAATCGGCGAGTCTGTTTTTGATATCACTCCAGGAAGGTTTGGACTTCTGGCGTTTTTTGGGTTTATCGGACATGGAGCTGAAATCGTAACGGCTAAAACGGATTAGGGCAAGACTGAATGGGGACATTCCGTAAAATAACCATTAAACGGAAGGTCGCCTAAAAGCCACGCTGCATATAGGTTCCATACATGAGGGAAATGTGCCAAACATCATTTATCGGAAAGTTCACGCCAGTTCAGGCTGACGCGAACAAAACGCTTCATTGACTCGATATGGATGGCAGTTCGCCATTAATTGCCATGGCGGTGTGGTGGTGCCAGACAGATTTTCCGGCTCTCATGCGTCTTAATTACGCCGCCGCTATTTGCGCATCATGACTCAATTTATTTTACGATAAAATTCGGTATTGAGTTTGTGCAGCTTGCGATGAAAATCACCTGAGGTGATATGGTCCAACGTGAGCAGCGATAGAAGAATGCCAAAAGCGCTATCTCGATAGCCCGACATTACGCAATTCTCTTTTGTTTGCGAACTCATGTTGAAGTGCCCATCGTATTGCTGGATTGAATTGATAAAGCCGTCAACGATTCCCATCAGCTCATTTGCTTTTTTGCTCATGATATTTCTCCTTAAAAAGTGATACCTGACAAAAATAGCAAACTCGACATACAACCCAAAGAAATTTCGCACTTAAGAAATCGAAGCGCATTCTCTGTTTCCCATCCTGACGAACCATCGGTTGTAGAAAATCCTTTGGGTTGCACACGCACCTGTGTAGATTGTATGAACGAGATCAGTTATGGAAACAAGCATCAAAGCTTTCCGAAACAGATGCATATTTAGGAGGGGTCATACAATGGCATCAATCAATATCGCGGCTCTGCCGCAACCTAGGCGGATTACGCAAAATTCACTAAATCGGAATATTCCTCTGCGCCGCAAGAACGCCGACTATCGTAGCCGCGAATACCTCACGGAGCAGGAAGTCGGACAGCTAATGACTGCCGCAGGTAAAGTGGGACGGCACGGCCACCGCGACTCAACCCTCATCTTGCTATCCTACCGCCACGGCCTGCGCGTTACCGAATTGGTTAGCATGCGCTGGGAGCAAGTTGACCTGAAAAAAGGTCTGATGCACGTCAATCGTCTCAAGCACGGCGACCCCAGTGTTCATCCAATACACGGACCGGAGTTGCGCGCATTGCGCCGGTTGCAGCGCGACTATACAACGACAATGCCGTTTGTGTTCAGCAGCGAGCGCAACGCCCCCCTATCGTCGGACGTCATCCGCAAGATAATCGGTAGGGCAGGGGAGGTGGCCAAACTGCCTTTTTCAGTGCATCCCCACATGCTGCGCCATGCCTGCGGCTACAAGTTGGCACAGGCCGGGCAGGACACGCGAGCAATACAACATTACCTTGGACACAAAAACATCCAGCATACTGTTCGATACACCCAACTGTCGCCGGATCGGTTCAAGGACTTTTGGAAGGACTAGGAGGAACGCATGAGTATTTTTAATTGGCTCACGGATATGTTTAGCACTGGTAGCGATTCGCCATCTATGGCCGATGACGATTTTTCGGTAAACCCTGCAAACGGCCTTCCAATGATTGGGGGCAGCGGTGGAGTAGATATTGAAGGCAATCCTTTTGGCGCTGACTTTTCTCACGATCACATGACTTCATCGAGTGTAGACGATAGCTGTTCATCCAGCTCAATCTTCGATGACAGCCTGTAATGGAAATCGGCCATTAGCCGCATACAATCAAAAAATGACTAGACAGATAACAAAATCCCGCATCCTGTCAGGACTCAGGTGTCAGAAACGTCTTTGGCTGCAAACCTTTCAGCCGGAACTGGCAGAGGAATCCGCTACCTCACAATTAACCATCGCCGCCGGCATCGAACTGGGCAAGCTTGCGAGACTCAACTATCCCGGCGGCATACTAATCGGTCATGTGGAGGAACCTGAGCAGGCTGTTCTGAAAACATCCCGATTGCTTGCCGCTAAGAAGGCGGTTTCCCTATTCGAAGCTGCCTTCCTGCATGACGGCAAGTTGGTGCGGACCGATATCCTGGTGCCAACACATGGTGGCTGGCGCATGATCGAGGTCAAATCCTCCGGCAGCGTCAAAGATCACCACTTGATCGACTGTGCCGTGCAACTCTGGGTATTGGAAAATGCCGGGACGCCGGTACAGGAAATCTGTGTGGCGCATGTCGATACCGGCTTCGAGTATGCCGGTGACGGAAACTACCACGGGCTGATCGTCGAAGAAGAGGTTACGGAGAAGGTGAGGGCGCTGCTGCCTGATGTACCGACATGGCTGGCCACACACCGCATCATCCTGGCCAATCCTATGCCTGTCGTCAGGATGGGTGGGCAGTGTTCAAATCCGGATTGCCAGTTCCTTGCCCACTGCGAAGAGGATCTACCGGAATACCCGGTATCCATCCTCCCCAATGCCAGAAAAATCCTAGACGAACTTCAGGCCGCAGGCATTGAGGACATACGCGATATTCCGGCTGGCATGCTGCAAAATGAACGCCACATCATGGTGTGGCAGGCAACGAAGGACAGTAAGCCATTTGTCTCGCCGCAACTCAGGCAAGAACTCTCGAAGTTACCGTATCCGCGCTTCTACATGGATTTCGAGACCATCAACCTCGCCATCCCAAGGTGGGCAGGCACACGTCCGCACCAGCAGCTACCGTTTCAGTGGTCATGCCATGTCGAACGCAAGGATGGGGCTCTGGAACACCGCGAGTTTCTGGACACCAGCGGCAATGCTCCCATGCGCGCCTTTGCCGAAAGCTTGATCGCTGCCCTGGAAAGCGATGGGCCGATCATCGTCTACGGCACATTTGAGAGCACCGTGCTCAACCAGCTCATCCGGTTTTGCCCAGACCTCGAAGCAAAACTGCAAGGCATCATCGACCGGCTGGTCAACCTGCTGCCATGGCTGCGCAGCTATTACTACCATCCGGCCATGAAAGGTTCATGGTCGATTAAGGCCGTGCTGCCCACGGTGGCTCCGCACCTCGACTACTCACAACTCGACGATGTGCAGAACGGCACCCTGGCGCAACAGGCCTATCTTGAGATCACGGATCCGAAAACCGACCCGACCACTCGTGATCAGAAGATTTACAACCTTCTCAAATACTGCGAACTGGATACGCAAGCCATGGTGGAGGTGGTGAGATTTTTTGCTTAATTTCAGGTGAATCCGGTCAGACCTTCTTGATATGGAGGTTGTCTTTATGTATGCATGATTTATAAGCTAAAAAAAGCTGACAGAATGCTGACATTGCTACGTCAATTACCGACAATTTTGCGTCAATATTGAAAAAGTGCGCAACAAAAAAGCCGATGTTATTCATCGGCTTAGTTGTTTTTTGATGGTGGAGGCGGCGGGAATTGAACCCGCGTCCGCAAGCACTCTACAGGCAGTTCTACATACTTAGTCTGGTTATTTAATTTCATCCGGTAGACGCCAACCGACAGGCTGCTACAGGACTAGTCACCTAAATTTAATGCCATACAAAGTAACCCTGCATGACACGATTCCGTGTAAATGACCTCACTCATCTCAACCTTGCGGTATCGAGCCCCTCCACGGACAGCAGGGTGTGAGATCTAACAGCTTACGCTGCTAAAGCGTACTTTTCGTCGTTTGCGACTATTGGTTTTCCAGCTGATTTACGAGGTGGCGGGTCCTCGGTATGCCCTACACTGCTTTGCAACCCACGTCGAAGCCAGGTCGCCCCCGGTTCGTTTTATCTGCTGCATTACGCGGCAGATTGTAGCAGGTTCAGAGCGGCAAATACCTATAAAGTTCCATGCTATTCAAAAACAAATCGACGAAGATGTTGAACCATCGTTTCCCTTATAATGTGTACCTTTGATTAGTCGCACACCCCATGCTGTTCTCGTCTGATGGAACTACTGATGAAACTACTAGCCATCTCACTAAGCTGCACAAATCGCAGCAAGTGATTGGTTATAGCCATTCCGCTAAGCCCCAAAGTGCGGGGCAAACGGCTGGTTATGCCCATTCCCGCCCGCGCTACACCCAACTGCACGGCTCATCCGACGCGTTGGCGCTAGCACAACTTGCCACGAAAAGTTCTCCGCTAGTGGTGATTGCCGCCAATGCGCTGGCGGCGCAGCGGCTGGTGGAGGAGATTCCGTTCTTTGCGCCGGAGTTGCGCGTGCATCTGCTGCCGGACTGGGAGACGCTGCCTTACGACCATTTCTCGCCGCATCAGGATCTGGTTTCCGAGCGCCTCGCCACCTTGCACCATATCCGTAGTCAATCTTTCGATGTGGTGGTAGTGCCGATCACTACCGCGCTGTATCCGCTGCCGCCGGTGGAGTATCTCGCCGCCTTTACCTTTTTTCTCAAGCGCGGCGAGAAGCTGGATATCAACAAGCTGCGCGAACAAATGACTTTCGCCGGATACAACCATGTGCAGCAAGTGCTGACGCCGGGCGAATACTGCGTGCGCGGCGGGCTGATCGACCTGTTTCCAATGGGCAGCATCGTGCCCTACCGCATTGATCTGTTTGATAACGAGATCGAGACCATCGCCACTTTCGACGTGGACACGCAACGTACCCTGTATCCGGTGCCGGAAATCCGCCTGCTGCCCGCACGCGAGTTTCCGCTGGATGAAAAAGGACAAGCCCACTTCCGCCAGAGCTTCCGCGAACGCTTCGAGGGCGATCCCTCCAAATCCAGCATCTACAAGGACGTGAGCAAGGGCATCGCGCCCGCCGGGATCGAATATTACCTGCCGCTGTTCTTCGAGCGCACCGCTGTGCTGTTCGACTACCTGCCAAGCAACACCACGTTGTGTCTGCATCATGAAGTGGATGAGGCCATCGCTACTTTTACCAAGGATGCGGCATCGCGCTACAACCTGCTGCGCGGCGACCCGCAGCGTCCCTTGCTGGAAACGAAAGAATTATTCCTGGATGCGGAGCAGTTTTTTATACGCGTTAAGGATTTTGCGCGGCTGGATATTGTCGCAAACCAACAACCCGTTCGCCCTGAGCTTGTCGAAGGGTCTGAAGTGACGCCGATCATGCTTCGACAAGCTCAGCACGAACGGCTAAATGGTGACGAGGAGGGAAGCACACCTAAAAATCTAATTCTCTGCTCAACTCAAACCCTGCCCGACATCGCGGTCAACCGCCGCGCCGAAGTCCCAACGCAGGCATTCCAGAGTTTCCTGCAAGCTTACCCAGGCCGCGTGCTGCTGCTTGCTGACAGCTTGGGACGGCGCGAAATCATTTCCGGATACCTGAACGAATACAGCCTGAAACCGGTGTTGTGCGACGACTATGCTACATTCATCGCCAGCAAAGAAAAATTCATGCTCGGTGTCGCCACATTGCAAAGCGGCTTCATCCTGCCGGATGAAAAAATCGCCCTCGTCACCGAAAGCGAACTGTATGCCGAGCAAGCGCGCAGCCGCGTCGCGCGCGCCGCGAAGAAGAGCAACGTGGAAGGCATGTTGCGCGACCTGTCCGAGCTTAAGCCGGGCGACCCGGTAGTGCATGAACAACACGGCATCGCGCGCTATCAGGGACTGATCAACCTCGACCTAGGCGAAGGCGAGAACGAATTTCTGCTGCTGGAATATGCAGAGGGCGACAAGCTGTATGTGCCGGTGGCGCAACTGCATGTCATCAGCCGCTACAGCGGCGGCGCGCCGGAAGACGCTTCCTTGCACAAGCTGGGCAGCGGCTCGTGGGACAAGGCCAAGCGCCGCGCCATGCAGCAGGTGCGCGACACCGCCGCCGAATTGCTCAACCTCTACGCCCAGCGCGCGTTGCGCAAGGGGCATGCCTTTAAGTTCGCCTACCACGACTACGAAGCCTTCAGCGCCGGTTTCGGTTTCGAGGAAACGCCCGATCAGGCCGCCGCCATCGAGGCGGTAATCCTCGACCTGCAATCGGGCAAACCGATGGATCGGCTGATCTGCGGCGACGTGGGTTTCGGCAAGACTGAAGTCGCGTTGCGCGCCGCCTTCGTCGCGGTGATGGATGGCAAACAGGTCGCGGTGCTGGTACCCACCACGCTACTGGCCGAGCAGCATTTCCAAAACTTCTCCACCCGCTTCGCCGACTGGTCAGTGAAAATCGCCGAACTATCGCGCTTCCGCTCCGCCAAGGAGCAGACGCAAGCCTTGAAAGAAATGCAAGACGGCAAGCTCGACATCATCATCGGCACCCACAAGCTGATCCAGAAGGGCGTGAAATTTCACAATCTCGGCCTGGTCATCATCGACGAGGAGCACCGCTTCGGCGTGCAGCAGAAGGAACGCCTGAAAGCCCTGCGTGCCGAGGTGGACGTGCTCACGCTGACCGCCACGCCGATTCCGCGCACGCTGGCGATGTCGCTGGAAGGGCTGCGCGATTTCTCGGTGATCGCCACCGCGCCGCAACGCAGATTGTCCATCAAGACCTTCGTCAGCGACTACAGCCAAGGGGTAATCCGCGAAGCGGTGCTGCGCGAACTCAAGCGCGGCGGACAGGTGTATTTCCTGCACAACGAGGTGGACACCATCGCCAACATGGCGGAGAAGCTGGAGACGCTGCTGCCGGAAGCACGCATCCGCACCGCGCACGGTCAGATGGGCGAGCGCGATCTGGAAAGCGTGATGCGCGATTTTTACCACCAGCGTTTCAATGTGCTGCTGTGCACCACCATCATCGAGACCGGCATCGACGTGCCCAGCGCTAACACCATACTCATCAATCGCGCCGACCGCTTCGGCCTCGCGCAACTGCACCAGTTACGTGGCCGCGTCGGGCGCTCGCACCATCAGGCTTATGCCTACCTGCTGGTGGACAACAAGGAAGGACTCACCGCGCAGGCGAAGAAAAGACTGGAAGCCATTCAGGCGATGGAACAACTCGGCAGCGGCTTCTACCTCGCCATGCACGACCTGGAAATACGCGGTGCGGGCGAAGTGCTGGGCGAATCGCAGAGCGGAGAAATGCAGGAGATCGGCTTCAGTCTCTACACTGACATGCTCAACGCCGCCATCACCTCACTGCGTCAGGGCAAAGAGCCGGACATGGCGCATCCGCTGGGTGTCACCACCGAAATCAACCTGCACACCCCTGCCCTGCTGCCCGACGCCTACTGCGGCGACATCCACCAGCGGCTGGTGATCTACAAGCGCCTCGCCAACTGCAACACGCCGGAAGACCTCGATGAAATGCACCAGGAACTGATAGACCGTTTCGGCCTGTTGCCCGAGCCAGCAAAAGCACTGCTCGACTGCCACCGCCTGCGCATTGCCGCCAAGCCGCTCGGCATCATCAAGGTGGACGCATCGAGCGAGGCGATTCAAATCCAGTTCGTGCCGAGTCCGCCGATCGACCCGATGAAAATCATCACCCTGATCCAGACCAAGCGCCACATCAAGATGGTGGGGCAGGACAAGCTGCGGATTGAATTAAAATACGGCGAGTTGAGCCAGCGGGTGTTGGCGATTAAGAACTTTTTCAATGAACTTGCATAAACCCGGATAATTCATTAACCCAGATATCCCCCCTCGCAGGGGGAGGGCTAGGGATAACCAATGACTTGCTGCGGTTTTTGCAGCTTAGTCAGATGGCTAGTAGTTCCATCAGGGGGTAGAAATGCGGCATTCCAACTGCTCTACCCCCATCCTAACCTTCCCCCTGAGAGGGGGAAGGGACAAAGCCAGTTCTAATGAACTTTTTGGGATAAACAAACACCTCGTCGTTGCAACCGCAGCACCCATCAAGAATTTTTCAATTAACTGGTAAAATGACCAATTTTTCACAAGGAATTCCAATGAGTCTGATCCGCCCTTTTACCGGTTTGCGCCCCGCGCCATCCCGTGCAGCCGAAATCGCGGCGCCACCCTACGATGTGCTTTCCACCGAAGAGGCGCGCGTGCGCGCGTCAGGCAAGCCGTGGAGCTTTCTGCACATTTCAAAACCGGAAATTGACCTGCCCGTGGGCACTGATCCCTATGCGGCAGCGGTCTATGCCAAAGCGGCGGAGAACCTCGGCAGGATGCTGGCAGAAGGTGTGCTGGCGCGCGATGCGGCACCCTGCTATTACGCCTATCGCCTGATCATGGGCAACCACAGCCAGACCGGGCTGGTCGCTGCGGCCTCGGTGCCGGACTACGATACCAACCGCATCCGCAAACATGAGTTCACCCGCCCCGACAAGGAAGACGACCGGGTGCGCCAGATTGAAGCGCTCAATGCCCAGACCGGCCCCGTGTTGCTGGCCTACCCTTCCACGCCGCAGGTGGACAAGTTGCTGGAGCGCGCCTGCAGCGGCACACCCGACGCCGACGTTACTGCGGAAGACGGCATCCGCCATACGCTGTGGGTGATCCGCGATGCGGCGACGCTTGAGCAGTTGACCGCCGCATTCGATGCCATGCATGCCCTCTACATTGCCGACGGGCACCACCGTTCGGCTGCCGCCTCGCGCGTGGCCGCAACGCGACGCGCAGCCAATCCGGCGCACGGCGGCGCTGAAAGCTACAACTATTTCCTGTCCGTCATCTTCCCCCATCACCAGATGAAGATCATGGATTACAACCGCGTCATGGTCGACCTTAACGGCATGGATGCGGCAAAATTCCTGGAGCGCATCAGCGAGAATTTTTCGGTGCAGGCCAGCGCCGTACCGGTCAAGCCTGCCAAGCCCGGCGAGTTCGGCCTTTACCTGCCGGGCCAGTGGTACCGCCTGCAAATCCGCGCCGACCTGATCCCCACAAATGACCCGGTGGCGCGCCTTGATGTGAGCCTGCTGCAAAACCACCTGATTGCGCCGGTGCTCGGTATCAGCGACCCGCGCCGCGACAAACGCATTGATTTTATCGGCGGCATCCGTGGACTGGCGGAATTGGAAAAACGCGTCAACAGCGGTGAAATGGCCGCAGCTTTTTCATTATTCGCCACACGCATGGAAGATTTGATGGCGGTTGCCGACGCCAATGAAGTGATGCCGCCAAAATCCACCTGGTTCGAGCCGAAGCTGGCGGATGGCATAGTGTCCCACATGCTGGATTAGCGTCCCCGCCCCCTTGCAGGGGGAGGGCTAGGGAGGGGGTAGAATCTTAACCTTACCACTGTTCTACCCCCATCCTAACCTTCCCCCTGCAAGGGGGAAGGGACTTTGCCCCTCCCGCTTTTTTGAGACTATGGAGAGTATGCTACCCCGTGCCGCATCAGGTGTTTTTCCGCTTAAGTTAGCACCATTGGGTTATAACCCAACCTACATAACTATTTTTCGTTCCCAACAGGCAGCGGCAATATCACCTTCACGCTGAATCCGCCGCCGGGCGGAGCATCAATTTTTATCTTGCCGCCCAACTGCGCGACGCGCTCACGCATGCCGCGTAGGCCATAGGAAGTCGATGCAATGGTGTGTCCTTCCGGCAGACCGCGCCCATTGTCGCTGATCATCAGCACAATTTCTTTGTCATCACGACGGAGTTTGACTTCCACTCTGGTTGCACCGGAATGCCGCGCGACATTGGTAAGAGATTCCTGAAGAATACGGAACAAATTTATTGACTGCACCTTGTCCAGCATATCTTCGCAGTCTTCGTCCCCGGTGCAGGCGACCCGGCATTCGATACCTGTGCGTTTTTGGAACTGGGCGGACTGCCATTTGAACGCCTCCATCAGGCCGAGATCGTCGAGCAGGGTCGGGCGCAGGTCGGTGATGATGCGGCGTGTGGCTATCACCGCAGTGTTGATCAGGCCGATCATGGATTTGGCGCACTCCTGCAAAGGCATCAACTTATTCTCCGCCGCCAGCTTGCCCGCCAGCCAGTGTGCGTCCATCTTGAGCGCAGCCAGTGTTCCCCCCAGTTCGTCGTGAATTTCCCGCGCGAAGCTGGCTTTTTCTTCTTCGCGCACGGTCTGGAGATGCCTCGTTAGCTCGCGCGACTCTTGTTCCGCGCGCACATGTGCTTTTCGTGTACGCAGTGTTTCGATCCCAAAGGAAAAGTTGTTGGCGAGTTCTTCCAGCAATGCTGCTTCTTCATTGTTGAAGGCACGAGGCTCGGCTGAATAAATGGTGAGCGCGGCAAATGTACGGTCATCGCGGACAAGAGGGAGTGCAATGCTCGACTGGTAACCGCGCTTTGTCAAAGCCTCACGCCAAGGTGCCATTCTTGGGGTTGTCTGACAATCCTGAGTGATAACCACCGCTCCTGTTCTTATCGCAGTACCGGTTGGTCCCTGTCCGAATTCCGTATCAGACCAGGTCACTGTTATTTTATCCAGATATCCGTCTTCATAACCGGATTGCGCGATTGGGCGTACGGTCTTGGCTTCGTCATTATCAGCAATCCCCACCCATGCCATCATGTAGCCACCGGTCACCACCGCCAATTGGCAGGTTTCTTCAAGCAATTGTTGCTCGTTTTTGGCATGAATCACCAGCGTGTCGCATTCACTCAAAAGTGTGAGAGCACGAGTAAGCTTCTTCTTGTTTTGTTCTGCGATTTTGCGCTCGGTAATGTCCTGCACGATGGCAAGGAACATCGGGGATTCCGCCTCCATAAGCTGTAGGCGTACCTCCACCGGATAAGTCGTGCCGTCCTTGCGACGATGAAAAGTTTCGAAAAGCAGCGCTTGTCTTTCGCCCCTGCGGAGCGGCGCAATCAACTCTTCGAAGCTCTCCCGTGTAAATGATGGTTGCAGATCCAGCAGAGTGAGTTGGTTCAGTTCTTCATCCGAGTAACCCAGGTTATTCTCCGCCCCTTCGCTGGTCAGAATGAATCTCATGGAATTGACGTCGAACAGGTAAATTTCGTCGAACGAACTTTGCAACAAATAGCCGAACTGTTGCGCCAATTCATCCGCGCGCTTGCGCCCGGTTTCGTTTTCCAACCGCAATTCCTCTTCGGCTTTTCTTCGCTCGGTGATGTCCCGGCTTGAACAAAATAGCAAAACCTGCCCGTCTATCTCCTCGCGGGCAACACTGATCTCGACATTAAGCAGCACGCCATCCTTGCGATGACACAAGGTTTCCATCATGACACTTTGGCCGAGGTGATCATTGAATTGCACCCGCGACGCCTCGCCGGAAAATTCTGCCGACCAATCAGCCACGTTAAAGCCGGTCATTTCTTCCCGGCTATAACCCAGCATACGGCAGAATGCCTCATTGAAATCTACCAGATTGCCCTGTGTATCCAGCACGTGAATGCCATCCATAGAGGATGTCATCAATACCTGATTGCGGCGCAGCAACCTCTCGGTTTCCAGTTCCCTGTGCTTGCGCTCGGTGACGTCCATGGCGAAACCGACTGTACCCAGCACATTGTCATGCACATCAATAATGGGAGTCTTGAAGGTTTCCACCCAGTGGGTATTTTTGCCGTCAAACGCCGATTCCTCGACATGCTTCTGTTGGCGTGCCGCCATCACCCCGGCATCATCGGCGCGGTATTTTTCCGCCAAATCCTTCGGTTGCAGATCCAGATCGGTCTTGCCTATGGCCTGCCGGACATCCTCCAGCCGGAGATAATCGGCAAACACCTTGTTGATCATGATGTAACGCCCCTCGTGGTCTTTCATCCAGCTCAGATAGGGCGAGTTATCCAGCATGGCGCGCAGGTTGGCTTCGCTCATCAGCAACGCCGCTGCGGCCTTCTTGCGCTCGGTGATGTCGCGAATGAAAGAAAATAAATATTTCGCTTCGGGTATGTAGGCGATGGATGCCTCTAAATCCACAACATGCCCATCCTTATGGCGGTGCTGCGTTTCAAAATGGCCAAGCCCTTGTTGGATAGCCTTGTCGATCCGTGCCCTGACCGACTCCGGCGTATTTTGTATCAACGATAATTGAAAGATGCGCATACCGATCAATTCTTCACGCGCATAGCCAACCATATCCGCATAGGCTTGATTGACTTCGAGCAGATAGCCGTTAGTATCGAACAGCCAGAACCCGTCATATGCCGTGTCAATAATGGTCTTGTTCAGTTTCAACACCGCCTCAGCCCTCTTGCGCTCGGTGGTGTCGTGGATCGAGGCAAGTATCAATTTCCGCCCGTCGGACTCAATGACGCGTGAGTTTATTTCGACTGGCATGATGGAGCCGTCCTTGCAATAATGCGCGGACTCATAGCTGCCCTGGCCCTTTTCCCTTATCTCTTTTATTCTGGGTGCAATAAGTTTGGCGAACTCCGGCGTATTGAATTCGCGCAGGTTCATTGCCATCATCTCGTCCCGCGTGTAGCCGCGCGATTTCCACGCAGTCTCGTTCAGGTAAACAATATTCCCGTCGAAATCAAGCAGGAAGACCGAGTCGGAGGTGCTATTCAGAAGTAGCGCATTTAACTTTAGCTCTTCCTCCTTCTGCTTGCGCTCGGTGATGTCGCGGCTGGAGGCAAAAAGTAAATTCTGTCCTTCGATCTCTATTCCAGAGCAGGCAATCTCGACATTGATCAGCGCCCCATCCTTGCAACGATGCACAGTCTCGATCCGGGCACTTTTACCGATGAGTTCCTTGAAGCGTCCCTGCTGTTCTTCAGCCGGCCATTGCGCATCAATATCAGTCACATTAAGGTGTGCCATTTCTTTCGGGGTGTAACCCAACATATTGCAGAAAGCTTTATTGGCTTCCACGATGTTGCCCTGCATATCCATCACATGAATGCCATCCATGGAGTTTTGCATCAATGTCTGGTTGCGGAGCAGCAACGCATCGGTTTCCTGGCGAAGTTGCCGGATATATTCACGTTGCGTATGGGTAGCCATGACGCGCCCGGCCACACCCGGCAACAGCCTCAGGTATCGTCCCTCGGTGTCTTTGACCAAATAGTCATCGGCGCCATGCTTCATCACTTCGACGGCTACCGCCGCGCTGCTTTCCCCGGTCAGCATGACGATGGGAATGAGGGTGTCAGAACTTGCGGCAAGCCTCTTCATGAAGCTGAGTCCGTCCATATCCGGCAGGTTGTAGTCGAGCAGGATCAGGTCGGGCTTGGCACCGGCTATACATGCAAACCCGGCCTCCGCAGACGACGCCATCACCAAACTGTAGGAACCGTTGAAATCCTTGAAGGCGCGCTGGTAGAGACGCTGGTCGTCTTTGCTGTCGTCGATAACAAGGATGGTTGTGGTCATCAGATGTTCTTTGGCAGGATGGAAACGTTAATCCAATATTCAGTGAGGCTCGCAATCGCCTGAACGAATCCCTCGAAATCCACCGGCTTCTGCACGTAAGAATTCGCCCCGGCGGCATAGCACCATTCAATGTCGTGCTCGGCATTGGATGTCGTCAGAATGATGACCGGGGTCTTCATAAAATCCGGCTCAGTTTTGATGGTGTGCAGCACGCTCCTCCCGTCTGCGCCGGGCAGGTTCAGATCGAGCAGAATGAAGCTGGGTCGGGGAGCCTTGCCGGGGGCAGAGAACTCGCCACGCTGGAAAAGATAATCGAGCGCCTGTTCACCATTGATGCAACGCTGAACCGGGTTGGCAAAATTGGCCTTCTTGAAGGCGCGCATGGTGGCATAAAAATCGTCGTCACTGTCCTCGACGATCAGAATGGTTTCAGACTCGTTCATTGCTATTACCTAAAAAACAGTTGTTGGTTTCGTAGGTGCGAATTTACCTCGCAGAGGTTCTTGTGCCCTGTGGGCGTCGCACGCACAATAATTTATGTGCCTATGAACAATTTTCAGCTTTGCACTATTGTAGGATGTGAGAAGGCCGTAGGATGGGTGAAGCGTAGCGTAACCCATCAATGCCGCAACCTACCAAAGCTAAAACGATGGGTTACCACCCATCCTACTGAAAACCATATAGAGGCATAATAATTCATGTGCGAATGAATTCGCACCTACATACTCAAAGTAAAATAAAACACCGTCCCCTCTCCGGGGACGGATTCCAGCCAGATGCGGCCGCCGTAACGTTCAACAATTTTCTTGACTATGGTAAGGCCGGCTCCGGTACCCCCGCCGTATTTGTTTTGCTCATGCAGCCGTTTGAATATCCGAAAAACGTTCTCGTGATGCTGCGGCGCAATGCCGATGCCATTATCGCGGACGTAAAAAACCGGAGGAGTGCTGCTATGGTCGCAACCGACTTCTATCCATTTTGAGGGCTTGTCGTTATATTTTGCCGCATTGGAAAACAGGTTCTGGAATACCTCCCCGATACGGATGGCGTCGCCCTTTACCTCACCCAGACGGCCATTGCGGCGCAACTCGATGCCCTCCTTCGTCCATAACCGGCTCAAGTCTTCCGCCACCGTGTCAACGACGGCATCCACATCAACCGGTTCTTTGACCAGTTCCGATACACCTAAACGTGAATAAGTCATCAGGCTGTCTATCAGGTTGGATAGCCGTTCGGTCAGCCGCTGGATGCTATCTATGTATTGCCGGCCACTCTCATCCAGTTGGGGAGCGTAGTCTTCCTTGAGAAAACTGGCGTAGTTGTGGATGCCGCGCAGCGGCTCCTTGAGGTCGTGCGCAGCGATGTAGGTAAATTCGTCGAGCGCCTTGTTGATCGCGGCCACGCGCGCTTCCTGAAGTCTGGATTCATTTAATTCTGCGGCGTACCTTGCACGGTAGCGATGCATGGCCTCGATGGAAGAGCATACGATGACCGCATCCGTTAAAAATACCGCGTTAGACCAAACGCTTGCTCGTATGACCTCGATTGAAAACGAGTAATAAGGAGGAGTAAATATAAACGTGGCCAGCGATATGCCGATGGCTGAAGCGAATAGTCCCGGCCACAGTCCGCCAACCACCGCAGCAAGCGTGACGGCAGGAAAGAAAGTGATGTATTGCAACCCGGCATCGACGGGAGCGATCATCATACGCACCAACAGGCCGATCCCCATCAACACAATCGCAACCAGATAGTTGAAAGCCTCAACGCGCTCCCGGTGGATGATGGCGGGCAGGCGCTCGACCACCCACTCAATCAGGTTATGGGCGAACGAATTTATATGTTTGTTTATGCTCAATTTAATCTCATGGCATGGAAATGCGCCAAGCGCGGGATTATCCATTCCCACTGCTTGGAGCCGCGAGTTTACAGAGATTGTCTGATTGGCGGTATAGGACAAACACCTATGGGGATTATACGTCCCCTCCCCCATGCAGGGGGAGGGCTAGGGAGGGGGTAGAAACGCATACTTTTCACCGCATTTACCCCCATCCTAACCTTCCCCCTGGCAGGGGGAAGGAACAGTATTGGGTAGGGGGGCACAAAGGCGCACCCACCCTGCGCATCACGCTACCGTCACGTCCTTCGACGCATACACATCCTGAATCGCATTGAGCAGCACCACGCCGTCCTGCATCGGTTTCTGGAATGCCTTGCGCCCTGAAATCAGCCCCATGCCGCCGGCGCGCTTGTTGATGACGGCGGTGCGCACGGCCTGGTGCAGGTCGTCCTTGCCGGATTCTCCGCCGGAGTTAATCAGGCCGGAGCGTCCCATGAAGCAGTTCGCCACTTGGTAGCGCACGAGGTCTATCGGGTGATCGGTGGTAAGTTCGCTGTACACCTTGGGACTGGTCTTGCCGAATTTAATGGCGTTGTAACCGCCGTTGTTCTCGGCCATTTTCTGTTTGATGATGTCGGCATTGATGGTGGCAGCAAGGTAGTTGGCCTGCCCGGTTAAATCGGCCGCAGCGTGATAATCCTTGTCGGCAGTCTTGAACGCCGAGTTGCGCAGATAAGCCCACAGGAAAGTCGCCATGCCGAGTTCATGCGCATGCGCGAAGGCTTCCGAGATTTCCATTATCTGTCGGCGCGATTGTTCTGAGCCGAAGAATACCGTCGCGCCCACCGCCACCGCGCCCATGTCGAACGCCTGATCCACGCTGGCGAACAGCGTCTGGTCGAACATATTGGGATAGGTGAGCAGTTCGTTGTGGTTGATTTTGACGATGAACGGAATCTTGTGCGCATAGCGGCGCGCCACCGAACTCAGCACACCGAGCGTGGAGGCCACGCCGTTGCAGCCGCCTTCGATGGCCAGCTTGACGATGTTCTCGGGGTCGAAATACATCGGGTTGGGTGCAAACGAGTATCCGGCGGAATGTTCCACGCCCTGATCCACCGGCAGGATGGAAAGATAGCCAGTGCCACCTAGCCGTCCGTGATCGTAAAAAGTTTGCAGGCTGCGCAGCACGCCGGTCTTGCGGTCTTTCATCGCCACCACACGATCCACGTAGTCCGGCCCCGGCAGGTGTAATGTTTCCTTGGGAATTCCGACACAGCGATACGCCAACAAATGTTCCGCTTCGTCCGCCAGCAGTTGCGTGATATTGGTCATGGTAGTCTCCTATCGGTTGAATAATAGAAGAATACTACTCTTCATCCCAGTACATGGGAAATACCGAAAAACGGGTATCTCCTTCACGCCCCTTGCGATGTTGAGCCATGAAAAAGAGAAGAACTCTCTGTTAACCCAAAAAGTTCATTAGCGCCGATTTGTCCCTTCCCCTTTGCAGGGGGAAGGTTAGGATGGGGGTAGAACTGGTGAAATGTACGCGTTTCTACCCCCTCCCTAGCCCTCCCCCTGCAAGGGGGAGGAGACATTGGATCTAATGGATTATTTTGGTTTAAAGAGCTCTTTTATGTGCGATTTTTCCGGACGGCGATCATCACCGCCCACACACCGAGCAGTACGTACCAGATTAGCGTCCATTCAGGAATGCCCAGAGTAAGGAATGTCCAGCCTTTGGCCGCGCATTCGCCGGAGCCGTGCATGATTTCCTTCAACACTTCGGCCATGGGGAAATTTTCCAGCATGTAGTCCAGACCGGGACCACAAGCTGGCACTTCGTCCTTGGGCAAATGTTGTATCCAGATGTGGCGGATAGCCACGCCCGCACCGCTTAATGAAAACAGGGTAATCAATGCGGCATAGATTTTTGTGCCGAGGTGTTTGGGGTTATGCAACGTGGCAATGACGAACAGCACCAGCATGGACATGAAAATGAAGCGCTGAACCATGCACAGCGGACAGGGTTCCTGATGCAGCACGTACTGGAAATAGAATGCCGCGCCGAACAGTCCTGCGATGGACAACACACCGGCCAGGTAAAGCCAGCGGTTGGAGAGGGTGTACCACAGGTTAATCAGCTTTTTCATGTTTATCCCATATTATCCAGAGAGACATATCAGTTCCTTCCCCCTTGCAGGGGGAAGGCTAGGATGGGGGTAGAACAGTGGAAAAGTGAAGCTTCTACCCCCTCCCTAACCCTGCAAGGGGGAGGAAATATTCCGGCCAATTTGTTATCCGGGCTCATGCCTTATTCCGTCTCGTCTATCCACGCCATCTGGATGGCTTCGAGCACTTTTTCGCCGCCGTGCATGTGATCGTCATCGAAGTCTTCCAATTCCAGTACCCAGTTGTGCAGGTCGACGAAGCGCACTGTCTTCGGATCAATTTCGGGGTGCGCTTCCGCCAATTCGATGGCGATCAGGCGTACGTCAGTCCATTTCATTTCGTTACTCCTTGACCATGTTGATGGTGTATTTGGGTATCTCGACGACAAGGTCCTTGTCTCGCACTATTGCCTGGCAACTCAGGCGCGAGGTGGGTTCCACGCCCCATGCCTTGTCCAGCATATCCTCTTCCAACTCTTCGGCGGGATTCAGCGAGTTAAAACCTTCGCGAATGACGACGTGGCAAGTGGTGCAGGCGCAGGATTTCTCGCAGGCATGTTCGATCTCGATGCCGTTTCCCAGCAACGCCTCTATCAGCGCCACACCGGTGTCGGCCTGTATCACCTTGCCTTGGGGACACAATTCCACATGCGGCAACACGATAATCTGCGGCATTTCAAACCCCTTCCAGATCGGTTATTTTTCTCCCACCCAAGGCATGCGACACGCTCTTGTCCATGCGCGCCTGAGCAAAAGTTACGGTGGCATCATTCAGGCCGGAGATGGCGCGTTTGATGGCGAGATGATCGGCAGTTTGCAGCACGCTGCGCAATCCGTCCATACTCGCGCGAATGCGCGCCTGTTCGGCTTGGTTCAGCAATACCGTACCATCTTGCGCCAAGGCATTTTCCACAGCCTCGATCAGTTGCTCTGCCTCAACTTGCTGTTCGCGCAACGCGCGCGCCAGCATATCATCCTGCGCGTGTTGATTGGAATCCTGCAACATGCGCGTAATATCTGCGTCACTCAATCCGTAGGACGGCTTGACAGTAATGTGCGCTTCCACGCCGCTGCCCTGTTCCTGCGCAGAAACGCTCAGCAGCCCATCCGCGTCCACCTGGAAGGTAATGCGGATGCGCGCCGCACCTGCCACCATGGCCGGAATGCCGCGCAGATCGAACTTCGCCAGTGAGCGGCAATCGCTCACCAGTTCGCGCTCGCCCTGCACCACATGGACACTCATGGCAGTTTGCCCATCTTTGAAGGTGGTGAATTCCTGCGCACGCGCGGTGGGGATGGTACTGTTGCGCGGGATGATTTTTTCGGTGAGTCCGCCCATGGTTTCGATGCCGAGCGAGAGCGGAATCACGTCAAGCAGCAGCCAGTCATCGGCGCTGCGATTGCCCGCCAGCACGTTGGCCTGGACCGCCGCGCCCAGCGCCACCACCTTATCTGGATCGAGATTGGTCAGGGGCGTCTGCTTGAAAAATTCTGCCACAGAGTGTTGTACCTGCGGCATCCTGGTCGAGCCGCCCACCATCACCACGCCCTTGATGTCATCCACTTTCAGCCCGGCATCGCGCAAAGCGCGGCGCACCGATTGCAGCGTGTTTGTTACCAGGTTCTGTGACAGAACATGAAAATCCTGCCGGGGCAACGTGGAGTTGATCGTCTCGCCGCCGCTGAGTATCGCGGTGATGCACGTTTCGGGATGTACGGTGAGTTCTTCTTTGGCGGCACGTGCACGCGTCAGCAACAGACGCGTGTCTTGTGCATTCAATGCCGAGAGATTGTTTTTTTCCAGCAGCCAGCAATAGATACGATGATCAAAATCGTCGCCGCCCAGTGCCGAATTGCCGTTGGTGGCCAGTACTTCGAACACACCTTTGGAAAGTTTGAGAATTGAAATATCAAAAGTGCCGCCGCCCAGGTCATACACCGCATACACGCCCTCGGCGGCGTTATCCAGCCCGTAAGCGATGGCGGCAGCGGTCGGCTCATTGAGCAGACGCAATACGTTGAGGCCCGCCAGCTTTGCCGCATCCTTGGTTGCCTGGCGTTGCGCGTCGTCGAAATAAGCAGGTACGGTGACCACCGCGCCGACCAGTTCGCCGCCCAGCGACTCCTCGGCGCGTGCACGCAGAACCTTGAGAATTTCCGCCGACACTTCTACAGGACTCTTCACCCCGGACACAGTGCGCAGTTGCAACATGCCCGGTGCATCCACAAATCGGTAAGGCATGCCAATGGTGTCGCCGATGTCGCTTAGGCCACGCCCCATGAAGCGCTTGGCCGAGATGATTGTATTGGTGGGATCTTCGCTCTGCATCGCTTGCGCAGCATCGCCCACTTGCACGCTGCCATCGGCCATATAACGCACCACCGATGGCAGCAGCGCGTGCCCGTCTGCATCGTTCAGTACAACGCTGATTCCGTTGCGCACCGTCGCTACCAGCGAATTGGTGGTACCGAGATCAATACCCACCGCCAAGCGGTGTTGGTGCGGAGCGGCACTTAGGCCGGGTTCGGAAATTTGTAAGAGAGCCATCTAGTCATTTGTCATTAGGCGCCAGTCGTTAGTCGCTGGTATTTAACTAGCGTCTAACGACTACCAACTAGCGACTGCCTTTTAAGTATCTATCGTATCAAATGCGGAAGCGATTTCTTCCGCGAGTTTTTCCATGAATTTGAGTTTGCGCACACCTTCTGCGGCGGCGGCATAACTATGCTCATCGTCAATTTTAACCGCAAGCAACTCTTGCAACAGCCGCACTTCATGCTGCAAGCGCGCTTCCAGCTTATCCAGCTGGTCTGCATCGCACGCCTGCTGAGCTTCTTCGACGGCCTCGCGCCACTCCATCTGCTCCATCAGGAAATCCATCGGCATCGCGGTATTGATTTCCTCCTGCGTATCCACACCGTGCAACCCAAGCAGATAACGCGCGCGCCGGATAGGGTTGCGCAGAGTATGGTAAGCCTCATTCACGCGCGTGGCCCATTGCATGGACATGCGGCGCTCGGCTTCGGAAAGATGGGCGAATTTGTCTGGATGGACTTGCGTTTGCAGCGCGTGGTATTTCTGGTCGAGTTGCGCGTTATCCAGCCGATAGCATTCCGGCAGGCCGAATAGCACGAAAAAATTCTGCTGGAAATCGAAGTTAACGGATTGCATCATTCTTACTTAAGAAAGTTGAGCTCACTGTTGTGGGAGGGGCCTCCCACACAACATCAAACCTTGAAGCTCTCGCCGCAACCGCACTGATCCTTCACGTTCGGATTGTTAAACTTGAATCCCTCATTCAAACCCTCGCGCGTGTAATCCAGCTCCATGCCGTCAAGATAAGGCAGGCTCTTTGGATCAACCAATACCGTCACTCCGCCGCTGACAAATTGGAGATCATCCTCGCCCGCTTCGTCGGCGAATTCCAGCTTGTAAGCCATGCCCGAGCAGCCGCTGGTACGCACACCCAAGCGCAAACCGACGCCCTTGCCGCGTTTAGCCAGAAAATTCTGCACGTGTTTTGCCGCACTCTCAGTCAGGGTAATCGCCATGTTGTCACTCCTTGCAATTCTCTTTGCACCTCTCATTGCAAGCGCGCTCTTCCATCACAGCACTGTGCTTGCTCTTGTAATCTTGTACCGCCGCCTTGATGGCATCTTCCGCCAGAATCGAGCAGTGTATCTTCACCGGCGGCAATGCCAGTTCTTCTGCGATCTGCGTGTTCTTGATCGCCAGCGCCTGATCCACAGTCTTGCCCTTGACCCACTCGGTCACCAGCGAACTGGAAGCAATCGCCGAACCGCAGCCGTAGGTCTTGAACTTGGCATCTTCAATCACGCCTTGCGCATTCACCTTGATCTGCAACTTCATCACATCGCCGCAAGCCGGCGCACCCACCATACCGGTGCCTACTTGCGCATCGTTCTTATCCATCGAACCGACGTTGCGCGGATGTTCGTAGTGATCTAATACTTTTTCGCCGTATGCCATTTTTTTGCTCCTTGTCAGTCGCAGACGTAAGACGTAAGTTATTAGACGTAAGTTGGGATAATTTTAACTAACAACTTACGTCTTACGTCTAACAACTGCTTTTAATGTGCCGCCCACTCAATCGCGCTGATATCCACGCCATCCTTATACATTTCCCACAACGGAGACAATTCGCGCAGTTTGCCGATCTTGTCTTTCATCAAGGCCACCACATAATCCACTTCTTCTGCGGTGGTGAAGCGCCCGACAGTGAAGCGGATCGAACTGTGCGCCAGTTCGTCGCTGCGTCCCAAAGCGCGCAACACGTAGGACGGCTCCAGGCTCGCCGAGGTACAGGCGGAGCCGCTGGAAACTGCGACATCCTTTACCGCCATGATCATGGATTCGCCTTCCACGTAGTTAAAGCTTACGTTCAGGTTGTGCGGCACACGCTGCTCCATGTCGCCGTTGAGATGCACTTCTTCCATGTCCGACAGCCCCTGCCACAAACGGTCGCGCAACATGCGAATGCGCTCGTTTTCTGTTGCCATTTCTTCCTGTGCGAGGCGGAACGCTTCGCCCATGCCGACAATCTGGTGCGTGGGCAAGGTGCCGGAGCGCATACCGCGCTCGTGCCCGCCGCCGTGCATCTGCGCCTCGATGCGCACACGCGGTTTGCGCCGCACGTACAGCGCGCCAATACCCTTGGGGCCGTAGGTCTTGTGCGCGGAGAACGACATCAGGTCAACCTTCAGTTGCTGCAAGTCTATCGCCACCTTGCCGGTGGCCTGCGCCGCATCAACGTGAAACAGGATGCCCTTGCCACGGCAAATTTCGCCGATGGCGGCGATATCCTGCACCACGCCGATTTCGTTATTCACCATCATTACCGAAACAATAATGGTATCGGGTCGCAGTGCCGCCTTGAATTTTTCCAAGTCGAGCAATCCGTCCGCTTCGGGCGAGAGATAGGTGGCGGAAAATCCTTGCCGCTCCAGTTCGCGCACGGTGTCGAGTACGGCCTTGTGCTCGGTCATCATGGTGATGATGTGCTTGCCCTTGCCCGAATAAAAATGCGCTGCGCCTTTCAGCGCCAGATTGTTGGACTCGGTCGCGCCGGAAGTCCAGACGATTTCTTTCGGGTCGGCGTTCACCAATGCCGCCACTTGTGCACGCGCGCGCTCCACCGCTTCGTCCGCCACCCAGCCGTAAGAATGAGAACGGCTGGCCGGGTTGCCGAATTTCTCGGTCAGGTAGGGAATCATGACATCGGCCACACGCGGATCAACCGGCGTGGTGGACGAATAGTCCATGTAAATTGGAAAGTGCAAACTCATGGTGGCGTCACACCGTAGCCATTGCGGGCTTGGCAGTGCGTTTAGTGACAGTCACCGGTGTCGCTCCCGCCTTTTCCTGATCCTGCAGATGCTTATCCACCAGTTGCTGCAAACTCACTGCCGACAAGTAGGCGTGCAACACTTTATTCAACCCGTGCCACAATGCATGAGTGCTGCATGGCTTCCCGTCCTTGCAGTCGCCCTTGCTATCGCAGTTGGTCGCATCCAGCGGTTCGTCCACCGCCGTGATTATGTCGGCGATGAAAATTTGAGAGCCGGGACGCGCCAGATAATAGCCTCCGCCGGGGCCGCGCACGCTTTCCACGATATTGTGCCTGCGCAGCTTGCCGAATAACTGTTCCAGATATGACAGCGAAATTTTTTGGCGTTCGCTGATACCCGCCAGCGTGACTGGGGCGCTACCGCCGCGTGTTGCCAGATCAACCATTGCCGTAACGGCAAAACGTCCCTTGGTAGTGAGCCTCATGATTATCTCCTCGAATTTGAGCCTTGAATTAGTGAATTTTCCGTGACGGAATTAAATTTACCGCTACTAAACACTCACTGCTAGGTGGGAATAATATAATACCCTAACGTTTCAGTCAACTATGTTGTTCAAATATTTAGGGTCAAATTTGTCGGCGGTGGCTCGCTCCTCTTCGACGTTCACACCCATTTTTTCAAGTTGCTCAAGGATGAGGTTAATGCGCTGATCCACCACCATGCTGTGTCCGAGCAGGCCGTGGATGGCCTTGGACAGCGGGTCGTTCTGGTCATTGCTGATGCCGACACCGTAGGCTTTGAAGCCATCTGCCTTTTTCGCCTCATCGAGGATGCGCGCAGGAATCCCGGCAGCCGTCGCTCCCGCCGGAACATCTTTCACCACCACCGCATTGGAGCCGATCTTGGCATTGTCGCCGATATAAATCGGGCCGAGTATTTTCGCTCCGGCGCCTACCACCACACCGTTGCCCAGCGTGGGATGGCGCTTGCCTTCCTGCCATGAAGTTCCGCCCAGGGTCACGCCATGGTAGATAGTCACGTCGTCGCCGATTTCGGCGGTCTCGCCGATTACCACACCCATACCGTGGTCTATGAAAAAACGCCGCCCTATAGTCGCCCCCGGATGAATCTCGATACCAGTGAACCCGCGACCGATATGCGACAGGAAACGCGCCAGCCATTTGAAGTCGGCGCGCCACAGACTGTGCGTCATGCGATGAAAAATGCGCGCGTGCAGACCAGGGTAGCAGGTCACCACCTCGAATGTCGTGCGCGCCGCAGGGTCGCGGTCAAACACACTGTTTATATCTTCTTTGATGGCATCAAACATCATTCACCCGTTCTTCATCCTTCTTGATTCGCGCATTGTACCCGGTCGTGGCGCTGAGAATACCCCGCAGGATGTTGACCTCCTCCTGCTCCAACCCAGCCCGCGCATATAAACGGCGCAGCTTCTGCATCAGCTTGTTGGGTTGCTTGGCGCGGAAAAATCCGATCTGCGTCAGCACGTCTTCAAGGTGTACAAAGAATCTTTCCATCTCCTCATGCCTGGCCGGTTCCACCTCGACCTGCTGCAAATTCAGCCCCGCATACTGCATCGCCACGCTCAACTCATAACACGCCACCTGCACCGCAGACGCCAGGTTCAGCGAACCGAATTGCGGGTTGGCCGGAATGCGCACCAGCAAATGACTCTTGCCCATTTCCTCATTGGTCAGCCCGGCCATCTCGGTGCCGAACAGCAGCGCCACCTGATGCTGCGCGGCGTGCTGCGCCAGCAGCGGCATCGCCTCGCGCGGCGTCAGCACTTCGTGCGAGACATCGCGCAGCCGCGCCGTCATCGCCGCCACGAACACCGTGCCGTGCAAGGCCTCGTCGATCGAACCGCACACCACCGCATTGCGCAGCACATCGTCCGCGCCTGCGGACATGGTATCGGCATGCGGATCGGGAAAATGGCGCGGATTGACCAGATACAGATGGTGCAAGCCCATGGTCTTCATCGCTCGCGCCGCCGCGCCGATGTTGCCCGGATGGGTGGTGTGGCTGAGGACAACTCTTACATTGTCCATAATGGGCACCTCTAAAAATCCAATTTTCGTCGCCATACTGCGTTACTCACCAAAAATTACTTCTTACATATTAAGACATATGCTGCGGCGTATTTTTTTGCTCGCGCCTTGTCTGGCTTAGAAACTTGAATTCTTAGCGATACCCATAATATTCTGTTTATTCAAAACGCAATTCACACTAAAATACGCAACCGGAATTTTCCGACCGCTCATTAAAAAGGTTCGTTATGCATCCCATGCTCACCATCGCGGTGAAAGCCGCTCGCCGCGCCGGCAATTTGATCCACCGTGCTGCCGACAATCTAGACCACCTCACTGTCACCAAGAAATCGCACTCCGATTATGTCAGCGAGGTAGACCGCGCGGCTGAGCAGGCCATCATAACAACCTTGCTGGACTCCTATCCGACGCATGCGATTCTAGCAGAAGAGAGCGGTGCCCAAGGCGACTCGGAATACCTCTGGATCATCGACCCGCTCGACGGCACCACCAATTTCCTGCATGGCTACCAGCAATATTCCGTCTCTATCGCCTTGCAGCATAACGGCGTGTTGACCCAGGCAGTGATCTACGACCCGACAAAAAATGACCTGTTCACCGCCACACGCGGACGCGGCGCTTACCTCAACGACCGCCGCCTGCGCGTGAGCAAACGTCTTTATCTCGCCGATTGCCTGATCGGCACCGGCTTCCCCTACAGCAAGTTTGACCATCTCGACGCCTATATGAACATCCTGCGCGACATGATGCAAAAGACCTCCGGCCTGCGCCGCCCAGGCTCCGCCGCACTCGACCTGGCTTACACCGCAGCAGGCCGCTACGACGGCTTCTTCGAAACCGGCCTCAAACCGTGGGACATTGCCGCCGGATGCCTGCTGATCACCGAAGCAGGTGGGCTGGTCGGCGACCTGCAAGGCAATGACAGCTTCCTCAAGACTGGAAACCTCTGCGCAGGCAACCCCAAAATATTCGCGCAAATGCTGCAAGTGATCGCGCCGCACCTGACCGACGGATTGAAAAGCCCTGCTCTCTAAGAAACAGCCGTACGCATGACCACCGCCCAGCACACACCCATGATGCAGCAATATCTGCGCATTAAGGCAGAACATCCCGACATGCTGCTGTTCTACCGCATGGGGGATTTCTACGAATTATTCCATGAAGATGCGGCGCGCGCGGCCAAGCTGCTGGATATTACGCTGACCCAACGCGGCGCTTCCAACGGCAAGCCGATCAAGATGGCGGGCGTGCCTTATCATGCCGCCGAGCAATATCTGGCGCGGCTGGTCAAGCTGGGCGAGTCGATTGCGATCTGCGAACAGATCGGCGACCCCGCCACCAGCAAAGGTCCGGTGGAGCGCAAGGTAGTGCGCATCGTCACCCCCGGCACGCTGACCGATTCCGCACTGCTGGAAGAGAAGCGCGATAGTCTGTTGCTGGCGCTGCACGAGCACCACGGCAAGCTGGGGATGGCCTGGATGAATCTGGCCTCGGGGCAATTTTTCGTGTGCGAAACCACGCCTGAAAATCTGCCTGCCGAACTGGAACGCCTGCAACCTTCTGAAATTTTGCATGCGGAAAATACTCGCCTGCAAGCCAATAACCATGCGTCTCTCAAGACCCTGCCCGATTGGCACTTTGATTTAGAAACCTCGCGGCGCGCGCTGTGCCAGCAGTTCGCCACTCTTGATTTAGCCGGATTCGGTTGCGATGATTTCAGCGTAGGGCTGGAAGCTGCCGGTGCATTACTCGGTTACGCCAAACTCACGCAAGGCCAAGCCATCAGCCATATTCGCAGCCTACAGGTGTACAGCGCAGAGCGCTACGTGCGCATGGACGCCGCCACGCGCCGCAATCTCGAAATCACCCAGACCCTGCGCGGCGAGCCAGCCCCCACTTTGCTTTCACTACTCGACACCTGCGCCACCAACATGGGCAGCCGTTTGCTCGGCCACTGGCTGCATCATCCGCTGCGCGAGCGCGCTGTACTGAGAGACAGACTGGATGCGGTAGACCAGCTGGGCGAGCAGTTCCGTACCGTCCACGACCAACTCAAACCCTGCGTAGACGTGGAACGCATCACCGCGCGCATTGCCCTGCGCAGCGCACGACCGCGCGACCTGTCCGGCCTGCGCGACACGCTGCTGACCTTGCCGCAACTGCACGCTGCGCTAACCGCATGTGATTCGCCGCTCATCGAAGCGCTGGCCGACGCACTCCATCTCCCCGTTCACCCTGAGCACTCCCCATCCGTTCGTCCTGAGCTGGTCGAAGGATCGTCGCGCAGCGACAGCGAGTCCATGCATACAAAGGCTTCGACAAAGCCTTCAGTCCTGAGCGAAGTCGGAGGGTCAGCCCGAACGGAGAGTAGTGAGTTGGTTTCTATTCTGCAACGCTCCCTGAAAGCCGAACCCTCCAGCGTCCTGCGCGAAGGCGGCGTGATCGCCGACGGCTTCGATGCCGATCTGGACGAACTGCGCGGCATCCAGACCAACTGTGGCGACTTCCTGCTGGCGCTGGAAGCGCGCGAACGGGCGCGTACCGGCATCACCACCCTGAAAGTGGAATACAACCGCGTGCATGGTTTTTACATCGAAGTGAGCCAGGCCCAATCCGTCAACGTGCCGGACGACTACCGCCGCCGCCAGACGCTGAAAAATGCCGAGCGCTACATCACGCCGGAACTCAAGGCGTTTGAGGACAAGGCGCTGTCGGCCAACGACCGCGCACTGGCGCGCGAGAAATTGCTCTACGAACAGCTGCTGGATCAACTCGCGCCGCACATCCCGCAATTGCAATGCATCGCCGCCGCTCTTGCCGAACTCGACGTACTCTCCACCTTCGCCGAACGCGCTGCCACGCTGAATTTCAGCGCGCCACAGTTCGTGGACGAACCCGTGCTGCGCATCACCAAGGGACGCCATCCGGTAGTGGAAGCGCAAGTCGAGCAATTCATCGCCAACGACACCGACCTGAACAACGCGCGCAGGATGCTGCTGATCACCGGCCCCAACATGGGCGGTAAATCCACCTACATGCGTCAGGTCGCACTCATCGCGCTGCTCGCGCATGTTGGTTGCTTCGTCCCGGCGCAGCAAGCTGTGCTGGGCGAACTGGATCAAATTTTTACCCGCATCGGCGCATCCGACGACCTCGCCAGCGGACGCTCCACCTTCATGGTCGAGATGACCGAAGCCGCCAACATCCTGCACAACGCCACGGAAAAGAGTCTGGTGCTGGTAGACGAGATCGGGCGCGGCACCTCCACCTTCGACGGCCTCGCCCTCGCCTACGCCATCGCCCGTCACCTGTTGGAAAGCAACCGCAGCTACACTCTGTTCGCCACCCATTATTTTGAACTGACGCGCCTGAACGAAGAATTCCAGCAACTCGCCAACGTCCACCTGTCCGCCATCGAACACCAGCACAGCATCGTGTTTCTGCACAGCGTCAACGAAGGCGCAGCCAGCCAGAGCTACGGCCTGCAAGTCGCCGCGCTGGCTGGCGTACCGAACAGCGTGATCCGCAGCGCGAAGAAACAACTGCGCGTGCTGGAACAGAACAGCGCCGCGCAGAGTCCGCAGGGAGATTTGTTCGACCACAAGGCGGTGGAAATCGAAGAAGCGGAAGAGCATCCGCTGCTGGCGGCATTGCGCGAAGTGCAGCCGGACGAACTCAGTCCGAAAGAAGCGCTGGAGAAGATATACCTGTTAAAGAAATTACTATAAACCCCGATGGCTCGCAGAATAAAATTCAACGATGAAGCTATTAAACGTTTTATATCAATATGATTAATATGTGTTTATTAATTATTACTCTTTGTTTTTATAAAAATGAGTAAAAGATTACTCTATTACTTGACATAGCAAACCAATTGAATTACTCTCATCCCCATCGTAGAACCAGGAGAGAGTTATGCCGAAAATTATTGATTATCCACGAGCCTCACTCAAGTCAGCCTTGGAGCTAGCAAAGGCTGTTGAAGACTTAGGTGGAGAATGCTCATCAGAGATGGCCGCTGAGCGCCTAAACAGGAAAGTAAGCGGCGCATTCAAGGCGTTAGTATCTGCTGCCATTAAATTTGGCCTAGTGGTAAATAAAAGCCAGAAGTTATCTACGGCAACCCTCTACAAAAGTTATAAGCTCGCTTACACGCCCGAGGAAAGCAGCGAAAAACTCCGACAAGTACTGCTTTCTCCCGTCCTCTTTCGAAGTATTTACAATCGCTTCGTTGGCAAAGAAATACCAATTACACACTTCGAAAAATTATTGATTAGAGAGTTTGAGGTTCCGGATGATTGGGCATCACGTATTGCTTCTTACTTTATTGATGGTGCCAAACAGTCGGGCCTATTGGGGGAAAATAATCAGTTAATTGATTTCGCGTCTGACGACTCTTCAACTGGAGAGGAGCGAGTCAACACACAAACAGCTAATTCACAGGACGCAAATACTCAAACATCACAACCTTCTCATTCATCCCCCCAAGAGAAAGATGACAACGTAATTGCTCATCAAAAAGTTTATGTCGTAAGGGTTATTGGGCCAGGAATCAATTCGACTATTGAAGTACACGAACCAGAGGACATGTTAATCGTGCAGGCAATGCTGAAGAAAGTTGAAAAGGGTTTACAAAGTTTGGAATAAAAAATAATCCGGCGCAGGTACCAGCCGCGCCGGATTACGATCTCCCACGGGTTCTAGTAGACCATCCACCGGGAGGCTCGACTTAGATTAATGCATCGAACTGTACAACGGCACGCATGATGCAACGAATCCTTGCGGGTGTCAAAGGGTCTGCAGGAGATAAATATGGCAACTCCACCCTTTCCGGCACCACCGGGCAGAAAGTGGGTTTTCGCTAAATCGTTCCGTCACTATCGTACTGGGAAGATTGTTTTCCCACGTACAGCGGAATGTTTTTTCTTTCTTGTGAAAGCTTAGCGTAGCTCCCACCCGCTTGAGCGGGTGGGACTTCGTATCAATGTGGGCAGGCTCAATGATGCAGCTACGCCCAAGCCCGTGTCAGCAACTCATCCATCGCACCGGCAATGCGATCTCCTTCTTGCGCAAGTGACGCCACCTTTTCACCCAACTGTTCGGTGGCAACGGATACGATTTCCAGCGGATGCAGTACCACTTTTATCCCTTTAACAGTGAACACGGGATTGAGCGGCGAATCGACGAACGCGGCAGAACGATCAAGGCTGCTACGGCGCACCAGCGGAACCACGACTCTGCGACGGTAGGTATCAAACAGGGATGACTGAACTACAACCACGAATGGAATTGTTTCGCGCTGCTTTCCGGTATTCCGATGAACGTCAAACTGCGCCATTACAGTGTCGAATGCTCATCGGCAAACGAACCGGATTGCTCGTTAAAAGTATTCCACGTCTGCGCTGCGGCGTCGGCGTTATGTAGCTTCTCTTGCCGGGCGTTGTTCTGTTTCAGCACGTAGTCGGCCAATAGCTGCTCGACCACACCGGAAAGGTTGCTCGTCATCCCTTTTGCCTGAGACACCAAATCTTCGTTGAGCGTCAGATTGACAGCGCGCTTACGCGCTTGATTGCTTTGCACTGATTTCATGTGGCTCCTCCATATGCGCATATTATGCGCATTGCCGTTATTTGTGAAGTGCTTTTACCCGCTATGCATTGATTATTCAAGACAGCCTAGCCGTAGTAAATATGGAATAATCGCGCTGAATTCTTTCGGCTACCTTTATGCACAGCACACCCCATCTTGTTGTCTCCATCTCCGGCCACGGCTTCGGCCATGTCGCACAGACTGCGCCGGTTCTGAACACATTGCATCAACTGATGCCGCAACTGCGCATCACGGTGCGTTCCACAGTGCCGCTTGCCCATCTGCGCTCGCGTATTCATGCGCCGTTCACGCATCTGAGCAGCGAGGGCGACATCGGTATGCTGATGTCTTCCGCTCTGGATGTGAGCGTGGAGGACAGTCGCGTTGCTTATCAGAAATTTCATGCCGATTGGGACAAGAGGATCGAGGAAGAAGTGCGAATCTTGCGTGAACTCAAGGCGGATTTCGTGCTGTCCAACGTCGGTTATCTGCCGCTGGCGGGGGCACAACAGGCAGGCATTCCTAACGCCGCGTTGTGTTCGTTGAACTGGGCGGACATTTACTGCCATTACTGCGTTGACCCTTCGACAGGCTCAGGCGGGTGCCCGACCAAAAGTTCTGTGGGGCGAACGGAGGTTGTTTCAGGGCGGGTTGCCACTTCGACAGGCACAGGACAATCTGTTGATGAACTAATCGCCGCGCAGATACATGCCTGTTACGCTAACGCCGATGCTTTCTTGCGCGCCACGCCCGGCATGACAATGGACAACCTGCCCAACCTGATCCCCGTTGCACCCATCGCCGCTGTCGGCACGAATCGGCGCGATGAGCTCAACCGCCGTCTGAAACTTTCACCCGGCGAAAAGCTGGTGCTCATCAGCATGGGCGGCATCGCCGGTCGCTTGCCCATCGAATGTTGGCCGCGCATAGATGGTGTGCGCTGGCTGGTGCAGGAAAGCTGGCAAGTTCATCACCCGGATGCGATCATCATTGAATCCTTGCAGACGAAAAACTTTTGTCCGGGCACCCGGATGAGTTTCGGCGATCTGCTCGCCAGCAGCGACGCGCTGATCTGCAAACCCGGTTATGGCAGCTTCGTCGAGGCCGCATGCAGCGGCGTGCCGGTGCTCTACGTCAACCGCCCAGACTGGCCGGAATCGCCTGCCTTGATCGAATGGCTGCAACAACACAACCTGTGCCGCGAAGTGTCACGGTTGGCGTTGGAACAAGGGAATATCGCCGGGGAGCTGGATGAAATCTGGAACTCAATTCGAATGCAGCCGATCATTCCAGAAGGTGCGGAACAAGTAGCGACGTGGCTGGCAAAGAAAATGGGGATTCATCAGGCGGGTAATTAGTCCGAATAGAGACTTGATTCACGCTTTCACCCCCACCCTAACCCTCCCCCTCAAAGGGGAGGGAATGAAAATTATGGCATCTCACCAGTTCCTTCCCCTTGGCAGGGGGAAGGCTAGGATGGGGGTGAAAAGTGTAAAATAAAACGCGCTGCGCGGGCTTCGTTTTATTGCTTGGCTACCTCAGTGGTGATGCCCACCATCGCCATGTATGTGTCCATGCTCCAGCTCTTCGGCAGTGGCGGCGCGTACACCGGTAACTACGCCGACGAAATTCAGTGTCTTGCCCGCGAGCGGATGATTGCCGTCCACGGTGACTTCGTCTTCGCTTACATCCACCACAGTGAACAGCATGTATTCGTCGTCTTCCGCGTCTTCCGCGCCGCCCTCGAACTGCATGCCGACTTCGATATTTTCAGGAAACAGGTTGCGCGGTTCGGTGCGCACCAACTCATGCTCATATTCACCGAAGGCTTCGTCCGGTTCCATCGTCACCTCAAACTTGGAGCCAACATCCTTGCCATGCAACGTCTCTTCCACAGTCGGAAAAATGCCGTCATAGCCGCCGTGCAGATAGCTGATCGGATCGTCAGTTTTTTCCAGCAGAGCGCCGTTCGCGTCAGACAGCTCATAACGTAATGACACAACGGTGTCTTTCGCAATCTTCATTTCAACTCCTTTATCATATTAAAAATTTCATGGGCATGGCCGTGGGCGTGGACACCGTATAAAGCATGGCGCAACTTGCCTTGCTTGTCGATCACAAAGGTGGAGCGCTGTATGGCGACCTTCTTGTGTCCATCCACTTCCTTGTCGTAAAGCACGCCGTATTTTTTACACACCCTGGATTCCGGGTCGGATAGCAGCAGCACGGAAAGCCCATACTTGTCGCGGAATTCGGCGTGGCTCAGGCATTCGTCACGGCTGACACCAACCACCAGCGTGTCGAGTTGGATAAAGGCATCGTCCAGATCGCTGAATTCGTTTGCCTCCAGGGTGCAGCCAGGCGTATCGTCCTTGGGGTAGAAATACAGGACGACATTCTTCTTGCCGCGCTGCGCTCCCAGACTGAACGTTTCCATATCAGCATCGGGCAACTCGAAATGCGGTGCTTCCATTCCAGCTTCTAAGACCACCATCACCATTATCCTCACTCCTCCTTCTTGCTGCATGTAACCATCATTCACCATCAGCATGGCAATTACCACACCTGCAAGAATTCTAACTTAATTCATACTCCGGGAAAGTATTTTTGTAATGCTCTTCCAACGTTATAATACAGCAATGAAAGAACTCTTACCCTATTGGGCGATTTGACCGTAAACGCCTTTCTGCGCGATTAGTGGCAGAAGAAGCCATACTCATCCGCCAAGCGCTCGATTTGCTTTAAAGTCCCCTTTACCAGTGGTACACGGACGGTTATATTGCACCTGTCAAAAGCAAGTGAGGTAATCATCATGAGCGAAGAACTGCAACACACCCATCTGGACGGCACGGCAGACTATATCGCCGCGCTGGATACGCTGTGCGGACTGGCGCAACGCGAGTTGTATGTGTTCGAAAAGGATTTCGAGGATATCGGTTTCAACTCGGAAGCACGCTACAACACCCTGCGCACCTTCCTGCTTGCCAGCCCGTCCAACCGCCTGCATCTGCTGGCGCACGACACGCGCCCGCTGGCGCTGCGCTGCCCGCGCCTGATGATCCTTTTGCGCCAGTTCGGCCACAGCATGCACATCTACCAGACGCCGAAACACCTATTGCACCTGACCGAACCTTTCGCCGTGGCGGATGAGTCGCATTACGTGCGCCGCTTCCACTTCGACGACCCGCGCGGCATCTTGGCGCAACATGATCACGCAGGCGCACGCGTCCTGAAATCGCGCTTCGAAGAAATGTGGACCGCTTCCCATCCAGCGGTTTCGCCGACTACGCTGGGCTTGTAAACTAAACGGCGATCCATCCACAAAAAACTGCTTTTCCTTAATTTATAGCCCACTCAGACTTTTAATATGCGCCGTTGCGCTGCGCCCCAGCGCGTGCAGCGCATAACCTCCTTCAAGAACAGAAACGATGCGGCGGCTGGCGTGGCGATTGGCAATGTCCTTGATCTGCTCTGTCACCCAGCCGTAATCGGCATCGCACAGGCCGAAACCGCCCATATCATCTTCCCGGTGTGCGTCGAATCCTGCCGAAATAAACAGCATCTGCGGCTGAAAGCGCTCCAGTTCTGGTAGCCAGCGCTCGGTTACGGCAGCGCGAAATTCTGCGCTTGAAGTGCCTGCTGGCAACGGGACATTGATGATGTGCTCATTGCCGCTGTCGGCGCCGCAGTAGGGATAATAAGGATGGTGAAAGGTAGAGCACAACATCACGCGCGGGTCGTCGTGAAAAATATCTTCCGTGCCGTTGCCATGGTGCACATCGAAATCGGCGATAGCCACCCGCTGCAAACCGTGATGTTCGAGTGCATGCGCCACGGCTACTGCCACGTTATTGAAGATGCAGAAACCGGCTGCGCTGCGCCGTCCGGCATGGTGACCGGGCGGGCGGATATTGCAAAAAGCATTTTCCATCTGGCCGGAGATCACCAAATCAGTCGCCATCACTGCAGCGCCAGCGGCACGCAGTGCAGCTTCCAGGCTATGCGGATTCATCGCCGTGTCGGCATCCAGATAAACTAGCCCGGCGCTTGGCGCCCGGGAAAAAATCTGCTCGATGTAAGCACGCTCGTGGACGCGCGCCAACTGCTCCTTGCTTGCTTGTGGAGCCTCATACCGGTCAAGGAAGGGCAACAACCCGGATGCGATTAGTTGATCCTCGACTGCGTGAATGCGCGCCGGGCACTCCGGATGATCCGCCCCCATGTCGTGCATGAGGCAGGCAGAATGCGTGATGTAAGCGGTATGCATGATGATTTAGATAAATCTGCGGCCTGATTGACTTGAGTTTGGCATCCAAGAATTAATGGATAGCAGTACCCGTAAGCGCCTTTCCATAATCACAACACCTTACGGACGATTTTTATGTCGTCGTCTTCCGCGCTGGCTTCGGCAGTGAAACCAAGGCGAGTCATCAGGTGCAGCATGCTGCTGTTATTTTTAAGCACTTCGCCTTCCATTGTTTTCAGCCCTTTGGAACGGGCGGCATCCAGCAAGGCCGTCATCAGCTTGGAGCCCAAGCCTTTGCCGTGCATATTGTCGGAGACGACCAAGGCGAACTCGCAACTTTCGCCGTCCGGGTTGATGGTAAAACGCGTCACCCCCAATTCGGTATCCTTGCCATGTTCATTGGCCACCGCAATCAGCGCCATTTCGCGGCTGTAATCAATCTGGGTGAAGCGTATCAGCATGGTCGGCGTGAGTTCCTGCACACTGTTCATGAAGCGGAAATAACGCGATTCTGCCGACAGGCCGCGCACGAACTCTTGCTCAAGCTCCGCATCCTCCGGGCGTATCGGTCGTATGATGATGTCGGTGCCATCGGCCAGTTGCCAATGACTGACGAGATGGGTGGGATACGGGTAAATTGCCATGTGGGCATAGCGGTCTGCGCTGGGCTGTCGTAGCTCGACCATTACCCGCGCATCGGCGGCCAGCGCACCGTGCTCATCCACGATCAGCGGGTTGATATCCATTTCCATCAGCATGGGCAGTTCGCACACCATTTCCGATACGCGCAGCAGCACGCTTTCGAGGGCTTCCATATTGGCCGGGGGCATGTGGCGGAAAGCGCCCAGCATCTTGGCGACATGGGTACCCTTGATAAGATCCTTGACCAGGAAAGTATTGAGTGGGGGCAATGCCACGGCGCGGTCGCCCATCACTTCCACCAGGGTGCCGCCTGCGCCGAAAGTAATCACCGGACCGAACACTGGATCGTTGGTCACCCCGAGCATCAGTTCGCGCCCGTTGGATTTGAGTATCATCGGCTGAATCGCGATTCCGTCCATATGCGCCTCGGGCCGGTTGTGTTTTACGTTATCCGTAATCTCGTGGTACGCCGCACGCACGGCTTGTGCATTACCCAGATTGAGCTTGACTCCGCCCGCATCGCTCTTGTGAGTGATGTCGCGTGAATTCACTTTCATCGCCACCGGGAAGCCCACCTGCTGCGCGATCAGCAGCGCCTCGTTGGGCGAATGGGCGACCATGGTTTGCGCTACAGGAATATGAAATGCCGATAACAGCGCCTTGGATTCCATTTCGTTCAGCACCTTGCGCCTGTCCTGTAGCGCGCCCTCGATAATCATGCGCGCCCCGTCAACATCCGGCTCCAGATGATGGGACAACGGCCCCGGCATCTGTACCAGCAGCTTCTGGTTCTGGTAGTAAGCAGACAGATAGGAGAACACTTCCACTGCGGGTTCCGGAGTACGGAAATTGGGACGTTGGGCATGGTTAAATAATTTGCGCGATTCGGCTACCTGCCCCTCGCCCATCCAGCAGGTCAGCAGCGGTTTGCTGTAATGATGGGAAAGCTCAATCACCGCCTGCGCCGCTTCCAGCGGCTTGGTCATGGCTTGCGGCGTGAGTATGGTCAGCACGCCGTCTACATTCGGATCTTCCAGGCATATTTTGACCGCGTGATGATAACGGTCAACCTGTGCATCGCCGATGATATCAACCGGGTTGCCATGCGACCAGTTGGGCGGCAGCACCTTGTTGAGTTGCTCGATGGTGCTGTCGGACAGAGAAGCGATAGCCAACCCCAGGTCGGCAGCGCGATCCGTGGCCATTACGCCGGGGCCGCCGCCATTGGTGACGATAGCCAAGCGGTTGCCGGTGGGCTTGAAGCCAACAGACAGCGCCTTGGCTGCGGCAAATAATTGCGTGATGGTCTGCACCCGCACCACGCCCGCGCGGCGCACGGCGGCGTCGAAGGCATCGTCGGAACCCACCAGCGATGCGGTGTGCGACATAGCCGCTTTGGACCCTGCGGCGTGGCGCCCCACCTTGACCAGAATCACCGGTTTAATACGGGCGGCAGCGCGGATGGCGCTCATGAAGCTGCGTGCGTTGCGGATGCCTTCGATGTACATCAGAATGCTCTGAGTCTGCTGGTCGGACACCAGATAGTCGAGAATTTCGCCGAAGTCCACATCGGCGGATGAACCCATCGACACTACGCTGGAGAATCCCACGTCATTGGTCTGCGCCCAATCCAGAATGGCGGTACAGAGTGCGCCGGATTGCGAAATAAATGCGAGGTGTCCGGTATTGGCGCCACCCTTGTTAAACGTGGCGTTAAGGCCGATGCTGGGGCGCATCACACCGAGACAATTCGGGCCGACCAGCCGGATACCGTAGCGGTGCGCATTTTCCAGCACTGCCCGCTCCAGCGCCTGTCCCTCGGGGCCGGTCTCGCCAAAACCTGCGGTAATGATAACCGCCGCCTTGACGCCATGCTTGCCGCAATCCTCGATGATGTCAGGCACAGTTTGCGGCGGAGTGGCGATGACCACCAGCTCTACCGGCTCCTCAATCTTGGCTATGGAGGTGTATGCCTTGCGTCCCTGCACCTCGGGATTTTTGGCATTCACGGGATACAAGGCGCCCTGATAGCCGCTTTCCAGCATGTTCTGGAACACAATTTGACCGACCGAATCAACCCGGTCGCTGGCGCCGAACACTGCGACGGATTTCGGTGCGAAGAGGGGATTAAGATAATGTTGGCTCATGATGTGCGATA
>CAVRDK010000004.1:0-1500095 GCA_963719855.1 uncultured beta proteobacterium
CAACCTGAGCTTTGCAGAATGGGGCAACGTGTTTGGGGATCCAAAGATGACGACGGCACTATTGGACAGGCTTACCCATCACTGCCACATCATTGAGACCGGCAACGATAGTTACCGTTTTAAGAACAGCTCGACTCAAACTGGAAAGGGGGGCAAAACCAGAAAACTATCCACAACCTGAACCGTTAAGATATAAACTTAGGGTGGGTCAAAATTCGATGCAACACCCGGGTCAGATTTAAACGCAAAAACTCAGCCTGTTTCGATCTTTTTCAAATCCGTCCATGTTTGGCATCTGAAGATCAATCATTATCAAGTCGTAGCGATTCTTGAAATGAAGCTCGCAGACCTCGCCTTCAGCCCCCAGTCGATTTTACCTACGAGACTATTGTCTACACTTCTAGCGACATTGTATGTTCGCCAACACACGCAGTAGATACAGTGCAGTTCGTTGAACATCAAGCTTTTTGTGAAATGCCAATAATTGGTCCAAGGGTTAACGAATTTGAGAGCGGTAGGTCATGATTGTTTCCGACAGACTTTATTCTCGCCCGACAGACTTTATTCCTCGCGATCAAGGGGAAATGCAATTTCCTCAATCACCTTACTAATCTCACAAGCAACTTTAGCTTACTACTGCAATCCATTCTTTATTAAAGAAATTTATAAAGATTAACTTTCCGCGCTAACTGCTTGTCGCATAAAGAAAAAATCTGTTTTGTCGCTTGACCACGGGTATTTTTTTCAATATAGTGGGCAGAAGTGGTAAAAAGTGGGTTTTAGTGGGTAATCAAACTCAGGGGTCAAGGGATGTTTCAGGGGGCGGCGCAACTCAGTTTGGATAGCAAGGGCAGACTCGCAATACCGGCACGGTATCGCGACATGCTGCTCGCGCATTGCGCGGGCAACATGGTGCTGACTGCCGATGCCGATGGTTGCCTGCTGTTCTATCCGCAGCCCGAGTGGCAGCCGATCCGCGAGAAACTGCTCAAACTTTCTGCGCTCAATCCAAAAATCCGTGCCTTGCAGCGCCGCTTGATCGGTTATGCCGAAGACGTGGTGATGGATGGCGCCGGGCGGGTGCTGATTTCCCCGGCCTTGCGCAGTTACGCCGTACTGGACAAGCGCGTGATGCTGGTCGGGCAGGGTAACAAATTCGAATTGTGGGATGAGGCGAAATGGCAGACGCAGCAGGAGGCTGCGCTGTCATTCATGGATGGTGAGTTGCCCCCCGAGTTGGAGGGTTTCTCGTTGTGAGTGTGGGCTTGCCCCACGCGACAGTATTGTTGTACGAAGCAGTAGAAGCCTTGCAGGTGAACCCGCATGGTGTTTATGTGGACGGCACTTTCGGACGTGGCGGACACAGCCGGTTGATTCTGGAAAAGCTGGGGGCGCATGGATGTTTGATTGCGCTGGATAAAGATCCGGCGGCAGTGGCGGCAGGACAGGTAATTACTGATCCGCGCTTCGTCATGGTGCATAGCGGGTTTGCGCATTTGGCCGATGTGTTGCGCAAGCTGTCGGTTGAAAAAGTGGATGGCGTGTTGCTCGATCTGGGAGTGTCTTCACCGCAACTGGATGATCAGCAGCGCGGATTCAGTTTTCGTTTTGACTCACCGCTGGACATGCGTATGGATACCAGCAGCGGGCCGACCGCAGCGGAGTGGCTGGCTGAGGTAGAAGAGAGTTTACTTGGAGAGGTAATACGTGACTACGGCGAAGAACGGTTTGCTAAACAGATTGCAAGAGCGCTTGTTGCGGCGCGCCAGGAACAGCCAATCGTCACCACGCGGCAGCTCAGCGAAATTGTCGCCAAGGCCGTGCGTACGCGTGAGCCTGGGAAAAATCCGGCGACGCGAACCTTTCAAGCTATACGGATTTATCTCAATCAGGAACTCGAAGAGATCGCGCGGGTTTTGCCTCAATGCGTGGATTGCCTGAAGCCAGAAGGACGCATCGTGGTCATCAGTTTTCATTCGCTGGAAGATCGCATGGTGAAGCGCTTTTTGCGCGATATGGCGCAGGGCGACAAGTTGCCGCGTAACTTGCCGATCCGCGCCGCCGATGTGCCCAAGGGCAGGCTAAACCTTCTTGGCAAGGCGGTGCGCGCAACACCGCAGGAAATAGATGCAAATCCGCGCGCTCGCAGCGCGGTGATGCGCGTGGCGGAACGTGCAGGAGATGCGGGTGACTAAGGTGCATTTATTGTTATTGGCTGTGGTGATCGCGTGCGCGTTGGGTGTTGTGACCTCACAACATGAGGCGCGCAAATTGTTTGTGGAACTGCAAAACGAGAAAGATCGGGCGCAGCAGATGGAAGTGGAGTGGGGGCAGTTGCGGCTTGAACAAAGCACTTGGGCGATGCCGGCACGAGTGGAAAAAATTGCCACCATGAAATTGCAGATGCAACTACCGAAGAGCGCGCAAATACAATTTATCCGCAGCAGTTTTATCGGTAACAAACCACCGTTGGGGGTCCTTACTCAACCATGAATTACGCTAGCGGCATACAGACGACAGGGCTTGTGGCATTGCCGCCATGGCGCTCCCGCCTGTTGTTTTTGACGCTGCTACTGGGATTGTGCGGACTGGTTGCGCGCGCGGTGTACCTGCAAGGCATCCACAACGACTTCCTGCAACAGAAGGGCGATGCGCGTTATGGCCGCGTGGTGGACATCAATGCGCACCGGGGCATGATTACCGACCGCTATGGCGAACCGCTCGCCATCAGCACGCCGGTAGACTCCATCTGGATCAGCCCGCAGGATGTAGAGGCGACGCCGCAACAAGTGAAACAACTGGCACAGAATGTAGGCATGGATGTCGCAGAAGTGAAGCGCCGCTTGTTTGATACTTCGCACGATTTTGTTTATCTCAAACGCCAGTTGCCGCCCGAACAGGCGGAAAAAGTTGTAAAGCTGGAGATGCCGGGCGTGTCGTCGCGCCGCGAATATCGCCGCTATTATCCCGGCGCCGACATGACGGCGCACCTGCTGGGCTTTACCGATGTGGATGACAACGGACAGGAGGGCATGGAGTTGGTGCTGCAGGATAAACTCAGCGGCAAGGCAGGCAGCGAGCGCGTCATCAAGGACAGGCGCGGGCATACTGTCGAGGACGTGGCCAGCATACGTGCGCCCAAGCCGGGCGGCGACCTGGCGCTGAGTCTGGATAGCAAGATGCAGTACATTGCCTACCGCGAGATCAAGCTGGCCGTGGAGCAGCATCACGCCAAGGCAGGTTCTATCGTGGTGCTGGACGCGAAGAGCGGCGAGGTGCTGGCATTGGCCAACTGGCCGAGCTACAACCCCAACAACCGCGCCAAGGTTGAACTCAAGGCGATGCGCAACCACGCCGTGGCCGATCAGTTCGAGCCAGGCTCTACCATGAAGCCATTTACCGTGGCGACCGCGCTGGAGGCGGGGAAGGTGACGCCACAGACCGTCATTAATACCGAGAACGGCGTTTATACCGTCGGCGGGCGCAAGATTCATGACTCCCATCCGGAAGCTTTTCTCACTGTGTCGCAGGTGATCCAGAAATCCAGCAATGTCGGCGCGTCCAAAATAGCGTTGTCGCTGCCGCCGGAAACTTTCTGGCGCAGCCTGAGCGAAGTGGGTTTCGGCGCACAGACCGGCAGCGGGTTTCCCGGTGAGGCGGCAGGCAAGCTGCGCGATTACAAAAAATGGCAGCCCATCGAGCAAGCCACCATGTCGTATGGCAACGGCATCGCAGTCAATCTGCTGCAACTGGCGCGTGCCTATACCGTGTTCGCCAATGACGGCGACCTGAAACCGATAACGTTGCTCAGGCAGGATGCGCCAACAATCGGGAAGAAAGTGTTTTCCCAGAACACGGTGCAAGAAGTACGCGACATGATGGAATTGGTAGTACAGCCCGGTGGCACCGCGCCGCTGGCGCAGATTAACGGCTACCGCGTGGCGGGCAAAACCGGCACTTCGCACAAGCTGGAAGGCGGGCATTACGTTAACCATTATGTCGCCTCATTTGTCGGCTTGGCTCCGGCATCCAGCCCGCGCCTGATCGTGGCTGTGATGGTGGATGATCCGAGCGGCGAATATTACGGTGGCCTGGTTGCCGCGCCGGTGTTCAGCAATGTGATGGGTTCGGCATTGCGCCTGCTTAACGTGCCCAATGATGCGCCGCTCGGTAATGTGATGATGCCGCCCGCTGAAATCATAAAGGAGGAAGCATGAGTCCTTCGACCATGCTCAGGACAGGATTTTCTCCTGAACTGCTTTCATCTCTCGGCGTAACGATCACGCGTCTTGTGACGGACAGCCGCGCGGTAGCGCCGGGTGACACTTTCGTCGCCTATCCCGGCGGTCAGACGGACGGACGCCAGTTCATCGCGCAGGCCATCGCCAACGGCGCTAATGCAGTGATCTACGAAAAACTTGTGTCCGGGCACCCGTGGGACGCGCACGGATTCAACTGGAACGACGCATGGCAAATTCCCAATCTGGCGGTAACCGACCTGCGCCACCACGCGGGTGAGATCGCCGATTACGTTTATGGCAATCCCTCCGGGAAGTTGTGGATGGTTGGCGTCACCGGCACCAACGGCAAGACTTCATGCAGCCACTGGATCGCACAATCGTTCGGTGCGTTGAGTAGAAAAGCCGCGTTGGTCGGCACGTTGGGCAACGGCTTTTCGGATAATTTGCAAGCTACGCTAAACACTACGCCGGATGCGATTTGTCTGCATGGATTGCTGGCTGATTACTTGGCGCAAGGCGCGCAGGCCGTGGCGATGGAGGTATCCTCCCATGCACTGGAACAGGGGCGCGTAAACGGCGTGGAATACGACGTGGCGCTGCTCACCAATCTCAGCCGCGATCATCTCGATTACCACGGCGATATGCAGCATTACGCGGCGGCCAAGCGCCGCCTGTTCGACTGGCGGCAACTCAAATATGCCGTGCTGAATCTAGATGATGCATTCGGTGCCGAACTCGCCGCGCAGTTGCAGGACACAAAAGTCGAAGTGGTGGGCTATGGCTTGAATGATACTGCGCTACAACTGGCAGAGCGCTTGGGACTACGCATGGTTTACGGCGGCGCGTTGAATATGGACGCACAAGGCATCCGCCTGCAAGTGCATTCCAGTTGGGGCGGTGCGGCCTTGCACAGTCCGCTGGTCGGACGTTTCAATGCCGAAAACCTGCTCGGCGCATTGGCAGTGTTGCTGGTGAGCGATGTGGCACTGGCCGATGCGGTGCGCGAACTGGGGCGGGTCAACGCGGTACCGGGACGTATGCAGACTTTCGGCGGCAATGGATGTCCCTCCGTGGTGGTGGACTATGCACACACGCCGGACGCATTGGAAAAAGTGTTGCAGGCTTTGCGCGAAGTGACTGGCGGCAAGCTGGTTTGCGTATTCGGCTGCGGCGGCGATCGCGATCGCGGCAAGCGCCCGATGATGGGCAGCGTGGCTTCGAAATTCTCTGATGTGTGCATCGTTACCAGCGACAACCCTCGCGGCGAAGAACCGCGCGATATTATCGCCGCCGCCGTCTCCGGCATGAATGGATGGAACTACCAGATCATCGAAGACCGCGCCGAGGCCATTGCGCAAGCGATCCACGATGCGGCTGCGGCGGACACCGTTCTGCTGGCGGGCAAGGGGCACGAACCCTATCAAGAAATCAAGGGCATTAAATATCCATTTAGCGATGCCGAGGCGGCGCAGCGTGCGCTGACATCGTGGCTCCTTCGACACGCTCAGAAACCTGCGGAGTACCGAAGCATGATGCTGCTATCGCAAGCCGCACAAGCATTGGGCGGTAAATTGATCGGTCAGGATGTGCTGTTTAACTCCGTGTCCAGCGATAGTCGCTCTATAGCCCCCGGCGATTTGTTCGTGGCACTGAAGGGGGAGAATTTCGACGGTAGCGATTTCGTTGCTGGCGCCACAAAAAGCGGTGCGGTGGCAGCCATGCTCGACGAGGAACAAGGTTCAAGGTTCAAGGTTCAAGCCTCGCCTTGCCCCTTGCTCCTTGTTCCTTGTTCCTCGCGCCTTGCCTTGGGGCGCTTGGCGGCGCATTGGCGTGCGCAGTTCACCATTCCAGTTGTGGCGGTGACCGGCAGTAACGGCAAGACTACGGTAAAGGAAATGCTTGCCGCCATCTTGCGTGTAGCCGCTGACAGCGCTGATGCGGTACTCGCCACCCAGGGCAATTTGAACAACGATATCGGCATGCCGCTCACACTGTTGAAACTACGCGCCGCACATCGCTATGCGGTGATCGAAATGGGCATGAACCATACGGGTGAAATTGATTATCTGACGCGCCTGGCGCAGCCTGATGTGGCGATAGTCAACAACGCTTCGGGGGCGCACTTGGCCGGATTGGGTTCGGTGGAAGCCGTGGCGCGAGCCAAGGGCGAAATATTTGCCGGGCTGTCTGCAAACGGCATCGCAATAATCAACGCCGATGATGAATTCGCGCCGCTGTGGCGGGAGCAGGCAGGCAGCCACGCTATCATCGAATTCGCTCTGGAGCGCGCTGTGGCGATTCTTGCGCAATGGCAGGTGCAGGGTTATGGCGCACGTATCGAAGTGGATACGCCGCAGGGCAGTTTCAATGCGGACTTGCAGGTGCCGGGCGTACACAACGTGCGCAATGCTTTAGCCGCCACCGCCGCTGCTGTGGCTTTGCATATTCCTTTGTCTGCCATTGCGGCGGGGTTGGAAAACTTTTCCGGTGTGGCCGGGCGTTTGCAGCGCAAACCTGCATTGCACGGCGCGGTGCTGATAGACGACACCTACAACGCCAATCCCGCTTCGTTGCGTTCCGCAATCAAGGTGTTGATGCAGGCAGCAGGGAAAACGATTCTGGTATTGGGCGACATGGGCGAGTTGGGCAGCGATGCCGCGCGTCTGCATGGCGAGATCGGCGCGGAAGCGCGTGACCTTGGGGTAGGTGAGCTGTTGGCGCTGGGCGAATTAAGCGCCCACGCAGTACGCGAATTCGGTGTAGGCGCGCAACATTTCGAACGTATCGAAGATTTGTTCATCGCACTGGACAAAGACCTGGATGCGAACAGCACGGTATTGGTAAAAGGCTCGCGTTTCATGAAAATGGAACGGGTGGTACAGCACTGCATTCAAGGGGAAGAAACATGCTGCTCGCACTAGCACACTGGCTGGCGCAAGACGTCAGGACGTTCAGCGTGCTGAATTACATCACGCTACGCGCGGTGCTCGCCGCGATGACCGCGCTGTTCATTTCCTTCATGGTGGGGCCGACGATGATACGTAAACTGGCCGCCTACAAAATCGGCCAGTCGGTGCGCGACGATGGTCCGCAAACTCATCTGGTCAAGGCCGGCACGCCGACCATGGGAGGTGCTCTGATCCTCACTTCGATTGCCATCACCACGCTGCTGTGGAGCGACCTCAGCAATCCGTACGTGTGGCTGGTGTTGCTGACCACTTTGGGTTTTGGCGCGATCGGCTGGGTGGACGATTACCGCAAGGTGGTGCACCGTAATCCAAAAGGCTTATCGGCCAAGGCCAAAATGTTCTGGCAATCCATTATCGCGCTGATTGTCGCAGTGTATCTTTTGTGGCACTCCAGTCTGCCCGTGCATACCGAACTCATCGTGCCATTCTTCAAATATCTGGTGTTCCCTCTGTCCGCGTTCGGCTTCATCGTAGTGGTTTATCTGGTCATTGTCGGCAGCAGCAACGCGGTGAATTTAACCGACGGCCTGGACGGCTTGGCAATCATGCCCACGGTGATGGTGAGCAGCGCGCTGGCGATCTTTGCCTATGTCGCGGGCCATGCGGTATTCGCCAAGTATCTCGGCATTCCCCATGTTCCTGGCGCAGGTGAATTGGCTGTGTTCTGCGCCTCTATCGCAGGTGCGGGATTGGCCTTCCTGTGGTTCAACGCCTACCCGGCGGAAGTATTCATGGGCGATGTGGGCGCGCTGGCGCTGGGCGCAGCGCTGGGCACGGTTGCGGTAATCATTCGCCAGGAGTTGGTGTTGTTCATCATGGGCGGCGTATTCGTCGTCGAGGCAGTATCGGTGATGCTGCAAGTATCGTATTTCAAATACACCAAGCGGCGCTACGGCGTCGGCAAACGTATCTTGTTGATGGCGCCGTTGCATCACCATTTTGAACAAAAGGGCTGGAAAGAAACGCAGGTAGTGGTGCGCTTCTGGATCATAACGATGCTGCTGGTGTTGTTGGGATTGGCGACGTTGAAACTCAGATGATTGAACTGCGCGACAAAAAAGTGCTAGTGCTCGGCCTCGGCGAGACCGGGCTGTCGCTCGTACGCTGGCTGATGGCGCAGGGCGCGAGCATACGCGCCGCCGACAGCCGCGACTTGCCGCCCACTTTCGCTGTCCTGCGCGTGGAGTTGCCGCAAGTGGAAATTCATTGTGGCGCGTTTCGCGACGAAATTTTCAGCGACATTGACCTGATTGCCATCAGTCCCGGTGTGCCACTGTCCGACCCCTGCGTGGCGCGCGCCATCGCGTGTGGCACCCCGGTGGTGGGCGACATTGAATTGTTTGCCCAGCAACTGGCGACGACCGGCGCCAAACCAAAGGTCATCGCCATCACTGGTGCCAATGGCAAGACTACAGTGACCAGCATGGTCGGCGCGATGTGCCGTGCGGCGGGTCTGGACACCGAGATGGCCGGCAATATTTCGCCTGCGGTGCTGGATGTGTTGTTGCGACGCAATGGACAACAGCCAAAGGTGTGGGTACTGGAACTATCCAGCTTCCAGTTGGAAACCACGGCGACGCTGAATGTCGACGCATCCACGGTATTGAATGTCAGCGAAGACCATCTTGACCGTTATGCCGACATTGGCGCTTACGCCGCCGCCAAGGCGCGCATTTTTCAAGGTGCCGGAGTGCAGGTGCTGAACCGCGATGATGCCCGCAGTCTGGGCATGGCGCTACCTGGACGCAAACAAGTGAGCTTCGGTTTGAACGAGCCGACCAACGCTGATGATTTTGGCATAACTCGCAGCGGCAGCGACATCTGGCTGGTGCAGGGGCAGCAGCGTCTGATGAATACGAATGAGTTGCAAGTGACCGGGCTGCATAACGTGGCGAACGCACTGGCCGCGCTAGCTTTATGCCGCGCCATCAGTTTGCCGCTGGCACCATTGCTCGATGCGTTGCGCGCATTCAAAGGTCTGCCACACCGCGTGGAGCCGGTAGCTGAAATTAATGGCGTGATTTACTACGACGATTCCAAGGGTACCAATGTCGGCGCCACCGTGGCGGCGCTGCAAGGCCTAGGGCGGCCCGCCGTATTGATTGCGGGCGGAGAGGGCAAGGAGCAGGATTTTGCGCCGCTCCATTCGGTGGTGGCGCAACATGCGCGCGCCGTGGTGCTGATCGGGCGCGATGCCGGCAAGATCGCGGCGGCGTTGCAAGGTTGCGGCGTAGCCGTGGTACATGCGCATGACATGACCGATGCGGTGCGGCAAAGCGCCGCGCTGGCGCGGCCGGGCGATGCGGTGCTGCTGTCGCCGGCCTGCGCCAGTTTCGACATGTTCCACAACTACAAACACCGCGCCGAAGTATTTATCAGCGCGGTGCAGGCAGTTCAACAGGAGGCCGCATGCACGTCGCCAGCCTGAACGCCCCCCGCACCGTGATAGCGGAATACGACGAGATGCTGACTTGGGTTGTGCTTGCGTTGCTGTCCATTGGCTTGGTGATGGTGTATTCGGCTTCGATTGCAACTGCCGAGGAAAGCAAGTTCACCGGCTTTCATCCCACCTACTATTTGGTCAGGCACGGCCTGTTTATTTTCGTCGGCCTCGTGGCCGGGGTGATGGCATTTCAGGTGCCGGTGCAAATCTGGCAGAAGCTGGCACCTTACTTGTTCCTTCTGGGCGTCGCCTTGCTGGTGCTGGTATTGATTCCCGGCGTAGGCCGTGCGGTGAACGGCAGCCGCCGCTGGCTGTCGTTGGTTGTCATCAATCTGCAACCGTCCGAGCTGATGAAGCTGTTCGCCGTGCTATATGCCGCCGACTACACGGTGCGCAAGGGCATCGTCAAACACACTTTCGTTAAAGCATTCCTGCCTATGTTCGCGGTAATGGTACTGGTTGGCAGCCTGCTGTTGACGGAGCCGGACATGGGCGCGTTCGTGGTGATTTGCGCAATCGCGCTGTGCACCCTGTGGCTAGGTGGCTTCAACCTCAAAGTGTTCGGCGGACTGGTATTCGCCTTGCCGCTGGCATTCGCGGCGCTGATTCTTTCCTCGCCCTACCGCATGCAGCGCGTCGTCGGTTTCATGGATCCGTGGTCCGATCCCTACGGCAAGGGCTACCAATTGAGTCATGCGCTGATCGCTTTCGGGCGCGGCGAATGGTTCGGTGTGGGGCTGGGCGGCAGCGTGGAAAAATTATTTTACCTGCCGGAAGCGCATACCGATTTCCTGCTCGCTGTCATCGCTGAAGAACTCGGCTTTGTCGGCGTGTGCGCGGTTATTGTCCTGTTTGCCGGATTGCTTATCCGCGCCTTCGCCATCGGTCGGCAGGCCGCATTTCTTGACCGTCAGTTTGCCGCACTGTTGGCACAGGGCATCGCCGTATGGCTGGGCGTGCAGGCGATGATCAACAGCGGCGTGAATATGGGCGTGCTGCCCACCAAGGGCTTGACCCTGCCTTTTCTCAGTTTCGGCGGCAGCGGCGTGGTAGTGAACTGCATCGCGGCGGCGATTCTGCTGCGCATAGATTGGGAGAGTAGAAGAATGATGCGGGGGCTGCCAATATGAAAATGCGCTCCATCCTGATCATGGCCGGCGGCACCGGAGGTCACATTTTTCCTGCTCTTGCCGTCGCCGATGTGCTGCATGCACGAGGCTGGCGGGTCACTTGGCTGGGCGCACCCAACAGCATGGAAACCGAGCTAGTGCCCAAGCATGGTTACGAGATGGCATTGGTGGAATTCTCCGGCTTGCGCGGCAAGGGACTGATGCGAAAACTGTTGCTGCCATTCACCCTGTCAGTGGCGCTGATTCAGAGCGCGCTGGCGTTTATACAATGCCGCCCCGACGTGGTGCTGGGCATGGGCGGTTACATCACGTTTCCAGGCGGCATCATGGCCGCGTTGTTCCGCTGCCCCTTGGTCATTCATGAACAAAATTCGGTTGCCGGATTGAGCAACAAAGTGCTGGCGCGTTTCGCCAAGCGGGTGTTGAGCGGCTTCCCGAAAGTGCTACCCGGGGCCGAGTGGTGCGGCAATCCGGTGCGCGCGGACATCGCCGCGCTGCCCGATCCGCAGCAGCGTTATAAAACCCGTAGCGGTAATTTGAACGTGCTGGTGCTAGGCGGCAGTCTCGGTGCGCAGGCTATCAATACATGCGTGCCGCAGGCCTTGGCGTTGCTGCCGGAAGAATCGCGCCCCGATGTGCTGCACCAGAGCGGCAACCGGCATCTCGAAACGGTGCAGGCAGCCTATAGTCAAGCGGGCGTGAACGCCGAAATCAGGCCGTTTCTGGACGACATGGCATTTTTCTACGGTCAGAGCGATATGGTGATTTGCCGCGCCGGGGCGCTGACCGTTGCCGAATTGGCGGCGGCAGGGCTGGCGAGCATCCTGATCCCCTTCCCTTTCGCGGTAGACGACCACCAGACCGGCAATGCGCGCTTCCTGAGCGATCTCGGCGCTGCGATCCTGCTACAACAAAAAGACATGAAGCCGCAGCATCTGGCAGATTTGTTACGGGGCATGACCCGTGAACGCGCGTTGGAAATGGCGCAGGCCGCGCGCACGGCAGCGCAACCGGCGGCAGCGCAGCGTGTGGCGGAAGTATGTGTGGAGGTAGCGAGATAACAACATGAACCACAGAGACACAGAGACACAGAGAAAGACAGAAATCAAACCCAATAAAGGTTTGACGGCTTGGTGCGCGAAGTCGCATGCCAAAAGCATGTCGTGTGTATCGGTGAAAATTATGTGTGGGTGTTCTCTGTGCCTCTGTGTCTCTGTGGTGAAAGGTTTGTAATGAAGCACAAGATCAAACATATTCACTTCGTTGGCATCGGCGGCTCCGGCATGAACGGCATCGCGGAAGTAATGCTCAACCTCGGCTTTCAGGTGAGCGGTTCAGACCTGACCGACAGCCCGGCTACCCAGCGTTTGCGACAGCTTGGTGCGGTGGTGCAGGTTGGTCATGCCGAACAGAATCTGTCCAATGCGGATGCAGTGGTGGTATCCACGGCGGTGGGCAATGACAACCCGGAAGTGCTGGCGGCACGCGCGCGCAACATTCCGGTGGTGCCGCGCGCGATGATGCTGGCGGAACTGATGCGGCTGCGCCAGGGTATTGCCATTGCGGGCACACACGGCAAGACCACCACCACCAGCCTGACCGCCAGCGTGCTGGCCAAGGGTGGCTTCGATCCTACTTATGTTATCGGAGGGCGGCTCAACAGCAGCGGCACCAATGCCAAACTGGGTACCGGAGAGTTCATCGTGGCCGAAGCGGATGAGTCCGATGCCTCTTTCCTTTATTTAACGCCCATTCTGGCTGTAGTCACCAACATAGACGCCGACCACATGGAAACTTACGGCCATGATTTCTCCCGGCTCAAGCAGGCATTTGTGGATTTTCTGGAACGGCTGCCGTTTTACGGTCGCGCCATGTTGTGCGTGGATGATGCCAATGTGCGCGAATTGCTGGCGCGCATCAGTAAACCAGTCACCACTTACGGTTTCGCCGAGGACGCACAGATCCGTGCGGTCAACGTGCGCCACGAAGGCGGCACAATGCGCTTCACCGCATTGTGCCGCCACAACAGCGTGCCTGTGGATTTAGACATCACGCTGAATCTTGCGGGCTTGCACAACGTGCTCAATGCCTTGGCGGCAATTGCCGTGGGACTGGAAATCGGCGTAGCGGAAAAATCCATCGTCGCTGCGCTGGCCGAGTTTCAAGGCGTGGGGCGGCGCTTCCAGCGCTACGGCGAAATCATGCTGCCGAACGGTGGAAGTTTCACTTTGATCGACGACTACGGCCATCATCCGGTAGAAATGGTGGCAACCCTTTCCGCAGTGCGTGGAGCATTTCCGGGACGGCGGCTGGTGCTGGCGTTCCAGCCTCATCGCTACACGCGTACGCGCGACCTGTTTGAGGATTTTGTGAAGGTGCTGGGTACCGTGGATGCGCTGTTGCTGGCGGAAGTGTATGCCGCAGGCGAAGCGCCTATCGTGGCAGCGAACGGACGCGCGCTAATGCATGCCTTGCGTGTGGCAGGACAAAACGAGGCGGTGTTCGTCGAACCGATACAGGACATGCCGCAGGCGATCTTGAAAATGGCCAAGCCGGGCGATGTTGTAATAACCATGGGCGCGGGTTCGATTGGCGGCATACCGGGACAAGTATTGAAACTGACGCAGGGTGATGCATGAACATGACCGAGCCGACACAGTTTATCGCTGAGGGTTTGCGCGGAACGTTACGCCACGATGTGGACATGCGCCGCCACACTAGTTGGCGCGCAGGCGGGCGTGTGGAGCGCATGTATCAGCCTGTCGATTTTGATGACTTGGCTGCATTCCTGCGCGCACTGCCAACCGATGAGCCGCTGCTGGCAGTGGGTCTGGGCAGCAATCTGCTGGTGCGCGATGGCGGGTTGCGCGGCACGGTGTTGCTGTTGCACGGCGCGCTGGGCGAATTACGCATGGAGACAGATGGTTTGGTCTATGCCCAAGCAGGCGTACCCGGAGCCAAGCTGGCACGCTTCGCGGCATTGCATGACTTGAGCGGTGCAGAATTCTTCGCGGGCATCCCCGGTACGGTGGGCGGCATGTTGGCGATGAATGCCGGTTGCTATGGCAGCGAGACATGGGATGTGACAACGCGCGTGCAAGTGATAACACGTAAAGGGGAAGTGCTTGAGCGCACCGCACAGGATTACGACATCGCCTACCGCCATGTAGCTTTGCGTGTGAGACAAGAGGAATGGTTTGTGGGCGCGTGGTTCAAGTTTTCAGCAGGTGATGGTGAGGCATCGCGCGAAGCAATCAAGACGCTGTTGAGCAAGCGTATCGCCAGCCAGCCGCTGAATCTGCCGAATGCCGGTTCGGTGTTCAGCAACCCGCCGGGCGATTATGCGGCGCGGCTGATCGAATCCTGCGGCTTGAAAGGTAGACAGATCGGCGGTGCGCAAGTGTCGGAGAAGCACGCCAATTTCATCGTGAATGTAGGCAATGCCACGGCAGCGGATATTGAGAATTTAATTAACAAGGTGCAGATGACGGTCGAGGAAAAAACCGGTATCAGCTTGCATCCGGAAGTGCGCATTGTTGGTGAGACAGCATGAAGAATTTTGGCAAAGTAGCAGTGCTTTTCGGCGGACGCTCTGCCGAGCGCGAGGTATCGCTCAAGAGTGGCAATGCGGTGCTAGCCGCATTGCAGCGCAGTGGCGTGGACGCGCACGGCTACGACCCGGCGGTACAGGATTTGCATGGCCTGCTGGATGAAGGTTACCAGCGCGCGTTCATCGCGCTGCACGGGCGTTATGGCGAGGATGGCACAGTGCAGGGTGCGCTCGAACTGATGGGCATTCCCTACACCGGCAGCGGCGTGCTGGCCTCGGCGCTGGCGATGGACAAGTGGCGCACCAAGCTGGTGTGGCAGGCGGCGGGGTTGCCAATCCCGGCATATGAATTACTCACCGCCGACAGCGATTTCAATGCGGTTGCGGCGCGCCTGGGTTTGCCGTTGTTCGTCAAACCGGCCAACGAAGGTTCCAGCGTAGGTATAAGCAAGGTGAAGCACGCAGGCGAGTTGCGCAGCGCATACGAGGAAGCAGCCAAATACGACAAGCTGGTAATTGCGGAAGCGTTCATCGGCGGCGGCGAATACACCGCAGCCATACTTGGCGAAAAAGCATTGCCGGTAATCAAAATCGAACCGGCCAATGAGTTCTACGATTACGAAGCGAAGTACCTGCGCGACGACACGCGTTACCTGTGCCCGTGCGGCTTGAACGAGAGACAGGAAGGCGAGATGCAACGCTTGGCGCAGCAGGCATTCGCGCTTATCGGCGGACAAGGCTGGGGACGTGTGGACTTTCTGCGCAGCGAGGATGGCAAACCCTATCTGTTGGAAATCAATACCTCGCCCGGCATGACTGACCACAGCCTGGTGCCGATGGCGGCACGCCAGGCCGGAATGAGTTTCAAGCAACTAGTATTACACATATTGGAGCTGACCCATGTGGGATAACCCGCAAGCGCTGCGCCAACTGGCAAACACGCTACTCGGTATCAGCCTGCTGCTGGTTTTGTTCGGGGCAATGCATTACACGGTGCATCTGCCTGAATTTTCGCTGAATGCTGTGCAGCTGAGCACTGCGCCGCAACGAGTAGATGCCATCCAAATTGAGGAAATAGTACACAACGAATTGCGCGGGAATTTTTTTACCGTTGATCTGGAAGGCACACGCAAGGCTTTCGAGAAACTGCCTTGGGTGCGCAAGGTGAACGTGCGGCGCCACTTTCCGTGGCAGTTGAATGTGGAGTTGGAAGAGCATGTAGCGCTAGCGCGCTGGAACGACGCCGAACTGGTGAACACGCATGGTGAAATATTCTCGGCAGAAAGCGAGACGGAACAGGTATTGCCAAAATTCATCGGTCAGCCGGACACGGCTGCCGAGATGGCCCTAATGTACAAGACGTTCGGCGACCAGCTTGTGCCACTCAAACGGAAAGTTGTGCAAATCAGCCTGTCGGCGCGCCGTGCATGGCAGTTAAGGCTGGACAGCGGCATGGTGCTGGAACTGGGGCGCGAGCAAGCGCAAGAACGTTTGGCGCGCTTTGTGGCGGTGTATCCGTACAGTTTGGCATCCATGCCGCGCACGGTGAATTACGTGGATTTGCGTTACAGCAATGGTTTTGCGGCTTACCTGCCGGGTGGTGTGGCAAGCGGCCCGGCCAAGCAGGGCTAGAACAGAAGAGTTGAGGTATTGGAGATGGCAATGAGCAAAAACAGGGAAACAAAAAATCTGATCGTCGGCTTGGATATCGGGACTTCCAAGATCGTCACCATCGTCGGCGAGATCAAGCCGGAGGGGACACTGGAAGTGATAGGCGTGGGTGTGCACGAATCCTCCGGTATGAAAAAAGGCATGGTGGTCAACATAGACGCGACGGTGGGCGCGATCCAGCGCTCTCTGGGCGATGCCGAGTTGATGGCTGACTGCAAGATACGCGAGGTATATACCGGCATTGCGGGCAGCCACATCAAGAGTTCGCAAGGCAAAGGCATGGTCAAGATCAAGGAAAAAGAGGTGGTGCAGGCGGATATTGACCGCGTGATTGAAACCGCCAGTTCGATCAGTCTTCCAGGTGACCAGCAAATTCTGCATATCCTGGAACAAGAATTCAGCATAGATGGGCAGGAAGGTATCAAGAAACCGCTCGGCATGAGCGGCATGAAGATGGAAGTGGAAGTGCATATCGTCACCGGCGCGGTGGCGGCGGCACAGAACATCATGAAGTGCGTGCACCGTTGCGGATTGGAAGTGAGTGAGATGATTTTGCAGCCGCTGGCATCAAGCAAGGCGGTGCTGGCCGATGATGAGAAGGATTTGGGCGTGTGCCTGGTGGATATCGGCGGCGGCACCACCGACGTGGCGATTTTCACCGGCGGCGCAATCCGCCACACCGCCGTGATCCCCATCGCGGGCGACCAGATCACCAACGACATCGCTATGGCGTTGCGCACCCCGACCAAAGACGCGGAAGACATCAAGATCAAATACGGTTGCGCCCTGCGCCAGCTGGCCGACGATGCCCCCATCGAAGTGCCCGGAGTGGGTGAGCGCGGCGCACGCATGTTGTCGCGCCAGACCTTGGCGGAAGTGATCGAGCCGCGCGTGGAAGAACTGTACTCGCTGGTACAGACCGAATTGCGCCGTAGCGGCTTCGAGGACTTGTTGTCCTCCGGCATCGTTATCACCGGCGGCAGTGCCGCCATGCACGGCATGGTAGAGCTGGGCGAGGAAATTTTCCACATGCCAGTGCGGCTGGGACTGCCGCGCTATGTCGGCGGTTTGTCCGACGTAGTGAAAACGCCGCGTTTTTCCACCGGTGTCGGTCTGCTGCTGTATGGACTGGAGCAGCACAAACGCCATGAGGCGACGCGTGTGCATTCTGGTTCGTTCAGCGATGTGCTGGAGAGAATGAAAGCATGGTTTCAGAATAACTTTTGAGGGTGAGTTTTTTGCAGGATGATTTTTAGCAGGGAAGCTTTGGGCGGTTCGGGTAACTTATCGGGTGTTTTGGTTTTGTAATTTAATGAAGGAGAAAGCGATGTTCGAAATTATGGATGCACAACTTCAGGATGCGGTGATTAAGGTGATAGGCGTGGGAGGCTGCGGCGGCAATGCGGTGGACCACATGATCGAGCAGGGCGTGCAGGGCGTGGAATTTATCGCCATCAATACTGATGCCCAGGCACTCAAGCGCAACAAGGCGCGCACCCAGCTACAGATCGGCGCCACCATCACCAAGGGCTTGGGCGCGGGAGCGATTCCCGATGTCGGACGTGCCGCAGCCGAAGAAGATCGTGCACGCATTACCGAGATGATCAGCGGTGCCAACATGGTGTTTATCACCGCCGGCATGGGTGGCGGCACCGGCACCGGTGCAGCGCCGGTGGTGGCCCAAATAGCCAAGGAAATGGGCATCCTCACCGTGGCCGTGGTGACCAAGCCGTTTGCCCACGAAGGCAAGCGTACGCGCTTGGCGCAGACTGGCATCGAGCAACTGACCGAGCATGTAGATTCGCTGATCATTGTTCCAAATGAGAAACTGATGACCGTACTGGGCGAAGACACCACATTGCTGGATGCCTTCCGTTCTTCCAACGGCGTATTGCAGGGCGCGGTGGCAGGCATTGCCGAAGTTATTAATGTGCCCGGGCTGGTGAACGTGGACTTTGCCGACGTGCGCACGCTGATGTCGGAAAACGGCATGGCGATGATGGGCTCCGCTTCCGCTTCAGGACCGGATCGCGCAAAGATCGCCGCAGAGAGCGCCATGTCCAGCCCTCTGCTGGAAGACGTGAATCTGGCTGGTGCGCGCGGCGTGCTGGTGAACATCAGTTCCAATAGCAGCCTCACGCTGAAAGAATATCGGCAAGTTACCAACAGCGTGCAGTTCGCAATTGAGGATGCCACCGTGATCGTTGGCTCGGTGTTCGATGAGGGCATGGGCGACGAGTTGCGCGTAACCATCGTGGCGACCGGCTTAGGTTCGCCGGTGGCACGCAAGCAACCCAAGCCGGAACTGGTCACATGGGAACGCACCGGTACGCACGACGAGCCAATCTCGGTTAACTACAAAGAACTTGAAATGCCGGCTGTTATCCGCACCGGGCGTCACCGCGAGGCGGCAGTCAAGGCGCTGGAAAGTTCGGGTATGGATATGCTGGACATCCCATCGTTTCTACGCAAACAGGCGGACTAGTCCATCGCCCACTGCGGAGCAAGGTTTGGGCGCATTCTGCGTCCGTGGTAAACTACGCTTCTGGTTGACAGGACTTGATGTGACATGGTTAAGCAACGCACACTGAAAAATCCGGTGCAAGCGACGGGGGTTGGGCTGCACACTGGCGAAAGGGTGGATTTGACCCTGCGCCCTGCGCCCGCCAACAGCGGCATTGTATTCCGCCGCGTGGATCTGTCCCCGGCGGTGTTGATTCGCGCCGAAGCGCATGCGGTGAAAGACACCCGCCTGTCCACCTGCCTGGAAATGGACGGCGTGCGCGTGTCTACCATCGAGCACTTGATGTCAGCCTTCGCCGGTCTGGGCGTAGACAATGCCATCGTCGAACTGAACAGCGCAGAAGTGCCGATCATGGACGGTAGCGCCGGAACGTTTATTTTTCTGCTGCAATCCGCCGGTATCGCCGAACAGTCCGCCGCAAAGCAATTCATCCGCATCAAGAAAGCTATCGAGATCAAGGATGGCGACAAGTGGGTGCGCTTCGAGCCGTTCAACGGCTACAAGTTAGGTTTCACCATCAATTTCGCCCATCCCGTATTTGCCACCACCAAACAAAACGTGACGATAGATCTGGGCGAACATTCTTACATCAAGGAAGTGAGCCGCGCCCGCACCTTCGGCTTCATGCAAGATGTCGAGGCCATGCGCGCGCAGGGTCTGGCCTTGGGCGGCAATCTGGACAATGCCATTGTGATGGACGAATACCGCGTCATCAATCCGGACGGTCTACGCTTCGAAGACGAGTTCGTTAAACATAAGGTGCTGGATGCCATCGGCGACCTGTACCTGCTCGGCCATCCGCTGATTGGCGCATTCTCCGGTTACAAATCCGGCCACGCTCTCAACAATGCGCTGCTGCGCGCCCTGCTGGCAGACGAGCAAACATGGGAATTCGTCACTTTCGACAAGACCGAGGAAGCGCCTGCATTTCTGCGCTTACAGTTGCAGGCTGTATAAACGCGGGCCAAGCGCTTTGGTCTGCGTGAGACATGCCGCGCCTTCCGCAAGGGAAAACACCATGCTCATCTTCCGTCTGTTATTCATCCTGTCCGCGCTCGCCATCATCCTGACTGGCGGAATGTATGTATTTACCCGCAATCGTCGCTACCTCGGCTTGGCTTGGCAGATCGTGCGCTTCGTGGCATTTGCTATGATGATTTTTGCTGTGCTGTTTGTGTTGGAGAGGTATGTATTGATTGGGTGGAGAATTTTGCTGTAACTCGGTTTAGTCGTGGATAGCCCAGCATGAAATGGCACCGCTAAAAATCCAATTTTCGTCGCTAGGTTTAAGACATAATTCGCACTTTTTTATTAACTGAAGTCTGTTGTTGAATATGGTTTCTATCCGTGTCCATCTGTGGCTCAATGTTTTTCACAAAATAAATGTCGTTTCTGAAATTTCAATGCGAACTGGATGAGCGCGCCGCACAGGGATTGCTGCGCCGACGCCGTGTGCTGGAATCGCCGCAGGGCGTACGCATCACGGTGGACGGCAAACCATACCTTTCTTTTTGCAGCAACGATTACCTCGGCCTCGCCAATCACCCGCAACTGATCGCCGCCCTGCAAACGGGCGCGCACCAGCATGGCGTGGGCAGCGGTGCGTCGCATCTGGTGAGTGGTCACTTTGCGGCACATCAGCAACTTGAAAATGAACTCGCGGCATTTGTGCATAAGCCAGCTGCCCTGCTGTTTTCCACTGGTTACCTTGCCAACCTCGGCGCGGTGCAGGCATTGGTGGGGCGCGGCGACACTGTATTTGCCGACAAGCTGAATCATGCTTCACTCAACGATGCCATGCTGCTGTCGCGCGCCGAGGTGAAACGCTACCGCCATAATGATGTGGCACATCTTGAACAACTACTGGAACAAACTGAAAGCGGGTGCAAGCTCATCATCACCGATGCGGTGTTCAGCATGGATGGCGATATAGCGCTGTTGCCGGAATTGCTGACGTTATGCGAGCGGTTTGACGCATGGCTGCTGGTGGACGATGCGCATGGTTTCGGTGTACTGGGAAATGAAGGGCGCGGCTCGCTGGCGCATTTCAATCTGGAATCGCCACGCATCATCTACATGGCCACGTTGGGCAAGGCAGCGGGCGTATCCGGCGCGTTCGTGGCGGCCGAAGAGGTGATCATCGAGACGCTATTGCAAAATGCACGCAGCTACATCTACACCACTGCCAGTCCTCCCGCACTGTCTTCCGCGCTTCTGGCAAGTTTGGAAGTGCTGTGCGAGGAAGAATGGCGGCGCGAACAGCTGTGCGAATTGATCGCACAGTTGCGTGCCGGATTGGGAAGTTTGCCGTGGACGCTGATGCTTTCATCCACGCCTATCCAGCCCTTGCTGATCGGCAGCAATGAGGATGCCGTGGCGCTGAGTGAGGGCTTGCGTGCGCGCGGCATCTTGGTACCCGCCATTCGCCCGCCCACCGTGCCGCAAGGCACCGCGCGACTGCGCATCTCCTTGTCCTCCGCGCACTGCAAACAGGATGTCATTCAATTGATCAAGGCGTTGCATGAGCTTGCACGTTGAAAGTCAGGGCAGCGGCGCACCGCTGGTACTGATCCACGGCTGGGGCATGCACGGCGGCATCTGGGATAATGTCGTTCCGCAGTTAGCGCAGCGTTTTCGCGTACATTGCGTGGATTTGCCGGGGCATGGCTATTCGAGGATCAAGGGGAAAGGCTCTCCGTTTACTCTTGACGCTATCGTGGATGAACTATCAGCGCAGTTTGACGAATCGCTCAACGTCTGCGGCTGGTCGCTGGGTGGGCAGGTGGCATTACGCTGGGCGCGGTATGCGCCACAACAGGTACGGCGTCTAGTGCTGGTCGCCAGCACGCCGTGTTTCACCGAACGCGAGGACTGGTTGTTCGGCATGGCAGCGGCATCCTTGCAGCAATTCGCCGCCGAGCTGGAACTGGATCATGACACCACCTTACGCCGCTTTCTGGCCTTGCAGATGCGCGGCAGTGCGAACGAACGCGAGTTGTTGACGGACTTGCGCTCCCGTCTGTTCAGCCGAGGCGAGCCCGATATAAACGCATTGCGCGGCGGGCTGGAAATTTTGCGCGACGTGGATTTGCGTGCGGAACTATCTGCCATCCACCAGCCCGCGCTGCTCATTGCCGGAGAGCGCGACAAGCTGACGCCGCCAGAGGCCTCGTTCTATATGGCACAGACACTGCCCGATGCGCGCATGCTGAAAATCGCTGGGGCGGCGCATGCGCCGTTCTTGTCGCACCCGGAAATTTTTGTGGAACAGCTAACGGAATTTTTGCATGGATGAGTTCTTGATAGACAAGAAACAAGTACGCCGCGCCTTCAGCCGCGCCGCGCGCGACTATGACGCTGCTGCCGTGTTGCAGCGCGAAGTGTGCCAGCGCATGCTGGAGCGGCTAAATTACATCAAGCTGAATCCGGAAAAAATTCTGGATGCGGGCAGCGGCACCGGCTGGGGCGCGCGCCAGTTAACACAACGTTATCCGGCGGCGCAAGTGGTGGCGTTGGATATGGCGCTGGGCATGTTGAATGTGGCACGCGAACAATCGGGCTGGTGGCACAAGCTGTTCTCCGGCAGCCAGCAAAGCCATGTCTGCGCCGACGTCGAAGCGCTGCCGCTGGCATCCAGCAGTGTGGGAATGACGTGGTCGAATCTTGCGCTGCAATGGTGTAACGACTTGCCCGCTACTTTCCGCGAACTGCACCGCGTGCTGAAAACGGACGGCCTGCTGATGTTCAGCACCTTCGGCCCTGACACGCTGAAGGAGTTGCGTAGCGCATTTCATGGCGTAGACGGGCACAGCCACGTCAGCCGTTTCACCGACATGCACGACCTCGGCGATATGTTAGCGCACAGCGGTTTTGCCGAGCCGGTGATGGATATGGAAATCATCACACTCACCTATGCCGATGTAAAATCGGTGATGCAGGATTTGCGCGGCATCGGTGCACACAACGCCACCGCCGGGCGTGCGCAGGGTATGATGGGCAAGGCGGCTTGGCAGCATGTATTGGAACAATATGAAAGCTACCGCCGCGATGGCAAGCTGCCCGCGACTTTCGAGATCGTATATGGACATGCATGGAAACCGTTTCCCAAGGTAACGGCGGATGGTGCGCAGATTATTCAGACTTCGTTCAAACTATGAGCTATTTTGTTACAGGCACCGACACAGGCATCGGCAAGACGCTAGTCAGTTGCGCGCTGATGCATGCTTTCGCCGCGCAAGGTTTGCGCGTGGCTGGCATGAAGCCAGTGTCTGCCGGTTGCGATGATGATGATCGGAATGAGGATGCGAAGCAGTTGCGAGCCGCCAGCAATGTTATGGCGAGTTATGGGCAGATCAATCCCTACAACTTTTACCATCCCATTGCGCCGCATATCGCCGCACGGAATGCTGGTGTGCGCATCGATTTTGCGCGCATCCTGACCTCCTTCCACGAACTGACTTCGCAGGCGGATGTGATAATTGTGGAAGGCATCGGCGGTTTCAAGGTACCGCTCAACGAGAAGCAGGATAGCGCCGAACTGGCGCAGCAGTTCGAATTGCCCGTGATACTGGTGGTGGGTATGCGCCTTGGATGCTTGAACCATGCTTTGCTTACTGCCGATGCCATTGCAGTATATGGATTGAGTTTAGCTGGCTGGGTGGCGAATGTATTAGATCCTGACATGCCCGCGCTACGTGACAACATCGCTGCGCTTGAACAACGCCTGAATGCGCCGATGCTGGGGGTGGTCGAATATCAGGCGTCACCGGACGCGCGCGCGGCGGCGGCACGATTGAATATTGAATTACTGAAAAATAATGAACCTGACGGCAATTTAGCCAGTGTCAACTCCACACCTGCTTTAGCGGGTAGTGGATTGCCTGACTTTGTTGCGGATTGACACGGATGTTTACGGATGAACAGCTTGGTAGGGGAAGGTTTTTTGCGCTTGATGTATGATACGCAAGAATAAAACCGGATGGGGGAAGGAATGAAAATACTGTTGGCGGATGATCACGCGCTATTCCGCGATGGAATGCGTTACGTCCTGTGCAAACTGGATGAACAGGTTGACATCCTGGATGCGGGCAATTTTCCAGACGCGCTTAACGCGGCCAGAGACAACCCTGATCTTGATCTTGCCTTGCTTGATCTCAACATGCCGGGCAGCGAAGGGGCGGCTTCGGTCAAGTTGTTTCATAAGCGCTACCCCGACATTCCGGTGGTGGTGGTAAGCGGCACCGACCAGCACGACGACATTGAGAGAGTGATGAACAGCGGCGCGATGGGCTTTATTTCCAAAATGTCGCCCGGGCAGGACATGATTCATGCCTTGCGTCTGGTGCTGGATGGCGGCGTTTACCTGCCGCCGCAATTGCTGCAGCAGGCTTTGGATCAGGTGAGGGAAGGCAAGCGCAGTTGGCGCACCAATGAATTCGGCCTGACCGTGCGCCAAATGGAGGTGCTGCAGCAACTCGCCGCAGGACTGTCGAACAAGGATATCGGCTTGGCCATCGGACTGGCGGAAGGCACGGTCAAGATCCATGTAGCCGCGATATTCCAGACCTTGCGCGTAAACAAGCGGATTGACGCGGTGCAGGCGGCGCAACGCCTGGGTCTGCTCGCGGAAAGCAATCCCAAGTCGTGAACACACGGTACCTTGTGCGGAATGCACCATGGCATTGAACGATACGGTCGATAAATCCACCCCTTTGCCGGGCCGACTGGCAGCGTTGCTGCGCGAATCGCGCTGGCTGCTGTTGCTTGCCGTGGCTTTGTATTTAATCCTTATCCTGTACGGTTACGATCACAACGATCCTGCATGGTCGCACAGCGCAAGCGGCGCGGTGCTGCACAATCCTGGCGGCGTGTTCGGCGCGTGGTTGGCGGATGTGCTGCTGTATGTATTTGGTTTTTCAGCGTGGTGGTGGGCGGCGTTTTTAGTGCAGCGCGTGTGGGCGGGCTATCGCGGCATTGCTCCCGACGGTCTGTTTGATCGCCGCGCCTTGTGGGTGGCGTTGCTCGGTTTCACCGTACTGCTGCTGTCCTCCAGCGCACTGGAAGCGTTGCGGCTATACAGCCTGAAAGCCGCGCTGCCACTCGCTCCCGGCGGCATGCTCGGCGCGGTGTTGGGTGACAAGCTGGCGCATTTGCTGGGCTTTACCGGTGCAACCCTGTTCCTGCTGGCGCTGATGGCTGCCAGCTTCAGTTTGTTCAGCGGGCTATCGTGGCTGCGTTTTACAGACTGGCTGGGAATGGCTATTGAGGTGAGCTATTTCTGGGTACGCAATACCTGGCAGACATGGCAGGATAGGCGCATCGGCACTCATGCGCTGGCTGAACGCAAAGTTGTGGTGGAAGTAGAAAAAAAGCGCGTGGAGGAGCACCAGCCCATTTACATCGAACCACCAGTCCTGGAAGTGCCGCAATCCAAGCGTGTGGCGGAAGAAAAGCAAGTCCCGCTGTTTGCCAACATGCCCGACTCGCCTCTGCCGCCGCTGCATTTGCTGGATCAACCTGCGCATGAAATCGAAGTGCTGTCCAACGATATGCTGGAATTCACCTCGCGCCTGATCGAACGCAAGCTCATGGATTTCGGCGTGGAAGTGAAGGTCGTGGCGGCCTATCCGGGGCCGGTTATTACGCGCTACGAGATTGAACCCGCAGTCGGCGTGAAGGGCAGCCAGATCACCAGTCTGGTAAAAGATCTGGCGCGCGCGCTGTCGGTGGTAAGTATCCGTGTGGTCGAAACCATTCCCGGCAAGGCCTATATGGCGCTGGAATTACCCAACCCGAAACGCCAGGTGGTAAAGCTCTCGGAGATTTTGAGTTCGCAGGCTTATGCGGACATGAACTCGCCGCTCACCATGGCGATGGGCAAAGACATTGCGGGTAAGCCGGTGGTAGCCGACCTGGGGAAAATGCCGCACGTGCTGGTGGCAGGCACTACCGGTTCCGGCAAATCGGTGGCGATCAACGCCATGATCCTGAGCCTGCTGTACAAGGCCACGCCGCAGCAGGTGCGCCTGCTGCTGGTTGATCCCAAGATGCTGGAGCTGTCTGTGTACGAAGACATTCCGCATCTGTTGGCACCAGTGGTTACCGACATGCGCCTTGCCGCATCCGCCTTGAACTGGTGTGTGCAGGAGATGGAGAAACGCTACAAGCTCATGTCTCACTTCGGTGTGCGCAACATCGCCGGTTACAACCAGAAAGTGCGCGAAGCAGCCAAAGACGGGAAGCCTCTGACCAACCCGTTCACCTTGACGCCAGACAATCCGGAAGTTCTGGAAGAAATGTATTTAATCGTGGTGTTTATCGATGAACTGGCCGACCTGATGATGGTAGTGGGCAAAAAAGTCGAAGAACTGATCGCGCGCCTGGCGCAGAAGGCACGCGCCTCCGGCATACATCTGGTACTGGCAACACAGCGCCCCTCGGTGGACGTGATTACCGGACTCATCAAGGCCAACGTGCCGACGCGCGTGGCGTTTCAGGTATCGAGCAAAATAGACTCGCGCACCATTCTGGATCAGATGGGCGCGGAAGCGCTGCTCGGCCAAGGCGACATGCTTTACCTGCCGCCGGGCAGCGGTTATCCGCAACGCGTGCATGGCGCGTTCGTGTCCGACCAGGAAGTGCATCGCGTGGCGGAATACCTCAAGACACAGGGCGAACCGAATTATATCGAGGGTGTGTTGACCTCGCTGGAAGAGCAAGATGCGGGCGGCGATCTTGAAGGCGGTGGTGCGGATGCAGAATCCGATGCCTTGTACGACCAGGCAGTGGAGATCGTGGTGAAGTCGCGCCGCGCCTCCATCTCGCTGGTGCAACGCCATCTGCGCATTGGTTACAACCGCGCCGCGCGCCTAGTGGAACAGATGGAGCGCGCCGGAGTGGTAACCCCGATGCAGAGCAACGGCAACCGCGAAGTGCTTGCTCCGGCACGCCCTGAATAAAAATCTACCACAGAGACACAGAGGCACAGAGAAAACCAAACGCCAAATAATTTGCCGTATTTTAGTTTCTCTTGTTTTTCCTCTGTGTCTCTGTGTCTCTATGGTGAAAGGTTTTGAATGTTCCAGAAATTTATATTTTGTTTTTTGCTGACGGCTGCAACTACCGCCCATGCCGATGCCATCGACAAACTAAAAACCTTCATCGCCTCCACTCATTCAGGGCAGGCAAATTTCACTCAGGATGTGCTGGATAAAGGCGGCAAGAAGATTCAATCTGCGTCTGGCACCATGCAGTTCGTGCGACCGGGAAAATTCCGCTGGGCCTACCAGAAACCCTATGAACAATTGATCGTGGGCGATGGCGAAAAATTCTGGCTGTATGATGCAGATCTCAATCAGGTCACAGTGAAGAAGCTGGATGCGGCGCTGGGCAGCAGTCCGGCAGCGTTGTTGTCCGGCAACAACGAAATCGAGCGCGGCTTTGTGTTGAAAGACATGGGCAGCCGCGATGGGCAGGATTGGATGCAAGCCACACCGCGCACACCAGACACCAGCTTTGAAAAAATCCTCATGGCGTTCGATGCACAGTCCAATCTGTCCATCATGGAACTACATGATGCTTTCAGCCACAAAACAGTATTGCGTTTTTCCAACATGCAACGCAATCCGCAGTTATCGCCAACTTTATTCAAGTTCGTGCCGCCCAAGGGCACGGATGTACTGGGCGAATGATTTCCAGATGTTAAGGAAAATTGTATATTTACCACCAAACACTTCCCCCTTTGAAAAAGGGGGACTGAGGGGGATTTTAGGTAGGCGAAATATCCACGTGTTTAAATCCCCCCTGCCCCCCCTTTTGCAAAGTGGGGAATATGTCCACCGATAGTCTGTTCGACTCCCCGTCTCCCGCTGCGCCGCTGGCTGAGCGGCTGCGTCCCCGACACATAGACGAGGTAATCGGCCAGTCGCACCTGCTGGGGCCGGGCAGGCCGTTGCGGCTGGCGTTCGAATCCGGCAAGCTGCATTCTATGATTTTGTGGGGGCCACCGGGCGTAGGCAAGACCACGCTGGCGCGGCTGATGGCGTCGGCGTTTGATTCCGAATTCGTTCCGCTGTCGGCGGTGCTGTCAGGGGTGAAGGATATCCGCGAGGCCATCGCGCAGGCGCAGCAAATGCTGCAACAACGCGGGCGTCACACTATCCTGTTCGTGGACGAAGTACATCGCTTCAACAAGTCACAGCAGGATGCCTTCCTGCCTTTCGTCGAACAGGGGCTGGTGACTTTCATCGGCGCAACCACCGAGAATCCATCATTTGAGGTGAACAACGCGCTGTTGTCGCGCGCTCAGGTATATGTGCTGCATTCGCTGTCGGCGGAAGAGTTGGGCGTGTTGTTCGACCATGCGCAGCAACTGGAATTGGGAGATTTGCAGTTCGATGACGATGCGCGCGAGCGCATCATAGGTTACGCCGACGGCGACGCGCGCCGTTTGCTCAACGTGCTGGAGCAATTGCAAACCGCCGCACAAGCCGCTGGCGTGAGCAAGATAGACAATGCCTTCCTCGACAACACACTGGCGCAGAACCTGCGCCGCTTCGACAAGGGCGGCGAGGCATTCTATGACCAGATTTCCGCGCTGCATAAATCAGTGCGCGGTTCCAACCCCGATGCTGCATTGTATTGGCTGGTGCGCATGCTGGACGGCGGCGTCGATCCGCGCTACATGGCGCGGCGCATCGTGCGCATGGCGTGGGAAGATATCGGCCTGGCCGATCCGCGCGCTATTCAATTAACCATGGATGCGGCGCAAACTTACGAGCGTCTCGGTTCGCCCGAAGGCGAATTGGCGCTGGCGCAAGCCGTGCTCTATCTGGCCTGCGCGCCCAAGTCGAATGCCGGATATGTCGCGTATAATGCCGCGCGTGCCTGGGTAGCGAAAGACGGCTCGCGCGAAGTGCCGCTGCATTTGCGCAACGCCCCGACCAAGCTGATGAAGCAACTCGATTACGGTAAAGATTACCGTTATGCGCACAATGAGGCAGACGGTTATGCGGCGGGAGAAAATTATTTTCCCAATGACATGCCGGAAGTGAGCTTTTACCAGCCGACGGAGCGTGGGCTGGAAGCAAAGATTGCCGAGAAGCTGGCGCATTTGCGCGAGCTGGATGCGGTAGCAAAAAAGAAAATGTAGGGTGAGTTAGCGTAGCGTAACCCACCATTTGTATTCGACAGGTTACGGGCTTCGCCCCAATGATATTCATTTAACCGTTCGTGGTGAGCTTGTCGAACCACTGGCTACGCAACTAGAGTCCTTCGACATAACCAGCGACTTAGCTGGCGTCTTTTGGCAGCCTAGTCGAATGGCTAGTAGTTACATCAAGCTCAGGACGAACGGAATTTTAAGTGAACAGTATTGGGCTTCGCCCTAACCCGACCTACACTGGAGCGGAGAAGAGATGTTAGATATTCAAGCATTACGAAATGATTTGGACGGTGTGGCGGCACGGCTGGCTACGCGAGGTTTTGTGCTGGATGCTGCACAATTTCAAGCGCTGGAAGCGCAGCGCAAGACCATCCAGACGCGCACGCAGGAATTGCAGGCCAAGCGCAACAGTTCATCCAAACTGATCGGACAAGCAAAGGCCAAGGGCGAAGACGTTTCGGCGATCATGGCAGAAGTTGCCAATCTGGGCGATGAACTCAAGCAACTGGAAGCGAAGCTGGAGCAGGTACAGCAAGAGTTGAATGCCTTCCTTTCTGTGATTCCCAACATGCCGCATGAAAGCGTTCCAGCAGGAAAATCCGAAGCTGACAATCTCGAAGTGCGCAAGGTCGGCACCGTTTCGCAATTCACTTTTGAGGCGAAAGATCACGTCAGCATCGGCGAAGGTTTGGGCGGGTTGGATTTTGAGACTGCCACCAAGATCAGCGGCGCGCGCTTCTCGCTGTTGAAAGGCCCGTTGGCGCGGCTGCATCGCGCGCTGGCGCAGTTCATGCTGGACACCCATACCGAGCAGCACGGCTATACCGAGACCTATGTGCCCTATCTGGTGAATGCAGAGTCGATGCGCGGCACTGGGCAATTGCCGAAGTTCGAGGAAGATTTGTTTCGTGTACCGCGCCAGATGAGCGATGGTAGTGAACAAAATTTCTATCTCATTCCAACAGCCGAAGTACCCGTAACCAACATGGTGCGTGACTCCATCGTGCCGCTGGAGCAACTGCCGCTGAAGTACGTGGCGCACACGCCATGCTTCCGTTCCGAGGCTGGTTCCTATGGCCGCGATACGCGCGGCATGATACGTCAGCATCAATTCGACAAGGTGGAGTTGGTGCAGATCGTGCATCCGGAAAAATCCTACGAAGGACTGGAAGAGTTGCTTGGTCATGCCGAGACTATTCTGAAAAAATTAGCCCTGCCCTATCGCGTAGTGAAGTTGTGCACCGGCGACATGGGCTTCTCCGCCGCGATGACTTACGACATCGAAGTGTGGCTGCCAGCGCAGAACACCTATCGCGAAATTTCTTCCTGCTCCAATTTCGAAGCATTCCAGGCGCGGCGCATGCAGGCGCGTTTCCGCAACGCACAGGGCAAACCGGAATTGCTGCATACCCTGAATGGCTCGGGGCTGGCAGTGGGGCGCACCCTGGTTGCAGTGCTGGAGAATTATCAGCAGGCTGACGGCAGCGTGGTCGTGCCGGAAGTGCTGCGTTCCTATATGGGCGGGCTGGAAGTTATCAAGGCAAGCTGAATTTAGTAGTCCCAGGCAATTTCAGGTGGAATGGCGTTGCTGCCAGATTCGGTATTTCGTGCGTGTCCATGTGTTTTAGCATGTCGTAGTACAGGTGCACTGTTTCGACCAGCACGACCGCCTCGCCGCCCCTCGCATAACCGTGTTTGGTCTGTTCGAAGTACTGGGGCTGTGCCAGTAGCGGCATCATCTTTTTTACATCCGACCAGTTGTCTGCGTTGAGCCCGTTGCGTGCGGCCAGGACGCGCGCGTCTTCCAGGTGCCCCAAGCCCTGATTGTAGGCCGCTAGCGCCAGCCAAGTGCGCTCTTCGTCCGCGATACGTGTGGGCAGTTGTTCCTTCATCAGTTGTAGATAGCGCGCTCCTGCCATAATGCTTTGGCGCGGGTCGAGACGATCGGTTACATTCATGCGGTCAGCCGTGTCCTCGGTCAGCATCATGATGCCGCGAACATTGGTGTACGAGATAGCGAGCGGATTCCAGTGCGATTCATGATAGCCAATGGCCGCCAGCAACTGCCAGTCTATCCCTGTCACCGCTCCGGCTTCCTCGAACAGATGGCGCAAATGCGGCAACTCGGTTTGAGCCTTGGTGACGAAGGCGACCGAATCTATAGGTTCCAACCGCTCGTTATGTCCGTAAAAACGATCCAGCAAGCGGCGCAACGTGCCATCCTGCTTGATGAGCGCAAAAAACTTTTGCGCTTCCGCAAACAACGCCTCATCGCCATCCGGCGCGAACGCCCAAGCCAGCTTGGAAGGCGCAGCTATGTCGAATGCCGCATCCAGCTTGGGGTAGTAATTGCGCTCCAGCGCCAGTTGCTCCTCGTTGGCGATGGTGCATTCCAGTTTGCCTGCGGCCACCTCGGCCAGAAGACTGGTGACGGTTTGGTGATGGCGTGCCTCCCAGTGCAGCGCAGGCAACTTTTGTTGCGCTTCGTGCAATGCTGCTTCCTGCGCCGAACCGGCGGCTACGGCGATGGTTTTGCCAACCAGCCCACTCAGGCGTCGCGGCGGGTCATTGCACACCGCCTGCTCGCTCACGGTCTGGTAGGAGGATGCAAAGCGCAATCCCCCGGCCTCATTGCCGCGCAATCCGGCAGTAGCGATATGTGCTCTGCCTGTCATCAGCGCCGGAGTAATTTGATCCAGTGACAAGGGAAGCAGTTTGACTTTTACCTGCAATTGCTTGGCGAACAGCGCAATAAGCTGCTGCTCAAACTCTGTGTCCACGCTGCTCTCGCCCTGCGCCACAATGACCATCAATTCTTCCCGCCATGGTTTTATGGTCGGTTCGGATGGCGTGCAGGCGGTGAGCAGAGTTGAACTCAGCCACACGAGCAAGATAAGATAGGGATGTACCGGGTTAGCCATGTAAACATTCTGCCTGATTTTACGCATTACTGGTAAAATGCGCGGCCCCGGAGAGGTGGCAGAGTGGTCGAATGTACCTGACTCGAAATCAGGCGTAGGTTTATGCCTACCGTGGGTTCGAATCCCACCCTCTCCGCCAGAAATGTGTAACATACTGATTAAATAGCTTGCTTTAAAAACGTGATGGTACAGCAATGGGGTGCAACTCAAAAAGTTGTACCCCATTGCTGCTTTAGAACCAGACATTTCGCTTGCTCGCTACGCACAGGTCAACTTGCCGCGCATTCCCGTCTTCGGTATAGTGATGTCTGCCGTTCATACCAATGGGAGAGTGTGCTACCCAGCACCGCCGAAGGCGCAACACCCGCAACCGCTCAGGCTAAAGGAACCGTTGGATCAGGCAAATCTGGAGAGCGCTGTTTTAACAGCCACCGAAGGGGCACACGGCATTTGCCGCAATCTCTCAGGTACCAAGGACAGATGGGGCGCAGCACGATTTCGTGCTGCGCCTTTTTTCATTCTCAGAAAGCAGATATGACGTTAAAACAGACTCCTTTGAATGCTGCGCACCGTGCCATGGGCGCGAAGATGGTTGATTTCGGCGGCTGGGACATGCCGGTGAACTACGGCTCACAGATCGACGAACATCATCAGGTACGCAACGATTGCGGTATGTTCGACGTGTGCCACATGCGCGTAGTGGATGCGAAGGGCGACGGCGTGCGCGCCTTCCTGCGTTACCTGCTGGCGAACAACGCCGACAAAATCACGCTGCCCGGCAAAGCGCTCTATTCCGCCATGCTGCGCCCTGACGGCGGCGTGATCGACGACCTCATCATCTATTTCATGACTGAGCAGTGGTTCCGCATCGTGGTGAACGCAGGCACGGCGGACAAGGACATCGCGTGGATGAAACAGCAGGCTGCGCAACATGCGCCGCAACTCACCATCACCTCGCGCGACGATCTGGCGATGGTTGCGGTGCAAGGCCCGAACGCGCGTGCCAAGGTATGGCAGGTGTTGCCAGATTTCAAAATACAGACTGAAAATCTACAGCCATTTCAGGCAGCACATATAGAAATGCCAACACTGCCGGGTAATTCCACCACCGGGAAAATTGGCACTAACGATTTAGTTTGGCAACTTGCCATTAGCGGTGAAACATTTATTGCCCGCACTGGCTACACCGGCGAAGACGGTTTCGAGGTTATGCTACCCAAAGAGAAGGTGGAAGCATTCTGGTATGCACTGAACAAGGCGGGCGTAAAACCCATCGGTCTCGGCGCGCGCGATACGTTGCGTCTGGAAGCGGGCATGAATCTCTACGGGCAGGACATGGACGAAACCATCAACCCGCTGGAAGCGGGAATGGCCTGGACGGTAGACTTGAAGAGCGAGCGCGATTTCATCGGCAAAGCCGCGTTGCTGGCAAATCCGCCGACACGCAAGCTGGTCGGCCTGGTATTGCTGGATCGCGGTGTTTTGCGCGGACATCAGCAGATACATTGCGCGCAAGGTGCAGGCGAGATCACCAGCGGCAGCTTCTCGCCCACGCTGGAAAAATCCATCGCTCTGGCGCGTGTGCCAAACGGCGTGCAAATCGGCGACACGGTACAAGTGGCGATTCGCGATAAAATGCTGGCGGCACAGGTGGTGAAATATCCGTTCGCACGCAATGGTAAAGGGTTGATTTGAAAATGTAGGGTGGGCACATTGTGCCCACGCGAGGGAATGGTGGGCAGCGAATTGCCCACTCTACGAAATATATTATTTATCTGGAGATATCATGAGCAACCCAAGCAACCTGAAATACACCGCCTCCCACGAATGGGTCAAAACCGAGGCCGACGGCACTGTCAGTGTTGGCATCACTCAGCACGCTCAGGAATTGCTGGGCGACATGGTATTTGTCGAAGCTCCTGCCGTTGGCCGCAAGATCAAGGCGAAGGAAGAAGTTGCCGTGGTGGAATCGGTGAAGGCTGCTGCCGACGTGTACGCACCCGTGTCCGGCGAAGTTGTTGCCAACAACAGCGAACTGGACGGCGCGCCGGAGAAGATCAACAGTGATCCTTATGGCGCATGGATATTCAAGGTGAAGCCGGACAACACAGCTGATGTCGCCGCACTGCTGGACGCTACGGCATATCAGGCAATAGTGGACAGCGAAGCACACTAAAGCAGACGTAAGTCGTAAGTTAAACCCGCGCAGCGGACAACACCGACTTACGTCTTACGTCTAATAACTTACGACTACAAACTGCCTTATGCCCTTCATTCCCCACACCGAACCCGACATCGCCGCCATGCTCGCAAGCATCGGCGCGCCCAACATAGACGCGCTGTTCGACGAAATCCCTGCCGCGCTACGTAGAGGCAAACTCACCCAAGTACCTGAGGGCATGAACGAGATGCAGGTCACGCGTCTGATGAGCGAACGCGCGGCGCAGGATGCGCCGCTACTCAACTTCATCGGCGCGGGCGCTTACGAGCACCACATCCCTGCCGCAGTTTGGCAAATTGTCACACGCGGCGAGTTCTACACCGCCTACACACCGTACCAGGCAGAGGCCAGCCAAGGCACGCTGCAAGTGCTGTACGAATACCAGACCATGATGGCCTCGCTCACCGGCATGGACGTGTCCAACGCCAGTCTGTACGACGGCGCATCCGGCTTGGCCGAAGCCATCCTGATGGCGGTGCGCGCGCACAAGACTTCGCGCAAAGTGCTGCTGCCTGCCACGGTCTCTCCGATCTATCGCAAAGTGGTGCAGAGCATCGTCAAGCTGCAAAATATCGAGCTGATCGAGACTCCCTTCGATGCCGCAACCGGCACAATCGATATGAAAGCTCTGCAACAACATGCGGGCAGCGATATCGCCGCGCTGGTCATTCCGCAGCCGAATTTCTTCGGCGCTCTGGAGGATGTGGACACGCTCACCAACTGGGCGCACGCACAGGATGCGCTAGCTATCGCGCTGGTCAATCCTCTGTCGCTGGCATTGCTGAAAGCGCCGGGGAATTGGGATGCAAAGGGAGCCGACATAGCCGTTGGCGAAGGCCAGCCGCTGGGTGCACCGCTTTCCAGCGGCGGGCCGTACTTCGGCTTCATGTGCTGTAAGCAGGCACTGGTACGCCAGATGCCGGGGCGCATCATCGGCCGCACCGTAGACCTCGACGGCAAGGTGGGCTACACGCTCACGCTGCAAGCGCGCGAGCAGCACATCCGCCGCGCCAAGGCCACTTCCAACATCTGTTCCAATCAGGGTCTGATGGTCACTGCCGCGACCATACACATGGCGCTGCTCGGTGCGGATGGACTGCGCCGCGTTGCCGCTGCTTCGCACGCCAACACTGCCGCGCTCACCGTGCAAGTGGCGGGCATTCACGGCGTGAAGCTCGCCTTCCACGGCCCGCACTTCCACGAAGTGGTGCTTCATCTGACCAAGCCTGCGGCGGCTGTGTTGGCGAAAATGGAAGCGCAAGGCGTGCTCGGCGGTTATGATCTTTCCGCTCATTACCCGCAACTTGGCAGCGCAATTCTGGTATGCGCAACCGAAACAAAATCCGACGCGGATATACATATCTATGTCGATGCGTTGCGCGCGGCGCTTAACTAACAATTAAAGGAAATAACATGAGCAAACCAACATCCAACAAAACCGCCGTAACCCTTAAGGGCGCACCGGTCACCCTGTTCGGCGATTTTCCCGGTGTCGGTCAGATCGCGCCCGACTTCACACTGGTGGGCAAAGATTTAAATGATGTGGGGCTGAAAGATTTTGCCGGCAAGCGCAAAGTGCTGAACATTGTGCCCAGCCTGGACACGGCGGTATGCGCCACTTCCACGCGCAAATTCAACGAAGCGGCAAGCAAGCTGGAGAACACGGTGGTGCTGGTGATTTCTGCCGATTTGCCGTTTGCCATGAGCCGTTTTTGCGTCGCCGAAGGCCTGGAAAATGTCGTCACGCTGTCGCTGATGCGTGGCCGCGATTTCATGCGCAACTACGGAGTGAAGATTGCCGACACCGCCTTAGCTGGTGTGACCGCACGCGCTGTATTGGTGCTGGATGAAAATAACAAAGTGCTGCACGCTGAGCTGGTGAACGACATCACCCACGAACCCAATTACGACGCGGCGCTTGCGGTGCTGAAATAACCCAACCCTTCCCGGCCTCCCCTTGTCAGGGGAGGAGGCATCCACCTCTCCCTGACAAGGGGGTTGATGTAGATATGAAAGAGTTACCATGCTGATTTTCGAACGCTCCCATCCCGGTCGCCGCAATGCGGCACAAGCTCCCAACCATGCTGCCGCCGTAAGCAGCATCCCCGCATCGCTGCTGCGCGCCGACAAGCCGCTGTTGCCGGAGACTTCCGAGATGGATACGGTGCGTCATTACACGCGCCTGTCGCAGAAAAACTTTTCTATCGACACGAATTTCTATCCGCTCGGTTCCTGCACCATGAAGTACAACCCGCGCGCGTGCAATTCGTTGTCCATGTTGCCGAATTTTTTGGCGCGCCATCCGCTGGCGCCAGAAAGCACGGGGCAAGGTTTTCTCGCCTGCCTGTATGACTTGCAGGAAATTCTGAAAGACGTGACCGGCATGGCAGGCGTGAGCATGACGCCGATGGCGGGCGCGCAGGGCGAATTCGCGGGCATCGCGATGATCCGTGCCTATCATGAATCACGCGGCGATTCGGCGCGCACCGAGATCATCGTGCCGGATGCGGCACACGGCACCAATCCCGCGACGGCGGTGATGTGCGGTTACACCGTGAAGGAGATTCCCACCGACCGCAATGGCGACGTTGACCTCGACGCGCTGCGCGCCGCTGTCGGTCCGCAGACCGCAGGCTTGATGCTGACCAACCCCTCCACGCTGGGCGTGTTCGAGAAACAGATTCAAAGCATCCAGAAGATCGTGCATGACGCAGGTGGATTGCTGTATTACGACGGCGCGAACCTGAATGCGATTTTAGGCAAGGTGAAGCCGGGCGACATGGGCTTCGACGTGATCCACATGAATCTGCACAAGACATTCTCCACCCCGCACGGCGGCGGCGGGCCGGGCGCGGGCGCGGTCGGTGTCGCGCCACGCCTGTTGCCGTTCCTGCCTATTCCCGTGGTGGGCAAGGATGGCGATACGTATCGCTGGCTAACCGAAAATGACCTGCCGCAATCCATCGGTCGCCTGTCCGCCTGGATGGGCAACGCGGGTGTGCTACTGCGCGCCTATGTGTATGCGCGCATGCTGGGGGCGGAAGGCATGCACCGCGTCGCCGACTTCGCTACGCTGAACGCAAACTACCTGATGGCGGAATTACAGAAGGCTGGCTACACCATCGCATTCCCGCAGCGCCGCGCCAGCCACGAATTTATCGTCTCGGCGAAAGAATTGAAGGATGCCACCGGCGTGTCTGCCATGGACATCGCCAAACGCCTGCTGGACAAGGGCTTCCACTCGCCCACCACCTACTTCCCGATGCTGGTGGCCGAGTGCCTGCTGATTGAGCCGACCGAGACAGAATCGAAAGAAGTGCTGGACAGCTTCGTCACTGCGATGAAAGAAATCCGCGACGAAGCGCACGCCGATGCCGCGATGGTGAAGGGCGCGCCCTATACCCAGCCGGTGCGCAGGCTGGATGACGTGAAGGCCGCTCGCGAACTCGACCTGACATGGAAACGTAACACTTAAGTGGTAGTGTGCTGGGCTTTGTACATATACGATCCCTCACCCCTTGAAAAATAAGGAAAGGTGTTCCACTAAAGGAAACTTCTATAAATCCAATTTTTAGAGACTCCTAAATACGAGCAAATAACGCAACTCACATCAGAGATTCGTGAATTTGTAATGGCTGCCACTACGTTGATAAAAACAAAAGATTCATGGAACGGAATATTTAACGGCTAACGCCATTTCATTGCGAATAACAGGGGAAAATGCCCGTAAAAATACTCTATAGCTTATTGCTCATTTTCAGCCTGACTCCGTGCGCGCACGCGGCCTCGCTGCCGCCGTCCGTGTTGGCCGCATTGCGGCAGGCGCATATCCCGCTTGCCGATGTCGGAGTAGAAGTGCGCGAAGCCAATACGCGCAAGCCGCTCATCAGCGTCAACAGCGCAAAAGCGATGAATCCAGCCTCGACCATGAAGCTGCTCACCACTTACGCAGGGCTGGAGTTGCTCGGCCCGGCATACACCTGGAAGACCGAAGCCTGGCTCGACGGCAAACTGGAAAACGGCATGCTGCAAGGCGACCTGATCCTGAAAGGTTACGGCGACCCTAAATTCACCATCGAACAATTCTGGCTGTGGCTGCGAGAACTGCGCGGACGTGGGCTGCGCGAGATTCACGGCAATGTGCTATTGGATCGCAGCGCATTCCAGCTTGCCCCATATAATCCGGCAGCATTCGACCATGATCCGGTTCGCGCATACAACGTCGGCCCGGATGCTTTGCTGCTCAACTTCAACGCTATCCGCCTGCACATAATTCCAAGTGCGGAGAAAATCAGCGTCTTCACTGAACCCGAACTGGCGGGCATCACGCTGGACAACCGCCTGACCGTAGTCGCACAGGGTGATTGTGCCAATTGGGACGATGCTGTCTCTCCGAAAATAAACGGCGCGACGCTGTTGATACAAGGCACATTCCCTGCTTCGTGCGGCGAACGTGCAAAATATTTCAGCCTGCTACCGCATTCCAACTATCTGAATGCCGTGTTCCGGGCGTTGTGGCAGGAACTCGGCGGTACGTTCAGTGGCGAATTACGCGACGGCGCGATACCGAGCAGCGCAACGTTGTTTGCCACTTATTATTCACCTCCTTTAGCCGAAGTGATACGCGACATCAACAAGTTCAGCAACAATGTCATGGCGCGCCAGCTATTCCTCAGCTTGGGCATGAACTCCGCTGCACCGGCAACTATCGCGCACAGCGAGCAAGCCGTGCATGACTGGCTAGTTCAAAAACAACTGGACTTCCCTGAACTGGTGTTGGAAAACGGAGCCGGGTTATCGCGCTCAGAAACGTATCAGCCCGCACAGCATGGCGTTGCTGTTACAAGCCGCGCAGAACAGCCCGCTGCAACCCGAGTTTGAAGCGTCCCTGCCCATAATCGGCGTGGACGGCACCCTGAAGAAGCGCTTCCATGAAAGCGCGACGAGCAGTCATGCGCACCTCAAAACCGGCTCACTGGAGGGGGTGAAGGCAATCGCCGGTTACGTGCAATCCCGCAGAGGCAAGCAGTGGATTATGGTATTTTTTATCAACCACCCCAATGCCTCGGCAGGGCAACGGGCGCAGGATGCGCTGATTGAATGGGTACAGCAGCGTTGAAGCCATAATATCCGTCCGGGAAGAGGTGATTTCTCATGTGTCACCCCGCATGCAACTGGTGTATCCTAAAAACGGTCAATTTTGAACGCGCGCCAACAATCTATGAATACAGAATCAGGCGACCAACTTTCAGATTGTAACAAATGCATAAACTACTACATTACCCACGACGCCAATTTCAGATATGGCTGTCGTGCTCTTGACTTCAAAAGTCAGCGACAGCCAAGTCTTGATGTACTAGAGGCGTCTGGACAGCAGTGCCACTATTTCCAGAAAAAGAGGCGTGTTCCGAAGTAGTTTGGCATACGCAGGAATCGGCCATATAAAAAAACGGCGACCTCTAGGTCGCCGTTCTTGTTCAGTCGGAACAGCTTATTCGATTTTTGCTTTGTCGCGCAGATCAGCAATCAATTGTTTCACGGCTTGTTGTTGCAGGCGTTGTGCGATCTGTGGCTTGATCTCATTCAGTGAAGGCATCTTGAGATCGCGCACGTCTTCCAGCTTGATGATGTGCCAGCCGAATTGCGATTTCACCGGTTCGCTCACTTGTCCCTTGCTGAGATTCATCAGCGCATCGCCAAATGGTTTAACAAAAGAGTTGGTGATCTTGCCGACAGGAATCCAGCCCAAATCACCGCCATGCTCTTTGGAACCAGCATCCTTGGAATTGGCTTTTGCCAGCTTGTCAAAGTCACCTTCCTTGCCTCCTTTTTTCAGCTTTGCGACAATGGATTTTGCTTCACTCTCTTTTTCCACCAGGATATGGCGCACGTGGTATTCCTTGGTGCCGAGACTGCTCTTCAGGTTGTCATATTCCTTCGTGATCGCTTCATCGCTTACCGGATGGGTCTTCACGTAATCCTGCATTAACGCGCCAACCAGCACACCCTGCTTGGCTAATTCCAGTTGCTGAACTGTTTCGGATTGCTTGTCCAAGCCTTTCTTGAGTGCTTCCTGCGACATCAATTCGATGTTGATCAAATCCTCACGAACGGCCTTGCGCAGTTCCGGGCTGTCAGGCTGGTTTTGTTGGGTAGCGATCACCTTAACGCGCAAGTTTATACGCTCTTGCGGGATGGTAATACCACCCACCTTCGCGGCGGGTTTGTCTTCGGCATATACCGGGCTAGCAGTAATGGCGCACAAGATGGCGAGAGCGGCAAGTCTTGAAGTCTTTAACATTTTAGTCCTCGTTTAAAAAGCATGAATTATTGAATTTCTGGTGCGCAGGCTGTTATGTTCAGCGCATTAATCTCGTGCTTCATCATCTCACCGAGTGCAGAATATATCATACGGTGTCGTGGCACTGCACGCATAAGATTTTTAATTCCGAAGCCATACATTCCACTCTAACTTAATTGAGTTTTGCGGAGCGCACAGGCGTAAAGGGAAGCTCTAAAAATAAATTTTATCGAGCAAGTTTTTCCATTTTCTAAATTTTCGCCGAAATTAATCACACGGATTCAAGTCGAGGTCCAATACCGATAGGACAACCGAGCAGATCAAAAACTCGCGGCAAAAATGGCCATAAGCTTTGCAGCTAGGCAAAAGACCCTTATAATTACCCTGATGACTATACGGACAATCATAATATTTTGGGCACTTCTGTTCAGTAGTGGCGCTCAAGCCGCTGAGAATACTGACGCCTTGCCGTCATCTGATCACATCGGGGCTGGCCAAATCATATTGAAAACTGTGCCCAATGCCATCCAGAGTCTGCTGCAATACGCTCTCAATCAAGATGGGGTTTCCTACCACAGAGGCGGCACCAGCCCTGAAAACGGTTTCGATTGCAGCGGTTTCGTTCGTTATGTTTTTGATCGTGTTGAAGGAGTAACGCTACCCCACAGTGCGAGCGCCCTCAGCCAGATTGGGAATCGCATCAAGACGACTGAAATGCTCCCGGGAGATCTCGTGTTCTTTCGTTTCATGCGAAACACTATTTCTCATGTTGGCATTTACTTGGGCAACGATCAGTTCATTCATGCATCAAGTACCCGCACAGGGAGTGTTATGGTTTCCAATCTCACCGACAGTTATTGGGCCAAACATTTCACACTGGTACGCCGTCTTGATGTACCTGCTAAACAAGCTTCAAACATCTCCGAATCTTTGCCTGCGTCGGTATCTTTACGTTTAGAAGGCGAATTGCGAAGCGTCAGGAACAACTAAATAAAGGAAATGTTGAGTGAAATCAAGATGTGCCACGTTTGTTATGCTGGCGCTAATTTGCGGTGCGGCATTCGCTTCCGGGGCACCTTGGTATAGATGGATAAACCAGATAGATAGAACGACCCTGTGTTCGCAAACTTCTCCCGGCAACTACTGGGTCATATATAAGGGGCCATATATGGAATCGCAGTGCAGGAAACCAGGCAATCCGCAATAACTCTTTGACCGTCGCCCCGATTGGCTGAGATAAATTTTATTTCGCTGATACATGAATCAGAATTTAAATCACATCTCCGCCCACAGGTCGTGGGTGTCGGAATCCGTGATACGCACATTCACAAAATCGCCTACCTTTAAAGCATGGCCGTTATCGATATACACCAGCCCGTCGATCTCCGGCGCGTCCGCTGAGCTGCGCGCGACCGCGCCTTCCTCGTCCACGCTATCCACCAGCACCTGCATCGTTTTGCCCACCTTGCGCGCCAGTCGTCCGGCGCTGATTCCTTCCTGTAGCTCCATCAGACGCCCCAGTCGTTCTTCCTGCACTTCGGACGGCACATGATCCGGCAGTTCGTTGGCAACCGCGCCTTCCACCGGGGAGTAGGTAAACGCGCCGACGCGATCGAGTTGCGCTTGTTCGAGAAAATCGAGCAGTTCTTCGAATTCCTCCTCCGTCTCGCCGGGAAAGCCGACGATGAAGGTGCTGCGCAGGATGATGTCCGGGCAGATGCTGCGCCATTGCTTGATGCGCGCGAGCATGTTTTCGCTGCTGGCCGGGCGCTTCATCAGCTTGAGGATGCGCGCGTTGGCGTGCTGGAACGGGATGTCGAGATAGGGCAGGATTTTGCCTTCCGCCATCAGCGGGATGACCTCATCCACGCTGGGATAGGGATAGACGTAATGCAGGCGCACCCATACGCCCAATTCGCCCAGCGCTTGCGCCAGTTCGGTCATGCGCGTCTTGAGCGGCCTGCCGCCCCAGAAGCCGGTGCGGTATTTCACATCCACACCGTAGGCGCTGGTGTCCTGCGAAATAACCAGCAATTCTTTCACGCCCGCGTTCACCAGGTTCTGCGCTTCCTCCATCACCTCGCCCACCGGCCTGCTCACCAGATCGCCGCGCAGGCTGGGAATAATGCAGAAGGTGCAGCGGTGATTGCAGCCTTCTGAAATTTTCACATAGGCGTAATGTTTGGGCGTAAGGCGGATGCCCTGTGGCGGCACCAGATCGCTGTGTGGATCATGAGGTTTTGGTAAATGTGCATGCACGGCTTCCATTACTTCGTCGGTGGCATGCGGGCCGGTAACGGCCAGCACCTTGGGATGCGCCTGCCGTACCACATCGCCCTTGGCACCCAGACAGCCAGTGACGATGACCTTGCCGTTCTCCGCCAGCGCTTCGCCTATGGCATCCAGCGATTCTTCCACCGCGCTGTCGATAAAGCCGCAGGTGTTGACCACCACCAGATCGGCATCATGATAGCTGCCGGAAATGAGGTAACCCTCGGCACGCAGGCGGGTGAGGATGTGCTCTGAATCCACCGTCGCCTTGGGGCAACCGAGTGAAACGAAACCCACCTTGGGAATAGGATTGCGTGGCATCATAAACAAGGTCGTTAAATGAAATTATTCGAATGGCTATAATCAATCACTTGCTGCGATTTTTGCAGCTTAGTGAGATGGCTAGTAGTCACATCAGTAGTTTCACCAGTAATTCTATCAATGACGGGCTAATGAATTGTTGGATTATATCAGCCAAGGATGGTGGGCACGATTCTGTGCCCACGCGGATACCACACCGTTATTCCTGATGTTGTCATGTAAAATATCTGTAAACCTTCAATGAGCGGCCCACGTAACACCGGATATTTTTCAGAAAACTCCTATGAACCCAACCAAACGCCGCGAAATATTCACACGCTTCCGCACCGCCAACCCGCATCCCACCACCGAGCTGGAATATTCCACGCCGTTCGAGTTGCTGGTCGCGGTGATCCTTTCGGCGCAGGCCACGGATGTCAGCGTGAATGCCGCGACGCGCATTTTGTTCCCGGTGGCGAATACGCCGCAGGCGCTGCTCGACCTCGGTGAAGAAAATCTGCGCGAGTATGTGCAACGCATCGGCTTGTACCAGACAAAATCGAAACACATTATCCAGATGTGCCGCCTGCTGCTGGAAAAACATGGCGGACAAGTGCCGCAGACGCGCGAGGAACTGGAAGCCCTGCCGGGCGTGGGCCGCAAGACGGCGAACGTGGTACTCAATACCGCTTTTGGCGAACCCACCATCGCGGTGGACACGCACATTTTCCGCGTATCGAATCGCACCGGCATCGCCCCCGGCAAGGACGTGCTGGAAGTGGAAAAGAAATTACTCAAGTTCGTGCCTGATGAATTCAAGCACGACGCTCATCACTGGCTGATCCTGCATGGACGCTATATTTGTCAGGCACGCAAGCCGAAGTGCGCGCAGTGTTTGATAATTGACTTGTGTGAGTGCAAGGAGAAAACGGCCTGATGTTCAATCCCACCAGAGACGAAGCACGCAACTTCCTGTTCGAGACCTGGCGCAAGCGTTGCGAGGGGGCGCTGCTCACGCCGCTGGAAGACCTGACCGCCCAACTCATCGAGAAACACCCGGAATATCATGAACTGCTGGCCGACCCGGAGCGCTATCAGGACAAGGACTACGCACCGGAACATGGCGCGACCAATCCTTTCCTGCATCTGATGATGCACCTCACCATCGAGGAGCAGATTTCCATCAATCAGCCCCACGGCATCCGCGCCCACTTTGAGCGTCTCACGCATAAACATGAATCGGAACACAATGCGCAGCATGCGATGATGGAATGCCTGAGCGAGATGATCTGGCAGGCTCAGCGCAATAACACCGCGCCGGATGCGGCGATTTATTTAACTTGTCTGGAGCAACAGTAATGGGCAACCGCTTGAGCAAGATCGTTACCCGCACCGGCGATGATGGCACGACCGGACTCGCCGACGGCGCCCGTGTAGCCAAGGATAGCGCGCGCATCCATGCCATCGGCAGCGTGGACGAACTCAATAGCTATCTCGGTGTGCTGTTGGCTGAAACGCTGCCACTGGCGGTAAGAGAGTTGTTGTTGCGCGTACAGAATGATTTATTTGATCTCGGTGGCGCGCTGGCCTATCCCGCCGCTTTGTTCAGCGAAGGCAAGCTCGAACAACTTGATGCCGCCATCGCGCATTACAATGCCGACCTGCCGCCGCTTAAGGAGTTCATTCTGCCCGGCGGCACACGAACTGCGGCGCTATGCCATGTTGCGCGCACCGTGGCACGCCGCGCGGAACGCGATCTCGCCGTGCTCGCGCACGCTGAGGCTGTGCCAGAGCATGCACCGCCCTACCTCAACCGCCTGTCGGACTTATTGTTTGTCCTGTGCCGCGTGTTGAATCATGCGGCAGGGCAGGCCGAGACCTTGTGGCAAAGAGAATAATTCTGGGAAAGCTGGCGCAAAAAAACGGGGCAGCAAACCGCCCCGTCGTTTGGCCAATAACTGCGCTGCCTGTTAGCCCTTTGCCGCTTCCAGCTTTTCGTACTTGGCCTGCAATTGCTCCTTGCTTTCCACGTGATTCGGGTCTTTCGGGATGCAGTCCACTGGGCAGACTTCAACGCACTGCGGTGTGTCGTAGTGTCCGACGCATTCGGTGCATTTATTGGGGTCGATAACATAAATGCTATCGCCTTGCGAGATGGCGTCGTTCGGGCATTCCGGTTCGCACACGTCACAGTTGATACATTCGTCGGTAATTATCAGGGCCATGCTCTTCTCCTATTAAGTTAATCTTTTAGCTATCAATTTTGCCGCCACTGAAGGCGAAACAAACTTGCTCACGTCCCCGCCGAAGCGCGCAACTTCGCGCACCATGCTGGCGGAAATAAAGGTGTATTGCTCCGCTGGCGTCAGGAATATGGTTTCGACATCGGGATGTATGCTGCGGTTCATCCCTGCCATCTGAAACTCGTACTCAAAATCCGACACCGCACGCAAACCGCGCAACACCACGCGCGCACCCTGCCTGCGCACGTAATTCATCAACAGCTCGTCGAAACCTTCCACGCGCACATTGGCAAAATCCGCAAAAATCTCGCGCGCCATCGCTACACGCTCATCCAGCGTAAACAGGGTGGCACTACGGCTTGCCGCCACTGCCACCACGACTTCACCGAACAACCCGGCAGCGCGGCGCACCACGTCTTCGTGCCCACGGGTAATGGGGTCAAATGTTCCAGGGTATATGACTTTGATCATTATTCTATGCCTGTTGCAGCAATTGGTAAAACACCTTGCCCGCTTTTGCCCGCTTTACCACTTCCCACGCCGCATCCGGCTCGAACGCTTCGCCGGTTTCAACATACACCAGCCCGTCCTCAGTCAACCTGTTCCCCAGCAACGGCAACACTTTTGGTAAAAAGTCACTTTGGAACGGCGGATCGAGAAAGATCACGTCATAACGCCCGCTTTCCCGCCGCGCGAATTCTATCCCATCTTCGCAACGTAGCGCTATATTGACACAGGATAATTTCTTGCTGTTTTCCTGCAAGGCGCGAAACGCCGCACGGTTGTTTTCCACCATTACCACTTCGGCGGCCCCGCGCGAGAGCGCTTCAAACCCCAATGCGCCACTGCCCGAGAACAAATCCAGGCAGCGCTTGCCATCCAGCGTTTGTCCAAGCCAGTTGAACAGGGTTTCGCGCACGCGATCCGGCGTGGGACGCAGACCCTCCGCATCGGGGAACTCGATCCAGCGGCTGCGGTACTCTCCCCCGATAATTCTTACGCGATTTATTTTCCGCTCCCCGCCTTGGCTTCGGGTGCGCCGACGATCACCGTCGCCATCGCATCCGGGTTCACATGGCGCTTGAACGCATCGCGGATTTGCGCGACTGTGACTTTATCCACTCTGCCGACAAAATCGTCGAGATAGGTCAAAGGCAAGCCATAAAATCCGATGACGCTGAGGTATTCCAGTATCTTCTTGTTGTTGTCTATGCGCATGGGGAAACCGCCGATGATGTTCTGCTTGGCAGCCTTCAGTTCTTTTTCCGTCGGCCCCTTGGCAATGAACTCACGCAAGATGGCACGTGTCAGCTTCAACGCCTCGTCGGCCTGATCCTTCTTGGTTTGCAGGCCGATCTGGTAGGCACCCGGCTGTTGCATCGGCATGAAGTAGCTATATACGCTGTAAGCCAAGCCGCGCTTCTCGCGCACCTCGTTCATCAGGCGCGACACGAAACCGCCGCCGCCCAAAATATAGTTGCCCACATAAAGCGGGAAATAATCCGGGTCGGTACGCGACATGCCGGGAACGCCGATCAGGATATGGCTCTGCGTGGCCGGGTGCGCGATGCGCTGTTCGCTGGACTGTATCTGCATGGCGACCGGTAACACCGTGGCGGATGCACCTCCCGGCGGCAATTGCGCGGTGAGTTTCTGCGCGATGGTTTCGGCCTCGGCGCGCGTCACATCACCCATGATGGCGACTACAGCACCCTTGGCCCCGTAGTGCGCTTGGTAGAACACCTCCAGGTCGGCACGTTGGATTTTTTCCACGGTATCCACCTCGCCGGATGACCGCAAACCGTAGGGGTGGGTGCCGAACACGGCCTTATTGAAAGCCCTGTCGGCGATGCTTTCCGGCTTGGTTTCGGCTTCTTTCAGACTTGAGATTAAGCGTGTCTTTTCGCGCGCCAATACCGTTTCCGGAAACAGCGGGTGTTGCAGCACGCGTGCCAGGATATCCAGCGCCTGATTGCGCTCCGCCGAACTGCTCAGGGTGCGTACCGACATACCGGCACGGTCCGGCTCGAAACGCCCGCCCATCTGCGCGCCAATATCGGCCATATTGCGTGAGATATCATCCTCGCTCAGCCCTTCCGCGCCAAGGTCGAGCAAGCCAAGAGTCAACCCGGCAACACCTGATTTTTCCGCCGTGTCGAAACCGCTGCCTGCGGCGAAATCTACCGCTACATCCAGCATTGGCAGATCATGGTCTTCCACGAAATAAACACGCGCGCCGCTGGCCGCCTGCCATTGCTGGATGTGCGGCGTGGCCAGTGCGGTGCCGGAGAAAATCGCAGTGCCGGACAGAAACAGCGCAGTTGCAAAAATTTTAGCGCAGGTCATGGCTGCCTCCCATATTGGCGTGTTTGTGTTCACCGGAAATCGGCTGCGGGTCGAGCACGGCGACGCTCAGGTTATCGTCCTGAAAAAACTCGCGTGCCACATCCTGCACCTGTTGCGCTGTCACCTCCTGTAGCTTTTTCAGCATTATCGGAATGGCCTTATGGCCCAGCCCTATGGATTCCATTTGTCCGATCTGCATCGCTTGATAAAACACTGAATCAAGCTTGTACACTTCGCTGGCAGTCACCTGCGCCTTGACGCGTTTCAATTCCTCTTCACTCACACCATCTTTTACAAGCAACGCAATCTGCTGACGCAATCCCGCTTCCAGATCGGCCACGCTTTTGCCTGTACTTGGCGTACCGTCGAGTGTGAACATGCCCGGTCCGCGCGAGGTAGCGTCATAACCCGCGCCCACTTCGCTGGCCAGTTGCTGCTCGCGCACCAGCGACTTGTTCAAGCGCGCCGATCCGTTGCCATCGAGAATGCCCGCCAGCACCTCCAGTGCATAAGGCTTCCAGTCCTGTCCCGGGTCGCGTAGTTCGGGCGCATGGTAGGCCATCACCAGATACGGCAATTCTGCAGGCGCCTTGACCACGATGCGCTTGATCCCGACCTGCGGCAGCTCGTGGTGCGGCTTGCGCAGCGGCAGCTTGCGCGCCGGGATGGGGCCGTAGTAGCGTTGCGCCAGCTTGAATACATCGTCTGCCTTCACGTCTCCGGCTATCACCAAAGTCGCATTGTTGGGCGCATACCAACTGTTGTACCAGTTTCTCGAGTCGCTTGCGGTGAGTGCCAGCAAATCATCCATCCAGCCGATTACCGGGTGCCGGTAGGGATGCTCCTGATAGGCTGCCGCCATGAGCTTTTCATACAGCAGCGCATGTGGCTCGTCCTCGGTGCGCATGCGCCGCTCCTCCATGACCACCTTGACCTCTTTGGCGAATTCGGCATCGGACAATTTCAGGTTGTGCATGCGATCAGATTCGAGTTGCATCGCGAGCGGGAGCCTGGAGCTTTGCAACTGCTGGAAATAGGCAGTGTAGTCCTCGTTGGTGAAAGCATTCTCGCGCCCGCCCGCAGCGGCGATGCGCCTGGAAAACTCCCCCGGCGGCACAGTCTTGGTGCCCTTGAACATCATGTGCTCCAGCATGTGCGCCACGCCGGTCGTGCCGGTGAGTTCGTCTATGCTGCCCGCGCGATACCACACCTGCTGCACCACCACCGGCGCGCGGTGGTCTTCCTTGACGATTACCTTGAGGCCGTTGGACAGCGTCTTCTCGAACACCTCCGCATGTGCGGCAGACTGCGACCAACCCAACAACAATGCAATGCAAATCAAATAATGTCTCATGTCCCTAACCCGTAAACGTGTAATCAGCTAAAATGCGTGCGCATTATGCCCCATTTTCTTGTGCTGAGTGGGTGGGTATGGAGTGCGAAATTGAATGTCGGTTTACTTAGAAAGTATAAATGTTTGGTTTCCTGAAAAAAGCACCTGCTGACAACCTGCCTGAACAGGCTGCATCAGAAAAGCGCAGTTGGCTAGGCCGCCTGAAAAGTGGACTGGCACGCACAGGCAATCAGCTTTCTGACTTGTTCGGACGCAGCGGCAAGATCGACGACGAACTGTACGAAGAGCTGGAAACCATCCTGATTACCGCCGATGTCGGCATGGATGCGACCCGTTTTCTGCTGGCCGAATTGCGCTACCAAGTAAAAGAACAACACCTTACCGAGGCAGGCCAACTCAAGCAAGCATTGGCGGACTGCCTGCTCAAGCTGCTCCAGCCCTTGGCCCAGAAGCTCGATGTTGGCACTCACCAACCTTTCGTCATCATGCTGGTCGGTGTGAACGGAGCAGGCAAAACCACTTCCATTGGCAAGCTGGCAAAACACTTTCAGGGGCAAGGCAAGTCGGTGCTGCTGGCGGCAGGCGACACCTTCCGCGCTGCAGCACGCGAGCAGTTGATGGAATGGGGTGCGCGCAACAATGTCACCGTCATTGCCCAGCAGGGCGGCGACCCCGCTGCCGTGATTTATGATGCGGTGCAAGCGGCCATGTCACGCAAGGTAGACGTGGTGCTGGCGGACACCGCCGGACGCTTGTCCACACAGGCGCACCTGATGGAAGAGATTAAAAAAGTCAAGCGCGTCATCGCCAAGGCGCTGCCCGGCGCGCCGCACGAGGTACTGCTGGTGCTGGATGCCAATACCGGGCAAAACGCGCTGAGCCAGGTGAAAGCATTCGACGAAGCGCTGGACGTTACCGGACTGGTGTTGACCAAGCTGGACGGCACCGCCAAGGGGGGCGTAATTGCCGCCATCGCCAAGGCGCATCCGATCCCGGTACGCTTCATCGGCGTAGGCGAAGGTTTAGATGATCTGCGCCCGTTCGCGGCGGAGGATTTCGTCGCGGCGCTGCTGGGAATGGAAAGTGATTAGAACGTAGGATGTGGTGAGTTTGCGAACCGCATCAATCGCGCCCCGGAGATCGGATCAATGCGGTTATCACCGCATCCTACAAGACTTCCGCTTGGGAGCAGCCAAAATAAAAGTTGGCGAAGTTCCGGTATTCGGCAACCGATTTACAGCATTGACCTGATGGTTTCGACCCAAACCCGCCACTGGGTCTTGTTAAATACGTTGCCCTCTATACCGGACACTTGGGGCAACCAACGAGCCACCCTATCCAAGAAACTCTTCAAATTCCTCAATAGACACCGCTTGCCAAACAGATCCCCATTGGTAATGTAAGTAATCAGAACTATAAAGGAATTGCCGTTGCTCTGCAGTCCCCACTCCTTCGGCAAGGACAAAGTATCAAAGTGAATGAGACTAATTACGCATCATCAAAGTATGCAATATCATTTTGCCCTGTTTTGTTCGGATCGGATTAAATCCAACCAGAACCCGATGATGACGAACCGCTTCACAATGCAGATTTTGGAAAATAGCGCTGTTCCTCCAGATATGGAAAGAATTTTCGATCTGCTCCAAGCATGTGCTGAGCGATCACGTCATGAGCCAAGAACTGGAACAGTTCGCCGAGAGCAAGGGTGCCGTCATTAAAGCGACTGACGAGGTTAACTGCTCTTTCAACGAGATCGGAATGGAGGGCAGCGTGTTCCACTACGTCAGGAAAACCGGCCGCCATGATGATCGCCTCCTCGTCTTTAAAATGCTGGACAACATCGCGAATCAAGATGTTAATCAGTGCAGCCACTTGATCTGTTGGAAGATCAGAGAGTACTGCCGTCAATAGCTTATTGGCGGCATCGAATAGAGTGCGGTGCTGATCGTCGATCAGGGCATTTCCACATTTGTAAGCCGGACGCCAGGAAAGTTTGACGAAATTCGTCGCAACGATATTGCCAATGCCTATTGGCGGCTGCGTTTTTGGAGCAATCTTAACCGTATTGCGCCCCGATTTTTTTGCTTCATACATTGCCACATCGGCTAACTTGAGGAGGTCTCCCGAGGTTGTTGCATCGGTTCCAAATAAGGCCACGCCAATGCTAGCCGTGCAGTAATGTTCCACTGTTACTTCTGCATTTCCTTCGTGCCTAATTGTTAGTTGATAAAGTTTCGATAATGCGGTGCGGATTTTTTCTGCGGCGGTCTCGGCTTGTAAAATCGATTCGGTTTCGTCAATACTTAACTCATTAAGTAACACAACAAATTCATCGCCACCAAACCTTGCCACGGTGTCAATTTCACGCACACAACTTTTCATGCGATGCGCCGCCTCAATCAATAGCAAATCGCCCACTTCATGCCCGTGCATGTCATTCAACGGTTTGAAATTATCCAGATCAAGAATTATTAGCGCACCATGGCCTCCAATGCGTTTGCAAACTGCCATGGCTTGGTTCAGCCGGTCGTTGAGCAGGCGCCGGTTCGGGAGATTGGTGAGAGGATCATTAAATGCAAATTGCTGAACCTTGGCTTCCAGCTGTTTACGTTCCGTGATGTCTGATAATAGCGCGACATAATGTTGAATTAGCCCCTGATCATCGCGTACGGCGCTAATGTTCAGCATTTCGGCGTACTCATTGCCATTCTTGTGCCGATTCCAGATTTCTCCCCGCCAGTAGCCTTTGTCGACCAAGTCATGCCATAGATTCGCGTAGAACGCTGCGTCCTGACGAGCCGATCTAAGCAGGCTTGGGTTCTTGCCCAAGGCTTCATCTTTGCCATATCCAGTGATAAGACTGAAGGCGTTGTTGACATCAATGATCATGCCGTCTGCGGAGGTGATCATGATGCCTTCGTTGGCATGATTAAAGACGCTGGCGGCGAGTTTCAAGTGTTTTTCGCTGGCCCGCAATTTGAGGTTGATGCGGTGAATGTAAAGTGCAATCGATGCGATCATAATGGTGATTATCAGTGCAGAAGTTAATCCGCGATAAAACCATGTCAAATCAGGTTCGCTTGCATCATACAAAAATCCTTCCAGAGAAAAATCGTGCGGCAACAGGTTTAGATCAGCGTAAGTTTTGGCTATGTCACGCCAGCGACTTGGGTTCATATAGCCAATCTCAATCAGATTAGGCTGTAGTAACGGGATCATCTGATCCGATTCAAAGTGTAAATATTCGCTGGTATGCTTTGAAGAATATTTGGCAAGAATCAGAGCGATTACTTCGTCGCGATGTTCCTTGGCGTATTGCCAGCCACGCAGGCTAGCTGCGCGGAATGCTTTGACTCGTTCAGGATGGGACTGCAATTCCTGCTCGGAAGTGAACAGATTGTCCCCATAGAAATCGATCCCAGCAGAGCGTGGGCTGAACGTCTGATAGGGATAATGCGCTTGTCTAAAATAAAACGGTTCGTTGGAAATATAGCCAGCGATCGCCTCGGTCTTGCCATCCATTAAGCCATTGGCATCATAGCTGTGCGGTATTTGCTGAATACTTCCCAGTGGGATACCTTCTCTTTTCAGATAGGCGAGCAACTCGTCTGACTGCGGCTCAAGCATGATGCGCTTGCCAATCAAATCACGCAGACTACGAATGTTGGGTGCTGCGTAAATTTCATATGGCGATTGCTGAAACACCACCGCCAGCGCTATCACTGGTTTCCCCGCCGCACGATCCAGAAGCAGACTGCTGGTACCTACACCATACTGTGCTTTCCCTTCGAGAACATCGCGTACAGGATCGGTGTTTGGCTTTGCCTCCAGAATGTTCACGTCCAGACCAGCCGCACGATAGTAGCCCTGCTCTTTGGCTGCGTAGTAACCGGCAAACTGAAAGGCATGTGTCCATTTTAGTTGCAACGTTACATTGTCTAGTGCAGCGGCGGATGTCGCGCAAAGCAGCAACACAACTGACAATATTAACTTGCTCGCATGCTGCAGCATTATGCTTCACCGATATCTTCGTTCCATAGCTCAAGATGATCACGAATAAAGGTCGCCATCATCTTGATGCTCGGTTGAATTGAGGTCAATCACGTTGACACCGTTCTGGCGTAACCAATCAACTCCACCAGAGAAATTGACTGATTCTCCCACAACCACTGTTGTGTAGCCAAACATTGCTTTGAGACGCGCCTGACTTAACGTAAAAAATGGGCGGTCTTGCGACTGCCCAAATAGGAGGAGAACGTAAATATTGTGTGATGACACACAGTACTTAACACTCTAGAAACACTATAACTCGCACTCATTCATTACTCATATACGCCGAAAGAGCTATGCAGAACGGTCTAGATAATTTCCATTTTGCCTATATCTTTTGTTTATATGGCATTTGGGGGAAATTGTGAAGTTCCGCAGATGGCACGTTCCCGAACTTCACCAGCATCCGCATCCGAGCAGTAAAAATTATATCCCAGACAGCCCGTAGGATGTAGTGAGGTACGAACCGCATCTACAGAAGCATCTTGCAATAATGCGGAATCGTTCGCAATAAACAAAGATTGATTTTTTCGCCACAACCCGATAGCATGATGCATAAATCTGCATTAGCTAATAATTGAGGTAGCCATGAGAACGACTCTGGATATTGACGATGGTCTGCTGGCCAAGGCCAAATCCCAAGCCGCGAAAGAACACACCAGCCTGACACAGATGATTGAGCAGGGGTTGGCATTGCGTCTGCGCCCTCGAAAATCCACAGCCAAACTGAAACGCCGTGCCCTCCCGGTCTATGCCGGGAAAGGTGGGTTGCATGCGACGGTTCGCGATGCGACCAGTCATCGCGCTCTGCTCGACGTTGCGGATGATGTGCGGTGACTCCTGACGTAAACATACTTGTGGCAGCCTCGCGCCGGGATCATGTGCATCATGCCCCGGCACTTGCATGGCTGGAAGCCGCATTGGAAACCAGCGCAGGCGGGCAGATGCTGGCGATACTCCCGATGGTGGCTGCCGGTTTTCTGCGCCTGACAACGCATCCAAAAGTGTTTGTCGAGCCCACACCCCTCAAGGCCGCGCAGGCGTTTCTGCGCGCAGTGCTGGATACGCCCAATGTGACTATGCCGATGCTGGGCGAGGAGTGGCCGCTGTTCGAAAAACTGTGCGCACAACACAAGCTTGGTGGCAACGCCATCCCCGATGCCTGGATCGCTGCCGCCGCGTTGTCCCATCATCTGCATCTGGTCACCTTCGATAAGGATTTTCGCCGCCTGATGAAACCCAGCATGGTTACGGTGTTACCGACAAAATGATTTCCTTCAATCAAGTTTACAAGCGCTACCCCGGCGGCTTCGAGGCGCTCAAAAACGTCAGCTTCGATATTGACGAGGGCGAGATGGTGTTTGTCACCGGGCATTCCGGCGCGGGCAAAAGCACGCTACTCAATCTCATCGCCGCCATCGAGCGCCCAAATTCCGGCAGCGTGATCGTCAAGGGACAGAACATTTCTACCCTCAAGGGTGGCGCGCTGCCCTATCTGCGCCGTAATCTGGGGCTGATTTTCCAGGATCACAAATTACTGTTCGACCGTAGCGTATTTGACAACGTGATGCTGCCGCTGCAAATTTGCGGCTTCGATCGCCGCGAATGCGCCAAGCGGGCACGCGCTGCGCTCGACAAGGTGGGGCTGTTGCGACGCGAAAAGGCCAATCCCATCGCGCTGTCAGGCGGCGAGCAGCAACGCCTGTGTATCGCCCGTGCCATTGTCAATCGCCCCGCCATCATGCTGGCCGACGAACCTACCGGCAACCTCGACACGGAATACGCCAACGACATCATGGACATCTTCAAATCCTTCCATCAGGTCGGCGTCACCCTGCTGATCGCCTCCCACGATGAAGGCATCCCACGTCAGCTCGGGGTGCGCATTCTGGCGTTGAAACACGGGGAGCTGCAATCATGACCAACTGGTTGGCACAGCATATCCGCGTTCTGCGCTCTACCCTGAGCCGCTTGCTTGCCACCCCGGTAGCCAGCCTGCTGAGCATCTCGGTCATCGGCATCGCACTCAGCTTGCCAGCAGGCGTGTATGTGCTGTTGCAGAATGTGCAGAGCCTTGCCGATCAGGTGGTCGGCACGCCGCAGATCAGTGTATTTTTGACGATGAATGCGAGCAAGGACGATATCGCCCGTATCGGCAAACAATTGCAACAGCACGAGGCTGTTGACCATATCGAATATGTGTCGCGCGAGCAGGCGCTGGAACAACTCAAACACAGCACTGGATTGTCTGATGTGATTGGCGGCCTGACGCAGAATCCGCTGCCGGACGCTTATATCGTTTACCCGAAGAAGTCCGATGCACAAACACTGGAAACACTGCGCGATGAATTGCAGAAATGGCCCAAACTGGAAAAGGTGCAACTGGATTCGGCATGGGCGCACAAGCTGGAAGCGCTGCTCAAGTTCGGTCGGCTGGTAGTGCTGTTGCTCGCCGCGCTGCTCAGTTTCGCGCTGGTAGCCATTATCTTCAACACCATCCGTTTGCAAATCCTCACCCAACGCGACGAGATCGAAGTATCCAAACTGATCGGTGCCACCAACGCCTTCATCCGCCGCCCCTTCCTGTATTTTGGTTTGCTGCAAGGCTTGCTGGGCGGTGCGGCGGCATGGCTCATTATCGCCGTCAGCTTGGCCTTGCTCAACAACAGCTTTGCCGGGCTAGCGCAACTATATGCCAGCAATTTCACCCTCCATGCACTTTCTGCGGGCGACAGCCTCACCCTGCTGGGACTCTCTGCCTACCTTGGCTGGCTGGGCGCATGGCTATCGGTGGCACAACACCTGTGGCAGATTGAGTCCAAGTGATTCCGAAATGGGGTTGGATAAGAACGGGAAAAATTTCCTCACTTGTCCATGTTCGCCAATTAGGTACATTACACCTGGTGCAGGTCTTGCATACAAAATCAGTCCTCTGCAGTATGGTTGAACATCAACGCTCGGCTTGCCAGCAACAGTAACGATACCCAGTTTCGTAGCGTGGTGCAATTGGCGATGACTGCCGCGCTGACGCACGACAAGCCAACCCTCTTTCATTCCGGCAGAAAAACTCGAATACTTTCATGAGAAAATACTGCCGCACCTTAACTATGGTTAAATTTATTCCTTTTTTACAGGCGGTTACAGTAAGTATTCTTCATATTGGCACTCTGCGCATAAGAGTGCTAATATTTCAAATAAGGAGGTTACAACCATGAATCAGGTTTTGGCGTTACCCATGCCCTCGGCTGTGGGCAGCTTGGAAAGTTATATTCAGTCGGTGAACCGTTTCCCCATGCTAACGCATGAGGAGGAGTTGGCTTTGTCCACCCGTTTTCGTCGCGACGACGATTTGGAGGCGGCGCGCCAGCTTATTGTGTCGCATCTGCGCGTGGTAGTCAGTGTGGCGCGCGGTTACGCCGGTTACGGCCTGCCGCAGGCGGATTTGATTCAGGAAGGCAACATCGGACTGATGAAGGCGGTCAAGCATTTCGACCCGGAACGTGGTGTGCGTCTGGTGTCGTTTGCGTTGCACTGGATACGCGCCGAAATGCACGAGTACATTCTACGCAACTGGCGTCTGGTCAAGATTGCCACCACCAAAGCACAGCGCAAATTGTTCTTCAACCTGCGTAGCATGAAGCAGGGACTGGAGTCGCTCAAACCGCAGCAAGTAAAGAAAATCGCCCGCGACCTGAACGTCAGCGAACAGGATGTGGTGGAGATGGAAACCCGCTTCAACGGCCATGAGGTTGCGCTGGAAGCGGGAACCAATGACGAGGATGACAGCTTTGCGCCTATTGCCTATCTGGCATGTGCTACGGAAGACGAGCCTTCGCGCCTGCTTGAGAAAAAGCAACTTGAAACACTGAATAGCACTGGCTTGGCGCATGCACTGGCGAGCCTTGATGAACGCAGCCGCCGCATTATCGAGGCACGCTGGTTGCGCGAAGGTGCAACCGCCACACTGCATGACCTGGCGGATGAATTCGGCGTATCAGCCGAGCGCATACGTCAGATCGAGCAAAAAGCTATGGCAAAAATGCAAGCTACGCTAGTTTCCGCCAACTAATATTTAGGATGGTGTGGTTTTGAACGTGATCAGTTTGCGGAAACTCGCTGTACTAGAGGTTCTGCGCGTGAACTTCCACAGAAATGTGTGACAGCCCTTTGAATCGCCGCAGCACTGCATGATAGTACGATGGTCCGCGATGCAACACGTTTGTTACAACGGAAACCACGACACCGAAGTGACCGGGGCCAAGACGCCACACATGCAAATCGACCAGCTTGTCGCCAGCCGCATCGACGGCTGCGCGCACCTTGTTTGCCATCGTGTCGTCAGGACTGATGTCTACCAAGATCGCACCGGTATCGCGTATCAGCCCATACGACCAGTTTGCGATCACGAACGCTCCAATGATACCGGCCAGTGGATCCATCCATAGCCAACCAAACGTCCTTGCTAAAAGCAGACCAATGATCGCCAGCACCGAGACCGCCGCGTCGGCGATGACGTGAATATAGGCGGCGCGCATATTGTGGTCGCGAGCGTCCACACCGTGATTGTCATGCCCATGTTCATGCTCTTCAAACGTGATGCTATGCTCTCCGGTCGGGAGTTTTACCACCGCCTTGAAGGCGTGCGGTTCGGGAATTTCTGCCGTTGATTCCAGAAAATCAGATAACCGGGTAAATGCGAAAATCTGGCGCGTACCGTCCGGTCGAATGGTTGTTACTGTCACATCTTGTGCGGCCAACTTCGTGCCTTCGGCGGCAGCCCTTATCCGAAAAACAGGTGGAACGCCGTCCTCGAAAATTGAGAGCGCGAATACGCCGGTACGGGTATCAATGTACTGCACTTCTTCATTGTGTTCGTGATCGTCATGCTCATTATGCACATGGACATGACCATGTCCGTGGCTGTGCCCATGGCTGTGCCCATGATGATCGTCGTCGCTCAATAACCAGGCGCTGGCAATATTGACCAGCAGACCGGCCACGGCGATTGGAATCGCCTCGCTGAAGTGAATCGGAACGGGCGATAGAAAGCGAGCAATTGCCTCATACCCGATCAGCAAAGCGATCATCGCCAGGATGATGGCGCTGGTAAATCCAGCCAAATCGCCCAACTTGCCCGTACCAAAAACAAAGCGTGGATCGTTGGCGTGCTTTCTGGCATAGGTATAAGCAAGCGCTGCAATCAGCATCGCGCCGGCATGGGTGGACATATGCAAGCCGTCCGCTACCAAGGCAAGCGAACCGAACAGGCTACCCCCAATAATCTCTACGATCATCATCGCGCTACAAAGGGCTATTACCCCCCAGGTCTTGCGCTCGTTTTTGTCGTGACCTGCCCCCAAAAAGACATGGTCATGACCAACACCAAAAGGTGCGTCGTAAAATTTATTCATAATGAACCCACATGAAAAATCTATGAACTAAATGTTGATCGTTACAGCCAATCAACTTTTAAAGGTACTTGGTGATTTCCTTGAACTCGCGAATGGTGTTGTTGGCACCGCGCGTTCCTTTACGGACAGAGTGTTCAAGGCAGTGGTCGATATGGTCATGCACCAGGTTTTTCTTGGCGCTGCTGATCGCTTTTTCTACGGCTTGCAGTTGCTGGGCGATTTCCAGGCAGCCACGTCCTTCCTCCAGCATAGTAAGAATACTATTAAGGTGGCCTTGAGCCCGTTTGAGCCGCTTGATTAAGTCAGGGTGGGTAGCGTGTGTCGTCATAGTGCGAGCATCCTATCCTCCCCGTGAGGATACATCAACAATAATATTTAACTAAAAATGCAACTTATTGTTGACATCGACAAAAAGAAGTCAGAAAATGCGCGCCTCTAATTCCCTCAGGGAGGTATCTTGGACAGTTGCCCTAGTAGCTTAAACCGCGTCAGCTAATCAGCGAAATCGCAGGCACTGTCTTTGACTCCCGCCGCCGTCTCGCTGATACAGCGGGACGGTGCACCAGCAGCAAATCCATTTAACCCGCGTATATGCGGGTCGCTCTGAGCACCTCCTCACGGTCGTTTGTAATCCGCCGTGTATTCCGCGTCCTCGCAGTTTGCTGCGCAAAGACGTTCGGCATGCGGTCTAAGTTCGTTCAGACCGTGCACGGCATATTAATTAACGCATTGCCTGTCCGCTCTTTGTTGACGGACGATTTTGTGGAGGATGTAATCATGAACTTCAATTTCGCTAAAGTAACAACCATTTTCAAAGCACTGAGCAGCACAAGCTTCGGCTGGATTCGTGCTAATCAAACCGGTTCTCACAACAACACTCTTATCGAGCAGAGATACCAAGGGCACTCGGCAGGCAGCGGCATGTTTGGCTTGCTGGTTTCCAGCGATGTGGCACAAGGCTACTTGCGCTAAGGGGCTGGACAGGGGTAAGCAAGCAGGCTCGCTCTGGGGTCTGCTTGTGCCTCTCATGTGACTCACATAACAAAAGGACATTGACATGATCACCATCATTATTGAAGGGCCAGAAAAATCTGGCAAAAGCCACGCAATCGCATTAATCGGCAAACACCTGAAAAGTCTCGGTTGTGACGTAACGATCCAAGCTGAGAATACTCACAATGCCGACATGTTGGCGAAAGATGAAGGTGAACTCCTTGAGTGCCTCCGCAACACACAGATCGTCATCAAGGAAATGCAGACATCTAAATAGATTTAAGTCTCTTGAAAGGAAGTGGCAATATTGCTGCAACATTATTTTAATATTATTCGAGAATGTTAAATTCTCTGATGGGTTGTGTCATGCTGAATCGAGTTGGGTACTGCAAAACTTTTATTACACAGCAAGTCTTGATAAGCTTGCTGTGTGGACTTTATTGCTGTTTTTCGCATATTGCGGTAGCTGAACCGACAGAGGCGCAAGGCACGGCCTCTTCGAGCAGTAATTACGCTGCAATCGAACTTTCGCCACCCGTTCAAGTTTCACCCGCTACCCCACCCGCTCCAGAAACATGGGGGGTGTATGGACAATTTACGGGCCTCAGTCAATATCATCCGGCATTCACGGCACCTTACACCGGGCAAAACAGTTTGACTCCCAATAGCGTTAGCAGTGAAACAACAGATATTACGTTATTTGCCGGAATTCGTGTTTCAAAGGGCGGCGAGCTTTGGATAAATCCGGAAATCGACCAAGGGTTTGGTTTGAGTAATACGCTGGGTGTAGCTGGTTTCCCGAGTGGCGAAGCCTACAAGATAGGCGCGAATGATCCCTATCCTCGTTTACCTAGATTGTTTTACCGGCAAGTCCTCAATTTGGGAGGAGAAGAGCAAACCATCGCGCCTGCCGCCAACCAACTTGGACGGACTCAGACTGCCAACAACGTCATCCTGACCATAGGCAAGTTTTCAGTTACCGATGTGTTCGATACTAATACCTACGCACATGATCCACGATCGGACTTCTTTAACTGGTCGATTGTGGAATCGGGAGCATTCGACTATGCGGCTGACGCGTGGGGATTCACCAAGGGAGCGTCCATCGAATGGACACAATCCAGGTGGACATTGCGTGGCGGCTTCTTCGCCCTTCCCCCAGTTCCGAATACGACAATATTAGATCAAACATTCCACCAACACGAATGGATCGGCGAACTAGAAGAACGGTACCAGTTGTGGGAGCATCCTGGCAAAGTACGACTATTGGGGTTTGTCAATCAGGGCAATTTTGGAAATTATACGGATGCTTTGCAACTTCAACGGCAAACGGGCAGCCCGACGCCGGATACTGCGCTTGTTCGGCGCTTCAGCTCGCGACCGGGAGTCGCAATCAACCTCGAACAGGAAGTGGCATCCGATCTGGGCGCTTTTGCTCGCGCCAGCATGAACAACGGCAGCAAGGAAGCAGATGACTTCACAGAGATCAACAGATCTTTTGCCGCCGGGTTATCTTTGAAAGGCGATAAATGGGAGCGTCACGATGACACATTCGGCTTTGCCGCTGTCGCCAACGGACTCTCAAGCGATGCGCGCGCTTATTTTGCAGCCGGGGGAATGGGAATTCTGATCGGTGACGGACATCTGAATTACGGTTTAGAGAAGATTATGGAAACCTATTATTCCTATTCCGTGCCCAGGGTTGACCATTTGATGCTTACCCTGAACTACCAGTACGTCATCAATCCTGCATATAACCAGGATCGGGGGCCAGTCAATATTTTCGGAGTACGTGTGCATAAGGAGTTTTAACTGCTATGCCATAAAGAGGGCATGAGCGCTTTTTAAATTCAGATTCGAAAAGCTACGATGCTGCAAAAGGATGCACTAATAATTAACAAGTTGGGGCTGCATGCGCGTGCGGCAGCCAAGTTGACACAGACTGCTTCGAAGTTTCCCTGCGAGGTGTGGATGTCGCACGCCGGTCGGCGCGTGAATGCGAAAAGCATCATGGGTGTAATGATGCTGGCTGCCTCCAAGGGCAGCACCATCAATATCGAAACCGATGGTGAAAAGGAACAGGAAGCGATGGATGCGCTGCTTGCTTTGATCAATGATTGTTTTGGAGAAGGCAAATGAAACCCCTTGCATCCCCGCCGTGCAGATCGGCAGCCTGATTCAAATTCCCGCTGCTGCGCTGACGTTCAATGTATCAGCACCAAACATTGAATCCAGTACACATAGTTATCTTTAATCCATAGGTATCAAGATGAACTTATTCTCCAAACTTTATTACAAATTTCGAAAATACTCGAAAGCCTTCCAGCTCTATCTGGTCATCGCTGGCCCCGGTCTCGTGGTCATGATCGCCGACAATGATGCCGGGGGGATTACTACCTACGCAGCCACTGGTGCAAAGTACGGCTACAACCTGATCTGGTTTTTGTTGATCCTGATCCCGGTCGCTTACTACGTGCAGGAAATGACAGTTCGACTGGGCGTGGTCACCAAACGTGGACATGCCGAAGCGATTTTCGATGGCTTCGGTGCGTTCTGGGGCTGGTTTTCGCTGATCGACCTGATGATCTTGGACTGGTTGACCCTGGTCACTGAATTCATCGGCATGACTTCGGCGCTGCACATCTTCGGCGTGCCTGCCTGGATGACGGTTGTCGGCGTCGTGGCCTTGATGGGAATGATCATGTTGAATGGTCGTTACTGGACCTGGGAAAAAATAACCATGTTGTTCTGCGCTTTGAACCTCATTTACATTCCGGGCGCATTCATGGTCAATCCCTCAATGTCGGACATACTCGGTGAAGGCCTGATCCCGAATTTCCCCGGAGGCTTCAACGGCGAACTATTTTTCATAATGATGGCCAACATTGGCACCACCATCGCCCCCTGGATGCTGTTCTTCCAGCAAAGCGCTGTGGTCGATAAAGGAATGCAGGAGAAAGATATCCCTTGGGGCAAGTTCGATACTCTTTTTGGTTCGATATTAACGGTCGTGGTGGCGATTTTTATCGTCATCGTCACGGGCACCGTCTTGAAAGGCGTCAATATCGACGACGCATCGCAGGCCGCCGAGCAACTAATGCACACCAACCACTATGTCGGCGCGTTCATGGCTATCGGCCTGTTTGATGCCGGCCTGCTCGGCGCGATCTGTATCTCGCTAGCAAGTTCATGGGCTTTCGGCGAAATCTTCGGTTGGGCGCATACATTGAATACAAAAATCAAGGAAGCGCCCTGGTTCTATTTCTGTTACATCTTTGCCTTGGTCACCTCTGGCCTGGTAGTGCTGATTCCGGGCGCACCGCTGGTGCTGATTACCCTGTTCGTTCAGGTTGTAGCAGTCACCTTGCTGCCTGCCGCCCTGGTGTTCCTGATTCTATTGCTGAATGATAAAAAACACATGGGCGAGTACTGCAATACTTTCAGCCAGAATTTGATCTCAGGCTTTATCGTTGTCGTCATCGTGATTTTGTCCACGTTGTACGGTCTCAGCGTGTTATTCCCTAATATGTTCCATTAATCGGAGAGCCAGACATGGACACCTCTAAAAATCCAATTTTTGTCGCCATACGGCGTTGCTCACAAAAAATCACTTCTTACATATCAAACATATGCGGCGGCGCGATTTTCTGCTCGCGCCTTGTCTGGCTTAACAACTTGAATTTTTAGAGGTATCCATATGCTATCAAGCCTTCGCCGCTTTGCCGCAAAAATTCGGGAAATCAACCATCGCTACAGCAAGCCGCACATCGAGATGTCGCGAGCCGTCAAGATATCGCTGTTGTCTCTACGGATTTACCTTTTTGTGCTGGTAAGCCTGATCCTTTACAAATTTGTATTAATGTTGAACTGAGGAATAGACCATGATCGCCATATTGGAAAATAAATTTTTTCTCAGTGAAATTATCGGCCGCAAGGTCTATCTGAAAACCCAACGGATCGGCCGTTTGAGCGACATGGTGATCGTTGAAACGGGAAAACTTCCCGAGGTTAGCCATTTTGTCGTCAGCCGTTCGTTTGGCTATCCTTCACTGTTACTGCCGCTGGATAAGCTGACCCTGATTTCAAATACAGAAATCGTATTTGACGTTAATGATCCAGTCGAATATGAAAGATTGCCTACCGATGGCGCTATCCTGCTTCGCTCGCACATTCTCGACAAGAAGATTCTCGACATGGACGATCACGAAGTTGAGGTTATCTATGACATCAGCCTGGATTTTAAGGGTGACAAGCTGTATGTCAGCGAAGTCGATATAAGCAAACGACGCCTGCTACGCCGGATGGGACTGAGGAAACTGGCCGACTGGTTATCCGAGCACAGAGAAGAAGAGACGATGATTTCCTGGATGTATGTCCAGCAATTGCCAGAGCGTATCGACACCTTCAAAGGGCACGTCAAACTTAATGTGCTCAAGGAAAACATCAGCGAAATCCACCCGGTCGATTTGGCAGACATTCTGGAAGAGTTGGACGGCGATCAGCGGCTGGCGGTATTCAAAGAGCTTGAACCGGAACAAGCCTCTGATACTTTGGAAGAAGTGGAGCCACGGATTCAGCGTGAGTTGATCCATTCGATGGAAAAACGTCAGGCAGCCCAATTGATCAACGCCAGGAGTCCGGCACAGGCGGCGGTTATTCTGTCCGCGCTGCCGTCTGCCGAAGCGGACGAATTGCTGCAACTGATTAATAAGGAAAGTGCTGACAAAATAAAGATAATCATTGATCAGCATGACGAAAATATTCTTCTGTTTTCCACTCAGAAATTCATGAAAATGCCAGAGTCAACGAAGGTCGATGAGGTCTTGACGGACTTTCGGGAAATCGCACGCAACATGGATGTGATCATGTATGTCTACGTCACCGACAAACAGGGCATCCTGAAGGGTGTTGTCGATTTCCGGGAACTGTTAGCCGCCGAACCAGACCAGTTGCTGGGAGAAATTATGGTCGATAACATCATCAGCTTGAACCCCGAGGATACCTTGAGCGATGCAGTGGTTATGTTTTCCCGCTACGAGTTTCGGGCTATTCCCATAACCGACGCTGAAAATAAGCTTCTGGCCGTGGTTTCCTTCAGGGACATTCGCGGCATAGAGCCACGGTTGGATTAGGAACCGGGCAGCGTCGGATACGTTAGAAAAACTGCAATCAAGTTAGATTGCTTAATTTTGCCATTCATTTTGCCGAATGTTGCCGAGGCAGCCACTCACCCTTCATCTGCACTTGATTCTGATACTGTTGTGACACGGTTTCCACAATCCTCTGCGGCTTTCAAAATATTTCTGTAAAATCTCCCCGGTTGTAATAGGGACGGTTCAGGTGAGGGATTAATACAAGGTTAATTATGAAAATTCACGAATACCAAGGTAAGGAAATTTTGCGTCAATTTGGCGTGCCGACTCCGCGTGGCATAGCTTGTTTCAGTGTTGATGAGGCAGTGGCTGCGGCGCAGAAATTGGGCGGTGCGGTGTGGGTGGTGAAGGCACAGATTCATGCCGGTGGTCGCGGCAAGGGCGGCGGGGTGAAGGTGGCGAAGTCGCTGGATCAAGTGCGCGAATACGCCAACCAGATTCTGGGCATGCAACTGGTGACGCACCAGACCGGCCCAGAAGGTCAGAAGGTCAGGCGCTTGCTGATCGAGGAAGGCGCGCAGATTGTTAAAGAGCTTTACGTCGGCATGGTGATCGACCGCAGCAAACAGCGCGTGGTGTTGATGGCAAGCAGTGAAGGCGGCATGGACATTGAACATGTTGCCGCGCACACGCCGGAAAAAATCCACAAGATATGGATAGACCCTGTGGCAGGCTTGACCGATGCCGAGTCGGACGATGTGTCGCGCAAGATAGGCATACCCGAAACGGCGCTGCCGGAAGCGCGTGCCGCCCTGCAAGGTTTGTACCGCGCCTTCGTGGAAAAGGATGCGATGCTGGCGGAAATCAATCCGCTGGTAATCACGGGGGATCAGCACGTGCGGGCACTGGATGCGAAATTCAATTTCGACAGTAATGCGCTGTATCGCCGTCCTGAAATTGTCGCGTATCGCGACCTGGACGAAGAAGACCCTGCCGAAGTCGAGGCTTCCAAATTCGACCTCAGCTACATTTCGCTGGATGGCGACATCGGCTGCCTGGTGAATGGCGCGGGGTTGGCGATGGCGACCATGGACATCATCAAGTTGTACGGCGGCAGTCCGGCGAACTTCCTCGATGTGGGCGGCGGCGCGACCAAGGAAAAAGTTATCGAGGCGTTCAAGCTGATGCTGAAGAATCCCAAGCTGCGTGCCATCCTGGTGAATATTTTCGGCGGCATCATGCGCTGTGACGTGATCGCCGAAGGCGTGGTAGCGGCGGCGCGCGAGGTGCATTTGAGCGTGCCTTTGGTGGTGCGTCTGGAAGGTACCAACGTCGATTTGGGCAAAAAGATTCTGGCTGAATCCGGCCTGCCGATTATTTCCGCCAGCGACATGGCGGATGCGGCTGAGAAGGTTGTGGCTGCTGCGAGGGGAAAATAATATGTCAATTCTGATTGATAAAAACACAAGAGTAATGACACAAGGCATGACCGGCAAGGTCGGCCAGTTTCACACCACACACTGCAAGGCTTACGCGAACGGTGCGGAATGTTTCGTCGCGGGCGTGACGCCGGGCAAGGCTGGGCAGAGCTACGAGGGCATTCCCATTTATAACAGCGTGAAGGATGCCAAGGCGCAAACCGGCGCGACTGTGTCGGTGATTTACGTGCCTCCCGGCTATGCGGCTGCCGCGATTGACGAAGCCGTCGAAGCCGACCTTGATCTGGTGATCTGTATTACCGAAGGCATACCGGTGCATGACCTGTTGAAGACGCGCTACAAGATGCAGGGCAAGCGCACGGTGTTGATCGGGCCGAACTGTCCGGGGCTGATTACGCCGGACGAAATCAAGATCGGCATCATGCCGGGACACATCCATAAGAAGGGTCGCATCGGCGTGGTATCGCGTTCCGGCACGCTGACCTATGAAGCGGTTGGGCAACTTACCGCGCTGGGCCTGGGGCAGTCTTCCTGCGTAGGTATCGGCGGTGACCCGATCAACGGCATGAAGCATGTGGATGTGTTGAAGCTGTTCAACGATGACCCGGAAACCGATGCGGTCATCATGGTGGGCGAGATCGGTGGCAGCGACGAGGAAGAATGCGCGCGCTGGATCAAGGCCAACATGAAGAAACCGGTGGTGGGCTTTATCGCGGGCATCACCGCGCCTGCAGGCAAGCGCATGGGCCATGCCGGTGCAATCATCTCCGGCGGTCAGGGCGGCGCTGAGGACAAGCTGGCGGTGATGGAAGAATGCGGCATCCATATCACGCGCAACCCGGCGGAAATGGGTAAAGTGATGCGTTCGCTGCTTCCGTAGCAGAATGGGGGATTGTCCGCACATGGGCAATCCCTTATTCCTTGGCGCAAAAGCAATATTGGCGCCGGGGGAAATAAATCAAATTCTTGGACTGAATTATTGCAGCATTGATTTTGGAATGGACAAGAATGGAAACATCTTGTTGTCTGAAGCCAATTCAGCCATGAGAATCAACCAGCTAACCAATGACAAACGATGGGATCATAGGCGTACGGCCATTGAAAACGCGCTGACTGCTACCAAAAGAATGTTCGTCGAACGGATATCCGCACCGGACAGTTATCCAACTCATCCGTAAGCATCAGAAAAGCATTGGAGAGTGTGGATTGGTGAGACGTTAAATTGCACCCTCAATATTGTTGAGGCAAAGCTTTCGATAACCCGGCGGAAACAGCGTTCCAGTCAATAATTCCGATATATCCATTCTGTGCAGCTACCACGATAGTTTTATTATTTACATGTACCACCGTGCCTGCTTCATGACTGTGTATCTCGGTCCAGCCAACAGCACGCCTGATGCAAATCAAAACACCATTCACATGAGCCAAGCACTCGATCAAACCCAAGGCACGGACTTGGCGCATGATGGTGTCTACCGAGTTGGAGAAATTAATCGTTAGCTCCTCTTGCGTAAGCCTTGGCCAATAGTCTCCCGGCCCTTGAGGCATTGCTTGATTCCACAACCCCAGAAAATTATTGGCCACCCGGTCAGCCAAACGGCCAGCTGCCATCTGGACTTTCAGGCTCAGGCTTTCGTGGCACTCGCCGTCGCTGAGTTGAAATGTCTCTGCTGCCAGAATATCGCCTGTATCAAAATCCGGAGCTAGCTGATGACAGGTTACTGCCCACGATTTTCTATTTTCCAATAGTGCTCTCACTATTGGATAAGCGCCGCGTGCTTCAGGCAAGGGCGAAGGGTGAAAATTTACGGCATGTTTCAAATACGGGCGCCAATCACCGATGCGCCATTTGTAACCGGCTGCAATCAATACGTCGCAGCCGCTTTCGCCTAAACCTTGCAGATCATCTTCTGTCATGCGTGACAGTTGCATATTGATACGCTTGCTTTGTGCAAGTTCAATAACCTTGTTATTGCTGTCAAGACTACCTTGCGTCGGAAAAACAAAAAGTTTCACCGGCTCCCAACCTGCCTTAAGGAATTCGTTGAATACACCTAATGAGCTATCGCTCGCGGTAATAGCAAAACGCATATAGTGTCCTTGGCTGTGTAAACGATTATTGCGCAGGCTGCGGTGCTGATCGCTCCATTGCGGGCGACATCAGAGTGACCGTCATACGACGATTGTGGGCGCGCCCTTCCGGCGTATCGTTGGGGGCGACTGGATGGTTGGCGGCAGAGCCCACGACTGTCAAGCGCCCTGATGCTATTCCATGCTCGATGAACAGGCGCGCCACGCTGCTGGCGCGTGCAGAAGACAGCTCCCAATTGGAGGGAAAGCGCGGTGTCTTGATGGGAACATCATCAGTGTGCCCTTCAATCTCTATGGCTTGGTCACCCTGCCCCAGTATGTTAGCCACCTCTGATAAGGTTTTTACCGAATTGCTTTGCAGTTCTGCGTCGCCTTGGTTAAATAGCGCGCTGGCATTTATTTCCAGCACCACCCCCCGACTGGTCTCGGAAACACTGACTTGGCCACTGGTCACTAAGGGTGCCATGGCCTGATTGAGATTTTTGGCGATACGTTGCATGATTTCCTGTTGTTTGCGCACCCGTTCGGCCAGCTTGGCATTTCTCCGCTCCACGATCGACTTCAAAAATATCTCATTTTCGCTGAGCGGCACCATGGTCTCCGGTTTGGCTTGCTCATGGCTACCAAACGCTTCCATCAGTGATGCGCCGAACACCCTGTATTTGCCCTCGTTCACCGAAGAAATGGCGTACATCACTACAAAGAACGCAAACAGAAGAGTAATAAAATCGGCATAGGAGACCATCCAGCGATCCAGATTTTCGGAAGGGGAATGATGTTGAGACTGACGAGGCTGGCGGGACATATCAGGAAATATATCCCTGCAACTTGCTTTCGATGTAACGGGGGTTCTCGCCGCTGGCAATGGCTACTAGCCCGTCCATCAGGATTTCGCGCATCACCATCTGTTGCATGATCAACGATTTCAACTTGCTGGCTATGGGTAGATATACAAGGTTCGCGAGGCCTACACCGTAAATGGTGGAAATGAACGCAACTGCGATGCCTGCCCCCAGCTTGGATGGATCCGCCAAGCTCTGCATAATGTGAACCAGGCCAAGCACTGCGCCCAGAATACCTATGGTCGGTGAATAGCCTGCCGCAGATTCCCACACCCGCGCGGATTGGAAATAAAATAGCTCATACGTGTGGCTATCTATTTCCAGCACCTCACGGATTTTTTCCGCGCTGTTGCCATCCACCAGCAGCTGCAATCCTTTTTTAGCAAAGGGATCACGGCTTGCCAAAACTTGAGATTCCAGCGCCAATATACCATCTTTGCGCGCCATGCTGCTCCAGGCGGTAATTTGGAACACCAGCTTTTGTGGGGATAACTTCGGCGTGACGAATACCCAACTCGCCATCTTGATTCCCGTTATAAAAACCCTAAACGAGCTTTGCAGCATCACTGCTCCCAGTGTGCCGCCACACACGATGAGGAAAGCCGCCCCCTGAAACAGAACATCGGCGGAACCACCTTCAAGCAACTGCCCGCCCAGAATACCCCCAAAGGCAACCAGTAAACCGAAAAGGCTGAGTCTATCCATTTAAGTAATCGTTCAGAAGTTAATTAACATAAGTCGTGAACTGGTAGCCTGTAGCCAACCCGGGTTGGCTACAGGCTACCAGCTTAATAATACTTGTCTGAGAAGGTTAATAACTTATGGGTACTATTAATGCCCTTTCAGCATACTACGCAGGCGAGCCACAGCTTGACTGTGCAGTTGGCACACGCGCGATTCGCTCACTCCCATCACCTCTCCGATTTCACGCAAATTCATTTCCTGTTCGTAATGCATGCCCATCAATATGCGCTCGCGCTCCGGCAAATTCTCGATCGCCTTGATCAGTGCGTCGCGGAAGTGCTCATCCTGCAACAATGCAAGCGGGTCGGCATCACTATCGAAATCGTAACGGTCGAAAAAATCCTCGTCGCCCTCATTATGAAAATCCTCGTAATACACCAGTTGCGCGCCACGCGACTCGAACAACATCTGCTGATATTCTGTCAGCGGCATCTCCAACTCCTGAGATACCTCGGACTCGCTCGGCGATCTGCCCAGACGCTGCTGCAATTTGCTCATTGCCGTCTCGATACGGCGCATATCCCGGCGCAAGCTGCGCGGCATCCAGTCAGCCTGGCGCAATTCATCCAGCATTGAGCCACGAATACGTTGCGCAGCGAAAGTCTCAAACTGCGCGCCGCGCAATTCATCATATCGCCCAGCCGCATCCAGCAGGCCTATCATGCCGGCCTGGATAATGTCATCCACCGCCACACTGCTGGGCAATTTCAGCATCAAGTGGTGTGCGATGCGCTTGACCAGCGGCGCATATTCCTTGATGCACTGTTCCTTGTCGGCTAAACCGCTCGCTGTGTACATGATATTCATTTAATTTGCATACGCCATATTCGGCGAACGAGCCTGCCGCATCAATCGTTGCACCACGTCAGACAGGCTTCCGGCCCCCTCGTTTCCAGCGGCGGGCAGCAGCAACAAGTTGCGTCCCAAATCGCCGAATGCGCGCGCAGCCGGTGTAGTGGGGAATGCATCAACCACCGGACGGCACAACTGCGTCGCACGCTTGAGCTTTTCATCAAGCGGAATATAACCTAAATATTCTACCCGCACTTGCAAATGATGGCGCGCCACCTGCGCCACGTTACCGAAAACAACCTGTGCTTCCTGCTCATCCCGCGCCTTATTGACCACAATCTCGAAGCTCTGCCGCCCATCCTGCATGGCCATGCGTTTTATCAGGGCATAGCTCTCGGTAATGGCAGAAGCGGTAGCGTTCAATACAACCAACAGCGGCTGGTCGGGGGCCAAACTGGCAGAAATATAACGTTCCTCAGTTGCCACAACATCTACCAGCACCACATCGATCCCTCTCGACGCTTCGGTCAGACATTCTAGCAAACGCTCGCGCTCCGGCGAAGATAATTGCGGTAAGGCCTGGATAGCACGCGCCACCGGCAGCACGCGCACGCCTTGTTGCGTATGCAGCATAATTTCGCGCAACGACTTGTCACGCCGCACGACATTCAGCAAATCATAGCGCGGTTTGAGCGCCAGCATGTTGGCCACATTGTCGTGCGACAAACACTCGTCCAGCACCAGCACATCCTTGCCAGCCTGCGCCAGTGCGCTAGCCAGATTCACCACCAAACTGGTCGCCCCCAACCCGGCGCGAGCACCCGCTACCGTAACCACTCGCGCGGAGGCTTGTACCAGCAAACGGCGCAGCCCTTCTGCCTGGTCGGTTATGCGTTCAGACAGCATACGCCTCCCGTGATGAGGATGCTACGCCCAGTCCGGCCATCAGCGCAGGAAACTCAAGTTCACGCAAGGTAAAAGGAGCAGCCTTGACTGCCGGTTTGAAGGTGCGATGCAACAGATATTCAAGATTCACTTCGTGCAAATCTTCCGGTACGCGCTGCCCGCTAGTGATGTAATGCAACGCCAGTTTGTGGCGAACTGCCACGTCCAGCACCGTACCCAGGCTCCCCGCCTCGTCCAGCTTGGTGGGAATGCAGCCTATCACTCCGACGCCATGGTACTTATGTACCACATCATCCAACGTGTCACCACCGCTGGTGGCGTTGAGCAATAATAAGCGTTGCACCCCGGCGGCATTGAACATCTCGGTTTGTTCTGCCACGCGACTGTCGCGCTGTCCCAAACCCATGGTGTCAATTATCACCAGATGCTTGCGCTTTAGCGCCGACAAGGTGAGGCGTAAATCTTCGGTGTCGCGCACCGCATGCACTTCCACGCCAAGTATCTTGCCGTAAATGCGCAACTGCTCATGCGCGCCGATACGATAACTGTCGGTAGTCAGCAACGCCACCTTGTCGGCTCCGTAACGTACCACCGCACGTGCCGCCAGCTTGGCCGTAGTGGTTGTTTTGCCGACGCCGGTCGGGCCGATCAGCGCATATACCCCGCCGCGCACCACCACATCTTCTTCTTGTGTAGCAACACGCAGATTATTTCCCAACACTTGGCGCACCCAGGAAATATCGGCATCTGCGGGCATTTTTTCGAGCAATTGGCGCGACAGCGCCGGGCTAAACCCTGCGTTCAGCAAGCTGCGCAACATCTCCGTACGTTGCGGGTCGCGATGCTGCATGTCCGACCACGACAAACAGGCGATCTGCTCCTGCATCATGTTGCGCATGGACTTGATCTCGCTAAGGATGCCCTGCTGTTCGGATATTATTGGTGTGGGTGTTGCCGCAGGTACAGACGATGTTATGTCTTCTGCAACGGCATAAACAGCCGCTTGCCCCGCACTTTGGGGCTTAGCGGAATGGCTAGTAGTTCCATCAGTAATTTCACCAGTAGTCATATCAGGCTTTTCGGGTACCGATGCGCGCCGAACTGAAGCCGGGTGGGAAACTGGCAGGATCGGCACCTTCTTTGGCTCCGTCAATCTGGCAAGGTCAGCGCTGGCCAAAGCCGTAATTTCGACCCCATCGTCCACCTTGCGGTTAGACAGAATGACGGCATCCGCACCCAATTCGTTGCGTACCATAAGCAGCGCATCACGTGATGTGGCTGCGATAAATTTCTTTGCGTTCATGCTTCCCCCCCACCTTCAAAGTCATCCGGCAACCTGCCGGGATTTGGCTCTATCAGTTATGGATTATCAACATTTACCATCAAACTCTTCTGTCAATTAAAGGGGGATTTATCACGCTATTCAATTGCATTGCGAAATTCGCAGGCTGTTAACAAAAGGGGTTGAAGGTGAAAGCTGAGGTGTTGAGGGGTAAAAATCCATAATTCATCATGTGAAACATAAAGATAAGAAACTTTTCAGGTCGCACTGAATCTTTTGGTCGATTACTGCTGGTCGTGGCAGGTTTGGAGTGTAATACGCACTCAGCCTTGTTGCGGCCTCAACAAGATTTGCATGCCCTGCCGCACCAGCGCACTAATCGCATAGATAGCCAGCAAGGGGTCGAGCAGGTAATCCCATAGATTATTGGACTCATACCAGCCGATATCCCACGCAAGCACGGCCAACGCGATAGCGAGTGGGATCACCGGGAGTCGCTGGAAACAGGCTGCTAGCGCTAGCAGCAGCAAACCACCCATGAACCACGAATTACCGTACCCCAGCCGATAGGGATCAAAGAAGCCTATGCCCAAGGCCATTGGGTATAGTCCCAAGGCGGCGAGAGCAATCAGGATAAACAACGAGGTTTTGGCCTTGCTACCGGATGAAGGCCAGCCGAACAGCGGCCTTAAAATCCTCAGCGTCAGCAACACCAGCGAAGTAATGCTCAAGTCGCCCATCCAGCCGCGCACGTAGGCCGCGAGCGGCAGTCCACCGAATGGGATTAACACCACTATGGCGATAGCGCATACCAGCAACGCAAAACGAGTCCTTTGCAGACGCGCCACACCAGGCAACATAACGACCATCGCAGTTATCGCGACGGTGCTGCTTGCCAAGCCTGTCATGTCGGTAAAATTAATCATGGGCAGCGGGGTTAACAGGGACAATCTCTTTAATGCGCTGATCCAGCCAAGCCTGGGTAAACCATACGTGCTTGATGAAACTTCTGTTCCAGGTATAGACCAAGTGAAAATCTCCGCTTCGTGCCTGAATCAGGTAAGGGTAGGAGAACTCGAAGCGGCAATCGTTTCCTGTGCACATGGGGCCTTTAACAGATTCCACATATTCACCGACATCGGTTGCAACAATATGTTTAGCCAGGCCCGCTACCGTATTGAGGTAATGTGCCTCATCCAGTTTTTCATTCCGCTGGTCTTCGAGTTGATAAACGTTTTTCCAGGTGCTGCCACCATCTGCTGAGATCATCAGCGACAATGCATCGCGCCTCTGCTCCTGATTGTTCAGCACCGCCAGGATACGTCCATCCGGCAAAATCACCGCCGAGAGAGCTGCATCAGGATTCGATAATGCCGACTTCACAGGCTCAGTCCAGTGCTGCCCGCCATCGCTGGTCGAAACGCTGATAACCTTGCGGTGGTCATCTCCAGTGTGGCGCATCAGTACCAGTGCCTCGCTCGCGTTCTTGGCTAGCAATACCGGCTGCAGGCCGTGATCCTTGCCTGCACTCAGGCGCTGTTTGTCGATCACCGCGCCATTCATGTCCAGATGCAAAATCTCGCCGAACTTATTGATGAATTCGTGATAAACGGGAAGCCCCATTGTGCCGTCGCTGTAGAGAAACGGCGCACCCTTGACCAGAGTGCTGATATTCAGAAAAGGGGAGGTGATCAGTCGTCGCGCCGAACTCCATGTTTCGCCCTCATCAATCGAGGTCATCGTCGTAATCGAACTACCCGCCCAACCGCCCATCGACACGGTCACGTAATACAGCCACAACGTACCGTCAGCCGCGCGACCTGCCACAGGATTGCCCAGCTTGCTGATATAGCGCATCAAGGATTGCTCGGTGCCTTCGCGAGTGGCTACGGTTTGTTCAGCGCCCCATATTCCGCTGGCAGGATTGAATACTGCGCTGTGTATCTCAACATCCTTCGCGCCTTCACGGCTGCCCGAGAACCAGAATGCACGGATGCACCCATCTTTCAGTTCGATTTCGGAAGCGGCGTGGGTTTGAATATGCAGCTTGGAAGAGGCAAAGCGGCTCTGGAAACGCACATCGCCTTTGTCTGCCAGAGCTTTAGAAGGAGGCTGAAAACCTGCGGCAGCATGATATTGGGGCGCCTTGAAAGCGCCGACGCCGAAAGCGATCAGGATAAAACCAAGCACCAGCAAGCGGTTCATCAACGGCATCCCTCTGCGGCTACCACAGTTGAATTCACCCCCGGAGCTTCAATCAACAACTCCTTGACGAACAAGTGCTGGAATACGTCTCCTTTGAGCATTTGTTTGAGTTCGCTTTCGCTTTGGCGGCTGCGAATGTCCAGGCGCTGACCAATTATTTTGCAATCCGCACAGCCCTCATCCTGCAACGGCACTTGCACCGCAAACAGCTTATATTTTGCAGCCAGCCCGGCGGCGCTCAAAGCCAGGTCTTCGTGATAGCCATGAACCTGGGCATCCGGCAGGATAAAGCGATAGCCCTCTTCCTTCGCCCTGAAGTTGCAAGGCACCCACACGTTTTTGCCCTTGGCATATTGCTGAACGTCCGCGCTGTAGTTGCCGAAAGCGCCATCGAATGGGCGCAGGAAAGCGGCAAAGCAGAGCAGCACCAGCAGCGCCGTAACGTTGACGATGGCTGCGGTGAATTTAGGCACGAACAGCGCAGTCAATATCAGTGCCGCAGTGAGCGCCAGCAGTATCCAGTACGCCAGCCCATACAACTCCGCGTCAGCCATCTCTTGCTGTAAATGCACGGACAGAAAAGCAAAAAACGCCAGCACGCCACCCATCATGAGCAGGCTGACGACAAACACTTTGCGGCTGATGCGGTGCCAGTTGAGCGCGCACAGCACCGCCAGCCCCGGCATGGCTTCCAGCAGGTATCGCGCCGAACGCTGGCTGGGCAGACTGAATACAATGAACAACGCTGCCATCCATATCCACAGCATTTTTTCCGCGTCAATCAGCAGCACGCGCCGCCGGTGGGCGATGAAAAATACCGCTGCCACGGGAACAGCCAGCAGCCCCGCATTCATCGGATAGCCAATCACCAGCGCCCATACGCTGCTGCCGCCCCATAAAAATTCCAGCAAATAATTTCCGTGTGGATCAAATTTCCCGGCATTCTCGCCGACGATGAATTCGCGCCACACCGCCTGCGGATCAGGGTCAAACAGGAACCATAGCCCGAACAGCGCCAGCGCCAACGCCACCGTAATTACCACTTTCACCGCATCCTTGCGCAAGCAGTAAAGCCAGCGGTATTCGCGGTAATGCAGATACCACCAGACTAGGCACAGCCCTACCGGCGCAATTAACGCGAAGGACTTGTACAGCAGGCCGATGCCGACTTCGATACCCAACAACAGCGGCACCCGAAAACGCGATTCAAAGGCGACATGCTTCCAATACAGCAAGGTGAAGAACGGCAGAAAAAACCAGAATACTTCCGCCGAATTGATCAGGAAGGGGCGCCCGTAGCGATAGGTGCTGAAGAAGGCGAGATAAGTCAGCAGCGCGATGAATCCAGTTTCCAACTTCCACGACAATTTCCAGCCCAGCAGAAAAGTCAGTCCAGCCGTGAGCAAGGTGTAAATCACGCTCGGATAGCGCAAGTTCCACAATGTCCAGTCATGCCCCCAGTGGGTGGAGACTATGCCTTGCCAGAACAACAGCGGCGGCTTGGTGTTGCGCATATTGTCCAGCTGCGATTGCAGCGGCAGCAGATGGCCGCTGTCCGCTGTCAGCCGCGTGATGTGCTCGTACGGATACTCATCGCCGTTCTTCGGAATGTGCTGGCTGTCGAGGCCGTAGAAATAGGTAAACACCGCAAGCAGCGTAGCCAGCACATACCATGCAAAACGCAAACGGGAGTCAGCGGGTTGCCTGAACATGGCTATTCCTTGGCAGGCTTGGTCGGCTGCACAGGCGCAGCCTGATGGGAGGCATGACCCGCCGACAGCTTCAGCCGCCCGAATGTCCAGATGTCGTTCAGCACAAAATTAAGCACGCTGGTCACCGCGATGGCGGCCATGTTGGCGATCAGATAATAAATGTGCGGGGCCAGCAGGTTGGTAAAAATGGCTTGCAGCACAATACTGAGCCAACAGGCCAGCGTGTATTGGCCAAACTGGGCAAGGAATGAACTGTGGTGGTGGTGCTTGCGGTCTGCCCATGTCCACATCCGGTTCCAGATAAAATTATTCAGGGTAGCGAAAAAAATTGCCAGCCCAAGAGACAGATTAAGCTTTATCTCGGGCTGCTGAACAGCGTTAAAGATATGCTCCTGGGCGACATACAGCAAACCCATATTCACGGCCATTCCGGAGACACCCACCGTGCCGAATTTCAGGAAGCGCCGCGAAAATATCCTGCGCAACAGCGAACCGACGGAGATTCGTATATTCAGCGTCATGCGAGCTTGTTCATGCGAACTTGCCTGACGCACCGGCCTCAAGCAGTTCACGCGCTTTTGCCAGCACCCGTTCCGGGCTGATCTGCTTCAGGCATTGGTTGTCGCCATCGCAGGGAGAAGATCGGTGATTGTATGCAGTCAGGCACGGCGAACAGGACAGTGAGGAATAAAAATAATGAGCATTGCTGCTGAGCGAACTGTACAAAGCGGGCGTTTCCGGGCCGAAAAAAATCAGCGAGGGAATCGGAGTAAGCGCCGCGAACTGTCCGGGGCCACCATCGTTGGTTATTAGCAAAGACGCATGATTGAAGATCGCCAGCAGATGCCGCACCGACTTGGTATATCCCGCCAGATTGACGCAATGATCGCTCTGGCAGTGCTCCACCACGGTCTGAGCCAGCGGCTTGTCGTCCTTGAGGCCAATCACTCCGACCGCATAACCGTCATCCAGCAGGCCATTGCATAGCTGAAGATAATTTTCCAGCGGCCATGCACGAATCGGCAGAATGCCGCCGCTGGGATAGACGAGCACTAATTTCTTGCCCTTGATGGCGGGGAAATCAGCATACAACTGTGCGGCAACCCGCTGCAACTCATCCTCCGAAAATGCCAGCATGGGAGGATTGTTCACCTCAGATGCAGATGCCTGTTTCGAGGTTGGCACGGTGTGGGATTCAATCGCCGAGACCATGGTGAGGAGCTGCTGCGACAAGTGCCGGTAAGGGTTATATAACACCGGGCGGTTGATGTACGAGCCACGATACAGTCCCTCCTGGGTGTATGGATGGAAGCCGACCCGAACCGGCGCGCCGGACAAATACGAGAAGATGCTGCTCACGCGGGAAAACAACTCGCAGTCGATCACCACGTCAAATTTCAGCGCGCGCATTTTTTGTATGGCGTTAAGGCTATCCGTAGCGAATTCCATCAACGATCTGTCGTTGATAGTCAGCACATTTTCTTCCGGGATTACCCCGAGCAAGTCGAGCACTTCGCGGTTTTTGCGGAACATCATGATATGCAACGATGCATCGGGATACTGCTGCTTCAGTCGCTCAAACATTGGATGGGCGAGAACCAGGCTGCCCATTTCCGAAAGCAGAATAATCAGAATCCGGCGCGGAGGGGAAGCCGGGGCGGTGACACCCAGGACATGGCGAAGGCGTTCAACCAGCGAGAGCAGCGCACAAATCGGCGCACCCGCAAGACGGTCAACCGCACGTTGGAATTTGATGTTCAATAGCGCTTCCGAAAATAAGACCACCGTTGGGCGTCGGCATTATCGGTCAAAGCCCAGTTTTCAACAAGTCGAGGTATCATGCCGGGGTTGCGGCAACCCCGCTTTCCTGCTTTTTTAGTTAATATGCCTCTGAATAATTCTCAGTATGAACGCCACCGGGCTGCTTCCCCCTTTGCCTCGCAGAGGTTCTTGCACCCTCTGGGTGTAAAAGGGGGACTGAGGGGGATTTTGCGCGTCTCAAATCCCCCCTCCCCCCCTTTGCCAAAGTGGGGACAACAGCGTCCTGAAAATAGTTCAGACGGCCTGTTAGTTAATGTCCTGGTTCTTCACCAACCTGATCAGCGCATTTCTGCTCCCGCCGCTCAATCTGTTGCTGGTCGCGCTGGCCGGACTGCTCCTTAGCCGCTCACGTCCGAACCTATCCCGTGTCCTGCTCGTCGGCTCGCTCGCACTGCTATGGCTATGCGCCATCCCTTATGTTGCCGGTGGCGCACTACGTATGCTGGAAGGCAATACCAAGGCCGTTGATTCCATAACCCAACCCGCTGACGCCATCGTTGTATTGGGCGGCGGCACTTATTTCAATGCACCGGAATATAGCGGGATAGACACCGTGGGCGATTCTTCATTGGTACGTTTGCGCTACGCCGCCAAACTGCAACGCGAAACCGGAAAACCCATCCTGGTCACGGGCGGCAAGCCGCTGGGCAACAACCTATCCGAGGCACAGCAAATGAAGGCCGTCCTGGAGAAAGAATTCAATGTTCCGGTGCAATGGACGGAAGACGCCTCCGACAACACACTGGAGAATGCACGCTACAGCTATCAACTGTTGCAGAAGGCCGGCATCAAACGCATCTATCTGGTCACCCATGCCTGGCACATGCCGCGCTCAGCCATGACATTTCAGGCAGCCGGATTCGAAGTCGTACCCGCCCCTACCGCCTTCACCACCCGCTACCAGACCGACCTGCTCAGCTTCATACCTAACACCGAAAGCCTGAACGACAGCAGAATTTTCATGCACGAGCTTATCGGGTTGCTGTGGTATCGGTTAAAATCCTGACATCAAATTAACGGGGCGCATCATGAAAGCACGCATCAAATGGGTAGAACAGGTTTCATTTCTAGGTGAAACTGAAAGCGGACATGCCGTCCTGATGGACGGATCGCCTGCAGTAGGTGGCCGCAACCTCGGTCCTCGCCCGATGGAAATGCTGCTGCTGGGCGCCGGGGGTTGCACCAGCTTCGATGTGATCTCCATCCTGAAGAAAAGCCGCCAGGCGATTTCTGATTGCTATGTAGAATTGAGCGCAGAACGCGCCGAAGAAGACCCCAAGGTGTTCACCAAAATTCACATGCATTTCGTGGTGAAGGGCAGGGATCTTAAGCCCGAACAAATCGAACGCGCCATCAAACTATCTGCGGAAAAATATTGCTCGGCGTCTATCATGCTAGGCAAGATGGCGAACATCACGCATGATTTTGAAGTGGTGCAGGAGTAGCCGCCTGCCTCGATAGGATGAAAGTCTTTCTCTACCTTTTATATTCGATAACAGCAATTCAATGTAATATCCTGGGTGGCCTCTTCCAGCAATAGTTAACCCGAATTGTCCATTCGACAAACATCCCCTCCCCCTTGCGGGGGGAGGGCTAGGGAGGGGGTAGAAACGCGTTATTTCACCACTTCTACCCCCATCCTAACCTTCCCCCTGCAAGGGGGAAGGGATAAATCGGCTCTGATAGATTTTTTGGGGTTATTACTTGATGCATAACACAACGCTTGGCCGCACACCTAAATGCGACCTTACTGATTGCAAGTACTCTATTTTTTATCTTTCTAAGGATCTGTAAATGATGTCTATTAAGTTTCGTATTCTGTTGATAAGCGCAATTTCCCTGCTCAGCTTGAGCGCCTGTAATGTTGGCGAACACAGCAAGAGCGCAACCACTTCCCCAACGGGAGGTGTCGCTGCCACCGTAAACGGCACCCCTATCAGCAAGGATAGTGTTGACCATATAGTTGGACAGCGCATAGCAATGGGGCAACCTGACAACCCTGAAATACGCACAGCCATCATCAACCAACTGGCCAGGCAGATGCTCGTATCTCAGGAAGCACTCAAGAAAAAAATGGATGAGACACCTGAAGTGATCGACCAGATCAATCTGGCCAAACAGTCCATCCTGGCCAACGCCTTCGTTCAGGACTACTTCAAGAACAGTCCAGTCAGCGACGACATGCTGAAAGCCGAGTATGACAAGATCAAGGCTCAGATGTCAGGCACCGAATACAAGGCACGCCACATTCTGGTGGATAAGGAAGCCGAAGCCAAGGACATCATCGCCAAACTGAAAATAAACGCCACGCAGTTCGACAAGCTGGCCAAAGAAAAATCCAAAGATTCTGGTTCCAGCAATAAGGGCGGCGATCTGGGCTGGTTCGACCCGCATGGCATGGTGCCGGAATTCGGTGCTGCCGTCGCCAAGCTCGGAAAAGGCAAATTCACGCTTGAACCAGTCAAGACGCAATTCGGCTATCACGTAATTCTGTTGGAGGATTCCCGCGCCAAGCAACCCCCCGCCTTCGAGCAAGTCAAATCTCAACTGGCCAAGCAGTTGCAAGAGCAAAACCTGAAGAAACTGATCGACGACATGACTGCCAAAGCCAAGATCGAGATCACCGCCCCACCGGCAGTGGCACCAGCCAAGAAATCAGAATAATGGATAAAGGGGTACTACCAAAAGCTAAAGTTTAATATTTCGAAAGGCAGATAAAACCGTGAGCCGCCTGAAGGCGGCTGTTTTCCTCCTTCCCCCTATCAGGGGGAAGGCTGGGATGGGGGTAGAAATCTTGATTATGCTCATGCTTAGTTTCTACCCCCTCCCTAACCCTCCCCCTGCATGGGGGAGGGAATGATGTTGCTGAATTTTAACGTTGTTTTTTAATGGCCGCCGGAACGATCAAACCTAACTGAGTCCCCCGGCATAGCCGGGGGTTTACCTAACTGAATTATGCACCCCCCGCTTACCCCGCAACGCGAAAACTACCTGCTGCTCACTCTTGCTGGCATTCAGTTCATCAACATCCTCGATTTCATGATCATGATGCCGCTCGGACCTATCCTGATGAGTTCGTTCGGCATGAGTACGCATGAGTTCGGCCTTCTTGTCTCGTCATACAGCTTCAGCGCCGCCTTGTCGGGATTGTTGGCTGCGACGTTTGTGGATCGCTTCGAACGCAAACGATTGTTGCTAACGGTATTTGTTCTGTTCGGTTTGTCGACGCTGGCATGTGGCCTGGCACCTGGTTATTCAACATTGATTGTTGCGCGGGGTCTGGCAGGAGTATTTGGCGGCGTAATAGGGGCGATGGTACAAACCATAGTTGGCGATGTGATTCCGTTCGAACGTCGCGCACGAGCCAGCGGCGTGGTGGCAACTGCTTTTTCGCTTTCCACAGTTGCCGGTGTGCCTCTGTCGTTGTGGCTGGCCAATCACATAGGATGGCGCGCGCCTTTTATCCTGATTGCTGGGATGGCCGTATTTTTCGCCATCATCGGCCTGCGCATCTTGCCGGAACTGCGCCAGCACATCAGTGCAAATAAGCGCAGCCATCCATTTGCGGAAATGTTTGCTGTATTGCGCGACGCTAACCATCTGCGAGCCTTGCTGCTTTCGGCGTTGATCATTTTTTCCGGCTTCACGGTGATTCCCTACCTCACCCTTTACGCGGTAAGAAACGTCGGCATTTCGCAACATGACATCCCGTTCGTCTACCTCGCAGGCGGTGCGGCAACGTTAATTACCGCACGACGGATCGGTCATTGGGCTGATCTGCGCGGCAAGGTAAAAATCTATCGGCTGGTCGCCGCCGCCGCGTTGTTGCCATTGTTTGTGGTTAGCCATATCGGAATAGAACCGCTATGGTTGTGGATGATTTGCACCACGACATTTTTCGTGCTGGTTTCTGGACGCATGATTCCTGCGATGGCCATTGTCACCTCGGCTGCACAGCCGAAATTGCGCGGCACCTTCATGTCACTCAACTCCACAGTGCAATCATTCGCCATGGGCTTGGCCACCACGCTGGCAGGTTTTATCATCACACAAGACAGCGCGGGAGGAATCATCGGATATAAGACGGTAGGGTATATAGCGATGGCAGCAAATGTTTTAGCGATCATGTTTGTTTCGCGCATCGCGATGCACGATCAAAAATAGACATGTCTCTGAACAATTCTCAGGGTGAGTACCACCGAACCGCTTCCCCCTTTGCCTCGCAGAGGTTCTTGCACCCTCTGGGTGTAAAAGGAGGACTGAGGGAGATTTTGCGCGTCTCAAATCCCCCCTACCCCCCTTTATCAAAGTGGGGAACAACCGCATCCTGAAAAGATTTTCAGAGGCATAAAAATAAATAGCATTTCCGAAGGGTGCGCACAGCGCACCCTGCTTTCACGTAAAATAGCGCCTGTTTCCATTTACACGATCCTACTCCATGACTTTGACTGCCCTCACCGCCCTATCTCCGCTGGACGGACGCTACCACGGCAAGGTAGATGCCTTGCGCAATTACTTCAGCGAATTCGGTTTGATCCGTTACCGCGTGCTGATCGAAATTGAATGGCTCAAAGCCTTGAGCGCCGAAGCAGGCATTGCGGAAATTGCTCCGTTCTCCACCGAGACGGTTGCGCAACTCGACCAGTTCGCCGCACAATTCAGCGAGGCCGATGCGGAAGAAATCAAGGCCATCGAGAAGCGCACCAACCATGATGTGAAGGCTATCGAATACTGGTTGCGCGAAAAATTGTCGGCCAATCCGGAAACCGCGACCGCGTTAGAGTTCATCCATTTCGCCTGCACTTCGGAAGACATCAATAACCTGAGCCATGCATTAATGCTGCAACATGCACGCGCCAATGTGATGCTGCCTACACTAGACACACTCATCAGCAAGCTGCGCAATATCGCCCACCAACAGGCCGATTTGCCGATGCTGTGCCGCACCCACGGACAGACCGCCACGCCCAGCACGCTGGGCAAGGAAATGGCTAACGTGGTGCACCGTCTGCAAATCGCGCAAGCACGTTTGTCCAAAGTGGAAATACTCGGCAAGATCAACGGCGCGGTGGGCAACTACAACGCGCATCTTTCAGCTTACCCGAATGTAGATTGGGAAAATTTCGCCAAGAAATTCGTCGAGGCGCGCGGCATCGCTTTCAACCCCTACACCATCCAGATCGAGCCGCACGATTACATGGCCGAACTGTTCGATGCGTTTGCGCGTATCAACACCATCCTGATCGACCTCAACCGCGACATCTGGAGCTACATCTCGCTGGGTTATTTCAAGCAGCGCGTCATCGCGGGCGAAGTCGGCTCGTCCACCATGCCGCATAAAGTGAATCCCATCGACTTCGAAAACTCGGAAGGCAACCTCGGACTGGCGAACGCGCTGCTGCGCCACCTCTCCGAGAAGCTGCCGATCTCGCGCTGGCAGCGCGACCTCACCGACTCCACCGTGCTGCGCAATATGGGTGTAGCAATGGGCTACACCCTGCTGGCCTATGAGTCATGCCTGAAAGGGCTGGGCAAACTGGAAGCCAACCCGCAACGGGTGGCGGAAGATTTAAACAACAGTTGGGAAGTGCTGGCCGAGCCGATCCAGACCGTGATGCGCCGCTACAACATCGACAATGCCTACGACAAACTGAAAGACCTGACACGCGGCAAAGGCGGCATCAATCGCGACAGCTTGCGTGCTTTCATTCAGACACTGAATATTCCGGCAGCGGAAAAACAGCGCTTGAGCGAACTGACACCGGAAACTTATATCGGCAAGGCAGCGGAGTTAGCGAAAAAGATTTAACCCGGATTGTTCATTAAATAAAACATCCCCTCCCCCTTGCAGGGGAGAGGGCTAGGGAGGGGGTAGAAACGCGTTATTTCACCATTTCTACCCCCATCCTAACCTTCCCCCTGCAAGGGGGAAGGGACAAATCGGCTCAATGGATTACCTTTTCTAAGCGCACGCGCAACGGTTAACCTATTTCACCGTACAAGAATTGCTGTCGGAAGCCCCCATACCGTTGCCTGATCCCTTGTTGCTGCTGATGGAAGGAGGCATGGTCACCTGTATGCCCTGCGAAGGCGGCACCAGCCTTGGAGCGACATTGGGGCCGGGCGTAAAGCTGAAAGAACCGGCAGGCACTTCGATGGAACCGGCTGCGTTGCTTATGACGGTCTTGCCCGAAGCAGTGTCGGTATATAACCCGTTCCCCGGCGCATGACCTAAGACAGTTGGAATGTTGGCGCAGTCGTTGTTGCACAGCAGCGCGCCGAAGTGGGTGCCGCGAATACCGATAGTCGCCGTCGCCGTGTTCATCTTGAAGGCGTCCGGGCTGCGCTTGCCGAGCAGACCCGTCACCGAGCGCAGCCCACCCTTGACCAGGCTAAGCAGAATGTTGTCCTGATGCTGCTCGGTGGCGTCGGGTTTGTAAGCATAGGCGTCCACCTTGAACACCGTCTCGGGCCGCAGCACCACTTCTCCGCCATCCACGAACTTGATGCGGGCGAAAGTATTCTTCTCCGTCCGCAAGGTATCGCCTTCCAATATTTCAGACTTGACCGAAAGCAACTTGCTCGTGCCGTCCGCGTGCGTCGCGCGGATTACACCGCCCAAGTGCGTGATAGTACCCACGCCTTCCGCCCAGGCCAGTGCGGGAAGCAGCAAGCCTATCAAACAAAACAAATTAACATTTATTAGGTTTCGCATTTTGCTTGCCCTTGTTGTCATCTTTACCATTGGCAGTATCGCCCTTATCCTTGTCGCCCTTATCTTTGTCGCCCTTGCCTTTGTCGCCGCTGCCAGATTGTCCACTCGACGTATCGCTGCCCGAAGTAGCACTGCCTGTTGTACCACTGCTACCGGACGAGCCATTCGCCGTTGTTGCAGAGCCTGAATCCGTGCCGCCAAATGTTCCGGTCGTGCCGCCGATACTGCCCCCTGACGAATCAAATGTCCCTGCGCCGCTACTGCCTGATGGAGGAGGGGCAACAACGATGACAATAGGCGGAGGAGGTGGTGCTACAGAAGTCACCGTTACAGGGGGCGGCAAAATAGCATTCAGAAGAGTCGCCAGATTCTGTGACTGAAAGTAGGTGACATGCAGCCCCGCGCCCTCAACGGCTGGCGTACTCTGATCAACGGTAAAAATACCGCTTCCCCCCACCGTGGTTGTAAGCGTATTGACCCCGTCAATCACCACGCCGCCGCTGGAACGCCCCAGGAAATTCAGGGTAGTGGTAGCCGGCACGTCGGCGAGGATATAAGAAGGTGACCCGCTGCTAGCGACGGTATCGTTGAGATAGAGCGTCGAAGTCGGGCCGGTGAATGTGAGAGAGACATCGTTACCAGCTCGAATATAGGAACCGTTGTTAAGACGGATATCTCCGGTCACCATCGCCGTGACATTGGTTCCAGCAGATATACTACTACCAAGGTCGGCAAGGATGGAACCGGCACTAATATCGACGTTTTGGGCCGATATGCTACCGCCACTCATGGTCAGACTGGAAGCAGCGATCTGGGTGTTGTACGACGAAGAGGTACTGCCACTGCCCTCTATAGTGACCGTGGGGGCGACCAGCACTAAATTTCCGCCATAGGCGTCAACGCTGCCGCTGATATCCAACAAACTACCGGCAACCAAGGCTAAGTTGCCAGAGGTGCTGAGACAGCAAGTCATATACATATCCCCAGTGGCACCAATCAGGACGCTGTCTGGAGTGGACACCAATATATTGTCGTACTCCGTAAGGTTTCCTGCCACCAGAATGGCGATGTCCCCGTGGTTGGTAGTAGCGGAAATGCTGGTGTAGGTATCATCTATGTCGCCGACATGAATGAAGGTGAGCGGCCCGCCGTTGATCGAGTTATCGGTAAGCGTAACCGAACTCGGCGCGCCCGCCGAGGTCGAGTCGGTGGCGACATTGCGGATGCTGATACCGCCGTAGGTGGCGCCACCGATTAAGTTAGGAGCTACCTCGGCATCGATAGTACCTCCTGCTGCCACCATGGTATCGGCACTGATGGCCAATTTACCGGACGCACCCCCATTGATACTGTACAAAGTGATATTGTTTGCCGTGATGTTATTGGTGCTGCCGTTGTCGTCGTAGATCGCGCCGTCTGCCGTTATTGAAACATCACCTCCCGTGGAAGTCAGTACCCCAAGGCCGATGTCACTACCGGAAGCGGCAGTCGAGGTGACGGTAATGCCGACCGGTGCAGTCATTGAGACAAGGTGAACAGTCCCATCGGTATTGTAGGCGATGGACTGATCGGCAGAAGCCGTCACGGACCCGACCTGATTGAGTCCTAATAGGCTAATGCTTGCCCCACTGTAGGAAGCTGTGGCAACAAGGGAGACTGTATTCATCATGCTTAACGAATCCTGGGAGATACCGCCAACTCCGGTCGCGGTCATCGCCAGCGTCCCGGCTGGCCCACCCGTGAGAACGCCGATCCCGGCACCGTTAGTCATGGATATGTCAGCCGCCGTGATATTGATGGCGGGCGTCCCATACGCGGAGCCGATCAATGCCGGGCTGGTCGAGCCGCTGTCTCCTATCATGATCAGGCTACCACCGATATTGAGGGTGATGTTCGTCCCGGACTCCTCACCAATTACCACCGGGGCACCAATCCCATATTGGCCGACAGCACTGCTGCCGCCGCCAGTCATGGAAAGATTGCCGGCGGTCGTGATGCTCTGGCCCGCCTTGCCGGTAAGCATGGCACCGCCAAACGTGGTTGAATCTCCGCCGCCAACCATAGTGATGGAACCAGCGATGATAGTTTGCGTTCCGTCGGAGTGGATTTCTGCCTCGTTGCCGACACCATCATTAGAGTAGGATGAGTTAAAGTAACCGCCGCTGCTACCACCGGTGATCGCGATGTCACCGGTGGTAGTGATGTGCTGAGCGACACTGCTCTTGTTCTCGATACTTGCATAGTTACCGTTGCCGCCGCTGCCGCCGTTGACTTTAATCGTCGTGGCGGTAATGGTCTGACCGCCATAGCTCTGAATAGCGGCCCAGTTCCATGTGGCACAAGTGTTACAGATGAGCGCCCCCTGCACGTTATTAGTGTAGACGTAGGCATTTTGGCCTAAGTTGTTAGAACTGCCGCCGGTAACCTGAATATCCAGCGTGCTAGCTCCGGTGGTGGCGTAATTGATTGTCTGCAAGCCGGATGATTCGACACTGGCGGCGGCGCCGCTGTATCCGGAATCATTGCCGCCTTGGATAATCATCGTGTGAGTAATCCCCGATCCAGTGAAATTGATCGTCTGGGTGCCATTGGATTGCAGCGCTGTCCAATTGGATGTGGCAGTAAGGTTCAGGTTGCCACCGACATTGATTGTCTGGGTGCCTGTATTTATTTGTGTATCGGTGATATTAAAGTCACGACCGGCAGTGGCTAATAGCGCCCCCGTACCCATGATCGGTGCGGTAATGTTGATATCACGATACGCGTTCAGGGTAAGGCTGTTGGCGCTGTTGCTCCAAGTCACACTATCACTGACGAAGATGTCGCCGTTGCTGCCTGTTGTCCCATAACGATTGGTCGACGAATCGGTTCCGGTGGTAACTGTACTGATGACGACGCTGTTGGAGTTCAGCAACCCTGAGAGTATCAAGCCTGTGATGTCGCCGCCAGAGCTCGCAATGGTGAAGTCATACGGATCAATCAGCCATGTGCCGTTATTGCCATTGGCTGCTGCGGTGGTGATGCGTGCCGTGTCCGCCACTTGAACGTGCGCCGCCGAGGTTTCGATGAAGCCGCCGTTGCCGCTATTGGGTGCGGAGGCATCCAATGTGCCGGTGACGTTGACGGTGCCATTTTGCATATCGGCCAGCACGGAGATGCTGCCCCCACCCGTTGCACCTTGTGCGCTGATCATGCCGCCCGCATCAACGCGGCTGGTGGCCTGAAGGAACACTCTGCCACCTTGATTGACCAGGCTGCTCGCGCTGATCGTGCCGCTGTTATTGACCACCGCACCCACTACGCCAATGCGTCCGCTGTCGGCGAGAATTTGCCCGAGGTTGGTGGCGGTGTTGTTGCTGCCGGTGATTTGCACCGCGACGCCGGGGGTGCCGGTATCCACTAGCTGCACGGTGTTGCCAGCAGCGAGGATGGTCTCGCCCTTGGGGGTGTTGATGATGCCGTTGTTGGTAACCTGGGGCGCGACGAGGTAAACCGTGCCGCCTTCAGGGGTGGTGATGGTGCCGTTATTCTGGATGGCTCCGGCGTTGGGGTTGGCTGTGAAATTCAGGTTGCCCGCAAGAAAATCGGCGTTGGAGAGATTGAGCGTGGACGCGACAAACCCCGGAACATTAATGTTCGCGCCTTGCCCCACCAGGATGCCGGCGGGGTTGATGAGGAATACCCTGCCATTCGATGTCAGCGTGCCGAGCAGCGCGGAAGGATCGGCGCCGAGTACGCGGTTCAATACGGAGCTGCTGGCGGACTGCTGGATGAAGCGGGTGGTCTCGCTGCTGCCGATGGAAAAACTCTGCCAGTTGATGATGGCGTTGGGGGTGTTGGTGACGGTGAGAAGGTTGCCGCTCTGGTTGAAGCTGGCAGTGCCGTTGACGACCTGGGCGCCGATTGGGTTGGCTTGGGCATTGAGGCTGAAGCAGCAGGCCAACGCGATGGCTATGGGTTTGAAGCCAATACCAAAAATTCCGTTCGTGGTGAGCTTGTCGAACCACATGCACCCTTCGACAAGCTCAGGCGGGTGCCCGACCAAAAGTTCTGTGGGGCGAACGGTTACAGGCTCACCACGAACGGTTAAGTAAACAGTGTTGGATTTGAGGCAAAGCCGGTTGTGTTTGACCAGATTGCCGGTCTCGCTTTCGTTATCTGCCAACGCCGCCGCGTTCAAAACACACGAGCCGGAACGCTTGCCTTTTGCACTAGTCAGTTCGGATACGGCCACCCAAGTGTTCAGCACATTGGACCAAATACTGCGGAAAATGTGATTCATGATTTCCTCCTGCCTGCTGTTGCACTATAGAGCGCTTCTAAAATCCCGATTCCGTCATTACGGCACTACCGTAAGTTTTGGCTTCGATAATTGATGGGTTACGCTTCGCTACCCATCCTGCATTTACCAGCTTACCACCATGCCTATATGGCCGCGTGTATCTCCCGTCCTGCTAACGATGCTGGAGCCGGTACAGGTTGCGCTGTCTGTGTCGGTACAGGCCACCTTGGCCAAGTCAAACTTGACCGTCAGGTTTTTGCCTTGGGTATAACGGAAGCCCGCGCCCACACTGCTAACTGTGGTGCGGTTTGCGATCTCGCCCGGAAGCCACTTGTTCCATCCGCTCCCGCTATCTACAAAACCCAGCAACCTGAAGCTGCCGTCATTTATGTGCAACGCGGGTGCCAATTCCGGTGTGTATAGCTCGATGTTGATAACGTAGCCATTGTCATTGGAAAATTCACGCTCAATAAAACCACGTACCGCATTCGCTCCGACCAGCCCCAACCTGTCCGCCGGTATCAGCGCATCTTGCGAGTATTGGGCATTGCCAGCCAGGCGATATTGCCAGTTCCGGGGTAATACCCCCGACAGGCTGCCATTCAAACGCAGGAGGGTGTAATCAGCCGCAGCGCCGAGACGAGTCGCGTTAAAGGCATCGGAACCGCCTTTATCGACGCTAGGGACATTGTGTACGACGGAAGTGGCGTAGTCGACAACCTGAGTGGGCTTGGTCAACGTTCCGCCATAGGTGACGGTGAGAGGAAGCTCGTTGATGTCAGGCGTGCCGGGACAGGCACTGCCTGCAAGCTGACAGTTGTTGACAGTGGTACGGTAGTCGAGTCCGCCAATGATTTTGGAGGTGTAATCACCTTGGCGCGGCAGGTAGTGGTTGTAGTGCGCACCGTACACGTCACCGCTGCCTGCGAAGGTCAGCAAAGGGCCGCCTACACCGCCAACGCTGGTAGTGCCTGCATTGGTGTTGGAATAGGCGGCAAGCAGATCGACGCTATCGCCCATCGAATAAACAGGAAGACGATAGCTGGCCGAGACTTGGGTAACATCGCTTATGTGATCGGGCGAGGTAATGTAGTTGAGGGTCAAAGCCTGGTCGCGGTTGAACATGTTGTTGTTCTGGTAACCGATGCCCGTGCGGTACATGCCGGTGCTTTGATTGCCGGTATTGTCCAAGGTCAGAAAAACTTTGTGGGGCGAACTGTCCTGCACGTTGACTTGGGCATCCACCGTGTTTTCTTCCTCCCCCAACGCGAGTACGACGTCGATCTGGCGAGTAGGGTTCTGATTGGCGAGCTGGATGTTTTGGGAAAGTGCGCGTGCGCTGGGTGTCGAGCCTTCGACCAGCGCAGGCAGGGCATTTCTGATGTTGGTTTTATCGTAATGTTCGTTGCCCTTGATGATGACCTTGCCCACTACGGTTTCGATTACCTGAAGAACGACAGTGCCCCCGGTAATTTCCTGCTCCGGGGTGATGACATGTACCGCGCTGTAACCGGCGCTGCGATATGCGCCTTCGAGCGCCTCCAGTGCGAGCTGGATGTCGGTGTAGCTGCGGGCATCGCCCTTGTAAGGATTCAGCAGACGCTCGATCAGTCCGGGATCGAGCAGGGTGTTGCCTTTGATCTGGAAGCGTTCGATGCGCACCAGTGCGGTGTTGCCGTCAGTATTAGCGTCAGGAGCCGATGTTTGAGTGCTGTGAGCCATGCGCTGCTCTTGCGTAACCTTGCCCTCATCCTTTACGTCTTGCCCCCAAGCCGGCAAGATTCCCATGCTGAGCAACGCAAGTGGTAGAAGGTGCTGCAACCGGGACTTCTTCATTATTCTTTCCCCTAGAAAATCTACGGCACTTGGTTGTGGTGGATGCTAGGGAAATGCGGATTTATTCGGTTTCGTCGTTCCCGCTTTCGCGGGAACGACGAATAAATCCGCGTTTCCCTAGTCCATAACATTATGGAACAGCCAAGCTTGTCCAATGAAATGCGTCTAACGAGATTAAACTTATAGCACTTCGTATATCGAGAGGCAATACCCATTTATACTTACATAAATTCCAAAAAATCGATTAGAACTGGTTTTGTCCCTTCCCCTTGCAGGGGGAAGGTTAGGATGGGGGTAGCGCAGTTAGAATGCGGCGATTCTACCCCCTCCCTAGCCCTCCTCCGGGTGCCCGGCCAAAAGTTTGACGGACTGCAAGGGGGAGGGGATATTTGGGCTAATGGATTTTTTGGGATTATCGAAGGCCAATACTGGGTGGTTTGTTGGCAATGTCACATCCCGGACACCCACCGGATTGAAAACTACGCAGCTTGAGCGGGAATATTGTCGCGCTGGGCGATGATGCGGTTGTGCTCGTCCACATAGACGAGTTGGGGATGGAATTTCTGCAATTCCAGTTCGGAATACATCGCGTAAGTAGCGATGATCAGGATGTCGCCCGGATCGGCCTTGTGCGCCGCCGCGCCATTCACCGAGATAGTGCCTGAGCCGCGTTGCGCGCGGATGGCGTAGGTGGTGAAGCGTTCGCCGTTGGTAACGTTGTAAATATCAATCTGCTGATACTCCTTGATGTCGGCGGCATCCAGCAAATTGTCATCTATCGCGCACGAGCCTTCGTAATGCAACTCCGAGCGCGTCACGCGCACACGGTGCAATTTGGATTTAAGCATGGTACGTTGCATTAAGTCATTCTCCTAAAATCTAGGCGCGCATTATATACAAACTTCAAGGTTATCAATTAGTCTTGTCTGTCCCAGCCGCGCCGCCGCCAGAATCACCAGATCGCGCTTGCCGTTCTGCGGTTGCATCAGGGTATTCTGATCGCGCACCGCCACGTAATCCGCCTGCCAGCCGCGCGCGGTCAGCGCTTGCGCGGCTTGTCGCTCCAATATGGCGGAATCCTTCGTCCCCTCTAGCATAGCCTGCCGCATGCCAACTAACGTTTGATACAGAAAAGCCGCTTCGGTTCGGTCGGCAGCACTCAAATACTGGTTGCGCGAACTGAGCGCCAGACCATCCGGCGCACGAACGGTTTCGCCTCCGACAATTTCAACCGGCAAATTCAACTGCGCCGCTACTTGGCGTATCACATACAGTTGCTGGTAATCTTTCTTGCCGAACACTGCGACGTGCGGCTGCACGATGTTGAGCAGTTTCAGCACCACCGTTGCCACTCCGCGAAAATGACCGGGACGGAATGCACCGCATAATTCATTTTCAAGAGGCGGCTCCACCGTCACCTGCTGTGGCTGCGGATACAACTCGCGCTCGGACGGCGTAAACACCACATCCACGCCACTCTGTTCCAATTTTGCGCAATCCTCCTGCAAGGTGCGCGGGTACTTGCCGAAATCCTCGTTCGCGCCAAACTGCATAGGATTGACGAATATGCTCACTACCACGCATTGACCTCTCTCACGCGCGATGCGCACAAGGTCGAGATGGCCTTCGTGCAGGTTGCCCATGGTGGGCACAAAGGCGATGGAAGTTACGCCGCGCAGATGCTGGCGCAATTCGGCGACAGTGGGAATAATTTGCATCAGAAGCTGTGTTCCACGCCAGGGAAGGCACCGGACTTCACCTCGGCCACATAGCGCGCCACCGCTTCGGCGATGGATTGCGCACCCTGCATGTAGTTCTTTGCGAAGCGCGCCTTCTTGCCTGGATAGATGTTCAGCATGTCGTGCAGCACCAGCACTTGGCCGGAACATTCCGCTCCCGCGCCGATGCCTATGGTGGGAATGGCAAGCTGCGCGGTGATTTCTGCCGCGAGCAACGCCGGGATGGTTTCCAGCACCAGCATTCCGGCACCCGCCTGCGCCACGGCGACTGCGTCATTCAGCAAGCGTTTCGCATCGGTGTCACTCTTACCCTGCACGCGGTAGCCTCCGAGTTGATGCACCGACTGCGGCGTCAGCCCGATATGGGCGCAAACCGGAATGCCGCGTCCGGTAAGGAAGGCGATGGTGTCGGCCATCACCGCGCCGCCTTCAAGCTTGACCATGTGCGCGCCTGCTGCCATCAAGCGCGCAGCGTGTTCGAAAGTTTTTTCCGGGCTGACCTGAAAGGTGCCGAATGACATATCGGCAACAATGAACGCCTGCTTCGCCCCGCGCGCCACGCAGGCGGTGTGGTAAACCATATCGTCCAGCGTCACCGGCAAGGTGGTCTCATGGCCTTGCAGCACCATACCGAGCGAATCGCCGATCAGCAGCACTTCCACGCCATTGGCTTCGAGCAATGCCGCGAAGCTGGCGTCGTAACAGGTCAGCACGGCGATTTTCTCGCCCTTGTCGCGTAACGACTGCAAGCTTGTCAGTGTTGTCCTCATATCTATCCTTTGCTAAAGAACTCCCGCTGTCCGCGCATCCCTTCGATGCGCTGTAACAGCAACGCGAAATCTTCATCATTATCCACTAAATTCAGATTTTCGCTGTTCGCCACGAACACCGGCGCCGCATCGTAATGGTAAAAGAAATCACTATAGGCCTGCGCCAGGCGCGTCAGGTAGTCATCGGAAATGGGGCGCTCGTAGGCGTGGGCACGCTTCTGCACGCGCTCGATCAGGGTTTGCGCCGGGGCTTGCAGGTAAATCACCAAGTCCGGCTTAGGTGCTTGCGGCGCCAAACTGTTGTAGATATTCTGGTACAGCGCAAATTCGTCGTTGCTCAAATTCAGGCGCGCAAACAACGCGTCTTTGTCGAACAGGTAATCTGCTACCGTGCTGGTACGGAACATGTCCATCTGTCCCAGATCACGCACCTCGTTGATACGCTGAAACAGGAAAAACAACTGGGTGGGCAGCGCATGGCGGACGGGATCCTGATAAAAGCGCGCCAGAAAAGGATTCTCTTCCGGCTTCTCCAGCAGAACGGCCGCGCCGGTGTGTTCCGCCAGCCGCCGCGCCAGGCTGGTTTTACCCACGCCTATCGGCCCTTCGACCACTACATAACGGTATTTATCAAACAACATCAGGGTACCTCTAAAAATCCAATCTTCGTCGCCATACTGCGTTGCTCACAAAAAATTACTCCTTACATATCAGATATATGCTGCGGCGCAATTTTTTGCTCGCGCCTTGTCTGGCTTATAAGCTTGAATTTTTAGAGGCACCCTTCAAATACCCATCCGACACTCGCTCCAATTGCTGATCCGCACATTGCTGCAATGCTGCCGCCGCCGCGCCGATACCGGGTATCACACAATCCGGCGCGATCTCCAGTAAAGGGCGCAGCACGAAGGCGCGTAAATGCATCTGCGGGTGAGGAATAGTCAGACCGTGTTCGTGGTGGCGAAGTTCATCGTACAGCAGCACGTCCAAATCCAGTGTACGCGGAGCATTAATAAATTCGCGTGTGCGCCCGCACTCTTGTTCCAGTGCCAGCAGCGCATCCAGCAAGGCGCGCGGACTCAGCTTCGTTTCCAGTTGTGCCACCGCATTGATGAAATCCGGCTGATCCAGATAACCGACCGGCGCGCTGCGGTAAAGCGAAGAGCACGCCAACACCCGCGTATGCGGCAAATTACCCAAAGCCTGCAACGCCCGCAATACTTGCTCGCGCGGGTTATCCAGGTTGCTACCCAAGCCGACAAATGCGATTTGTCCGGCCATCAATCTATCGGGAATTCATATTGCACTGCCGCCTCCGGTTGGGGCGCACCCGCCGGTTTCTTGCGACGGCGGCGTTTCCTGGGCACCTCGTCCGGCATCAGCATTTCGGCGCGGCGCTCGTCGGTAGCATCCTGAAACTCATCCCACCACAAACCCAGTTCTGCATCCACCTCGCCGCTCTCGCAGCGCAGCAACAGAAAATCATAAGCGGCACGGAAGCGCGGCAACGCCAGCAAGCGGAGCGGACGCTGTCCGCCGCGCTGCTCGAAACGCGGCTGCAGCAGCCACATCTCCTTCATGATCGCATCGTGACGGTGCGGGATGGCAAGCTGCTCCCGCTGCCTGCCGAGAACGGCATCCATCGCAGTGTGCAGCGCCGCAATCGGCTTTTCACCCGCATCCTGCTGCGCCTTCCAGTCGGACAGCACTTCGTGCCACAACAGCGCGGCGAACAGGAAGGCGGGCGACACCGACTTGTCTTCGCGGATGCGCTGATCGGTATTTTCCAGCGCCAGCATGACGAACTTCTCCCCCTGCGGCTGTTCCAGAATCACGTCCAGCATCGGCAACATGCCGTGGTGCAAGTCCATCGCACGTAGTTTCTTGACACACTCCACCGCGTGACCAGACAGGAGCAGCTTGAGCATCTCGTCGAGCATCCGCGCTTGCGGCACATTGTCGAGTAAATCTTTCATGCTCGCTATCGGGGCAGCGGTGGCAGCATCCAGCTTCATGCCCAACTTGGCCGACAGGCGCACCGCGCGCAGCATGCGCACCGGGTCTTCGCGGTAGCGCACCGCCGGGTCGCCGATAATGCGCAGGGTATTTGCGCGAATGTCAGCGTAACCATTGTGATAGTCGAAAATTTCCTGCGTGGCGGGATCGTAGAACAAAGCGTTGGCGGTAAAGTCGCGCCGTGCCGCATCCTGCTCCTGATCGCCGAACTCGTTATCACGCAACAAGCGCCCATGCTCATCGGTCTGCGCTTCTTCGACTTCTATCATGCGGCGGAAAGTGGATGTTTCCACTGTTTCCTCGCCGAACATCACGTGCACCAGGCGGAAGCGCCGCCCGATGATGCGCGAGCGGCGAAACACGCGGCGCACCTCTTCCGGCGTGGCGTCGGTGGCAATATCGAAATCCTTGGGGTGGCGATTGAGCAGCAAATCGCGCACCGCACCGCCTACCACGAAAGCCTTGTAGCCGACGGCCTGCAAGCCTTCGGTCACCTTGCGCGCAGCCGGGCTGATGCCACTGCGTCCGACGCCATGCACTTCAAAGGGGATGATATGGCACTTACCTTCCACCCGGACTTTGGGTGATTTTCCGAACACACGTTTGAACAGTTTTTTTATCATTACTTTCCAGGAAATACGAACGGCGCGACAAGCTTCTACCCAAATGAAGCACGGATTATACACCGGGGACAAGCCCGCGCTCTCCCTCCACAGTCACCGGACACAACCGGCAATCGTCTGCGGCGGCGGCATTTGCTTGCATCGGACCGCTTGGTTTCATCCCGCGCAGCCAACAATCAGCAAACACAAAACCATCGCGTGTAACCACCTCGCCCATTTCAATATCGAGGGGATGCGTGAACATCGGCCCATCGAATACGAAGGTGTGAAACTCTCCATTCTCACCGCATGGATCAATATTGGATGGCAGGCTGTCAAGCAACTCCTGAGTCAATTCGCACCCCGCAAAATCGGCTGGAAGCACACGCGGATCAACACAGGTGAGACAGGCACGCAAACCGCCCGCAAGCATTTCCTCAATCAATTCCCGTGTCGGGATATCCCACAGCGGAAAGATGGGCTCGATGCCGGTGCCCTGCATACGCTCTTCACGATAACGGCGCACATCCTGCAAGAACAAATCGCCGAACGCCATGCAGCGTATGCCATCGTTGCAAGCGCGCTCCACAAAATCCGTCATCACGGCGGCATATTGTGCGTCTGAACAAGGATAAGGAATTTCTATCAGGTGCAACGGTAAACCAACAGCCTGCGCCTGCCGCTGCAATAACGCGACACGCACCGCATGCATGGCCACGCGCCCGAATACGCTGTTAATAGTGGTAAACAGCCCGGTTACCTCATATTCGGATGACTGGCGCAACACATGCAGCGCCCATGCGCTGTCCTTGCCGCTGCTCCAGCTAAGCCAGGTATTTTTACGCATGGACATCAGGGCACCCCTTCAACGCAAGCTCATGATGCGCCACCCATGCTCCTCGGCATGGGTGCGTAGCGTGGCATCCGGGTCAACCGCCACCGGGATTTTCACCTTCGCCAGCAATGGAAGATCATTCAACGAATCACTGTAAAACCAGCTGTCGGCGAAGCTGCCCCAGTTCCAGCCGTGCTGCGTCATCCAATCTTCCAGCCGCGTGATTTTTCCCTCACGGAAACTCGGCACACCGGCCACGCGCCCGGTAAATTCGCCGTCCTGTTGCTCCGGCTCGGTTGCGATCAGGTGTTCGACACCAAATTCGCGCGCAATCGGCGCGGTCACAAAGCTATTGGTGGCGGTGATGACGACGCATACGTCCCCCGCCGCACGGTGCCGCGCCACCAGATCGCGCGCAGCAACCCCCATCATGGGGCGCACCTTGCGCTGCATGAATTCCCCGTGCCAAGTGTCCAGCACATGGCGTGAGTGACGCGACAGGGGCTTCAACTGAAAATCGAGAAACTCGTGGATGTCCAATGTCCCCCGTTTGTACTGCTCGTAAAAAGCCAAGTTCTTTGCCTCGAACAGTTCACGGTCGAGTACACCCTGTTCGATGAGAAATTGCGCCCACTCGAAGTCGCTGTCGCCACTTAATAAAGTGTTGTCCAGATCAAATAAAGCCAGGTTCACTCTCAATCCCCATCATTATGATAACAACATAAATGCACTGTGCCTCGCAGCCGACAGCCACCTTCATCAAAACGAAGTTTGGCTTACATCGGCATGCCGTTGCCAGCCTGCATCACCTCTTTCAACAATGGTACCGATGCCCCGCGCTTCAGGCGCAAGCAGTGAGCGTCCAGCGCATCCAGCACAACCAGCAACGCTGGCAAGTCGCGCCGCCCGTGACGCAGCAGGTATTGTGTCACCTCATGCGGCAGGACAAGACCTTTTGCGCTGGCATGTTGTACCAGTGCCTGCGCTTTTTCTTCATCGCTCAAGCCATGCACCTGATACACCAAACCCCAGCCCAGCCGCGTGCGCAGGTCGTCGCGCAAATGCAGGTGCGCCGGTGCCGCTGCACCACTCACCAGCAACATGCCGCCACTTTCGCGCATTCGGTTGTAGAGTTCGAACAGTGATATCTGTGCAGCGTCGTCCAGCGCCTCCACATCGTCTACTGCAACCACCGACATGCCTTCCGGCACGGCGCGACACAGGCAAATCGCAGACTGTCCTGATGCGCGCGCCTGCCCGACCGCCGCTTGCAGTAAGTGGCTTTTGCCGCTACCCGGCTCGCCCCACAGGTAGAGGCAGCGTTCGCCCGCCGTCCCGTCCAGTGCATGGCGCAAGGCTGAGAGCAATTCGACGTTGCGCCCGGCAACAAAATTGTCCAGCGTGGGGTTCCAGTCCGGCGCGATATTGAGCAGCAATTGTGTCATGTTCAGTTCTGGTACAAATTGCCGGATAGATAGCAGCCTTTGGCATGGCGCAACCCCGACAACAGCGCGGTCAAGCGTTCCAGGGGCATTTAAGGTAAAATCCATCCATAAAGAATTGCCAACAAAAACCATTGTCAGCCCAAACGGCCTGCACTTTATCCCGAAGAAAGCGAGAACTCAACTTGAGTCAACACAATTCCCTCTCCTACCGCGACGCCGGAGTGGACATCGACGCTGGTGACCGCCTGGTGGAAAACATCAAGCCCTACGCCAAACGCACCATGCGTCCCGAAGTGCTGAGCGGCATCGGCGGTTTCGGCGGCCTGGTCGAGATTTCCAAAAAATACCGCGAACCGGTGCTGGTCTCCGGCACCGACGGCGTGGGCACGAAATTAAAACTCGCATTCGAACTCAACCGCCATGACACCGTCGGCATCGACCTGGTCGGCATGAGCGTCAACGACATTCTGGTGCAGGGTGCAGAGCCGCTGTTCTTTCTCGACTATTTCGCTTGCGGCAAGCTGGACGTGGAAGCTGCCACCGAAGTCATCAAGGGCATCGCACTGGGCTGCGAGCAGTCCGGTTGCGCACTGATAGGCGGAGAGACTGCGGAGATGCCTGGCATGTATCCGGTGGGCGAATACGACCTCGCCGGATTCGCGGTGGGCGTGGTAGAAAAATCGCAGATCATCACCGGCAACGACATCAAGCCCGGCGACGTGGTGCTGGGGCTGGCTTCCAACGGCGCGCACTCCAACGGCTACTCGCTGGTGCGCAAAATTATCGAGCGCAGCAAGCCAGACCTCAATGCAAAATTCGACGGCGAGCGCACGCTGGCCGATTGCATCATGGCACCCACGCGCATTTACGTAAAACCGCTGCTGGCACTGATGCAGCAAATCAAGGTCAAAGGTATGGCGCATATTACCGGCGGCGGCCTGCTGGAAAATATCCCGCGCGTGTTGCCGGAGAATGTCGCCGCAGTACTCGACGGAACATCATGGCAAACACCGAAGCTGTTCGACTGGCTGCGCGAGCAAGGCAATGTAGCACCACAGGAAATGTACCGCACCTTCAATTGCGGCATCGGCATGGTGGTGATTGTGGACAAAAACGATGCCGCTGCCGCACTCAACCAGATCAAGATCGCAGGGGAAACCGCATGGATCATAGGCACAATACAGGCACGTCAGGGCAATGAGGCACAAACCAGAGTTCGCTAACACCTCGCAGAAGTCTGTCGTTATCCTGATCTCCGGGCGCGGCAGCAACATGCAGGCGCTGCTGGATGCCGACCTGATCTGCTGCCGTGTGGCGGCGGTCATCAGCAACAAGGCGGATGCGCCGGGGCTGGACATCGCCCAACAGCACGGCATCGCCACGCAGGTCGTGGCGCACCGCGACTATCCCGACCGCGAATCGTTTGATGCCGCACTCGCTGCCGCGATTGACTGTCACCAGCCCGACCTCGTGGTGCTCGCCGGATTCATGCGCATCCTCACGCCTGGCTTTGTTGCGCGTTACCCGGGCAGGCTGATCAACATTCACCCCTCGCTACTGCCCGCTTACGGCGGCCTCAATACGCATGAACGCGCGTTGAAAGATGGCGTAAGAATCCACGGCTGCACCGTGCATTTCGTCACCACCGATCTCGATCACGGCCCCATCATCATCCAGGCTGCCGTATCGGTGCTGATGAATGACACCCCGGCAACCTTGGCGGCACGCGTGTTGCGCGAGGAACATCGCATCTATCAGCAAGCCATCCGCTGGTTCTGCTGCGGCTACCTGAGCCTTGGGGCAGACGGCAAAGTATTGCTGGATCGCCTTAAACAGCCGGGCGCTGCCCTCATTTCACCGGGGCTGGAATAGGATTATGCCGAAGCTTATGCACATCATCGTCTGGTTATTGTTATGCTGCGCTGCGCCCGCAATAGCCGCCGACTCGCCCTCCCGCCTTCAGGTCAGCTACGATGTAATCAAGGACGGCATCAAGGGCGCCACCATGACGGAAACCTACACCCGCAAGCAGGGTGGCTATCACATCGAAAGCGTGAGTAAGGCGGTTGGCATACTCGCGCTGATCAAGCCCGAAACCATCCGCGTCGTCAGCGAAGGCACCGTGACTGCGAAAGGGCTACGCCCAATCACTTTCACCAACAAGCGCGAGCTTGATGCCGAACGAAATGTCAGCGCCAATTTTGACTGGGAAGCCAACAGCATCACCCTGAATGATCGCAACGGAAAACGCACGCTGCCGCTGCCCGCCGGGACGCAGGACAGACTGAGCGCGATGTACCAGTTCATGTTTTTGCCGCTTAAAGATACCGCTCTCGATTTCTACATGACCAACGGCAGCAAGGTAGATATTTACAATTACCTCATCACGCCCGACCAGAGCGTGACGATTCCGCTCGGCACATTCAAGGCGCTGTATGTTGCCAGCCTGCAGAAAGCCGGAGAGAGCCGGACGGAAATCTGGCTGGCAACGGAACATGCCAACTTTCCCTATAAGATGGTTATCACCGACCCGGACGGTGGCAAGTTCACGCAAGTGCTGACCCGCTTCGATTTCACGCCGTGACCGCATCACTCAACCGCACCTGAAAATCAAACCATGCTACTCACCGAATACCGTCTGGATCTCGTTATCCAGGCACTGCGCACCATCCTGCCGCTGGAGCATCCTGCCGACACCTCGTTGCGCTATTTCTTCCAGCGGGAGCGCATTGGTTCAAACGAACGCGAACTGGTGGCGGAAACCGTGTTCGGTGTATTGCGCCACCGCCTGTTTCTGGAGCACGCCTGCGCGAATCCATCCACACCAGCCGAACAGGCGACTCCGCGCCGCATGGCGCTGGCCTACTGGATAAGATTCGGCGGCTACAACCTGCGCGAAATCACCCCTCTGCTAAAGCGCGACGAAAGCGACTGGCTGGGAAAGGTCAAAGGCATCGCTCTTGCCGAACTGCCTTTATCGGTGCAGGCCGAACTACCGGAATGGCTGGTTGAAAGATTACGCGCGACCATGACGGACGAGGAAATCCTCACCACCGGCAACGCCATGCAACAACCCGCCCCATTGGACTTGCGCGTCAACACTTTGCTCGCTACACGCGACGAGATATTGCAAGGGTTGCAAGCCGAGAAAGTGGAAGCACAAATTACCCCTTGGTCGCCCATCGGCATCCGCGTCAAGGGGAAACCCGCTCTCAATAAAAGTCCGTTATTCCTCGGCGGAAAATTCGAAGTGCAGGATGAAGGCAGTCAGTTGCTTGGATTCCTGCTCGCGCCAAAACGCAACGAGATGGTAGTGGACTTCTGCGCCGGGGCAGGCGGCAAGACACTGATGCTGGGGGCGATGATGAACTCGCAAGGACGCTTGTATGCTTTCGACGTTTCGGAAAAACGTCTGGCCAATCTCAAGCCGCGTCTGAAACGTTCAGGACTCAGCAACATCCACCCGCAACTCATCGCGCATGAAAAAGACAGCAAGCTGAAACGCCTGGCCGGGAAAATAGACCGCGTGCTGGTAGATGCGCCATGCAGTGGGTTGGGCACGTTACGCCGCAATCCCGACCTCAAGTTCCGCCAATCGTCGCAAAGCGTGTCCGAACTCACGCAGAAACAGGCCGCTATCCTGGCCGCAGCCAGCAAACTGCTCAAGCCCGGTGGACGCTTGGTATATGCCACTTGCAGCTTGCTGCATGAAGAAAACCGCGCCATCGTGGATGCGTTTCTTGCCGCGCATCCTGAATTCGTGTTGCGCCATGCAGGGGAAATTCTCGCGCAACAAAAAATCCCGCTGGAGGTTGGCGAGTGCCTGCAATTATTGCCGCAAGTACATGGCACGGACGGATTCTTTGCTGCGGTGCTGGAACGGATCAAGCCGGTTAGCCAAGAGGAATAGCTGACCTTGCTTTGGCAAATTTAACCGTGTAATTCCAATTTCGGTTAAAAACGACAATAATTCCACTGGATGTGGGAGCGGCTTCAGCCGCGAAACTCAAATACATCGCGGCTGAAGCCGCTCCCACAATTAATGCTATTTTAAATGTGAATTGGAATAACTTGTCTTCTCTCATCTTGCTGCATTTTTCCGATTGAGCGCCATGCTGGATTTCACCGAATACACCAAGATATTTATCAGCCTGTTTGCGATCCTCGATCCGATCGGGATTATTCCCATCATCATTCTGTTCACCGCAGACATGACGGCTCCCAAGCGCGCCCACCTTGGTCGCCTCGCCTCGCTGGTGGTGTGCGCCATTTTGCTGGTTGCGCTGCTGGTAGGCGAACCGCTGCTTTCATTCTTCGGCATCAGCATCAACTCATTCCGCGTGGCAGGCGGCATCCTGCTCATGCTGATCGCCATCAAAATGCTGCTGGGTAATCTGAACCAGACCGGCCCCTCTATTGAGGATAGCGCCGACGGCGAAGCCACCTCCGCGAATGCCATCGTGCCTTTATCCACGCCCTTGCTGGCTGGCCCCGGCTCCATCAGTGCGGTAATCATGGAGGCACACAAAGCACACGGCATCGAACATTATCTGATCATGAGCCTGGAAATTATTTTGCTCAGCTTGACCGTCTGGCTAACCTTCCTGATTGCGCCTTGGGTGGCACGGCGTTTGGGCAAGATAGGCATCGACGTATTTACCCGGCTGATGGGGCTAATACTCGCCGCCATCGCAGTTGAATTTATCGCCAACGGCATGCGCGGCCTATTCCCCTCACTCGGTTAATCCAAAAGTCGTTTAGCACACAATTGCGTCAAATCTGGAAATGCTTGACGGATTGTTCAAGCGCGCTGGAGAACATTTCAAGGTCTTCCACCGTGCCGAAAACCTCCCTGACAGATCCACTGTTTTCTTCTGACATTTGCGCGACTTTTTCCACGTTGATAGCGATCTCACGACTCGCCAAACTTTGTTCATGAATGGACGTAGAAATATCCTCGACGCCGTTGAGCGCCCGTGACACACCGTCATTGATTTGTACAATAGAGCTGCCGGCTTTCTCAGCCATGACAGCACTGGCCTTGACCATCTCGACCGTAGCCACCATTTCGGCTATCGCATTACTGGTACTGGCACGAATCGCCTCTATCATCCCGGCGATCTCTTGGGTGGAGCGCCCGGTTTTTTCCGCCAGCTTGCGCACTTCATCCGCCACCACGGCAAAGCCCCGCCCCTGCTCTCCCGCCCGCGCCGCCTCAATCGCCGCATTGAGCGCAAGCAGATTAGTCTGGTCGGCAATCTCCTTGATCACCCTGACCACGTTATGTATCCGGTCGGATTGATCGCCGAGTTGCTGTATCGTCTGCGCGGTGTTCATCACTGCCTGGTTGGTTTTTGCCATGTCGTCAATGACCTGCTGCACAATCTTGCCACCCTCGCTCGCCAGCGATGCCGAGTTGTCCGAAATGCGCCGTACTTCCCCGGCATTTTCGGCGATCTGATCTATACTGACAGTCATCTCCTCGACGGCCGTAGCCATGCTATTCGCGGCTTCAGACTGGGACTGGGAACCTTCTGCCACTTTTGTCATGGCACCCGACAAATGTTTTGCGCGATCATCAATATGACCCGATACCGAGGCGATCTGATCGATAATTGATCCCAGCAGCACCTTGGTCGACTGAACCGAACAAAGCACTTCCCCCATTTCGTCACGGCCTGAAATATCGACGTGGCTCGACATGTGTCCATTGATTACCTCGCTCAGGTGCTCCTTGATTTCCTCGACCGGTTTCACCACGAAGCGGTGAACAATCAAACTGATAAAAAAGAACAGCGCAAGCTGAAACGCAATCTGGATTAAAACCTGCTCGAGTATAACTTTATGAAGCTTCTCAACCTCCCTGCTCAAATCGATCTGGATGTCGGATACCCCAGTCACGCTACCATCCGCTATCTGATGGCAAGTTAAGCAGTCCGTGCCATGAAAATCGTGGCTGGCCACATAGGGTGTTACCGCGCGGAATATCTGCTTTCCATCCCGCTCCTCTATCGCGTAATAAGGCTGCTTGCTGGCAACGGCATTGCGTTGCAAGTCATCCTGAACTTGCTCTTCCGGTAGCCCTGGCCCGAACGTTTTGCTGACCTGTTCGGTGCGCATGAGACGCAGCCCGACAATATTCCCGGAATCGGAAAGTTTCTTGATCAGCAGTTTGCGGGTTTCGACATTGCCGATTTGACCGGTAACCATCAGCATGTTTGCGTTATCGATAAGCCCGTTAGCAACCCCTTCGGCATGTTGTTTCGCCGTATCAAACATGCCTGCCTTATTATCGTTGATGATGGCAAGACTGACGACGCCCATCATCAGCAACAGGGCTGGCTGAATTAAAAGTTGAAGCTTGGTTTGCAGGGTGAGATTCTGGAACCGCTTGGATAGCGGTAGTTTCGCCGAGGGCACACTGCCCGATTTATACAGCGCTTCCGCAGCCGAGATTTCGTCACGTGTCGGTTTCTTTCTGAGTGAAATGTATCCGATAACCGTGCCGTGATCCGTGATCGGCGCCACGGTGGCGCGCACCCAGTAATGGTCGCCGCTCTTGGCCCGGTTCTTTACAATGCCGCGCCATGGATGACCGCATTTAACCGTATCCCACAGGCTTTTGAATGCCCATTCAGGCATATCCGGATGGCGGACGATATTGTGGTTCACCCCCATCAACTCCTCGCGGGAATACCCGGCGATTTCCGAGAACGAGTCATTCGTGTAGGTGATCATTCCCTTGGTATCGGTCTTCGTGACAAATACTTTGCTCTCTGGATAATCGATTTCACGCTGCGTCACGGGCAGATTTGTTTTCATTGTTGTCTCGCTCTAAGTTGGCACATCAGGCTTGTTATCGGGAAGGTATCGGATTTCTTTAGCTTGGCAACCCCCGATTAGATGGAAATAAGCTGTGCAATTAACCCGTTTAACTCAAGGCGCCTTACAATCGGCAAGGAAAATCTGCACATAGGCGACATCAACCACCTCCAGTTCCTCCACCCCTCCGGGGATATGCAGCGTCACCACGTCGGCTGCACGCGCCTTGAGCAGCGCCCGCGCCAGCGGCGATACCCAGCTAATCAGCCCGCGCCCGGCATCGGCCTCATCCACTCCGACTATGCTATAAGTACGTTCCACGCCGCCCTGCCCGCACACCGTCACCGTCGCGCCAAAAAACGCCTGATCACAATCCACCCGCTGTGCAGGATCAACCACGACCGCGTTATCCATGCGCTTGGAAAGAAAACGAATGCGCCGGTCTATCTCGCGCAGTCGCTTCTTGCCATAAATGTAATCGCCGTTTTCCGAACGATCACCGTTGGAGGCGGCCCAGGTAATAGTGTTCACCAGCACTGGGCGCTCGACTTTCCATAACTGGTCGAGCTCGTCTCTGAGGCGTTGGTATCCTGCGGGAGTAATATAATTCTTTAGTCCGACTGGAAGCTGCTGGGGTAACTCCAGTTCTTCTTCATCGTCTGCTTCCTTGGTGAATGCTTTGCTCATGATTGGGGATTTTAGCACGCGGCAAAGTGGCATCTGGATGGCAAACAGCCATGTGAATAAAATAATCCCCGCAATGCATCATGAAGAAAGTCCAGCCTAATCGACGGTTCCCGTATCCCCGGATGCCTGACAAACCTATCATTTATCCAAAAGCATACCCAGTAACGCCAAAAAATACCGACTGGAACCAGCCCAATAGCAGAGCGACTGGACATACCGATGACGGCGTTGTTGAATCAGGCAGTGACTTATTGAATGCTGTGGAGGAGATCGATCATCGCCTTCGCAGGCAACCGTTGGAGTGGGGGTTTTTAATCGCCGTTTCTGGATTCAATTACAGACTGGTAAAAATTCAGCATACGCTCTGCCTGTTTGCCCGCCGACCACCCGTGTGCATACTCGCGCCCGGCTTCGCCAAGTCGCGCTCTGGCTCCTGCGTCTCCCAGCATCATGATGACCTTGCCGGAAAAGCCTTCCAGTTCTTCTTCGGCGATCCAGACGCCGGCGCCTTCGCGCAGTACGTCACGTGTTCCCATTTCGGCGGTAGATACTACAGGCACGCCTTGCGCCATCGCTTCCAAAAGCACCAGCCCCTGGGTTTCCGTCCGCGATGAGAACACGAAAATATCCGCCGAGTGATAGCAGTTATTGAGTTCGGTATGGCGATCAAGGTAGCCGATAAACATGACATTGTCGGACAAGCCCAATTTGTCGGCTTCATGCTCCAGCCCTTCACGCGCAGGGCCTGCGCCCGCGATCAGCAACAGCACTTCGGGAATGTTCCTCCTGACTCGTTCAGCCACATGCAGCAGGAAACCGATATTCTTTTCGTGCGCCACGCGCCCGACGAAAAGCAGCATGGGTCGATTCTGCGCGACGCCGTATTTCTTGCGAAAATCCTCGCCATTACCCGATACAAAGCTTTCCGGTTCGAGCCCGGTCGGGATGATCTCCGCATGAGTCGTCACGCCATAGTTGCGCAACACCTCCATCATGGGGCGTGAAGGAACTACCATTCCATCCAGGCTATTGCCTTGATGGCGTGAGAATCGCCTGGCCACTGCCCCCAGCATTGCCCTGGGTAAAAATGGAATGTAGTGGTGCAGATACTCTTCGAAGAAGGTGTGATAGGTTTCTATGCAGGGAATATTCAACAAACGGGATAATTTGATGCCGAGGTAGTGCGCCACGAATGGCGTCTGGATGTGGATGATGTCGTACCGCTCGTTACGCAGTTTTTCGAGATGCGCCATTACCCAGCTGAATTTCATCAGCCGGTCTTCCGGATCAAATGGAAGTTGTCGGGAAGGCACCCGCATGATATCGCTTTCATCGGAACTGGAGCCGGGATAATCCGGCACGATCAGGTGTACTGTGTGGCCGAGTGCGCGAAGTTCGTGCCGGAAGGTTTCTATGGAAGTCGAAACGCCGTTGATGCGCGGAAAATAGACGTCGGACAGGAATAGTATTTTCATCTCGAACTTCCGTAGTGTTGATGGATAGCGTTCATGGTTTTCATCATGTCAACCGAGCAGCACTAATGTCCAGACTAACACCATATTGATAATGGTAATAAGCACCGCTGCACTGCCGATGTCCTTGGCGCGCTTGGCAAGCCTGTGGTCGTCCAGCGAGATGCGGTCAACAGTGGCTTCTATAGCCGAATTCAGCAACTCGACGATGAGCAGCAGCAACACGCTGCCTATCATTAGTGCGCGCCCGATGGATGCCGATTCAAGCCAGAATGCCAGCGGCAACAGGAAAACCGCCAACAACACTTCCTGGCGAAAGGCATCCTCATTCCGATGCGCCTCTTTGATGCCAGAGCAGGAATAATGAAGCGCATTCAATAAACGTCTTAATCCTGTCTTGCCTTTGTGCGGACTTTCCATAACTCTTCTTTTTTAATTAAATTACCCCCGGCAAAGCCGGGGGCTTATTGGGCGAGCCCCTCAAAGGGGCCGATAAAACCGTGAACCGCCTGAAGGCGGCGGGGGGTTTTACTCCTTCCTCCTTGCAGGAGGAAGGTTGGGATGGGGGTAGAAATTTTGATTATACTCATGCTTAGTTTCTACCCCCTCCCTATCCCTCCCCCTGCATGGGGGAGGGAATGATGTTGCTGAATTCTAACGTTGTTTTTTAATGACCGCCGGAACGGTCAAACCTAACTGAGTCCCCCGGCATAGCCGGGGTTTACCTAACTGAATTATCAGGTTTGGCTCTGAATTGGATTCCATGCGACAAGCTCCATTCGTCCGTCGAAATGTTCGACAATTGCAGAGCAACTATCCACCCAGTCACCACAGTTCAAATATGAAAGTCCATCGACTTCCTTTATCATCGGCCAATGGATGTGGCCGCAAATGGCGCCATCCAGCTTGCGCTCACGCACATGCCGAAGGACCGAGTCTTCAAAACTGAAAATGAAACTGATGGCGGTTTTTATCTTGCGCTTTGCATAGCCTGCAAGCGACCAATATCCTGGACGCCGGAAAGTTCTGCGCAACCAGGATAAATAAATATTCAGGTTCACCAGCATGTCATACGACTTATCGCCCAAGATAGCTACCCACCTGTGATGGCGCGTCACCTGATCGAATTCATCGCCATGCAACAGCAGATAGCGACGCCCGTCAGCGGCGGTATGGACAATCTCGTGTGCGACAACAACATCACCAAACGATGCGCCAACGTATTCACGCATGGCCTCATCATGGTTGCCGGGAACGAAAAAAATATTGTCGCCGTGCCGCGCACGCCGCAATAACTTTTGCACAACCGTATTCTGGGCAGGAGTCCAGTAAACGGCCCCCCTCTTCATCGCCCATAAGTCGACGATGTCACCGAGCAGGAAAAGGTTTTCGGCTGGGTATTCTTTCAGGAATTCAAGTAAACGATTTGCTTGACATGCCTTGGTTCCGAGATGGATATCAGAGAGGAATATTGATCGGACTTGTGTCATTTTAAGGATGCAAAATGACGGTTATGAAAGCATCATCCAGAATAATGTCACTCATTGCCGGGCAAGGCCGCCTACATGACATATCGCTGAGTTGGAGAGTAACGTTTTGTTTCATGCCAACAGCATGGCAGGAAAATATTTAATAATTATTAAGGTTTTGTTGTGGAAATATGAACCCGGAAGCCGCTCTTGCTAAAACGTTATCTGTTCATGGTCGCGCAACGCGCATGCCTTGCAGCCCTGTTACGTTCGATACGCAAGCGCGTCAAGTCATGTAATTGTTGCTTGTCCGAATCCGTCATGCCGCGCAATTCTTCCTGCTTTCTTGTCATACCAGCGCTGGTCTCGTTTGATGGCACATGTGCCGCTTGCTGTTCTTTCATGATTTATCTCCTCGTTGTTTCGCCGTTTAGAAGGCACTGTCAGTGAATGTTCCGCTTGATGAAACTACTTATGGAACTACTAGCGGATGAAATGCCTGGCGTATCTCGCATTCAATCTGGACATGGGCAACATAATGAAAAGGTCGGCAGTATTGAAATCCGGATCCCATGCCGGCTCGCCTCCGATATAAGCTCCGAGGCGCAAATAGCCTTTGATCAGTGGCGGGATGCTGACATCCAAAGTATTGTTCAGTGCATCCAGCGGTAACGGGCAACGCGGAAAAACACGGTATTCTGCGGGTGCCGCATAGAGCTTGTGCAGTTTATGATAAACGCTGGCGGCGTAATGTCCGCCATCCTTCATGCTGATGCTGGCACAACCGATCAGGTATTCATGCTTGTGCTTGCACATGTAATCGGCGAGACCGCTCCAAAGCCTGGTAATGGTCGCGCCGTTGCGATAATTCATATGCACGCAGGAGCGGCCAACCTCGACCATCCTGTCGCGCAGATGCGCCAAGCGTGTCAAGTCAAATTCCGTTTCGGAGTAATAGCTGCCGATGGCCCGCGCGCAGTCGGGAGGCAGGATACGGTAAGTGCCGATCACTTTGTTGGTGCCGTTATCGCGCACCAGCAGATGTTCGCAATAGCTGTCGAAAATGTCGCGATCTATTTCTTCATCTGCACTGGTCAGGCTGGCGCCCATCTCTTCGGCGAATACCTTGTATCTCAGACGTTGTGCTTCCTCAATCTCTGCCACTGTTCTCGCCATGCTGGTGGTGAGTCCGTTGTGCAGCAGATGCTGTTGCTTGACCAGATCTAACATCGTCGTCTCCGTGTGGTGGATGATGGATGCAGATTAGCGGCGCACTGTTGCCATAAAATTACAGGAAATTTAAAAATTTATGAAACTTCAGGGCAAGATCGGCGAGACGGCGTTTTTCCACTCGGGAGGAATGACTAGACTCGAAACGCAGACTGAATGGTTAGGTAAGCATTTTGCCAAGGCAATATGAATGCTCGCATGCGCCTGCGAAGCCAGCAAACGCCGGTTTTTCCCTGTGCAGGGGAGTGGCGGCAAGTAAAACATGGAGACGTGCAACGATGAGCTGCACAGGATTTTCCACAACGACTGGACGAAGCTCATGTCGCCCACATAGGCCGCATTGCTATTGGCCTTGCCTGCCCCATCATGATAATGGATAGCGACCGGGCAGATAGCGCTATTGATATCTATTGCACCTTGCAGCAACGAGGAATGGAAATGGCCGGGAAGACCACCCTCCGTGGAAGTACCCTCCGGAAACAGGGCAACGCACTCTCCCTGCTGGAGCATCCCTGAAATTTTGCAGTTGATGCGCACAGTGTCGCGCCGGATGTCGCGCTTTATAAACATAGTGCCAACACGGTGACACAACCAACCCAGCAGCGGCCAACTCCTGACTTCCGATTTTGCGACAAAACATGCAGGCGCAATCGCGTTCAAGGCAATCACATCCAGCCAGGAAACATGGTTGGCAACCAGCAGGCGAGCGTGCAAGTCTGCCTGATGAAAACAACCATGCGCTTGAATCCTTACCCGCAGTATATCCAGTAACTTGCACGACCAATATTTCAGGATGCGCCGCTGGATGTTTTGCCCAAGTGCCGGAAAAAAACAAGCCAGCAATATCCCGTAAATAATGTGGCACGCCACCCGTGCACCACGGAAGCAGACAAGCAGCATGGTTGATCTGCGTATGACTATATCCATGTATGATTGCTATTCAGCATCACCAATAAATAATCCCCCCCGGCACAAGCAATCAGGCTGCTTCCCCATATGCTCGACTCAAGCAATACGTTTCCAAAGTTTTGCCCTTTCCTCTGGCTCGTTATAAATGCCATGCCAGCCATGACGCCTATCAGGATAAGCAAAAAGATAAACACTGGTACCAATGAGGTATTCATAATGCCATTCTCCTTGTTCAAATAACATCAACTCAAATTCGGTAAGCTGGCAGATGGGGTTACATTCGAGCCTGACAAATCAAACCCATGCCACATAAGCAACCGTGTCCAGGCAACTCCCAATAACAAAGAGAGCGCTCCCCCATAAAATGGCTTTATCAAAGGAAGCTATAAAAGTTTGCCCTTTCCTCTGGCTGACAATAAAAACCCCACCCATACAAACGCACGCCAGAATTAGTACGATCATGAATGTCTCGACTGATATTGGATTCATTTTCCGCTCCTTATTGGTCATAAAATAGCGTGGGCAATGCTCATCTTTATTTCGAATTGAGTCACTACTCATAAGCCAGTATTTTTTAAGCACAAGCCCATTGTTTTATACCACTGGCCTCAGGTAAAAATCCTGACTACCGTGCAATCCATCTTGGCGCGCAGAAGACTAACCGTTGGTTATGACAATTTTATGAGCGATTTATGGCGTTTCAATTAATTGAATTGCACAAGTTGGAAATCCGCTGTGGATCCTGCCCCAAATAATTAGTTGTCAAAAAATTAATCGGGCGAATCATGGCGAAGGAAAATAGTTTTTGAAATGTGACATAATGTCGCGCATCAATATGTGTATTCTTTTAATATCTCGCTCAGCGCTGCTTCAATCTGTACCTGATGTTCATGCGGAAGCACCACCTGACCATCCTGCATGATGTATGCGCAACCGATGGCTTTGCCACTTATTTTTAATGCAGATGCATAGCGGCATTGTTCATCCAGTTTGTCCGCCAATGCTTTGGTTTATTCAAAACATGACATTGGCGAGTAGAATGCTGATCGATCACTAGCCGGTCACAACCGGTGATTCGAATATAGTAAGCTGTTATAGGATTAATTTGCCCTGCCGTAATGCCGATGAAACTCAAGAACGCCACAAATCATGGTTCCAGCAATTGCTCCGCCTGTTCATTGCGCGACGACATGGTTTGTGCGGATATTTCGAGAGCCGACGTAATCGGCTTCCATACCCAAGCCACCGATTGTATCTTTCCTCGCGGCATGGTGCTGCAAACCGGAGATGCACCAGTCGCTGCCGTGTATTGTATTCGCAAGGGGGCAGTGAAAATGGTCAGGTACGACGTGAAAGGCGGTCAGCGCATTGTCCGCGTGTTGAAGAGGGGGGATATAGCAGCCATCGACTGGGCATTTGCTGGCAAGTCGGAACATACCGCCATCGCCATCAATGAAGTTCATGCATGCCGGATTCCAATTAAGTTCTTTCTTGACTTCATTTCCTGCCACGCAGACTTGCAGAATCGCTTGCTGTATAAATTCCGTGACGCATTGCATGAAGCCGAGCTATGGCTCTCGCAACTGGTGGGAGGGACGATTCCGGCCCGCGTCCGAATGGCCCGCATCCTGCTTCGTTTGCGCGAGGGAGATGACGAGCACATTCATCGTCTAAGCAACGTGGACATGGCCTCGATTCTCGGCATTACCGAGGAGACGGTAAGTCGGGTGCTCTCCGAATTCCAGCGGCAGGGAATACTGATGCGGGAGGGGGGATCGTGTGTAGCAGGATGCCTCCGAGCTGACATTCCAGCACTAAAGATTATCGCCACCGATGTTTGAACCGGCTATGCCGCAATTTATAAGCGTCAGAAGGAACATCTACGCTTAATGACTCGTACGACAGTATGTACTTTTATCAGCACATGGAAAATGGCGCAAAAAACTAGAGGAACTATCGTTCCACTTGTTTTTTTAACAACATTCGTTAGTTACGGATATATTCTCGCCAAACAATGTTTGGCGAGAATATATCCGTAACCAGCCACCTCAATTTCAGTGGCTTTTAAACTTGAAAAAATACAGCCTGAAAGTCGAATATACGTAACTAAACCATAAAAAAACTGCTATTTGTTTTAGACCTAACAATATAAACGTAACTGTTAATTCTGCTATATATCTGGCAACCATCGCACCGGCATTAAAAGAATATACACGCCAACTTCGTGGCTATTGCAATGCGTTGAGCGCTGAATTAGCGGATTTAAAAATTATAGCGCAAGCCAAAATGTATGTTCCGATTATCCCGTTTGATCTTAATCCAAAAATGACACCGTCAAATTGGCTTAAATACATTCCTTCAGGCTTATCGGGCCTTTATTGTTGTTTCCGCTAGGTTATTTTACTGACAGCAGATAAGTTAGGTAATCGCCTTTTTCTTGAGCGGAGCAATCCCTCCCATACAGGTCACGGCAATGCTTCGCAAAATTCGTTTCAACTTTCTTCACATCGGAAAAGGCAGCCGGATTTGCAGAAATAGCCAGCGGCTTGATCGGTTTCCCGGTCTCGATGTGTTTGCCGGTATTCTTTGGATTGTCGGTGTGACACGAGGAGCAAGAAAGATCCTTGCCTTTAACAGCCACTTTCTTAATGTAGAAGGCACGCCCAGCATCTGCGGACAATGTTGACTTTGGGTTAAGCCTCCGTGCCTCATAGCCGAATTCATCAGAGAGACTTTGCGCGACATTAAATTCACGAGCATATTCACTCAAATAATCACTCCCTGCGTGAGCGGGAAGGTTGGCCGAACCAATTAATGCCATCAGCATGTATAGTATTTTTTTCACTTGAGTCCCTCCAATAGAATTAATCATATTACGGACAAAACTAGTCTGCCGTCAAGATGTTACCACCATGGCGGATTTTGCGCGCATTGATCTACTCCCTCCTGAGTTCGAGAGACATCAGGATTGTGCTTAATCCTGAGAGACAGGTACTCGTTCTATAACCGGTCAAACAAAATGCCAGTGTCAGCAGTCCGCTCAGGGTCGGTATGCGACAGTCTCCCCGCATCAAAAACAAAGTCTGCTATGCAACCAGAAACAGCCATTAAAAACTTCAAACAGCAGGTGGCGCTTTTCGAGAATTATGGGTGGCTGGTTTGGGGCATAAATCGCAATCGATATCTACTCTCGCATAACGTCCATCATGACTCAGTTTTAGGGATACTTCATTTTTAGGCTGCATGACAACTGGATACTCCACAAAAACAAAAGGAAACCGAAGTTCCCTTTTGTTTTTGCACGACTTTTGTGGGTTACGTTTATATTATTAGTAGCGTTGCAAAAGTTACGTTCTTATTCTGCAAGTTACGTTTATATTCTCGCGAAACAAACAGAAGAGTTACTCGAAATTCTTCGCCGCAAAATCCCAGTTCGCCAGATGATTAATGAAGTTCTCTACGAACTTGGCGCGCAGGTTGCGATAGTCGATGTAGTAAGCGTGTTCCCACACATCCACACACAGTAGCGCTTTGTCGCCTGTGGTGAGCGGCGTACCGGCCGCGCCCATGTTGACGATGTCCACAGAACCATCGGCCTTCTTCACCAGCCAGGTCCAGCCGGAGCCGAAGTTGCCCACGGCGGAAGCCTGAAAAGCCTTCTTGAATTCGTCGTAGCTGCCCCATTTCTTGTTGATGGCATCGGCCAGTGCGCCGGTTGGAGCCGCACCGCCGTTCGGCTTCATGCAGTTCCAGAAAAAAGTATGGTTCCACACTTGCGCGGAGTTATTGTAAACGCCGCCTGAAGATTTCTTGATAATGTCCTCAAGGCTGGCGTTCTCGAAATCAGTGCCCTTGATCAGGTTGTTAAGATTGGTCACATAAGCCTGATGATGTTTGCCGTAGTGGTACTCGAATGTTTCCTTGGATATGTGCGGAGCGAGAGCATCCAGCGCATAGGGCAGGGCGGGTAGGGTATGTTCCATTGTTTTTCTCCTTAGATAAAGATTTCAGGGTACTCGTGGATTGTAGCCAAATCCCCGGCGGCAAACAATAGTTGAGTAATTTTATCGCCTAATTGTGCGTTACCGTACAGATTAATCTCGAATTATCCATTGGACCGAAAAACCTGTCATTCCCGCGCATAACCAGCGGCTTTGCTGGTTATGTGCGGGAATGACGGTACTAATGGATCATTTCGCTTAAAACAAATCTATCTGCCCATTCCGCGACAAGGGTTTGAACAGATACGTATCGAGCGACGCATCTTCGCGGTTAAATCCCATCCGCTCACAAGCCATGCGAAAGCGCTGCTCCAGCAGATCGGCGAACAGGCCATTGCCGCGAAAGCGGCTGTCAAACTCCGAATCATTCTCACGGCCACCGCGCATCTCGCGCAGGCGGCTCATCACATGTTCCGCCTTCAGCGGATAATGCGTCGTCAGCCAATCCTTGAACAACTCCTTCAACTCGTAAGGCAGGCGCAACAAAGCATAGCCCGTGCTGCACGCGCCGTGGTCATGCGCGGCTTGCAATACCTGTTCCAGTCCCGCATCGGTGAGAAAAGGAATCACCGGCGCGACCATCACCCCGCACGGCACGCCCGCCTCGTTCAGCCGCTCGATGGCTTGCAGCCTGCGGCGCGGCGAGGATGCGCGCGGCTCCAATTTACGCGCAAGCTCCGCATCCAGCGTGGTGACAGAGATGAACACTTGCACCAGATTATCGCGCGACAATTGCGCAAGCAAATCGAGGTCACGCTCGATCAGCGCCGACTTGGTAACGATAGAAAGCGGATGTTTGTATTCAGCCAGCACCTCCAGTATCTGCCGCGTAATTTTCCACTCGCGTTCGATGGGCTGGTAGGGATCGGTATTGGAACCCAACGCGATGGGTGAACAACGATAGGAAGGCTTTGCCAGTTCCGCGCGCAGCAACTTCGCCGCATCCGGCTTGGCAAAAAGTTTCGTCTCGAAATCCAGTCCCGGCGAAAGATTGAGATAGCCATGACTGGGCCGCGCATAACAATAGATGCAGCCATGCTCGCAACCGCGATACGCATTCAGCGACTGCGAAAACGGCAAGTCCGGCGAATTGTGACGCTGGATCACACTCTTCGCCTGCTCCGCCGTCACCGAGGTTTTGAATGGCGGCAACTCCGCATCCGCCGATCCCCAGCCATCGTCAACCCGCTCGCGCGATACGTTCTCGAAACGCCCCTCGATTTGCAGCATTGCCCCACGGCCTTTTGTTGCCTCATGCTTCACGTTCAACCATCCGAAATATGTCTTGCGCTGATTTTGGGCAATGTTTAAGGAATGAAAACGCAGCGGGGGGCGATGTTCAAATTAAGTTGTGCGGGGATGTAATGGCAGGATGACCTCGGTGGTGGCCCCCCCGCCCTCGCGATTGAACAGACGCACCTTGCCGCCCATCCGTTCCACAGTGGCATTGGCGAGGAGCAACCCCAGTCCCTTGCCTTCTTCCTTGGTAGTGAAAAAAGCCGAGCCGGCGCGGACGGCTGCTTCCGGCGTGAGCCCCTTGCCGTGGTCGTGGATTTTCAGCGTGAAGTTATCGGTGTTCCAATGCGTCTCGATGTTGATTTCTTCCGGTGAGGCATCGGCGGCGTTGTTGAGCAGGTTCAGCAGCGCGGCGCGTAGCGCCGGGTCTATGCTTATTTGCGGTATAGGTTGCTCTCCGGCGGCCAGATAATGGCAATGCACGGTGGGGCGCAGCAACTGCCATTCATCCAGCGTGGTTGCAAGAAATTGTTCCAGCGGCTGCATGGCTTGCGCCTCGGTGTCTTGCGCGCTGGCCAGCAACTTGCCGAGGATGTGTTTGCACGCTCGCACCTGATCGTCGAGGATGGCAAGATTGCCGCGCCATTCCGGCAACACGGCCTGGTCGCGTTTCAGTTCGCCGATCACCACCGCCAGGGTGGATAGCGGCGTGCCCATCTCGTGGGCGGCTCCGGCAGCCTGTATACCGAGCGCCACGATGCGCTCGTTGCGCAACGTTTCCTCGCGTACTTTGGCCAAGGTCTCGTCGCGTTCGCGCACGGTATGCGCCATTCTTACCACGAAATACGCTACCACTACCGCGCTGATAACGAAGCCCAGCCACATGCCGAAGACGTGTATGTTGAAGGCTTCGTCCGGCGGTATGGCATGCGACATGTCCATGCCCGGCATATCCATTCCGGGCATGGTGGCAGTCTGTGCTTCATCCATCGCCCCATGCTTCATTGGCAACGGCACATAAAATTTCATCAGCAGGGTATAGCAGCCGGTGGTGATGCCCGTCATCGCCCAGGTGTAGCCGTGCGGCAGGGTGGCCGCAGCGATCACCAGCGGCAGCAGGAACAGCGAGATGAACGGGTTGGTTGAGCCGCCGCCGTAGTAGAGCAGCACAGATAGCGCAAACACGTCGGCGCATAGTTGCGCGAACAGCTCGGCATTGGAAACCGGGCTGTCGTTGTGCAAGCGCAGCCAGGTGAGCAGGTTCAGCCCGGCCAGCGCGCCGATGGTCGCGAGCATGGGCAACCACTGCAATTCCATTGCTAAAAAACGGTACACCAGTGCGAGCGCGGCGCATTGCGCAGCCACAGCAATAGTGCGCAACATGACAAGTCGATGCAGTTGACTGTGTCCGGTCTGGGCAGTGAATGGAGAGGAATTCATGACGGACATTTTAACTGCACGGGAGCGAGTCCGGGGTGCGACGTATTGTCGCGAAGAGTTTAGGGTGGATGCTTATCCGGCAGGCGAAGCCGGAACCTCAAAGTGCCATTCAAAGCTGCCCTTGTGATCAGAGAAAATGCGTTCTTGCGCATCACCAAGTTGGCGCAGTTTGACCCTGAGCTCCTCCTGGGGCAGCTTGCGGAAGAGCGACATGCCGTGGTTGGAACTTATTTTCCGCACCACCGTATCTCCCAAAATCTCCTCAATCTTGCAATGTTCTCCCGCATCGCCGCATGCTGTACGCTCTTGTGTCAACCGTTTGATCGCGTCTTCCAATACCAGACATTTTTTCGCCAAGCCTTCCGAGCCTCTCATTATCGGGGCGAACTGGCTGACAATTTTTTGCCATCCCACTTGCTGCTCCGGGGTGAACGTGATTGTTCCCGCCCGGATTTTCTCTGAAATGGCAAGATATTTGGCGAATCCCGGATCGGATTGGGTCGCGGCAATTTCCCGGTTTTTGGCTTGAATGGCTTGTTCGATTTGAGCCAGATTAGCTTTTGCTTCGGCGATCTGCCGATCATAACCGGCAATATCCGGCAACAGCATGGAAATGATCGTCTCCTGGTTTTTGCGCGCATTCGAGGATGCGATCTGGAGATTTCTTCCGGCAATCGCACAGCCTTCGGCAATGTCCAACTGCAATTCTTCGGCGACGATCTCGCAATTCACCGCACGCTTGATAGAAACGCTCTTGCCCATGATGAGGCAACCCTCGGCGAATTCTGCGCTGATCATTCCATCCCACGCTTCCAGCGTGGCGTTGATGGCTTTCTCCTTGACGGTTATGTTGCCGCCGACGCTTTGTGCGCAACCGCCGGAAAGGTTTTTGTGGAGTTCGATAGTGCCGCCCTGGGATATGACGGTGCCGTAAACGCTGGAAAGGAAAGTCATGTGCTTCCCTTCAACGACGCGCCCTTCCTGTACTTCGCCATGCTCGGTGTAGTCGTCTACAGTGAGCCTGATATCTCCAGTGGATTTGGCGCTGATGCCGCCCTTGTTTTCAATTTTTGTGGAGACCGAAATCGCACTCGTGGCTTCATCGAGAACGAGAAAACCGTCTATGCCCGCCACCAGCAACTCGCCTTGGGGGGTCTGGTCGATGCGGGTACCTTCGCCGGCAAGTTTGCCCAAGTCCAGATCCTCGGGAATACTGGGTTCGATGACCGTTCCGGTCACGCGATAGCCGGGCTTGCCCAGTACGCGCGGAATTTTTCGCAGCAAGGGAGCATTCTTCGCAATCTGCGGGAAGCGGTTCTTGGCCCTGCGCAAATCGGCCTTGCCGTTGGCAAGAATCATCGGCGCATTGTCCTGGCGCAGGTGATCGCTTTCCTCGATGACCTCGGCATCCTTGCCGTCCGTCGGCTCAAGCTGGGATGCAATAACAATGCGACCGGATGTACCTTTCTTGATGGCATCGCGCACGGCATCGGCATCAATGCCGAAGCGCACACCCTTGAGCCACATGCTTGCGACGAATTCGTCGAAGTCCAGTTGTGTAGCAACCCTCTCAACGTTTTGCTTGTATTCAACTATGGGCACAACCCCGTCTTCACCGGGTTCACCATAAATTGGTTCATCCTTCACCACCTCAAGGAAGGTCGGCCCGAACATGTACTCCGCCCGCTCCCCGTTACCCAAGATTTTCACACCTTTGTACAACTCCATGCGTTCTGACGGAAAGTGCACGATGTCGCCCGCAATCCGCACTTCGGTTGCACCCCTACCAAAGGGTTCCGAAGCATTACCATAAAGCAGGCGGATGAAATGGGTATAGTCCAGTCCTGCAAAGCGGGATTCATTGGAAAACAGGCGGTCGACGAACAACAGGAGAATGTCTTGCGCCGGAGGAGGGGAAAGATTGATGAACACCCCATTCGGGCGCACGACAACATAAGCGGGAAGGATTAATTCGCTCGTGTTGGGTTTGTCGTTGTCAGAAGGCGCGCTGGACATATTAATTATTATACCCATTTCATAATGGCATTGGGCTGAATTCCCATTGCACTGCCATCGCCGCAACGATGGCAGCGAAATTCTACAGGATTAGCTGTGTAATGGGTGCGACAATTTGCCACATTCCCAGCAAGACTTACCTGCTTTAAATTCTCTTCCTCGCCAGATAGTGGGGGCATGTTTTGTTGCATCTTTTCTGCGCTTTGCTAAACTCGGGGCAGGCCGATCTTCGTCTGGGCGGGGAACTAAATTTTTAGTGGTCGGGGCAAGCTAAATATGTATCATGGCTGCACTTTAACAATATTTATTCACAAGGGGTGAAAAATGCGTCAAATAATCATGTTGGTAGCAAGTGCGTTACTTACCATGTCGGCGGCGGCAGCCGATCTTGGGATAACAGTGAGCGACGCTTGGGGGCACGCCACGGCGCCGGGGCAAGACAGCGGCTCCGTTCAATTTTCCATTACCAGCAAAAAAGAAGCGAAGCTGGTAGCGATAAGCAGCTCGACGGCGGGCGCGGTCGAAATCCACAGCATGGTGCATGAAGATGGCAAGATGAAAATGCGCGCCGTCGAATCTCTCACCCTGCCCGCAGGCAAAGCGATTGATCTGGGAAAGAGCGGCTACCATGTGATGCTGCTTAACCTGAAGCAGCCGCTTAAAGTGGGCGACAGCGTGCCTCTGACGCTGACCATTGAATTTGCCGACAAACACAAAGCTACCGTGGATGCCAAGGCCGAGATCAGGCCGATGACCGGGAGCCATAACATGCACGACATGGGCGACATGCATGACATGAAGGGAATGTAAGCGCAGACTTCCCTTGCAACAGGCGGCTTGATGCCGCCTGTTCTATTTTGTGGTGTAGAATGCGCGCCAGTTTTGTATAAGGATATTTCAATGTCTCTCACGCCTTCCGCCGCCGACAAGAAAGCCCGCACGCTTTCCGAGGCGATGCCTTACATCCAGCGCTTTTTTGACAAGACCATCGTGGTCAAGTACGGCGGCAACGCCATGACCGATCCGCAATTGCAGGATAGTTTCGCGCGCGATGTGGTGCTGCTCAAGCTGGTCGGAATGAATCCGGTGGTGGTGCATGGCGGAGGCCCGCAGATCAACGAACTGCTGAAAAAAGTCGGCAAGCAGGGCGAGTTCGTGCAGGGCATGCGTGTCACCGACGAGGAGACCATGGACGTGGTCGAGATGGTGCTGGGCAAAGTCAACAAGGACATCGTCAACCTGATCAACAGGCACGGCGGCAAGGCGGTGGGGCTGACCGGACAGGATGGCGCGTTCATTCGCGCCGATAAGCTGCTGCTGGAGAGCAAGGATGAGCCGGGCAAGATGCTGGACATCGGTCTGGTGGGCGAAATCAGCAAGATAGACCCTTCGATCATCACCTTCCTGGATTCCGGCGATTTCATTCCGGTGATCGCACCCATCGGCGTGGCGCCGGATGGCGAGACGCTAAACATCAATGCCGACCTCGTGGCGGGCAAGCTGGCGGAAGTGTTGCACGCGGAGAAGCTGGTGCTGCTGACCAACACGCCGGGCGTGCTGGACAAGGACGGCAACCTGCTTACCGGGCTGACACCCAAACAGATAGATGCACTGGTAGAGGACGGTACGTTGTCCGGCGGTATGCTGCCCAAGATCAGTTCGGCGCTGGATGCCGCGCGCGGCGGGGTGAAAACGGTGCACATCATTGATGGTCGCGTGGAGCATGCGCTGCTGCTGGAAATTTTGACGGACGAAGGTGTAGGCACACTGATAAAAAGCAAGTAAATTTAGCCACGGATAAACACAGATCTAGGAACTCCTACGAAATAACTCGCCGATATATGTGCAAATATAAACGCTTCACCAGAAGCCAGTATTTCAAACATGGATATACAAGATAAACAGGATTTGTTTGTATCCTGCTCATCCTGTTAATCCATGTTACCAAGGCTTTTGAAGAATGATGGAACCGGTATGGGTGTTCGACCTCGACAACACGCTGCATAATGCAACGCCGCATATCTTTCCGCACATCAATCGCAGTATGACTGCGTATTTGCAGCAGCATCTGGGGCTGGATGAACAGGCGGCGAGCGAGTTGCGTGTACATTACTGGCAGCGTTACGGCGCGACGCTCTCCGGCATGATGAAGCACCACAGTACTGACCCGGAACATTTTTTGTGGCATACGCACCAGTTCCCTGAGTTGCCGAACATGGTGCTGCGCGAACCGCGCTTGCGCCATGCGCTGCTTAAGTTGCCGGGACGCAAACTAGTGTTTTCCAACGCGCCGCAGCACTATGCGCATGCCGTGCTGAAGCTGTTGCGTGTGGACGATTTGTTCGACGACGTGTTTGCCATCGAACATACGCGCTACCAGCCCAAGCCACAGATGGCAGGCTTCATGCGGTTGTTGCGCAAGCATCGCCTGAACCCGGCGCACTGCGTGATGGTGGAAGACAGCGCGGAAAATTTGCAGGCGGCAAAGCGTCTGGGGATGCGAACCGTATGGGTAAATGCCACGCCGCATTCGCCCGCTTATGTGGACGTAAAAATTCGTAGTGTGATGGAGTTGCCGCGCGCTTTGTCGCGGCTAAAGGGTACTTCTAAAAATTGAATTTTTAGGGGTGCCCTAATTTTAAAAGGGAACAACATGGCCGCAAAACCGGGTGAACGCAAGCTGCAAATTCTGCAAACCATCGCCACCATGCTGGAACAGCCCAAGGGCGAGAAAATTACCACCGCCCTGCTCGCAGCCAAGCTGGAGCTTTCCGAAGCGGCGCTATACCGCCACTTCGCCAGCAAGGCGCAGATGTTCGAGGGGCTGATCGAGTTCATCGAGCAGACCGTGTTCGGACTGGCGAACAAGATCACCGCCGAGGAAACCAGCGGGCTGAGGCAAGTCGAAGGTATTGTCGCCATGCTACTCGGCTTCGCGCAGAAGAATCGCGGCATGACGCGCGTGCTGATTGGCGATGCGCTGGTAAATGAAGATGAACGCTTGCAGGCGCGTATCAACCAATTCCTCGACCGTATCGAGACCACGCTCAAGCAGGCGCTGCGCATTGCCGTGACACAGGGCGAGTTGGATGCCAGCACCGATGTGGGCGCGCATGCCAACGTGCTGCTGTGCTACGTTATCGGACGCTGGCAGTTGTTTGGCAAGAGCGGCTACGCGCGCGATCCGATGGCGCAGTGGGCGCAGCAGTGGGCGATACTCTCAAACAAATAAACAAGGACAATCTTTCATGATCCTGATCCTCTCTTCCAACACCGATCAACAAGGTGCAGACTACCTGCAGTTGACGGCGCATCTGGCCGGATTGCCTGGCATCCAGACGCGCGTGCATGTCGAGCGCGGCGCTGAACAGTCGTTGACTGAAATTTATCTCATCGGTAATACCAAGGCACTGGATCTCGGCGATATGCAGGGCCTGCCCTGTGTCGAGCGTGTAGTGCGGGTGTCTGAGGAATACCGCATCCTCGGACGGCACAAGGACGATCAGCGCCCGACCCATTTCGAGTACAACGGCGTACGCTTCGGTCAGGACACGCTCAACGTATTTGCCGGATTGTGCGCGGTGGACAACCGTGAGCATGTCGAGCTCATGCTCAAGGCGGTGCGCGACAACGGCCAGATATGCACGCGCATGGGCGCGTACAAACCGCGCACCAGCCCATATGCGTTTCAGGGACACGGCAAGAATTGCCTGCCTTATGTGTTCGAGTTGGCGGGCAAATACGGCATCAAGGTGATCGCGATGGAAATCACCCATGAATCGCATCTCAACGAAATCAAAGAAGCATTGCATCAGACCGGCAATCCGACCGGCGTGATGTTGCAAATCGGCACGCGCAACACGCAAAACTTCGAGTTGCTGAAAATCGTCGGACGGCAGACCGAGATGCCGATCCTGCTCAAACGCGGTTTCGGCATCACCCTGGACGAATCGCTGAATGCGGCGGAATATCTGGCTTCCGAGGGCAATCGCAACGTGGTGTTTTGCCTGCGCGGCATGAAAACCAACATGGGCGACCCGCACCGTAACTTTGTCGATTTCGCGCATGTCCCGGTAGTCAAGCGGCTGACGCGTATGCCGGTGTGCGTCGATCCCTCGCACTCGGTCGGCACCCGCGCCGCCTCGCCTGACGGCATTCTCGACATGATGCATGTCACCGCACAGGGCGTGCTGGCCGGTGCCAACATGGTGCTGGTAGACTTTCATCCGGCGCCGCCAAAGGCGCTGGTGGATGGCCCGCAAGCCATGCTCTTAAAGGAATTGCCTTACTTCCTCGAAGATGTGCAGGTCGCACGTGAGGCGTATTTGCAGCGCGTCGCCCTCGCCGCCCGCCACAACAACGGCTAAGTGTTGGCCGGTCGAAGCACGGGTTAATTGTCCCTCGAGATGATCTCCCGCATTGAGCAAGCGGCAAACAAAAGACCCGGTTCTTTCCGCGCCTTTGCATGAGGCGTCTTGGATATATTTAATACCCGGTTTTTCTGCCCTCGATAACTGGTAACGCATCGTCGCTGATCAAAGCCCATATCACGCGAACGATGGTCTCTGACGCTATCACCGTGTGCCGGTTGTTTGCTGAAGTAAGTTTTTCCCTTAATTCTCTACGCACGCTTGGAAGACCAGTCAGTTCAAAAATAACGTCTATTCGGTCGCCCAAGGCTACGATGTCATCAAGGCTTACTATCCTGAGGCCCGCTGCGATAGCTTGGGCTTTCCCCGGCGTGTCCATCTGCTCTGCCGCATAGGAGAGGTTGATTCCGCCCCCTTTCTTGCGTAGCATTTCGCCCATAAAAGCCGATCCGATTCTTCCCAGACCGATGATGGCAATATTTTGTTTTTCCATGCGTGCCTCCCTTGAGTTAATGAATAGCGTTGCGGTCTTCCCCGATCCATGCAATGCCCGCTTCGTCCGCAAGATAGTATAGGACGGATTTGTGTATAAGTGTAACCCAAGTGCAGATTTTGGCTGCAACTGGAATCGCTGGCGTTCTTGTCAGGGCGTTAGCATAGAAAATGCTGGCAAGTTTGTTGCTGCAAGAAAATGCACGTCAAATACAATAACCAGCCGTAGCCCCTCCCTGTTAACCACATTTCATGTGAGGCGGGAAATGGCAATCAGATATTGGGTGAAGCCAGCCGATAAGCCGGGTTCTGTCGTGGACAGTCATTCCTCTAGGCGTTTCGTTACCTGACGCTCAAGCAACCTACCCGCAAGCGACGCGAGCAACGTCATAGCCTGCTTATTTGGTCTTGCTCCGAATGGAGTTTACCGTGCCGTCCGTGTTACCACGTCCGCGGTGGCTCTTACCCCGCCGTTTCACCCTCACCGTTCCCTTGCGGGACTTAGGCAGTTTATTTTCTGTGGCACTGTTCATCACCTCACGGTGTCCGGCCATTAACCGGCATTCTGCTCTATGGAGCCCGGACTTTCCTCTCCGCATTTTCATGCGCAGCGACTGTCTGGCTGGCTTCGCTGTGGAGTCTATCATGGGAATGCAACGAGCGTCCGGGAACCCAGACTTTGGCTTCGGCGTAACACGCTTCGCGTATTAGCCTACACCGCAACAAGCCCGCTAGCGCGGTCGTGTTGTCCTCCCCGCCCTTACGGGCGCGGCGACTGTCTAGCCAGCTTCGGGACGGAGTTTAACACGGGGAAAATTGGGTGTCGGCCTGCTATGAAAATTCCGCTCCCAATACAACCCTGTCACCATGTAGGCTCATTAGCTGAAATGGGGTTAGCAATTTAATTGCCGACGCGCTGATATAATCGGAAGCGCTCGTTCTTGTCGCTGGATCGCCCGCCTTCCCATATTTTCTTCCATGCGTTTTCGTTTTCCATCGGCCCGGACGCTGGTCCGCTTTGCACCAGCAGCAAGTCGCAAGCATCGCGTGCATGACGGCGCGGAGTGATATTGCCAAAGTATTGCAGCATGGCAAGTTGCGTATCGCCTACATTCCGGCTTGCCATACAACCGTACTGAGCGGGCAGTGCGTGCTTGAGGGATGCGACCATGCTACGGTAGCTCTTGCCGCTATCCAGCCAAGGCAGCCATAGGGTCATCGCCAGCAGCCAAATCAGAGTGACGCCCGCCGCCCAGTTGATGATGGCGCGGCGCATGGAGCGCCCTACGCGCCATACCAGCACCAACCACAGCACAGTGGCGGCCAGCGCAATCCAGAACGAGGGAGTGTTGACCGCCGGTTCAAAGCCGGGCTGGTACTCTTTCAGTAACCGCGTAATCTTGGCGTGGTTGTCCAGCAGCAGCCCGGCCCAGCCCCACCACATCAGGATGGAGAGCAGGCCAAAGGTCATGATGCCGAACCAGTCCAGCGCATTGGCTGCACCGCGCCGCAACGTGGTGAGTGCGGCCGTGGCTAGCAAGGTGAGCGGCAACAGCATGGGCAATGCAAAGATGTCCTTGATGTTGGGCACCAAGCTCAAGGTGATGAGCATGACGAGGAAGCTGGTCAGCGGCAACTGAAATTCGATCGTGTGCCAGACTTTTTTGCGCGCTTGCCACACCGCCCATGCGGCCAGTGGCAGGGCGGGCCAGGCGAACCATGGCAGGATACTCACGTAATAAAACACTTCTTCGTAGTGGCCGCCGCGCGCAAAATCGAACCAGCGTCCGATGTTGTGTGTCCACGCCCATTCCATGAACAGTTGTGGCGAGCGCAGGTACAACAGAACGGGCCAGATGATGAGCCACGGCAAAGCACTGAGTGAGGCAATGCCCAGGCTGTTGAAGAAGGGCCGTACACGCCAGTTACGGAAGACCAGCATCGCGGCGCTGATAAGCAGGAACAGCATGGGCGCAATGAAGCCTTTGGCCATGAAGCCGATACCCACGCCAGTGCCGATGAGGATGCCTGCGCGCAAAGGGCGGCGCAGACTCAGGGTAAAACCGTATTGCATCACTGCGCAACCAGTGAGCAAGGCTAGGTCAGTGATGAGTTGATGCGCGCTCACCAACATGCCTAGACAACCAATCAGGATAAGTGCCGCCGCCCAGCCGCGCCCGCTACCGAACAATTCGCGCCCGGCCAGCCCGGTAAACAGCAGCGTAAGTGCGGTATAAAAACCACTGGCCAAACGTGCACCGTTATGCAGCGCAAACATGGGAGAAAACAACTTGGCGAACACTGCTGCCGTCATGTAGAACAGCGGCGGCTTGTCCATATACGGTTCACCTGCGAGCGTGGGAACCAGCCAATCGCCGCTTTGCAGGATGTGATACACCAATCCGAAACTATGCGCGTCTTCCGGCTTCCATGGATCATGCCCGACCAGCCCAGTGAGTACCCACACCGCACACAGCAGCGCAAGGAACAGCGCCTTGGTCTGTGTGATATGGTGCTCGTGGTCTGGCGGATAAGGGAACATAGGGCGCTATTCTACAGGGTGCCTATAAAAATTCAGAGTCCGCCCAAATGCAAGGCAGCGTCAAAAACAAAAAAGGCAGCGTACGCTGCCTTTCAGTTATAGCCTGTTGCGAGAACCATCAGGCGGCAGCTTTTGCACCGGACTTGCCGTATTTCTGGTTAAACTTCTCGATGCGGCCAGCGGTATCCACAATTTTCTGCGTGCCTGTGTAGAACGGATGGCATTCAGAACAAACTTCCACATGCAGCGGCTTGCCCAATGTGGACTTGGTCTTGAACGTGTTGCCGCAGCTGCAATTCACGGCGATTTCTTCATACTTCGGATGGATGTCGGCTTTCATTTTTCTTCCTAGCTAAAGTTGGGCGCGGCGGTTGTACGCGCACGGAATTACGGAATAAGGGCGCGGATTATCCATGAAAAGGGGGGGCTGTGCAACTTTAAGGCAGTTCGCCTTTATTTCCCGCCATATTGCTGCATCAATTTGATCATTGCCGACGCCTTGTCCAGCGTCTCCTGATACTCCGCCGCCGCGTCGGAATCCGCCACGATGCCGCCGCCTGCCCAGCAACGAATCTCGTTGTCGGAATAGACCAGCGTGCGGATGACGATGTTGCTGTCCATGTTACCGTCGAAACCGACATAGCCTATTGCGCCGCAGTAAATGCCGCGACGGCTCGGTTCAAGCTGCTCGATGATTTGCATAGCGCGCTGTTTGGGCGCTCCGGTGACGGAGCCGCCGGGAAAGCAGTCGCGCAGCACGTGCAGCGCATCGCGACCTTCGGCCAGCTTGCCTTCCACCGCACTGACCAGATGATGCACGTTGGTGAAGCTTTCCACTTCAAATAATTTCGGCACGCGCACCGATCCCGGCGTGCAGCTTTTGCCGAGATCGTTGCGCAGTAAATCCACGATCATCAAGTTTTCCGCGCGGTCTTTGGGGTGGTTGCGCAACTCTTCGGCAAGCCGCCTATCCTGTTGCGCATCGCTGCTGCGCGGGCGGGTGCCTTTGATCGGTTTGGTTTTCACGCTGCCGTTTTGCACGCGCAGAAAGCATTCCGGCGAAGCGCATAGAATCTGGGCCTGCGGCAGGTTGAGAAAGGCAGAATACGGCGCGGAACTCAGGCCGCGCAGCGTGAGATAAGCGCCAAAGGCATCGCCCGATGCGGCGGCACTGAAGCGTTGCGCGAGATTGACCTGATAGCAATCGCCTGCCTGCAAATAGTCTTGCACGACATGGAACGCGGCTTCATATTCTGCACGCGTAAAATTGGAGGTGATGCGACCCTGCACGCTAAAAGTATCAGCGGGTAATTTACCTGCTCGCCGCAAGCGCTCAAGAATTTCCGGCAACAGAATTTTCGTTTCGGCAAACCGCTGTTGCGAAACAAGCTGGGCAGTTTTTTCTTGATGGTCGAGCACGATAGTCCAGTCGTAGATGCCGATGGACATGTCTGGCAAATCTGCTGAAGATTGCGCCTGTGCGGGCAGCGCCTTCATGCTTCGGACTAGATCGTAACTCCAGTAGCCCAATGCGCCGCCAGAGAACGGGATGCCTGGCACGGAAGCGTCTGGCTCGCCCAATTGCTGACGCAGCAGCGTAAATGGGTCATCGCTTGAGCGCAGCACTCCGGCTGCGTCGGTAATTTCTGTTTCAACACCGTGCGTGACCAGTGTTGTCATCGGCTGTGCGCAAAGAATGTCGTAGCGCCCCAGCCCTGCACTATCCAGCCATACGGCCCAAGGCAGGTCGGCGATGGCCGCATAAAAGGCAGCGGCATCGGCTGTATAAGGAAGAGAAGCGCTATAAAACATCAATATTAAAATTCGGCTAACGGGCAAATATGCCCGCCTATGGTTAATGATACTCGCTATGCCCGTTTCCCTGATGGAACTACTGCCATTCTACTAAGCAATCTAAAAATGATTGCTAAGGGAGCAAGAAATTACAAACATACCAATATATTCCGCATCACCGTGGGAGCGGCTTCAGCCGCGATGTATTTGAGTTTCGCGGCTGAAGCCGCTCCCACAACAACGCCTACGATTCGTCCGGCTTTTTATAAACGGTATTTTTGTAATTGCCATCTCCCTAAGTAGCTGGTTATCACCCCTGCCCTCTGAATGGGACAACCAACTGCGGCAAATGCCGAATTAATCCATAAACAAGTTTAGGGTAGAATGTGCGTCTTGATTTCAGACTTGTTAGGGCCAAATCCATGTATATGATCGCACCCAGTATTCTTTCCGCCAACTTCGCCAAGCTGGGCGAGGAAGTTGACAACGTGCTCGCCTCCGGCGCAGACATTGTGCACTTCGATGTGATGGACAACCATTACGTGCCGAACCTGACCATCGGCCCCCTGCTGTGCGAAGCACTGCGCAAGCACGGCGTGACCGCGCCGATAGATGTGCATCTGATGGTCAAGCCGGTGGATCGCATTATTCCGGACTTCGCCAAGGCGGGAGCCACCTACATCACCTTTCACCCGGAAGCGTCCGAGCACATCGACCGAACCATCGGCCTGATTAAGGAAAATGGTTGCAAGGCCGGACTGGTACTCAACCCTGCCACGCCGCTGGATGTGCTGGAATACACCTTGCCCAAGCTGGACATGGTGCTGCTGATGTCGGTTAACCCCGGTTTCGGCGGACAGAAGTTCATTCCTTACGTTCTGGACAAGGCGCGCAAGGTGCGCAAGATGATCGACGCGGGAGGTTACAACTGCCGTCTGGAGATTGACGGTGGCGTCAGCCCGGCCAACATCAAGGAAGTGGCCGAAGCAGGCGTGGATACGTTCGTTGCCGGTTCCGCTGTATTCGGCAAGCGCAACGAGCAAGACAAGAACCGCTACGATACTATCATCGGTGAACTGCGCGCGGAGTTGGCCAAAGTTAAAAAATAACAAATCTTCACCACAGAGACACAGAGAACGTCAAAACTAAACTGGAGAAACGCCTAATGCGCTTGGCATTCACGAAATCCAGAATATTTTTGTTGGGGTGTTTGGTTTTCTCTGATGAAACTACTAGCCATTCGACTAAGGCTGGCAACAGCGCCAGCCAAGTCGCTGGTTATGTGCCTCTGTGTCTCTGTGGTGGATTTTGATTATGAATTTTCCTATTCCAATACAAGCGATCCTTGTCGACCTCGACGGCACGCTGCTGCATAGCGCACCGGAACTGGCGGAAGCGGCTAACCGCATGTTGCGCGATATGGATTATCCCGCTGCGTCGCAAGACCTGCTGATGAGCTACATCGGCAATGGCATCAGTTGGCTGGTGAAGCGCGCGCTGACCGGCGACATGCACGCCGAACCGGACGCCGTGCTGTATGAAAAAGCATTGCCGCTATTCGAGAAGCATTACACCGGGTTGCTGTTGAACAGTAAGCTCTACGACGGCGTGAGCGCAGGTCTGGACGCCATGAAAGCCGCAGGTTTTCGCTTGGGCTGCATTACTAATAAAGCGGCACGCTACACCGGGCCGTTGCTGAAAGGCGTTGGGCTGGCGGATTATTTCGAGATCGTGCTGTCCGGCGATTCGCTGCCGGAAAAGAAACCGCATCCCATGCCGCTGCTGCACGCCGCAAAATTTTTCGGTGTGCCGGTAGCGCGAGTGCTATTGATCGGTGATTCGCTCAATGATGCCCTCGCGGCGCGTGCGGCGGGCTGCCCGATATTTTGCGTGCCTTACGGTTATAATCACGGCAAACCGGTGGGCGATCTGGATGTGGATGCGGTGATCGCTGACCTGCCCGCTGCTTTGCAATTAATTGAACGAGCTTAGCAAGTAAATCTACTTTGATGAAACTACTAGCCATCTGACTAAGCTGCAAAAATCGCAGCAAGTCATTGGTTATGTGGGAGCGGCCTCCCGGCCGCGAGTGTCAACTCCACATTCAGCCTGCTGAATAGTGGATTGCCTGACTTTGTTATAAGTTTTTTCGCGGCCGGGAGGCCGCTCCCACAGTAGAATACTTTTAAATGGAAATTTGGAATGACACATAATAACCTCAACCTCTGGAGAAAACCCGCAAGCTGGCGATGGCGTTAAAGCGTCTGTAGGTTGGGTTAGCGTTGTTTGCGTAACCCAACGTATGTTGTTGCTATGCGATGTTGGGTTACGCGATAAAGCCGCTAACCCAACCTACAAAAACAGAGAGGTTTCTTTATGTTGTCACCCATCACTGAGCAAGAGTTCAACCAACTGGCCGAACAGGGCTACAACCGCATTCCGCTGGTTGTCGAAACCTTTGCCGATCTCGATACGCCGCTATCGCTGTATCTCAAGCTTGCCAACAAGCCGTATTCCTATCTGCTGGAATCGGTGCAGGGCGGCGAACGTTTTGGGCGTTATTCCTTCATCGGCCTGCCCGCAGATACGCGCATCACGGTGCGCGGCAAGTTCATCACGTTAACCCAGCCAAGCGGAGAAACCACGCACAGCGCGGACAACCCGCTGGATTTCATCAAGGACTATCAGTCGCGCTTCAAAGTCGCGTCGCTGCCCGGCCTGCCGCGTTTCACCGGTGGACTGGCCGGATATTTTGGCTATGACACGGTGCGCTATATCGAGCCGCGTCTCGCTGCCGTGCACAAGCCGGATGTAATCGGCACGCCCGACATCCTGCTGATGCTGACCGAGCAACTGGCGGTGGTGGACAACCTTTCCGGCAAGCTCACCTTCGTCGTGTATGCCGATCCGGCACAGGATCATGCATACAAACACGCGCACCAGCGGCTTGATGCGTTGCAACGTTCATTGCGCCAACCGGTAAAAATCCCCGAGGCTGCGCAATTACGCGGTTATGAGGCTCACTCCGAATTCGGCGAGGAGGCATTCAAGGCCGCAGTGGAAAAAGCCAAACGCTATATCTTCGATGGCGACATCATGCAGGTGGTGCTGTCGCAACGTATGGTGCAGCCCTTTCCCGCCTCGCCGCTGTCGCTTTACCGCGCACTGCGCAGCGTCAATCCTTCGCCTTACATGTTCTATTACGACATGGGCGACCATCATGTGGTTGGTGCCTCACCGGAAATCTTGGCGCGACTGGAAGGCGACACCGTCACCGTGCGACCCATCGCCGGAACGCGCCCGCGCGGCAAAACGCCGCAACAGGATGCCGCGCTGGCAGACGAGTTACTGGCCGATCCGAAAGAGCTGGCCGAACATCTGATGCTGATCGACCTTGGCCGCAATGACATCGGTCGCGTCGCCGAAAACGGCACTGTGAAACTTACCGAGAAGATGGTCATCGAGCGCTATTCACACGTGATGCACATCGTCTCCAATGTTGATGCAAAACTCAAACCCGGACTGCATGCAATTGATGTCTTGAAAGCCACCTTTCCTGCCGGTACGGTCAGCGGCGCCGCCAAGGTACGCGCGATGGAAATCATTGACGAACTGGAACCGAGCAAGCGCGGAATTTACGCTGGTGCGGTAGGTTATCTGGGATTCAATGGCGACATGGATCTGGCCATCGCGTTGCGTACCGCCGTGATTAAAAACGACACCCTGTTCGTGCAGGCAGGCGCAGGTATTGTGGCCGATTCAGTGCCCTCCAGCGAATGGCTGGAGACGCAAAACAAGGCGCGCGCCGTGTTGCGCGCAGCCGAGATGGTGCTGGAAGGCCTCGACGCCAAAGTACATCGCTAGGGAGAACGAATATGTTATTGATGATAGACAACTACGACTCCTTCACCTACAACCTGGTACAGTATTTCGCCGAGTTGGGGGCAGAGGTGGTCGTGCATCGCAACGACGAAATCACACTGGAGCAGATTGAGGCGCTGCAACCACAGTACATCGTGGTTTCGCCGGGGCCATGCACGCCCAACGAAGCAGGTGTTTCGGTGCCGACGATCAAGCAGTTCGCCGGGCGTATTCCCATCCTCGGCGTGTGCCTCGGACACCAGAGCATTGGTCAGGCTTTCGGCGGACGCATCATTCACGCCAAGCAACTGATGCACGGCAAGACCTCGGCAATCCATCACAACGGCACCAGCGTATTTCGCGGCCTGCCCAACCCGTTCACCGCCACGCGTTATCACTCGCTGGTGATCGAACGTGAAACGCTGCCGGACTGTCTGGAGATCACTGCATGGACCGAAGACGGCGAAATCATGGGCGTGCGCCACAAGACGCTGACAGTGGAAGGAGTGCAATTCCACCCGGAATCCATCCTCACCGAACACGGACATGACATGCTGAGGAATTTTCTCGAAGGGGCGGGGCGATGAATTTTTCGCAAACATTGACAAGCCTGATTGAACGCCACGATTTATCGTTAGCGGAAATGTGCGAACTAATGCAAAGCATCATGAAGGGCGAGGCGGCAGGTGGTCTCAATTCCGTCCAAATTTCAGCTGTATTGGTTGCATTGCGCATGAAAGGTGAAACTGTTACTGAGATTGCGGCAGCAGCCGGAGTCATGCGAGAACGCTCCAACAAGGTTGTAGTGCAGGACAATGGCCACCTGATCGACACCTGCGGCACAGGTGGAGACGGGATACAAACCTTCAACATTTCCACCGCCAGCGCGCTGGTCGCGGCGGCAGCCGGGGCACACGTCGCCAAGCACGGCGGACGCTCGGTCTCCAGCACCTGCGGCAGTGCGGATGTGCTGGAAAAACTTGGCGTCAACGTGAATCTCACGCCGCAGCAAGTGGCGCATTGCGTGGACAGCATCGGCGTCGGTTTCATGTTCGCTCCTAACCATCACAGTGGGATGAAGCACGCCGCACCGGTGCGCCGCGATATTGCCGTGCGCACCCTGTTCAATTTGCTGGGGCCGCTGACCAACCCGGCGGACGCGAAGAACCAGGTGATGGGGGTGTTTCGCAAGGAGCTTACCGCCAAGCTGGCGCACGTGCTGCAACAGCTTGGCAGCCACCATGTGCTGGTGGTACACGGCGAAGATGGCATGGATGAAATTTCCATCGGCGGCGCCACACATATCGCCGAACTGAAAGACGGCAAGGTCAGAGAATACACCGTGCAACCCGGCGACTTCGGGTTGAAGATTGAACAGCTTGATGCTATCCGCGTTGCCAATGCTGACGAAGCAAAAGCCATGTTGCTCAGCGTGCTCGATAATCAGCCCGGCGCTGCGCGCGACATCGTGCAACTCAATGCCGGAGCCGCCATCTATGTGGCCGGATTGACCGACTCATTGGCGGAGGGCGTGAAGAAGGCCGACGAAGTCATCGCCAGCGGTGCGGCGAAAAACAAATTGGTGCAACTAATACAGGTCAGCAACAGCGGGTAATCCAAGCGGGGGGCGGCCCGGTGGCCAGTTACTTTCTATTGCTTCGCAAAAATAAAGCCATCAAAGAAAAGGCTAGCCGTTGGCAAAAGTAAGCAATATCTCCAGTCCCGAATCGAATAGGCCGGGTTTTTCCTTGCGCGCAGCCTCAAAAACGGCACGGCTTTCCTCCATTGCATTCTGTGGGTTGATGAGTCATTATGTTAAAGCGACAGGTAAGGCTACATTGCCCCAAATGAGGAGTCGAGGATGCCTAAAGATATTGATTCGCGCATAGATGCCTCCGGCGTGTGCTGCCCCTTACCTCTGATTCAACTGGCCAAGTCCGTCAATGATCTCAAACCGGGACAGACGCTTGGAACCATCAGCAACGACCCCATATTCGAGACTTCCGTCCGCGACTTTTGCCAAGCCAACGGTCATGCCGTGCTCGAAGTTACAGCCGACGATAACCATAGCGTGCCCATGCTGATCAGGGTGGGAGGTTGAACATAGCAAACGCGCCGACAAGGGGATCAACGCGAATTACCTTGAAATTGCGGCGGCCAACTATAACGTAACGTTCTGAGAGCAGGCTTATGAGTTCCCCTTTCGACAAGTGTCTCTCCCTATTATGAATGAGCTTGGTGACCAAACCAGCCTTCCCAATCTCAGCCACAAAGAGTTGGCACTTTTGCTTGAACTCGGAGAACGCCTGGTTTCTGAACTGGAACTGGAAAAAGTGCTGATGCTGGTGGCTGAGACGGCCTGCCAAGTCGTCCAGGCTGAAACTCTGGTCGTACCCATAATAGACCAGGATCGGCAAACGTTTACTTATCGCGCCGCGAGTGGCAAATATGCCGAAATGATTCTTGGCCAGACATTCCCTATCCATGAGGGTGCTTGTGGTTGGGTGATGGGACACCAACGCCCACTACTGTTTGGAGAGGGGGGGAGTTTCGAATTAGAGGCCAACGCCCGTTGGCATTTAGGTATGGCCTCAAATCTCCTCGTGCCACTGATTTGCCGTGGCACCATCGCCGGAGGCTTGTCGGCGATGGGCAAGCAAGGAGGTGCAGCCTTCAATCAACGTGATTTGACGGTGCTAACCCTGTTTGCCAATCAGGCCAGCATCGCCATTGACAACGCGAAGTTGTTTCATGACCTCAACTTGGAAGAATCGCGGCTACGTGCGAGCGAACAACGTTTCCGAACCCTGTTCAATAACGCCGAGGTCGCGATGTTCAGGTCACGGCTAGATGGCAGTTAGACGCTTGATTGCAATGACAAGTTCCTTGAGATTGTCGGAAGGACTCGCGAGGAAATCATCGGCAAGCCGTCAGCCATTTATTGGGAAGACCCACAGAAAAGAGAGGAGATGGTTCGCCAGTTGAACGCGGAAGGACGTGTGACAGATTTCGAGTTCGGGATGCTGAACACAAAAGGGGAATTGCGGCACTGCGTTACCTCGCTGAAACTCTTCCGGGAGGATGGCCTGCTCGAAGGCACCATCATGGACATTACCGAGCGGCAGCGGGCGACACAGGAACTCGCGCTGGTGAATTTCGCGATGAACCATATTAGGGAAGCTGCCTATCTGGCCGACGAACAGGGCTGCTTACATTACGTGAATGACGAAGCTTGCAGGGTGATGGGTTATCGACGCGACGAACTGCTTAAAATGCGGGTCATTGACGTTGATACCGTCAACACACGACAGGAACAATGGGCGGCTAATTGGGAGCGGCTCAAGAGCCAGAAATCGGCCACTTTTGAAAGCCGTCACATCAATCGGAAGGGCAGTGATTTTCCGGTAGAGATAAATGCCAACTATTTCGAATTCATGGGACAGCCCTACATCTTGGGCTTGGTACGGGACATCACCGAGCGCAAGCGCACGGAGGGCATTGCCGAACAGTACCGCACTGTCATTCATGCCTCGCTTGACGGATTCTGGATCACCGATACATCGGGCCGGATTCTCGATGTCAATGAGGCTATCTGCCGAATGTATGGATATTCACGCGACGAGCTTCTTCGCATGAGCATCTCCGACATCGAGGTAGACGAAACCCCCGAGGAGACCGCTGCACACATCAGTGAAATGGTTAAAACCGAACATGCGCAATTTGAAGCCCGGCACAAGCGCAAGGACGGCACCATAGCCAACGTGGAGATCAGCATTCAGCACGTAGCCAATCTGGGGGATCGTCTCTTCGTCTTCATCCGGGACATCAGCCGCCTCAAGGCGCACGAGGCTGAGCTGAGACATGTTGCTCATTATGATGCGCTGACTGGCATCCCTAACCGGGTATTGCTGGCTGACCGCATGAAGCAAGCCATTGCACAAACAGCGCGTGAACAGAACATGATGGCAATCTGCTATCTCGATCTCGACGGCTTTAAGCCCATCAACGACACCATGGGGCACGATGTAGGAGACTTGATATTGATCGAAGTGGCCAAGCGCATCGGGAACGCCATACGCGGTGGGGATACCGTTGCTCGCCTGGGTGGGGACGAATTTGTGGCATTACTGCTGGGACTTGAAAAGGGCGAAGAGTGCGCAGCGACGCTTGAACGCCTGCTCGTAGCGATTGCCCAGCCAATTACTGTCAAAAACAAGAACAGCATAATCAGCGCCAGCATCGGGGTTAGCATCTACCCACTTGACCATGAAGACCCTGACACGCTGTTACGCCATGCCGACCAGGCCATGTACCAAGCCAAGCAATCTGGGAAAAATCGCTTCCACATTTACGATCCTGCACTGGATCGACGTGCTCGTGACCAACACGAATTCATGAAAAGTATCCGCAACGGGCTGAAAAACGACCAGTTTGAACTGTTTTACCAGCCCAAGATCAACTTGCGCACCAAGGAGTTGGTGGGTGTAGAAGCACTTATTCGCTGGCGACATCCAGAACGCGGCCTGCTTTCCCCGGCAGCATTTTTGCGCCACATCGAGAACACCTATCTCGACATCGAGATCGGCGAGTGGGTAACAGCTACTGCACTCGCCCAGATGAATCACTGGCAAAATTCAGGGCTAGACATCGAGGTCAGCATCAACATCTCTGGCTATCACATGGAGTCCCTTGGCTTCGTGGAAAAACTGCAGCAGCAGATCGCGCATTACCCGAAAATGCCGATGGGCAAGCTTCAGATCGAAGTGCTGGAAACGGTAGCGCTTAACGACATCGCCATTGTGAGAGGAATTATCGAGGCATGCCGCAAGTTTGGTGTGGGATTTGCGCTGGACGATTTCGGCACAGGCTATTCCTCTTTGTCTTACCTGAGCAGCCTGCCAGTTGACGTGCTCAAGATAGACCAGTCTTTCGTGCGAGATATGCTGGAAGACAAGGGAGACATGGCTATAGTCCAAGGTATCATCGCCTTGGCGCGTGCATTTAATCGACAGACGGTGGCAGAGGGCATTGAGACGGAGGAGCATTATAAAATATTGTGCAACATGGGCTGCGAGTTAGGACAAGGCTATTACATCGCTCGCCCGATGCAGGCAGGCGAACTGACAAACTGGAAAGCAGCCCGAAAGGATGATTTGTGAATTCCCCAAAAAACCTGCTCCACAAGATCGAGAACCTTGATAGCTTGCCCGCAATTCCGAGCATCGCACAGAGAATTTTGTCGCTGAAAATAACTACCGACGAAGGCGAGCGTGCACTGCTCGAATTGATCAAAAACGACCCTCCCATTTTGTCCAAAATAGTCGGCTTGTCCAATTCTCCGTTGTTTGGCACAGGTCGGGAAATCCTGACACTGAAAGATGCTGCAGCATTGCTCGGGAGCAAGCGTGTCAAGATGATCGCGCTGAGTTTCGCCCTGATGTCATCCATGATAAGGAAATCGAGAAACCTGCTCAATATCGGTTGCTTGTGGAGACACAGCCTGGCAGTTGCCATGACGATGGATACTCTGGCCCGCCTCATGCCGGATGACCGTCGCCCCTCGGATGAAGAAATATATCTCGCTGGCCTGTTGCACGATATCGGTTTCCTGGTACTGGATTACATTGATGCCAAGCTCAGTGACCAACTTCATGCCCGCCTTGCCGCCGAACCCGGACGCCCCGTAGAAGAAATTGAAGCGGAAATGCTGGAGATAAACCACAGTGAATTGGGAGCGGAACTGGGGCGCCGCTGGGATTTGCCGGAGCGCATCATTGCCGTGATGCGCTACCACCACGTACCAAATGATGAACGACCCGCAGTTGGGCAGCCGCTGGTTGCCATGGCTAATCTGGCGGAAAAACTGCTACCCACTTTGGGCATTGCCGAATCGGTGCAGACCGACATTGCCGCTAAAGAGTGGCAGGCTTTGGGTATCGACCCACTCAAGGAGGATGAGATCAGGGCTAAAGTTCAAGAACATGCCAAGCAAGTGGCAGCTATGAATACATGACTGGCCGCCATTCGTATTTTGAGGTTGGTTTGGGCATTTTCTCAGCAAATATGCTTCCCCGGTAAAGAACTTATTTGTCGGTAACAAGCTTCGCGGATTCAAGATCAATATCGCAACCAAATACCGAAAATCAAGTATTGCGCTTAACCGCCATCATGGATAGTCTTCCAGATGACATGACAAGCAATTGCCGTCTGTTCATTTCTCCATTTCCTCTTTTGAACAGGCACTCTGATTCTACTTAGTAACAATGTTTACCCATTTCTATCAATGCGACTAGAGTGATTCCAGTGAGCCATTCAAAGACCCAAGTGATAATTTCCACGCTTGTATTTGTTGGCGTATCAGCGTTTTCATTTTATTTTCTTTTGCAAGAAAAGAATGTCAATCAATTGTCGGAAGGCGCACAAACAGCACAAGAGCAGCAACAGACGAACCGGGTTATCCTTTATTACAGTAATGGTTGTCCGCATTGCGCGGCTGTGGAGTCGTATCTGAAGCAAAACCAGATCAGAAATAAAATCACGTTTTATATAAAAGAAGTCAATCACAATAGCAGCAACGCAAAAGACCTCCAGCTAAAAGCAAAAATATGCGGCCTGCCAAATGAAGCAATCAGGGTGCCGTTTCTGTGGGATGGTGAAAAATGCCTGATCGGCGACCAAGTCATTATTGACTTCTTTAAGCAAAAAACTGCTGTGAAATAACATGAAGAATATCTCAGCTCTTGCTTTGTTGGCATCGACATTCAGCCTGTTTTTTGTTCAGAGCGCGTTTGCCGTTTGTCCGATTTGCACGCTTGCCGTCGGCGCTGGTGTGGGCCTTTCACGCTGGATGGGAATCGACGATGCCATCACCGGGTTGTGGATCGGCGGATTGGTGGTCTCCATGATTACCTGGACCGAAAGCTGGCTGGAAGCGCGAAACATCCGATTCAAAGGCAGGGTCTACCTCAACATCCTTACCTACTTCGCTTTCATTATCATTCCGCTATATTACACAGGGATTGTCAGCAATCCGGTTAACGCCTTAGGCACCTATGGCTTGGACAAACTGCTTTTGGGCATCATCACAGGCAGCGCGGCATTCTGGTTCGGCGCTAGTTGGTATTTTTATCTCAAGGAAAACAATAACGGGCACGCTTATTTCCCATTTCAAAAAGTTGTGATGCCGATTTCGCCGTTGCTATTTCTAACCCTCGTTTTCTATTATTTAGGACAGCATTCATGAACAACGATAACAATCCCATCAAGAATCTGAGCGAATTCATCGCTAAAGTGGATGATATGAAAAAGCAGCACAAGATGGATCTGTCGTCCGATCAGGATTTAACCATTGCAATTATGAATTTGGTCAGCATTGAGGAGCATTTTTTCTTCACCGGCGCCAAACTGGGCAAGCATGAATACTATGACATGATCAATGATGTGCGCGAAATGAGGAAATCGCTCCTGGAAAAGATCATCAAGGAATATGAGGGCGAGGTCTGGTGCATATCAAAGCATCTGCTTGCCGCTTCGATGCGCCTGATGGAAGTTGGCACCAAACAGTTGGGCATGGGCAAGAAGGATGATGGCTATGATCTCTTTGAAAAAGCGTATAACCTCTACTCGCTTTTTTGGGGCCTCAATATGAAATTGCTGAACGTCGGCGACATCAAAAAAATCGACGATATGGCAATGAACAAAACCGATACAGAAAAAAAAGGATTCATGGGAAAACTAGGCGATCTCGTTAAAAGAGCTATTAATTGCTGCATAGAATAATATGCCTCTGAACTATTTTCAGTATGCGGTGTTTCCCACTTTGATAAAGGGGGAAGCGGTTCGGTGGTACTCACCCTGAGAATTGTTCAGAGGCATATAGAATAATCGCACAGAGTTCAACCATTTTGCACTTCGGCGGTACCCGGGACACCGGGACATAAATGTTTGGCGATTTCAGTAAAGCCAAGATTAAGAGTGTCTCCTACATCACGCATTCAGGGTCTTGCATTAACGCATGATGACTCGAACAAGCAAGTACGACGGTGTTTTAAAACTCAATCGACTTGATTCCGTTGCGCTTTGCGTTTGCGGCCAGTGAGGTATCCAGCGTGGCCATCTGGCTTGCCTCCAGTTCCAACGCGACAGCAAGATGCAATGAGTCGCCGGAACGCAGGCCGTGCTTGTGCTGCTGAACCATTTTCGCCGCTTGCCTGAATGCGCTACGGCTGACTGAAACGATGCGCAAACCGCCGTCTGCCAATACTTCAAATTCCTTGCGCACGCGCTTTGCGTTGGCTTCGTTGATCTGGCCGGTGCGTAGCTTGATCGACAAGGCGCTGTGGAACTCGGTGAGCAACCAGTCGGAAGTGGTCGGCGTGTCGCGTAGCCCGGCAAACCATGTTGTGACGGCTTGCGTTTTCGGCTCGGCGGTGAGCAGCGGGACGATCACGCTGGTATCAACGTAGATCATCAGTAGCGCGCTTCCTGACGCATGGTCTCCACGACCGGCGCAGTTATCGGCATAGACGATTGCAGTTTGGCAATGCGCGTCAGGAAGGCAACCTTATCGAATGGCTTCTCAGGAGCCAAGGTAATTGTACCTGTCGCGGTGATGCTGGCTTCAACGCTGTCGCCCTCTTTCGAGCCCGGCAGCACGAGTGCATTCCATCGGCAAGCGCACGGCCAAACTGTTGCCCCATTTTGCCACTTGCAACCTCATCACATTTCTCCTTTACGTATATCCGTGTATATACTATATGACTATGCGCTGTTGATGTCAATCCCCGTCTTCTTCCAATAGAAGTTAAATTACCCCCGGCACAACCAATGACTTGCTGCGGTTTTTGCAGCTTAGTCAGATGGCTAGTAGCTCCATCAAAGCCGGGGGCTTATTAGGTGAGCCCCCTCAAAGGGGCCGATAAAACCGTGAGCCGCCTGAAGGCGGCGGGTTTTTTACTCCTTCCTCCTTGCAGGAGGAAGGTTGGGATGGGGGTAGAAATTTTGATTATGCTCATGCTTAGTTTCTACCCCTTCCCTGATGAACTAACTAGCCATTCGACTAAGCTGGCAAACAGCCTTGCATAGCCAACTGGCTAAGGTTGGCAAACTACGCCAACCAAGTCATTGGCTAACGCCAGCCAAGTCGCTGGTTATCCCCCTGCAAGGGGGAGGGAATGATGTTGCTGAATTTTAACGTTGCTTTTTAATGACCGCCGGAACGGTCAAACTTAACTGAGTCCCTCGGCATAGCCGGGGGTTTACCTAACTGAATTATCCAGAACGGCAGTGCACGCTATCGAAAAACAGACCAGCATCATGCTTCAAGAACATCGCCCAATTCATCCGCGCGCTTCGGTTGGTAAGTCTTGACGTTGCTACGGATTTTGCGGGCGTGATCCTCAAGCATGCGCTTGGCGGCATCGAAGGCATCGCGCAATGCCACATAGACATCTTCGTGATGGTCGCGGTCAATCACAATTTCATCGCCCGGCACGCCGATGTCGATACGCACATTGAACTGCCTGCCTTGATGATGGTGCTTGTGCGGCATATCAACTACCACACGACAGGACATTATCCGGTCGTAGAACTTATCGAGTTTGTTTGCCTTGTCGCGGATGTGCGCTTCAAGCGCTGCTGAATGCTCGACATCGCGGATGGTGATTTGTAAAGGTGTTTGCATGGTTTTCTCCTTAATATTTGTGGTCTAACTATCGGCGGCTCACAGCTTCTTTTTTCTGTTCGTGCGTCACCAGCTTGGCGAGCGAGAATATTTCTTCCGACAGCAGTTCCAACAAATCGTCCAGGGCAAGGATACCCACCAAGCCATCATTCATATCCACCACCGGCAGGCGGCGTACCCCCTTGGCCTGCATATACTGGATAGCCTCGTATACTCCCATGTTTTCTTTCACCGTCACCAATTCCGCGCCCATGATGTCGCCCACTGTAATGACTCTGTAATCGAGTTCTGGAGCAATTATTTCCACCACCAAATCACGGTCAGTGACAATACCTACAGGAATCCTTGCGCCATTATTTTCTTCGATGACCACTATGTCGCCAACATGATGTTGGCGCATGAGCTTGGCCGCTTCCAGAAACAGTAACGTCGCGCTTCGCAATAATCACATCCCGGTTACAAATTTCACTGATAGGCATAATGTCCTCCATTCGTTAACTTAAATTAACATGCTGGCAACCCGGCACTAAATTGCATGCAAGTCGATAATGTCGCCCACCGTGATGACCATGTAATCCAATTCCGGTGCCATGATTTCCACCACGAGATCGCGTTCGGTGATGACCCCCACCGGAATCCGTGCCCCGTCGCGTTCCTCGACGACCAGAACATCAGCGACGCGATGCTGACGCATAAGCTTGGCCGCTTCAAAGGCAGTATCGTCGCGCTGCATAACGACGGTTTCGCAGTCGCATATTTCTCTTGTAGCCATGGCGTCCTCCTTTTTGCCTACATAATTCGTAATTGAATCAGCCCGCCCATCCTGCCCGGTCACTAATCTTTATGTAGTGCCTGAAAATGCTTTTTCTCTTCCAAAAATCCTTTCTGGTCAACGTTCTGAAAGCCATAATAGACAGCGTTCAAGTAGCTTACGACATCTGCGATTTCATCTTCTGTCCAGTTCAGTCCGATGCTGACTTGCCAGCGACGCACTTGAAATTTCAGGCTATCCATATCTGTGACCAGCCTCTTCTCACGCCAGTGAATTTCTGATGTGTGGCATGCTGCGCAGTTTGTCGAATAAAGCAACTCGCCCCGTGTTTCGATGGGATTCTGTTGGGCGTGCGCCAAGGTAAACATGCCGCAGAATATGCTCAATGCAAAAGCCAGTTGCTTTGATCCAGTCACGAAGTTGACCTCACAGTCTTGAATGGGGTGCATGGTCGCCTGGTTGATGGGAAAACCGGCTATCTCGCACATGGCAACGATCATCCTTCGTAACGTTTTATGACTGGATTTGTAAATATCACCCCTGAATTATTGCCCTGAAGGCGGCGGAGGTGGTGGGGGATAGTAAGATGGCGCTGGTGCAGGTGGTGCAGGCGGTTGAGAGTAAATTACTCTGGGCTGATAGTAGCCACCCTGAGGGAGCTGGTTTTCTTTGGCGTACATGCATTGCTCATACGCGATATCGTACCGACGCTGAGCCTCACGCCCACTATACTGAGCTTCACCTGAGCCAATTGCAGCACCACCAAACATTCCGACGGCAGCGCCCGACCCGGCGCCTTGGTGCCCACCTCCAAGAGCTCCGGCCGCCGCCCCTATTGCCGTACCCACTGCAATACTTTTTACTTCCGCATCTGTTGCAGATTGGCTGGCCGATGTTCCGATCGAATTTTGTGCAAATTGCCTGCACACATTATCTTCGGCATTAAATTGTTCAAATGATTTACCCGGTGCCGGCATCACCGCAACACTGGGGCCATTCGGAATACTTGCACATCCCGCAAGAACCCCCAAGAACGCTACCGAAAAAATAGAATGTCTCATGACTTCATCCCCCAACAGTTGTTAAGCAAAAAGCAGATGCGTATATGACACGTACCCTGTCTGATCTACTCAAGTTATGCATGACAATCCTAATGTGGTGCAGCTTGAGGAGGTTGGGCCGGCACTGACTTCCACCCTTCCGGACAACTTGGCACATACGGGTAATAACCTTTTGCCGAATTACAGTAATACCAGGACTGTGCCGGCTGCTGAGCCGGAGCCGGAGCCGGTGGCGCTACCATCACGGGAGGCTGCTGATTTATTACCATGACTGGCGGCGTGTAGGGATCGGGATATGGGTAAACTGGCGAAGGGTAGAAATACCATATACCAGCAGCAACCCACCAATATCCACGCCGTCCATCATGACGGCCATGAAACCAATAACCTCCTCGCCAAATTTCCAGATCACGCTCACCAAACCTGTGAATTTCACGGCCCTCCCAATGTCTTCCTTCCCTATGTTCTGCAAGTGCTGGCAACGAAGCTACCATCAAGGTACCGACCACTATTCTTGCAATAATTTTTCTCATCATGCATTCCTTATGAAATAGGAATCTCCTTGCGGGCATATCCAGGCTTCTTGGGTAACGTGAGTTCGAGTACGCCGTTGTTATATTTGGCCTGCACCCGATCCTGATCGACCTCGTCAGCCAGAGTGAAACTGCGTGATGCCATGCCGTAGCTGCGCTCGGAACGAACAATCCGCTCACCTTCTTTTACCTCCTTTTCCTGTTTGACTTCTGCGCTGATGGAAACACGGTTTCCGTCGACGGTTACATGGATATCATCCTTGCTGACTCCGGGAATTTCAGCGTTGATCAGATACTTTCCATCTGCCTCCTTCACATCCATTCTGATCTGCGGCTCGGTTACCATTTCATCGCGAAGCTGCGAAAACGGGCGCATCATGAATCTGTTAAACATATCGTCGACATCCAGAAAAGGGTCGAAACGTGTGAGTTCGCTGCCGAGTGGATTAAAGCGAGTAATTCCGTTCATGTCGTTCTCCTTGGTGATGTGGATAATAGTGATGATCGAAACGTCAATAAATGACGGTGAATTTTTTACAACTCAACAACAACCGATCAAGGGTTCTGGATGTTGGAGGCCTGCTTGCCCTTGGCGCCTTGCGTCACGTCAAAGCTCACCTTTTGGCCTTCTTTGAGCGACTTGAACCCGCTCATGTTGATTGCGGAAAAGTGCGCGAACAAATCTTCGCTGCCATCATCCGGTGTAATGAAACCAAAACCCTTCGCGTCGTTAAACCATTTAACTGTACCGATTGCCATGTTATTTCTTCCTTATCTCAAAAATGGGGAAAATTCCCCGGTCTGATTGCGCTTGTCAGGTCACCGAGACTTCAATTGTCTTGGGCTTTGCCTTCTCAGACTTGCCCAGAGTGACGTTGAGCATGCCGTCCTTGAACTCGGCCTTCACGGCATTTTCTGGCACATTAAAACTTCGTGCAAAACTGCCGTAACAACGCTCGATGCGGTGGAATTTTTTACCTTTTTCTTCTTTCTCCATTTTGCGTTCACCCTGGATGGTGAGCATGCCGTTCTGGAGAATGACCTTGACATCCTCTTTCTTAACATCCGGAATTTCTGCCTTGATCAGGTACGCCTTGCCCGTTTCGCTTATATCAACGGAAGGTGCCCAGTCAGCCACGTCCAACATCTTAGTATCTGATTCAGCGCGTGCCGGAGTCCGCCTGAAGATACGATTCAAGCGGTTGGCGACATCTTCCAACTCCATGGCGGGATTCCATTTAATCAAATTCATGATATTTCTCCTCAATGGGCTGCGGCAAAACAGTCCTTACGCCAACAGCAATCAGCCTGGTCGCATTCGCCATTGTAGGCAGTGGCAAAACAATCGAAGTTACCCTCCACAGCCTGGATCGTTTTAATCAATTCTGTCTTGGAGAGTTTTCCGGGTTTGATACTGGTGGATTTGGCAATTTCGCGTACTTCTTCAATTTTCATTGATGCCCCCTGATTCAGTTAACCTGCGAATTTAATATCTAACCGCCACGCCAATACGGAACCGACGCTTCAGCCTGCAATATCGTTACGATCTGACTAACTCTGTGCCGACTACTTATGTACTGCGCTGTATGAAGAACTCTTTGGATCAACAAACTCGCCGCACTTGACCTCATGGTCTGGTTTGTTCAGATGCTTCATATCGTTAGTCAGCGTGTCTACCTGCATACCTCGCCCCGACATTTCCATCAGCGCATGATCCAACTCCTCGGGTTGTGTGAGATTCTGGCTCATAACATTACTGGCTCCTGTACTCCGTTTGTCAAAGTAACTTTGATATTTGCTGCTAGATTATTTTGACTGTGCAATTGTTTTTAGAACATAGGTGTTTTTCCTGATAAGTGGTCAGTAAATCCAGAAATGCCACATCAGTGTTTGTCCTATGCCATCAGCCCAACGACCACGTCAGACGATTATTTTTAAATATAAAGTAATGCCATTAGGTTGGTAATACCTTAATCCGGGTATTTTGATTTTGTATTTGCAGCTATAACATGCATACTCTGGCGGCGACCATGAAGGAGTCTCAACATGTCCAAGAAAGTGGCAATCGTACTCGCGCTCATCATGCTGGTCATCGTCGCTTGGGGGTTGCTTTTTGAGGCGGGGTCAACAAGAATCATCATCAACGGTCAGGAACTCACCGGGCCTCTCAAGGACACAATCGGAGTGGCGGGACTCATCGTTGGCCTGATAGCTCTGTTCTGCGCGGCGATCTTCCTACTCTTTGTGTTTGCTGGAATCGGCGTTTTTATCTTGGGTGGCGTGATAGTCGCCGGACTCATCTTGGCGGGATTCGCGTTTCCGTTCCTGCTTGTTCTTCTCCTGCCATTGGCCGTTGTTTGGTTGTTCATTGCGATCACCCGGAGTACTGATAGGTATCCTCCTCGACGAAACCGGTGATCGTGGTCAAAACGAAACGATAATTGGGATGGAGGCACTTAACCAGCGCCTCGAATAATGCTGGAACTGTAGCGATGAATATTTAGAGTCGCTTGTGGTATCGAGATGAACTTTGATCCTTGCAATAGTATTCCTGAAGTGCCATTGGCGCTTTTCTAACAGGTCAACACCTACTCAGTTTGGCGTGAGGTCGGATAATTAGTCAAAAACCAGTTCATCTTCATCACTTATACGAAAAATCCCGCCTTGCCTGTCTTGTGTCGTCTCGTAATGTTTTAAGCCAATACGTATTTCGGTGCCTCCGAAAACATTTTTTTCCACTACCACCTGCGCTCCTTTGGCGAGATCGATTTCTTTACTTATTTCCATTGCATCTTCCCGGTGTGCTTCAATTTCAGCAAAGAGGATTACGCGCGTCGCCTCTGCCGATTTGACCGCTTCCGGCGGTATTCGACCAGGACTCAAGCGAGCCATATCGAGCAGCTTGAGAATGCTGGCAAACCTTTCTTCTAAAGCCTCACGATCTTTGTTGCAACTGCGGAGGCGTTCATGCAATATTTTATCTGCCCCCGCGATTACAATTGTCCGTGGGCGAGCAGAGGAGCCGATATTTTGGGCCTTGACAAGCATCGTGGCTCGGGCGATCCCGCCAATGATATCGCCCTTACTGCTACCCTTATCGCCGACGATAATTTGATGCACCGCAGTCAGTTCGCTTTGCATGGCTACGTCGTGGATAAAAATGCCGTTCCCGGCAAAAATATGGGCATTTTGTACAAACTGGGCTGTGCATGACCCCTCGCATTTGATTGCGGCGTGGAACTTTTTGTCCGGACTGTCGTGCAGCTCTGAACTTCCTATAATGCCGCCTTTTACGATAATATCGCCACCCGCTTCCAGCATGGCGTTTTCAACCGTGCCATCGACATGAATATCGCCGGTGGCTTTGATGGACATGCCAGTCTGAACATCACCGGATACGTGTACCGTTCCTTCATAGGAGATGTTGCCGGTATGAAGGTCTACGTTCTTAACGGCATAGACCGACTCCACCGACACCCCATCTTTTGATACAACAGGAGAGCCGGTAATTGTGGCAATCAGCAAAGTTGGATCGTTAGCATCAAGAATGGCTCCATCCAGTTTTGTGGTAAATGAGACTTTTTTTCCGGGTTTGGCGGGAATGGCCTTCCCGGTTACGGTTTGCCCAGGTTCGCCGACAGTCGGTAAAATAAGCTGCATCAGTTTATCCCCAGCGTGAACAGTAACAATTTCGCCAAGATCACGGAAGTCGGCCAATCCATGTTCATCAAGGTGGGGGCTTCTTTTTTTCGCGCAGGGAACGAGGGTTTCAAATTTTCCGTCTGTTCCGGGCACAGGCGGTTTGCCGCTGGCGATCAGTATGTTGTCCCCTCCCTCAAGGAGAGCTTTGCCGATGGCTTCAAGATCAAGTGGTACGGCGATTCCCTTAACTTTAGCTTCTTGCAGGATGCTTTGCATTTGAACCGGAGTACCACCGACTGGCAGTGTGCAGCTTAGATACGAGGCCATAAGATTGGCGTCGATGCGGATAGAAAACTTGCCGTCAGAAATGGCTTCGCTTGGTTGGACAGAATTTTCCATTTCTTAATTCTCCATTGCTTGGGTGGAAGCATTATGATTAATACTAATTAATCAACTGCAAAATCAGCGAGGTACGTAGACTGCACCTTTTTCAACCCAAGGTCAATATGCCGGATTATCTAGGTAATCTTTTTGAGCCTATGCCATTGCTGTGAGTGCCGTGATCTTCCCCCTTTGATAGGACTGTCGGGATTAATACCGCCAATTATGGCGGTATCGCAAGGGAATAACCGGGAATGTCCAGGCAAAGAAAAACCCGCAATTCATTGATGAATGCGGGTTTTATTGACTACTCAGGAATGCTTAAAACTGTTTTATTAACTTCCACTCATCTCCAGCATCAACTGGTTCACCCGTTTGACAAAGCTGGCCGGGTCGTCGAGTTGACCACCTTCGGCCAGCAGAGCTTGGTCGAACAGCACCGAAGCCCAGTCGTCGAACCTCTTCTCCTCGGCCTTCAGGCGTAACACCACAGGATGTTTCGGGTTGATTTCCAATATAGGTCGCGACATCGGCGCTTTTTGCCCTGAAGCCTTGAGCAGGCGCGCCAGGTTCGCGCTCATGTCATGCTCGTCGGCCACCAGACAAGCAGGCGAATCGGTCAGGCGGTGGGTCACGCGCACTTCCTTGACTCGCTCACCAAGACTGGCGCTGATCTTGTCGGTCAGGTCTTTCAGTTCGTTGGCGACACTTTCCTGCTCCTTCTTCTCCGCCTCGTCTTCCAGCTTGCCAAGATCGAGTCCGCCTTTGGCGACAGACACCAGCGGTTTCCCCTGAAACTCGGACAAGTTGCTCACCACCCATTCATCCACGCGGTCGGATAGCAGCAGCACTTCGATGCCTTTCTTGCGGAACACTTCCAGATGCGGGCTGTTCTTCGCGGCATTGAAGCTGTCTGCGGTGATGTAATAAATCTTGTCCTGCCCTTCCTTCATGCGGCCAATATAATCAGCCAGTGACACCGTTTCCTCGGTGGTGTCGGCATGGGTCGAGGCCAGACGCAGCAAACCGGCGATCTTGTCCTTGTTGGAAAAATCCTCGCCGATGCCTTCCTTGATCACGCGGCCAAACTCGCCCCAGAACTTAGTGTATTTTTCCTGATCATTTTTGGCCAAGTCTTCCAGCAGGCCGAGCACCTTCTTCGTACAGCCGGAACGGATTGCCTCGATGTCTTTCGACTCCTGCAAGATTTCACGCGACACATTCAGCGGCAAATCGCTGGAATCCACCACCCCGCGCACGAAGCGCATATAGCGCGGCATCAACTGCTCGGCATCGTCCATGATGAACACGCGGCGCACGTACAGCTTCACACCATGAATCGCATCGCGTTCCCACATATCGAACGGCGCGCGCGACGGAATATAAAGCAACTGCGTATATTCCTGACGTCCCTCGACGCGTGCATGAGTCCATGCCAGCGGGTCTTTGTAGTCGTGGCCGACGTGCTTGTAGAATGCCTTGTACTCATCATCCGTGATTTCGTTCTTGGCGCGCGCCCACAGCGCGAACGCCTGATTGACGGTCTCATCCTCGTCCAGAACCTGCTGCGCGCCGTCTTTCCATTCTTCCTTCTTCATCAGGATGGGCTGGACGATGTGATCCGAATACTTGCGGATGATGGAGCGAATTTTCTGGCCGCTGAGCAAATCGTCCTGCCCTTCGCGCAAATGCAGGACGATTTCCGTGCCGCGTGCAGTCTTGTCCACCATCTCGATGGCAAACTCGCCGCCGCCGTCCGACTCCCAGCGTACGCCCTGATCGGTCTTCTCCCCGGCGCGGCGCGTCGTCACCGTCACCTTGTCGGCCACGATAAAGGCCGAATAAAACCCAACGCCGAATTGCCCGATCAGGTTTGCATCCTTTTGCTGATCACCGGAAAGGCGCGAGAAGAATTCGCGCGTGCCAGACTTGGCGATAGTGCCGAGATTGGAAATAACCTCGTCGCGGCTCATGCCGATGCCGTTGTCGTTGATGGTCAGCGTACGCGCCTCTTTGTCGTAGCCGATGCGGATATTCAATTCGGAATCGTTCTCAAACAGGCTGGCGTTATGCAGCGCCTCGAAGCGTAGCTTGTCGCTGGCATCCGCCGCATTGGAAATCAGTTCGCGCAGGAAAATCTCGCGGTTCGAATACAGCGAATGGATCATCAACTGCAAAAGCTGCTTCACCTCGGCCTGGAAGCCCAAGGTTTCGCGGTTGCTGGTTACGTTGTCGGTCATGGTTTTCTCCGTTAGTTACAGACAGGACGGCAACTTAAGTGGGGGCTGTCTTGCGGGTTTCAAGAGGGGGAGCTTCAAGAATCGCGGATTTTACGTCAAGTTTTGCATTCCCGGACGAATGCCTACCAAACTCCAACGCATTGTCATTATGGTTGCGGCATAACAAGGCGCGTCACCGGGGCGTTATGTTATCCTTGACCACAGTTGATTCCATGCATTTTCCGATGAAGTTCCTATTGTTTGCCTTGCTGTTGATCCCCCTTGTTGCGGTAGCGGATCAGGACGCGGATTTTCTCGCCGCGCGCGACGCATTTCGCGCCGGTAATGCAGTGCGCTTTGATCGCATTGCCGCGCGACTGAAAAATTCCCCGCTGGAGCCATATCTTGCCTATTACCGCTTGCGCCTGCAATTGGAGACGGTGGATGCGTCTGCCATTCAGGCATTTCTGGCGCGTCCTGACGACACTCCGGTGATTGACCGTCTGCGCGGAGATTGGCTGAAACTGCTCGGCAAGAAACATCAATGGGATGCCTTCGCGGCGGAGTATCCGCACTTATTGAATGAGGATACGGAACTGAGTTGTTATGCGCTGCAAGCGCGTCGCCGCACGCAGGAGAACGAGGCATTGCAGGAAGCGCGCAAGCTGTGGTTGTCCGGCAACGATGATCTGCCGGAAAGCTGCACCCCGCTGTTCGATGCGGCGCTCGCCAATGGCATCCTCAGCGAGGCCGATGTGTGGCTGCGCGTGCGTCTGGCGCTGGAGGCGGGCAACGTGTCGCTGGCCAGGCAGTTGTCCGCAAAACTGCCGTTGGAACGAAGGCTGTCGGCAGTCGCGCTGAACAGCGCGGCTGCCGACCCGCAACGTTATCTCGGCAAAGCCAGTCTGGACAACGTTTCCGAAGCGGAGCGCAGGGTGGCACTGTTCGCGCTGCAACGTCTTGCCAAGCAATTGCCGCAATTAGCCTTTGCTCAATGGGAGAAAGTTGCGGCGCATTTCAATGCGGAGGAACAGCATTATTTTTACGCCTGGTTAGGTTACGAAGCGGCGCTCCGGCAGGATGCACGTGCGCTGGAGTGGTTCAAGGCCGCGGACGGTGCACCGCTCACGGATCAGCAGCGCGCCTGGCGCGCGCGCGCGGCGTTGCGCGCAATGGATTGGCTGGAAGTGCGGGTGAGCATTGCCTCCATGTCGCCGCAACAGCAGCAAGAAGGCGTGTGGCGCTACTGGAACGCACGCGCGCTAAAACATCTAGGCCAAGCCGACGAGCCGGCAAAAACACTTCTTGCCATGAGCACGGAATACAATTTTTACGGGCAGCTTGCCGCCGATGAACTTGGTATACCCATTGCATCCAGCGCCATGCCAGCCGGTTATCAGCCGAGCAAGGAAGAATTGGATGCCATGCTGGCGCAACCCCCCATCCAGCGCACGCTGGCGTTATACCGCATAAATTTGCGCACCGACGCACTCAGGGAGTGGGCGTGGGCGATTCGTAAATTCGATGACAAGCAATTGCTGACCGCAGCGGAAATTGCGCGCCGCAACCAGATGTATGATCGCGCCATTAACACTGCCGACCGCACCGTGCAGTTGCATGATTTCAGCCTGCGCTACCTCGCGCCCTATCGCAATGACTTGCGCGGACACATCCAGCAGAACCAGTTGGAGGAAGCCTGGGTGTATGGCCTGATGCGACAGGAAAGCCGTTTTGTGGCACAGTCGAAGTCGAACGTCGGTGCGGCGGGATTGATGCAGGTCATGCCTGCAACCGCGCGTTGGATCGCGCGCAAACTGGGCATGAAGGATTATCGCAAGATGCTGGTTGGTAATTTGGAAACCAACCTTATCCTCGGCACGTATTATATGAAGACTGTGCTGGGATGGTTCGACAACAATCCGGTGCTGGCCTCCGCCGCTTATAATGCCGGGCCTTCGCGCGCGCGCCGGTGGCGCGGCGATATACCGCTGGAAGGCGCAGTTTATACCGAGACTATTCCCTTCCCCGAAACGCGCGATTATGTCAAAAAGGTGATGAGCAACACCGTGTACTACGCCCAACAATTCGGCCAGCCACCGCGTTCGCTCAAGCAGCGGCTGGGCATAATCGCGGCGAAAAATCCTGCTAACCAGACACCTATCCCAGATGAAAAATAATGGGGTGAAAAATATTGTCCATGGGAAATGACCTGAAAATCTATTGCGTCGGTGGTGCGGTGCGCGACCGCTTGCTCGGCCTGCCTGTACAGGATCATGATTGGGTGGTGGTAGGCGCCACACCGGAAGATATGACGGCGCGTGGCTACCGCCCGGTGGGCAAGGATTTCCCGGTGTTCCTGCATCCAGAAACGCATGAAGAATATGCACTGGCGCGCACCGAGCGCAAGACCGCGCCGGGCTACAAGGGTTTCATCATCCATGCTTCGCCGGACGTGACGCTGGAGCAGGATTTATTGCGGCGCGACTTCACCCTCAACGCCATCGCGCAGGATGCGGACGGCAAGCTGATTGACCCCTACGGCGGAGAGGCCGACCTGCGCGCGGGCATCCTGCGTCATGTCAGCCCAGCGTTCAATGAAGACCCGGTGCGCATCCTGCGCGCGGCTCGCTTCGTGGCGCGTTTCGGTTTTTCTATTGCGCCGGAAACTTTGGAACTGATGCGCACAATGGTCAACAACGGCGAAGTGGATGCACTGGTAGCGGAACGCGTGTGGCAGGAACTGGCACGCGGCTTGATGGAAAAATCGCCCTCGCGCTTCTTCACCACGCTGCGCGAATGCGGCGCGCTGGCAAAAATCTTGCCGGAAGTGGATGCCCTATTCGGTGTACCGCAACCACCGCAATACCATCCAGAAGGTGATTGCGGCACCCACACCATGATGGTGCTGGATGATGCCGCACAACACGGCTATGCGCTGGAAACGCGTTTCGCCGCACTCACCCACGACCTCGGCAAGGGCAACACTCCGCCAGATATTCTGCCGCGCCACATCGGCCATGAGACGCGTGGTGTGGACTTGCTGCGTGTGCTATGCGAACGCCTGCGTGTGCCGGGCGAATGCCGCGACCTCGGCCTGTTGGTCGCGCGCTATCACGGCAACGTGCACCGCGCACGGGAACTGCGTCCCGACACCATCGTGCGTTTGTTGCAAAGCTGCGACGTGTGGCGCAGGCCGGAACGTTTCATGCAACTGTTGCAAGCTTGCGCCTCGGATGCGCGCGGACGCACCGGACACAAACATGATGCCTACCCGCAGGCGGATTATTTGCTGCATGCCTTGCAAGCGGCGCAGGCGGTGAATGCGGGTGAAATTGCGCAACAGTGCGCAGATAAAAATCTGATTGCCGAACGAGTGCGTGAAGCGCGTGTAGTGGCAGTTGCAGAAGCCATCAGGAATTTATGATTGCTCGCCATGCCTGCAATTTATCTGCATAGTTCTTTGTTGCATGGGCCGGACTGGTCGAAGGAAGTCGACTAAACTGGAGCGGCGGTAATGCTTGTTTGCCCTGCACGAATTTTCTGAAGCATTGCTCGGCCTTGCTGCCATTGAAGAATACCTGCGTGATTTGCGGATGCCGTGCGAAAAATGCCGCGAAGTCGTTTGCGGATTCTTTTCTGATATGCGAATCCAGACTGGTTTTGCGCTCGCATGATGCAAGCACATCCCATAATGCGATGCTGGAAGATTTCAGTAGGCGCAGCCTCTCCTCGTAGAGAATATCCGGTTTTGCGCCAACCAATTCACCCATGATTTTCCAGAATGCATTCGATGGATGGGCGTAGTACTGTTTTTGCTCCAGCGATTTATTTCCGGGCATGCTGCCCAGAATCAGCACTCTCGCATCAGCATTGCTTACCGGCAGAAAGCTGTGGATATGCGACATATCTGATCTGAAAATCGAGCGTGATTACAACAGGCGAGACTTGTCGCCGCGCGCGAAGCCGCGCAACGGTTCTTCTATGCCCTTGCCCAATGCGATCACCTTGAACAGGTCGCCCATCTCAGCCGGACTGGTAAGTTTTTGCAACTGCGTGGACAGCGGCAGGTAGTCGCGTAAATTCTCCGGGTCGCGCTCCGTCAGGAAATCGGCAATGCTGCAGTTGATTAAAAAATGCGCTTGCGTGGTGTAGCCGAGCAAATGTGCGCCGCTGTCTATGGCGCACTCGGCGGCGGCGGTAAAATCCACGTGCGCGGTGATGTCCTGCAAACCCGGCAGGAAGAAAGGATCGTCGTGCGCGTGGTGGCGGTAGTGGCACATCAGGGTGCCCTGACTGCGCTGCGGATGGTAATACTCGCCTGCCCCGAAACCGTAATCGATGAACAACAGCACGCCTTGTTGCAGGCGCTCGCACAGACTAACTATCAGTCCGCGCGCGGCGAGTGAAATTTCGCTCAGGTAATTGTCCGGCACGCTGATGCTCTGCGCAGCTTCGAACAATGCGGGATTTTCTGGCGGGCGTTCCTGCCACACGAATTTTTCCCCTTCACTCGCTACGCCGCGTTCTGCGATGCCCGCATCTTTCCAGAGCAGCAGATGCACCGGCAACGCGTCCAGCACTTCATTGGCGATGACTGCGCCGGAAATTTTTTCGGGCAGCGCATCAAGCCAACGCACCCGATCCGCCAGATGAGGTGCAAGTTCCCGCAATAACTCCTGCTGGCGTTCGCGCAAGTCAGCGCTTACTTCGAGTATGTCATAGCGCTCCGGCAAGCAGTCCAGCCGTTCCAGTTCGCCCAATACATCGGCGGCAAGCTTGCCGCTGCCCGCGCCGAGTTCGAGAATATGCGGCGTGCTTTGCGCCATGATATCGGCCACTTGCCGTGCCAGTGTGCGCCCGAACAATGGCGAGATTTCAGGTGCGGTGACGAAATCCCCGGCTGCGCCGAACTTGCGCGCACCGGCGCTATAGTAGCCCAGCCCCGGCGCATACAGCGCCAGCTCCATGAAGCGCGAAAAAGGAATCCATCCGCCTTGTGCGGCGATGTCATGATGGATGAGAGCGCACAACTTGTTGCTGTGCGCCTGGGCTTCGGCAGAGGGTAGGGGCAAGTTTGCAGGCATGGTCAGGTATCAATAATTCCGTTCGCCCTGAGCTTGTCGAAGGGTTTCTGGTTGCGTAGCTGGTGGTTCGACATAACCAGCGACTTGGCTGTCGTCTTTTGACAGCTTAGTCGAATGGCTAGTAGAACATCAAGCTCACCACGAACGGTTTAAGTGAACAGTATTGGGTCAGGTATAATCAGTAAGGATTGGAAGTGTAGTGGAGAGTGCGATGCAAGGCAAAGTCGTATTGGTGACGGGAGGAGCGAAGCGCGTGGGCGCGGCGATTTGCCGCAGGCTGCACGCGACGGGGGCGAACATCGCGTTGCATTACCGCTCGTCCGAGCAGGAGGCGTTGGAGTTACAGGCCGAGCTGCAGGCATTGCGGCCCGACTCGGTGTTTGCGGTGCAAGCTGATTTGCTCAATTCTCATGACCTGTCCCGGCTAGTGGATGAAACCATACGGCATTTCGGGCGGCTGGATGCGCTGGTCAGCAATGCCTCCAGTTTCTTCGCCACGCCATTGGACGAGATTGATGAGCATCAGTGGAATGATCTGATCGGCACCAATCTGAAAGCACCGTTGTTGCTGGCAAAGGCGGCGGCGCCTGAGTTACGCTGTAATCATGGAGCCATCGTAAACATCGTGGATATTCATGCCGAACGTCCGATGCGCGGCCATCTGTTATACAGCGTGGCCAAAGCCGGACTGCTTGGACTGACACGCGCACTGGCGCAGGAACTGGCGCCTCATGTGCGTGTCAATGGTGTGTCCCCCGGTGTCATCGTCTGGCCGGAACACGCGAGTTGGAGCGACGAACTGCGCCGCAAAGAGATCGTGGATCATACCCTGCTCAAGCGTGAAGGCGAACCCAACGACATTGCCAAGACCGTGCAATTCCTCTTGAAGGATGCGCCCTATATCACCGGACAAATTATTGCCGTGGACGGCGGCAGAAGCATAAATCTTTAATCCAAAAACATGAACGCAATTACTCAACCAATACATTTAGAGCATCACTCCGGCAACTTCAACCGCCTGCGCGGACGGTTGGAACATCAGGTCGGCAAGGCCATCGGCGACTTCAACATGATCGAGGAAGGCGACACCGTGATGGTGTGCATGTCAGGCGGCAAGGATTCCTACACCCTTCTGGAAATTCTGCGCGCACTGCAAAGGCGCGCGCCGATCAACTTCAAATTGATCGCCATGAATCTGGACCAGAAACAACCGGGTTTCCCCGACCATGTGTTGCCGGAATATCTGCAATCCACGGGGGTGGAATACCGCATCGAAACGCAGGACACCTACTCCATCGTCAAGGAAAAAATCCCCGAAGGCAAAACTACCTGCTCGCTGTGCTCGCGCCTGCGTCGCGGTATTATTTACCGGGTGGCGAGTGAAATGGGTGCCAACAAGATCGCGTTGGGACACCACCGCGACGACATGATAGAAACGCTGTTCCTGAATATGTTTTTCGGCGGCAAGCTGAAAGCCATGCCGCCCAAACTGGTCACCGACAAAGGCGACCACATCGTCATCCGTCCGCTGGCTTATTGCGCCGAGAAAGACATCGCCCGCTTCGCGCGCGGTATGGAATTCCCCATCATCCCCTGCAACCTGTGCGGCTCGCAGGAAAATCTGCAACGTCAGAACATCAAGGAAATGCTCACCCAGTGGGAGCTTCAATACCCGGGCCGCAGCCAGACCATCTTCACCGCGATGCAGAACGTCAAACCGTCACACCTGCTCGATGGCAGCCTGTTCGACTTCAAGGGGTTGAAACCAGGCGACGTGGTTGAGGAAGGCGATGTGGCATTTGATGAGTAGCGCAGTAACGATGCTCAAATCGTATCTTGCTATATTGTGTGTGCTTTGCGTTGCGCTGTTGAGCGGCTGCGGAACATTACACAAAATTGAGCATGAACAGACTGTCACTGTCTCCAAGCCTATTAAGAATGTTCCGATCGTCGTCAGTTATCAGGGTGGCGTGTTTTATCACGTGCAAGTAAACAATACCCTGCCATCCGCAATCCACCTGGTGTGGGATGAAAGCACCTATGTCACCACCACGGGAGAGTCTATCCGGCTACTCCACTTAAATAGCAAGCACTTCCTTCCAGAATATGCGCCCGCGCAACAAGCTTCTTCTCTTATTTCTCCTGATTCACAATTTGAGGCCGACTTTACCGGGGACGACTGGCTTGATTGTGCGAGAAGAAACTGCACACCGCAGCCCAAAAATAGCGTCAAAAACGCTGAGATATACCTGACGTTCAACATCAAAGGCAAGCGGGTCAGATGGCAAGGCGAGATTTCTTTTGCTCCGCCCAAACAACCTTGAGCGTGAGCAAATGTCGTTTAGATGTTTCCTGACAACGCGTATTCCAGAAAATCATTAGAATCAACTATCCCTTCTCCCTTGCAGGGGGAAGGTTAGGATGGGGGTAGAAGTGGTGAAATGTACACGTTTCTACCCCATCCCTAGCCCTCCCCCTGCAAGGGGGAGGGAACATTAAGCCTAATGGATTTCTTGGGTTAAGCCTGACTACGTTTGTGCTATCGCGATCTTGAAGATCACCTTGCGGATGTTCCCTGTAGCAACCAGCGGCGCATGCGCATCCTCCGGGAAGAAGATGCAGAACGCACCGGACGGCGTGGCGATCCAGCTTGCCGGTGCATCGCGGAAAAACTGGATGTCCTTCTCCGCGCTGTAATCAGCCACTGGCTCGCGGCAATCGGCAAGCGCCTTCCAGCCCATCTCGTCCACGCCCTCCAGCACCAGTTGAATGTCGATGTACTTGCGATGGCATTCCAGCTTTGCCTCTTCACGGCGGCGTCCGGCGGCACTTTCCACGATGACGAACAATTCATCGCCGACGATGGGATAACGCCCCGGCGCGAGAGCGAGCAGGTCGGTGTTGCGGATGAATTCGAAGGCGCGTCGGAACAACGGGTGCAGGATGGCGTAGCGGTCAGCATTAGCTATGGTGTCGAAGATCATGAGTTGAATCCTTATGAAGAGCAGTGAATTGATTTAATCTTGATCTGGTAGGCAGTGGTTGAATCATCTGTCCGTTCCCGACCTCGTTGCGGTCATTCAAATTCGAATTCTTTATTGCTCGTCGGTAAGGACAAATCTAGGCACTGAGATGAAATATTTACCCTACCATAACGCCGGGGTTAGGCGGGATCAGTGTGCTGTTGTTGGATATTAATTTTTTTGAGAAGGGTTCTTCAAACCTTCGGTCTGAAGGTCGTTATTTTTCTTACAATACTGAAGAGCTCTATCCATCATACTGTTAATGGCTGAGCTATCAACTGAAATTGCACCTTCTAGAGCAACAGTCAATTGGGCTATATCAGCAAAATCATCTTTAGCTCTAATATGTATTTTTGCAATTAGCATTTTTTCTTCTGTATCCACATTCCCCAGCAATTGGATCTGGTTTGCCCACGCTTGCTGCTTTTGTATAGCTGAGCTATTGATAGCAGCAAGCAAAAACTGTAATTCCCTACTTCTCGTTTTGGACTCGTTAATCAAAGCATACTGATAAATAGAAATCGCAGTACCAATCACACCAACAAACAACGATATATAAGATAAAGTATCCATAACCCATCCTTTAAAAACGGTGTTTTTCACTTCCCCATCCAAGCCCGTAGGATGCGGTAACGAAGGAACTGCATCGTTCGCGATTGATGCGGTTCGCAAGCTCTCCACATCCTACATTACTCACCACTAAGTTCAATACGCGATGGATAAGCTCAGAATTTATATCCCCGATGCACCGCCACCACCCCGCACGTCATGTTGAAGTATTCGACGCGCTCCAATCCTGCGTCTTCCATCATCTTCTTCAACTCTTCCTGTCCCGGATGCATGCGGATGGATTCGGCGAGGTAACGATAGCTCTCAGCGTCGTTGGCGATGAGTTCACCCATCTTGGGCAGCAGTTTGAACGAGTAGGCGTCGTAGATTTTTTCCAGCGGTTTGGCGACTTTGGAAAATTCCAGCACGATTACTCTTCCGCCCGGCTTGATCACGCGGTACATTTCGCGTAGCGCGGCATCCTTGTGGGTGACGTTGCGCAGGCCGAAGGCGATGCTGACGCAATCGAAATAATTGTCGGGAAAGGGCAGGTGCTCGGCATCGCATTGCGCGACGGGCGTGGCGATACCTGCATCAAGCAGTCGGTCGCGCCCCACGCGCAGCATGGCGTTGTTGATGTCGGTGAGCACGACTTGCCCGCTGCTGCCGACTTTCTTGAGAAACAAGCGCGATAAATCCGCCGAGCCGCCCGCCACGTCCAGCACGCGCTGGCCTGTTCTTACGCCGCTGATCTCAATGGCGAAGCGCTTCCACAGACGGTGCAGGCCCACCGACATCAGGTCGTTCATCACGTCATATTTGCTGGCGACGGAAGTGAACACGCTTGCGACGTGCTTGGCTTTTTCTTCTTCGGCGACAGTTTTGAAACCGAAATGGGTTGTTTTGCTCATGATTGTTCCTTGATACCAAAAACCAGATTACACGGAGGAGTGGATATTAACGCAATTCGGCATTCAATTGCCCGGAAGCGGTGACTTTGCGCCCGAATGCGCCGGGTCAACATTAGGGAACCTCTATAAAATCCAATTTTCGTCGCCATACTGCGTTGCTCATAAAAAATTACTTCTAACATATCAGGTATATGTGTCGTCGCAATTTTTTACTCGCGCCTTGTCTGACTTAGAAAATTGAATTTATAGAGGCTCCCATCAGATCAAATCAGCGGGAAATCATCTGCGTGTAGGCCGCTATACCGTCTGCTGCATTATTGCCTACGTTCGCGGTTTGCGGCTGGGTGGTATTCTGTGAGTCGGCTGTGGATTTCTGCTGTCCAGCCGTCTTGATTCCCGGATTTTTGGCGCGAGTGCTCAATGTATTGACTGAGCCACCGATGCCGGCCAATTCTGTTCTGAGACACTTGCACGGCCAGTGCGCCGACTTTAGCGAGTGTATCCTGAACTGCGCCTGGATTGGCCTGCATCGCACTTTGCAGCACCTTGGCATCGACAGATATCGTTCCGTCCTGATTCACGCTGATGCCTATATTCTTCAGATCAGCCGCATTGCTGCCGCTCGTCACAATATTTTTCAGGCCGACACTCGCCAAATTGGCCTGTCCATTACCGGCAAGCGCACTGGTGCTGGTTGCGTTAACTATTCTGGTAGCGTTGTTATATGCGTTGGCAAAAGATTGTACGGACTTGGTGGCATCCTCGACTGTGCTGGTCTTCGCCGGAGTGGTCAATGTATTTCCCGCAGATTGCACATCGACATAACTGGATTTGACTTGGCCGAAGGGCGACAACTGCACGTTGGTCGCATTCACCTGTTGCCCAATACTCTTGCCGGCAAGATCGAAAGCCCCCGTCGCCAAGTCGCCCTTGGTCGATACAGGGACGCCTGCCTTCTGGCCCGCTGTTGCATTGCGAACCATACTATCAAGCGTTATAGCCATGACGACCTCCTGCAACCGTTAGCAGCGTCGAACTGACACTGCGAATACTTAATTAATCGTTTGTTTTATATAATTTTTTATATTATTTGTCAATACAAATTCGATGCCGGATTATGGCGCTAAACCGGATTGTCCAGATCAAAAAAACGGTGCTCCACGCCACAGTGGGCCGCAAGGTGCTCGCCCAGCGCCTGCACGCCGTAGCGCTCGGTCGCATGATGCCCCGCCGCGATGAATGCCACACCGGTTTCGTGCGCGACATGCACGCACTGCTCGGAGATTTCGCCAGTCAGAAAAGCGTCTACGCCCAATGCTACTGCCGCCTCGAAATAGCCCTGTGCCGCACCGGTACACCATGCAATGCGGCGAACAACGCGATCCTCCTCCCCGATCACTTGCGGTGCGCGCCGCAAAACGGCGGCGATGTGTGCGGATAATTGATCCAGCGTTTGCGCTTGCGCCAGCTCACCGTAGCAGGCAATGTCCTGTTCGCCGAAGCGTCCCTGCTCCACGAACCCCAGTTTCTGTCCGAGCTGCGCGTTGTTGCCAAGAACGGCGTAGGCATCCAGCGGCAGATGGTAGGCCAGCAGGCTCACATCGTATTGCAGCAAGTGAGCAATGCGGCGCTTCTTGATACCGGTGATGGTTGCGTCTTCGTTGCGCCAGAAATAGCCGTGATGCACCAGAATGGCATCCGCGCCCCACGCGGTGGCCGTGTCCAGCAAGCGTTGCGAGGCCGTCACGCCAGTGGCGATACGGCGCACCTCTGCTTTGCCTTCCACTTGCACCCCATTCGGGCAATAATCAAGAAAACGGCTTACCTCCAGCAGGCTTCCGATATAATCACGCAATTCGTTCAGCAACATGTTGGCTCCAAACATTTAACCAAGTGATTTCATCATACCATGCGTAAGTTCTGGCTCCTGTTTGCACAAGCTACCACCATCGGGCTGTCCATGCTGTTCATCGTCCACACGCTCAAGCCGGGGCTGCTGCCCAATGCGGCGCGCAACGGCGTGGTAACGCTATACGAAAACACGCCGGATAGCGGCAGCAAAATACCAGCGGCGGGCTTCAGCGCTGCTGCGAAGAAGGTCATGCCGGCAGTGGTGAATATTTTCACCACCAGCACGGTGAAAGTCCCTGCTAACCCGTTCAAGGACGACCCGCGCTTCCGTTTTTTCTTCGGCGACCCAGGTGATAACGGTGCGACCGAACAGAATTCCAGCCTGGGCTCCGGCGTCATCGTCAGCCATGACGGTTACATTCTCACCAACCACCATGTAGTCGAGGCCGCCGACCAAATCGAAGTGGCGCTGGCCGACGGACGCACGGCCAAGGCTCATGTTGTCGGCTCCGACCCGGAAACCGACCTCGCGGTCATCAAAATCAGCCTGCCCGGCGGCGATCTTCCCGCCATTACCTTCGGCCATGCCGACCAGTCGCAAGTGGGTGACATCGTGCTTGCCGTCGGCAACCCGTTCGGCGTGGGCCAGACCGTGACCATGGGCATCGTCAGCGCCTTGAAGCGCAATCACCTCGGCCTGAACACTTTCGAGAATTTCATCCAGACCGATGCGGCGATTAACCCCGGTAACTCCGGCGGCGCGCTGGTGGATGTGAACGGCAACCTGATCGGCATCAACAGCGCGATCTATTCGCCCAACGGCGGCTCGCTCGGTATTGGCTTCGCCATCCCGGTCAGCACGGCGAAAAAAATTATGGAGCAGATCATCCAGAGCGGCTCGGTCACGCGCGGCTGGATAGGCGTGGCGGTGCAGGAGCTAACGCCGGAACTGGCGGAATCGTTCAAGCTCGGCGATGTGCAAGGCGTGCTGATTTCCGAAGTGGTGCGCGGCAGTCCGGCGGATCAGGCCGGTATCAAGGCAGGCGATATTCTCACCACGGTGGACAACAAGCCGCTGATCGATTCCAACGTCATGCTGGAAACCATTTCCGCCCTGCCGCCCGGCAAGGTCGCCGTGCTCAAACTGCTACGCAATCAGCGCGAAGTGGTGGTGCAGGTCAAGGTCGGCAAACGGCCTAAACAAAAGCCACAGGAATAGACAATTACCAATTAAAACATGGCAATGCATACTTGCCGCGCATTTTATCGCGTAGCTTGGGAAGCTTTGCAGTGGTGTATTTATCCGGCAAATTAGGGCGTCTACTTAACGTTAGCGGTTTAAGAACGCTCTTGACTTTGAGTTCTTGGAGTACTATAGTCCTTGCAATGCTGCGAGACATGAGGTCGCGCGCATTTTTTGAGGAGCGAACTATGCACACCATTGAGGTTGACTTTGATGTTTTCAAACAACTCACAGTCCGCAGGGCAACAGAAAGTGTCAGCTACAACGACGTCATTCGTGAGCTTCTTGGTCTTGGCCAAGGCAAGGCAAATGCAGCGAAGGAAACATCCGGCCCATCACCAGAAGACTGGGTTGCTAAAGGCGTGCGGTTTCCCGTCGGTACCGAGTTTCGAGCCAACTACAAAGGCCAAGTCCGTACTGGTCGCATTGAAGGCGGCGCGCTTGCCGTCAATGGACAACGCTATGATTCTCCGTCCTCTGCTGCGGTGGCTGTCACGGGAAGTGCTGTCAATGGCTGGCGCTTCTGGGAGTGTCGCTTTCCGGGCAAGTCAACATGGCAACTCATCGAGAGTCTTCGCAGGTGAGTAAACCTCTAACCCTACGCTCAAGCGGGGCAGGCCAGAAGCGGCCTGCCCCTTAGCTCCACGTTAGACCGCATCACCAAAATGGTGACAATAGGCACACATCAAGGTAAACTGCCTCCATGAAACCATTTCGCTGGAACCCAGACAAAAATGAGGCGCTGAAAATTGAGCGCAGCATCTCGTTCGAGGAAATCGCACTTGCTATTGAAGCGGATGGTTTGCTGGATGAGTTGCGCCACCCGAACTCGGAAAAATATCCAAACCAGTCCATTCTTGTAGTGACGCTTGATGGCTATGTTTACTTGGTGCCTTACGTTGAGGAGTCGGATCACTACTTTTTGAAGACAGTGATTCCAAGCAGGAAGGCGACCAGAGACTATTTATTGAGGAGTAACCCAGATGAAAAAACTTGATGCGTTTGAGAAAGACATCTTGGATGCCTATGAGAAGGGCGAGCTTAAAACAACCTCTCCTTCAAAAGCCAGGCTGGCAAAATTCAAAGCTTCGGCTACCGCAACTTTTCTCAAGGAAAAGCGGATCAACATCCGTCTGTCCGCTCCGGATTTAATGGATATTCAAGCACGGGCACTTGAAGAAGGTATGCCATACCAGACGTTAATTGCTAGTGTACTTCACAAATTTGTATCTGGGCGTCTTGTAGAGCCATCGTCCAGTCTGACCTCTCGTTCAAGCGGGACGCGCCAAAAGCGGCGCACCCCTTAGTGCATTACGTTTTTTTTACCGTCCACCCAGCCACCACGATCCCCGCCTCATACAACAGCCACAACGGCATGGCGAGCATGAACTGCGACACAACGTCCGGCGGGGTGAAGATGGCTCCCACGACGAATGCGCCGACTATCATGTAAGGGCGGATTTCCCGAAGCTTGGCGGTAGTCACCACGCCCAGGCGAACCAGCAATACTACTGCCACCGGCACCTGAAAAGTCACGCCGAAGGCAACAAACATGGTCAGCACGAAACTCAGGTATTTGTCGATGTCGGTCATCACTGCCACACCCTGCGGCGCGCTGGCGGTGATAAAACCGAACACGATCGGGAACACGGCAAAATAGGCAAAGGCCATGCCGCAGTAGAACAGTATGGTGCTGGCCGCAATCAGCGGCACCACCATGCGTTTTTCATGCGCGTACAGGCCGGGAGCGACAAAGCGCCAGAGTTGATACAGGATGTAAGGCAAGGCGATCATGAGCGAGGTCATCAACGCCACTTTAAGCGGCACGAAGAACGGTGTGGTCACGTCGGTGGCGATCATCTGCCCGCCCTTGGGCAGCTTGGCGAGCAAAGGTTGTGCGAGCAATGCATACAGCTTGGACGCCCACGGGAACAGGCAAAGGAACACTACCACCAGCGCCACGATTGCATGCAGCAGGCGGGTACGCAGTTCGATCAGGTGGGCGATAAAGCTTTCGCTGGTATCCATCAGTCAACAGGGAATTTATGCTGTTCCGCAGGCGGCTGCAATTCCAACTGGGTTTGTTGCTGAACTGCAGAAGCGGGCTGTGGATTAGCAGAAACGGGTTGTGAGACGGCTGAAGCCGCTTGCATGATGGTCTGCGCGGGTCGTTCTACGGTGTCGTTGAGTTGCTGCATATGCTGGTTAACGGCCTGCGCGGCCTGATTCACCGCTTGTTCGGCGTCAAGCGCTTCATGCTGTATCTTTTCCGTCAATTGGCGGTATTTGTCTAGCGCCATGTCGCGCGCGATGTCGGCCTTAATGCCGTTAACGTAGCGCTGAGCGCGTCCCCACAGGAGGCCAAGCGTGCGCGCCACCTTGGGCAAGCGCTCAGGACCAACGACGATGAGAGCCACCACCATGATCACCACCAACTCTGAGAAATCGACTCCAAACATGGATGCGCGAACTGTTTATACGTTGGTGTGAGTCTTACTTTTGACTTCGCCTTCGATGGTTTGTCCGCCTTGCTGTACTTGTTTTGGGGCTTCTTTGGCGTTGTCTTCCTCGCTCTTCATGCCTTCCTTGAAGCCTTTCACCGCACCGCCGAGATCTTCGCCGATGTTGCGCAGTTTCTTGGTGCCGAAAATCATTGCGACGACCAACAACACAATCAACCAATGCCAGATGCTGAGTCCGCCCATTTTATTTCTCCTAAAAATTAAGCCGCGTTAATCGCGCCGCACCATGGGCGGAATATTACCGCCGCCAATAATATGTATATGCAGATGAAACACTTCCTGCCCGCCGCCCTTGCCGGTGTTGATGACCGTGCGGAAGCCTTTATCCAGCCCCTGCTCCTTTGCCAGCCTGGGCGCCAGCAGCAACATTTTTCCAAGCAGCGCGGCGTGGCTGTCATCTGCCTCCATCAGTGAGGCCACATGCAATTTAGGTATCAGCATAAAATGCACTGGCGCAACAGGATGGATATCATGGAAGGCGAATAGTTCATCGTCTTCATACACTTTTTTGCTCGGGATTTCGCCGCGCGCAATTTTGCAGAAAATGCAGTCGCTCATGTTCAGTCCTGTTTTCGGCTATTTTTTTCCGCAATACCCGACAAACCTTCGCGCCGCGCCAGTTCGTTCAGCACATCGTCCGCGCTCAAGCCATGTTGCGCCAGCAGCACCATGCAATGAAACCACAGGTCGGCGGTTTCGTACACCAGTTGAGTCTTGTCGCCGCCCTTGGCGGCCAGCAGCACTTCTGTCGCTTCCTCGCCGACTTTTTTCAGGATGGCATCTTCGCCCTTGCTGAATAACTTGGCGACATAGGAAGTCTCAGGCGATGCGTGTCTGCGCGCCTGTAGCGTTTCCGTCAACCGTTGCAAGATGTCATGGCTCATTTTTGTAAATCTCTTCCGGGTTCTTGATCACCGTATCGGTTTCCAGCCACTGGCCGTTTTCTAACTTGCTGAAAAAGCAGCTCGCGCGTCCTGTGTGGCACGCGATGCCGCCGCGCTGTTCTACTTGCAACAACACCACATCGTTGTCGCAGTCGAGACGAATTTCCTTCACCTTTTGGAAGTGGCCGGACTCTTCGCCTTTATGCCACAGCTTCTTGCGCGAACGCGACCAGTATACCGCCTCGCCCAATTCGGCAGTGCGCTTAAGCGCATCACGGTTCATCCACGCCACCATCAGCACGCGCCCGGTAGCAGCATCCTGCGCGATGGCGGGCACCAACCCGTCTGCCGCCCAGTTGATCTTATTCAGCCAGCTTTCGCTCACAATCTGACCTCTATGCCTTGTTGCGCCATGAACTGTTTGGCCTGCTGCACGGTGTATTCGCCGTAGTGGAAGATACTTGCCGCCAGCACCGCATCTGCGCCGCCGAGTTTTACGCCATCCACCAGGTGTTGCAGGTTGCCCACGCCGCCGCTGGCGATCACCGGGATTTCCAGCGCATCAGTCACTGCGCGCGTAAGCTGAAGGTCGAAACCGATTTTTTGCCCGTCGCGATCCATGCTGGTCAACAGGATCTCTCCCGCGCCCAAGCCTTGCATTTTTTTCGCCCACTCCACCGCATCCAGGCCAGTAGCCTTGCGTCCGCCGTGAGTGAATACTTGCCAGCGCCCCGGCTCTACCTTCTTGGCATCTATCGCCACCACGATGCACTGCGAACCGTAGCGTGCCGCTGCATCTGCAACCAGTTGCGGATTAACCACTGCCGAAGTGTTGATGCTTACCTTGTCGGCACCCGCGTTGAGCAGGTTGCGCACGTCCTGCACCTCGCGCACGCCGCCGCCGACAGTAAGCGGAATAAACACCTGCTCGGCTACTTGCTCGATGATGCGGAACAGAATGCCCCTGTCGTCGGAACTGGCGGTGATGTCGAGGAAAGTCAACTCATCTGCGCCCTGTTCGTCGTAGCGGCGCGCAATTTCAACCGGGTCGCCGGCATCGCGCAATTCGACGAAGCTGACGCCCTTGACTACGCGTCCGCCGGTCACGTCCAGACAAGGAATGATGCGTTTGGCTAACATGGCAGTGAGGATCGAGGATCGAGGATCGTGGGGAAACCCCGCGCCTATATTCTCGCGCCCATTTCCTCGGTGAGTTGATCGGCCAGGTCCTGTGCCGGGGCAAACTCCAGCGTGCCTTCATAGAGAGCGCGTCCGGTAATCGCGCCGGTGATGCCTTCGCCCTGCACTTCGCACAGCGCGCGTACATCGTCGAGGTTGGTGATGCCGCCGCTGGCGATGACCGGCACGGTCAATTCGCGCGCCAGTTCCACCGTGGCTGGAATGTTAACGCCGGACATCATGCCGTCGCGTCCAATATCGGTATAGATGATCGCTTCCACGCCATAGCCTTCAAAGCGCTTGGCCAAGTCGAGCACATCATGCCCGGTCAGCTTGGACCAACCATCCACCGCCACTTTGCCTGCCTTGGCATCCAGCCCCACCATGATGTGTCCGGGAAATGCATCGCAAGCTTCGTGCAAAAAACCCGGCACTTTGACCGCAGCTGTTCCGATAATGATGTAAGTCACGCCAAGGTCAAGGTAGCGTTCTATGGTTTCCATGTCGCGGATGCCGCCGCCGAGCTGTATCGGCACATCCAGCCCCACCGCTTCCACGATGCTGCGCACAGCGGCTTCGTTTTTTGGTTTCCCGGCAAAGGCACCATTCAAGTCAACCAGATGCAGGCGGCGCGCGCCTTCCTCCAGCCAGCGTAATGCCATTGCGGCGGGGTCTTCGGAAAATACCGTGGCACCTTCCATCACACCTTGGCGCAGGCGTACACAATGTCCATCTTTCAAGTCAATCGCAGGAATAATTAGCATGGCAGCACGTCAATGTTAATCAATGAATAAAAAATTAAACCCCAAAATCAGGCCCCAAAATCAGACAGGGTCCCAGCCCACAAAATTTCGCAGCAAGGTCAGCCCGGCGTTCTGGCTCTTTTCCGGGTGGAACTGAACGGCGAACAAATTATCGCGCGCCACGGCACAGGCGAAGGGCTGCGGATAACAACTGGTGGCTTGCACCAGAGCATCATCCTGCGGCTGCACATAATAACTATGCACGAAATAAAATCGCGCGTCCTGTGCAATGCCTTGCCATAGCGGGTGGTCAGCATGATGTACTTGGTTCCACCCCATATGCGGCACTTTCAGCTTGCTGCCTTGTTCATCACGCAGGTTGCTGGCGAAGCGTACCACTGAGCCTTTCAAGAAACCAAGCCCCGGGGTATTTCCTTCCGCACTGTGTTCGAACAGCATTTGCAAGCCGATGCAGATGCCTAGAAAAGGCTTGGCTCTCGCCGCCTCCAGCACCGCCGCACGCAGTCCGCGTGCATCCAGTTCGCGCATGCAATCCGGCATCGCGCCCTGCCCAGGGAATACCACGCGCGCCGCCAGTCCAACTTCGCGCGGGTCGCCGGTCACCACGATGGACGCGCTTGGCGCAACCGTACGCAGAGCCTGCTGCACCGAACGCAGGTTGCCCATGCCGTAGTCTACAATTGCAATATCCGCCATGCCTGTCCTGAGTTTACCGAAGGGGTGTAAAGGTCGTTATAGGGTGCCTTTGGTGGATGGCATCATGCCCGCCATGCGCGGATCGACTTCCAGCGCCATGCGCAAGGCTCGCCCGAATGCCTTGAACACGGTTTCCGCCTGATGGTGCGCGTTATCACCCGCCAGGTTGTCGATGTGCAGCGTCACCAGCGCGTGGTTGACGAAGCCTTGGAAAAATTCGCGCACCAGATCCACATCGAACTCGCCCACATTGGAACGCACGAAATCCACATGGAACACCAAGCCGGGGCGTCCGGAAATGTCCAGCACCACACGCGACAACGATTCGTCCAGAGGCACATAGGCATGGCCGTAGCGGCGCAAGCCCTTCTTGTCTCCCACGGCTTGATTGAATGCCTGTCCCAAGGTAATGCCGATGTCTTCGACGGTATGGTGCCCGTCTATGTGCAAATCACCCTTGGCGAGTATCTCCAGATCAACCATGCCGTGACGTGCAACCTGGTCGAGCATATGATCGAGAAAGGGCAGGCCGGTATCGAAGGTGGCTTTGCCGTTTCCGTCCAGATTCAGATGGACGCTGATTTTTGTTTCCAGGGTGTTGCGGGTTACTTGCGCACTACGCATAATCCATCCTAAACAAATTAATTCCGGGGCTAAATATCATTTTTAGATTGATGAATACTTTCCTGCAATGCTCGAATGAACAACTCATTCTCTTCCGGAGTGCCCACCGTGACACGCAGGCAGTCGGTCAATGCCGTATGTGCTGCCACTCATGTTCTTGATTAACACGCCGCGTTGCTTCAGCCCCTCAAAAACCTTAGTGGCATGCGCCACATGGAACAAAATAAAATTAGCTTCACTCGGATATGCCCGCACATCCACCGTGCCTACCAGACGACCATACAACCATGTCCGATCCTGCTTGATCTGTTCTGCCTGTTGCAACAGTACGTCGTGGTGCTGCAATAGTTTTTCTGCCACCAGTTGCGTCAATACGCCGACATTATACGGCAAGCGCAGCTTTTCCAACTGCTCCAGCCATGCCTTGCTACCCGCCAGAAACCCCAGGCGCAAACCGGCCATTCCGAGCTTGGAGAAGGTGCGCATCACCAGCAGATTGGAATAACGCGCCAGCATGGGAATAAAGCTGGCGCTGGCGAAGGCGTAATATGCCTCATCAACCACCACCAATCCGGGCGCGGCTGCGATGATTTGCGCGATGGCCTCTGCATCGAACAGGTTGCCAGTTGGGTTGTTTGGATAGGCCAGGAATACCAGTGCAGGCTGATGGCGCTGGATGGCCTGCAACATGGCAGGCAAGTCCAGCGCAAAACTCTCCGTGAGCGGCACGCCGATATAATTCATGCCGACGAAGGTCGCGATCATCTTGTACATCACAAATGACGGCTCTACACCCAACAGCGTGGCGCCCGGTTTGGCTACCGCCAAGGCGAGCAACTGGATGATTTCGTCCGAGCCGTTGCCGAGCAACATTTCCATGCCCTGCGGCAAGCCGGTCACGGCGCGGATTTTTTCTTTCAGGTGCTGAGCACTGGCATCGGGATAGCGGTTGATGGCGGCATCTGCCGCCAGCCGGGCAATCTCGTCGCGCAATTGCGGCGGCAGCGCATAGGGATTTTCCATTGCGTCCAACTTGACCATGCCGGTGCTGGACGGCACATGGTAAGCGTGCAGGGCGAGTACTTCCTGGCGGAGCAGGCGTTCAGGCGTTACGGTAATACGGGCGGAAGACATGGATTATCAGGACTCTAAGATGGCGGTATTCTACCCTAGCGACGAAAAAGCTGGTGCAATTTTCCTTTATTCCAATTTCATTTCGAAGGTCAAACAAGGCGGCGGCGAGCGAACGACGCGGACAGTGCTATTGCACGGCTAGAAGTGAGCGAGGAAGCCAACGCAGTTTCACCGATGAAATGAGATTGGAATTACATGACGATATTATTTGCCCAACCCAGCGCTTCCAGTTGTGCCTTGTTGAGCGTCTCCACAGTAAGGCCAGGACAAGCGCGCAATTTTTCTTGTATGGCGGCGATGTCGCCGGTTTCGATTTTCTCGCACAGGGTCAGCAACTCACCCAAGCTTCCTTCATGAAGCAACAGCGCAGCTTCAACCTCTTCCTGCAAGCTCATGCGCGCCAGAATTCCCGGCAAGGGTTCGTCCAGCAGGGCATCGAGCAATGACAGCATACCCACCATGAAAGCGCGATCAGCGTAATCAGGGTCGCTCGGGCGCTCTTGCTGCGCGACCAATTCCAGTAACTTGCCGCGTGTAGCGGCAAGCTGCATCAATGGATTGACCGTGACTTCCCCTTTGTTTGATGCATACAACAGCAATTGCACCCAGCGCCTTAATGGCTGGCGCCCCAGCACTATCAGCCCATGCTTGACGGAACTAACTTTAGTCACCAAGCCGGTCCCAACCGAATTCACCATGCGCATCAGGTTGTAAGTCAGGTCTGCATGTTCTTTGAATGCATCCTCGATTTCGTCGATTTCAGCATCACTCAGCATCATTGAGAGCAGACGTAACAGCACAATCTTGGAGGGATCCGTACGTTTGCCGGAAAGCATCTCGGGACGCGCGAAGTGATATCCCTGAAACAGGTCGAAGCCCATTTCCATGCAGCGTCGAGCCTGCTCGCGGTCTTCCACCTTTTCCGCCAACAGCTTTACCGGATAGCGCTTAAACTCTTTCACCAATGCAGGCAAGCGGGCAGGGTCGATTAGCGTCAAGTCCAGTTTGACCACCTCCACTACTGTGAGCAAGGGCTTGATGTCATCGCTCAGCTCCTCCACGTCGTCCAGCGCCAAGCTGAATCCTTTGGCTTTTAATTCGTGGCAGCGTGCGATGATTGCGGCGTCAATCTTGATGGTTTCCAGCAGCTCGAGCATTACTTGCTGCTTGGGCAGCAATTCGATCAGGTCGCTATGCAGCAGTTCGGTATTCAGGTTGATAAATCCCCTGTGCGCGCCGAGTACGTCTGCAAGACCCATCTCCCCAAACGCATTCACTAGTACCTGTGCGGTGGCGTGGGTATCGTCCACCTCCACCACACCCGACACAGTTGCACTATGGGTAGAGCGAAATAATAACTCGAAAGCGACCAAGCTTTCCTTGCGGTCAACAATGGGCTGGCGCGCAATAAAGATATCCTGCATAAGTGAACCTCATTCTTCTGGTCGGCACGTTCTCACTGTACCACCTGAAAGCATGTATCTGTATAAAATTCAGACAGGCTTCGCCCGGTTGCTGCCCGCCACCATCTTGTACTCGAACAACCTGCACTCAATCGCACCATTGAATAGCGGGGTACGGCGCGAGACGGAGAGGCGGATGAATTTTGGCATGCGCAGATCGGCGGTAAACAGGTAGGCGCTCCAGCCACCGAATTTTTTCTTCAGCACGTCGCCCAGTTGGGGATACAGCACCTCCAGTTCCGCCAGTTCGCCCATGCGTTCACCGTAAGGCAGATTCGCCACCAGCACGCCGTGGTCTGCGGGTGCAGAGATTTCCAGCACGTTGGCCTGTTTCAGTTCCACGGTTTCGCGGATGCCGGCATTGTCCAGATTAAGGTGTGCTGCCTTGAGTTCGTCACCATACAGGTCGCTGCCGAAAATCGGCAGCTCTGTCACCGGAAGTTGCGCGGCCTGCGCCTCGACGCGGATATTTTGCCACGCATCGGCTTCGAAATTAAGCAATTTCTCGAAAGCGAAGTGGCGACCGATGCCGGGTGCGATGTTGAGCGACATCTGAGCGGCTTCGATCAAAAACGTGCCGCTTCCGCACATCGGGTCTAACAGCGGCGTGCCGGGCTGCCAACCGGCCAACAGCAATATCCCCGCCGCGAGATTTTCGCGCAGCGGCGCGATGTTGGTGTACTGGCGCACGCCGCGCTTGAACAGCGCATCGCCGGAGGTATCCACGTACAGCATCATGTGGTTATGTTCGAGAAAAGCGTGGATGCGAATGTCCGGCTCGTGGGTGTCCACACTGGGGCGTTCGCCGCAAAGTTTGCGGAACTTGTCGCACACCGCATCCTTGATTTTCAGCGTGGCGAAATCCAGGCTTTTCAGCGGACATTTGATCGCCGCCATGTTGACGCGGATAGTGCGCGACACATCGAACCAGTCGCCCCACGGCAATGCAAATGCGGTGTCGTAGATGTCCTGCTCGCTATAGTAATCGGTCTTCGCCACGCGCCACAACACGCGGCTGGCGATACGGCTGTGCAGGTTAATGCGGTAGCTCAACAGCCATTCGCCGGAAAAGTGCACGCCGCCATCGGTGCTGCGCACATCATGTGCGCCCAGCGTGGTCAATTCCTTATTCAGTACCGCTTCCAGACCGCGCGGACAGGGGGCAAAAAAATCTAGCATAGGGTGGCTATAAGTCAGAAAGGTTTTACGGTAACGAGAATGACCACAGCGGTCAGGATAAGCACGGGGATTTCATTAAACCAGCGATAGAAAACATGGCTGTGTGTATTCTGGTCGGCAGCGAATTGTTTGACCAGCCTGCCGCAATAATAGTGATAGACGATCAATAGCAACACCAGAGCAAGTTTTGCGTGCAGCCAACCCCCGGCAAAACCATAGCCCAACCACAACCACATGCCAAAACCCAATGCCAGCACGGCAATCGGCGTAACAAAGCGGTACAGCTTGCCTTCCATCAGCTTCAGCCGCGCAATTTCGGCAGGCTCCGTTGCCATCGCGTGATTCACAAAAATGCGCGGCAGATAGAACAAGCCGGCAAACCAGCTCACCACGAAAATGATGTGAAACGCTTTAACCCACAACATGACTATTCCTTATTGCGAAAGTCGCCGCCGGAACAACACCAGCGACACATAAAATCCAACTGCGGCATAAGCCAGCAGAAACCGCGACATGCAGCAACGCGCCGGGCGGAACCACGCCGTTCATCAACGGTCGCGCGATGTCCACCGCATGCGTCAGCGGCAGCATCGCCGAGACGTTTTGCCACAGCGGCGGCAGTTGCGTGGCCGGGAAAAACACACCGCATAATAACATCATGGGGGTGACCACCAGAGTGAAGTAGTACATGAAAAAATCGTAGCTTGGCGCCAAAGCGGTCATGATTAAACCGATAGAGGCAAAGCACAACCCGATCAGCAGCGCCAGTGGAATCAGCCACAGCGCCAGCGCGGAATGCGTCAGTCCGAGCAGCCATGCCACTGCCAGCACCGCCGCACCGGACATCAGACTCTTGCTTGCCGCCCACAAGGCTTCCGCGAATACCACATCATCCAGCGTGACCGGCGTGTTGAGAATCGCCTCCCAGGTGCGCTGCTCGTGCATGCGCGAGAAGCCGGAATATAGAGCCTCGAAACTGGCACTGTTCATGGTGCTGTAGCACACCGTCCCGGCGGCGAGGAACACCATGTAGGAAGTGCCGCCCATTTGCGGCAACAGACTGCCGAGTCCATAACCCAACCCCAGCAGATAGATCATCGGATCGGCGATATGTCCAATGATGGAAGTAGCCGCAACCTTGCGCCACACCAGCATGTGGCGACGCCAGATTGGAAAGAACCTGAAACTCAGGCGCGGCGGGGAAAAATGATGAGAGGGCATTTAATTCTAAATCTCACTAAAAAGTAGCATGTATGTGGGAGCGGCTTTAGCCGCGAAACCAAAGTACATCGCGGCTGAAGCCGCTCCCATACAGAGGAAAAGGCGTGCTTCATTCGCGCATCTCTCTGCCGGTCAATTTCAAGAACACATCCTCCAGATTTGCCGGACGATACAAATAGCGCAACTCGGCATGTCCTTGCAAGTGCGTCAGCAGCGGCTGCGCATCGTCCACGTAGCAGAATGCCGTTTCACCGCTCACCTCGAAGCGCTTGGCATATTGCGCCCCATACTCATCGGCCCATTCCGTTACGCCTTCTCCGAACACTTCCACCACTTGCGGCTCGATATACCGTGAGATCAGGGCGCGCGGCGAATCCTCCGCCACCATGCGCCCATGATCCAGTATGGCGAGGCGGTGACACAGGCGTTCGGCCTCGTCCATGAAATGCGTGGTGAGTAATAGTGTCTTGCCCTGCGCGGTGAGTTCGCGCAGCCGCTGCCAGATCAAGTGGCGCGCCTGCGGGTCAAGGCCGGTGGTCGGCTCGTCGAGGAAGATGATGTCCGGGTCGTTCACCAGCGCACGCGCCAGCGTAAGGCGGCGCTTCATGCCGCCGGACAGCGTGGGGATTTTCACATCGCGCTTGTGCGCGAGGTTAGCGAATTCCAGCAGCATGGGAATGCGCGCTTCAATCTCGCAATCTTTCATGCCGAAGTAGCGCCCATACACCAACAGGTTTTCCGCCACGGTAAAATCCGGATCGAGATTATCCACCTGCGGCACCACCCCCACACGCAGTCGCGCCTCGCGTGCATGCTGTGGCACGGCATGGCCGAGCAGGCTGAGGCTGCCGCTTTCCGGTTCAATCAGGCCGAGCATCAAACGCAGCGTGGTGGTCTTGCCCGCGCCATTGGGGCCGAGCAGTCCATAGCATTCGCCTTTGTTAATAGCAATGCTGATGCCATCCACCACTGCTTGTCCGGCGTAGGATTTGTGCAGGTTTTGTGCGGACAGGACGACGCTCATAGCGGCTGTCCTTTGAAATGTTGCAGCACGATCTGCCTGATCTGATTCAAGCGCCCGTGAAAAAAATGTTCCGTCCCCGGCAGCACCACGATAGGCAATTGTTGCGGGCGCGCCCAGTGCAGCACATCGGCGAGAGGCACCACCTCATCTTGCTCGCCGTGAATCAGCAGCGTGTTGTGCGGCACAGGAGGCATGCCTGTCCTGAGCGTAGTCGAAGGGGTAAAGCGCCCCACCGCAGGCGCTACCAGCACCAGTTGCTGCAGATGCAATTGCTGCGCCGCGCACGCCTGCACATAGCCGCCGAAAGAAAAGCCGGAAAGGATCAGCGGCAAGTCACCATATTCATGCCGCGCGTGGCGCACCACCGCCAACACATCATCCACCTCGCCTTCACCTTCATCAAATGCGCCCTCGCTGCCACCCACGCCGCGAAAGTTGAAACGCAACGCAACGAAGCCCAACTCCACAAAAGTTTTCGCCAGAGTCGTAACAACTTTATTCTCCATAGTGCCACCCATAGTGGGTAGCGGATGTGTCACCACGGCGATGGCACGTGGCGCATTTTCTGGCAGGTGCGTGGTACCTTCAAGAATTCCAGCTGCGCCCGCTATGGAAAATTTTTGCTGCACAAGCATCAGATTTTCAGTCGCTCCACGACGCGCCCATTTTTCAAATGTTCTTCGATGATCTCGTCGAGGTCGATTTCGTCCACGTAGGTGTACCACACGCCCTCTGGATAGACTACCAGCACCGGGCCTTCGTCGCATCTGCCCATGCAACCGGCAGCGTTAATGCGGATTTGTTTTTCATCGGTGGAAAGATTCAGCGTCTTGACCTTATCTTTCATATAGTCGCGCATCTTGCTCGCGCCAAAATTGTTGCAGCAATCTTCGCCGGGAGCACGTTGATTAGTGCAGAAGAAAACATGCTTGTCGTAATAACTCATGGCAGCCTTTCAAAAATTCAACCCGCTTACACTTTGATTATACAGCCACGCCTTATTGCTTCCTCACGCGCCACAAGTAGCCCAACAGCAGGAATGGAAACACCAGCGTAATTGTTTGCGACAGCCCGTTGTAGTTGAGCAGATGACCTTCGTTCCATTGATAAAGCCGCATGGCAGCAGAAGGGGAGCCGCTGTCCAGCACCCAATGAGCCAGCACCAGATGTGCAAGTGATGTAAACGCTGCAACCCGAACCAGACGAGTGCGCGGCAGCCAACTCGCCGCAACCAGCAACATTGATCCAGCGAAGATGCCGAGCATGGCTTCGCTGTTCAGCCACAGCAGCAATGCCCACGATTTGAGCAACACGGCGGCGGCAACAAACTTGACCAGCGCCACCAGGCACAGCACAAGCAGCAGCGCACTCACCGCATGACGGCGCTGGCGCAACAAGGTTAGCAGCAACATACCCAGCATCAGCAAGTTTAGCGCTACCGCCATGCTTTCCAGCCAACTGAACGGCTTATCATGGACAACTTCAAAAAGAGGGCGCGCCACTTTGCTGATGAACACATTGCCCAGTATCGGCAGCGAAGGGTTGATCTGTGCGAACATCCATAGCGTCACCAGCGCCAAGCCGAAATCCCTGCTGGCATGGGCATGGAAAAATCGCATGCGCCAGCGCGTCAGGTGCAGCGCAAACCACGCGCGCGGCGCAATACTTACCGCCAGCAGCGCACCCGCCAGAGTACTGATACTGTTGGTAAGCAAGTCCAGATTTGAGCTGACCCGGCTGGGCAAATACATCTGTGTATATTCCATCGCGGCAGAAAGCGCTATCCCGCCCAAGGTAGCAAGCAGCAGGCTCATACCGGTGCCGAAACGTGCGTGCAGTATCAATCCGAGCAGCAAGCCAAAGGGGATGTAAGCCAGCAGATTAACTACCGTATCAAACCACGAATAGGTCTGCAACAGTGGCGCGGACAGCACCGCAAGAAAATTCAGTCCCTGATCCCTCCAACCGGTAAACGGCGACAGGCTGCCATACACGATGAACAGCGCATACCATGCGGCAAGATAGGTGCGCAAACGGATGCGGGGGGAGGCTGTGAGGTGTTCTCTCATGATCGGATTAAGTTTATCCGATTATTGCCGGGCGTGGGATGTAGGATGGGTGGAGCATTGCGCAACCCATCACAAATCTGGATGGACTGATTGATGGGTTACGGTCAGAATGCCTTTACCCATCCTACCCCTTGGGTACAAAGGTAAACGCGTCGGAGAAAAATTCCTCGTTCGGCAAACCGCGCAAGGCGGTGAAGTTGCGGTGCGCGGATTCCACTACGATGGGTGCGCCGCAGGCATAAACTTGATGGCCGGACAAGTCGCTGTAATCTTCCAGCACGACCTGATGCACAAAGCCTTGCCTGCCCTGCCAATGGTCTTCGACGCGCGGCTCCGACAATACCGGGGTAAACCTGATGCCGCGTGCTTCCCATTGTTGCGCCAAGCCCAGCATGTAGAGATCGGCAAGCACGCGTACCCCCCAGTAGAGATGCATGGGCCGCTGCATGCCGATGTGCAGCGCATGCTCGATGATGGCTTTGGCCGGCGCGAAGCCGGTGCCGCTGACGACGAATACGATGGGCTTATCCGAATCCTCGCGCAAGAAGAATGTGCCCATCGGCCCCTTGATACGCAATATATCGCGCTCATTCATTTCCGTGAACACATGCTGAGTGAAGACGCCGCCCGGAATGTTGCGAATATGCAGTTGCAGAAATTCGTCGTCGTGCGGCGCATTGGCAAGCGAGAAGCTGCGCGGCTTGTCTTCCTTCATCAGGATGTCGATATATTGCCCGGCGAGAAATTGCAGGCGTTCGTTGGCAGGCAACTTGAGGTAGAGCGCCATTACGTCGTCTGCAAGTTTCTCCAACTTGTGTACGCGACAGGGCAGGATTTTCACCGGAATATCCTGAGTGGTGTTCACTTCGCGGCATTCGATGACCAGATCAGATTGGGGCTTGGCGCAACAGAACAGGGTCAATCCCTCCGCGATCTCTGCCTCGCTCAATGCATGGCCCTGATAGTTGCCATGATCCACAGAACCTCGCAGTACCTTGCCTTTACATGCCCCGCACACGCCGTTGCGGCAACCGTAAGGCAGAACGTGTCCATGCTTGAGCCCAGCATCAAGTATGGTCTCGTCCGCCTCCATAGGGAAACTGTGGCCGCTCGGTTTGATGATGATATTGAACGTCATGCCATGTCTGCCACGTACGCGAAAGGCACGATTTTAACGCATAATCCGGCTGGCGATGATCCACTCCTATCCTATTTGAGGGGGAGGCGCAATTCAGATACACTCAACAGTCCATGAGCGTATGGATTTCCCTAAGAGATTATCGTGGGATGATTTTATGACTAGGTTCTGGTTCCTAATAATGGATGTTTTTAATGGGAGAATATGCACATGAAAAAGACTCTTATTGCTACGCTGCTTTTGGGTATGTTCGCTGCATCAGCGTTTGCTGCAGATGCCATCAAGATCGCAATTACCGGCCCGTTCAGCGGCGGTTCTGCGCCGATGGGGACATCCATGCGAGACGGCGCCAAGTTAGCTATCGCAGAGATTAATGCGGCGGGCGGGATCACTATTTCGGGAAAGAAAAAGAAGATCGAGATCATCGAACGCGATGATGAAGGCAAGAACGAACGAGGCGCCTTGATTGGGCAGGAACTGGCCTCGATGGATAATTTGTCGGGAGTGATAGGCACGGTGAACACTGGTGTCGTGCTGGCTGGCGACAAGCATTTGCAAGAAAAAGGCATCACCAAGATCATTACGCCTGCGGCAGGTTCCGCTTCCATGACGCAATGGAAAAAAGCCGGGGTCAAGGATCTGTCGATCTTCCGCTTTGCCGCGCATGATGGCATTCAGTCTGCGATGGTGGTAGAAGAGGCGATCAGCCAGAAGTTCACCAAAGTGGCTATCCTGTATGATTCCACCAACTACGGTGTATCGGGATATGACGACTTGATCGATCAGATCAAGAAACAAGGGAGCAAGCTGGAAGTAGTCGCCGCCGAAAAATTTAACATTGGCGACAAGGATATGACCGCTCAATTGTTGAGCGCCAAGTCCAAAGGCGCGCAAGCAATCCTGATTTGGGGTATCGGCCCGGAAATGGCTGCCGTTTCAAACGGCATGGCAAAACTGGGCATGAAGATGCCGCTGATCGGTGGCTGGACGCTTTCCATGTCCAACTACATCGACAATGCTGGCAAGAACGGCAACGGCACGTTGATGCCACAAACTTTCATCGAAGAAGCCATTACTCCCAAGGTCAAGAGTTTTATCGAGGGCTATCATAAAACTTATAACGTAACGCGCATTCCTTCGCCCGTCTCCGCTGCGCAAGGATATGACGCCGTATATATTTTTGCTGCGGCGGTTAAACAGGCGCAAAGCGATGATACTCACAAGATCAAAGACGCGCTTGAAGATTTGCGTGAACCCGTGGCAGGTGTGATCGAAACCTGGAAACATCCATTCAGCAAGTGGGATCCTGCCAACGAGCAAACTCACGAAGCTTTCCGCCGCGAAAATGTGGTGATGGGTAAAGTTCAAGATGGACATGTAGTATTCGCCAATGAAGCTGATCGCCAACGCTTGATCAAGAACGCTACCAAGTAATATTCATTCACAAAATGTGGGTGGGAGAGCGTAGCGTCTTCCGCCCGAACCTCACTTATGGATCCTGTAATCATCGCCCAGATGACCGTAAGCGGTGCCCTGATGGGCCTGGTTTACGCGCTGATCGCTTACGGCTTTCAGCTTACTTATGCCACTAGTAAAAGCATCAACTTCGGCCAGGGTGAACTGGTCATGCTATCTGCTTTTTTTAGCCTGACATTGCTTAATCTGGGTGTGCCGTATTGGCTGATGGTACCGGGCGGATTGTTGTTTGGCGTGGTGATGGGGTTGGTGGTCGAGCGTGCTTGTGTGCGTTTATCGTTGGAACAGAAAAACGAAGGCTGGATACTGCTCACTATTATTTTCGGTTTGCTGGGATTTTCTTCGGCAGAGAATATATGGGGACGCGATGACCGCCCTTTCCCTACTCCCATTTCATCCGATGCCTTGCATGTTTTCGGCATCAATATCACTCCGATAGAAATTTCTGTGGCCATAGGTGTGCTCTCGGTGATGGGTGTAATCGAACTTTTCAAACGCAAGACTCTGCTGGGCAAGGCATTCGAAGCGGTATCGGCAGACCGCGATGCAGCAGAACTGATGGGTATCTCGGCCACACACACCATAATGATCTCGTATGGCCTATCGGGAATGGTGGCAGCGATGGCGGGGATACTCATTTCACCGATCACCACAGTCGGCCCGACCATGGCATCGGCGCTTATCCTGAAGGCCTTTTCGGTAGCTGTAGTGGCTGGCCTGGATTCCGGCTTCGGAGTAGTCGTGATCGGAATTTTTATCGGTGTACTGGAAAGCCTAACCAGCTTCTATATTGGCAGCGGCTGGCGTGAAGCGCCCGGACTGATATTGTTGATCCTTGCCTTGGCGGTACGTCCCAACGGCGTGTTCGGCAAAGCCAGCATACGCAAGGTTTAGCGGCTGATCATGCTGAAACGATTGTTATTTTTAAGCGGCACCGAACTCCTTGCGCTCGCGTTGCTCGCCAGCATTCCTCTTGCGGTAAATAATTCCTATGCACTGGGCTTGCTCACTCTGCTGGCAATCTATGGAATTCTGTTGATCGGTCTGGATGTGACGGTTGGCTATCTCGGACAAGTGAATCTTGCCCAAGCCGCATTCCTCGGACTCGGTGCCTATGCTGCGGGGTTGAGTGTCTCGCTGCTCGGGTTTGGTATGCTGGAAGCGCTAGCGACGAGCATGCTGGTCGGTCTGTTACTGGGTGGCCTGCTGGCTTTCCCGGCGTTGCGTCTGGAGGGGCCGCAGTTCGCCCTGGCCACGCTGAGTTTCTCTGCGCTCAGCTTTACGGTGCTTAACGAATGGGAAGGACTAACGGGAGGCGCGCAGGGGCTATCTTTAAACCGTCCGGCTTTTTTCGGACATTCGTTCAATGCTCAGGGATTTTACTGGCTGTGCCTGACCTTGCTTGCGCTGGTGTGGATGGCGATGCGCAACCTGCTTTCCTCGCAATGGGGACGGGCCTTCGAAGCTTTGCGTGACAGCCCGATTGCCACCGATGCCATGGGTGTCGGCACTTATCGCCACAAAGTTGCGGGTTTTGCGTTTGGCTCATCACTCGGCGGCTTGGCGGGTGGGCTGTATGCATTCAATTTTGAATATCTGCAACCGCAAAGTTTTACTTATGACCTGATGGTCATTTTGCTGCTGGGCGTTGTGCTGGGCGGACGCAAGAGCCTGTGGGGAGCATTCTTCGGCGCGTCGTTGATCGTATTGTTGCCGAACCTGTTATCCAATCGCCTGCTGTTCGAGATTATTTCCGCGCTCGGCTTATCGCTGGCAGTCATTGCCGGTGTGCGTGGCAGACTGAAAAAATCCACCCAGCCATTTCAGGCGATTGCTCCTGTCATTGCGATGGGTATATTGGTAGCGGGAGGTTTTCTGGTGGGAAACACCGAGAATTGGCGCAAGGCGATTTTTGCGCTGATGCTATTCTCGGTGGTGGTGGGATTGCCCGATGGCATCATGGGATTTGCCGCGCGCTACCTGACCGGTTTGTTCCACATTGATCCACCCAACCTGCCAGCCTCTTCGGCGCTGGATGATGTGTTGCCGGTGAAGCATGCCAGTACCAATGTACTACTGGAATTGAAAGATTTGAAGCGCTATTTTGGCGGCGTCAAAGCGGCCGATGGTATCAGCATGACCGTACGTACCGGCCATGTTCACGGCCTGATCGGCCCGAACGGATCAGGCAAGAGTACCGCAGTGAATGTCATCTCCGGTCTTTATGCACCAACTTCAGGCGAAGTCCTGTTGCAGGGCAAAACATTGCCCAAAGGCAGCTTGTTTAAGGTCGCGCGGGCCGGTGTTTCGCGAACCTTTCAGAACTTGCAACTATTCGGCGAATTATCTGCGTTGGATAACGTCATGCTGGCGATGAAGGATGCTTACCGTACTCCGCTACCATTGGTATTGCTGGGACTGGCAAAGGCCGAAGAAAAGCACGCACAGTCTGACGCGCTAGCCTTGTTGGAACTCGTCGGACTGAAAGATCAGGCGAGAACCCGCGCCAAAGACCTGACCTATGGTTCGCAGCGTTTCCTGGAAATTGCCCGTGCTTTGGCGCGCAAACCCGAACTGCTGATTCTCGATGAACCCGCAGCAGGTCTGGCTCATCCTGACGTGAACGATCTGGTGGCTATCATTAAAGCGATCAAGCGACACGGGATTGCCACCATTCTGATTGAGCATCATATGCATGTAGTCAGTGAATTGTGCGATGTGGTGACGGTGATCGATGGCGGAAAAGTGATCGCCGAAGGTACGCCCGATGAAGTGAAGCGCGACCCCAAGGTAATCAAAGCATATCTCGGGGTTGCAAATGAGGCGGGTGCGACGAATGCAGCACCACTACCTGCTTAAATACTAAGGAAACAGACTGAGATGCTCCAAGTCGAAAATCTGCATGCGGGCTATGGTGCCAGCGAAGTGCTGGTCGGCACTTCGCTGCATGTAAAACAAGGCATGGTTGTAGCACTGATCGGCGCCAATGGTGCCGGCAAGACCACCACCATGCGCGCCATCTCGGGGATGATCAAACCGACTCATGGGCGTGTCTTGCTCAACGGGAAACCGGTGCAAGGCTTGAGTGCATCGCGCATTGCCAAGCTTGGCCTTGCCCATTCGCCGGAAGGCAGAAAAGTATTTGGCCCTTTGTCAGTCGAAGACAACCTGTTGCTCGGTGCCTACAATCACTTGCCCAGGTTCTTTGGTTTCCGCAGCAAGGCCGCGCCCGATTTGGAAAAGGTCTACGACCTTTTTCCGCTTCTGCGCGAACGCAGACAGCAAGCAGCGGGTACGCTGTCGGGCGGTGAGCAACAGATGTTGGCCATAGGCCGCGCGTTGATGGCAAACCCTAAAATCATCCTGCTGGACGAACCATCCATGGGGCTTGCCCCGGTTATTGTTCAGGAAGTATTCAGCACCATCCGTCACCTCAAACAAGCCGGTATTACCTTGCTATTGGTCGAGCAGTTTGCCAAGAGCGCATTGGAAGTGGCGGACTATGCCTATGTGATGGATCATGGCAGCATCGCGGTTGAAGGAACGCCTGCCGAACTGCATCAGAACGAACGGGTGATCACGGCTTATTTGGGGTGATTCTCTTAGTGTTATCGGGAACATCCTTGAATATCTCTTTCTGGCCGGTTAGCGTCAGCTCATCTTTGCAGATTCCAGTTATTCAATTTCAGCTTAATCATTCGTCGAACGACACAAACCGGATACCCCAAAAAAATCCCCTAGGCTTAAGCTTAGGGGATAATGTAGTTCCGACGGGAAGTCAGAACGCCTGCTCAACAGGGGAGAGAGACGTGAGCAGGCGGCAACAATTGCTTGTCACACTGTGGGCCAGATTATCTATTATGGCGGTTATGCTCAATACCTGATTTACAGTATTTTGTTAGGCGATGAAATCTGGTGTTAAGTAATTTGTAAGTCAATTTACTACATAGACTAACGTGTTGACCTGAAACCACTCGATGTCGCCATCGAAATAGTCCACTCGGACACCTTCAGTTTTGGTTACGGTCACATGGCGTACTGCCCTATAGCTTTCCAGTGGCTGTTTGCTGATTTTTTGCTCAGGACGTACTAGCTGAATTTTAATGCGGTCAGAACTTAATTTCGGATTCGTGCTGCGTCTTTCAACAATCTCAGCAGGTGGACGAGAATTCTTTTCACGCCGTTCTACATAACCAGGATTAAGTCTTGAAGTCGTATCGACTAATCGTTGTGTGACGCCGTAAAGTACAGCAGTGATAATACTAGGCGTATCTGATAGTTGCTGATCAAAATTAGCTTTATCAATCCTGATCGCTCTAACACGATCCAATGCTTTTGCAGTAGCAGTCCGCTTTTTTTCCTTAGACAAAAGAGCCATCTCACCAAATATACTCACGGGTTTTAATTCTGCAATGATGACCTTCTCTTCGCCTCTCTTCATGGAAATTTCAACCCTGCCTTCTTTCAGGATGTATGCAGAATCCGCAAGTGAATATTCCTCAAAAATCAGTGCTGATGGATAGAACTCTATAAGTGGAAATACTTCTTGCATTTACCATCCCCCTGGCATCATCCTATACGATCTATATGAAGCCCAAATCTGAATAAATCCTCCGGCAGAACTTGCTGAGGTTTATCTAAAATTGCGTACGACGCACCATTGAGTCGCACCAGAAAAAACCTCGGCCGAACGAGGTTTCTCGGCACACGTTCAGCAAAAGCCTCGCTAAGCGGTGGCTTGACACAACGACCAGACCTTCATCCCGCCATGGCATAGGCATAGGACAAACCCCGCGAGGTAGTACGAACGAAGTGACGGCATGGCACGTTGCGGCGCGTCATGTTGTCAAATTGCATGCCGCAAAATGGACAGTCGCGAACGGCAAATTCTGACCGGTCTTTGCCCTTTCGATAACGTATATTCCAACGTCTGCACCGCATTTGCAAGCGGTCATATATGTCTTCTACTTGATTTCCCCAAGACTACTTGATTTTCAGGATTTCATCCCACGGAGGCTTAGGCCCGATCCGCTTGGAAAGATATTCGACCATGCTTCTGACACGATGAGGAACATATCGGTTGCTTGGGAAAACTGCGTAGATTCCCATCTCGGGTGTCGAAAATTTAGGTAGAAGAATTTCCAGTTTATGTTCACGTACCGCTTTTTCGACAATGAAGGTGGGGGCATAGCTGATACCCAACCCAAGAATTGTGGTTACCAACAATGCATCACTGCTGTTAGCTTCGAGCCTACCGGAAATGGGAAACCACTGCGTTTCACCGTCAATGACGAAAGCCCAACTTGAACGCATGGCCAGCAAATAACCGAAACATTCGTGATTGATAAGTTCGCTCGGGTGCTTGGGGCGGTCATGTCGATTCAAGTATTCCGGGGCTGCGACAACCGCACCCTTGCTGCTACCAATTTTTCGTGCCACATCCCCGGGTTCCAATCGACCTGTAATGCGAATCGCCAAATCAAACCCGCCTTCAATCAGATTAACCCGGCGGTCGTTAAATTCCAGTTCGATTGATATTTCCGGGTTGGCGGTCATGAAGTCGCCGAACATTGGCATTAACTGGTGAACACCGAATGAAAATGGCAGCGTGATACGGATATGCCCGCGAGGCGCCTGTCGATTTTCGGTCATGTCCGCTTCGGCAGCCTCTACCAAGCTTAAAATTTCGCGGCACTTTTCCAAATAGGGGGCGCCAGCCGAAGTGAGGCTTAAACGCCGCGTACTGCGTGCAAGCAACTTAGCCCCCAAGTGAGCTTCGAGTGCTGCTATTTTTCGTGTAACAACTGAGCGATCCACATTCATCTGCTGCGCCACGGCTGAGAAGCTTCCCAGTTCGGCAACCCGCACAAAGAGTCGCATGCTATCGATTCGATCCATAAATATCTCGAGCTATTGTTGCAATATTAGCAATAATATTTTGGTAATTGTAGGCTATATCTGGCACATTTGTTTGTGTACAGTGCACCCATCGACTCAACCCATCCTTTTGGAGAATGTTCATGAGCCACCCAGATAACTATACCCGTACGGCAATTGGCCTGCATTGGCTAATAGCGATCGCGATTGTTGCGACCTTCGGCGTCGGTATTTATATGCACGACCTGCCGCTTACGCCAGAGAAATTAAAAATCTACTCGTGGCACAAATGGGCTGGCGTGACGATTTTTCTGCTGGTGTTGTTTCGACTCGTATGGCGGCTTACTCATCGTCCGCCAGCGCCACCTATCGGCATGCCCGCTTGGCAACAGGCTGCGGCTGAGCTAGTCCACCGGCTCATTTATATCCTGATGATCGCCATCCCAGTCAGTGGCTGGCTGATGAGTTCGTCCAAGGGGTTCCAGACGGTGTATTTCGGCGTGCTGCCGCTACCTGACCTGCTCGCCAAGAACAAGGAGTTGGGAGATGCGCTCACGTTCGTCCATAAGGCGTTGAATTTCACTCTTGCCGGGTTGGTTCTGGGTCACGCTGGCGCTGCAATCAAACATCATTTTATTGATCGCGACGACGTCCTCACACGTATGTTGCCATTTATTAAAAAACATTAGGAGAGATGCCATGAACACCATTGCATCAAAAATTGTATTTATTATTGGCTTGGTTGCGCTTTTGTTTCTCTCAAGTGTGCAAGCAACCGAGTTCAATTTGATCCAGGCTGACAAGAGCACTGTGTCATTCGTGTTCAAACAAATGAACGTGCCAGTGGAAGGTAGCTTCAAGCACTTCAAAAGCCGGATTAGCTTCGATCCTGCGAAGCCAGTACTCGCCAAGGCAGAAATCGAGATTGATATCGTCAGTATTGACGCCGGTTCAGACGAGGCCAATGACGCGATAGCTGACAAGCTTTGGTTCAATACAAAACAGTTTCCGGTCGCGCACTTTGTTTCTACCTCTGTCAAGCCGCTTGGCAACAACCAGTTCGAAGTGGCCGGAAAAATGAGCATCAAGGGCCGAACGCTGGATGCGAAAACTCCATGCACGTTTCATCAGGAGGGGGGCAACGGTGTCTTCGAGGGAAGTTTCGTGCTGCATCGTGGCGACTACGGTATTGGGGAAGGTATGTGGGCTGATTTCGGCACCGTAGCCAACGAAGTGCAAATCAAATTTCGGCTGGTGGCATCTGCCGCTGACAAAAAGTAGAAAGTTGTTTCAAGTGTTTTAACCATTTTTAAACCAAGGAGAACCACCATGAAAAGATTAATCATTTCCCTTATTTTTGCTTCCTTTGCCGGCAGCGTTTTTGCTGCACCGGAAACCTTTAATATTGATCCTGCGCACACCGCGCCGCGTTTCGAATATAGTCACTTCGGCTACTCAAACCAGTTGCATAGCTTCGATAAGACCAGCGGCACGATTGTTTTCGACCGTGAGGCAAAGACCGGCTCTGTGGATATCGTGATCGATGCAAAATCGGTAAATACCGGCTTCCCCTTGTTCAACGAGCACATCCAAGGTGACGATTTCTTCAATACTGCGAAATACCCGACCATCACTTTCAAATCGACGTCTGTGAAGTTCGATGGCGACAAGCCTGTAGCAGTCGAAGGCAACTTGACGGTGAAGGGCGTAACTAAACCTGTGACTCTGACTGTCACTTCGTTCCAGGAGATGCTGCATCCAATGCTCAAAAAGAACGCTATCGGTGCGAATGCAGTGACAAAGATCAAGCGTAGCGAATTCAACATGGGCAAATACGCACCCTATGTTTCGGATGATGTGACCCTCACCATAGCAGTGGAAGCGGTCATACTCACGCCGCCTATGAAAGATTAATGAGCCTGAATGGGGATGTCACTCTGGATGCCACCTCATCCGTAGGTCACGAGATACATGAAGCACTTTCCGACACTTGTTGTGTGCTGTTTTTCTAGCTTTGGAGGGAAAAATCATGAATACCATCAACCAAGCAACATTGCGCCTATCGCGCAGCATCGAGCGCATCATCGAAGGGGTGGCTACTTCGGATGGCGCAGGCGTAAAGCTTACTCGTGTGCTTACCGGAAAACTACAGCGTCGCCTTGATCCATTTTTGATGCTTGATGCATTCGGCAGTGACAACCCGGATGATTACATCGCAGGCTTTCCCGACCACCCGCATCGTGGTTTCGAGACGGTGACCTACATGCTGTCCGGTAGAATGCGGCATCGCGACAGTGCAGGGCACGAAGGTTTGTTAGAGAGCGGAGGTGTGCAATGGATGACCGCAGGGCGCGGCGTAATTCACTCCGAGATTCCAGAACAAAAAGACGGCGTAATGGAAGGCTTCCAACTTTGGCTCAACCTGCCCGCGCAGATCAAAATGACTGAGCCGTGGTATCGCGATTTTTCCAGCGAGGCAATCCCGGAATATGTTACGACAGAGAACGTCACCGTGCGCGTGATTGCAGGGGCAAGCAATGGCATAGAAGGAGCCGTTCACCGCAAGGACACCGAACCACTGTATCTTGATGTCCACTTGCCTGCAGGAGCCTCGTTCTCAACTGCGTTGCCGAACACACACAATGCATTCATCTATGTTTATCGCGGTTCAGTGAAGGTTAGCGACACGCAGGTGGGGTCGCGTCGCATGGGTATTTTGAGCAATATACCTGAAGCCGATGGCTTGACGCTCACGACAACAGAAGAGGCCCGCCTGATTCTGGTCGCAGGTAAACCAATTAACGAACCTATCGTGCAGCACGGGCCGTTCGTAATGAACACGCAGGAAGAAATTCGTCAGGCTCTGGATGATTTTGGTTCGGGACGCTTGGCATAAAATTCGACACCCATACTTGAGCCGGTGAAATTTAGGTTGGCTGACGGTCGCAATTCAAGACTGGCAGGATGCGCAGGTCTGCTTAGGCATCTTTGCCTATCCGCTTTACATCTGTTTGAGCCAGCCAACAATGTATTCGGCAACCTCTTGCCACTGAGGCTCAGCCAGAATCCAGTGAGCGTGATTCTCGAACTCCTTGTATGTCGACACAGCCTTGTACTTTCTCGCTACACGACGAACGACCGATGTGGGAGTAATTCTGTCTTGAGCACCGGTAACCACCAGTACAGGGCAAGTTACTTTAGACTCATCGACGCTTGACGCACGCCGAGAGTCGAAAAACCAGTAGCCGATCTCAAACGCAACCCTTCCGGATTCATAGACGAATTTGGTGTAGTTTTCCTTCTGCTCACTTTCCGGAAGCAAATGCATCATTGAGTAAGCCGCCTCTGCAAACGTTTGGCGCATTGGTTTTTTCCAGAAACCCCATGTAGTCTGAGTGCTCCAAAAGCTGCGGATCACGGAAGGCGTAATGGCCATTATGCCGGATGGAGATGCGGGCGCGAGCAACACGAGCGAGTCTGCAAATCCGCGAGCACCTAGAATCTGAGCCAGCAATCCTCCCATCGAGTGGCCCATCACGATTGGCTTTTCGGCCAGTTGCCTGATCTCTCGTTCAAGAGCATCGACGTAGTCCAACAGACTGGCAGTGCCAAGACAAGGATCTGGTACGCCATGCGGATCCATGCTGTGGTAGGGCAACGTCGTTGCGATGCAGCGGTATCCTTTCGTTTCAAAGAAGCGCCGGTAGTTTTCCCAGTCGGACGATGTACCCCACATTCCATGAATCATGTAGATCGTATCGGCCATTCTTTAACCTCTCTCCGATTTGATTAGCGCTCAATCAATATGGGTTACAGGATGTCCGATTACAACTCGGCATTCTGCGTCACGATATCAGTGAGTTCAATCAGTTAAGGGTTGAAGCGATATCCTTAACCAGCTTGACCGCAAGCTCCTTGAACTCGGTTGTGTATTCTTGCATCGGTATCTTCTTCATTTTACTTTCTGAGTAACGTTAATTCTACGTCACCTCTGGAAAAATATTTATCAGGGGAAGCTCATGTTGGCGATTTCTCCCTTCTTACCCGAGGCAAAAAAGCGAGTTACCCCGATCAAAACACTCTAAGTTTCAACTGCAAAGCAATCACGCCATATATCTTATCTTTGTAACTGGGGATATACATCACACTTGCCCCAATATTTTTGTACTCAATGCTAGCTGTAGGTACAACTGCAAAAAACCAGCCACTATTCTGCATTTTAGGATAGCCATCCATAGCACCAACAGCCGCTCCAAAACGAACAGGCCCCAATCCAAGAGGCTGCCAATACCAGCCTGCGTAGTGTGTGGTTTGCCTAACACTGTTATAGAATTCGCCAAGCGCGACTGAATTTACAGTTGAATATCGGTATTCGCCCCCCAACCCGAAATTGCTGTTGTTAAGCCCCTTATCTTTCTGGAAGTGATAAGAGTAAAACCCCGCGTTCAGCCAAAGCTCACTTATAGGTTTGGACTCAACAATTGCAAAAGTTTCTGCGATCGACGTGAATGATATAAAAGCTAGACCGACGCAAGCTATCCACCTACTTAAAAAGTGGTGGTTCATTATTGAACTAGCCTGTATGACAACACGATGAATTAGCCTTTCAGTTCTCTATTTTTCGGGGGAAGCTCACGTAAGGCTAAGTCAATAACTGAGAGTTTTTAATAGCGACTTCAATACTATAAGCGCGCGTGCAATCAGTACGGTGTGGTTAGCCAAGTCAGATACCGTCCCTTGTGCAGGGTTTCCATTACCAGATTGGTGGAGCGTTTACGTGTTTCCGCATCCGGCCTTGCTCGTTTGGCTTCTTGATCAAGCTACCTCCTTCACAGACTGGAACTGCGATAATATCGACTATATCTTTCGATTCTCTGTCCGGTGCTGCAGGATGAAAATGTCCAGCTAACAGGCAACGCATTCAGGTAATGCTGCGGTAAAGGGATTCTCGGTTCACAAACCGCCTAACTACAATGCAATTTAGGAGAAGCAAGAGATTCATCATAGCTAAGAAAGATTATAGGCTTCATAATCCAAATTGTTACTTTATATTGCGGCTACGGACATAAAAGATTTTGCATTTGTGTCTGGGGGATGGGTTTTGCGTTGCTGCTACAGGAAATTGGTTATTAGATTGTCTAATACCCTATTCCAGGTATTCATCAGCTAATTGAAGATTGATTGGGTAGTATGACAGTTTTAATGGTTACAATTCGAAAGATACTTCCTGCTTCTAAGTTTATAAAATGCCGATCTCAAACCTGACTCCCGCCGAGCTTCGTCTCACCATAGTTCCCGATACGCTCGGATTCTCCGATACTTCCGAATTGCTGGGGTATGCACTGCCCTGGATCGGACAGGAACGCGCAGAAATGGCCTCCCGCTTTGGACTCGGGATGTCTCAGCCGGATTACAACCTGTTCGTGCTGGGCGAGGTCGGTAGCGGCCGCTCTTCGCTACTCAAGCAGGCAATGCAGGCGACCGCCGCAAACAGGAAGGCACCGCCCGATTTATGCTATCTGCACAATTTCGATACCCCGGAAAGGCCGCAGGCTCTGCGCTTACCCGCTGGACAAGGACGGCTGCTGCGTCAACTCATGGCGCAGATGGCAAAATCCCTGCAAACAGAAATACCCCAGCGCCTGGAAGGGCAGGATTTCAAGGCTGAAAGCGAGCGCATTGAAAAAAACTACAAGGAGGAAGAAGCCAAAAGTTTCGCCGAACTCGAGGCCTTTGGCGAGGCCCGCAAGTTCACTCTTCGTCGCGAGGCCGGACGCATGATTTTTACTTTTCTGGGTAAAGAAGGGCACTCACTGACTGAGGATGAAGTGCTTGCCTTGCCAAAGGAGGATCGTGCCGTCATCGATCAATCCGAGCAGGCGCTGCGTGCAGAAATTACCCGGTATTTCGAGAAGACCCGACCGCTGGAACGGGCGATGAACGAAGACTTGGGGGCGTTGCGGCGCCAAGTGGTGAAGCCGCTGCTGGATCAGGAGCTACAGGAAGTCCGTGCCGGACTAATAAATCCGACCGAAGATTCCGCCAGGCTCAATACTTATCTGGAACAGATTGTGCACGACGTGCTCAACCATTTGGAACTGTTCAAGGTTTCCGACAGCGATGATGAAATTCGGCAGGAAGCATTAAATACAGTCCTGTCCCGCTACCGGGTCAATCTGGTCGTGGACAATGACGATTTGAAAGGAGCGCCGGTGATCATCGAAGATAACCCCTTGTTCCGCTCACTGTTCGGCAGCATCGAATATCAGTCCGAGAACGATGCGCTGGTGACCGATTTCGCCCGCATCCGCGCCGGCAGCTTACTCAAGGCGCACGGCGGTTTCCTCATGCTACATCTGCGCAATCTTCTGGTCGATGGCCTGGTGTGGGAAAAGCTGCGGCGCTTTCTGCGTAGCGGCAAACTACAGATCGAAGAACCGGGTACGGCCTTCGCGCCGATTGCGGCTGTTTCGCTCGAACCCGAGGCAGTAGATGTCGAAGTCAAAATCATCCTGATCGGCTCGCGCGAACAGTATTATGAATTGCAGGAGGAGGATCCTGAGTTTGCACGCCGCTTCCGGGTCAAGGTGGACTTTGCCGAAAGCTTTTCGTCCAGTACCAAGACCCGCCGCGCTTCGTCAATTTTTGTCGCCCACACTTGCCGCGAATTAGATCTGCCACATTTTTCTGCCGCCGCCGTGGCGCGTCTGCTGGAAGACGGACACCGTGAAGTGGATGATCAGTCGCGCCAGAGCGCGATCTTTGCCCGCACTGCGGCGCTGGTAATGGAAAGTGCAGCGCTGTGCCGCGCGCGTGCCGGTCAATTGGCCGAAGCACAGGATGTCGATGCGGCACTGAATGCACGCACCCTGCGTCACGATTATCCCGACCAGCGCTTGCAAGAAGCCATCGCCGAAGGTGATTTATTGATCACCGTGCATGGTGAGAAAGTTGGACAACTCAACGGCCTGTCTCAGGTGGATCTTGGGGATTACCGCTTTGGCTTCCCGGAACGAGTTACGGCGCGCACCTTTGCCGGTGACGACGGCTTGCTCAACATCGAGCGCGAGGTGGAAATGTCTGGGCCGATCCACGACAAGGGCGTGCTCATTTTGCACAGCTACCTGTCCGCACTATTCGCCCATATCGCGCCGCTCGCACTCAATGCGTCCATCGTTTTCGAACAGGAATATAACGGCGTGGAGGGGGATTCCGCTTCCTGCGCCGAACTTTATGTTTTGCTCTCATCCTTGTCTGGCTTGCCGCTCAAGCAGGGTATCGCCGTCACCGGCGCGGTCAATCAGCACGGAGAAGTGTTGCCGGTGGGCGGCGTCAACGAAAAAATAGAAGGTTACTTTCGCATCTGCGAAACCGCCGGACTGGACGGCAGCCAAGGCGTACTGATCCCGCACCGCAATCGCCGCCACCTGATGCTGGAGAGCAAGGTCGTTAAAGCTGTCGCCAATGGCTTATTCCATATTTACACTGCAGAGCATGTAAGTGAGGGCTTAGAATTGCTTACCGGCTTTTCCACAGGAATGGCGAACGCGGCAGGCAATTATCCTCGCGGCAGCGTGCTGGGCCACGCCCAGAAAACCTTGCAGGCCTACCGCCTCGCCTATCAGGAGTCGGGACGCCAGAAGACAGTGCGCAAGCATTTAAGCTAAAGAACAAGGCAAGTTCAATAACTAATTTCCAGCCCAAAATATTTTACAGATTATTTTCGGCCATTAAATGAAAAAAGCCCCTGTTTCCAAGGGCTTTAGTTTGATACTTTACAATAATGGTTGCAGGTGACTCCTAAAACGGAATGTCATCATCGAAATTATCAAAGCCACCGCTCTTGGCAGGTGCGGGTTTGCTGGCTGCAGGCGCACCGGATGAATCGCCAGATGGAGCCGATGTAGCTGGCTTGTCCACTACCTCGAAGTTGCCGCCGCCACCGGATTTACTGCCCAGCATTTGCATCTGGTCAACGATGATTTCGGTGGAGTAGCGATCCTGCCCTTCCTTGGTCTGCCACTTGCGTGTTTGCAATTTTCCTTCCACGTAAATCTGCGCGCCCTTCTTCAGGTATTCCCCTGCCACTTCGGCCAAACGGCGATAGAACACCAGATTATGCCATTCGGTCTTTTCCTGCTTCTCGCCGCTCTTGTCTTTCCAGTTTTCCGAAGTGGCCAGCGTGGCGTTGGTCACCGCTTCGCCGTTGGTCATGTAACGCGTTTCCGGATCCTTGCCCAATCGTCCCACCAGTATCACTTTGTTAACCGACATCTCACGCTCCTTGAATAATGCGAATGGACAATTATGGTTGTCACTGGACAATTAAGCTTGTCACTACGCATCTATATAATTCAACTAGTTAAAAAATGTCTTCACTTTTTTACCCTCAAATTGGATAAAACCAATCTTTTTGGCAAATTATTAAAGACGTGTTTTTTGCCACTGCCCTGATTCAAACCTTCGAATCAAAGACCACATGGCGCGATTATACTTTCGATTAATCACTGTTTCATACCTATTTGCACAACTCATTTGTAGCAATTCCCATTGATTGAGCACAAATTTTCGTTTATGCGTGTTGGTTACGTCCACCTAAAAAGGGTACACCAGATTAAGCGATACCCAAGCAGGCGTCAGTCCCAATAGGCAGTCTGTTTTGACGGAACGATCTACTAGCGAAGTGTTGCAGGTTATCTGGAACTTATGCCCACGGTCAGCGCTGCATTGCATGTCGAGCTAAAGCCCGGCCTACAAGGGTTTGCACATAAGCATTACCAAGAGCGAAGCACTACACCAGCCCTCCCCATGCCAATGGGAAGGGACAGTAGAGTTAACGGATTATCTGGATTTAACCCGCAGGATTATGCATGTCCCCCGACAATGGAAGTGACCCTCACCGCCTTGAAGCCGGGCACTTCATCATGCGAGATAACCTTAAGTTGCGGTAGCGCACGCTTCAGGAAGCGCGACAGCAAGTCGCGGAGTTGTCCCGGCACCAATAGCACTGTGGGCAAGCCCAGTTGTTCCTGTGCCTGCGTCGCGTTGCGTGCATGGCGCAACAGGGTGTCGGCCAGCCCAGGCTCGATGGATCGATTGCTGCCGCCTGCCTGCATCGCCTGCATCAGGACATATTCCAGATCCTTGTCCATGCCGATGACCTGCAATTCCTGTGCCGCCGGGTAATACTGCTGCACGATAGCCGGCCCCAGCGCCGTACGCACCAAGGAGGTGAGCTGGTAGGGGTCTTGGCTCTGTGGGCCATACTCCGCCAACGTTTCCAGAATCGTGCGCATGTCGCGGATATGCATACCTTCGTCGAGCAAGTTATGCAACACCTTCTGCACCGTGGTCAGCGGCAGTACCTTCGGTATCAGGTCCTCGGTCAGCTTGGGTGCAAGCTTGGCGATATGATCCAGCAACTGTTGCAACTCTTGGCGGCCCAGCAGTTCCGCAGCATGGGTATGGATGAGATGGCTCAGGTGTGTGGCAATAACTGTGCTGGTATCTACCACGGTGTAACCCATCGCCTGTGCTTGCTCGCGCGTCGCCGCATCCACCCAGACGGCAGGCAAACCGAACGCCGGATCAGTCGTCGGTGCGCCGGGCAAGATGCCGCTGGCAGTGCCGGGATTGATCGCCAGATGCATATTGGGGAAAGCTTCGCCTGCGCCAATTTCCGCCCCATTCAGGGTGATGCGGTAAGCATTTGGACGCAAGTCAAGGTTATCGCGGATATGGATCGGCGGCGGCAGAAAGCCAATGTCCTGAGTGAATTTCTTGCGTATGCCCTTGATTCGCCGCAGCAGGTCTCCATCCTGCGCCTTGTCCACCAGCGAGATCAGACGGTAGCCGACTTCCATGCCCAGCACATCCACCTGCGCAACATCTTCCCAACTGGCTTCCGGAGCCTCCATTGTTATTGGCGCAATCACACTCTCGCCCAACGGCGTCTCTGCTGCCTTTTTGGCTTTGTGCATGATGAAATAGGTCAGGGCGGACAGCGCGCCAGCCAGCAACAAGAAAGCGAAGTGAGGCATACCGGGAATCATCCCCATCATACCAATAATACCTGCGGTCAACATAAGCACTTGCGGCTTGTCGAATAATTGCCCCACCAGTTGCTGACCGATATTTTCTTCGGTAGAAACGCGGCTCACTACCAAGCCGGCGGCGGTGGAAATCACCAAGGCCGGAATTTGCGCGACCAAGCCATCACCGATGGCCAGCAAAGTGTAGTTTTGCGCGGCAGCGGCAAGATCCATATTGTGCTGCATCACCCCCACGATCAGGCCGCCGACCACGTTGATCAGCATGATCATAATTCCGGCCACCGCGTCGCCGCGCACGAACTTGCTGGCACCGTCCATGGAGCCGTAGAAATCTGCTTCCTGCGCAATATCGGCACGGCGTTTGCGCGCCACATCCTCACCGATCAGGCCGGCGTTGAGGTCGGCGTCGATCGCCATCTGTTTGCCGGGCATCGCGTCCAAGGTAAAGCGTGCACCCACTTCTGCAATACGTCCCGCACCCTTGGTAATCACCACGAAGTTGATCACGACCAGAATTGCGAAAACTACAATACCAACGGCGTAATTGCCGCCCACCAGAAAATGGCCGAATGATTCGATAACTTTACCTGCTGCAGCCGTACCGGTATGACCTTGCATCAAAACCACGCGGGTGGAAGCCACGTTGAGCGACAGCCGCAACAAGGTCGTAATCAGCAACACCGTAGGGAACACGGAAAAATCCAGAGTCTTGGTGGTGTTCATACTCACCAGCAGCACCATGACGGCAAGCGCGATATTGAAAGTGAACAAGATATCGAGCAGCATGGGCGGCAGCGGCAGCACCATCATCGCCAATATCATTACGATCAACACTGGCCCTGCCAGTGTGCGCAAGCCAGCGCGCTTGATTAAATCTTGTATGGTCAGTAGGTTCATGATGTTCTTCTTTCTCTAAAAATCTAATCTTCTTCAGAATCTTGCGATGCAGGATCAAGCTGCGGCGGCACCGGCAAGTCGCGCGGTTCTTCCGGCCTTGCACCGACGCCTTGGCGGTAATGACGCAATTGGTAGACATAAGCCAGCACTTCTGCCACAGCGGTGTATAACGCTTCGGGTATGGCCTGCCCCAGTTCGGTATGCTTATGCAAAGCACGCGCCAACGGCGGCGCTTCGAGGATAGGCACATTATTAGCGATGGCGATTTCTTTGATCTTTGCCGCAAGGAAATGTGAACCCTTGGCCACCACGATAGGTGCGCTCATGCCGTTTTCGCTGTATTTCAGGGCCACGGAATAGTGCGTCGGGTTGGTTACCACCACATCGGCCGTCGGGATTTCCGCCATCATGCGGCGGCGTGCCAGTTCACGCTGCATATGACGGATGCGTCCCTTGACCTGCGGATCGCCCTCGGATTCCTTGGCTTCCTGGCGCACTTCTTCCTTGGTCATCTTCAGTTGCTTGTTGTGCTCCCACAACTGGAACGGCACATCCACCGCCACAATCAGCAACATACCGCCCATAATGGACGCGAAGGTCATCCACATCAGATATCCCAAATGCGGTATCGCAGCCACTACAGGCTGCGACATAAGCATCAGTACTGCGTCTTTGTTGTGCCAGATCGCCCATGCGCCAACACCTCCCACGATTATCGACTTGCCGATGGCCTTGGCCAATTCAATAAGGCCGTGGGTTGCGAACATACGGCTCAGGCCGGTGATCGGATTAAGTTTCGAGAAATTGGGTTGTAGCGGCTTCATGCTGAACAGCCAGCCGTTAAGTAATAAAGGGGAGAGAGCGGCAGTAGCTAATAGCAGCAGCAACAAGGGCAAGAAGGTCAACAGTGCTTCCGAGGACAAAGCGTACAAACGCGGCAACAGCAGCTCGGGATGAAAAGCCAATTCGGTATCAAGGGTAAGCCCATCGCGGAGCAGCTTGGTCAGATGCCCGGTCAGCGATGAACCCATCACCCACAACCCGCCACCCCCCGCCATCAGCACGGCGAAAGTAGATAACTCACGCGAACGCGCAACCTGGCCTTCCTCGCGCGCCTGTTCCAGGCGCCGCAGTGAGGGCTGTTCCGTTTTTTCGAGATCGCTATCTTCTGCCATGACTTACTCCATTGGGTCATGGCAATTATCAACTTTTAGCGTGAAAACAATGCGGTGAATAGGGCGGGATTTACGGCGTATTTCGCAGCAGGTTCACAAGGCGGCGGGGTTGCACCCCCCTTTAGAAATGGGGACGGCGCATTGTTCGGGACTGCGCAATGGTATGCATATCTGCGATTCCCTGCCATTGTCGGAATAGTATAGCTGACCGCTCATGCTTTTCACTAGAGCAATGCCACGGCCATGACGACGCAAATTGGCATCCCGTGTAGCAGTCTGCAACGCGAGGAAGTCAAAACCTTCACCACTATCTGTGACAGCAATTTTGAGGCAAGGCCCATGCGCCATGGAAATTTTCGACAGCTTTATCTTGATCTCGCCCTGCTCCAGACGGTTCAGGCGTGCGGCTCGTTCCTCGAAGTAGCGGTCCATGCCCAGCGGATCATTTTTCAGGACGGAATCCAGCTTGAGCAAACCATGATCGAGCGCATTATTGAACAGTTCCGACAACACCAGAAAAAGTTTACCGGACACCTCTTGCACCCCTTCATGCTCAATCTGGTTCACCACATGCAGCAGCATCGGCACAATGTCAGTCTGCCGCAACTGCGGCGCGGTCAATACTATGTCGAATTGCCATTCAGCCTTCGCCACATGCTCGCACCGTTCCCGCACTGTGATGTCTTTTAATGCATGGATTTCAATATGCTTTGATATCGGCTGCACCGGGATGGTGCTATCCTGCTCCGAATCTTCAGCCGGACAATTCACCAAGATCAGCGCTATATCGTCATGCGCTTGCTTGCCCGCAAGTTGCTGCTCCAGCATCCTGACCATGCTCGGCAAGCGCTCCGCCATATTTTCGATGTGCGCCGCCTGTAGCAGGTGCGACATGCCGATCTCCATGCTGCCCGCATCGGCGCTATCCACCGCGCCGTCCGAACACAATAAAATCTGGCAGCGACGATTGCCATAGTGATAATGCACTACTTCGTCATCGAATTTATCCGGGTCAAGGACACCCAAGGGCAAATGCATGGAGTCGAACTGGCTGACAACCGCACCGTTCTGATCAAGCAATATGGCAGGCGGGCAACCGCCATTCCAAACGCTCACCCGGCCATTCTCCGTATTCAGCGCAATCATCACCGCAGCGACAAAGCGATTAGCCGGCAGGTACTCCCTTATCTTGCGGTTGATTTCCGCCGCAAGCGCGCCAATGCTATAGCCTTTTGCAACCATGGCATGAAACGATTGCAACACCGGCATCACGGCCAGCGCCGCTGTGAGTCCGTGGCCTGTGCTGTCCGCCAGCATGGCATACAAGTGGCCTGCCGGGGTACGCGCCACTGCAATCAGGTCGCCGCTGAAGACCTCAGCAGCTTGCAGGTGGAATTGCACCAGAGGATCATTAATCTTATCCAACGCCAACAGTCTGCCCATGAATTCCTGGGCGGCATTCCGTTCTTCCTCATTTCTTACCTGATAGTCGAGCAGTAACTGGCTTTGCTCCTCCATCCGTCTGAATAGCAGCAAGTGCTGGTGTAACGCATTGATTTTTGCATCCAGCATCTTGTAGTTGATGGGCTTGAGCAAATAGTCATCGCCGCCTGCTTCAATGCCGCACACAATGTCATCTTCATAGCCCAGCGCGGTTATGAAGATGATGGGAATCCAATCATCCTGCGCAATACGGCGCATTTCACGTACCGCATCGTAACCACCCATACCCGGCATGACGACATCCATCAATACCATATCCGGCATGTGTTGCCGGAACATGTTCAACGCCGTCTCACCGCTACTAGCTTGCACAACCTCATGCCCCATTTGAGCCAGCATGGCAGCCATTACAGCCAGATCGGTGCGAGAATCATCGACTAGCAGAATATTCAAAGCTGCTTTCGTGGACGACATGTTAGTCATGGAAGCTACCCACTCAACGAACGGTGAATAGTTTTCCGAAGTTGGCAATATCGAGAATTTGCGACACAGTAGAATTTGCCCGGCTTAGCACAACTTCTTTACCTTCTGCTTGCGCGCGTTCATGCAACAGCAGCAACATGCCCAGCGCCGAGCTATCCATATAGACCACATCAGCAAGGTTAATCTCCAGACTGGTAATATCCTTTTGTTGCAACAGCGGATCGTAGGCTTCCTTGAAAGAACGGTGTGCGCTAAAATCGAACCGTCCATTCATGCTTATGGTCGCAACCGACCCGGCTGTCGTTACCTTGATGTCCATATTTCTCTCCTGTCTGAGTATCCCGTATTTATTATGTTCACACCCTGTTGCCCATACCCCCGCTTTGCACCAATCTGTTCAGCACCCGTTGTGTCATTTCTTGTATCGGCACAACCTCGTCCACCGCACCGACCGCGATAGCCTCGCGCGGCATGCCGAACACCACACAACTCGCCTCATCTTGAGCCAGATTGTACGCCCCGGCCTGGCGCATCTCCAGCATACCGATGGCGCCATCCTTGCCCATGCCAGTCAGCATTACGCCGATGGCGTTCTTGCCCGCATACTGTGCCACGGAGCGAAACAGCACTTCCACCGAAGGTCGGTGATGGTTGACAGGGGCGGCCTGGCTAAGCTCAGTCATGTAATTGGCCCCGCTACGTTTGAGCAACAAATGCGAATGCCCTGGAGCGATATAGGCATGACCTGGCAACACGCGTTCGTTGCCCTCTGACTCTACTACCTTGATCTTGCACAGACCATCCAGGCGATTGGCGAAAGATTTGGTGAATGCCTGTGGCATATGCTGCGCAATCAGGATGCCCGGCGCATCAGCTGGCATCCTGATGAGCAATTCCTTGATCGCTTCGGTGCCGCCGGTAGATGAGCCGACCACAATAACCTTCTCGGTAGTGGAAATGCGATTGCCCAATGACGGCAACGCCACGAGTGCCGAGTGAGTTTCCTGGCTACGGGGGCGAATTTTCGTGCCATAGGCAACCCGGATTTTTTGTGCGATCTCGTCGGCATATTCTTGTATGCCTTCGACAATACCCAGCTTGGGCTTGGGCAGGAAATCGACTGCCCCCAATTCCAGGGCGCGTAACGCGGCATCCGAGCCGCGCTCGGTCAAACTGGAAATCATCAGCACCGGCATCGGGCGCAAGCGCATCAGTTTTTCCAGAAAGGTCAGCCCGTCCATCTCAGGCATTTCCACGTCCAACGTCAACACGTCTGGATTAAGCGTCTTGATCATCTCCCGTGCCTGCAACGGGTTCGCTGCCGCGCCTATTGCCTCCATGTCCGGGAAGCTATTGATAACTTCTTTGAGGACGCTACGGATCAGTGCCGAATCGTCAATGATCAGCACCTTGATTTTGCGTTCTGGGACAGTATTATTCATTTACAGATACCTTATACAATTTCACACCATTCCAAAGCCGCGATTAAACCCACAAATGGCTGCTTGCAAAACAATTCAACCTAAAAACCGCAGATGCAAGCCACAGAGTTCACAGAGAACACAGAGAAAAGCGGGTTCTGCGTATTTTCCCCAATCGGCAACCGATTGTTTCTTCTCTGTGGGCTCTGTGTTCTCTGATATAACCACTAGCCATTCGACTAAGCTGCTAAAAGACACCAGCCAAGTCGATGGTTATGTGGCTAATTGATTTTCCGAAAATTAAAACAACTCCACATCGCCCTGCATGTTGGCCATCTTGAGGCGTGAGCTATAAGCCTGTTCGCGCTCAATAATGGTGTCGTTATGCACTCCGCGCAACTGTTTCACCAGCACTTGGCTGCTGCGCGGAAAGTAATAAACCTTGCGCGGATAAATATCAAGCAAATCCTGAGCCACTAATGCGATATTTTCCGTGCGCAGATAGTTGGTTACAAAAGTAGCATTGGCCTGTCCTACGTTGTTCACGGTAAAACCGCGCAGTACGTTACCACCGCCGAACACCTTGGCCTCCAGGTTGCTGCGTTTGGCACCCATTTTGAACAATTCGTTGATCATTATTTCCATGGCGTAAGTGCCGTAACGCGCCGACGAACTCAATATGTCGCTACTGTCGCGCCTATCATCCGGCAGCATGAAATGGTTCATCCCACCTATGTTAAGCGTCCTGTCATATACGCACGCCGCGACACACGATCCAAGCACTGTAACTAGCGCCATGTCCCGCGCCGTCACATAATATTCACCCGGTTTTATCTTGACCGCCTCAATTTCAAAGTTCCTGTCAAAGTACAGATTCGGTGATAGAACCTCTTCGTAATCTTTTTCCGTGTGCATAGCCCGATCCACGCGCTTAAGGCTTTCCGGTTCCGCGTTGCACTTTAACTTTTTGCGCCAGTTCGTACACCGTCTTGCTGCGCAGCTTGAAGTATGCCTCCGCGTGATAAAAACTTTCCGAATGTCCGGCGAACATCAAACCGTCGTTGCGCAACAGGGGTACGAATTTTTTTAAAATCTCAAGTTGTGTAGGCTTGTCGAAATAGATCATCACATTGCGGCAGAAAATAACATCCAGAGGCGAGCGGAGCGGCCAACTATTATCCAGCAGGTTCAGTTGGCGGAAGGTAATCATGTCGCGCAACTCTTTGCGCACTCTGACATAGCCTTCCTGACTGCCCGTGCCGCGCTGGAAGAACCGCTTGACCATATCCGGGGCCATCTTCTCCACACGCGCCTCCGGATAAATACCCGCTTGGGCGGTTTCCAGCACGTTGGAATCAATATCGGTTGCGATAATAGTCACCGGCGGCGTAAAGCTGCCAAAAGCATCCACAGCAGTCATCGCGATGGAATAAGGCTCTTCCCCGGTGGATGCGGCAGAGCACCAGATTGCGAAAGGCTCTTGGCCTTTATGTTTGCGCATGTGCTCAGCGAGGAGGGGAAAATGGTGTTGCTCGCGAAAGAATGAAGTCAGGTTGGTGGTCAACGCATTGGTGAATGCCTCCCACTCCGCTTCATCGTCGTGTTCCAGCAAATTAAGGTATTCCTCGAAGTGACGGATGCCGGTGGCGCGCAAGCGTCGCGACAGGCGGCTATACACCAACTCCTGTTTGGTCTCGCTGAGGGCAATCCCGGCGTGGTTATAAATAAGCTTCTGCACCCGCTTGAAATCATGCGCAGTGAACTTAAATTCCCGCCCGTTCTTGTCTCTGAAATTATCTTCTTCGTTTGTCATGATGAACAAGGAACGAGGTTCCAGGCGCAAAGTACAAGGTGCAAGATGAATGTTCTTCCTTGCCCTTAGTGCCTTGAACCTTGCACCTTAGTTTCTTAAAACTCCTTCCATTCATCATCATCCGCTTTGCTGGCTTTGGGCAGTGGCTTCGCGGCACTACGCTGTGGGGCGTGGCGTGCTGGTGTTGGCAGGGCGCGCTGTCCTCCACGCACGGCAACCGGCGCGGCGCGCTCACCGGACAAACGGAAGGTGCTGATCATCGCGGAAAGTTCCTGCGCTTGCTCCTCCAGCGATTCGGCGGCGGCGGCGGCTTCTTCAACCAAGGCCGCATTTTGTTGTGTCACGTCATCCATCTGGGTGATCGCCTGGTTCACCTGTTCGATGCCCGAACTCTGCTCGACGGATGCGGCGCTGATTTCCGCCATGATGTCGGTTACACGCTTGACCGAGTTGACCACCTCGTCCATGGTCTTGCCGGCCTTGTCCGCCAAGTCGGTGCCGACCGTGACCTTATCAACAGAATCGTTGATCAGCGTCTTGATTTCCTTCGCCGCCGCAGCCGAGCGCTGCGCCAGATTGCGCACCTCAGAGGCCACCACCGCGAAACCGCGTCCCTGCTCGCCCGCACGCGCGGCTTCCACCGCTGCATTCAACGCCAGAATGTTCGTCTGGAAAGCGATGCCGTCGATCACGCTGATGATATCCACAATCTTCTTCGAGCTTTCGCTGATCGAGGACATGGTCTGCACCACTTTGCTGACCACTTCGCCGCCCCTCATGGCAATATCGGATGCGCCTGCCGCCAATTGGTTTGCCTGCTTGGCGTTCTCGGCGTTCTGTTTCACGGTCGCGGTGAGTTCCTCCATGCTGGCGGCGGTTTCTTCCAGACTGGAAGCCTGTTCCTCGGTCCGCTGCGACAGGTCGGTGTTGCCGGAAGCAATTTCCTTGGACGCGGTGTTGATGGTATCGGCGGCCTCCTTGATGCGGCTGATTACCTCGGTGAGCTGTTCCACCGTGCTGTTGGAATCATCCTTGAGTTGCCCGAAGGTGCCGTGGTACTCGTTGGTGATGGTCTCGGTCAGATCTCCCTTGGCCAGCGCACCCAGCACGCGTACCACCTCATCCAGGCTGGTTGCACTGGTTTGCATCAGAAACGTTCATGCCCTCGCCGATCTGACGGAAGAAACCGTCCTTGCCTTCCAAACTAACGCGTTGGCTGAAATCGCCGTTGCCAGCCGCGTTGACAATGGTGGCGATCTCTAGCTCTACCGCCACTTCGTCGGTGCGGTCTTTCCACTCAATGGCCGAACCCAAGCGCTCGCCCGCTTCGTTAATAACTGAACATGCCGACAAAGCAAAGGTGTGGCCAGCCAGTATGATTTCTGAATGGTGGGTTCCATTCAATGTCGCCAGCAATTGTTTCTGGTGCGAAGGTGCCTTGTGGAACTGGTCTATATTCGCCCCCATCAGATTGGCAACGCTGAAATTCGGCATAACATGACGGATATCGCTTTCCACCATGGACAGAACGTTGGTCACCGATTTGTTCATATAGATGATATTACGGTCATTGTCGGCGATCATCACACCCGTGCCAACATTGTCCAGTGCGACCTTTACCCGCATGGCTTCATTGGCCATACGCTTGGAGTCGGTCACCTCGAACCCCATGCGGATCTGCATGGATTTCATGGCATACATCAGTTTACCGACTTCGTCGTCGCGCGCCACATCAATCTTGTTGAAATAGCGTCCTTGGGCAATTTCGTTAAGCTGTGTGCAAGCTTTACGTAACGCCCCCACAATGTTGCTCACCAAGTATTTAGCCATCAATATCATCAATGCGCTACTTAGCAGTACGGCGAGTAACAATCGAATCGCGTGGCTCTTGACTCTCTCATTAATGTCATCAACATATACGCCTGAGCCGATGATCCATCCCCAAGGCTGGTATCCCTTCACAAAAGAAATCTTAGGCACAGGCTGGTCACTGCCCGGGCGCGGCCAATCATAATTCACGAAACCGGACCCCTCAGCCTTCACCACGCTGACCATGTCGAGGAACAGTGCCTTGCCGTTCGGATCTTTGCTTGCGCTCAGATCCTTCCCATCCAATTCCGGCTTGGCCGGATGCATGACCATGCGAGGCTGCATGTCGTTAATCCAGAAATACTCCTTGCCGTCATAGCGCATACCTTTCAATTGAAAGATGGCGCGCTTCTGCGCCTCCTCCACCGAAATCTCTCCGGAGGCAGCAGCTTTGCCCAAACTCTCAACCACACCCCAAGCGGTTTCAACGGCAAATCGGGTTGCACGCTGGCGATCTTCAAACATCGAATTTCGCTCAGTCACAAGCATTGCGAGCATCACTGATATAAAAACCAATTGCAGCACGATTAACGAGCTAACGATTCTGGATTTTTCATTCATGCCGGAGATATATTTCAGGAGCGAACCTAGCTTGGTGCATTTGACTGCCTTGCCTTCGACAATGCGCAGATTACCTTGCCGACCTTCGCGGAATAAACGGTAAGCCGCCGCATGCGCATCGATCTGTTCGCGCGACGGCTTGCTGCGCGCCGACATGTACCCCACCACCGAGCCGCTCTCGTAAATCGGCGTAGCGTTGGCCACTACCCAGTAATGGTCGCCGTTCTTGCGGCGATTCTTCACGATCCCGGTCCATGGCTTGCCTGCCTTGAGCGTATTCCAGAGATCAGCAAACGCTTCTTCCGGCATATCTGGATGGCGCACCAGATTATGCGGCTGACCGATCAACTCCTTCTCGGTGTAGCCGGACGCTTCAATGAAGTCCGGGTTAACGTAGGTAATGATCCCCTTGAGGTCGGTCTTGGAAACAATGGACGAGGTTTCTCTCAACTCATATTCGATGTTCGTTACCGGTGTGTTCATGCGCATTTCTTACTCTCCTCGAAATTCTGTCTTCTAGTGATACTGATGTAACTACTAGCCATTCGACTAGGCTGTCAAACGACAACAGCCAAGTCGCTGGTTATTACGCCACTTGATCCATCAACGCCATCTCGTTGCCGTTCATCAGCTTCTCAATATCCACCAGAATCAACATGCGCTCGCCCACAGTGCCCAAACCCATGAGGTAGCGCGTATCCAGCCCGTCTGACAGATCCGGGGCGGGCCTGATCTGTTCCGGCGTCAGCGCCAGCACATCGGATACATTGTCCACCACACGATGCCTCAGATTCAATAGATGGGTTAGCTGGTTGTATTCCACCGTGCCCAGATGGAACTTGATGCGCAAATCCACGATGGGAACGATGGTGCCGGTTCCTGCCAGATTTTCGTTTGCCATTTACTCTTCCAAAGGTTCAAGGAAAACGTTTACTTTGTCCCTTGAACCTAAGTTCTTTAGAATTCCTTCCACTCTTCGTCATCCGCTTTACTGGCTTTAGGCAGTGCCCTCGCGGCACTTCGCTGTGGCACGGCAGAGCGTGCCGGTGTCGGCAGTACGCGCTGCCCGCCTCCCGCCGTGGAACCTCCTTCAACCTTGTACTGCAATGATTTTATGGCACGAACTGTCTGGTTTGAGAGCTGAAAAAACTCTCCGCCTAACTTACCTGTTGCTTCGTCATGATGATGATCGTGAACGCACTGAACAATGTCACCAACACTACGATGGAATGCGGCATGAGAACTCTTCAAATCTTTGTATTCCGGCAAACGGGCATGCGCTATAGCGGGGCCATACAACCAACGTCCCAAATCGCATTTGTCGTCGCATGATACTTTGTCCACTTCAAGCTCTTCATTGCTCTTGCCATTTATGTAATCAACCAGACGGATTTTCCATTTAATGTGGGCATTGATCGCATCTCCAAAAGAAAACGTATTGGAGTTCGCGACTTGCCTAACAGCAACTGAAACGCTCTTGCTTCGTCCGGTATTCGCCAGTTTGAAAGTTGAAATCATCGCGGAAAGTTCCTGCGCTTGCTCCTCCAGCGATTCGGCGGCGGCAGCGGCTTCTTCAACCAAGGCCGCATTTTGTTGTGTCACGTCATCCATCTGGGTGATCGCCTGGTTCACCTGTTCGATGCCCGAACTCTGTTCGACGGATGCGGCGCTGATTTCCGCCATGATGTCGGTTACACGCTTGACCGAGTTGACCACCTCGTCCATGGTCTTGCCGGCCTTGTCCGCCAAGTCGGTGCCGACCGTGACCTTATCAACAGAATCGTTGATCAGCGTCTTGATTTCCTTCGCCGCCGCAGCCGAGCGCTGCGCCAGATTGCGCACCTCAGAGGCCACCACCGCGAAACCGCGTCCCTGCTCGCCCGCACGCGCGGCTTCCACCGCTGCATTCAACGCCAGAATGTTCGTCTGGAAAGCGATGCCGTCGATCACGCTGATGATATCCACAATCTTCTTCGAGCTTTCGCTGATCGAGGACATGGTCTGCACCACTTTGCTGACCACTTCGCCGCCCCTCATGGCAATATCGGATGCGCCTGCCGCCAATTGGTTTGCCTGCTTGGCGTTCTCGGCGTTCTGTTTCACGGTCGCGGTGAGTTCCTCCATGCTGGCGGCGGTTTCTTCCAGACTGGAAGCCTGTTCCTCGGTCCGCTGCGACAGGTCGGTGTTGCCGGAAGCAATTTCCTTGGACGCGGTGTTGATGGTATCGGCGGCCTCCTTGATGCGGCTGATTACCTCGGTGAGCTGTTCCACCGTGCTGTTGGAATCATCCTTGAGTTGCCCGAAGGTGCCGTGGTACTCGTTGGTGATGGTCTCGGTCAGATCACCCTTGGCCAGCGCACCCAGCACGCGTACCACCTCATCCAGGCTGGTTGCACTGGTTTGCATCAGGCCGTTCATGCCCTCGCCGATCTGACGGAAGAAACCGTCCTTGTCTTCCAGGCTGATGCGCTGGGTAAAGTCACCCTCTGCGGCAGCATGGACGATGGTGGCAATTTCATGTTCCACCTCCACTTCGGTGGTACGATCAATCCACTGTGTCACCCGTCCGATATAAATTCCGGAATCGTCGTTCACTGGCCCTGCAACCAACCGCAAAGTACGTCCAGCCATCTGCATATCAAATGTTCTACTTTTTACCATTTTTTCGCGGTATGCCGCTTTAACCGCTTCATCTTCGAAAAAATCGATCAGCTTCTCTCCAATTAAACTGTTTACAATAAATTTTGGGTGGAGCTCCATCACCTGCGCTTCTATTTTTTCAAACAGTCTTCGAGCGGAGTGATTAAAATAAGTCAAAATGCCATTGCTATCGGATACCGTCACACTCATATCAATGTTGTCGAGCGCCACGCGGAGTCGTGTCAAATCCTCGGCAATGCGCTTGGCATCCGTCACCTCGAAACCCATGCGTATCTGCATGGATTTCATGGAATACATCAGCTTGCCGACCTCGTCGTCGCGCTCCACGTCGATCTTGTTGAAATAACTCCCTTGGGCAATCTCACTAAGCTGGGTGCAAGCGAAACTTAGCGAGTTCACCAGATTGCGGATCAACGCAAAACCGATAACAAAGGCCAGGATGATGCTGGCGGCAATTGCTGCGATGTATACATCCCTGAATGTGTTGAACGTTGTTTCGGCAGCATGATTGGAAGCTTCAAGATCATGCGCGTAAAACGCGTTCAACTCTTTTATGGATTCATTGACGGCCTCGTTCAACGGGGTGACCTGTTCCTCAAGGAGGCGCGCCGTCTGCTTGATATCGCCCGCCCGCAGTGCGGCATTTGCCGGGCTATATCCATTCTTGATCATATTGCTGCGCGCGACAATGAACTTGTCCACCAACGGCTTGCTTTTTTCAGTGACTGTTTTACCAAGCTGCTCTAATAGCGTAGTAATTTTTTCCTTGTTCTTCTCGAACTCATCCAGCCGTTCCTTGATGTTCTCCGGGGAAGGGTTGATAACGGCATCCATGAGGACAATGCGGTTACGCTGGGTCAGGGCTGATGCATCGGACAAGTATTGCTGGGGAATCACATTGGTTGTGTAATTGGCCTGCGAGCCATCCATAGTGCTACGCAAGCCGACCATGCCAGTCAACCCGACCAGCAACAACATCACCGCCATGAAACCGAGCAGCGTCAGCAATCGTGCACGGACGCTCAAATGGGCAAACACGTTCAATTTCTGCAAAGGGCTATCCTTGACCGCTTTGCCTTCCTTGATGTACAGGCCGCCCTGACGCTTTTCCTTGAACAGGCGGTAAGCTGCCGCATGCGCATCAATCTGTTCGCGCGACGGCTTGCTGCGCGCCGAAATATAACCCACCACCAAGCCGCCTTCGTAAATCGGTGCAGCGTTGGCCACTACCCAATAATGGTCGCCGTTCTTGCGGCGGTTCTTCACGACCCCGGTCCATGGCTTGCCCGCCTTGAGTGTGTTCCAGAGATCAGCAAACGCTTCTTCCGGCATGTCTGGATGGCGCAATATATTGTGCGGCTGTCCTAATAGCTCCTTCTCGGTGTAACCGCTGGCCTCGATGAAGTCGGCGTTGGCATAAGTGATAATGCCACGGGTATCAGTTTTAGAAACAATCGCTGAGTCTTCCCTTAGCTCGTATTCAACATTTGTTACCGGTGTGTTCATGCGCATTTTTTGGTTTCCTCGGAATTCAGTCTTGTGCTTGTAGTGATACTGATGTAACTACTAGCCATTCGACTAGGCTGTCAAACGACAACAGCCAAGTCGCTGGTTATTACGCCACTTGATCCATCAATGCCATCTCGTTGCTGCTCATCAGTTTTTCAATATCCACCAGAATCAACATGCGCTCGCCCACAGTACCCAAACCCATGAGGTAGCGCGTATCCAGCCCGGCTGACAAATCCGGGGCGGGCCTGATCTGTTCCGGCGTCAGCGCCAGCACATCGGATACACTGTCCACCACGATGCCAACCACACGATGCCCCAGATTCAATATGATGACCACAGTTAGCTGGTTGTATTCCACCGTGCCCAGATGGAACTTGATGCGCAAATCCACGATGGGAACGATGGTGCCGCGCAAATTGATCACCCCTTTGATAAATTCCGGGGTGTTGGCGATGGTGGTTACCGCGTCATAGCCGCGTATCTCCTGCACCTTGAGGATGTCCATTCCGTACTCCTCGCTACCCAGCGTGAAGGTCAGAAATTCGGAACCGATGGTGCCAGTTCCTGCCATGTTTTCGTTTGCCATTTACTCCCCCTCATTCGAATGCGGAGTGCTGATTGCGGAGTGCGGACTCATTCCGCAATCAGCACTCCGCATTCAGCATTCCTATGTCCCTTACGCTTCCACTTTTGCAGTCTTCCCGTGATGCGAAATCAACGCTGCCACATCTAGGATCAACGCCACTCTGCCGTCGCCCATGATAGTGGCGCCGGAAATGCCCGGCATCTTGCGGAAGTTCGATTCCAGGCTCTTGATGACTACTTGGTGCTGGCCGAGCAACTCATCCACGAACAACGCTGTTTTCTTGCCTTCAGCCTCGACTATCACCGCGATGCCGTTTTCCAGACCAAGCGCTTTAGGCTTGGTATTAAACACTTCATGTACTTTGACCAGCGGCAGGTATTCGCCGCGTACGCGCAACAATTGGCCTTCGCCACTCACGGTCTTGAGGTCGGCTACGGTCACCTGCAGCGATTCGATAATGGCGTTCAAGGGGATGATGTAGGTTTCTGATCCGACTGAAATCGAGAGGCCGTCCAATATGGCGAGGGTCAACGGCAGGCGGATGATCGTACGGGAGCCGAAGCCCTCCACCGAATCCAGTTCCAGGCGCCCACCCAATTCGGTGATGTTGCGCCTGACCACATCCATGCCGACACCGCGCCCAGACACGTCGGTCACCACTTCCGCTGTGGAGAACCCCGGCTCCATGATCAGCATCCACACTTCCTGATCTGAGATGTCGTCGCGTATAGGTAAGCCGCGTTCCTTCGCCTTGGCCAATATCCGGCTGCGGCTCAGGCCGCCGCCATCGTCGGCCACTTCAATCACAATGTTGCCGCCCTGATGGGAAGCCTTGAGAGTGATCGTGCCGCGCGGATCCTTACCTGCCGCGATGCGCTTCTCCGGCGATTCGATGCCGTGATCCAGACTGTTGCGCACCAGATGCGTCATGGGGTCGGCAATTTTCTCGATCAAACCTTTGTCCAGTTCGGTGTTCTCACCGACGGTTTTTAATTCTACTTGTTTGTTCAGCTTGCCAGCCAAGTCGCGCACCAGACGGGGGAAGCGGCTGAACACGAAAGATATCGGCATCATGCGAATGGACATCACCGCTTCCTGCAAGTCGCGGGTGTTGCGTTCAAGTTGATGCAGGCCGCGCTGCAAGTGCTCATTTCCCTCGCTGATCGCCTCCTGTGCCGATTGCATCAGCATGGCTTGGGTGATGACCAGTTCGCCTGCCAGATTTATCAACTGGTCAACCTTCCCTACGTCCACCCGGATTGAAGACTCGGCCTGAGGCGCGGCTGCAGCCTTGTCAGTGACACGTCTATTGGCTGGTGCAGCGGCAGGCTCAACCGCTTTAGGTACAGATGGAGTGGACACAACTGGAGCAGGAGCTACATCAGGAGCCGGCTGCGGTTCCTGAAAAAATCCATAACCCTGTTGAGTTTCGCGAGCGGCTTGCTCGACCGGTGTCTCCGTGAAAAAACCGTAGCCCTGTTCGTCGGTTTTCTGCTCAACGTCTTTTGGGGGCGGAGTACCGAAATCATCATTGAAAAAACCATAGCCTTCATCGGCTTTAGCAGGGGTTGGCGCAACCGGCTCGTCATCAAAAAATCCATAGCCCGCATCATTTTGAGTCTGAACGGCTGGCTGCGCATGAATTTCCGGTGCCGCACCCACTGGGGCGGCCTGTTCTGAACTTGTCGAAGCGGCTGGCTGCGCGGAAGTCAGTCTCTCCAGCTTTTCGCACACCGCTTTGACTTCAGCCTGATCCACTTCGCCTTCGCCGCGATGGGCGGCCAACTGTGTGGAGATCACGTCGCCTGCTTCGAGAAATGCGCTGACCATTTCATCGGTTAAGGTCATTTCCTGTTTGCGCAATTTGTCGAGCAGGGTTTCCAGCACATGCGTCACTTCGGTCATATCGGTGAAACCGAAGGTGCCTGCCCCGCCTTTTATGGAATGTGCCGAACGGAAAATTGCATTGAGGTCGTCCATGCTGGGATTGGAGACATCCAGCGCGAGCAACAGAGTTTCCATCGTCGAGAGATGCTCGGCAGCCTCCTCGAAGAAGATTTGAAAGAACTGGGTTAGGTCGATGCTCATCTGAGAATCAGGTACAAGGTGCAAGGGTAAAGAATAAAGGCAGGGGGTGACGCCATGGCGCGCAGCCTTACCTCTTGCGCCTTGCACCTTGTCCCTTGCACCTGATTTATCCTATCACTTTTTTCGTAACTTCCAGCAATTTTGCCGGATCGAACGGTTTCACCAGCCAGCCGGTTGCACCCGCCGCCTTACCCTGCTGCTTCATGGCATCGCCGGATTCGGTGGTCAGCATCAGGATGGGGACACTCTTGTAGTTTGGCATGGCGCGCAAATTCTTGATCAGCGTCAAGCCGTCCATGCGCGGCATATTCTGGTCGGTCAGCACCATATCCACAGTTTTCATCTTGGCTTTTTCCAACCCCTCCTGTCCGTCTGAGGCTTCTATTACCTCGTAACCAGCACCCTTGAGGGTGAACGCCACCATCTGACGTATGGAACTGGAATCGTCAACACTGAGAACGGTTTTTGCCATGTTCAATACCCTGAATAATTACTAGACAACATAAATTTGCCAAATAAACATATATATCTTAGCTTGCTGGGGTAGTTAAAACAAGTCGAAAGAGCGATAGTCGAAAGAGGGACACCCCTCTTTATGAGGTGTACTTTCGCCTCCTTCACATTGCAACACTATTTCCTTCTTCGCAAACGCTACCGCTTTCTTCGCCGCCTTATAGGCCGCATCCGCCGCATTTACCTCATTCACTGCCTCAGCTAACGCTCGCTCCGCCTTCTCCAAATTCTTTTCCCCTTGGCGTGATAGTTTGGGCGCTAAACCACCTCATCTAGCTTGGCTATAGACAGCTATGCGTGATTGAAGATATGCCTGGTCGGATGACACATTAAATTGGGTAAAGTTTACGCCCGTATGAAAAAGGGATTCAGTGCTGTCATAGGCCGTGTAAATGACCTTTGCAGACACTTCCATGACATGGGGGCCGCTTGTTTTGCTGAGCGGCGGCACATAAATGCGTAGTTTGACGATTTTCACTTTTTGCAAATTATGATCAAGGAAAATATCCGTCCCTTTCAGGGAAATATCCTTGACGAAGCCCTGATAAACGCCCTGCCCATCAATGAAGGCAACCGCATGCCATCTGACGTGAAGGCGAGGTTCGATACGGAGTTCTTTATGTATCCCAGCATCTATAGGGGCTGATGGAGTTACTTTTGGTGTGGTTTTCGATAAATCTGAAGCCTTGCTTCCTTTAGCATCTGCCGTGACTGATGTAGTTGCATCAACAAGTTCCGGCGGCAAATCAGGAGATTTGCCGATTGGGAGACCAGTTATATTTTCGTCAGACATATTCTAGCCCTCTTAGCCTTTGGAAGCCGTTAATAAGAAGGAGGCTTGCCAAGTCGCCTTATGGTTTCTAAATTATCCCGATTACGCTTCCTCACCATATCAAGCCGAGCAATCTCATTCTTGGCCTCTTCTAACTTCTCGGTTAGCGCTAGATGTTCGTTTCCCAATCGTTCAATCGTTGATTTGAAGCTACCAATCTCGGCTCCAGCAACTTGGAGTTCCAGGGTTAATAACGCGTTTAACCTCTCAAGTTCATCGATGCGTTGATAGAGTTCGTTAGTCATTATAGTGTTCATTATTGATCCGGCACGGTGAAGTTTTAAATCCGTTCGGGCTGAGCTTGTCAAAGCCTCTTAACCTTTCGACAAGCTCAGCCCGAACGGATTTAAAACATAATCTGGCCGACTCTGTAGTCATGGCGCAACACCTCTTCAGTGTTTTGAGGGGGTGGTTACATATCACGCCCCTTATGCCACTCTATATGTGGCAATACCATGCATTATGGCGTTCAATATACTTTGAGGCAAGACCACTATCCCTGTGGTAAAAAATAATAGGGGATAGGGATGACGCCAAAAGAGAAGCAACTTGCTTTACGGATGGGGCGAGCAATCGCTGTTTGCCGTCAACAAAGACGGTTCACGCAAGCAGAACTTGCCGAAATAATCGAGGTGGAACAGGAAACGATTTCTCGTTTTGAACGGGGCGCAACACTCCCACCTCTTGGGCGGTTAGCAGATATTGCTGACGCTCTATCTTGTCCTTTGGAAGACTTACTCCGTAGCGGTTCCCCACGCCTTGAAGATAAGGCGCAAAGTATTGCCCAAACACTGGAAGGCTTAACCGATTCTGATAGGCGATTGGTCAGCGAAATTGTTGAGCAAATTTGTGCTCGATTACTAAAGAACAAAGCACAGTAAAAATCGGGCGCTCTGTTTTTCTTCTCTCAAGTTATACAACCCATTAATCCGGGTCAAAACAAGTCGATGTCGCCGCTCTCCATGTGTTCCTGACGCACCGGGTTGCGCTGGCTGACCTGATTGGCTTTGCTGAATATTTCAATGACTTGCTGGCGTACACGGTTAGTATCGTCGAAAGAGGCAGGCTTGCCGCTCTGCTCCTCCTGCGCCAAGTCGCCGATGATGCGCCAGGCTTCCTGCATACTGTCGAGACGCAAGCGGGAATGCTGCAATAACTGGTTAACCAAGTCCTGAAATTGCAGCGAAGTGACGGCGCTGCCGACAACCTCGTTTACCTTGCCGGAAATCTCGGACTGTTTGACGATCACCAGCGACATATCCCTGTTGGATTGCTGTACGCGTTGCATGATGGCATCCAGACGATTCTTCGAGTCCAAGGCAAAATCCATGTCCAGCGAAGCCATTTGGTTGATGGATTTTTCGGCATCCACGATGGCGGCATGCACCTGTTTGACGTTGCCGCGTATTTGCTGGCTAAAATGCTCGGCGCGCGCCGACAGCTTGCGCACCTCATCCGCTACTACCGCAAACCCGCGACCAGACTCGCCCGCACGCGCCGCTTCGATTGCGGCATTAAGCGACAACAAGTTGGTTTGTTTGGAAATGGAATCAATCTCGCCGAGCACTTGCAAGATGCCCTGCACTTGCTGGCTGACCGCCTCCATCTTTTCGACCAACTCCATGCCGATCTTGCTGTTATTGACTATGCTGCCTACCAGTGTCTTCAGGGTTTCTGAAGTCTCGCCCAGAGAATTTTCGATTGAAGCGTCTCCATTGCCGGAAACGGATACCGCCGCATCGCGCTGCTCCTGTATCAGTTGATGCATGCCCTCAAAACTGCTGAGCAATTTTCCTATCGCATCACCCAGCAGGGACTGTATCTGGCTCAGGTCATCGTTTGAACCGGAAAAATGGGCGGCAAATTCCGGATGTGTCTGTAGCAACACATTGTCAACTCCACCTGCCTGCTGTTCTCTGTCTTCTGTTGTCTTTTGTCCTTTATCCTCTGTCCTCTGTCCTCTGATGACCAACCATGCCAGAAAAACCGCCAATGCCGTAACCGCAGCGTGCAAACCCGTCGCCATGTCCGTTGCAATATGGGCCGAACCCCAGTGCAACAGGAGCGCTGCAAAGACGATCAAGAGCAATAATGGCGCAAGATTTTTATTATTATTTGTTTGCATGATCTTTTTCTTAGGCGCTATATCCACGCACCTCGTCCAGCAATTCCTTGACATCCAGGATCAGCACGATTTCCCCTTCGCTGGACATGGTCACGCCTGCCACTCCCTTGGGACGGAAAGTATCCAGCGACTTGATCACCACATCGTCATGACCGGCAAAGCCATCTGCCGAGAGGATGAAACTATGGGAGCCAACCTGCATCAACACACCCACTTCCGGCGTCTCGGTTGCATCCCAGCCGATCAGGCGGGCCAATGGCAACACCGGCAGCACCTCGCCGCGTACTACCATAGTGGCCTTGCCGGACACCTGTTGCAGTTCGTTCGGTGAAATGGACAGGATTTCACGCACCAGTGACAACGGCACGGCAAACGACTGGTTGCACAGGCGCAGCAACAACACCGGCAGAATCGCCAAGGTGAGCGGGAGCGAGATGGTGAAGGTACTGCCCTTTCCCGGCTCGGATGTGATGCTGATGACGCCGTTCAACTTCTGGATATTGGTTTTCACCACATCCATGCCGACACCGCGCCCGGAGACGCTGGAAATCTCGTCCTTGGTCGAGAACCCCGGCAGTAAAATCAGCGCCAGGCTCTGTTCATCATCCAGGCTGCTTGCTGAATCCGCGCCGATCAGCCCTTTTTCGATGGCCTTGTTGCGGATCACATCGGGACGCATACCCTTGCCGTCATCCACTATAGTAATGAGAATGTGGTCGCCTTCCTGGCGTGCGCCCAAATGTACCAGGCTTTTTTCCGGCTTGCCTGCCGCCGCGCGCTGTGCCGCATCTTCCACGCCATGATCCACCGCATTGCGAACCAGGTGTACCAGCGGGTCGTTGAGATCCTCGATCATGGTCTTATCGATCTCGGTTTCTTCCCCAGACAATACCAGTTCCACATCCTTGCCAAGCTGGCGCGCGAGGTCACGCGCCAGACGCGGATATTTATTGAACAGGCGACCGATAGGCTGCATGCGCGTCTTCATCACGGCGTTTTGCAAATTCACCACCAGCATGTCGAGTTGGCTAACCGATTCGTCCAAGGCACGCAAGGTGATCGCATCGGAACGGCCTTGCAGGATGTCGGTGCGCAAATGGGTCAGGCGGTTCTTGGTCAGCCCGATTTCGCCGGAAAGGTTAAGTACCTGATCCAGCCGGTCGGTGTCCACCCGGATGGTATTATCCTTGCCCGCCCCATCACTTTCACGCCTAGCTGGAGCAGATTTCGGCGGAGGAGCATCAGCAACTCGCCTATCAGGCACGGGTATTTCAGGGGTGGGTGCAGGAGCAGGCGGCGCTGATACTGCAGCAGGCACTGCCGGGGCGGGACCTCCAACCACCGCTTGGTACAACCCATTCCAGTCCGGTCCGCTTGCATCTGCGACAGGTTGAGATGGGGCTGCTTGCGGTGCGGGTGCTTGCGGTGCTGCGGCAGCAGGCTTGCCCTCCAGCGCGGCATGCAACGCGGCAATCAAGTGCTGAGGAGCGGCATCCGGCTGCCGGTTCTGCGCCAGATAGCCAAACATCTGCCGCACTTCCCCGGTCGCGGCAAAGATTGTATCCATGAGTTCTGCATTTAGCGACAATTCACCATTGCGCAGCTTGTCGAACAGGTTTTCGGTAAGATGGCACAGCGTGACCAGCTCAGTCGCATTGAGAAATCCCGCCCCGCCCTTGATGGTATGAAAACCTCGAAATATAACGTTGAGCAGGTCACGGTCATGAGGCGTTTTTTCCAGCCCCATTAACTTGCTGTCGACGTCGGACAGCAAATCCGAAGCTTCCGTCAGGAAGTCCTCCATCAACTCTTCCATGCCCGCAAAATCGTTCATTATTAAAACTCCAGTTTTTAGTCGTTAGTCACTAGTTGTTAGTTAAAACCGCGTAGCGACAGCACCAGCTAGTGACTACCAACTAACGTCTGCCTTTGGCAGCTTCTTTTTTTAACTGCTTCAAAATCCCAAACTTTCCAGCAAATCGTCCACCTGATCCTGGCTGGTCACCACGTCAGTACGCCCCGTAGCGTTTATCACAGGGCCGTTCAGCATCCCCGTGTAGGCATCCGGATTAGCCGTGGATGGAGGGTTCTCGACCAGCAATTCCACCAACTGTTTTTCCATCTGTTGTGTCACATCCACAATTTTCTTGATGACCTGTCCGGTAAGATCCTGGAAGTCCTGAGCCATCATGATCTCCATCAGGTAGGCATTGGTCGCCTTGGTCTGCTTGGGCACGTCAACCAGAAATGCATGAGTTTGCATCGCCAGGCTCTTGAACTGATCCACATCAAGCTGCTTGTCCATAAGCTTCTGCCATTCTCGCGCCAGACGCTGGGACTCGATTTCAATCTTTTCCACCACCGGTTGTGCCGCATCAGTCGCATTCAGCACCTTCTCGGCGGCCTGCTGGGTCAGGGTAGCGACATAATTGAGGCGGTCGCGAGCATCGGGAATGGTGGATGCCGCCCGTTCCAAATTCTTGTCATATCCCAACTCGCGCAGGCTGTCATGCAGCGAGCGAGTCAGGTGGCCGATCTTGTTGATCACCTGGTCGGATGGATTGCTTTCATCACCGACAAAAGATTTATTGGCAGGAGCTTCCTCCTCATTGCTCGCGGAAACGATGCTGTCAAACAACGCCTCCAAATCATCCGAATCCTGTCCTTCAACCGCTTTGTTAGTCATGGCATCACTCACTTCTGCATGGTCTGGAAAATTTTCTTCAACTTTTCATCTAGCGTACCGGCGGTAAACGGTTTGACGACGTAACCACTGGCCCCCGCCTGCGCCGCTTCGATGATGTTTTCGCGCTTGGCTTCTGCAGTCACCATCAACACCGGTAAATGTTTTAGTGTGGCATCCGCACGGATGGCTCTGAGCAGTTCGATACCGGTCATGTTGGGCATATTCCAGTCCGATACCACGAAGTCGAAATCCCCGCCGCGCAGCATGCTCAGCGCAACGACGCCATCTTCCGCTTCCTGCACATTGGTGAAACCCAACTCCTTGAGCAGGTTGCGCACAATGCGTCGCATGGTGGAGAAATCGTCCACAACCAAAAATTTCATATTCGCGTCAACCACAATACCTCCCTAATCAGATGACAGAAGACTGAGTACAGAAGACAGAATGTTGTCTGCTGCGCAGTGCTTTTTTAATAAGCCGTGGTAAAGCCACGCAATACCCCTGTTATCTTATCATCTGTCCTCTGTCATCTGTGTCACGCGGCCAGCAGTGGCCGTAATGTGCCGCTCAGCGCTGCTGCATCAAACTTGGATACATAGTAATCAACCCCAACACGTTTTCCCATATCCCGATTGGCTTCCGACGACAAGGACGAATGCATGACCACCGGGATATTGTCGAACCGTCTGTCCGACTTGATGTTCTGGGTCAGCACGTAACCATCCATCTCCGGCATCTCCGCATCCACTAGTATCACCTGTATCTGGTCATGCAGGTTTACGCCACTGTTCTGCGCCGCGTCCCCCAACCCTTGCAGGCGCTCCCATGCTTCCTGTCCGTTATTCGCCTGCATATGCTTGACACCCATCTTGTCGAGAACTTCGCTTATTTTCCTACGGGCGACGGTCGAGTCATCTGCGAAAAAGACACACAAATCCTGCGCTCTTTCAACTTTGTCGATACTCCCCACTACATCTTCGCCAAATGCGGAGGCAAGAATCTGTTCGACATCCAGCAAGGAAACCAATTTCCCGTCCGGCAACTCGGTAATGGCGGTAATCATGTCCTTGTTGCCTGCCAGCATTCCGTCTGCCGGGCGCACCTTGTCCCAATCCACACGTATGATGCGATCCACGTCATGCACCAGAAAACCAAGGATGTGGCGGCTATATTCGGCCACCATCATGGTGTTCTGCGCGCCCTCCGCATCCCCACCCAACCCCAGAAAACTGGCCAGAGTCAGCACCGGAATGATATGTCCGCGCAACGATACGATGCCGTCCACGCCTGGCGGCATATTGGGCGTTTTGGTGATCGGCATGGCGCGGCACACCTCCTTGACCTTGAACACATTGATGCCGAACGTTTCCTGTGTGCCCAGCGAGAACAACAGTATTTCCATTTTGTTGGAACCGGCCAGGTTGGTTCTCGCATCCACGGTATCGAACAGGCTGCGGCTATTCTCATCCAACGGGCTATTCGCCATTTGTGATTTGTATTCTGCAAGCGACATGATCTGATCCTTTCTGTCAATTCCACAAGGGCTTCAGCCCTTGGTGGGTGGCGTAACTTTGCTGCCTGTGAGCAAGCGCTCAAGCGTCTGCGCCAGCCTCTGCGGCTCAAACTTTGGCACGTATTCATCCACCCCGACCGCTTTGCCAAGTTGCTGGTTGGACGTGCTGGAGAGTGAGGAGTGCATCAGCACGGGGATGCCGGCGAAGCGCTTGTCTTCCTTGACCTTGCGCGTGAGCATGTAACCGTCCATTTCCGGCATTTCCACGTCGGTCAGGATGATTTGCACCATGTCTTTCACCGGGATACCCGACGTTTCGGCATATTGGGCGATCTTCTGCAATTCCTCCCACGCCTTGCGGCCATTGATGGCGGAGATATGATTCACCCCCATTGCTTCCAGCGTGCTGGTGATCTGCTTGCGCGCCACCGAGGAATCATCGGCAAAAAACACCGTACGGTCGGACAGACCTATGTGTTTGACCGCCTTCAATGCGATGTCGTCATTGAAGTGTCCGGTTTCGGCCAGCACTTTTTCCACATCCATCATCATCACCAGACTTCCATCTGCCAGTTCGGTGACGGCAGTTACCAAGCCACCCATTGTGCTATTAAGCATATCCGGCGGCACTTTCATGGAAGACCAGTCCAAGCGCAAAATGGTATCCACCGCTTCAACCAGAAAACCCTGCGTATGACCGTTATATTCGGTAACGATCATGATTTCAGGTTTCCCTTCGGTCTGCATTCCGGTGTATTTCGCCAGATCGATCACCGGCACCAACGCCCCGCGCAGGCTCACCATCCCTTCCACTGCATCGGGCATTTCCGGCGCACGGGTAATGGCGGGGATACGCATCACTTCGCGCACTTTGAATACGTTGATCCCGAAAATTTCACGGCGCCCACTGCGGCTATCCAGGCCAAGCGTGAACATCAGGACTTCCAGCTTGTTGGTTCCCGCCAGCTTGGTGCGCTCATCTATGCTTCTAAGCAATTCGGACATGACTAACTCCTTTTATGCCGGGTTACGGCCTGACCCAACTTACACATTCTTTAACGTTAAAGCTTGAAGCTACCCACCGACCGGTTGAGATTGTCGGCGAGTTGCTCCATATCCTTTGCCTCCTGCACGGTACGCATAATGGATGCATTATTACTTTCCGCCATGGCCGCAATATTTCCCACGTTGCGAACGATCTCCTGGCTTGCCTGCTTCTGCTCGTTCACGGATGCGGTAATTCCATCCACTCCCCGGTTCACGCCCTCCACCGACTCGTTGGACTGCGCCAGCACCGAAGCGACACTTTGCATATGGCTCTGACTGCTCTGCAACGACTGCCTGCCGAGTTGTATGCTTTTTTCCACCTGCTCGCTCTGGTCAGCAAGCGTTTGGGTCACTACGTCAATCTGGCTGGCGGACTGCGCCGATTTCTCGGCCAGCTTGCGCACCTCGTCGGCCACCACGGCAAAGCCGCGTCCCTGTTCCCCGGCGCGCGCCGCCTCGATCGCCGCATTCAACGCCAGCAGGTTGGTTTGCTCGGCTATATCTCGCACTTGCTGCGTCATGCTGGTGATGGTCTGCGTGCTCTTAACGAAGGCATCCACCGAGCTGGCCATTTGCTGCACAGCATCCTCGACATGTCCGATCTCGCCTATCATCTCTTGCAGGATTTGCTGTCCATGAACTGCCCGCTGCAAGCTATCCTGCGACTGCTGGTGAACCGCATTGGCGCTGTCTGCCACGGAAGAAATACTCGCGCTCATTTCGTCCACCGCACTCGCGGTATTCGATGCCGCATCGCTCTGTTGTTGCGAGCTTTGCGCAATCTGCTCGGCATTATTGGTCAGCGAGGAGGCGGAGTGGGCAACCTGTCCGGCATAGCCATGCACCTGACTGACTATGCTTTGAAAACTTTCTACCAGCGCATTGAAGCCCTCGGCAATCTGTCCGAATTCGTTTGAGCTATGCACAGGGACCCGTTTCGACAAATCGCCGTCAGCCTGCATGGCAAGCATGGTGCGCCGTAGTTCTTTGGAGGGCTGAGTGACAAGATCGAAGATCCAGCCAATTACAAAAAACAGTACCACCTGAATTAACAGTTGCCCCCCCCATAACAGCCGACTGGCTTTCTGCATCACGGCATATTCATTCTCCATATTCAAGGTGATGCTAATCGCCCCGTTTGCCGACCCTTCCTTGACTTGGTGACACGTCAAACAATTGGTGCCACGGTAATTGACACTGGCCAAGAAGGGCAGCACTGCGCGCAGGGTATATTTATCCCCTTCCGCCAGCGTTTTGAATTGCGGTTTGGCGCTTTGCATCGCCTCCCTGTCCATATCGTCCTTTGCCTGTTCTTCCGGTAAACCTGGGCCGAACTGGTCTTGTACTTGTTTAGACCGGATAACACGCAACTCTTCCACATTGGTGGATGAACTCATTTTTTTAATGAGGAGTTGACGCTGATCCGGCTGGCTAATGACGCCATTGAGCATCATCATGTTCAGTCCATTGATTACACCATCCGCAGACACCATGGCCTTCTGCTCAGTCTGTTCCAGCATCCGCTCCTCGAACTGGTTGAACGCCCAACGCTGAGCGACTACCATAATCAGCAGCAAGATAAACTGAATGGGAATTTGCAGCTTATTCTTGATCGACAAGGCACGCAACCAGCTTTCCATTTTTCCACTCCCTATTATTCTTATTCTTAATATTTTGTTCTTTGTCTTGGAGCATCAATGCATTTTTTTCTGCCTGTTGCTCCTTAACGGCTGTACCGTGGGAAACTTTAATTTTTTGCGGCAGGCGGCCTCGCTGCCACACCGCTCACGGCAGGCTGCGGGGCATCTGCGTTTGATGCGTCAAACTCGACCGTTCCTCCATCATTGCGCGCAGATTCTTCCGCATTTTTATTCATCACAATGATGCTGATGCGCCGGTTAACCGGGTCGAGCGGATCAATCTTGTCGAACAGAACGGCGGAAGACAGCCCCACCACACGCACGATTTTCTCATCGCCTATCCCGCCCACAATCAGTTCGCGGCGCGAGGCGTTGGCGCGATCCGCCGATAGTTCCCAGTTGCTGTAACCCTTGTCGCCCATTGAATAAGGCTGCGCGTCTGTGTGCCCGGACAAGCTCACCTTGTTCGGCACCTGGTTCAGCATCGTGCCGATTTCATGCAGGATATCTTTGGTATAGGGCTCCAGTTGCGCACTCCCTGAGCGGAACATGGGGCGATTTTTCTCATCCACAATCTGGATGCGCAGGCCCTCGCTGGTAATGTCGAGCAGGATTTGTTTCTTGAACTGCTTCAATTTCGGGCTGGAGTCAATAGCCTTTTCAATCCTGGCTTTCAGCTCCTTGAGCTTTTCCAGTTCCTTCTTCGGCGGAGGATTTCTTGTGCTGTTTTTATTTCGATCTTTTTCTCCGGTTTGATCTCGCCCTTGCGCACCTCGCCTTTGCTGCGTGTCAAATCCTGTCCGCCGCCCTTAATCATGCTCTTGCTCTCGCTGGTGGACGACCCGCCCAACATGGAGATATCGAGCGGGGTCTTGAAATACTCCGAAATACCCGCCAGATCTTCTTTGCTGGTAGAGCCCAACAGCCACATCAACAGGAAGAACGCCATCATCGCGGTGACGAAGTCGGCATAAGCGATCTTCCAAGCGCCGCCGTGAGAGCCGCCTGACACTTTTTTGATGCGCTTGACTACTATTGGTCGTTTATCACTGCTGCTAGCCATAATTCGCCCGTTCCATCTCCGGGCGTATTGCCATACGCCCTACGCGTGTTTCACACTAAATGGAGACGGTTTAACCATACGCCCAAGCGCATGCAAATCGCCACCGTACTATTATTGGCGCCGTTCAGCGCTTTGTTTTGACGTGCTGTTCCAGTTCGATGAAGCCGGGGCGCTCGGATGAATACAATGCCTTGCGTCCGAATTCAACCGCCATCGCCGGGGCATAGCCATTCAGATTGGCCAGCAAGGTGACCTTGATGGTCTGGAGCATCTTGGTGGACTCATCCGCCTTCTGTGTCAACAAGGTACCCAGTGGCCCGACAAAACCGTAGGCCAGCAAGATGCCGAGGAAGGTGCCCACCAAAGCGTGTGCAATCAATATGCCCAGCTCGGCGGGCGGTATACCCACCGATTCCATGGTATGTACCACCCCCATCACCGCTGCAACAATGCCGAAGGCCGGCATGGCCTGCCCAAGTTCGCCGATCACATGAGCCGGTTCTACCGATTCGTGGTGGTGTGTGTCGATTTCCACATCCATCAGGGTTTCGATTTCCATCGCATTGAGGTTGCCGCTCACCATGATGCGCAGATAGTCGGTCATGAATTCCACCACATGATGGTCTTCCAGCACCTTGGGGTACTTGGCGAAAACCGGGCTTTCGAACGGGTTTTCGACATCGTTCTCGATGGACATCAAACCTTCCTTGCGGACTTTCCCGAGCAGCTCATAGAGCAACGCCATGAGCTCCATGTAGTTGTCTTTGGTGTACTTGTTGCCCTTCAATAAACTGGGCAATGCCTTAAGAACGGCCTTGATGGTCTTGCTGCTATTACCAACGAAGAAAGAGCCTGTTGCGGCGCCGCTTATCATTAGCAGTTCAATTGGCTGGAGCAGCGCCGCCATATGCCCGCCCGCAAGCGCAAAGCCGCCGAACACCGAAAGCGCCACTACCACATACCCAATTATTACCAGCATGATCCAGGCCCCTATGAAATTATTTCGAGTACCACAAATATTGGTAATAGGGTATCACATCGGCTCCTCCGTATTAACCCCGGATTAGCCCGGAAAACCTGCATCATTTCATTTTGTGCGGGGGAGAAGCGCCATTACCACCATCTAGTACTAACGGCGCTCAATGAGAAAACTTTAGGAAGCCGTGCTTGGCATCAGCAAATCTGATGGCTGGCTGTTCTTTTTGGTTTTACCGGCACGTGACGGCGGGCGGCAAATACCGCATACATAATGGGCATACAGCTCATTGGTATGTACGACAAACCGTCCGCCGCATTCGCTGCAGCCAGTCAGTTGCAGCATTTTTGCATCAAAAAAGCGCACCAAAAACCATGCGCGCGTGATACTCAGCACCGGCTCATCGCCGCTGACACTGATTTGCTCAAGGTACAGGCGGTAACTCTTGATCAGCGCCTCGACACCGGAAAGACTGGTGTTTTCCATCATAAACTGATGAATATCCATAAACAGCGAAGCATGGATGTTAGGCGACCAACTCATGAACCAGTCCGTCGAATAGGGCAGCATTCCTTTGGAGGGCGACTCCCCCTTCACTTCCTTATACAATTTAAGCAAGCGCTCGCGGCTCAGGGATGTTTCTTCCTGCAACAACTGCAAGCGCGCGCCCAATTCAATCAAATTCACGGCAAGCTGGATTTGATGCGCCTCGGTGACAACACTCTTATTCCGCAATTGTAATGCCCCTATCCGTGATGGCAGTGAATCAAGCGGCCAATGATCCCATAGGTTGTCCAACCATCAGGATAGCGGTATGTGTTTGTGACATCAGCCTATCCTTGTTGTAATCGGTAATCATATTCAGCAACAGTTTTTCATCGAAGCGGAAACGGCACAACAACATATTCGAAGCCGCCATCTTGAGCAATTGCGCAGGACTTAACCCGGCTACGAGCTCAGCCATCTCTTCGCTGATGCCAAGACGAAAAATGGCCGCATCCTTGTCCTCTTGGATCATCTGCCGCGCAAGCAGCATATAGGATAGGTTGGCGTCTTTGATTTCTTCATGCAGTTGAGTTGTATTCATGGCTCGTTCCCTCGCAGGCTGACAATGCTGTCTCTTTCGACACTTGCATCTTGCTACTCGAAGGAAAAGGAAAGAATCGGAAGATTTCCAATTCCGCTGTAGGGAACCTTCCTACACTGGGAAAACATTTCCCACTTAAAATTATGGTTTATTGCTACGGGTTCCTAAAATCCCCAATTCCTGCAATAATCCCGGCACGAAAACAATATTACTGATTTGAGGCGGCATATCCATGACACAAGATGATTTGAAGCGCGCAGTTGCGCAGGCCGCGATTACGCATGTTCCGGTGAATTGTATTGTGGGGGTGGGTACCGGCTCCACCGCCAATTTTTTTATCGATGAACTGGGCAAGATCAAGCACAAGATACAAGGCGCGGTAGCCAGTTCCGAGGCATCGGCGAAGCGTTTGCAGGGGCATGGCATCGAGGTAGTGTCGCTGAACGATGCGGGCACCCTGCCGGTGTATGTGGATGGGGCGGACGAAATTACGCGCCACCTGCACATGATCAAGGGCGGCGGCGGCGCGCTGACGCGCGAAAAAATCGTCGCGGCGGCCAGCAGGAAATTTGTCTGTCTGTGCGATTCCAGCAAACTGGTGGACGTGCTGGGCAAATTTCCGCTGCCGATTGAGGTAATCCCCATGGCGCGCAGCTATGTGGCGCGCCAGCTTGTGGCGCTGGGCGGACAGCCCCGGCTACGCGAAGGCTTCACCACCGACAACGGCAACCTCATTCTGGATGTGCATGGCCTGCAAATATTGAACCCGGTGGAACTGGAAACCACGCTGAACAACATTACGGGCGTAGTCACCAACGGCCTGTTCGCGCGCCGTCCGGCAGATGTGCTGCTGCTCGGCACGCCCGATGGAGTGCATACACTGGCTGCCTGAACGTAACATAATTGTCACGATGGGCGGGTAACATAAACTGCCCGCGTTTATCTTAAAAGGAACTGCAATATGGCATCCACCGAACATACCTCGAAGCAGTTTGACGCCGAACTCGAAGCGGTGCGCGCGCGCGTGCTGCAAATGGGCGGGCTGGTGGAGAGCCAGATCCGGCTAGCCGTCGAGTCGCTGTCCAGCGGCGATGTGGCGTTGATGAACCGCGTCATTGCTGACGACCACCGCGTCAACGCGATGGAAGTGGAGATCGACGAGAACTGCAACCAGATCATCGCGCGCCGCCAGCCTGCTGCAGGCGACCTGCGCATGGTGATGACGGTGATCAAAACCATCACCGATCTCGAACGCATCGGCGACGAGGCGGAAAAAATCGCGCGCATGGCCAAGCTGCTGTCACAGAAGGAACGCCTGATCCTGCCGCGTTATAACGAAATCAAACATGCCGCCGAGTTGGCGCTGGACATGCTGCGCAAATCGCTGGACGCCTTCGCCCGCCTCGACCTTTCCACTGCCGCGCAAGTGGTACGTCAGGACGAACTGGTGGATGAAGAATTCCGCACCATCATGCGCTACCTCATCACCTTCATGATGGAAGACCCGCGCACTATCTCCACCGCGCTGGAAATCCTGTTCATCGCTAAAGCCATCGAACGCATCGGTGACCACGCCAAGAACATGTCCGAGTATGTGGTGTACATGGTCAAGGGACGCGACGTGCGCCATGTTACGGTAGAAGAAATTGAGCGAGAGGTTTCGGAAGGTTGATTGGCAGAGCGGAAAAGCGTAGCGCATTACACAAAATGACACGTAACATACAGCGCAATGTCCGTTGGTTATTGCGCCCTTGTATTATGCCCTACGCGGACTAACATTCCAGCAATTTGTTAGAATGCTAGAATTGATCCCATTGACTCACGGGTTTCAAAACATGTTCTGCCTAGCGCATTGCCGCACGTGCCGCTTCAGCCAGAAAGCCGGAGCGTGTTTCGCCATGTGCACGGGTGTATTCATCAATCTTGGCAAGCAACAAGCGCGGCAGGGTGATGTTGAGCTTTTCCGCCGGGCCGAAATAACGCTCTACCGGAACTTCAATCACCGCCCACACCCAGCCCTCGAATTCGGAGTTGGCACGATGCTCCGTCAAGGTTTTTGCGACAGGAATATCCCCGCCGTCTTCGATTACAGTTTCGCACCACAGATCAATCGCCTCACGGGCATTGTCCACCGCCTTGTCCAAGGTATCCCCGGCAGAAAAGCAGCCGGGTAGGTCAGGTACGACCACTCCGAACGCGGTTGTTTCTGTACCTGGTTCAATCGCGATAATAAATTTCATGGTTATTCCTCATTTAAGCCCCGCCTGTTTCAGCAGCTTATGCGCCAAGCCCACGCCCAAATCCTGTTTCGGATGCGGAACACTAATGTGGCCGGGCTTCGAGGGGTGGGTGAACACATGATGACTGCCGCGCACGCTACGCAATGACCAGCCGTTCGCTTCCAGTTGCTTGATAATTTGCCTGCTATTCATAGTGCTTCCTTTCAGCGCCATCTCGGCGTTAGAAATTAAAAAACTACTTGCTAACTTGCCTATCGCAGTGGTTACTATAACCATTCTACGCAGAAAGTCAACACCATAACCACTAAGTGCTTTCAGCCATTTAGCGCGATGCTGATAAAATCAAGATTTCTGCAAAAAATTCTCTCAACTACAATCCCAACTCCCCCCACATCGCATCCACCTTCGCCTTCACCGCCGCGTCCATAACGATAGGCGTACCCCATTCGCGTTGCGTCTCACCCGGCCATTTGTTGGTGGCGTCCAAGCCCATCTTGCCGCCCAGCCCTGACACCGGGCTGGCGAAGTCGAGGTAGTCTATCGGCGTGTTCTCTACCAGCAGAGTGTCGCGCACCGGGTCAACGCGGGTGGTGATCGCCCAGATGACTTCCTGCCAATTGCGAATATTGATGTCGTCGTCCACTACGATGATGAACTTGGTGTACATGAACTGGCGCAGGTAGGACCAGATGCCGAACATCACGCGCTTGGCGTGGCCGGGGTATTGCTTCTTGATGCTGACCACCGCCATACGGTAGCTGCATCCTTCCGGCGGCAGATAAAAATCCACGATCTCGGGAAACTGTTTCTGTAGCAGCGGCACGAACACTTCATTCAATGCCACACCCAGCATTGCCGGCTCGTCGGGCGGCTTGCCGGTGTAGGTGGAATGGTAGATCGGATCGCGCCGCATGGTGATGCGCTGGATGGTAAATACCGGAAACTTGTCCTGCTCGTTGTAGTAGCCGGTGTGGTCGCCGTATGGGCCTTCGAGCGCGGTCTCGTTCGGATAAATCACACCCTCCAGCACGATCTCAGCGGAAGCGGGCACTTGCAAATCGCTGCCGAGGCACTTCACCAGTTCGGTTTTGGCACCGCGCAACAATCCGGCGAACTGGTATTCGGAAAGCGAATCGGGAACTGGCGTCACCGCGCCCAAAATGGTCGCCGGATCGGCGCCGATCACTACCGCGACCAGAAAAGGTTGCCCCGGATTCTTCTCGCAATGATCGCGGAAATCCAGCGCCCCGCCGCGATGTGTCAGCCAGCGCATGATCACTTTGTTTGGCGCGATCACCTGCTGGCGGTAGATGCCGAGATTCTGGCGCGACTTGTTCGGCCCGCGTGTGACCACTAATCCCCAGGTGATAAGCGGCGCAACGTCGCCAGGCCAGCAATGCTGAATGGGTAGCCTGCCCAAGTCCATGTCGTTGCCTTCCCAAACGATTTCCTGGCACGGCGCGCTGGACACCACTTTGGGCGACATGGTCAGCACTTGTTTGAGCACCGGCCATTTTTCCCATGCGTCCTTCAAGCCTTTGGGCGGTTCCGGCTCCTTGAGGTAGGCGAGCAATTGCCCGACTTCGCGCAAGGCGGCGGTAGACTCCTCGCCCATGCCCAGCGCCACGCGACGCGGCGTACCAAACAGATTAGCCAGCACGGGCATGTTGTGTCCAACTGGATTTTCAAACAATACCGCCGGACCTTGCGCACGCAAAACGCGGTCGCAGATTTCCGTCATTTCCAGATGCGGCGAAACGGGCGTGGCGACACGCTTGAGTTCGCCGAGCTTTTCCAGTTGTGCGATGAAATCGCGCAGATCGTGATATTTCATGTCAAATGTCCCCCCGTAGGGGCGTATGGCAATACGCCTTTCTTTTCAGATATTTAATATTCCAGAAAGGGCGTATTGCCATACGCCCCTACGGTGTTTTGATTTAAGGGGGTCTCTAAAAATTAATTTTTATTGCGCCAGTCGTTCCATATTCTGATTTTTCGCCGGAAGTTTTCAGGAATTTTTTGCATTTACTCAAATTGGCTGATTCCAAGCCTCTAATCTGAACGTTTCCTGCCGCTTTCCGCAGCATGTTCGCTATTGCGGACGCACCTATCCTGTCGTCTGCACATCGCGCCTGAGCAACTGCACCAAACGAATCATGTTGTACACCAGATTCATCATCCCGATTTTCACCTTGGCGCGCAGCAGCCCTATCGTGCGCACGAAGTGCCCGCCCATCGCATCTTGTGCACCAAACACATGCTCCACTCGCGCGCGCACCTTCGACTTCTTTTTGTTCGATTCCTTCTGCTCTTCGGTCAATGCGGCAGCGCGAGTTCCTTTCTCGCATATCTGGCTGGCGATGCCATCTTTGACGAGCTTTTCTTCCGTGTCCTTGGATCGATAGGCACTATCGGCATAGACCGCGCGTTTGTTTCCGTCCGCATCTTGCGTGTGATCGAGCAACTCGTCAAATACCTGGCTGTCGTGGACTGACGCATCCGTGACTTCATAGTTCTGCACCAGCTTGGTCGCGTGGTCCGCGTTGATGTGGTTCTTGTAGCCGTAATAATTCGTGTTGTTCTTTTTTGTCCAACGGGCATCGGTGTCTTTCTGCGCCAGCTTGTGCTCATCCTTGCCCCACTCGATGGGAATGGCACCTTCCTTGATGAGCGCATTCTCTTCCCGTTTGTTGCGTTGACGCGGAACTTCGACAAACGTGGCATCGACCATCTGGCCGCTGCGGGCAACATAACCATGGCCCGCGAGTTGTTCGTGAAAACGTGCAAACAGTTCATCTACCAAGTTCAGCACTTTGAGTTGCTCGCGGAACGACCACACGGTCTTCGCATCGGGTACGCGGTCTTCGAGTTCCAAGCCCAGAAAGCGCATGAAAGAGATTCGGTCGCGTATCTGGTATTCGATCCGATCATCCGACAGGTTGTTCAGTTGTTGCAACACCAGCACCTTGAACATCAGCACCACATCGATTGGCTTGGCTCCCGCGTTGCTCTTGCGCTCTTTCTCGTAGATTCTGTTCAGGTCGGGGCGAAAGGCTTCCCAGTCGATCTTGGCGTTCAATCCAACCAGCGGGTCGCCCATCTCGGTCAGCTTGTTTGTCCGTTCTGCTATGTCAAAAAATCCGGGTTGCTTTACTTTCTTCATCGCCAGTCGCTCGTTCGTTATTGCACTTGGATATAACGTTTCACAACGCTAACGGGCTGACAGATTCAGCAAGTTTTTGAGGGGCAATTTATAGAGATGCCCTTAATAAAATCTTTTTTCACCTTCCGGTCGCGTCTTAAACCGTTTATGTAGCCAGAAATACTGTTCCGGCATTTCACACACGCGCTGTTCAATGAACTCGTTCATGCGGCGCGCATCCGCAATGTCGTCCCCGCTCGGATAATTATCCCAAGCCGGATAGAAGGTCAGCACATAACCTGCCGCCCCGGGCAGTATGCGGGTAATGCAAGGCACGACAACCGCGCCTGTCATCTGTGCAATACGCGGCACAGAGGTCATGGTGGCGGCAGGCACGCCGAAGAAGGGAATGAACGCGCCGTCTTTGACGCCTTGATCCTGATCCGGTGGATAGATGAACGGCATGCCTGCGCGCATCCCCTTGAGGATGGGACGCAGCCCTTGCTGGCGCGAATAGAGGCGCTGGTTACCGAAGCGGGCGCGCTTCTTCAAAAGCAATTCGGTCAGGTAGAGGTTCTTCTGGTTCGCATACATGCATACCGTATCAATATGCTGCGCGACCCACTGTCCGCCGACATCCATCCCGACAAAATGTGGCGTCAGCAAGATGACCGGTTTGCCTTTCACCGCCTCAAAATTTTCCACCCCCTCGACGCGGATCAGGCTGCGGATACGCGCCCCGCTTGACCACCACAAGATGGAGCGTTCGATAAGACCGCGCCCGAACATCTTGAAGTGATCGCGCACCATGCGTGCGCGCTGAACATCGCTCAACTCGGGAAAACACAAGCGCAGATTGATGGTTGACACGCGCCGCCGCTCCGCAGCGAGTGTGTAGAGCAGTAAGCCTAACGCATTGCCGATCCACACCAACACGCGGAACGGCAGAAAATGCAACAGCCACAATACGAAAACGCCCAGACGCGTCATGCTTGATCCTCAATATCCGATCCTCGCACCTCTCCAAATGGCGCAACTCCTGTTGGTACTTTGTATCGGTTATAACTCCACAGGTATTGCGCGGGGCAAGCGCGCACTACCGCTTCCAGAGCCGCATTCATCTGCCCGGTGACGGACAAGCCCGGTACGAATTCCAGCGGAGTGATGCGAATAATATAACCCGCGCCATCGGGCAGTCGCTCGGCATAAGCCATCAGCATCGCCGCTCCGCTGGACTCAACCAAACGTCCAACCAGCGTCATGGTATAGGCGGGACGCCCGAAAAAATTCGCCCACTCGCCCTCGCCTCTGCCTGGAACTTGATCCGGCAACAAGCCGATGGACTCGCCGCGCTTGAGCGCCTTGTATAACAAACGCACCCCGCCCACGTCGGTGCGCGCCAAACGCAACTGGGCGCGTTCGCGCCCGCCGCGCATCACTTCTTCCAGCCATGCCAGCCTGGGTGGACGATACAACACGGTGATTGGCATGCGCTCTGCCGCATATAGGGCGGATACTTCAAAACACCCCAGATGCGGCGTCAAAAAAATAATCCCTCGCCCCTTCGATCTCGCCGCCTCGACATGCTCCCAACCGTGACATGCGCGCACACTGCCCGTCACCTCCGTCAGCGGCCTGCACCACACCCAAGGCATCTCGGCCAAACTCTTTCCGGTTTCCGCGATACTGGCGTTTAAAACCTTGCGGAATTCTGCGAAGGGATACCCCTCCAATTCGTAGCCGAGATTTTTGCGCAAGCGCGTGGCGTATTTGCCAGACAGCAGATACGTCGCCCAGCCCATTACGCTGCCGAGGCGATGCAACACGCTTAATGGTAAGCGTGCCGCCAAATTGAATAACCAGACAACCAAGGAAGAACTCATGCGTAGAAAAACCGGGTTTTTGTTATAATGCGCGTCCTTTTGCCTAATCTTTATAAAGCGAGCGCGACAACATGAGCGAATATTTTTTCACGTCTGAATCTGTTTCAGAAGGCCATCCAGACAAAGTCGCCGATCAAATTTCCGATGCCATTCTGGATGCCATTCTAGCCCAAGACCCGCATGCACGGGTAGCAGCCGAAACTCTGGTGACTACAGGCTTGACCATTTTGGCAGGCGAGATCACCACCAGTGCGCAAGTGAATTACGCCAAGGTTGCGCGCGAAACCATCCGTCGCATCGGCTATAACGACCCGAGTTTGCGCTTCGACGCCGACGGTTGCTCGGTACACGTATGCTATGGCACGCAAAGCCCAAATATCGCACAGGGCGTGGATCATGCTTCCGACGATTACCTCAACCTGGGCGCGGGCGACCAGGGTTTGATGTTCGGCTATGCCTGCAACGAGACTGACACCTTGATGCCGCTGCCGATCTACCTGGCGCACCGCATCGTCGAGCGTCAGGCATTGTTGCGCAAAGATGGTCGCTTGCCTTGGCTGCGCCCGGATGCCAAGAGCCAGGTCACCATCAAATATGTCCACGGCAAGCCGCACAGCATCGATACGGTGGTGCTGTCCACCCAGCACTCTCCGGAGTTCTCTCCGCCCGAAAAACAAAAAGCACTGCATGAAGCAGTGATTGAAGACATCATTAAACCGATGCTGCCTAAAGAACTCATCAAAGGTGAGATCAAATATCTGGTGAACCCCACTGGCTGCTTCGAGATCGGCGGGCCGCACGGAGATGCGGGTCTGACCGGGCGCAAGATCATCGTCGACACCTACGGCGGCGCAGCCCCGCACGGCGGCGGCGCATTTTCCGGCAAAGACCCTTCCAAAGTCGACCGCTCTGCTGCTTACGCCGGACGCTATGTGGCAAAGAATATCGTTGCCGCAGGCTTGGCGGACAAGTGCCTGGTGCAACTAAGTTACGCCATCGGCGTAGCCCACCCCACCAGCATCATGGTCACCACCTACGGCACGGGCAAGATCTCCGACGAGAAGATCACCGAGCTGGTGAAAGCACATTTCGATTTGCGCCCGAAAGGCATCGTGCAGATGCTCAACCTGCTGCGCCCGATCTACGAGAAGACAGCGTCCTACGGCCACTTCGGTCGCGAGGAGCCGGAGTTCACCTGGGAGGCAACGGACAAGGCTGCCGTGTTGCGCGCAGACGCTGGTCTGTAATTCAAACATCATCCACCCCCCGAGGGGCGCTGCGACCGGTTTTGTCGGCCAGGCTCGGGAGAGTGGTGCAATCGTAGCAACGGCGCCCATTCACTAACCCTGAATGGAGGAAATATGAACGCTGTTGCAAACGGATTCACAGATTACATAGTCGCCGATATGTCCCTGGCCGCATGGGGACGCAAGGAACTCGCTATTGCCGAAATCGAGATGCCCGGCTTGATGGCAATCCGCAAGGAATTTGCCAAAACTCAACCTCTGAAAGGCGCGCGCATCACAGGCAGCCTGCACATGACCATCCAGACCGGCGTGCTGATCGAGACGCTGAGAGCGCTTGGAGCCGAAGTGCGCTGGGCCTCCTGCAACATCTACTCCACCCAGGATCACGCTGCCGCCGCCATTGCCGCGACCGGCACGCCGGTGTTCGCTTACAAGGGTGAAACGCTGACCGAATACTGGGACTACACCCACCGCATTTTCGAATGGACGGACGGCGGCTATTCCAACATGATCCTGGACGATGGCGGCGACGCAACCCTGTTGCTGCATCTGGGCGCACGCGCCGAAAAAGATGCTGCGCTGCTGAACAACCCCGGCTCCGAAGAAGAGACCTGCCTGTTCGCATCGATCAAGGCCAAGCTGGCCGTGGACAAAACCTGGTATTCCACGCGCCTCGCCGCGATCAAGGGCGTGACCGAAGAAACCACCACCGGTGTGCACCGCTTGTATCAAATGCATGAGCGCGGCGAACTGAAATTCCCGGCCATCAACGTGAACGACTCGGTCACCAAGTCCAAGTTCGACAACCTGTATGGTTGCCGCGAATCGCTGGTGGATGGCATCAAACGCGCTACTGACGTGATGATCGCGGGCAAAGTCGCCGTCATTATCGGTTATGGCGACGTAGGCAAAGGATGTTCGCAAGCCATGCGCGCACTTTCCGCCCAAGTGTGGGTGACCGAAATCGATCCGATCTGCGCGCTGCAAGCTGCGATGGAAGGCTATCGCGTAGTGACCATGGATTATGCCTGCGAACATGGCGATATTTTCGTCACCACTACCGGCAACTACCATGTGATCACCCACGATCACATGAAGAAGATGAAGAACCAAGCCATTGTGTGCAACATCGGCCACTTCGATAACGAAATTGATGTCGCCTCGCTCAGACAATACAAGTGGGAAAACATCAAGCCGCAAGTTGACCATGTGATCTTCCCTAACGGCAAACGTATCCTGTTGTTGGCCGAAGGTCGTCTGGTAAACCTGGGCTGCGGCACCGGGCATCCGTCCTACGTGATGTCTTCGAGCTTCGCCAACCAGACTATCGCGCAGATCGAGCTGTTCACCCGCACCAGTGAATATCCAATCGGCGTATACACCTTGCCCAAGCATCTGGACGAGAAGGTCGCACGCTTGCAACTGACTACGCTGAACGCGCAGTTGAGTGAACTGACCGACCAGCAAGCAGCCTATATCGGCGTGCCCAAAGAAGGGCCGTACAAAGCGAATCACTACCGCTACTAAAAGCAGGAACAAGGGGCAAGGTGAAAGTCAAAAACAGCGCTTTGGTTTTTCCTTGAGCCTTGAACCTTGCCCCTTGAACCTGACCTAAGGAGGCACATGCGACTTATCCTGATCTGGTGCTGCAATGCACTGGCACTGCTGGCGGTGGCCTACCTGCTGCCGGGCGTGCGCGTGGATGGGTTTGAGTCCGCGCTGGTTGCCGCGCTGGTGCTCGGTCTCATCAACACGCTGATTCGTCCGCTGCTGATTCTGCTGACCTTGCCGGTCACTGTGCTGTCGCTGGGTCTGTTCATTCTCGTCATCAACGGCCTGCTGTTCTGGTTCGCCGGTTCGGTGCTGCGCGGTTTCGAAGTAAGCGGCTTCTGGGTTGGAATGATGGGCGCGTTGCTATACAGTATTATTTCCTATGTGCTGTCGCTGCTGATCCCGAAAAAAGGGGCAACCCGGCAGCCTCCACAAGATGGGCCAATAACCATAGATCATGACAAACTCTAAATTATTCAGCTTCGAATTTTTTCCGCCACAAACGCCGGAAGGCGTAGAAAAACTGACTGCCACGCGCAAGCAACTGGCGCTGCTCAAGCCGGAATTTTTCTCTGTCACCTTCGGCGCGGGCGGCTCCACGCAAGACCGCACGCTGGAAATCATACGCCAGATCCATGCCGAGGGTTACAACGCCGCACCGCACCTGTCGTGCGTCGGTTCCACGCGTGAAAACATCCGCGCCATGCTGTTCACCTACAGAGACATGGGTATCAAGCGCATCGTGGCGCTACGTGGCGACCTGCCCTCCGGCATGGGCAGCATCGGCGAATTCCAGTATGCCAACGAGTTGGTATCGTACATCCGCGCCCAGACCGGCGAACACTTCCACATCGAAGTGGCGGCCTACCCCGAGTTCCACCCGCAAGCCAGATCGCCGCGCGAGGACATCGCCAACTTCAAGCGTAAAGTCATGGCCGGGGCAAATTCCGCCATCACGCAATACTTCTACAACGCCGACGCCTATTTCCGCTTCATCGAAGAGTGCCGCAAGATGGGCGTCACCACCCCCATCGTGCCCGGTATCATGCCCATCGTGAAGTTCTCGCAACTGGCGCGCTTCTCCGATGCCTGCGGCGCAGAAATCCCGCGCTGGATGCGCAAGACACTGGAAAGCTATGGCGATGACAACGCTTCGGTGCAAAGCTTCGGTCTCGATGTTGTCACCCAACTGTGCGAGAAGCTGCTCGCGGGCGGCGCGCCGGGGCTGCACTTCTATACATTGAACCAGGCCGGGCCGTCGCAGGAAATCTGGAAGCGGCTGGGGATTTGATGCAGCAAAAAGGTTCTACGTTCTTCACGTTTGCCCCTTCCCCTTTTCAGGGGGAAAGTTAGGATGGAGGTTAAATCGCTGATGAAATCTCCTGAACTCCTTCTTCCCGCAGGCACGCTGGAAAAAATGCGCACCGCCTATGCCTTCGGCGCGGACGCAGTGTATGCCGGACAGCCGCGCTACTCCCTGCGTGCACGCAACAACGAATTCCAACTGGAAGAATTGCAAATCGGCATTCAGGAAGCGCATGCGCTCGGCAAAAAATTGTTCGTCGCCAGCAACCTGATGCCGCACAATGCCAAAGTAAAAACCTACATGGCGGACATGGGACCGCTCATCGCCATGCAGCCGGACGCCCTGATTATGGCCGACCCCGGCCTGATCGCAATGGTACGTGAGCGCTGGCCGGAAATGCCGATCCATCTTTCGGTACAAGCCAACACCGTCAACTACGCGGCGGTGAAATTCTGGAAATCGCTGGGCCTGTCGCGCGTAATTTTGTCGCGTGAACTGTCGCTGGACGAGGTCGAGGAAATCCGCCAGCAATGCCCGAACATTGAACTCGAAGTATTCATCCACGGCGCGTTGTGCATTGCCTATTCCGGTCGCTGCCTGCTCTCCGGTTACTTTAACCACCGCGACGCCAACCAAGGCACTTGCACCAACTCCTGCCGCTGGGATTACAAGGTGGACAGCGCTGAGGAAGACGGCACGGGAGACATCCAGAAAATCGATTTCGACTTCGACAAGGCGCTTGAGCGAATCCGCTCTGTCCGATTGCGGCAGCCAGCCGCGCCATCCGCTGGCGGACAAGGTCTATGTCATCTCGCGCCAGGATCATCCCGGCGAACTGATGCCGGTACTGGAAGACGAGCACGGCACCTACATCATGAACTCCAAAGACTTGCGCGCGGTCGAGCATGTCGAGCGACTGGTGAAAATAGGCATTGATTCGCTGAAAGTCGAAGGCCGCACCAAATCCATCTACTACGTGGCGCGCACCGCACAGGTGTATCGGCAGGCGATAGATGATGCCGTGGCAGGCCGTCCGTTTAATTTGAGTCTATTGGGCGCACTCGATGCGCTGGCGAATCGCGGCTATACCGACGGCTTTTACGAACGCCACCACACCCACGAGCAACAAAACTACCTACGCGGCCACTCCGAAAGTTTCCGCCAACAATACGTCGGCGACATCGTAAGTTGTGCCAACGGTGTGGCCGAGATCGACGTAAAGAATAAATTCCAGGTCGGCGACAGATTAGAAATTATCCATCCATCCGGCAACCATATAGTTGAATTGACCGAGATGCACAATCTGGAAGGCACAGCCATCACCACCGCACCGGGTAGCGGACATCATGTGCAGATACCGTTACAGGGCGAGTTGGCTAAAGGGATGCTGGCGCGGTTCATTTGATATAAACTAGCGGCGTTTATGTTGACGTTCGGTATTTCATCCGGGCACAATGTGACTATCAAGTAGTGGATTCAAAAAATTAAATTTTCTGTATCAGTTTTTCGGCTATGGATGACCTGATTCACTATGACTTTCGTATTGACGCTTGGACGCCTGAAACGCTTCCAATGGTTAAGCTCGCCAAATATTTGGCAAAACTATCGATCATATTTGGAGACGAAGAACATGTGCATTTTCTGAAGGTACGCAAGGGTAGTGCTATTCCTGAAATTGCAGTTGAACACGTAGCGGCTCCAAAAATTGCAGCGCGCTTGCGCCTTGTCGGCACTTTTGAAGCGCCCCCTGATTTGGAAAAAGCAAATCAGGAAATTAATCGTATGTTGCGCGAAGATAATGCCTCGGCTACCCTGAAAATTAAGCATGGTGAAAATGTTCTGGCTTTCCCGGGTAAGAAAACACCACTCACTGAAGAAGTGGTGGTTCACGAGCAGGGTGATCTGGATGGAGTCGTTATTCGTATTGGTGGCAAAGATGACTCGGTTCCTGTGTGGATTGAGGGTGAAGGTAAAGTTATTTACAAGTGCTGGGCCAATCGGGATATGGCTCGCCAGTTAGCTGTATATTACTTAGATCGCCCTGTCCGCGTAACGGGTAGCGGGCAGTGGTGTCGCACCCCAGAACGCAAATGGGAACTTGAAGATTTCAAGATTAAAAGCTTTGAAATTCTTGAAGACAGCCCATTAGAGGAAGTCATCAACGACCTGCGACAAATAGAAGGAAACCTTTGGAATAAAATGGATGATCCGCAGGCTGAACTTAGAAAGCTGCGAGGCAATTGATGGCTGTTGCTTTTGATGCCTCAATACTAATAGACCTGTTTGATCCACGTCTCAAAGGTGATCGACGTGCAAAACTAGACCATCTGGTTGCAGAGTTGCAGAAGAAACGAACCAAGATACTGATTCCCACCCCGGCGCTGACTGAACTGATGGTGCGTGCTGGTAAGGCGCGAGAAGCGATTCACCAAAAACTTTCTGGAAAGTCCGCATTTCAAATCACCCCCTTTGATTCAAGGGCTGCGATGGAGTGCGCTTTATTACTTGAAGAGGCTATGAGTGCCGGTGAGAAGCGACAAGTAACAAACACAAAATTTAAGTTTGACTGGCAAATTGTAGCAATAGCTGCATCTCACGATGCAACAGTCATCTACTCTGATGACGGGGATATTGCACGATATGGCAAACGGGCAAATCTTGGTGTAATTAAAACAGATGACTTGCCACTTCCAGCTTCCTCATTACAAGGAAACCTAGAGCTACCGCCCCGAGCGTAGTCTCTGAATTCGAGAGATTAAAGTACGGCAAGGCAGATAAACCATAGACGTTATCCGCCGAATGTAATTTTTCGTTTTCACTCACATGCGGCAGAAGGCACTACGCTTTTCCGCCCTACTTCAAATATTACTCAATCACCGGAGACACCATGAGCGGTTTACCAAAATGCCCGAAATGCAATTCGGAATTTACCTACAAAGACGGGAGCATGTATGTCTGCCCCGAGTGCGCGCATGAGTGGTCCAAGGATGCCCCCGTCGAAAGCGCAGAGCAACAGCGGGTCGTGCGCGATTCTGTCGGTAATGTGCTGGCTGACGGCGACTCGGTGACGGTGATCAAGGACTTGAAGGTCAAGGGTTCGTCTTCGACCGTCAAGGTAGGAACCAAGGTGAAGAATATTCGTCTGGTCGAGGGCGACCATGACATCGACTGTAAAATCGACGGCATCGGCGCGATGCAACTGAAATCCGAGTTTGTGAAGAAGGCCTGATCCGCTCTTGCTTATCTCCGACCTAGAATTGGTCTACCTCGACGACTCGCTGCTGGTGGTAAATAAGCCCGCCGGGCTGCTGGCAGTACCGGGACGCGGTGCGGACAAACAGGATTGCTTGTCTGCACGCATCCAATATAAATTTCCCGATGCATTAGTCGTACACCGCTTGGACATGGCGACTTCCGGGCTGTTGGTGTTCGCACGCGGTGCGGAAATGCAGCGCCGCCTGTCGCAGATGTTCCGCGAACGCGAAGTGGACAAGCGCTATGTGGCCGTGGTGGCAGGTAAGGTTGATCCGCCAATTGGCGAGGTGAACCTGCCTATCGCTGCTGATTGGCCAAACCGTCCGCTACGCAAAATCGATGCTGAACTGGGTAAGCCCTCACTGACACGCTATCGCTTACTGGAACATGATGCGGGCGCAAGTACCAGCCGCCTGGAACTGGAACCTGTGACCGGTCGCACCCACCAATTAAGGGTACACATGGCGGCAATCGGACATCCTATCCTTGGCGATGCGTTGTATGGAGGCCATACGGCGGAGCGCTTGCTGTTGCATGCCAGGATGTTGAGCTTTGCCCATCCGCTCAGCGGTGAATCGCTGAACCTGATAAGCGAAGCGCCGTTTTGACAATCCGCAAAAGGCGTAGATACTGTTGCATCGGCAGTAGCTAACGGGAGTGCAAAATGGCAAAAAAATCCTTATCCTTATCCAAAGTCTATCGTTTGCTTGAACCGGGGCCGGTCGTCTTGGTTACGACCGCCAGCAAAGGCCGCGCGAACATCATGACCATGTCGTGGCACACTATGCTCGAATTTGAGCCGCCGCTGCTGGGCTGCGTGATCAGCAACCGTAATTATTCCTTCGACACCCTGAAGGCGACCAAGGAATGTGTGATCAACATCCCCACGGCGGCACTGGCAAAACAGGTGGTAGGCTGCGGGAACTGCTCTGGCAAGAAGGTGGACAAGTTCAAGAAATTTGGCCTCACGCCGATGTCCGCCTCATGCGTCAAGCCCCCGCTCATCGACGAATGCTATGCCAATCTGGAATGCAAGGTTGTCGATGGCAAGATGATCGCCAAATACAACCTGTTCATTTTGGAGGTGATCAAAGCGTGGATCGACCCTGCGCAGAAGCATCCACAGACGATTCATCATCAAGGCAGAGGCACATTCATGGTGGCTGGTGAGACCCTGCGCTTGCCTTCCAAAATGAAATAAGGGAGCCTCTAAAATCCACATTTCATCCCAACTGCTGCGTTGTGGAAAAAATTTCTTGCTTACATATTTATCATATGCAGCGCGACGAAATGTTTTCCACGCCTTGCATTTGGGCGAACTCTGAATTTTTGAGACCCCCTTAGAAACTATTGCCGAATAATATTGCCTGATGCTGCGCAACCATATGGTGTGGTTGCCAGTGTTATACTGCGCCCGCTTTGTTTTACCCAACCAATGAGGAATACATGAAACGATTTTTGATGTTGTTGACGATTGCTTTGACTTGCCTGAGTTTGTTCGCCGCGACGGCGGAAGCTAGGCGTTTTGGCGGCGGCGGGAGTATCGGCAAACAACGGACGATGACTCCGTATCAGGCACCGAGAGCCCCAACTGCCGCACCGGCTCCGACCCCTGCGCCGGTCGCAGCACCCGCACCGACTGGCAACAGATGGCTTGGCCCCTTGGCGGGTTTGGCAATCGGTGCGGGCTTGGGCGCAATGTTCGCCGGTGGCGGTTTAGGAGGTTTGGGCGGCGGGATGGGCGGCATTCTGATGGCGCTGGTCGCAGCCGCAGTGGTAATGTTCCTGATTTCCATGTTCCGCAATAAGCAGTCGCAATCGATGCAATATGCCGGAGCGGGCGCGCCATACGGCAATCCCGAGCCTGTGTATAGCGCGGGTGCCGCTTCCGCCGCCGCATATGCTGCACCGGCGGGCAATATCCCGGCAGATTTTCCGGTGGAAAGTTTTCTGCGCAGCGCGAAAATTTCGTTCATCCGCTTGCAGGCCGCGAATGACCGCAAGGATTTGAACGACATCCGCGAATACACCACGCCGGAAATGTTCGGGGAAATCTCGATGCAGATGCAGGAACGCGACAATACGCCGCAAAAGACCGATGTGCTCGCGATCAACGGCGAGTTGCTGGGAGTTGCTGATGAAAGCGACATGGCGATTGCCAGCGTGCGCTTCACCGGCCAGTTGAGCGAGAACAATGGCACACCGGAAAACGTGGATGAAGTCTGGCATGTACAGAAGAATCTGCGCGACGACAAGTCGGTGTGGCTGCTGGCAGGTATCCAGCAAACCACATTGCACTAGGTTCATCTTGTTCGCCCAGTCCGCCGTTGCGCGCCTCAACCACCCGCTGCTGGACAAGCCGCAGCAGGTGAGCGGCCTGCGCGATGTGGTGGAACAGTTGGAGCGGCGCATCCAGCAATTACCGAAAGCAAAGTAAGATGCGTCTGTTGCGTTTGTTGAAAATAATTTTTGTGGTGCTGCGTTTCGGGCTGGACGAGTTCCTGCTCGCGCACAAGCGCACGCGCTGGCTGCTGGCACCGCTCAACATTCTGCTGTTTTTCCGCAACACTTCCGCACCGCGCGCCGAACGTTTGCGTCTTGCGCTGGAAAGTCTGGGGCCGATCTTCGTCAAGTTCGGCCAGATGCTTTCCACGCGACGCGACCTGATGCCTGCCGACATCGCCGACGAACTTGCCAAGCTGCAGGATCAGGTGCCCCCGTTTCCTACCACGCAGGCTGTGGCATTGCTGGAACTCACCTATAAAAAGAAGCTCGGCGAGGTGTTTCGCAGCTTCGACGAAACGCCTATTGCCAGCGCCTCGGTGGCGCAAGTGTATTTCGCCGTGCTGCCGGATGGGCGCGAGGTCGCGGTGAAAATAATGCGTCCCGGCATTGAGTACGTTATCGCGCATGATGTCGCGTTGCTCGACATTTGCGGCGGACTTATGGAACGCTGGTGGGAAGACGGCAAGCGGCTCAAGCCCAAACTGGTAGTGGCTGAATTTGAAAAATATCTGCGCGACGAACTCGACCTGATGCGCGAGGCCTCCTGCGCCAGCCAGTTGAAGCGCAACTTCGCCAACTCGGATCTGCTCACGGTGCCTGAAGTTTATTGGGACTGGTGCACCAGCGAAGTAATGGTGATGGAGCGCATGAACGGCATCCCCATCAGCCAGGTGGATGCACTACGCGCGGCAGGCATAGACATTCCCAGGCTTGCGGCCAATGGAGTAGCGATTTTTTACATGCAAGTATTCCGGGACGGTTTTTTCCATGCCGACATGCACCCCGGCAATGTGCAGGTTGCGGCGGATGGCCGCTACATCGCACTGGATTTCGGCATCATGGGCACACTCACCGATAGCGACAAGCATTACCTCGCACAGAACTTCCTCGCTTTCTTCTCACGCGATTACAAACGTGTGGCGGAAGTGCATATCGAATCCGGCTGGGCACCCAAGGAAACGCGCGTGGATGAACTGGAATCCGCCATCCGCGCAGTGTGCGAGCCGATTTTCGACAAGCCATTGAGAGAAGTATCGTTCGGTCGCGTGCTGCTGCGCCTGTTCCAGACCTCGCGTCGCTTCGGCATTGAAATTCAGCCGCAACTGGTCTTGCTGCAAAAGACCCTGCTCAACATAGAAGGCTTGGGGCTGCAACTCGATCCCGAACTGGATCTGTGGAAGACCGCCAAACCCTGGCTTGAACGATGGATGAGCGAGCAGATAGGCTGGCGCGGTTTCCTCAAAACACTCAAGGCCGAAGCCCCGTACTACGCTACCCTGTTGCCGCAACTGCCGCGCTTGTTACACCAACGCCTGAATGAAAGTCCCACTGCGCAGATTGAGTTTGTATTGCGGGAATTAGTGCAACAGCAGCAGCAGAGAAACCAGTGGTTGATGCTGATTGCCATATCCCTGTGGGCGGCATTGGGAGCGTTGCTGGCGCCTTTAGCCTTCAGGCTGTTCACTTAAAATCCCGTTCGTCCAACACAAGTTTCATGCTAAGCCTTGCGGTAAATACTCCCGCCCTGCTGCACAAACTCTACGGACTTTTGTTCCATGCCTTTTTCCAGCGCTTCCTGCTCTGAAACCCCCTGAGTCGCGGCATAGTCGCGTACGTCCTGAGTGATTTTCATCGAGCAGAAATGCGGGCCACACATGGAGCAGAAGTGGGCGACCTTGGAGGATTCCTTGGGCAGGGTTTCGTCATGGAATTCGCGCGCCTTGTCCGGGTCGAGGCCGAGATTGAACTGGTCGTCCCAGCGGAATTCGAAACGTGCCTTGCTCAGCGCGTTGTCGCGCACTTGCGCGCCGGGATGGCCTTTGGCCAAATCGGCGGCGTGGGCGGCGATCTTGTAAGTGATAATGCCTTCTTTCACGTCGTCCTTGTCCGGCAAGCCCAGATGCTCTTTCGGCGTGACGTAGCACAGCATGGCGGTGCCGTACCAGCCTATCATCGCGGCGCCGATCGCCGAGGTGATGTGGTCGTAGCCGGGGGCGATGTCCATGGTGAGCGGGCCGAGTGTGTAGAACGGCGCTTCGTGGCACCACTTGAGTTGCAGATCCATGTTCTCCTTGATCATGTGCATCGGCACATGGCCGGGGCCTTCGATCATGGTCTGCACGTCGTGCTTCCATGCAACTTGGGTAAGTTCGCCCAGCGTTTTCAACTCTCCTAACTGCGCTTCGTCGTTGGCGTCGTAGATGGAGCCAGGACGCAGGCCGTCACCGAGGCTGAACGCCACGTCGTAAGCTTTCATGATTTCGCAGATTTCCTCGAAATTCGTGTAAAGGAAACTTTCCTTGTGGTGCGCGAGGCACCATTTCGCCATGATGGAGCCGCCGCGCGACACAATCCCGGTCAGGCGCTTCGCGGTCATCGGGATGTAGCGCAGCAGCACGCCGGCGTGGATGGTGAAGTAGTCCACGCCTTGCTCGGCCTGTTCGATCAGCGTGTCGCGATAAATTTCCCAAGTCAGCTCTTCGGCGCGGCCTTCGACTTTTTCCAATGCCTGATAAATCGGCACGGTGCCAATCGGCACTGGCGAATTGCGGATGATCCATTCGCGCGTTTCGTGGATGTGTTTGCCGGTGGAGAGATCCATCACGTTGTCGCCGCCCCAGCGGATCGCCCAGGTCATCTTCTCGACTTCTTCCTGAATGCTCGACCCCAATGCGGAGTTGCCGATGTTGGCGTTGATTTTGACCAGAAAGTTGCGCCCGATAATCATCGGCTCGACTTCGGGATGGTTGATATTGGCCGGGATGATGGCGCGGCCACGAGCGACTTCGTCGCGCACGAATTCGGGGGTGATGATTTTCGGAATGGCCGCGCCGAAATGCTCGCCGTGGTGCTGGGATTTCAGCAACTCGGATAGCCCCTCAATCTTTTGATTCTCACGGATCGCGATGTATTCCATCTCCGGCGTGATGATGCCCTGACGCGCATAATGCATTTGTGTGACGTTAGCGCCCACTTTCGCCCGGCGCGGTGCGCGTTGCAGGTTGAAACGCAATTCCGCTAACTCGGGATCGGCCAGACGTTGCCGACCGTATTGCGAACTGGGTTCGGAGAGCTGTTCGGTGTCATTGCGCTCGGTGATCCAGCCCTCGCGCATTGCGGGCAGGCCGGAGCGGATGTCTATCTTCACCGCCGGGTCGGTATAAGGGCCGGAGCAGTCGTACACATAGATCGGCGGATTCTTTTCCGCGCCCATCCCGGCAGGCGTGTCGGCCTGCGAGATTTCGCGCATCGGCACGCGAATATCGGGTCTGCTACCCTCGACGTATACCTTGCGCGAATTCGGCAACGGCTGAATCGCCGCAGCATCAACGTGCGCGGCCTGGCTGAGAAACTTGGGATTGGCATTCATGGTGTGTTGCTCCAGATCATATAGAGTAAGGAGCATCGAAGACGCTTCCCTACGACGGCATTATCCGTACAGGTTCAAAGGGTTTTTCTCACTCCGGCCCAAAACAGGCGAAGACCCCCACGCAGGTTGCCAAGGTACTGTAAAGCGGCTGTCAAAGCAAGCTGGCTGGCAGCGTTGAGTGGAGTTATACTGCGGCAGCAATAACGATAACTATGCTTGGGAGTTAGGGAGAGATGAAGAACATGGAACAAGCGCGCTTTAACATGGTGGAGCAACAGATACGGCCTTGGGATGTGCTGGATATTCAGGTACTGGACTTGCTGAGCAAGGTCAAACGCGAGCAATTTGTGCCGCCTGCCAGTCGGGAAATGGTGTTCATGGATGTTGAAATTCCGCTGGGGCATGGAGTTTCGATGTGGCAACCCAAGCTGGAAGCGCGCGCGTTGCAGGCATTGAAGCTTAAGCCCAGAGACCGTGTGCTGGAAGTCGGCAGCGGCAGCGGCTATCTGACCGCGCTGATATCCCGTCTGGCGGAACATGTAACGAGCGTAGAGATCGTCCCGGAACTGCTTGCCTTTGCTGAAAAAAATCTGACGGCGCAACGCATTGATAACGTGACATTGGCGCAGGGCGATGCGGCGCGGGGCTGGCCGGGTGAATATGATGTGATCGTGTTGACTGGCTCAGTGCCGGTGCTGCCGGAAGCTTTTCAGAACAGCCTGAAGCCGGGTGGACGCCTGTTCGCCATTGTCGGCGATGCTCCGGCGATGCAGGCCAGATCAGTAACTTGTGTGGCGCCCGGCGTTTTCGAGAGCGTCACCCTGTTTGAAACCGTTGTCGCCCCATTGCAAAATGCGCTGCAACCCGAACGTTTCATGTTTTGATCGCAGTCATTGACGGCGCTGCTTGAAATTAGTTGCCCGTGCGTATAGTATTAGAAATTACTAATATTCAATGCGGCCATGACACCTACTAAATCCATCTTTTTTGTGCTGACAGTATTGAGCACTGTCCCCTTCGCTGGGGCGGCAGACTTGCTCGAAACCTATCATGCGGCACAGTCTCAGGATGCAGTTTTCGCGGGTGCGAGGGCAACCCAGCGCGCCGGGTTGGAGAAACTGCCGCAGGGCCGCTCCTTGCTGTTGCCCAACGTAAATCTGAGCGCCAACACCACCTACAATGACAACACGATTCAGTATCGCGGCGCTTTCCTTCTCCCCAATGGTGCGAGCCTTCCCCTCCCCAATGGCGCGATGCAGTTCAACAACAATGGTTATGGCGTGACCCTGACGCAGCCGCTGTTCCGCCAGCAGAATTGGGTAGCTTACACTGAGGCTGAATTGCAGGTCACGCAGACCGAGGCACAGTTCAAGGCGGCGGAACAGAATTTGATTGTGCGCGTGGCGCAAGCCTACTTCGACGTGCTAATCGCGCAGGACAGCGTGCAACTTGCCGAGGCCCAGAAGAACGCCATCTCCGAACAACTCGAACAAGCCAAGCGCAATTTCGAAGTAGGCACAGCGACCATTACCGACACTTACGAAGCGCAGGCTCGTTACGATCTGACCAATTCACAGGAAATTGCGGCGCAAAGCAATCTTGAAATCAAGAAACGCGCATTGCAACAGATCGTCAACGCGAGTCCGGGCGAGCTGCGCCATCTGGGCAAAGAACTCAAACTGGATGCGCCACAGCCGGGCGACGTGGAAAAATGGGTGGAAGATGCACAGCAGCGCAGCCTGCAAATCGTCGTAGCACAAGCGGGCGCTGAACTGGCAGAAAAAGAAGTGGCGCGCAATCGTGGCGGCCATTATCCGACGCTGGATTTTGTCGCCAATTATTCCGAAAACTCGACAGGTGGCGGTGCCTTTGGGTTCGGCAGCGACGGTCGCAACAAGGCCGTCGGTGTGCAACTCAATTTGCCGTTGTATCAGGGCGGGGAAGTACAGTCTAAATTGCGTGAGGCCGAGGCCAACCATGATCGCGCCAAACAAGACCTGGAAAACACCCGCCGCACCGTCGCCCTGCAAACACGTCAGGCTTATCTGGGCGTGGTGGATGGCATCGCCCAAGTCAAGGCGTTGCAACAGGCGTTGAAATCCAGCGAGAGCTTGCTGGAAGCGAGCAAGCTGGGGCAGGAAGTCGGCGTGCGCACCAATCTGGATGTGCTGAATGCCCAGCAGCAGCTTTACTCCACCCGCCGCGATTTATATCAGGCCGAATACAACTATCTCGTCAGCCAACTGCAACTGAAGGCAGCAGCAGGAACGCTGGTCGAAGATGATCTTGTTAAGATTAATCAGGCGCTGTATTAGGGTGGCGCAAGTTTCGTAGTTAGTTGTGGGTTACAACCTTCTGCTTAACCCAACCTACTTCTTCAAGCATTCCAGCAAAGAAACCTTCCAATCCGGCAATTGCACGCCGAACTGCTCCAGCAGTTTTGCGTTCGACAACACCGAATACATGGGGCGTTTCGTTGGCGTGGGATATTCCGTGCTGGGAATCGCGCGCAGGGTCGGCGGATGATCAATGCCAGCGAATAATCCCTGTTCCGCAGCGGCTTGGGCAAAATCAAACCACGAGGTTTGTCCCTGTGCAGTGAGATTGTAAATTCCGCTGATCTGTTTCTGGTCAGGGCGTTCCAGATAGTGTCCGATGATTTGCGCTGTGGCCTTTGCGATCTCGCGGCTCCAGGTCGGCGCACCGATCTGGTCGTTTACGATGGTCAACTCCGGGCGTTGGGCTCCAGCACGTTTTATCGTGGTCAGAAAATTTTTGCCGTGCGCGTCATACACCCAACTGGTGCGAAAAATCAGGAAGCGCGGGGCTTGCGCACAAATCGCCTGCTCCCCTGCCAATTTGCTGCGCCCATATACGTTTAACGGATTAGGCGCATCCTGTTCGGTGTAGGGCGAAGATTTCGCGCCATCGAATACATAATCGGTGGAGTAGTGAACGAGCAGAGCATCCAGCCGCGCCGCCTCTTCCGCCAGAATGCCGGGCGCTGCGCCGTTGACCGCCATGGCAAGATCGGGTTCGGATTCCGCCTTGTCCACTGCGGTATAGGCGACGGCATTGACGATAATGTTCGGGCGCAAGGCGCGAATTTTCTCGCGGATAGAATCCGGATTGGACAAGTCGAGGTCGCTCCTGTCCCATGCGGTCAACTCGCCCAGACTGGCGAGCGATATTTGCAATTCGCTGCCGACCTGCCCATTCTTGCCGAGCAATAAGATTTTCACGGGAAGAATTCAGCCTCACGAAAAGGCAGCGCCTCCTGATCCTTTTTGGATAAAACCGGAACGTTCTGTTTCAGTTGCCAATCTATGGCCAGTTCCGGGTCGTTCCAGAGAATGGAACGTTCATGTTCAGGCGCCCAATAATCGGTTGTCTTGTAGAGGAACTCCGCATATTCGCTGAGTACCACAAAACCGTGCGCGAATCCTGTCGGCACCCATAACATGCGCTTGTTCTCGGCAGAAAGGATGACACCTTCCCATCGCCCGAAGGTTGGCGATGATTTGCGAATATCCACGACGACATCGAACACCTCACCGGCCACCACGCGCACCAGTTTACCCTGCGGTTGTTTGATTTGATAATGCAGCCCGCGCAGCACATTCTGCGCGGAGCGGGAGTGATTGTCCTGCACGAAGTTATCCGCGCGTCCGGTCAGTTGCTCGAATACTCTTTGGTTAAAGCTTTCGAAAAAAAAGCCGCGTGAATCGCCGAACACTTTGGGTTCGATAATCAGCAAATCGGCTATCCCGGTTGGAACGGCGTGCATTTAAAAAATCCTTTCATTCAGGATGCCGAGCAGGTATTGTCCATAACCGTTTTTCGCCAGCGGTGCCGCCAGTTTTTCCAGTTGTTCCGCAGCAATGTACCCCTGACGATAAGCAATTTCTTCCGGGCAGGCAATCTTCAGGCGCTGGCGTTTCTCCAGAGTCTGGATGAACATCGACGCTTCCAGCAACGACTCATGGGTGCCTGTATCCAGCCAAGCGAATCCCCGCTGCATGACCTGCACATCCAGCATGCCCATTTCCAGATAACGCTGGTTGACGGTAGTGATTTCGAGCTTCTCCACGCGCAGAGGGTTTGATCGACTTGGCAATATCAATTACCTGATTGTCGTAGAAGTAAAGCCCGGTTACCGCATAGCTGGATTTCGGTTGTGCGGGTTTTTCTTCAAGGCTGATAGCATGGCCCTGAGCATCGAATTCGACCACCCCATAGCGCTCAGGGTCTTGCACGCGATAGGCAAATACCGTACTGCCACTGGTTTTGTTGGCCGCAGCATAGAGCAGCTTCTCAAAACCGTGACCGTAAAAAATATTGTCGCCCAGCACCATCGCACAGGTTTCGTTCCCGATAAATGATTCGCCGATAATGAAGGCCTGCGCAAGCCCATCCGGCGAAGGCTGTACGGCATAGGAAAAATTCATTCCCCACTGCGAACCATCCCCCAGCAGTTGTTCGAAACGCGGCGTGTCCTGCGGGGTGGAGATCACCAGAACATCGCGTATCCCGGCGAGCATCAGCGCTGACAGCGGGTAGTAAATCATCGGCTTGTCATAGATCGGCAGCAGTTGCTTGGATATGGTCTGGGTAATCGGATAGAGCCGCGTGCCGGAACCGCCTGCAAGGATAATGCCTTTCATGATGTCTTCCTGTCGCCGTAGTTTTGTTGAATCCAGTTCTGATATTCGCCGCTAACCACGGCATTCACCCAATCCGTGTTCGTCAAATACCATTCCACTGTCTTGCGCAGCCCGGATTCAAAAGTTTCCAGTGGCTTCCAGCCTAGTTCGCGGGCAATTTTGCTCGCATCAATCGCATAGCGGCGGTCATGGCCGGGCCTGTCCTGCACGTAGGTGATGAGCGATGCATGTGGCGCACCCTGCGGGTGCAACTCGTCGAGAATGGCGCAAACTGCATGTACCACTTCCAGATTGGTTTTCTCGTTCCAGCCGCCGATGTTGTAAGTCTCACCTACACATCCTTTTCCCAGCACCAACCGCAAGGCGCGCGCATGGTCATCCACATATAGCCAGTCGCGGATGTTGTCGCCCTTGCCGTAGATGGGCAGCGGTTTGCCGTTGACCGCATTCAGGATTATCAGTGGGATGAGCTTTTCGGGGAAATGGTAAGGGCCGTAGTTATTGGAGCAGTTGGTGGTGACCACAGGCAAGCCGTAGGTGTGATGCCAGGCTCGCACCAAATGATCCGAAGATGCCTTGCTTGCCGAGTAGGGCGAGTTGGGCTGATAAGCCATGTCCTCGGTAAAAAAGCCGCTGTCGCCCAAACTGCCATACACCTCATCGGTGGAGATGTGGTGGAAGCGAAATGCGCTCTTGCGTTCAACAGGCAGACTGCCCCAGTATTCCCGTGCCGCCTCCAACAAAGTGTAAGTGCCGACGATATTGGTCTCAATAAAAGCTGCCGGACCGGTGATGGAGCGATCAACGTGGGACTCGGCGGCCAGATGCATTATCGCATCCGGCTGGTGTTCGCGGAACAGGCGAGCGACCTCGGCGGCATCACAGATGTCCACATGTTCGAAGCGATAACGCGGATCATCCGCAACCGCAGACAGGGATTGCAAATTGCCGGCGTAAGTCAGCTTGTCCACATTGACAACGCTAGCGGAGGTTTCTGCAATCAGTTGGCGTATAACCGCAGAACCGATAAATCCGGCACCGCCGGTGATAAGAATTTTATTCATGGTGCGCGATTTTACCGGAAATGACGGCTAACGATTTACTGATGTGAAACAATGCCCGTTCCGTTGCCCCACGATTAGCGCTTACGAAAATTTGCCCGGCATGGCCGATATTGCTCATCTGATCAGGATGGGAAATCAAATTTTGCAGGGCCTGCGCAAGTTCTGCTGCATCCTGCACGCGCACGGCGGCACCGCCGGCAACAGCAAGCAGACTGGCTTGTGTGAAGTTATAAGTGTGCGGCCCGATCAGTACGGGCTTGCCGACGGCACAGGCTTCAATGAGGTTTTGCCCGCCGAACGGCAGCAAGCTGCCGCCGATAAAGGCAATGTCGCAAGCCGCATAGTAGGCGAACATTTCGCCCATGCTGTCGCCCAGCACCACTCCGGTTTCCGGGGCAATCGCGCGATTCTCGCTCCTGCACTGAAAGCGGAAGCCGCACCGGGTAAGCAGTGTCTCGACTTCGGCGAAGCGCTGCGGATGGCGTGGCACAATGACTGTGAGCAGGCCGGGAATTTGCAAGGACTTGAGCGCATCCAGCAGCAGCGCTTCTTCGCCCTCGCGTGTGCTGGCCGCCAGAAATATTTTTCTGCTCACACCAAACTGGCTGCGCAATTGCTGCCCCCGTTCCAGCATGGCCGAAGGCGGTTCAATATCGAACTTGAGATTGCCCATGACAGAAACCTCTTCCCCACCCAGCGCCGTCAACCGCTCTGCATCGGCTGTGCTTTGTGCGGCGATGGCGCTCAATTCACGCAAGCCTGATTTCATCAGATTCGGATGACGCGCATAACGTGCGGCGGATTTTTCCGACAGGCGCGCGTTGAGCAACAGCAGCGGAATTTTGTCGGCATGGCAAACATGAATCAGGTTGAACCAGATTTCGGTTTCCAGCAGAACGCCGACACGGGGACGAAAATGGCTCAGGAAACGCCGCACCGCGAACGGGTAGTCGTAAGGCAGATAAACCCGCAGCACGTCATCGCCATAAAGCTGCTCGGAGGTTTCACGCCCGGTAGGCGTGGTGTGGGTGAGCAGCAGTTGATGATCCGGGTAACTTTCACGCAGGTGTTTTACCAGACTGGCCGCCGCGCGCGTCTCGCCGACCGACACGGTGTGCAGCCAGATCACCGATTGGGCGCTGTGTATGGCATAAAAACCGAAGCGCTCGGCGATATGTTTGAGATATTCCGGCTGCTTGCGCGCGCGCCACAGCAGATGGAAAAAAATGTAGGGCAACAACAACCACAGCAGGACGGTGTAAACACGCCGTGAGTCGAAGAGCCTCCTCATGTTGGCTGCCCCAGCATTTTTTCCAGTTGCTGCATTACCTCATCGACCGTGATCAGCGACATCGCATCGGGATGATGCACGCGCGTGTTCCACGCCAACTGTTCGGGGGATTTACCCAGAAACTTCTGCACCGCCTGCGGATAGCGATCCACGCAATACTCCAGCTGCTGATAAGGCCCGGTCAACTTCGGCGAAGCGACCGCATAGAGTCCGATTACGGGTGTACCCATTGCTCTGGCGATATGCACTGTGCCGGTGTCGGGCGCAAGCAGCACATCGACCTGGCTCAGCAATGCGGCGAGTTGCCTAAGAGTCGTTTTACCGTTGAGATTCAGGGTGTAGCCGGGAGCCTGTTGTGCGAGGTGCTCGCACAACGCTTGCTCTTCTGGCGCATTTCCGCCCGTCAACAGGATGCCGCAGTGCCAGCTGGAGACGGAACGTTCCACGACTTCCGCATAGCGCTGCGGCAACCAGTTGCGTTCTGCCTTGCTGGCGTAAGGGTGGATCGCCACCCAGGGTCTGGGCAGTGCGTGCAACTGTTCACGCGCCCAGCGCAAATCGCTCTCGCCCACAGGCAAATCCCAAATCGCTGTAGCTGGCTTTCCCGTCAAGGTCTCGACGAAAGAAAGAAAGCTATCGACCAGATGAGTATCGCGAAAAGGAATGCGGCGATTGCAGAACAACCATTGTCCTTCGCGGGCGCGTGTGCGATCAAAGCCGATCTTGACGGGTGCGTGCAAAGCGGGATACAGCAGATTGATGCGCAAGTTGGCCTGCATCGCCAGAACCACATCGAAGCGACACGACCGGAAAATGCGATAGAACGCACGATAGTCCGTCAGCGTTCGCGGCTTCTCGACCACCTCGAACTTCACCCCATTCATTCCACTCAGCAGCGAATACGCCAGCGGGCTGGTAATCCATGTAATCGCAGCATCAGGCAGGCAATGCTGCAATGCGCGTACCGCTGCCGCCGCCATCACCACATCTCCCAAAGCGGAGAAGCGAACGACGGCGATGCGCAAATTGGCTGGGGCGGGATCGGTCACGGATGTTGGGTTAGCATGCATACTTTACCTATTGTAACGAAACAGGCCAGTGGATTGTTCTTGTTGAGCGTTATTCGCGAATATTAACTTTACGACACTACCTACATTACCTACGCTTAAGCGTCATTACGCCCATAAGCGCCGGGAAACGCCAGAAAAATATTGCGCGGCCACGGCAAAGCCGTTATATTCTCACTCATGCACTTCTCACGCCACATATCGCAATTGCACTCCACTTCCAGCCTGCTGGCTGCGCTGAAGCTGCGCGTCGCGCGCTAATCCTAATATCCCACAAGTTTGAAGCACGCGCGGCAACCGTACCGGTTCCGCAGGTTAAATCTATTTTTCGATGGAGTCTGACATGACCGACAAGTTAATAATATTCGATACCACCTTGCGCGACGGCGAGCAAAGTCCTGGCGCATCCATGACCAAGGAAGAAAAAATCCGCATCGCGCGCCAGCTCGAAAAACTGGGCGTGGATGTGATTGAGGCGGGCTTCGCCGCAGCCAGTCCGGGCGATGCCGACGCGATCCTGAACATCGCCAAAATCATTGAGCGCACCACGGTGTGCTCGCTGGCGCGCGCCAACGAGCGTGACGTGCGCGCGGCGGGCGCGGCGATCAAGCCCGCCAAGTCCGGGCGCATCCATACCTTCATCGCCACTTCGCCCATACACATGGAAAAGAAGTTGCGCATGACGCCGGATCAAGTGCTGGAAGCGGCGGTGAAGGCGGTTAAGCTCGCGCTGGAATACACCGACGACGTGGAGTTCTCCGCCGAGGATGCGGTGCGTTCTGAAATGGATTTTCTCATACGTATTTTCGATGCCGTGATTCAGGCTGGCGCCAAAACCATCAACGTGCCGGATACCGTTGGTTACAGCATCCCACTGTTGTGGGGCGAGCGTATCAAGCAATTGATCGAACGTGTCCCGAACAGCGACAAGGTGATCTGGTCCACGCATTGCCACAACGATCTTGGGTTGGCTTCCGCTAACTCATTGGCCGCTGTGATGAACGGCGCGCGCCAAGTGGAATGCACCATCAACGGTTTAGGCGAACGCGCCGGGAATGCCGCACTTGAAGAAGTGGTGATGGCGGTGAAGACGCGCCGCGACATATTTACCTGCGACACGCGCATAGACACCACGCAGATCGTCCCTACCTCAAAACTGGTATCCAGCATCACCGGCTACCCGGTGCAACCGAACAAGGCCATCGTCGGCGCCAATGCGTTCGCGCACGAATCCGGTATCCATCAGGATGGCGTGCTCAAACATCGCGAAACTTACGAAATCATGCGCGCCGAGGACGTGGGCTGGAGCACGAACAAGTTGACGCTGGGCAAGCTCTCAGGCCGCAATGCTTTCCGCACGCGCTTGCAGGATCTCGGCATCGTGTTGGAAAGCGAGGAGGCATTGAACGCGGCTTTCGCACGTTTCAAAGACTTGGCCGACCGCAAGCACGAAATCTTCGACGAGGATTTGCAGGCGCTGGTCAACGAAGAGGTGGTCGCGCATGTCAGCGAACATTACCGGCTGGTGTCCATGCGCGCGCACTCCGAAACTGGTGAGTTGCCGATTGCCAAGGTGGTGCTCAGCGTAGGTGGACAGGAACGCAGCGCCGAAATGCAAGGCGGCGGCCCGGTGGATGCGACCTTCAAAGCCATCGAGCAGATCGCACAGAGCGGCACCGAGTTGCTGTTGTACTCGGTGAACAACATCACCAGCGGCACCGATGCGCAGGGCGAAGTGACCGTGCGCCTGTCCAGGGGTGGGCGCATCGTCAATGGCCAGGGCGCGGACACCGACATCGTAGTGGCTTCGGCCAAGGCGTACTTGAATGCATTGAATAAATTGCACAGCGGAGCAGAAAGAGCGCATCCGCAGGTGTGATCGGGCAGGATAAGTAATGTTGCGGCACGCTTTGGCGTGCCGCATTTTTGTCAGAAATTAACCAGCCGCGATAGAGCAACCAACGCCTGTTGCGCATCCAGTACCAGTTCGGGGAAACCGAAGCGCAGTAGCCTGCCATCGGCACGTACGTCGAAGCCGCCGATGTAGCGGATGGAAATCGGTACGATGCGGTAGAAAGAAAAATTCTGCATCTCCAGGTAAGTCTGTGCTTCCGGGAGGTAGCGTAAATAGCGCCTTCCGGCTTGCTCACGCTCGGCGACGAAATGGGCCTCACCCACCACTGTTACGCGGCCTTGTGCTGGATGCGCGGGTCGTTCTGGTTGTGGGTGATGAGGCTAACGCGCGGGTCGTACTGAATATTTTTGGCGTGCTCGGCCAGCGTACTGATGAGAATGATAAGTAATTAAACGCTACCTAAAATACGACTGGATGTGGAAAGATGTGTCTGGCCATCAGCACCGTACAATCCATGGGTACTGTTTGCGGCGTTGAGCAGCACAGTCAACGCCTGTTGGTTATGCCGTAGTTTGGTTTGGATCAGTGTGCCATTGGTACGGTTAAGTTGTTGCATCTGCTCTGCAAGCTGTTGAATATCTTGCCATATCGGCAGGCTACCCACGGCATGCGCCTGCAACCAAGCGACTATGCCGCTGGCTTGAATTTTTGCGCCATGAGTGAGCAGGTCATTTTTGCGTGCGTTCGCCAGTTTGCTTAACTCATGTACTGCGCGGGTCTTGCTATCGGCCAGAGCCAGCAATTGTTCGGTATTTCCGTCGATCAGCGCCTGCTGCTCCGTCTTGAGCAGCGTGACAAGCGACCTCAAGCCATCGCGTTCGGTGTTCAGGCGAGAGATGAAATCCGTTGCCGGGGCGTTCTTGGTCATCGAGCGAGCGGTCAGGCTTGGTGTGAGGCGATCAAGTCAGTTACTGAATTGATAAGGCTATCCGCCACAGCACTGGAATTAACCTGGAAGCGGCCTTCACTGATGGCTTTTTTGATTTCTGCGACTTTCGTTGCATTTACCGGTGTATCCGTCGCGCTACCCCCCAAGCTGCGCAACTGCGCGGAAGTTGTACCAAGATTTACGCTCGTGCTGTTTACGCTGGCAGCGGTGGCGGCGGCAGAGGGTGCATTATCCCCGGCTTTTGCAATTGGAGCACGCGCCTTCGCATCCCCACTAGAGGAGAGCGGCAAAGAAGAGGTGCTTGAGTTATCAATTTTCACGGGCATCACCTTTTAACTGGTTCGATTGTACTTTGTATCGGCAGCCTAACGCAAAACTTTAGGGCAATATTTTTTATACATCAGCACGACATTCCGCACAATACGTGTCACATTGGACAAATGCAAGGGCTGGGAATCAGGGGCGAATTTCCACAATTCCGCCCGGTCGCGCCATACCGCTCACCATCTGCCCGGATGAGGTCTTAACCTTTACAGTTTGCCCTTCCGCCGCGTCGTTCAGCGCTTGGCCTTCGGAGCGGACACTGAAACCAGCCCCCTCGACTTGTAGCTTTACCGCCTGCCCCTGCGTTATTGCATAGGGTGCGCGCAGCATGTCTTGCTTTAACACTTGCCCCGCGCCGATGCCATTTTTCAGAACTTTACCTATGGCTTGCGAGGGGGCGGTAAGAATGCCAATTTGTGCCAGATCGCCGTTCTGGCTGGAGAGGTCTTCGGCTTGTAGCACATGTCCCTGCGTGAGGGGTTTGCTGGTAATGAGCATATCCACGCTGACTGTGACATGCACCGGCACGAACAGGGTCCAGCCTTTGTTGCCAGTGCAGCGCACCCCGACCATACTGTTGCCGAACAGTTGTGAACCGGAGGGCAGAAATACTTCCAGCGTCGGGCAGGCGGGCCGTACAGTGCGCGAATCTATTTCATCTACCCTGAAGACAACCTTCCCCGGCAGGTCGTGTGTTTTTGTGCGCACGAAGGCGGTAACGGCCTCAAGGATATCAGCATGGCTTTGTTGCACACCTGCCTGGGCGGGCAGTGCGAGCAGCAGCAAAATAGCCAACAGCAGGGAGCTAAAGTTCTTCATGGCCGTATTGTCGGCCTTCAATGGCTTTCTGGGAAGCATTTTAACGGGAGAAATAAGGCGGGTTTCCACTCTTAATCGGGCAATGGTCTTGGCACATTGGTGTTTAATATGTGCGTCATCTGAGTAGTGGCAAGCAAGCTTAGGAGTAAATTATGACCAGCAAAATCGACAGCGCCTTACAGTTTAACCAGACCGCACTGAGTCTGCGTTCGGCACGCCAAGAGTTGATTGCTTCCAACATCGCCAATGCCGACACCCCGAATTACAAGGCTAAGGATATTGATTTTGCCAAGGCTTTGCAAGGCGCGATGTCGGGCAATACGGCAAATTTGCCGCTGGCGACTACCTCGCCCAGCCATTTGGGCAGTGCGACCGGGGAAAGTGTAATGGGTGCGCCGGTGATGTACCGAAACGCCTTGCAGCCAAGCGCTGATGGCAATACGGTGGATATGGACGTCGAGCGTGCGCAGTTTGCCGACAACGCCTTGCGTTATGAAGCCAGCGTAACGTTCGTCTCTAGCAAGGTCAAAGACGTATTAGCGGCTTTAGCGCCATAATTATCATGTCATTATTTAATATTTTTAATATTGCCGGTTCTGCCATGACTGCCCAGTCGCAGCGGCTTAATGTGGTGGCGAGCAATCTGGCCAACGCAGACAGTGCGACGGGGCCGGACGGTAAACCCTATCGCGCCAAGCAAGTGGTGTTCAGCACCATGCCGGTGAATGGACAAGGCGGAGCGGGAGTCAAAGTAGCGGCGGTAGTGGACGATGCCTCGCCGATGAAATTGGTTTACGACCCCCAGAATCCTCTGGCAGATGGAAAAGGTTATGTAACGATGCCTAATGTTAATGTGGTGGAAGAAATGGTAAACATGATCTCGGCTTCGAGGTCTTATGAAAACAATGTAGATGTAATGAATACCTCAAAAACCTTGTTACTCAAAACCCTGACCATAGGTCAATAAAGAAAGGATTAAGCCATGACCAGCCCAATTCAAAATCAAAGTGCCGCCGCAGGAATTGCTTTGATGACCGGAAAAAGCAGTTCAACAACACAGAGCACCGCCAGCACCGCTACCACCGCTGCCAGTAGCAGCAGCGCCCAGCAGACCCAATTTCTGACCATGCTGACGGCGCAATTGCAAAATCAAGATCCGATGAATCCGATGGACAATGCCCAAATTACCTCGCAAATGGCGGCACTCAGCACGGTAACCGGCATCAACCAACTTAATACCACGCTGCAAACATTGAGCAACACCATGTCTATGGGGTCAGCCACCAGCTTGATCGGACAGGGTGTTCTGGTTCCCGGTTCCGCCCTGAGCTTGGCCAGCAGCCAGGCAGTCGGCGGGGTGACATTGGCAGGACCGGCTGACAGCCTCAGTGTCACCATAAAGGATGCTTCGGGCAATACCGTGCAAACCTTGCAACTGGGGGCACAGAAGGCTGGCGGAGTGGTGCCATTTACTTGGGATGGGTCAACTACTGCAGGTGCGACCGCCCCGGACGGCTCTTACACGTTTACGGCACAAGCAACGTCTTCCGGTGCTACATCAACACCCACAACCCTGGCCTACGGCACAGTGAACGCCGTAAACCCCGGTGCTTCTGGAGCCACTGTAAATGTTGGTACGCTAGGCGGATTCGCCTTGTCCGCAATCCAGCAAGTTCTGTAATCTAAAGGAGGATATCATGAGTTTCGTACAAGGATTGAGTGGGTTGAATGCGGCTTCCAGTGATCTGGAAGTAATCGGCAATAACGTTGCCAACGTGGATACCGTTGGGTTCAAAGCATCGGAGGCGCAGTTTGCCGATGTTTTTGCAGCCTCATTGGGAGGCGCAGGCTCGTCGCAGATCGGGATTGGCACCAAGCTTGCGACGGTTGCACAACAATTTACCCAGGGAAGCATCTCCACAACCAACAACCCGCTGGACATGGCTGTTAACGGCCCGGGGTTTTTCGTTCTGAAAGGGGTGAATGGGACAGGCTACAGCCGGAATGGTCAGTTCCAGGTGGACAAAAGCGGCAATATTGTCACCAGTACGGGGGAAAACTTGCAGGGTTGGCCCGCTGTGGGTGGCGCTGTTGCAACCAGCGGCCCGACATCAAATTTAACGATTCCTACTACCAATATCCCGCCACTACCAACATCTTCAATGATAGTTGGCCTGAATCTGGACTCGCGCTTGCAACCGCCTACTATCACACCATTCGACCCGAATAACCCACAAACCTACACTAACTCGACTTCGACGACAGTTTTTGACACCTTGGGAAATGCGCTCATCAACACCATGTATTTCGTAAAAGCGCCGCCCGCCGCTGGTAGCGCCGCCGTTAACCTAACATCATTTGATCAAGCGCCTGGCTTCACTCAGACGATCGCCAGCACAGCTGGCTTGGCTGTGGGCGAGCAAGTCAATGGAACAACTATAGCGTCCATTGGGAATGGTACAACATTTACGACTGTGGCAGCCGTGGGAGCAGCGGCTGTGACATTTGGCCCCGTTTCGACACCTACGACTGCTAATGGATCCGAAGTTGTTACTTTAACGGGTGGTGACGTCACAGCCGGCCTGGTGGTCGGCCAGACCGTTTCCGGGGCAGTGTTCCCCGCAGGAACAACTATCACATCCATTAACCCTGCTGCCGGTACCTTTACGATTTCGGCACCGGCTACGGGCGTTGCTGCTGCCGCCCCAACATTTGGTGCCATTGTCGGCAACACCTGGAATGTCTATGCGACGGAGAGTGACCCGAATGTGCCGGTAACGAGTCCCCCTACTTTTCTTTACCCCAGCCCCTCTCCGGCCGCAGGCGGATGGCAGGCAGCAGGAACGTTGGTTTTCAATAACAGCGGAATAAACGTTACGCCAGGGGCGCCCCCTTTCGTTATCCCAAATTTCAATGCAGCCCACCCTGCTGTTACATATAATTTTTCGGCTGCAACGCAGTTTGGTGCGGCATTCGGCGTCACGCAGATAACGACGGATGGCAACACATCAGGCACCTTGGTCGGTTACAGCGCCGCAGCGAATGGCACTATTTCGGGTACCTATTCAAATGGCAAGACCCAAATTTTGGGCCAGGTTGCGCTGGCGACTTTCGCCGACAACCAGGGTTTGCAGCCTCTTGGAAATAATGAATGGGCAGCGACTAACGCTTCCGGCGCAGCTCTCACGGGGGTGCCAGGCGCAGGCCTTAATGGTGTGCTACAGACATCCTCTGTTGAAGGTTCAAACACGGACCTGACCGCCGAACTGGTTAACATGATTACGGCGCAACGCAACTACCAGGCCAATTCACAGACCATCAAGACACAAGAAACGATCATGCAAACGCTGATTAACATGAGGTAACCCCAGATAAGCCATTAACCAGCATTCCTTCCCCCTTGGAGAGGGAAGGGACAATCGGAGTAAAGGAGAGGAAATGGACAGGCTGATTTATACCGCGATGACCGGCGCTTCACATTTGCTGCAACAGCAGGCAGCCGTGTCGCAGAATTTAGCCAATGCCAGCACTCCAGGCTATCGCGCCGCGATCAACACTTTTCGGGCTGTGCCGCTGGCTGGCGAAGGCTTGCCGACACGCACCTTCGTAGTGGATTCTACTTCCGGCAGCGATTTTTCGCAGGGGGCCTCGCAAGAAACTGGAGGCGCCTTCGATGTGGCGGTGCAGGGTTCAGGCTGGATAGCCGTGCAAATGGCAGACGGAAGCGAGGCCTACACCCGCAACGGCAGTTTTCAGGTTGACCCTAATGGAGTCCTGCAAACTCGTAGCGGTTTGCCCGTGGCGAGTGATAGCGGCCCTATCACTATTCCACCAAACACGCAGGTTACTATTGGCAAGGATGGCACTATTTCCACCGTGCCAACCGGACTTCAGCCCGTCCCGTCGACGGTGGTGGGGCGCATCAAGCTGGCAAATCCTCCCGCAGCGCAAATGGTGCGCGGCGATGATGGATTATTCCGCACCCAGGATGGTAAAGCGGCGGAGGCAGATGCCAATGTTACGTTGGCTTCGGGAAGTATAGAAAGCAGTAATGTGAATACCGTCGGGGCTTTGGTGGACATGATTTCGTTGGCACGGAGTTACGACTTGCAGACGAAAATGATGACGACCTCAGACGAAAATGAGAAAACGGCCAGTACGATTCTGCAAGTAGCTAGTTGATTTTAGCAACATTCAGTTTCGGGCGGAATTCATCCCGACATAACGCCGCATAACCCAACCCGGTCGGGATGAATCCCGACCTACATCAACTTGAGATTCATGGGTGAGCAGTATTTTGCAATTTCCTCCTCCCCAAGCAACCAAAGAGCCTTGCCAAGTGGCTGATTAACGAAATACACGGAATAAATCGGCTTGTTCTTCGCTTAAGTTATCCACCTTTTGTGTAAAGATATACCTCATTGATGTTTCTCTGAATATTTGGGCGAGACTTTAGATACCCACAGTTTTGAAAGGATAATAATCATGATACGTTCTTTATATATTGCTAAAACCGGAATGAACGCGGCGCAAACCCAGATGGACGTGATTGCCAACAATCTGGCAAACGTCAGCACTACGGGCTTCAAGGGGTCGCGCGCGGTATTCGCGGATTTGATCTACCAGACACTACGTCAGCCAGGCGCTCAGTCTACCCAGCAAACTCAGATTCCTTCTGGCTCGCAAATCGGCACCGGTGTGCAACTGGTTGCAACAGAACGCCTTCAAACGCAGGGGAATTTGGCCCAGACCAGCAATAATCTCGACGTGGCGATCCAAGGCGCCGGATTTTTCCAAGTGCTCATGCCGGATGGCACCACGTCATATACTCGCGACGGCTCTTTTCAGCAAAACAATCAGGGGCAACTGGTTACTTCCAGTGGGTTTCCCGTGCAACCGGCGATTACCGTCCCTGCCAACGCACTCAGCGTGACTATAGGCAGCGATGGCACAGTTTCGGTCACCACGTCTGGCTCAACCACGCCGGTGCAGATTGGCAGCATACAACTGGCTACTTTTATCAACCCTACTGGATTGCAAAGTCAGGGGTCGAATTTGTATCAGCAAACCGGTTCATCCGGCACACCTAACGCAGTTCAACCGGGCACCAATTCTGCTGGAACGTTGAACCAGGGTTATGTGGAAACCTCCAACGTGAGTGTGGTGGAAGAACTGGTGAACATGATAACGGCGCAACGTGCTTATGAAATTGATTCCAAGGCGATTACGGCCTCAGATCAGATGTTGCAGAAACTAGAGCAGATGTAACTAGTATGGAGTGAGGTGTGCTATGAAAAATTTGTCTAACTGGGTTGTAAGCTTGGCGCTCTTGGCGCTTGCTGGCTGTGTTGTTCCCCCTTCAACCACTATCAAGACTCCGTTGACTGCACGTCCTGCTGATCGGGATGCACTGGCACCCCATAACGGAGCCATCTTCCAGGCAGGAAAATTCGAACATCCTTTATTTGAAGATAGACATCCGCGCAACGTTGGCGATATCCTGACCATAAATATTGTTGAAACCATTAGCGCGACCCAAAGCGCCAGTAATAGTGCAGCCCATGCAGGCAGTATAAATGCAAGTACGCCGACCATTGCAACCAACAAGACGTTGCTGAGCCCTCTTACGGTCACTGATTCATCGTCTGGCAGCTTGAGTAATAAGAGTGCGTATGCCGGCGCCAACACCTTTACCGGAACGATTACGGTAACGGTAGTCGAAGTCCTGCCCAATGGTAATTTATTGGTCGGCGGCGAAAAACAGATGGCGATCAATCAGAGCAACGGATACATCCGCCTTTCCGGCGTGGTCGACCCCACCACCATAACCACTACCACCACCGGCTACACCGTGCAATCCACACAGGTTGCCGATGCGCATATTGATTATAAGGATGCCGATAATTTAGATACGTCTCAGATTATGACCGTATTGGGGCGTGCCTTCCGCTCGTTCTTGCCTTTCTAGGATGGAAACCGCTATGAACACAATTTTTAAACTTCTCCTAGCGGCGCTAATGATGGCAACGCCATTGGCTGCGCATGCCGAACGCATCAAGGATTTGGCCAGCATCCAGGGGGTGCGTGATAACCAGTTGCTGGGTTATGGCTTGGTCGTCGGACTGGATGGCAGTGGCGACCAGACCACGCAAACGCCGTTCACCATACAAAGTATTACCAGTATGTTGACCAATATGGGCGTTACCATGCCGCCTGGAACTGCAAGCAGCATGATGTTGAAAAACGTGGCGGCGGTAACAGTAACGGCCACCTTGCCGCCATTCTCTCGTCCGGGGCAAACCATTGATGTTACGGTTTCGTCGATAGGCAACGCGCAAAGCTTGAGTGGAGGAACGCTAGTCATGACGCCCCTGAAAGGCGCTGATGGGCAAGTCTATGCGATGGCGCAGGGCAATTTACTGGTTGGGGGCGTGGGCGCAGCATCGGGAGGCGCGAAAGTGCAAGTCAACCATTTAAGCGTTGGACGCATTCCTGCGGGAGCCACAGTAGAGCGTGCCGTACAAACTTTGCTGGGACAGGGCGATTACATTAATCTGGAATTGAACGCCACGGACTTCACCACGGCTACACGTCTTGTCGAGACGATCAATCGGGAGCTTTCACCGGATAAGGAAATTGCTATCGCACTGGATGGCCGCATGATCAAAGTGCGTGCGCCGGATGGAAATGCACGCGTAGCTTTTATCTCGCAGGTTGAAAATCTGCAAATTGATCCGGCACATGGCGGGGCGCGGGTCATTATTAACGCCCGGACGGGTTCGGTGGTGATGAACCAGACGGTGGCATTGGATAATTGTGCGATCTCGCATGGCAACCTGACCGTTGTGATCAATACCGATACATCGGTCAGCCAACCCAACGCACTTGCGGGGGGAGAGACCGCGCAGACGGCAAAAACCACGATAGATGTGAAGACGGATAATGGCAAGATCGTCTTATTGAAACAAGGCGTGACGCTGAGCGATGTGGTGAAAGCACTGAATTCCATCGGCGCAACTCCGCAGGACCTGTTGGCTATTTTGCAGGCAATGAAATCTGCCGGGGCGTTGCGGGCTGAGTTGGAGATTATCTAAGTGATTGCCCAAGCCGACATTTCCGGCAGCTTGGCAGCGAGTACACAAAGCCTGGATAAACTGCGTGCGCAAGCCAAGCAGACGCCGGACAAGGCGCTGAAAGCGGTTGCGCAACAATTTGAATCCGTGTTCATGAACATGATGCTGAAAAGCATGCGCGATGCCACCCCGCAGGACGGTGTGTTAGATAGCGAGCAGACCAAAATGTTTACCGGCATGCTGGATCAGCAGTTGGTACAAAGCATGTCGAGTCGGGGAGTCGGGCTGGCCGATGTCATTGCCAGACAATTGAGCAAGTCAGTCAGTCCCGGTGCTGCTGCGGCATCACCAAGTAAATTGTCCACAAAGTTGCCGAGGGGATTGGTCGGAGGGACTGCCAGCACATCAGCACCACAGAAGACCGTTGCCAGTGCGTTACCTTCAGCGTATACCGAAAATTTTCAGCAAGGCTTCGTGCAGCGCATGACACCTTATGCCCTTCAGGCTAGCCAGGAAACAGGCGTGCCCGCACCGCTGATGATGGGACAGGCGGCACTGGAAAGCGGCTGGGGACGGCGTGAAATTCGGTTGCCTGATGGCAGTAATAGTTATAACCTGTTCGGTATCAAGGCGAACGGCAACTGGAATGGTAAGGTGGCAGAAGTGACGACCACTGAATACCAAAATGGCATCCCACATAAGCAAGTAGCAAAGTTTCGCGCTTACGGCTCATATGCAGAGGCTTTCAGCGATTATGCAAATATGCTAAGCAACAATCCGCGCTATGCACCCGTGGTGCAGCAAGGGCAAGGAGCGCCTGCTGCGGCTCGGCCTTGCAGCGCGCGGGGTATGCGACAGATCCGAATTATGCCGACAAACTTGTTAAAGTCATGAGTCGTATCAATACGTTGGGTTGATAGTGCTGCCGAATTGAACTTAGACCAAAGGGCGCATCTAATTCTATTTTTGAATTAAACGAGCATTTTTGTGGGGAGGGTTCTGCTCTCCGGATATAGTTATCTGGCAAAGCCAGACTTGCAGATTATTTCCCATTTAAAAAGGAAATGAAATAACTAGTCATTTCGGTGTGACGAAACCAATATTTTTAGAGGCACCCTAAAGAAACCATCCGGGCTGCCGATAAAATAGACTAGGTGTATATAGAGTTAAGGAAGATGCCATGACCGACTTGTTTAGTGGAAGTATTAGCGCGTTGAACGCGGCCCAAGCTGGACTGGCTACGACCCAGAACAATATTGCCAATGCGAGCACTCCCGGCTATAACCGCGAAGTGACTGTACAAGTTGCAGCCCCGGCGCAAAATACGGGATCTGGCTTTGTCGGCCAAGGTGTGGAGGTAACCACGGTTCAGCGGATGTACAACCAATATCTTTCCAACCAAGCCAACCAGTTGCAGGGCCAATCTTCACAACTTAATACCTATTACAGCCAGATTCAACAAATCAATAACATGCTGGCCGATCCCACTTCAGGGGTGCAGCCTGCATTGCAGAATTTTTTCAACGCGGTGAATGGTGTGGCCAGTTTACCTCAGTCTATGCCCGCCCGTCAGTCCATGGTTAGCACCGCACAGTCCCTTTCATCCACTTTTCAATCATTGAGTCAGCAGTTGACCAACATTAGCGCCGGTGTCAATGGACAGATTACCACCGGCGTAAACACCATCAACGCCTTTGCGCAACAAATTGCTGCTCTTAACCAGAGCATTTCGTTGGCGCAAGCCTCTACCGGTCAGCCTCCCAATAGTTTGATGGATCAACGCGACGAACTCGTCACACAATTGAATCAGCAAGTTGGTGCGACCGTCATAAAGCAAAGCGATGGCAGCTATAACGTGTCTATTGGCACCGGGCAACAACTGGTAGTGGGTAGCACGGCTTACGGCCTGCAGACTGTCCAGTCGCAAAGCGATCCATCCGAGCTTGAGGTCGCTTTCGGCACCACCTCTGGATCCGCTGTTCGGTTACAGCAAAGCAGTATTCAGGGCGGCACCTTGGGGGGGTTATTGGCCTTCCGTAGCCAAACTCTCGAACAAACGCAAAATATGCTGGGGCTAGTGGCGACGGGGGTGGCCGGAACATTCAATCAGCAGAATGCGCTAGGGCAGGATCTGAATGGAAATATGGCCAGTAGCACTAACAGTTTTTTCACCGATCCAACGATAGCTGTCAGCAATAATTCTGCGAATACCGGTATTACCGGTACTCCTACAGTTTCAGCGACTATTTCCGATTATTCAAAACTCACCGGCAGTGATTATTCCTTGGCTTATGACGGGACGAATTACACCGTGACACGCCTGTCGGACAACACGGTTACAACCGTTCCTCCATCCGGGCCACCAACCGTAATAAATCTGACCAACTCAGACGGTATCAATATCAGTATTCCAGCCGGTGCGAAAGCGGGTGATAGCTTTCTTATCCAACCAACCATAAACGGCGCAACCAATTTTTCGGTCGCAGTCACCGATCCCGCCAAAATTGCAGCGGCGGCACCTGTGATGACCAATGCACCGACAACCAATAGTGGGACGGCAACGATCAGCGCGGGCGCTGTTGATGCTACGTTTACTCCCGCAACGATGGCGACGCTTCCAGTTACGCTGACTTATGACTCGGCCACGAGCACGTTCTCCGGCTTCCCGGCAGGATTGCAGGTAACCGTCACCACTAACGCCAATCCCCCAGTTGCGACCCCGTATGGGCCGCCTGCGGGCGCGGTGCCCTATACCGATGGAGCGACCATAAGCTTTGGGGGCGTCAGCTTTACGATTACAGGTGCGCCAGCCAACAACGACACTTTTACCCTCGCGCAGAATACCAATGCGCCGACGGACAATCGCAATGCCCTGTTATTGGCAGGCCTGCAAACCAAAAATACCATGCAGGGCGGAACGGCCAATTATGTGGGGGTATATAGCCAGCTAGTGTCTCAAGTGGGCAACCAGACAAGCAACCTGAAAGTGACCAGTACGGCGCAGACCACCTTGCTGAACAATACCGTTGCGGCGCAACAATCGTTCTCCGGGGTAAATCTCGATGAAGAAGCGGCCAATCTGTTGCGTTATCAGCAGGCTTATCAGGCGGCGGGCAAGGCAATGCAGATTGCCAGCACTTTATTTGACACGTTGCTCTCAATAGGAAAGTAGGTGTGCCATGCGTATAAGTACCAGTACTCTTTTTAACGCAAATGTAGCTCAGTTAAATACGCTAGAGAGCAACATGCTGCAAACCCAGCAGCAAGTCGCCACCGGTCGGGCCTTCCTGACCCCAGCGGACAACCCGGTTGCGGCTGCGCAAGCGCTTCAAATGACGCAGACGGATGCGACCAACACCCAGTATCTTAGCAACATCGGCATGGCGCATGATTCACAAACTCTCACCTCAGGGGTTTTGCAGAATTTCAATACCCTGCTGCAGAGCGTAAACACGTCTGTAGTTAGTGCGGGCGATCCGTCAATGTCAGATGCTGGTAGGCAATCACTTGCCACCACTTTGCAAGGCAATCTGAATCAGTTGATTGCCTTGGCAAATTCTCAGGATTCCGCCGGAAATTACTTGTTCTCCGGTTTTAAGGGCGGCACACAACCTTTCGTTAACGTTAGTACTCCAACCGGGCCGCAGGTGCAGTACCAAGGTGATGACGGGCAGCGCATGATTCAGGTGAGTGCCAACAGTCAGATGGCAGCCAGCAATTCTGGTTCAGATATTTTTATGCGCATCAAGAATGGCAATGGAGCATTTGTTACGTCTGCACCATTGGCCAATAGCGGAACGGGAATCATCAGCCAAGGCAGTCTAACTAACCCACAGCCTACAGCGGCTCAGCAGGGAAACAACTACCTGATTACCTTTAATAATCCGCCAACAACTTATAGTATAACCGGAACCGATTCGACAGGTGCGGCGTTGCCTGCGGGGCCAGGCGTTAACGCTTTGCCTGTGCCTAGTTCTGGTTTGGCTTACACCAGCGGCCAGAACATCAGCTTCAATGGCATACAATTCACCATTTCGGGCGCACCTGCCGCCAATGACCAGTTCACCATTGCACCAAGCACCAATCAAAGCGTATTCCAGACAATTTCAAATTTTATTGCTACGTTAAATACACCCACTGCAGGTAATCCGGCAGCTGCCGCACAGTTGGCTACAGGGATACAAAACACATTGGGAGGCGTAAATAGTGCCATGACTAGTGTGTCGACAGCCAACGCGGCCGTGGGCTCAAATCTGGATGGGTTGGCTGCACTGACAACTGCCGAGACTAATCAGGGCATTGAGTATAAAGCAGCCCTGTCGAATTTGCAGGATGTGAACGTGACCCAAGCGATCACCAATTTGACTCAAGAACAAACTATGTTGACCGCCGCGCAGAAATCTTTTGTGTCGGTTGAAAACCTGTCGGTGTTTAACTACATCCAATAGGCGTTTCTTGTCGTCACGCGGGGTTTAATTTGCCGCCCCATCTCTCCCGGATTTTTGTACCATAGACCCGCGCCGTGTTGCGTCGCGGGTCTATGGCTTGCCGAATTGTTGCATGACATGCAAAGCGGCCCCCAGACTGGTATGCATCATTTGATCCAGCAGAGGGGAAAAGTATGGCATTGTCAGCAACAGCGCCGCGAAACCGATAGCAAGGGTAATCGGGAAGCCGATCTGAAAGATATTAAGCTGCGGCGCACTACGCGTCAGGACGGCGAGCGCCAGATTGGTAATCAGCAGCGCGCCGATCACGGGCATGGATAGTTGCAGGGCGTTCGCAAAAATGCTGCCGCCCCATGCGGCCAGTGTATGCAGTGCTGCCGCATGAGGTGCTGAGGCGTTGATCGGAAAGGTGCGAAAGCTGTCGGCAAGTGCTTTCAGCATATATAGATGCCCGTCCATGCCGAGAAAAGCGAGTGTAACAATGGCGGTGAGGAATTGTGCAGCTACCGGTGTGTAGGAAGCGTTCACCGGATCGTAGAAGCTGGCGAAGCCCAGCCCCATCTGCATTCCGACAAGTTCGCCACACATATCCACGGCTGAGAAAATCAGGAGCATGGTGAAGCCTAGCGCAACACCAGCCAGAATTTGTTGAAGCAGCACGACCAATCCAAGAGCAGAAGCCACTTCTACATTGGGTTGTGCATCCAGAGTGGGCGCGATGACTGCAGTCAACAGCAGTGCCAGGCCAATCTTTACTTGCACCGGTATTTGTTTGTTGCCCAGCACTGGTGAACTGGCAATCAGGGCGAGAATGCGCGTAAACGGGAAGATGAACAGTGCAAGCCAAGCGGATAGCTGGGCGCTGGTAACGCTGATCATAAGTGGCTCTGTCTAATACTTGGTAGCGTACCCACCCTACCTGGCTGCTTAATTACTGCCCAGCCCATTTCTAGCCGACCAGCCACGGGATGCTGCTAAACAGGCGCTGGATATAATCCACCAACATGCCGATCATCCACGGGCCAGTGATAATCAGCACCACGAACATCCCAACCAGCTTTGGAATGAATGATAAAGTCATTTCATTAATCTGGGTTGCCGCCTGAAAAATGCTGACCACCAGGCCGATAATCAACGCTGCCAATAGCGGCGGAGCTGACACCATTAGAGTCAGTTCCAGCGCTTGGCGTCCTAGTGTCATCACGCTTTCTGGAGTCATGGTCGTATGTTAGACGTAAGTTATTAGACGTAAGTCGTAAGTTGAAAATCGTAAGTCGTGGCAGTAGTGGTAATGTTTAACTACTAACTTACGACTTACGTCTGCCTTTAACTGCCTTCAAGTATAAAAGCTCTGCACCAGCGAGCCGATAAGCAGGTTCCAGCCATCAGCCAATACGAACAGCATGATCTTGAATGGCAAGGAAATCACGGAAGGCGACACCATCATCATACCCATCGACATCAGCACGCTGGCCACCACCATGTCGATTATGAGAAACGGAATCATTACCACGAAACCGATCTGGAATGCAGTTTTCAATTCGCTGGTAACGTAGGACGGCACCAGAATCTTCAGCGGCACCTGATCCGCACTTTGCAGAGGCTCACTGTTGGCAATTTTAACGAACAGGGCGAGATCGGTTTCGCGCGTCTGCCGCAGCATAAAGGCCTTGAGCGGGATGCTGCCTTTCTCGTACGCCTGCTCCAGCGTGATCTTGTCCTCACTGTAAGGCAGGTAGGCCTCATGGTACATCTTGTCCAGCACAGGCGACATGACGAAAAACGTCAGGAACAGAGCCAGCCCGATTAATACCTGATTGGGCGGAGAGGACGGCGTACCGACGGCCGAGCGCAACAGCGACAACACAATAATGATGCGGGTGAAACCGGTCATCAACAGCAGCACGGCAGGCAAGAAACTCAGCGAGGTAAGCAACAGCAAAGTTTGCAGGCTGAGCGAATAGGTCTGTCCACCGCCAGATGCGCCGGTACTGGTGACGGCGAGCAATCCGGTATTTGCCGCGAATGCAGTCGGGATCAGGGTGAACAGCAGGAGCGCCAACAACAGTTTGCTAACCCGCATTGCGTTTCTCCATCATTTGCTTTAACCAGCCCTGAAATTTTCCATCCATGCCGGGGGGCGTTTCCACTTGTGGGACAGGCAGATCGGCTTTGGGCATGCTGTGCAGGGCGCGCACTTGGCCGGGGGCGACACCTATCACCAGCCAAGTGTTGTTAACTTCCACCAGCACGATGCGTTCGCGCTGGCCGACTGCCACGCCACTAATCACCTTGAGCACGCTGCCTGTGCCATGTTGCGGCAGATTGATGCGTTTCAGTATCCAGGCAACCAACACCACTGCGGCCAATACCAGCAGCAAGCTAAAAATGACTTGCAGTATGCTGCCAGTGGATACAGCTGCCGGTGGCGGCGTGTATACGGGACGCGCCGTTTGCGCTGCTGCCAGCAGCGGTGCACACAAGGTGGCAATGAGAAAGAAACGGGCGTGTTTCAGGTTATTGTAGGTGTCTCTCATTTTAGCGACTGAGGCGGCGCAGACGTTCCGACGGGGTGATGATGTCGGTGATACGGATGCCAAGTTTTTCATTTATCACCACCACTTCGCCCTGTGCAATCAGGAAGCCGTTGATTAACACATCCAGCGGCTCACCGGCCAGGCCGGACAGTTCCACTACCGATCCTTGGGCCAGTTGCAACAGATTTTTGATCGGCATCTTGGTACGTCCAAGCTCGACCGAGAGCTGCACCGGGATGTCCATGATCATATCGAGATCGTTGTGCCCCGCACCCCGTTGCCCCGCCCCGACGCCAAGCTGTTCGAATACATGGGGCTGTGCGATAGCCGAGACAGGCGGCGGTGTCGCCGCAGTTTGCTCCGCCATCGCGGCGCCCCAGTCGTCCGTGGCTGGTGCTGCCGCAGTCTGCTCCGCCATCGCGGCGCCCCAGTCGTCCATGGCGGGTGCTGTCGCAGTCTGCTCCGCCATCGCGGCACCCCAGTCGTCCGCACTTATTGCTGCGCTGTCATCAGGCATGTTTGCCTCCATCGGTTGTTTCGTTCATTGTTGTAGCCAGCATTTTTTCCACCTTCACGGCGTACTGACCGTTGGACACTCCATACGTACACTCCATCACCGGCACGCCATCCACTTGCGCCACGATATTCCCTTCAGTGTCCAGCTGGATGATATCGCCACCGTGCATTTTGAGCACCTGATCCAGTGTAATGCGGGCTTGTCCGAGTATCGCCGTCAACTGGACATCTGCTGACTGTATTTGTTTGGATAGTGTGCGCAGCCAGCGTTGGTCAGTCACCATGTGCTCACCTTGCACCGTACTGTAGAGCAGCTCACGTATGGGTTCTATCATGGCATAAGGCATCAACACATGAAATGCCCCGCCGATGCCGCCGAATTCGATGTCAAAAGTAGTAACCATCACTACTTCGTTGGGAGTGGTTACACTGGCAAACTGCGAGTTCATTTCCGAACGCACAAACTCGAATTCAAGTGGATACACGGATTCCCATGCCTTGCCATAGGACTCGAACACCGCAGCCAGCAATTTCTGGATAATGCGTTGCTCGGTCTGGGTGAATTCGCGTCCCTCGACACGGGTATGGAAACGTCCATCACCGCCGAACATATTGTCCACCACCAGAAAAATCAGGTTGGGGTCGAAAATAAATAGCGCATGACCGCGTAGCGGTTTAGGTTGCACCACATTGAAGTTGGCCGGCACCGGCAAGTTGCGGATGAATTCGCTATATTGTTGAACGCGGATTTGCCCAACCGAAATGTCTGCGGTGCGCCGGATCAAGTTGAAGAAAGCAATTCTGAACAAGCGCGCGAAACGAGCATTGATTATCTCCATCGTGGGCATGCGCCCACGCACGATACGCTCTTGCGTGCCAAGATTATACGGCTGGATGCCACCCTCAGGCTCGGCATGCTGTTCCGGTTCATCGGCTTCGCCGGTGACACCTTTCAGTAGCGAGTCAACTTCATCCTGAGAGAGAAAATCTTTGCTCATGGCATTATTACTGAATGATGAAGGAGGTGAATAGCACTTCCAGAACACCCTCACTGGATGCTCTGTCGTGTGCAACTGGCGTGGTTTCCACCGGGACAGAGGCAGCTACTTCCTGAGAGGCTACTTCCACGCCAGACACAGTGGTAGCTTCCACACTGGACACAGTTTCTGCGTTGGGTGTGGCATTGCTTTCATGCGCAACTTTTTTTTGGGGGGCGGTGTGCAACCCAAGTATGGTATTGGTTTCCACAATAATTTCCTGGGCAAGTTTTTTCTTGCCTTCGACTAGCATCAAATCCGAGGCGCGTTTACTCGACAACAGAAAAAGCAGATGGCTGCGAACTTCCGGTAGACGCTGCCGGAGCTTGTCAGCCAGTTCCATGTTGGCGACTTTCAGCGTGATGCCGATTTGCAAAAATTGATCGCCTTCCTCGTGTTGCAGATTGACCGTGAAGGGTTCCAGCACCATAAATGTTGGCATCTCCACCACGGCTGCCTTGGGCTCGTCGATGTGCTGACCGCCCTTCATAAAATACCAGCCTGCGCCGCCGATAGATACCAAAATCAGCACTCCTATGATGGCGATCACCAGCCTTTTGCTTTTTGGTTTTGCAGGGGCTTCAGTTTCAGCCGGAGCCGATTGTGCGGGTTTTGCCATTACTGCTCCTTACTTTGTTGAGGTGCCTTGAGTTGGATTATTAAACAAATCCGGCCAATATGATAACCGGAATAAGGCGAAGAATTCCCCTCAGCTTGGTATTTTCCCTTAACTCAAGATTCATGCGGTAGCCCATCAGGCAAACGTATCCACCATTCCCTGATGATGGCGCCCAAGCGAAACCGAACTACCGGATGTGATGACTCCAGTGGTAACGGTGGCATCTATTGTTCCGGCTGTACTCCCATTTCCCTTTTGTTGCTGGTTGGCCTGCCAGGCTTGCTGATCTTTGGGGGATTGGTCGCTCACCGTGGCATTGCCCAGCGTAATCCCATTGCCAGCCAACATGTCGCGTAATTGGGGTAATGCCTGCTGCACCGCGTCGCGTACAGCGGCATGTGGCGAAGTGAACAGTGCGGTAGCCTGATCGCCGCTGACTTTGAGTACCACATCCAGCGGCCCCAAATTCGGGGGGTTAAGGTGCAGCTCTGCAGTTTGTTCGTGTTGTGTAGCCATCCAGGTAATTTTCTGGTTGAATTCGTTGCCCCATGCTTGATCCGTCACGGGGGTGTTTATCACTGCTTGCGCTGCTTGTGTCACCCCACTCTGGCTGGCGACAATGGGTGCGATGCCGCTTTGCAATAAACTATCCGGGGCGGCGGACGCAACTGGCTGCGCGGAAATTTTCATTGCGCTGGTGTCAAGTTGTGCAGTTTTTGCGCCGTCCTTGCTTAATATTCCCAGCGCGGCAGCGAAAGTATTATCTTTGCTTGTGTTGACGCCAGTAGCTGTCGCCTCCAGCTTGGTGTTGCCTTGTGCGCCGAGCAATGCTGAAGCTCCTGAAGTTCCCGAAGCTTCTGAGACCACTTTGTTCTCCACAGATTGCAGTGTTGCGCCAAGCGCGGCAGCTGCAATTGGTTGTGTCTGCGCTTTTTTACCCTCATTCGTTATGGGTTCCTGAAGACCCTTTCCATTGGCTACGGTGCGGCTCGTGGCAACAGTGGAGGGCAACATCATCGCCAGCATATCACCAGGCAATGTGCTAACCCCGTTCGGGACGGGAGCTTGAGGATCAGTCTTATCTTTGGTTGCGGGACTGTTCGTAACAACGGTGGTGGGCAACATCATCGCCAGCATATCACTAGGCAATGTGCTGACCCCGTTCGGGACGGGAGCTTGAGGATCAGTCTTGTCTTTGGTTGCAGGGCTGTTCGTAACAGCGGCGGTAGGCAACGTCATCGCCAGCATATCACCATGCAATGTGCTGACCCCGTTCGGGGCGGGAGCATGAGGATCAGTCTTGTCTTTGGTTGCAGGGCTGTTCGTGACAGCAGTAGCGGGTAACAGCGCCGCCAGCATGCTGGATGTATCCGGTGTCAGTGTCGGTGGTTGTGTTGTGGGGACATTGCCGGTAGCCGTGGCGGACGCATCATTGGCAGCAGATGCGGTTGGCTTCTTGCTGTCTGGCTTCTGATTGTTCGGGGGTGCCCCTGCATTGGCCTGCTGGCGCGCCAGTACGTTGCCGAACGGCTCTGCTGCTTGCATGGCGCTATTGTTATCCGTTGGAGTGGACGCTTGCGTTGATGTGGCGGGTGAGGTGACGATAGTTGTGGCGGTGACCGGCAGGTTTTGCATGATAGGCTCCTGTGATTAGTTCTCGTTGTGTGCAGCTGCGGCCTTGATGGCAGCAAAGCGTCCGGTGTGCTCGTCTTGCTGGCGCTGTTCGGATTTTGCCGCCAGTTTTTTTTCGTTTTCGATATGGCGTTGCGCTAACGTGTCAAAGGATTTCATTTTGCGTTGCGCCTCTTGTAGTTCGCTGCGGCCCACTTGCAGCAAGCTGCGGACCTGTTCATTGGTATTGCGCTGCTGAGCGATGGCCTCGTCCAGGCGCAGGATAAAACCCTGGAAGTTGCGCAGTTCGGATTGAATCATGCCGTTCTGCTCCGCTTCCTGAAAACGTGCCTGGTAATCCTTGCGGTATTGCAGCAAGGTATCCAGCTTGGCCTGCGCAGCCTGCTGTTGCTGGTTAAGCTGTCCGAATTTCCTGATGGCGGCTTCATACTGCTGTTGTGCCAGATGCACCAGTGGTTGCAGGGAAAATGTCTTGGCCATGGTCTTTTATCAATGCTATTTGTCAAATATATGGCTAAATGCCTCGGCGCCGCTGGCATAGTCTTCACGCTCGTACATACCCTGCTTGAGAAAACCTTCCATCCGTGGGTACATTGCAATGCCTTGATCCAGTAACGGGTCGCTGCCGCTGACATACGCGCCCACACTGATCAAATCGTGGTTACGCTGGTAATGGGCGTACACATGCTTGAAGTGATTAACCGAGCTGAAATACTGTTCAGAAACCAGATGGTTCATGGCGCGGCTGATCGAGGCTTCGATGTCTATGGCCGGGTAATGCCCTTGTTCGGCAAGGCGGCGCGACAACACAATGTGGCCGTCCAGAATGGCGCGCGCGCTGTCGGCTATGGGATCCTGCTGGTCGTCGCCTTCGGTCAGCACAGTATAGAACGCGGTGATCGAGCCGCCACCTTCCGTGCCGTTACCGGCGCGTTCCACCAGTTGCGGCAGTTTGGCGAACACCGAGGGCGGATAGCCCTTGGTGGCGGGCGGTTCGCCGATGGCCAGCGCAATTTCGCGCTGCGCCATGGCATAACGGGTAAGCGAATCCATAATCAGTAGCACATCCTTGCCTTCGTCACGGAAATATTCGGCTATGGTAGTAGCATAGGCCGCGCCCTGCATGCGCATCAGCGGACTAGTATCGGCAGGTGCGGCGACGACCACGGAGCGAGCCATGCCTACCGGCCCCAGAATGTCGGTGATGAATTCCCTGACTTCGCGGCCACGTTCGCCGATCAGTCCAACTACTATGACATCGGCGCTGGTATAACGTGCCATCATGCCGAGCAGAACGCTTTTGCCAACGCCGCTGCCGGCGAACAACCCCATGCGTTGACCACGCCCCACAGTAAGCAAGTTATTGATAGCACGCACACCAACATCTAATGGATCCTTGATCGGCGCGCGATCCAGCGGGTTGATCGGACGGCTTTGCAACGGTGAAGTTTTTTCTTCCGGCAGCGGCCCGAGCTGATCCAGCGGACGCCCGGCCCCATCCAGCACGCGCCCCAGCAGCATATTGCCTACCGGCAGGTGACGCGTACGATCCGCAGCCCGTCGCGTCAGAGAGCGGTTTTTGCCGCCAAGCAAAGGTGTTCCCATCGGCTCCTGCGGCACCACGCGCGCACCGGGCATCAGGCCTTGCACGTCATTTTCCGGCATGAGAAATAATTTTTCCCCGGAGAAGCCCACTACTTCGGCTTCGACCCGGCTATTGGGCAATTCAACAACGCAAGTGCTGCCAACCGGCATTTTCAGGCCGACCGCTTCCATCACTAACCCGGAGACACGGGTCAAGCGACCGCTGACCAACAGTGACTTACCCTGCGCAACCGACTTCATGTTGTCTTGCAGGCAATCTTGCCAATGCTGGGCGTGGACACTTGTGGGGGGTGCCATTGAGTCTGCCTCCATTTCTACGGTTCCAGCCATGAGTTGTCCTGTCCGATAGATGAGACCACGCGCTTCCAGCGTGTGGCCAAGCTGGCATCAATTTGGCTGTGCGCAGTTTCCACGCGGCATCCGCCGCGTTCCATTTGCGCATCCTCGAAAATTTTCCAGCCAGTATGGTCAAGTTTCTCCCCCATTTTGCTGCGCACCAATTCTGCATCGGAGGGATGCAGAATTAAATGGGCATGTTGGCTGAAATGCGGCAGTTCACCTATGGCCTCGTTTACTACGCTGAGCAGCAGTTCGGGTTTGACCTTGAGCGCTTGTTGCAGCATTTGCTTGGCAATTTCCATGGACAGATCCAATAGGTTCTGGGCAACCTGTTGATCCACCTGTTGCAACTCTTTATCCAGCGCCCCTATTATTCCCGCCAGACGTTGCGCTTCTCCCGCCAGATGTTGCGCTTCGTCACGCGTTTTTTGCGCGCCTGCGGCGTAGCCTTCCTCATACGCCTGCTGGTGGATTTGCTCAACATCGGCTGCCGTAGGAAGCGTAGCGGCAGCCCCAACGTTCTTCTTCGCTATGTCGAAAGTGGGTAATTCCCAGCGCTGGTAGGCGGTGAGGCGCTCCTTGGCGATCGCATCAGACATAAGATTCGTCCCCCTTGCCGCCTAGTGCAATTTGTCCTTCGTCCGAAAGGCGGCGCACCACCTTGAGGATTTCCTTCTGTTCCGCTTCCACTTCGCTGACCCTGACCGGTCCTTTAGCTTCCAGATCTTCGCGCAGCATGTTGGCGGCGCGTTGCGACATATTCTTGAAGATTTTCTCGCGCAATTCCTCGTTCGCGCCCTTGAGCGCAATGATCAGGGATTCGGACTGAACTTCACGCAGGATGAGCTGGATACCGCGATCCTCCACGTCGACCAGATCGTCAAACACGAACATTTCGTCGATAATTTGTTGCGCCAGATCGGCATCATAGCCGCGCACTGTTTCGATGACGGCGCCCTCTTGCACGCTGCCCATGAAGTTGAGTATCTCCGCTGCGGTGCGCACGCCGCCCTTGATGTGTTTTTTGCCTGTCCCTTCGCCTGTCAGCAGGGTGGTCAGCACATCGTTCAATTCGCGTAGCGCGGCGGGTTGTACGCTGTCCAGTGTGGCAATACGCAACAGCGTGTCGTTGCGTATGCGTTCGGTAAAGAAACCGAGGATGGTGGAGGAGAGTTCCGGCTCAAGGTGCACCAGGATGGTAGCAATGATCTGCGGATGTTCACCGCCTATCATTTCGGCAATCTGGGCCGGATCCATCCATTTCAGACTTTCGATGCCGCTGGTATCGTCGCCCTGCATGATGCGGTCGATCAGGCCCGCCGCCTTGTCGTCGCCCAGCGCCTGGGTCAACATGCGGCGGATGTAATCGTTGGAGTCCATGCCGATTGTGGTTTTTTCTGCCGCAAGCTTGTAGAAATCATCAAATACTTCGGAGATTTGTTCCCGCTTCAGATTTTTCAAATTCACCATGGCGGTGCTAATTTTTTGCACCTCCCGTGGCTCAAGGAATTTCAGCACTTCTGCCGCTGCGTGTTCACCCAGCGTCAGGAGCAAAATCGCGCTCTTTTGTATGCCTGCATCACTCATTCTTTGCTCATCCATTCCTTGACTACAGCTGCCACCACCTTGGGGTCATTCTGCGCCATCTGTTTCACGGATCGAAGATCGTTATCATATCCTTCTTGATCGTCTGGCGCTGCACGATGCTCCATACTAGCCTTCTCCTCTGCTTGCCGGGCTTTCTCTTGAATGGTCTGTTTGCGTACATTTTCAAAATTCCTGAAAGCAGGGCGGATCACGCCGAACAGCAAGTACAATCCAATACCGGCGATTATCAAATACCTCAACGTATCTTCCGCCAACGCAATCATTTGCGGCTGTTTCCACAGCGGGAGTTCTGCTACCGGGGTTTCTTTCTCTTCGTTGAATGCACTGTTCAACACATTCAGCGAGTCACCACGGCTTGCGTTGAAGCCCATCGCTTCTTTCACCAGCGCGGTGATTTGTTCTTTTTCACTATCGCTAAGCGGCTTGGAAGTGGCTTTACCACTTTTGTCCGTGACCATGCGATTGTTGACTATCACCGCCACGGACAGGCGTTTGATGCTACCCACCGGCAGTTTGGTATAACGAATAGTGCGATCCACTTCGTAATTGGTGGTGGACTCCTTGTGTGAGTTGGTGCCAGCACCACCAGATGCTTCTGTCACCGCGCTGGCCGGGCTGACGATGGGGGCAGTAGCCGGAACAGGGGGCTGATTCGATAACGCACCAGGCACCCCACTTGGATTTTGCCCGCTACCATTCTTCGATTCAGAAGTTTGTTGGCTACGCACGGCTGCTTCATTAGGCGGTTGGTTCGGCCCGAAAGTTTCCGCAGTTTGTTCGGCCTGTGAAAAATCAATATCGGCGGTAATCTGCGCATGCACGTTTTCAGGCCCAACCAGCGGCGTGACGATGGCTTCGATGCGCTTGACGTAATCCTGCTCAATCTGCCGCACATATTTGATCTGGGTGGCATCCAGCGGGGTGTCGGAACCTTCCTTGTTGGGGCTTAACAGCGAGCCGCTTTGATCCAGCACAGTCACATTCTTGGCTGGCATATCCGCCACGCTGCTCGATACCAGGTGAATGATGCCGTTGACTTGCCCGGCATCCAGTGTTCGGTTCGGAAACAGGGTTAGCACCACGGATGCGCTGGGTTTGAGTTGTTCCTTCACGAATACCGAAGGTTTGGGCAGGGCCAGATGCACACGTGCGCCCTGTACCGCAGCCAGAGTTTGCATCGAACGAGCCAATTCTCCTTCCAGTGCACGCTGGTAATTCACCTGTTCGAGAAATTGGCTGGTGCCGAACTTCTCGTTTTCCATTAATTCAAACCCGACCAAACTACCCTTGGGTAAGCCCTGCGAAGCCAAGTGCAGGCGCACTTCATGCACCTTGTCAGCGGGAACCAGCAGCGCACCGCCGCCTTCAGAAAACTTATAAGGGATATTTTGTTGTTGCAGCGCGTCGATAATGGCTCCGCCATCGCGGTCGGAAAGATTGCTGTACAGCACACGGTATTCCGGGGTTGACCCCCACATCCACATGCCGATAACCAGCGCGATAATGCCCGCTACGGCGACCATTAGCGATATCTTCTGTTTGGAACTGAACGTCCCCAGCGCCTGCGCCAGTGGGAACGGCTGCGCCAGTGTGGGGGTTGGGTTGTCTTCTGCCATTTTATCCGCCGCTGTTTCCTGTTTGTTGATCCATTACCTCATACTGCGCATTATCACCGCACATGTCAGGAGCGGTGCTGCGAAAAGCGGGGGAATTCCACGGCTTTTCCGATGCTGGTGCAGCGCTGGCGGCTGATAATGTGCAGTCTCCAAAAGTGGAGGTAAATCATGAACGTTTCCGGAGTGGACAGTCTATTGGCCCAAATGCGCTCGGCGATGGCCATTGCGCAAGGCGGCGTTGCGCCATTGACACCCAAAACCACGGCTGACGCGACTGGCGCAAGCGGTGCAACCGATTTTGCCGCAGTATTGAAGTCATCGCTGAATAGCGTGGCACAGGCGCAGAACCATGCCGAATCCATGCAGCAGGCTTTTGTGCTGGGCGACGATAAGGTCAGCCTGAGCGACGTGATGATAGATATGCAAAAGGCTAACATTTCATTCCAAACCACTGTGCAGGTGCGCAACAAGGTGATCGCCGCCTATAATGACATCATGAACATGCAGGTGTAGTGTACAAGACTAGCCCGAATGTGTCATAAATTAACGCACGCCCTCGTTGGTCTTTTGTTTGCTATGCAAGATTTTGTTCCGTCTGGTGTATGAATAACTACACCCTCACAAAACATGACGCCCGCTATGCGTGCTACATCAGACAAAATCCTGTGCGATCATCACGCGAATTTATGACACATCCGGATTGGTTACATTGTACAGCCACCCGCATGCCGGGTGTCCATGTCTAAATTATCGGGTCAAAATAAACGGCGCTGGTGCATTTATCATGAAACCAAATACGCTTAAGCAGGACACGCTCGATCCGCCGGACTGGCAAGATTTACGCGCCCAAGGCCACCGAATGCTGGACGATATGCTGGACTATCTGGAACATATCCGCGAACGCCCGGTCTGGCAGCCCATTCCCCCGGAAGTACGCACCCTGTTCCATGAAGCACTGCCGCAAAAGCCATCCGATCTTGCGGTGGTGCATGACTCTTTCATGCGGGACATTCTTCCTTATGCTGTGGGCAATGCACATCCGGGCTTTATGGGCTGGGTGCATGGTGGCGGGACGCCAGTAGGTATGTTGGCAGAAATGCTGGCTGCCGGGTTGAACGCCAATCTGGGTGGACGCGACCAGATGCCGATTGAAGTGGAACGGCAGGTACTGCAGTGGGTGCGTGAGCTATTCGGCTTTCCCGAAAACGCGAGTGGCCTGTTTGTGACCGGAACCTCCATGGCAAACCTGATCGCTGTGCTGGTTGCCCGAACTGCCGCGCTGGGCGTCGGCGTGCGACATGAGGGTATTGCAGCCAGCGACAAACGCCTGTCTGCCTATACGTCGATGGGCGCTCACGGCTGTATCGCGCAAGCCATGGATTTGTCCGGCCTCGGGCTGGATACCTTGCGCCTGATCCCGATGAACGAGCACTACCAGATGGATGTTGCAGCACTGGAACGCGCCATCGAGGCAGACCGCAACGCAGGCTATACCCCATTCTTCATTGCCGGGACTGCTGGCTCGGTGGATGTCGGCGCCATTGATGATCTTGCCGCCCTTGCGGACATTGCCCAGAAAGAAAAGATTTGGTTCCATGTGGACGGCGCTTACGGCGCACTCGCCATGCTGGCGCCGGAAATAGCGCCGCGCCTGACCGGGATGGAACGTGCGGATTCTGTCGCTTTCGATTTCCACAAATGGGGGCAGGTGCCTTACGACGCGGGTTTTATCCTGGTGCGGAATGGTGCGCTGCATCACAGCACCTTTGCGTCACCCGCCGCTTACCTGAAACGGGAAACACGCGGGTTGGCTGCCGGGTCGCCATGGCCTTGCGATTTTGGTCCAGACCTGTCGCGCGGCTTCCGTGCGCTGAAAACCTGGTTCACCATCAAGGTTTACGGCGCGGAAAAGTTGGGGGCAGTGATAGCACATACTTGCGCACTTGCCCAATACATGCAGCAGCGCATCAAGGAAACACCGGAACTGGAATTGCTTGCCCCAGTTTCGCTAAATATCGTTTGTTTTCGCTATCGTTGCGAAGATGCTGACCGGGTAAATGCCGACATCGTGGTCGCTCTGCAAGAATCGGGAATCGCGGTGCCATCAACGACCACCATCAATGGTCGGTTCGCAATTCGCGCTGCAATCGTCAACCATCGCACCAATTCGAATAACATTGACGCCCTGTTAAAGGCAACGATTGCATTCGGTAAGAAAAACCTCAATAAAATATTACACACAACATGAATCCTGAATCCTCAGCACCACCCCTTGAAAATAACGCCGAGCAGGCACCCTTTATCGGTCTCGCAAAGATCATGAGAATGATCTTTTCCGGAATCGATCTCGCGCCTTTGGGCACACAATTGGTCGCCCGTGCCGGAGCGAATTCAGGCAAGACAGATGCCAATGCGTTTATGGATTTGTTTACGATTTTATTGCTCAGGGGAAATCGGGAGCTGGCCTTGACCATGCAAGCGCAGGCTCTGGAATTACAGCAAATCTATTCTCTGCCATCCACAACCATGCCGCCCGCAATCCGGGTGCTCGCCCTCATGGGAGCGGGAGATCTGATAGCGAACTCGCCCGTGGAATTGCTGCTGGAAAACTCCGATGTTGCGCTTGATTTGCTTTATGTGACACCACAACGGCCTTTGCCCTCCCCACTGCCCGATCATGATGTGCTGTTCGTCGCCATCGGCGAATCCGACGAAAATATCCCGCTGCTGCAAGAACTCAACAACACTTTAAAATTCTGGCCGCACCCGGTACTCAATATGCCCGGTCAAATTGCCTTATTGTCGCGCGATAGCGCTTGTGCATTGCTGAAGTCTGCTCCGGGAGTAGTCATGCCGGACACGGCTCGCATAAGCCGACAGACTCTGGAACAAATTGGCAACGAAGGGTTAGCTGTCGTTACCGTGCTTGCCGATGGGGAATTCCCGCTTATTGCCCGCCCGGTAGACTCGCATGCCGGCAAAGGCTTGGTCAAACTCGATAACCCGGCGGCCATTGCCGACTACTTGCAGACGATGACACAGGATGAATTTTATATTTCCCGCTTCGTCGATTATTGCAGTAAGGACGGCCAGTTCCGCAAATACCGCATAGTCCTGATCGAAGGCCGCCCGTTTATCTGCCATATGGCCATATCCAGCCACTGGATGATCCACTACCTGAACGCGGGCATGACAGAAAGCGCCGAGAAACGCGCCGAAGAAGAGCGTTTCATGGCCAACTTCGATGAAGAATTCGCCCTCCGGCACAAAGACGCTTTTCACGTCATCCACGAGCGCATGGGACTCGACTATCTCGGCATCGATTGCGGCGAGACACCTGATGGCAAACTGCTGATTTTTGAAGTCGACAGCAACATGGCTGTCCATGCACTCGACCCGGTTGATCTCTTCCCGTATAAACAACCCCAGATGCGCAAGGTGTTTGCTGCTTTTCGCGAAATGTTAATCAACGCGAAGAAGCGCGGTTTATAACAACAAGCGGTCATCCGCAATCTGCGGTTGATTTTGGTCAAGAATTGTAAGGCATAAAAATTTGCATTCGTATTGATTTGCTATGATTATGAATGTCTCAGTTGTGCAGCCATGAGCAGACATTACCCTTGGGCCGAAGCTAAAGATCAGGGAGAAACTATATGAAGCGATTGTTAAGAATTATTCTTGTCCCTTTTGCAGTTTGGTTGGAGCCCGCTGTTGCAAATGATGTCTGCAATTGTCGCGGATACAATGATCCAGGCGGAGATGGAAGTAGCTGTCCGAGTATTTGTAGATAGTGCCGCTACTTCAACGTTTGAAACCATGACCGAACCTACGCCACAAGATTTGCAGAACTCGATAAATGACGGCTCAATTGAACATGCCAGTTCTGAAACACTAAAACAATATCTCATTCTGCTTTCTCATAGCAGTGGGGCATGGACGCCAAGACAGGAAAACGTTGTTATAGGGAATATGATTAACGGCATCCTTTTACAACGCCATATTAATTCCCTGCAAGACCACATCACCTTACTAGATAAAAAGAACTCGAAACTGCAAATGATCGTCGTCGTCCTTACCATTGCTGCCGTCATCGGCGCAGGACTTCAATCCATTTGTTCAATTATCCAAACGAATATAGCTGTAAAACAATACAACACCACGTCACCAATATCGAAATCCACTGTACCAACACAACAGCAATCAGCAACTTTATCGGCCAACCCCATCCATCTGGAATCCACAGCTAACAGTCAAACCACGAAGAAAACTCATTAATTATGCCCCCTATAATTTCTAACCCATGGTAGTGAGAGAAGCTACGCGAATACACCCTCGCGCAGCCTCTTACTTTAACGTTGAACTTGCGCTTCAGAAAAATTTGAAGGTCTGCAAGGGGTTGATTTTGGACGGTCACCACAAATCTAAATCAACCACAGATTACGGATACCCTAACAAACGCAGAGCGAAGAACAATGAACACGGAGCCACAATCAAATAACGGACAAGTTCCCATAGATATCAAGCCTCCATTCGAATTCGACATAAACGGCAAAATTGTCATTTGCGCGTCCGCAACAAAAATAGAGGGTATTGACGAGTTTGCGAACCACTACATAAGTGAGTGGCTGTTGTGGCATCGCTCTGGACGTCTCGACACACGCGTGTGCGACATTGCCGCTCTTATTGTTTCAGTTATTAGTTGCAAATTTCTTCCCAATTATTCTCTTGATCACAAGATTGAGTGGATAGAAAAAACTTTCCTGTTGGATAAGTTAAGGGAAACTATTCCGATGCGGATTTCTGATTATTCAGCATCCACGCTTGCAGCATTGCATGCGCTCAGGCCGACGATTGGCCAAGAAGCTGAAAGGTCAAATGCCGATGAGTGTGACGAACTTCTTCAGCTCGCGCTACCGATCGAAAGAATGTTGGTTCTTGGCGGTGATCATCGCTTGGTTGTGGATCAGAACACTCAATTGAACGGTTACGGATGCCGCCCCTTCCCTCGTCCCGAGGCAATTACATTTTCATCGTCTACCGCAACATCAATTTCAAAATATGCGTACGATTTTGTAGGGAAACGGCGCCAGCGATTCATTTCTGAAGCCATAGCAAGCGGCGTTCCTTCCGCTGTGGCCGGTTTGGCACAAGAAGTACGCGATGGGATTTGTCATCAGTTGGGTATTGGATCGAGCCTTGCCGAAGTGGTTATAACAGCCTCCGGTACCGATAGTTTTCTCATCGCGCACGGTCTTACCCGGCTCCTTTCTGATAGCCCTATAGTATCGCTCATAGTGGGGGTGGACGAATCAGGGTCTGGTGTGAGGCTTGCGTTGCAAGAGCGGCATTTTGCAGACGATACAGCTCTATCTGATACCGTCCAGAAAGGCCAACTGCTCTGCATGGGAAGTAATCAGGAGCGCCAAATCGATATTCCGGTTCGAGACAAATCAGGGGATGCCGTTCCAACAAGAGCCCTGGATAGTCAGGTGCTGGACTTGGTTGTTACGAACGTTGAAGCGGGTAATCTTGTGGTCGTTCACGCAATGAACCATTCAAAACTAGGCTACTCCGGTCCATCCAAGGCACTACTCGTAGAACTTAAGCAAAGGTTCGGGCCTAAAGTCTGTATTGTTGTTGACGCATGCCAGATGAGACTGGATCGTGAAGAGATTATTGAATATCTGGAATATCAAATGATCGTCATAGTCACTGGTTCCAAGTACTTCACTGGTCCTCCTTTTTCCGGGGCAATCCTCATTCCAGAGCAAATAGTACATAACATTCAGGAGAATGGTGCAAAGTTTGATATAGGATTTAATTCGTACTGTGCCAAGGAGGATTTGCCACAACGATTGCGGGCTATTCTCCGTGGCGGCAGTAAAAGCTTCAATCTTGGATCAATTTTCAGATGGGTTGCTGCGATTTCAGAAATGCAACGATATTATGAAATTCCGCCTGCCATACGAGTTAGAGCGGTGCCCGAATTTTGCGAACGAGTTGAGGACATTTTGTTGGCGGCGCCATTTATCGAACTACACTATCAGAACTCATGCAGGGATACTCCGTTGAGCACAGAACTCGGAGAGTTAAGTGGCCGCAGAATGATCTTTCCGTTTTTCCTTTATTACGACCATGATGGCGTTAGAAAGATTTGTTCGGAAAAACAAATGCACCGAATTTATACGCTACTCAATCAAGATTGTTCGAAGTATTTTTCATATAAAAATGCGAGGGAATTCAGACTGCTCGCTCAAATGTGCCACATCGGCCAACCTGTACCCGTGATTCATCGGTCAGGAGTTAATACAGCGGTTCTCCGAATTAGTGTTGGTGCGCGCATATTCTCTGAAAGTTTCTCAAAATCAACGGGCCAAATCGTTAACGCTCTTATTGAAGATGAATTTTGGCAAATCGGCGTGATACTTGGAAAGATTGAGCTCTTGCTGAGTGCGTACACGAACAATGAAATTGAAGTGTGAAGAGAAGCTCATGAAGGAAAAACTATTGGTGTCCCCTGTAACTTCCGTAAGCGCCGTGTAACATTCCCAGCGATATTCCATTACTGCACTTTCAATTCATACGTAAGCGCCAATTTCTCCCCGCCTTCCAATTATTTGAAAATCAGCGACCGTCCCGCTACTTGTCATGGGAACGATATTCTTGGAATTGTCGCTAGTAATATAAAATGTTCGCTCTATCTCGCCACCAATATTCAGTATTCGCAGAGGAAGTTGTCCGATGTGTGGAGCAATATTTGGAAGCGCTGTCAATACGAGCATATTAGGTATGCTTGTTCGGCGTGAATTACCAAAACGTTATCCGTGTTGCATGCTGGACAGATATTTACCTAAGCCTGATCGGAATCCAATGGAATGCCAGTACGCTGGTGTGCTCATGCGTATCCAGCGATTTATAAAACAGTTCTTTCATTTGAGCGCTAATTGAAAGCATGATATTTGCCTTTTGCATGTCGTTTAACGTTGAGGCATCAGCTTTTGCCCCAGCAACTCCAGGTGCTGCGGGTGCTGCACCTGTATTGAACGCTGATTTAAGATCCGCGCAGTCAGGTGATACACCCCGCAAATTATTTCGCGGGCTATTGCCGGATTACAATGCGCTAGGGAAGGCGGGGAGAAATTGGCGCTTACATTCATACCAGCCCCCACGCCCATGTAGCGGATATACATGGGCATGAAGGCCAACCGGGCTATCCACCCCTGGCAGAGGTAGTTGGCAAGGACGTTTCTTCTGCAACTCCCGTTTGCACGCGACAAATTGGCTTAGCGAACCCGCTTCAAATAGCCATCCGGTGCCACCGAAATGAGAAGTTTATTATCAATACTATTATCGGCCTCAAACTCCGGATGCGTCTTAACGTATTGATGAGCTGCCGTTTTTGGATTATTCCCCGGCCCCCAAGGTCGTTCCCCTGCGAGCTCTTTAGGCATATCTTCAACAACGGTATCAAACACCACGCAATAACTTCCAACTGTTGTCAGTGGTGCATAAGCCTCTAGTTCAGCAAGTACATGTTCGTGGGTATGATTTGAATCCAGACAAACAAGAATACGCTTTTTACCTTTGGCCTTCTCGACAACTTGCGCCACGATTTCGGGCACGATACTCGACCCCTGGATCATGCTAATGCGCTTGTACATTGGATGCTCTTCAATTGCCTTGCGGTTATGCGGACGAATATCAATGTCGATGCCGATTACTTCGCCTTCAATTCCGGTACAGGCTGCAACCAATTCCAACATTGCAGCAGAAAATATAAGTGAGCCGCCATGAGCAATCCCTGTTTCGACAATCAGGTCAGGCTTTACTTCCCATATGATCTCCTGCATGGCAATCATATCTTGTGGATACTGAATAATCGGTCTTCCGAGCCAAGAGAAGTTGTAGGAATACTTCGGGGCCAGAGACCCTTTCAAAAAGTTATGGGCACAAGCTTTTAGTTCCTCGTTTTGGGCATTTGCGTCAATTCTTTCTTTTACTTCTTTTTCAAAACTCATGGTGATCCACCTTTATGTAATTAAGTTGCTTGTTTGATTGCGCAATAATTTCCTGCAAATAGTTGGAATTCATCACAAACAGATTGTCTCCCGCCTCTATTGTTTTCATGCCCTCGACGGGTGATGAAATCCGCAACCCGCTTGCCGCCATGAATTTATTTTGTTTGGCCGGGTTGATGTCGATTACGCAATCGATAGTTACACCGGCACGCTGCATGTAGAGAGAAAAAATTACGCCCTTGGATGCCCCACCCCATATAGCACACCGACTACTTTTAGCGAGGGCAGCAAACCTATCGATATCCAACAAAAAATCGGTCGGGAAAATAAAAGCATCATTCGAATTAAACGCTGGTTTTTGCAATGTCGCCAAGTCTGCAACGACATACAGATATTGCCCCCCAAAAACATGCCCACTCTCATAGACCTTGCCAAACATACGATGGAAGTCGGCAAGACGGAAATAATTTACATGCTCATAAAAAATATCAAACCATGCCCGGTGCTGACAAATCCAGTCCAGGCAAGGAACCTCAATATAAATTTTCCCTTTGCCTCCATTGGCCTCTGCAATAGACGCAAGAAAGCCACATGGATCAGGAATATGCTCCAACACATGACGCAAGATGACACCATCTGCCGTCAATCCCAAACTCGTTTTGAATATAGCTTTCACCACGTCGGGGTTGGTTCCCTCGTAGGCCGGATCAACCCCGGTTATTGCAAAGCCGGATTGCCGCAGGTATTCGAGGAAATATCCCTTGCCGCAACCAACCTCTATAAGAGATTTGCCGAAAAAATGTCGCTGGATAATCGCCTTCACATCCTCCAAATGCCGTTGGAACACGCTTGAACAGGCTTGCTCGTTTTGATAATCAGCATCATATCCAAGCAAGCAAGCGTTAAATGTGGAGTTAAAGATAAGCCCGGTATCCATATCCTGAACCAGCGTCATATCTCCTTTGGGGCAGGCAAGCGCCGCCGCACGATCGGCGAACATCTTGTTCTGGAAGACCGGCAGTCCCTCTACTTTAAACAGTTCACGATAGCTCATGCCGCCCCAGTACTGCATCCAAATGCTGCCTGTTACCCCAGAATTCCATCGGCTCATAATCCGGGTAAGGGTAGAAGCCAAGGTTAAGTTCGATTTCCCAGTCATTTTCGAGTAACCACTGCTCTACCCGCTTGCGCACCGAGATTGGATTTCCCGAGCAAATGTTGATAGTCCCGATATCGCGTTGCGCCATTGCCAGCCGAACAATCTGGCGCGCAACTTCTTCAACAGGAAGATAGTCGCGTAATTGCTCGCCACCGGACATATTGAATACCTTGTCTCCCCGCAACACGGCTTCTTTTAGTTTTGGATAAAGCGAAGTATCGGGCTGTCCTTCTCCATACATATAGAAAAGACGTGCCCAAGTCAGGTTGAATGGTCTAACCGATTTCAGGAATTCCAACTGTTGCTGCAAGGCATCTTTGGCATAACCATAAGGGTTGCTCGGTTTGGTCGGCATTTCTTCCGAAAGCGAACCAGACTGCATCCCATATTCAAAACAGGTTCCGGTCACCAGCAATGAAGGGAGTCCGGCCTCGATCATGCTCTTAAGAAAATGGTATTGTCTTGGCAACTCTGTCTCAAAATGGTGCAGGGATCTGTAATTCGGCAGCCCGTCCCAAGCAAGATGTATCAAGATATCGGGACAGCCCATTTGCTGAAAGCAATCTGCCGCAGGGTCAGAAATATCCATTCCCACAATGCGAACGGCTTCACTAAAATCGGCCAACCGTGTCGCATCACGAGTCACCGCAATAATTTCTATATCGTGCTGAAGCAACGCTGTCAGGACGTGTCTGCCGATAAAACCGCTGGCTCCAGTCACCGCTATCTTCATATGCACCTCAGCTCACCTTCAGTGATGGTACGGCCGTAACGAACCGCCCGCCCCATTCGCGAATGTAGGCCAATTGCTCGACTACTTCTGTGCGCAAATTCCATGGCAGGATCACCACATAGGCTGGCCGATTTTGTTTCAGGTGTGCTTCAGCAACAATCGGAATGCGGCAGCCGGGCAAGAATTTGTCTTGCTTGGCGGGGTTGCGATCCACTACATAAGGCAATAAATCCGGATGCACACCGGCATAATTCAGCAAGGTGTTGCCCTTGGCGGCCGCGCCGTATCCGGCTACGGTTTTACCTGTTCGCTTAGCTTCAATCAGAAATGACAGAAAGTCGTTCTTAACCTGATTCGCCCTGGCTTGGAAGCCGGTGTAGAACGCTGGCGCGGCCATGCCCGCCTGGGATTCCAGTTTCAGCATATTTGCTACGTTCGCGTTTGTTTCATGAATACCGGAATCAGTGCGTTGCGCGTAAACACGCAAGCTGCCGCCGTGAGTGCTCAATTCTTCTACATCAAACACACTCAATCCATTATGCGCAAAAATACGCCGCACCGCCGTCAACGAGAGATAGGAATAGTGTTCGTGATAAATGGTGTCGAACTGATTCTCGGACACCAAACGCAACAGATGAGGAAATTCAAAAGTCGCCACACCTGCCGGTTTTAGCAACACTGCAAACCCTCCGACAAAATCATTAATGTCCGGCACATGTGCCAACACATTATTAGCGGCTGTCAGGTCGGCCTGTTTGCCTTGTATAACCAGTTGTTGCGCCAGCTTGACCCCAAAGAATTCTTCTACGATTTCGATGTCCTTGGCGCGTGCCGCATTTGCTGTGCTGGTGGTAGGCTCAACACCTAGACACGGAATGCCGCGTGCTTTGGCATATTGCAGCAAGTAGCCATCATTCGCCGCCACCTCTACGATATGGGAGTTTGCATTCAACGCAAAACGCTGCGCCATATCCTCAACATATTGTTCGGCGTGTTTCAGCCATGTAGTCGAAAAAGAACTGAAATATGCATAATCGGCAGAAAACAGCTCATCCGCTCCTGCATAGTCCTCGGTTTGTGCCAACCAGCATTCAGTGCACACCAACACCCGCAAGGGGAAATATTTTTCCGGGGCATGCAATGTCTGCTGGGTGAGATAGGCATTGGACGGTGGCGCCGCGCCCAAGTCGAGCAATGGCAAAGTTAATTCAGTGTGGCAGTGGCGGCATTTCATAAAACAATTCCCTGCCAATCTGATTTGATAAAAGGGTGGTTGCGGTCGCGTTCGGAAAGGTCGTCAATGGGCAGTGGCCACGCTATATTAAGTTTTGGATCAGCCACATTCAAAGCGCCTTCGGCCTCGGAATGATAGGCCGAAGTGTGCAGGTAGATCAGCTCACAATCCTCAGTTAACGCTTGAAATCCATGCGCATAGCCTTCCGGGATAAGCAGGCTCTTGCGATTTGTGGCGGAAAGTATGTCGCCATGCCACTGTAGGAAGGTAGGCGAGTCGCGACGGAGATCAACCGCCACGTCCCATATCTCCCCTTTCATGCAACTCACCAACTTGATCTCAGCATGAGGAGGATTCTGGAAATGCAGGCCGCGTACCGCGCCTTTTTTGCGCGTGAGTGTGTGATTGATTTGGGCAACTGGCTTGTTAATACCTGCCGCAGCGAATTCCTCAGCACAGTAAAAGCGCGACAGGAAGCCGCGATGGTCTTCTATCACCTTGCGCTGTATCAGCATAAGTCCAGACAAAGGCATCTGAATAAAATCAAAGCGCGACATGGCTAATTGTTTTGCCTTTGAGTTTGGTAATCGGATATCTGTGCCAACGTGGTTGCACGCATGCTTTGTCCCTCACGCCATGCCTGATGCCACTCAACCGTTTTATTCAATGCCGTCGCCAATTGCCAGCGTGGCTGCCAGTTCAGTTGAATATGCGCCTTGCTGCTATCCAGTTTCAGATAGTGCGCCTCGTGTGGTTGCGGTGCCTCGTCGCATTTCCAATTCACGTCCTTGCGTATTTCAGCCAAACGCTCAACAATCCATTGCACTGGGCGGGCATCCTCATCGGAAGGACCAAAATTCCAAGCCTCGGCGAAAGCTGCACCACCCGTACAAAGCCGTTCCGCCAGCATCAGATACCCAGATAGCGGCTCCAGCACATGTTGCCATGGCCGTGTAGCCTTGGGGGAGCGTATCCGCAAAGTTTCACCCGCATCCATGGCCCGCAGAAAATCGGGAATCAAGCGATCCGCAGCCCAGTCTCCGCCGCCAATCACATTGCCCGCTCGCGCGCTCGCCAGCGCGATCCCTGCAGGTTCAAGGAAAGATCGCCGATAAGCGGCAGTCACCAACTCGGCGCAACCCTTGCTGCTGGAATAAGGATCAAAACCGCCCATTGGTTCGTTCTCGCGATAGCCCCATAGCCATTCACGATTTTCATAGCATTTATCCGTGGTGACATTCACCACTGCCTTCACGCCCGATGTTGCCCGCACGGCTTCGAGCAAATGCACCGTCCCCATCACATTCACCGCATAAGTTTCCGCAGGTTGGGCATAGGAGTAGCGTACCAATGGCTGTGCGGCCAAATGAAAAATAATCTCCGGTCGTGCGGTTTGCATAGCTAGACGGAGACTATCCGCGTCGCGGATGTCTGCAATTACGCTGCTCGCCATGCCCTTACCAACTTCCGCCGCCGCAAAAAGATTAGGGTCGGTCGGCGGATTAAGCGCGTAGCCATGCACATCCGCCCCCATGGCCTGTAACCACAGGGAAAGCCAGCCACCCTTGAACCCGGTATGTCCAGTTATGAAAATGCGCCTACCCTGCCAAAAACTTGAGTTCACTTCCACTTTCTCCACGGTGCTTCCCCACTCTGCCAAAGCTCTTCCAGTTGATTTTTTTCGCGAAGCGTATCCATTGGCTGCCAGAATCCTCTGTGCTCATAAGCCATTAGCTCACCTTGTGCCGCAAGCTGGCTAAGCGGCTCTTTCTCCCAGGAAGTTGCGTCATCGGCTATAAGGTCTAAACAGCTTGGCGACAACACAAAAAACCCACCGTTAATCCAACCCCCATCACCCTGAGGTTTTTCAATAAAGCCGCGTACAGACTCCCCATCCATATTAAGCGCACCATAACGGCCGGGAGGCTGAACAGCTGTGACAGTTGCACGCTTGCCATGCTGCCGGTGAAAAGCAACCAGTGCGGCAATATCAACATCAGCCACGCCATCGCCGTAGGTAAAACAAAAAGCCTCTGCATCTTTTACATATTGTGCAACGCGCTTCAACCGCCCACCCGTCATGGTATCGTCACCTGTGTCCACCAGCGTGACGCGCCACGGTTCGGCGTGTCGCTCATGCACTTCCATCTGGTTGTTCTGCATATCGAATGTTACATCCGACATATGCAGAAAATAATTGGCGAAGTATTCCTTGATAACATAACCTTTATAGCCACAGCAAACCACAAAATCATGAATGCCGTGGGTGGAATACATTTTCATGATATGCCAAAGAATGGGGCGCCCGCCAATTTCGATCATGGGCTTTGGACGCAACGCTGTTTCCTCGCTGATCCGCGTTCCCAGTCCACCCGCAAGAATAATTGCTTTCATGTTTTACCACCTTTCTCGCATCAGATTCCCCTCATCCCACGATAAGCATCTTCAACCTTGCGCACGAAGCCAACCACTTGGCAACCGTCTTTGGGTTGCTTATAACCAGCGACTTGGCTGGCGTCTTTTGACAGCCTAGTCGAATGGCTAGTTAGCTCATCAGTGGGGTGGCTAATAGTTTCACCAGAGCCCCATCAGGTTGCTCTATCGTCAGCGCCCCGTGCTCATGCACACATCCGTCTCCTGATTCATTTCCGCATTCGGCCTTGCCCATTTTTCAAACATTTCCCGATAGGCCGCCTCTACCCCACGGGCAAAGCCTGAACCATCCATTATCGGTGAGTTCTGCATCCGTTCCCGCATGCCCGCGCGAAGTTGCGCAAGCGTCTCAGCGTTTTTGGCCAAGGTACCTGCCTTGCCGATGTATTCTTCCTGACTTTCAGCCACCCACTCCGGCAATCCCAGATTGATCATCAGGCTGGTGCCAATTCGCCCTACCGGAGGGCGGCCGGCCAAGGTCAATATCGGCACGCCCATCCACAGCGCGTCAAACAGCATGGTTCCCCCGCTGTGCGGAAAGGAATCCAGCAGGATATCGATGTCATTCAACCCGGCAAAGATGTTGGCACTATTGCGCATGGTCACCCGGCCGGGATCCATCCCGTGCCGAAGCATGAACTGCCGGTAATGCGCTTGGGTGGGCAGATCGGCAAAGGGGCGAAAGTCGAGGATCAATCGTGCGGTGGGGTTTTGTCTCAGTATCTCTCCCCACACCCGGAAGGTATGGTGATTCAGCCGTTCGGTACGGCCCGTGTAGCCAAAGGTGATATAGCCATTCTTCAGGCAAGGGGGCGTGGCTATCTCAGCCGTTTCCTCCGGCGGGCGGTAGGCCACGAAGCAATGCGGCAACCGCACGATGGTCTCTCTGGTCAAGGTTCCTTCGGGAGCCATGTAGGGATCAATCAGTGCGTAGTCGATCATCTTCAAGCCGGTGGTCCAGGCAGCACCCAGCCAGGTGGCCTGGATCGGTGCCGGCTTCAGGGTAAAGACACCTAAACGGTCATCCCTCATATGGTTGCAGCAGTCCACCAGGATATCGATCCCGTCCTGGCGAATCATCCGGGCCACCTCGCTATCCTCTACCTCCCGGATGTTCCGCCAGTGGTCGAAATGCCCCTTGAACTCAGCGGTGAATTCATCTTCCACCTTGACGTTTGAATAGGCGTACAACTCGACGACAGCATGATCGTGGTTGGCAAACAGCGGCCAGAAAAAGAAGCGAGAGGTATGACGGCGGAAATCGGGAGAGACATAACCTATCCGCAGGCGGCGACCCTGCGACCGGTCGTGGGCGCTGAAATCCACCACCGGATCGGGAAAACGATCACCCCAGCGGACAAATTCCGCGTAAATTTCCTGGGCGCTAAGATCGGGGTGATAGGAGTAAGTATAGAGGCGTTGCTCCCAACCCATGGCATCGTCGGGCTTGAGATGCAAGGCCACATCACTCTCCGTAACCACCTGATCGAAGTCCGAGAGATACGCCAATATGGAGGCTAAATTTTGGTGGGCGGGGGCGTAGTCCGGCGCAATTTCCAGCGCCCGCCGGTGGCTCGCTTCGGCCTCGACTAGGCAACCCATCTGCATGAGGGTGATGCCCAGATTGCTGTGCGCCTCAGCAAAGTCCGGCTTGATCTGTAGTGCTCGCTGGTAGCTGGCTTCGGCCTCACCTAGTCGGTCCAAGCTATGAAGAGTGAGACCCAGATTGTTGTGCGCCTCAGCATAATTTAGCTTGATCTGTAACGCCCGCCGGTAACTGATTTCGGCCTCGCCTAACCGATGCAAGTCATAAAGTGTATTACCCAGGTTGTAATGTGCCTCAGCGAAATCCGGCTTGATCTGTAGCGCCCGTCGAAAGCTGGCTTCAGCCTCGTCCATTCGACCCACATCCTTGAGGGTATTGCCCAAGTTGCTATGCGCCTCGGCGAGATCCGGCTTAATCTCCAGCGCTCGTCGAAGGCTGGCTTCGGCTTCGTCCAGACGACCCATATCCTTGAGGAGGTTGCCCAGATTGCTATGCGCTCCAGCGTATTCCGGCTTGATCTGCAAAACCCGCCGGTAGCTGGCTTCAGCCTCATCCAGACGGCCCATATCCTTGAGGAGGTTGCCCAGGTTGCTTTGCGCCTCCTCGAGATACGGCTTGATCTGTAGAGCACGCCGGTAACTGGCTTCGGCCTCTTCAAGCCGACCCAGTTCTTTGAGTGTATTGCCTAGGTTGTAATGCGTAGCGAAGTCATCCGGCGACAGCGCGGCCGCTTTCTGCATGGGTAGCAGCGCGTCCGCAATCCGCCCCATCTGCTTGAACACCGCACCCAACGCCTTCCAGCCAAACTCGTGCTGAGGAAAGCGTACCGTCATCGACTGGGCGAGGGTTGCAGCTTCTGTGAATCGTCCCTCAGTGAATAAGGCCACCAGTGTATCAATCTCTTGAGGGCTGGGATTTTCCCCTTGGTGAGGGGCAGATTTTCTGGCAGATTTATCCGGCTTGGCAGGTTTGGCCTTGGTCGGTGTCTTGCTGTTTTGCAGAACTACCAACGAGGCTGAGGGCGATTCTTTTAACCCAGATTGTTCATTAAACTGTTTGTGTTGAGATTCTGCATTTGGTTGCGCTGCGACCTGCGCTCCCCCTTCCAGCCTCACCGCCAATGCTTCTACCTCATCCCCCTGCAAACCATGCTGCCGGGCAAGTGCCAGCACCTGCCGCGCATCTTCTACTTGGCCGGCCTGCAACAGGGCGTCGATGTAATTCAACCAGTATTGCCTGCGTGCAGGATCGGCATTCAGTGCTGCCACAAAATAGGGCAGACCGGCAGTGGGTTGTTTCATCTGCACCGCCAAAAATCCCATATTGTGGTTCGCCTCCGGATGAGTCGGATGGGTTTGCAGGATGGCCCGGTAGAGCTTCTCCGGCTTCTTGTAGTCGGCCTGCCTGATGGTGGGCGATGGCCTGCTGGAGATAACCAGCGACTTGGCTGGCGTCTTTCGGGTGCCCGGCCAAAAGTTCTTCGGATGACAGCCTAGTCGAATGGCTAGTTAGCTCATCAGTGGGATGGCTAGTAGTTTCACCAGGAGTCCCATCAGATTGCTCTACCGTCAGTGTCCCGTCGCTCATGCACATATCCGTTTCCAGACTCATTTCCGCATTCAGCCTTGCCCATTTTTTAAACATTTCCCGATAGGCCGCCTCCACCCCACGGGTAAAGCCTGCCTCATCCATCAGTTGCCCTGCTTGCATTTCTTGCCTCAGGCCAGCCCGCAGTGCGGCCAACTTCGGCAAACCTCCAGCCAAAGTAACGGCCTTTTCCACATATTCGTCTTCAGTTTTGGCAATCCATTCCGGGTGCCCAACGCCTTCCAATATCGAACTCCCCAACCGCCCAACGCTTGGGCGACCCGACAGAGTCACAAATGGAACTCCCATATATAAAGTTTCAAACAACGTCGTCCCGGAGTTGTGGGGAAAACAGTCCAGCCCAATGTCCATTCCTCGCAACACATCCCATGGCGGGCTGTGGCAACCGATTTGTAACTGATCGCGGCTAATTCCATGAGCGGCAAACTTCTCCGCCAGCATGTCCTGCGTGTATCCATCGCGGAAGTCTGCACTATCAATCACCAGTCTCGCACCTTCCACACGCTTTAATATCTCCGACCAGACCCGGATCACACGATGATTAATTCTTATTCCTCGGCTCAGGCTCCAAAGGTGATATAGCCCGCACTCATCGCGGGTAGTGGGTTGAGTTCCCCCATGCCTTCAGCAGGCCGGTAGGCAAAGGCCGGCATTGCCAACCGCCAAGGCTTTTCTGAGAATAGTCCTTCACTGCCCGCCGGGACAGCAACTTTATCAGTAAGAAAGTAGTCAATAGCCGTCAGCCCCGTACTATACCCATACCCCAACCATGATAAAGAAACTGGTGCCGGCTTGCGGGCAAACACGCCCAGCCGATTTTTAGCTGAGTGTCCAGCCAGTTCCACCAGTATGTCTATCCCGTCAGCTTGGATGCGCTCGGCTAGTTCTTTATCGGACATGCCACAGGTGGGTATCCATTGGTCTACATAATTCTTGTAACGGGCCGTCACTGCATCCTCCCATGTCAGCTCGGCGTACGCATACACTTCAACAGCCTGTTTGTTGTGATGAGCCAGCAGGGGTTCCAGAAAATGTCGTGCCGCGTGTTTCTTAAAATCCGGCGAAACATACCCCACCTTCAAGTGCCGGTTCGTTTCGCGGCTGTTGCCGTGCGGTCGCCATTCACTCTGGTGAGGCAAACCAAACCTGACATCATATTCCCGGTAAACCGCAAATATTTCCTCGCCACTTTTGTCTGGGTGGTAGTTCAAGGTGAATAGCAAGTTACCGAAGGCATCCTCAAAATCCGGCTTGATCTGTAGCGCCCGTCGGTAGCTGGCTTCGGCCTCGTCCAGTCGGCCCATATCTTTGAGGATGGCACCCAGATTGGTATGCGCCTCAGCAAAATCCGGCTTGATCTGTAGCGCCCATCGGTAGCTGGCTTCGGCCTCGTCCATGCGGCCCATATCCTTGAGGGTGTTGCCTAGGTTGTTGTGCGACTCGGCGATATCTGGCTTGATCTCCAACGCCCGTCGAAGGCTCATTTCGGCCTCATCCAGCCGATGCAACTCATAAAGGGTGTTACCAAGGTTGCTGTGCGCCTCAGCAAAATCCGGCTTGATCTGTAACGCCCGTCGGTAGCTGGCCTCGGCCTCATCCAGTCGGCCCTTATCCTTGAGGGTGTTACCCAAGTTGCTGTGCGCTTGGGCGTAATCTGGCTTGATCTCCAACGCCCGTCGAAGGCTCACTTCGGCCTCGTCCAGCCGACTCAGGTCATGAAGGGTGAGACCAAGATTGTTATGCGTAGCGTAATCCGGATTGATCTGTAGCGCGCGCCGGTAACTGGCTTCGGCCTCGTTTAGGCGACCCATATTCCTGAGGAGGTTGCCCAGATTGCCGTACGCCGCAACATAATTCGGGTTGATCTGTAAAGCACGCAGGTAGCTGGCTTCGGCTTCGTCCAGGCAACCCACATCCTTGAGGATATTACCCAGATTGATGTGCGCCTCAGCGTAATCCGGCTTGATCTCCAGCGCCCGTCGAAGGCTGGCTTCGGCTTCGTCCAGACGGCCCATATCCTTGAGGAGGTTGCCCAGGTTGCCGTGCGCCTTAGTGTAGTCCGGCTCGATCTGTAGCGCCTGTCGGTAGCAGGCCTCGGCCTCGGCCAGTCGGCCCAATTCTTGAAGAGTAACGCCCAGGTTGCTATGCGCATCAGTGTAATTCGGGTTGATCTGTAGCGCCCGCCGGTAGCAGGCCTCGGCCTCATCCAGTCGGCCCATCTCTTGAAAGGTCACGCCCAGATTGTAATGCGCCTCGACGTCATCCGGCGACAGCGCGGCCGCTTTCTGCATGGGTAGCAGCGCGTCCGCAATCCGCCCCATCTGCTTGAACACCGCACCCAACGCCTTCCAGCCAAACTCGTGCTGAGGAAAGCGTACCGTCATCGACTGGGCGAGGGTTGCAGCTTCTGTGAATCGTCCCTCAGTGAATAAGGCCACCAGTGTATCAATCTCTTGAGGGCTGGGATTTTCCCCTTGGTGAGGGGCAGATTTTCTGGCAGATTTATCCGGCTTGGCAGGTTTGGCCTTGGTCGGTGTCTTGCTGTTTTGCAGAACTACCAACGAGGCTGAGGGCGATTCTTTTAACCCAGATTGTTCATTAAACTGTTTGTGTTGAGATTCTGCATTTGGTTGCGCTGCGACCTGCGCTCCCCCTTCCAGCCTCACCGCCAATGCTTCTACCTCATCCCCCTGCAAACCATGCTGCCGGGCAAGTGCCAGCACCTGCCGCGCATCTTCTACTTGGCCGGCCTGCAACAGGGCGTCGATGTAATTCAACCAGTATTGCCTGCGTGCAGGATCGGCATTCAGTGCTGCCACAAAATAGGGCAGACCGGCAGTGGGTTGTTTCATCTGCACCGCCAAAAATCCCATATTGTGGTTCGCCTCCGGATGAGTCGGATGGGTTTGCAGGATGGCCCGGTAGAGCTTCTCCGGCTTCTTGTAGTCGGCCTGCCTGATGGTGGGCGATGGCCTGCTGGAGTAATTGATCAGTAGTCATTGTGGCAGTTTTTGCAATGCCTCTGCGCTTGTGATGATAGATTTCATGTTGGCAGTTTATCCCAAAAGACGGCAATCAAGTGGCAGGATATGCAGGCAGTTTCCCCGGCTTTTAAAGATATAGCTGAATGTGCCGATGTAATTCAAGACGGTGGCTGGTTAGTCTCTTAATGACTTAACTTCTCACGTTTTTTGAGCAGAATTTGTCATATGGCAAAGCTGTAACGTAGGGTGGGCTATGCGTGGTTGTTTGCTTACAACCACGACCTACCTTTCCCGACCTACATTTAGTTCCGGCTCGTCCGGCTTAGGGTAAGTGATCCATCCATACGTGGTGGGTACCAGCGGTTGCGGCTGCTGAACAAGAGTTCGGTGGCCTTCCATAATTCCGTGTGCCGATGACGAATAAAGTAAAGCGAGAGGTCGCTTGATATGACAGAAATGGTAAATCAATTTTCCATGGCGGTTGCTCCGCCGACAGAGTATATACATGCTCCGTCGGGGGAGGATAGAACTGAAGATCACTATCTGGGACAGTTCATACCCTTGCATTATCATCACAACATGCTGATGGATGCTAATCGCATGAGCGCATTCAAAGCTGCTATCGACTATGCTGTTTTCGAAGGTGCCAAGGTATTGGAACTGGGCGGAGGAACGGGAGTACTCTCATGCCTTGCGGCATCGAAAGCGAGCAAGGTATGGTGCGTAGAATTAAATCCTGACTTGGTGGCGGAATCGCGCCGCTTGTTGGTGCTCAATCCGGATGGGCATAAGGTGGAGGTGATTCATGCGGATGCTTTCGAATATTTGCCGCCCGAGCCTGTGGATGTGGTGATTTGTGAAATGATCCACAGTGCAATGCTAAGGGAAAAACAGGTAGAAGTAATCGAGGCATTCAAGGAACGCTACCGGAGCCGCTTCGGCGGCAAACAGCCGGTTTTTATCCCTGCAGCCATTATCATGGCGGTTCAGCCGCTACAGCAGGTTTACGACTTTTTCGGTTTTCATGCGCCCATCATCCAGTTCCAGCGGGCGTATGTGATCCAAGACGGAACAACTGAACTCGCTTCGCCAGCGGTTTACAGCACTCTGGATTTGTCTCAGCCTACCACACTCGAAATTCAGTGGGAGGGAACCTTCGCTCTGGAATCGGATGGTGTAGTGAATGCCCTGCGCTTCATCACCAAGAACATTCTAGCGGTGATGCACGAGCAAGCCACCACCATAGACTGGTTTATCGACTATCTTGTACTGCCTTTGGGTGAGCCAGTGGAAGCCAGAGCGGGCGACGTGCTTAAAGTGACTTTCCGTTATTTTGCAGGTGGGTCGCTACGTTCATTGGAGAGAAACATGAACGCTACGCTGGTTATCCGCCGGAATGACGGAATTTGAATTTCTAGGGTTGCCCATATCACAAGCGGTGATGTTGCTATGGTTTTACCAAGCTTTCGCTTTGCAGGCGGGTAATGTAACGTTGCAGCAGGATATTCATCTGGTTATTCAAGTGGATAAAACGGCAGCCCACGCGCTTATGTACGACCTCGTTGGGCGTAGTGAAGTTAATGCCGTTTCGCACCTCGATAGTGACTGTCAGGATGCCTACATCCGGTATTGAAATCCGGCAATCTGGGAAAATTCTCTTTGGCAGCAAAGTCGCCTCATGCTCCCCGCACAGCAGCCCGATCCCGCCGCCGCTTATATCCACGAGGGGCGTTTCGCGCATAATTACCGGGTCGTCCGGATTTTCCGCTGGAATAGGAATAATGCACTTGACGGGGGCGGCAGCCGGAATGAGTATGCGAAAAAAATCCCGCCGCTGTATACGCAACAGGTAATCGGGCAACTCCATATAAAACGCCTCGTTGTTTTCGAACAAGTCGTTCTCGATATCGTGCGCCGCAAATTGTATTTTCACATGCTGATGCACGCTGACAAAAGTAATCTGGTCACTAAGCAAAAGCAGCTTGTTTTCCGGGGGAAATGGGCCGACATCCAGCCACATGCCATGTTCGTTGACGCCGAGCAAAGTAGTCAGGATGAAAGACTGCCCCCTGCCGTAAAACAAGGCGACGCGTGAACCTTGATCCGCAATGCTTTGCAGGATAGACAGCATTTCCCTTTTTGATTTGATGCGGAATTCAATATCTTCATCTTCATAGAAGCGCTCTATTCTTAATGCTATTTGTTTGTGGGTCATGCCGTACTCGGGGTCAAATTTAGATCAATGGCACCTATTCTACCGATATTTTTCTTTTACCATATCCGAATTAACAGGATTTTTCCCGTGCTCCAAACGATATAGCCAAGCGAGTAGTTCAGCCACGGCCATATAAAGCTGTGGCGGGATGTGTTGATCCAGTTCAACCTGCATCAGCAGCCCCACCAGTTCTTCCGACTCATGTACAAACACGCCATGAGCCTTGGCGCGTTCGATGATGGCCTGCGCGATCATACCGCGCCCCTTCGCCACCACCTTGGGGGCGGCATCGTGGCTACGGTAAGCCAGTGCGACCGCCATCTGGCGCTTATTGGGTGTCGTCATGGCTGTTCGTTGGTAACTTTGGTGCTAAGCACGGAGATACCCGCATCCGCTAAAGCGGAAACCAGTTGCGTGCTGGCGCTACCCAGTACGGCGCGCGTTTGACTCGTGCCAGCGTTCAGCGTGAGGCTGAGCCCAGCGCTGTTGAATCGTAATGTGGCTGCGACTGCGCCCAGATTGGGCAGATCCAGTTGAATCTGGGTGACCCATTGTTTCTGCCCTTCCATGGCGGGTGTTTGCGGAACCTGTTCATGGACTTCCCATTGCATGTCTTGTCCCGGCCAGACATTACCCTGCCACATCATCTGTCTGGTTTCCAGCGCATTGAGCTGCTGTTGCACCAAGGGTTGCAAATGATCGGGAATGCCCAGAGTTTGGCCTTCCGTGCTCAGTTGCTTTGACGCATTTGTGTCAGCAGCATTGCGGATAATCACCGCAGGGTTGGTATTATCGTTCGTCATCACCACCTTGCTGGTGGCGTCACCCGGCAGCGCTGCTTTATTGGCGATGTCGCTCACCACCGCTGCCTTGTTGGCAGGGTTATCCGCCGTCACTGCTCTGGCCTGTTCCGGTGTCAGGTTCTGCGGTTCATGCATTAACTGGGCTGTGCTGCGCTCGCCCCCCAGCCACTGTGCCTGGTGCGATTCATAAAACAGGCCGCTGTTGCTCAATGCCTCTTGCAGCATTCCTGCCAGTTGTTTTGTTGCCGGGGGCTGCGGCGTCTCCCACAATGGTGCGCTTTGCGCTGCGCGCACATAAGCCTTTTCCGGTGCTTGCTGTGACATGGAAGACAGCAGCCGTGCCGTAGATCCCAGTTGTTCGGGTGTGGCGAGGGGGTTTGCCGAATTGATCATGCTGAAGGCCAAGCGCGGCTGGAGGGCGATGACCTGCAATGCCACCGTATCGCCGCTGCGGGAGGCTGGCGGAAGCTCCACTTGGACAAGCTGCCCGGATACGCTCACCTTGAATAAATTGGGGGCGACTTGTGCTTGTACGCTGCCCTGAAGCTTTTGCCCCAGCTCAAACTGCTGCCCGGTTTTCGCAATGGCATCCGCCGCCGCTGCCGGTAGCCGTGCCATAGTATCCATTTGCTCTTGGGCGGAGGGAAGATGTGTCGAGTTGACCATGCTGAAGGTCAGGCGCGGCTGGGTGGCGATGACCTGCAATGCCACTGTGTCGCCGCTGCGGATGGATGACGGAAGCTGCATCTGGACTAGCTGTCCGGATACATTTACCTTGAACACATTAGGGGCGACCTGTGCTTGTACGCTACCTTGGAGCTTTTGCCCCAGTTCAAATGGCTGCCCGGTTTTTGCAACGGCATCCGCCGCCGCTACCGGCGGCGCCCTTTGTGCGAGTGCGTATTCCTTGAGCGCATTTAGGAGATTGGCGGGCAGCATGTATAGATTCAGGCTTTATGCGTAACCCATAACACAGAATCAATGCTTGAAATAAGTTTCCAGCAGACGGCGTTCTTGCCTGGTACCTTGTATGAGATGCTGTAACTTCGCCATCTGCGGCTCGATGTGGTTGCGGATATCTTTGTCATCAGCGAGAATTTTGCGGATCAATGCCACTTTGCGCAGCCGTGTGCTCTCGTCAATCTGGGCCGCTGCATCCTGGGCTTTTATGGATGCCACACGTTGGCTGCATTGTTTTTCCAGTTCCACCAGATGATCCCATTCACCTTGCGTGGCCGCCGCGCACATTTGCCCGGTGAGCAAGGAGAGAAACTCGTAATTTTCAATTACCGGATTCATCGCTTATCTCCTTCCATAAGTCAGCGCGGCTGGTTTTGCGGGTGCTGTTTGTGGTTTGACAGCGGCATTCTGATGCAAAGACAAAACCTGCGGACGTATTTCCTCCCACGCCCCCTTGAGCTCGGTAAGCAGACGGCTTACTTCGTCCAGCGCGTCGGTATCATTTTTCAGATTGGCGATCAGCAGGCGCTGGCACATGTAGTCATAGAGGGCGGAAAGGTTCTGCGCCAACTCACCTCCTACATTTTTGTCGAGGCTGCATTTCAGTCCAGAGTCGATAATCAGGATGGCATGGGAAATGAATTTCCCCTTGGCTGCGATGGCTGCGATTTCCTTGCGTAACATCTGGTTCCTGGCCGAACTTATCGCCAGCAGAGCGCCCTGATACAGCATTAAAATAAGTTTGTGTGGATCAGCTCCCAACGCTGCAGATTCCATCCCGACTTTTGCATAAGCATTGATTGCGGCGGTGTTCATGATGCTCCTCGATTATTGCGCTTTGAGAGCAAGTTGGACATTTGTTGCGTCATTTCGATTGGCTGTTCAATTGTGCCGTCAGATAAGCGCTGGTGTTATTCAAACTGCTTAGCAACATATCAAGATTGCTATATTGAGAAGTATAGGTCGCTTGCAGTTGTGCATTCTGGCTTTGTATAGTGCTAATGTTACTGTTTAAGCTTGTAATGGTAGTGTTAAGATTTTGGGTAGCATTGCCGATCAAGCCACCGGGTCCAAAAGTGTTGGTACACCATGTACCCAAACCCGTGGTACCGAAACCAGCTGTTGAAGAAATCAAATTGCTAAAGTCGCTAAAATTACTCGTCATTGCACTGTTAAGTGTGGTGCTATTCAATGCTAATGTGCCATCTGCCTGAAAGCCAATACCGATTTGAGCGAGGTATTGCAAGGTACCGCCACTCGGAGGCGTAGCAGCCGTATCAAAAATACCTTGCAATTGTTGTTGCATGGCGCTTACCGTACCGTCACCCGCTAAAGCGCCTGCAGCCACCCCCGTGTTGGCATTACCATAGGCGAAGTCAGAAGTAAGTTGGCTGGACAAGGCATTATAAGCACTGACAAAGCCAGATGCCGCTGTGCTGATTGCTGCCGTGTCATGCGCCACCGTCAATGTGGCCGGTGTAGTCGTTGTATTTTTAAGCGTAAGGGTGACACCCTGAATGGCATTTGCAACAGTATTCGAAGCACTGGTAATCGCGATACCACTCACCGTGAGGTTGGCATTTTGGGCGGCAACGGTCTGGGTCATATTTTCCGTGCCGCCGGTAGTAGGATTATATGCCAGCAAGGCGCTTAAGGCCGCCGATCCGGAGGTGATTTGGAGGCTGTTGCTTGCGCCGGTGTTATTCGAAGTCAGAACGAGACGATACGGTGTACTGCTGCCATCGTTGACAATGGTCGCCGACACACCCATATTGGCGGCATTGATCGCATCACTAATTCCTTGCAGCGAAAGGTGGCTGCTATCTAAGGTGACGCTCGTGCTGCTGTTGGAAGTAAAGGTAGCAGCAGCGCCGCCTTGAAGTGTTACGCCGCTGCCAGTAGCAGTAGCGGCAGCGGAAATAACAAAATTATTCGCATCAGTAATTGATGCAATGGTGGCACCTGCCGGGATGCCGGCACCCGATATGGGGGCACCCACTGCTAGGTTGGCTGTGCTGGCCACAGTGACGGTAGTGCTACCCGATGTCGTTGATGCACTGAAGGTATTGTTGGGGGTAGTCGTGCCGACATTGATAGTGAGTGTATCTCCCACATTACCAATAGCGGCGGAAGTGCTGGTTTGTCCAGCGGCAACCAGGGTTTGCGCCTGAGCAAGCTGGGACACACTTACAGAATAATTGCCTGGCACCGCTGTGCTGATGGCAGAGGCAGAAAAAACACTTGGATCAGACGGGGTGGCGGTGTTTGATATCAAACTATCATTCAAATTTTGCAATGACGTCTGAAAACCCGATACCAATCCACTGATCGTACCCCATGCTGAAATCTCGGCTTGGTCGCTGGATACCTTGTTTTGGAGCGCGACGACAGGTTGATTCGCAACGGTCATCAACTGCGAGACGAGGCTAGGAACATCAATTGCGCCCGAATTCGACGACGCTGTTGTTGCTGCGGTGGTTGACATGATGTTACCTCCTAACACGGGCGAGCCGAAACCAAATGTAGATCGGGCTGCACCCTCAAGGGCTAAGCCGTGGTTGTAAAGCTGCTAAAGCGGCGATCACCACGCACTGCCCGATATGGTGGGTATAACCCATCCTACGTTACAGCTTCGCCATATGACAAATTCTACTCAAAAAATGTGAAGCGCTGAGTAGTTAGAGACTAACTAAGCCTTCTGGTTCAACAATAGACCCTTCTGCTGGAATTGGCTAATCTCTTGTGCAATCGCAATCGCCACTTTCGAGGGATATTGGCTAATCATCTGGCCTGTTGCTGTGTCCACCATCGTGACCACTGGCTCTTTAGTGCTGGGGTTCACGCTGAATTCCAGACTGCTGTTCGACTGTTGCATTGCCTGATTGATGCCGTCCACCGCGCTCTGCAACTGTTGAGATGAAGGCTGCTTAATCGCAGGTTCTGCATTTGAGGCATTAGCAACGACACTGGGCACGCCATTGCTGACATACCCGACAGGTGGCGCACCTGAACTCGAATTTATGTTTTGGATAATCATTTTGGATTCTCCTTGGCCACAATGCCCAACCGGTTGCCCGGTCAGGCATTTACCATATTACTACATTAGCGGCTTAACGCAACAAAGTCAGAACTTGGTTTGGCGTCTGGTTTGCCTGCGCCAATACCGCCATTCCAGCTTGTTGCAGGATGTTGTTGGTGGTCATCGCTGTAGTTGCCGCAGCATAATCAGTATTCATAATGCGGCTATACGACGCAGACAAGTTCACTGAAGCGTTCTGCTGGCTGGCAACGACAGATGCCAAATCCGACATGTCGGCACCTTGTTGTTGTCGTGCGGTGGTTATGGTGCCAATATCCGTATTAATATTGGCAAGCGTAACACCAACGGTAGCAGCAACAGTACCCCCATTAGTTGTGTACGTTTGGGCCACACCATTGGTAGCACCGATCGTCACAGTTTGTGAAGGCGAAACCAACCCCTCAAGACGTGCGTTTTCAGCAAGAAGTGCGTTAGTTTCAACACCGGCGGCCGTGCCGCCCAACTCTACCGCAATGGTATTCAGGCGTTGCAAATTAGCCTGGACTTGAGCCAGATAGCCATCATTGGTTTGCGCCGACGAAATGGCGTTATTGGCGTTCTGAATGCCCTGATTTGTGGCATTAACATTAGACTGGATACCCATGGCTATGCCCAAGCCGGTAGGATCATCCGCAGCGGAATTGATGCGCAGACCAGAAGACAGTTGTTGCTGCGCCTTTGACAGAGCAAGTTGTGATGTGTTCAGGGCTGCTCCAGCGAACAGGGCTGCGACGTTGGTGTTGATGACTTGTGCCATTTTAGCTCTCCTTAAAATTGAGTTTACTTACCGGCCTGGTTGCCGTTCACTTCGGTTTACCTTGTATTACAAGGCACAATCAACCGCCGTTGTTTAGGTTATCGGGTGCAGTTATGGAAACTTTAGCGCGCAATTGAAATTTTTGCAGGAACGCTCTTTGGCGGACAACTCGTAGGATGGGTGAGTGGCGCTTGCCGTATAAAGTAATGGGTACACTTCACCCAATACTGTTCGGTTAAGAAAATTTCCGTTCGCCCTGATCGAATGGCTTTGGGTTGATGGCTGGCGGTTCGACAAGGCTTTTAGTCCTGAGCATGTTCGAAGGATTACCACGAACGGTTAAGTGAACAGCATTGCACCTAATCCGCCGCAACCACGCGGTTCTTACCGGCTTTTTTGGCTTGGTACATAGCTTTGTCAGCACGCGCGATCACGTCTTCCGCTGCTTCATTGGCGGTACGCAACGCTACGCCAGCGCTAAAAGTAATCAACTTGCGCTCATTATTATGCAGGAAAAATTTCTTGGTGAGTTCACGCTGCAAGCGGGTGATGGTCGCCATGGCTTCTTCCAGCGCGGTTTCGGACATGATGATGACAAATTCTTCGCCGCCGTAACGCGCCACCTCATCGGTCGGACGCAGAGTTTCCTTAATAACAGTGGTCAGATGCACCAGCGCCTGGTCGCCAGCCTGATGACCCAAGGTGTCGTTAAGTTGCTTGAAATTATCGATGTCGAGCAGAGACAAGCTGATCGGTGTCTGCTGGCGGTCGGCGCGCTTGATCTCGCGATCCATAGCTTCATCCATCCCGCGCCGGTTGAGTGCGCCGGTGAGCTGATCCTCGTGCATCTTCTCGCTGACTTCCTCCAATTCCTCTTCCAGTTTCTTGACACGCTCTTCGGCCTCATGCGCTTGTTTGCGCGTCGCTATCAGTTCCTCATGCGAGCGTTGCGCGCTGGCCTGGATGGCGCGCGTGTCGCGCATGATGTCATCCAGAAGATGGCTTAGTTCGGTGATGTTGTCAGTTCCCCCGATTTTCTGGCTGTATTCCGCAATTTTGGAGTGATACTCGCCGGTTTGCTCGGTTACCTCGCCCAAACGGTCGATGAAGGTGGTCATCAGATTCTTCAGGGTTGTCTTGGCATCGACCAGACTTTGTTTCAAGAAGCCTTGTTTGATGATTGCATTGCGTAAGTTACGTTCCGCATCGGCAATGGTGCGTTTGTCCATCGGGCGCGCGAGGATTTCCTGCAAGGTGGCGATCTGCCCGTGCAGCCATTGATCGTCGGAGGCCAGTTCGCCCACGTTATCTACCAGCAAGCGCAGTAGGCGCACCACACCTTCCTGTATTTTTGCCTTGTCGCTGTCGCGCAATTCCAGCTTGATCCAGTGCTGGCGCAGTTGTTTAGTTAGTTGGTTAGTTTGGTCATAATCGTTGGTGGCTCGCACCTGTTGTGCCAAAGCCTGAATTTCACTTGCCAATTCGGGTTGGCTGGTGAGTGAGCTTTCCAGAGTTTGCGCCAGCATTTCGCGCAGTTGTGCGACCATTTCGGCATGGACTTTTGCCCCTGGGGCGACTGGCGCGATCACTGCGGCTGTGTGCGGTGTTGCGCCAGCCGCTACCGGTTCAAGCTCTGGCGGGATCAATTCGCCCATATTGGATGCTGTTGGCGCATCGGACCAGGAATGCAACAGTCCCTGTAATTTTTCAAATAGCGCATCGCTGTTGGATGAGAACTTGTTCAGTACGGTTTCCAGCCCGTCCTTCTTGCGTGAGACTGTGATGCCCTTGTGCGGCGTGTCCAGTTGCTTGAGCAGGTCGCGGATCAGGTTCGGCCATGCCGGCGCTGGCTGCGGTTGGTCCTTGGCCGATAGCGCGGCTTCCGTCGATTCGCTGGCTGGGCCGCCGATCTCATGGTACACGCGTGCATAGTTTTCTGGTGTCGGTGTAAGCTTGCGCGTAGCCAAAGTTTTCAGGGTTTCCCGCGCGATTACGGAAGGAGTGGAGGATGTGGTCATATATGTGAACCTTTATTCAGTCATATCGTAGGATGGGTGAAGCGAAGCGTAACCCATCCTACAAAAATCATTGGTCGTGTTATTCGATCAAGTGATTATTGATTGCATAACGAACAGCCTCGGCATTATTCTTCAGTTGCATTTTTTCCAGCATGCGCGAGCGATATACGCTGACCGTCTTGGCGCTGAGCGACATGATGTCGGCCATTTCGCTCAAACTCTTGCCGCCTGCCATCAGGCATAGCGTCTGGTATTCGCGGTTGGACAAAATCTTGTGCGACACATCCTGCGGCTTATCATTCGTCAGACCATCGGCCAGTTGTTCCGCGAGTTCGCTGCTGATGTATTTCTTGCCGCTGGCGACCTTGCGTATGGCGGTAACCAATTGCGACGGCGCGCTTTGCTTGTTCATGTAACCTGATGCCCCGGCCTTGATGGAACGCATGGCATACTGCTCGTCAGGGTGCATGCTGAGGATAAGGACGGGCAGGGTAGGGCATTGCAGTTTCATTTGCTTGAGTACGTCGATGCCGTATTTGTCGGGCAGGGTGATGTCGAGCAGCGCCATATCGTACTTGTTGTCGCGCACCATCCTGATCGCTTCCATGCCGGTTTCGGCCTCGCCGATTACCCGTATGTCGCTGGTGTCATCCAGTATCTGCTTCAGCCCCTTGCGGATCAGGGCATGGTCATCCACCACCAGCACATTTATCATTATCGTCATGGCTGCGTATCCATCAGAACAGCGTTTGTTGCGATAGCGCGTCATGGCTTGCCGACTGCGCTGATGCGTGGGGAATATGCACCTCTACCGTGGTGCCCTTGCCGGGCTTGCTGCTAATTTGCACCTTGCCATTGAAATGGGCGACGCGCTCCTGAATGCCGCGCAGGCCGAAGGAGCGTGGTTTCTGGCGGTCAACCTCCTTGAGCCCGCAACCATTGTCGCTGATGACCAGATCCACCCCCTCCTTGCGGTTGGCAATATCCACTGTCACCTCGCTGGCCTTGGCGTGTTTCATGATGTTGGTCAGCGTTTCCTGAAGAATCCGAAACAGCGCAATCGAGGCATCCGGGCTTATTTCCATGCCTTCGTCCACCTGATTGATCGGACATGAAATACCCGTGCGTTTTTCAAATTCCTCGACTTCCATTTCGATGGCCGCGATGATGCCAAAGGAATCCAGCACGCTGGGGCGCAGGGTACGCAAAATATTGTTGGCGGATTTCATGCAGCGGTCTACCAGCGCTTCGATACCCTTTGCCTTGGCAAGCAGTTCCGTATCTTGAGCATTCAGGCGTTCGATCAGCCAGGCGGTGTCGATCTTGATGGCAGTAAGTGTGCCGCCCATGTCGTCATGAATATCGCGTGCGATATGGAGGCGCTCCTGCTCGCGCGCATCCTGGATATGTGAGGATAATTCACGTAACTGATCCTGAGATTGCTTCAACCCGATGCCTGCAAATTTGCTTTGGCTGATGTTGGTCATGAAGCCTTCCCACAGCACATCGCCGTTGTCCAGCCTGCGCGGGGTACAGCGCATGTTCACCCATTTGATTTTGCCGTTTTTTGCCATCACGATACGCCCCTCCCAGTTCCACAGGATGAGCTTATCCGCCGAAGTGCGCATGGATTGGTTGAAAGAAGCGCGATCGTTGGGGTACAGAATGTTCTGGAATAAACTTGGATTCTGCTTCAAGTCCAGCGGCTCAAAGCCGAGCAGTGAGCGGCCACCTTCGCTGACATAAGGGAAAGACAAGATACCATTGCTATCGAGCAACAACTGGAAAACCATGCCCGGCAGATTGGAAATGAAAGAGTGCAGGCGGGCCTGGTAATTCTGCAGGGCGAGTTGCGCCTCGCTTTGCTCGCGGCGGATATGCGTCTCGCGCTGGCTGTGTTCGATTGCGGGTGCGAGGAAATTTAAGCTGTCCTTGAAAATGTAACCGCCCGCACCAGCCTGAATGGCATGTACGATGGTTGCTTCGCGCTGGTCATGCGACAGGAACAGGAATGGCAGGTCAACGTTTGCCGCCTGCATCAGATTGAGCGCTTCCAGGCCGCCAAAACCGGATGGATCGTAGCTGCACAACACGACATCCCACCCCCCTTCAGTCAATGCCTCTTGCATTGAGGCTGCGTCCTCTACCCGTAGATGTTCAACCGCATAGCCATTCTGTTTCAGCTTGGCAAGCGCGCGCAGGGCATCCTCGGAGGACGCCTCAACCAACAGGACACGAAGTTTCTTTGCGGTCGTCATAGTCTTTTAGGGCACCTCTACTATATTCCCGGATGGTGAGCTTATCTGTATAAGCGCACAGTGTAAATTATCTTGCTTCCGAACCGAATATGAAACACCAAATATGAAACCTTGGGGCTGGGCTGAATACGGTAGCCATTATAATGGAGATGTGCGCCGTTTTCAGATTTAACGGCGCTGAACCTCAAGTTTTCCATGCGATGCCGATAATTGATCCAAAGGTTAACAAATTTGAGTGGGGTGGATCATGATTACTTTTACTGTATGGGGATTCATAACCGAGGGTGGAAAATATTTTGATTTCAACCTGGATATCTTTGCCGAGTCACCTGCGGATGCCACGGAAAAAGTGATGAAACAGCATTCAAATCTGGTTGTGTCCAGCGTATGCAGATCCAACACCGGAAGACTCGTGGATTATTGATGAAACTGCTAGTCCTAACTGTTTAACCCAAATAATCCATTATGACGTTCGTGGTGAGCTTGTCGAACCAGACGTGATGCCTATAAAAATTAGATTTGCTCATTCTGTTGTGTTTGCTTCCATGGCGCGACTTTGAGCAACAGCAACATCCCCGGCACCGCCAGCAGTGCGCACAGCAGGAAGAATCCCATCCATCCCATTATTTCCACCAGCCAGCCGGTAGCGGCGTTGGCGAAGGTGCGCGGCATGGCGGCGAGACTGGTAAACAGCGCGAACTGGGTGGCGGTGTAAGCAGGATGGGTGGTGCGGGCGATGAAAGCGACGAAGGCGGCGGTGCCCAGCCCCACGCCCAGTGCTTCGAGGCCGATCACGATGGCGAGTTGGGCGAGTTCTACGCTGGTGATTTCGGCGTGGTGTCCCACCGATGCCAGCCAGGCAAAGCCAAAAATAGCGACCACTTGCACCACGCCGAACAACCACAGCGCGCGGTTGATGCCAATTTTCACCATCCACAGCCCACCAAGCAAACCGCCGATGACGGCTGGCCATAGCCCGGCATTTTTGGCGATCAGCCCGATCTGTGTCTTGCTAAAGCCCATGTCCATGTAAAACGGCGTGGCCAGCGCGGTGCACATGCTGTCGCCGAGTTTGTAGAAGAACAGGAAGGCGAGGATCAGCAGCGCGCTGTTCCATCCCCGGCGCGTGATGAATTCGTGGAACGGTTCGATTACCGCTTCGCGCAAAGTCTTGGGCGGGGTGGCGCGGTGCGGTTCTTTCACCAATAGCGTCATCGCCACGCCGGGCAGCATAAATAAGGCGGTGACGATGAACACCATGTCCCATTGCAAAAAATCAGCCAGTATCAGCGACAACGAACCCGGCACCAGACCGGCAATGCGGTAGGCATTCACGTGCACCGCATTGCCCAGCCCCAGTTCGTTATCAGCCAGCAGTTCGCGGCGGTAGGCATCCAGCACAATATCCTGCGTGGCGCTAAGAAAAGCGAGCAGCGTGGCTATCCAGGCGATGGTGCGCAAATCGCTTTGCGGCGAGAACGCGCCCATCGAAGCAATCACCAGTAACAAACCGATCTGGGTCAGCAGCATCCAGCCGCGCCGCCGTCCGAGCAGGGGCAACACGTAGCGGTCGAGCAGCGGCGACCACAGAAATTTCCAAGTGTAAGGAAACTGGATCAGCGCGAACAGACCGATGGTCTTCAGGTCAACATGTTCGCTGCGCAGCCAAGCGGGAACGAGGTTGAATAGCAGATACAACGGCAGGCCGGAAGAAAATCCGGTAAACACGCAGATCAGCATGCGTCGGGTGAAGAGTTGTTGCCAGACTGTCATAAAAATATTTCCCGCTTGGGCTACAACGCCGCTGCAATTTCCCTGAAGCTGTTCAATCCCGCCTCCAGGTTGTCGATAATTTCCAACGCTAACTCATCCGGCTCCGGCAGATTATCCAGATCGGCAAGGCTCTTGTCCTTGAGCCAGAAAATATCCAGACTGGTCTTGTCGCGCGCGATGATTTGCTCGTAGCTGAATTTGCGCCAGCGGCCTTCCGGGTTGCTCTGCTCGTTCCAGCTTTCTTTGCGCTTATGGCGATTCAACGGGTTATATTCGGCAATGAATTCCTGCAAATCCTCGAAGCGCAGCGGCTTCTTTTTCAGCGTGTGATGGATGTTGGTGCGGTAATCGTAGAACCATACCTCTTTCGTCCACGACTCTTTGCTGGCTGCGTGATTGTCAAAGAACAACACATTCGCCTTCACGCCGTTAGCATAAAAGATGCCGGTGGGCAGGCGCAAAATCGTGTGCAGCTCGGTGGTTTCCAGCAGCTTCTTGCGCACTATCTCGCCAGCGCCGCCTTCAAACAACACATTGTCCGGCACGACGACTGCCGCGCGTCCAGTGGTTTTCAGCATGGTGCGGATGTGCTGTACAAAATTGAGCTGCTTGTTGGAAGTGGTCGCCCAAAAATCCTGGCGGTTGTAAGTCAGGTCGTCCTTCTCCTGCTCACCGTCCTCATTGGTAAAGCTCATCGAGCTTTTCTTGCCGAACGGCGGATTCGCCAGAACGTAATCGTAGGTTGTTGCAGAAGCCGCAACCAGCGAGTCATTGGGAGAAATCATGCTGTTGCCGTCGATCTCACCAATGTTGTGCAGAAACATATTCATCAGCGCAAGGCGGCGCGTGCCAGCTACGATTTCGTTGCCGTGAAACGTATCGTGCTTAAGAAATAACTTTTGCTTTCTGTCCATCTGGTGAGCATCCACCAGAAAATCATAAGCCGCCAGAAAGAAACCACCCGTGCCGCAGGCCGGATCGGCGATGGTCTTGCCCGGTTCTGGCCGCACACACTCCACCATCGTGCGAATCAACGCGCGCGGCGTGAAATATTGCCCTGCGCCGGACTTGGTATCTTCCGCATTGCGTTCCAGCAGATTCTCGTAGATGTCGCCCTTCACATCCGCGCCCATCGTCACCCACTGCGTTTCGTTCACCATGTCGATCAGGCGAAACAACTTGGCCGGGTCTTGAATCTTGTTCTGCGCCTTGGTGAAAATCGTCCCCAGCATTCCCTGCTTTTTGCCCAGCTCAAGCAGCAGCTTCACGTAATGTACTTCCAGTTCAGCACCGCGTTTGGCTTTCAGACTCTGCCAGTTGTATGCGGCGGGAATATCCACCTTGCGGTTATGCGGCGGCTGACTGTATTCATCCGCCATTTTCAGGAAGATCAGATAAGTAAGTTGCTCCAGATAGTCGCCATAACCCACCCCGTCGTCGCGCAACGTGGTGCAGAAATTCCAGACTTTTGAAACGATGGATGCAGTTGCGTTCATGCTTTATCCCTAAAAATATTTAGTTCTATCAACCCACTGGATGCCGGATCAAGTCCGGCATGACGGGTTGTAGCAATTGGGCAGCAAGCTGCTGCCCAATTCAATATTTGTTATTACCCTCTTTATTACCCTTACTAAAGGGTAATTACCTCTTCTTTACTTTGTTGCCTGTGCAATTCTGCACACACCGTGTGCACAATTCTTCTAATCAATCATCGGGCGATTTCATATCCTGCTGCAACTCCGCCTCAATCTGCTCGATGCTCGGCAGGTTGCTTTGCAGTTCTGGCGGTAGGGATTCAAGCAATTTGTATTCGGCAATACCCATGGGCTGCGCCTTATCACCCAAAGCATATTCGGCCACAATCTTGTTCTTGCTCTTGCACAGCAAGAGGCCAATGGTTGGATTATCGTGCTTGTCTTTGACTTGGCGATCCACGGCAGTCAGGTAAAACCCCAGTTGCCCAAGATGCTCCGGCTTGAACTTGCCTCCCTTAAGCTCGATCACCACATAACAGCGCAGTTTTAGGTGATAGAACAGCAGGTCGATGAAAAACTCATCTCCGCCCACATCCAGCAACACTTGCCGCCCGACGAATGCAAAGCCCGCGCCCAGTTCCAGCAGAAATTTGGTGACATGCTTTACCAGCGCATTTTCGATCTCGCGTTCGTGCGCTTCTTCGGATAGGCCCAAAAAGTCGAAACGATAAGGGTCTTTCAGCGACTCACGCGCCAGATCTGACTGCGGCTTGGGCAGGCAGGCCTCGAAGTTGGTGACCGCCGTGCCGCTCCGTTCCAGCAGGCGAGTTTCGATCTGCATCACCAGAATGTTGCGCGACCAGTTGTGTTCTATGGCCTTGACTGCATACCAGCGGCGGGATTCTGAATCGGCCAGCTTATCCAGCAACGCCAACTGGTGGTACCAGGGCAATTGTGCAAGCACCCCTTGCACAAATTCCGCATCCGGCCACGCCTCGGCAAAAGCGCGCATGTACTTAAGATTGCGCGGCGAAAATCCCTTCATGTCGGGAAAGGCGGCGCGCAAATCATGCGCCAGCCGATCAATCACCTTCGCCCCCCACCCCTGGTTTGCTTGCCGCGCAAGAATGTCGCGCCCGATCTGCCAGTACAACAGTACCAGCTCCCGATTGACCGCCAGCGTGGCGCGCTGCTGCGCAGTATGGATACGGCCTTTAAGATCGGCCAGCCAATCGGCATAGCCCTCGGGTATCACCGGGACAGGTCTGCTGGTCATGCTTTGCCCTTTCCTGTTTTGCGAGGCGCGGCGGATTGTGCATCCTTTTCGGCCCGGATGCGCGCCAGCAGCGCGGCAGCGGATTCGTCGTGTGGGTCTTGCGGCACCAGTTGTCCGGAGAAAGCTTTTTTCAGGATGGACTGGCGCAGGGCTTCGGCTTGCTGCAATGAGGTGGTGATGGTTTGGTCGAGTTGATCTAGGACTGATAACCTAGACTCAACTTCTGCAATAATTTTTATCTGTTCCTCAATTGAGGGTAATCCAATATGGACGGACAGCCATTCAGGAAAGTAGATGGTTTGATGAGTTGTTCCCTTACCAAATTTCAGTAAAGCTTCCCTGTCAGCCCCAAAAATCAAACGCAGCCATTCTGGACGCACGGCTTCTGAGGGTGTCCAATTCACAAAGTCTTGACTGGTTGCCATCGGCTTGCCAAGCTCAACCACATAGCCCACTGAAGCAGTCCGGCTAACACACACTGTACTTGCTGGTAACAAACGTGCTGCTGAGTTTTCAAGACCAAGTAGATTTGTTTTTTGCACAGTGTCGGCAATAATCCGACCGTGATTCTTTCTGGCATCTGGAATGCTTATCCAAGGAACGTCACCACCCCACCATTCTGGGTGATTTCTACTTGGAGTGTGACCACTCTCCATGCGAGCAATATCCACCATTGGAACCCAGCGCCATCCCTCGGGTAGCAATGTTTCCGGATTTCCAACCGCCAATACAGAGTGCCCAACTATTGTATCCTTGGTTCTTGTTTTCCATCGGTTCGGTCGCGGTATAGGCTTGATTTGTTGAAGCGCCTCATCAACAGAGCTTAACTTACCCTTGGCTTTCTGCTCTGCGCGCCACTGCGCAGTGAGCTTGCCATCGAAGGCGTGTTTCAGCAGGGCTTGGCGATACACCTTGAGCTGCGCGCGGGTGGTCTTCAGGTTTTCGATGCCCTTGTCCAGTTCAGAAAACAGCTCCTCGATTTTGGCGACGATGCGGTGTTGTTCGTTGAACGGTGGCAAAGGAATTGTCGATTTCGCCAAATGCTGATAATGCCGCGCATAACCGTGGTTAGTTAGGTGCGTGACAATATGGCAAGCGAAGTATTCGAGTAATCTTGGATGGTAAAAATGCTGCGGCTGCAAAACCTTTATGCCATCCGCACCCGGTGCAAAAGGTTGATTTACGAATTTTACGACCCGCGTGTGATCGCCAAAAACGATAACAGGCAGTTCACAATCGACCAGCTTTTCTTTCTTGTCGGAATATCCGCCGATGTAATCCTGCCCTTGGTCAAAGATTGGGTAGGTTCCCTCGCTCAAATATTCTTTTTGCGGGATCTTTTTGTCAGTGATAGCGATGTTGATAACGGCATCACTTAGAGCAATAGCCATCCATGATTCAGGAAATTCACTCATCACGCCACCAGTACCTCATTCAACTCATCCAGCAGCATATCCATCTTTGCCCCAAACAACTGATACATTTTACCTAACCCGCCTTGCCCATCAAACGGTGACATTTCCAGATCGTCGCGCTCGATGTGGAAGGAATTGGCGACGTGGTCGCGGATCATGCGCAGCCAGTCCATTTGTTCTTCGTTGAATTTCTCGCTGCCGCCGGAGTGGTGCTTCATGATCCAGTTGCGGAAATTGCGGCGCACTATCGCATCAAAGTCGGATAGCGTTTCATCCATGCCGCACACGCGGCGGATCAGCGCCACCAGTGCGGTGAGTTCTTTGATGGGTTGTGCGCCTTTGTAATCGTCCAACTGGCGGTAGGCATGCCACACATACAAGGGGGCGAGCCTGGGCTTATCGGTTTTGAGTTTATCCAGCACCTGGCGGATCAGGTCATAGCTGAGTTCGCGTCTTCGGTACGGCTGGCTGAAGAAGATGGTGAGTGCGGCGATGTTGTCCTGATTGGCTTTCAGGTACTCGGCAAATTCATCTGCAATGACTTGCGCTTTATTCGCCATGTTCTGTTCCCACCCCGCACCTATCAAGGTGTCGATGGTTTCATGGTCGATGGTTTGTTCCTTGTCGCGGCGGATGCTGTCGATGAGTTCGACCAGTTCGCCATTCAACACTTTCGCAACCTCGCTTACCAGTTGCGCTTGCGCCTGCTGGCGTTTGTCGTCGCCCGGGTCGAAGCCGATGGGAATGCCTGCCAGTTGCAGCGCACGGGCTTCGATGTTGTCGGCATCAATCGCGGCAAACAGCTTGCCGACCAACTCGGTGAGTTCCATGCCTCCGGCAGCTTCGCGGATACGGCGCTGGTCATCCACATCCAGTTGTTTGTTGAGCCGCGCCAGGCGTCCGGCGAGTGAACTCACCGTGTCTTCATCCGTCGCGCCCATCATCACCTGCATCGCCAGGTCTTTCAGCGGCACGGTGGGCTTGGTGATGAGTGGCTGGCTGGCGGTCTTGAGCGATTTGGTCACACCTATGGCATCGACGATGACGTAGTGGGTCTTGGCGCTGACGGCGGAGGGGGTGACTTTTTTCAGGTCGTCCATGTCCAGCGTGCGCGTACCCCGGCCTTTCATCTGCTCGAAGTAGTTGCGGCTTTTCACGTCGCGCATGAACAGCAGGCATTCCAGCGGCTTCACATCGGTGCCGGTGGCGATCATGTCCACGGTGACGGCGATGCGCGGGTAATACTCATTGCGGAATTGCTGCAAAACCGACTTGGGGTCTTCGTCGTTTTTGTAGGTGAGCTTTTTGCAGAAGGCATTGCGCTCATCGAATTCTTCGCGCACGGTCTGGATGATGTCATCCGCATGGCTGTCTGTCTTGGCGAAGATCAGCGTCTTGGGCACTTCGGCGCGTCCGGGGAAAATCTCCGGCAGGTTGTTGCGAAAGGCGCGAATGACGGTGCGAATCTGGTCCGGGTTGACGATGTTGCGATCAAGCTGGGTAGCGGAATAGGCCTCGTCTTCGTCCTGTAGTTCCCAGCGCTTCTTGCGCGTCAGTTTTTCGCGACGCTCGACTTGTTGCTGTGCTGGTATGACGCCGCCCGTTTGCGACACTTTGGTTTCGATGATGTAGATTTCGTTGCCGACGTTCACACCATCGGCCACGGCTTTTTCGTGGCTGTAATCGCTGACCACGTTCTTCCTGAAGAAACCATAAGTGCGATTGTCTGGCGTAGCGGTGAGGCCGATCAAGCTGGCATCGAAATACTCCGGCACTTGTCGCCATAAGTTGTAAATGGATTCGTGGCATTCATCGATGAAGATGAAGTCGAAAAATTCCGGCGGGATTTTTTCGCTATACACCACCGGCATCGGTTCAGAGGCTTGAAATGCGCGTAGCGCTTCGTTTGCCCCCTCGCCCGCTTGCGGGAGAGGGTTGGGGAGAGGGAAACGGGCTTGCCCGTAGGGTAGCGCCAGTTCTGCCGGGTTGATCTCTTCGGCGGCTTCGTCGAGCGGGGTGTCCTTGAGAATGGAATACAGGCGCTGAATGGTGCTGATGCAAACATGGGTGTCGCTTGCAATGTACGGACTCTTAAGCCGCTGCACGGTGTATAGCTCGGTGAACTTGCGGTTATCGTCGAGCGGCACATAGGACATCATTTCCTGCTCGGCTTGCTCGCCCAGATTTTTGGTGTTCACCAGAAACAGGATGCGCTTTGCATCCGCATATTTGAGCAGGCGATAGATGGCGGTGATGGCAGTGTAAGTCTTGCCCGCGCCGGTCGCCATCTGGATCAGGGCGCGCGGTCGGTCGGCCTTGAACGAGGTTTCCAGATTGGTGATGGCGGTTTCCTGGCAATCGCGCAGGCGCAGTTCCTTCGCTGGCAATTTGTCAGGGTTAAGCGTTGGGATGTGGTGCAAACGTGCGCGCAATGAATCGCCCTGAGCCAGCCATTCCTTGATCGTTTCGGGACGGTGGAAATTGAACACTTCGCGCGAACGCGGCTTGGGGTCGCGGCCATCGGTGAAGCGGGTGATGATGCCGGTACTTTCGTAGAGGTAGGGTAACGGCTCTTGGTTGTTGACCCACTTCAACTTGGCGGTCGCGTAGCCTTCGGTTTGCCCTTCATGGGCGGTGAGTCGCTGTCCTTCTTCTTCGCGCTTGGCCTCGATTACGCCTACGGCCTTTTTGTCCACGAACAGTACGTAGTCCGCCGGGCCGGTATCTGTTGGGTACTCTCGCACCGCTTGTCCCAGCCCGGCATTCAAGTCGATCTTCCTTGCGGACTGAACGACCCAACCCGCCTGCTGGAGCAGCGCGTCTATGTTGTCGCGGGCTTTCTGTTCTGGATTCTGGTTCTCAGTCATCGGATTGAAGCCGCCCAGTTTTAGCGCCCTACCCAGCGCGTTTGAAACGATACACCGCCAAGCTACCCAATAAATTAGGCAGCAAACGAACTTCGCTGTCGCCGGTCATCACGCGGCGTTCGAGGATGTGCACGCGATGACCGCTGCAAAATTCCTCGAAGTCATGCAGCGTGCACAGGTGCACGTTGGGTGTGTCAAACCACTGGTAAGGAAGCTCGTCCGATACCGGCATGTGGCCGCGCAACACGTTCAGGCGCGCTTTCCAGTGGCCGAAGTTGGGGAAGCTGACGATGCCTACACTTCCCACGCGCAGCATTTCCTGCACCAGCGGTTCGGTGTGGCGCGTGGCTTGTAGCGTCTGCGACAGGATGACGTAATCGAAGGCGTTGCTCTCGAAGCCCGAAAGCCCGGATTCCAGATTGCTCTGGATTACGTTTACGCCGTTGCTGATACACGCCACGATATTTGCATCGCTGATCTCGACACCGTAACCGCGAACCTTGCGCGTGTTCTTCAGATAACGCAGCAGACTGCCATCGCCGCAACCAAGATCGAGCACCGACGCACCTTGCGGTATCCACGCCGCGATGGCGGCGAAATCCGGGCGGGCGGCGGCGAGTTCGATAGGATCGTGCGCGCTCATGCTGAAAATTCTCCGGCGATGCGTTCAATATAGGCGCGCATCACTTCGTGGTAATGCTCGTGCTGCATCAGGAACGAGTCGTGCCCGTGCGCCGAGGAAATCTCGCCGTAGCTCACGTTGCGGCGGTTGTGCAGCAGCGCGTTGACAATCGCGCGCGAACGCTCCGGCGAAAAGCGCCAGTCGGTGGTAAACGACAACACCAGAAAATCCGCACGCGCAGCGGCAAAAGCCTTATCCAGATTGTCGCCGTAGTCGCGCGCCGGGTCGAAATAATCCAGCGCCTTGGTCATCAGCAGATAAGTATTGGCGTCAAAATAGGCGGCGAATTTGTCGCCCTGATAGCGCAGGTAGGATTCAATCTCGAACTCGATGTCGTAGCTGTAGCCAAGCTTGCCCGAGCGCAAGCTGCGCCCGAATTTGTCTGCCATCGCGTCGTCTGAAAGATAGGTGATGTGCCCCAGCATGCGCGCCAGACGCAGGCCGCGCGTAGGCACCACGCCATGCTCGTAAAAATTTCCCCCGTGAAAATCCGGGTCGGTCAGAATGGCATTGCGCGCCACATCATTAAAGGCGATATTTTCCGCCGTCAGGTGCGGCGCGGTGGCAATCGCCAGCACATGGCGCACGCGCTCAGGATAGGACAGCGACCACTGCAAGGCTTGCATCCCGCCCAGGCTACCGCCCATCACGGCGGCGAATTGTTTGATGCCGAGCAAGTCCGCCAAGCGCGCCTGCGATGCCACCCAGTCTTCCACCGTCACCACCGGGAAGCTCGCGCCGTATGGCTTTGCGGTCTCCGGGTTGATGCTGGACGGTCCGGTGGAGCCGTGGCAACCGCCGAGATTGTTCAGGCCGATGACGAAAAATTTATTGGTATCAACCGGCTTGCCGGGGCCGATCATGGTGTCCCACCAGCCCACATTATGCGGATCGTCGGTGTAATAACCCGCGACGTGATGGTGACCGGACAGCGCATGGCACACCAGAATGGCGTTGGATTTGTCGGCGTTCAGTGTGCCATAAGTCTCATACATCAGTTCATAGCGCGGCAACACCGCGCCGCTCTTGAAGGTGAGCGGGGTGTCAAAAGATGCGCGCTGAGCGCTGACTATACCGACGGAACTGTTCACGGACGCCTCAAAAATTCAGATTTCATCCCAACTGCTGCGTTGCGGAAAAAATTTCTGGCTTACATATAATACATATGTGGCGCGGCGAAATTTTTTCCGCGCCTTGCATTTGGGCGAACTCTAAATTTTTAGAGACGCCCTCAATTCGTTTCCCAAAAATATAAAACCCGTTCAGCTTGCGCGGAGCGGGTTGCCTCGCTTTAGCTGGTATGTTTTAAGTGCCCCGCAAGCTGATGTCAAATCGGCACTGGTATGTAGTTTCCGCGTTTTGTGAAATGCTGTCAATGCGCTGGCGCTACAGCGCATTCAATTTGTCCAGCAACTCGCGGGTTTTAAGGGGGTCTTCGGCGCGCAGAATTTTCTGTGTGAGCTGGACAATGTCCGGCAGGTTGGTGGTGAGCACACGCTGTTTGGCGCCGAGCAGTTGCGCCGGGTTCATGGAAAACTGGCGCAAGCCGAGGCCGAGCAGCAGGCGGGTGTAGGCAAGGTCGCCGGCCATTTCGCCGCACACTGAAACCGGTATGCCGGCCTTGTTCGCGCTGCCGATCACATGCGCCAGCAGTTGCAGTACAGCGGGATGCAGCGGGTCGTACAGGTGCGCCACCTCCTCGTCGGTGCGGTCGATCGCCAACGTGTACTGGATCAAGTCGTTGGTGCCGATAGAGAGGAAAGCCAGCTTTTTGATGAACACATTGAGTGCCAGCGCGGCAGCGGGGATTTCAACCATGCCGCCGATTTGCACGTTACGATTGTAGGGGATGCCTTCTGCGTCCAGTCCCTGTTTGACGTTGGCGATGAATTGCAGCGTCTGGTTGATTTCCGCTGCGCCGGATAACATCGGCACCAATATCTTTACGTTGCCGTAGTGCGACGCACGCAACAGCGCGCGCAACTGGGTGCGGAACAGCTTGGGTTCTGCCAGGCACAGGCGGATGGCGCGCAAACCGAGCGCGGGATTGCTGGCGACACGCTGGGCGCCGCTGATTTGTTTGTCCGCACCCAGGTCGAAGGTGCGGATAGTGACCGGTAGTCCTTCCATGCCTTCAGCCACGGCGCGGTAGGCTTCGAATTGTTCTTCCTCATCCGGCAACACATCGCGGTTGAGAAATAAAAACTCGCTGCGGAACAGCCCTATCCCGGTGGCGCCGTTTTCCTTTACCTCCGGCAGGTCATGCGGCAATTCGATGTTGGCGTGCAACTCGATGGGTGTGCCATCCAGCGTGCTGGCGAGCATCGCCTTGAGGCGCTTGAGCTTTTTCCGTTCCAGCCCAAACTGGTCTTGGCGCAGCTTGTAATCGGCAAGGATTTGCTTGTCCGGGTTGACGATGACGACACCCTGCTCGCCATCCACAATAATCATGTCGTTCTCGCGCAGAAGTTCGCGCGCATGGTGCAGACCGACCACGCACGGCGTGTTGAGGCCGCGCGCGATGATAGCGGTATGCGAAGTCGCACCGCCAAGATCGGTGAGGATAGCGGAGAATTGGTGCGGCTTGAGCTGGATCAGGTCGGCAGGGCTGACATCGTGCGCCACCAGTATCATTTTCGTATCGTGAGTGGCTGCGGGCGGCTGGTGGCCGGGCTGGCCGGTGAGGGTCTTGAGCACGCGCTCCACCACTTGCGTTACATCGGTCTTGCGCTCGCGCAGATAGGCGTCATCGAATTCTTCGAAATGCGCAACCAGATCATCCATCTGCACTTTGAGCGCCCATTCCGCATTGCAATGCTCGCGCTCTATCATCTCGCGCGGAGTCTGGCTGATGTGTTCATCGGCCAGTATCATCAGGTGCAAGTCGAGAAATGCGTCGAACTCGGCTGCGGCCTGTTGCGGGCGACTGGCGCGTAAAGCCGTCAGCTCGTTGCGCGTGACGGTTAGGGCTGCATCGAAACGCGCCACTTCCTCAGCCAACATATCCTTGGGCAGTTTGTAGTGCACCACTTCCAGAGCGGTGTGCGAAATGAGGTGGGCGTGCCCGATGGCGATGCCGCTGGAGACGGCGATGCCGTGCAAAGTGAAATTCATGGAAATTCCCCAAGAACCGTAGCGAGCAAGCCAAAATGCAAGGCGCCGCGCAACGAGCGACGAGACATACCGCCTTGGTAAGCGAGGAGCGAGTGAGCACGCAACGCGGCAGATTGGCTGCGCAGTAGGTTATTGGGGAATTTCACTCGCCTTCTCCAAAATAATTGTTGATCAAAGCCAGCAGCGCTTCCATCGCTTCCTGTTCCTGTTCACCATCGGTTTCAATATTGATGGTGCTGCCTTTGGCGGCGGCCAGCATCATCACGCCCATGATGCTTTTCGCATTTACGCGCCGACCCGCGCGCGACATCCAAACCTCGCAGGGAAACTTTGAGGCGGTCTGGGTCAGCCTGGCCGAGGCGCGCGCATGCAGCCCCAGCTTGTTAATTATCAGTGCATCCTGTTGTAACATCGCAGCTTCCTGAATCCGAATTTATTGGGAGGACGCAATTGCGTCCGCTATCCAGCGCCTTCTGTACGACTTCTGCCAGCGGCTTACCGCTGTAACACACCGCGCGCAGCAGCATCGGCAAGTTTACTCCAGCCACCCCTTCCACACGCCCTGGCTGATACAGCCGCCGCGCAATATTGCTGGGGGTTGCGCCAAACAGGTCAGACATCAGCAAGACACCGTTGCCCGTATCCAGTTGCGCAATCAGCGTGCGTCCTTCGTCCTCCTTGCGCTGCGGGTTGTCGTCCGCCAGCACCGATAACACCTTGATGTTGGGCGGTACGCTGCCCAACACATGCCGCACACAGTCCACCAGGCTGTCGCCCAGGCCATTGTGCGTTACCAATAAAATTCCGATCACTTTCAAATGACTCCTACGGGCATGGCAAATATGCCGCCCATGACGATGAAAATATGCGCCCTGTGGGAGCGGCTTTAACCGCGATAGCTCACATTCGCGGCTAAAGCCGCTCCCACAACCACGTTAAATAATCCCAAAATATCGCGCTAATAGCCAGGCCGCCAACAGCAAAACAATCCAGCCATAACGCAGAAAAGCGCGCAGCAATTTTGCGCGCGCCGCTTCCTCGCGCAAGTCCTCATCCACGATGCCACGAATTTCCTTGAGCGCGTGTATGCCTGCTGTGCGCCGCACGTTCTGATCTATGCGCTCTTGATCCGGCGTACTCATTACTCAACCTTCCTGACCGTGGCTTGATCCGTGAATTCTAGCCGTTTCTGCATGGCAGCGGTAAGGTGTACCACTCCATCGCCATCGACCAGCAGCGCCTCGGCGATATTCATCTTCCGTGCGGCATCACGCCAGCCCGCGCTGCCGGCAATGAACAAGGGCTTGGAAGGGCCGTCTGACAATGTTCCGGCGCGTGGGCCATGCGTCAGAATAGTGACCGCTTGCACACCCTGCATCGGTTTCCCGCTACGCGGATCGATCAGGTGGCAATAGCGCTTGCCGCCGAATTCGAAATAGCGCTGGTAATCACCCGAAGTGCCTATAGCCTCGCCGTCGCGCAACTCCAGCGTAGCAATCGGTCCCGGTTTGCGCGGATGCTGGATGCCGACGCGCCACGCACGATTACCGTGCTGTCCCATCGCCAGCACATTGCCGCCGATATTGATTAACGCGTTGTGGACGCCCTGCTGCCTCAGCAACTCCACCGCGCGATCCAGCGCATAGCCTTTGGCGTAGCCGCCTAGATCGAGCAACACGACCTTATTGTGGCTGCTAATTAATTCCCCTTTGCCATCGGAGGCTGGGGAAAAAATCAGATCACTCATCTGCGGCTTCGCCGCGACCAGCGCCTCAAGCTGTTTTTCGTCCGGCAGCGCGGCTTTAAATTCGTCGGCGTGGAACCCCCACAATTTCACCAGCCCGCCGATGGCGGGATTGAACAGCCCATCGGATTGCACGGAGAGTTGCGCCGCATCCTTCAGCATCGCGGCTATCTCAGGTGTTACCTCGCGGCTTTCGCCCTTGACGAAGGCGGCATTCAAGTCGCTTAACGCGGAAGGCTTCCATGCATGCAGCAAATCGTGCAGACGCTGGAATTCCTGCATCACCGAGGTCACTGCCTTCCGCGCCTTGGCATCCTCCTCGCCATACACGCTGACTTCCACCAGCGTGCCAAACACATAGCCTTGCTCTTCGTAGGTTGGCAGTTCCTTTGTGCCGCAAGCGGCGAGCGACAAGGCTAAAGCAAGCACAAAAATGCGGGAGAAAAGATTCACGCCGTCATCTCTTCCAACTCCACCGCCGCCGCCAGCAGCGCCAGCCTCGCCACCACACCGTAAGCATAGAAACGGTTGGGCGTATCGTCCGGCGCGCAGTCTGGATTGGGCAGTGTGCAGCAGGTCTCAAACGCGAGCGGTTCGAAATGCATACCGGGTGCGTTGAGATTTTCGTCCACCCCGCGTCCGGTATGCACACGATAGAAGCCGCCGACCACGAAGTGATCCATCATGTACACCACCGGCTCGGCCACGGCATCGTTGATATGTTCAAAGGTATACACACCCTCCTGCACCAGCACATCATGCACCTGCAAGCCGTCCTTCACCACCGCCATCTTGTTGCGTTGCTTGCGGTTGAGGTGCTGCACTTCGCTGGCATCCTTCACCGTCATGACGCCCATGCCATACGTTCCCGCATCGGCCTTGACGATGACGAAGGGTTCTTCCTTCACACCATAGTTGGCATACTTCACGCGTATCTTTTGCAGGATCGCGTCCACCTGTGCGGCGAGGCATTCTTCGCCGGTCCGGTTCTGAAAATCAACTTTGCCGCAAGTAGCGAAGTAGGGATTGATTAGCCAGGGGTCAATGTTGAGCAGCGCGGCGAATTCGTCGGCGATGCGGTCGTAGGCGGCGAAGTGATGCGATTTACTCCGCGTAGTCCAGCCCGCAATCAGCGGCGGTAGCACGGACTGTTCCAGATTTTGCAGGATGTCCGGCACCCCGGCGGATAGGTCGTTGTTGAGCAGTACCACACAGGGATCGAAATCATCAAGGGTGAGGCGGCGACCCCTGCGCTGCATCGGCTCCAGCGTGAGCGACCCGCCATTGGGCAGTTGTAATTGAGTAGGCTCGGTAATCTCCGGTAGCAGGCTGCCAACGCGCACGCGCATCCCGGCTTGTTTGAGGATGGTTACCAACTGTGCCACGTTTTGCAGGTAGAACTGGTTGCGCGTGTGGTTTTCCGGAACCAGCAACACCCCGCGCGCTTCCGGGCAGATTTTTTCGATGGCGCTCTGCGCGGCCTGCACGCACAGCGGCAGGAAGGCCGGGTTGAGATTATTGAAACCGCCGGGAAACAGATTTGTATCCACCGGAGCAAGTTTGAAACCGGCATTACGCAAATCCACCGAGGTATAAAACGGAATGGTGTGCTCCTGCCATTGCGTGCGGAACCAGTGCTCGATAATGGGCTGTGCTTTGAGGATGCGGTGCTCAAGGTCGAGCAGTGGGCCGTTCAATGCGGTAGCGAGGTGGGGAACCATAATGCCTTGCGAATAAGTTAACTCGATGCATTCTAGCTGAAAAACACGGGTTAAATCCGATTGCAATCCATTCTATGGTTTCCGCCTTGCACGGGTTCAAGTGGTAGAATGCGCGCCTTTAATTTTTCCGGGCATCGCCAAACCGTATTTAAGGGGTTGGCAATGTTCGCTAGTCATACCATGTTAGCTACCGCAAATATCACTATGCAGTTCGGCGCCAAGCCGCTATTCGAAAACGTCTCCGTGAAATTCGGCGACGGCAACCGTTATGGCCTTATCGGCGCGAATGGTTGCGGCAAGTCCACGTTCATGAAAATCCTCGGCGGTGACCTGGAGCAGTCTTCCGGCAATGTCATGCTGGACAAAGGCGAGCGGCTCGGCAAGTTGCGCCAGGATCAATTCGCGTATGAAGATACGCGCGTGCTCGACGTGGTAATGATGGGGCACACCGAGATGTGGGAGGTGATGGCGGAGCGCGATGCGATTTATGCCAACCCGGATGCCTCGGAAGAAGACTACATGCACGCCGCCAATCTGGAGGCGAAGTTCGCCGAATTTGACGGCTACACGGCGGAGGCACGCGCCGGTGAACTGTTAAACGGCTTGGGGATCGCGCAGGAGTTGCAAAATGGCCCGATGCGAGAAGTTGCGCCTGGTTTCAAGCTGCGCGTGCTGCTGGCACAGGCGTTGTTTTCCGACCCGGAAATTCTGTTGCTGGACGAGCCAACCAACAACCTCGACATCAATTCCATCCGCTGGCTGGAAGACATACTCAACGCGCGCACCAGCACCATGGTCATCATTTCGCATGACCGCCACTTCCTCAACAGCGTGTGCACCCACATGGCCGATCTGGATTATGGCAGGATCATGGTTTACCCCGGCAACTACAACGATTACATGCTGGCCTCGACCCAGGCGCGTGAGCAGCAATCGTCGGACAACGCAAAAGCCAAGGAGAAAGTCGCCGAGCTAAAGGCTTTCGTGGCGCGCTTCTCGGCCAATGCGTCCAAGGCCAAGCAAGCCACTTCGCGCGCGCGGCAGATCGACAAGATCAAGATCGAAGACATCAAACCCTCCAGCCGCCAGTACCCTTTCATCCGCTTCGAATACGATGAGCGCGAGAAACTGCATCGCGTCGCGGTGGAAGTGCAACATATGAGCAAAGGTTTCGACCGCGTGCTTTATTCCAATGTGAATTTCCGCATCGATGCGGGTGAAAGAGTCGCCATCATCGGGCCGAACGGCATCGGCAAAACCACGCTGCTGCGCTGTCTGGCAGGCGACCTCACCCCGGACACCGGTACCATCAAGTGGGCGGACAAGGCCAAGCTTGGCTATTACGCGCAGGATCACGCTGCCGATTTTGCCGAAGATATCGCCATGATGGACTGGATGACCGACTGGCGCGGCCCGAGCGACGATGACCAGGTGGTGCGCGGCACGCTGGGCCGTTTGCTATTCTCCGGCGACGATGTGAAGAAAAAGGTAAAGGTGCTGTCCGGCGGCGAGAAGGGGCGCATGCTGTTCGGCAAATTGATGTTGCAAAAGCCCAACGTGCTGCTGATGGACGAACCAACCAACCACATGGACATGGAAGCCATCGAGTCGCTCAACACCGCGCTCGACCTATACAAAGGCACGCTGATATTCGTCAGCCATGACCGCGAATTTGTTTCATCGCTGGCCACGCGCATTATCGAAATCACAGCCAAGGGTGTGTCCGATTACCACGGCACGTATGAGGAATATCTGCGTAGTCAGGGCACGGTGGTTTAACCCCAATGCTGTTCACTTAACCGTTCGTGGTGAGCTTGTCGAACCACTAGCTATGCAACCAGAGCCCTTCGACAAGCTCAGGACGAGCGGTCTAATAGAGAATCAGGGAATGACGGGAGTATGGGAGTGGCAATTTTTTCTGGAGCCATCGGCGTATTCGATTCCGGGGTCGGTGGCCTCTCGGTACTGCGCCACATTCGCCATGCGCTACCGAATGAGCGCCTGATCTATGTCGCCGATTCCGGTCATGTGCCCTACGGCGACAAGTCCACGTCTTTCATCGAACAACGTTCGCTTGCCCTCACCCGCTTTTTGATCGAGCAAGGTGCCGACGCCATCGTCATCGCCTGCAATACCGCGACGGCAGCAGCAGCAGCCACGTTGCGCAGTCGCTTCAATATGCCCATCATAGCGATGGAACCCGCCGTCAAACCCGCTGTCGCTGCCACCAGGAGCGGTGTAATCGGCGTGCTGGCGACGGTAGGCACACTGGAAAGCGCGCGCTTTGCCGCACTTTTGGAACGCTACGCCGGAGAGGTAGAAATCGTCACCCAAGGCTGCCCCGGACTGGTCGAACAAGTTGAGCAGGGTAATCTTACCAGCGCGCAAGCGCGCGAATTGATAGCACGCTACACCGCGCCACTGCTGGCACGTGCGGCGGACACACTGATCCTCGGTTGCACGCATTACCCCTTCCTTGCTCCGCTTATTATCGAAGTAATTGGGCCGGACATCGTGCTGGTGGATACCGGAGCAGCAGTGGCGCGGCAACTGCACCACCGTATCCAGATCGAACTACCTGCACGCGCATCCGGCACAGATGGGGACGCACAGTTCTGGAGCAGTGGCGATGCCGCGCAAGCTTCACGCATTATTTCGATGTTGTGGGATGAGGATGTTATTGCACGGCAGTTGCCATACGAATACCTGTAGCAAAGCTTTAGGGCGCCTCTAAAAATTCAAGTTTATAAGCCAGACAAGGCGCGAGTAAAAAATTGCGACGACACATATATCTGATATGTTAGAAGTAATTTTTATGAGCAACGCAGTATGGCGACGAAGTGGGGTAAGCAGGCAAGCCGCGTAGCGGATGCTCGCAAAATTGGATTTTTAGAGGCTCCCTTTATCCGTTAGAATCCGTGCAACACATTTTAGGACGCACAGCATGACCACCCGCCGCTATACCCTTACCATTTCCTGCCCGGATCGCTCAGGTATCATCGCCGCCGTGAGCGGCTTCATCGCTCAGCACAAGGGCTGGATCGTGGAGGCGAGTTATCACACCGATCTGGAGACGCAGCGATTTTTCATGCGCCAGGAAATCCTCGCCGACTCGTTGCCGTTCGATTTGGCCGAATTTCACGCGCAATTTTCCGGGTTGGCGGATGAGTACAACATGGATTGGCGCATCAGCGATTCGGCGCGGAAGAAGCGAATTGTCATTCTGGTAAGCAAGCAGGATCATTGCCTGAACGATCTGCTGCACCGTTGGCGTAGCGGCGAGTTGCAGGTGGATATTCCCTGCGTAATTTCCAACCATGAAGATTTGCGCGGCTTCGTCGAGTGGCACGGCATCCCGTTCCACTACGTTGCCATGCCAAATAATAATGACCAAGCCAAGGTGGCCGCATTCGAAGAAATTGCGCGCCTGTTCGAACAGCTTCAAGGCGACACGCTGGTGCTGGCGCGTTTCATGCAGATCATGCCGCCGACCCTATGCGAGCGTTACCTGGGGCGCATCATCAACATTCACCACAGTTTCTTGCCCTCATTCGTCGGGGCGAAGCCCTATCACCAAGCCTATCAACGCGGCGTGAAGCTGATCGGCGCGACCTGCCATTACGTTACCGAAAATCTGGATGCAGGACCAATCATCGAACAGGACACGGTGCGCATAGACCATGGCGACAGTGTGGACGACATGGTGCGCTACGGGCGCGACATCGAGAAAAATGTGCTGGCGCGCGGCCTGCGCTACCACGTGGAAGATCGTGTGCTGGTGTGCGGTAACAAGACGATAGTGTTCAGGTAATCAGGTTATGTACTTGGTGGGAGCGGCTTTAGCCGCGATTTATCATGGTTTCGCGGCTGAAGCCGCTCCCACAATTATTCTGTTAATAGGTGGAATTAAGATTTAACCTGCGGCCTGCTCAGCAATGCGGCGATTTGCTTTTTTGGTTTGTCTTCGCGGACGGAAGTTAGTTCTTCGACTTTAGTGGTGACCGGGGAAGGTTCGTAAGGTCTCATGAACCAGTCTTCTTCCGGTGTGGTTTTTTTGCCGTGGGTTGGCGCGGAATATCGGGCAGCCCTGTGGCTGGAAGATGCGTGCGCAATCGGCGCAATGATTGCCCGCTCGCGCGGGAATTCACGTTTGAGCAACTTCTCGATGTCCTTGAGCAGCCGTTCTTCTTTACCATCCACCAGTGACAGAGCTTCGCCGCTGGCGCCTGCGCGACCGGTGCGTCCGATGCGATGCACGTAGTCTTCGGCGTTGGGCGGCAGTTCATAATTGACCACTAGCGGTAACTGGTCGATGTCCAGTCCGCGCGCAGCAACGTCGGTCGCTACCAGTGCAGTAATTTTGCCTTCCTTAAAGGCCTCCAGCGCCTTCATGCGCTCCTGCTGGGTCTTGTCGCCGTGGATGGCATCAGAGGGGATGCCATCCCGCTCCAGCATTTTTGCGACACGCGCGGCGGTTAGTTTAGTGCGGGTAAACACCAGCACCTGTTTGACGCCGCGCGAACGGATCTGGTCGGCCAACACATTGAATTTATTGTCCTGATCCACCAGAAGAACCGATTGCTTGACGTTTTCCGCCGCCGTGTTGCGGCGTTCCGCCTCAACTGTAACGGGATTGACGAGAAAATCCTGCGCAAGCCTCTTGATGTCGTCGGAGAATGTGGCTGAGAACAACAACGTCTGGCGCTGTTTGGGCAGCAGCATGAGGATGCGTTTAAGATCAGGCATAAAACCCATATCCAGCATACGATCCGCCTCATCCAGAATCAGCACTTGCACCTGGTTAAGCATCAGATTTTTGCTTTCCACGTGATCCAGCAAGCGTCCAGGGGTCGCTACCAGAATTTCCACGCCTTTCATCAGATCGGTTTTTTGTGTCCTGATGTCGACGCCGCCGAACACCACGGTAGAGCGCAACAACACATGCTTGGAATAAGTCTTTACGCTTTCCTCGACCTGTATCGCCAGCTCCCGCGTCGGCGCCAGAATCAGCGCGCGTATCGGGTGGCGCGCCGGCGAGACACTGGAACTGGCGTGTTGCAGCAGGCGCTGCAACAGCGGCAGAGTGAACGCTGCCGTCTTGCCGGTGCCGGTCTGCGCCATCGCCATCAAGTCGCGGCCTGCCAGAACGTGAGGAATGGCCTGAACCTGAATGGGTGTAGGTTCGGTGTAACCCTCATCTTCGACGGCGCGCAAAATCTGCGGGTCGAGGTTGAGGGATGAGAATGTGAGTTTATCTGCTACGGGTTGTTCCATAAGTTCCGGCATTATACTGGAGTGTTGCGATTCTTGGCCGGTTTTGCATCTATATGATTGCAGGATGGGTGTAACCCATCGCCAATTACAAAGGCAGAGTAAACGACGGGTTACACCCAGCTACAACTGCTCATCGGCACGATAAAAAAAGGGCACCTTGCGGTGCCCTTGAACTGAAGTTGAAAGAACTTCAGGGAGTAGTAATTTTAGAAGTTGTATGCACGTTCGCCGTGATCGGCAAGATCGAGACCTTCTTCCTGCGCTTCGTCGCTCGCACGTATGCCTATCGTCTTCTTCAGAATAAACAAAATTACGAAGGCAACAGAAGCAGACCAAGCCAGCGAGGTGCCGACGGCCCATAGTTGCGAGACGATTTGCCCCATGGCGTCAAAATCCCCGACCTTGTTAGCGACATAATCCCATACGCCAGTGCCGCCGAGTGCCGGATTGACGAATATGCCGGTACCGATAGCACCGATAATACCGCCGACACAATGCACACCGAAAGCATCCAGAGCATCGTCATATTTCAGCCATGCTTTGATCTTGGTCACGGCAAAGAAGCAAATTACCGCAGCCGCAGCACAAATAGCCATCGCACCGCCCACGCCAACATAACCGGCTGCCGGAGTAATTGCCACCAGTCCTGCAACGATACCGGAACATACGCCCAGCAGACTAGGCTTGCCCTTAACGATCCACTCTACAACCGTCCAGACCACCCCGGCAACAGCAGTACCGAACAAGGTATTGAAGAAGGCCAGTCCGGCAGCACCGGTGGCTTCCAGCGCAGAGCCTGCATTGAAACCGAACCAACCCATCCACAGCAAGCCGGTGCCGATTGCAGTCATCATCAGGCTGTGCGGTGCCATCGCTACCTTGCCGTAACCCTTGCGTGGGCCAAGCATCAGTGCAGCAACCAGCGCCGCGATACCCGCGTTGATATGCACCACAGTGCCGCCGGCGAAGTCAATCGCGCCCTTCTGGAAAAGGAAACCGGCATGGCTGTTGGCAATATCGCCCGCCTTGGCAGAGGTGTACGCATCGGGACCGTCCCAGTACCAGACCATGTGTGAAATCGGCAGGTAGGCGAAGATGAACCACAGAATGCTAAAGATGATCATCGCAGAGAACTTGAAGCGTTCTGCGTAGCCGCCACAAACCAGCGCAACGGTAATCGCGGCAAAGGTTAACTGGAACATACAGTACACAAAGTCCGGCAGGTACTGGCCCTTGCTGAACGTAGCCGCAACCGCCGTAGTGGGGTCTTCACCGGACATGAACAGTTTGTCTAACGACCCGATGAACGGTGCTAGAGCGCTACCCTCGTGCCCCGCAGTGAATGCCGCACTGTAACCGAAGATGACCCAGAGTACCGCGATGACACAGAAAATCGAGAAGCTCTGCATAACGGTAGACAGTGCATTCTTGTTGCGCACCATGCCGGAATAAAACAGTGCCAACCCAGGAACAGTCATCAGCAACACGAATGCCGTCGAAGTCATCATCCAGGCGATATCGCCTTTGTTGCAGTCAAAGCCCTTATCGCCACATTTTGGTGTGGGAGCAGCGGCATCGGCAGCGGGCGTAGCAGCAGGAGCCGCCGTTGCGGTAGCCGCAGCAGCGGGCGCAGGAGCAGAAACCGCTACGTCAGCGAATGCCGGAACTACCAAGCCACACAACATGGCCAGCAGCGTGAATACAGCTATTAGTTTCTTCATGTCAACTCTCCTTTACAGCGCTTCCACGCCGGTTTCGCCGGTGCGGATGCGGATGACTTGCTCAATGTCGTGGACGAATATCTTGCCGTCGCCGATCTTGCCGGTCTGGGCAGATTTCTCGATGGCTTCAAGCACCTGATCCAGCATGTCGACCTTGACGGCGGCTTCCAGCTTGATCTTGGGCAGAAAGTCCACCACATATTCCGCACCCCGGTACAGCTCGGTGTGTCCCTTTTGCCGACCAAAGCCCTTGACCTCGGTAACGGTGATGCCCTGTACGCCTAAGGCGGAAAGAGCTTCACGCACTTCGTCCAGCTTGAACGGCTTGATGATAGCGGTGACCATTTTCATTTCACTCTCCTTTAAGATGGGCGGGACGTAAACATCCCGCCGCAAACTGGTCGATAGTTAGAACGTACGGGTAACGGAGACAGCCAAGATGCCGCCGCGCAGGTTTTTCTTGTCCACGCCGTTGGTTGCGTCAAACAGACTGTTATCAGTCGCATTAGTAGTGGTATAAGCTGCACCAAACACATACCCGCCAATATCTTTGGTGATGCCGAGCTTGTAATCGGTGTAGCTTAACAGATCAAAGTTCTGAATTTTCTGGTGTCCGACATGGGCGGATACCACCAGCTTTTCAGCGATTTCATGGCTGTAATTCAGCTCAAGATAGCCGGAACCCTTGGAATCGGCCGTTGCGTTATTGGCAGTTGTTGCGCCGCTGGGCCCACTAACCGCAGTATCGCCGACCGCCCACATCTTGGGACTAAAACCGGTAGTTGCGTTAATGCCGTACCAGTCGGTCAAGGTTCGGGAATATTTGACGTTCAGGTCTTTCCATGTGCCAGCGACATTCCATTCAGTAGTATCCCATTTTTCGTTTGGTCCTGTACCTGGAATACCGGAGTTGTAGGCCGCGCCGCCGGGGTATATCACATGGATCAGACCCACGGTGTATCCGAGGTCATCATTGATCTTGCCGTTATAGCCACCATACAAATCCCATTCCATATTGGCATTCGTGTACTGTGCGTTGCCGTTGACGTTGGAAGCCCACGTACCCAGAAACAGCCCATTGGTGTGCACAAAGTCAAACCCTCCTTGTAGCGCCGGTTCACGGAAGGTTTGGGAAATGCCACGGAAGGTGTAATCGGAAATCATGCCGACATTCGAGGTGATGGTGTATGGCGCAGCTGGTGCGGCTGCCGCAGCGGCAGGAGCCGCAGCAGGGGCATCATCAGCCAGAGCAGGCATTGTGAAGAGTGCCCCCAGAGCAACCACGAGCAGTTTCTTTTGCATATTGTTTCCTTTCTAGTTAGGTTGAAAACGGGATAACAAATATCCACATCTTGGTTGTAGCAGGTTCTGTGCCACATCGTTTTGTTGCATATAAACAAGCAGTTGTTATGACTTGCCAGGAGGTAAGCTATTGAGCTGCACCAATTCGATGCAGGCATCGCGCACATGTGCACCTATCAAGTGCGACGATGGTACAGAGAAAGTTTGTTACACTGCATGGCATTATGTCTGCCCGGAGGCGCACAATGTTCAACCAAAAAAAATTCGATGAAATTTCTGCCAAGCTGAGCGAGGCAGTGGCAAACAGCCCGGTTAAGGATGTTGAAAAAAATATGCGCGCCTTGCTGGCGCAAGGTTTTGCCAAACTTGATTTGGTGGCGCGCGAGGAGTTCGATGTACAAACGGCGGTGCTGGCGCGTACGCGCGAACAGCTTACGGCACTGGAGGCGCGGGTGATTGAGTTGGAAGCACAGCGCAAATAGTTTTAGTGCCACAAGAAAAATTTAGATATTTCGTCATCCCCGCCCAAGCGGAAATGGCGAGTTTATGAGCCTTGCGGTTCTTTACAGCCGCGCACTCTCCGGCATGGATGCCGCGCAGGTCACCGTCGAGGTGCATCTCGCCAACGGTCTGCCCAGCTTCACCATCGTCGGACTGCCCGAGGCCGAGGTAAAGGAAAGCAAGGATCGCGTGCGTGCCGCCTTGCTGACTTGTCAGTTCGAATTTCCCATCAAGCACATCACCGTCAACCTCGCCCCTGCCGATTTGCCCAAGGAAAGCGGGCGTTTCGACTTGCCCATCGCACTCGGCATCCTCGCCGCATCGGGTCAAATCCCCTCGGATCATCTGGCCGAATATGAATTCGCCGGTGAACTCGCATTGACTGGCGAACTCCGCCCGATACGTGGTGCCTTGGCAATGACCTACCACGCCGCAAATTGCGGCCGCGCCTTCATCCTGCCCGAAGCCAATGCAGCAGAAGCGGCGCTGGTGGAGGATGCAACCGTGTACGCTGCGCAATCGCTGTTGCAGGTGGCGGCGCATCTAAGCGGGCGCACTTTAATGAGCCGCTACATTCCCGACGTTCGACCCACCCCGCCGAACTATCCCGACATGCGCGAAGTAAAAGGGCAGGGGCAATCCAAACGCGCCTTGGAGATTGCCGCTGCAGGTGGCCACAGCGTGCTGATGTCCGGCCCGCCCGGCACCGGCAAATCCATGCTGGCGGCGCGTTTCCCCGGCATCCTGCCGCAGATGAGCGAGACCGAGGCGCTGGAAAGCGCAGCCATGCAATCGCTGGGCGGCATGTTCGACGTGGGCCGCTGGAAGCAGCGGCCCTATCGGTCACCACACCATACGGCCTCAGCCGTGGCGCTGGTCGGCGGTGGCAGCAACCCGCGCCCCGGCGAAATTTCTATCGCCATGCATGGCGTTTTATTTCTGGACGAATTACCTGAATTCGACCGGCATGTATTGGAAGTATTGCGCGAACCGCTGGAAAGCGGGCGCATCACCATTTCTCGCGCCGCACGCCGCGCCGATTTCCGCGCGCAATTCCAACTGGTCGCTGCGATGAACCCCTGCCCTTGCGGCTATCTCGGCCACTTCAACGGCAAGTGCCGCTGCTCGCCGGATCAGGTCGCGCGTTATCGCGGCAAAATATCCGGCCCGCTGCTGGATCGCATCGACATTCAAATTGAGGTGCCCGCTGTACAGCATGATGCCTTGCTCAAACAGGCCGACGGCGAAACCAGCGGCGTCATCCAACTGCGCGTGGAAGCAGCACGGCAACGCCAGCTTACGCGTCAGGGCAAGCCCAATGCGCAACTCACGGTGACCGAAATCGACGAATTGTGCGCACCGGATGCACAAGGCGCAGCGTTGTTGCAGCAAGTCATCACCCGCCTGAATTTATCCGCGCGCGCCTACCACCGCGTACTCAAGGTGGCGCGTACCATCGCCGATCTGGCAGGCAGCGCGGATATTCTTACCACCCACATTGCCGAGGCGGTGCAGTATCGGAGGATGGATAAAAATGGGTGATTGCAGGTGTAATTGATAAGCGATGTATTTGTGGGAGCGGCCTCCCACAATGGGTTTTCATCATTTTTGGCGGCTATTTGCCATGCCCGTTAGGTTGAATAATTGCCGCATAGCGAAATCAAATAGCTATTTGCACCAGCACCCACGGACTGACCACTACCGCCCACATGTCGGCATCGGCTTCTATCCATGCTGCCGCCTGCGTATCCGACACCTTGCCGACCTTGCCCGTCAACAGCCAGCGCTCGACTTGCGCCTTGTTGTCTTTGGAAAACTGCAACGCCACCTCGATCAGATCAAGCTCGGCATCCACTGCCACCACCACGCCGCTGGCGAAGAAGCGCTGTAATTCCTTCCACGCGATGCGCGAAGTTTCCAGATTCACCTTGGCGCGGAAAATTTCTTGTGGGACTGGGGTGGTCATTGTTTCGTCCTTTCCATTTTTCGGCAGGGCAATTCGCGGATTCCATTTGATCCAAGCTGCTTGTGCTACGTCTGTGGGCTATTCAGATAATTATCTTTTACCTGTATGTAATGTTCGGCGGAATATCTCAGATTAGCAACCTCTTCCGCCGTCAGCGCGCGCATCAGCTTGGCCGGACGCCCTATGTAGAGCATGCCGCTCTCCAGCACCTTGCCCGGAGAAATGAGGCTCCCCGCGCCTATCATCACCCGATCACCGATAACGGCATCATCCATGATGATGGAACCCATGCCGATCAGACACTCGTTGCCAATGGCGCAGCCGTGGAGAATGACCGAGTGTCCTACCGTCACGTAATTACCGATCAGCAAAGGCGATCCATCGGGTTTGTGCGGGGTCTTGTGGGATACATGCCCTATGGTCAAGTCCTGCACGTTAGTGCCTTGCCCGATCACTATGCGGTTCACGTCGCCGCGCAACACGGTATTGCACCAAACGGAACTGTCGTTGCCGATGCGTACCTCGCCTATGACTTGGGATGAGGGATGCAGGTAAACCCGTTCACCGAGAACGGGAGTGGTATTGAGGTAAGCAGTTAGCGGCATAAAAGATTCTCAACTTGAAAATTATGATTCATTATTCAACCAGCTTCCATTTCAGTATCTCACCCGCACGCAATGGCACCAGCCTATGCTCACCAAATCCCACCGTTGCTGGCGCTTGCCACTCCTCTTTGCGTAAGATGATAGTTTCGGTATTGCGCGGCAAGCCATAAAAATTCGCGCCATAAAAACTGGCGAAGGCTTCCAGCTTATCGAGCGCTCCTGCCTGCTCGAAGGCTTCGGCATACAACTCAATGGCAGCGTGGGCGGTGTAGATGCCGGCGCAGCCACAGGCGGCTTCCTTGGTATGCTGTGCGTGCGGGGCGCTGTCGGTGCCGAGGAAGAATTTTTTGCTGCCGCCGGTAGCGGCTTTTACCAACGCTTCGCGGTGGGTTTCGCGCTTGAGCACCGGCAGGCAGTAGTAGTGCGGGCGGATGCCGCCGACCAGCATGGCATTGCGGTTGTATAACAGGTGGTGCGCGGTGATTGTCGCGGCGATGTTGTCCGGCGCCTCGCTCACGAACTGCGCGGCATTTCTGGTGGTAATGTGCTCAAACACCACGCGCAGTTCGGGCAAGTCGCGCAGCAATGGTTGCAGCACACGTTCGATGAATACCGCTTCGCGGTCGAACACGTCCACCGTCGGGTCGGTGACTTCGCCGTGCACCAGCAGAGGTATCCCGCAACGCTGCATTTCTTCCAGCGCGGCATAAGTCTTGTGCAGGTCGGTGACGCCCGCATCGGAATTGGTGGTCGCGCCTGCCGGATAGAGTTTTACTGCGTAGACTGCACCGCTCTGCTTTGTGCAGCGGATTTCCTCTGCCGAAGTGTTGTCCGTCAGATATAACGTCATCAAAGGCTCAAACACCATGCCTGCAGGCAAGGCGGCGAGAATGCGGTTGCGATATTCCTGCGCCTGCTCGGTGGTAGTTACCGGTGGGCGCAAGTTGGGCATCACGATGGCGCGGGCAAATTGGCGCGCGGTGTCGGGCAGCACGGAGTGCATCAGCGTGTCGTCGCGCAGATGCAAGTGCCAGTCGTCGGGGCGGGTGAGTTTAAGTTCCATGTATGGCATTTTAATTGAAAGTCATTCCTGCTTCTTGAATTCCAGCGCGCGCTGGTACAACTCGTTGCGCCCTAACCCGGTAATCTGCACTGCCAGTTGCACTGCCTGCTTGAGCGGCAGGTCTTTCAGCAGCAGTGTCAGAATGCGTTCTGCTTCAGCATCCAGCCCTTCCTGTTTTTCCGCTGCACCTGAGACCAGCAGCACAAACTCGCCACGCTGATTGTTGGCATCGGCATTCAGCCAGTCCATAGCCTCTCCCAGTGTGCAGCGGTGGATGCTTTCGAACAGCTTGGTGATTTCGCGTGCAAACACGATTTGCCTTTCATCTCCAAAAACATTTTGCAGGTCGGTCACGCATTCGAGGATACGGTGGGGTGCTTCGTAAAACACCAATGTATAGGGATGGTTGGAGAGTTCTTGTAACTCGCGGCAGCGTGCGGCGGATTTGTTGGGCAGGAAGCCGTAGAACAAGAAATGTGGGGCAGGCAGTCCGGCGGCTGACAACGCCGCCAAAGCGGCATTCGCGCCGGGAATGGGAATCACGCGGTAGCCAGCCGCGCGCACCGCTTCCACCAGCAACGCGCCGGGATCGCTCACGGCGGGGGTTCCGGCATCACTCACCAAGGCAACTGACTGGCCTTGCGCCAGCAGGGCGATGATCTTTTCTGCCGCGCCGCGCTCATTATGCTGGTGCAACGCCATAAGCCGCTGTGCGGCGATTCCATAATGCGTCAACAAATGCGCAGTATTGCGCGTATCCTCGGCGGCAATGGTATCCGCAGACATCAGCACATCCAGCGCGCGCAGGCTGATGTCACGTAAATTCCCAATCGGGGTTGCGACTACATATAATGCGCACTCCAAATTTTGTTTTTTCCCGCTATGCAACGTATTTCCTTTTGGTTTTTTCTGGTTGCGGCACTATACGTGAGCGAACTGGCTTATGCCACTGATGCGATGCCTGCTTCTGCCGTGAAAGCGGCAATTGCCCCAACCGTGCAGCCTACACCGAATATTGCTTTATTATTGCCGCTCAAGTCGGCGATCTTTGGGCGCGCAGCACAGGCCGTACGACAAGGTTTCCTGGCGGCGGCGAGCCGCCAGCCGCAAACCCTGCCGGTGCGGGTGTACGAGTGTGGGGATGAAAACACCGACATCATCGCACTTTACCAGCAAGCCATTGCGGGCGGTGCGCGCGCCGTAGCCGGGCCGTTGACGCGCAACGGTGTGGCGGTTTTGGCAAATTATCCGGGCATCACGGTACCGACGCTGGCGCTCAACCTCGCCGAGGGCAAGGGCTCGGACAAGTTATATTTTTTTGGCTTGACCGCAGAAATGGAAGCGCGCCAGATCGCTCAGCTTGCCGCCTCTGCCGGTTTGCATAGCGCAAGCATCGTCAACAGCGGCACGCCCTTGTCCAAGCGTTTATCGCAAGCCTTCGCCGAGGAATGGAAAATACATGGTGGCCGCATCGCCAAAGAAATCCTGTATCAGGATGATCCCGCCAAGTTTGCCGACCTGCCCGCAACGAAGGGCAACATGGTGTTTCTTGCCGCCGATGCGGAAACGGCGCATCTGATCCGCCCCTATCTGAACAATGTCCTGCCGGTTTACGCCACATCGCAATTGTTTAACGGTAATGCCGATACGCTGACCAACTTCGATCTCAATGACGTTCGCTTCATCGACATGCCATGGCTGTTGCAGCCAGACCATCCGGCGGTGATGATTTATCCGCGCGCCAACCCGCCGCTGGAGCCGGATATGGAACGGCTTTACGCGCTCGGCATAGACGCTTTTCGCCTGCTGCAAATCATGCTCGACAACAGTTATCGCACCAGCCTGCCGCTGGACGGTGTGACCGGACGCATCCGCCTGAACGCCAATCGGCAATTTCAGCGCGAGGCCATTCCGGCGCAGTTCTGGCAGGGGCGCGGCCTTACCCCGGAAGAAATTGCCGCCCAGAAGGCTGATCTGGTCGCCAGAGCGGCGGCCAGCGGCATTTCTCCTGCGTCCGCTCCTGCCGCTGCCCCGGTGCAATCGAGCTCTCGCGGTGCGCAGGCCGAACAACTGGCGGCGCAATTCCTGCAACGCCACGGCCTCAAGCTGCTGCAACAAAATTACCGCTGCCGCTACGGCGAGATCGACTTGATCCTGCAAGATGGCAGTACGCTGGTATTCGCCGAGGTACGCCTGCGGAGCCGTGGCGATTTCGGCGGTGCAGCCGCCAGCATCAATGCACCCAAACAGGCCAAGCTGGTGCGCACTGCGCAACATTACCTCGCCACGCTGGGGCGCATCCCTCCTTGCCGTTTCGACGCAGTGTTGCTGCAAGCAGCGGATGGCAGCAACATCGAATGGATCAAGAATGCTTTTGGCGCCTGATTTCGGGTAATATCCGCACTCATCGCAACTGACCTTCAGCGCCATGGACTTGACCAACAGAATACTAAAACACTTTGACGACAGCGTACAAACCAAGCTACAGGCAAGAGACACTTTAGCGCAACCCATAGCCGACGCCGCGCAGGCATTGGTGACGTGCCTGATGAACGACGGAAAAATCCTAGTCTGCGGCAACGGCGGTTCCGCCGCCGACGCGCAGCATTTCGCCGCCGAACTGATCAACCGCTTCGAAATCGAGCGCCCCGCTTTGGCCGCCATCGCACTGACTACCGACAGCTCGGTGTTGACTTCCATCGCCAACGATTACGATTACAGCCAGATATTTTCCCGGCAGGTACGCGGGCTGGGCATGGCAGATGATATGCTGATCGCCATTTCCACCAGCGGCAATTCGATCAACGTGGTCGAAGCCGTCCATGCCGCACACGAACGCGACATGCGCGTGATCGCCCTCACCGGGCGCGAAGGCGGCACGATGGGAGAGATGCTCGAAGCAAATGATTTTCATCTTTGTGTCCATGCTGAAAGCACAGCGCGCATCCAGGAAGTGCATCTGCTTATTCTGCATTGCCTGTGCGATACCATCGATCATTTACTGTTAGGAGGTGAATAATGCGTTATCCCAATTACTTCAATTATCTAATTCTCGTTGCCGTGCTTGGCTCGCTACAAGGCTGCTTTCCGGTGATTGCCGCAGGAGTTGGCACCGGTGCGCTAATGGCGGCCGACCGCCGTACCACCGGCACTTACATCGAAGACGAAGGCATCGAAGACAAAGCAACCAACCTGATCGGCCTCAAGTACAAAGACACCGTACACGTGAATGTCACCAGCTTTAACCGTCATGTGCTGGTCACCGGCGAAGCGCCCAATGAAGAAACCAAAGCCGATATTGCGAAAATCATCGCGAGCGTGGCGAATGTAAAAGCGGTCAGCAACGAGCTGTCAGTGTCCGGCAAAACCGGCCTCACCTCGCGCAGCAGCGACAGCATCATCACCGGCGACGTAAAGATGCGCTTCATCAATAACAAAATATTCCAGCCCGACCATGTCAAAGTGATCACCGAGAACGGCGTGGTATTCCTGATGGGTTTGGTCTATCACAAGGAAGCAGATGCTGCTACCGAGATAGCAAGCACTACGAGTGGGGTACAGCGCGTGGTCAAGGTGTTCGAATACCTCGATTAAAACTACTGATATGACTACTAGCCATCTGACTAACCCAGCAAAAAACGCTGGGCAAGTCATTGGTTATGCGAGGCGATGATGCTGCGTTTTTCAATACCCTGTTAATATTCCGGTGAAAATAAACTTCGAGCAAAAAATCTGCACGCGCGCCGATTTTGCGGCTCGCGCCGCAGCGCTGCCGCGTCCGCTGGTGTTCACCAACGGCTGCTTTGACGTGCTGCATCGCGGCCATGTCACCTATCTCGCACAGGCACGAGCATTGGGTGCAACGCTGGTAGTGGGGGTAAACAGCGACGCTTCGGTAAAGCGCCTCGGCAAGGGCGATGACCGCCCGGTGAATCTGGAAGAAGACCGCATGGCCGTGCTGGCTGCACTTGAATCGGTCAGTTTGGCCGTGCCCTTCGACGAAGACACGCCGCTGGAATTAATTCTCGCCTGCCGTCCCGATGTGCTGGTGAAAGGCGGCGACTGGGTACCGGACAAGATCGTCGGCGCGCGCGAAGTACAAGGCTGGGGCGGCACGGTGCGCAGCATTCCTTTCGTGCACGAACGTTCTACCACCGCACTGCTGAAGAAGATACGCAGCCTCTAACTCCCACACCTCATTCCAGCGAATAATCCGCGACTTTTCGTGGGTCAATCGCCGTTTTCAGGTTTAATGGCCGATGTATAGGTGGGAACGCTTACAGTTTAATCGAATAGGCAAAATGTTTTTTGAACAACGCACTCAACTCATTGCGCGTCGGCTTGTGATTTTGTCCGCCACGGCTAGCGATCTTGAGTGCGCCCATCAGCGAGGCTAACCGTCCTGTGGTATCCCAATCCCAACCCTGCTGGATGCCATGCAATAGCCCGGCGCGGTAGGCGTCCCCGCATCCGGTGGGGTCAAGCACCGCACTGGGCGCTGCTGCCGGAATATTAATCTCCTTGCCCTCGGTGTAAATAGCCGAACCCTGTGCACCCAGCGTCACGATGAGCGCGCGCGTGCGTTTGGCGAGTTCCTCTATGGTCTTGCCGGTCTTGTCTTGCAACATCTTGGCTTCGTAGTCGTTCACGGTAACATAGTCAGCCTGCTCGACGAAATTCAGCAGATCTTCGCCACCGAACATCGGCATGCCCTGACCCGGATCGAAAACAAACGGAATGCCCGCCTCATAGAATTCGCGCGCATGCTGCAACATGCCGCTGCGCCCATCTGGCGAGACGATGCCAAGCGTGACATCCTTGGCATCGGCAATACAATTCAGTTCCGAAAAACTCATCGCACCGGGATGAAATGCGGTGATCTGATTATCGTCCAGGTCGGTAGTGATGAAGGCCTGGCCGGTGAAACTATCCGGCACGTGGCGGATATGTTTTTGCGATAAATGGAGTTTTTCCAGACGTGCGGCATAAGCACCGAAATCGTCGCCGACAGTCGCCATTATCAGCGGATCGCCCCCGAGCAATTGCAGGTTATAAGCAATGTTGCCTGCACAGCCGCCGAACTCGCGGCGCATCTGCGGCACCAGAAAAGCAACGTTCAGAATATGTATCTGGTCAGGCAGGATGTGCTTCTTGAACTGATCCTGAAACACCATAATGGTGTCGTAGGCCATGGAACCGCAGATGAGAGTATTCATGCTGTTGATTGCTTAAGTTGAATAACTGAGAGCGCGGATTATAGCAGGGAGGCCACCCGCATATAACCAGCCACTTGGTTATCGCTTTTTGACAGCCTAGCCCGGTTCCCCGCCATCTCTGTTACAAAAAATTACTTCTTCTTGCTCTCGATCAGGCAATGCAAGATCGGGGTCAGAATAATTTCCATCGCATAGCTCATTTTGCCGCCAGGCACCACCAGGGTATTGGCGCGCGACATGAAGGAGTCGTTGATCATGCTGAGGTAGTAAGGAAAGTCCACGCCTCTGGGTTTGCTGAAGCGTATCACTACAAAGCTTTCATCCAGAGTGGGGATGTCGCGCGCAATAAATGGATTGGAAGTATCCACCGTCGCCACGCGCTGGAAATTGATATTGGTACGCGAGAATTGTGGGGTGATGTATTTAACGTAGTCCGGCATACGGCGCATAATGGTGTCCACGGTTGCCTCAGCTGAATAACCGCGTTCCTTATTGTCGCGATGAATTTTCTGAATCCATTCCAGATTGACCACCGGCACCACCCCGATTCCCAAATCCACGTACTTGGCCGCATCAATGTTGCCATCCGTTGCCAGTCCGTGCAGCCCTTCGTAAAACAACAGATCGGAATTAGCTTCGATATCTTCCCATGGAGTGAACACGCCCGGCTTCAGATCGGTCAGTCCGAAGTGTTTGTTATGCAGCGCTGCTTCTTCCGCGCTATGTACATAGTAGCGGCGTCTGCATGTGCCGGTTTTGCCATAGACCTTGAAGGTTTCCTCGATCTTGTCGAAGTGGTTAGCTTCCGGTCCAAAATGGCTGAACGAATGGTTGCCCACCTTCTCAGCCTCCGCTACGGCAGCGCGGAACTCCATGCGATCCAGACTGTGCAAACTGTCGCCTTCAATTATGGCGGCAGCAATTTCCTCGCGGCGAAAAATATTTTCGAAGGCTTGTTTGACGGTGGAAGTTCCTGCGCCGGATGATCCGGTCACGGCAATCACGGGATGTTTGCGGGACATAGTTAACTCTCCAGAAGGGATTTAATAAAATTTTGAACATCGATTCTAGCAGAATGCCCCTCTATTGATATAGCGACCGTGTGCAGGGTTAATGATGCCGCTATAATGGCGGCTTACCAAAACTAAACGCAGAAACCAAAATGCAGCCGGATTACCAACCCAAGAATATCGAAGCCGCCGCACAACAATACTGGGAAGAGCGGCAAGCCTTCCGCGCTGACGAAAAATCGGACAAGCCGAAATACTATTGCCTGTCCATGTTCCCCTACCCCTCGGGCAAGCTGCACATGGGGCACGTGCGCAACTACACCATTGGCGACGTGCTCTCGCGCTACCACCGCATGAAGGGTTATAACGTGATGCAGCCGATGGGCTGGGATGCATTTGGCCTGCCCGCCGAGAACGCCGCTATGGCGAACAACGTGCCGCCCGCCGCGTGGACTTATTCCAACATCGATTACATGAAGCAGCAACTGAAGTCGCTGGGGCTGGGCGTTGACTGGTCGCGCGAAGTAACCACTTGCAAACCGGACTATTACCGCTGGGAGCAATGGCTGTTCACGCGCCTGTTTGCAAAGGGCGTCATCTACAAGAAGACCGCCACGGTGAACTGGGATCCGGAAGACAACACCGTACTGGCCAACGAACAAGTGATAGACGGGCGCGGCTGGCGTTCCGGCGCGCTGGTGGAGAAGCGCGAGATACCGATGTATTTCTTCCGCATCACCCAGTACGCTGAACAACTGCTCGCCGACCTCGACCAACTCGACGGCTGGCCGGAGCAGGTCAAGACCATGCAGCGCAACTGGATCGGCAAGAGCTTCGGCGTGCGCTTCGCATTTCCGTACAAGCTCGAAGGCAAAGATAAAAAACTGTGGGTCTATACCACCCGCGCCGACACCATCATGGGTGTCACCTTCTGCGCCGTCGCCGCCGAGCATCCGCTGGCGACCTATGCAGCGAAAAATAACCCGCAACTCGCCGCCTTCATCGAGGAGTGCAAACGCGGCGGCGTGGCCGAAGCCGACATCGCCACCATAGAAAAGAAGGGTATGTCCACGGGTATCAATGTCACCCATCCGCTCACCGGCGAGCAAGTTCCAGTCTGGATCGGCAATTATGTGCTGATGGGTTACGGCGAAGGCGCGGTGATGGCGGTTCCTGCGCACGACGAACGAGATTTCCACTTTGCAAAAACCTATGGCCTTCCGATCAAGCCAGTAGTTATCTCTGAAGGTTACGAATTGGCATCGGATTCCATGATTGCTGGCATCAACGCCACGGGGGATATTCATTTAACCCCGCCTGTTCTTCATGGAGTACAAGGTAAGAGTTGGTTATTTGATTGGCAAAAATGGGGGAGTTGTTTTGCAGAGCATGGCTCACTGTTCAACTCAGGCAAATATGACGGACTGAATTACGAGCAGGCGGTAGATGCCATCGCCGCCGACCTCGCCGCCAAAGGCTTGGGCGAAAAGAAAGTGCAGTTCCGCCTGCGCGACTGGGGCATCTCGCGCCAGCGCTATTGGGGCTGCCCGATTCCCATCATCCATTGCCCGAGTTGCGGCGACGTGCCGGTGCCGGACGATCAACTGCCGGTGAAGCTGCCGGAGAACGTGGTGCCGGATGGCGCAGGTTCTCCCTTGGCAAAGATGCCGGAATTCTACGAATGCGCCTGCCCCAAGTGCGGCGGCAAAGCACGGCGCGAGACGGACACCATGGACACCTTCGTGGAGTCGTCCTGGTACTACGCACGCTACGCCAGCCCGAACTGCACTACCGGTATGGTGGACAAACAGGCCGCGCAACAATGGCTGCCTGTGGATCAATACATCGGCGGCATCGAGCACGCGATCCTGCATTTGCTGTATGCGCGCTTCTTCCACAAGCTGATGCGCGACGAAGGACTGGTGCAAGGCGACGAGCCGTTCAAGAATCTGCTCACCCAAGGCATGGTGATCGCACCGACGTTTTACCGCGAAGAATCCAATGGCAAAAAGCTGTGGATCAATCCCGCCGACGTGGATGTGGAAATTGATGCGAAAGCGCGCCCCATCGGCGCGAAGCTGCGTAGCGACGGCCAGCCGGTAGTCATCGGCGGCACTGAGAAAATGTCCAAGTCCAAGAACAACGGCGTAGATCCGCAGGCCATCATCGACCAGTACGGCGCCGATACCGCGCGCCTGTTCATGATGTTCGCAGCGCCCCCCGACCAGCAACTGGAATGGTCGGATAGCGGAGTAGAGGGCGCGTTTCGCTTTTTGAGGAGGGTGTGGAATTTTGCATCTCGCCTCCATAAAGAGTTAGCACAAGATGGAGGAGTTCCTGCAACGCCAGATGTTAAGGATGTTCAGCTTGACTCCAATCAAGAAAAGGCGCGCAGGGAAATTCATTTGGTACTTAAGCAGGCAGACCACGATTTTAGTAAGCATCAGTTCAATACCGTTGTTTCAGCAGCAATGAAAATTCTGAATACGCTTGACGATGGGCAGTTGCTTTTCGTAGTCTCGCAAGACAATGTAGAAAGTCGGCTAAAGGCAATGCATGCACGTAACGCAATTTATAAGGAAGGTTTTTCCATCTTGCTGCGTTTGCTCTCACCTATTGCACCACACATAGCACAAACGCTCTGGACAGAGTTGGGCTATGGAAATGACGTACTCTCTGCTAATTGGCCGAAAGTTGATCCCGCAGCACTGGAGCAAGACGAAATTGAGATCGGAATTAGCCTGAACGGCAAAGCGCGCGGAAGGCGGCTCGTGCCAAAGGATGCAGACAAAATTGTTCTGGAACAGTTAGCCCTTAATTACCTGATGGGTGGGGGATATTTGGCTGCAGATGCAATGCCGAAGAACATTGTGATTGTGCCGGGGCGCTTGATTAACGTGGTGATCTGACTAAATGAAAATGCCGATGCGTGCAACCTCGCTGATAGTGCTGATGCTCTCCCTGCTGCTTGCGGCTTGCGGTTTTCACTTACGCGGACAGAACGCCTTTACACTACAGATCCAGAAGCTGTATGTGAAGTCGCCCAATGAATATGCACCTTTCATCATCGAGTTGAAGAACGCCATCCAGGCAAATGGTACGCAGATCACTGATACGCCCGACCAGGCGCAACTGACGCTACAGATCGTTTCCGAAGTGGCGGACAAGCAGATTCTTTCCCTCAGCAGTGCCGGTCAAGTGCTCCAATACACCTTGCAGTACCGCATCTCGTTGCGCGCTTATGACCAGAAGCAGCAGGAATGGATTGCCCCGCAAGAAATCCAGCTGCGGCGCGATTATTTCTACGACAACACCAAGGTACTCGCCATGATGCAGGAAGAAGCCATGCTCTACCAGAACATGCGCAGCGACGCGGTACAACAAGTGTTGCGCCGTCTGGATCACGCCCATCCACCGTTACCGGATACGCCGCAATGAAACTCGTCATCACATCATGAAACTATCCAGTGAAGACCTGCCGCGCCATCTCGCCAAGGGGCTTGCGCCGCTGTACGTCATCCACGGCGAGGCGCTGCTGTTATCTATCGAGGCGGCGGATTCCATTCGCGCGGCGGCGCGCGCGGCAGGTTATGATGAACGCGAGGTGTTGACGGTCGAACAAGGTTTTAAATGGGCAGAGTTGCGCAATAGTGCGCAGAGTTTGTCACTGTTCTCCTCGCGCAAGCTGGTGGAACTGCGCATTCCGACTGGAAAACCCGGCTTGGAAGGCGCGCAAGCCATACAGGATTATTGCAGTCAACTGAATGCCGATACGGTTATGGTGGTAACGCTGCCGAAGCTGGACAAAACCGGGCAGAGCAGCAAGTGGTTTACCGCACTGGCGGAACACGGCATGGTCATCGCCACCGAGGAGATTGCGCTGAATGCCTTACCCAATTGGATTGCAGGCCGCTTGCAACGTCAGGGGCAATCCACCGACATGGATACGCTGCGTTTTCTGGCGGAACGCGTAGAAGGCAATCTGCTGGCGGCTTTTCAGGAAATCCAGAAGCTGGCCTTGCTGTTTCCCGCCGGACCGCTCTCCTTCGAGCAGGTGAAAGATGCGGTGATGGATGTGGCGCGCTACGACGTATTCAAGTTATCTGAAGCCATGCTCGCGGGCGATGCCGCGCGTTATGCGCGCATCCTCGACGGCCTGCGCGCGGAAGGCGAGGCCACGGTGCTGATCCTGTGGGCGCTGTCAGAGGACATTCGCGCACTTGCTAAAGTGTCGCGCGCCATGCAGGGTGGCGGTAACCTGGCCAACGCTTTGCGCGACGCGCGTGTATGGGGCATGCGCCAGAAGCTGGTGGAACGCGCGGTGCGGCGCTTCAAACCGGCAATAGCGGAACGCGCCCTGCGCCAGGCAGCACATATAGATAAGGTGATAAAAGGCCTGCGCAGCGGCGATGTATGGAGCGAGTTGCTGCAACTAGGCGTGCGTTGCGCGCGGGCGGGGGCGGCATGAGCGAGAAAGTATTGTTAGTACTAACCAACCTGCCAGACCGCGACAGCGCGGAGCGTGTGGCCGATGCACTGATTGAAAGCCGCGCCGCCGCCTGTGTGAATATCATGGCCGCATGCAGTTCGCTCTATCGCTGGCAGGGAAAAATAGAAACCGCCAGCGAAACACCGCTGCTGATTAAAACTACCCGCGCCGCCTATCCGCGCCTCGAAGCGACCATCCGTGCGCACCACCCGTATGAACTTCCGGAAATCATCGCTGTCCCTGTTGATGCCGATTATCCCGGCTATTTGCAATGGGTGGCGCAGGAAACCAAAATACCCGAAAATGAAGGTAAAGAGGAATAAATGAAGATGCGCTTGTTGCTTTTAATAATGTTATGCCTTGCCCCGCTCTCCCATGCGGATGGCTTTCTGGATCGGCTGCCGATGCTGGGCGGCGTAAAACAACCGACTTTCTTGCAGCCGGATCAGGCTTTCGGGCTGGATGTTTCAGTGCGCGATGCCCATACCCTGATCGCCAGTTTCCGGGTTACTCCCGAATACTATCTGTACCGCGACAAGGTCACTTTCAATACGTCAGACTTGGGCGTCAAGATCAGCAATGTATCGTTGCCGAAAGGGGAGTTGAAACACGACCCCAATTTGGGTGACATGGAGGTGTACCACCAATCCTTTCAGGCGTTGATCACATTGGAGCGCGGTAATAACGCGGCGCGAAACATTACGCTGGATGCCAGTTATCAGGGGTGCAGCGAAAAGGGGCTGTGTTATCCGCCGATCAAAAAGAAAATCAATATTGCATTGCCTGCGGCGCTTCCGGCGGCTGCCGCCAACAAATCTTCTCCAGAAGCCGCAGTCACGGTATCACCCTTGCCAACGGCAACACCGCAAATACAGGCTACCCCCCCATCACAGCCTGCCACCGTTGATGAAAACACCCTGAATGACAATAGTCAGATCGCCAAGCTGTTCAAACAGGGCAGCTTCTGGCTAATCATGTCATTCTTCTTCGGTGCCGGGCTGCTGCTCGCCTTTACTCCCTGCATGTTCCCCATGGTGCCAATCCTGTCCGGCATCATCGTCGGTCGCGGCCACAAAATCACCCATATGCACGGCTTCATCCTGTCGCTGGCCTATGTAATGGGCATGGCGCTAACCTATGCCGCCGTCGGCGTCGCAGCGGGGCTATCCGGCACATTGCTGTCTAACGCCCTGCAAACCCCGTGGGTGCTGGGCAGTTTTGCCGGGATATTCATACTGCTGTCTTTGTCCATGTTCGGCTTCTATGAACTGCAATTGCCCACCGCCCTACAAAGCCGTCTCTCTGACACCAGCAACAAACTACACGGCGGCCATCTCAGCGGAGTATTCGCGATGGGCGCGCTGTCCGCCATCATCGTCGGCCCGTGCGTCGCAGCCCCGCTGGCTGGCGCATTACTGTATATCGGACAAACGCATGACGCTTTTCTTGGCGGCACCGCACTGTTCTCCATGGCGCTGGGAATGGGTATGCCGCTACTCCTGATCGGCGCTTCCGCCGGAACGTTGCTGCCCAAGGCTGGGGCGTGGATGGAATCGGTCAAGCGCTTATTCGGCGTGCTGCTGCTGGCTGTCGCCATCTGGCTCATCTCATCGCTGGTTCCGGTCAGCGTACAAATGTTGCTGTGGGCGGTGCTGTTGATACTTTCTGCGGTTTATCTGCATGCGCTGGACGCGCTACAGCACAATGCGTCCAACTGGCACAAGTTATGGAAAGGCATCGGCATCCTTGCCCTGCTGCTCGGCATCGCCTACCTCATCGGCGCGCTTTCCGGCGCACGCGACATCTTGCGCCCACTGGGCGGGGTTGGCAGCGCTCAGGCGGAAGCGCCGCCGACCCTTCGATTCGCAAGGGTAAATAACGTTTCCGAACTGGATGCCCGCATTGCGCAGGCAGGAGGCAAAACCGTGATGTTGGATTTCTATGCCGATTGGTGCGTGTCGTGCAAGGAAATGGAGCGCAACACTTTTTCCGATGCCAAGGTGCAGGCCAGGCTGAAAAACACCATCCTGCTGCAAGCCGATGTCACCACCAACAGCGAGGACGACAAGAGCTTGCTGGCGCGTTACCAACTATTCGGCCCTCCCGCCACCCTGTTCTACGACAAGCAAGGCAAGGAGCTGACCGATTCCCGCGTAACGGGTTATCAGGATGCGGTGCAGTTTCTGCAATCGTTGCAAAAAGCAGGCTTATAACAAGGAAAACATGTCCGAGCTTAATGACCCCAGAGTATTTTTTGCCGCCGAGCGGACGCTACTTGCCTGGAACCGCACCAGCCTTTCCCTGATGGCTTTCGGATTCGTCATTGAGCGCTTCGGCTTGTTCGTGTCCATCCTTTTGCCCCAACACACTGCACCCTTGCAGCGCGGCATCTCGTTCTGGACGGGGCTGTCTTTCGTCCTGCTGGGCGCTTGGGTTGCCGTGTCTTCAACCGTACAGTACCGTAAGCTGCTCAAGACATTAAAACCGATTGAAATTCCGGAAGGTTATCAAGCCAATCTGGGATCCATCACCAACCTTGCGGTCGCCTTCTTGGGTATCGTCCTGATCCTTTACTTCTCTCATGGTTTTTAACGTGAAACTCGCGCAACGATAACCAGTGATTTATTCCTATTCTCGTTAAAAACGACAATAATCCCACCGGATGTGGGAGCGACCTCAACCTTGTTCGACCGGTTGCCCCGCAAGCTTCTGCAACAGCATGGTTTGTGCACACATCGGCGCTACGCTACGCGGGGTGCGGCGACGATATTGGCCGTCCGCATTCATATCGCACGCCTGGCAATTGTCCAGCAAGTAAATCTTCAGTCCCTCTTCGATAACTCGCTTCTTCAATTTCTTGTCGAGTACCGGGAAACAAACTTCGATGCGGCGGAAGAAATTGCGATCCATCCAGTCGGCACTGGAGAGGTACACATTGTGCGCGAGGTTGTTGCGGAAGTAGAAGATGCGCGTATGCTCCAAAAAGCGTCCAATCACCGAACGCACACGGATGTTTTCAGACAGTCCCGGCACGCCGGGACGCAGCGCGCATACGCCGCGCACGATAAGGTCTACCTTCACCCCGGCCTGCGAGGCTTCATACAGTGCCATGATGGTTTCCGGTTCCAGCAGGGAGTTCATCTTGGCGATGATGTGCGCGGGCTTGCCTGTCTGGGCGATTTTGGTTTCGTTGCGGATAAAGTTTAGCACTTGGCCGTGCAGCGAAAACGGCGATTGCCACAGATGGCGCAGCTTGCCGGCCTTACCCAGACTGGTGAGCTGGCCGAACACTTCGTTCACGTCGGCGCAAATTTCTTCGTTGGCGGTAAACAGGCCGAAATCGGTATAGAGCCGCGCGGTGCGCGGGTGATAGTTGCCGGTGCCGAGATGTACGTAGCGGCGCAGCTTGCCGTCTTCGCGCCGTACCACCATCAGCATCTTGGCGTGGGTTTTGTGGCCAACCACGCCATACACCACATGCGCGCCGACCTCTTCCAGCTTGCTGGCCCAGTTGATGTTGGCTTCCTCGTCGAAACGCGCGAGCAACTCCACCACCACCGTTACTTCCTTGCCGAGCTGAGTGGCTTTGATCAACGCCTCCATCAAGGCGGAATCCACACCGGTGCGGTACACCGTCTGCTTGATGGCGACAACCTTGGGGTCGATAGAAGCTTGGTGGATGAAATCGAGAACCGGATTAAACGATTGGTAGGGGTGATGCAGCAATACATCGCCCTTGCGGATAACCTTGAACATGTCCGCGCCCTTCTTTTGCAGCACGCTGGGCACGCCGGGTATGAACTCCTGAAACTTCAGGTCGTCGCGCGCCACCTTGCCGGGAATGTTCATCAAACGCACCAGATTGACCGGCCCGTCCACACGATACAAGTCGTCCGGCCCCAGTTCGAATTGCTGCAACAGGTACTCGGCCACCTGTGGCGCGCAGTTGTCGGTAACCTCCAGTCGCACCGCGTTGCCAAAGTGGCGCTGCGGCAATTCGCCTTGCAGGCTGATGCGCAAGTTTTTTACTTCTTCGTCATCCACGAACAGGTTGCTGTTACGCGTAACGCGAAACTGGTGGCAGCTCAAAACTTCCATGCCGCCAAATAACTCGCCGACATGGGCATGCAGGATGGAAGACAGGAACACGAAAGCATGTGCGCCATCTCCGATTTCCGGCGGCAACGAGATGGTGCGCGGCAGCACGCGCGGCGCCTGCACGATGGCCTTGGTGGAATTGCGCCCGAAAGCATCCTTGCCTTGCAAATCCACCGCGAAGTTTAAGCTCTTGTTGAGCACGCGCGGGAAAGGATGTGAAGGATCGAGTCCGATCGGAGTCAGCACGGGCATGACTTCATTGAAGAAAAATTCTTTCACCCAAGCGCGCTGCGCATCGTTCCAGTGGGTGCGGCGCAGAAAGCGGATGCCTTCCTTTTCCATTGCAGGGAAGAGATCGTCATTGAGCACTTGATATTGTCGTTTGATGATCTGGTGTGCCTGTTCGCGCACCAGCTTCAGTGTCTGGCGCGCATCCATGCCGTCAGCTCCGGCAGGAACTCCTGCAAGATTTATCTGCTCCTTCAACCCGGCGACGCGAATCTCAAAGAATTCATCCAGGTTGCTGCTGACGATGCACAGATATTTCAGCCGCTCCAGCAGCGGAACGTTGGCATCCTCCGCTTGAGCCAGTACGCGCCGGTTGAATTCGAGTTGACCCAACTCGCGGTTGAGAAAATTTTGAGACGGGAATTTTTTTACCACTGTGCGGATGCCCTTATTTCAAATATGCGCAGCAAGTAAACCCACCATTCCGTAATTGCATCTGTCATGAGTTAGTTGCGCGGAGGCACGTAGCCTTCAGGCATTTGCGTCCCATCGCCGAAAAAGTAATTTTCCATCTGTCCGGCCAGATATTTGCGTGCTTGGGCATCGGCGAGGTTGAGGCGATTCTCGTTCACCAGCATGGTCTGGAAACGTATCCAGCCCTGCCACCCTTCCTTGGAAACATTTTCAAAAATGCGCTGGCCCAACGGGCCGGGATAAGTTAAGCGATCCAGACCTTCAGCTTCGCGCCCGAGTTTTACGCACTGCACCATTCTTGCCATAACTAATTCTCCAGTTTAAATTTTGTTTGTTACAACGCCTTTACAAATACCTTGGAGCGCCGCTGATAATTGTATAAAGACTTCTTCTGCGCGGGCAATTGCCCGATATCGACTTCCTCGAAACCCCGCTCGATGAACCAGTGGGCGGTGCGAGTGGTCAACACAAACAGCTTGCGCAAGCCCTGAGCCTGAGCCTCCGCAGCGATGTGTTTGAGCAGCGCGTCACCGTAGCCGTGCCGACGATTGCCGGGCTGCACCGCGAGGCAGGCCAGCTCGGCGGCCTTTTCGTCGGCGAACGGATATAGCGCGGCGCAGCCGACAATGCGGTGGTCATGTTCCAGCACCACAAAACGGTCTATCTCGCGCTCCAGCAATTCGCGGTTGCGCCGCACTAGTATCCCCTCTTCTTCCAGCGGCTGCAGCAGTTGCAGGATACCACCAACATCGTTGATGCTGGCATCACGCAGGGTGTTGAGCGTGCTTTCCACCACCATGCTGCCGATGCCGATATCGGAAAACAATTCCTGCAATATCGCACCGTCTACATGGCGGCTGATCAAGTGTGTGCGCGCCACGCCCTCTTCGCAGGCGTGTATCGCGCAGGGCAGGAACAGGCTGGCATCGTCCGGCAGAGCACGTTTCCCAGCCAAGAGTTTGTTGGCGTCGGCTACCGTCAGCTCACTCAGTAACGTGCCCTTTTTGTCATGCACTCCGTCATGATCCATCAGGAAAATCAGCTTGTCCGCATCCAGCGCGATGGCAGTCTGCGTCGCCACATCTTCCAGCGTGAGATTGAACACCTCGCCGGTGGGCGAATAACCCAGCGACGAAAGCAGCACCACCTCATTGAAGGCAAGTCGATCCTTAATGGCATCCACATCCACCTTGCGCACCCTGCCAGTGTGCAGCAGATCCACGCCGTTAATCACTCCTATCGGCTGTGCGGTGATGAAGTTTCCGCCCGCCACGCGGATGTCGGCGTTGGCCATCGGCGAATTCGCCAACCCCATGGATAGCAGCGCTTCGATCTCCAAACGCACCCGCCCTACAGCCTCTTTCACGCATTGCATGGTTTTCGTATCAGTCAGGCGGATATTCTGATGATAGCGACCCTCAATGTTGTTGCGTAACAAGTGCTGCTCGATTTGCGGGCGCGCGCCGTGCACCAGCACCAGCCGCACGCCCAGACTGGCGAGCAGGTTGAGGTCATGCGTCAACTCGACAAACTTGCCATCCTCTACTACCTCGCCGCCGAAAGCCACCACGAAGGTGCGGCCACGGAAGGCGTTGATGTATGGCGCAACCGAACGGAACCAGGCAACAAATTCGGCAGGGGCAAGAGAAGGTAGTTGTGGCATATGCAAATATTAATTGGTTCGTGTAGTCCAGTATATAAGGGAGCCTCTATAAATTCAATTTTCTAAGCCAGACAAGGCGCGATTAAAAATTGCGACGACGCATATACCTGATATGTTAGGAGTAATTTTTTATGAGCAACGCAGTATGGCGACGAAAATTGGATTTATATAGGTTCCCATAAGCCGCTTCGCTGGAAGTAAAGGGCTGGCTATCTGACTTCACCTGATATCCAGCTTACTTAGCACCACTTCCACCATAATCGTTTGCCGCCAGATTTGATTCGGGTGGCAAGACTGAGTGTTGAGAAATCAAGCCGTCCCGAACGAAATTGATGTGTTCGCGCAGCCCATAGAAAAGATTGCCGAAAGAAGCTGGCACTTTGATTTTGTTAACAGCGTATTCGATATGATCCAGGTGCCTCAGAATTTCCTCGCGCCTTTTCGGATCAACCGACGGTTTGAACGCATCGCGTTCGAGTTCCAACAATGCCCGGTACCAACGGTGGATGCGCGTTTCGACCCTCCAACGATAGATTGCCGGAGCCATCTTTAGTGCGGGTATCAGCAATAGTGCGACCGGCACGATTACTGCCAGAACGCGCGCAATTAGACTCGCAATCCAAAAGGGGAAAGTGCGGTAGAGAAAACTCTTGCCTGATTCGTAGTAGCGTGTGGCATCCGGGCTAATGCGGAATTCATGCTCTTGCGGAGCTGGGAACTCACCACGTTTTTTAAAGATGCCGGGGGTGCCATGCACTTCGCGCGCGGCTTCAAGGAGCATGTCGGATAGTGCAGGATGCAGGCTGTTCCGGGCGATGAGTTCCACCGTTGGGCCAATCAGATAGGTGTCTTCAGCAGGGATGTCTTTTCCGAAGTCGAGTGAGCCTTTGGGCAATTCCAGCTTGTTTAGATAGTTGATGCGGCGAGTGTAGCCGTCTGCTTGGGTAAAATTGAATAAGTGGATATTCGGCGTGTGCAGCAACTCGCGCATCATGTCCGTGGAGGTGGAATCGCCCATAACGAAAATGGCATCGATGCGATTCTCAAGCAACGCTCGCGCCGAGTCGCCAGAGACGGTGTCGACAAAAATGGTTCCGTCCTTAGGTTCAATGCCATTAGCCTTAAGGAGCGTGAGAGCCAAAGTATGCGTACCGCTACCTTCCTGGCCAATATCTAAGCGTAGACCCTTGAAATCGGAAAGCAGATTTTTGGATCCGCCGCGATAAAAAATCATGAGCGGCTGGTAGGAAATGCTTCCTAGCGAAACCAGATTGCCAACGTCAGCCCCGTTAACTTCACCACCAAGAACAAACCCAACATCGACAGCGACTTTAGGGTTGGATAACTTCTTGAAGTTATCCATGGAACCCTCCGAAGGAACTATTTTCAGCGTGACGCCTTCTTTAGCCAGAATTTTCTTGTATTTCTCGGCACTTTTTTGGAAAACGCTACCATTTGGCCCGCTTGCGATGGTGATGGTGTTTGGTGCAGCAGAATTCATGAATATGAGTATGGACATGCTTACCGCCAGACCAATGAGCAGAATTACACTCATGGACATAACCTGACCCCGCCCAAAAATGGCATTGAGTTTCGCCAGATTCCTTTCAAGGTAAATTCTTGGGTTCAACATAATATCAATCTACTTTTCGGAAAAATTCCAGATGCCATCCCAATCGTTGCCGGGTGGATTCGCACGAAACGATACAATTCGCGACAGGAAGGCTGCGGCAACCTTCTCTTGCGCATTCAGTTCAATGCACTTCTCAAATTCCTGCTTAGCCTCGTCCCATTTGCTCGCGCGGTAAGCGACGAGTCCCGCCTCAAAATAGTTTTTCAACTCGACCTTGGCGACGTCCAGTTTCCCCTTTTCTCCCATCACCTCGAAGATGCGGACGGGTTGGGTCTTCCCCAATACACGAATGAGGTCGATCTCGCGGCATTCGATGGTGTCTTTGACCATTTCCCATACCTCCCCGCAAATCAATATATTGGTGCCGTAATTTTTGTTGACCGACTCAAGGCGAGAGGCGAGATTGACGGTGTCGCCGATTACGGTGTAGCTCTTGGCAACTGCCGAGCCTATACTGCCCACGATGACATCCCCCGTCGAAATGCCGATACGCATATTGAGCCTCGGCAGGTCGCGCCTGATTCCCAATATTTCGGGCAGTTGAGTCTCGAATTGCTTGAGCAATTTCATTTGCTCAAGCGCTGCCAGACAGGCGAGTTTCGGGTGTTCTGCGGTAGGGGTGAAGGGCGGCCCCCAGAATGCCATGATGGCATCACCAATGTATTTGTCGATGATACCGTTGCTGTGCCTGATCGATTCAGACATCAGCGTAAAATATTGGTTGAGCAGCTTGACCACGCCCTCCGCGCTGAATTTTTCCGAGATCGCGGTAAAACCTTCGAGGTCGGAGAAAAACACCGTCATTATGCGCTTCTCACCTTTCTGCGAGAATTGTTGATCTTCGATCAACCCCTTGACGATGCGCGGATCGACATATTTGCCAAAGGTCTCGGTGATGGCCTCCTTTTGCTTCAGCTCCCCCACCATGTGATTGAAAGAAGTGGCCAATGTGGCGATTTCATCGGCTGAAGAAACATTAATATGGATATTGAGATCGCCCTGCTCAATCGCCTTGGTACCCAGCAGCAGTTCTCTGACTGGCTTAACCAGATTGCGAGTAAGCAAGGCAGCGAATAACAAGCCGAGGATGCTGGCCACGGCTGTCATGCCCAGATTCAGAACTAATGCTTGCCGTTCAAGTTCCGATGCCTTGGCGGCAATTTCCAGTGAATAAGGATGCAAGCGTGCGACCGTCACATTGTTAATCTTCTTGGCAAGAAACACCCAATCCCGGTCGACTTGCTGGCGTACCACCTCGACCGAGCGATCATTGCCATTGGCCATTTCCCTGAAATAGGTTAGCAAGCTGTCATGGAGAATCTTGCGCGCCTCCGGGAGGTCAGCTATTTCCTGTTTCAATTGGGCAAATTTCACATTTTGCTCAGGATCATTCCTGACTTGCGGTTCAGCGAGTCCCTGCTCGACCAGACGAGTTGCACTCGCAAGCTCCTCGCTGCCGCATAACTCCATCAGCTCAAACACCACACGTTGCCGTTGTGTTTTATCGGAAAATTTTTCGCGAACCTTCAGCATCAAATCGCTGCGTGACTTCGTTGCACAGCCACCTATCTCCTTGAGGATTTGCTGGGCCTGGGCAGGAGAATCCTCAAAAAGTGAATTGGGCTTTTGCTTGGAAAGACGGTCGAACTGGATAATTTCATAGAGCCCATAGGCGCGAACCTCTCCCATGTGCTGGTCAAGCGGCAGATAATAAGTGCTCACCAACTTGATCTGGCCGTTGACACGACTCAAATGGTAAGTCGAAATAAACGTCGCCACAGCCATCAACAACACCAAGCCAATGGCAATGGCAAAAATTTTCGCCCCTATGGTTTTTTTCAGGTAGTCGTTCATATAGTCGTCACCGGCCTTGAAGTTCCGTCACGCAATAATGACCCAGAAGCCCAATTGGAGACAGATTGTAACGCAGAAAAATGAAAGGTGATAAGGCATAGCAGGAGAAGTGGCATGGTTGACACTTGGACTGCTCTGCACGTTATTGGATGGCCGGGGATTAGCGTTAGTTTTGGACTAACAGCCTGTCGGACTTCTCTCGTAACATATTGACTTAATTGATGCACCCATTATTTTGGAAAACAAGTAAATATATAATAATCGATATGTTGCGCAACCATAAAACCCGAAGCCCGATAGTCTGCTAAACAGACGTGCTCATCGAGAATGTGGCGAGGACAAAATCGGTATCCCGCATGGTTCACCGCCTGGCTTCACCGCACAAATTGTTTCTTCTGTGGCCTAGCTGCATAAGATACCGGAGATGCGGACATTACTTTTTGAAACCCCCGGTCAGTTCGCGATAACGCACTTTGTCGGCCTCAAAAGTGGCTTTGACGGACACCGCTTTTGCATTGGCTTCGTCTAAATCCTGTTTTAGCCTGGCTATCCTGTTTTCGACGACGGTGATATCCGCCTGCAACGAAGCAGGAATCTGTTTGCCTGCGGTTATTGTACTTGCTTCCTTGCGAAAACCTTTCAGGCTTTCCTGAGCGGACTGTTGCAACAGTTGGATGCTGTTGATACGTGCTTCCACCTGTTGCAGGTTGCGGTCACGCGCAAGATCGATTTCCTTCTCATTGCTATAGGTATTCAGCAGCGCTTTATCTTTGCGGCGTTGCTCAAACGCAGCTTTTTGTTCGGCGGTTTTGCCTTCCGGATTATTATTTTCTTCGGGCTGCTTATCCTTGATAACGCGTCCCTTTTCGTCAAATTGTACTTTGTCCTTGTTGGCGTATTCCGGTGGAACAACCTCACCGTAATGAGTTTCTCCCTTATCGTCCACCCACTTGTATAGCTTCGCCTCAGCGGACACGCTGAAGACGGCACACAACACCAAAGTAGCGCCCAGAATTTTTGATTTAGTCATTTTCCACTCCGTAACGGTCACGATAAGTTTGCACTGCCTGTAAATTCTGCATCATTTCCGGTTGATCCTGCAAATAAACGAGCAGGTCATCCAATGCTGCAATTGACACCACTGGGATGCCATAGATGCGTCTAACTTCCTGTACAGCGGAAAGTTCACCTTGCCCGCGCTCCATGCGATCCAGCGCTATCACCACACCGCATGGCATCGCCCCTGCCGTGCGGATCAGTTCGATGGATTCGCGTACCGAAGTTCCGGCGGAGATCACATCATCAATAATCAGCACCCGTCCTTGCAACGCCGCGCCCACCGTCATGCCGCCCTCGCCGTGATCTTTGGCCTCCTTGCGGTTGAAGCAGTAAGGCACGTTGCACCCCTGCTCCACCAGCGCAATGGCGGTACCCGCAACCAGCGGAATGCCCTTGTAAGCTGGGCCGAACAACATGTCGAATCCAACTTTTGATGCAAGTATCGCCTGCGCATAAAACTGGCATAAATCACGCAATGCTGCGCCATCCTGAAACAATCCAGAGTTGAAAAAATATGGCGACAACCGTCCGGCCTTGGTCTGGAATTCGCCGAAGCGCAGCACTTTCTGTTCAATGGTGAAGCGGATGAAATCCTGACGGTAAGCATGCATGGTGAGAATCATCAAAATGGTGAGGTGCCGACATTATAATAGCAGCCCTTTGAATCGGAGAACTTTCGTGCGCATCATTTCGCTCAACCTTAATGGCATCCGCTCTGCCTTTAGCAAAGGCTTGCCGGACTGGCTTGCGCAGCAACAGGCCGACATCGTCTGCGTACAGGAGCTCAAGGCGCAAGCCGCCGACATGACGCAGGACATGCGAAATCTGCTTGGATACCACGGTTATTTTCACTATGCCGAAAAGAAAGGCTACAGCGGTGTGGGCATCTACTCCAAACGTAAGCCGGATGCGGTGATTGAGGGCTTGGGCATTGTCGAGTTCGACAGCGAAGGGCGATATATCGAAGCCCAATTCGACAAACTCAGCGTGGTATCGTTGTACTTGCCCTCCGGATCCAGCGGCGAAGAACGCCAAGCGGTAAAGTTCAAATTCATGGAAGCTTTCATGCCTCACCTCCGTCAAATGATGGAGAACTCACAGGTCTCAGTTGTCGGTGAGTCGCGGTTGCTCCCGCAAACGGCTGGCTCCGCCATAACCAGCGACTTGGCGAGTGTAGTTGGCTCGCCTAGTCGAATGGCTAGTAGTTCTACCAGTAACGTGTCACAGCCGCACATGATTGAACTCAAACACAGCGGACGCGAAGTCATCTTATGCGGCGACTGGAATATTGCCCACACCGAAAAGGATTTGAAAAACTGGCGCGGCAACAAAAAGAATTCCGGTTTCCTGCCGGAAGAGCGTGCCTGGTTAACCGAGCTATTTAATGAAGTTGGCTTCGTGGACGTGTTCCGCAAACTGCATCCAGAACTTGAGGCTTATACCTGGTGGTCGAATCGCGGCCAAGCCTGGGCTAAGGATGTTGGTTGGCGTCTCGACTATCAGATCGCCACGCCGGGTATAGCACAGACCGCGCAATCAACCGGCATCTACAAGGAACAACGTTTTTCCGACCATGCACCGCTGATGGTGGACTACAAGGACTGACTAACTTTCATCTCAAATAATAGTACCCGCATTACCATGTATCATCCCGTTTACCCACAAAAAAGCAGCCGAAGCTGCTTTCCTTGTTACGTCTTGAACCGGATTGCTACCGCATTTACCTGCGCAGTTTTTTGATGGTATGTAGCTGCGCTATCGCTTCGAGCAGTTCGGTTTGAGCCTGAGCATAGTTGAGGTCAGAAACACGATTTCTCATCGCCTCTTCCGCCGCAAGCTTGGCTTCAATTGCACGGCCCTCGTCCAGATCGACGCCACGGATGGCGGTGTCGGCCAAGATGGTGACCACGTTGGGTTGCACCTCCAGCATTCCGCCGGAGACATAAATTAATTCTTCCTCATCCTGATTCGGCAATTTGAGCCGTACCGAGCCGGGCTTGATGCGCGTGAGAAGCGGAGCGTGGCGGGGATAGATGCCCAATTCACCCATCTCGCCTGGGGCAATAACGACCTCAGCCAGTCCCGAAAACAGGGATTTTTCAGCGCTTACTACATCGACGTGTACAGTTAATGCCATGTCATTACACCTTTAAGCGTTTCTTGGCCTGTTAAAAATTACAATGTTTTGGCTTTTTCTACGGCTTCTTCAATACCGCCAACCATGTAGAACGCCTGTTCGGGCAGATGATCGTAGTCACCGTTTACAATACCCTTGAAGCCCTTGATGGTTTCCTTGAGGGTCACGTATTTGCCCGGGCTGCCGGTAAACACTTCGGCGACGTGGAACGGTTGCGAGAGGAAGCGTTGGATCTTGCGCGCGCGTGCCACGGCCAGCTTGTCTTCCGGCGCCAATTCATCCATACCCAGAATTGCGATGATGTCGCGCAATTCCTTGTAGCGTTGCAGCGTTTGCTGCACACCACGAGCCACGTTGTAGTGCTCTTCACCTACGACCAGCGGATCGAGTTGGCGCGAGGTGGAATCCAGCGGATCGACCGCAGGGTAAATACCCAGCGAAGCGATGTCGCGCGACAGCACCACGGTGGAGTCAAGGTGCAAGAAGGTGGTGGCGGGAGACGGATCGGTCAAATCATCCGCCGGCACGTAAACGGCTTGGATGGAAGTGATTGAGCCAACTTTCGTGGAAGTAATGCGCTCCTGCAAACGGCCCATTTCTTCAGCCAGTGTCGGTTGATACCCCACGGCGGAGGGCATACGGCCCAGCAGCGCGGATACTTCAGTCCCGGCCAGTGTGTAACGGTAAATGTTGTCCACGAAGAACAGAATATCGCGGCCTTCGTCGCGGAATTTTTCCGCCATGGTCAAACCGGACAGCGCGACGCGCAGACGGTTGCCGGGCGGCTCGTTCATCTGACCGAACACCATCGCAACTTTGTCCAACACGTTGGAGTCTTTCATTTCGTGGTAGAAGTCGTTACCTTCGCGGGTACGCTCACCCACCCCGGCAAACACTGACAAACCGCTGTGTTGCTTGGCGATGTTGTTGATGAGTTCCATCATGTTCACGGTCTTGCCCACACCCGCGCCGCCGAACAGGCCGACCTTGCCGCCCTTGGCGAACGGGCAAACCAGATCAATCACCTTGATGCCGGTTTCCAGCAGGTCAACGGAAGGGGACAGTTCGTCAAATCTTGGCGCTTTCTGGTGTATCGAGCGGCGCTCATCGCACTGGACTTCGCCGACTTCATCAATTGGGCGACCCAACACGTCCATGATACGGCCCAGCGTGCCGCGGCCGACTGGCACGGTTATGGGATTGCCTGTATTGACAACCGTCATGCCGCGACGCAAACCGTCGGAAGAGCCCATGGCAATAGTGCGCACCACGCCGTCACCGACTTGCTGTTGCACTTCCAGGGTTAGCCCCTTTTCGGCTACAGAGGTTTCGTCACCAGGCACTATCAACGCATCGTAAACTTTTGGTATATGGTCGCGCGGAAATTCAACGTCAACCACCGCACCGATACACTGAACAATTTTTCCTTGATTCATCTTGAGGTTCCCCATCTAATCTAAATTGATTCTTTACGCGAGTTTCACGCTATACCGCCGCTGCACCGCCGACGATCTCGGAAATTTCCTTGGTAATTGCGGCTTGGCGTGCCTTGTTGTAAATCAGCTTGAGTTCGCCGATGACGCTCTTGGCGTTGTCGGATGCAGCCTTCATGGCAACCATACGGGCGCTCTGCTCGGATGCCTGATTTTCGGTCACGGCGTTATAGACCAGAGACTCAATATAACGCACCAGCAATTCGTCCACTACTTCCTTGGCATCCGGTTCATAGATGTAATCCCACGTTACACCATTTGTTGTTTCAAGGGTCTCACCGGTAAGCGGCAGCAATTGCTCCATATGAGGTTCCTGCTTCATGGTGTTAATGAAGTTGTTGTAGCAGAGATAAATTGCGTCAATTTCGCCGACCACATAGGAGTCCAGCATGACCTTGACCGCACCGATCAGTTTTTCAAGATGCGGGGTATCGCCCAGCCCAACCAAGTGCGATTTTACCTTGGCACCGATACGTGACATGAAGCCGAAGCCCTTGCTGCCGATGGCGCAAACGTTAATACCCTGAGCCTTTCCTTCCCATTCTTTCATATGCCCCACCACCATGCGCAGGATGTTGGTGTTGAGGCCACCGCACAAACCTTTGTCTGAGGTAACAACAATTACTCCTACATTTTTGATGGCTGCACGCTTGACCAGAAATGGGTGCTTGTATTCTGGGTTGGCACGCGACAGATGCGAGGCAACCTGACGTATCTTTTCAGCGTAAGGACGAGAGGCGCGCATACGCTCCTGCGCCTTGCGCATTTTAGAAGCCGCCACCATTTCCATCGCACGCGTGATCTTGCGCGTATTTTCAACGCTCTTGATCTTGGTGCGTATTTCCTTGCTACCAGCCATTATCTGGGCTCCGGCTTATAACCAACCACTAAGCAACCGTCTTGGCTTAGTGGAATGGCTAGTTGTTTTATCATAACCAATGACTTGCTGCGTTTTTTGCAGCTTAGTCAGATGGCTAGAAGTTTCATCAGTAAACAGCAGTGGACTTGAAGGTCTCAATGGCTGCGGACAATATCTTTTCATTGTCGCTGGACAAGTCTTTGCTTGATTCAATCGAGTCCAGCAAGTCCTTGTGTTGGGACTTCATATAGGCCTGTAACGCAGATTCAAATGCCAGAACCTTGTTTACCGCCACTCCATCGAAAGTGCCCTTGTTTATCCCAAACAGGGTCACCGCCATTTCGGCCACAGACATGGGTGCGTACTGCGGCTGTTTCATCAACTCCATCACCAGACGGCCACGCTCCAGTTGCTTGCGAGTGGCTTCGTCCAGATCGGAAGCAAACTGCGCAAATGCCGCCAATTCGCGGTATTGAGCCAACGCCAGCCGCACGCCGCCGCCGAGCTTTTTGATGACTTTGGTTTGTGCTGCACCACCCACGCGGGACACCGAAATACCGGCATTGATCGCGGGACGGATACCGGAGTTAAACAAGTCCGTTTCCAGGAATATCTGCCCGTCGGTAATCGAAATCACATTGGTAGGAACGAAGGCTGACACGTCACCCGCCGCCGTCTCAACCACGGGCAACGCAGTCAGCGAACCGGTCTTGCCTTTGACTTCGCCATTGGTGAATTTCTCGACATAGTGTTCGTTTACACGTGCAGCACGCTCCAGCAGACGGGAGTGCAAATAGAACACGTCGCCGGGGTAAGCTTCGCGACCCGGCGGACGGCGCAGCAACAGGGAAATTTGGCGATATGCCCAAGCTTGCTTGGTCAAGTCATCGTAAACGATCAAGGCATCCTGACCACGGTCACGGTAATACTCGCCCATGGTGCAGCCTGCATAAGGAGCGAGGAATTGCATCGCAGCGGAATCGGAGGCAGTTGCCGCAACCACGATGGTGTATTTCATCGCGCCATGCTCTTCCAGCTTGCGCACTACGTTAGCAATGGTGGAAGCTTTTTGTCCGATTGCCACATAAATACAGGTCATGTTCTGGCCCGCTTGATTAATGATCGCATCCACCGCCACCGCAGTCTTGCCGGTCTGACGGTCACCGATTATCAATTCGCGTTGACCGCGACCAATCGGCACCATGGAATCGATGGCCTTCAGGCCGGTTTGTACTGGCTGTGACACTGATTTACGGTCGATCACGCCAGGCGCAACTTTTTCAATCTTGTCCATCATCTTGGCGTTGATCGGACCTTTGCCGTCGATAGGCTGGCCCAATGCATTCACCACACGACCTATCAACTCGGGGCCGACCGGCACTTCCAGAATACGCCCGGTACACTTGACCGTATCGCCCTCGGTAATATGCTCGTAGTCACCCAACACCACTGAGCCAACCGAATCGCGCTCCAGGTTGAGTGCCAAGCCGAAAGTGTTGCCCGGAAATTCCAGCATTTCACCCTGCATCACGTCGGATAGGCCATGAACGCGCACGATACCGTCGGTTACGCTGATCACCGTGCCTTCAGTGCGCGCTTGTGTCAGCGATTCGAAATTTTCGATACGGCTACGGATCAAATTACTTATTTCAGAAGGGTTGAGCTTCATCTACTTTTCCTTAATTTCGATAAATCTGTTATCAAGCCAAGGCGTTGGCCAGTTGGGAAAGATGGGTACGCGCGGAACCGTCAATTACTTTGTCTCCGGCACGGATAATTATTCCGCCCAGTAATTCGCGGTCTGTTTCACAGCTAAGCCTGATTTCACGGCCCAAACGCTTTTTCATCGCCGCAGTAATTTTTTGCTTTTGTATTTCATCCAGATCATAAGCGGAGGTCACCACGACATCCACACTCTGCTCAGCTTCGGCGCGCATGGTCTCGAACATCGCTGCAATTTCAGGCAACAAAATCAAGCGCTGGCTCTCCACTAACAGCTTAATGAAGTTGCGTTGCATAGCACTTAACTTGTCACCACACAGCGCCAGCATCAAGCTTTCAAGCTGGCTTCGTGCGACGCGGGGGCTGGTGATCAGCGAGTTAACATCCGGGTTGAGCACGGCGTCTGCGGCAGATTGAAGCATATCCGACCAGATCTTCAACTCGCCAAGCTTGCTCGCTTCGTCAAATGCGGCCATTGCATAAGGACGTGCGACAGAGATAGCTTCAGCCATAATAATTAGATTTCCGTGAGCAGTTTTTCAAGCAGCTCGTTATGCGCCTTGGCATCAATTTCGCGCCCCAGAATTTTGCCCGCACCTGCCAGCGCAACAGCAGAAACCTGTGTGCGCAATTGTTCTCTGGCGCGAAACACTTCCTGCTCGATCTCCGTCTTGGCTGCCGTAACAATCCGCTCGCCTTCTACGTGGGCATTCGTCTTGGCCTCTTCCACGATTTCGTGAGCGCGCTTGTCGCCCAATGCAATAAGGTCGGCTGCCTTTTCTTTAGCCTCACGCAGGACTTCGGCGGAACGCTTGGCTGCCAAATCCATATCGTGCTTGCCACGCTCGGCAGCGGCCAAACCATCGGCGATCTGCTTTTTGCGTGCATCCAATGCCGCCATGATGGGCGGCCAAATAAACTTCATGCAAAACCACACGAACATAGCAAACATGATCGTCTGGCCGAGAAGGGTCGCATTAATATTCATGCAAGAACCTTTATTGGTTTGTTAAACACGGCATTAAAAACGGCTTTCACCCGAATTACTTGGCTACGGCAAACAGAACGTACATGGCCAGACCGACGGCAATCATCGGCACAGCATCAACCAGACCCATAACTACGAAGAACTGGGTGCGCAACATCGGGATCAGTTCCGGCTGACGCGCAGCGCCTTCCAGAAAACGACCGCCAAGAATGCCAATGCCTACAGATGCGCCAAGAGCGCCAAGACCCATCATCAGTGCGCCGGCAATGTAGAGCAGGGGGGTTGCGAGTTCCATCTTTAATCTCCTATTGATAAAAGTAATACACAAAGTAATCTGGATTAGTGGTGTTCCTGATGCGCCATGTCCAGATAAACGACGGTCAGCGTCATGAAAATAAAGGCTTGCAAGGTAACAATCAGAATATGAAAAATCGCCCACGGTAAAGAAAGCGTCCACTGCACATAGAACGGCAACAGCGCAATCAGGATAAAAATCATTTCACCGGCATACATATTGCCGAACAGACGTAGCGCGAGAGAAACCGGCTTGGCAATCAGATTGACCAATTCGAGGAAAATATTGAACGGCAAGCCGAACTTGCCGAATGGTTGCAGCGTCAGCTCACCGATAAAACCACCGAGACCCTTGATCTTGATGCTGTAAAAAATCACCAGAAAGAACACGCCGATGGCCATGCCGATGGTGGCATTCGGATCGGTAGACGGTACCACTTTGAAGTGGCCGATGCCCATTTGCTCGGCCACAAATGGAACATAGTCAACGGGAATAAGATCCATCAGGTTCATCAGGAAAATCCAGATGAAAACGGTCAGCGCCAAAGGGGCGACTAATGCACTGCGCCCGGTAAACGAGCCACGTACGCTGTTGTCGATAAATTCGACAATCCATTCAATAAAATTTTGGGCACCGCTCGGAACACCATGCGCGGCGCTCGTGGCGACGCGGCGGAAGAAAAACAGGAACACCAGCCCCAGCACCAGCGAAACACCCAGCGTATCAATATTAAACGCCCAGAAGCCCATCGCCTTCGCTTCTTCCACATTGTGAGCGCAATGAAAATGACCCTCCTGCATACTGCAGGTCAGGTTTTGCAGGTGGTGCCTGATATAATCCGTCGAAGTCAGCGCTTCAGTTGTCATTTTGCTTTCTCGAATTTCATCCAAATTGGGATAAGCAACCATGCCGCCTGTCCCACAACAAACCCTGTCAACATCCAAAGTGGCGCAAGCTTTATTAACCCGAACCCCACTGCCAGCATAGTCGCCGTCCACACAAACCGCTCAATTGAAGTGCGGTAAGCCTGCCGCAAAGCCCATTCTGCACCCATACTCTCCTTGTGTTCTCCTTGCTTGAGCCGCCAAGCAAGAAACAAAGTGGACATTAAAGCAATGCAACTTCCATACACAAACGATTTTGTCGCCAAAGGGGTAGCGACTATATAGGCGACGACAGCACCGATTATCGTTATTACGCCCTGTAGAAGAACCAAACGAAGGTATTCAGGCCGCACGTCAATCTTTTAACCAAATATTAGAGAATACCTATATAAGAAAAAACAGTCAAATCATTCGGTAATGTATCACATTGAAATTTGAATCTTTTTTCGAATGTTAAGCAATTGCAACCGGATACACCACAACAGCATGGTATGCTAGTGCACAGAAAATGTAATCCTCCTTTTGGGGTATGGGAATTACCCTATTGTGGCTATATGGGGTTTTATGTTGCCTGCCTTTATTGTATGCCTCGCACTTTTCGGTACTTCTTTTGGAATAAGTACGGCGATGCCTGCGATGCTCCAACGTTTATCACTTACTCCAGCAGCCATGCCGGGGTAATATTCAGTGTTTATGGATGCGCGCAAAATTGCAGAGACATTACCAATCATTCATTCCCGCCAACCCCAATTATTGCGAGAACGCCGTCCAGCTGTTCAAGCGTTTTATATTCTATTACCAGCTTTCCAGCACCCTTTGCGCCGTGCTGTATCGCCACTTTTGCGCCGAGCCGGTCAGCCACTTTTTCCTGTAATCGGATAATGTCGCGGCTGGGCGCAGTTTTATTAAGCTCCCGCTTTGCAACCGGCGTCAGTTCGTTCTGCACCAGCTTTTCTGCTTCGCGCACCGATAACCCGCCCAATAAAATTTTGTTGGCCGCAGCAATCTGCGCCGCGCCTTCCAGCGCCAACAGCGCTCGGGCATGCCCCATGTCCAACTCACCTTCCATCAGCATCGCCTGCACCGGCTGCGACAGCTTAAGCAACCGCAACAAGTTGCTCGCCGCACTGCGCGAGCGCCCCACCGCATCCGCCGCCGTCTGGTGCGTCATTTGAAATTCATCTATCAGGCGCTGAATGCCCACCGCCTCTTCCAGCGGATTAAGATCCTCGCGCTGAATGTTTTCAATCAGCGCCATGGCCAGCGCGGCATTATCCGCCACCTTGCGCACCAGCACCGGAACCTGGCTCAACCCCGCCAATTGCGCAGCACGCCAGCGCCGCTCTCCGGCAATAATCTCGTAGCCGCCGTCCGCCAGCACACGCGCCAAGATCGGCTGTATGACGCCTTGCACCTTGATTGAGGCGGCCAACTCATTGAGCGAGGCCTCATCCATACGACTACGCGGCTGGTATTTGCCGGGCTTCAATTGTCCAACTTGCAGTTCGCGCAACATGTCATCCTGTTCCTTGATATTGCCGGACAACAGCGCATCCAGTCCGCGTCCCAAGCCTTTGTTTGGTTTTACCATATCATCACCTCATTTGACCGTTGCGGACTTTGCCGCGTTATTGAGCATCTCGCCTGCCAGTGCCAGGTAGGCTTTTGTTCCTTTTGACGCCTTATCGTGATAAAGCACTGGCAGACCGTAGCTGGGCGCTTCCGCTAGCCGCACATTGCGAGGAATAACCGTGCGGTAAACCTTGTCGCCGAAGTGTTGCTGCAATTGATCCGAAACCTGTTGTGCCAAGGTGTTGCGCGGATCAAACATCGTGCGCAACAAACCCTCGATTTCGAGAACCGGATTGAGATTGGCGCGCACTTTTTGAATGGTGTTGACCAGATCGCTCAGCCCTTCCAGAGCATAGTATTCACACTGCATCGGGATCATCACCGAACGCGCGGCGCACAGGCCATTCAAAGTCAGCAGATTCAGGGCGGGCGGACAATCAATCAGAACATAATCGTATTCATCCGTTACCGTTTGCAACGCTTCCTTAAGCCGGGTTTCGCGTTGCGGCAGATCAACCAACTCAATCTCGGCACCCGCCAATTCACGGTTGGCCGGCAACACATCATATTTCCCGACCTCGGAACGGCGGCGCACCTCCTGTATGGAATTGCTGCCCAGCAACACATGGTAAACTGTTGCTGGCAAATCGCGTTTTTCAATACCGCTACCCATGGTGGCATTGCCTTGCGGATCCAGATCGACCAGCAGAACGCGCTGTTTCGCAGCCGCCAGACTGGCTGCCAGATTGATTGTGGTCGTGGTTTTCCCCACCCCGCCTTTTTGATTGGTAATCGCTAGTATCTTGCTCATTGCGCCCTCAAGTCGTTTTTAGTATAACCAGACAACGCGCGGCGTCCAGGCTAGGCACTTGCAACGGGATCACCCGATCCACCACTATCCCCGTCGGCAACCGCTTCAACTCCTGCTCTGGCGTTCCCTTCATGGCAACCCAACCCCCATCCTGCGTCAACAGGTGTCGGGTCAGCGATGTGAACTCGGCAATCTCGGCAAATGCGCGGGAAATAATCCCATCGAATTTTTCCTCTGGTTGCCAGTCCTCCACCCGGGCGCAGCAAACACTCACATTGCGCAACCCCAGTTCAATTACTGCCTGCTGCACGAAACTGGTTTTTTTGCTGTTACTGTCCAACAAAGTAAATGCCCACTCCGGGCGCATAAGTGCCAATACCAAACCTGGCAAACCCGCTCCACAACCTACATCCAGCCATCGACTTGGCCACAAATGTGGCAACACAGCAAGGCTGTCGAGTAAGTGAATGCTTACCATCTGCTCCGGTTGACGGATTGCCGTCAGGCTGTAAACCTTGTTCCATTTTTGCAGCAGGGCAAGATAAGCCAACATCTTTTGCTGCACTTCCGGCGCTACTTCCATCCCCAGTTGCGTAATGCCGCTTGCTAGCGCTTGCTCAGGATTCATGCGCTTTGCTGCTCAATATCGTGAAACTCGCGTAGCGAGACCTTGTCCCCCTCGCCCGCTTGCGGGATAACCAGCGACTTAGCTGCGGTATTTTGCAACTTAGTCGAATGGCTAGTTGCTTCACCCAGAGGGCTGGGGAGAAAAAAACGGGCATAGCTAATTTCATTAATCATGGAGCACATTTGCCTTGCCCGTTAACGTTATTCTGAAATCCGCGCTTCAAGTGTACCAACAACAAGGATATTGCCGCTGGGGTCATGCCGGAAATACGTGCTGCCTGGCCCATCGTTTCTGGCATATGCTGGTTCAGTTTTTGTTGCACCTCTATGGACAGGCCATGCACAGTACGGTAATCCATAACTGCGGGTAACGCCATATTTTCATGGTGCTCATTGCGCGCTATTTCCTCGCGCTGGCGCTCAATATAGCCATAATATTTAGCCTGGATTTCTACCTGCTCCGCCACTTTCTCATCTGCGACAGGCTCTCCCGCTCCGGGCAAGCTCATCAAGTCGGTATAGCTCACATCAGGTCGACGCAATAGCTCATACAGCGCATATTCACGTTCTATCCCTTTGCCCAGCACGCGCTCGGCCTCTTCCTGTGCAAGCTCTTTCGGATTAACCCAAGTCGCTTTCAGCCGCGCTCGTTCATTGCTAATCGCCGCTTCTTTTTGCTGGAATGCCTGCCAGCGGACATCGTCCACCACGCCCAGACGACGCCCTATCTCCGTCAAGCGCAGATCGGCATTGTCTTCACGCAACTGCAAACGGTATTCGGCGCGACTGGTAAACATGCGGTATGGTTCCGACACCCCGCGCGTAATCAGGTCATCCACCAGCACGCCCAGATAAGCCTCGTCGCGGCGCGGGCACCAGCTTTCTTCGCCTCGTGCCTGCAACGCCGCGTTGATACCCGCCAACAGGCCTTGGGCGGCGGCCTCTTCATAGCCAGTGGTGCCGTTGATCTGCCCGGCAAAAAACAGCCCCGCAATGGACTTGGTCTCCAACGAGCGCTTCAGATTGCGAGGATCGAAATAGTCATATTCGATGGAATAACCGGGGCGGGTGATATGCGCATTTTCCAGCCCTTTCATGGAACGCACCAAGTCCAGTTGGACATCAAAAGGAAGACTGGTGGAAATCCCGTTCGGGTAAATTTCGTGGGTGCTCAACCCTTCCGGCTCCAGAAATATCTGGTGTGACCCCTTGTCGGCAAAACGCACGATCTTGTCCTCAATAGAGGGACAGTAGCGCGGCCCTATCCCTTTGATTACACCCGTAAAAAGTGGAGAGCGATCCAGCCCGCCACGGATGATTTCGTGCGTACGCTCGTTGGTCTGCGTGATCCAGCACGGCAGTTGCCTTGGATGTTGCGATGCCTTCCCGAGAAAGGAGAATACTGGCACAGGCATGTCACCCGGCTGCTTGATCATCACCGAATAATCTATGGTGCGGCCATCAATGCGCGGCGGTGTGCCGGTTTTCAGTCTGCCCACTGGCAATTTAAGTTCACGCAAGCGGTGCGCCAAATTGATGGATGGAGGGTCTCCCGCGCGCCCACCCGGATAATTTGTTTGTCCGATATGGATCAAGCCTGACAGAAAGGTTCCGGTGGTTAACACCACGGTTTTTGCAGAAAAACGCAAACCCGTCTGGGTGGCAACCCCACTCACCCGGTCACCCTCGACCATCAAATCGTCTACCGCCTGTTGAAACAACCATAGATTGGGTTGGTTTTCCAGCCTGTTGCGGATGGCTTGCTTGTACAGCGCCCGGTCGGCTTGGGCACGCGTAGCGCGTACTGCCGCACCTTTGGATCCATTAAGGATGCGAAACTGGATACCCGCTTCATCGGTAGCGGTCGCCATGGCGCCGCCCAAGGCGTCCACCTCCTTGACCAGATGCCCCTTGCCTATGCCGCCGATGGACGGATTGCACGACATCAACCCAAGCGTTTCGATGTTGTGCGTGAGCAACAGGGTCAAACGACCCATGCGTGCACTGGCGAGCGCAGCCTCGGTGCCGGCATGTCCACCACCCACTACAATCACATCAAATTTTTTCGGGAAATCCATCAGCTTTCTTATTGAACCGCCATTTGCCTGTTGCAACAAAGGCGCGCATGATACCTCAAAACGAGGCTGGGGCAGAAACCACCCGTTGCCGATGTTTCACGTGAAACAAACCGCCACTATTATTGAAATCCCAGCTTGGCGCTATGTAGGATGGGTTGCGCTACGCTTCACCCATCCTACTTGCCAATGCAGAACCGGCTGAAAATCTCGCCCAGCAAGTCATCAGCGGTGAATTCGCCGGTAATGGTGCTTAGCTGTTCTTGGGCAAGCCGCAAATCTTCGGCGAAAATTTCCGCCCTGCCCACCTCTTCGGCCGCGCGCTGCAAATAGTCGCGTGCAGATCGCAACGCACGCACATGGCGTTCCCGCGCCATAAACACTCCAGCTTCCTGATGCCAGCCGATCAGCATCAATAGTTTCTCGCGCAGCAATTCCAGCCCGACACCAGTCTTGGCGGACAGGTAAATGTGGCATTCTCCGCCGTATTCTTCTACTCGGGCAGGTTGGTTCAGCAAGTCAATTTTATTGAAAACGTGCAGCCGGGGGATCCCCTGTGGCAGTTCATCGAGAATTTTCTGGTCATCCGCACTTATGCCACCGTTAGCATCCAACAAGATTAGGATAGCGTCCGCTTTTTGCAGCGTGCTGCGCGTGCGCGCGATACCCATCAGCTCAATGGCATCCTGCGACTCGCGCAATCCTGCCGTGTCTATGATGTGTAATGGCACACCGCCAATCTGGATAGCCTGACGGATAATATCGCGGGTGGTGCCGGGGATTTCGCTGACCAGCGCCACTTCTTCACCGCTCAGACGGTTAAGCAGGCTCGATTTGCCGACATTAGGTTGTCCGGCCAATACAATATGCGCGCCCTCGCGCAGTAGACTGCCCTGTTGTGCCAGACTGAGGATGGTTTCCAACTCGCTGCGCAGCTTGGCAAGCTGAAGCCCCCGTTGCGCAACATCGGTGACGTCTATTTCCCCTTCCGGGAAATCCAGCATGGCTTCGACCAGCATACGTAGCCGGATCAGGCCATCCACCAGGCGACGAATCGCCTGTGAAAACTCGCCTTGTAACGAACGCATGGCGCTACGTGCGGCCTGGCTGGTTGTGGCATCGATCAGGTCGGCGACGCTTTCCGCCTGCGCCAAATCGAGTTTGCCATTAAGATACGCGCGCTGGGTAAATTCGCCTGGCTGGGCAAGACGTGCGCCTAACTCCATGCAGCGCTGCAACACTAACTGCAACACAGCGGTTCCGCCGTGTCCCTGTAATTCCAACACATCTTCACCGGTATAGGAATGCGGCGCGGGAAAGAATAAGGCAATGCCTTGATCTATAACCTGCCCTTGGGCATCCAAAAATGTGGCGTACGTTGAACTGCGCGGTGCGGGAGTTTTACCCAGTATAACCGCCGCCAAGGATATAAGATCACACCCTGACACCCGAATCACGCCAATACCGCCCCGCCCTGCGGCGGTAGCGATCGCAGCGATGCTATCAGGCTTTGGCAGCACCTTTTGGCTCTGCATTTAGGCTGCGCGTGATAAACCACTGCTGAGCAATGGAAAGGATGTTGTTTACGACTGAGTACAGCACCAACCCGGCAGGGAAGAAAAAGAACACTACGCTGAATACAATGGGCATAATTTGCATGACTTTTGCCTGTATTGGGTCGGGTGGCGCCGGGTTCAGCTTGCTTTGAATGAACATGCTGGTGCCCATAATCAGCGGCAATACATAATATGGATCAGCTGCCGACAAGTCGGTAATCCAACCAAAGAACGGCGCATAGCGCAATTCAACGCTGGCCAAAATCGCCCAGTATAACGAGATGAACACAGGAATCTGAATCATCATCGGCAAACAGCCACCTACCGGGTTGATTTTTTCGGTCTTGTACAACTCCATCATGGCCTTGTGCAAGCGCTCTTTGTCATCACCATACTGCTGCTTGATCTTCTCCAGCTTGGGAGCCACCAACTTCATCTTCGCCATGGAGCGATAGCTGGCCGCAGACAGCGGGAAAAATGCCAGTTTGATCAGCACGGTCAGCAATATGATGGCGATACCCCAGTTGTGCACCCAGCCTTGCAGGAAGGTGAGCAACCAAAATAGTGGCGCTGCGATGATGGTCAACCAGCCGTAATCAACCGTCAAGCCCAATCCCGGTGCGACTTTATCCAATGCGGACTCCGTCGGCCCGGCATATAACGGCACACTGACTTTGGCACTTTGCCCCGGTGCAATTGCGCTCACCGGCAAAATTATCCCGGCAGAAAACAAATCGTTTCCCAGCGGCTTGATATAGAACTCATGTTCTTCCTTGCCCTTTGGTAGCCATGCCGCAACAAAATAATGTTGCAACATACCCACCCAACCGTTATCGGCACGTTGCGGATATTTGGCTTTGCCCTTTTCAATATCGGCAAATGGAATCTTTTGAAATTTTTCTTGTTCTGTATATACAGCAGGCCCAGTGTAAGTGGGTACAAACCTTGATCCGCCTTCTGGCGGTATTTTATCTCGCACTAACTGGAAATATGCCGAGGTAGACAACGGGACGTTGCCGATGTTCTGGATCTCGTAGCCCACATCTATCAGATAACTACCACGATGGAATGCGTAAACCTTGGTTACTTTAGCGGCTGTTGTGTCTGTCGCCAACAAACGTACTTCCAGCGTGTTCTGACCTTCCGTTAGTTGGTATTCACTAGCCTGTGCCGTGAATATAGTATTGTGCGTCGGCAGGCCATTACCTAATAAGCCTGTTTGGGCGATATAAGTATGTGCATCCTGTTCCTGCATTAATACAAAGGGCTTGCTCCTGTCCTTGGAATCATATTGCTTCAAAAACTCCAGGTGGCGCAGATCCCCTCCAACCGTGTCAATTTCTGCAACCAGCCAATCCGTTTTTATCGCGATTTTTTGACCTGACTGATGTTTTTGCTGTGCTACCACCGCATTCGCGCCGAGGCTGGTCTCATTTGTCGGTGTAGCAGGCGGAGCACTGGCAGCAGGAATTACTGCGGCAGGAACCTGTTGAACAACAGGATGTTGCGTGCGCTCCCAACCATCCCATAAAAGGAAGGCCGAAAAGGAAAAAACCAGAAACAGGAACAGCCGTTGTAAATCCATGTCTATATTGCCTATGAAAATCTATGGGACAGGGTCGTAGCCACCCGGATTCCAGGGATTGCAGCGTAGCAGCCGTTTAATACCTAACCAGGTACCACGCCAAGCTCCATGTTTGGCAATCGCCTCGCTAGTGTATTGAGAGCACGTTGGGCTAAAACGACAAGAGGGCGGTTTAAGCGGGCTAAGAAAATATTGATAAGCGCCGATTAGCTGAATCAAGAGCCGCCGTATCATTCTTGCACAGCCTGTAGTAGTTGCGCCAACGCTTGCCGCCCTTCCACCGAGTTTTCTGGATTAATTTGCCGCCTGACACGCACCACAACATCTAATGCTTGTTCAGACGAAAAGATTCTCCTAAATAGCTCACGAATCAAACGCTTGGTGAAGTTCCTAGCAGCCGCTTTAGGCATGGTTTTTTTACTGACCACCAGCCCAAGACGGGCAAAACCACTCTCGTTTTTCCGCACATAAACTATAAACCATTTATTGGTTAAGCGATCCGCACGAAACGCCTGCTCAAACTCTGCGCGCTGCCTTATCCGGCGACCAGAAGATAATGTTTGATCAGTTGTCTTAGACAGCAAGACGCGTACGGCCTTTGGCTCGACGGGCTTTAATTACGGCTCTTCCACCTTTGGTTTTCATGCGGATCAGAAATCCGTGAGTGCGTTTTCTTTTGGTGACGGAAGGTTGGTATGTGCGCTTCATTTTGATGCCCCTAAATAGTTAATTCGTTCTTGAAAACCCGCAATTACAATATTTACCGGGGCTTATGTCAAGCTTAATTTTCTCCTGTGGATAACTTTCTTCCTTACATGTAGAATGCGCCGAGGTCTTTTTTGCCATAACCACCAGAAAATTATGTCGGACAAAACACTGTGGGATTCCTGCCTTCTTTTTTTCGAGGGTAGCTTGCCGCCACAACAATTCAACTCCTGGATCAAGCCGCTGGCATTTGATATTAAGGGCGACCAGATTACCCTGACGGCGCCCAACAGCTTTACTCTGAAAGTCGTACAAGAACGCTTTTTACCGGAAATTTTCAAGCGGGCTGAATCCTTTCTTTCCGGTGTTCCTCACTTTGAATTACGCATAGGAAAAAAATCTTCTGCTCCGTCCTCCAAAAAATCTACTGCTACTGCGGCAACAAGAACAGAAATTACCCAAACGGCTCCCAAGGTGCAAAAAAGCCAGAACAAGCTTAATCCGCTGCTGTCTTTCGACAATTTTGTAACTGGCAAAGCCAATCAATTGGCTCACTCCGCCGCGATACAAGTCGCCGATTCTCCCGGCACAACCTACAACCCTTTATTTATTTATGGTGGGGTTGGCTTGGGAAAGACCCATTTGCTTCAAGCTATTGGAAATCACATCCGACAAGAAAATGCGCAAGCAAAAATTTGTTATGTGCATGCAACCAATTACATTTCTGATGTTGTGCGCGCCTTTCAAACCAAAAAATTCGATGAGTTCAAGCAATTCTACAACTCGCTGGATTTACTACTAATCGACGACATCCAGTTTATCGCTGACAAACCGGGTACTCAGCAAGAATTTTTCTATACCCTTAATTCGTTAATTGATTCGCATAAACAGGTTGTTATCACCTGCGACACGTTCCCAAAAGAAATTTCCGGGATGACTCCACGGCTTACCTCGCGGTTCAGCTGGGGATTAACTGTGGCTATTGAACCTCCTGGTTTGGAGATGAGAGTTGCCATTCTGTTGCAGAAATCCACGCTTTCTAATAATCCAATCAGTGAAGATGTGGCTTTTTTCATAGCCAAACATGTGCGCTCCAATATTCGTGAACTGGAAGGGGCTCTCAAACGTGTAGATGCTTATTCAAGATTTCATAAACGCACCATTTCCGTAGAGCTTGCCAAAGAAGCCCTAAAAGACTTGCTCGCATCTCAGAATAAACAAGTTTCCATAGATAATATACAAAAAACCGTAGCCGATTTTTACCGTATCAAGGTAAGCGATCTGCTTTCAAAAAAACGCACCCGTATAATTGCCCGTCCCAGACAAATTGCCATGTGTCTGGCGCGCGAGTTAACACAATTAAGTTTGCCTGAAATTGGCGCTACCTTTGGGGATCGTGACCACACTACCGTCATGTATGCATGCAAGACCATAGAAAGTCTGCGTAATACGGATGCTGCACTTAATGCGGATTTCAATTTACTGAACCAGACATTACGGAACTAATAACTATGCTTATCCTGTGTACATCATTTGTGAATAACCATGAAAAATTAATCCTTCACTAAAACTATACTCAGGAATTACACAGCCTTAACAATAACTACCAACAACCTTTTACCAGCACTAAGTTACTATAAATAAATAAGAATTTTAGTTGTTAGCTACATAACGCAGTCTCTTATTATTAATATTAAGGATATATAAGAATGTTTATTGAAAAGATCGAAAAAGACGTTCTACTTAAACCTCTTCAAACCGTTATTGGCATTGTAGAACGAAAACAACCACTTCCTATTCTCTCCAATGTATTGATTGAGAAATCTGGCGCTAACCTGCGTTTTGTAGCGACCGATCTTGAAATTCAAATTACTACCCAAATTAACGATACCAGCCAAACCGGTGCTGATGCAGCAATTACCGTAGGGGCGAAAAAACTACAGGAAATTCTGCGGGTATTGCCGGAAGGAAGTAAAGTTACTCTGGAAATTCTGGACAGCCGTCTTCAGGTAAGAGTAAATAAAAGCAAATTCAGTTTACAAACTTTGCCCGCACAAGATTTTCCCAAGGTTTCAGAACAACTGGAACATGCGGAAACTGTGCAGATTGAGCAGAGACAACTTAAAAAGTTATTTGGCATGGTTCAATATGCCATGGCACAACAGGATATTCGTTACTACCTGAACGGTGTTCTTCTGGTAGTTGACGGAGCCCACCTGAAACTGATTGCCACGGATGGGCACCGTTTGGCCTATACAAGTGCCAAACTGGACAAGGAATATACCAAGCGAGAAGTTATTTTGCCCAGAAAAACGGTTAGTGAGTTGGTCAAGTTGTTGGCGGACACGGAAGAAAAAATTACTTTTGATTTGGCAGAAAATCAGGTCAAAATTACTTTTTCAGACGTAGTGTTGACCTCTAAAGTCATCGACGGGAAATTTCCGGATTACGAACGCGTCGTTCCAAAATATAGCAATCACCTCACGTTTGACCGACTGGCTATATTGCAAGCCTTGCAGCGAGCCGCCATACTGTCCAATGAAAAATTCAGAGGGGTGCGTTTTGTTCTTACGGAAAAAAATCTGCGTATCGTCAGCAGCAACAGCGAACAAGAAGAAGCCCAGGAAGACATAGAAACCGATTATCACGGTGTTGCGCTGGATATTGGTTTCAATGTCAATTATTTGATGGACGGACTGAACAACGCGACTGCGCAAAACATAACTTTTTCATTTGGAGATCCCAATAGCAGTATTTTGATAACTGTGCCGGGGAATGAAGAGTTTAAATATGTAGTCATGCCAATGCGGATTTAATCTTACATACAAAAGATATTTAAAAATCCAGATTTAGCCCAAATGCAAGGCGGAGGAAAAATTTCGTAACGATGCATATGCTTATATGTGAGCAAGAAATTTTTTCCCCGCAACGCAGCGGTTGGGATGAAATTATGGATTTTTAGCTGAATGTTTCACGTGAAACAAACGAAAGAAAAATATGAGCGAATATAATTCCGACAGTATCAAAGTGCTTAAAGGGCTGGAAGCGGTCAGAAAACGCCCCGGCATGTACATTGGCGACACTAACGATGGCACCGGTTTACATCACATGGTATTTGAGGCTGTGGATAATGCTGTGGACGAAGCGTTGGCGGGGCATTGCAACGAGATCAACGTTATTATCCATGCCGATAACTCGATCAGCGTGAGCGACAACGGGCGCGGCATACCGACGGATATTCATAAAGAAGAAAACCGCTCCGCAGCAGAAGTCATCATGACCATCTTGCATGCAGGCGGAAAATTCGACAGTAATTCCTATAAGGTGTCAGGCGGCCTGCATGGTGTGGGCGTATCAGTGGTAAACGCCTTGTCAGAATGGTTGAAACTGACTATTTACCGCGACGGTAAAGAACATTTCATGGAGTTCCACCACGGCGATCCGGTAGCCCCGCTTAAAGTTGTTGGTCCATCCAGCAAAAAAGGCACCCTTGTTCATTTTATGGCGGCTAAGGAAACCTTTGGTCTGGTCGAGTTCCATTTTGATATTCTGGCCAAGCGTTTGCGTGAATTGTCTTTTTTAAACAATGGGGTAAAAATTGCACTGATAGATCACCGCACCGGCAAGGAAGAAAATTTCGCGTTTAGCGGCGGCATCAAGGGCTTCGTTGAATACATGAACCGCAACAAAACGCCGCTGCATCCCACCGTGTTTTACGCAATAGGCGAAAAGGACGGCATCACTGCAGAGATAGCCATGCAGTGGAACGATACCTATCAGGAAACGGTGCAATGCTTCACCAATAATATTCCGCAACGCGATGGAGGTACGCATTTAACCGCCTTACGCACCGCGATGACCCGTACGCTGAACCAATACATTGAAACCGAGCAGTTGGCGAAAAAAGCCAAGGTGGATACGTCCGGCGATGACATGCGCGAAGGTCTGACAGCGGTGCTGTCGGTAAAATTGCCGGATCCAAAATTTTCGTCACAGACCAAAGACAAACTGGTTTCCTCCGAAGTCCGCCCGGTGATCGAAGACTTGATCGGACAGCAAATGAGTTCGTTCCTGCTGGAAAAACCACTGGATGCAAAAATAATCGTCAACAAAATTATCGAAGCGGCCCGCGCCCGTGAAGCGGCCCGCAAAGCCCGCGATCTGACGCGCCGCAAAGGCGTGCTGGACGGTATGGGACTGCCCGGCAAACTGGCGGACTGCCAGGAAAAAGACCCAGCCCTCTCCGAACTGTATTTGGTGGAGGGCGACTCTGCGGGCGGCTCGGCCAAACAAGGACGCGACCGCAAGTTTCAGGCCATTCTGCCGCTCAAGGGCAAGATTTTGAATGTAGAACGGGCGCGTTTCGAAAAGCTCATCTCTTCGCAGGAAATCGCAACCCTGATTACTGTGCTAGGAACCGGTATCGGCAAGGACGAATACAACGCGGATAAACTGCGTTACCACCGCATCATCATCATGACCGACGCAGACGTGGACGGCGCGCACATTCGCACCCTGTTGCTCACCTTCTTCTATCGACAAATGCCCGAATTGGTCGAGCGCGGACATATCTACATCGCGCAACCCCCGCTATACAAGATCAAACAAGGCAAGGACGAGCGTTATCTAAAAGATGACCAGGAGATGAAAATCTACATGCTCAAATCCGCGCTCAACAATGCTGCACTGTACCCGTCCGCCAATGCCAGCCCGATACAGGCAGACGCGCTGGAGGAAATCGCAAAGAAATATTTCCTTGCCGAGGCCGTGATTGATCGCCTGTCACGCTTTACCGCACCGGAAGCCAGCCATGCCTTGTTAATACTGCCTACTCTGTCGCTGGATGATGCAGAACAAGCGCAACGCAGCGCGCAACAACTCGAAGCGGCTTGCGGTGGCAGCATCAAAGTCGCGGTGGAAACCGATGAAAATGGCGAGCATCGCCTGCGTTTGGATAAGCTGCAACACGGCAACTACTCGGTCAGCTACATGGATCGCGACTTCCTGAAAGGCAGCGACTATGCGCAAATCCGCCAGACCGCAGAAGTTTTGGGCGGCCTTATTACTTCGGGCGCACACATCGTCCGGGGTGAACAGAAGCGTGCGGTAACCAGCTTCAAACAAGCTATCGAATGGTTGCTGGAAGAAGCCAAGCATGGCGTGAGCATCCAGCGCTACAAGGGTTTGGGTGAAATGAACCCGGAACAGCTGTGGGAAACCACCATGGACGTGACAAACCGTGTCTTGTTAAAAGTGGGTATCGAAGACCTGCTAACTACAGACGAAATATTCACTACGTTGATGGGGGATATTGTTGAGCCGCGCCGGGCATTTATCGAACAGAATGCACTGAGAGTGAAAAATCTGGATGTTTAATTTGTAGGTAAAAAATGCCAACCAGCCTAAAAGTATTGTTGTGGATATTGCTTTTGGTGGGAGAGGGGGCGGTCAACGCCGCACCCGTAATCGAACTGGGGAAGCCCGATAATTACTGCGTAGTCTATTGTTACCTCAGGGTTCCATTCACCATCACCGATTACGATGTTACGCCCAAAATAGGGCGGGTGTTTTGTGACTTTGATGCCGAGGTAACCGCTCAACTCCCCATTTATCACGGGGAAGCCCGAACAAAAAATATCCATGCGTCACCTATTGGGGTGTTTAAAAGAGATGCGGGGAAGGTCACTGGGAACGTAGAGATGAGCACCGGGATTATCAAGAAATATTTTGTGGGCGCCAAGGTTAAAAGCGTCCATTGCCATTTGTAACCGACGAGGTTAGGGAACATGGCTGGTCAACAACCCAACAATCCTTTGCATGGCATCACGCTGGAAAATATTCTTGACCGACTGGTCGAGCAGTATGGCTGGGGTGTATTGGGTAAACTCATCGAGATACGCTGTTTTACTAGTGATCCCAGCATCAAGTCCAGTTTGAAATTCCTCAGAAAAACTCCCTGGGCCAGGGAAAAAGTGGAGGATTTATACCTCCGCTCACAAAAGTAGTTTCACAGCGCTGTGGCCCTCCGTCTTGCAGTTTGACAAGGACGGCTTCGCAATTCGTTATAATCAATACCCTGTCTATCATTATTCCAAACCCGCCATGAGCCAGCCATTCGACATCAAGCAATATCGGATCAGCGACGAACCTTACTACGAAGCGCAAGCCAACGAAGTGGCACTGTACGAAGCCGCCTACGCTGCGCGTTTGCCGGTGATGCTGAAAGGCCCGACCGGTTGTGGCAAGTCGCGCTTCGTCGAACACATGGCGTGGAAGCTCGGCAAACCGCTGATTACGGTGGCCTGCAACGAAGACATGACTGCTTCCGATCTGGTCGGGCGTTATCTGCTGGACGCCAATGGCACACGCTGGCTGGATGGCCCGCTGACGCTGGCGGCGCGGCATGGCGCAATCTGCTATCTGGACGAAGTGGTCGAGGCTCGGCAGGACACCACCGTAGTAATTCACCCGCTCACCGACCACAGACGCACTTTGCCGCTGGACAAGAAGGGTGAGCTGGTTGCGGCGCATCCCGATTTTCAGTTGGTGATCTCCTACAATCCCGGCTACCAGAGCCTGATGAAAGATCTCAAGCAATCCACCAAGCAGCGTTTCGCCGCGATGGAATTTGATTACCCGGCGGCGGCGCTGGAGGTGGCAATCGTCTGCAAGGAGGCCGGGATTGATGCCGAAATGGCTGGCCGTCTGGTGCAAATAGGCGAGGTCGCGCGCAACCTCAAGGGGCACGGCCTCGACGAGGGTATTTCCACGCGCCTGCTGGTGTATGCCGCCACCCTCATCAACAAAGGCATTGCCCCGCGCGATGCCTGTCGCATGGCGCTGGTGCGCCCGATCACCGACGACGCGGACATCCGCGATACGCTTGATCATGCGATTGATGCGGTTTTTGTTTGAGCCAAACAATTGATATGGAGGCCATGCAGGGCACGCACAGAAAACTGGTTTGCAACTTCGCCCGTGTACAAAATGTATTCGACGATTGTCTGGCACATGCGCAGATGAAATTGTCAGATGCGGGAGTGGGTGCTTACATCGAAGGTGCCCAGGTCATTTGCAAGATGGGGCGAGGCGAGGAGCCGGTGCTGGCGTTTCTTGAAGAAATGCCGCTGGTCGCGGCACAGTTGGGCGAGGGCGTGATTGCCGAGGTGGTGGAGTTCACCCGCAAGCTGGCACGCACACCCAACAGCAAAGCTATTCCGCCGTTTCTGCAAAGTCTGTCCGCCGCCGCGCGACATCTGGAAAGCCACCAACTGTTCAGCGAATACCTGCAACTGGTGTGGCGGACTATGGAACGCACCAGCCCAAAATTGCATGGAATAGACTCGATGTACACCAGCGAGTGCTTGCCGGATTTTCTGAGAAGCGCGCCGTTCCTGCTCGGCCAGCTTGCGCTGGGTGGGCTGAAGAACTGGGTGGACTACGGCATCAAGGGCTATCCCAATGACCCTGAGCGCCAGCGCGATTACTTCATGCTGCAATCAGCGGACAGTCGCGCAGTGTTGCAGCGCGAGCGCCACGGCACGTTGCTGACCGACCATCAGCGCAAGCTTGATCTGTATCTGCGCGGCCTGTGGGGCAGCGAGATCGTGTTCATGCCCTACTCGCTGGCCTTCGATCAACTGCGCAAGCCGTCGCCGTATCTGGATGACAACGGCATCCATCTGCCGGACGTGTATGACGACACGCGTGACGGAGTGCGTGGAATAAACCGCTACCGCGCGCTACTGGCACATGTATCGGCGCACCAGCGCTGGACTACGCCGATCATGGCCGATAACTTTAGTCCGTTTCAGCGCATCTCCATTGAGGTATTTGAGGACTCGCGCGTGGAGTGGCTGGCGATGCGTGAATACCCCGGGCTACGCAAGCTATGGTGCGCGCTGCATCCGGTGCCGCAGGAGATCGAGTATGAAGAGGGAGTGTCTTATATCCGCCATCGCCTGGCCATGCTGTCGCGCGCTTTGCTCGACCCGGAATACGGCTACACGCATCCATTGATACTCAAGTTCGTCGCGCAATTCCATGCGCTGATGGCAGCGGGAAATACAACAACCAACGCCATCATAGACCTCAGCATTCACTTCATTTCGGAGTCGCGCTTACGCAGCGATTCCAGCGCCAAGGTATATTTTGACGATACCGAGATTGACTACCGCGACGACAACCGCCTGATGTGGCGCTTCTTCGAGGACGGCGACGAGGAGGTGTATGAAGCTCGCGCGCGCAAGGTACAGCCAGAAGAAGAGGGCGAAGAGGCGAAGATGCCGCCGCGCCTCTATCCCGAATGGGATTACACGGCGCAGCACTACAACCCTGACTGGGTGAGTCTTTATGAGCACCTGCATCCAAGCGGCGACGCGGCTTACATTGATCAGTTGCTGGCCAAGCACAGCGCGCTGGCGAAAAAGTTGAAAAAAATTATAGATATGCTCAAGCCGCAGCAGAAGGTGCGCGTGCGCTATCAGGAAGAAGGGTCAGAGCTCGATCTCGATATTGCCATCCGCTCGCTGATCGATTTCAAGAGCGGCGCGCAACCCGACCCGCGCATCAATATGAGTCACAAGAACGATGGCCGCAGCATTGCGGTGTCGCTGTTGCTCGATCTTTCCGCCTCACTCGGCGATGTGCCGGAAGGCTGCGCACAATCCAAGCTGGAACTCAGCCAGGAGGCGGTATCGTTACTTGCTTGGGCCGTCGAGCAGATGGGCGACCCATTCGCCATTGGCGGCTTCCATTCCGATACGCGTCACGAAGTGCGCTACTTTCATTTCAAAGGTTACAGGGAACAATGGGGCGATGAAGTCAAGGCGCGGCTGGCGGCGATGGATGCCGGGTTTTCCACTCGTATGGGTGCGGCCTTGCGTCACGCCGGACACTATTTGAGTCACCAGCAAGCGGACAAAAAACTGCTGCTGGTGCTGACCGATGGCGAACCTGCCGACATAGACAGCAAAGACCCCCGCCACTTGATCGAAGATGCCCGCATCGCCGTGCGCGAACTGGATCGGCAGGGCATTTACACCTACTGCATCAACCTCGATCCCAAGGCAGATGCGTATGTTGCCGACATTTTCGGCAAACGCTACACCGTGATTGACAATATCCAGCGCTTGCCGGAACGGCTACCGCAACTGTTCATGGCGCTGACTAAATAGGTACGCTTAACCTTAGCGCCAGCATGTCCGCACTTAAGCATGGAGAGGGTGCGTGAAAACCTGTAAAATCTCGCACTGTAGAATTCAATTCATTCATAAAGAATTCAGAAGGCAATACATGAACAGGAATCTGGTGCAATTTATCATCGAAGAACAGGCTGGGGGCGCAAGTTCTACCGGTCGCGAGCGCATAGTCGCCTATCACAAAGGAGCATAACAACATGTTTAAACCCGATGCTATTCACTTAACCGTTCGTGGTGAGCTTGTCGAACCACCAGCCACGCAACTAGAACCCTTCGACGAGCTCAGGGCGAACGGGATTTTTCTCAAATGAACGGGATTGTGTCTAAACCGCTTGTTTCCATCGTGATGGGCAGCAGCAATGATTGGGAAATCATGCAGCAGACCGCACGCGCATTGCAGGACTTTGGCGTAGCGTTCGATGCCCGCGTGATCTCCGCACACCGCTCGCCCGATCTGCTGTTCGATTACATCAAGGAAATGAGCGAGCAGGGCGTGCAGTGTTTCATCGCCGGTGCGGGCGGTGCGGCGCATCTGGCCGGGGTGATCGCCGGCAAGACCACGCTGCCAGTGCTGGGCGTGCCCATCCCTTCCAAGTATCTGAAGGGCATGGATTCGCTGCTCTCTATCGTACAAATGCCCAAGGGCATACCGGTCGCCACATTCGCCATCGGCGAGGCGGGCGCAGCCAACGCTGGGCTGTTTGCGGTATCCATGCTGGCGTTGAACGATGCGGGCCTGGCAGACAAGCTCGCCGATTACCGCAGGAAACAGGCCGAGACAATAGCTGCAACAACTTTGCCGTCGTTGGGATAAACCCAAACTCCTCCTAACTTCCCCTGATGAAACTACTAGCCATTCGACTAAGCTATCAAAAGACGATAGCCAAGTCGCTGGTTATGACAAGGGGAGGCCGGGAGGGTTAGAATTTCGAGGAACAACATGACCGCTTTACACGAATCCAACCTGACCAGCCTGCCACTGTTGCATCGCGGCAAAGTGCGCGATATTTACGGCGTGGACGATCAGCATTTGCTCATCGTGCAGACAGATCGTTTGTCCGCATTTGATGTCATTCTGCCTACACCTGTGCCAGGCAAGGGGCAAGTGCTCACTACGCTGTCAAATTTCTGGTTCGCCAAACTTGGGCACGTCATTCCTAATCACCTTTCCGGCATTGCACCTGAGGACGTGGTAAAGACCGCTGAGGATCGCGCACAGGTCGCGGGCCGCGCCTTTGTGGTGAAACGCCTGAAGCCGCTGCCGATAGAGGCCATTGTGCGTGGTTATCTGGTCGGCTCTGGCTGGAAGGATTACAAGAAAACAGGTGCGGTGTGTGGCATCGCACTACCCGCCGGTTTGCAGGAGGCGCAAAAATTACCGGAGCCTTTATTTACGCCTTCCACCAAGGCTGCGATCGGCGATCACGACGAGAATATTTCTTTCGACGAAGCTAAAAAATTGCTGGGCGAAACGCGAGCCAGCGAGGTTCGCAATGCCACCTTGGCGCTCTATACCCAGGCAGCTGAATACGCCGCCACCAAGGGAATCATCATCGCTGATACCAAATTCGAATTCGGCGTAGATGAAACGGGGAAGCTGTATTTGATAGATGAGGCGCTTACACCGGACTCTTCGCGCTTCTGGCCAGCCGACCAATACAAGGTCGGCTGCAATCCACCCAGCTACGACAAGCAGTTCGTGCGCGACTGGCTGGAAGCTTCCGGCTGGAATAAGCAACCGCCCGCACCGCAAGTGCCCGCTGACGTGCTGCAAAAAACCTCGGACAAGTATCACGAGGCATTACGACTGCTGATCGGTGCATGACCTTGCCGCAATATCTAATAGAGGGCTTCCGGCGCTTCCACACCCAGCGCGCCACGAGATCACGTTGCGCTACATGACAGGATCGAAGAAGCGCACAGCGTTGCGTCCGGCGTTTTTGGCCTGATACATTGCTATATCTGCTTGCTTGAGCAAATCATCAACCGAATTTTCATTGCCACGGTACAGGCTGATGCCGATGCTGGGCGAGCTATAGTGTTCATGGGATTTGAGCTGGTATGGACGCACTAGCGTGGCGCGGATTTTTTCGGCAATGAGTCCGACATTGCGTAAAGTCTCATTCTGATCTTTGCTGATTCCTTCAATCAGCACTACGAATTCGTCGCCGCCCAGACGCGCCACTGCATCCATTTCGCGCACGCAGGACTTGATCCGGGCTGCCACCTCGATCAGCAGCAGATCGCCGTAGTCGTGCCCGAGCGTATCGTTGAGCGTCTTGAAGCGATCCAGGTCTACGAACAGCACCGCACCGTAATCGTTGCGGCGCGTTGAAGTGGTCAGCGCCGCGCGGAAGCGATCCATGAACAGGCGGCGATTAGGTAGCTGGGTCAACGAATCGTAAAATGCCAAGTTGCGGATTTCTTCCTCAGCCTGCTTGCGCGCGGTGATGTCGCTGAAGATGGACACGTAATGCGTGGTCTCCTGCCGTTCATCCTTGACTGCGGTGATAGTCAGCCATTTTGGATAAATCTGGCCATTTTTGCGCTTGTCCAAAATCTCACCCGACCAGGAACCGGTGTGCAGCAGTTGCTGCCACATCTCGCTATAAAATTCCTTGTCATGCCGCCCCGAACTCATGATGTTTGGGTTCTTGCCCAGCACCTCGTCCTGGCTGTAGCCTGTGATGTCGGTAAACGCCTGGTTTACCCGGATGATGTTGGCGCTGGCGTCGGTAATCAGGATGGCATCGTGAGTCTCAAAAGCGACCGCAGCCACACGCAACGCGTCTTCGGTTTTCTTGCGATCAGTGATGTCGCGGCAGAAAACAAAAAATTGTTGCAATTCTGGCATGTACGTGACGGATGCCTCGATATCATATAAATGACCATCTTTATTGCGATGGCGTGTCTCGAAACGTTCATGGCCATGCGCGATAATACTCGCAGCACGTGCTGCGACATCTTCTGGTTGATCAAACGCATCCAGTTGGCTAATGTGCATCGTAGTCAATTCGTCAACCGTATAACCCGACATGGTGACGTATGCTTCATTGGCATCCAGCAAATTACCCATCGAGTCGGCCGTCCAAAAGCCATCGTTTGCGCTATCAATCACCAGCTTGTGCTTCTTTAACATCATTTCTATTTTCTTGCGCTCAGTGATGTCGCGGCTGGAAGCAAAAAGAAAATACTGGCCTTCAATTTCAATACCGGAGGTGCTGATTTCGACATCGATCAGTGCTCCATCCTTGCGCCGATGCACCGTCTCAAACATGGAGCTGTTGCCGATGAGCTGCTTGAAGCGTTCCCGCAGTTCCTCAGCCGACCATTGAACATCCCAATCGGCCACGTTAAGGCAGGCCATCTCTTTCTGGGTGTAACCCAACATACGACAGAAAGCGTCATTGGCTTCCACGATGTTGCCGCTCATATCCATCACGTGGATACCATCCATGGAGTTCTGCATCAATGTTTGGTTGCGACGCAGCAGCGCCTCGGTTTCCTTCTGCAGGCGCAGATTCTTTTCATGTTGCGCATGGGCAGCAAGGACACGCCCTATCACACCCGGCAACAGCCTCAGATATACCCCCTCGGTATCCTTGACCAGATAGTCGTCGGCTCCCTGCTTCATCACTTCAACAGCCACCGCCGTGCTGCCCTCCCCGGTCAGCATAACGATGGGAATGGGCGTGTCAGAACTTGCAGCAAGCCTCTTCATGAAGCTGAGCCCGTCCATATCCGGCAGGTTGTAATCGAGCAGGATCAGGTCTGGCTTGGCATCGGCTATGCGTGCAAACCCGGCCTCCGCTGACGACGCCATCACCAGGCTGTAGAAATGGTCAAAATCCTTAAAGGCGCGCTGGTAAAGACGCTGGTCGTCTTCGCTGTCGTCAATAATAAGGATGGTCGAAGTCATACGGGTGCCCGGATAGAAGTTTCACATATGATGTTTTTTGGCAGAACCGAGACATGGAGCCAATATTCTGAGAGCAGAGCAATTGCCTTAATTAATCCAACCAAATCCACGGGCTTTTGCACGTAGGAATTTGCCCCGGCAGCATAGCACCGTTCAATGTCCTGCTCGGCATTGGATGTTGTCAGGACGATGACAGGGATTTTCATAAGTGTGGGATTCTCCTTGATCAGGCGCAGCACCTCACGCCCGTCCGTGCCTGGCAAATTCAGGTCGAGCAGGATGACGCTGGGCCGGGGAGCCTTGCCGGGGACGGAGAACTCGCCGCGCTGAAAAAGATAATCGAGCGCCTGATCGCCATTGGTGCAACGCTGAATCGGGTTGGCAAAATTGGTCTTCTTGAAGGCGCGCATGGTGGCAAAGAAATCGTCGTCGCTGTCCTCGACGATCAGAATGGTTTGTGATTCGTTCGTTTCCATTATGCTTCCCCGCTCAAAGTAAAGTAAAACACCGTCCCCTCTCCCGGGACGGATTCCAGCCAGATGTGACCGCCGTGCCGTTCGATAATTTTCTTGACGATGGTGAGACCGGCTCCGGTACCGCTGCCGTATTTGCTTTGCTCATGCAGCCGTTTGAATATCCGAAAAAACTTTCTCCTGATGTTGCGGCGGAATGCCGATGCCATTATCGCGGACGTAGAAAACCGGGGGAGTGCTGCTATGGTCACAGCCGACCTCGATCCATTTCGATGGCTTGTCGTTATATTTTGCCGCATTGGAAATCAGATTTTGAAATACCTCACCGACACGGATGGCATCGCCATGCACCATTCCCAAGTGGCCATTGCGGCGCAGCTCGATACCTTCCGTTGTCCATAAACGACTCAAATCCTCTGCCACCGCGTCAATGATGGCATCCACATCAACCAAGTCATATGCAAGCTCAGTGCTACCCAAGCGGGAGTAGGCCAACAGGCTGTCAATCAGGGACGACAGGCGTTCGGCCAGCCGCTGTATGCTATTAATATATTGCTGGGCGCCTTCAGCCAACTGCCCGGCGTAGTCTTCCTTGAGAAAACTTGCGTAGTTGCGTATGCCGCGTAGCGGCTCCTTGAGATCGTGCGCGGCAATGTAGGCAAAATCATCCAATTCCTTGTTGATGGCGATCATGCGCTCCTCGTTCTTCTTACGTTCGGTAATGTCGAAGAATGTGCCGACGTAGTTGGCAACATTGCCTGCTGCATCGCGTGCTACACTGATATTGAGCCACTTTGGATAGATCGAGCCATCCTTGCGTTTGTCGACAATTTCGCCTGACCAGTTGCCGTACTCTTCAAGTTGTCGCCACATCGCCTGGTAGAACTCGCGCGGCTCTCGGCCGGCAGAAAGAAAGCGCGGGTTTTTTCCAATAATCTCATCTTCTGTATAACCGGTAAAGTGGGTGAACGCGGCATTCACCGTTAGGATGTGGTTGTCGCGGTCAGTAATGAGGATAGCCTCGTTGCCGCTGGCGAACACCATGGACCATAGGCGGCGCTGTGCTTCCTCAACTTCGCGTTCGCGTTCGCGCTGCATGATCTGCTCGGCCATGCCCTCTATGGCACAGGCCACCTCGCTGATTTCGTCTATATGCCCACCGCGTGCGAGGTGAAGTTTTTCTTCCAGCATCGCTGTTGGTCGGTGCTGCGCGGTGAATTCCTCGACTGCGTCGCCTAGATTCTTGATGCGTCTAGCGTTGCGTATCAGCCAGAAACCGAGCGTGAACCATAGGATCAGGCCGTCAATGACCGGAATCGTGGAGGCGCTGAGCGTCAACTCTGTTGCTGTAAAGAGCGCCTTGATCGGTGCATCGATGCGCAGGAAGGTATTTTCGGAGTCTTTTGTGCTCCAGGGAATCTCCCGTTCTTCAACATTCTCTTTCGGAGTTGTTGGTTGTTTAACCCGCTCCAATCCTGCCTGTCCGGCAGAGCTGGCAATCGAGATGCCGTCGTTCCTTGCGGCTAGCACGATGTCCGGCGTTGCCAAGTTGAACAGTAGCGCGTTGTCGATTTTGTAGAACATAGCCATGCGGCCGTTTCCGGCTTTTCCGAGCCAGATTGGCATAACGAAAACTCGGTACAGGTTGCCGTCACCATTCGATAGATACCAACTGCTTTCCTCTCCGGACGGAACCGGAATTTTATTGAGATTGAGCTCGTTGCCGAAATCGAAGACTTTGTCGCCCTTACGGTTCTGGATCAGCATGTACTGGAAGCGCCGGTTGGTGCCCTGCACGGTCATGAATGCTTGCAGGTTGGTAACGCTGGTTTTCTGATCCTCCAGCAGGCGTGTGACTTCGAGGCGCACCTTGAAGTCGCGCGCCTGAAGATCCCATTCACGATCCAACTGCATCAGGCGCGTCCGGTAGAACGTCGCCAGATTTTCGGCGCGTATGTGCGCTGACTTATGCAGGGCAATTGAGTAGAGCTTATAGCTCGATATGCCGAGCAGCACAACGAACAGCCCGAGGCTGAAGATCAGACGCAGAGCTGCCTGATGGGTGATCGACCTGGATTTCAAGCTTACTTGCTCCGTCCGGCCCATCTATCGTTGATGATGCTTTCGATTTTCAAGCTTTGCGCCTTGGCATTACCTTCACTGGTCTTGTGGAAGAAGCTCTCGGTCTCTTTTAACTGGCTGCTGGAGAACTTGCCGTCGCGGCTGAAGGCGCGCGGATACTTTCGAAGCGCCAGCAACAGCGAGGTGCGTTCTTCCGGGTCAGTCACCTTCAGCTTGTCCACCACCTCTTCGGGCGTGTGCTTCGCGAGCCATTGCAGCGATTTCACCATCATGCGTACCATCTTCTCCACTTTTTGCGGCTCATCGCGGATCATATCGCTACGCGTCTCCAGCGTTGCGTGCAGAAAATTGGCTCCCGTTATTTTCTTTGTTGTTGCCGGATCAGACAGGTTTGCGAGGAAGAACACCTTGCCATCGGCTAACAGGCGCGACGCAAATGGCTCATCGCCCATCACTGCGTCGGCGGTGCCGGAGATCATCAGCGAGGACTGTTCAACCCAGCTCTGCCCAGCCGGCACGATACGTATCATGTCGAGGTCGACACCATCGGATTTGAGCAGCAATTCGGCCAGTTGTTGCGAAGTTGTCTTGCTGTTCTTGGTGCTGGTGTTGACGCCGATCACCTTGCCACGTAGATCGGAAATGCGCTTTACCTGCCCCTTCAGTCCCGCACGCACCATCAGCACAAACATCGGTGCATCGTCCAACGGCGCGATGCCGACGACATCACCGCCGTTAACGCTGAGCGACATTGCGGCCGGAAAGCCTGCAACGGCGAAGTCGGCATTGCGCGTAACCAGATTATTGAGAGCGACCGCCCCTCCGCCCACGTGAAGTATCTGCAACGCAATGCCTTCCTCTTTGTCTGCGCCGATGGCCGAGATCAAATCCACCGGCAGATAGGAAATATTGCGTGGCCCCGGTGTGGCGATCACCATCTTTTCCAAAGCCTGCGCACTCGCGACGGATGCGACGAGCGTTAGGGCTACGCTGAACAAGCCCCGCATTTTCAAGATTCAAATTGCGAAATATGCGTGATCGTGCAAAAAGACGAGTTCAGCCCGTATTGTTTTACCCTTTCGGGCTACTCCTCGGGCTTTTCGCCCGCCATTCGCCCACTATGGGCGGACTTGTGCCATCAATCGATTTCGAGACAAGTAAATATTCGCCAATGCCAGCGCAGTAAATGCGCGGCCGGAATTCTTGGCTAAACCACGGTAGCGCACTTTCGTAAAACCCCACAGCCGTTTGACCACGGCAAAGACGTGTTCGACACGGGCTCTTATCTTTGACTTATTGCGGTTCTTGCCGCGCTTGACCTCATCGACTTCACCACCCGGCTTACGGGTGCGACAGTTGGTGAAGTCGCGGGCTTGGGGGGATTTACTGTGAATCAAATCCTTTTGGCTGGCATAGGCGCTATCGCCATAAACACGCTGCTCTTGGCCATGCAGTAAATCAGGCAGAGGATGTTTGTCATGCACGTTGGCCGGGGTGACGACGGCGCTGTGCGCCAGGCCGCTTTGACTATCCACGCCAATGTGCAGCTTCATGCCAAAGTACCACTGCTGTCCCTTGCGAGTCTGGTGCATCTCAGGATCACGTTTCTTATCGGCGTTCTTGGTTGAGCTGGGTGCCGCGATAATGGTGGCATCGACAATCGTGCCGGTCTTGAGTGTCATGCCGCTGCCTTGGAGTACGCGCCCGACTTCGGCAAACAGTTGCTCATTGAGATTGTGTTTCTCCAGAAGGCGACGAAACTTTAGCAGCGTGGTGGCGTCCGGTACGGCTTCGCATCCCAAGTCGATGCCAGCGAAATGGCGCAAGCTGGCGATGTCGTAGAGTGCTTCTTCACAGGCAAAGTCGGCCAAATTAAACCAGTGCTGAATGAAGTGGATGCGCAACATGCGTTCGAGCCCAATCGGTGGACGGCCATTGCCTCGCTTCGGGTAGTGCGGTTCGATCACGGCACATAGATCGACCCATGGCACGATGCGATTCATCGTGTTCAGAAATTCGTCGCGCCGTGTCGGTCTGCGGTGTTGTTCAAATCCTGTTTCGTGTTTCGCTGCCATCGCCAGAGTATTTTGTTTCATTGCCATCTACCATGTTTGTCTACTACGGCTATAACGCACGACCTATGGAATCGGTGGACTTAATCAGCGTAGCCTTAGTGCAAATGCGAATAGAGTACGTACCGAGATTCTCATATTGATTTTCCCCTAAAATGATTATGCATCAATTCCAATGCCACTGCGCGGCCTCAGCGATACCGTTCACGTGTTATGTGCCGAACTTGGGGTTAACAGGTGGGTAACCGTACCCACTGATTTTGGTAAATAGTCTACAGAGATTGTCTGATTGACGGTATAGGACAAACACTGATGGGATATTCCAGACTGACGGGATGGGCGCGCCGCGTTTATAGCGGATGTTACGCTGTGTGTGAGATGATAACGGCAATAATGAAGATGCGGGTTCGACAATGGGAAATCCAGTATTAAAATTGCAAAACTTCCTGGGCATGGAGGGGCTGTTCGTGCGTGACAGCGCGGCTCTGCTAGGGCGTGTGCTCAATGCATTGCCGGTGTTGATCAAGTGGCCGGTACGCAACGTGCTGCTTAAACAGCTTTATTTTACGGGTATTCAATCGGCGGGGCCAATTAGCGTCATGGGCTTTTTGGCGGGTATGATCATGGTGATGCATGTCAGCAGCTTGGTCGGGCGCAACGAATTATTGACTTTGCATGTGTTGATTTGGATTGTGGTGCGGGAACTGGGACCTTTGCTGACGGCGATTGTAATCGTCGGACGCAGCAGTTCAGCGATAGCAAGCGAACTCGCCGCGATGCAGGTGAATGGCGAAATCAAGAGTTTGCGGCGCATGGGCATCTCACCCGTTGAATATTTAGTGATGCCGAGAATGTTAGCGATGACGATCACCAGTGCAGCGCTGACTTTCTACTTTCAGGTCGTCGCTATCGGTACGGGCATGGTCGTGACCGCGTGGAATATCGACGTTTCCTTGATAGGTGAGATCGGGCATTTTTTTGAGATGATCAGTTATCGGGATATATTTGCGGCACTGTTGAAAAGTCTCTGCTTCGGAATGTTGGTGTCGGTGGTGTCTTGCTATTATGGGCTGACAGTGAATCGGGCCATGACGGGAATCCCGGTGGCTGCGTCACGTGCGGTCATGCGCAGTTTGTTGGCGGTGTTCGCATGTGATGGATTAATCACGGCTCTGGTTTTCTAAAGGGAACCTCTATAAATCCAATTTTCGTCGCCATACTGCGTTGCTCATAAAAAATTACTTCTAACATATCAGGTATATGCGTCGGCACAATTTTTTAATCGCGCCTTGTCTGACTTAGAAAATTGAATTTATAGAGGCTCCCTAAATATGACTGCACTGTTCAGATTTATTGATGTGCGTTGCGAAGGTTCGGATCGCGCCTATTCTTTTACTCTGCACTCGGGCGAGACGCGACTGTTGCAACTTTCATCCGAAGCTGAAAAAGAGGCCATGATTGATTTGGCAATCGGAGAAACGGATGGAGGGCAAGGCAATATAGAGATCGCGCAAGGCGATACAGGACGCGACAACATGGCAGACATCTTCCCGCAGGGGGGCGGAAAGCAAGATAATGAGGCCACGCCGACTATATGGCAGTCGTTGAGCGCAAGCCGCCCGGGTCGTGTGGGTTGGGTGGCAGCAAATGGTGGCCTGATCAGCAACCTGAAAATCTGGGAAAATGTCACTCTGCCGCTGTGGTATCACGCCAAGCGTGAGGTGATTGAAACAGAGCAAAGTGTTACGCATTGGTTGGGCGTGCTGGGAATGGATCAGGATGCGTTCGCCGAATTCATGGCCGCTTCGCCGCATAGTAGCGAACTTTGGCAACGCAAATTGGCGGGGCTGTTGCGCGCTTTGGTGCAAATGCCGCAGGTGCTGGTGGTGGATGCAGGCGTGTTTGAGGATGTCAAAGAACCTTTGGCATGCAGTTGGATAACGGCGCTGGAGGCTTATGCCGCGCAAGGGCATACGGTATTAGTGATAGCCGACAAGCCGACGACCCTGCCCTGGGAAAAGATCGAGTGAGGTGTATGTGACATTGCTAACTGACAAAGACGAGCGTTTCAAATATCTGTTCGGTAAGACCGCCATATTCATATTGCTCGCGGCGATGGGAATAGGATTGGCTTTTTTCTGGGCGGGAGAAAAAAAAGACGCGTTCACGCCAAAATCCCCGATATATTTTGTCGCCGATAGCGGAGAAGACTTGAGTGTAGGTATGCCTGTTAAATTCAGCGGATTCAAGATCGGTAAGCTGAACGCTCTGACTCTGGATGAGCAGGGACTCGTACAAGTCGAGGTCAGCATCGAAACGAAGCATCTCAGGTTGATCAGGCAGAATGCTGTGATGACCCTGAAAAAAGAAGGAGTAATTGGTGACGGGGTGCTCGAAATCAGCCGGGGGGCAGAAGATAAACCTGTCTTGGCAGCGGGCGACAAAGTACGTTTCAAGCGTGCCAACGGATTGGAACAAACAGTGGCCGACATAAAGGATCGCATCATGCCTATCCTCGGCGATTTGCATCATACATTGCATGCTCCTGATGGCGACGTGCGCCTGACATTACAGAACCTGCGTGAATTCTCAGCCGAGATACGAGGCACGCGGGAGCGTATGGATCGTGTGCTGGACAGTGTCGATGCCAACCTCAACAATGAAGTAAGGCCATTGCTGCGCTCCTTGCGCCAATCGGCGGCAAATACTGAGAAGATATCGGCAAAATTCAACCAAGAGTTACCCGCATTGTTGAATAAGACTGATTCCAGCCTGGAGAACCTGCGCATGACCAGCGAGATCATTAAAAATACGGTACAGCGTTCTGCTCCCCAGATACCGGGGATGCTGGGAGAGGCACGCGAAACCATGGACATGACACGGGGAGTGATTGGTGATACGCAGGAAGTGATCGATTCCTTGAGCACACATTGGCCGTTAAAGAGTGTTGTTCCTGCACCAGAGACCGGACCGGTCAAAATGGATAGCCATGACTAGATTATTTATATTATTGCTGACGGGAATGTTGGCTGCTTGCGGGAGCGCTCCTGCCCCACGCTTGCCGCAAGCGTTGGAACAAGCACAAGCCGCAAACAAAGATGCACGAAGGGCATTAAGGAGTGATGAGTTGTTGCGTGCGCAACATGATTTCGCCAAAGCTCTGGTGCTGCAACAATCGCTGGACGACTATGCGGGGGCCGCCACGACGCTGATTAACCTGGCCACGGTGACCCATCAGCTGCATGACGATGAGGCCGCACTGGCTTGGCTGGATAAGATACTGCTGGAGAAAGCGCAGATATATCCGCCGGAATCCCACCTGATAGCGGCCTTTCGCAAGGCCGTTATCTTGACCAATCTGGCGCGATTGAGCGAGGCCGATGCGGCCTTGCAGTTGTCTGAAAAACTGTGCGAGAAAAAATGCACATTACGCTTCGGTATAGACGCATTGCGCGCGCGTTTGTTGTTGCTGAAAGGCGATACGGAAGGTGCGCTCGTATTGGCACAAGCGGTCAGCAAGGAGGCCAACGCTGGGAAAGAGGAGCAAGCCAATGCCTTGCGCGTTGTCGCTGCGGCCGAAGAGAAGTTGGCACGCTACGCGAGTGCGTTGCAACATTACCAGGCCGTGCTGGAGATGGATAAGTCGCTAAGCCTGAGTCTCCGTATCGGTGAAGATTTAAACGGAATGGCCCGCACATCGGCTCAATTGGGGCACGATCAGGAAGCCGCCGTATATGCACGGCGTGCCGTGTTGGTAAACGAATCTTATCGCCAGAGTGTTATGGCGACGGGTGAATGAGAGGTTACGACTCTTGTTTTCATCACTGCGAAACGACAATCAACCCTCTCGCTTTATTGCTGGTGGTATCGAGGGTGGCAATCGCCTGTCGCAGGGTGCTGATACCGACCCACACCGGGGGATATTTATACTTTGCCACATCGAGAATCAGCACGCTGTCTGTCTGCGCGTCATAGGCGGCCAGGACTGACCAATGTCCGCCGCCTATCTGGCCAAGATTCGCACGAAAATAATTGATCAGCACGAACTGCCCGTCATCACCCAGCGCTTTTTGCAACAAAGTGCGTAGCCCTTCATCGTTCAGGGTATCACCGGCGATGGATTTTACTTTGACGCCGTGAAGAGCCAGTGTTTCGGCCATCTGCTCCCTTGTCATTCCCATGGCCAGCACGGTTTGTGGGCTAATAACTTTCGTGACTTCGGGCGTGAAATAGTTGCGCTGGGTAAAATAGGCGTAGGGCGCATAAGCAGAATCAACAGGTTTCTTGATCGGCATGGCGTTGAGTACGGTGATGGCGCTGGCTACGGAGCAATAGGACTGGGTGTTCTGCATAGCGAACGTCGGACTCAGTTGCCAATAATCCGCATCAGCCGGGATGCGGGCGCGCAAGGTCTTGCCTGTCTCCGAATTCCAATAGACCACGGCGGGTTCTTCGCCTGCGAGGACGGAAGTCGCGGATACTAAAAAAGACAGTATGAGTAAAAACAATATATTGTTCATAAATTGCCTCCTGATTTCTGATAATTTGCGGCTTTGCGAAGATGTAGAAAAGCCCCGTTCTTATGTATGATATTAGTGCATATTTTAAAATTGATGGCACCCTTGAATTCGCCGGGAATTGAGCGTATAAAATAAACGTGGTTGTTTAAACCACAAGTTTGGGAAAGTTAACCATTACAGGGAGACGCTTATCGAGATCGCAACGACTGACTATTTGTAGCTGTTGCTCCATCAGCATTCGTGCTGACCAAGTTGGCATCCCATAGCCGACAAATAACGCCGCTGAATGCGGCGTTATTCATTCCCGGACTTTGTGTCATTCTTTTTCCTGTGGAGCACTGCGGCTTTAGCCGGTTAGTTAATCTTCCATATGCGGACATCCAACGTTTGAGTTCTGTGGGCATCTCACCGTCATACCAAGCCCGCCGCCAGGCAGGTTGTCAAATCCAATCTCGCCACCAAGATGCAAGACGCGCTCACGCATGCCGCGTATGCCGAAGGAGGTTGAGGCAATAGTATTTCCTTCTGACAGGCCGCGCCCATTGTCTTTGATCAACAGAACAACTTCGTTGTTACCGGGCCGGAATTCGGCTTCCACTCTGGATGCGCCGGAATGCCGCGCAGCATTGGTAAGAGCTTCCTGGAAGATACGGAACAGGTTAATCGACAACGTCTTGTCCAACCTGTCTATGCAGTCTTTGCTGCAATTGTCTTTGCTAAAGGCGCAGGCGACATGGCATTCGATGCCGGTGTGTTTGTGGAATTGGTCAGCTTGCCATTTAAGTGCTTCCACTAGGCCGTAATCATCTAATATGGTCGGGCGCAGGTCGGTGATAATGCGACGCGTGGCTGCCAGTGCGCTTTCAAGCAGGTCGATCATGGATTCTACGCGCGCAAACAGTGGCGTTGCTTTCTGTTCGGCAGACAGCCCGCTATCCAGTGCGTGTGCTTCTATTTTGAGGGCGGCCAGCGTGCTGCCAAGATCGTCGTGAATTTCCCGCGCTAAACTGGTTTTTTCTTCCTCGCGCACGGCTTGCAGGTGCGCCGACAACTCGCGCAGATGTTGTTTTTCCGCTGCGGCCTTGCGCAGGGTGATGTCGCGCGAGGCCGCGTAGATATAGCCCTTGCCTTCGATCTCGATCCCAGAAGAGTTAATTTCGACATCCAGAATCACGTCGTCGCTACGGCGAAAGCGGGTTTCAAATACAACCTTGCCGTGGTGTGCAATCAGCTCGTCGATGCGTGCCTTGATGTTCGCCCATGATGACTGCACATCCCAGTCCGTGACACGCAACTTGCCGATAGCCGAGTGGTCGAGGCCGAGCATGTTCAGGAATGCGTCATTAGCCTCGACCAGTATGCCGTCGCAATCCAGAATATGGATGCCGTCACTCGCCGTTTTCAAGATAGTCCGCAGGCGGATGCGCTCCCGTTCGGCAATGATTTCAGCCCGCTTGCGCGCGCGGATGCCTTGCTCAGCTGCCAGCGTCCGCTGAACAGCCGGTCCCAGGCGCGCCAGCCGCTCTTTTAGTATGTAATCCCTGGCGCCCGCATGGATGAACTCCACCGCCTCGATGTCTGTAAGTACGCCGGTGACCATGATCATGGGTATTTCTGGGTGGTCGCGCAGCACTATTTCCAAAGCGGTCATGCCGTCGAAGTCAGGCAGCTTGTAGTCTGACAGGATGATGTCAGGACGAAATTCTTCGAGTGCCCTGATAAATGTATCCCGCGTTTCCACGCGTATTGAAGTGAAAGTGATACCAGCCTTGCGCAGTTCACGCTCCGCCAATTCCGCATCGTTTGGCGTGTCTTCCAACATCAAGACACGCAACTCCCGATTTATGGGCATCTGCTCCATGGCGACTTCACCGCAACCCGCGTTGGTTCACTAACTGCCAGTAAAGCCCCAGTTCGGACACCACCTTGACGAATTCATCAAACTCCACTGGCTTGCATATGTAACTATTAACGCCGAGTTGGTAACTCTCCACCACATCCCTGTCCTCCTTGGAAGAGGTCAGCACTACCACAGGGATAGTCCTGGTTCGCTCGTCGTTCTTGACGCGGCGCAACACTTCCATGCCATCCACCTTGGGCAGACGCAAGTCCAGCAAGATCACATTGGGGGTGTTCGTCACCTGACGTTCGCTATAGGCACCGGTGGCGAAGATGAAATCCAGCGCCTCTGCACCGTCCTTGACCCAGGCCAATTTGTTGGACAGGATGCTTTTCTTCAGCGCGCGAATGGCCAACTCCGCATCGGTTGAATTGTCTTCAACCAACAGGATTTCCACTTCTTTTACTTTATTAGGCATGATTATTTTTCTTGGCGGGTAAAGCAAAATAAATGGCCGCGCCTTCATTGACCTTGCCCTCTGCCCATACTCTTCCGCCGTGGCGGGTGATGATGCGCTGGACGATGGCGAGCCCGATGCCAGTGCCTTCAAACTCGTTAACGGAATGTAGACGCTGAAACACACCGAACAGCTTGTCGGCATACTGCATGTCGAAACCGGCTCCATTGTCCCGAACAAAGTAAATGGCTTCGTTATCCTTGATGGAACCGCCGACCTTAATTATAGCGTGCTCCCTGAAGTGGCTGAACTTGATGGCATTTGACAGCAGGTTGACGAATACCTGATGCATCATGGCATGGTCGCCTGTTGCCGGGGGAATAGGTTCGATATTCACTTGCAGCTTGCTGTTGGCAACAACAGGTTGAAGTTCTTCGACAACTTCGCGTGCCAATTCTTCCATGTCGATCTCAGAAAAAGTCATTTCCAAGCTGCTGCTGCGGGAAAACTGCAGAATGTCATCAATCAGTTGTCCCATCCGGCGGGTATTGTCCCGCACCACGTTGAGCAGACGCTTGCCTTCATCATCCAGTTTGTCGGCGTAGTCATCCAGCAGGATGTGGGAGAATCCATCTATGGCGCGCAACGGCGTGCGCAGGTCATGCGAGACCGAATAGGAGAAAGTTTCCAATTCTTTGTTGGCGGCTTCGAGTTGAGAAGTGCGTTGCAATACCCGTTGCTCTAGCTCGGCGTTAAGCTGGCTAACGGTCGCCTTTTCTTTACTCAAATTTTGAAATAGTCTAGCGTTATCGAGAGCGATACTAGCCTGATTGGCAAACAAGGTTAGCACCGTCAAATCACGTTGATTGAAGGCGCCACCGCCTTGCTTGCCCATCGCCGATAAGCCACCGGCTATGGTGCCACGGCAAATCAGTGGCACGAGGAGACTTGATGCCATACCAGGTTCCCATCGGGCGTTAGCAGCCAGGTCGAAATTTTCTTCACTCTCACCGAAAAGTAATGGTCGCTGATGCTGTATTACCCATCCACAAGCACCCTCATTGATAGGAAATGTCTGGCCAAGAATTATTTCGGCATATTTGCCACTCGCAGCGCGATAAGTGAACGATTGCCGCTCTGTATCTATTATTGGCACGATCAGTGTCTCGGCATGGACGACTTGACATGCAGTCTCGGCTACCAGCGTCAGTACTCTTTCCAGCTCCAGTTCAGAAACCAGGCGTTTTCCAAGTTCAAGCAAAAGTGCCAGTTCTTCGTGGCTGAGATCGGGAAGGATGACTTTGTCGCCAAGTACGTCCATCGGAGGAAGTTGGTGCCTTTCAAATGTCGAGCGGTTATATCGGCTCTCAAAATGTAACGTTATAGTCGGCTGCCGCAATTTCGAGGTAATACGCACTGACACCCTTAACCTCGGATTCGACTATCAGGTCATCGGGAACTGAAAACGCCATGGCATCAACGCAGATCTGACAGATGGTGAAACGAACGCCCAGATCGCGGGCATGAAGAACCAAATCCTCGACTTGAGCCATGCCCTTGCGGCGCATGATGTGGCGGATGATCATCGGCCCAATGCCACCAAAATTGAGTTGCGAGAGCGGAAGATTGCAGGCACCGTCATGGTTGAGGCCGCGCACCACCCGTTGTAGCGCAACATCGGTTTCCGGTATTCGGCCCGGGCCACCACGTAGTTTGCCAAACCATTTGTCCAGAGAGAAATACGAGCGCGGTTTGCGTAGACAGTTCGCGCCGTAGAGCACGAACCACATGCTCATTTCCATGCCCATCGCCTGAAAGCCTGCAGCGATCTCGAAAGCAAGGATCGCTTTGTCCAGTTCGCCGCTGACCAGCAGGATCGTGCCCTTCTTCTTTGGGGTCTTGGCAGATGCTTCTGGCTGGTTCGGGAATATTTGTTCGTTTTCCATGATCATCCACCCACCCTGATCAGCATGGATACGCTGTGTTTATCGTCGGCTGTAACTTCGAGCACGGCATGACCGTTAGCCTGGCAAAAGTCACGGACGGAAGTCTCAAAAATGGGGTCGTTGCCAGTGATATTAAGCGTCTGTCCCGACTTGAGACTATTGACAGATTTGGCCAGTTGAATCAAAGGCAAGGGGCAGCACACGCCGGAGACATCAACGCGCAAATCGATATTTTTAGACATTTTCGACTCCTCATTTGGGGCAATGTAGTCTTGCATGTCCCATTAACAAAGGACTAATCAATCTCACAGAATGCTATGGAGGAAAACAAAAGGCTTCATAATCACTGGTTTGGTATAGCTGCTGAATGAATTTTACAATAGATTCACTTGAAACAACCTTTATTTTTGGCTCGAAACAGCTTGGGCCGGTTGAAGACGTTGACTTAGATGCGGTGATGACGGGCATCTAACAGCGTACTGTGTGCGCCAGCGCACGGCCAATAAAAAACTTTCGATATAACCTTGAGCAACTGGAGGCTGATATAACTACTGGTGGAACTACTAGCCATTCCGCTAAGCCCAAAAGTGCTGGGCAAGCGGCTGGTTATAGTGTGGTTATTTCCACGTAGTCACTATCCGACACGGGATAATGCTGCTTCTCCTTGCGTCATTTGTTGCGCTCTATCAACGTTACAGGAGGGTGCCGTGCCGTTTAAGAAACATAGTGCATCTGAGAACCGTTTGATTGCTGCCTTGCCGCACGAAGACCGTCAACATTTTCTTGATGGTTGTGAGCGAGTCGAGCTTTTATTTGCCGATATTCTGTGCAAAGTGGGCGAGCCTATTCAGTACGTCCACTTCCCAATCAGCAGCGTCATTTCGTTGTTGGCAAAAGCTGACGATAACTCCAGCGTGGAGGTGGGGATGGTGGGCAATGAAGGCATGATCGGGATCCCCATTATGCTGGGGGTGGAATTTTCTTCGTTACAGTTCCTGGTGCAGGTATCTGGCGCAGCGTGGCGCATGGATGCCTTGTTGTTTCGTCATGAACTACAGCTAAGTTTTGCGCTGAAATTAGAACTAAACCGTTATCTCTACGTGATGACTAGCCATCTTGCGCAAACTGCCGCATGCACGCGCTTTCACATGGTGGATGCACGCCTTGCCCGTTGGCTCCTGATGATGGAGGATCGGGTGCATTCGGAAAAATTCCATGTCACACAAGAAATTCTTGCCTATATGCTGGGCGTGCGCCGCGTCGGTGTTACCAAAGCCGCATGTTCGCTGCACAGAAAGAAATTAATCAGCTATAGCCGTGGCGATATCACGATTCTCGACCGCAGCGGCCTGGAAGCCGCATGTTGCGGGTGTTACCGGGCTGACAAGGAAATATACGATCGCGTGCTCGGATATCCTCGGGGCGGCAGCTTTGATGCTTGTGAGGATGATGCATTGAAAGCGAGTGTTGTCTTTGCGGATTAGTTAGTCAACTTCCGCTTCACGCTGCAATATCCATAAGGTTTTGTGACTGGCAGGGAGGGTCGAATGCCGACAGTCACATAATTTCGAGATCATCGTCTGCTATGCTCAGAAGCTGCCACAAATCCAGCCCGGCAGGCACGTCTTTGTGCCCACGAGGATATTAGGGGTTTCAGCAGAAATTCTTGCCGCCCAATCCACCGGTTTATGAAGCTGTGCTCTCATCTAAAGGAGGCTCTGGATTGTCATTGGGTTGTGGATTGCGCTCTTCCAGTTTGCGCTGTTTTTTTTCTTCTTGCTTCTTTTTTCGGGCTAATTCTTTTTGACGCTTTTCGAATTGAAAATTAGGTTGTGCCAATTGGTCGCCTTTATTTGTAGGATATGTTTCTTGAGTGCACGATTTGCAGTCGCCATTCTCACACATCTATGGGTACGCAGGGGAGAAGCTCTTTGAGAATTTATTTCTCTTCCCGATATTTTTATGCGTGCCGATGCTGCCACCGGGCAGAATTAATTGCGGGTGGAGGCGTTGTAAATGCAGTGCATCAGGTTTTGCCATTATCAGACAGACATTCCAATTCTATTGGATGTCTTGGGGTTAAGCCCCCAAAAATGATAACATTGCGCGACTTTTTTGAATGCAAATCCTCGCGGCGTCTGGGCTGCGGGATGCAACCAACGGGGAATACGACATGGCCGGTCATAGTAAATGGGCAAATATCCAGCATCGCAAAGGCAAGCAAGATGCCAAGCGCGGCAAAATTTTCACCCGCCTGATCAGGGAAATCACCGTAGCAGCCAGGATGGGCGATAGCGATCCGGCCAGCAATCCGCGCCTGCGTCTGGCGATGGAAAAGGCATATGAAAACAACATGCCGAAGGATAACGTGGAGCGCGCTATCAAGCGCGGTAGCGGCGAGCTGGAAGGCGTGGAATACATGGAACTGCGCTATGAAGGCTACGGCATCAACGGTGCTGCGGTGATGGTGGATTGCATGACCGACAACAAGACGCGTACCGTGGCCGACGTGCGCCATGCCTTCACCAAATACGGCGGCAACCTAGGCACCGACGGTTCGGTGTCATTCCTGTTCAAGCATTGCGGGCAGATGATTTTTGCGCCCGGCACCGATGAGAATGCGCTGATGGAAGTGGCGCTGGATTCGGGTGCGGAAGATATCATCAACAACGAGGATGGCAGCCTTGAAGTCATCACCACGCCGAATGATTTTGTCGACGTGAAGCAGCGTCTGGAAGCTGCGGGCTTTAAGCCGGAAATGGCGGAAGTCACCATGAAGGCGGATACCGAAGTGGTATTCACCGGCGACGACGCAGTGCGCATGCAGAAGCTGCTCGACGCGCTGGAAGACCTGGACGACGTGCAGGAAGTTTATACCACGGCGGCTATAGAAGAATGAGGAATGTGGAATGCGGAATGCGGAATGGGCAATCCGGTACTCCACAATCCGCAATCCGCATTCTAGGAATTGATCCCGGCCTGCGCATCACCGGTTTCGGTGTGCTCGATAAAATTGGGCAGCAGTTGCACTACGTTACCAGTGGTTGCATCAAGACACCGGATGGCGAATTGCCGGAGCGCTTGAAGGTCATACTCGATTCTTTGGGCGAGGTGATCGAGCAGCATCAGCCGCAGCAAGTGGCCGTGGAAAAAGTGTTCGTCAACGTCAATCCGCAATCCACCCTGTTGCTAGGACAGGCGCGCGGCGCGGCCATATGCGCGGCAGTGCTGGTAGCATTGCCGGTGGCGGAATACACCGCGTTGCAAGTGAAGCAGGCAGTGGTGGGCAACGGCCACGCGAAAAAAGAGCAAGTGCAGGAGATGGTACAGCGCCTGCTGAAGCTGTCCGGCACGCCCAGCCCGGATGCGGCGGACGCGCTGGCCTGCGCCATCTGCCATGCGCACGGCGGCATGGGATTGGGTGCGCTCGCTACCAAAGGATTTCGAGTAAAACACGGAAGGCTGGTATGACATGCAACCGATAGAACCGACCCTTGCTACATTTCAAAATCCGCTGGCACGCTATTTTGCGGCGACGCGCCCGGCCTTTCTCAGCGCAAGCCTGATGGCCTGTTTGATCGGGCTGGCGATAGCAAGGCACAGCGGTATCGTGCTTACCCCGGGACTGGCGGCATTCACCCTGTTGTTTGCGTTGCTGACGCACGCCGGGGTGAACGTACTGAACGATTATTACGATGCACTAAACGGCACCGATGCGTGCAACGTTGAGCGAGTGTTCCCGTTCACTGGCGGTAGCCGCTTCATCCAGAACGGTGTGTTGACTCTGGTGCAGACGGCGCGCTTCGGTTTTGCGCTGCTGTTTTGCGTGGTGCTGGCAGGATTATGGCTGATGCTGCGTTCCGCTCCGCAATTGCTGTACATTGGTCTCGCCGGACTGTTTATTGGCTGGGCGTACTCCGCGCCGCCGTTCCGACTGAACAGTCGCGGACTGGGCGAGGTGTGTGTGGCGGCGGGATTTTTGTTGATCACCGTGGGAACCGATTTCGTGCAGCGCAAAAGTTTTGCCGCAGCACCATTCATCGCTGGTTTGTCCTACGCGCTGCTGGTGACAAATCTTCTGTACATCAACCAGTTTCCCGATCGCAAAGCCGATACCACAGCAGGCAAGCTGCACTGGGTAGCGCGGCTGGACGTGCGGCAGGCGCGCTGGGGGTATGTGCTGATCGTGGCGCTGGCATATGTCTGGCTGGTGCTGTCTGTAATATCCGGTCGGTTACCGCTGCTGGCCTTGGCGGCTGGACTGGCCTTGCCGTTAAGCATCAAGGCTGCAAGGCAATTGTTCCTCCATGTCGCGCAACCACAGCAGTTGAGTGAAGCGATCAAGCTGACCATTGCCGCGATGTTGTTGCATGGCGGATTACTAACATTAAGTTTATTTATCGGATAAGTACGAAATGATTGGAAGGTTAACGGGCATTCTGCTGGAAAAAAATCCGCCGCAAATTTTGCTGGATGTGCAAGGCGTGGGCTATGAACTGGACGTGCCGATGAGCACGTTTTACAACCTGCCCGCGTTGCATGAAAAAGTGGTGCTGCACACCCAACTCATCGTACGCGAGGACGCGCATTTGCTGTACGGATTTTTGAGCAATAACGAGCGCGTGGCTTTTCGCCAGTTGTTGAAGATCAGCGGCGTCGGACCCAAGCTTGCGCTCTCCGTGCTATCCGGTTTGAGCCTTGCCGATCTCGCCTCCGCTGTGGCGAACAAGGAAGCCGGACGACTGACCAAAATTCCCGGCGTGGGCAAGAAGACCGCCGAGCGCTTGTTGTTGGAATTGCAGGGCAAATTTGTGGTGACTGGCGCAAATGCAGCGCAAGGTGCGGTTGACGCATCAGCGAACAACGACATCATGAACGCTCTGCAGGCACTGGGCTACAACGACAAGGAAGCTGACTGGGCAGCCAAACAGTTACCCAAAGATATCAACGTTTCGGACGGCATCCGCCAAGCGCTTAAGTTATTATCCAAAGCATGATCCACAGCGACAATCTTACTTCCGAACCGCGCCTCATCGCGGCCACCCCGGCCTCTCATCAGGAGGAAGCGCTGGAGCGTGCGCTACGCCCCAAGCACCTGGACGAATACGTCGGGCAGGAAAAGATACGCGGGCAACTTTCCATCTTCATCGAGGCCGCGCGCAAAAGAAAAGAACCTCTCGACCATGTGCTGCTGTTTGGCCCGCCGGGATTGGGCAAGACCACGCTGGCGCACATCATCGCACGTGAGATGGGCGTCAACCTGCGCCACACTTCCGGCCCGGTGCTGGAGCGCGCGGGCGATCTCGCTGCGCTGTTGACCAACCTCGAGCCGAATGATGTGTTGTTCATCGACGAGATACACCGCCTCTCGCCCGTGGTGGAAGAAATTCTTTATCCCGCGCTGGAGGATTACCAGATAGACATCATGATCGGCGAAGGCCCGGCGGCGCGTTCGGTGAAGCTGGACTTGCCGCCGTTCACTCTGGTGGGTGCAACTACCCGCGCGGGGATGCTGACCAATCCGCTGCGCGACCGCTTCGGAATAGTTGCAAGGCTGGAGTTTTACACCATCACTGAATTGCAGCGCATTGTCACGCGCTCCTCCGGTTTGCTGGAGTTGCCGATCTCGCCCGAAGGCGCGCTGGAAATTGCCAAGCGTTCGCGTGGCACTCCGCGCATCGCCAACCGTTTGTTGCGCCGCGTGCGCGACTACGCCGAGGTGAGGGCGCAAGGCGAAGCCACGCGCGAAGTGGCCGATGCCGCGTTGACCATGCTCGATGTGGATGCGCAGGGGCTGGACGTGATGGATAGAAAACTATTGCAAACAGTGATCGAGAAGTTTGCCGGCGGCCCGGTCGGCGTGGATAACCTCGCGGCAGCGATAGGCGAGGAGCGCGACACTATAGAAGACGTGCTGGAACCTTATTTGATCCAGCAGGGTTATTTGCAGCGCACCTCACGCGGAAGAGTCGCCACCGCGAATGCCTACCAGCACTTCGGTTTGGCGCTGCCGCGCAGTCAGGTTACCAAAGAATTGTGGAATGAGTAAACATTCGCATATTTTTGCCCTGCCGATCCGCGTGTATTTTCAGGACACCGACGCGGGCGGGGTGGTATATCACGCCAGTTATGTGAACTTTTTGGAGCGGGCACGGACTGAGTGGTTGCGCGAGCGTTACGGTTACAGCAATGGCGGGTTGATGAAGGAATTCGGTGTGGCGTTTGTGGTGCGTTCGCTCAAGCTGGATTATCTCAAGCCCGCGCTGCTGGATGATTTGTTAAGCGTTACCGCGCAGATCAAGGAAACTGGCCGCACTCGCGTGGTTTTGCTGCAAAACGTGATGCGCGGCGAGGAGATGTTGGTGGAGGCAGAAATTCATCTGGTGTGCGTGGCGATGGATAATTTCAAGCCGGTGGGTGTGCCGGATGTATTGCGTGATCAATGGAAAGTGTGAATATGGACTTGGTACAGGATTTGTCGTTTGTGCATATGATTCAGAACGCCAGCGTGCTGGTGCAACTGGTGATGGGCTTGCTGCTGCTGGTATCGCTAATGTCGTGGTGGTACATTTTCCTCAAGATGTTTGCCGTCAGGTTGGCGGTGAAGCAGAGCGAGGAATTCGAGGACTCGTTCTGGAGCCAGTCCGACCTCAACCGGCTGTATCAGAATTCCAACGTATCGGGCAGTGAAGCGGGCAGTATGGCGCGCATTTTCGCTGCCGGGTTCGCCGAGTTCGCCAAGCTGAAGAAGAAATCGGGCATGGATAACAGCGCGGTGATGGATGGTGTGCGCCGCGCTATGCGCGCCACTTACCAGCGCGAGATGGATAATCTCGAATCGCATTTGTCTTTTCTCGCCACAGTCGGCTCGGTGAGTCCATACGTCGGCCTGTTCGGCACGGTGTGGGGCATCATGAATGCATTCCGTGGATTGGCCAATGTCGGTCAGGCCACGTTGGCTCATGTTGCGCCCGGTATCGCCGAGGCGCTGGTCGCCACCGCGATGGGGCTGTTCGCCGCAATTCCGGCGGTGGTGGCATACAATCGTTATGCGTATGACGTCACGCGGCTGTCCTCGCGCTTCGAGAGTTTCATGGAAGAATTTTCCAACGTATTGCAACGCCAGCCATGAGCAGCCGTGCCTCCCTCAAGCCGATGAGCCAGATCAACGTGGTGCCTTACATCGACGTGATGCTGGTGCTGCTGGTGATATTCATGATTACTGCGCCGCTGATGAATCCGGGGCAGATCGATTTGCCCAGCGTGGGCAAGTCGCTCGCTCCGTCCATCAAGCCGCTGGTGGTGGTTATCAAGAAGGATGTCACGCTTGCGCTACGCGACCTCAGCAAGAACGATCAGGAGCAGGAGGTGTCGCGCACCGAACTGGTCGCATTGTTGAAACAGAAGCAGGCGCAGAATGCGGAGCAGTCGGTGGTAATTTCCGCCGACAAGAATGTGCGCTATGAAGAAGTAATCAAAGTGATGGACGTATTGCAGCAGCAGCAAATCAAGAAGGTTGGGCTGCTGGTGCAAATCAAGGGCAAATGAGCACGCTCGCATATTCGTATTCCGAACCTTATAAACTGCCTGCGGGAGTATTGGCGCTGGTAGTGCATGGGGCATTTTTTGCGTTGCTGTATTTTGGTGTTAACTGGCACAGCGAGCCGCCGCAGGGTATGGTGGTGGACATTTGGAATGCCTTGCCTGCGCCGCAGGTTGAATCGGTTAAAGTGGAGCCGCCTCCGGTGCCGCAGGTGGAGCAGCCCAAATCGATTGAGCTTCCAAAATTGGCCGAACCTGTGGTGCCACCCAAGGCCGATATTGCGTTGCCTGATAAGAAACAAAAAATCAAACCGTCCAAACCCGCAAAGCCTGTAGAAATCAAGCCGGTTCAGCCGAAAAAATATGAGCCGGTACAGGCTGTACAAGCTGCGCAGGATGGAGCGCGCGCGGCGCAGGCCGCAGCGGCAGCAGCACCCATTACCAATGACGTTGGGAAATATATAGGATTGATTCGTTCCAGGATACGCCGCAACATCGTGATGCCGCCAGATGTGCAGGATAATATGCAGGCAGAATTTGACGTGATATTGATACCAGGCGGATCGGTGCTGAGCGCCAAGTTGACCAAATCGAGCGGAAACAGAGCTTATGACGATGCGGTGGAGCGTGCTATCTCGAAGGCGCAACCCTTGCCATTACCGCCAGATGTGTCGCTGTTTAAGCGGTTTCGCGAACTGCATCTCACTTTTACTCCAAAGGAAAAGGAATAGTTAATGAGAGGAATGAAGTTGCTACGTAATTTTTGCTTACTGATTTTGCTTTGCGCCGCACTGCCAGCGCGCGCTGCACTGGATATCGAAATTACCGGGGCGGGCGAGCATCAGATTCCCATCGTTATCGTGCCGTTTGCTGGCGAGGAAAAGCTATCCCAGAGCATTAGCGGCATCGTGTCGGCGGATCTTGCGCGTAGCGGGTTGTTTAGGCTGGTTGATCCGGCAGGCAAGGCGCCGCACGAACCGGGCGAGGTGGTGTACGCCGACTGGGCGGGAACGGATGCGCTGGCCATCGGCAGCGTGGAGGAGCAGCCTAATGGCCGCATCGCGGTGAAATTCCGCCTGCTGGATGCTGTCAGGCAAACCGAATTGACCGGGCAGGCAGTTTCCGCCAAAAGCGACCAGATACGGGCTATCGCCCATCGGATAGCGGACGCGATTTTCGAAAAACTCACCGGCGATCCAGGCGTATTCAGCACGCGTATCGTCTATGTCAACCGGAAAGGAAAAAATAACCGGCTGGTGGTGGCGGATAGCGATGGTTATGGCGAACAGACCGTGCTGTCGGTCAACGAACCCATCATGTCACCGGCGTGGTCGCCGGATGGCAGCCACCTCGCCTATGTGACTTTCGAGCAGAACCATGCAGTGGTGTATGTGCAATCTTTGCTTACCAATCAGCGCATGGCGGTAGCCAATTTTCGCGGCAGCAACAGCGCCCCGGCGTGGTCGCCTGACGGACGGCAACTTGCCATCGTGCTGACTCGCGATGGGGGTGCGCATATCTATCTGGTGCGACCGGATGGAACTGACTTGCACCAAATTACGTTCAACGGCGTGATTGATACCGAGCCGAACTTTTCGCCAGATGGACAAAGCCTGATATTCGCTTCGGATCGGGGCGGCAGTGTGCAAATTTATCGGATGTCGGTAGATGGGGGGGCAGCCGAGCGACTGACTTTTGAGGGGGGGAATAATTTTTCACCGCGTCATAGCCCGGACGGCAAGAGCTTTGTATTTTCGAACTGGAACAATGGGCGGTTCTATATTGCCACCGAAGATTTCCAAACTAAGCAGATGCAGGTATTGACAGATGGGGGATGGGAAAAAAAGCCTAGTTTTGCACCCAATGGCAAGCTGATCCTGTTTGCCACCGAGGTGCAAGGTCGTGGTATATTAGCAACTGTGTCCAGCGATGGTAGAGTAAAACAAAAGATGTTTCCGCAGGCGGGTGATATTCGAGACCCAATGTGGGGGCCTTTCCTGAAACAATAATTTTAAGTAAAGGGTACATCATGAAAAAATTAGTGCTCAGTATATTGTTGGTGAATTTGTTGGCTGCTTGCGCCAGCGAGAAAGCGAAGGAGCCTGTGGTTGAGGCCAAGTCTGCTCCGGTTGCCGAAGCGCCCGTCGCTGCTCCTGTCGCTGCTCCTGTCGCTCCAGTGGCAGTTGACCCGTTGAATGACCCGAGCAGCATCTTGGCCAAACGTAGCGTGTATTATCCGTTCGACGTGTCTGTGGTGCAGGATGCCGACAAGCCCATCGTGGAAGCACATGCCAAGTATCTGAGCGAACATGCTAACCGCAAAGTGCGTCTGGAAGGCAATTGCGATGAGCGCGGCAGCGACGAATACAACCTCGCTCTGGGGCAGCGCCGTGCCGATGGCGTGAAGAAAATGCTGCTGGTGGGCGGAGCCACAGACAGCCAGATCGAAACTATCAGCTATGGTGAAGAGAAGCCCAAATTGGCTTGCCATGAAGAAAAGTGCTGGAAGGAAAACCGCCGCACCGATCTGAACTACAACGCGCAGTAAGCATGAAGCTGCACGTTCTGCTGTTGGCCGGATTGTGCTTTGTTGGTGGGCAGGCCCGTGCGGGCCTGTTCAACGACGACGAGGCGCGGCAGCAGATACAGGAAATCGGGGCGCGCGTTTCCAGCCTGGAAGATGCAGGCAAGAAGCAGACAGAGGCCAACAACCAGCAAACCCGCACCATGCTCGACCTGCAATCGCAGATTGACAGTCTGAACACGGAACTGCGCACCTTGCGTGGACAGAATGAAGAGCTGACACACAACTTGCAGGATGCGGACAAGCGGCAGAAAGATTTTTACATTGATCTGGATACCCGTGTGCGCCGTTTTGAAACTGCTGAAGCTTCTCCTCAGCCTGTGGCCGAAAGCGGTGTCCCTGTAGCGGATGATCCATCCGCAGGGGATCGTGCTTATGAGGCGGCGCACGGTCTGTTCAAGGCGGGCAAGCATCAGGATGCCATCAGTGCGTTTCAGGGATTTCTGAAAAAATTTCCTGACTCGGTGTATGTTCCCAATGCCCATTACGAGATGGGCGCTGCTTATTTTTTGTTGAATGATTATCAGAATGCACTGAACAGCTATCAAGAGCTGGCGAATAAGTATGCCTTTAGTCCAAAGGCACCCGAAGCCATGTTAGGCATCGCGGATTGCCAGCTAGGACTTAAGAGTACCGTCGCAGCCAAGAAAACTCTCAAGCAACTCATCGCCAAATACCCCAGCAGCGATGCTGCCAGCGAAGCCAAAAAACGCTTAGCGACAATCAAGTAGGGCGCCGTTTTTCATGCACGTTCATTCTGCCAGCGCACAGCTATTTTGAAATTGCGCATCAGCGAAATTTTCTATTCATTGCAAGGCGAAACCAGCCGCGTAGGCCTGCCCACGGTGTTTGTGCGCCTGACTGGCTGCCCGTTGCGCTGCATTTATTGCGATACCAGCTATGCGTTCAACGGCGGAGAGGATATGAGCATTGCGCAAATTCTCGAACAAGTTGCACGCCATCACGCGCGTTATGTGACGGTCACCGGCGGCGAACCGCTGGCGCAGAAAAATTGCCTGCCCCTGCTGCGCGCCTTGTGCGATGCGGGTTATGAGGTATCGCTGGAAACAGGCGGCGCGCTCGATGTGCGTGAGGTGGATACGCGTGTGATGAAAGTACTGGACATCAAAACGCCCGAATCGGGCGAAATGGAAAAGAATCTGTGGAGCAATCTCGCCGCGCTGAATGCACACGACGAAATCAAGTTTGTGCTGTGCGATGAGGCGGATTACGTCTGGGCCAAGCAAGTGATGCACGAACATGATTTAGTCAGCAAATGCGCTGTGCTGTTTGCGCCCGTGCAAGGTAAGTTGTCTCCCACGGATTTGGCCGAGTGGATATTGCAAGACCATCTGCCCGTGCGCATGCAAGTGCAGCTGCATAAGTTGCTGTGGGGCAATGAACGTGGGCGCTAAGAAAAACGCAGTGGTATTGTTATCCGGCGGACTGGATTCCGCCACCGTGCTGGCACTGGCGCAGCAGCAGGGTTACGCCTGTCACGCGTTGAGTGTGGACTACGGCCAGCGCCACCATGCAGAACTGGCAGCGGCGCAGCGTGTGGCACAAGCGTTGGGAGCAGTGCAGCACCGCGTGATTCACGTAGACCTTACCACCTTCGGCGGCTCAGCCCTGACGGACGCAAACATTGCCGTGCCGGAGCAGCCCTCGACGGGCATCCCGCTCACCTACGTCCCGGCGCGCAACACCATCATGTTGTCGCTGGCATTGGCTTGGGCGGAAGTGTTGCAGGCGCAGGATATTTTCATCGGAGTGAATGCGGTGGACTATTCCGGCTATCCCGATTGCCGTCCGGAATATATCGCGGCATTCGAACACATGGCCAACCTCGCCACCAAGGCGGCGGTCGAGGGCAAGCGCCTGACTTTGCACGCGCCCCTGCTGAACCTGTCCAAGGCCGATATCGTTAAACGCGGTGCGCAGTTGGGTGTGAATTACAGCCTGACGGTGTCCTGTTACCAGGCCGACGAAGATGGCCGTGCGTGCGGCGTGTGCGACTCTTGCCGCTTGCGCCGCGCAGGCTTCGAAACGGCTGAAATGCCTGATCCGACGCGCTATTGCACCATATAAATCACTCCGCATCGCGTTGACAGTAAGCTGTCAATCCGTATAATGCGCGCTTCCTTTAGGAATGTGGGTCGTTAGCTCAGCCGGTAGAGCAGCGGACTTTTAATCCGTTGGTCGCCAGTTCGAATCTGGCACGACCTACCAACATTCAAGAGCCTTGCGCACTGTAAGGCTCTTTTTACTTTTTGGCAACCGTAGCCAAATCGTAACCATCCGTCATCAAATCCAAGCTATCCAACCTTTTCTCAGATTCCAACATATGCCTAGGATCATGGTGAGCATAGCGCAACGGCATAGCCATACCTTTCCAGTTACCCATAGCCATAAGTTCATGCAACGTGGCACCAGCAGCAAGTTGCAAACTTGCCCAGGTATGACGCAAATCGTGCCACCTAAAATCAACAATACCAGCACGATTTAACGCATTACGCCAAGACCGACCATTAACATGTTTTACTGGCCTGCCCCTGTAAGTAAAAACACTTTCAGGATGCTTGCCCAACTGCCTAGTCAGAACGTCCATGCCTAGCTGATTTAGCGCCTTGCCGAATTCCGAAGTTTTGCTATCATCGAAATCCACCCAAATACGCCTCTGCTCCATTACTACATGCGTCCACTTGAGCAGCACAACATTGCTGTAACGCATCCCAGTTACCAGCGCGAAAATAACAATATCGCGTTGATGCTCGGGCAACTCCTGCAAAAGTATTTGAATCTGTTCTACACTCAAATGCCGAGTACGCCCTTTTGGTTCCTGAAACAGCCGAACCTTAGGGACTTTATCCAGCCATTCCCATTCTTCAACTGAGCGCTTAAGAACGGCACGAACTAACGCCAAATAACGGTTAGCAGTGGACTTGCTAGCCACCTTAAGCCTTGCTTCCTTGATGCGCGCTATCACGTCGAGAGTGACCTCATCGAGCATCAATCCACCCAAGAGCGAATGCAACCATTTGAGCTTGGCTATATCGTCCTTGTGTGTGGCCTTGTGGCTGGTTTCCTCGATCCATCTAACCGCCGCCTGTTGCCAAGAATAGCGCGGCCTAATGCCGAGCCGTTCCTGATCCCACAGCGAGGCTTTTAACCTATCGTGGTATTCCTGAGCCTTTACCTTGTCGGTAGTCCCAGTGCTTCTCTGTACGACTTTTCCGCTTTGATGAAATTTGACCCACCAGACGGAAGAATCTTTACGTTTGTAGAGCGACATAATTGATTATCCTCATGTGCGCCCTGCATCACCCGCGAGGAGTATTGTGCGCGTAAGAAAGCTACTAGGTCAATTTCAAGAAATATCCACCGCTTTCCAGCCTTGCTAGCTGGGATCTCTCCACATCGCGCCTTACGTTGCAAGGTGACGCGATGCAGATGCAAAAATTTCGCAGCTTGTTCGAGAGTAAGTACAGATAAATGATGATCTTCGGGCATGAACAACCTCCAAATTTATTAAAGGAGGTTGCCAAAAATGAATAAGGCGCAAGCAACCTCCACATAAAACTAAAGTGGAAAAAAGGTCACCTTGCGCCCCTCATCGGCATTTCACATGAATGCACGGCTCTATATGGCAGGTACGTCTAGTGTGCTGAATAGCATAATGGGCATTTTGCGGCATGTCAACAAACACAGCAAAACCGTCTTTAGTGGGTGGCTGGATTTGTCTGAACCTCTTATGCGTTGGCGGATAACGCCCAACGGCCTACTCTCCGTTAGATACTGGTAAAAGCTACTAGAGCCTCACTCCGTAAGAACGGGGATGCAGAAGCTCGCCTACGGACTCGACCAAAAACTCCGCAGGTCTTAAATCGACATCTGACATTTTATGCAATAAATTTTCCCATTGAATCTATTTTTTTGATTCACACAGTAATCTATAACCGCGTCAGTAACGTGTGACTTGCATGATGCGCAAAACGATTTAGATTTTTTTGCATTTTGAATTTTTAACTTTTTTTCTTGTTCGTTTTTTACTCGATCTACGACATTTTCAGCCAGAAGCCTTCCTAGTTGTTTTATGTCAGGAATGCTGTCTGCATATAAAGGGAGCAAAGGTATTCCAGCTTTTTTTAGCGCAGCTCGTTTTCTCTCATCACCAAGTTTTTGTATTTCTTTTTCGTGATCCGGGCCATTTAGCTCAATTGCCAAAACCATACTAGTGTCATCTTTTCGGCACAATAAAAAATCAATGCTTTTATTACCGATTTCCTTTCTTTTCTCATCATCTAATTGGTAAAATATTTGCGACATACTTACTTGAGAAAAAACAATGTAGTTAGGGGCAGCCTCACAAAGCATTTTGTATAAACACTGCTCACCTCTATTTAGAAGCCAGAATTTATCTCGGTATTGATCTAGCTTAGTGCTGTTCATTTCTACCTCCCCCAGAAATCTTTTACCAGTTATCCAGACAACAAATCAGGAGGCCACGCCCCATGCATTTTTGCCGCACGAATCTTTTCAATTACACGATATGCCCTAGCATACGCTTCGCGCCTAAATTTACTATGGGATAAATTAGGGACGAGATCAAGCCACAAATCAATATCGGCAGGAGACACCGGAATTTCATTAAACAAATCGTGAGCTATCGGCTTCAAAATGCCACCGTGACACTAAGCCTGACTATTCAAAGAATCTATTTGCATATTAATCTTTGCCGCATGCTCTTCAACTTTTTTAGCAGCCTCAATCCATGATGATGCCTGAAAATAAAACGCTGTTAAATCTTCAAACTCATCATTCAAATCTTTTGCAAAATAAGCTAGAAATCGCATATTTTCCCCTCCCACTATCCATTTAAAAAACCGGATACCTGCGACCGGTCAGCCAGATCAGCCAGCTCACCCGAGCAAAACAAGTTAAAAATAAAATTCCGATACCTCAAGATCAAGCGTTATACCATCACCCGTTATGTAGAGATTTTCCCAATCATCCGCACCCCACATGCTGATATTAACAGCCCCCTTGTAATGGCAATAATCAAAAGCCTCATGGACAGCAGCTACAAACTGGCAAGCACCCAACCAAAAACGGACAATTTGCGGCTTATCTATACCCTTGGAATGCCAGTACCGCATTGCATAATGCTCAAATATTTCCTGAAATTCCTTGCCAAGATACTTGGTTAAATACCCCGCCAGTTTTTCAGGTCGCCACACCTTGCCCTCACCACCCCAACGCTTAGACGGAGCGCGTACATTGACGGCACCAAACGACTTTTCGCCAAGCTTTTCCTTGTGGACATAAAAACGCTGCACATCTTCCCAATCCTGCCCAATAGCCAGCAGCCAGCAACGCAGTATCCAGCGTATGTCCTGCTTACCCTTGACAGCAACATGCAGATGATAAGCCCCGCGCTCTTGTTTCTCCCTGATAGAGACAAACTGCCAATCTGGATAACGCCCCCGCATCATCCTCAAGAACCGCTTCCAATCAGCTTTGAGAAGGGTTATATCCTGCATGTTTTCCCGATAGCTAAATGTCAGCATATGGTCAGCTTGCAAGCTTTTAACCAAATTTCTGACAGCCTTACGAGCACGATGTACAGTCCGAGCAAGATTATCTGCATCCTTCTTTGCTCGAATATCATCAGGAAGCTCTTTACGCACCCTTGACGGAACAAACCGAGCATAAGGGGCATCATAATCAGGCGTTCCACCAAAACTCGTTTGGCAGTCCTTCCCCGCGTAAATTACCGCATCCTTTTGCTCCGGCATATCACGCGGACGGATAACAGACAATTCAAACGCGCCTGAATTAAATTTAGTCATTTTCGCCCAGAACCTTTTTTCTTGACGTGCAGCATTCACCGCTGATACTGTTTGCATGTTTTGATACTTTCTATATAAGTTCAAGACAGCCCCAGAGGATGTGTCTAGCATCACTGGGGCATTTTTTTAATACCGCCCTACCCATCAAACTCTATCTAAAACGTCCTTTCTACTTAAATATGTTCTTACTTGTCAGTGTTACAAGTTAACCGGCGGCTTCGCCGCCGGTGACGTGCGCATGGCGCGACAAGCGCGCCCTAACACCCGCCCCCGCCGTCAATCCGCCTTTCATAACTAAGGATACTTATGACCCATGAATAGCCGACCATACAAGCGTGCAGTTGGTTTTACGAACAACAATAGACAGACGAACTCAAATACAGCCCCTCTAATGTGTAAACGCACCATCCACCGCAGCAAAAAAGATAGCACCTTGCTCCATACCCAAACAAACCTCCGAAACATATCCATAATTTTCCCTCTCTGTAGCCAAAACGTAGCCATGAAAAAAGCACCCCTCAATACTGATACGCTTTCCAAAGCTGCCTTAAAATCATTGCGGATGATGCAAGGCATTGTTAGAACAAGCGATTCATATTGAACAGTGCGGCTTTTAATCCGTTGGTCGCCAGTTCGAATCTGGCACGACCTACCAACAAATACAAGGGGTTAGATAAAAACCTAACCCCTCTCTCATAGTTGCAGTCCACCACCCCCACGATTTATATAGGCTTACGACCAGCATCAATAATCACATCAGTATTTGTAGCAAAAAATCCTTTTAGCCCACGCTGTTGTTACTGCGCTTATTTCATAATTGAAAGAGGCTTCATTCAGCCAGTTTGAGCGTTTTCTGCTAAAGTGCGCGCCATGAAAGAAATGACCAGCACTCAGCTTTATTTGCGTCTTCTCGGATACGTCAAACCTTATTGGCGCACCTTTGCAATTTCCATTCTTGCCATGGCGGTGGCAGCTACAACCGAACCTTTGCTTCCGGCTTTGCTGAAGCCTATGCTGGATGGCACTTTCGTTCACAAGGATGACACCGTCATTAAACTTGCGCCACTGTTCATTTTGGTGATTTTCTTCGTGCGCGGTGTCGCCTCATTCGTTGGTTCTTATGCCATCGGTTGGGTCGGCAACAAAGTTGTGATGGACTTGCGCGAGGAAATGTTCCGCAAATTACTCACTTTGCCGGCACACTATTACGACGACCACGCTACAGGAAATCTCATCTCGAAGCTGACCTTTGATGTGACACAGGTGACTGCTGCTGCCACCAACGTGGTGACCGTTTCCATCAAAGACTCTATTATGATCATCGGGCTGCTTGGCTGGCTGTTCTACCTCAACTGGAAGCTCACGTTACTTAGCTTGGTGATGCTACCCATCATTTCCGTGATCCTGAGAATCATCAATGGCCGCTTGCGCAACGCCAGCCGAGAATCGCAGCGAGCAATGGGCGATATCACACAAGTGATTGAAGAGAGCGTTGCCGCGCACAAAGTAGTTAAACTGTTTGGCGGACAGCAATATGAAAGCGAACGTTTTAACGACCAAGCCAATTGGGTGCGCCGCTACACCATGAAACAAGCGATGGCTGCAGCAGCAAATGTACCTATCGTGCAAATGATCGCCGCCGCCGCATTGTCAGTTATCGTCTACCTCGCTACCGTGCAGTCGCGTAGCGATGAAACTACCGTTGGCGGATTTCTTTCGTTTATCACAGCTATGCTGATGTTGACCGCCCCGATTAAACGCATAACGGGCGTGAGTGAATTTCTGCAACGCGGCCTGGCGGCATCGGAAAGTGTATTTGAATTGCTTGATACACCCGGTGAAATTAATGCCGGAGAAGTAAATATAGGGCGAGCCAAAGGACGGATAGGATTCGAACATGTGAGCTTGTCTTATCAGCAGGATGACAGACTGGCATTACGCGACATCTGCCTGGAAATTCCGGCAGGGCAGGCGGTTGCTCTGGTGGGCGCATCCGGCAGCGGCAAGAGTACTCTGGCCAACCTAGTTCCACGCTTCTATCTACCCAGCAGCGGACGCATCACGCTGGATGGGCATGATCTAGCCAATCTCACGCTGGACAGTTTGCGTGCCAATATCGCGCTGGTGAGCCAGGAAGTCGTGTTATTCAACGACACCGTTGCTGCCAACATTGCTTACGGTCAGATGCGTGTAGTGCCCGAAGCGGAAATCATAGCTGCTGCGCAAGCCGCTCACGCCATGGAATTTATTCGTGACATGCCACAAGGACTCAATACGCTGGTGGGTGAACGCGGAGTGAAACTTTCCGGCGGACAGCGGCAACGCATTGCCATCGCGCGCGCCATTCTCAAAAATGCTCCCATCCTTATTCTCGACGAAGCCACCTCCGCCTTGGACAGCGAATCCGAGCGTTACGTGCAGGCTGCGCTGGAAACCTTGATGCAAGGCCGCACCACGCTGGTTATAGCGCATCGCTTATCCACTATTGAAAAAGCGGACCGGATTGTTGTGCTTCAGAAGGGCGAGTTAGTTGAGATAGGTACACATCGTGAATTGCTAGCAAGGAGCGGAGTGTATGCTCAGTTACACCGTATTCAGTTTGCAGTGGCTGGTAAATAATGCCTGTACAATATTGTCCCCGCATCCACCGTCATAGCAACAGGCACTATCAGAAGGAATCGCTACTTAATGGCTACGAGCAATAATTTAGTTATAAATCGCATCGTCATGCTGGTTTTGCTGTCCTACCCCGTGTTGTTGCTAACGGTTAAACATGGCATGAGTAGCCTTTTTATTCTGTTGTTCATCACATCTTTATTCTACCTGTTCCGCACCCCTCAATCCCCGACAACTCGTCTGTGGGATGGATATAGCATAGCATTTGCAATCGCCATGGCCTCCCCGATGCTGGCGGTAATTTTGAGCCAAGCTTATCATGGAATATTCAGTGTCCCACCATTGGACAGCCCATCCCGGTTTTTGATTGCCATTCCAATATTCCTTGAGTTGCGCCAAACGGAAATGCGTACCATCACCGTCCTGCAATATGGCTTGCCCCTTGGCGCGCTGTTCGCATTGCTCAGCACGATGTTCGCCTTTCACAGATGGGAGGATGACTTTTATTTTGTGAATCACATCCATTATGGCGATATGGCTCTTATGCTTGGATTCCTTTCCCTGTTTAGCATCAACTGGGAAAAGCGGGATCGCGCGTCGGTTTTAATCCTTAAAATTTGTGGTTTGCTGGCCGGACTATACCTGTCCGTGCAATCTGGCACGCGCGGCGGCTGGGCAGCTGCCCCAGTACTCATGCTTATCTGGTGGCTGTCACATAATCCAAAAATTTCATGGCCTAAACTTACGGTCGCAATCATATCCATCCTGCTCGTTGCAGTGCTCGGCTATGCATTGGTTGGGACAGTGCAACACAGATTGGATATGATCTATCAAGATTTGGCTAACTTTAATCATGGCAACAAGGACACCTCTATCGGCGTCCGCCTGCAACTTTGGCAAGCTGCCTGCTATTTATTTGTCAAGCACCCGGTCTTTGGGGTCGGTCCGGATGGCTTTGCGCAAATGATGACGATATTAAATAACAGCGGAATGCTGACCACAGAAGCTGCCGCATTGGGTCGCGGTGAAGTGCATAACGAAATACTGGCTAAAGCTGCCGGGCTGGGAATTTTCGGATTGTTGTCCATCGTATCTGTTTATGCAGTACCTCTGGTTATTTTCATGCGTTCAACGCGGTCTTCCGTTGCGCAAACAAGAACGGCGGCCTTCATGGGAATTTGTCTGGTCACGGGATTTTTTATTTTCGGTTTAACCGTCGAGATTTTTAACCTAAAAATGACCGATGCGTTTTACAGCCTTACCGTGGCGGCATTGTTAGCTGCCGCCACCCACAAAACATCAATCTAGGATCCCTCATGTTTAGTGTTGTCATCCCCACTTGGAATAACCTAGATTATCTGAAACTGTGCGTTGATAGTATCCGTAAGCATTCGCAATTCGATCACGAAATCATCATCCATATCAATGATGGATCAGATGGAACACTGGCTTGGGTTAAATCACAAGGCATCAAATATAGCTATACCGAGAAAAACGTCGGCGTTTGTCTGGCGGTAAACCACTTGGTGGCACAAGCCAGCCACGATTGGGTGCTCTACATGAATGATGACATGGTTGCCTGCCCTGGCTGGGACACGGCTTTCGCCAAGGCGATTGAATCCAGCGATACCGACTTGGCATTGTTTTTCTCTACCATGATTCAGGCCGACAACGGCAAGAACCCACACATTATCAAGCAAAATTTTGGCACGACCCCGCAAAATTTTGATGAATCCCACATGTTGGTGGAATACCTATCTGAAGCAAGGGATGATGTTGACAGCGGCGAATCGCAGCCGACATTATTTCATCGCAAATGGTGGATGATGGTAGGCGGGTACAGCTTGGAATTCAGTCCGGGCATGAGCAGCGATAATGATCTGCTCATGAAATTCTGGGTGGTCGGTTGCCGCCGTTTTCGTATCATCGGGGCAAGCCGATTTTATCACTTTGCCTGCAAAAGCACCGGGCGCATCCGGCGCAACAAAGGCGGACGGGTATTTTTGATGAAATGGGGTATTACCCAGAGAGCATTTACACAGCACTATCTGGCAGTGCTACGCTTGAGTGCTTTCTCACAATTTGCCATTCAGCATATCCAATCATTTCCCCGCGCTACGCCATTAGACAAACTCCGCCGCGCAGGTTATGGCTTATTCTGCGAGCATCCCTTGCGAGACATTGAGTTATGGGACGCAGCGCCCGGACAAGGTTCATGGCAACAAGACTTCTGAACAAATGGAAAACACAGATTGCCATTTATGACTCGCTTGATCTTTTCGGTTGCTTGAACCTGTAGATTCGCGGCAGCCTGCATCCGACCCCATGTTATTCAACTCCTACGGATTTATTTTTCTATATCTGCCTGTTGTGCTGCTCGGATTTTTCTGGCTGGCACGGATTAGTCACGCATTTGCTGCAGGTTGGCTGGCACTTGCTTCGCTATTCTTTTATGGCTACTGGAATCCGGCTTACATCGGGTTACTGCTGGGCTCGATAAGTTGCAATTATGCTTTTGGATTGTGGATCGCCAAGGCGGGCGTCCAGAAGGACGCTATACGCCAAAAGCGTCTGCTGATAATGGCAATCACCTCCAATCTGCTGTTATTGGGGTATTACAAGTACACCAATTTCTTCCTGGGCAGCGTAAACACTTTGGCAGGTTTACATTTGTCTTTAGGCGAGATCATCCTGCCCTTGGGGATTTCGTTCTTTACCTTTACCCAGATCGCGTTCCTGGTGGACACTTACCAAGGGAAGGTGAAGGAATATAATTTTATCCACTACGTGCTGTTCGTCTCTTATTTCCCGCATCTGATCGCAGGGCCGGTGCTGCACCACAAGGAGATGATGCCGCAGTTTACGCATCGCGGCACCTACAATTTCAATGCTGATCATTTTGTCATGGGAGTGACGATATTCGTACTTGGCCTCGCCAAGAAAGTGGTACTGGCCGATGCGCTGGCAGAATTTCCAGGCCCGATCTTCGCTGCGGTACAGGGGGGCGGGCAGCCGATGTTGTTCGAGGCATGGATCGCCGCACTCAGCTACACCCTGCAACTGTATTTCGACTTCTCCGGCTATTCGGATATGGCCATCGGGTTGTCGTTGATGTTCAACGTGCGCCTACCGCTGAATTTTAATTCGCCTTACAAATCGGTAAACATCATCGAGTTCTGGCGACGCTGGCACATGACGCTATCGCGTTTTCTGCGCGACTACCTGTACATTCCGCTGGGCGGCAACCGCAAGAGCAGGGCACGGCGCCATCTCAACCTGATGGCGACCATGCTGCTGGGTGGCCTGTGGCACGGTGCGGGTTGGACATTCATCATCTGGGGCGGGCTGCATGGGCTGTATCTGGTCATCAACCACGGCTGGCTGGCATTCAAGAGCAGTATAGGTTGGGGAGAGGGTGGCTGGCTGTTGCGGCTGCTGGCGATGCTACTGACTTTTCTTGCGGTAGTGGTCGCGTGGGTGTTCTTCCGCGCGCCTGATTTTGCCACTGCCTGTTCGGTGCTGTCCGGCATGGCCTGGCTGAATGGCGTATCGTTGCCGGAATCGGCGGTGCGAGCCTGTCCACATCGTTCCCGCACCTGAGAGAGCAGGTAGCGCTAAACGGGCTGGCGCCGCTGTCCAAGGTAAATGGTGATCGCGCCCTGATCCTGATCGTCCTCGGCTTATGGGTGGTTTGGGCGCTGCCTAACGTACAGCAGTTGCTATACCGCCAGCATCCTGTGCTGGAACAGGTCGAGCCAGCGCGCGGCTGGTTGATACGCGTGCTGGCTTGGCGCTTTACTCCAGCGCGGGCGTGGCTGCTGGCTGGCGTATTCGTGCTGGCAGTGTCGTTCCTGACGAGGGTGCGCGACTTTATTTACTTTCAGTTTTGATGCGCTATTTCTTTCACTTCTTATTTGCCTCGCTGTTGCTGTCCGCTACTCTGGCGGGTTTCAATTGGTGGGTCGATCCCTATGCTATCTATCACAAGCAAACTTCCGGCGATGTGCCGTTGCTGGTAATAAATGAGCGCATCTTCAAGACGGTGAAGCTTGCACGCACGTCGGCAGACGTTGTATTCATCGGCACCTCACGCACCGACATTGGTATCGGCCGCGAGCAACCGGCGTTGCGCAACCAGCGCCTGTTAAACCTAGCCATCTTCGACCAGCGTATAGATGAAACACGCCGCCTGCTGGAACTCGCGGTGCAAGATGGCAAACCACGCACAGTAGTGCTGGGGTTGGACTTCTTCGCCTTCAATGCCTTGCTTCCGTCGCCGCCTGATTATGCGGATGATAACTATAGTACGCTACGACAAACCACACTTCTGCTGTCGATCAGCACACTGTCCAATGCGCTCAAGAAATACCGCCATCCGCTGGCTATCGGCGGCGATTGCTGTTATGCCGATGGCTTCCGCCTGGAAGCAGACCCGGAGCACCTGTTAGGTAATTATCACCATCAATTTGTCACCAGCGAGCGCTTGTATCTGATGGAGAAATACTTGCCCTATCCGCAATGCGCGTTTGACTACGTCCCGCGTGGGAGCGGGGCGAAGTCATCGCTGGCTGATTTGCAAGCCATCTTCGAGCTGGCACAGCGCCAGCATATTGATCTGCGTCTGTTCATATCGCCATCGCATGCGCGGCAATGGGAGACGCTGGCCGCAGCCGGTCTGTGGGATACATGGGAATCCTGGAAGCGGCAGCTGGTTACGCTGAACGAACAGGAAGCCGAACACGCGGGACGACCGCCGTTCCCGCTCTGGGACTTTAGCGGTTACGATACCGTCTCCAGCGAAGAGTTGCCGGATGACGGCGAGCGACGCTCAATGAAAAGCTACTCCGATTCTTCGCACTACACCTTGGAAGTTGGCCAGCGCTTGGTGGCGCGTTTGTTTGGCGCATCTGATAATTGGGGTGTGTTACTCAGTCGTTCCAACATCGAGTCGCAACTGACACAGATACGTGCAATGCGCCAGCGGTACCGCATCAACCATGTGCGCGACGTAGCGGAGATCGAAGCGTTGGCGCGTGAAACCGCGCATGCCAAACATTGCCCGAAATAACCCATGAACGAATTTGCTTTAATCCCGCGTTTCCTCACTTGCACCACGCCTGTCATCAAGCTAATTGGGCATTAGAAGCCTGACTGGCGAGAATTGTCCGCATTCCCGAACCGAAATTCCCGCGACAACTCCTGAACCGAAATTGACAGCCTGCGTCGTGACGCCATACCATGTCATGATTTCAAGACAAATTGTCGAGCAATACCGCGTCGGCACACTGCGCTATCTTAAAAATTCACGGCAATGCTGTTCAACTCCTACGGCTTCATATTCCTATACCTGCCAGTCGTGCTGCTGGGTTTCTTTCGTCTGGGCCTCATCAATCATGCTTGGGCTGCTGGTTGGCTGGCACTGGCCTCACTGTTCTTTTACGGCTTCTGGAATCCAGCTTATATCGGATTATTGTTAGGTTCCATAGCATGCAATTACTCCTTCGGGTTATGGATTAGCAAGGCCGACGTACAGCATAAAGAAAGGCGCAAGAAGCAATTGCTCATTGTGGCGATCAGCGCCAATTTACTGCTGCTCGGCTATTACAAATACACTAACTTCTTCATCGGCAGCATCAATAGTGTCGCAGACACTCAATGGGGCTTGGGCGAGATCATCCTGCCACTTGGCATCTCCTTCTTCACCTTCACTCAGATCGCATTTTTGGTAGACGCCTATCAGGGCAAGGTGAAGGAATACAATTTCATCCACTACACTCTGTTCGTCACCTTTTTTCCTCACCTCATAGCCGGCCCGGTGTTACACCACAAAGAGATGATGCCCCAGTTCGCGCATACTGCGACCTACCGCATCGACTGGAACAATGTTGCCAGCGGCTTGATGCTGTTTACGCTAGGTCTGTGCAAGAAAACACTACTGGCCGATGCGCTGGCTCCTTATGTTAGGGGCGTGTTCAATGGTGTACAACATAGCCTTGCGGTCGGCATTCTACCCACCGCCTACGAAGCATGGACCGGTGCGCTGGCCTACACACTGCAAATCTATTTCGATTTTTCTGGCTACACTGACATGGCGCTGGGCATTGCATTGATGTTCGGCATTCGTCTGCCTATCAATTTCAATTCGCCTTACAAAGCCACCAGCATCATAGAATTCTGGCGTCGCTGGCACATGACACTGTCGCGTTTTTTGCGCGACTACCTGTACATTCCATTGGGCGGCAACCGTCATGGCAAACTGCGGCGCTATCTCAACCTGATAGCCACCATGCTGCTGGGCGGCTTGTGGCACGGCGCGGGCTGGACCTTTGTACTGTGGGGCGCGCTCCATGGTGCGTATCTCACCATTAATCACCTATGGCGCGAAGTGTTCCCTGAATGGCTTTCACGCTGGATGCCGTCGTGGCTGGCAAGTCTGGCAGGAACTACGCTCACCTTTATCGCCGTCGTGTCGGCTTGGGTACTATTTCGCTCAAACGATCTTGCGCAAGCATTGTCCATTCTCAAAGCCATGTACGGTATTGAGGCACGCCCAATCTCCTTCGATGCCGTGCTGCACGGACAATTGCTGCTGGTCACCGATCTTTCCGGGCGCGATCTTTCAAAACTATTAGTCTTTTCCCTAGCCTGGGTATGGCTGTTTCCCAATTCGACTCGGTTCAAATTCATCAAGGGCAGCTTTATCATGGCTGTGGCTCAAGCCACAGCCGTAGTCTATTTCCTGTACCTTGCCATAGACCAGTTTGGCAGCTACAGTCCATTCCTTTACTTCCAGTTCTGAACGATGAAGCACGCCAAGTTTTTTTCAATCCTCGTGTTTGCAACCATGACACTCTATGGTGCAGCAGGATTCTATTTCCTGCCTCTTGCAAGCTTTCAGGGAGACTTGACGAGAATGGGCATGCTGCCCGAGTCGCAGTTCGGCTGGACCAAAAAGCAGCCCGCCATCGACACGGCTTTCATGCATCAATCCTCTTGGAAGGAAGCCGACGTGCTGGTAGTTGGTGACAGCTTCTCCGATGGACGCATCTGGCAAACCGTCTTGACAAGAGCGGGACTGCATGTGCGCACCGAAGCATGGGACAGTGTGCGTGGGGTTTGTGTGGATTTCATGCCTTGGTTGCGCGAGCAGGGATTCACCGGCAAGTACATCGTATTTGAGACGATAGAGCGCAACATTGTCGATGGGTTAGCAAAATCAGTCACTTGCCAACATATGCAACCCCATTCCAGTATTAACACCGACAGCCCCCGCAGCCCGCCACCGCTATCGTTCGATCCGAAACGAGGAGACTATTCCGGACGCTTTTCCATCGGCATCCAAACTCAGATGAATGTTTGGAAATATGAACACGCAAGCCGCTTGCCGAATTTTGCCAGCCTGGAACTGTTGAATGGCGCCAGACTGGCACGGGTCAAGAACGGCTGCGAATTGTTCAGCCATGCTCGCTGCAACGATGCACTATTCCTGGCGGAAGAAAATGCTGAGGATTTGCCCATAAGCGCGCTGGATAATGTCGAAAAGCTCAACTTACGCATGCCCGGCATCACTCCCATCTGGGCCTTCGTTCCCAATAAATCTACCGCCTACCTCTACCCAGACAAAAAGTTCTGGAACGAGGCGGAGCAACGCTTTCATGCGCCGAATATACTCAGATCATTCCGGCAGGCCATCGCCGCCAACACAGTCGATCTCTACCCGGCAAATAACACGCATGTATCCACTACAGGCTATTTGCTATTGGGCGAGGCAATTTACCATAGCATGCATCATTGATAAGGTGCGTAGTGGGGACATTTACTTGCCGACTTATGAATGAACATGGACAGCATAACAACCACCATAAAACCTTGTTGCGATCTCTGCGGAGCCGCAGGAACGCTCGTGCAGAGCGACGTGCTGGATCCGGACGGCGTCATTTCGGGCGGCTGGGGTTTCAGGAAATGCAGCGACCCCGAGTGCGGTATTTACTGGCTGGACCCTGCGCCCGTTGAGGACGAGCTATGGAAGGCATACACCAGCTACCACACACATACTAGAGATACTTCCGGCAAGCTTGAAAGAGGCATGCTCAGCCTGATCAATCGGCTTTTCAAACTGGCGTTGCTGCCCGTGTGGATGGCAAATGGACTACGGCGGGAGATGAAGCAATTAAGGTTTATGACGCTTAAATATGAACCTGCGGGCAAACTGCTCGATGTAGGGTGTGGAGCCGGGAGATTCCTCAACCGGATGAGAAAACGCGGCTGGGAAGTGGAAGGCATAGATTTTGATCCGCAAGCGGCGAATAAAGTCATGGCGCGCTACGGAATTAAAACTCACATTGGAGACTTGGCCGCATGTGCGTTGCCAGCAGACTCTTATGATGTCATTACCATGAGCCAAGCCGTGGAGCATTTTTACGATCCGCGCGCCGTTCTATCGGAATGCTTACGCATCCTTAAATCGGGCGGAAAATTAATTATCACCACCCCCAATGTCAACAGTATGGGTGCCGCCGAATTCGGTGCTTATTGGCGCGGCTGGGAAGCACCTAGGCATTTGCACCTGTTTTCCACTGAAGCATTGAAACACCTCACGCAAACGTGCGGTTTCGAAGTGATCGAAGCGCGCACCTATTCATCGGACTCCGCCGGAGTGTACCGCGTGAGCAAATCCAGCCAGATGAAAGCAGGCGGAAAAATTTCTTTTTTTGACCGCCTGTGGCTACTCGGTTGGGGATATTACAAAGAGTTGCGTGAATACCAAAAACAACGAACCGCTCTCAATACCGGGCAAAACGTTCTTATTTGTGCATGCAAGCCATCTCCATTAGATTCTAAGTCACCCTTGAAAGACCAAATTCTGGGAAAGCTTAAACACCTAAGCTTTTTTAATTAGTAGATGATTCTATTGTTATAGAACGGGATCGAACTTCGAAGCGCTCAATGTTCAGTTTCTGTCGACAATTCCCGGATTGCCGCAATGACGTCGGCTGCCGGAAGCTCCTGCAGGCAAGCGCTCAGGCTGGTGGTATGGTGATCGCAGCCTTCCAGAATGCACGGTACGCAGTCACTCTCACCCTGCAGCAGCATTACGTTGTTAACACGCTGGGTACCTTTCATCCGGTAAGGATTGCGGTCTTCCTCATAACCTTTTGGCCACGGCCCCCATTTCACCGGGTTGGACGGGCCAAACAGCGCAACGGTGGGGGTGCCAAGCGCCGCTGCCATGTGGGTAAGTGCCGTATCTGGTCCCACATAATGCTTGGCGCGGCTGATGAGATAAGCGCTTTCGGCAAGGCTGAGTTTGCCCGCCATATTTATGGTACCGGATGGCATGGAACGGAATATCTCCTCGATATAAGTTATCTCATCCGGGTCGCTGCTTCCGGTGAGTACGGAACGGATGCTATTTTCCTCAAGCCATCGGGCCAGCTCAACCCAGCCATCCCGTTGCCACATTTTGTAGGGAAATTTTGGAGACAGGTGCAGCACCGCAAAAAGCTCTGCGCTAATATCAAACGGCAGCGCCTCGGCAACGGAGTTTTCATCGGAGGGATCCCACGCAATTATCACCTCATGGCTGCGTTTGATGCCCAGCAAATCCACCAGCCCGAGATTCGTTAGCAGAGTATGGGTTTCAACATGATCATAAACCGCCCAACGCGATAACAGGTGTTGCTTCCAGTGTTGCTTTTTGCTGCCATCCTGCATTCCAATCCGCGTCTTCCCGGCAATCCATGCATAAAGAGTCGCCCGGTCACCCATCAGAGTTGTAAGTGCAAGGTCATAACGGCGGAACAAACTGAGAATCAGGCGTAAATGCTCCCAAAATCCGGGGCGTTCCGGGACGGTGATTACACGGTGAATATCCGGGTTGCGCAGCAAAATTCCCTCGGTATGTTCAAACACCAACACATCTATTTCGGCCTGAGGCCATGCCAGCCGCAGTGAACGGATTACAGGCGTAGACAGCAGCACATCACCTATACGCAAGGTGACGGCCACCAGTATGCGGCGCGGGGCTTTCAAGATCGCCCCGGTTTTATCGGGAAACTTGCGAATTCCATTTACACAGTCAGGTTAAAACAATTTGAGGGTGTCGGAAATTATTAAAGCGGATTAGATAAGCAAACTATAGAGAATGTTACCATATTAGAAAATACAATAACCTCTACCTCTCCGAGGTAAGACCTCGGGGTATTACGGCGTATAAAAACAAAAACCGGCGAGCTACGCTTAAGTCAAAACCGAAAAACGATGCCGCCCCGTGCCAAGAGCATGGGGAATACAAGTTCAAATTTTTAAGATTAGTTGCTGGTGAATAGCTGTTTTACCATCCACACAGAAAACACAACTGTCCCAATTGCGGTTCCAACTGCACAAACTGATACGATGATTGACATTTTGATCTCCTGAGTAATAAAAATCCAACACCACGTTTAAGCTACCGCTTTTTTAAATCGTAGCACAACTTTTTACGCTTGCAAGCACTTTTCTCGAAGTTTGCCCAAAGAATTAAATTTTTTGCGCGCCAACGACACCTGTTCAGTACCTTGCCATACTGGCTCCGTATAAGTTACGTTGCTCATAATTCGTCACGTCAGGTTCCAGCAGGCGCACAAGATGATACGATGTAACCAGATTGGAATTACTTAACAAGGGCAAAAGCGCATGACTGAATTTAGCATCATCGCGGTATTTTTTGTTGGATTGTTTGGTGGTGTACACTGCCTTGGTATGTGCGGCAGCATTGTCGGCATACTTACTGCACAATTACCGAAGGACGGCGCACGCTGGCTTTTTCATCTGGCTTATAACAGTGGGCGCATCGCCAGTTATACTTTGGCTGGGGCACTGGTCGGCGCTATCGGACAAGTCGGTTTTTTGTTGCGCGATGTGGTGCCGATACAGCATGTGCTGTTTATGCTTTCCAGTCTGATGCTGATCGCGCTGGGCTTGTATGTCGCGGGAATTTGGAGCATGGTGCGGCACATCGAGCAAGCTGGCAGCATGCTGTGGGAACACATTCAACCGCTGACTCGCAGCCTGCTTCCGGTTAACACCCCAACGCGCGCACTGCTGCTCGGTGCACTATGGGGGTGGTTGCCGTGCGGGCTGATATATAGTGTACTTGTTACGGCACTGGCCAGTGGTCACGCGCAGAGTGGCGCGCTGATCATGCTGGCATTCGGCCTGGGCACATTGCCTAACCTTCTAGTCATTGGCATGTTTTGGGAACGTTGTCGTCACTGGGTGCAATCGCCAAAGGTTCGCTTGGCAGCAGGCTTGATAATTATGGCGTTTGGCATATATGGCCTTATCAAGGTTGGATATGTCTTTGCTGTGCATGGTTGGACGGGAAGTTGTCATGTGGAAGCATAATTTATTTTTGTTGCTGCTTGTGGCGTCACTTACTGCTTGCAGCGAACCGGATATGCCTTCCCCCTATCACGCGGTAGATGTAACCTGGCAGCATACCAAGGCTGATTTTCACCTTACCGACTTTAATGGAAAAGCTCGTAGCCTTGAGGATTTCAGCGGAAAAGTAGTGGTTTTGTTCTTCGGCTATACCCATTGCCCCGAGGTGTGTCCTACCACGCTGGCAGATATTGCGCGGGTTATGCGTTTGCTTGGCAAAGATGCGGATCGTGTGCAGGTTTTATTTGTCACGCTTGATCCGGAACGGGACAGCCCTGAGTTGCTGGCACAGTATGTGCCGTCCTTTGATCATTCCTTTATGGGATTGTATGGTGACGCACAGGCAACAGCCCAAGCGGCCAAGGCTTTTGGTGTGAGCTATGAGAAGCAATCTAACAAAAACGGTGGCTATACGCTGGATCATTCCGACGGTACATATTTGATCGGCACCAAAGGCCGCCCATTGTTGCTCTCGCCTTACGGACAACGAACAGAACTGCTGGTGCAGGACATCAGATTGTTGCTGGCTACTGGTCAATGAACAAAATTAAGGGAGCCTCTATAAATCCAATTTTCTAAGTCAGACAAGGCGCGATTAAAAAATTGCGACGACGCATATACCTGATATGTTAGAAGTAATTTTTTATGAGCAACGCAGTACGGCGACGAGAATTGGATTTATAGAGGCTCCCTTAATGAACTAACTCGAATTAGCTCGCCCGTCTTATGCCCGGCGCACGGAGAAACTATCGAACATCGTTCCGATGTGGTCGCATAGCGCATCATTCAGCAAATCTTGATTTGAGTAGGTAGTATTGACTGCCTCATCGGCGCATCCTTGAGGCCGGAATTCCTGAAGCACGTAATGCTTCACCCCCAGTTGTTGTAATTCATCCGCCAGTTTTAGCAATGAAGCTGAGGTGTGATACAGCGAATGCACGGTAGTGCGGATCTCATAAGGCACGCCACTTGCCAATAGCATCATGGTGCTTTCCCGAGATTTCTCGCCGCTAGTCGGAGTGCCGGTCACTTTGTCATAGTCGGTGAAGGCAGACTTGATGTCCAACCCCACCCAGGAAGTTAGCGGCAACAACTCAGCGAGATGCGAAGGGTAAGCACCGCCAGTGTGCAAGCCGACCTTGAAACCAAGCTCACGAACTTCCGTCATGGCTTGTTTGAGTTCATCTTGCAGCGTCGGTTCGCCACCACTAAAGACGACTGCATCCAGCAACCCTTGACGGCGGTGCAGAAAACTCATCACGGCGTGCCATTCTAATTGGCTCTCTCCGTGGCGGGGAATTAGATGAGGGTTGTGGCAATACCCGCAGCGCCAAGGGCAACCCTGGCAAAATACTACGGCGGCCAAGCAACCGGGGAAATCGTTACTGGTCAGTGGTGTAAGGCCACCGATTTGCAGGTTTGACAAGATTAACTATAGCAGGGAGCGCCACATGCACGGCTTCTGAGCATGTGGTTCTCCCTGGGGATTAAATCAGGCGGCCAACTGGGCGCGGCATTCCTGGAAATGCTTGCGCTCGTAATGCTCTCCCTTTTTGCCGATGTTGAATGAGGCTACCGGCCGATGGTAACCCATCACGCGAGTCCACACTTCGCAGGGTTGGCGTTCCTCTTCGGTCAAAAAGATTTCATTGGTTTTAAGGTGGTTCTGGTTGGACAAATCGTTCATTACATTCTCCTTGATAAATAATGTGGTAGGTGGTTGCTCAGGCTGTAGCTAAATTTTTGTTACGTTTTTCGGTTAAGCGTTCCTGGTCGCATTTCGGGCAGAACTTGTGTTCGCCATCAATATATCCGTGCTGTGGACAAATCGAAAACGTAGGGGTGATCGTGATATAAGGTTGGCCAAATCTTTCCAGAGCACGGCGCACCAGATTCTTGCAGGCTTCCGCGCTGGTGATGCGCTCGCTCATATATAGGTGCATCACAGTGCCGCCCGTGTATTTTTTCTGTAATTCTTCTTGCCGTTCCAGAGCTTCAAACGGATCATCGGTGAAGCCGACCGGCAGTTGCGAGGAGTTGGTGTAGTAGGGTGTCTCCTTCGTGCCGGCTTGAATGATATCGGAGAAGCGCTTTTTGTCTTCCTTGGCGAAACGGTAAGTGGTGCCTTCCGCCGGCGTTGCTTCCAGATTGTACATGTGTCCTGTTTCTTCCTGGAAAGCGAGCATCTTGGCTCGTACGTGATCGAGCAGCCGTACCGCGAAAGCGTGGCCCCATTCAGTCGCGATGTCGTGCTCGTCGTGGGTGAAGTTGCGAACCATCTCGTTGATGCCGTTGACTCCCAGCGTGGAGAAGTGATTGCGCAACGTGCCCAGGTAGCGCTTGGTATAAGGAAACAGCCCTGCGTCCATGTGGCGCTGGATTACTTTGCGTTTAATTTCCAGGCAGTTTTTGCCAATTTCCATCAATTCGTCGAGACGACGGATCAACGCTTCCTCGTTATTCTGGTAGAGGTAGCCCAGGCGCGCGCAGTTGACGGTGACGACTCCCACCGAACCGGTCTGCTCGGCACTGCCGAACAGTCCATTGCCGCGTTTCAGCAGTTCGCGCAGGTCGAGTTGCAGGCGGCAGCACATGGATCTGACCATGTTAGGTTTGAGATCGGAATTGATGAAGTTCTGGAAATAGGGCAGGCCATACTTTGCAGTCATCTCGAATAGCAAGGTGGCATTTTCGGACTCCCACGGGAAATCAGGGGTCATGTTGTAGGTCGGGATGGGGAAAGTAAACACCCGTCCTTTGGCATCACCAGTAGTCATCACCTCGATATAAGCGCGGTTAATCATGTCCATTTCAGTCTGCAACTCGCCATAGCTGAACGGCATTTCCTTCCCCCCGATGATGGGGATTTGCTCGCGCAGGTCTTCCGGGCATACCCAGTCGAAGGTCAGGTTGGTGAACGGTGTCTGGGTTCCCCAGCGCGACGGCACGTTGAGGTTGTAGATGAGTTCCTGGATGTGCTGCTTTACCTCGCGGAAGGGCAGATTATCCTTGCGGATAAAGGGCGCCATATATGTGTCGAATGAACTGAATGCCTGTGCGCCTGCCCACTCGTTCTGTAAGGTGCCGAGGAAGTTGACGATTTGACCGACAGCGGAAGACATATGCTTGGGCGGGCCAGCCTCAACTTTGCCTGGGACACCGTTGAGGCCATCGTTGAGCAGGGTACGCAGCGACCAGCCTGCGCAATAACCGGCCAGCATATCCAGATCGTGTACATGGATATCGCCTTCGCGATGTGCGACGCCGACTTCCGGCGGGTAGACATGGTTAAGCCAGTAGTTGGCCACCACCTTGCCGGAAACATTCAGAATCAGCCCTCCCAAACTATAACCCTGGTTGGCATTGGCGTTGACACGCCAGTCCATCTGGTTGAGATATTCGTTAATCGAGCTTTCCACGTCCACCACCGTTTTGCGATCCTGGCGCAGCTTGGTGTGTTGTTCGCGGTAGACAATGTAAGTACGGGCAGTCTTGAAGTGATTAGCGGTGATCAGCACCTGCTCCACTGCATCCTGAATTTTCTCGATGTGAGGCGGTTCGGCGCGGAATTTGTGAATCAGTACTTTGACAACTTGAGCCGTGAGCAAAAATGCCTCATTGGCGTCGAAATCGCCGGAAGCAGCACCAGCACGCTGGATTGCAGAACGAATTTTTTCAGAGTCGAATGGCACCAGCGAGCCATCGCGCTTGATCACCCCTTTAGGTAACGAAACCAAATTGCTGCTACCGCCCCCCGGCTGGTTTTCTGCCATTGTTTTCTCCCGAATCGTATATTATTTGGATAACTTCGCCCTGAGCTTCAGAAGCACACAAAATTTTATTGTACGACTTTATAAACCACTAGATGTTGTGTGTCGGAGCGTAGAATTACACAATATCTTGTGGTTCGTCAAGAGAAAGCATTTGCGCGCGGGGTTCAATTTAGAAAAAGCAGTTGATCCACAAAAAACACGAAAATAACGAAAAAATTCATAGAGATGTCGTGCGGTGGATCGTACCCAATGGGTGAATGACAGCGGCTGAACAAAGTTTTGATTTATTTCGTGTTTTTCGTTAACCAGCCGCTTGCCCCGTTTTTTTGGGGCTTAGCGAAATGGTTAGGGGTTTCATCAGTTTTCGTGGAAAAATGAAATTTTTAGGTTCAGTGTTCGGTGCCAGAAACCTGCCTGTTAGTCCGCCGCCGGTAAGCGGATGGTGTACTGGCCAGACTTTTCGTCACGCACCACCACGAGCAACTTGTGCTTCTGCGCATCTTCAACCAGTTCCTTGAATGAGTGATAGCCGTAGGAAGATTCAGTAAAACCGGGTCTGCGTCGCTGCATGGTGGGCTTGACCATCGAACCCCATATCTTTTCGTCGGAGCCGCGCTCGGCGATCAATGCCTCGACAGTTTCGACGATGAAATCGAGTGCTTCCTGACGCTTGTCATCCTCACCCTTGGCTGTTGCCTGCTTGGCCTTGCCCGCTACGGTTTTCGCAGGGGATTTTTTCTCGGCGCGCTTTTGCTTCGCCTCCTGCTCGCGCACCAGATCATCGTAGAAAATAAACTCGTCACAGTTGGCGCTGAGCAGATCAGACGTTGAGTCCTTCACGCCTATCCCGATAACGTATTTATTGTTCTCGCGCAGCTTTGAAACCAGCGGCGAGAAATCCGAATCGCCGCTGATAATGACAAAGGTGTCTACATGGGCTTTGGTATAGCAAAGGTCAAGCGCATCTACCACCATGCGGATATCGGCCGAGTTCTTGCCCGACTGGCGCACATGCGGAATCTCGATCAGTTCGAAGGCCGCCTCATGCATCGTCGCCTTGAATTCCTTGTAGCGGTCCCAGTCGCAATAGGCTTTCTTGACCACGATGCTGCCTTTGAGTAACAAGCGTTCCAGCACTTTCTTGATATCAAACTGCGCATACTTGGCGTCGCGCACGCCTAGCGCAACATTCTCGAAATCGCAGAACAGCGCCATGTTGGTTATTTCTGGTTGACTTGCCATTTATCTTCTCCCATATCATTAACAATCTACACCACTTTCCCCGGATTCATCAGTCCCTGCGGGTCAAGTGTTTGCTTGATATTGAGCATCAGCTCCAGTTCCAGCGCACTCTTGTAATGGGTGATCTCGTCGCGTTTGAGTTGGCCCAGGCCGTGTTCGGCGCTGATGCTGCCGTTGAGTTGTGCAACAACCTCATACACGATGCGGTTCACTTCATGTTCGGAACGCGCGATGAAGCCGGTATTGTGTTTGGGGTCGGGCATGGAAACGTTGTAGTGGATGTTGCCGTCACCGATGTGACCAAAAGCGACGATGCGGATGCCGCTGAATGCGGCGCGCAGCGCGACATCCGCTTGAGTGATGAATTCCGCCACACGGCTGACCGGCACGGACACGTCGTGTTTGACGCTGATGCCTTCGCGCTTTTGCGCCTCACTGATACTTTTGCGCAGTTTCCACCAGGAAAGCGCGCAATCCTTGTCGGTGGTCACCTTGCTTTCGATGACCCCTTCGCCGAACGTCTGAAGTGCATCACGCAAAGTCACATCCAGCGGCGCTTGCAGCACATCATCCAGTTCAATCAGCACGATCCATTCATGGCGTGCGGCGAACGGTTCCTGCGTGTCTGGAATGTGTCGTAACACGAGGTCGAGGCATGAGCGCGAGATGAATTCGAAGGCGCTGATCCTGTCACCGCAAGTGGCACGTAAGTGCGCCAATAATTCCACTGCCGTTGCCGGATCGCGTACTGCCACATACGCCGTCGCCACAGATTGCGGCAGCGGGAACAGTTTCAGCACGGCGGCGGTGATGATGCCCAGCGTGCCTTCGGCACCTATGAATAAATGCTTGAGATCGTAGCCGGTGTTGTCCTTGCGCAAACCGCGCAGGCCATCCCAGATGCGCCCATCCGGCAACACCACTTCTAGTCCCATTACAAGGTTACGGGCGGTGCCATAGCGCAGCACGGCGATACCGCCCGCGTTGGTGGAAAGGTTGCCACCGATCTCGCACTGCGGCGCATCGTCACCGAGACCGAGCGCGAGCGGAAACAGGCGGTTAGCTTGCACTGCCGCCTTGCGCACGAAATCCAGCGCGCAGCCTGCTTCTACGGTCATGGTGTAGTTAGTGGCATCCAGAGCGCGAATACGGTTCATGCGCGACAAATTCAGCACGATCTGTTTGCCTTGCGGCAACGGCACCGATCCGCCGCATTGGCTGGTATTGCCACCTTGGGGAACAATCGCGATGTTATTCTCTGCACACAGCTTCACCACATCGGCGACCTGTTGCGTATCGGATGGAAACACCACTGCCAGTGCATGACCGGTGTAGCGCTTGCGCCAGTCGGTGCAGTGCGACGCTGCGGCCTCGCCGGTCAGCACGTTGTCCGCTCCCGCTATGGCGCAAAGAAGATTTATCATTTCATTTGGCATCTCAGCTGTTCCGTTGTGTCCTTTCTGTGGTTAATTATATTCTCATTCGATATCCGCTTCCCATGCATTGCCATGTTGCGCCGCGCGAGTTTCACGTTAAAACTCCAGCGGGTCTATGTCCAGCGACCAGCGCAATTTCTGCGCGGGAAGCGCATCCAGCAAGGGCTTCCACGCACGCAAAAATTGCTGCAACAGTTTACGCGATTCACATTGCACTAATATTTGCGCGCGACTGTGGTTGGCGCGGCGCGACATGGCGGCGGGAACCACACCATATACCTCGACCGCTAGCGCCAATGCCACAGCCGCCGCGCGCGCATGCCGCAGGAAGGCAAATACTCCACTTTCTTCTTTGCCTTCGGCGCGCAGCAATACCTGATACACAAAGGGCGGGAAACCAGCGGACTGGCGTTCCGCCAGCAGGATTTTTGCCCACGCATTGTAATCATGTTCGCGCAATGCGCGGAATAAGGGATGATCGGGAAAAGCGGTCTGGATCAGCACCTCGCCCGGCTTGTCGGCACGTCCGGCGCGCCCCGCCACCTGCGCGAGTTGCGCGAACAATTTTTCCGAAGCGCGAAAATCGCTGCTGTACAGCGCGCCGTCTGGATTGAGCACGCCGACCAAGGTGAGATTCGGAAAATCGTGTCCTTTCGCCAGTATCTGCGTCCCGACCAGAATGTCCACCGCCTCATCGTGAATTTGCTGGCGCATGGTGTTCCACGCACCCTTGTTGCGCGTGCTGTCGCGGTCAACCCGCAGGATACGCGCCTCGGGGAAGCGTTCCTGCAACGCGCTTTCCACGCGCTGCGTGCCGATGCCGACCGGTTGCAGATCGGCATTGCCGCAGTTCGGACAGGCATGCGGCACGCGCACTTGATGCCCGCAATGGTGGCAGCGCAGACGCTTGTCCTGCAAATGCAGCACCAGCTTGCCAGCGCAATTCGGGCAGTCGGACAGCCAGCCACAAGCGGTACACATCAGCACCGGCGCATAACCGCGCCGGTTGATGAACACCAGGCTCTGCTCGCCGCGTTGCAGATTCTGCTCCAATGCTGTCAGCAACTGCTCACTGACGCCATGCTGCATGAAAGCATGGCTGGTGTTGATGCAGCGCACCGTCGGCAATTTGGCTGCGGCCAAGGCGCGCTCGGTGAGTTGTAGCAGGCGATAGCGCCCGCTCTGCGCGTTGTAATAACTCTCCAGCGAAGGCGTGGCCGAACCCAGCACAATTGGCACGTCATGCTGGTTGGCGCGAAAGATCGCCACATCACGTGCCGAGTAGCGCAAACCCTCCTGCTGCTTGAACGAAGCGTCGTGTTCCTCATCCACAATCACCAGCGCCAGTTGCGGCAAGGGCGTAAACACTGCCAAGCGCGTACCGAGCACGATGCGTGCTTGGCCGGATTGCGCGCGCAGCCAGTTCTGCGTGCGCTCACTATCCCCCAAACCGCTGTGCAGGCTGACCAGCTCGGCATCGGGGAAGCGGCTGCGAAAATAATTTTCCAGTTGCGGCGTGAGGTTGATCTCAGGCACCAGCAGCAACACCTGTCCGCCTTGCAGCAACATGCGATGCATCAGGTGTACATAGATTTCGGTCTTGCCGCTGCCGGTGACGCCGTGCAGCAGGAAGCAACCAAAACCATTCGATTGCGTGACCGCATCCACCGCCTGCTGCTGCGCGGCGGTCAACGTGTGCGCGTTGTTGAAAGTAAGCCCCTGCTTACTTAGGGTGAGGGACGGTTTTAGAGGAACACTCTCCACCCACCCCGTCTGCAATAACGCCTTGAGTGCAATCGGTGCGCTCGGTGACAGCGCGCGCAATTGCGCGGCGCTCAATGCTCCGGCTTGCAAGGCAACGAGGATGCGCTGCTGTACCACCTTGCGCTTGGGCAACAGACTCAAGTCGAGCGCCCACCCGCTGTCGCTGAGTGTATATTGCAGCGCCTCCTTGAGCGTGACCGGTTCGCAGGAACGCAGCCGTACCGGCAAGGCGGACAACACCGTAGCCCCGAGCGGATGGTGGTAATAGTCGCTACAGAATCGTAGCAGCGTAAGCAACTCGGCAGGCAACGGCGGAATCTCGTTTAGTACTTGTAGCACAGGCTTGATCCGTTCCGTCGCCAGTTCGGAGTCCGCCGCACATTCCATCACCACGCCGACCACCTGCTTGCGCCCGAACGGCACGATCACCCGTTGCCCCAGCATGACCGCAACGCTATCCGCCAACACGTAATCGAATAGTGTTGACAACGGCATATCCAGCGCGACGCGAATTATCGACATTTAGTGATTTTTCCTCCGGCAAATTCTACAAAACCACGCTAACCAGCTTGACTCATTTACATATTTTTTGTTGTCCACATTAGCTGTGGATAATGTTGTGAATAACACCACAACAACTCTGTTAAGTGCAAATTATATATACGGTTTTGTTTCCCTGCTCATTTTATGGGCATAAAAATATACCAATAGAAGCAACGGGTTGCAAACAAAAGCAAAGGCCGCGCGGAAAACCCATCGCGGCCTTTAACTTAATACGAGGCTGTGTAAAACCCCTCGAATGTCAAGCATTTTTTAGCTCTATATATTCTAGTGATACTTGCGACTTAACTCATGCACCGCTTGCACCAACGCCGCCGCGCTGTCCGGGTTAGTAAACTGGGAAATGCCATGACCCAGGTTGAACACATGGCCGCTGCCGTAACCGTAGCTGGCGAGGACTTTTTCCACTTCGTTGTGAATGACTTCCGGCGGTGCAAACAAAACGGTCGGGTCGAGGTTGCCTTGCAGCGCAACTTTGTCGCCGACTTTTTGGCGTGCCACGCCGATGTCCATAGTCCAATCCAGTCCCACCGCATCGCAGCCGATGTTAGCGATACTGTCGATCCACAGGCCACCGCCCTTGGTGAATACGATGTTCGGTATTCTGACACCATCTTTTTCCTTGATCAGGCCGGATACGATGCGGTGCATATAGGGTAGCGAGAACTCATGGTAAGCAGCATGCGACAGCGCACCGCCCCAGGAATCGAAAATCATCACGGCTTGCGCGCCTGCTTCGATCTGTGCGTTCAAGTAAGCCGTCACCGCCTGTGCGGTCACGTCGAGGATGTGGTGCATCAGCTTGGGTTCTTTGTACATCAGGGTCTTCACCTTGGCGTAGTCGTCGCTGCTGCCGCCTTCCACCATATAGCAGGACAATGTCCATGGGCTACCGGAGAAACCTATCAGCGGTACGCGTCCATCCAGCGCCTTGCGGATCTGTGACACGGCGTCGGTCACATATTTCAGATCGGTGCCGATGTCAGGTACGCGCAAAGCCTTGATCGCGGCTTCGTCGCGCAAGGGGCGCTCGAACTTGGGACCTTCGCCATCCGCAAAATACAGGCCGAGGCCCATCGCATCCGGCACGGTCAAAATATCGGAGAACAGAATCGCGGCATCCAGAGGAAAACGATCCAGCGGCTGCAAGGTCACTTCCGTCGCCATGTCCGGACTCTTGCACAGATTGAGGAAACTGCCCGCGCGTTTGCGCGTGGCACAGTATTCCGGCAGATAGCGCCCGGCTTGACGCATCATCCACAGCGGTGTGTAGTCGGTCGGCTGACGCAACAGGGCGCGCAGGAAGGTGTCGTTTTTCAGCTTGAAGTTCATGTTGCTCTCTTTCTAATTAAATTCTAAATGCCCTCTCCCGAGGGTACGGTGAACCTCTCACCGAGGTAATACGGAGCTTCCCATCAAATACTCATCCACCGCGCGCGCGGCCTGGCGCCCTTCGCGGATCGCCCATACCACCAGCGATTGGCCCCGGCGCATGTCGCCTGCGGCGAATACTTTGTCTATGTTGGTCTGGTAACAACCCACGCCATCGGTCGTGGCCTTGGCATTGCCGCGAGCGTCCTTCTCCACGCCGAACGCATCCAGAACTTGTTGCAGCGGGTTAGTGAAGCCCATCGCCAGAAACACCAAGTCGGCCTTGATCTCAAATTCGCTGCCCGGCACTTCGCTCATCTTGCCGTCCTTGAATTCGACGCGTACCGCCTTGAATCCGGTGAGCTTGCCGTTCTCGCCGATGAATTCCTTGGTGGCAATTGCCCAGTCGCGCTGGCAACCTTCGTCGTGCGAGCTGGAGGTGCGCAGCTTGAGCGGCCAGTTCGGCCAAGTCAGCGCTTTATTCTCCTGATCCGGCGCACGCGGCATGACTTCGATCTGAGTGATCGAGGCCGCGCCGTGGCGGTTGGAGGTGCCCACGCAATCGGAGCCGGTATCTCCGCCGCCGATCACGACAACATGCTTGTCCTTGGCGTTAATCAAATTCTTGCCGTCGCCCGCCACTTCCTTGTTCTGCGGGATGAGGAACTCCAGCGCATAGTGCACGCCGACCAGTTGGCGTCCAGGCACCGGCAAGTCGCGCGGTTGCTCCGCGCCGCCTGCCAGAATCACTGCATCGAATTTTTTCAGTAACTCTTTCGGTTTGACGGTCTTGCTTGCATCATTGACCACGCCTTTGCCCGGAGCCGCATCGCCGACGAAAACGCTGGTCTGGAATTTAACGCCCTCGGCTTGCAGCTGCGCCATGCGCCAGTCGATCAGGCGCTTATCCAGCTTGAAGTCGGGGATGCCGTAGCGCAACAAGCCACCGATGCGGCTGTTCTTTTCAAACACGGTCACGCTGTGGCCGACGCGCGCCAATTGCTGCGCAGCCGCCAGTCCGGCGGGGCCGGAGCCGACGATGGCGACTTTCTTGCCAGTCTTGTGTGCTGCCGGTTGCGGCGCGACCCAGCCGTTTTCGCCACCCTTGTCGATGATGGCGTGCTCGATGGACTTGATGCCCACCGCGTCGTTGTTGATGTTCAACGTGCAGGCCGCTTCGCACGGCGCGGGGCAGATGCGCCCGGTTACTTCCGGAAAGTTGTTGGTGGAGTGCAACACTTCCAGCGCCTGTTTCCAGTTGCCGCGATACACCAGATCGTTCCAGTCGGGGATGATGTTGTTGACCGGGCAACCGCTGGTGCAAAATGGAATGCCGCAATCCATACAGCGCGCGCCTTGTACCTTGGCCTTATCGTCGGTAAGGTGCAGCACAAACTCCTGATAATTTTTCACCCGCTCGGCAATCGGCAGGTAACCTTCGCTCAGGCGCGCAAATTCCATAAACCCGGTAGGCTTACCCATTTACTTAATCTCCTTGGCATGTTGCGCCGCGATTTCCTGCAAGGCGCGGCGATATTCTGTCGGCATCACCTTGACAAATCTCGGCAGGTAGCGCGCCCAATTGTCGAGTATGGTTCTGGCGCGGATACTGCCGGTGTGGCGCAAGTGGTTTTCGATGAATTCGCGCAACAGGTGTTCGTCGGCCTTGCCGAGATGGTTGAAATGCACGCGGCCATGTGTCTCGATTTCGCCGGTTTCACTGGCGTCAGATTCTTCAGGAATCGCTTCCAGTTGCACCATAGACATATTGCAGCGCCGCGCAAAACTGTCGTCCTCATCCAGCACGTAAGCCACGCCGCCGGACATGCCAGCAGCGAAGTTGCGCCCGGTTTGCCCCAGCACGATAATCATGCCGCCGGTCATGTATTCGCAGCCGTGGTCGCCCACGCCTTCCACCACCGCGACCGCGCCGGAATTGCGCACCGCGAAGCGCTCGCCGGCCACGCCACGGAAGTAGCATTCGCCGCTGGTCGCGCCGTACAGCACGGTGTTGCCGACAATGATGTTGTCTTCAGCCATGATCGGGCAATCCTTGGGCGGCAGCACCGCGATGCGTCCGCCGCACAGCCCCTTGCCAACATAGTCGTTGCCTTCGCCGGTCAGTTCGAAAGTCACGCCGTGCGCGAGGAAAGCGCCGAAACTCTGCCCTGCCGTGCCTTTCAGTTTCACCGTGATGGTGTCGGTCGGCAGCCCGGCATGGCCGTAGCGCTTCGCCACTTCGTGCGACAGCATGGTGCCGACGGTGCGGTTGGAATTGCCGATAGTAGTTTTGATGATGACCGGATGCTTGTTGTCCAGCGCGGCCTTGGCTTCCGCAATCAACTGGTTGTCCAAGGCTTTTTCCAGTTCGTGATCTTGCACCTCGGCATGGCGGCGCGCCACGCTGGCGGGCATGTCGGGCTGATAGAAAATTTTGGAGAAATCCAGGCCTTGCGCCTTCCAATGTTCGATGCCGTGTTTCATGTCGAGCAAATCGCTGCGACCGATCAACTCGCTCAACTTGCGCACGCCCATCTGCGCCATGTATTCGCGCAATTCTTCGGCGAGGAAGAAGAAATAGTTCACCACATGTTCTGGCTGGCCGGTAAACTTTTTGCGCAACTCTGGGTCTTGCGTCGCCACGCCCACCGGGCAGGTATTGAGATGGCACTTGCGCATCATGATGCAGCCTTCCACCACCAGCGGGGCCGTGGCAAAACCGAATTCATCCGCGCCGAGCAAGGCGCCGATCAACACATCGCGCCCGGTCTTGAGTTGGCCGTCCACCTGCAACACGATGCGCCCGCGCAGTTTGTTCAGCACCAGCGTTTGCTGGGTTTCTGCCAGACCGAGTTCCCATGGCGTACCGGCATGTTTGGTCGAGGAAATCGGCGATGCGCCGGTTCCGCCGTCGAAACCGGACACCACGATGTGGTCGGCCTTGGCTTTTGATACGCCTGCCGCCACCGTGCCTACGCCGATTTCCGATACCAGCTTCACCGAAATGGAAGCTTTCGGGTTGGCGTTTTTCAGGTCGTGGATCAGTTGCGCCAAGTCTTCTATCGAATAAATATCGTGGTGCGGTGGAGGCGAAATCAGCCCCACGCCCGGCACCGAGAAGCGCAGCTTGGCGATATATTCGGACACCTTGCCGCCCGGCAACTGGCCGCCTTCGCCCGGCTTCGCGCCTTGCGCCATCTTGATCTGGATCTGGTCGGCGCTGGTCAGGTATTCTGCGGTCACCCCGAAGCGACCCGAAGCGACTTGTTTGATGCGCGAACGCAGCGAATCGCCTTCCTGCATTATCAGGTCGGCGGCGATGCGCTTGTGACCGATGATGTCGGACAGTTTTTCGCCCGCTTTGAGCACGCGGAAACGGTTCGCGTCTTCGCCGCCTTCGCCGGTGTTGGATTTGCCACCGATGCGGTTCATCGCGATAGCCAGCGTGGTGTGCGCTTCGGTGGAAATCGAGCCGAGCGACATCGCGCCGGTGGCGAAACGTTTGACGATTTCCTTGGCCGGTTCGACTTCTTCCAGCGGCACCGGTGCGCCCGCCGACTTGATCTCGAACAATCCGCGCAGGGTCTTCATCTGCGTGCCCTGATCGTTAATCAGCTTGGCGTATTCCTTGTAAGTTGCAAAATTATTCGTGCGCGTGGAGTTCTGCAATTTGGCGATGCTGTCCGGTGTCCACATGTGCTCTTCGCCGCGCACGCGGTAGGCATACTCGCCGCCCGCATCCAGCGAATTGGCCAACAGCGGATCGTCGCCGAATGCGGCACGGTGGGTGCGCATGGCTTCCTCGGCCACTTCGCGCAAGCCGATGCCCTCGATTTGAGTTCCGGTGCCGGTGAAATAGCGCGCCACGAATTCCGCATTCAGCCCGACCGCCTCGAATATCTGCGAGCCGCAATAAGACTGGTAGGTGGAGATGCCCATCTTGGACATCACCTTTTGCAGCCCCTTGTCCACCGCCTTGATGAAGCGCTCTTCGATATTTTTCTCATCCGTATGTGCGGTCAAAACATCAACGGTTTCATACGCCAGCCACGGGCACACCGCTTCCGCGCCGTATCCAGCGAGCAGGGCGAAGTGATGCACTTCGCGCGCCGAACCCGTGTCGACCACCAAGCCGGTATTGGTGCGCAATCCCTTGCGCACCAGATGATGGTGTACGCTGGAGCAGGCCAGCAACGCGGGGATCGCCACGCGCTTTCTCGACACCGTGCGGTCGGACAGAATCAATACATTGCATCCTTCCACCACCGCCTTGTCGGCGGCTTGGTACAGCGCCTTGATGGCGGCCTCGCAGCCTGCCGCGCCCTTGCTGGCGGAATAGGTTATATCCAGCACCAGCGAGCGGAAACGGCCTTTGGTCAGCTTGCTGATGTTGCGCAGCTTGGCCATGCCCTCTTTGGTCAGCAAGGGCTGGGAAATTTCCAGGCGCAACGGCGGATCGGTCTCTTCCAGCCCGAGCAGGTTGGGTTTGGGGCCGATGAACGAAGTGAGCGACATCACGATCTCTTCGCGGATCGGGTCGATTGGCGGGTTGGTTACTTGCGCAAACAGCTGCTGGAAATAGTCGTACAGCGAGCGGGTCTTGTTCGACAGCACCGACAATGCGGCATCGTAGCCCATGGAGCCGATCGCTTCCTGGCCGGAAGATGCCATGGGCGCGAGGATGAACTTGATGTCCTCCTGCGAGTAGCCGAACGCCTGCTGGGTGTCCAGCAAGGTCTCCGCCATCTTTGTCTCGACTTTGACCTTGGGCAAATCCTTGATGAAATAGCGCGATTTTTCGATCCACTGGCGGTAAGGCTGGGCAGTGGAAAGTTGCTGTTTCAGTTCGGCATCGTCCACGATGCGGCCAGCCTGCAAGTCGATCAGGAACATTTTGCCCGGTTGCAAGCGCCACTTCTTCACGATTTTGTGTTGCGGAATATCCAGCACGCCCATTTCCGACGCCATCAATACCATGTCGTCATCGGTAATCAGGTAGCGCGCCGGGCGCAGGCCGTTGCGATCCAGCGTCGCGCCGATCATGCGCCCATCGGTGAAAGCCACGGCGGCAGGGCCGTCCCACGGTTCCATCAGTGCGGCATGATATTCGTAGAACGCGCGGCGCTCCTCGTCCATCAGCGGGTTGCCCGCCCAGGCTTCGGGTATTAACAGCATCATCGCGTGCGGCAGCGAATAGCCGCCCGCCACCAGCAATTCCAGCGCATTGTCGAAACAAGCGGAGTCGGACTGGCCTTCCACGATCAGCGGCCACAGTTTTTCCAGATCTTCGCCCAGCAACTTGGACGACATCGCCGCATGGCGCGCAGCCATCCAGTTCACGTTGCCGCGTAGCGTGTTGATCTCGCCGTTGTGCGCGATCATGCGGAACGGATGCGCCAAATTCCAGGTTGGAAAAGTATTGGTGGAGAAGCGCTGATGCACCAGCGCCAAGGCGCTGACCATGCTCTCATCCTGCAAATCGAGGTAATACTTGCCGACCTGGCTGGCCAGCAACATGCCCTTGTAAACCAGCGTGCGCGCCGACAGCGAGGGAATATAGAAGCCTCGCCCCTGTTCATTAGCCAAGCCGCTCACTGCATGTTCAGCGGTTTTACGGATAACGAACAGCTTGCGCTCGAAACTGTCGGCATCTTTACAATTCTTGCTACGCCCGACGAACACTTGGCGCACTACCGGCTCCACCGCCTTGACGCCCTCGCCCAGACTGCGGTTGTCCACCGGCACATTGCGCCAGCCGAGTAATTTCTGTCCTTCCGCCGCGATCTTGTCGGCAATCACTTTCTCGCAGGCTGCGCGCGCAAAAGCATCGCGCGGCAAGAACAGCATGCCGACGCCGTATTCGCCTGCCGCCGGCAAAGTCACGCCGTGTGCCGCACAAGACTTGCGCAAGAACGCATCGGGAACCTGGATTAAAATTCCCGCGCCATCACCCGCCAACGGATCGGCGCCCACTGCGCCGCGATGGGTGAGATTCACCAGAATCTGCAATCCCCGACGCACCATGTCATGGCTCGGCTTGCCTTTTATATTTGCGACAAAGCCCACACCACACGCATCGCGCTCTTGGCGCGGATCATACAAACCCTGCTGGACTGGCAACCCCGACTGTACGGACAACGAAGGACGGCTCACGTAATTCCTCATCAAAATCATTTAAAGCAAAAAATGGCGGCACAAGTCGCCAATGTAAAAGCAAAAGGGCGGGAATGTTACCTTGTCTGGGCTGATAGGGCAATTAGGCGGGAAGAAAAACAATTTCAATGATGGCTTGACGTAGCACACCATTGTCTCGAAGAATACCTCAAGCTGGCCCATGAATCCCGTCTTTTACCCGCCAGAGAATGGATTTTGTGGCACGGTAAATTTGTCCTGTTTGCTAACTCATGGATTCACAGTTAGATATAAAGCCACCCGTTAAATGAACTAATTGATTTACCGAGCCTCTGCCTTTTATGGTTTGGATATTAGGTGGCAATTAGTTGTTTTAATTAGCTAATTATCAGAAAGCAAATTTACCTTGGATTTTGTGGTGTTTGTGGTTGACAGCCGCGTTGCCACCCATGTAAATTGCATACCCTATAGTTTTAGTCAACCATAAGGAGTTAAATCATGGCAGTTCTCGTTGGTAAACCCGCTCCTGATTTCAGCGCTGTTGCAGTGATGGGCAACAATGAAATGAACGCAAGTTTTAATTTGAAAAAACACACGGAAGGCAAATATGCCGTGCTGTTTTTCTATCCGCTGGATTTCACTTTTGTCTGTCCTTCCGAGCTGATCGCATTCGACCATCGCCTGGAGGAGTTCCAGAAGCGCAAAGTGGAGGTGATCGGCGTTTCAATTGACTCGCAATTTACTCACTTGGCCTGGAAGAACACACCGGTTAACAATGGGGGTATCGGTAAGGTGCGCTATCCCTTGGTGGCCGACATCAAACACGAAATCTGCAAGGCTTATGATGTGGAAGCAGCCGGCGGCGTGGCTTTCCGGGGTTCTTTCCTGATTGATCGTACCGGTATGGTGCGCCATCAGGTGGTGAATGATCTGCCGCTGGGTCGTAATATTGACGAGATGCTGCGCATGGTGGATGCGCTGCAATTCAACGAAGAGCATGGTGAAGTTTGTCCGGCTGGCTGGAACAAGGGCGATGCTGGTATGAAGGCTTCGACTGAAGGTGTGGCGAAGTATTTAGCCGATCACGCCAAAGAACTGTAATTTAGCTCGTGTTCCGAGCAAACAAGCCACCCGATGCGGTGGCTTGTTTGCATTCAGGCTATAAAATTTCGATGAAGCTGATCCGCTCGTAGTCCGAACCTTTTCCCATACTCAGTTCCATTTTTAGCAGAAGTTTTTCCTTGTCCGCTTGGACAATTTCAACCACCCGTCCGGGCTTGAACCAATCGCGTGGAGCAATCAGGCTGGCCGGGGCTTTTAGCACGAGTACGGCAGGCAGCAGCAGCGCCGCGACGTATTTATCCGATACGGTGAGGTTGACCCCTGTGGCTTTCATGGCGATGGCTTGCGGCAGGCCGGGCAGGTAACGCACGCCGGTACGCAGTTGTCCGGTCGGGGTGACTTTGACCCAACTCACCGTGCCAACCATGAAGGCATTGGCATTGGTTGGGCGCACCGCAATTAGTTGGCCTGGACCGAGACGCACACCGACATTTTCCTCGCGCAGCAAACGTGCACCATGGATGCTCTCGTCTTCGATTTGCCAGGTTTCAAGCGCCAAGCCCATTAAAGCCAGATCGTGGCGGTTGGTGTCGGACAGCACGCGGCCAAAAGCGGCGATCTGCTTGCGAGACAGGGTATCCATCCCCCCTTCCCTGATTGGTTGTTTGAATGGTTTGTTTGCGATATATGCAAAGCAACTCTCCATGCCATAACATACCTGCGCTTGTTGCATCGCGCTATGCCGTTCAGCCATGCGGGCATCATGCCCTTCGCACCAGCACTGATGCAGGTAGTTAAGAAACGTTACACATTCTGTGCTGTTGCAGCCCTCGCCCAACTCCAGTTGCTGCGGTGATTGCCCCTGCTGCAACAGGATGGTTTTCACGCGCATCAGCTTACTGAGCGGCACCATGACCAGATAGCGAAGACGACCAGAAGGATCTGTCAATTGAGGTAGTCGCAGGCCTGATTCGCTGCCCAGATCGACGGCCAAAGGAGGGGCATCGCCTTTGCTCGCGGTGTATAGGCGCTCCACGGCGACGGATGGACTCCATAGTGTCAGCCAGCGATCCAGCAATCGCAGCAAGTGGCGCGACAAGTCCGCGCGGTGAACATGGCAGGCGAGCAGGGTCTTGGTATAAGTAGCATTGCACGAAGTGATGCGAGTGTCGCCATTGAGATCGTCGTTCACTTCGTTAAGCTGCCAGCCTCGTTCCTCGCAGAAAGCATAAAGTTGATGCAACTGGCGCCACAGTTTGCCATCGAATTCGTAACCGGTGCGCATGTGCTCGGAAATCTGTAATCCGCTATACAGCAGGCAGCGCTGGGACAGCAACGCGCCAAATGTGGCGAGTTGTGCATCGCCTGCCATGTAAGCTTGCAGGCAGCGTTGGTAGCCGGTGACCATGCTTTGCCAGAGGCCGACGATGGCAACAAAAATGGTGAGTTCGTCCTGGTGCAACGGCAGTTTCTTGGCGACCAGTTTCTTGGCGTAATCGGCCTGTATGGACGATACCGTTTCACGGAGCAGTTCCAGCGAGTGCAAGCGTTCCAGGCCGCGCATCGGGTAACGGTTGAACTCGTCCAGTTGCATGCTTAACACACTGTGCGCTTGGTGCAAGTTGGTGAGTTGCAATTGTCCCAGCCATTGTGCGCAGGCGGTCGCATCCTTAAATGCCGGGTTGGCGCGGTCGTCGGTTGGGTCTAGCGGTAAGGTCAGCATAATTCAGGATTGAGGGGTAAGGTACAAGTAGCAAGGAAAAAACAAAGAACCGTTTTTGACTTTCATTTTGTATCTACAAAAGTACTCTTTCGATTCCGCCATCATTGGCTTTCTGCACGTAATATTCCATCCAATTCTCGCCCAGCAGACGCCGGGCCATTTCCACCACGATATAATCCGCTGTGGTGCCGGAGTCGTCGTTGAAACGTGCAAGCCCCTGCAAGCAAGACGGGCAGGAAGTGAGTATTTTGACCTCGCCGGTGTAGCCGTCCTTGCGCAACCGATTCGCACCTTTGCGCATTTCTTCTTCCTTGCGGAAACGTACCTGGGTGGAGACGTCAGGGCGGGTGGCCGCTAACGTGCCGGATTCGCCGCAGCAGCGGTGGTTCAATGATACCGGCACGCCCATCAACTCGTTTACTACTTTCATCGGCTGGTAAGTCTTCATCGGAGTGTGGCAGGGATCGTGGTACATGTACCGCACTGACACGGCATCGCGAAGCGCCGGGGCGGGAAGTGCGGTAACCGGCTGCGTTGCCAGGCGTTGGGATTCATTGTCCGTTCGCAGACGGTTCGCACCCTCTACACCTTGCAGCTTTATATTTTTCTCCAGCAGATATTCGTGAATGTCGATCAAACGACAGCCGGGGAAAATCTTGTCGAACTGATATTGCAGCAACTGATCCATGCAGGTGCCGCACGACACCACCACGGTCTTGATGTCGAGATAGTTCAGCGTATTGGCGACGCGGTGGAACAGCACGCGGTTGTCCATGGTGATCTTGCTGCCCCGATCTTCCTGCCCTGCGGAAGTCTGCGGGTAGCCGCAGCATAAATAGCTCGGCGGCAGCACGGTGATCGCGCCGGTTTCATACAGCATCGCGAGTGTGGCAAGGCCGACCTGGCCGAACAGACGTTCCGAGCCACAACCGGGGAAATAAAATACCGCCTCGGAATCTTCGTTCACCTTGCGCGGGTCGCGAATCACCGGGACGATGGTGCTATCCTCAATGTTGAGCAATGCGCGCGATGTTTTCTTCGGCAGATTGCCCGGCATGGGCTTGTTGATGAAATGGATTACTTTCGCCTTCAGCGGCGGGCGTCCATGCGTGGAGGGAGGATGCGCGGTCTGTTCGCGTATCAAGCCGAAGTGTTTGCCCAACCGGTAGCCCAAGCGTTGCGCTTGGTAGCCCCACTCCAACATCACTTTGCGTATCGTTTTAATGGTGGCCGGGTCGGTGGCATTCAGGAATAGCATGGCCGCTGCCGTGCCCGGATTGAATTTTTTCTTGCCCTGTTTGCGCAGGAAATTGCGCATGGCGATGGAAACGTTGCCGAAATCAATGTCCACCGGGCAAGGTTTCAGGCACTTGTGGCATACCGTACAATGGTCGGCCACATCGCTGAATTCGTCGAAGTGTGCGATGGAAATGCCGCGCCGTGTTTGCTCCTCGTACAGGAAGGCTTCGATCAGCAATGAGGTGCCGAGTATCTTGTTGCGGGGCGAATAGAGCAGATTGGCGCGCGGTACATGTGTGCTGCAAACCGGCTTGCACTTGCCGCAGCGCAGGCAATCCTTGATCGAATCAGCAATTTCACTCAGCTCACTCTTTTCCAGAATCAAGCTTTCCAGTTCCATCAAGTTAAAGCTGGGCGTGTAAGCGCGTTCCAGATTGCCGCCCGCCAGCAGCTTGCCCTTGTTGAAGCGACCTTCCGGGTCTACGCGACTCTTGTAGGCAGCAAATTCGGCGATTTCCTGCGGTTCCAGATAATCGAATTTGGTGATGCCGATGCCGTGTTCGCCGGAAATCACCCCGCCCAACTCTTTTGCCAGAAGCATGATGCGATCCACCGCGTCGTAGGCCTGTTGCAACATGGCGTAATTGTCCGAGTTCACCGGAATATTGGTATGCACATTGCCGTCGCCCGCATGCATGTGCAGCGCGACGAACACACGGCTTTTCAATACAGACTGATGGATAGCATTGCACTGGTCGAGTATGGGCTGGTAAGTGCTGCCGCTGAATATTTGGCGCAGCGGATCGCGCACATCGAGTTTCCACGAAGCGCGGATGGTGTGGTCTTGCAGGATATGGAAGATGGAGCCTGTAGCTGGTAGCTGGTAACTGGTAGCATGAGGCGAGGTTGTGCTACCCGCTACAGGCAACAAGCTACTAGCTGCGTCCAGATTATCCCTTAGCCACTGCCAGCGCGTACGCACCTCGCTTAGCAGTTCGCGCGCCTGTTGCGTGCGGTTGCCGAGCAACTCATCTGAACCGATCTGCGCGTCGTCCTGATAGTAAAGCGGCATTTCGCCGTTGAAAAAGTCATCAAGTGCGTCCAGAAGTTTAAGTTTGTTGTGCAGCGACAACTCGATGTTGATTCGCTCTATGCCGTCGCAGTAATCGCCCATGCGCGGCAGCGGGATTACAACATCCTCGTTGACCTTGAACGCATTGGTGTGTTTGGCGATGGCGGCGGCACGCCCGCGATCCAGCCAGAATTTTTTGCGAGCTTCGGCGGATACCGCGATAAAGCCCTCGCCTTGACGCAAGTTGGCCAGACGCACGATCTCGGATGCGGCTTGCGCCACAGCGTTTTCGTCGTCGCCCACCACATCCGCGAGCAGTACCATCTTGGGCAGTATGCCGCGCTTGGACTTGGTGGCATAACCAACCGCCTTGAGGTAACGGTCATCCAGATGTTCCAATCCGGCCAGCAATGCGGATTTGCTGTTTTTGAAATAGGAGGTAATTTCAATAATCGCAGGCACCGCTTCATGCACCTGCCCGAAGAACTCCAGGCACACGGTACGCGTGTGGTCATGGGCACGGTGCAGAATGAAACGCGCCGAGGTGATGATGCCGTCGCAACCTTCTTTCTGGATACCCGGCAGGCCGGACAGGAATTTGTCGGTTACGTCCTTGCCCAGCCCGGCCTTGCGGAACTTGCCGCCGGGGATTTCCAAAATCTCCGGTTTGCCGTGCGGCGTCTTGCCGTCCAGTTCAAAGCGGCTGATGCGGAAGCGCGCCATATCCACATCGTGAATCTTGCCGAGGTTGTGCTCCAGTCGTTCTGCGGTCATCCACAAACCGTCTGGAGTGACCATCTTCCACGAGGCCAGGTTGTCGAGCGCGGTTCCCCACAGCACGGCCTTTTTTCCGCCCGCGTTCATGGAGACATTGCCACCGATGCAGCAGGCATCCGCCGAAGTCGGATCCACCGCAAACACCAGATTATTTTTTTCCGCCGCTTCCATCACGCGCCGCGTCACCACCCCGGCACCGCAATGAATGGTAGTGGTGGACTCATCCATGCCGGGCAATTGCAACGTTTCCACGGTGGAGAGCGTATCCAGTTTTTCCGTATTGATGACGGCAGAGCGTTTGTCCAGCGGCACCGCGCCGCCGGTATAGCCGGTGCCGCCACCGCGCGGGATGATGGTAAGTTTGAGATCAATACAGGCGCGCACCAGCGCTGCAATTTCCGCCTCGCTGTCAGGGGTGAGCACCACGAACGGATATTCCACGCGCCAGTCAGTAGCATCGGTTACATGCGAGACACGCGCCAGCCCGTCAAACTGGATATTGTCGCGGCGCGTGATGCGGCCCAATACGCGCAGTACGCGGCGACGCAGTTGCAGGGTATGCTCGAACTCGGCGGAGAACTCATTAACTGCGTGGTGCGCCAGTTGCAGCAGACGTTTTACTTCCTCGTTATCCTGGCGCCGCGCCTCAATGGCGTGCAGGCGATGGCGCAATGCGGCGACGAGCGCGCCGCGCCGTTCGGGGTTGCCCAGCAAATCGTCCTGCAAATACGGATTGCGCAACACCACCCAGATGTCGCCCAGCACCTCGTACAACATGCGCGCGGAACGGCCCGTGCGGCGTTCCCCGCGCAAGCCGTTGACGATGTCCCACGCCTCTGCGCCGAGCAGGCGCATCACGATTTCCCGGTCGGAGAACGAGGTGTAATTGTAGGGAATTTCGCGCAGTCTAGCGTTCATGTTCTGACGATAATGTGTATGGCTTATGCTGCAAAGTGGATATTTTACCGCATCGCGCGCATTAGCTCGACCCCAAATGGAATGGGGGAAACAAAGAAGTGGCTTCCTTGGTTGGGGCTAACAGCTTATTTACAGCATCAATGTGGCATTTACCATCTCAGCATGAGAAAATTCAAACCATTAAGCCCATGCGCGTTACATCCTCATGAAACCAAAAGCTTTCGACAGAAGTGAACACGTTTACAAAAACGATGCTTTTGCTGAGCTTGTCAAAGATGCCGTCAGGTTCTTTAACGGCACTCCCGTACACACGTTGCCCCCGCCAGAGTCGTTCCTTGGCACCGGGGTTTACGCCATCTATTACACCGGCAAAAATCCTGCATACAAGAAATATGCGGAACTGAATCGCCTGTCTTACAACTACCCAATCTATGTTGGCAAGGCCGTACCGAAGGGCTGGCGTCAGGCGCGGGTTTCCGATAACCAGCTCGATCAATCCAAAGAGCTCATTAGCCGCCTGCGGGAACACAGCCGCAGTATCGGTGTTGCTCAAGGGCTGGAACTTCAAGACTTCATGTGTCGGTTCGTTATTTTTGAGGGTGCCAGTTCAGACATGATCAGCACCATCGAAGCCGCGCTGATCAAATTGAACCTGCCGCTGTGGAATACTGCCGTGGATGGCTTCGGCAACCACGACCCCGGTAGTGGTCGCTACGAGCAAGCAAAATCAGATTGGGATGTGATTCATCCCGGACGAGCCTGGGCAAAAAAGTGCAACGGCACTCATGCCGAAGAAAGCGTCATCCTTTCCCGGATCAAAAATCACTTCAAAAACATGGAGCATAAGCCATGAAGTCACTGGAGATATTTTCTGGTGCTGGCGGATTAGCTAAGGGGCTGGAACTTGCCGGTTTTCAGCATTCCGCATTTGTGGAATTTAATAAACATGCCTGCTCATCGCTGTATGAAAATTTTGAGGCGAAAAAAGTCTTCTTTGGCGACATTAAAAATTTTGACCTTAATGCTATAGGCGAGGTTGATATTGTGGCGGGAGGCCCGCCTTGCCAGCCCTTTTCATTGGGCGGCAAACATGGGGCAGATCAAGACAGCCGCGACATGTTTCCCTATGCAATTCGAGCGATTGAACAACTCACCCCCAAAGCTTTTGTATTCGAAAACGTCAAAGGCTTGCTCAGAGCATCCTTTGCGGATTATTTCGAATACATCATCCTGAGACTGACCTACCCCGGATTTATTGCGAAACCGAATGTGAACTGGAAAGATCATTTATCTGAGCTGCGCAGCATTGGGTCGCTACCCTATGCCGGAACGAAATATAATGTCTCGTTCAAGTTAATCAATGCAGCCAATTATGGCGTTCCACAAACGCGGGAACGGGTTGTTATCGTCGGAACAAGAGTCGATCTGGGAGTATCCTGGTCGTTCCCCGCAGAAACCCATTTCGAAGACCGACTGCTTTGGGAAATGTATGTTTCGGGAGAATATTGGAAACGCCACTCTGTACCAAAATCTGAGCGCGCGCCGACAACCGAGCTTCTGCAAGAGAAGGTTGCTCGCCTAAAAGACAAATACGGCATGTTCGAGCCTGCGCAATTACCTTGGCGCACAGTCAGGGATGCGCTGCAAGGTATCCCCGATCCAGAGTCCCAGCATGGCATCGACGATCATATTTTCCATGACGGTGCGCGCACCTATCTCGGCCACACGGGCAGCGATATCGACTGGCCCGCAAAAACCATCAAGGCGGGAGGCCACGGGGTTCCCGGCGGAGAAAACATGATTCGCTACCCGGATGGCAGCGTCCGCTACTTTACAGTGTGTGAAGCAAAACGAATTCAGACCTTCCCGGACAGCTTCATCATAAAAGGTGCATGGGGCGAAGCTATGCGCCAGATAGGGAATGCGGTTCCTGTATTGCTGAGCGAAACAATAGGCCGTGAATTGGCGAGCAGATTGGGTGCGCTCAATGATTCTGTTGATGCGAGACAGGCGTATCGGGCAAGGTTTTAATGCCGCTAAAGACCCAGATAAAGACTCAGCGTAGATTTTAGTGGCGGCGAATTAACTGGACGCGGCAGATTATGAAAAAAGATGATCAACGATGGACGAGGGATCAGACGATTGTAGCCTTTAATCTGTACTGCAAAATTCCTTTTAATAAAGTTACCTCAAGGCATCCTGAAATACAAAGAATTGCAAAAATTATTGGGCGCAGTGTAAATTCGGTAAAGATGAAAATTGGTAACTTCGGAAGTTTTGATCCCGAATTAAGGAGGCGAGGAATTGTTGGACTTTCCAACGCCAGCAAATTAGATGAAGTCGTATGGGATGAGTTTAATCAAAGCTGGGAAGACCTTGCCTTCGAAAGTGAAAAAATACTTTCTAATTTCGAGGGAAAAAATATTTTAGAGAAATCGCAGGACGTAGCCGATGATTTTCTTATTACGGATGGCATAGAAAAAGAGCGTTTGGTAAAAATGAGGGTAAATCAAAGCTTTTTCCGCCAAGCTGTATTATCCGCGTATAACTTTTCGTGTTGCATAACGAAAATAGATGTTCCCGAGCTTCTTATCGCTAGTCACATTGTTCCTTGGAGCAAGGCTGCAAAGGATAGATTAAATCCAAGAAATGGGTTGTGTCTAAACGCCTTACACGACAAAGCTTTTGATAGGGGCCTAATAACAATCACGACGAACTTCAAGATTAAAGTATCCCCGAGGATGCTCACAAAGCCAAGTGCTCCTGTTGAGACATGGATCGTGAGTTTCGAGGGGAAAGATATAGCAACGCCTGAAAGATTTGTGCCTACAATTGAATTTCTTGAGTATCACAATAATAATATTTTTCAGTGCTGATTTCTAATGTCCCAGACATGGCCTCGCCAAAATATCCTTCAACAGCTTGGGACATTGCAGCAGCGCTGAAAAAGCGCTACCGCGACTTCAATCACTACAACCTCAGAGACCCGCTGGACGAGTTGCTGTTCATCATTTGCAGCACCAAGACTGGCGAAGCGAGCTACCGCAGCACTTACCGCTCGCTGAAAGAAACCTTCCCCACCCACCTGCACATCGCCGAGGCGCCCGCCGAATATATTGCGCGGCCTATCGTCAGCGGCGGCCTATCGAACCAGAAAGCCAAGGCGATCCGCGATCTTTTCGACGTCATCGTGGCAAAATTCGGTGAGCCAACTCTGGAACCATTGCGTAAAATGAACGACAAGGATGCCGAAGCATTTTTGCTGTCGCTGCCGGGAGTCGGCAAGAAAGTGGCGCGATGTGTTTTAATGTATTCGTTGGGTAGGCAGGTATTTCCCGTGGATACGCATTGCTGGCGAATCGCCAGGCGTCTCGGCTGGGTCAGGCCGACACAAAAAGACAAGCACTGCGCGCCGCGCGACATGGATCGCCTGCAATCCAAAATCCCCCCGGAGCTTCGTTACTCGCTACATGTGAACATGATTTCGCTGGGGCGCGAGATTTGCACCCCAACAACGCCCCGGTGCGATGAATGTTCAATATCGGCTGGGTGCCCCAGGATTGGCGTAGGAAGCCACGGGTAGAGCAGAAGGCAGAGGTTTATCAACACCGTATGAATCAGTTACCCAGAGAAAAATCAGCCCGCGTGTTCTTCGCCCTGTGGCCGAACAAGGCGGAGCGCATCGCTCTTGCCGCATGGCAATCTGCACTGCACCAGTTGTGCGGTGGTCGCGCTATGCGTGCCGACACCCTGCACGCCACGCTGATATTCTTGGGCGATGTGGCTCAGCATCGGATGGAAGCCTTGCAACTGGCAGCACAGGAGGTGGAGGGTGAATCCTTTGATCTTGCTCTTGATAATGTGCATTACTGGGGACACAACCACATTGCTTACGCCGCGCCCCGCGCCGTGCCGCCGCAACTGGCGCAACTGGTTCATGATCTGGAGCAACGTTTGAGCAAACATCGCTTTCGTTTTGACAAGCGCGAGTACAAGCCGCACGTCACCTTGCTGCGCCATGCGCAGTGGAGCGACAAACTTCTGCCCGAGATGGACAAGGTAGTATGGCGGATGAGAAGTTTTGCGCTGGTGCAATCTGCGCCTGACGAAGAGGGCGCGAACTATCGGGTGCGGCAAGATTTCCGTTGTGTTGAATGAGTCTCATGTGTGCAGCAGGTAGTCCAGCACGATGCCCGCGAATACCGCCGCGCCAAACCAGTTGTTGTGCAGGAACGCCTTGAAGCACGCCTCGCGCTGGCGGTTGCGGATCAGCGTGTGGTGGTAAGCGGCGATGCCCGCCGCGAGGAACAGGCCGAGGTAATAGGGCGCATCCAGATGCAGCGTATGGCCGACTGAGGCGAGGATGGCGAGGGCGGCAGCGTAGCAGGTCATCACCGCAGCCACGTCGTATTGGCCGAAGAGCAGCGCGGAGGAATGGATGTCGAGGCGGATGTCGTCGTCGCGATCCACCATCGCGTATTCGGTGTCATAGGCGATGCACCAGAATATGTTCGCCAGCAGCAGCCACCACGCCACGAAAGGAACTTCATTCAATTGGGCCGCGAAGGCCATTGGGATGCCGAAGCCGAAGGCGATGCCGAGATAGGCCTGCGGAATGAACAGGAAACGTTTGGTAAACGGGTAGCTGGCCGCAAGGAAGGCAGCAAGGATGGATAGCCATAGTGTGAGCGCGTTGAGCGGCAGGATCAGCAGCAGCGCGAAGATGACAAGCACTGCCGCCAGCCATAGCGCCTCGACCGGCGCGAGTTTCCCGCTGGTGATCGGGCGCTCCTGGGTGCGCTTCACATGTTTGTCGAAATTGCGGTCAGCGTAGTCATTGATGGCGCAACCGGCCGAGCGCATCAACACCGTACCGAGCACGAAGATGGCGACGATGTGCCATGCGGGATGTCCGCCGCCCGCGATCCACACCCCCCACAGCGTCGGCCACAATAGTAGCAGGATACCGATGGGGCGGTTCATGCGTGTGAGTTGAAAATAGAGCAGGAGACGTTCTGTGAGGTTCATTGTTTTAAATGAAAATTAAATTTTTCCAATCCGTCATGTCGATCCTCGGGCATAGTCAAATCGAAATCTGGTCGATTATAGAATGATACTGGACACCGGGCATCGCCGGATTGACGAAATTTAATCCGGTATCAGGAATCTGTTGTTGAGTGCGGTTAGTGACCGCCCGCCAACTGATGATACGAGGCCTGTTATCTTTTGGACGATGCGGATGTTGACTTCCCCTATAAACATCAGGTCGTGCCACGCATTCGAGAAGCAGTGACTCGCATAGTTATAATGAATATAGTGGTTAATTGTAGAGAACTTGTCGACAAATACATTCAATATGTTTATATCGCACGCAAATTAAACTCTTGTTCAAATTGATTCAAAACTTGAATACATGGTTTATGTTTAATAGAATTAAGTGTACGTTGTGGTAATTTTCAGTATACTTAAAAAAATGTGCAAAAAAATCATAATGCTATTGTTGCTTGGACATGCCTTGTCAGCGCTGTCCATGCCCGACGATGGGGTAACACTTAAGCTGGATGATGCACTGAGCAGTGCAGAGACTGAGACCGTCTCATCACTCATGCTGGTTTCACCGATTGCCATGATTTACGATGAACAGCAACAGCGCACCTTGTATGCCAAGAATGTAGAGAGCGTTGTTCCGATTGCCTCTATCAGCAAGCTGATGATGGCCATGGTGGTGCTGGACGCTCAGTTGCCGCTGGATCAATCAATTCGCATCGGCAAGCAGGATATGGTGATGGATGCCGTAAAGGACTCTAGTTCGCGTATACGCCCCGGCATGACGCTGACACGCGGTGAACTGCTCAAGCTGGCGCTGATGGCATCGGAGAACCGCGCCGCTACGGCACTGGCGCGCACCTATCCTGGCGGCATCAAGTCCGCCGTGGCGAAGATGAATGCCAAGGCTCGCGAGCTTGGCATGAATGATACGGCTTTCCTCGATCCGACCGGACTGAGCAGCGGCAATGTTTCCACCGCGCAGGATCTGGTGAGAATGGTGCTGGCGGCGCAAGGTTACGATCTTATCCACAAAGCAACCACTTCTGTTTCCCATCTCGTTGAGCCGACGGGGTTCAAGCCGATGCGTTACAGCAATACCAATCCGCTGGTACGGAACATGGCCTGGAATATCGGTATCAGCAAGACTGGCTATATCAGCCAGGCGGGGCGTTGCTTGGTGATGAAAGCTAACATTAATCATCATTCAATAGTGATTGTACTGCTCGATTCTCGGAGTAAATCCAATCGTATCGGCGACGCCAACCGCATCAAGGAATGGATGGAAAGCGTCTGACCGCAATTTTCCGGGATTCGCAAAACTCACCAACAGCCTACGTATTCAGCTCAGTCTACGGCTGAGTTCACCTTCTTGCCATGGCGACCGGGATAGGTTGCCTCCCAAACTGTTTCTCAAACCTTCCGAAATGTCCCGCCAATGTGGCTCCGCACTTTGGGCAGGTTCCGTTTTCCGTCAGGTGATACTCATTGATCTGGTACCAGTCGCGCACGATGAGCGGAGTGTGGCACGAGGCGCAATACGTGGTATCGCCGTCAATGTCATGCACGTTGCCGGTATAGACATGGTGCAGTCCGGCATCCAGTGCGATGCGGCGGGCGCGGCTCAGGGTGGCGGGCGGGGTGGGCGATACGTCCGCCATCTTCCAGTCCGGATGGAAGGCGGAAAAGTGCAGCGGCACATCCGGCCCCAATTCCTGCATCACCCATTTTGACAGCGCGGTAAGTTCCGCATCGGAATCGTTGTAGCCGGGAATGAGCAAGGTGGTGATCTCCAGCCAGCAATCCGTGTCGTGGTGAACGTAGGACAGTGTATCCAGCACCGGCTGCAAATGTGCGCTGGTGAGCTTGACGTAGAATTCGTCGGTAAATCCCTTGAGGTCGATATTGGCGGCGTCCATCTTGGCGTAGAACTCGCGCCTCGGCGCATCATGGATATAACCGGCGGTCACGGCTACGGTCTTCAGCCCCTGCTCGTGGCAGGCGTCCGCCGTGTCCAGCGCATACTCGAAGAACACCACCGGGTCGTTGTAGGTAAAGGCTACGCTCTTGCTGCCGTGTTTCTTGGCCTCCTGCGCGATGGCCTTGGGCGAGGCGCGATCCATCAGGCGATCCATGTCGCGCGATTTTGAAATATCCCAATTCTGGCAGAATTTGCAGGCCAGGTTGCAGCCAGCGGTGCCGAAGGAGAACACGCTGGTGCCGGGATAGAAATGGTTGAGCGGCTTCTTTTCGATGGGGTCGATGCAGAAGCCGGACGAACGTCCATAAGTGGTGAGCACCATCTGTCCGTCCGCCATGCCGCGCACGAAGCAGGCACCGCGCTGCCCTTCGCGCAGCTTGCAGTCGCGCGGGCAGATGTCACATTGCAGGCGCCCATCGTCCAGTTGGTGCCAGTACTTGGCCGGGTGGCGCTCATCTGCAAGTATCGGTGCGTCCATATGGGTACCTTTAAAAATTCAGAGTTCGCCCAAATGCAAGACGCGGAAAAAATTTCGCCGCGCCGCATATAGGTGATATGTAAGCAAGAAATTTTTTCCGCAACGCAGCATAACCAGCCACTTGGTTGTCGTTCTTTGACAGCCTAGTGGAATGGCTAGTAGTTCCACCAGTTGGGATGAAATGTGGATTTTTGGAGGTACCCATGGATTACTCCTTCCATTTATCGACGATATAGCGCGAGAGCTTAACCTCCGGCGACCAGAAATCTGCGGGCAGCCCAGCTTTGTGCTTGAGGTGTGCCATGAACTCGCGCGGCTGCGGCAGCTGTTCCCATACCTGCGGCAAGAAGGTGCTGCGATACGAACCGTACTGGAATATTACGCCGTCTACGTTTGGGCGCAATTGCGCCAGCGCATCGGCCTCGTTCTGGAAGGTCATCGCCTGGGTCGGCGACAGCAGCGAAATCTCAATCTCGGTGATGTCGAGTTCCGCCGCGCTCAGCGGCATAAAGCGTGAGTCACGCAGGGCGGCGGACACGGCGTTGCTCTTGACGTCATCGAGCAGGGGGCGGTGCGCTTGCAGCGAACCAATGCAACCGCGCAACTCGCCGTGCTGGGTGAGGGTGACGAAGCATGCGCCATGTTCGACCAGCCACGGCGCGGTTTCATCCGCTGTTCTGGGCACGTTCAGGGCGCAGGAAATTGCGGCGCGCGCAATCGGCAGCAGAATTTTTCCGCGCTCAGTGTCCAAGAGTTTTCTCCTCTGGATTGCCGGACGGGGTGAATGCGAAGGCAGCATAACCCACCACGCCATCGCGCGGTCCGGCAGTGTCGCCGGAATTGCGCAAGTCGAGCAGGTGTGGTGCTAGATGATGGCGGCGAGCGCTAATGAGCAAGCCGTTAATCGGCGTGGCACCGCATGCCTGCTCGTGCAAAATTCCTTGCGTCAGGTCGAGGACGCTTTGCACGGTGGTGCCATCCACGCGCTTGGCTATGTCGTATGGCAGATAGTGGGAAAGGTCGGAGCTGATTACGATCAAGGTTTCATCCCCACCCCACAGCAGTTCCAGCACCTCGGCCACTTCTTCCGCCGTGGCCATGCCGACAGCCAGCGGCAGCAGTTTGAAATCCGTCAGCACGGTCTGCAAGAAAGGTAATTGCACCTCCAGTGAATGCTCCTGCGCATGCGCTTGCGGGCTGACTACGACTTGCGGCAGATGGGCGATGGTTTTTGCTGCCGCTGAATCTATCTGCACGGTGCCGAGCGGTGTGGCGAAAGCATCCGCACCAGGTAGCGCCAGTCCGCGCACCGCTACGCGATGGGTAGGGCCAAGCAACACCACACGCCGGATGCGCGGCGCGACATTTTTCAGCGCAGCATAGGCGCTGGCGGCGATGGCTCCAGAATAAACATAACCCGCATGCGGCACAATCAAGGCCTTGGGGCTTAGCCCGGATGAGTGTGCCGTAGCGAGCATGGCGTGCACGTCATGCTCAAGTGCGCCTGGATTTTCTGGATAGAACTGGCCGGAAACAGCTGATGGACGGATGCTTTGCATGGCAGGCCTCGCTTTGAACGATGATGCCTATTTGGGGACGGCTAGACTGGAATCAAGGGGGAAAGGAGAAAGGCAATCGGCAATATTATTTCAGGACTGGATGGCTATTAGTCATTGAAATGAGGCGTTGAACCTTCGGCGGGTTCACCGGTATCAGGGTCAATCCAGTCGGCTATACCAATCTCCGCTTCAGCTTCGTGGAGCGATGCGCCTTCCTCGTAATCGCTGTCTTCCTGATATTGCGTATCTTCCATCGCCTCGATCAGAGTGGCAAAAGGGCCATACAGTTTTCCAGTTAATTTATTCTGCCAATAGAAACCATCCGGGCGTTCGATCAGGTGCGCCGGATCATCCTCTTCATGCAGCGTTGGTTCGATAATTTCATTATGGTTCATTTGGAATCTCCCTCCTGTTTCAGGATGCGGCACCAAGCCGTGCTGGTTCGTTTCACCCTTCAATTTTAGCGGCATATCAGTAGCCAGCGGGGCAGTTATGATGGCAAGTAATTTTTGTAAATTGTACGTCGCAACTTAATCAAACTGTAGTCCTCCCCGGAACAGGATGCAAACTTTTCTTCATGTAATTTTTCCCTCTGCTATAATCCGCGCCCTCGGGGCGTAGCGCAGCCTGGTAGCGCACTTCGCTGGGGGTGAAGTGGTCGGAGGTTCGAATCCTCTCGCCCCGACCAGATAAATCAATTGGTTGTATGTCGTTATTGCTTTTTTAGTGGCTATCACGCCAAACATTGAATCGATTTTCCCGCGCTCGTTGCTCCTGTCTGCTCCCTCGATCCATTTAGAATAAACTGTCAATCTACTCTGTATTTCTTCCGTCATTATCAATTGTAAATGTGCTAAAAGCATTTTCCTCGAATAGAATGGGCATAGCTAAATACCAACACGAGGAACCCAATGGGTCAGCGATTTTCAGAACTTTCCGACAAGCATATTCAATTTATTGCCGAACAACGAATTTTCTTTGTCGGGACTGCTACCGCAGACAGTCGTGTGAATATTTCTCCAAAGGGCATGGACTCGTTTAGAGTTCTAGGCAGCAACCGTGTCGTCTGGCTAAATGTTACCGGAAGCGGCAATGAAACTTCCGCCCATGTTCAGCTGACCCCCCGAATGACCATAATGTTTTGTGCCTTTGAGGGTCAGCCGTTAATCCTGCGGATTTACGGCACAGCAAAAGTCGTACATAAGAGCGATCCAGAATGGGGTAATTTGGTCTCTCTGTTTAAGCCCATGCATGGTGCTCGACAGATATTTGACGTTACGCTAGACCTCGTGCAAACGTCTTGTGGAATGTCTGTTCCATACTACGCCTATACCGGAGATCGAGAATTGCTTAATGATTTGGCTAAAAAGATAGGTGAAGAAGGTATACAGCGTTATTGGGAGGAAAAGAACCAATTGAGTATTGATGGAATCCCCACAAACATTGTCGCCAAAAATGGCTAACTAAGCGATCTCGTTTAGCCGCTTTGAGCGGCTCACAAAATTTTACCGGGGGATATTTACTAAACGGCGCTAGCCCTGATAAACAACCTGTCCATCCACCAGCGTGTAGCGCACCTTACCTTGCAACTCCAGGCCGAGGAATGGGGTGTTCTTGCCTTGACTCTTCAATGCCGACGACTCGATCTTCCAGTACGCTTCGGGATCGAACACGCACACGTCGGCGGCACTGCCGGCGGACAGATGTCCTGCATCCAGGCCCAGTATGTGCGCGGGTTGCAACGTCACTTTGGCGAGCGCGGCGCTCAAAGCACCTTGCCCCGCCCATTTGAGTGCTAACGGCAGCAGCAATTCCAGACCGGTGGCGCCTGATTCAGCTTCGGCGAATGGCAGTTGCTTGGCATCTTCGTCCACTGGCGTGTGGTCGGAGCAGATTGCATCGATGGTGCCATCGAGCAGCCCGGCGCGCAGCGCATCACGGTCGCGCTGGCTGCGCAACGGTGGGGTCAGGTGGCAGTTGGCATCGAAGAAACCGATGTCCATTTCGGACAGGTGTACGTGGTTGGCGGATACATCGCAGGTGAGCGGCAGACCTTGCTGTTTGGCGGCGCGCACCAGCGCTACAGCTTCCGCGCTGGAGATGCGGCAGACGTGCAGGCGTACGCCGGTCTCGTGCGCCAGTTGCAGCATGGTCGCCAGCGCGATGGTTTCCGCGCACACCGGGATGGCGGGCAGGCCCAAACGTGTCGCCACTTCGCCGTCGTGCGCCACGCCGTCGCGCGCCAGAAAGCTGTCCTGCGGACGCAGCCACACGGAAAAATCGAATGTGGCGGCATACTGCATCGCGCGCATCAGCACGCGCGTGTCGGTGAGCGGGGCATCGGCCTGGCTGAACGCCACGCAACCGGCATCGGCGAGTTCCGCCATTTCGGTGAGTTCCGCGCCTTTCAGGGCTTGCGTGAGCGCGCCCACCGGATACACATGCGCTTGGTTCAATGTTTTGGCGCGGTGCTTGAGCATCTCTACCAGCCCCGGTTCGTCCAGCGGCGGATCGGTGTCGGGCGGGCAAGCCAGCGAGGTGACGCCGCCCGCCACTGCCGCGTCCATTTCTGATTCCAGCGTGGCGCGATATTCATAGCCCGGCTCGCGCAAGCGCGCGGCGAGGTCTATCAGGCCGGGTGCCACCACTAATCCGCTGGCGTCAATAATCCTGTCCGCGACGAATCCCGCCGGGGCGTTTCCGACAGCGGCCACCTTGTCTGCCACGATATACAAATCCTGCTTTGCGTCGATCCCGTTCTTCGGATCTATCAAACGGCCATTTTTAATTTGAATGTTCAAGGGCACTCTCATGGTTATTTCTCCGCCAGCATGCTCATAACCGCCATTCTCACCGCGATGCCGAACGTAACCTGCGGCAAAATGACCGAGTGCGATCCGTCCGCCACGCTGGAATCAATTTCCACGCCCCGGTTCATCGGGCCGGGGTGCATCACGATGGCGTCTGCTTTCGCCAGTGCCAGTTTGTCCTGAGTTAGACCGTAATATTTGAAATATTCCTGCGAGCTGGGCAACAGCGCGCCCTGCATGCGCTCGTTTTGCAGGCGCAACATCATCACCACATCCACGTCGCGCAGCCCCAGCGCCATGTCATGATAGACCTGCACGCCCAATTGTTCGACGCGGGTGGGCAGCAGGGTCTTGGGCGCGATCACGCGCACTTCCGGCACGCCCAACGTGGTCAGCGCGTGAATTTGCGAACGTGCCACGCGCGAGTGTAGGACATCACCGACGATGGCGACGCGCAGGTTGTGGAATTCCTTCTTGTAGTGGCGGATGGTAAACATATCCAACAGCGCTTGCGTGGGATGCGCATGGCGTCCGTCGCCGGCGTTGATGACGTGTATCTGCGGCGCGACGTGCCGGGCGATAAGATGTGCCGCGCCGCTCTGTGAGTGGCGTACCACGAACATGTCGGCATGCATCGCGCACAGGTTGTCGACGGTGTCGAGCAGGGTCTCGCCCTTGCTGGTGGAGGACGAGCCGATGTTGAGGTTGACCACGTCGGCGGAAAGGCGTTTGGCGGCGATCTCAAAGGTAGTGCGGGTACGCGTGCTGTTCTCGAAGAAGATGTTGAATACCGCCTTGCCGTGCAGCAGAGGTACTTTCTTGATTTCCTTTCCCTCGGCGACACTCACGAATTCGCTGGCGCGATCCAGAATGCCGCGCAAAATGAGCGCGGGCAGACCTTCTGTCGTAAGCAGATGCTGCAACTCGCCATTTTTATTTAATTGTGGGTTGTTCATTCTAAAACCTCAATCATCCACCGATGAGCACAAATATTGTTTTTGTAGGTGCGAATGAATTCGCACCTACAACCCCACAAACCACCTCTTCCGGATTCATGCGATTTGCACTGCTGTAGGTTCGTCGAAATACGCTTGCAATATCTGCTGCGCGGCGACCTGGTCGAGCAGCGGTTTTTGTTTGATGCCGCGTATCCCCGCCTCATTCAGCTGCGAACTGGCGGCAGCGGAAGTATAGCGCTCATCCACCATGATGGCGGGCAAATCGAAGCGTCCCTTGAGGCGGTTGGCAAAGCGGCGGCACAGCCGGGTCATCTCGTGCGGCGTGCCGTCGTCGTTGCACGGCAGCCCCACCACCAGCGCCGCCGGTTGCCATTCGCGGATCAACAACTCAATGGCCGCGAAACGCTGCTCGTTTTTTTCGCCATGCAGAGTGGTCAGCGGCTGCGCCGTGCCGGAGATGGAATTGCCAACCGCCACGCCGATGCGTTTAGTACCAAAATCGAATGCCAGCAAAGTGCCTGAAATTATAGTTGCAACCATGCCGTTAGCAGGATGTTGAAAAGCGTAGCGAGAGGCGATCAGGCAAGGCGGAAGTCGGCGAAAAAGCGGAGTTTACATAGTGTAAATGAGCATTTTTCGACGGGTTCCAACGCGGCATCATCGCCTCGCAGTAGCTTTTCAACACCCTGCTAGGCATGTCCCGCATCCTCCGACAGCGACGCGTAATCCACGCCCAACAGCGACATTGCGGCATATAAACGTTCTTCTGCGGGCAATTCAAACAGAATGTGCTCGGAGGCTGCCATGTTGAGCCAGGCGTTTTGTGCCAGTTCGTGTTCCAGTTGCCCTGGCTCCCAGCCGGCATAGCCCAAGGTCACCAACAGGTTGTGCGGCCCCTGCCCTTCTCCCACCGCTTCCAGAATATCCTTGGAGGTCGTCAGGCCGACCTTATCATTGATGGCCAAGGTGGACTGCCATTGGCCTATCGGGTCATGCAGCACGAATCCACGGTCGGTCTGCACCGGGCCGCCGAAATGCACCGGCAGGTTTTTCAATTCCGGTTGTTCCAGCGGAACCTTGATCTGTGCGAATAATTCGCCCAGCGTAAGGGTAATAGGGCGATTAACAATAATGCCTAACGCCCCTTGTTCGTTGTGCTCACAGATGTAAATAAGCGACTTGGCAAAAGTAGACTCCACCATGGCGGGCATGGCGATGAGAAATTGGTGACTGAGATTTAGTGGTGGCATGGTCGTCATTGTAAACCCAAGGAGCGGCCTTCACAATTTTGTTCGTTCAGTCAGGCGCTACCATTGGTTACATGGGTAAGCGGCAAGCGGATAATAAAACAAGTGCCTTCACCCCGTCTCGATAAGACGGCTATGCGTCCGCCCAGGGCGGCGATTTCGCTGCGCACCACATCCATGCCCACGCCGCGCCCGGAAATTGCCGTGACTTCCGTTGCAGTGGTAAGCCCCGGAGCAAAAATCAACTGCATGACCTGCCTGTCACTGACCGCAGCACCGGCCCGCAGCAAGCCCATTTTAACGGCCTTGCGGCGCAGCCCATCAACATCCATGCCAGCACCATTATCCATAAACTCAAACACCGCTTCGTTATTTCTCTGGCGCAACGACAAGCGGATGTCACCGATAGGCGGCTTACCCGCAGACTCGCGCTGTTGAGGGCTTTCCAGTCCATGCGCGATGGCATTGCGCAACAAGTGTTCGAATGGTGCAGTCATTTTTTCCAGCACGTTGCGTTCTAGTTCCACTTCCGTGCCGCACAATTCCAGATTGGCCTTTTTGCCCAACTCTTTGCCAGTCTGCCGCACGATACGATACAACCGTTTGCCGATAGTGGCGAACGGCACCCGCTGTTCCGTGCCTTCTTCCGCTGTGGCGGCAGCACCTTCCGCCGCAATGTCCGTGCGCAAAAGTTCTATCACCTTACCGATGTGGTCGAACTGGCTTTGCAGTTCATCCCAGAACGTGGTTGATCGTTGCATCTCGCTTGCGGTTGCCCTGGCTTCCGTCGTTCGGTCTTCCATCAGGTGCACCAGTTTGCCCACACGCATGGCGCCAGCCATGCGAGCGCTACCCTTGAGCGTGTGCAGACTGCGTTGTAATTTGCGCGCCAGCAGCGCATCTGCAGATTGTTCGCGCCAAGCCTGCAAGGTATTGCCGATTTGCGGATACAGTTCGTCGGCCTCTTCCAGAAAGAGTGGCAGCAACTCCTGATCTATATCGTCCTGGACTGTTTCCATGATCTGGGCACCAGCTATTTCCGCCAGAAATGCGGTGTAAAAATAATCAGCAGGGTGAAAATTTCCAGACGGCCCGCCAGCATTGCCAAGGTGCATGTCCAAGTCTGAAAGTCCGTCAGTACGCCAAAATTGCTGGCCGGGCCGACCACGCCTAAGCCCGGTCCCGCATTGTTGATGCAGCCAACTATGGCAGAAAGCGAGGAAATAAAATCCAGTCCGCTGGCCATCAATGTGAAGGTCAGGGTGGCCACGGTCATGAAATACAGAAAAATGAATCCAAGTACCGCAAACACGATGTTGTTTGGCACCACATGACCGCCGATTTTCATCGGGTTCACCGCCGCCGGATGCAGCAGCTTCACAAATTCGCGCCCGGCCTGCTTGAATAAAATCAGCGTGCGTATCATTTTGATGCCGCCGCCGGTGGAACCGGAACTGGCCGTAATGCAACTGAGAAACAGCATCCACATCGGCGCGAAGATCGGCCACTGGTTGTAATCCACGCTGGAAAAACCGCAGTCGGTCGCTATGGACACCAGATTGAAACTGGCGTGACGCAAGGCAGTCCAGAAATTCGGATATACACCCTTCCACCACAGAAACAGGGCGATGCCCAGACAGCTTGCCAATATTAACGCAACCGTGGCGATGGCCTCGGTATCGCGCAGGTACATCTTCAGGCTTTTTTCGCGCCACGCCAAAAAATGGGTAGCAAAATTCATTGCCGCCAACAACATGAATACAATGAGTACGGATTCGATGGCGGGCGAATTGAAATAGCCGACACTGGCATCGTGCGTGGAAAATCCGCCCAGCCCCATTGCCGAGAAAGCATGGCAGATCGCGTCCAGCCAGTTCATTCCGGCCAGCTTCAGCGATGCGATGCACGCCACAGTGATACCGAGGTATACCAGCCACAGATTGCGCGCCGTCTCGGTGATGCGCGGGGTCAGCGCGGAATTCTTCATCGGCCCAGGTGTTTCCGCCTTGAACAATTGGCGTCCGCCGACACCCAGCAAAGGCAGGACGGCCACTGCCAGCACGATGATGCCCATGCCGCCTAGCCAGTGCAGTTCGTGCCGCCAGATATTGATGGCGGGGGGCAGATTGTCCAGCCCGCTCAATACCGTTGCGCCGGTAGTGGTAATGCCGGACATGGTTTCAAAATAGGCATCAGTGAAAGACAGACGGTCTATCACCATGAGCAGCGGCAGCGTTGCCACGGCGGGCATCGCCGTCCACATGCCGATTACCAGCAAATAGCCGTGGCGAATGGATAGCTCGCCCTTGTAGCGGCGTGTCAGCAGCCACATCAGCACGCCCACAGCGGAGGTCATCACCATGGCCAGCGTGAAATCAATCAACGTGCCGTCAGCGTAAATTAACGATGCCGCCATCGGCATCAGGTAGGCCGCGCTGAACACCACCAGCATCAGGCCCAACGCGTTGATAACGGTGAATATGCGATGCATCTAAAAGAACCCGATCCCTACCTGGAACAATTTCTCGACTTTGTGGATCATTTTCTTGTTGATTACGAACACGATGACGTGGTCATCCGCTTCGATCAATTGGTCATGATGCCCCATGATGACCTCGACGCCACGCACGATAGCGCCGATGGTGGCGCCCTTGGGCAGGTCAATCTCGTCTATGCGTCGCCCCACTACTCTGGAGGACTGACGGTCGCCGTGCGCTATCAGCTCCAGTGCCTCCGCCGCACCGCGCCGCAGCGAATGCACCGCAGCCACGTCGCCCTGGCGCACATACGCCAGCAGCGAGCCGATGGTCACATGAGCGGGTGACACCGCGATGTCGATCTTGCCCCCCTGCACCAAGCCGACGTAAGCATTGCGGTTGATCAGCGCAATCACCTTGCGCGCGCCATCGCGCTTGGCCAGCAACGTGGACATAATGTTATTTTCGTCATCGTTGGTCAGCGCGCAGAACACATCCACGTCCGCCACATGCTCGGTAGCCAGCAGGTTTTCGTCGGTGCCGTCGCCGTTCAATACCAGCGTGTGTTTTAATTCACCGGCCAGTTGTTCGCAGGCTTTCTTGTTGTATTCGATCAGCTTGACCTGATAATCGCGCTCCAGAGCGCGCGCCAGGCGCCGCCCAATATTGCCGCCGCCGACGATCATCACACGCTTGGTCGGTTTGTCCATGCGACGCAACTCTTTCAGCACGCTACGGATGTTCCCGGTGGCGGCGATGAAAAATATCTCGTCGCCTGCCTCGATTACCGTATCGCCTTCCGGGATAATAGGTCTGTCCTGACGGAAAATTGCGGCGACGCGCGTATCGACCTGCGGCATGTGGCTGCGCAAGAAACTCAGCGGCTTGTTCACCAGCGGGCCACCTTCGAATACCTTTACCGCCACCAGCGACACGTGCCCATTGGCGAATTCCAGCACTTGCAACGCCTCGGGAAATTCGATCAGCTTGCGGATGTAATCGGTGAGTATCTGCTCGGGGCAGATGGAGAAGTCCACGCAGAAATTTGCGGAGCTGAAAATCTCGGGATGTTCCAGATAACCGGTAGCGCGTATCCGCGCGATTTTGGTTGGTGTGTTGTACAGGCTGGCGGCCAGTTTGCAGGCCACCATATTGACTTCGTCGCTCTGTGTAACCGCCAGCAGGATGTCGGCATCGGCAATACCGGCCTGTTCCAGCGTGGAAGGATGAGAGGCATTACCCACCAGCGTGCGCAGGTCGAAACGGTCTTGCAGCAAGTGAAGTTTTTCTGCGTTGGTATCCACCACGGTGATGTCGTTGGCCTCGCTGACCAAGCTTTCCGCCACCGTCGAACCGACCTGTCCCGCCCCGAGTATCAGTATTTTCACGCCTGTCCCTTAGGTTATGGGAACCTCTAAAAAATAAATTTTGCGAGCATCCGCTACGCGGCTTGCCTGCTTACCCCACTTCGTCGCCATACTGCGTTGCTCACAATAAATTACTCCTTACATATAAAAAATATGCGGCGTCATAATTTTTTGCTCGCGCCTTGTCTTGCTTATAACCAGCCACTTGGTTGTCGCCTTTTGACAACCTAGTGGAATGGCTAGTAGTTCCATCAGAAAATTAAATTTTTAGAGGTTCCCTTATTGCTGCGCGCGTATCCAGTTCTTCCATTCGTCGAATAACTTCCTGTCGCGCGCCGCAATCACCGGACGCTGCCAGACATCGCCCTGTGAAAAATCGTCATCCTCGATACAGCAGGCATGGCCACCAGCTTCCCATAGAATCAGCGAACCGGCAGCATAATCCCACAGCTTTTGTCCGCCGTGCAAATACACATCATAGCGCCCGGCGGCGGTATAACACCAGTCCAGCGCGCTGGCGCCGAAGTTGCGCTGCGAACTATAAGGCGGATGGGTCGCCAGTTGTGCGACCAGCTTGGTGCTTAACCGTTTCATATCCACATTCGCCAATGCCTGATCCAGCGATTCCGCCGTTTCGCGCACAATCAGCCGCTCGCTGTTCAGGAACGTGCCCTTGCCCAACTCGGCGGCAAACGCTTCGTCCGCCACCGGGTCGTACACCACGCCAAGTACGCTCTTGCCCTCGCGCAGCAGCGCAACAGACACTGCAAAATAGGGCAAGCCGCGCACAAAGTTGGATGTGCCGTCTATCGGGTCTATGCACCACAGACCGCTGTTGCCGGCTTGCCATATCGTATGCTGCTCCTCGGCGGGCATCTCTTCGCCCAGCACCGGCACGTTGAGGATGGCTTGCAGCTTCTTGGACAATGCGAGCTGTGCCGCCATGTCGGCCTCGGTACACAGGCTGCCGTCGCTCTTGCGCTGATGCGCCACCTTCATGTAGCGCGGCATGATCTCCTCCGCCGCGACCAGTTTGACCGCCGCGACCACAGCTTTCAGCATCGCGCCCATGGTTTTGGAGCGCGGCGCGCCGCGTTTTTCAACATGCTGTATCACGCTTCATCCTTCCACTTGATGGAACAGCCCATGCTGGCGATCTGCTCGCGCGGCCCTTGCCCGGTCTGCGCCACTTGCACCATGGCGTTGAACAGATCGCGCGGAGCATTAGGCACCGCATCTTTGCGCGAAACATCCAGGCGACCACGGTACTGCAATTCGAGATTGGCGTTGAAGCCAAAGAAATCCGGGGTGCATACCGCGCCGTAATCTCTGGCGACCTGCTGCGTTTCGTCCCACACATAAGGGAAAGGGAAGTCATATTGTCGCGCCACCAACCCCATGTTGTCGAATGAGTCTTCTGGGTATTCGGCAGGATTGTTCGACATGATGGCTATACTGTTGATACCGTGTTGCTGCAATTCTCTGGTATCGCGGATGATACGGTCGCGGATGGATTTCACGTAGGGACAATGATTACAGATAAACATTACCAGCAAGCCGTTCTCGCCGCGTACGCTTCCCAGCGTGTAACGTTTGCCATCCACGCCCGGCAAGTCGAACTCGCGCGCTTTCCAACCGAAATCGCAGATTGGCGGGTGCAGGCTGACCATAACGCTCCTAAATTACATTTTTTATTTATAACGTTATATTATCATGCCAAGCTATCAACCTAACTACTACCATGTAACACTAGAACCTTCGCAAACTAAACCCCTCCAAACCTCCCCTTGTCAGGGGAGGCTTAAAAGCTTCCCCCCGGGGGGATTGAGGGGGGTTGGTTTTAAGTGTTACTGTGTACTACCCTAAAACCCGATCATGTCCGCACCGCGCTTTTATTGCTCCCCACCCTTGCTCTTCAGCGACACCCTTGAGCTACCGCCTGAAGCCGCCCACCACGCTAACCGCGTACTGCGCCTGCGCGTGAACGATCCGGTGCAGGTGTTCGACGGCGAAGGCAATGCGCTTGATGCCACCATCAGCGAAATCAGCGGCAAGCGCGTGGTGCTGGGCCGACTGAAGCCATGCGCTGCCGAACTTCAGTCGCCTTTGCACATCGTGCTGGCACAGGCGATGTGCGGCAGTGAAAAAATGGATTGGGTCGTACAAAAAGCCACCGAACTCGGCGTGGCGGAAATCCAGCCGGTGCAGACCCAGCGCAGCGTGGCCAGGTTGTCCAGCGAACGCGCCGAGAAGCGCACCGAACACTGGCGCAGCGTCACCATCGCCGCCTGCGAACAATGCGGACGCAATACCCTGCCGCAAGCCCATGCGCCGCAGGAATTCAGCGCCTGGCTGGCGCAAATGCGCGATGTCTCTGGCGCCAAATTCATTTTGCAACCGGAAGGCTCGACTGCGCTGCACAAACAGCCGTCGCCGCAAGACAAAGCCACACTGCTGATCGGCCCTGAGGGCGGCTTCACTGTGGACGAAGTGCTTATGGCGTATCAAGTTGGATTCGTTCCCATCCTGCTTGGCCCGCGCGTGCTGCGCACCGAGACAGCGGCATTGGCAGGCATTACCGCATTGCAAACTTTGTGGGGTGATTTCAGCTAGTGCTCTACAACGCCTTCAACTGCTGCATCACATAGGCATGCAAATCGGCATTGAGGGTGTGCGTCTCCAAGGCGCGTTTGAATGCAACGCGCGCTTCCTCATTCCGCTGAAGTGCCTGTAGGGAAATACCCAGCCCCATCTGCCACACGCCCGAGTTGGGTGATAGTTGTACGGCAGCTTGATAGTGCATAACAGCTTCTTTGTGGCGGTTCAGGCGTTGCAGCAACGCCGCGACAAATGCTTGATAATCGGGCTGCCGCTCTGCATAAGGTAAAGTTTTCTGCAAAACAAGCAGCGCCGACCAGGACGCGTCACGGTCAACCTGAATACGCGCCAGCAGCATGGCAAAGCTGCTATTTTTGATGTTGAGTTTCAGGCCCTCCTGCAACACACGCTCGGCATCGGCATTGCGCTTGTTTTGCAGCAGCAACACGGCCATGGCCTGACGCGCGGCTTCGTGACCGGCATCGAGTTGCAACGCTGCCTCATATCCGGCCAGCGCCTCATCGATACGACCCTGCTGCATTAACCCATTTGCCTTGCGGAACTCGTTATCTGCCTGTTGTTGCACACTGAGCGGCTTAATCTTTTTATTCACGCCGCCCTTCGGGATAGAAGTCGCTCCTGACTCATCGTACGACGCTGCGGCTCCTGTATCGGGCGCAGCTAATGATGCAACTTTGCGGTGCTTGTGTCGGTTTGCCGTGGCAAACGGTTTGGAAGGTAGCGGTGCTTCCAGTTCCGGGCTCGGACTTGAAGCAGCGGCTTCCATCTTTTGTCCGCTCTCTTTTGGCGAAACCTCTTGCGTGATGACCGCAACAGGCTGGGATGCTGCTATTGCTTGCGATATTTTTACCCCGCTTGCCGCAATCGACGTGGATGCCCCCTGAGGCACAGAAATCGATTTGGCGGGTGCTTGCGCCGTGCTCACTGGGGCAGCGATCTTGTGGCGCGAACCCAACGCCAGCCATCCTGCCGCGCATACCAACACAACCCCGCCTATCAATGCCGCCTTGACCCAGTTTTTCTGAGCAAGAATCCGCTGGATGGCAGCTTCCTCGGGTAGCGCATACTCTCCGCGTTTATTCAGGCCGCTCAAAATTTTATTGATCAAGCTCATCGAATCAGCATCCAGTCTTCTGCATTACGGCCTTGCACCCGAAACATTCGCCATGCTATTCATGCGGTCGCGGCTATGTGCAATGTCATCCGACCAGTCCTTGTCGCCGTCCACCACCGTAGGTTTCAGCAAAAGAATCAGCTCGCTTTTTTGGGTGGCTTTTTGAGTTTGACCGAACACCATCTTGGGCAAACCCGGCAGGCCGGATTGATTGTTGGTTGTCGACTGCGTCATCAAACCGCCGATAACCACGATCTGTCCATCGCGTGCACGCACTACACTATCCGTTTCCGAAATGGCAGTTAATGCCATCGGGATGGTTCCTCCTCCCAAACTGGCTAACATCGCCACGTTTTGCGCGGTGATCTGGCTTACCGATGGATGTACGTGCAGGATGATCTCGTTAAATTCATTGATACTCGGTGTCACGTCCAGTGCGATTCCTGAAAACATGGAAGAATAATTAGGCGCAACCGTGCCGGGTGTCGTTATACCGTTTGACGTTGTGGCAGGTGTAGTGGTAATACCCGTGATGAAATACTCGTCCGTGCCCACTTTCAAGATGGCCTTCTGATTATTCAAGGTAGCGATACGCGGGCTGGATAACACATGCACACTACCCTGCGTTTCCAGAAAATCCAGCATCGCGGCAAAATTGCCGGTCTGAAAAGCCAAACCAAACAAGGCTCCCGCCCCACCGTTAGCCAAGCTACCGCCGCGAATAGCGGCTGTTGTAAGACCATTGGTTATAGTCGATCCGGTCGAGGAGCTACCTGAAATCGATGAACCAGCGGCTGTCGATGCTAACGTACCCGCTGTTAACGTTCCGTCAGTCAGCGCCCCAGTTGGTGTTAACGTGGTACCGGAAGTCAGTTGTCCCACGCTGGTACTGCTATTTGGACTATTCTTGAATGCTCCCCAATTCACCCCGGACTGAAAACTATCATTCAGCTGCACTTCGAGAATCTTGGCTTCCAGTATGACTTGGCGCTCAATTGAAATCTGCGAAGCCTTGAGATAAGCGGTCACGTTCTTCAATTCGTCCGGCATGGCACGCACGACGATTACCCCGGACATTGAGTTGATTATCACGGTACGCCCAGCTTCGCTACCGACTATGGCTTTCAGCGAGGCCTCTAATTCACCCCAGAAATTATTGGCCTTGGCATTGGTTGTCGTAGTGACATAACTGCTGCCCGAACCACCCGTAGCACCCGAACCACCCGTAGCACCCGAGCCACCTGTAGCACCCGAGCCACCTGTAGCACCCGATCCGCCCGCAGCGCCCGATCCGCCCGCAGCGCCCGATGCCGATTGCACGGACAGCGTTGATGAACCTGTGCGCGTAGCGGTCAGGTAGCTCACTTGAAACAGCCGCGTTTGCAACGCAATCGGCTGGATGTAAATGCGGTTCGCATCGACCTTGTAGTCATAGCCATATAATTCGCGGATCGCCTCCAGTGCCTCGAACACCGTCACATCCTTCAGGCTCAGCGAAATATTGCCGCTTATCTCGGTGGGAACCAGCATGTTGAAATGCGTGCCTGACACGATGGCCATGAATACCTGGTTGGCCGGTGTGTTGTTCACGGTAAGATCGAACCTTGGCTCCAGCGGTTTGCTGTCTGCCTTGGGCATCATCATTACAAGCGGCGGTAGCAAGGCATTGCTAATCACCTCGGTCTTGATAGGTTTGGCGCTATCCCGTATTGAGGCATCCATTTCATGGTGTATTGCCTCCGCCGTGGTATTTTTTGAGCTTGGCGCAGCGCAACCCGACAGGCCGAGCAACGCCAGCATTCCCAATGGCAGTATCCATAGCATGCGGTTCATTCCGAAAAACCTATTGGCCAATATATCCCCTCCCCCTTGCAGGGAGAGGGCTAGGGAGGGGGTAGAAACGTAGCTTTCCCGCCATGCTAACCCCCATCCTAACCTTCCCCCTTGCAGGGGGAAAGGACGGTTTGGTTCTAATGATTTATCCGAGTTCATTTTTCCTCCTTCTTTCCGGCTTGGCTGGTTGATTTATTAACCAGTTTCTTCTTCCGGGCAGGATATTTCACATCATTTTCCATGGGTGGCAAAACCGCTTTCTTGTCTATTTTTACATTTGGGAACAGCGTCAACACTTGTCGCCCTTTCGTCCCCTGTAACACTACGCTACCCTCGCGGACCTCAATCAACCTAACATCGCCCGCTTTTCCACCCAGTTCGATCATTTGCCCATTGATAATGGCCGCGCGCCGGGCGGGAGAAATGATGATGGACTGTAAGTCGTTTGGTGTGGCCCCCACCGCACTGGCACTGAGCTCGTAGGGTGGCTTGGTAGGGTCCACCAATGTTTGTGCCAAAGAGATGGCAGGGATGGCACTCAGCAACAGCAGTACCCATCCATTTATTCTCAAGGCGCGCATCAACCCAGATAAATCGTCAGAACAAAACCGTCCCTTCCCCCTGCCAGGGGGAAGGCTAGGATGGGGGTTGGCACAGCGGGGAAGCGGCGTTTCTACCCCCTCCCTAGCCCTCCCCCTGCAAGAGGGAGGGGACATTGGAGATAATAGATTGTCTGGCATCATATCTTTAGCCATGTCTTGTCCAGACTCAAAGTGTAAACAGTCAACGTCAACACGACTTCAGGATGCTTCTCAACTTTCATTTCCGCCTCGCCCCAAAACATTTGCGTCGGCAATTGCTCTAGCTCGGTCAGGTATTGCAGCAAATCAAGATAACTGCCGCGCACAATAATTTTCACACCGTGCTTGAATAACTGATTGTCCGGCGCTGCTGCCGCACTCGCTGGCGCAGCACTATCCGCACTCGCGGGCTTAGCGCCAGCCCCACCCGGTTTAACCGCTACTTTCTCGACCAAAGGGGCAACCGGCAAAGTTTGCAGATTAACCAATTGCAAGCGGCCATTTTGATGGAGCACCTGCTCCAGCAACTCGGCCATTTTTTCTGGCGCTACCAAGTGCTCGCGGCTGCTTTTCAGATAAACAGCACCCTCCGCGAGTTGTTGCCTGGATTGCTCCAGACGATGGCGCAGCGGCGATTTTCCAACATCTTTCCTGCTCTGCGACAAAGCATCAATCTGCGCCTGGATCGTCTTTAGTTTCTCCTGCTTCTGTTGCATCTCGGTGAATTGTTTTTTCTTCTCCGCCAGCAAAGGATCAAGGAATAATGTATTGATCAGCGCGACCAGCGCGAACGCGGCGGCGGCAAAAATCAACCCGCGTTCGCGCAGTGATATGCCGTCAACCTTGCTGATGAGATTTTCCCAGTGCTGTTTCATTTTTTTACTGCCTTGTCATCTCCCGCCTTCGCAACCTCAACGGATTGCAGCGTGAACGCGACATAGCGCTCTTCATTAGCGCCCCGCTGCATCTGAAGCGACGCAAATGATTTTCCGCGCATCACGGGTTCCTGATCCAGTCTGCGGATATAAGCTCCCAGCAACTCGGGGGACAGCACCGCGCCACTTATGCTCATCTGCGCCGCATCCCCGGCAATATCGAAACTGGTCAGCCACAAACCGTTTACTGCCTGGCGCGCAAATGCACGCATGTATTCCGAATACCCGGTGATATTGCCTACCCCAACGCTCTTCAAAGATGCGATAAGTTCATTCTGTGCTGTCAACCTGGCTTCGGTTGACTTCAATTCGTCGTCCAGCAATTGGCTTGATTTCTGCGGCGAGAGTTCCGCCATGTATTGGCTCAGCCTGGCCTGCTGGTCGTCGTTGCGCTTGCTTGTCTCGTGAATCTGCGCGGTCAGTAACTTGACCTGATACCACGCATAGCCGTAGACCAACCCCGAACCCAGCACGATCAAGCCCAGCATCTGCAGCATGGTAACCAAAGAAAATAATTTTCTCGGGTTCATGAAAATCGGGTTGAATAGATTAATCTGCTGGCTCACAGTTCCCTCCTTTCCTGCCGCAGGGCGGCGCCCAAAGGAAGTAATGAGCGGACAGCATATTCACTGTTTGCCAGTTCGGGCGCGGCACGGATATCCAACACCTGCGCCAAATCAAGCTGCTCCATCGGCACGTCCAGACCGGGCGCCAACTCCGCAACCAGACCCAGTTGTTCCGGTGCGGAAATCAGCAAACGTGCCACCGAAATATAGCTATATTGGCGACCGAAATAATCCATGGAACGCTGCAATTCCAACTCCAGTCGTTCCAGATTCTGTTGGCGCTGGCTTTCGTCGGCATCCTGTAATTGACCCAGAGTGACTTCGATGCGACGCGCCAAATACAATTCACCGCCACAAGTAAAGGTAAGCAAGCCGCCATTATCATCAAAAGCCAGCAGAGCCAGTCCATGATCACCTTCCTCAAATAACGCGGCAATATTGCGCTGCGCCATTTCCGGAATATCGATCACATTGAGATCAATCTTCGCTCTTTCAAACAACGTCTCGAGCTTCTTTATGTTGTTGTTGGGTGCGGCAATCGCATACAGGGATGGCAGGCGCTCCCCCCCGCCTTGTTGGGAGGGATTTTCAACACATCGATGGTGGCATCATCTACCGGGAAATTCAGCGAATCCTTGACGCGCCAGCGGATAGCCGCCTTCAGCTCGTTCGCATGAACATTGGGCGTATCCACCAACAACATCTGGTAATCGCCGGGAGCAAGCAGCGTAGTAAATTGAAAATCAGCAATGCGCGCATCCTTGCGGAGTTTCTCCAGCATAGCCGGGGTCACATTGCTCATGGGATAGAAAGCGCACACCAGCACCTGCGGCTTGCCGTCAGTGAGCTTCACATGAGTGAGATGCACGCCGTTGGCATTGACGCAAATAGCGAACCAGCCAACGCGCTGGCTGGTTCGGTTGAACAAATTGGATAAAATCTCCGGGATTTTCATAACTAGCCTGATAAATATCTAATTTAAACCCAAACAAGCGTTGGCAGGAATCACTTGTGGGAGCGGCTTTAGCCGCGATTCACGCTACCCACTGTTTAATTGTCGCGGCTAAAGCCGCTCCCACAAAAAGTCATTTCAAAATTGAAAATGGAACAAGCCTATAGAGCCGAAATCGAAAACCGTCGTTATCACTCGCAAGAGTGCTACTGGCATCACTATATCGACATGCTTTAAATTTAGCTGAATAAACAAGGGGGGAAAACACTTGCAATTCCTCCGTTCGGTTAACGGAGGCTACATCAGGGCGTATTGATTGATGAAGCAACTGGCCTTGTATGGCATATCTGTTTCAATAACTTTCACTCTGATAGACGATTCCCGATGCCACACCGTCAACCCCGCTGGCAATGGTTGCCTGCATTACTCGTTCAACATAGTCTGACTGACCTGGCGCGCCCTGCGTCGCGGTGGATGTCAGGGTAAAGATCGTTACCGCACTTGCCGCCTCACTATACGTCGTCGTGTTATCGCAAGCTACGTTCACGTTCACCGCAAATCCACTCAAATTTCCGCCCAAGGTTAGCTGCTGAGGATTAGGAGGGAGTGGGGGGCATGACATACCGCTTTGCAACACCTCATACGCGCCCCATTCTTTACCTGCCAGTGCCGCCTGATACGCACGCGAACCCAGCATGTCGAGCGCAGAGCTTTGCTGCTGCGCGGTAAAGAACGTCACCGCCATTGCTCCCAGCCCTGCCAAAACCACCAACAGGAAGATGGCCGTGATCAGGCTGAATCCCCGTTGCACTTTACGTCTCATTGTAATCATGGTCGCATGCTTCATGGCGCGTTGGCGATACTGGCAGTGTCGTACAGGCTGATACTTTCGCCACTCTCGGTAATGGTTAAGTACAAGTTCACCAAATTTGCCACTGGGTTAGCAAACTTACAAGCGTTCACATTGCTCGCCAGCAAATTCCCGCCAGCTAATGTTGAGGTGGGCTGCGTGGCGGCAATGGCGTAGCCCGCATAGCGCGTCAACGTCCCCGCTGTCGGATTGCACGCATAGCTGACCGGTGTGGAAATTACCTGGAAACGATTTCCCGGTGATCCTGACGGAAACGTAAAAGTATTGAAAGTTACCGCAGGTGGTGTACCCCCTGTATAGGATGCACTATTGATCCCAGTGTAGGCGCTATTGCCAGCAGTGTTATTGACCACTATCAGGTTGCCTGCCGCGAAAGTAGGCATCGGCCCGAGTACTTCGAAGCAGGTGTCGGGAGCACCAATCGACAATGCATCACCTGCCCCGCCACAACTGCCTGTACCCCCTGTCGCATTGGAACGGTAACGCCCCCCACCCGTGACCGGGATGAATTCCAAATAACAGGTATCCGTTGTACCGTTGCAGGAACCGCCGGACTGGTTGGTTATCCGTGCACTGTTGGGCAATGCCGTGCGCAAGTCACGTTTAATGCGGCTTATGGCGGTATCCGCTATGTCGGTTATCTCGGCACGGCGCGCACTGTCCACATAACCCTGCACCGGCCCACTGATAAATATCGCGATCATTCCGCCCAGAATGCCGGTAATGACCATCACCACAATCATTTCGATCAGGGTGAAACCGCGCTGGAATTTTAGATTGAGTTGCATCAGTGATTCGTCCGGTATCCGCTTGTGACAATTGTTCCCCCCATGGGGTCGGTAACGGTGACAGTAATCAATACAGAATTCGCTGCGGAAATATTTCCTAACGCCGGTGGCACCACCGTCGTCGTCGTCAATGAATAATTATTCAGCCCCATAACCGGCGTACCGTCAATCGCATAAATGCCTGTTGTGGCAAAACCATCGTAGTCACTCACAATGTGATAAACCGTTGCACGGTTCGCTGTCGTAACAGCCACATGCGCAGAGGTCGGACTAAAATCCCGAGCCTCAATCTCCTCCAGCAGCGACTCGGCAGCCGTCAGCGCCTGCTTGCGCAACATCGTATCGGCGCTGTGGCTGGTGATTTGATTCATCCCCAGCATGATCCCCGCCAGCGCAATGCTGACAATTACGATGAACATGATGAGTTCGATCAGGCTGATGCCTCGCTGCCTCGTCATTCCAGCAGAATTTATCTTATCGAGTTCGCGAGGTGTGGCCACCTCGAACATCTGCTTGATTCTGGCATCGGCGCGTTCCAGTAATTTTGGATTTTGCTGATAGGCCATCAAGAGGAACCTGCGGTTCGCCTCGATTTCCTGCAACAAAAGATAGTTTTGTTCTGCCGTCGTCATTTTAGTGCCTGAATTTTTCGCAGCTCTTCGATATCAATCAAATCCTTGCTGCGCCCCGTTCCGGTTTTCATCGTAATCAAGTGCTCAATTGAGGCAACCGGTATGCTGATCGGGCCAACTTCAACCATCGTCGCTTCGTGCCGCAAGTCAGCAAATGGAATCACTGGCTTGACCAGAATATCTATCACGGTCGCCATCGCCTGTGGACCGCGCAAACTGAAAGCCAACATACCCTTCTCGCGGTACCACTGCTCGATCAATTCCGGTTTGGTCAACGATTCAATCTCCACGGGGATCGTCGGGCGCAAACCGGAAGCCTTGGCTACAGAAAGAAACCTCTGCAAATTTTCCTCGTCCATCGCCAGCACCACGTCCACATCCATCGTAACTCGCTGATAACCGTGCAGCGCGACCGCAAGGCCACCCACCAGTACAAATTCGATTTGGGCCTCCGCCAGCGTCTTAAGCAAACTAAACATGCTCATGCTGCACCTCCGCAGTACAGCTTGCCGAGGTGGTCGCAATTTGCGACCACCTCGGTTTTTTCATCCTGGGAAAGCTGAAACATAAATGTAGGATGGGTGGAGCAAAGCGTAACCCATCGTTCGGGTGCACGGCCAAAGGCTCTTCGGCTCGGCTTCGATGGGTTACGGCCTGTGGCCTCCACCCATCCTACTGAAAACCATATAGAGGCAATTAAATCAATGCACATAACCGGTTTCCGCCTCTACGGTGATTGATGTAATGGTATTGCCGCCGTTCACCGAAATGTTTTGTGGGGGGCTTGGAGCGCCCAACGCGCTGAAATTAAAATTGGCATAACCGCCCAGACTGATTCCGGACGGTGCATCCACAGTATAGGTCGTCTGTCCTGCGGGATAACTTCCGCTAGGGCTTTGCAAGTCGGTATTGCAGGCCACATCTGTAAAGTTAGCTGCCGTCCTGAGCACCACCCTTGTTGCGCTGGGGAAGGTGACGCACACCAAGCGGTGCTGCGCAATCGCAGCCTTTTGTGCATAGCGCAGGGTGGAAATAACCTGGTCGTAAAAACCCCGGCTTTCGAATGCGGATTTGTCAAAATATTTCGCAACGGCTACGGCTGCCAGAACCCCGGCGATCACCATGACCGTAATCAGTTCGACCATGGTGAAGCCGCGTTGAAATTCGGCACCCGATTTTCGAGGGCTATTTACGAATATACCGCGCTGCGAATCTCTTAACATGGCTCAAGATCTCTGGTCTATTTGTTGCGATAATCACATCGCAAGCAACACTTGCTCGGCAACAGCACGAACCTCTTTTCTGCGGCCATGCCCGGGGAAAGGCATTTCTTCCACTTCCACCAAACCGAATCGTTCCAACTCATCAACATCCCGTTTGACCGCGCTGCGATCCCGATGAAGTCGTTGCGACAAATCGGTAATCGAGCCAGGACATTCCTTCACTTCACGGAACAGCATAAGCTTTGCTGTTGTGATCAACCGCGCCAAATCCTCCGGGTCTTCGAAGGCAATAATACGCTCACGCGTGATACGCTTGCCTTGATCGGACAGCTTCGCAATTTCCTTACCCCGCTTAAAGAATTCGTCTGTACTTGCCACTTTGATGGTCGTCTTCATCTTTTGCTCCTAAATGCGATCCAGTCAGCCTGGAATCGTTCCTCAATGTCTTCGAAACTCTTGAATTCAACAGGCTCGACCACGCCCATGAAATGCCGGTGATGAGGGCCGTGTGCATTGTCATAACCAACCACGCGCCCATTATCACCTTGGAAAAACGTGTGATTGATATACGCAAGATTGTACCGAACCACCCTCCCTCGCTCATCTACCCAAACTTCACGGCGCAATACGCCGTTTCCATTCTTTGTGGATAATGACCACGAGTCATCGGATACTTTAGTTTCAGGCATGACTCATCATATCACTGCTGACGGCAGTTTTACATAAGTAAATTAACCACAATTGTTAGATGGCCGACAAAAAACAAGGGAGGCCGCAGCCCCCTTGTTTTAACGCTTTGTTCAATTCCATTGCACCCTACGCCCCGAAAATGTCTGAATGAGTGCCAGTGCGTGTCAGGTGCAAATCGTCGCCCTCAACGCGGTAGATTAGTAGCCAGTCAGGTTCAATATGCGAGTCTCGGTAACTCTTCCACTGACCTTTGAGCGGATGATCGAGGTATTCTGGGGGAAGTGGTGCGGCTTCAATCAGGAGCAAAAGCAGTGTACGCAATTTGCTCAAGTCCTTGCCGCGTTTCTGTGCGGTCTTTACATCACGCTTGAACTGGCCGGAACGAATCGGATTGCGCACATCAAATGCCCAGATCCTTGAATAGCGCATCAGCGGATGCAAACCGCTTGCCCTTGCCTTGTTCAAGTTCTTGCATGGCGGCAATAGTGGTCGTGTTTGGCGATTCCTGACGTGCGATGTAAAACCGCATCAAGTCACGCACAATTTGAGCTGCTGGCCGGTGCACTGTAGCCGCGACAGCCATGAACTGGTCACGCAACTCCGGTTCCATCTTGATAGACATTTGCACTTCTTTGGACATGGTAGACCTCGAACCAACTGAATTAGCGGGTATGCTAACAGGTATCTATTCGGTATTCAAATACCTGCACCGAAGAATCCACAACGGATATCATCAATAAAAAGAAGCGGGTGCAGCTTTCCCGAAAGTCAGAAAGCGACGAAAAGCCAAGACGGCTGACAAAAAACAAGGGAGGCCGAAGCCCCCCTTATTTTAACGCTTTGTTCAATTACATTGACCGAACATACTACGCAGGCTTGAATCAATTACGAACAATATGCATTAGTGAGATTAGTCACGTCAATAGATGGCTGAATGTTGGCACCGGCGGACGCATTATAAGTAATCTTACAGCTTGTATGGCCGGCATCAACCTGTACATCAGGTACCGCTATAACGTAACCCCCCGTTGATAAGTCAACTGCAGCGAAAATACCCGACGCAGACGCATCAGGATAGCCACTAGACATGAGTACTATATTTCCGCCTTCAACTGTCACAGAAGAACCCGCTGCGGCACCTGTTGCAAGTTGTATACCATGCGCCATATTAGCCGCAGATTGCATGGAAGACACCACTGCTTGCATTTTGGCGATACGTGCCTGCGCCGAAAGATCACTGAACCTCGGCAATGCCACCGCCGCCAAGATGCCCAGAATCACAATTACCACGATCAGTTCGATCAGGGTAAAACCACTTTGTTGTTTCATTTTAATTCTCCTTACTCTTTCATTGAGGACAGTTATGTTGAGGCCGTCCCGTACCCCTGCGCAGAGCCGCAGCTCGCTGGGCAACATGCACCGGTGGTGCATGTCGCTGTTCGATTCGGTTTACTTCAGCAACTAATTACCAAGGCAATTAAAACAGTCACTATCGTTAATTATCGGGCTTGTCAAGGAAAACTATAATCTTTATTTAATTTAATTGCAAGTGTTTGAGTTTTCGGGTTTCTTGCAAGAGGCAGCGCGGCAACGCAAACTGGTATGGTTTTGCGCCGACATGGCTTGCCCCCATTCGTAAATCAGCGCCAAATGAACTGGCATAGCACAAGATAACAGTTCGTCCATCAAGGCAAGCCGGGAATAGAGGCAGTATAGGCGGCTATTTTGTATACAACGAGTCGCTTAGTTGTTTACGGCAGACCAGCTCTTGGCGACGCTGCAGTGGCTTTTCACGTAATCGAGAAATAGCAGCGGGGAGTCCAGCCCGCCCTGTTTGAGGATCTCGTTGTTCAGGAGCGGGAATATGGAAATGTCGCAATCAACGGCATCGAGACCGTTCTTGCCTGCGATTTCAACGATCTTGGCGACCTTGGATACCACGGATTCCGCTTCGTGATGGGGGATAAGAACCCAGAAGTTGGAGCCGCTGCGGGCGACGACATCGGTCTTGCGCATGGCGTCGTTCAGCTCGTGGGTGAGTTTGAACAGCATCTGGGCAGCTCCCATGGCGCCATATAGATTGCCCAGCTTCCCCTTGTCGTCAAACTTTATGTAAACCATGCTGAAATCCAGTTGCTCGGCATGGCGCAGTTTTATGGCGAGTGTCCACTCCAGGATATACAGCAATCTATCCCATAAGGCAGCATCGTTTTTCATCTGCCCACCAGATGAATTACTGGATTGTTGGATTGATGGGTTGTTTGAGGTCATGCTTTTCTCCTGTCGCATTGTTTTACGGCCTGAATAGCAGGCCAACCAAAATACGGTATCATAAATTTTATATGCCTCTATATGGTTTTCAGTAGGATGGGTGGTAACCCATCGTCTTAGCTTTGATAGGTTGCGGCATTGATGGGTTACGCTACGCTTCACCCATCCTACGGCCTTCGCCCATCCTAACGATAGAGCCAAACTGAAAATGGTTCATAGGCATATATTTTACCTCACAGCCAGATTATCAGTACTGCCAAGGTGTACAGGCTGCCGAACAATAGCAACACGCCCGTCATTTGGACATTCTGAAATACGTATTCATCCACGCCGACACGGGAAAGTTCGAATGGCTTGAGGACACGGCGCATGGAAATCCATTGATTGGCGTCCTGCTCGAACCCGCGCAACATGCTTGGCCGGATCAACAGGAACAGGCTGATAATTAAGGTGGCTGCGGCCCCCAACAGAATGCTGAGCACCACCGAATCCAGCAACATCTCGGCGAATACGGTCGGGATGGGGAATTTCCTGGACAATCCAGTCAGAAGGGAAATTTTATCGAAGCGGGCGGTAAAAAAATAAATCAGTAAAACCGCTCCTGCCAGCAGCGATATTCCGCTTGCCTGGTGGTGGCGGTAAAACCAGCGGTCAACCTTGACCACTTGATCCAGCAGATTGGCCACGGGGGGCATGGCAATCCAACGGTTGGCATGCTTGCTCGCATACGACATCCAGGCTGGGCGCAACACCAGCGCCACACCGACGAACAGACCGGCCATGCTGCCGACCATCAGAAACAACAGCAATGCATGAAACAACATCTGATTGACAACCGACATGACGCTCCTTTAATCCGCATTCCTTACCTGTGCAACGCCGCCTGACCCAAACTCCACATCGGCAGGAAGATACCCAGCGCAAGAACCAGCACCATAGCGCCCAGCGCCGTAATCATGATGGGCTCGATCTGTGCGCTCAGGTTTTTTATGTCGTACGCCACTTCGCGCTCGTACATGCCGGCGATCTCTAACATCAAGCCGTCCAACTCGCCCGTTTCCTCGCCTACCGCGATCATCTGCAACACGACGGGGTTGAACACGCCGCTCGCCGTAGCGGTACGCGAGATGCTTTCGCCACGCTCCACTCCGTCGCGCATCTGTTCGATGCGGGCGCGCATGTATTGGTTGTCCACCACCATGCCCACCACATTCAATCCCTGCACGAGGGGGATGCCGCTCTTGAAGGCCAGCGCCAGGCTGCGCGCAAACCGCGCCAGCGTTCCTTTATAGATGATTTTTCCCGCGATGGGAATGTGGAATTTATACCTATCCCATTTGTACCTGCCGTCAGGGGTATTGGTATACCAGCGAAAACCCATTGCTGTCCCCACCACTCCGGCCAGCATCAACAGCCAGTACTTCACCATGAAACCTGAAAAGCCGATGAGTATTCTGGTGATCAACGGTAACTCAGTATGCAAACTTGCGAACGTTTTGGCGAATGCTGGGATAACGAACATATTCACGATGGTGATGGCAATCGCCATGGCAATGATTACAAATATCGGGTAACGCACTGCGGCGCGAATATCCTCGCGCATTTGTTTATCAATCTCGATATAGGTATACAGGCGCTGAAAGGTCTCGTCGAGCATACCGGTCATCTCGCCGATTTGCACCATGCTGACGTAGAACGCAGAAAATATTTTTGGATGGCGCCGCATCGCAATGCTGAGTTCCAAGCCACTGTCCAGAGCTTCACGCAAGTCCTGCAAAACGGCGGACAAGGCGGCGTTTTGCGTCGATTCCTGCAAGCCCGCGAGTGCGCGCATGATGGGTACCCCCGCTTTGAGCAGCGTGTACATCTGGCGGCTGAACAGGATCAATTCCATCGGCCCGACTTTCTCACCTATCTGGAAATTCCACCGCGAAGGACTTTTGGCAGCAACCTCTGCTACACGTTGAGTGGGTTTGATCTCGATAGGAGTAATGCCGATGTTGAACAGCTGGTTGGCAATGACGCCGGTATCGGCGCCCTCCAGCGTGCCCTGCACCAGCTCGCCGTGCGCGCTTCTTCCTTTGTATGCAAACACTCCCATTAGTCTTCCACCTGGTTGCTGATGCGGATAACTTCATCCACCGAGGTATGCCCCAGTTTCATTTGTTCCAGCGCGTGATCAAGCATGGTTTTCCCCCGCATACTTTCGCGCGCGGCATGGGTGAAGTGGCTGGAATCATGGTGGGCGGCTGCTTCCACCAGAGACGGGGTCATATCCAGCATTTCGTACACGGCAAAACGGCCACGGTAACCGGTATTGCTGCAGTGCGCACAACCGCGCCCGTGCCGCAGGATGCCCCATTGTTCGCGCTGGACGCCTGCATGCTCCAACCACTCGATTTCCTGTGGGGTAGGGTCATGCGGCTCGCTGCAACTTTCGCATATACGGCGCAACAGGCGTTGCGCCAACACCACTTGCACAGCCGAGGCCACCAGATATTTCGGCGCCCCCATATCTACCAGACGAGCCAAGGTGCCGGCGGCATCGCGCGTATGCAGAGTGGAAAATACCAAGTGGCCGGTCATCACTGCGCGCAAGCCGATCAGCGCAGTTTCCGCATCGCGCATTTCGCCCACCAGAATAACGTCCGGGTCCTGGCGCAAGACCGAACGCAATACAAGCGCAAAAGTCAGGTCTATCTTCTCGTTCACCTGCACCTGGTTGAGGCCCGGCAAGCGGTATTCCACCGGGTCTTCCACGGTAATGATTTTCTGCTCCGTGGTGTTGATTTCCGATAGCCCGGAATACAGCGTGGTGGTTTTGCCGCTACCGGTAGGGCCGGTGACCAGCACCATGCCGCTGCTGCGGTGGATGGCGCTACGAAAGCGCACCAGCATTTCCGGCGGCATGCCCAACTTATCCAGCGAAAGAAAGCTGCCACTCTGATTAAGCAGGCGCATCACCACAGACTCGCCATATTGCGTGGGCATGGTGGCAATACGCACGTCCACCGCCTGGTCGCGCACCTTCATATTAAAACGCCCATCCTGCGGCAGGCGTTTTTCCGAGATATCCAGCCCGGATATCAGCTTCAGCCGCAGCACCAGCGCAGGCGCGATCTTGCTGTCCGCTTCGGTCTGCAAATGCATCAATCCATCAATGCGAAAGCGGATTTGCAAACGCCCCTCCTGCGGCTCAATGTGAATATCGGAGGCGCGAACCTGCGTTGCTTCATTGAACACGGTCTGCAACAATTTGACTACGGGTGCCTCTTCGAGACCCACCGTCTCGCCCACCGCGCCAAAGTCGACATAACTATCGCCCAACTCCTCGGAAAGCTCGCGTGCCAGGCCGGAAATTTCTGCGGTGCGGCGATAGACGCGATCCAGGGTTTCCTGTAACAGCCCTTCCGTAACCACCGCAACTTCAATGTCGCGTTTGAGGATGCGGCTGATTTCATCGAAAGCAATCAGGTCGGTGGGATCGCCCATGCCGACCAGCAGGACACCATCGCGCTCTTCCAATGCCAGCGCGCGAAGACGACGCGCATGGTTTTCCGGCAAGCGATGGACGATTTCGGGATTGATGTTATAAAACTTGAGGTTAACGTAGGGAATGCCAAGTTGCTTGCCGAGCATTTGGGAAATATGGTCATCGGTAGTGAAAGCATTATCTACCAGTATCCGTCCAAGCTTACGCCCGCTACGCTTCTGTTCGTCAAGCGCGAACTTGAGCTGCTCCTGCGAAATGAGCTTTTGTTGCACCAGTAATTCACCGAGGCGAATTTTTTCCGGACGCGCCATAATATCTCCCTTAAACCGGACGAGCCGGGATCAGGTTTATCTTCTCACAAAATGTCAGGGGTTGGCTGATAAGGTTTTAATATCGTCATTGCGGCCTACTTCTGAAGACACGATGAAAATCAGCCATGTTTAATATAATCCTGTTTCAGCCCGAGATTCCGCCCAACACCGGCAATATTATCCGTTTGTGCGCCAACACTGGGGCGCAGTTGCACTTGATCCGTCCGCTCGGCTTCGAACTGGATGACAAACAGTTGCGCCGCGCCGGACTGGATTACCACGAATACGCCGATGTGCGCGTATACGATGACCTTGCCGCCTGCCTGCAAACGCTGCCGGGTGTGCGCCTGTTTGCTTTTACCACCAAGGGTGCGCAAGCCTACCACGAAGTGCGCTATCAAGCCGGGGATGCGCTGTTGTTCGGCCCGGAGAGCCGTGGTCTGCCTGCGGAGTTACTGGGATCGTTACCCACAGAGCAACGCCTGCGCCTGCCCATGCTGCCTAACAATCGTAGCCTGAATCTATCCAACACGGTTGCAGTGGCGGTGTTCGAGGCTTGGCGGCAATGCGGATTTGATCGGGCGGTTTAACCAAATGTAGTTCGTGGATAACTGAATCAGCGCCATACCCGCCTCAATGTTCAAGCGGGAACGTCGAGGTCGAAACGGTCGAACAATTTCAGAGCAGAGGCTAATGAGGGCAACAAGTAACAGCTTTCGCCATCTTGCTGTTATTTAAATGCGATTGCCTTGTGGGACACAAGCTATTTCTTTCTTGACAAAGACCACATACCTCAATTACGATAGAAAAAGAATGATGCAAATCAATCGCGATGTAAAAAAATTGATGTGAGTCAAGAATAACAAAAAAATCATTCGTAATTTTTCAATATACATAGTGTGAGGATCAGTCTCTGATCAGCATTAATTTAATGTTGATAGAAACAGGCTTTCCACGCGGCCCATCTCGGGGTCAACAATTTCTGTGTTTCATGTACTTTTCGTAGGTGCAATTGGTAGTAGAACTAAGTCACTCAATCGAGCAACAAGTTGTAATGTTGTGCTCGCTTGTCTGTGTACCGTGCTGTGCGGCTATTACAGCCGTATGTAGGAGGTGTTGTTTACTTCTTTATTGTTTGTGAGTAAATAACGCTATATTTTTAAATTTTGCTCTTGAGGGGGATAACTGTGGAAGCAACTCAAGCGACACCGGTTAAGTATGATATGGATGTGGTCAGATGGTTTACCATCGCGGCTGTTATCTATCTGGTCGTCGGTACGTTGGTCGGGGTGATTATTGCATCCGAATTGGCGTGGCCGTTTTTAAATTTTGATATTCCTTATATCACCTTTGGGCGGTTGCGTCCGTTACATACTAACGCGGTAATTTTTGCGTTTGGTGGCTGCACCCTGATGGCTACTGGCTATTACATTGTGCAACGCACCGGCGCGACCAAGCTGTGGAGCAACGGCCTGGCGTGGTTTACCTTCTGGGGTTGGAACCTGATCATTGTTCTTGCTGTGATTACTTTGCCGCTGGGATTTACCCAAGGCAAGGAATATGCAGAGCTGGAATGGCCGATTGATATCTTGATCGCTGTGGTCTGGCTGGCGTTCGGTTTGAATCACATCATGACTGTTGCGATTCGAAAAACTTCGCACATTTATGTGTCAAACTGGTTCACCATGAGCATGATCGTCATGATCACTTACTTGCATGTGGTAAACAGTCTGGCAATCCCGGTTAGCCTGACCAAGTCCTACTCTGTCTTCTCGGGTGTGCAAGATGCCATGATTCAATGGTGGTGGGGACACAACGCGGTGGGTTTCTACCTGACCGCCGGCTTTTTGGGGATGATGTATTACTTCGTGCCCAAGCAGGCAAATCGCCCGGTGTTCTCTTATCGTTTATCCGTGCTGCACTTCTGGGCGCTGACCTTCGGTTATGTATGGTTGGGTGCACACCATCTGCAATATACCGCATTGCCTGACTGGACGGGTTCTTTAGGCGCCGCAGTTTCTCTGGCGATGATCATCCCGTCCTGGGGGGGGGCAATGAACGGAATGATGACCTTGTCAGGTGCCTGGGATCGTCTGCGCACCGACTACATCCTGCGCTTCCTGGTGGTCTCGCTGGCGTTCTATGCGATGTCCACTTTTGAAGGTCCGGTGATGTCCATCAAAACCGTAAATGCGCTGTCACACTACACAGACTGGACTATCGGTCACGTGCACTCTGGTGCGTTGGGTTGGGTAGCGATGGTTGCCATGGGATCGATTTACCATATGGTGAAGAAACTGTGGCATACAGAAATGTACTCCGACAGCCTGGTGAATGTGCACTTCTGGCTGGCGACGATAGGTGCTGTGGTCTACGTCGTAGCGATGTGGGTATCCGGCATTATGCAAGGTTTGATGTGGCGTGATTATGATGAATATGGCGCGTTGACCTATACCTTTGTGGAGTCCGTATCCGCTATGCATCCGTACTACGCGATGCGTGTCGTGGGCGGCATTATCTACAATCTGGGTGCATGGATCATGTTGTTCAACGTGGTGATGACTGTGCGCCAAGCAAGTGGTGCGCGCAGTGCTAACGCCGTTCCTGCTAAAGCATAAGGAGTGAGACATGTCTGATCACGACAAGATTTATTCAACAAAATTTCAGGACTCGCTGGAACGCAGCACCGTCAAGCTGGCTTTGATGATTGCACTTGCGGTGGCTGTGGGGGGCCTAGTGGAAATCGTGCCGCTTTTTTACATTGACACGACAATGACCCATTTGTCGCCCAACGTAAAAGCATCACAGAAAAATGCGGGTGATGTTGCCCCCATCGTTTGGGATCGCAAGCCGGGTGAAACCCTGGATGACTGGAAAGCGGGAGACGGCGTACGCCCTTACAAACCGCTGGAATTGGCTGGGCGTGAGGTGTACATACGCGAAGGTTGCTATTTGTGCCACTCGCAGATGATCCGTCCGTTCCGTGACGAGAAGGATCGCTATGGTCACTACTCGGTGTCGTCCGAATCCATGTACGACCACCCGTTCCAATGGGGATCCAAGCGTAACGGTCCTGATTTGGCTCGTGTGGGCGGCAAGTATTCGGACGAATGGCATCGCCGCCATCTGAGCCACCCTCGCGATGTCGTGCCTGAGTCTATTATGCCAAACTACTTCTGGCTGACGAACACTAAGGTGGACCCGGCCAATGTGGCCCAGACCATGAAAGTGATGCGCATGATGCCCTTCTATCCTGCTCCCTACACCGATGCCGACATCGCCAGCGCGAAGGATGCAGTGGCAGGCAAGACGGAGTTGGATGCAGTCATTGCTTACTTGCAGGGTTTGGGTAACCAAATCAAGTTTACCGACGGAGTGAATTACCGTGATTAAGCTGATGGGATACCTGGGCATGGATGTGGGATCCATGACAACGAACGACTGGCTCGGCGTGTTTTATGCCGTATTTGTATTCGTCGCCATGATCTATGTTTATTTCATGGTGTTCCGTCCTGCAAACAAAGAAAAGTTTGAGTCCCAGCGCAGTATGGCGTTGGATGACGAATATCCTATCAATGTGGGAGATAAATGATGAGTGAGAAACACGATGTAACAGGCGTTCCAACTACTGGGCACGTGTGGGACGACGATTTGGCCGACTTTGCCAATCAGCCGCCCAAGTGGTGGATGCTGGGTCTGGCTTCCAGCGCAATCTTTGTAGTAGTGTACTGTTTGTATTACCCGGCCGTTCCCCTTCCTTCTTCCAATACCTTCACCAAAGGTATTGGGGGGTGGACCGCGATCAAGGAAATGGACGCTGACAAGAGTGAAGTGGATGCGGTGCGCGGCAAGTATGAAGCCAAGCTCAAGAATTTGGCTCCGGCGGCGATTCTTGCTGACAGTGATCTGACCGAGTATGTGAAGCGCTCAGGCAAGGTGCTGTTTGGCGACAATTGCGCACCCTGTCACGGTACAAACGGCGTTGGCATCAAGAATAAGGACGGTCTGTTTGCACCTATTCTGAATGACGACGACTGGTTGTATGGTGGCAAGATCGATAACATTTACACCACCATTTCCGGTGGGCGTCAAGCCGTGATGACCGCGCATAAAGATAGCTTGTCTGCACAGCAAATCGACGATGTGGCGAACTACGTCAAGGCGATGAGCGACGAAGGCAAGGACAAGGCAGATGCTGATTCTGCAGTTGCCGCTGGCAAAGAGGTATTCATGAAAAGCGATTGTACTTCTTGCCATGGAGCCGATGCCAAAGGGATGCAAGCGATGGGTTCTGCCAACCTGACCGATAAGATCTGGCGTTTTGACGGATCGTTGGACGGGATTAAACGCACCATTACTTTTGGCGTGAACAACGGTGATCCAAAAGCCCGTGTTGCCGTTATGCCGAACTTCAAGGAAGCTGGTAAATTAAGCGATTCCGATATCAAGAAGCTGGCGGTATATGTGTACAAGTTTGGTGGTGGTCAGGCTGATGCGCCTGTAGCACCAGTTCAAGCGGTGGTCACTGAACCGGCTGCTTCAGCAGTGACGGCAAAGTAATCTGTATGCCTGCACGAGGCATCAAGCCCTGTGAGGCATCTTTTTAAAGGGAGAATGCAGATGAATCACGATGGAGTGTTTTGGAGTGTAGTTATCGCTGTTGCAGGTAGTGCTTTGGTTGTGGGGTGGTTGTTGTATATGGTGTATAGGAATGCCACCCAAAGCAAAGACAGTCAGTAAAGTTGTATCCTAGCAAGGAAGGGGGAGGTAGCTAACTCCCCCTTTTTTCAATATGCTATATTAGCAAATTCTGAATAAGCGGTTTTTATGCGGGTTTAATCAATCCAGCATGAAACTTGCGTAAAGGCATCTGGTCATATTCAGCGACTTGGTGGACGCAACTTAATATCAGTAGATTCATCAGAAAATCAGGTGTTACGAGTTTTATTATTATGGGCGGCAAATTTGCCATGCCCGCAGGAGCAAAAGCATGGAAAGAAAGACCGAACAACAGGATGTCGGCAGCGTTACTGACATCTATCAGGAATTTGAAACCTGGAGCGTTAATCTGGGTGACAAGACTATCCATGCCAAGCGTATGCCAGGTTTTTTTCGCTCGCTCAAATACGTAACCGGTGCTCTCTGGCTGATCTTTTTTATTGGTCCCTATTTTCGCTGGAACGGCAAGCAAGCCGTGTTGTTTGATATAGCTGACCGCCAGTTTCACTTTTTCAATCTGACTGTTTTGCCCCAGGATATCTGGATGCTGTCGCTGGTGTTGTTGTTGGCTGCGATGACATTATTTGCCGCAACTTCCGTCGCTTCGCGGGTGTTTTGCGGCTACTTCTGTTTTCAAACCGTGTGGACAGATCTATTTACCTGGATAGAAGAAAAAATTGAAGGCAATCCCACGCAACGGCGCAAATTGGATAATGCGCCTTGGAATTTCGAAAAAATTCGCCTGAAAGTGATTAAACATGCGATTTGGCTGGTGATCGCAATTTTGACCGGAATCAGCTTTTCAATCTGGTTCGTCGATGCCTTCGACTATTGGCATAACTTGTTAGCCTTCAATTTGCCTATGGTGGGATGGGTAACACTAGCCATGTTCCTTGCAGGAACATACCTTTTGGCGGGTTTTTTGCGCGAACAAACCTGTTTCTGGCTTTGTCCCTATGCACGCATTCAGGGGGTGATGACGGACAACCAGACCATCATGCCAACCTATGATGTCAAACGCGGTGAGCCTCGCGGCAAAATTCACCGTGATGCGCAAACTGCTGCCAATGCAAAAGCACAAGGCGATTGCATAGACTGCTTCCAGTGTGTGCAGGTATGCCCGACCGGAGTGGATATTCGTGAAGGTTCGCAGTTGGGCTGCATTACCTGCGGCCTATGTCTGGATGCCTGTGATTCAATCATGGACAAGGTAGGTCGTCCGCGCGGGTTGATCCGCTACGCCTCGCTGGATGAGATCGAAGGCAAACCGATCAAAAAACTTTACCAGCATCCCCGTACATTGGTTTACATCAGTATCATTATCTTCGCGTTAAGCGGCATTATATTCGGGCTGACCCATCTTGGGTCGATGACACTCAGGGTGATCCCTGAACGTCAGCCATTGTTTGTCAGCATGAGTGATGGCTCGATTCAGAACAGATACGAATTCAAGGTTGTCAATAAGACGGATAGGGATCTTCATGTTAATGTGTCGGCAGAGGGGGGCGTGCCGGGACAGATCATTATTGGCTCCGAGCAGCCGTTGTTAACCCATCATGGTCGTGGCACTTCGTTTACGATCTTCGTCAAAGCCCCAGGGGACAACGTTAAACAGGAAGTGACTCCGATAGAGTTTCGTATACAAAGCACGGAAGATCCAACCGTTGAGGCCGAATACGACTCGAAATTCAATGCTCCAAAACCCTGAACGAGAATCGACAAGGAGTAACAAATGTTTTCACAAAATAGCAAGATTGGCTGGCGCAATCCATGGGTTATCGGGATGGCGAGTCTGATCGCCGCAACTTTGTTGGTAAATGCGCTGTTGATCTGGTACGCATTGCATAGCCCTTCTTCTTTGGTGGATCACGAGTACAGCACCAAGGATCGCAAGTCTGATACGGAAACGATAGATGACATACAAGCACAAAATACCTTGGCGTGGAAAGTTACCGTCAAACAGCCCAAAGCACTTATGCTCGCCACGCCTGCCTCTTACGAAATAGAGGTGACAGATCGTCAAGGCGTGCCGGTTAGCGGCGAAATGCAAGTGGTGGCCTATCGTTCTGCCGACGCGGATAAGGACTTTGCGATACCCTTCAAGGAGGTTGCATCAGGTAAATATCAAGGCTATATCAGCTTCCCGCTCAAGGGCTACTGGGAATTGCGCATTCGTGTCAAACGCGCTAAAGATGTGTTTGAAGTAGGGAGCAGCAAGTTTTTGGTTACACAGGCACAATAAACCAGTGGCATTGTGAATCAACATAGCGTTCACAGCACACCCGGCTGTTTTCATTGCGGCCTGCCGATCGCTGCCGGGATCAACTATCACGCCCATCTGGATGGTGCAAAACGGGATTTCTGTTGCTTGGGCTGCCAATCGGTATGCGCCGCCATTTTTGAAGCGGGGTTGCAGAGTTATTACCAGCGTACACCTGAAGGCGTGTTGCTTGCCCCTCCACCCGAGCCGCCCAAGGACATCGAAATCTATGACTTCGACGAGGTACAGCAGGAATTTATCACCAGCTCCGGCGACCTGCGCGATATTCACCTGCTCGTAGAGGGCATTCATTGTGCCGCCTGTGTGTGGCTAATCGAACGAGGGTTGCAGCGCGAACCCGGGGTTCAATCAGCCAATGTCAATTTGGCCGCCAAGCGTATTCATCTGCGCTGGGACAGCCAGCGCACCAAGCTTTCCAATCTGATTCGTGCCCTTGCCAAGATAGGCTATTCAGCCGTGCCTTACGATCCGGAAAATGCGGAAGGCGTGATTAAAAAGGCGAATCGCAGCATGCTTTTCCGCCTGTTCTTCTCCGGCTTTGCCATGATGAACCTGATCTGGATTTCCATCGCGCTGTACAGCGGTGCGAATAAAGGTGAGTTCCGCGAGTTTTTTCACTGGATGGGTTTCGCATTGGCCACGCCGACCCTGTTATATGCGGGCTATCCGTTTTATCGCGGCGCCATCGGTGGCTTGCGCGTTTGGCGGTTAACCATGGACTTGCCGATTGCCATCGGCCTGAGCGTGACTTACGCCTATTCCACCTATGTCACGGTGACGGCGAATAATGTTGGCGAAGTGTATTTCGACACCGTCACCAACCTGATTTTCGTGATCTTGGTCGGGCGCTATCTGGAAGGCATGTTCCGTCATCAGGCGTTGTCTGCAACCCAGCGTCTGATGGAATTACAGCCGCGCGTGGCAACGGTGATGCAGGATGGCAAAGAGCAAATTACCCCGACACGCGGGGTGAAACTCGGTGACCATGTGTTGATCAAACCCGGTTATACCGTGCCGGTGGACGGCATCGTGCTGGAAGGGCACAGTACAGTCGATGAATCCATGCTGAGCGGCGAATCCGCGCCGATGAGCAAGTCAGTCGGTGCAAAAGTCTCTGCCGGAACGGTGAATACCAATGGCGCATTGCTGGTTGAGGTCAGTTCGACATTGCAGAACACCACCCTGGCGAAAATCATCCGGCTGGTTGAAGAGGCGCAGTCTTCCAAAGCTCCGATACAACGTTTGGCCGATACCATCGTGCCGTGGTTTGTATTGGTGACGATGGTGTGCGCGACGCTCACCTTCTTTATCTGGAACGCCGAAAATTTTGAGATCGCCCTGATGGCCGCGACTTCGGTGCTGATCATCACCTGCCCCTGCGCGCTGGGGATGGCAACGCCGATGTCGATTGCCGTGGCTTCCGGCTTGGGAGCCAAGTACGGCATATTGGTCAAGAATGGTCTGGTGCTGGAGACGTTGTCCAAGGTGAATCATTTCGTGTTTGATAAAACCGGTACCCTGACCGAAGGCAAGATGAGCGTGGCGCATAGACATCTTGCTCCCAACATCGTCGAGAAGGATATTTTGCGCAGCGCGGCAGCGGTGGAACGTTATAGCGAACATGGCGCAGCCAAGGCCATCATCGCCGAGGCGGAAGCGCAACAGCTGAATTATCGCGATGCCATAGTGCAAGGATTTCATGCCACAGCCGGGCTGGGAGTGCAGGCCAACGTGAATGGGGAAACGGTATTGCTGGGCAGCGCCGAATGGCTGACCCGCAACGACATCACACTGAATGCCGAGTTACAAGCGCGGGCGCACGAACTGGAGGCACAGGCAATGAGCTGTGTGTATTGTGCGTTGGGCAATGTGCATGTGGCCGTGTTCGCACTGGCCGACAAATTGCGCGACGATGCGCAGCAATTGGTAAACGAGTTGCGTGCGGCGGGCATCGGCATGACCTTGCTGAGCGGGGACCGCAAAGCGGTAACCGAGGCCATCGCGCGGCAACTGGGCGGCATGGAAGTGATTGCAGAAGTGTTGCCGCAGGACAAGGATCAGGTGATTCAGCGCTTGCAGCAAGAAGGCAAAGTGGTCGCCATGGTGGGTGATGGCATCAACGATGCGCCTGCCTTGATACGCGCTGACGTGGGTATCGCTCTCGGATCGGGAACCGATGTGTCGGTGGAAAGTGCCGATATCGTGCTGATGCACAACGAGCTGGACAAGGTGCGCCTGGCAACGCTGCTGTCGCGCCGCACCTTGCTCACCATCAAGCAAAATATCGGGCTTTCTTTTGTGTATAACGCTATCATGGTGCCGCTGGCGATGATGGCCAAGGTAAACCCGCTGGTGGCGGCAATCACCATGCCTATCAGCTCATTGGTAGTGATCGGCAATGCGGCACGCATCCGTAATTTGTTCAAAAATGAAAAAGCATAGGAGATGACATGAATGTAATTTTCACTTTAATTCCCGGCATGACGTTCCTGGGCCTGATATTTTTTGCAATAATGATTTGGGCAGTCAAACAGGGACAGTATGAAGACATGGAAGGCAATGCCAGTCGCATTCTGCAGGATGATGACGAAGACATGATGCCATGACGATTCACTGACCCAAAGACAGCCATCCCGAAAAAAATCAAGGATGGCAACTTCCAGGGTGCAGTCAAGAAATCTATTTGAGTATCTCGCCGTTGGCCCATAGTGGCTGTGTCAGTTTGTCAAAATCCTTGGGCGCGACATATTGCAGCAATGGCTTTTCGTTGCCGCCTAATGTGATATCCAGTCCGTTCTGCGGGTACAGCCAGTGGATTGCACCGCTTTTCTTTTCCTTGACGCGCATCTCAGGTTGTCCAAAACGTTTGGTGAAAACAGCGTCTTCCAAACGAGTGGCAGGCATATAGGTCAGACTACTGATCGGCATCGTGAATACTCTGGCGATGTCATCCGGAGTTATGGTGATTTCTTTGCCGCTGCCCGTGGCATTCATGCGCAAGCCGCGCTCAAACATGCCTTGCAATTCAGAAACCGGAACCGCGATACTCAACACAATCCTGGCTTTCAGGCCAGCCAGATTGACCTCTTCAAAAAAAACCTCCACGACCAATTGACCGCTGGGCGATTTGAACAAAATGGGCTTGGCTTCTTCCTTGAAATGCTGTTCGGCATCGTGGGTGTTGCTTTGTCCTAAAGTGATACCAAATATCCGGGTAGTGTCCGCAGCAGGATGCTCAATATGCCAAGGCAAGTCTGATTTTTCGGCAGGCAGGTCCCCCTTGAAAAAAGCCATGCCCAAAATAAGCACTGCGATAATCGCAATTCCCCAATAGATTTTACGTTCCATTATTTTTTCGTCGTTTGAATTAACAGGGAAAATGGATTCAGCTTGCGAATCCGGGTTTGAGTTGACACGAAATGATACTCGACAACTAATCAGGTCGAGTGCATTCTAATTTAGATTATATCAAATAATGCACCAGGAAATGAAAGCCGCATGGTGTTTGGCTGGTATCATTCAATTTTTAAAATCTGGATGTTGTCCGGTACCGACAATGCCTGAAAGTAGCTGGGGAAAATGCATGTCAAATAAAATTGTAGTGTTCTTGAATTGTTTATCGAACGGGAGCATGGCGTGAAACTTCCCAATTTGAATATTTTCATGGCCTGGTTCCTGATTCCTCAAACCCTTGCGATGGGTTGGGTGGCTTTTATCGGTCGTATGGTGCTGGAACTGTTCGGCATAGTTACGCTGGAAGAAGCGATTCCGGGGCGTATCGTGGGAGCGTTGGTGTTGCTCTGTGCGGTTTTTGTTGCGCGCTTCCTGATGGGGGGCGTATTACCCTTGGCCGGCAATTCGTGCGGTAAGGGCTACCGTTCTGGTCATCGCTTGATCTTTACAGCAAATATTCTGGCAGCATCTTTGTTTGTTTTTCAACTTGCATGGCATTGGTTGCCTAATCCTGACGTGATCATGATTATGGCGACCTTCACATCTGCTTTTGGCTATTGGGTAATGGCGCTGTGGGCAATCGGATTCTCACTCATTTACCAGTCGACGCAAGCCGTCCTTCCGCCTTCCCCATAAATAAATAATCGGATCTTCCAGAGTTGAATCCGCATTGTCCCTGCGTCGAAGGTGCTGCAAAGAAATGATGAGCGCATGATTTTCTTTGGAAGTATGCGTATATTGTGAACCCTTGCTTCTTCCGACTGGGGCATCCCCAATGAGTACGCAATCCTCCCAGCGTTCCTCCGACATCGTCGACAAGATATTAAATAACAACGCAGGCCGCGATCCGGAGCGCCTGTCCATGAAGTACGCTAAGATGGCGCAGAGTCCCTTCATCTTCCTGCGCGGCGCCTGCCACTTGTTCTACGATGCCCTGCCGGATTCGCCCTTGTTCCGCGATGCGCCCCTCGCTTGGTGTTGCGGCGACCTGCATTTCGAGAATTATGGCAGCTACAAGGGTGACAACCGACTGGTCTATTTCGACATCAACGACTACGACGAGGCAGCCCTTGCCCCCGCCACATGGGACATGATTCGCCTGCTGACCAGCATCCAGTGCGGGGCTGACGCCCTCAACGCGACACACGCCGAATCCCTAGCCGTCAGCCAAAGCTGTGTGGATGCCTACCGCAGCGCTCTCATCAACGGCAAGCCGCTCTGGGTTGAGCGTGAAACCTCCGACGGCCTTGTGAATGCGCTGTTGACCCTGTTGCAGGATCGCGAACGAGCAGCCTTCCTCGACAAGCGCACGATCCGCAAAGGTCACCGACGCAACCTGATATTGGACGGTGTGAAGGCGTTGCCAGCCTCTGATGCCCAGAAAAAAACCGTCACCGAGTTCATGGATAATTTCGCTTCCAAGCAGCCCAGCCCAAAATTTTTCCAGGTGCTGGACATTGGGCGTCGCATCGCAGGAACCGGCAGCCTCGGCGTGGAGCGATTTGTTGTGCTAATAGAGGGCAAAGGCTCTCCCGACGGCAACTATTTGCTCGACATCAAGGAGGCCAAGCCTTCAGCAATGGCGCCCCATCTCGCACGCCTTGGCATCAATCAGCTAGCATGGCCTGACGAGGCAAGCCGAGTGGTGTCCGTCCAGAATAGAATGCAGGCCGTAAATCACGCCTTTCTTCAGCCAGTGAAACTCGACGGACTTTCCTGCATCCTGAGGGGGCTGCAACCCTCGGAAGATCGGGTGTCCATCGGCGAATGGGGAAAAAAACTGGATCGGCTTAAAGAAGTTGTGGCCACCATGGGGCGGATTCTGGCTTGGGATCAACTTCGCGCTTCTGGGCGATCCGGAGCGGCCAGCGCCGATGAGCTTATTGCATTCGCGCAACGTGGCGACTGGGTGAAAGAGATGTTGGAGGCGGCAACGGAAATGACTTTGACAACTCAGCAGCAATGGAAAATTTTCACGGAGACATCGGGAAGCCGAAGCCGTTTTTAAGTTGAATTTTGTACACTCAAGGGAGCCTCTAAAAATTCAATTTTCTGATGGAACTACTAGCCATTCCACTAGGTTGTCAAAAGGCGACAACCAAGTGGCTGGTTATAAGCTAGACAAGGCGCGAACAAAAAATTATGACGCGGCATATATTGGATATGTAAGGAGTAATTTTTTGTGAGCAACGCAGTATAGCAACGAAGTGGGGTAAGCAGGCAATCCGCGAAGCGGATGCTCGCAAAATTGGGTTTTTAGAGGTTCCCTCAATTTGATTTGGGTTCTCCACCCTTGGGGAAGAGCACCCACATCCGCCCCTGCTGCTTCATTTTTCCTGCCTGAGTGGCAGCGGTTTCCCCGAAGCCCCAGAAGAAGTCTGCGCGCACCGCGCCTCTGATGGCACCGCCGGTGTCTTGCGCAAGCATCAGGCGGTTGAGCGGGGCGTTGTCGTTGGGATAAGTGGTGGAGAGGAACACCGGCGCGCCCAGCGGGATAGTGCGTGCGTCCACCGCCAGACTGTATTCGCCGGTGAGCGGCACGCCCAGCGCGCCCAGCGGTGCGGACAGGCTATCAGGCAATTCGCGAAAGAACACGTAACTGGGGTTCTGTGCCAGCAGCGCGGGCAATTTGCCGGGATTTTTTTCCGCCCAGTTCTTGATGCCCTGCATGGAAGCTTCTTCGAGTTTGAGTTCGCCCGCCTCGACCAGTTTCCTGCCGATGGAGATGTAGGGGTATCCGTTCTGATCGGCATAACCGACTTTCATCAACTTGCCATCCGGCAATTCGATGCGACCGGAACCCTGTACTTGCAGGAAGAACAGTTCGACCGCATTGTCCACCCAGAATAATTCGCACGCCTTGAACGCATTTGCATCGGCCTTGATATCAATCTCCGCGCGATTGTAATAGGGTACCACGCGCTTGCCTTGCAGGCGTCCGCGTAGCCGCAGATCTTTGAGTTGCGGATAGGACTCACCGAGATCAATGGTGAGCAGGTCATCCGGGGCTGCGTAGAGCGGATAGCGGAAGCGTGCAGTCCTGGTGCGGCTGCCGTAAAGTTTGGGTTCGTAATAGCCAGTGATCATTCCCTGTTCGCTGCCATCCGGGTTGCGCACCTGATAGGGCGTAAACCAGGTTTCATAAAATGTGCGCAACGCTGTATTGTCACCGGTGCCTAATTGTTCGGCGTTGGCGCATATTTCCTGCCAGTGCGGTTTGGATTTCAGAACGCGGCAACTTTGCAGTAATGCGGGCCAGGATGGCGCAAGATCGAGCGCCTGCCAGTCGGGCAACATTTCCCATTTGCTTGCGGCGAACGGTGCGACGGGTGGCGCAACGATTTGCGGAGGCGTAACAGGCGGGGCGACGACGGGCGGCACGCGTGGCGCGACACAGGCGGCGAGAAACAGGCTCAACCCCAATGCTAACCATTTACCGCAAATATCGTTCTCACTCCTCGGGTAATCTGAAAAAATACGCTGAACCCGCGCTATCTCTGTGCTCTCTATGGTTTGCATCTGCAGCTTAGGTTTAATGTAAAACGCGCGGCACGCTCAACACAAATTGAGGGATAGGCGCATCAAACTTGGTGCCGTCTTCTGCCACCATCTGGTAGCTGCCGGACATGGTACCCACTTGCGTGGAGAGTACCGTGCCGCTGGTGTATTCGAAACTCTGCTTGGGTTTGAGTACCGGTTGTTCTCCCACAACTCCCTGGCCGCGCACTTCCTGCACGTCGCGGTTGGCATCGGTGATGATCCAGTGGCGGCTGATCAGCTTGACGGAAGTATCGCCGATATTGGTGAGGGTGATGGTGTAGGAAAAAACAAAGCGATGGTCGGCTTCATCGGATTGCTCGGCCAAGTAATTTACCTTGGTGGTGATGCTGAGGCGGTATTTGTCATCGTTGTCCATGGCGCTATTTCACCGCATTTCGGCAGGCATGGCAAGCTGTCAAATTAGGCTATGCCAAATTAGTGACAATGCTCGCCAAGCTAAAGCGATAGTAGCGCGGCTTGGAGTTTCGGCGGCAATGTTTTTGTAATGGAACAAAAGTGAACGATTTCGACTAATCCGTCATTCCCGCATACAAAACACGCTATGCATTGCACTTGCTCATCATGCTACGTATTTTCTCCCCAAGGTTTAATAAGCGTTTGCGTCACCCCAAGATGATCGAGTATCCGCGCCACGACAAAATCCACGATGTCCTGTACGCTTTGCGGGTGGTGGTAGAAGCCGGGGTTGGGTGGGAGGATGACAGCTCCGGCGTGGGCGAGCCGCAGCATATTTTCAAGATGGATCGCGGAGAAAGGCGTTTCGCGCGGCACTAAAATCAGCGGGCGTTTTTCCTTGAGCATGACATCGGCGGCACGGGCGATGAGGTCGTCGCTAATGCCGCACGCAATCTTGCCGAGAGTACTCATGGTGCAGGGGCAGATCACCATCGCGTCGCCGGGGTTGGAGCCTGAGGCCATCGGCGCATACCAGTCATCGCGGCCATAGACGTGGAATTCGCCGCTGAATTGTCCCATCCGTTCTGCGAGAACTTTTTCCGCATCCTGGGGGCGGTTGGGCAGGGTGAAATTCAGTTCCTGTTTGGCGACGATCTGCGCGGCTTGCGAATACACCAGATTTACGTGCTGCCCGCTTTGCAGCAAGCATTCGAGCAAGCGCATGGCGTAAGGCAGGCCGGATGCACCGGTGATAGCGAGAGTTATGGTTTTCATGCTTTCACCAAATCAGTCTCGGGTTCGTTTAGATAGTGAGCCGCGATCAGTCCGTTCACGGTGCCGAACAGCAGCGCTGCCGCAGCGAAGATGGGTACGAGGTAGAACAGTCCGATGTGCGGGATGAGCCAGAAATACACCAGCAGCAATTGTCCCGCGATGTGGGCGAAGGCGGCGAAGATGCTGTGGGTGACGGGGCCAAACCAGCGTTGTGGTAAGTGCTGGCTCGCAGCCAACGCGGCGAGGCTGCACAGTGCGCCGCTAAGGCTGAGAAAAAATCCGGGTGCGAGGAAGTTGCCCATCAGCAGGCCGCCCGCCAGCACGCGCAACAGCGACACCCAAGCCGCCGCTCGCCAGCCGTAACGTGCCAGCACGATGAGCGTGACGATGTTTGCCAGCCCCGGTTTTACGCCCGGCAGCGGCGAGGGGATGGCGGCCTCCAGTACCGACAGGCCGAGCGCAAGCGCGGCCATGCGCGCGACATGGTGGTCTGCTGCGGTAGTGGCGAGCTTAATAGTTGAGGCTGTCATAGCGTTTGTTTCCGCCGTTCAGCTCGACGCTGACCTGATTGGGCAGGCAGATGGAAATTTCGCCTGCCTGTTTCAGCCAGCCTTGGCGCACGCAGTATTGGCGCGGGCTGGGATCGGCGGCGATGCGTGCCTGACCGTTGTGGATGGCAATTTGGCTAAGACCGAGCGGGCCGGGCACTTCGATGATCTGGTCGCGTGACAGGGGAACTTCGCGGAATATTATTCCGCCGCTGCGGATCACCGCCTTGTCCGCCGCACCGCCTTGCCACAGCGTTGCGGCAAGCCATACTGTGAATAGCGAACCAAGCAATAACGCTATCCAGTCGCCAGCCTTAATGTGAGCGAGCGGGGACATGATTAATTGATGTTGCCAAGTTCGCGGTGGCGCAGCAGCACTTGCTGTTGCGTCTTGAAATAGCGCGCCAGTTTTTCCGCGAAATACACCGAGCGGTGTTGTCCACCGGTGCAGCCAATCGCAACAGTGAGGTAGCTGCGGTTGTCGGCGAGAAAGCAAGGCAGCCAGTTTTCGACGAAGGTGCGGATGTCATCGTACATCTTTTGTGCGGTGAGTGTGTGTTCAAGGAATTCGATCACCGCTGAGTCGCGTCCGCTCAGGGGGCGCAGCACGGGGTCGTAATGCGGATTGGGCAGGCAGCGCACGTCGAACACCATGTCGGCATCGAGCGGGATGCCGTTCTTGAAACCGAACGACTGGAACAGCAGAGTAAGGCGCGCGCGATCCACCTGGATAAAGTCTTTGACCCAAGCGCGCAGCGCATTGGCACCAAGTTCGCTGGTGTCGATGTGGTGACCGATATGACCGATTTCGGCAAGCATATCGCGCTCGCGCTGCACGCATTCCGGCAGAGTCATCTTGTCATCGCTCAATGGATGGCGGCGGCGCGTTTCGGAAAAGCGTTTGACCAGCGTGTCGGTCTGTGCATCAAGGAAAAGCAAGTGTACATCAAGACCATATTGCTTGAGTTGTTCGATGTAATGCGGCAGTTGTTGCACACTACTGCCGCTACGTACGTCTATGCTGACGGCGACACGCGTGTTGCCAGACTGGCGCAAATTGTCCATCAGGGCGGATAACAACTCGGCGGGCAAATTGTCCACGCAGTAATAGCCGCTGTCCTCCAGCACCTTGAGCGCGACGCTCTTGCCAGAGCCGGATAGGCCACTGATCAGAAATAGCTGCATATTACTGGTCCAGCATATGCTGCTCGTGGCGGCTGATGAATTCCTGCATGGTGTCAATGCCACGCTGTTGCAGCACAAAGTTGCGCGCGGCGGCTTCCACCAGCACGGCAAGGTTGCGTCCGGCCACGACCGGAATGCTGACCGTGCGAATTTTTATACCGAGAATTTCCTGGCTGCTGGCGTTAATCGGCAGGCGATCAAGTTGCGATACGTCCCCGCCGGGGGGACGGTGCAGGTGCACGATGAGCTTCAGGCCTTTCTTGCGACGCACCGCAGTCTCGCCGAACATGGTGCGGATGTTGAGTACACCTAATCCGCGCACTTCGAGAAAGTCACGCAAAAGTTCAGGGCAGCGCCCTTCCAGTGTTTCCGGCGAGACGCGGTATACCTCGGTGATGTCGTCAGCCACCAAACCATTGCCGCGCGTGATGAGTTCAAGTCCCAGTTCGCTCTTGCCGACGGCGCTGTCGCCGGTGATGAGCACGCCGACGCCCATTACATCGAGGAACACGCCGTGCAGTGTGGTGGATACAGCCAGAGCCTTGACGATGTAATGGCGCATCAACCACATTAGATGCACGCTGGGCAACGGCGAACGGAACAGCGGCGTGTGGGTGCGGTTGGCGTAATCTATTAATCCCTGCGGAATTTCTGCTTCACCCGCCACTACAAGGCACAGGCAATTGCCGCGTTCGAGTTGCGCCAGCGCATCGGCGAAGGCGGCGGGGGAAAGCAAGCGCAAGTAGTCAAATTCGGTGTCACTCAATACCTGCACCCAATTCGGGTGGATCAGATTGAGGTGACCGATCAGTCCTTGGTTGGAAGCATTAATCAGTTCGCTGTCGAGTATTTTGGCGGCGCCGTCGGCGCCGGCAACCCAAGTCAAGGCTAGCCGTTCCTGTTTGTCTTCGAAGAGTTGCTGGATGTTGACCTGTGCCATGTTTGTTATCCTAATAAAGGCAGTAGGAAGCCGTAAGACGCAAGTTGGTAGTCAAACCCCGCACAGCGGACAATGCCAGCTAACAATTTACGCCTTACGTCTAAGGTGTTCAAGCCTATGCCTTCCAGTTGGTAAATAACTGATGAATAACTATGGGGTCATTGCTGGCCTGCAATTGTTCGCGGAAGGTTTTGTCGCTGAACATTTGTGCCAATTCGCCGAGCAGTTGCAGGTGCAGGTCGGTGGCGCGTTCCGGCACCAGCAGCACGAAAATGAGATTGACCGGTTGGCCATCCGGTGCGTCAAAGGGGATGGCTGCTTCCGTTTTGACAAAGGCGGCAACGGCGTCGCGCAGGTTTTTGATGCGGCCATGCGGGATTGCCACGCCTTGCCCGAGGCCGGTGGAGCCGAGCTTCTCGCGGGCGAACAGGCTGTCGAACACCTGGCTGCGCGCGATTTGCCGGGTGTTTTCAAATAGTATCCCGACTCGTTCAAACACCCGTTTTTTACTGGTTGAATCGATGTCCAGTATGACGTTTTCGAGCGGGAGGATAGTGCTAATCAGATTCATAGATTCAACCATGACTGGATAGGGTAAGGGCGGCTACTGGCCGCCCTGCTTGTTACTCTTGTTCTACTACCGGAAGTTTGCCGGAGCCATCATGGCGACGAGCGGAATTCTTTTCCTTGTGCTTGAGGATCTGGCGGTCAAGCTTTTCGACCAGGTTGTCGATGGCGACATACAGGTTCTCATCGTCGCATTCCACAAAAATCGTCTTGCCGCTGAGGTGCACATTGGCCTCGGCTTTTTGTTTCAGTTTATCCACGGAAAGGATAACGTTTACGTCAATCACGTTATCGAAGTGACGTTTGACCTTGCCGATTTTGCTTAGCACATGCTCACGGATGGCGGGGGTGATTTCCAGATGGTGTCCGCTGAGATTGAGGTTCATGGCTTGCTCCTTATGGTTAGAGTGATTTACGAAGATTGACCGGGAGAATATGCATCAATTCCCGGTATTTTGCCACGGTACGCCGGGCAACTAATATGCCCTGCAGTGCCAGGATTTCGGACATGCGGCTGTCGGAGAGGGGATGCTGCGCATCTTCCTGTCCGACCAGCTGCTTGATGAGGGCGCGGATGGCGGTGGAGGAACAGGTGCCACCCGCTTCGGTGGCGACGCCGCTACCGAAGAAATATTTGAGTTCGTAGATGCCGCGCGGGGTGAGCATGAACTTCTGCGTGGTCACGCGCGAGATGGTGGATTCATGCAGTTCGAGCTCGTCGGCGATTTCGCGCAGCACCAGCGGCCGCATGGCGATCTCGCCGTATTCGAAGAAGTGGCGCTGGCGCTCGACGATGGCCTGCGACACGCGCAGGATGGTGTCGAAACGTTGTTGCATGTTTTTGATAAACCAGCGCGCTTCCTGCAATTGTCCGGCAAGTTGTTGCGCATTTTTCTCGCCGCGCTGCTGCAAAATGCTGGCATACATCTGGTTGACGCGCAGGCGCGGCATGGCCTCTGTGTTGAGGCGCGCGCGCCAGCTTCCCTTGTGGCGTTCCACCACCACATCCGGCACCACATAGTCGGCGGCGCGCTGTTGGAATTCCGCGCCGGGCTTGGGTTTGAGATGAACGATCAGGTCTTGCGCGGTGCGCAACGCGGCGTCATCGCAATGCAGTGTTTTCTTCAGCTTGACGAAGTCGCGCGCCGCCAGCAGACCGAGGTGCTGCGTTACGATGCCTAACGCCACATCGCGCCCCGGTGTGTCTTGCGGCAAAGCCTTGAGTTGCAGAGCCAGGCATTCGCCCAGAGTGCGTGCGCCGATGCCTGGATCGCCCAAATTTTGCAATTGCACCAGTGCGGTTTCCAGATCGTCCAGCGTGATTTCCAGTTCCTGGGGCAACAGTTCGGCGATTTCTTCCAGCGGCTGCGCCAGATAGCCATTCTCGTCCAGCGCATCGATCAGCAGGCCGATGATTTTTCTGTCGCGTTCGTCGAGCTGGCTCATGTTGAGTTGCCAGATCAGGTGTTCGCGCAAGCTGGGAGTGTCCGCCACGACTTCGGAGTAGGTCTCGTCGTCGTCCGTTGGGCCGGCGGAGGAAAATGAGGATTCGTTCCAGTCTTCCTTGGACCAGTCTACATCGGAGGATTGCGGCGACTCTTCGTTCGCCGCTGCGCTTTCTGTAACAGAAGCAGTTGTGGCATCGCCGTGCGCATAAGGGAGTTCGGCATCATCGTCCTCGCGCTCGAGCAAGGGATTCTCGTCCAGCAGGCGTTCCACTTCCTGAGTGACTTCCAGAGTAGAAAGTTGTAACAGGCGTATGGACTGCTGCAACTGGGGAGTGAGCATCAGTTGCTGGGATTGCCTGAGTTGCAGAGCGGGTTTCATTTTACAGTTGCTACTGATGCGGTGCGTTTATAGGACATCTCTAAAAATCCAGATTTCATCCCAACTGCTGCGTTGCGGAAAAAATTTCTTGCTTACATATCCTACATATGTGGCGCGGCGAAATTCTTCCCGCGCCTTGCATTTGGGCGAACTCTGAATTTTTAGAGACATCCTATAGTTTGAAATGCTCGCCGAGATAGACTTTTCTCACGCCCTCATTATAAATGATTTCGTCAGGTTTGCCTTCTGCCATAACCGCCCCCGCGTTGATAATGTAAGCGCGGTCGCATATCCCCAATGTTTCCCGAACGTTATGATCAGTAATCAGTACGCCGATGTCACGCTCCTTGAGGAAGTGGATGATCTTCTGGATGTCTCGTACGGCTATTGGATCCACCCCGGCGAAAGGCTCGTCCAGCAGGATAAAGCGCGGGTTGGTGGCTAATGCACGGGCGATCTCGACGCGTCGCCGCTCTCCCCCGGACAGGCTGATGGCCGGGTTGCTGCGGATATGCGTGATATGCAAGTCTATCAGCAATTCCTCCGTCCGCGACTGGATTTCATCTTCATCGTGGCCTTGCAGCTCCAATACCGCCTGGATATTTTGCGATACGGTAAGGCGGCGGAAGATGGAAGCCTCCTGCGGCAAATAGCCCAGCCCCAGCCGCGCGCGGCGGTGTATCGGCAAATGGGTGACGTTCTGCTCGTCAATGAAAATGTCGCCGCCGTCTGTGGTCACCAACCCGACTATCATGTAGAAGCAGGTGGTCTTGCCCGCGCCGTTGGGACCCAGCAAGCCGACCACCTCGCCGCTTTTCAGCGACAGTGAAACATCATGCACTACAGTGCGGGAACGATAGCGTTTGTTGAGGGAGACAGCGCGCAGTTCGCTCATTGCTTACCCTCGGGCCGGGACAAGGTGTCTGTCGGCTTGATTGGCAGCGATTCGGTTGCGGGGGGGGGCGCCGTGGTTTTGGGTTGGAAAATAGCGCGCACTCGCCCCTTGCCTGGTACACCTGTGGGCTGATTTGGCGCCATGTGCACCTGGAAAATTTCCGTCTTGGCGTTATAGGTAATATGGTCGCCGCGCACCTCGTCCTGTTTCTTGATTATGTGTGCATGGCCGAAAAAATCTACGGTCTCGTTCTGGGCATCGTATTCGATACGCTCGCCGTAACCTTCCACATACTCGTCAAGCCCCTCGCGCTTTTGGCGGAAGCTGGCGAGTTTCCCGGTGGCCGTGCCGTGAGAGAAACCATTTTTGTCTTGCACCACGACAAGCTTGTCGCCGTGGATAGTCATCGTGCCCTGAGTGAGCAGTACCTTGCCATCAAAGGTACTGACCTGTTTGGCGTCGTCTACATTGGCATGATCCGACTCCAGATGCACAGGTTTGTCGCGGTCGGCACGCTCGGCGTGGCTTGGGTTGCAAGCAAGCGCCAGGCAGAGCAGGGTGATGGTGCGATTAATGCCGGATAATTTCATGTTGGCTTCTGACTTGTGCGAGCAGTTTCATTATGCGTGTCTTGTTATCGAATGTCATGCCCACCGCGTGTATGGCAGTGTTTGCACCCGTCATGGTGACGGGGCGGTCGGTGTCCATCAGGTCGAGGTCGGGAACGGCGTGCAAGTAAGTGGTGGTAAGAGTCATCTCGCTTTGCGCGGCATTGGCGGCGCGCACGATTTTTACATCTCCGTGCAGGAATATTTCTTTACCATTGCTCGATATTTCTGCCTGTCTGGCAGAAGTATAAACGGGCGGGCGATCCGGATAAAGGGTGCTCAGTTGCGGATCGTCCAGATGGGTGCTGTTATTGTCGGGGTAATGCACCATTTTTTGTGCGTACAAGATAAAGTGCGGCGCACCTTGTTCATTCAGGGTGGTGGCGGCAAATTTGCTGGCTATGAAGTCAGGGTCATGGCGCTTGCTGGCGTCGGGCGCGAGCAGCAGGGGACGCACCTGCTGGTTTAGCCAATAGGTCGCCCCCAGCAGCAACAGCAGCGGCAACAGGGGTGACCACTCGCGCAGCCGTTGCAGGCGTCCGGTTCTCATATGAGGTAAGACTCCAATTGGGCTTCCAGCGTACCCTGCGCCGTCATCAACAACTCGCACACTTCGCGCACCGCACCATGTCCGGCGTTGCGGCGGGTGACATAGTGAGCGCGGTCGCGCACCACCTGTGGCGCATCCGGCACGCTCAACGCCAGCCCGACACGGATCATCACCGGCAGATCCACCACGTCGTCGCCCATGAAGGCAGCCGCTTCCGGTGCGATGCGCAATTCGGCGAGCAAAGTTTGCATGGTGGTCAGCTTGTCATGCACGCCCTGGTAGAGGCGGGTGATGCCGAGATTCTGCGCGCGCAACTCCACGCAACGCGAGGCGCGTCCGGTAATGATAGCCAGCTCCACACCGGATGCCTTGAGCATTTTCAGGCCGTGTCCATCCAGCGCGTTGAAGCACTTGAATTCCTCGCCAGAATCGGACAGGTACAGGCCGCCGTCGGTCATGACGCCATCCACGTCGAAGGCGATCAGGCGGATGGATTTTGCCGCTTCGACAAGCTCAGCATGATCGGGGTTTAGATGCATCAGATTACTTTCGCACGTAGCAGGTCGTGCATGTTCAGCGCGCCGACCAGCTTGTTATCGGCATCCACCACCAGCATCTGGCTGATGTTGTATTGTTCCATCACCTGCACCGCTTCCGCTGCCAGCGCATCCGGGCCTATGCTGCGCGGGTTGCGCGACATCACTTCGCTGACCGGGGTAGTGGCGAAGTCCAGCCTCTTCTCCAACGTGCGGCGCAAATCGCCATCGGTATAAATACCGAGTACGCGCTGCGTATCATCCACGATGGCGGTCATACCTAGCCGTTTGCGTGTGATTTCCAGCACCGCCTCGGACAACAGGGCATTATCCCCGACAGCGGGGATTTCTGCGTCGGCATGCATAATGTCGCGCACGTGGGTGAGCAGGCGTCGACCCAGATTGCCGCCGGGATGCGAGCGGGCAAAATCCTCCGCGCCGAATCCCCTGGCATCCAGCAGCGCCACGGCGAGCGCATCGCCCAGCGCCAGCGCCGCCGTGGTGCTGGCGGTAGGTGCCAGCCCCATCGGGCAAGCTTCCTTGTCCACCGCCGCATTGAGGTGCGCATCCGCCGCCTGCGCCAGAGTGGATTGCGGGTTGCCTGTCAGGCTGATCAGCTTTGCGCCTTGGCGTTTGATCACTGGCACAATGGTGAGCAGTTCTTCGCTTTCGCCGGAATATGACAGCGCGATAAACACATCCTCTGAGGTAATCATGCCGAGGTCGCCGTGGCTGGCCTCGGCGGGATGCACGAAATACGCAGGTGTGCCGGTGCTGGACAGGGTGGAAGCGATCTTGCGCGCGATGTGGCCGGACTTGCCCATGCCGCTGACGATCACCCGTCCTTCACAGGACAGGATGATGTCGAGCGCGCGCAGGAAAGTTTCGTCTATGCGTTGCGTGAGCGCCTGCACGGCGGCGGCTTCAATACTGAGCACCTCGCGTGCCAAGTCGAGTGCACGCGGGGCGGCGGTGATGGCTTTATTCATGGCAGGAATTATAGCAGTGCGCCCAATTGACCGTGAAATTTTGAAAGGATGCGCGACTTAGTGCATTATCGGGGTACGACAAACTTTGCTGCTTGAAACATAAGCATGACCAACTCGCTACAACTACTGTTAATTTTGCTTGCTGTCGCCGTAGGTGTGGTGGTGCTGTGCCGCATCCTGCGCCTGCCGGCGATGCTGGGCTATCTTATCGTTGGCATTACGATAGGCCCGCACGCGCTGGGCTGGATACCCGATGCGCCGGAGACGCGCCATCTGGCCGAATTCGGCGTGGTGTTCCTGATGTTCAGCATCGGGCTGGAATTCAGCCTGACGCGGCTGCGCGCCATGCAGCGCATAGTGTTCGGACTGGGTACGGCGCAGGTGGTGGCCACCATCCTGATGGTGATGCTGACCTCGTATTTTTTTGGGCTGGATTGGCGCGCCGGGCTGACCTTGGGCGGCGTGCTGGCGATGTCCTCCACCGCGATCGTCAGCAAAATGTTGGTCGAACGCGCCGAGCTAAACACGCCGCACGGCCAGAAAATAATGGGCGTGCTGCTGTTTCAGGATCTGGCCGTGGTGCCGTTCATCATCATCATCCCGGCGCTGGACAGTAGCGGGCAGGCCATCTACGCGACGCTCGGGCTGGCCTTGTTCAAAGCGGCGGTGGTGTTAGCCGCCCTGCTGGTTTTCGGTCAGCGCATATTGCGCCCGTGGTTCCATCTGGTGGCCACACAAAAATCTTCCGAGTTGTTCATGCTCAACGTGTTGCTATTTACGCTGGGCTTGGCTTATATCACCGAGTTAGCCGGACTTTCTCTGGCACTGGGTGCGTTTGTCGCGGGTATGCTGATTTCTGAAACCGAATACCGCTATCAGGTGGAAGAGGATATCAAGCCGTTCCGCGACGTATTGCTCGGCCTGTTCTTCGTCACCATCGGCATGCTGCTTGATCCGCCCAGCGTAATTGGGGGATTGGGCTGGATAGTGCTGCTCCTGCTCATTCTGCTACCGTTCAAGGCGGGCGTGGTGGCGCTGCTGGCGCGTTGGTTCGTCGGCGGCTGGGGAGAAGCGATCCGCAGCGGCTTGGGGCTGGCGCAGGCGGGTGAATTCGGTTTCGTGCTACTGACCCTGGCAGGGGGGGCGAACCTGTTGCCCCACGACGTGATGCAGAACGTGCTGGCGGCCATGCTGCTCTCCATGCTGGTCGCGCCCTTCCTGATTCAGCATGCCGAAGCCATTGTGCGCCGTATTTCTCCTGACGAATGGATGGATCGCGCCATGCAGATCCACCAGATCGCGGTGCGAAGCATTGCCACCGACGCGCACATCATCATTTGCGGTTACGGGCGCAGCGGCCAAGCACTGGCGCATTTCATGAAGCAGGAGAACATCCGCTGCATCGCACTCGATCTCGACCCGGATCGGGTGCGCGAGGCTATGGCGGCGGGCGAGAGCGTGGTGTATGGCGACGCCGCCAAGCGCGAAGTGCTGCTGGCTGCCGGGCTGATGCGCGCCAAAACTTTGGTAATCACTTACGATGACAAGCACTCTGCCATCAAGATATTGCAACATGTGAACGAGGTGCGTCCAGACTTGCCAGTGGTGGTGCGCACCACCGACGACACCCACATCGAAGAACTCAAGCAGGCCGGTGCCGCCGAAGTGGTGGCAGAAGTGCTGGAAGGCAGCGTGATGCTCGCCTCGCAGGCGCTGCTGCTATCCGGCGTGCCGTTCAACAAGGTGCTTCGCCGCATACGGGAAGCTCGTGCGCGTCGCTATAGCATGTTCAGCAGCTTCATTCGCACACCCTTCGATGTGGCCGAAACTACGGATAGCTTGCAGCCGCGATTTCAGAGTGTGCGGTTGAACGAACATGATGCCGCTGTGGGCAAGACGCTGGATGAGGCCAACTTGGCCGAATTGGAAGTCGAAGTCAATGCGGTGCGCCGCCATAATGTACACGGCAACAACCCTGCGGGCGACATGGTGCTGCAGGCCGGTGATGTGCTGGTACTGCTCGGCCAACCCGTGGCGCTGATGTTGGCGGAGAAACGACTGCGCGAAGGATAGTCAAACACCCATACACACCAGATAAGGGGTGTCGTCAACAATACTTCCGGTCGCAATTGCCGCTCCTCCGGTAGCCGTGTCGGCTGCCGTTACCATCATGGAGCCGGTGGCGGTATTGCCGTCATCCAGAATGGTATCAAGTTGCTTGGCAAATTTACCGGCTATGGCATCGGAGCAGATTATGTACGATCCCGTTAATCCGGTAATCGCGGTGTTGGCGACATTGGTAACGCCAATGGTTCCGCCAACTGCATTTTTAGGCAAGTAGTTGGTTGCAGTTGTGTCTGTGGGGCCGGGAGCAAAGCCACCGAGGCGAACATGCTGCCAGAATACGAAGGACTCTGAAGATATAGCTGTGGCATTCCATGCGCCATCGATTATGCCGTTGCCGGTGGTACACAGATTGACTGCTGCCGGGGTGCAGGCCGTGCCGCCAGTCACATGAATGGCGACACTGGCATCATCTCCCGGCAGCGCCTTGTACTTGTCCTGATAACCGTAGATAAAAACCGGGATGTTCTTGAAGTCGCCCGCGAGGTTTTTCACCTTCGCGCTGTTGATGAGTTCCTGACCCTTCAGAAACGCCCCCGAGCAGCAGGCCGATAATCACCAGCACGATGGCGATTTCGATCAAAGTAAAACCGGGCTGATTGCGTTTCATCATCTCATTCTCCTGATGTGGCTGTAATTTCTGGAATATCAATTACCAAGTAAATGGCATCGGCAATTGCTAAATGCCTCGCACAGGATGCGCGCAATCCAGTGTGTTCCATTCTGGCAAGTCTGGGAGATATTGGCTACCTGTCAGAATTGATAGGTGTTATAGCCCGGATGTTCCGAAAATACGCAACCTTCTGCTTCACGTTGCTGCTGAGGTAGCCAGAAAAATCTCAGCCCGGCAAACGTAATCAGACAAATGATAGTCGCTCTAGCGATCACCCTTTGTTCATGTATCGTTCAAGATGAGAAAGGAACGAGCGTGTCTTGGTAGGCAGATAACGGCGCATGGGCGTTACAGCCCAGGCAGGGATGGACGGCAGCAACCATTCCGGCAACACCTGCACCAGATGTTTGAGGCGCACGTCTTCAGCCGCAAAGCGATCAGGTAATACGCCGATGCCTGCGCCATCCAGCAATAGCTGCTGTATCATATCGGGGGCGTTCGCGGTGATTTGCCCTTGCGGAACATTATCCCAAACATCCTTGCCGCACATCAGTTTCCAGGGGATGGCGGTTCCTTGTGATGTCATCAGGCGAACCGTCGCATGATGCTTCAAGTCGTCCGGATGATTTGGCGCAGGGTGAGTTGCGAGATAGGCTGGGCTGGCGTAAAGGCAGGTACTTAGTTCGTCTATCTTGCGCGCAAACAGGTTCGCATCGTTTGCCAATGTTCCCATGCGTATCGCCAGATCGAAGCCTTCGCCGATCAGATCGACACGCCGCGACGACAGATGGAGGTCAAGTTGTATTTCGGGATAGGCTTCAATGAAGGTAGCGATGGCGCTCGAAAAATGCCGCTTGGCGTAATCCCCCGGCATGGAAACGCGCAAACGTCCGCGTGGTTGTACTTCCCGGTTGCGCACGAAATCTTGCGCGCTGGTAACGTCTTCCGCAACGCGACGGCAATGATCGAGAAACTCCTGTCCAAATTCGGTGAGCGTCAAACTGCGCGTGGTGCGCAACAGCAATCGCTGCTTCAATGCCGCCTCAAGGTTTGTCAAGCGGCGGGAAACCGTGGCTTTGGGCATGCCCAGAAATTCGGCAGCGCGAACCATGCTTTCCTGTTCGACGATGGTAGCGAACAGGATATAGTCGTCAGCGCAAATATTCTTTTGTTCCATTTATGGAATAGTGTATTCCAGATTCATGGCTTTATCAATTTGTAACAAACGCAATACAATCAAAAGCAATTAAAAAATAACGTCTTAACACAAAATTAACATAAAATAATCCGATTAGTCTGGAATTTCAGTAGGTGCACCCTACCGTTTTGTCTCCCACAAGTGGGCGAGGGGACTGCTGAGCTTTGTGGCTAATCAGGAAAATTAATGATTTGCAATACAATTAGTTTAGGAAGAAATCCGGACTTTTAGAGGTGTCCTTGATGTTTGAAATAGTGATTTTAATTTAAAGGGAGGCATAGTGCGTAGATTTACAAAGGTGATACAACGAAGCATATTGCGCAGCGCGGCTCTGGTAATCGGAGGGCTGGGAATAACAGCAGCGATGTTCCCGATGGATTCGCAGGCGATTCCGATTTACGCGCGCCAAACCGGGCAGAACTGCGTGGCCTGCCACGCCGGTGGACAATTCCCCGAACTGACCCCCTACGGACGGAAGTTCAAGCTGACCGGCTATACCATAGGTACTCGCGTCGATGTGCCTTTGGCAGTCATGGGTGTCGTATCCTCGACCCGTGTTAGCTCAGATGACCTGAGCGGTAGCGGTGCTTCTCCGGAAAATGGGGGATTTCCACACTTCACCACCGCGAGTATTTTTGCGGGGGGCAAGATCACCGACAACATCGGCCTGTTTGGGCAATGGACGTACAACGGTTACGGTCAAAACGGCCCATACGCGGGACATAGCGGATCTGATCAATTCGATCTGCGCTATGCCGACCGTTTCATTGACGGCAATCGCGACCTCATTGTCGGTGCCAGCCTGAACAACAACCCTGGCGTAACTGATGTCTGGAATACGTTCAACGGGGCGTTTGGTTCAACTCCAGGCTATGTTCCTCCATCTAATATAACAGGTGTTCCTGGCTCAGCAACACCTCAGATTTTGAATTTGGGGTCAGTAGCGGCGGGTATGAACGTTTATGCCTACTGGAACGACACCGTATATGCCGAATTGGGCGCGTATCAGACTGCTAATGGGGCATTCTCTTTCCTGAGTCAGGGAATTAATGATGCCGGCATGACCAAGCTTAAGGGTCAGTTCAACCCGTACGTGCGTCTGGCGTTAAACCATGACTGGGGTGCCAACAGCGCCATGATCGGCATCTACGCTCTGAACGCCGATATATACTCAACCCCATCTGATATCACCACACCCACCAACAGCTTTCATGATGTTGGCTTCGACGGTCAGTACCAGTACATCCTCGATCCGCATATGTTCTCCGCGCAATTCAGCTACACCAAGGAGAATCAAACGTACGACTCAACTCTAGTAGACCCTACTCTAGTTGGAGGAAGTTATGCTAATCCGTCTAACACCCTTAACCTATTGAAACTGAAAGCGACCTACGTCTATCAAGCCAAATACGGGGCCAGCTTGGGTTATTCCAACACTACGGGTAGTGCGGACGCAACTTTGTACCCCACCGCGTCTAACATCAACAACACACCCAACACCACCGTCTGGATACCAGAAGTTTTTTACATGCCGCTTCAAAACGTTCGGGTCGGTGTTCAGTATTATAAAGTTACCCAGTTCAACGGTGCGTCGAGCCTTTACGATGGTATACACAACGCCAGCGATAACAACACGGTATTCTTCTATGTTTGGGGAGCGTACTGATGCGCCGCCGGATAAGAGGGCACGATGCCTATTCAAATCAAGTATTGCGAACTTTGGAGATCAAGATGAAAGGGATTCCGCTAGCTTTGGCTTTAGCGCTTGCAACAGTCGGGACGGGTTGTACCAACCTCGAACGCTCGCGTGACCTTAACAACCCGAACGTCCCTCCGGCAGTGACTGCCGTCCAGGTATGCTCGAACTGCCACGGCGTCGACGGCAATTCAGTGTCGCCGAATTTCCCGCGACTTGCCGGGCAACAGGCGGATTACATCGTCGCTCAATTGGAGAACTTCAGAAGCCATCACCGCTCCGACCCGCCCGGTTTCCAATACATGTGGGGGTTAAGCCACCATCTCACCGATGCTCAAATCAAGGGACTCGCCGATTATTTCTCCAAGCAGGTTATGAAGCCCAACGCACCGGTCGACCCACAGAAAATGGCCACCGGCAAGGTGATTTTCGAAAATGGGGTGCCGAGCGAGGAAGCCCCCCCCTGCATAGCTTGTCATGGACCCAAGGCGCAAGGTCTGTCAACCTTCCCGAGGTTGGCGAATCAGCACCAGGCTTATCTGGTGAAGCAATTGCATATTTTCCAGGAAACAGAAGGACGACCAGGTACGCCGATGAAGGAGGTTTCCCACAACCTTACCGCTGGAGAAATGGAAGCGGTGGCTGCTTATTTGCAAGCATTTCCCGAAGATAAATAATTAGGATATTGTCACTATCGGCGACCTGCCGGTAGCGACAGGAGTCCGCAACGGAGGTTTTCATGAAGAAATATATTGCCGCTTTCGCAATAATGGGTGCATTGGTTGCGCCCGCGTACGCTGCCGACAGCTACACCATTGATCCCGGTTTTAGCGTCCCGGTTTTCGAAGTCCCCAAACTAGGTTTTATGGCGCTACACGGACATTTCAATAAGACCAGCGGTAAAGTCATGATCGACTTTGCGGCCAAAACAGGCAGCGTCGATTTCACGATCTACACCGAGTCACTCGATACGGGTTGGAATGCCTGGACGAAACATTTGTCCGATGTGGATTTGTTCAATGTGAAGAAGTTTCCGACCATGACTTTCAAATCGGACAAACTGATTTTCATCGGCAACAAAGTTGTCGGCGCAGAAGGACAATTCACCATGATCGGTGTGACCAAACCACTCAATGTTACGGTGGTCGGTTTCCAGTGCGGTGATCATCCAATTAACAATAGACCAATGTGTGCAGGTAATATCTCAGCGACCATCAAGCGTTTCTGATTTCGGGTTGACGCAATACATACCGTCGGTTAGCGACGGAGTCAACATCAACGTTCCGGTCGAAGCTTACAAGAATTAGATACAACTGATTTTGGAACCACGTTAACATATTCGTCTAATTGCAAAAGTAAACATATCATCAGGGGAGCCTCGGCTCCCCTGTTCTTTGCGTGTGCTGTACAATCGCGCGCCATGGTTTCTCCCCCTCATTCTTTTCAAGCAAACTCTCCCCAAGCCCGCCGCGCCGCGCGTATCGAACTGCTCTTCCCGCTTGAGTATCCTGCCGATCTGCCGGTGGTGTTGCGGCGTGAGGAACTGGCAGAGGCTATCGCGCAAAACCAGGTCGTCATCGTGTGCGGCGAGACCGGCTCCGGCAAGACGACGCAATTGCCAAAAATTTGTTTGAGCATAGGTCGTGGCGTGCAAGGCATGATTGCTCACACCCAGCCGCGCCGCGTGGCGGCGCGTTCGGTGGCCAACCGTATTGCGCACGAACTGAAGATCGAGTTGGGCGGGGTGGTCGGCTACAAGGTGCGCTTCAGCGACAAAGTGTCGGATTACACCTGCATCAAGCTGATGACAGACGGTATCCTGCTGGCGGAAATCCAGAGCGACCCGCTGCTGTATAAATACGACACCATCATCATCGACGAGGCGCACGAACGCTCGCTCAACATTGATTTCCTGCTCGGCTATTTCAAGCAGTTGCTGCCACGCCGCCCGGATTTGAAGCTCATCATTACCTCGGCCACGCTGGATGCTGAACGGTTCGCCAAACATTTTTCCAGTGCGCCTGTCTTGCAGGTTTCAGGCCGCAGTTATTCGATTGAAACCCGTTATCGTCCGCCACAACAGAATGAGGAAGGTGAAACACAGGACGTACCTCAGGCAGTGTGCAGCGCGCTGGATGAGCTATCGATTGGCGGCTTGCGCGGCGATGTGCTGGTGTTCCTGCCGGGTGAGCGCGAGATACGCGACACGGCAGAAACGTTGCGCAAACATCATCCCAAAGGAGTTGAAATCCTGCCGCTGTTCTCGCGCCTGTCCGCTGCCGAGCAGGATCGCGTGTTCAAACCGACTTCCGGTATGCGCCGTGTGGTGCTGGCGACCAATGTGGCGGAGACTTCTCTCACCGTGCCTAACATAGGCTACGTGATTGATTCCGGTCAGGCGCGCATCAACCGCTACAGCATCCGGCAGAAGGTGGAGCAGTTGCGCGTGGAGAAGATTTCACGTGCTGCCGCCAACCAGCGCGCCGGGCGCTGTGGTCGGGTAATGAGCGGCATCTGCGTGCGCCTGTACGACGAGGCGGATTTTATTGCGCGTGCCGAATATACCGACGCGGAAATATTTAGAGTATCGCTGGCGACGGTGATATTGCGCATGAGCGCGCTGGGCTTGGGGGAAGTGGAAAAATTTCCGTTCATCGAACCGCCCGGTTCGCGTTCCATTGCTGACGGTTATCAGTTGCTCGCCGAACTCGGTGCGATTGATGAGGCGCGGCAACTGACCCCGTTGGGGAGAGAACTGGCCAAATTGCCACTCGACCCGAAAATCGCGCGCCTGTTATTGGCCGGACGGCAATACCAGTGCCTCTCAGAAATTCTCATTATCGCCAGCGCGCTGTCGCTGCAAGATCCTCGTGACCGTCCATCGGAACGGCGCGAGGCGGCAGATGCAGCGCATCAGCGCTTCAACGACGAACGTTCGGATTTTCTCACCTACCTGAAATTGTGGGCATGGTTTCAGGAGGCCGTGAAGCACAAGAAAACCAACCGCCTGTGGGCGAATGAATGCCGCGAAAAATTCCTGTCGCCGCTACGCTTGCGCGAGTGGCATGAGTTGCATCAGCAATTGCATGCACAGGTGGCCGAGATGGGCATGCGCCTGAACGAGCAGCCCGCCAGTTACGAGCAGATACACAAAGCCTTACTCACCGGCCTGCTCGGCAACATCGGCTGCAAGGGCGTAGACCGGGAGCCGTATTATCTTGGTGCGCGTGAAATAAAATTCTTCATTGCGCCGAATTCGGTGCTGGCGAAGAAGGGCGCGAAATGGGTGGTGGCAGCAGAGCTAACCGAGACCACCAAACTGTATGCGCGCAACGTGGCGCGCATCGAACCGGAGTGGCTGGAGGAGGTTGGTGCGCATCTTATCAAGCGCCACTATTTCGATCCGCACTGGGAGAAGAAGGCCGCGCAGGTGGCGGCGTGGGAGCGCAGCACTTTGTATGGCCTGGTCATCAATCCCAAGAAACGGGTGCATTACGGGCCGATGAACTTGGCAGAGTCGCGCGAGGTATTTATACGCCAGGCGCTGGTGACGGGCGAGTTCAACACGCTGGCGCCGTTCTTCGCGCACAACCAGAAACTGATCCATGACATTGAGGCTTTAGAGCATAAGGCGCGCCGCCCCGACGTGCTGGTGGACGACGAGTTGATCTACGCCTTTTACGACAGCCGCATTCCGCCGCATATCCACAACGGCGCGGCGTTCGAGGCGTGGCGCAAGGAAGCGGAACGCGAAAAACCAAAATTACTCTTTCTTCAGCGCGATGATCTGATGCGCCATGAGGCGGCGGGCATCACCACCGACCAGTTCCCGCCGCAATTGGTGATGAACAATATCAGCTATGCGCTGGCTTACCATTTTGCGCCGGGCAAGAACGACGACGGCGTCACACTCACCGTGCCGTTGGCCTTGATTAACCAAGTGTCTGCGGTGCGCTGCGAATATCTGGTTCCCGGCCTGCTGGCGGAAAAGGTGACGCAACTGGTGAAAACCCTGCCGCAGAAATTGCGCCGCCATCTGGTGCCCGTGCCGGAATTTGCTACCGCATTCTGCCGCGAGGTAGAGCCTGCCGATGTGCCGTTGCTACAAGCTTTAGCGCGCTATATTCGCGCACAGAAACAACTCGACGTACCGCTTGATGCGTTCCGCCTGGAGCAGTTGCCAGCGCATCTGCTGATGAATTTTTATGTAGTGGATGAACACAGCAGGCAGTTGGGCGCGTCGCGCAATTTTACACAATTGCGCACCGAGCTTGCCCCAAAACTGGAACCACTGCCTGCCAAGGTTAAAGGCATAGAACAAGCTCAAGCACATTTCACCGACTGGAGTTTTGGCGAGTTTAAGGCAACTTCTGAATTGATCCGTGCCGGGCAGACGGTGACGCTATTCAACGCGCTGGTGGATGAAGGCGATGCCGTGACGCTGCATGTTTTTGATACGCGCGACGAAGCGCAAGCCACGCATCGCAAGGGGCTGGTGCGCTTGTTCATGCTGGCGCTCAAAGAACAGGTAAAGTTTCTGGAAAAAAATCTGCCAGGAATGCAGGCGATGGGGATGCAATTTTTACCTTTCGGCAGTCAGCAGGATTTGCTTCGCCAGATATTGGCGGTGACCTTCGACCGTTGTTGTCTGATGGAGCCGTGGCCTGCGAGCGAAAAAGAATTTGCCGCGCGCTGCAAGGAAGCGAAAAACCGACTGACGCTGGTGGCACAAGAAATTGCGCGGCTGGTTGGCACGGTGTTGGCGGAATACAATGCGCTGCAAAAATCCCTGCCCGGATTCAAGGCACATGCCCAAGCGGTGCAGGACATACGTGCGCAGTGCGAATGGATGTTGAGCAAGGAATTTGTTGCGCGCGTTCCCTATGAGCGTTTGCAGCATGTGCCGCGCTATCTCAAGGCGGTCAACGTGCGCTTGGAAAAACTGCGTGCCGATCCGGCGCGCGATGCGCGGCAACTGGCGCAAATGCACTCCTTGCAACAGGCGTGGCAGCGTAAGCTGGCGGCACAACAGCCCGATGTTGATGCGCGTGTGGCAGATTTCGGCTGGCTGTTGCAGGAATTGCGCGTGTCACTGTTTGCGCAGGAGTTGAAGACCCCGGTGATCGTCTCGGTGAAACGCTTGCAGAAGATGTGGGAAAGTTTGTAATAATGTGCATGTACTATTTGGATTGATCCAAAATTATTAGAACCAAACTGTCCCTTCCCCCTTGCAGGGGGAAGGCTAGGATGGGGGTTGGCACGGCGAAAACCACGTTTCTACCCCCTGATGGAACTACTAGCCCTCCCCCTGCAAGGGGGCAGGGATATTGGGCCTAGCGGATTATTTAGGCTGATGCGAAACCTTACGAAAGAACAATGCTTATGTCGAAACCTCTGGTGATATATCACGGAAAATGCCTTGATGGGATGACCTCTGCGTGGGCTGTCAGAAAAGCCCTCGGCGATGGGGATTATATTCCGGCCAGCCACGGCGATGCCCCCCCGGATGTTGCCGGGCGCGACGTGGTGATCGTCGATTTCTCCTATAGACGCGCCATCATGGAAGCAATGGCTCTGGAAGCTAAATCGCTTCTCGTGCTGGATCACCACAAAAGCGCGCAAGCCGATCTGGTCGGTCTTTCTTTTGCCATATTTGATATGGAGCGCAGCGGCGCCGGGATGGCGTGGGATTGGTTTCATCCGGGGCAGCCACGGCCTGCTTTGGTCAATCTGGTGGAGGATGTCGATCTTTGGCGTCATGTGCTGCAAGGCAGCAGAGAATTTCAGCTGCGACTGGAAATGGAACCGATGAACTTTGCCAACTGGGAGCGAGTTGCCGGAATGTCCGAGCAGCAGCTTGCGGTTTTCATCGATGAAGGAACCCTGCTTAAGCGTGCATTCGATGGCGAGCTAACTGTTTTACTGGAGGACCATTATTCCGTCACGCTGGCAGGGGAGACCGGCTTGGCTGTCAACGCTTCCAGCAGATATTCCAGCGAACTCGGCCACCATCTGGCTGCCATGTCAGGCAGTTTTGGCATGATTTGGCGTCAGCTTGATGGCGTTCTCAAAATCAGTTTGCGCTCATGCGGTGATTACGATGTGTCATTGCTGGCCGCCAAGTTTGGCGGCGGCGGCCACCGTAACGCCGCATCGTTTACGGTGCCGGTCAATATCGATGGTTATGAGATCGTGGCTGGCAAGGCGCTGGCGCAATCCTGAATCGTCCCATTTGCCTAATAACCCACGAAAATGACAGCCCCGCAGGTTCAAACCATCGAACTGCATGAGCAAGCCCCGCCCAAGCCCAGCTTTGGAGCGCCATGCAATGGGTGCGGCGTCTGTTGTGCGGCGGAGCCTTGTCCGATTGCATATCTCTTCCTGTTTCAGTGCAAAGGACGCTGTCGTGCACTATTGTGGCGGGAGGAGAGCGGTTGCTACGTCTGTGGCATGGTCATACAACCAGATTGCTATTCACGCCTGATTCCCAAGATATCCAGGCGATGGATGGGAGCCTTAATCGCCACTCGAATTGCTGCGGGAAAAGGGTGCGATTCGGATATTGAGTTAGGTGAGCCGGAACCGGACGCAAGGGCGCAATAACCAACCAATTGGAAATCGTTTTTCGGTTGCCTGGTGGGATGGTTAGTTGTATTGCGCCCCTTCTATAGGCAAGCCCCTCTCTAATCGCGTGGATTTCCGCAACCAGATTCAATTCTGAAAACTACAAGCCTTTCTCCCGTTTATTTAAGCAATTGAACTGGCGTGGTTACATGAATAATGTGATCATGAAAACATTCTGCAAATCAATTGTTTCTGCTCAGCAATCATGGCGACGTTTCTGCATGCTAGTTATCGCCGTATTCAAGCAGAAAGGCTGGTTGCCCAAAGGCACCATCAGCTTTAATCGAATATTTGCTCTGGCAAGGACGCAACTTTGCCACATCGCGCACTCTCTTTCCCATTGTTTTGGATGCGCTTTTTCGCGATCTTCACAAAATTATAGATTGCGCCAGCCGAATATTTTTGCTATACAGGCGATCAAATGACTTACGCAAAGCTCATCTTCATGGTGATGGCCTCGCTATTTTATTCGTTAGCGTATGGACTTCCCTCTGTGACCAATGCTGAATTATCAGCCGAAGCCGAGCAACGTTCTTTGATTCTTGAATTATCATCCAAAGCGAAATACACAGTTTTTTCCTTGACCAATCCAGACCGCCTCGTCATTGATCTGGAAAAAATCGATAAGCGATCAGTTAAGAGAGTTTTTTCCACAAAAAATTTGATCTCAGGGGTCAGTGGGTTTCGCATAGGCACTCCATTTGCCGGTACGACACGGCTTGTACTTGATCTAAATGAAAGCGTTGCCCATATCCACACGAGTGAACAGCCGGCAAGAAATGGAAAGGAGCGAGTTCGAGTGCAGTGGGAGATGCCGGCTTCGAACTCATCAATAGCCGAGGCATCTGCACCGGCCTTGCCTGAAATTAAAAGTCCCCCAGTTGGAACTCAAGAAAATATCGAAATTCCAACTAACGATAATGCCAAGCCTGATGTGCAGAAGAAATCCAAAATGGACATGTCGGGGTACATTAAAGCTGCCGAGCAGGGTGATGCATCGGCTATGTACATGCTTGGGATGATGTATGCAAGTGGGCAAGGTGTGCCGCAGGACTACAAGAAAGCAGCCTTATGGTATTACAAAGCATCCGAGCGCGGTAATGCGTTGGCGCAGTACAGGCTTGGAGTAATGTATGCCAATGGAGATGGCGTAACTCAGAGCTACGAGGACGCTGTAGCGTGGTATCGCAAAGCGGCTGAACAGGGAAATGCAATGGCACAATTCAACCTTGGTGCGAAGTACGCCAGTGGTCAGGGCGTGCCACAAGACTACAAGGAAGCTGCGTCATGGTATTCCAAAGCAGCCGAACAAGGGTTAGCAAATGCTCAAAACAATCTCGGGGTACTCTACTTTAATGGGCAGGGCGTACCACGAAACATGATGCTGGCGTATAAGTGGGTCAGCCTTGCGGATGCAGCCGGGGATTGGATGGCAGCGAATAACAAGAAAGTGGCCGAAGCCAACATGACTCCCAAGCAAATTGAAGAAGCGCAGTCCTTGGTTCGAGATTTGCTGGCGTTGCGTGGTGCTGGCACTTCTCCGGCTCAAGGACAAGATGCAAACCCGTCGCCTGCTCCAGCCCCCCAGGCTGAAGCCACGAATGGCAATACCGCACTGGTACGCATCGACAGCTTCCAGGTCAAAGGCAACACCCTGCTTGAAACCGAATTGATCGAACGCCTGCTGAATCCTTTCAAAGGCAATAACCGCAGCTACACAGACATTCAGCACGCACTGGAAGCTCTCGAAGGCGCATACCGTAGCGCAGGTTACAGCGCGGTGCATGTTGTTACCCCGGAGCAGGATATTACCGATGGCACGGTCACTTTCCAGGTAATGGAAACCGTGGTGGGGAAAGTCACCCTGAATGGCAACCAGCATTACGATAAGCCCAATATCAGGAACGCCTTGCCCTCATTGGCCGAAGGCTACACTCCCAGCGCACGCACGCTTTCCGAAAATCTCCGGCTTGCCAATGAAAACCCCACCCGCCAGATGGATGTCGTATTTTCCCAAGGCGAAGAAGAAAACACCGTCGATGCCGAGGTTAACGTACACGACAGTTCGCCGCATAAAGTTTTTGCCACGCTGGATAACACCGGCAGCTCAAGCACCGGTATGTACCGCACGGGCATAGGCTACCAGAACAACAACCTGTTTAACCGCGACCAGGCTGCGACTTTCAACTACGTGACATCACCCGACCACGTCAGTGATGTTACTCAGCTCTCGGGCAGCTACCGAATGCCCCTCTATTCATTGGGCGACAGCATCGACCTGATCGCAGCCCATTCCGACAGCAATGCCGGAACCTCTCCCATAGTCGGCGGATTTCTCCTGACATTCAGCGGCAAAGGCAATGTATATGGAGTGCATTACAACCACTACATCCCGCGCCAAGGAGATTACACATCAAAGATCATAGCCGGATTGGATTACCGGTCTTATTTCAACAATTGCCAGATCAATGGCACAGCCATTTGTGGCGCCAGCGGCAATGACCTCACCATACATCCTTTCAGTCTTACCTACGGAGGAACACTGGCCAAGCCTGCCTTTGTTGCCGACTATTCCACCTCCATCGTACACAACATCTCAGGAGGAGCGCATGGCACCATCAGCGATTTCAGTGCGGCACGAGCGGCGGGCGCACAAGCCGACTACAGCATCCTGCGTTTCAATGGCAGCTTGCTGGGAGCATTGTCGCAAGACTGGCAATACCGGGTAGCCGGGAATCTCCAGTACACACGCGACTCGTTGGTTACCTATGAGGACATCGGCTTGGTCGGGGCGAATGCGGTGCGAGGATTTCTTGAACGTGAAGTTTCTAACGACAAAGGTGCCATCCTTAATTTTGAATTGTATACCCCGGAGCTTGCCCCAAAATTGCATATCGAGAACGGTAGTTTCAGACTGCTTGGATTCATTGACCGTGGGCAAGGATGGAATGTCCAGTTGCCCGGTGAACCGATGGTGCGAAACACGGTGGGTAGCGCGGGCTTAGGTTTCCGTTACACCTACGGTAAAAACATTACGACCAAATTCGACTTGGCCAAAGTAACCAATCCAGGCGACAGTAGCAGAAAGGCAGGCGACACCCGAGGGCAGATAGGCGTGATGGTGAATTGGTAGGCTAGTACCTGTAACACCAGAATCTTCGCAAACCAACCCCCTCAGTCCCCCTTGTCAGGGGGAAGCCTTTAAGCCTCCCCTGACAAGGGGAGGTTTGGAGGGGTTGGTTTAAGGTAGAAAAACTATGCACAATCAAAAAGGGTTGCTCCCAATTTATGACAGCATTGACCATGCGGAACTTTAGCGCTCTTCACAAATTTCCCTGATTGGACACGAAGTTTAACAGACACATCCAAGTAGCATGAAGTAAAGAATGCGTGTATTTTGACGATAACAACCAGATGAGCGATGAGGGGCAACAAGATTAAACTCGGATTGTCCATTACAAAATATCCCCTCTCCCATGCAGGGGGAGGGCTATAACCAGCGACTTGGTTGGCGTTGTTTGCCAGCCTAGTCGAGTGGCTAGTTAGTTCATCAGGGAGGGGGTAGAAACGCGGTATTTCACCACTTCTACCCCCATCCTAACCTTCCCCCTGCATGGGGGAAGGGACAATTGGCTCCAATAGATTATTTGGGTTGAATCAATTTTTAGTACCTTTGATCAAGAACACAAATCAGGAATCGTAAGTGGGAACCACTGTATTGTGGTGAGGAGAAAACCATGAAGGCATCGCTCAATCATATCTTCCGCACAATCTGGTCAGATGCGCTAAACACCTGGGTGGCTGTGTCCGAACTGACCAGCGCAAAGGGCAAGCGTTCTGGCTCATGCGTCCTCAGCGCGGCTGCGCTGGCAGATAACGAAAGCAGCTCAGGCAACTTTGCAAAGCGAAACAGAAGGCTCCGCTGTAAGCCGATAGCCATTGCGCTGGCCTGCTGCTTCAGCCTCAGCGCCCAAGCCAACCCCATCGGCGCGCAGGTCGTCAACGGCACTGTCAACATCAATCAGAGCGGTAATCTTCTTACCGTCACCAACACACCCAACGCCATCATCAACTGGCAAGGCTTCTCCATCGGTAGCGGCGAAACCACCAACTTCATCCAGCAATCCGCCAGCAGTTCCATATTAAATCGCGTAATCGGCCCCGATCCTTCCGCGCTGCTGGGCACGCTCACATCCAATGGCAGGGTGTTCCTCATCAACCCAGCCGGGATTATGGTGGGGCAAGGCGCAATAATTAATGTGGGTGGGCTGGTAACTTCCACGCTCAACCTGTCCGACACCGACTTCATCGCGGGCAAACTTAATTTCGGCCCCAACCTCAATGCAGGGTCTGTGCAGAACTACGGCAACATCACCACCCCCGAAGGTGGCACGGTTTATCTAGTCGCGCCACAGGTTACCAACAACGGCATCATCAACACGCCCAAAGGTGAAACCATCCTCGCAGCAGGTAACACCGTACAGCTTATTGACACCAGCACACCCGGCGTTTCAGCCCAAGTCACCGGATCAAACAACACCGCTACCAATCTTGGCCAGATCCTTGCCGAGTCAGGGAGCATCGGCATCGTGGGCGCAGTGGCCAAGAACAGCGGCACGCTCAACGCGAGCAGCATTGTTAGTCAAGGCGGCAGGATATTGCTCAAGGCTAGTCAAGATGCCTACGTGCAAGGACAAGGCAATATTCAGGCAACCGGCACAACAGGCGGCAGCATTCAAGTGTTGGGCAACCGCGTAGCAATTACCGACAACGCCACCTTGGACGCATCTGGAACTAATGGCGGCGGCACGGTGTTGGTGGGAGGCGATTTTCACGGAGCCAACCCGGCGATCCAGAATGCCACGCAAACCTATGTGGGGCCGAATACGCTGATCAAGGCGGATGCGATACAGAATGGCAATGGCGGCAATGTGGCGGTGTGGTCGAATAACTACACACAGTTCTACGGCAACATCTCGGCACGAGGTGGCGCGCAGAGCGGTGATGGCGGCTTTGTCGAGACCTCCGGCAAGCAGACCCTTGCCTTCGCGGGTTTGGTCAATACTACTGCGGCACATGGCAAGACGGGAACGCTGTTGCTCGATCCCTCCACTATCGAAATATTAGCTGGTGACCTTGTTACTTACAACGGTACCGATCTTCTTTCCGGTGGCATTTGGAATTCCGGCAGTGACACGGGGGCAGGACAAATCGGCGACGGTGTTATCACCACCACATTGGCCTCGAACAATTTGGAATTGCAAGCGACAGGTTTAATTACTGTCGATGCGGGGGTGTCCATTGATTTTGCTGGTGCAGGCAAGAATCTCACCCTAACCTCTACTACCGGTGGCATTACGTTCTTGGGAGGCACTTTTCTGAACGGCGGCACGAGTTCTCTCTTGCTCAATTTTGTTACTACGCTAGATATTAGCGCCAACCCGATTTTTACGAATATTGGTACAGTTACCGCAACCGGTGGTGGTACGGGCACGATTGCGGGTCCAACAGCCATTGCGAATACTTGGGCGATCAGTAGCGCCAACTCGGGTTCCCTCACTAACACGAGTGGAGTGGTGGGCTTTTCGGGAGTGAACAGCCTTACCGCCGGTTCGTCAGGTGACACCTTCAACTTCACCGGCACGGGCAGCGTTGCGATGGTGACGGGTGCTGGCGGCACGGACGTGCTGGATTATTCTGGCTATGGCAGCAACGTGACGGTGAACCTATCTGGGGCAAACGCGGGTACTACCACAACGATCACTAGTGGCTTCAGCGGCGTGAGCACGATCACGGGCAACGCGGCCAAGAACAACACGATGGGCGGAAGCGGCCAGACCTACGCGCTGGACGCCGTGACGGCGGATGCGGGCAGTTCGAACGGCGTGACCTGGACGGCGTTCCAGAACATCAGCGACGCGACGGGCACGGTGAGCTTCGGCAACGCGGGCGGGCTGAGCGGGACGGCAGCGGCGCAGGTTCTGGATTACTCGGGCTATGGCAGCAACGTGACGGTGGGTCTGACCGGCGCGAACGCGGGCACAGCCACGGCGACTGGCGGCTTCAGCGGCGTGAGCACGATCACGGGCAACGCGGCCAAGAGCAACACGATGGGCGGAAGCGGCCAGACCTACGCGCTGGATGCCGTGACGGCGGATGCGGGCAGTTCGAACGGCGTGACCTGGACGGCGTTCCAGAACATCAGCGACGCGACGGGCACGGTGAGCTTCGGCAACGCGGGCGGGCTGAGCGGGACGGCAGCGGCGCAGGTTCTGGATTACTCGGGCTATGGCAGCAACGTGACGGTGGGTCTGACCGGCGCGAACGCGGGCACAGCCACGGCGACTGGCGGCTTCAGCGGCGTGAGCACGATCACGGGCAACGCGGCCAAGAGCAACACGATGGGCGGAAGCGGCCAGACCTACGCGCTGGATGCCGTGACGGCGGATGCGGGCAGTTCGAACGGCGTGACCTGGACGGCGTTCCAGAACATCAGCGACGCGACGGGAACGGTGAGCTTCGGCAACGCGGGCGGGCTGAGCGGGACGGCAGCGGCGCAGGTTCTGGATTACTCGGGCTATGGCAGCAACGTGACGGTGGGTCTGACCGGCGCGAACGCGGGCACAGCCACGGCGACTGGCGGCTTCAGCGGCGTGAGCACGATCACGGGCAACGCGGCCAAGAGCAACACGATGGGCGGAAGCGGCCAGACCTACGCGCTGGATGCCGTGACGGCGGATGCGGGCAGTTCGAACGGCGTGACCTGGACGGCGTTCCAGAACATCAGCGACGCGACGGGCACGGTGAGCTTCGGCAACGCGGGCGGGCTGAGCGGGACGGCAGCGGCGCAGGTTCTGGATTACTCGGGCTATGGCAGCAACGTGACGGTGGGTCTGACCGGCGCGAACGCGGGCACAGCCACGGCGACTGGCGGCTTCAGCGGCGTGAGCACGATCACGGGCAACGCGGCCAAGAACAACACGATGGGCGGAAGCGGCCAGACCTACGCGCTGGACGCCGTGACGGCGGATGCGGGCAGTTCGAACGGCGTGACCTGGACGGCGTTCCAGAACATCAGCGACGCGACGGGCACGGTGAGCTTCGGCAACGCGGGCGGGCTGAGCGGGACGGCAGCGGCGCAGGTTCTGGATTACTCGGGCTATGGCAGCAACGTGACGGTGGGTCTGACCGGCGCGAACGCGGGCACAGCCACGGCGACTGGCGGCTTCAGCGGCGTGAGCACGATCACGGGCAACGCGGCCAAGAGCAACACGATGGGCGGAAGCGGCCAGACCTACGCGCTGGATGCCGTGACGGCGGATGCGGGCAGTTCGAACGGCGTGACCTGGACGGCGTTCCAGAACATCAGCGACGCGACGGGAACGGTGAGCTTCGGCAACGCGGGCGGGCTGAGCGGGACGGCAGCGGCGCAGGTTTCTGGATTACTCGGGCTATGGCAGCAACGTGACGGTGGGTCTGACCGGCGCGAACGCGGGCACAGCCACGGCGACTGGCGGCTTCAGCGGCGTGAGCACGATCACGGGCAACGCGGCCAAGAGCAACACGATGGGCGGAAGCGGCCAGACCTACGCGCTGGATGCCGTGACGGCGGATGCGGGCAGTTCGAACGGCGTGACCTGGACGGCGTTCCAGAACATCAGCGACGCGACGGGAACGGTGAGCTTCGGCAACGCGGGCGGGCTGAGCGGGACGGCAGCGGCGCAGGTTCTGGATTACTCGGGCTATGGCAGCAACGTGACGGTGGGTCTGACCGGCGCGAACGCGGGCACAGCCACGGCGACTGGCGGCTTCAGCGGCGTGAGCACGATCACGGGCAACGCGGCCAAGAGCAACACGATGGGCGGAAGCGGCCAGACCTACGCGCTGGATGCCGTGACGGCGGATGCGGGCAGTTCGAACGGCGTGACCTGGACGGCGTTCCAGAACATCAGCGACGCGACGGGAACGGTGAGCTTCGGCAACGCGGGCGGGCTGAGCGGGACGGCAGCGGCGCAGGTTCTGGATTACTCGGGCTATGGCAGCAACGTGACGGTGGGTCTGACCGGCGCGAACGCGGGCACAGCCACGGCGACTGGCGGCTTCAGCGGCGTGAGCACGATCACGGGCAACGCGGCCAAGAGCAACACGATGGGCGGAAGCGGCCAGACCTACGCGCTGGATGCCGTGACGGCGGATGCGGGCAGTTCGAACGGCGTGACCTGGACGGCGTTCCAGAACATCAGCGACGCGACGGGAACGGTGAGCTTCGGCAACGCGGGCGGGCTGAGCGGGACGGCAGCGGCGCAGGTTCTGGATTACTCGGGCTATGGCAGCAACGTGACGGTGGGTCTGACCGGCGCGAACGCGGGCACAGCCACGGCGACTGGCGGCTTCAGCGGCGTGAGCACGATCACGGGCAACGCGGCCAAGAGCAACACGATGGGCGGAAGCGGCCAGACCTACGCGCTGGATGCCGTGACGGCGGATGCGGGCAGTTCGAACGGCGTGACCTGGACGGCGTTCCAGAACATCAGCGACGCGACGGGAACGGTGAGCTTCGGCAACGCGGGCGGGCTGAGCGGGACGGCAGCGGCGCAGGTTCTGGATTACTCGGGCTATGGCAGCAACGTGACGGTGGGTCTGACCGGCGCGAACGCGGGCACAGCCACGGCGACTGGCGGCTTCAGCGGCGTGAGCACGATCACGGGCAACGCGGCCAAGAGCAACACGATGGGCGGAAGCGGCCAGACCTACGCGCTGGATGCCGTGACGGCGGATGCGGGCAGTTCGAACGGCGTGACCTGGACGGCGTTCCAGAACATCAGCGACGCGACGGGAACGGTGAGCTTCGGCAACGCGGGCGGGCTGAGCGGGACGGCAGCGGCGCAGGTTCTGGATTACTCGGGCTATGGCAGCAACGTGACGGTGGGTCTGACCGGCGCGAACGCGGGCACAGCCACGGCGACTGGCGGCTTCAGCGGCGTGAGCACGATCACGGGCAACGCGGCCAAGAGCAACACGATGGGCGGAAGCGGCCAGACCTACGCGCTGGATGCCGTGACGGCGGATGCGGGCAGTTCGAACGGCGTGACCTGGACGGCGTTCCAGAACATCAGCGACGCGACGGGCACGGTGAGCTTCGGCAACGCGGGCGGGCTGAGCGGGAACGTGACGGCGGCCACGCTGAACTACAGCAGCTATGGCAGCCCAGTGTCGATCAACCAGCAAACGACCACCGCCACCGGCATCACGGGAACCTTCAGCGGAATCGGAGCGGTCGTTGGTAACGGCGCGAACACCACCATCACCGGTGCAGACACGGGCGAGATATTCAGCGTAACCGGCGCTGATGCCGGTACGGCAGGGACACTGGCCTTCACCGGCGTGGGTAATCTGATTGGTGGCAACGGCGATGACACCTTCACGCTGGCTGGCGGCACTCTATCCGGCGCAATTGACGGCGGCTTGGGTGTCAACACTCTGGTTGGTGACAACGTAGTTAATACTTGGACGATCACCGGCACGAACTCTGGCACGGTGACCGGCGTAACCGGCGGCTTCGCCAATATTGAAAACTTTACCGTAAGTTCAGCTCCAGCTTTAATTTTAGCTCCAGCTCCAGGTGTAATACAACAGGTGACATCACAGATCATCACAACTATGACCGCCGCGACCACAGATGGCTCATCCAGCGGCCCAGTCATAAATGCTAATGAGGTAACTAGCAGCACAGGTGCAACAGGCGCTGGCAGTACCTCCACGCTGGGTGTATTTGGTTCATCTGGAGGCACAATCGGCGGCACGCCTGGAGCTTTTGGCGGTACGGACGCTACAACTACAACAGAGAATGGACAGTCCGGAAGCGGGGATGCCAGTTCTGGTGGTGAAGGGAACGGAGACAACGGCAAGGGTGGTACTGCCAATGGTAAAGATGACAGCAAGAGTACAAAAAATGCTAAACCTGAAAAGTGTTGATGAACTAACTAGCCATTCGACTAGGCCGTCAAAAAACGCCAGCCAAGTCGCTGGTTATACTTTGTTTTGCCTGGTAGGCTTGCTCCTTCCCGCCTTGGCTTGGGCGGAGAGCGTGGGCACGATTACGCACTTGGGCGGCATCATCCGCGCGACGCGCGCGGATGGTACGAGCAAGTTGCTTTCGGTCAAGTCGGAAATAATGGAAGGCGATACCCTGAAAACCGAGGAGGATACTTTCGCTCGCATCAAGTTTGTGGATGGCGGAGAAGTAGTGTTGCGGCCTGAGACGGTGTTTAAGGTGGATGCCTACTCTTACCGGCCTGTTGCTGAACCGGAGCATAAGGACAATATCTTGTTCAGCCTGATCAAGGGTGGGCTGCGCTCGGTGACGGGTCTGCTCGGCAAGCGCAACCCGGATGCCTTCAAAATGAACACGGCGGCGGCGACCATCGGTATTCGCGGCACCCACTTCGGCGCGCTCTTGTGCAACAACGACTGCGCCAACATTCCAACTGTCTCCGGCCAAGCGCCGGGGAATGGGTTATATACCGACACGGCTTCAGGCAAGACCATCATAACCAACGCCGCTGGTTCCATCGAGGTGCCTGCCGGTTCTTTCAGTTTTACACCCGGCTCCAATGTCGCTCCCAAGCTGGTGCCGCCTTCGCAGGGCATACAGGTAACCATGCCCCCTGCCATCAGCAGCAATAAGGGCAATGGCAGCGGTATGGGTACATCCGATAGCAATTCTTGTACAGTGAAGTAGAAGCCCGCTTTGTTCCTTCCCCCATGCAGGGGTAACCAATGACTTGCTGCGTTTTTTGCAGCTTAGTCAGATGGCTAGTTAGTTCATCAGAAGGTTAGGATGGGGGTAGAAGTGGTGAAATAACGCGTTTCTACCCCCTCCCCAGCCCTCCCCCTGCAAGGGGGAGGGGTTAGTTCGCGAAGATTCAAATGTTACTGTGTGCTAGGCTATTTTTCAAATCTTTTGGCAATCAGCACCGCATTGCTGCCGCCGAAGGCGAATGAGTTAGACATCACCGCATTCAATTCGATATCGCGCCGCCCTACATTGGGCACGTAGTCAAGATCGCATTCCGGGTCGGGCTGGTGCAGGTTGATGGTGGGCGGGATAGCTTGATGTTGCAGCGCCAATACGGTAGCCATGAATTCCACTGCGCCGGTCGCGCCCATCAGATGGCCGTGCATGGATTTGGTGGAGCTGACCGGCACGCGGTAGGCATGGTCGCCGAAGGCCAGTTTGATAGCTTTGGTTTCTTCGATGTCGCCAGCCAGTGTAGCCGTGCCGTGCGCATTGATATAGTGGATGTCCTGCGGCTGCATTCCCGCATCGCGCAGTGCGCTGAGTATTGCGCGTGTTTGCCCGGCGGCATCCGGCTTGGTGATGTGGCTGGCATCCGATGAGCAGTCATAACCGGCGATTTCCGCATATATATGCGCACCGCGCTGGATGGCGCGTTCGACATCTTCCAGCACCAGCACCGCAGCACCTTCACCCAGCACCAGTCCGCTGCGGTCTTTGGCGAATGGTTTGCACGATGTGGCGGGGTCAGTGGCATCTTCCTGCGCCAGCGTGCGCAGTGCTTCCCACGCTTTCATCACGCCATGGGTGAGCATGGCTTCCGAACCTCCCGCCAGCATGATATCGGCGTAGCCATCCTTGATCCTGCGGTAAGCCTCGCCGATGGCAATGGCTGACGATGAGCAGGCCGTTGAATAAGTAACATTGGAGCCTTGCAGATGGTAGGCGAGCGACAGGTGCGAGGCCGCTGCGTTGTTCATCCCCAGCAGTACGCTCAATGGCTTGATGCGCGGGATTTCGCGCTGGAACACTTCGACGTAACCTTCTTCCAGTGTGCTTGCGCCGCCCATGCAGGTGCCCAGATAGACCCCGGCGCGCGACTGTTCGTGTTCCGCCAGTTCGAGTTGCGCATCCTTCACCGCTTGTTCCGCCGCAATCAATGCGAACTGGCTGAAGCGTTCAATGCCGGAGAGTTTGATCCTGGAAAAATGATCGGCGGGGTTGTATTCGCGCACCTGCGCGGCGATGCGGATGGAAAGTTTTTCGGTGAAATCGGCTTGCACGCGTCCAATGCCGGAACGTCCAGCCATCAGGTTGTCGAAGAATTCGGCGGGATTTTTGCCAACCGGGGAAAAGACGCCCAGTCCGGTGATGACGACGCGGCGAGTCACGGTGCTATACGGCGAACAGCCGTACCAGTCCCTTCGCCCGTTGCAGAGGGGGAGAGCGAAGCGAGGAGGCAATTAGGATGGGGGTAGAAATAATGGGGAAGTGAAATTTCTACCCCCTCCCTAGCCCTCCCCCCTGCAAGGGGAAGGGGATTTTTTGTTCTGACACCAAGCGCTCCACGATGTTGGCGATGTCCTGTATGGTCTTGATTTCGACCCGTTCGTCCGGTAGCTTGATGTGGAACTCATCTTCGATATTGAACATGAATTCGATCACCGACAGCGAATCCAGTCCGAGCGCCTCAAGCTGCGCCTCGGGCGTGAGGTCTTCTGCTTTCAGCTCGAATTGCTCTACCATCATGCGCTGTATGGTTTGCAGTGTGCTCATGTTTTCCTGTTCGCGGTATTTATATTAATAATCTTAAGCGGTGCGTACAAGGCTTAAGCGCGGTGCAGATGATACCACTGGCCAGCCATCCGCACTCAAACCAAGTGTGCGCTTTCCGGCAAGTTCATCAAAAAATTTGATGGTCTCATCGGCTACCCGTTCGCGCTCGTTGTCCATGGTGATGAGATGATAGCTGTCATGCAGCATGATCTTGTGCACTTTGTCGGAGCCGATGTGATTTACGACGAAATCGGCGCTGCGCGGTGTCGAGATGTCATCCTCGACAGCGTGGATGATGAGCGCGGGAGCGGTCACCTTGTGCAGGTTGCGCTTGACCGATTTGATCAGCAACTCGGCCTCGTGAATGGCGGGGAGGCTCAGGTTGGCGGCGGCGGCAATGGCGGAAGCCTTGTGGTTCACCTCGCGGATTAGCCACTGTTGCAATTTTTCGTTTTTGATGCCAAACGGCGGGCGCCCTTTGTATTTGTAGATATGGCGGAACGGCGTGTAATAGCCGAGCGGCAGCATGAAGCGGTACCAGGGGATGCTCCAGCCATCGTAGAACAGGGTGGTGCCGAGCAGAGACAGCCCGCTGATTTCCGCGCTGGCTTCCTCGGCCACGCTCAGCGCCAGCACCGCGCCTATACACAATCCGCCGACGGAGACAGTCTTGTACTGTCGCTTCATGTCGCGCAGTTCGAGCAGCACCTGACCGCGCCAATCGTGCCACGGCGTGACCGAAGCCGCAGTATCAGCCATATAGCCATAGCCCTTGAAGTGCGGTACGCGCACGCTGTAGCCCGCTCTGTGCAAGCGCTTGGCGATGGATTGCATCTCGATTGGCGTGCCTTGCAGGCCGTGTATCAGCAGGATCGCATGTTCGCCGTCTATTAGCTCAGTTTTTTTCATGGAAATTGGACTGGATTAAGTCAGATAATTCCAATTGATAGGGACTCGGATAGGGCAAAAAGTTTTGACTCTTTAATTCAAAGGGGTACATTGTATCAACTTTGTTAAGTTGTCAAGGTTAAGAGTTGGCAAATAGGTCAGTGCGTTATAATCCGTATGGATTTTTAGGGAAGATTAAGGAAACGATATGCCGGAACAATTGATTGGACAAGAACTTAGCATGCTGCGCGAGGAGATGGAAATACTGATGGGCGAGCGTAGCCGCCTACTAAAAGTGGCGGGCGCAGCAGCCGTGCTGATGGCCAATACCGATGGCCGCGATTTGCCGACGGAAGCCGCCGAAGCCGCCGAAATGTTGTCAACATTGGTCAACGAATTGCCCGAGGAAACCTTGCAAGAGGCGCTCGAAAGCGTACACGCAGAGGTATCTCCGGGCGATCTGGGAATTTCCTGATGGCTGCAGGCTAAGCATGGGACGCAAGCTGGCTCTGATTCTGTCCGGCGGCGGCGCGCGCGCTGCCTACCAAGTAGGTGTGTTGAAAGCGATTGCCGAGATGTTGCCGCACCACGCACATAATCCCTTCCCCATCATTTGCGGCACATCGGCAGGCGCGCTTAATGCCGCCACTCTGGCGGTGAATGCGCAGAACTTTCGCAGGGGGGTGCAATATCTCACCAATATATGGAAAAATTTCCAGACCGATGATATTTACCGTTCCGATCCGGTTGGCGTATTCAATAACAGCGCCCGCTGGTTGACCGGCTTGTTGCTGAGCACGATGGGTATCAACAAACTGAACAGAGTATCGCTGCTGGATAATGCGCCGCTGGTGAACTTGCTGAATGAAACCCTGCCCTGCGAGAAAATCCAGGAAAACATAGATGCCGGATTGCTGTACGCATTGAGCATCACCGCATCGGGTTATGGGTCGGGGCAATCGGTGACTTTCTATCAGGGCGCAAAGGGTATTCGGCCATGGCGACGGGCGCGCCGTCTGGGTATTCCCGCCAAGATCGATGCCCAACATTTGCTGGCTTCCTCGGCCCTGCCGTTTATTTTTCCGGCGGTACGTATACACCGAGAGTATTTCGGCGACGGTTCGATGCGTCAGATCGCACCGATCAGTTCTGCACTGCATCTGGGAGCGAGCCGCGTGTTGATTATCGGGCTGGGGCAGGGCGGGCCGGAAACACCCAGGCGCAGGCAGATGGCTGATTATCCTTCGTTGGCGCATATCGCCGGCCATGCGCTGAACAGCATTTTTCTCGACAGCATGGAGGTGGATCTGGAACGCTTGCAGCGCATTAACCGCACCGTCAGCCTGATGCCGGAAGATATCAAACAGGCGGTCAATTTACGCCATGTCGATGCTCTGGTGATCGTCCCCAGCCAGCCCATCGACAGGCTGGCCGAGCGTTATCGCGCCAGCTTGCCGTGGACCATCCGCTTCCTTCTGCGCGGGGTGGGCGCGATGCGGCGTAGCGGGGCGAATCTGGTGAGCTATCTGCTGTTCGACAAGGGATTCTGTCGTGCGCTGATCGAGTTGGGATATCAGGATGCCTTGAAGCGCAAGGAAGAAATCCTGGCTTTTCTTGTCCATGAGCAAGAGGCTAAAGGGCAAGGCGTAGCAAGTAATATGCCGCAATGAAAACTATGCTGGAAATTCCGCAAGAGCCCGGAACGCTGACCTTCACCCTGTTGCGTTTATTGGCGGATGGCGAGTTTCATTCCGGTGAGGTGCTGGCGCAGCAATTGGGGATCTCCCGCGCCAGCGTGAGTAATGCCCTGCGCGGGGTGGAGAGCTATGGCCTGAAGCTATACAGCGTGCGCGGTCGCGGCTACTGTCTGAGCAATCCGCCGCAATGGCTGGATGCCAAGCGTATCACCGGCCATATGGGTGAGCGTGGTCATAACTTCCAGATTGAAATTCTTGACCGCGCAGTTTCCAGCAACTCCCTGCTGTTGCAGCGCGCCAAGTTGGACGTTGCAAATGGAGGCGCACCCGGCGGCAGCGTGCTGGCGGTGGAATGGCAAAGCGGCGGGCGCGGGCGTTTGGGTCGTACATGGCATTCCGGCTTGGGCAATGCGCTTACCTTTTCGCTGTTGTGGCGCTTCGATTGCGGTCTGTCTGCGCTGTCCGGTTTGAGTCTCGCGGCAGGCGTGGCGCTGATTCGCGCTTTGCGTGTGTTGGGCATAGCAAGCGCAGAACTGAAATGGCCGAACGATGTGCTGTCCGACAAGGGCAAATTAGCTGGCATCCTGATTGAAGCTCAGGGCGATATGCTGGGGCCGAGCGCCGTGGTGATCGGCATCGGCCTCAACCTGTCCTTGCAGCAACAGGTTTTGCGCCAGATCGGCCAACCCGTAACCAGTCTGGAAGATATGCTGGTTGAGGCATTGGCAGTGCCGGAGCGAAACCATCTGCTTGCGGTAATATTGATCGAGCTGGATAGCGTGTTGCGCGAATTTGCCGCGCATGGTTTTGCCGCATTGCGCGCAGAATGGCAAAATTATCACGGCATGCAGGGACAGCCGGTGCAAGTGCTGCTGCCAGATGGCAGCAGTGTAGGCGGTATCGTGCGCGGCGTGGCGGAGGATGGCGCATTGGAGTTGGAAACGATGCACGAGATCAGGAGATTTAACGTGGGCGAGGTCAGTTTGCGGAGCGTAGTGCATGCTGCTGCTTGATGCTGGCAACAGCCGCATCAAATGGGCGCAGGTGGAAGGTGGCCAGTGGCTGCGGCAGGGCGCAACAGGCATCGCCGAATGGCCCGTGTCGCGGCAGGTCTTTGCAACCTTGGCGCAGCCGCATAAAATTCTGGTATCCAATGTTGCGGGGGATGAAGTGGCGCAGCAGATACGCGCAGCCTGTGCCGCATGGCGCTGCCCGGTGGAATTTATCAATGCCAGGGCAGAGCAATGCGGCGTGCGCAACGCTTACGATCAACCCGCGCAACTCGGCAGCGACCGCTGGGCGGCGCTCATCGCGGCGTGGCATCATGAACGCGCGGCCTGCCTGGTAGTGAGTTGCGGTACGGCGACAACGATAGATGCACTATCGGGCGCAGGCGAATTTCTCGGCGGCCTGATCTTGCCGGGTGTGGACATGATGCGGCGCAGTCTGGCAGCAGGTACTGCGCGGCTGGAAGCGGTGGATGGAAGCTGGCGCGAATTTCCGCGCAACACCGCCGATGCCATCGCCAGCGGCGCGATCCAGGCTACCGTAGGCTCCATGCTTCGGCAGTATGAGTTGCTCGGCGTTCCCGGTGCGCGCTGCCTGCTGAGCGGCGGTGCGGCGGACAGCGTGCAGCCACACCTCGGATTGCCGCTGCTGCGGATGGATAATCTGGTGCTGCAAGGCTTGCAAATAATTGGGCAGCAAAATTTACAAGAACAGGGGGCGATACAATGAAGTGGCTATTTGGATTATTGCTGCTGGCCAGTCTGTTATTCTTTGCGTTCATGCAATGGGGTGGGGCAGGGGCGGGCGATAGCAAAAGCCTGCAACCCCAGCCTCCGCTTAATGCGGAAAAGATCAAGCTGTTGCCAGCCGCAACGATTTTGCCATCCTCCTCCGTACAGTCTGCCGTGCAGGCGACCTCTGCCTGCATGGAGTGGGGCGATTTTTCCGGTAGCGACCTTACCCGCGCAAACGCGGCCTTATCTGCTTTGAAGCTGGGTAATAACCTCACGCAAAGGCAAATAGAACACGTCAGCGGCTACTGGGTGTACATCCCGCCACTGAAGAATGGCGCCGAGGTGGAGAAGAAAGTTGCCCAGATCAAGGAGCTTGGGTTGGAAGAATACTTCGTTGTGCAGGAAGCCGGAAAATGGCGGAATACAATATCCTTGGGTGTGTTCAAGACCGCAGAGGCGGCGCATAAGTTTCGTGAAAGCGTCAAAGCTAAAGGATTGGAATCGGCTAAGGCAGGCGCACGCAAGAGCAAAAATATGTTCACGATGTTTGTGCTGAAAGACCCGGATGCGGGAGTGACGGCAAAAATGGCGGGCTTGCAAAAAGATTTTCCAGACAGCGAACTTAAGGCGGTCGCGTGTGCCAATTGACAAGCAGTGATTAAATCTGGAGAATGCCGCCCTCCTCGACAGGACTTCTGGTGATATAGCTCAGGTGGTTAGAGCGCAGCACTCATAACGCTGAGGTCGGTGGTTCAAATCCACCTATCACCACCAAAATACAGTTTCAGGCAGTCCCAAAAAGTCTCGAAACACCATCAAAACCCGCACGGTTGATAGCTTTGCGGGTTTTTTCATGCCCAAGCGGTATCATTCAGGCTCATTGCATCTTGCAACACCGCAGGCAAAGAACGCAAATCCGCCGCTAGAGATAGTCCGGCGGTTTTCTTTTCTGATTTTTCATGAAAATACGACGCGGCGGAACAACAAAAATAATAATTGCTGTTACACCAAAGTAAACAATTACTATGTTGTTTCCTCCTAAATTGAACACATTGATAATCAGTTCCGTGATTACTACTGTCGAGAGCGAATAGACGATTGCGATAGCAGCAAGTTGTTTTCCCGAAAATTTCATGGTTATTTTGTTATTGTAAAAATATAAAGTTCTTGCTTGGGTTTGCCTATGAGTTCAACTAGAGGCTTATTTATTCTGAAACATGCTATCACCAAGCCGAAGGGGAAGGAAGTTTTACGCAACGGGAAATCGGATTTTTGCTAGGGATGAGGGCTTCAACTCTCTGGCGCATCTTCAAGAGGTTGGTTCGTAGTTTATCTTCATAATGTAACTAATTGATTGCAATATATAACAGTGCTGCTCGTTGCTTGTTTTGCACTGTATTGTCAGTTACTTAACCCTCAAGTCACCGAAAAGTCCCCACGGGCTACCGCTCTTCCACTCGCACGTCAAACCATTCAGTGTCAAAGTTACTCACAGATTTTGTGGACAAGGGCAATAGTAAAATTCATAACTCGAATTGGTATATACGGTATTCTTGTTGCTTAATAATTGGGCAAATTGGAAGGCAGGCGCGAATATACGGTTTGTACCAATTAAAATACCCTACTAATATAGATGCTATATAGGCCGAAAGGCCTAGATAGTTTTTCAAATTGCCTAGATAATTAGGCATACAATATAAATCAGCTACTGTATAGACATAGCTGCCTGCTCAAATAATGTGTGCAGCAGACATTACTTAAAAATACTTGACTATGAACAGTGCACACGCTGAAGAAAAAGAAAATCCAGAATTCGCTATCCGTAATCGCAAGGAGATAGCGGCTATCCTTGACGATCTTGTGAAATCTCACACAGCAATCAATCTCGACGCTCAGGATGGAATGAGCTTGGTGACTTCAATTCTGAAAGTTAGCAATGAAGGCAACTATGTTTATCTGGACATCAGTCAGGATAACAAAATTAATGACCAGATCATCCATAGCAAATTAAGAAGACAGCTACCCATGCGCTCGGCGACCTTGATGTTGGCAGGGTTCTGCGGGCAATGGTTTGAGTTTATGCCCGGCACGGGTGATTTCCATCTGCTTTTCAAACACGGCGACACGCATACGCACGATAATTATGCTGTTTTAAATGGAAATTGGAATTACGCACTATGCAGCTTTAACATCGCCGCTTCCAGCTTGCCTTCCACGATGAGCGGCGCCACATCCTGTGCGCGCCGCATGGCTTGTTCGATCAACTCAGCTTCTTCGCGGCGCGGCGCATTCAGCACATAGTCCGATACGTCGGCGCGTTCGCCGGGATGGCCGATGCCGATGCGCAACCGCCAAAAATCACGGGTGCCGAGTTGGGCGATGATGTCTTTCAAACCATTGTGCCCGCCGTGTCCGCCGCCCAGCTTGAGCTTGGCGCTGCCGGGCGGCAAATCAAGTTCGTCATGCACCACCAGGATGTGCTGTGGGGCAATTTTGTAGAACTGCGCCAGCGCACCCACGGCGCGACCGCTGACGTTCATGAAGGTCTGTGGCTTGAGCAGAAACAACTCGTGGCCATGCACTTGCCCGCGCGCTGCCAGGCCATGAAACTTGCCTTCCGTCTTGAACGTGCATTGGTGCGTATGCGCAAATTCGTCCACCCACCAGAATCCGGCGTTGTGGCGCGTAGACTCATACTCCCGTCCGGGGTTGCCTAAGCCAACGATTAATTTAATTTCGCTCATAATGAAAAAACCCGCCATGCAATCAAAGAAAGCATGGCGGGCTTTTTACCCAGCAGATTATGCCGCTTACTTTGCTGCTGGCTTGGCAGCTGGTTTTGCATCTGCGGCTGGGGCAGATACTTGGACAGTGGCGGCGGCAGCTTCAGCGGCTGCTGTTGCTTCTGCTTCTATTGCGCCGCGTGGTATCTGCACGGTCGCCACCACGGCTTCACCAACATGGCCGTGTCCTGCGACTTCCACACCCTTGGGCAGCTTGAGGTCGGCCACATGGACGGAATGGCCGATCGCCAGGCTGGACAGATCCACCTGGATAAACTCGGGCAGGTCGGCTGGCAAGCAGGCAATATTCAGGTCATTCATCACATGGCTGACAATGCCGCCGTTCTGCTTCACGCCCGGACAAATCTCGGCATTGATGAAGTGGAAAGGCACTTTCATGTGGATCTTCTTGTCCTTGGATACGCGCTGAAAATCGATGTGCTGGACTTGCTGGCGGAACGGGTGCATGACGAAATCGCGCAGCAGCACTTGTTGTTTTTTGCCGTCCAGATCGAGTGTCAGCACGGAAGCGTGGAAGGTTTCTTTGCGCAGGCTGTGGTACAGGTTGTTCTGGTCGAGATCGATCAGTACGGGTTCGCCTTCGCCATAAACAATGCCGGGTACCCGGCCTGCCTTACGCAGACGGCGGCTCGCACCCGTTCCTTGCGCCTTGCGTGATATTGCAGTTATTTCAGTTGTCATTTTACTTCTCCACTTCAATTCGGAATTACCCGCGACCAGGTAGTTCCAGGTTATAGGTCACCTCATGGTGACCGCTTAAAAACTTTGCAGGGTGTTACCCTAATGCTGTTCACTTTGGAAAAATCACCGTTCGCCCTGATCCTTTCGACTAAGCTCAGGACTAAAGGCCTTGTCGAAGGGTTCTGGGTGAGTGGCTAGTGGTTCGACATAACCAGCGACTTGGCTGTCGTCTTTTGACAGCTTAGTCGAATGGCTAGTAGAACATCAAGCTCACCACGAACGGTTAAGTGAATGGCGCTGGAGTAACCCCGTTAATCTGCAAACAGCGAGCTGACGGACTCTTCCGCATTGATGCGGCGCATGGTTTCGGCCATCAGTTCCGCCACGCTCAACTGGCGGATTTTCTTGCAGGCACGCGCTTCTTCGCGCAACGGGATGGTGTCGGTCACTACCAGCTCGTCCAGTGCAGAATTCTCGATGCGCCCAATCGCGGGGCCGGACAAAACCGGGTGCGTACAGTAGGCGATTACCCGCTCCGCGCCTTTTTCTTTCAATGCCGCAGCCGCTTCGCACAAGGTGTTGGCGGTATCCACCATGTCGTCCATGATAAGGCAGGTGCGCCCGGCTACTTCACCGATGATGTTCATTACCTTGGCTACATTCGGTTTGGGACGACGTTTGTCGATGATCGCCAGATCTGCTTCCATTTGTTTCGCCAGTGCCCGGGCGCGCACCACACCGCCCACGTCCGGCGATACCACCACCAGATTGTCGTAATTGCATTTCCGTACATCGGACAGCAAAATCGGGCTGGCGTAGATGTTGTCCACCGGGATGTCGAAGAATCCCTGAATCTGATCCGCGTGCAAATCCATGGTCAACACACGATCCACGCCTACGCCGGTCAGCATGTTCGCCACCACCTTGGCGGTAATCGCCACGCGTGCGGAACGCGGGCGGCGATCCTGTCTGGCATAGCCCATATAAGGCAGCGCGGCAGTGATGCGTCCGGCAGAAGCGCGTTTCAGCGCATCCACCATCACCAGCACTTCCATCAAGCTGTCGTTGGTCGGGGCGCAGGTGGATTGCAGCACAAATACATCGTTGCCGCGCACATGTTCGAGTATTTCGACCATGATCTCGCCATCGGAAAAACGACCGACGGTGGCTCGTCCGAGACGGGTACCAAGGTGTCGCGCCACATCTTCTGCGAACTTGGGATTGGCATTGCCGGTGAATACCATCAAGCTGTCGTGTGACACGTTAACCCCTAAGTTTAGAATGGGCCAAAATTAAAAACGGGCGCAAGCGCCCCGGTTACGGCTACAAACTGGCTGGGGAGGTAGGGATCGAACCTACGAATGCCGGAATCAAAATCCGGTGCCTTACCACTTGGCGACTCCCCAAAAAATCGAACAACTCCTTAAAAATCCCGCAACGGATGTTGCGTCAAACCGCGCGCCACAATGCCGCGCATGTCCGCTGGCAGTTGGCTTAATGCCGCCTGCGCTTGTTCTTCGCTGGCAAATTCGGCAAATATGCACGCCCCGGAACCTGTCATCCGCGCTTGCGCAAACCGCCCCAGCCAGACAAGGTGTCGAGCCACTTCCGGATACAAATTACATACCACTGGCTGCAAATCATTATGCAGCTGCGCCATCGGAAGGGCGCGAATTGTGAGGGAAATCGTATTCCGTGTCAATTCCGGACGTGCAAAAATCTGTGCCGTGGCGACATGTACCGGCGGAAACAGCACCACATACCACACATCCGGCAGGGGATAGGCCTGCAACTGCTCGCCTACGCCTTCGGCAAAGGCGTTTTCGCCAAACACGAACACCGGCACATCCGCACCCAGCGATAAACCGATCTGCATCAAGCGTTCGTGCGTCAAATCCAGGTTCCACAGGCGGTTCAGCGCCAGCAGCGTGGTGGCCGCATCGGAGCTGCCGCCGCCCAGGCCGCCGCCCATCGGGATACGTTTCTCCACTGCGATGTCCACTCCCAAGGGGCAGTCGCATTCCCGTTGCAGCAGACGTGCGGCGCGCACGCACAAGTCCTGTTCCTGCGGCACCCCCTCCAGTTCATTGGTGCGGCGCACTATGCCGTCTTCACGCAAGGTGAAATGCAGCGTGTCGCTGAAATCAATGAAGCGGAACAGGGTTTGCAGCAGATGGTAACCGTCATCCCTGCGCCCCACTACGTGCAGGAACAGGTTGAGTTTGGCCGGTGCCGGACAGCTAGGGTATTTAACGTATTTCCCATTCGTCGATCAGCAGTTGCAGTTCCATTCCCTCGCGTTGCAGGCTTATGCGCAGGGGCAAGCTGTCCGATGTCTGCACAGCATAACGGGTGTAACTTATTTTCCAGCCGTCCTGCTGCATGGTGCTTACTTGCCCGTTCGCATCATGCTCGATGCTGGCCTTGCTTTCTGGTGCAGGCAGCGCCAACACCCAGTAGCGCAGTCCCGCCAGCGGCAAATGCCAACCTAACACCTGCTGCGTTAATTCCTCAGTGTCTTGTGCGGTGTAATGCTTGTCCGCCGTATCCAACATCACTTTTTGCGCATCGCTGTGGATGTGTGCCACGGTCTGGCCGAACGGGGCCAGCAGCAATATATCGTCGTCTTCAGCGCGGTGTGTCCAGCGTATATTGGCGGAAGACCGGTCGCCATCATGCTTGACGGCGATCCGTCCGTTCAGCACAAAAGGCTTTTGTTCCGCCCCTGCCGGGCGCGCCACAGGCTGGGCTGCGGGCGGCGCGCTCGCGCAGCCAACCAGCAGCAACGAAAGCAACAGGAATAAGGGTGCCCATAACCGGCGCATCAGGGAATGAACTTCTTCATCGTACCCTGCAATGCCGCGTTATCAGGATGCGCTTTCAGTGCGTTACCCCACACTTTTTTCGCCTGCTCTTTTGCGCCTTGCACCCACAGCACTTCGCCCAGATGCGCGGCTATTTCCGGGTCGGGATTGGCGTTATAGGCACGGCGCAGGAATTCCAGGCTCTTCTCCAGATTGCCCATGCGGTATTGTCCCCAGCCCACGCTGTCGATGATGCTCGCATCTTCAGGAGCGAGCTGGAGGGCCTTCTCCACCAGCAGTATTCCTTCCGACACGCGCTCGTTGCGATCCAGCAGGCTGTAGCCTAGCGCATTGTAAGCTTGAGCATAGTCGGGCTTGATCTCGATCACTTTGCGCATCATCTGCTCAAAAACATCATGCTTGCCGAGTTGGTCTGCCAACATTGCGGTTTCGTACAGCAGATCGGGATAGTTGGGCAGTTTTTCCAGACCTTGCGTCAACACCTGATAGGCGGTTTCGACCTGTTTTGCATCGCGCAACAACTCCGCTTCAATTAACAATAATTGCACGCGTTGCTGATTGTTCTGGGCGTTGGTCTGGTGCAAGTATTCGCGTGCCTCCTCCAGCTTGCCCATCTTGTTGAGCAGGTAGGTCACGCGCAGGCGTGCGGCATAGGCATATTCGCCATCCGGCACTTGGCGATAATTTTGCAGCGCCTCTTCGTCATGCTTCTTTGCCTCGTTCAATTGGCCGAGGTAGTAATACACCGTGCTTTCGTCCTTTTTGCCCTTGGCGAGAGCAAGCCGCAACTCACTTTCCGCCCGATCCAGTTCCCCCAGTTCCAGGGATAGCATCGCCACTGCGAATGCCAGGTCGGCGTTTTCCGGATGCATACCTAGCAGCCATTGAAATTCTGTGCGTGCTTCAGCATATTGTTTTTGCTCCAGCAACATGCGCGCGTAAAGTAAACGTGCCTCAGCGGCATCGGGATAAGTCGCGAGATATTTTTTCAGCAGCGCCAGTGCTTGTTGCGGTGATTCCAGTTGCAGTAATTGCACCTCAAGCAGTGCAGCCAGCTCCCATTCTGGACGCAAGGCGCGTGCTTGACGCACCTCTTCCAGTGCGCTCTCACGCTTGCCTGCCAAGGCGGCAGCCTGGGCCTGCACCAAATATCCCTCTGCTACGCGCGGATAAGGCTGCGCCAGTTCATGCAACAACTTAAAGACAGCATCCTTGTCCGGATAGCGCACAAGTATAGAGTAAATCTGTGTGAATGCATGACCCGCCTGATTCGGATAGGCAGCCAGCATTTCCACCAGATAGGGGCGCGCCTCATCCAGTTTCCCCCCGCTTAGCAGCACTGTGGTCAGCAGCTGTTTTGCCTCGTGTGATGAGGGTTCCAGTTTCAACCATAGATTGAGCGCATCCACCGCTTTGTCCATTTGGTGTGCATCTAAAGCCAGCTGTGCGGCGCGGCGCGCCACACGCGGGTCTTTCGTATCATTGGCCAAATCCAGATAAACCTGTGCGGACAACTCGGGGTTGCCGCGCTGGCTGGCCACATCGCCCAGCAGGAATTCATAAAGCATTTCCCCGGTTAATTCCAGCTTGGGCAAATTCAGCTGCTGTTCTGCCACCGGATGCGGCGATGTCTCTTCCTGCTCCGACGGCTCAATGGCAACGTGTTGAGGGGCATGCGCGCAGGCAACCAGCAACAGGGGGAGAAAAATAGCGCTAAGTTTGAAGGTCATCATGTTTGGCATATTTGTCTGGTATGTTGTATATAAAGCGGCAGTTCGACCCGTGCGCTGGTAAAAAATTCAACTTTGAGTTTTTCGAGGCGCTCATATTAGGTTATATTGGGCCTCCATCACAACCCGCAATTACATTACTGAATGTCAGACGCAGCCCCGCTAACCCTGTCCGCCCGCAACCTGTGCCGCCGTTCCGGTAAGCGCGAGATCATCCGTGACGTGTCACTGGAACTCAGGCACGGCGAAGTGCTTGGCCTGCTCGGTCACAACGGCGCAGGCAAGAGCACCACACTGCAAATGCTCACCGGCGCGCTCTTGCCGCAATCGGGACACATTGAAATATGCGGCTACGATCTCGCACGCCAACCCGCACAGGCCAAGGCGCATATCGGTTTCCTGCCGGAAATCCCGCCGCTGTATCGCGAAATGTGCGTGGACGATTACCTATTATTCGCCGCCAAGCTGCATTGCGTGCCGCGCGCGCAACTTGCCAACGACCTGACTGAAACCAAGCGCCGCTGCGGCTTGCAGGACAACGGCAATAAAATTATAGGCACGCTTTCCAAAGGCTACCAGCAACGCGTCGGCATCGCGCAAGCGATCATTCATCAGCCGGAAGTCATCATTCTCGACGAACCCACCGTCGGCCTTGATCCGTCGCAGATTCGCGACATCCGCGCACTCATCCGCGAACTGGGCGATGCGCACAGCGTCATTCTTTCCACCCATCTGTTGAGCGAAGTGGCAAGCATTTGCGATCGCGTCGAAATCATCCACCACGGACGCCTGATTTACGGCGACAGCAGCGAGCGGATGCAACAATACGGCCACCAGCCCGGTTTTATTGTCACTCTGCTTGCGCCTCCCGCGCTTGCCGAATTGCAAACCATCACCGGGGTGCGGCAAGTGGAGCAAATCTCCACCACGCAATTTCGCATACTTTACTCCGCCGCCCCCCACCCGGATACCGAGCCGGATCCAGGAACAATATTGCTTGGACTAGCCGCGCAGCACGGATGGCAGGCGAAACAACTGGTGCCGCTGCAAGCACGCCTTGAAGATGTGTTCATGCAGATTACCAAAGATGAGGCAGAAACAACATGATCCTCACTATCGCCCACAAGGAATTTCGCGGCCTGTTCGCCACACCCTCGACGTGGCTGATTCTGGGGGCGCTGCAATTCATCTTCGCATGGTTCTTCCTGGCGCGGCTGGATGCCTTCCTGCAAGTGCAGGCGCAACTGACGCAGATTGCCAATGCGCCGGGTGCTACACTGGCGGTTGCCGCTCCGTTATTTGGCACCCTCGCACTAGTCCTGATGATGCTGGTTCCGGTGTTCACCATGCGTCTGTTCGCCGAGGAACGGCGCAACCAGACGCTGGCGCTGCTGATGACCGCTCCGGTCTCCGGCATGCACATCGTGCTGGGCAAGTTTTTCGGCTTGATGTTATTTTTGTTGCTGATAGTCGCAAGCTGCACGTTGATGGTGTTGTCGCTTGCCACAGGCACGCAATTGGATATAGGCTTGCTGCTCAGCAATGCGTTAGGCTTGCTGCTGCTCGCCGCCAGCTACGCCGCGCTGGGGCTGTATATTTCTTCCCTCACCGCACAACCGGTCGTCGCTGCCATTGCTGCACTGGCCGCGTTATTCGGGTTATGGCTGGTGGAAGTCAGCGCGGTGGATAACGACATCGCATGGCGCATGGTTGCCCCGACCAGTCATTTTCAGAGTTTCAATATCGGCCTGATAAATAGCGCTGACGTAGTTTATTTCGCACTATTTAGTGCAACTTTTTTATTGCTGACAATACGGCGTATCCATAACAACCGGATATATGGCTGATTGCAGTGCCCTATATAGTAAGCAACGTACAGGAGTCAACATGTCCAACAAAACAGTAATCCAGACCCCGGACGCACCAGCCGCCATCGGCACCTATTCACAAGCCATCCGCGTGGATGACACGGTGTATCTCTCCGGACAGATCGGGCTTGATCCCAGCACCATGCAACTGGTGGAAGGCATAGAAAAGCAGATCCATCGCGTGTTCCAGAACCTGCGTGCGGTATCCGACGCCGCCGGAAGCAGTTTGGACGATGTGGTGAAATTGAATGTCTATCTCACCGACTTGGGCAACTTCGCCATGGTGAACGAAATCATGGCCACCTATTTACGCCAGCCTTATCCGGCACGTGCAGCGGTAGGCGTGGCGTCGCTGCCGCGCGGCGCGCTGGTGGAGATGGATGGCGTGCTGTGCATGCATCAGGACTAACATCCGCACTATTTCGCATGTGCCCGCCATTCCCGACGTGAGCCTCGCCAACCTCCCCAAAGCCACGCTGACCAGGCTTGATAAACTTGGCATCCATAGCCGCTTCGACTTGGTATTGCACCTGCCGTTGCGTTATGAAGATGAAACGCAATTGCAACGCATCGCCGATCTGGTGCCGGGAGTGAGCGCACAGGTGGAGGGCGAAATCATCCATAGCGAAGTGACTTACCGCCCGCGCCGATCTCTGGTATGTCAGTTGCAGGACGACAGCGGGGTGCTGCATCTGCGTTTCCTGAATTTTTATCCCAGCCAGCAGAAGCAGCTTGCCGTGGGCAAAAAAATCCGTGCGCTGGGTGAGGCGCGCATGGGTTATTACGGCATGGAGATGGTACATCCAAAATGCCGCTCGGCGGGCGAGGACACGCCGCTCAAGCAGGCGCTGACGCCAGTATATCCGACCACCGCCGGGTTGCCGCAGGCCACGCTGACCAAGCAGATTCAATCCGCGCTCAACGAACTTGAATTGCCCGACACGCTGCCGCCAGCCTTGCTCGACCGGCTCAAGTTACCGGGCTTTGCCGACAGCGTGAAACTGTTGCACAATCCGCCGCCCGATGTCAGCGAAGAAGCACTGGCTGAACGCGCGCATCCCGCTTGGCTGCGTATCAAATTCGACGAATTGCTGGCGCAGCAGCTTTCCATGCGTGTGCATTACCGCAAGCGGCGCAGCCGCAATGCACCGCGCCTGCCCGCACGCCAGACCTACCCGCAACAACTGTTGCAAGCGCTGCCGTTTACGCTTACCCATGCCCAGCAAAAAGTGCTGCGTGAAATCAGCCGCGACCTTGAACAGCCGCACCCGATGCAGCGCCTGCTGCAAGGCGATGTCGGCTCAGGCAAAACCATCGTCGCCGCGCTGGCCGCGTTGCAGGCCATCGAAAATGGTTATCAGGCCGCGTTGATGTCGCCCACCGAAATCCTTGCCGAGCAGCATTACCTCAAGCTGCGCGACTGGCTGGCACCGTTGGGCATCACACCGGCATGGCTGTCCGGCAGCATGAAGAAAAAAGACAAACAGGCCGCCAGCGAAAGCATCGCGCTAGGCGAAACGCAATTCGCCATCGGCACCCATGCATTATTCCAGCAACAGGTGGAGTTTAAGAAACTGGGACTGGTCATCGTGGACGAGCAGCACAAGTTCGGCGTGCAGCAGCGCCTCGCCTTGCGAGGCAAGGGCGACGAACCGCACCAGTTGATGATGAGCGCCACGCCCATCCCAAGAACCTTGGCGATGAGCTACTACGCCGACCTCGACGTGTCGGTGATAGACGAACTGCCTCCGGGGCGCACGCCGGTTATCACCAAACTGGTCAGCGATGCGCGGCGGGAGGAAGTATTCGAGCGCGTCAGACAGTGCCTGCCTCGAAGGCAGACAAGCCTACTGGGTGTGCCCGCTGATAGATGAATCGGAACTGATGGAAGTTGAATTGCAGACCGCCATCGAAACGCATCAGGCATTGAGTGCCGCGTTCCCTGAACTCAATGTCGGTTTGGTGCATGGCAAGCTGCCACCTGCGGAGAAGGCGGCGATAATGGCGGCGTTCAAGGTGGGCGAAGTGCAACTGCTGGTCGCCACCACGGTGATCGAAGTCGGCGTGGATATCGCCAACGCCAGCATGATGGTGATCGACCATGCCGAGCGCATGGGGCTGGCGCAACTGCACCAGTTGCGCGGGCGCGTCGGGCGCGGCGCGGCACAGAGTCTATGCATCCTGCTGTACCAGCAACCGCTGTCGGAACTGGCACGGGCGCGCCTGAAAGTCATTTACGAAAGCACCGACGGTTTTGAAATTGCGCAGCAGGACTTGCATCTGCGTGGCCCCGGCGAATTGCTGGGCGCACGCCAGAGCGGCGTACCCATGCTGCGCTTCGCCGACGTGAGCATGGATGCGGAATTATTGAATAGCGCGCGCGCCGTCGCCGACGAAATGCTGCGCGATTTTCCTCAAGCCGCGCAGGCACATTTGCAGCGCTGGATGGCTAACAGGGATGATTACTTGCATGTCTAAAATCACTCTAATTAAACTAAAACAAACTCCTCCTAACCTCCCCTTTTCAGGGGAAGGAGCTGCTCCGTTCTCCCCCTGACAAGGGGGAGCTAGAGGGGGTTTCCTACCTATGAAAAATACGGTTTGGCACACCTTTCTGCCCAATATTGAAGCGGGTTACGCGCCATGGCTGCGCGACCACGGCTCGCTCACGCGGCGCATCCAGCAACGCTGTGCCCAATTTAATGTGCGCAATGTGTGCGACTGCCTGATGACCGCCGCACATGACGAAACCGCACTGCTCGACCTCCCGTTTCGGCAAAGAATTTACACACGCGAGGTATTCCTGCTCGCCGACAATCAAGCCGTGGTGTTCGCGCACAGCGTGGTCGCGCCACAACATCTGCGAGGCGCATGGCAATCATTGCAACACCTCGGCAACCGCCCGCTGGCCGCGCTGCTGTTCGCGCATCCGCTGGTGCAGCGCGCACCGCTGCATTACCGGACGCTCAAACCGAACCACCCACTATACCGCCGCGCAATCGTTATGCTCGATACGCCACCGCTTAAATTATTTGCGCGGCGCTCGCTGTTCACTTTGCACGGCGCACCCTTGCTGGTGACGGAAGTATTCCTGCCGGAAATTCTGCTACTGACTAATTCCGCATGAAACAAGCATAGGGATTAGAAACCCCAAAAATACCCTACTCCTGAACAGGAGACTTGAACCTTAAATCCGCAGTTGACGGGTTCGTAGGTGCGAATTTATTCGCACGCTCAACGAGTTATATGCGAATAAATTCGCACCTACAAAAGCAGCATAATCCGTGAAATACCAGAAGGTTTTTCACTAACTGCGTTTTTAGGTTGTCGGTAAAACACGTTTTCGTCTGCACACAATCCCTTCTGCGAACCATCCGCGTGACTCATGCGAAGCGAGTGGCTGCGGAGATTTGGGGCTAACAGCAGTTGTTAGACGTTTAGTCAGTCATGAGAGCAGGTTGTCAAAAAACGACAACCAAGTGGCTGATAAAACAACTAGCCATCTCACTAAGGCAGCAAGCTGCCAAGTGATTGGTTATGGTTAGCTCTGCATAGCCATTCGACTAGGCTGACAAAAACTTCAGCCAAGTCGCTGGTTAGCTTTACATAGCCATTCCACTAAGTTGTCAAAGAACGACAACCAAGTGGCTGGTTATGTGCGGCACCGCACTGAGAGCGGCAGACTTAATCCCCATGATGAAACATGGCGGCTCGAAATTCATCCACGGCTTCAATTTACCCCTCCACCCTGCTCGGCTCGCCAGCAGGTGCGGGAAATCCAGATAAAACAGGATCGATGTAATGATTAATGCGTCCGACATTCTTAACGCAAACGTGCTGATCGTTGACGATCAGGAAACCAATGTGCTGCTGCTTGAAAGAATGCTGCGCGGCGCCGGCTATGTTTTCATCACGTCCACGATGGATCCGGGTGAGGTTTGCGGGCTTCACTTGAAGAACCGCTACGACTTGATCCTGCTTGATCTTCAGATGCCAGGCATGGATGGATTCCAGGTGATGAAGGGACTCAAGGAAATTGAACCGGACGGTTACCTTCCGGTCATCGTGATCACCGCCCAACCGGGTTACAAGCTGCGCGCGCTGGAAGCCGGCGCGATGGATTTCGTGAGCAAGCCATTCGATGTTCTCGAAGTGAAAACGCGTATTCACAACATGCTTGAAGTACGACTGTTGTACAAAGAGCACAATCGCCTGGACCAGGCGCTTCAGGAAAAGAACGCCGAGCTGGAGAGTGCCAAGTTCGTGGCGGAAAAAGCCAACCTCGCCAAATCTGATTTCCTCTCCAATATGAGTCACGAGATCCGCACACCGATGAACGCCATCATCGGCATGTCCTACTTGGCGCTGAAGACCGAACTGACGCCGCGTCAGCGCGAATACATCAAAAAGATCAAGGGTTCCGGCCAACATTTGCTAGGCATCATCAACGATATTCTCGACCTCTCGAAAATCGAGGCGGGCAAGCTGACGGTCGAGTACACCGAGTTCGAGCTGGAGAAAGTGCTAGACAATGTGGCCAACCTGATCGCCGAGAAGACCTCCGCCAAGGGGCTTGAACTGATTTTCGACATCGACAAGAGAGTGCCGCCCAACCTGATAGGCGATCCGTTGCGACTGGGACAGATTTTTATTAACTACAGCAACAATGCCGTCAAGTTCACCGAACATGGAGAGATCGATATCACCATTCGTGTCAAGGAGCAGACTGACAAGGATGTGCTGCTCTACTGCGCCGTGCGCGATACCGGCATCGGTCTGACGGAGGAGCAGATAGGGCGGCTGTTCCAGAGCTTTTCGCAGGCAGACACTTCGACCACCCGCAAATTTGGCGGCACCGGCCTCGGTCTGGTTATTTCCAAGAAGCTGGCCGAACTGATGGGCGGAGAGGTGGGCGTAAACAGCGAACCCGGCATGGGCAGCACATTTTGGTTTACTGCACGCCTTGGCAAAGGCATCAGTCAGCAACGCAAGCTGGCGCTGTCGGACGACTTGCAGGGCAAGCGCGTGCTGGTGGTGGACGACAACGAGAACGCACGTCTGGTGCTGGGGGACATGCTCGGCAGCATGGGCTTCAAGGTTGACCATGTCGAGTCGGGCACGTTGGCTATCGGCGCGGTGGATCGCGCGGAGGCAGAAGGCGCTCCCTATGAAATCGTGTTCCTTGACTGGCACATGCCGGGCATGGATGGTATCGAGACGGCCAAGAGGCTAAGGGAGCTTCTGCTTGGTCGCATGCCGCGCATGGTGATAGTGACCGCTTACGGTCGCGAGGAAGTCATTAAGGGTGCAGAGGACGCAGGCATTGAGGATGTGCTGATCAAACCGATCAGTGCATCGGTGTTGTTCGAAAAGCGTGGTACGGATTATGGGAGGTATCGTCGATGGCGTGCGCACAGCCGGAGACGCTCCGACCGATACCTTCGAGCAACTCGCCACTATCAAGGGCGCCCGCATCCTGCTGGTGGAGGACAACGATCTCAATCAGGAAGTGGCAACCGAACTGCTGCTTGACGCAGGCTTCGTTGTTGATCTGGCCGAGAACGGCCAGATTGCACTGGACAAGGTCAGAGTTGCCGATTACGACATCGTGCTGATGGACATGCAGATGCCAGTGATGGACGGTGTGACGGCAACCAGGGAAATCCGTAAGGAGGAACGCCTCAAGGATCTTCCGGTGGTGGCGATGACCGCCAACGCTATGCAGGGCGACCGTGATCGCTGCATGGCGGCGGGCATGAACGATCATGTTGCCAAGCCGATCGAACCCGAAGATTTGTGGAAAGCGCTGCTGAAATGGATCAAGCCGCGACATGCTGCGGCATCAATCGCAGAGGTGAAGCCGCAGGTGGTGCAAGATGTTGTCCTGCCTTCCGACATCAATGGGCTGGACATAGCCGATGGTCTGCGCCGCGTGCTCGGCAAGAAGCCGCTCTATCTCTTGATGTTGCGCAAATTCGCTGCCGGGCAGAAATCCGCAATGGCGGAAATCCTCAAGGCGTTGGATGACAACGACTGGGATGCTGCGGAACGGCTCGCCCACACCCTAAAGGGCGTTTCCGGCAACATCGGCGCAACCGGCCTGCAACAGTTGGCAGAAAAAGCCGAGGCTGCGATCAAGGGGCACCATCCGCGCGAAGAGCTCAATGGCCTGCTCATCGCGCTGAAAAATTTGCTAAAAAATCTCATCGCACAACTGGAACAGAAGCTGCCGGAGGAACTAAGCAGGACAGACGTCACGGTCGAACCGGAAAAGCTCAAGTCGGTCTGTGACAAGCTGGAGGCCTTGCTGGTCGACGACGATACGGAGGCGGGTGACGTGCTGGATGCGAATGCATATCTGCTAAACGCGGCCTTCCCCAATCACTATCGCAAGATCGACGACGGCATCCGCTCATTCGACTTCGATGCGGCGCTCGCAGCGTTAAGAAACGCTACCGGCACAGCTACCTGAAAGGAATCACCATGAACGGACTTGATTTGATCAAAAAGGCCACGGTGCTGGTAGTCGACGATACGCCGGATAACCTGGCACTGATGAGCAGTCTGCTCAAGAATGACTACAAGGTGAAAATTGCCAACGGTGGCGAAAAGGCACTGAAGATCGCGGCGTTAGACTCGCCACCGGATCTGATCCTGCTCGACATCATGATGCCCGGCATGGACGGCTACGAGGTGTGCCAGCAGCTCAAACGCGACCCCAGGACGATGGACATCCCGGTGATATTTCTTACTGCCAAGACTGAAGTGGAGGACGAGAAAAAAGGGCTGGAACTCGGCGCGGTCGACTACATCACCAAACCGATCAGCCCGCCCATCGTTATGGCACGTGTAAAGAACCATCTGGCGCTCAAGGCCATGGCTGACTTCCTGCGCGATCAAAACGACTTTCTCGAACTCGAAGTGGACAAGCGCACTCGCGAAGTAATGGCGATTCAGGATGTGACGATTCTCGTCATGGCCTCGCTGGCCGAGACGCGCGATTCAGACACCGGCAACCACATCCGCCGTACGCAGTTCTACGTCAAAGCGCTGGCCGAGAAGCTGCGCGGCCATCCGCGCTTCGCCTGGTTTCTGACGGAACCCAACATTAACATGCTGTTCAAGTCGGCACCGCTGCACGACATCGGCAAGGTGGGCATTCCCGACCGCATCCTGCTGAAGCCGGGCCGCTTCGAACCTCACGAGTTCGAGATCATGAAAACGCATACTACTCTGGGGCGCGATGCCATTGCGCACGCCGAAAGTGCGCTTGGCACCAACGTCGATTTTCTCTCCTTCGCCAAATCCATTGCCCTTTCGCACCAGGAGAAGTGGGACGGCAGCGGCTATCCGCAGGGACTCGTCGGCGACGACATTCCGATTCCGGCGCGCCTGATGGCGGTTGCCGATGTCTACGACGCGCTGATCAGCCGCCGCGTTTACAAGGAAGGCATGCCACATGAAGAAGCGGTGCAGATCATGTCTGAGGGGCGGGACACGCACTTCGATGCCGACATGTTCGATGCTTTCGTCGAAATACAGGAGGAGTTCCGCGCCATCGCCCGGCGATTTGTCGATTCTGACGCGGACATGAACAAGAAGAAGGATTATCTGACGCAGACCGGCGTCGTGTAACGCGCGAAAGACAGAAACATGATCAACAGGCAGACCGTATTTCTCGTCGTCGATGACTTTGAGCCCATGCGCATAGTCACCTCTAGCCAACTGCGTTCGATGGGCGCAAAAGCCATCGTGATGGCTTGTAACGGCGTCGAGGCTCTGCGTATGCTACGAGACAGGCGAGTGGACATCGTGCTTTCCGACTGGAACATGCCAGTCATGACGGGACTCGAACTGCTCAAGGCGGTGCGCGCCGACGAGAGGCTGTCGCATTTGCCTTTCATCATGATTACCGCCGAAGCCGAGAGGGATCGCGTCGCGGAGGCCATCGCCAGCGGCGTGAGTGACCTGCTAGTCAAGCCCTATACTGCGGATCGTTTTGCCAAGCGCGTTGAAAAGGCGCTGATATCGCGGCCTCGATCCGGTTCGCCTGTTCGTACGGCACCTGCGGTAAGGTCGCCTGTTTCCACATCGACGGTGAGCGCCGTCGAGCCAATTGACAAAAGTAAGCAGGAACTGGCGCGCTCGACGATTCTCGTTGTCGACGATACGGCGGACAATCTGTTATTGCTCTCGCACCTGTTCGAGGGCGAATATCGTGTGCGTATCGCGCATACCGGCGAGAAAGCGCTGCATATCTGTCAATCGGACAACCCGCCTGATCTGGTGCTGCTCGACATCATGATGCCAGGTATGGATGGCTTCGAAGTGGCTCGGCGCATGCGCGAACACCCAACGTCGGAAACTATTCCTGTGATCTTTGTCACCGCCATGACCGGCGACGACGCGCGCCTCAAGGGTTTGGAACTGGGGGCGGTGGACTTTGTCACCAAACCCATTGATCCTGAAGTACTCAAGCCGCGTGTGCGTAACTTCATGCGCTACGTCGAACTGCACAAGCAATTGCAGGCCAATTACGACGGTATGCTGGAGTTGGCGCGCCTGCGCGAGGATGTAGAACACATCACACGCCATGACATGAAAGGGCCTCTGGCCGGTGTGATCGGGCTGGTGCAAGCGCTGGCGGACGACGACTCGATGAACTACAAGCAAGTTGGGCAGCTACGCATGGTCGAGGAAACTGCGTTGCAGGTGCTCGATATGATCAACCTGTCCTCGGAAATATTCAAGATTGAAACCGGACGCTTCGAAGCTCGACGCCAAACCGGTCAATATCAGCGACATCCTGCGCCGCATCGTCGAAATTTCGCGCACGACTTTCGCCGAGAAGCACATCATTATCACCATCGATACGGATGTGCTGGTCGGCGAGGAGGTGCCGCAGGTGATGGGCGACGCCATGTTCTGCTATTCCCTGTTTCAGAACCTGGTCAAGAATGCCTGCGAAGCGGCTCCCGAAGATAGCAGGGTGACCGTCACCTTGAATGATGAAACGCCGTTGCGCATCATGATCCAAAACAAGGGAGCGGTTCCTGCCGAGATTCGTGAGCGATTTTTCGACAAGTTCGTCACACACGGCAAGCAAGGCGGAACCGGTCTCGGGACGTATTCGGCCAAAGTTCTCGCAGAGGCACAAAACGGAGCGATTTCACTGGAAGTTTCCGACCAGAAAAGCCAGACCACGATCACCGTGACACTGCCCCGTTACTCCGAGGCTATATGTGGGGTAACGCACGGAGAGCGGTAGACTTAATCACCATAATGCAACATGGCGGGAATGGCCTCTGCGAGGCAAAGACGTGAGTTTTTGCACATAAATTTGACCCACCTAATGCAATAAATTGCATCCAAATTTGACCCACGTATAGATACTGTCCTGCTCAATATTTGAGCGGGAGTAAACAGGAGTGATCAACGTGGCGATATTAAGCAGCATCAGGCGTTGGCATTTACGCGATAACATGCCGATTCGAGAGATAGTCCGCAAGACCGGAATCGCTCGAAATACCATCAGGAAGTATTTGTCCAACGAAGTTGTTGAGCCGAATTATCCTAAACGCAAGACCCCGAGCAAGCTGGATGACTATGCTGCCAAACTGGCGGCATGGCTAAAGACAGAGGCCAGCAAGGGACGCAAACAGAAACGTAGTCTCAAACAACTTTACCGAGACTTGGTGCAGTTGGGCTTTACCGGTTCCTATGACCGAGTTGCAGCCTTTGCCAAGCGATGGCGGCAAGAGCAGCAGGAACTGGCCAAGACCGCTGGTCGCGGCACATTCATCCCACTTACTTTTGCACCAGGAGAAGCATTTCAGTTCGACTGGAGCGAGGACTGGGCGGTCATAGCAGGTGAACGAACCAAGTTGCAAGTTGCGCACTTCAAGCTCAGCCACAGCCGAGCATTCTTCTTGCGTGCCTATCCGCTTCAGACGCACGAGATGCTGTTCGATGCTCATAACCATGCCTTCGCAACCTTTGGTGGTGTGCCTGCCCGTGGCATCTACGACAACATGAAGACTGCCGTGGATAAGGTAAAACGCGGCAAGCAGCGTGATGTCAACATCCGTTTCACTGCCATGGTGAGCCACCACCTGTACGATGCCGAGTTCTGTAATCCTGCATCCGGCTGGGAGAAGGGGCAAGTTGAGAAGAACGTACGGGATTCACGTCACCGCATATGGAACCAGTTACCAACATTCGGCAGTTTGGCTGAACTCAATGATTGGTTGCAACAGCGGTGTGTATCACTCTGGAGCGAGATTACCCATCCTGAGCAGCCTGACCGCAGCGTTGCCGATGTTTATGCTGCCGAACGCCCTTACCTGATGGCGCTGCCCTGTCCGTTCGACGGATTTGTGGAACATATCAAACGTGTATCGCCGACCTGTCTGGTCACGTTCGAACGCAACCGCTATAGCGTACCAGCCTCCTATGCCAACCGTCCGATCAGCCTTCGAGTGTATGCCGACCGGCTGGTGTTTGTGGCCGAGGCACAGGTTATTGCCGAACATGCACGGCTGATTCAACGCAATCCTGCAATTGGGCGAACCATTTATGACTGGCGCCATTACCTGAGCGTATTACAGCGCAAACCCGGCGCATTGCGCAATGGTGCGCCGTTCACCGAGCTGCCTGATGCCTTCAAGCGATTGCAGGCCATTCTGCTCAAGCGCCAAGGCGGTGATCGGGAGATGGTTGAGATACTGGCGCTGGTTCTACAACATGATGAGTCAGCGGTGCTGGCGGCGGTCGAGTTGGCCTTGGAGGCCGGTGTGCCATCCAAGCAGCATGTGCTCAATCTTCTCAAACGGCTGATTGAGCCCGCACCACCAGCTCCCATTGATACTCCGCTGACGCTGATGGTCGAACCGCAGGCTAATGTCAGTCGCTATGATGAGCTACGGGAGGTGCGCCATGCAGCATGAAGCTATGATGACCTCGCTCAAGGCGATCAAGTTGTACGGTATGGCGCAAGCCGTCGACGAACTGGCCAGGCAGAATTCGCCTGCATACCAGAATGCGCAGGAGATGCTGGGAACTCTAATCAAAGCGGAGATGGCTGAGCGTGAGGTACGCTCTATCGGCTACCAGATGAAGGCAGCCAGGTTCCCGGCCTACCGCGACCTGGCGAGCTTCGACTTTAGCCAGAGCGAGGCGAATGAGGCACTGATTCGCCAATTGCATCGCTGTGAGTTTCTGGATCAGGCGCACAACGTAGTGCTGGTCGGTGGCCCCGGCACAGGCAAGACACACCTTGCCACTGCATTGGGTGTGCAGGCCGTGCAGCATCAGCACCGCCGGGTGCGCTTCTTCTCGACCATCGAACTGGTCAATACGCTGGAACTCGAGAAGGCCGCTGGCAAGCAGGGGCAACTTGCCAGCCGAATGATGTATGCCGACTTGGTGATTCTGGATGAACTGGGCTACTTGCCGTTCAGCCAGGCAGGCGGTGCTTTGCTGTTTCACTTCATCGGCAAGCTCTATGAGCGAACAAGCCTTGTGATAACGACCAACCTGAGCTTTGCAGAATGGGGCAACGTGTTTGGGGATCCAAAGATGACGACGGCACTATTGGACAGGCTTACCCATCACTGCCACATCATTGAGACCGGCAACGATAGTTACCGTTTTAAGAACAGCTCGACTCAAACTGGAAAGGGGGGCAAAACCAGAAAACTATCCACAACCTGAACCGTTAAGATATAAACTTAGGGTGGGTCAAAATTCGATGCAACACCCGGGTCAGATTTAAACGCAAAAACTCACTTACCTTTTCCTGTTGTCATTTCTTCGTCTCCTTAACTTGAATTCTACCCTCAGTTAAGAAATACGTTTTTACAGGGCAAGGTCACATTATTGAAACACGGGACTGAATAATCCAAACCACGAACATAATGCCGCAGAAGGTAAAGATAATATCCCCATACGTTAGCGAATCCGCAAGAAGTGCCATTAACATAATTACAACATAGGCCACCTGAGCAAAGAAAACAATCATGACGGTGGTAAATCCTGCCCCATCAGCACCGCCTTCTGTGGCTGCTATACTTTGCCAAGGGGAGAGTGCTAGAGCATATGAACCCAACAGATAGGGCAAGATGGAATGGTGGCCTTTTTGAGCCAGCATAGCGAATAATACAAACACTGCAAGGCACCAAGCTGACAACACCGCCACGGCATAAAGATTACTCAAGAACGATAAACCATAGAATGCTATGCCACGCCAGTTTACCTTCTCTCCAAGGGCGGCGAGGGCAAGCATTATTGCCCCGCTGGGTAGCATCAGTATCCCGATAGTAAAACTGGAACAGATAAGTATTCCAACCCCAACTATCAAAGCTGACCAGTCCCCTAGGACTATAAGCCAAATCACGCTGACGATGCCACTAAGGGCGTTTAGGATTGCCAGAGGCGAGGATAAAATAATCATGAAGTTGGTCAGCGCTTTCATGTTCGCCCCGGTTGCATAGAGTTGGAGTTGATATCTTATAACAAACGCAAATGTTAGGGTAATGCTTGATGCCATGTCCGCCACGTTGGCTCGCGGTGGACGAATTGAGATTTGCGGCTTCGGCAGCTTTGCTCTGAACTACCGTCCACCACGCAATGGGCGCAACCCCAAAACGGGTGCCAAGGTGCCAAGTATGTCCCTCACTTTAAGGCTGGCAAGGAATTGCGGGAACGGGTGGATTACGGTGAATAGTGGTTATGCCGCCTGAAGCATAAAGTCCACATGCACGGCATCGAAGGGGAAAACAACTTTTCCGTCATCGGTTTTATCCAGCAGTCCGGCATTCAGCAAAGCATGAACGTCCGTATGCACGCCCTTAACGTCACGCTCTACCCGCCGTGCCACTTCGCGCAGGGACAATGCGCCTGCCCCGGTCATTGCCTTGAGTATGTCCCAACGCTTGGGCGAGAGCGTGCGCCATAGCTCCGCCGTGCTTTCAAAGCTGCGATACGCCCCTTGTTGCTTGCCCGTCTTAACCGCACTCATGATGCGTGCGTTGGTTTCCTCGCGGGTCGATACCCCGATAACAACTGTTTTCATGCCTGCCTCCATTTATCCACCTGCCGCCAGAAATCGTTGAGTAGCGCAGGCATCGTGGTAAATCTGTAGGGCAACTCGACCCCGTTATGGTGATAGTGGTCGCCTTTACCTGCTTCGTTGTCATAGCGCAACACGCATTCGCCTTCTACTACCAGCGACAGGCTGTATTTGAAAGTATGCTCACTGCCGCGCACGGATTCGGGAACTCGTACCACCCGCAACTCCGCAAAGGCGTTGTCTCCCTGCTTAATCCGTTCGTCCACCAGCACTTGCGCTTTCATGTTGTAAACGATACCAACACTTTGGGCGGGTGTCAATTGGGGTAGCCATGAAAACTATAGAAGTCCTGCGACTAGGCAGGTGTAGTGGGCAAATTTAATTTAAATTAAATTTGAAGGGGCGACCAGCATTGCCACCCACAGGGCACTACCCCCATCACACAAGCGTGGCAGGGCTGCACGGGGGCAGCCTTTACTGCATACTGGAAAACATTCTGTCCATGCGCTCAATCTCGGTTTCCCCATCAGGATAGGCCGCATGTCGCTGCATCTTCCCCTCTGTAGCCAGTCTTTTCAGCCCCTCCACCAAATTGCTGAGTTCCACTGCCTCCTGTGCGTCACGCCCCTTGTTTAGCTTCCGGTGCTCGGCATTAACGTCCCATATGGCGGAAGTTTTATCTGATAAGTTACCTGCTGCATAGATACCCAATGCCGCACGAATCTTGGCGGCAGGTGGCGTGTCGGGACTGACCATGGCGCTGGCTAGTGTGTCCGCAGCCAATAAATGAAGGCTTCGGAACCTGTCAATTGTACGGTACATGGCTTCACTTCGGAACTTGTCGCATAGCTCTTGGAACGCGGGGAGATTCCGCCAATGGCAAATCGTTTCGGGGGTTACCCTGAGTTCACGGGCAGCTTCCTTCGACAGCCAGCCACAGGACAGTAGTTCCGCTGCCCTTTCTTGTCGGGGGGTCAACCCCTCCCGCTTATGCCTCGTTGTAGTGTTTCCCATTTTTAACCTTGAACAAACTTGAAAGTAATTGAAGTTGGGGAAACACTCATGCCGTCCCGATTGTAATGAGTATGCCATGCCGACATGGCACCTAACGCGGCTGCAATGCTGTTCCAATACGGTGGGAGTATTACAAGCCAGCCTCCCGGGCTGGCAAAGGCAAGTCGCTTTAAGCTTGTCCCTACTGCTTAGTGTTTGCTGATATTTAATTTAAGTTGAACTTAGCCTTTAACTTAAACAGGTGTATTTGGGGGAAGACAAGCCCCATGTTACGGGCTGCCAGACAGAGTTCGTTATACTCGTCTGCCACCGATTGCAGGGGGTCGTAAAGGCCACAACTAACCCGTGTTAGTACAGGTCATCATCATTATCCGCTGACGGGCTATGCCCGTGGTGGGAGTACCATGCACCCTGCTTGATGCCCAAGCACTCCACAGGCTTGTACCAGCTTTGCTCTGGGCGGAGTTCGTTTAGAAGTTGGTTGTGCGTAGACCATATCAAGTCGGGCTTCCACCACGGCACAGCCTCCTGCTCTATTCTTGCAAGTATTGAGTCCCGGGCAGTTTTGTTCCTGACGGCTTCATGCAGTCCAAGGTGTTTGATAAGACCAGACAACTTGGGGTCATTCCGCTCGTTAGCTATCTGTTGCAGCTTGCGGTACTCCACTGCAACAAAGTGCTGAAAAGGGTTTGACAAATCGCCTTCAACCAAGCGCTGAAGCTGCAAAACTTTGGGGTTGATACGCACTTCTATGCGTGACTTCGGTTCCAACTCTTTCAGTTGTCGCGACTTGTTGTACAGCACACATAGCAAAGGTGCTGTCTTCGCACCACAAAATGTCATGCCATGTTTGTCAAGATGGTATGACCTACGCCCTTTGTCAATCAGAACTAGCTGGTCTGTTTCAACGCCGTGGACATCAACGAAAAACTCAGCGTGACGAACTACACCCCTCGTGTATAGCTCATCGTACCCGTAGTCGAATGACATGCCCAACATCCACTGTAATTCCAACCATTGGTCTTGCGATAGCTTGGCTGGGTTGAACTCGATATTGTTAACACCATTGCCATGCATGAAACCCGACAGGTGGTTACAAAGACGTTTCTTGTCGATATGGGACAGGACAACACGTCTCTGTAAGTCTTTATTCTTTGTGTAGCTGGGTAGGTATGGGTACCCGTGTTCGATTACAAACCGTATGTGGTGCAATTCCTTGACAAACGCACCCTGTATTGCAGCAATGTTAGCCAGAAACTCTGGGGTCTGTGGTTGCTGCTGCTCTTTCTTGGACAGCCTTCTATATTTTATCCCGACCACAGTTCTATCAAGACCAAATATTAGGTTCGTCCCCTCTACGTTTCCCTCGATTTTCATGGTATCTCTCAGAACATATAAAGGATATTTTCTTAAGCTCGGGTTAATCAATGTGGGTTGCTGAAGCCACTTGGAGGGGAACCCCTACTGACAAAATTACCAGCCAGTAGGGGTGCAAGTTAAAGAAACGCCCGTATCGTAGGTGGGTAGTAGTAGGGCATCTTCCCATCGTAGCCGTCTGGCTTCGGGTAACGTCCTGACTTTACGCCAGAATAATATGTTGATTTGGAAACGCTGAGTAACTTGCGGAACTGGGAAACACGGACGCGGCTGCGGTCATACAGCGGGTCTGCATGCGGTAGCCCTAGGGCTGGATTGGATATGTCGGACATGACGGTACCTCTAAAAATGTACGTGAAAAAGCCGCCTAGTTAGGATTCAATGGATGCCCAAATGACGGCTCCCGATTTGACCCCTACCTAGACGGCTCCAACATTCAGAGTGTCCCCGCCTCAGTGCGGAACTGCTGGCTCGTTGTCCTAATTTGTACTAATGTCCGTGGCGGGCACCATGTCTCCCGCCTATGACCTAATAATTGTCTACCAAGGCGGACTGCATTGCCCCGCCTGAGACTTTTGTAATAGTGCGCCTTACCAGCTAATGTTGTCAAATACTTTTACGCTAGATGGGGCGAATTGTTGTGCTTTCGACTTTACTGAATTCTAGCTGTCAGTTATGCCGCCTGCCTAAAATTTGCACGTATAACTGTTGCTTCACTGGCAACGCTGTCCAACATGTCCGCCCAATACTGCAATATCTCTCCGCGCATGGGTTTGTAGTCATTGTTGTTATAAACACCCGCCATTCCTCGTATTTTATGCGCCAGTACAGCTTCAATTGCTTCAGCGGGGAATTTGCCTAAGCTGTTAAGGAAGGTTGATACGGTGTGTCGGTGGTCATGTATAAGATAATCAGCAATTCCCCCGGCAGCGCAAGCGGCTCGATGCGGCTCACCTAAATTGTTGCCGTTCATAAACCGCTTTGGGTTCGTAGGCATGGGGAATACCCACTCGCTACCACAACCAAGGTATCTCAACTCGTTGAATATATCGACAGCTTGTCTGGGCAGCAACATCGAATGTTCGCGTTTACCTTTCATTCTCCCCTTCGGGATAGTCCACTCTGTCCCATCATCGGAGAACTCGTTCCAATTTGCACCGCATAATTCATTTAAACGCAGGCCTAACATTAGCAGCAGGTGCAGTCCGAGCTTGTAACCACGATAAGTCGAGGACTGATAAACCAGTGTCAGGTACCGTTTAATTTCTGGAGTTGACATGTACCTATCGCGTTTTTTGTTCTTTCCCACCCCTTTAGCTTGAATCGCAGCCGCTGGGTTGAACTCACAAATGTCCTGCTCAATTGCCCAAACATAGATATGCCGCAAAGCACGCAGCAAGCCTATAGCGGTGGCTTCACCACTGGTTTCACGCTTCATCATCAGCAGGGCGCGTATTTCTGCCTTGGTTATGGCCTCCATCGGTTTATCGCCGAGAATGGGAACAAGATGCAGGTTGATAAAACCCCATCTTTTGTCGGGTGCTTTCCAATGAATGGGTAGCCATTCTTGACGGTACTTTTCCGCCACGCTTGCAAAATTCAGTCTCGTATCAATAGGAGGCATTGCTGCCAAAGCCTGATGCGCAAGCTGCTGTTTCGGGCTTACCCCTGTTTTTTCAAACTCCAGTTTTAGCTTGCTATGGGTTGCCCGTGCTTCGGATGCAGATATGGCTGGATAGCTACCGAGGTCGAATCGTTCCTTTTTCCCGTTAAGCAGATATTCGTACCGCCATACCTTTTTTCCTTTGGCTCGAACCAGCAAAGACAGTCCTCCGGCGTCAACTTTCTGGTAGTCCTTACCTGTTGCTTTGAAAGCCTCAATTTCCCTAACAGTCAGCATATGTTCCCCACGATTACTTGTCACCCCTCGGTTGAAAATATCATTCGTGGGGTATTCGTGGGGACTTTATAGCAGGATGCAGGAGAAATGTCTAGGACTATAACGGACATAAAAAAGCAGGAACTCTGTTTTTATTAGAGTTTCCTGCCTTTTTCAGGACTTCCTCGGAAGCCCTCGAACTACCTATAAAATTACAGGCTATAGTACATGTCGTACTCGATCGGGTGCGTGGTCATGCGGAAGCGGGTGACTTCTTCATTCTTCAGTTCGATGTAGGCATCGATCATCTCGTTGGAGAACACGCCGCCACGGGTCAGGAACTCGCGATCCTTGTCCAGCGCCGCCAATGCCTCTTCGAGACTGGAGCATACTGTTGGGATCTTTGCGTCCTCTTCCGGTGGCAAATCATACAGGTTCTTGTCGGCAGCATCGCCGGGATGAATCTTGTTTTGTATGCCGTCCAGACCGGCCATCATCAAGGCGGTGAAAGCCAGATAAGGGTTGGCGGTCGGATCCGGGAAGCGTACTTCGATACGGCGTGCCTTGTCGCTCTGCACGAAAGGAATGCGGATCGAGGCTGAGCGGTTGCGTGCCGAGTAAGCCAGTTTAACCGGGGCTTCGAAGCCCGGAACCAGACGCTTGTAGGAGTTGGTGCCGGGGTTGGTGATAGCATTCAGCGCCTTGGCGTGCTTGATGATGCCGCCGATGTAATACAGCGCCATCTCGGACAGCCCGGCATAGCCGTTGCCCGCAAACAGGTTCTTGCCGTTTTTCCAGATGGACTGGTGCACGTGCATGCCTGAACCGTTGTCGCCGACGATTGGCTTGGGCATGAAGGTCGCGGTCTTGCCGTACTGGTGAGCAACGTTATGTACCACGTATTTCAGTTTCTGAGTCTGGTCTGCGCGTTTTACCAGCGTGTCGAATTTGGTGCCGATCTCGCACTGTCCGGCAGTTGCCACTTCGTGGTGATGAACTTCGACGGGCACGCCGATCTCTTCCAGCGCCAGACACATGGCGGAGCGGATGTCTTGCAGCGAATCAACCGGGGGAACAGGGAAATAGCCACCCTTGACGGTGGGGCGGTGACCGGTGTTGCCGCCATCGAATTTTTCTGCGGAGGACCAAGCGGCTTCTTCGGAATTCACTTTGCAGAAGCAGCCGGACATATCCACTTGCCAGTTCACAGAGTCGAAAATGAAGAATTCTGGTTCAGGGCCGAAGTAGGCCGCATCGCCCAAGCCGCTGCTTTTTAGATAGGCTTCGGCGCGCTTGGCGATAGAGCGCGGATCGCGGTCATAACCCTTGCCATCGGAAGGCTCGATCACGTCGCAGGTCATCACCAGCGTGGTTTCGTCCATGAACGGATCAACGAAAGCGGAGTCCGGGTCGGCCATCAACAACATGTCCGATGCCTGTATACCCTTCCATCCAGCGATGGAAGATCCGTCGAAGGCATGGCCATTGTCGAACCAGTCATTGCTATCCAACACCACATGCGCGGGAATGGAAACGTGCTGTTCTTTACCACGGGTATCGGTAAAACGCAGGTCAACGAATTTAATTTCATTGTCTTTGATTAACTTTACAACATCAGCTGCCGACTTCGACATAACTCTCTCCCCTAAACGTAACGACTGCATCAAAAAATAAACTGGCCAGAAATGACAAACTAAAACTCAGGTGTGGTTTTAGCAGGAAACATGCCACCGCTTCCCGTCACCAAGTTGTGCATTTTGCCATACTCATTCGGATAAATGGATAAAAATATACGCCCTGAAGTGGGGCGCAGGTTTTTTGCCCGCACCATTCTTGTGCGTTGCTGCCGTACTGTTGGATGGCGCGGAAATAAGGATCGTCTGCCGTAATCTCGGCACACATCGTCGCGGTAGCGCCTCGATTCTGGCGGAATCCTGATAAACCGTCGAATTGAGGAGCTGTGAGTATGTTCGTGGGTGTGATTTTTCAACCCAATTGGGATAGTATGCTACGCACTGAGCGGGATAACTCTGCCAGCTTGAACAATGAACATACAACGAAAGCATTAGGTAACTTTATGGGTAAAATCACCGAGATTCTGAACGTCGCTCAACAACGCGCCAAGGAAATGAACCTGCCATATGAAGGCGCGTTACGACCGGAAGAAGCTTACGAAATCACGCAATCCGCACCCGGCGCCAAGCTGGTGGACGTGCGCACGCGCGCCGAACTGGACTGGGTGGGGCGCATCCCCGGCGCGGAGACAATCGAATGGATCATCTACCCCGGCATGAAAACCAATCCACATTTCACCACACAGCTAGAGCAATTGGTGGACAAGGAATCTCTGGTGATGTTCATCTGTCGCAACGGCGTCCGTTCGCACAGTGCCGCCATCGCCGCCACCCAAGCGGGATATGCCGATTGCTACAACGTGCTGGAAGGCTTCGAAGGCGAAAAGGATGCCGACAAACAACGCAACACGCTGAACGGCTGGCGCGTGGCGAAATTGCCTTGGGAGCAAAGTTAAACCCTCAAGGCTCGTTAAGGCTAGTCTATCCCTTCCCCTTTGCAGGGGGAAGGTTAGGATGGGGGTAGAAGTGGCGAAAGGTACGCGTTTCTACCCCCTCCCTAGCCCTCCCCCTGCGAGGGGGAGGGGATATTGGCCTGATGGATTATCTGGGTTAAATTGAGCTTGCGATTAGCTACCAGCTCAAACGCCATTCTGATGCAGCACAAAAACAATAACTGATGCTCCGAGGCAATATAGTCCAAACAACTGCCAGCGACCGCTCTCTAACCAGCTTGAAAGCCATTTAAGCGCCAGAAGTCCTGCTGCAAAACTAAATACCATACCCATGAGGCTGGGCATAAAAATTTGGGTCAGGTCAGCCATTGACGACGATGCGTGCTGCTCCTTTAGTAATCGCATGACCTCGCGCACAATAACAGGCGGGGTAAGCACCACTGCGAGAGCAAAACTGAACTCTTCTATTCTTCTCCTGGAAATACCCAATAGCAGCCCGGTAGAAATTGTCGCCCCAGAACGTGAGAAGCCGCGAAACGGCAGGCAAATGCCCTGCACTGCACCCACATAACAAGACTCCTTCAAGCCCAAGCCACGCCCATATCTGGAAGCAGAGCGATTTTTAATTCCGGCATATAGAATCAACAAGCCTACTGTAGCAAGAGCCGCCGAGATCAGATTCATGTTCCCAAAAAGCTGCTCAATTTCCGCGTGTGGGGTATCCTTCATGAAGAATTTCTCAATCAGGGATTTCAGCGATAGCCCTACGATACCTGTCACCAAGGTCGCTGCAACGATGAACTTAACCGAGTCCCAGAAAACCTTTTTTGAGGAAAAGAAACTCTCTTTCCACGACTTCCAAAAATAGAAAATAACCGCAAACATGGTGCCCGTGTGAAGCATAACCAACAGAAGCGTCATTTCCGGCGTGGTCGGATCAAGCCCCATCAGCTTTTCAGCCACAATTACGTGAGCAGAGCTTGATACCGGCAGAAGCTCGGCAGCCCCCTGAATAACGGCAAGCCCCAGTATTTGTAATAATGTCATCTGATTAAATCCCGATCTGAATTCTTTGTCTCATGTGAACAGGCATGGCAAATATTCTGCCCATGATTGATGAAGCTTGCCATGCCTGTTTCCCCCTTCCCAACCTTCCCCCGCAAGCGGGGGAAGGGGCAAATGTTCGCTACGCGAATTTCACGATTAACGATTGTTCCCACTGCTCCAGCGCAATGCGGCGATTCACCGCGCACCGCTCCTCTTCGCTCATCTGCGGCCAGCCAATGACCTCCTCCAGCGTGCGCTGGCAACTTCGGCATACATCGTCGCCCAAGGCCGTACTGCAATGGCCGGTACAGGGGCAATCGGTAGAAATCTCATGGGGAGAAAGCGGGGCGTGCAAGTGCATGGAGCGGAATTATACCTGCACATGTTCCGGTACGGTTCAGTCAGCGGATGCCCTTAAAAATCCATTGCCGAAGTTGTTTCACCAGCAGATTGCCTGACTTTGTTGCACCATCAGCCTACTTCGTGCAAAACACCTCGCGCATCATATCTACCAGTTTAATAGTGCGGGGATCGCCGATGCGGTAATAGACACGGTTGGCGTCCTTGCGCGTGGCGAGTACGCCCTTGTCGCGCAGGATGGCCAAGTGCTGCGAGATGTTGCTCTGTGAAGTGCCTACGTCGGTGACGATGTCCTGCACGCTGACCTCCTTGTCGCCCAGTACACACAGTATTTTCAGGCGCAGGGGATGGGCGATGGCCTTGATTGCCTGCGAGGCTTGCAAAATATCTTCGTCTTTATCTATTAGATTTGTCATGTTTTCCTGTCACGCTTCCTGTTGATCCGGCGCTCAAATACCATGAACACCGTATTGCACTGAGACTATCAGCTTCGCTACGCTGTCTGTGACCGCACCGACAGTACGCTAGCTGCTTAAAAAATCGGCTAAAATGAATCTTACTGGAAAGATTAGCACTCCTTTATATTCTGATACAACTACTCTATGAAATCCACTCCTGTTTTGCTGCTCATCCTCGACGGCTTCGGTTATAGCGAAAACTCGGATCACAATGCCATCGCCAATGCGCGCAAGCCGAACTGGGATCGACTGTGGAATACTTACCCGCATACGCTGATTAACGCCTCCGAATTGTCGGTGGGCTTACCCAAGGGGCAGATGGGCAATTCCGAGGTCGGGCATCTTAACATCGGCGCGGGTCGGGTGATTTATCAGGAACTCACGCGGGTGGACGTGGCGATTCAGGACGGCAGTTTCAACACCAATCCGGCGTTTACCCATGCCATCGCGCAGGCAAAGGAACACGGCACGGCGCTGCATATCATGGGGCTGTTGTCGCCCGGCGGGGTGCACAGCCACGAAGATCATATCCACGCGCTACTGGAACTGGCGGCGAAATCCGGGCTGCGCAAGATATTCCTGCACGCCTTTCTCGACGGACGCGATACGCCGCCGCGTAGCGCCGCACAATCTCTGCAACGTTTGCAGGATAAATGCGCCGCGCTCGGCGTCGGGCGCATCGCCTCCATCGTCGGGCGTTACTATGCAATGGATAGAGACAACCGCTGGGAGCGGGTGCAACCGGCTTACGATATGCTGACTCAGGGCAAGGCTGCATTCAGCGCCGCCACTGCGGTGGAAGGTTTGCAGCAGGCTTATGCGCGCGACGAGAACGACGAGTTTGTGAAGTGCACAGTTATCGGCGAACCGGCCTTCATGCAGGATGGCGACGTGGCGGTGTCCATGAATTTCCGTGCCGACCGCGCACGCGAGATGACCCGCGCCTTGACCGATGCGGCGTTCGACAAATTCACGCGCAAGTGTGCTCCCAAGCTGGCAGATTACGTCATGCTGAGCAGCTATGGAGATGACTTCAGCCACTTGCCTGCGGCTTTCTCGCCATCGGCCATCCACAATGGTTTCGGCGAATATGTTTCCGGGCGGGGACTCAAGCAGTTGCGCATTGCGGAAACAGAGAAGTATGCGCATGTCACTTATTTTTTCAACGGCGGCACGGAGCAACCCTATCCCGGAGAAGACCGCATTCTGGTGCCCTCACCCAAGGTAGCGACCTATGATCTGCAACCGGAAATGAACGCGGTCGAGGTCACCGACAAACTCGAAGCAGCGATTCGCAGTGGGCAATATCAGGCCATTATCTGCAACTACGCCAATTGCGACATGGTCGGACACACCGGCATTCTGGAAGCGGCGATCAAGGCCATTGAGGCGCTGGATGTGTGCATCGGCCGCGTGGTGGGCGCGATGCAGGAATGCGGCGGCGAAGTGTTAATCACCGCTGACCACGGCAATGCCGAGCAGATGATAGACCACACGACGCACCAACCGCATACCGCACATACCCTGAATCGGGTGCCGCTCCTGTATATAGGCCGCAAGGCGAGCATGATAGACGGTGGCGCGTTGCAGGATGTCGCGCCCACCCTGCTCGCCATGATGGGCCTGCCGCAACCGCCGGAAATGACGGGCAAGCCGCTAATAAACATTAAAATGTAGAATATTTTCCAGCATCCCCTAAGCAATTTTTCTCAGCGCCACCATTGACAATAGAACGATCGTTCTTTAGTATGCATGGAACGATCGTTCTTTCTTTCTTGGTGTTGCCATGGCCAATTTCGATACAACTACGCCAGATTCATATCTCAATGATTTTGAATATATGTCCAAGCTGCAAGATCACTACGCCGACTGGAAAAGCATTCCATCCTACGCCTTGCTGTGCGAGGTATTGGGCATACACATCTTTCCAAACTTTTTCCAAATCCAATCTTCCCCAAGGTTCAGAAAAAGAAATATACTGCGCTTATCAACATGTATCTACACTCTCCGCTCACGCCATGATTAGAAAAAAAAAGATAAACGTCATTGACCTTTTCGCGGGGGCTGGCGGCTTAAGCGTTGGCGCTCATGAGGCTGGGGCTAAAGTCGTGGCAAGTCTTGAATTTGACCCCACGGCATGCCAGACGCTACGCTCAAACCCTGAGTATCACGGCGTAGTCATTCAAGGTGATGTCTGCAAGTACAGTGGTGAGTCCCTTCGTAAACTTTCGGGCCTCAAAAAGAGCGACCCTTTGGTGGTGGTGGGCGGACCTCCTTGTCAACCTTTCTCTAAGGCTGCGTACTGGACAGAATCTGGAACTGATGCGGCATTCCGCCGAGCTCGATCAAAAGGTATAGACGCTGAAAGACCGGCTGCGCCTAAAGAGATCAAGGACGACATTAGACGTGATTTAGTCGGCGAATTCTGGCGTGCGGTCGTTGAATCAAATGCGGATGGATTCGTTTTCGAGAATGTGCCGAGCATTAAGCACCCGCGAAATCGGCCAATATATGAAGGTTTGGTTCAGGCAGCAAAAGACGGCGGTTACGAAGTAACTGAGGTTGTTGCTAACGCTGCGACGTATGGCGTGGCACAGGCCAGAGAGCGGGTATTGGTGCTGGGATCACGACTACGAAAACCGGTGCGTCCCAGCGAAACTCATTCGTTGGAGAGTGAGAATCCGTTCTTACCTAAGTTTGTAACTGCTGGGGAGGCCATCAAGGGCTTTCATTTGAAAAAGTACTTCGAACCCGAAGAGATAATCACTGGCAGATGGGCAAAGCATCTTGAAGAGGTTCCGCCTGGAGGGAACTACAAGGCTCACACTGCATGGGCTGGACATCCAAACCCAACATTCGAGACAGAGACACGTTTTTGGAATTTTTTGTTGAAACTTTCGCCAGAACGCTTGTCTTGGACAATCGCGGCCTCGCCCGGCCCGTGGACTGGCCCATTTCACTGGAATAATCGTAGATTGAGAATACCTGAAATGGCCGCGTTGCAAGGCTTTCCGCGCGACTACATAGTAGCAGGCAGCAGGCGCGAGCGGGTACGGCAGATGGGAAACGCTGTTCCTGTGCCGCTCGCTCGTGTGATGATCAAGGCGGTATTGGACTCATTGGAGTGACCTTTGAAAAAGAGAATTAGTAGTGGAGGAAAACCAGTTTGTATCAGCTTATTTTCCGGATGCGGTGGTCTTGATCTAGGAATAGAATCAGCCGGCTTCCGGGTCGCAGTTGCTTCTGATGCAGACTCAACATGCGCCGAAACGTACAAACTAAATTTTCCGCAGGTACCGTATGTTGTCGGGAAAATTGGCAACCTTTCAACTGAAGAGCTTCTAAATGCGGGTGGAGTGCGCTCCGGCGAAGTTGATCTCCTAATTGGAGGTCCGCCGTGCCCCTCATTTTCGAAAAGCCGGTTCTATCGTACGGAGAAGCCGAGAGCCCTAGAAGACCCAGTAGCTGCCGAAACTGTTGGTGGCTATTTGCGAGTGCTGGCAGATGTTCGGCCCAAGGTTTTTGTGCTGGAAAACGTAAAGGGCTTGGCATACAGCGTTCACAAGGGAGCTCTCGACCACATTATCAGCATCGCTGAGGGGTTGGGTTATTCCACTACTGTGCATATCGTGAATGCCGCAGACTATGGAGCGCCTCAAATTCGGGAGCGTTGCTTGGTCATAGGATCGTTAGACGGTTTAGTTCCAGCCCCTAAAACCACGCACTCCAAAGAACCAATAGTGGGAGATAAATCGAAGCCTTGGGTAACAGCTGGCGACGTTCTCTTTGACTTGGATACTGACGAAATGGCAAATGATGAAGGTCACTTCGCCGGGGGGCAGCACAATCAGCTCCTTAAAGGAATTCCACCAGGCGAAAACTACCTCTTCTACACAGAAAAACGCGGGCACCCGGAACCGGTATTTAAGTGGCGCTCACGCTATTGGTCTTTCCTGTTGAAGCTTAGTCCTACGCTCCCATCTTGGACCATTCAAGCCCGACGATCGAACAATATGGGGCCATTGCATTGGCGGAATCGAATACTTCGGATAGAAGAAGTGAAGCGACTGCAGACGTTTCCAGACACCTTCCAGTTGGCAGGTAACCTTGAAAAGCAATGGCGGCAAATCGGGAATGCTGTCCCTCCATTACTAGCCAAGAAATTTGGTTTAGTAATAAAGAAGCATTTATTGAGTTAACGCGTTCCAATAATTCATCCTCCCTATGACTTCCTACAGCATCCCATCATTTAATGATTTCTCGCCAGGGCTACTTAAGGGCGACTTGAGGCCCGTCCTATCGAGCATTCAAAAACACAACAAGAATGATGAGGAGATTTTTTCTGATTGGGGAAAGACAATCTGCCTTGGGTGGGAAAAGAAAAGGGTTTCGAACAAACGTCCCTGCAACCCTTGGTAGCACAGGTTTAACGCTAGGAAGACCACTTGAACTCAGCCCGTTCGGTCAGCGGGTTCTGATGGCCGCGTCAGCTAAGGAAGCCGCTGAGGTCTTCTGTACTGAGATTATTAAAAATCGCAATGGCGACAAGCTGATCGAAGCCATTCAGTGCCTACATCGTAGGGGTGAACGAGCGACAAAGAAAACGCTTCAAACGGAACTTTCTAGGCTTGGTGTCAAGCTATCCAATGATACGACTGATCACTCAACACTTAAGAATTGGATGATAGTTGCGGGAATAGTCATTGAAACAAAAAAGGGGTTGCCTGAAGTCAATGATACGTCCTTGAAGATATTAACTGGGGTCAGCAGCAGAGAAGTTGACGAATTTCAGTCTCTAACACTAGGTCAACAGACATTCCTTTACCTGCTACGAAAACGGCATGTAACAGAACCCGGCCCATTTCAAATTCAAGACTTGTACACAGAATGCAAATCAATTCAGCCTCATGCATATGGATCGGCGAACTTCGCGAGTACGGTAAAGGACCCACTCAGCAGTGCTGGTTGGATCGACATTCCTAAGGCCACAGGGAGCGGACACGGGGGTAAATCCGGTTCAGTAAAGGGATCGAAAAAATTGCTTTCGATTCCGATAGGGAATGTGATTCCCAATTTCAACGCGACTGTTCCGCCAGATCTGCGGAAGAAACTTCAGACGCCTTTGACCCAGATTCTGGATTGGCTCAAGGGAACGGATATTCATAAAGGTGGGCTGGGTCTCGAATTGCTTGCGCTACGTATCATCCTTGATCTTCGATTAACACCACGAGGCTTCAGAGTGCGTAGCAAGGAAACCGCATATGCGGAAGTTGATGTAACGGCGGAAGGTGACCACCTGATGTTCAGTAGGTGGACATTTCAATGCAAACGTATTCAATCATCAAAAAATGTCAGTTTGGGTGATGTTGCAAAGGAAGTCGGTATTGCCATGCACATGAGAGCGCATGTAATCGTCATGGTCTCGACCGGCGGCTTTACAAAAGAGGCTTTTTCGTATGCTAAAGAAATGACTAAAGCGACACACCTTCAGTTTGTTTTTTTAGATGGCAAAGTTATTCAAGCCTACCTTCAGAAAGGCCCAGCTACTCTATATGCATATGTTATGAACAATGCGAGGCATGTAATGTCAGAAAAAGGGCAACAACCTATCCCCGCTTCTGAAACGAGCAAGGTTCCGATTTCAGTTGCGGGTTGAAACCACTCAGTGTGAAAACGTATGTAGCATTCTTGACCGGTTGCGAATTAGGTCCTTTCAGGTGCGTAGTGGTCATTCACACGTCCAGATTTCTATATCCCGGAAATTTGCAAAGGCGTAACAATGCCGTTATATATTCCCATCAGACAACCTACGCCGGGCAACCACTGCTTGAATATGGTAAAAAGACTTTTTAATGGATATTGGATCAATCTCCAGTGAGCAGCTATCTTCGTTTAGCGCTGCTGTGCGTCTTCCTGCTGGCAAATAGCGCATACGCCTCGAAGCAGGACGAGTTGGACAATCTGCGCAAGCGCATCACCAGCTTGCAACAGGAACTGGATAAAACCAGCGAATCGAAATCCGAGGTAGCAGACGCGCTGCGCGAATCGGAGCGCGCCATCAGCAACAGCAACCGCAAGCTGGCCGAACTGGAGCAACGGCAGCGCGAGGCGGGAGACACCCTGAGCCAGTTACAACAGCAGGGGCGACAACTGGAGAAAGACATGCAGGGCCAGCAGACGCAGCTGGGGAAGTTGCTCTACCAGCAATACCTGGGCGGCAAACAGGAATATCTCAAACTGCTGCTGAACAACCGCGATCCCAACCAGATGGCGCGCGAAATGCAGTATTACGAATACATCGCGCGCAGCCGTGCGGTCTGGCTCCACACCTTGCGCGGCAATCTCGAACAACTGCGTGCGGTCGCTGCGCAGACCAAACAGAAAAGTGCTGAAATCGCCTCGTTGCAGGCACACCAGAATTCGCAGAAACAAACGCTGGAGAAGGACAAGCGCACCCATCAACAGGTACTTAAAAAAATCGCCTTGCAACTCAAACAGCAACGCAACGAAATCGGGCGTTTGCAGCGCGACGAGAACCGCTTGGCGCAATTGGTGGAAAAACTCGCGCGGATGCTGGCGCAGCCTAAAAGCAAGAGTGTCTTCAGCAACAACAACTTGCCTGATGATCGCTTCGACGGTAGCCCGTTCGAACAGCTCAAGGGCAAGTTGGCGTTGCCGGTTAAGGGCGTAGTCAGCAACAAGTTCGGCAGCACGCGTCCGGATAGCACGGTACAGTGGAAAGGGCTATTCCTGCATGCTGCCGCCAGGCAACCGGTCAAGGCCGTGGCGGCAGGGCGGGTGGTATTTGCAGATTGGCTGCGCGGTTTCGGGAACTTATTGATACTAGACCATGGCAAAGGCTACATGAGTCTGTACGGTAACAATGAAACGCTGTACAAGCAGGTGGGCGACGTTTTGCGCGGGGGCGATACCATTGCTGCCGTCGGCAACAGCGGCGGAAATGAAGAATCCGGTTTATACTTCGAACTGCGCCACGAAGGACAGCCCATGGATCCAATGAAGTGGATATCCCGGTGAAGTGAGTATCCCGGTGAATATAGTGCGCAACAAAATTACTTGATGAGGTCTGAACATGCGTAGTCGTATTAGCAGTCGTGTCGAAAAATTCGGTTTGGTCGGGCTGGGCCTGATCGCCGGAGTACTGGTCAGCTTGCACTTTTCCGCCATCGCCGACAAGGATACTGAAACAACCACACTGCCGATCGAGGAGTTGCGCTCTTTCTCTGATGTGTTCGGCCGCATCAAGAGCGATTATGTGGAGCCGGTCGAAGATAAGAAGCTGATCACCGGGGCTATCAACGGCATGTTAAGCAGCCTGGATCCGCATTCAGCCTACTTGAATGTCGAAGACTTCAAGGAGCTGCAAGTAGGCACCCAAGGCGAATTTGGCGGCTTGGGCATTGAGGTCAGCATGGAGGACGGATTGGTAAAGGTCGTCTCGCCGATCGAAGACACACCGGCATTCCAGGCGGGCATCAAGACTGGCGACCTGATTTTCAAGCTTGACGACAAGCTGGTGAAAGGTCTGACACTTAACGACGCGGTCAAACTCATGCGCGGCAAACCCGGCAGCAAGATCACCCTGACCGTGCTGCGCAAGAATGAAACCAAACCTCTTGTTTTCAACTTGGCGCGTGCTGTCATCAAAGTAAAGAGCATTAAATCCAAACTGGTCGAGCCGGGCTATGCCTTTGTCCGCATCACCCAGTTTCAGGAGCATACCGGCGAGAACCTCGCCACCGCACTGGATAATTTATACAAGGAAAACAAAGGCGATTTGAAAGGATTGGTGCTGGATCTGCGCAACAATCCGGGCGGTCTGCTTACCGCTGCGGTGGGAGTGTCTGCCGCCTTCCTGCCCAAGGATGCATTAGTGGTTTATACCGAAGGGCGCACCGCAGATGCCAAGATGCGGTTGAATGCCAATGCGGACGACTACCTGCGTGGCGACGGCAAGACTGACTACCTGAAAAACCTGCCCGCCTCGATCAAGGACGTGCCGATGATCGTGTTGGTAAACGGTGGCTCCGCCTCTGCATCGGAAATTGTCGCGGGTGCTTTGCAAGACCACAAGCGCGCCCTGATCATGGGTACGCAGAGCTTCGGCAAGGGTTCCGTACAAACTATCCTGCCGCTGGGCGGCAACACTGCGATCAAGCTCACTACCGCGCGTTATTACACGCCCGGTGGTCGCTCCATTCAGGCCAAGGGCATCGTACCCGACATCGCAGTGGAAGATCCTGCAACCAGCGAACAGGATAAAATCTTCCACCTGCGCGAAGCCGATCTGGAGAATCACCTGATCAATGATCGCCAACCAGAGGAAAAAGTGGATAGCGCGAAGCCGCATGCGGCTCCGGCTAAAGAATCTCCATCCAAGCTCAAGGAGAAGGAAGATGAGATTAGCAAACCGGTTGCGTTTGGCGATAAGAATGATTACCAGTTGAACCAGGCTTTAAACCTGTTGAAAGGCTTGAACATTCTGAGCAAGAAATAACACCTCGACAGCGCATGAACGACCAACAACTACTGCGCTACAGCCGCCACATCCTGCTGCCGGAAATCGGTGTCGAGGGGCAACAGAAACTATTGGATGCCCACGCGCTGATAATCGGCGCGGGCGGGTTGGGTTCTCCCGCCGCGCTGTACCTCGCCGCCAGCGGTGTTGGTACGTTGACGCTATGCGATGGCGATACGGTAGATCTGACCAACCTGCAACGCCAGATTCTGCACCGCACTTCCGGCATCGGCATGCCCAAAACAGCTTCCGCACAGACAACACTTGCCGAAATCAATCCCGAAGTGCGCGTCATCGCGCTGAACGAACGAGCGGATGAAACTCGCTTGCTGGAACTGGCGGCGCAAGCCGATGTGGTGCTGGATTGCAGCGATAACTTCGCCACGCGCTATGCCCTTAACCGGGTCTGCGTACAACTGAAAAAGCCGCTGGTGTCCGGTGCTGCCACCCGCTTCGACGGGCAGGTGACAGTGTTCGACCAGCGCCACGCGCACAGCCCCTGCTATCACTGCCTGTATCCGGAACAGGCCAAGACCGAGGAAACGCGCTGCGCGGTGATGGGCGTGTTTGCCCCGCTGGTCGGCATCATCGGCAGTTTGCAAGCCGCCGAGGCGCTTAAGTTACTGCTGGAAACGGGTGCCTCGCTTTGCGGGAAATTGCTGGTGCTGGATGCGCTGCACATGGAATTGCGCACCGTCAAGCTGTCCAAGGACACGGCTTGCCCCGTTTGCGCCTGACAACAACTGTCCATTTGCACTGCGAAAACTCTACTGTCCATTGGAGTTTTATGTTCAAATGGCGCCCGCATAAACCAACCTCAATGATGCTGTGGAAAAAGTACCGTCTCTCCAAACTAATGTCCGAACAGGGCTTGTGTTCGCGCCGCGAAGCGGACAGCTATATCGAACGCGGCTGGGTGCTGGTGGACGGCAAACCGGTGACCGAACTCGGCACAAGGATCGATCCCGCACAGCGCATCACCCTGAACCGCTCTGCACAAGCCATGCAGCAAAAATCCGTGACCATCCTGCTGAACAAGCCCATCGGCTATGTTTCAGGGCAGGCGGAAGACAACCACAAACCCGCCGTCACTTTGATTAATGCAGGATCGCGCTTCCCCGCCGATAAATCACCGCAACAGTTTCATCCAACGCACCTGAAAGGTATCGCCCCTGCGGGCCGTCTGGATATTGATTCGCAGGGCTTGCTGGTGTTCACTCAGGATGGCCGCATCGCCAAGCAACTGATCGGCGAGGATTCCCTTATCGACAAGGAATATCTGGTGCGCGTACAGGGCAAGATTGTCGGCAACGGCTTGCAGATGTTGAACCACGGCCTGAAGCTGGACGGCGAGGCGCTCAAGCCCGCCAAAGTGAGCTGGCAAAATGACGACCAGTTGCGTTTCATTTTGCGCGAAGGCAAAAAGCGTCAAATCCGCCGCATGTGCGAACTGGTGGGATTGAAAGTTACCGGACTGAAACGCGTGCGTATCGGCAAGGTCAGACTGGGCGACTTACCCGTCGGACAATGGCGCTATTTGCGCGAGGACGAAACGTTCTAACATTAGAACACCTTTAAAAATTGGTTTTTTAGCCATTCTTTTCATGCATGAGCGCTTTGGAGAATGATTTCCATGCCACGCCTCCGTGCGTATGAACCCCTTCATCTGCGCTATCCGTCATGATTTGCATCATCAATACCGCCAAACCGAACAGTTCGATTTTCGCCTTTAGTTGATAGTCGTCATGATGATGACTGAATTGCGCCAAAGCTTCCTGGGAGTGGTATAGCGCTTCTCTGGCCAAAGCCTGCACTTGAGCTTCATCATCCCAGTTGATGCCGAGCACTATACCCAAGCGCTCAAATCGAGTCTCAATTTCAGTAGCGCCCTGAGAATCATGCAATAAATTAAACCCGCCCATAAACACCTCGAATAAAGGGCACCTCTAAACCTGGAAAAAAGCAGTTGATGGATTCTCGCTACTTAACCCACACCGTCTTTGCATTCACGAATTCATGCATCCCCAACTTTGACAACTCGCGCCCGTAGCCCGAAGCCTTGACGCCGCCGAACGGCAGGCGCGGATCAGATTTGACCATGCCGTTGATGAAGGTGCAACCGGCCTGAATCCTTGCCGCCAACTGTTCGGCGCGTGCCGTGTCTTTGCTCCAGATTGACGAGCCGAGTCCGAAGCGGGTTTGGTTGGCGATGTGTAGCGCATCATCTTCGCTAGTGGCACGGATTATGATCGCCACCGGGCCGAATAGTTCTTCGTGATAGGCGCGAGTATTGGCGGTGACACCATCCAGAATGGAGGGCTGGTAGAGAAATCCTGCGCGTTCGACTGGCTTGCATCCAGTCACTGCCACTGCGCCGTGCGCGATGGAATCGCTGACTTGACGATGCAACTCATCGCGTAGGTCGTGGCGCGCCATAGGGCCGATTTGCGTAGCATCATCCATCGGGTCGCCGAGCTTGAGCGCTTCCACTTTTATTTTGAATTGGTGCAGAAATTCATCCGCGATTTGCGGCACGACGATGAAGCGTTTGGCGGCAATGCACGATTGTCCGCAATTGAGGAAGCGCGAGGCCACCGCCATATTGACGGTGTGTTCCATATCCGCATCGTGCAATACAATGAATGGATCGGAGCCGCCCAGTTCCAGCACGCATTTCTTCAGATGCTGACCGGCGCACGCCGCCACTTTGCGCCCTGCGGCTTCCGATCCGGTGAGCGTGACTGCATGCACGTGCGGACTGGCGATAGCATCGGCCGCTTGCTCGACTTCGATCATCAGGTTGGTAAACAATCCTTCCGATAATCCACAATCGCGAAAGATGGCTTCTATGGCAAGTGCGCATTGCGGCACATTCGGCGCATGTTTCAGCACCAAGGCGTTGCCCGCCATCAGGGCCGGGGCTGCGGCGCGGAATACCTGCCAGAAGGGAAAATTCCACGGCATGATAGCCAGCACCACGCCGAGCGGGTAATACGCGACATAGCTTTTGCCGGCATCCGATATTACCGGCTCGGTGCGCAAAAATTCCTCGGCATATTGCGCATAGTAGTCACAAACCCCGGCGCACTTTTCGATCTCGGCGCGCGCTTCGCGCAACGGCTTGCCCATTTCCTGGGTGATGATGGTCGCGTATTGCTCGCGCTGTGCGTGCAGATGCATCGCCACATTGCGCAGCACTTCTGCACGTTGGACATAAGTTGTTTGCGCCCATGTCTGCTGCGCGCCGTGGGTTTTTTCCAAAGCTTGTTCCAGACGCCGGACATCCCAACTGGCGTAGGTTTGAATCAACTGATTGGTGAACGGGTTGAGACTTGCATAAGGCATGGAGGTTATCCTTCCGGCTGGCGTGATCGCCGCAGGTCTTAAGATAACATGAAGAACCGACAGAAGGAGCAAGCCTTAACGCCTCACCCCCATCCTAACCTTCTAGATGAAACAACTAGCCATTCGACTAAGCTGCCAAAAACTGCAGCTAAGTCGCTGGTTATCCCTTAAAAAGGGAAGGTGCGAAACGCATCAGCTCTTCTTTGGACGCCCGGTCTTGATCTGCTCCATCTGCGCAATCGTCTGCTTCAGTTGCGCAGCGCTCAGCTTGCCCAAGGCATGCAAACCCGCGCGCAACAATTCGCTTTTCTTCACTTGCAAACCTGATTTCTGGCACACCTGCTTGAGCTCGGCAATTTTCGCGTAATCGTTTTGCGGCATGGTGAAGCTGTCACGGATGACTTTCACCTTGATTTCCGTCTTGACGTTCACCTTCTTGGTTTTCTTGTCTTTCTTCTCGGGGGCTTTTTTCATCAGCTTGGCAGATGCGGCCTTCGCTGTTGCAGGTTTGCGCGCAGGGGTGGGCTTACGCTCGGTTGTACTGGTCTTTTCCGACATGTCTTGCTCCTTATCGTTTGATGTAGCTTAATCAGTATATCCGGTATATCCTGCGAACTGAACTGTAATATTCTGGCGCGGAAGGAAATTATGGAATTGATATTGTGGCGTCACGCCGAAGCAGAGGATGGCTTGGTCGACATGGCGCGGCGGCTCACCGCAAAAGGCGAGAAGCAAGCCGACAAAATGGCGTCCTTTCTGCGCCCTCGTTTGCCGCAAGATACACGCATCCTGGTCAGCCCGGCCAAGCGCGCCCAGCAAACCGCACAGGCACTCACCAAAAATTTTACCACTGAACCCGCCATCGCGCCGGGAGCCTCGCCGCAGGCTATACTGAAAGCTGTAAACTGGCAGAAAGGCGAGGGTTGCGTATTGATAGTAGGCCATCAACCCACGCTTGGCGGGGTGGCAGCCTTGCTCATGGTCGGTAAGCCGGAATACTGGGGCATCAAGAAGGGGGCGGTCTGGTGGTTCAGCCGTCGCGAGCGGGAAGAAAATTCCGAAACCACCCTGCGCCTCGTCATCGCGCCGGATTTACTCTAATTCTAAGGAGGTTACCATGTTTGAATCAGCAGAACTCGGACACAAAATCGACAAGGCCACCTACGAAGCCGAAGTGCCAAAACTGCGCGAAGCATTGCTGGACGCACAATTCGAACTGGCGCAGAAACCCAAATTCCCGGTCATCATTCTGATCGGCGGCGTAGATGGCGCGGGGCGCGGAGAGACTGTCAATCTGCTTAACGAGTGGATGGATCCCCGTTATGTCCAGACCCACGGCATGGGTGAACCATCCGATGAGGAGATGGATCGCCCGATGATGTGGCGTTTCTGGCGCGCTTTGCCGCCCAAGGGCAAGGTCGGGGTGTTTCTCGGCTCCTGGTATACCTGGCCCATACTCAACCGGGTGCATGGCGTGACCAAAGTCGCCGAACTTGACCAAAGCCTGGAACGTGCCAAACGACTGGAAAAGATGTTGACCGATGAAGGCGCGCTGATCATTAAATTCTGGCTGCACCTGTCCAAGGAAAAACAGGAGGCTCGCCTCAAACTGCTGGAGAAAAGTCCCAAGACCCGCTGGCGCGTGACCAAGCGCGACTGGGAACATTACAAACTTTACAACAAGTTTCTCACCGTGCATGAAAGCGTCATCCGCCACACCAGCACGGCGGAAGCGCCATGGATCATTGTGGAGGGTGCCGAACCGCGCTACCGCAGCCTGACCGTAGGCAAGGTCATTCTCGAAACTATCCGTAAACGTCTGGCCGAAGAAAACAACAAGAAGAAGGCTGCGGCAGAAACCCATGCGCCGCCTTTGCTACCCTCTATCGACAACATGCATATCCTGAAAGCTGTCGATCTCACCCAGAAGGTGGAGAAAAAGAAATTTCAGGAAGAACTGGAAAAATATCAGGGCAAGCTTGCCTTGTTGACGCGCGACCCGAAATTCAAGGAAATTACCGTCATCGCGGTTTTCGAAGGCAACGATGCGGCAGGCAAAGGCGGCAGTATCCGACGCATCACCAGCGCGGTCGATGCGCGCCAATATCAGGTCGTCCCGATCGCCGCGCCGACCGAGGAAGAGCGCGCTCAGCCTTACCTGTGGCGCTTCTGGCGGCATGTCCCGCGCAAAGGACGTTTGACTATTTTTGACCGCTCCTGGTACGGTCGTGTACTGGTGGAACGGGTCGAAGGGTTTTGCTCGCCAGCCGACTGGATGCGCGCTTATCACGAGATTAACGATTTCGAAGCGCAACTGGTGCGCCACAACATCGTGGTGGCAAAATTCTGGCTGACCATTAGCAAGGATGAACAATTGCGCCGCTTCGAAGATCGCAAAAAGACGGGTTTCAAACGTTTCAAGATTACCGACGAGGACTGGCGCAACCGGGAAAAATGGGACGCCTACGAGCAGGCCATCTGCGATATGGTGGACCGCACCAGCACCGAAATTGCACCGTGGACGCTGGTGGAAGCCAACGACAAAAACTTTGCACGCATTAAAGTGCTAAAAACTTTATGTCAACGTATCGAAGCGGCGATGAAGAAGCAAAAATAAGCAGCCCATTAATTAGCGTTGATTTTTTAGATTTGGGTACCAAACCCTGTGAGGGAATACTCTAGCCATTACGTGAAGAGTTCCGTAAATACCGGGTTTCTGGAAATTCTGTTACGCAGTACAATTAGTGCGCATAGCGGCCAGTGATCTCGATGCGGCTTGAATGGCGGCATCGACCCACAGAAGCCATTCGTTACAAAGCTTGAAAGCCGCAGAACAGACCCAACTTTATGTACCCTACTCGCCAAATAATCGTCCCATTCGAGCCATGAGAAGAATTCTGCTTAGCGAAATTTTGTCCACCTCAATCAAGGCTGTCTCTCCTGATGCCGCCATCTCCGAGGTGCTGGAAAAAATGGCCACGCTGAGAGTAAGTTGCATGGTTGCCGTGGATGCAGCCCGCCGCCCGCTAGGCATTCTCACCGAACGCGACGCCGTGCGTCTGCTGGCCGAACGACGTGGGCTGGACTCGCTGAAAATGGCCGATGTGATGAGCACTCCGCCCTTCACTTCCTCGTCCCACATCGATTTTCGCGAAGCTTACCGCATGCTTCTGGAGCGTGGTTTCCGCCATCTGATCGTCGTGGATGAGCAAGGCTGCATGTTGGGAATGGTTACCGAAGGCGACTTTCTGCACCACCTCGATGCTGGCGACCTGTCCGAGTTCAAGAGCGCCGAAAGAGTCATGTCGCGAAACATTGCCACCGTCGATGTCGGCGATACCATTGCGAGCGCGATCAGCATTATGAGCAAGAATCACTACAGCTGTGTGGTGGTCATGCGCGAGCAGGCTCCATACAGCATACTCACCGAGCGCGACTTGGTGAGACTGGCTTCGACCGTGTCCGACATCGGCAACATACTGGTCGGCAGCGTGGTTCGCGCGCCTTTGATTACCGTGCTTCCAAGCAAGTCGCTGCCTGACGCAATTAATCTCATGGAACAGCACAAGATCAACCACCTTGTGGTCACCGAACACGACAAGTTGCTCGGCCTGGTGACGCGCCACGATCTGGTCAAGACCTTGCAGGGCAGCTATGTGCATCTCCTGCGCGAAACCATACAAGCGCAACGCAATGAACTATTCAAGCTCAGCCAGCAGCGCATCCTGTTCGAACTGCACGATGCGGCGCTGGCAGCAGCGGCCAACGCCATCCTCATCGCCGATAGACAGGCCGTGATTCAATGGGCAAACCCGGCCTTTTCCATGTTAACCGGCTACACGCAGGAAGAAGCCGTCGGCAACTACATAAGTGATATTGTTAAGTCTGGAGAACAAAGCAAGAAGTTCTACGAAACGCTGTGGAAAACCATACTCGACGGGCAAGTGTGGCACGGCGAGATCGTCAACAGGCGCAAGGATGGGACGCACTATCACGAAGAGATGACGATCACGCCGGTGCGCATCAAGAGCGACGAAATCACTCACTTTATCGCCGTCAAACAGGACATCAGCGAACGCAAGCGGGTGCAGGAGCAAATTCACGATATGGCTTTTCATGACACCTTGACGCGACTCCCCAATCGCCGATTGCTAAATGATCGGTTGGAACACACCATGTCCGCCAGTAAGCGCAGCGGCCGCTATGCCGCGCTGTTATTTCTGGATCTGGATAACTTTAAGCCGCTCAATGATATATACGGGCATGATGTTGGCGATTTGCTGCTGGTGGAAGTGGCGCGCCGCATCAGCAGTTGTGTGCGCGAAGCAGACACCGTTGCGCGCTTCGGCGGTGACGAGTTTGTGGTGATGCTCAGCGAACTGGGTATGGATAAAGCTGAATCCACAACACAAGCCAGCATCGTTGCGGAAAAAATCCGCGTCACTTTGGCCGAATCCTATACGCTACCTATTCAGTCGGATGACGCCGTGGAAACCACGCTGGAGCATTATTGCACGTCGAGTATCGGCGTGGTGCTGTTCATCAATCACGAAGCTGCCCCGCGAGATATTATCAAATGGGCAGATAGAGCAATGTATCAAGCCAAAGCGGCGGGGAACAATACTATTCGATTTTATGATTCGGACGCTGAGTGATCGGAATTGGCGGTGGGTTCAACTGGTCACCGCCACACTTGATTTCTTGCTCCAAGGTTTCTGGCAGAAGAAGCACGCTTTCGCATGGTAAAATACGCGCTCACTATCTGAGCCGCAAACCATGAGTCACACGCCCCACATCATCGAAAAACTCCTGCAACAACGTATCCTGATCCTTGACGGTGCCATGGGCACCATGATCCAGCGCCACAAACTGACCGAGGCGCATTATCGTGGCACGGAGTTATACGGCGATTACAACGGCGCGCGCCGCACCTTCGCCGACCACCAGGTTGATGTGAAAGGCTGCAACGACCTGCTGTTGCTGACTCAGCCGCATGTTGTCGGCGGCATTCACCGCCAGTATCTGGAAGCGGGTGCGGATATTCTGGAGACCTGCACCTTCAACTCCACTTCCATCTCGATGGCGGATTATGAGATGCAGCATCTGGTGTACGAACTGAACGTCGCCGGGGCAAAGCTGGCGCATGGCTTGTGCGACGAATTCAGCACACCGGACAAGCCGCGCTTCGTCGCAGGCGTGCTCGGGCCGACCGGGCGCACCGCTTCAATCTCGCCGGACGTGAACGACCCCGGCGCGCGCAATGTCACCTTTGACGAACTGGTAGGAAGCTACACGGAAGCGGTGCGCGGCCTGCTGGATGGCGGAGCGGACATTTTGATGGTCGAGACCATCTTCGATACGCTCAATGCCAAGGCCGCCCTGTTTGCCATAAGCCAATATTTCGAGCGCCACCAGATTCGCGTGCCGATCATGATTTCCGGCACAATTACCGATGCTTCTGGCCGAACTCTTTCAGGGCAGACCACCGAAGCATTCTGGAATTCCTTAAGCCATGCCCGCCCGCTGTCCATCGGCCTGAATTGCGCGCTGGGTGCGGAGCTGATGCGGCCTTATGTGGAAGAGCTGTCGCGCGTGGCATCGTGCTTTGTCAGCGCGCACCCCAACGCCGGCCTGCCCAATCCGCTGTCAGAAACCGGCTACGATGAACTGCCTGAGAAAACCGCAAGGCTGGTGAAAGAATTTGCCACCAGCGGCTTCCTCAACATCGCAGGTGGCTGCTGCGGCACTTCGCCCGCACACATCAAGGCCATTGCCGAGGCATTAAAAGACGTACCGCCGCGCCGTCTCCCGGACATTGAAAAGAAATGCCGTTTGTCCGGGCTGGAGCCGTTCAACATCGGCGACGACTCGCTGTTCGTCAACGTGGGCGAGCGCGCCAACGTCACCGGTTCGATCAAGTTCAAACGGCTGATTCTGGAAGGCCAATACGACGAGGCGCTGGAAGTCGCCAAGCAGCAGGTGGAAACCGGCGCGCAGGTGATCGACATCAACATGGACGAGGCGATGCTGGACGGTGAAGTCGCGATGGTGAAGTTCCTCAACCTGATCGCCTCGGAGCCGGACATTTCCAGGGTGCCGCTGATGATCGATTCCTCCAAGTGGAGCATCATCGAAGCGGGACTGAAGTGCGTACAGGGCAAGCCCATCGTCAACTCCATCTCGCTGAAGGAAGGCGAGGAGAATTTCGTCAAATACGCCACGCTGGTGCGCCGCTATGGCGCGGCGGCGGTGGTGATGGCGTTCGATGAGCAAGGCCAGGCCGACACCTACCAGCGCAAAACAGAAATCTGCAAACGCAGCTATGACATTCTGGTGAGCAAGGTCGGCTTCCCGCCCGAGGATATTCTCTTCGACCCGAACATTTTCGCGATAGCGACGGGTATCGAAGAACACAACAACTACGCGGTGGACTTCATCGAAGCGACCGCGTGGATCAGAAAACATCTGCCGTATGCGAAGATTTCCGGCGGCGTGTCGAATGTCTCATTCAGCTTCCGTGGCAACGAACCGGTGCGCGAGGCGATCCACACCGTGTTCCTGTATCACGCCATCAAGGCGGGCATGAACATGGGCATCGTCAACGCCGGGCAACTCGGCGTATACGAAGAAATTCCGCGTGACCTGCGCGATGCGGTGGAAGACGTGGTACTCAACCGCAGCCCGGACGCAGGCGAAAAACTGGTCAAGATGGCTGAATCCGTCAAAGGCGGCGGCAAGGAGCAAGTCGAAGATTTGGAATGGCGCAAGGGCACGGTGCAGGAGCGCCTGACTCACGCATTGGTGCGCGGCATCACCACCTGGATCGTCGAGGACACCGAGGAAGCGCGCCTGCAAGCAAAGTTCCCGGTTGAGGTGATCGAAGGCCCGCTGATGACCGGCATGAACGTGGTCGGCGACCTGTTTGGCGCAGGCAAGATGTTCCTGCCGCAAGTGGTGAAATCCGCGCGCGTGATGAAGCAGGCGGTTGCGCATCTGGTGCCTTACATCGAAGCCGAAAAATTGCGCTCTGGCAATACCAGCGCCAAGGGCAAGATTGTGATGGCGACAGTGAAGGGCGACGTGCATGACATCGGCAAAAACATCGTCACCGTGGTGTTGCAGTGCAACAACTTCGAGGTGGTAAATATGGGTGTGATGGTGCCATGCCAACAGATTCTGGACACGGCGCGCGAACACAACGCCGACGTAATTGGCCTTTCCGGCCTCATCACACCGTCACTGGAAGAGATGGCGCACGTAGCAAAGGAGATGGAGCGTCAGGGCTTCACCATTCCGCTGATGATCGGCGGGGCGACCACTTCGCGCGTGCATACGGCGGTGAAGATCGAACCCAATTATCCGAGCGGCGCCACGGTGTACGTCACCGACGCCTCGCGCGCGGTGGGCGTGTGCAGCAATCTTTTGAGCGGGACGTTGCGCGACAACTATGTGGCTGAAATCAAGACCGACTATGCTGTTGCGCGCGAACAACACGAAGGCAAGAAGGGCAAGGCTGTGCATGTTTCGCTGGCAGAAGCGCGCGCGCATGGCTTGCAGACAGATTGGAAAAGTTACACCCCGTCCAAGCCGTATCTCGCGGGCGTGCATAAATTCGAAGCTTACCCGCTCGACAAGATCGCCGAATACATAGACTGGTCGCCGTTCTTCCAGGCATGGGAACTGGCGGGACGCTACCCCAAAATCTTGCGGGATGAGGTGGTAGGTAGCGAAGCGCGCAAACTGTTCGCCGATGCGCAGGCGATGCTGAAAAAAATCATTCAGGAAAAGTGGCTCACCGCAAATGCCGTGTTCGGCCTGTTTCCAGCAAATAGCGTCAATAACGACGACATCGAAATCTACACCGACGAATCGCGCAGGAAAGTGGCGATGACCTGGCACAACTTGCGCCAGCAATCCAGGAAGCCGGACGACATTCCTAACTACTGTCTGGCTGATTACATCGCACCGAAGGAAGCCGGCGTGGCCGACTACATCGGCGCGTTCGCCGTCACCACCGGCATCGGCATCGATACGCGCGTGGCGGAATTTGAAAAGCAGAACGACGACTACAACGCCATCATGCTGAAAGCCTTGGCCGACCGCCTCGCCGAAGCTTTTGCCGAATTGCTGCACGCCCGCGTGCGGCGTGAATTCTGGGGCTACGCGGCGGACGAGAAGCTGGACAATACCGCGCTGATCGAAGAAAAATATCGCGGCATCCGCCCCGCTCCCGGTTATCCAGCCTGCCCCGAACACACTGAGAAAGGTGCGCTGTTCGAACTGTTGCAAGCGCCGATCAACGCAGGCATCACCCTCACCGAAAGCTACGCCATGCTGCCCACGGCGGCAGTCAGCGGCTTCTACTTCTCGCACCCGCAGGCGCAGTATTTCGCCACCGGCAAGGTGGATAAGGATCAGGTCGAAGACTATGCGAAGCGCAAGGGCTGGGCTCTGGAAGAAGCGGAGCGGTGGCTGGCACCGGTGTTGAGTTACTAGATAAGCACAGCGAAATCCCACGATAATCACAGGAGATACAAAATGAAACGCATTACTTTTTTACCGTTGGCCTTGCTGTTGTCAGCCAGCCTTCTTTCAACCACGGCTTGTTCCGAACAAGCCGCTCCCCCTACATCAACCATGGAGAAAAGCAAAGTGACTGAACTAATCAAAACCGATATTAAACTGGGCGAGGGCGCAGAAGCCACCGCAGGGCATGAGGTGTCTGTGCATTACACCGGATGGCTGTACGATGAAAGCGCGCCTGAGCATAAGGGCAGCAAGTTCGACAGTTCGCGTGATCGCGGCGACCCATTTGGATTTCCCCTCGGCGCGGGGCATGTGATCAAAGGCTGGGATCAGGGCGTGGCAGGCATGAAGGTGGGCGGGCAGCGCACGCTGATTATTCCTGCGGCTCTCGGTTATGGCGCTCGCGGCGCGGGCGGTGTGATTCCGCCGAATGCGACGCTGGTATTCGATGTTGAGTTGCTGGGCGTTCACTAACAATCCCCTCCCCCTGCCAGGGGGAGGGTTAGGGAGGGGGTAAAATTGTAAATATGGCTATCGCCTGTTTTCACCCCCATCCTAACCTTCCCCCTGTGATGGGGAAGGAATAAATCCAGATGAACCAGATATCGAACCCGCTGCTGGTCACGGCTTTGATGCTCGCCGTCTCCAACTTGTTCATGACCTTCGCCTGGTATGGGCATCTCAAGAACATGGCAGATTCACCGTGGTATGTGGCTGCACTGGTCAGTTGGGGTATCGCCCTGTTCGAATACTTGTTGCAAGTTCCCGCCAACCGCATCGGCTATACTGCGTTCAGCCTCGGACAGTTGAAGATTTTGCAGGAGGTCATCACGCTGTCGGTGTTCGTTCCCTTCGCCGTGCTGTATATGAACCAGCCGCTGAAGATGGATTATCTGTATGCCGCGCTATGTTTGATGGGTGCGGTATATTTTATTTTTAGAGCCTGAAAAGCTTTTTTCACAGAAACATGCACATTCACATTCTCGGTATTTGCGGCACGTTCATGGGCGGCATCGCGGTGCTGGCCAAGCAGGCCGGTTATCGCGTCACTGGTTGCGACGCCAATGTCTATCCGCCGATGAGCACGCAACTCGAAGCGCAGGGTATCGAGTTGATCGAAGGCTTCGGAACGGAGCAACTGGAACTGAAGCCGGATGTGTTCGTCATCGGCAATGTGGTGTCGCGCGGCAATCCGCTGATGGAGGAAATCCTCAACCGTGGCTTGCCTTACGTTTCCGGCCCTCAATGGTTGGCAGACACGTTACTGCGCGACAAATGGGTGCTGGCGGTAGCGGGTACTCATGGTAAGACCACCACCACTTCCATGCTGGCATGGATACTGGAATATGCGGGACTGAATCCCGGCTTCCTGATCGGCGGTGTGCCGCAGAATTTCGGTGTTTCGGCACGACTTACCGATTCAACTTTCTTCGCCATTGAGGCCGATGAATACGACACCGCCTTCTTCGATAAGCGTTCCAAATTCGTGCACTACCATCCACGCACGGCCATCCTCAACAATCTCGAATTCGACCACGCCGACATCTTTGCCGATCTGGCTGCCATCGAAACGCAGTTTCACCATCTGGTACGCACCGTGCCTGGCAACGGTCTCGTGGTGAGCAATGGTCGTGAAGAATCCTTGGCGCGCGTCATCCAGCGCGGCTGCTGGACACCCGTGGAAAAATTCGGCAGCGACGATGGCTGGAACATTGACGCCGACAACTGCGTGACTTTGAACGGTGCCGCACAAGGCACGCTGCAATGGGAGTTAATGGGCGAACACAACCGCATGAATGCCCTCGCCGCGTTGGCCGCTACACGGCACGCCGGTGTACCGGTTGCGCAAGGTTTGGCGGCGCTTGCTGAATTCAAGAACGTGAAACGTCGCATGGAAGTACGCGGCGTGGTTAATGGCATCACCGTCTACGACGACTTCGCCCACCATCCGACCGCGATAGACACCACCGTCGCCGGACTGCGCCGCAGGGTTGGAACCGCGCGCATCCTCGCCGTGCTGGAACCGCGCTCCAACACCATGAAACTCGGCGTGATGAAAAATGCCCTTCCCGGCAGTCTCAAGGATGCCGATGAGGTGTTTTGTTACGGTGCCAACCTCGGTTGGGATGCCGTTGCGGCGCTCGCTCCGTTGGGCGACAAAGCCATCGTCAAGGATAATCTAAATGAATTGGTAGCAACCATCGCCGCCAGCGCGCGTCCCGGCGACCACGTGCTGGTGATGAGTAACGGCGGTTTTGGCGGGATACATGAAAAGCTGTTAAAGCGACTGGCGGGATAGCGCTGTCATTCCCGCGTAGCGGGCAACTTCGGTTTTGTCCGCGTCGCGGAGTGTTATTCTTGCTGGATTCCCGCTTTCGCGGGAATGACAGCGCTAGTGACAAACCATTTCTTCTGCTTCAAAAAATCCACTGTTGCCCAGTTCCACAGTTAGCGCCCTGTAGTCCGCCGCGCCCGGGCTATTCGGCGAGAAGGCGAACACATCTTTGCCGTGCATGGGGCTGGTGGCGAGCGCGACGTTTTCGCCGATGCGGGTGTTGCATACCCGCGAGCCGAAGCGCTCTTTGAGTTTGTCGAAAATTTCCTGGGAGAGTTTACGCCGCGAGTCGAAGCGGGTAACCACAATGCGCCGTTCAAATCGGCGCTTGAGTTTGGTCTCCAGTACGTTGAGCGCGGAATCCAGACGATGCACGCCTTGCATGGAAAGGTAATCTGCCGAAACAGGAATCAGCACACGGTCTGCGGCAAGCAATGCATTCAACGTGAGCACACCCAGCATGGGGCAGCAGTCGATCATGATTGGCGCGCCGGTAAGTCCCAAGTCCTCGCCGAAACCCTGTTTCAACAAAGTTGCAGCCTTGGGATCGCTGCCGTAAAGCGCGTCAATTTTAGCCAGTCCCAATGATGAGGAAATAATCTGCCAGCCCGCTGGAGTGTCGCGTAACAGCTTGGCAAGCGGGGTCTGATGTTTGAAAAACTTTTCCATGCCCGCTTCCGGCGCTGTGGCATTCTTTACGCCACAGGCTATGCTTAGATGGCCTTGCGGATCCATATCAAGGGCGATGGGATTACGCTTCGCCAAGGCTAGTGCTGCGGTAAGATTTAGGCAGGTGGTCGTTTTACCCACGCCTCCCTTTTGATTGAATACGGCGATGACAGCCATTTGAAATACCTCCACGGTTGCGGGAGGATGTGCAGGACAGCCCAACTGTAGCCAAGCCCGTCACTCAACCGTGACGGATTTGGCAAGATTGCGCGGCTTGTCTACATCCGTTCCCTTTTGCAATGCCACGTAATATGCCAGCAGTTGCAGCGGAATGGTGTGGAGAATAGGGCTTAAATACCCCGCGTGTTCGGGCATTTGCATCAGGTTAATCCCATCGCCTGAATGTAAGCGTGTGTCGGCATCGGCGAACACATACAGTTCACCACCGCGTGCACGCACCTCTTGCAGGTTGGACTTAAGTTTTTCCAGCAGCACGTCGTTGGGCGCCACGGCAATGACCGGCATGTCCTTGTCCACCAGCGCCAGCGGGCCGTGTTTTAGCTCCCCGGCAGGGTAAGCCTCGGCGTGGATGTAGGAAATTTCCTTGAGCTTGAGCGCACCTTCGAGCGCGATAGGGTAGTGCAGGCCGCGCCCGAGAAACAGGGCATGTTGCTTGTCGGCGAAGCGTTTCGCCAGTTTTGCGATCTCCGGTTCGAGATTCAGCACGGCCTGCGCCGCACTGGGCAAATGGCGCAAGGCGTGTAGGTGCTGCTGTTCAACTTCCTGACTCAATCTGCCGCGCTGCTTGGCAAGGACGAGGGTGAGCAGGAACAATGCCGCCAGTTGCGTGGTAAAAGCCTTGGTGGAGGCCACGCCAATTTCCGGTCCGGCGCGCGTCAGCATGCGTAGCTTGGATAGGCGCACCAGCGCACTTTCCGGCACATTGCAAATGGACAGGGTATGCATTTGCCCCAGTGATTTTGCGTGGTTGAGTGCAGCCAGAGTGTCGGCAGTTTCGCCGGATTGAGAGATGGTTACCACCAGCGTTTTCGGATTGGCTACGCTCACGCGATAGCGGTATTCGCTGGCGATTTCCACGTTGCACGGGATGCCCGCGATTTCTTCCAGCCAGTAGCGCGCCACCAATCCGGCATGATGGCTGGTGCCGCAGGCGAGGATGAGGATGCTGTCGATGTCGGCAAAAGTTGCCGCCGCTTCCGCGCCGAAGATGCCGGGTACCAGCGACTGGCTGTTGCACACCGCTGCCAGCGTATCCGCCAGCGCTTGCGGTTGCTCGTGGATTTCCTTTTGCATGTAGTGGCGGTAATCGCCCAACTCCACGCTTGCGTTGGTCAACTCGCTGATATGCACCGGGCGTTCCACCGCTCCGCCTTGGGCGTTGAAAATGCGATAACCGCGCAGGCCAATTTCAGCCACATCGCCTTCTTCCAGATACACCATGTTTTTAGTGACCTGTAGCAGCGCCGACGCATCCGAGGCGATGAAGTATTCCCCTTCGCCCACACCCAACAACAATGGACTGCCCTTGCGCGAACCAATCATCAGGTCTGGATTATCCGCCGCCACCACGCCGATGGCGTAAGCACCCACCAACTCGGCAAGCGCCGTCTGAGTTGCGACCAGCAGGCTGTTGCCGCGCGCATAGTGGCTGTGGATGAGGTGCGCGATGACTTCGGTATCGGTGTCGGAAGTGAACACATAGCCTTGTGCCGTCAACCGGGTACGCAGTTCTTCGTAGTTTTCGATGATGCCGTTGTGCGCCACCGCGATCAGGTCGGCGCTGATATGCGGGTGCGCGTTGCGCTCGCTCGGCACGCCGTGGGTGGCCCAGCGCGTATGGGCGATGCCGAGATGTCCGCTGGTATTCGCACTTTTTTCCGTCAGTTCCGCCACGCGCCCGGTGCTGCGCACGCGCTCCAGCCTACCGCTATTAACCACAACCAGCCCCGCCGAGTCATAACCGCGATATTCCAGCCGCAGCAAACCTTGCAGCAGGATGGGGACAACATTGCGTTGCGCGATTGCGCCGACGATTCCGCACATGCTATTTCTTTCCTTTCACAGGACGCTTCCATCCCGGTATCGTCACCTGCTTGCTACGCGATAAAGTCAACTCACCTTCCGGCACATCTCGCGTGATGGTGGAGCCAGCTCCGATAGTTGCGCCGCGCCCGACTTTTACCGGTGCGACCAGTTGCGTATCCGAGCCGATGAACACATCATCCCCAATGATGGTGCGGTACTTGTTCGCGCCATCGTAGTTACAGGTGATGGTGCCCGCGCCGATATTGACACGGCTGCCCACCGTGCTGTCGCCGATGTAACTCAGGTGGTTGGCCTTGCTGTTCGCCGCGATCTCGCTGTTTTTCACTTCGACGAAATTGCCGATGTGCACGTCATTGTGCAGTTTGCTGCCGGGACGTATCCGGGCATAAGGGCCGATATGGCAATTGTTGCCGATCTCGGCTTGATCGATATGGCTAAATGGCGCGATCTGCGTGCCGGAAGCGATGCTGGAATTTCTGATTACACAGTAAGCACCTACTCGCACGTTGTTTGCCAGATGCACTTCACCCTCGAAGATGCAGCCGACATCAATCTCGACATCGCGTCCGCACTCCAACTTGCCGCGCACATCCAGACGCTCGGGATCGGCCAGAGTAACGCCCTGCTCCAGCAGATGGTGCGCCTGTTCGCGCTGCCATGTTCTTTCCAGCTCGGCTAGCTGCATTTTGCTATTCACTCCCTGCACTTCCCAAGTATGCGCGGCTGGCACGGTATGCACCGTGACACCTTGCGCCACGGCCATGGCGACAATATCGGTAAGGTAGTACTCACCTTGCGAGTTGTTGTTTTGCAACTTGGCTAACCAGTTGCGCAACAAATGCGTAGGTGCCACCAGAATGCCGGTATTCACTTCGCGGATGGAATGTTGTTCTGGCGCCGCATCTTTTTCTTCGACGATGCTCTTTACCTTGTCCGCCTTGTCGCGCACGATACGCCCATAGCCGGTGGGATTGTCGAGATGAACCGTAAGCAGCGTCAGCGCATCCGGCTTGGAAAGCATTTGCCGCAAAGTGGTGTGCTGAATTAGCGGCACATCGCCATACAACACCAGCGTCAGTCCACGGTCATGCAATTTCGGCAACGCCTGCTGCACCGCATGTCCGGTGCCGAGCTGCGGTTCTTGCAACACAAAATCTGCTGCGTATTGTGTCATTGCCTGAGGCACCATCTCGCCGCCGTGCCCATACACCACGCAAATCTTGTCGGGGGCAAGCTGGACGGCGGTGTCCAGCACATGCTGCAACAGCGGACGTCCGGCCAGAGGATGCAACACCTTGGGCCGATCCGAGTGCATGCGCGTACCCTTGCCGGCCGCGAGAATGATGATGTTAAATGAATTCATGTTCGGCTTTCAGAAGATGGCGGAGTATAGCAAAAACAGCCAATTGCGGAGCGGTTCATCCGGTCATCCCTTATGAATTGGCTTACAATGCGCCCGAATGGACTTGTTCAGTGTTTCCTTAAAATGTCTTTATGGTTTTGCCTCCGCTACGCGGGGAACTTTTTTACTTACTGGATTTCCGCTTTTGCGGGAATGACGACCTAGTATGGGCGCTGCATGGATGCTCATCGCAGGTTTTCTGTTCGGCTGCATGGGGGTGTTCGTCAAACTCGGCGCGGCGCATTTTTCGCATGTCGAACTGGTGTTCTACCGTTCGTTTTTTGGTCTGCTGATGGTGTATATAATTTTACGACAGCAGCGCGTCAGCGTTGCCACACGGCACTGGCGCAGCCACTTATGGCGCGGCATTTCCGGCTCAATAGCTCTCGCGCTGTTTTTCTACTGTATCACCGTGCTGCCGCTCGCCACCGCCGTCACGCTTAACTACACCGCGCCGCTGTTTCTCACCATTTTCACCATGCTGGTGTTCAAGGACAAATTCCATCTGCCGTTGACGGTTGCCATTACGCTGGGATTTTGCGGCGTGGTGTTATTGCTGCACCCAACCTTGCAACAAGACCAACTGTTACCCGGCTTGCTCGGCCTGATTTCCGGTTTCCTCGCCGGAATCGCTTATCTCAACGTCAAGCAACTTGGACTGATAGGCGAGCCGGATGCGCGCACGGTGTTTTATTTCAGCCTGACAGCCTCCATCGGCAGCGGCGTGTGGATTCTGTTCGACAAAGTGCATGCCATCACCCCGCAAGGCTTCGCCATTCTGCTCGGGCTGGGCCTCAGCGCAACCCTCGCGCAACTCGCCATGACGCGCGCCTACCGTGTGGGCAGGACACTGGTGGTCGGCAGCATGGCGTATAGCACCATAATTTTTGCTAGTCTATTTGGCACCCTGTTGTGGGGAGAGACCCTACCACTAACTGCTTGGTTTGGAATGGCTTTAATCGTTTTAGGCGGTCTCATCAGCTTGAAGCTGGCGCCGCCACACGACACCCTACCTGCCAAAAAATAGGGGTGTTTGTATCCCCAGATTGCGTCCCCACAGTCAGCACTATGCCGGAAAAATACCAAGGGGAGCAAGCTCCCCTCATAAATTATAAAAACAAATATTTGGCTTGTGCCGTTTTTACAAATTTAGACCCCGTCCACGTTTTGGCGTATTAACACTGGCATCACGTTTTGCGAGCTTTGCACCAATGCCAGCCAGCGATGCAGGAACAGGCACAGCATTAGAAATAACCTGCTCAACAGTGGGTGCGGCTTCATTTGCAAGAATTCTATTCCATAGCTCTAATTGCTCACTATCAATAGGAGATACATCTAATCCTGCTGCATGAGCATTTCGCATTGCCATTTCAACGAACGCCATCGAACCCATCAGGCGAACGCTTTTCCATTTTTTAATTCTTGCCAACTCGATGATGCGCTGTGCGTTATCTTCAACCGTTCCCGCATGAGCAACAAGCCTGTCTCCATGGTCATAAATCTTGCTCTTATCAGCAAAACACATGTAGACATAGTTTGGATTTCTCATGTGACAATAGGTAAGCCCGTAGACACTAAACCCTTCATATATCTGCCTTGCAAGCCTGTATTGGTATTTTGATTGTAGTGGGTCATCGTCTGCATTTTCGACAACTCCAACCATCCCAGACATCTCGCCGTAAATATTTCCCAATCCCTCATCTACCGATGCGTGAGTTGATGCGTTTAATAATTTATTATGATTCATTTTTAATTCTCCTTGATTTGTGTGTTGTAATATTTCTTGATGTAATGCTTTTTCCTGCGCTAACAATCTTGGGTAAATTCTTTCAGATTGCACCCCTGCAATCTGTTCTGGCTGTGATGGGGAAAACTGCTTTTCCTTTCCTCCAGTCATGGCTGGAACGTAATCAGGTGCTACCAATCGGATATGTCCAAGATATTTTTGCTTGGTCTTTTTAAGCCAAGTCTTTTCTGTATATGCACGGATTTTCTTGTTGACCCGTGAGAAGTATTTTTCAGGTTGCAACGTGCGATTGTTCGTCCTTTCGGAGAACATCAGATGCAAGTGCGGATTGTTATTTTTCAGATGCACAGCGAAGCTGTAAGCTTGACCATCAACAATTGCATGAACGAGATTTCTAGACCATGCGACAGGGTCGCCAGCTTCATTGGGTATGGCAATAGTCAGACCTCGGAAACTGCGACCATTTGAGCGTTCATTTTTATCAGCAAGTGAAAACAGGTCTTTTCCACAATTTGCAAAATTAGGCAGATTGCCATCCTCACAATAGACAACATCTTTTTTGTCAGCATACTTGCCATCGCCCATGATGTAATCTAGATGACGAGTGCCAGCACTTTTGCAGGCTTTACCAGAGCGAACATGGCAATGAAACGTTGCCATTACAACCCCCATTTCTGCTTGTATGCATCAAACATTTTTCGAGCTAAATTATTCTGGTTCTGTGTAACGTCATCATCCGTTGACATAAGCAATATTTGCTTGAAATCTGGAGAGGCAGAAGCATCCTCCATCATTGCGAGACACCAACCGCCGAAGACATTTTTCAGGTGAGATTTAGCAGTTTGTGTCTTGGCTCTTTCAGCCTTTTCTATCATGCCTTTGACTTGAGCGATTTTTGCATTCAGCTTTGATTTTTTTGCCTCTGCTTCATTTAGCAGTTTGGTTTTTTGTTGCTTGAGTTTTTCGAGTGATGTCATTTTTTTGCCTCCTGCTATTGATTGAATATGAGAATGAAAAATATTCAAGCGGTGTTGGCACAATTCCGCCGAACGGTAAAAAGTGCGAAGCAATCTGTCAGAGAACCGATGACAGACTCCCTACACGTTTGCGGTGCAAACGTTGGTCGCCACTTCGTGGAAAAAATATAATCCGCAGGGTGTTGACTTCTTCTCAAATTGATTTACAACTAGAGAAGTGGAGTTGTGCTGAGCAATCTAAATGGGTGAGACCAAATAGGTAATGGCAACAAAACTTTGGTGAGCGTGTTCGGCTAAACATGGTTAACCTCACCGAGACAACGGGTAAATGAGAAATCACGCCAGCCCGACGGAGACGAACATCAGACCCGTGTGACTGCCCTACAGGACAGGAAATATACTGATGAGGAACGCCACTGTAGAGGACAGGCTCCGGGGAAAACAGACCAGTCAAGCAAGGTGTGTTTTTTTGGAATACGTCAACAAGCCCATCAAAAATATTTTTTTGACTAAGGGCTTGCTTCGCTAACACTCAGCAATCCGACGTATCTCCAAAGAAAAACTGTTAAAAGCAAAACCCAAAAGCAAAGTCAAAACCAAAACCTGCTTCGCACTAGAAAATCAAATTGTAGAATTTGCAAAACGTTAATTGGAAAAACGGACAGGGTTTCAGAGTGGGTTGGTTTTGAGTGTTCAGAGTAAAACACTAATGTGATTTTCGGAGTGGGTTTGGTTCTAGTTTTCCTATTGAAAAACCAATTCGCTTTTACAGCAAAGCTAAAAAAATGGAGGCGGCGATTTTTTCCACATTTATAATTCGCATCCACCTGAACAAAATCCAACCCATTGTCAGCAGTGGTGAACTGGCAAAGCAAACAAGTTTTGGCATGGGGCAAGGTGGCAACCCAATCGACTTTGTCTCACCACGGCATGGGACGACCATGCCCACCCATCACAGACATCATTTCAAACGCCGTGCGCCAGCTTAAATTTCCGATGTAGGGTAGGATACCTGACAGGTTAATGACCCATAAAATGGCGGCAACTTGTCTGGGAAATCACGACAATGAACCTGAGTTATTTTCATAGACTCCGCCTTGGCGGAGTCTGTGTAAAATGGCAACATGACACAATTATTATTTCATCCCCTCGCAGACCTGTTACCCCCAATGTCACAGCAGGAGTTTGAAGAACTCAAAGCTGATATTGCAGCTAATGGTCAACACCACCCCATCCTCACATACAAGGGGCAAATTGTTGATGGTCGTCACCGATTCAGTGCATGTTTTGCCATAGGCATAGAACCCAAGATGATTGAATGGGACGGAGTGGGCGATTTGTTGGAATCTGTCATTTCTTTAAATGTGCGTAGACGACATCTGGACATGCGCCAGAAAGTCGAAATGGCACTTAGGTTAATTGAAACAAGGCATGGGGCAAATCGTTTTACCAGTCATGGCAAAGTGACAATGCGTAAGGCTTCTGCATTGCTTGGTGTGTTTGAGGACACCATAGAACGTGCCAGAAAAATCGAACGGGATGGCATACCAGAACTCAAGGCTGTTTTTAATAAATTGGGATTTTCATACAAGGAGGGTGCATACATTGCATCTTTACCAATAGAGGAACAGCAACGCATCGTCAACAAAGGCACATTATTACGAGCAGTAAAGCTCCATGAGGTGCGCTCACAGCAGAAGCAGGAACGTGAAGCATTTGCATCTCAGCCATTCCCACCAGAGCAACACGACATTATTTTATGTGACCCGCCTTGGTTTTATGCCAAGGATAATGGAATGTTCCGCCCTAACCCTGCATTTCATTACCCGACAATGACGGATGAGGAACTAGCTGAATTGCCAGTTAACGACCTTGCGAAACCCAATGCAATGCTATTTCTATGGGCTACAGGACTGACTCTGAACCGTGCATTAAATTTAATGAACACATGGGATTTTGAGTATGTCACCAGTGGCGTGTGGGTTAAAACTCGCAGCAACACATCAAAGGAATTGTCGCATGTGCCTGGACTTGGTCCAATGCTGATGACACACGAATACATTTTAATTGGTCGAAAAGGCAAGGGGCTTGGCAAAACACAATATCAACCACGATCAGTATTTTTTGCTGCTGGCGGTGCTGCTGCTAAAAAAATACCCCACAGTCGCAAACCTGAAACAGTCCATGAGTGGATTGAAAAAATGTGGGATTCAACTCGCAAGATAGAATTATTTGCGAGGGGGCAAAGAGCTGGATGGAAGGCTTGGGGATATGAAGCTAGCGCATGAACATGTAGTATTCAAGTTGTGTTGATAGCCCCCATTTCTTAGTTGGGGATTAAAAAAGGAAAACTATTATGCCGCCTTGGCTTCAGAGTGTTCTGGGGATATGCGCCCCAGTAATTGCTGTGTGTAGTGTTTTTATCGGATACCAGCAATATAAACTTAGTGCATACAAACTGAAGCATGACTTGTTCGAAAAGCGTTGGAATGTCTATGCAGCAACTAACGATGCCATTGTATGTTGTGTCAATGGTAGTGATGTGGCACAACGAGAAACTTATCAGGAATTCAATCGCAAGAGAATGGATGCCAAGTTTCTTTTCCCCAAAGAGTTAAATGATTACCTTGCGAAAATAAACAACGCCATTTCAGAGTATCAAACTTCAATCAGAAATCTAAAGTCCGAATCCATGCAGGCAAATTCGCCAGAGCGAAGTGAAGCAGAAAGACAGGCAAACACGCAAGCAACATGGCTACGCACTGAAGTCGAAGCCATTGTGCCAAAGTTTTACAAATACCTCGATTTCTCCAAATTATAGATTACATCTATAGCCCTTACGAATCTGGAAAATCATCGCAGAAAACGTTCCCAACCTTGTTCAGGTCTGACAGTGTTATCCGTATAGCATCGCCCTACTGGTTTGTATTCTAGAACCTTACCATTACGAATGTAAAAAATATTGTCACAACCTACCATCTTGGCAGAGCAGTTTTGAAATGAATTGTAGTTCGCATAGGTCATGACCTGTGCATTATTACCTGTGCCATACAAGTTGGCATTTTTTGCTCCAAAAGTATTTTGCGAACAACTTGATACACCGACCTTATTTACGTAGTCACGAATCTCGATACCACTATCCGTAACTGTCTTAACCATAGGAACAGTTAAGAAAAGTGAATGCGTGTCCAATGCCTCAACGGGAACATCTTTCCATGCATCCAAGTCAACTTGCCTGACTTGACGAATAGCGCAACCCGAAGTGAAAAAAACCACCAGAGATAAAAGCAATAATGTTCGTTTCATGCGCGCCCCTGTTGCAATAGATTATGGGTAATTCCTCAAAGCTACAATACCAGCCTATGTGTAACACCTGCAACTGTCTCCACAAAATCCAGCTTATCAATGCCGTCCGCCTTTGCGCTTGATACTAGGATTTTTCTTGTGTAGTTTGTTTCGTTTGCGTCACCAGATTTTACGTGCCCCATAAGCGCATAACGCAATCTATCAGGAACACCGCTGCTGGTCTCTGCCAGTGTGCTATTAAATGTATCTCGGAACGAGTGAAAAACCATCGTCCTGCTGCTGCTATCTTTCTGCTTAATTCCCAACTTCACTAGATACCGAATAAACGCCTTGCTTACAGAGTTCCCCGTATCGTCAAAAAGTTTTCTTTTGCGTGTCAGCATGTAGTCCATGAATCCTAGTCTCAATAGCGTGTCATGGATGGGGATTCTGCGTATTGAGATTTTATTTTTAGTTTTCTTTCCGCCCTTGCGGTTGATGTCGATAAAGTGAACATTGCTCCCCTGTTCAGTTTCAATATCGTTGGCTGTGAGTTGTGCGATTTCCTGAATCCGCATCCCTGTATGTAATGCGATGAGTGGCATCCATTTACGGGACAAGCTGTATTTTTTGGTCAACCCGTCCACGCAATATTCCTCATAAGTTTTAGAATTAAATATCAGGTTCAATTGCTCGACGCTAAACGCTTCCGCTCCTGTCGTAGCATCTTCCCTGTCCTTTTTCTTCTTGAGGTTGCGCTTTCCGACCGTGGCAAGCCTTATGGTTGATTCGTGAATGTAATTCTTGTCGTATGCCCATTGTAAAAGGTTGTGAAGTATTTGGATGGAGCAATCTACCGTCCACGCACTGGGCTTATCGCCATTGGGTTTGGGTGTAGTGAGCAGTTTATTATTCCACTCCACCACATCCACACCCGTTACCGTGTGAATTTCAACATCTCCCCGATGTTCAATAAACCGATTGATTGCCCGCTCTGCCATCTTGCGTGTTCCGATGTTTGCCAAGGTCGGCAAGTAGGTTGCTGCTGCCTTGCTTAGGGTAATTGTGTGCTGTGGCTGTTGCTGGGTCGGTGCAAGTACAGGTGCTTGTGGCGCTGGGGCGAATACGGCTACTGGCAATGCATTGACCATTTCCAGCACTCGGCGGTGTTCTTCTTCACTGCCATCCGTCTCAAATTCAACATTGCCGATTTTCGCCTTGTAAGTTCCCAAGCTGCCAATATCAGCAGGTGTTGGAAAAGATGAAACATCAGCGGGGTTGAACTTGCGGGGGTCGTATGCCATTTGTTCAAACAGTGAGTATGTTTTGAAAGCAAAATGATACGCCAGTTTGCGAGCAACGGCAGGGCTTCGTGTCCTGAGTGAGTGGAGAATTTCACGCTTGCCAAATTGTAAACGCAGCGCAGCAGGAACACTCATCCGAAAATAGAAGATTCCACAACGTGAAATCTTCAAGTGATGGGCAAGATTGAGAGGCACTTTGTATCCCTAGTTTGTATCCCAATTCTATAAAAATGGTGATATAGACCCAACAAAATAAAGCCTCATAGACTAGGTTGGCGTATAGCACCATCATATTCGCCAGTTTGTTCGGCATGGTTTTGTGGGGGGAAGCTTTGCCGCTGACAGGATGGATGGGTATGGCACTCATCATTGCGGGCGGTGTGATAAGCTTGAGACTGGCACCGAAGCACGACGCACAACCAACGAAAAGAGAATCCTCATGATTACCATCGAACAAAGCGACAATCTGATCAACGTCTCTGTACTGGGCGAATTCACCCTGGCCGACTTCAAGCAATTCGAGGCGTTGGCACTGCTCGAGCTTAAGTCGCCCGGCGAGATCAACTTGCTGTTTGATCTGCGCGACATGATCAGCTACACCGTGGACGTGGCGTGGGAAGAAATCAAGTTCTTCAGCCGCGAACACCAGCACGATTTCAGCAAGATTGCCGTGGTCACAGACGACCAGTGGCTGACATGGCAGGCATGGCTGTCGCGCCTGTTCGTGGATGCTGACATCCGCGCATTTGCCGACTACAATGAAGCGCGGGCATGGGTTGGTTGAACCATAGCTTGCTTAACCACGGTTCACTAGCTGATTTTCGGCATCATGGTCTCCACCGTGCGACACTGGCGGTGATCCCGGTGTTGTATTACGCCACGCTGTACCGGGAAATCGAGTAAAATTTCAACCCTATTTTAAAGTTGTCCTCATCCCTGCCCTCTGGTGAACTACTAGCTATTTCGCTAAGCCTAGATAAGTACTGGGCAAGCGGCTGGTTATAGCTATTCGACTAAATCCGCAAGAGTGAGAGTGGGCAAACGAGAAATGGGTTAAGCAGGTATATTGTCCAGTGGGCAATAACTCGCAAAGGCACTAACCTTAATTGAGAATAGCCATGTCCGTTGAAAGCATCGTCCATATCGTTGCAGGGCTTTTCATCCTGCTGTCCCTGTCGTTTGGCATGGAAGCCAGCCCACTATTTATTAGCCACAACTTCCTGTTGTTTACCGCTTTCGTCGGCCTGAGCCTGTTCCAGAACGGCTTCACCAACTTCTGCCCGCGCGACAACATCCTGACGAAGCTCGGTACCAAGGAGGCCTGTTGCTAAAACAGGCTATCGCCGTCTTTCGGTTTGCCCATCTCAGTCTGATGTTTGTCGGACTGATGTGGGTTTTACCGTTTCTGTACTATCGTCACGCATATCCGCTCACTACGTTTTATCAGGAATGGGGGGCGGCTGTACTCGGCTTGTGCGCCATGTCTTTGCTGGTGACGCGGGGCTATTGGCAGCAGCCGGAAATACCGCGCATCGTCCTGTTGCCTGTAGGTTTGATGCTGCTCGTTCTGGTGCAGTTTGCTTTTGGCAAGATTGACTATTTTAGCCAAACGCTGCTGTTCACCTTGTATCTGCTATGGGCAGCGTTGCTCATCATGCTGGGGCAACGCCTGCGCGAGGAACTCGGCCTGCCTGTGCTGGCCACTGCGCTGGCCGCTTTTCTGCTTCTGGGTGCCGAATTGAGCACTTTGGTTGGTGTGTTGCAACATTTTCATTTGCGCAGCTTTCTTGATCGCGTGGTGTCAGTTGATACCGCCCCGACCGTGTTCGGCAACATGGGGCAGCCCAATCACTTTGCCGATTACATCTCGCTGGGATTGATCTCGCTCGGCTTGTTGCATACCCGCTGGAAACTGCGCGCGTGGCAGTCAGTATTGCTTACCGGGTTGCTTGCTGCTCCGATGTTATTCGTGCTGGTATTAAGCGGTTCGCGCAGTGCTTGGCTGTATTTGCTTTTCATGACCGGGCTGGCATTCCTGTGGCAACGTCGCGACAAATCCATTCGGCCATTATTGTATTACAGCCTGGTGTTGGTATTGGGCTTCAGCTTGATGCACTTCGTGGTGCAAATCCCATGGCTGTCTGGAGATCATGGCAGCGTGACGTCTCTGGATCGCATGGTCAAGGCGGCGGCCGATTTCGAGGGAAGCGGCGGGGCGGCGGGAGATGTCAGCGTGACGGAGCGCAGCATCCGGCTCCACATATGGTATGAGGCGTGGCTGATCTTCACCCAGTTTCCCTTGCTGGGTGCCGGATTCGGACAGTTCGGCTGGCAGCATTTTCTGCTCGGACCATCGTTGCACAATACCAGCATTCTCGGTCTGTATAACAACGCGCATAATCTCGTGATGCAGACTGCCGCAGAAATGGGCCTGGCCGGTTTGCTCATAATGTTCGGCACGCTGACGCTATGGATTCGGCAACTGCTCAGTGCGCCGCGCACCATCTTTCATTGGTGGGGAAGCGGCTTGCTGGCCGTGCTGGCTATTCACAGTCTGCTGGAATACCCGCTGTGGTATGCCTATTTTCTTGGCGTGGCGGCTCTGACACTGGGGATGTTAGACGGCACCACTTACCGTCTGGAACTGCGCAACGTGGGGCGTTTGTCGGTGGCTTCGATATTGCTGCTCGGGATGCTGTCCATGTCGCAACTGTGGCAGGGTTATCTCGGTCTGGAGAGGCTGACATCCATGCGTCAGGCACCGGTAAATAATGGGAGTTATTTCAATAAGGCTTTTAACGAGTTGATGGCGTTGCAAAAGCAAGTGTTGTTGCAACCTTGGAGCGATGTGTTCGTGAATAGCCTGAAGGAGGCAAGCGTTGCTAATCTGGCTGATACGGGTGAGCGTGAGTTGAATGGACGCGTGATGCATTTCGTGCCGATCGGCTCGGTGGTGTACCGCGAGGTATTGATGTTAGCATCATCCGGTGAGCAGGCTGCGGCGCAGTTACAGTTGGAGCGTGCCATCTGGGCTTTCCCGGAGGGATTTCCGGCGGTTCTTGAGCAGTTACGCGCCTTGGCGCAAAAAGATCCCGCGCACTTCGCCGCTCTGTTAGAATTTGCGCCCAAAAAATACGAGGAGTATCAACTTGCAGTTCATACAAAATAATATCTGGTTAGTGTTAATGGCGGTCAGCAGCGGCATGATGCTGCTATGGTCTTTTGTGGGCAACCGCCTGCGCGGGGTGAAGGAAGTGGACAACGCCGGAGCCATGCAATTGATCAACCACAAAAATGCATTGATTCTGGATGTCCGAGAAGAAATTGAATTTAAAACAGGCCATATCCGGGGCGCAAAGCTGCTTCCGCTCGGCAAGCTCAAGGAACGCATCGGTGAATTGGAGCGCTACCGCGAGCAGCCCATCGTGGTTGTTTGCCGTAGCGGACATCGCTCGGCCTCGGCATGCGCGTTGTTGGGCAATCGCGAGTTTGGGCAGGCGTACAACCTGTCGGGGGGTATGATGGCTTGGCAGAAGTCAGATTTGCCGGTGGAAAAGTGAAGGCTGGAGCCGTGAAATGAGTTCAAACGTGCTGATGTATTGCACCGAGGTGTGTCCATATTGTGTGCGTGCCGAACAATTATTGCGCTCTAAAGGCGTGGTGAAAATCGAGAAGATACGTGTAGACCTGCAACCGGAGTTGCGTGTTGCGATGATGGAAAAGACCAAGCGGCGCACCGTGCCGCAGATATACATCGGCACTCGCCATGTCGGCGGCTATGACGATCTTGCGGCGCTGGAACATAGTGGCGAATTGGCCAAGCTATTGGCGGGTAATTATAATTAATATGCCTATGAACAATTTTCAGCTTGGCACTATTTTCGGATGTCTGTGAAACGTATAGCCGGGTACCGAACGAAGGCAGTAGGATGGGTGAAGCGTAGCGTAACCCATCAATGCCACTATCAAAGCTAAAACGATGGGTTACTGAAAACCATTTAGAGGCATAATAATTAAAAACTTGAGGACAAAATAATGAACGAAACAGCGACATCCCAACAACCGATGTTTAACATTGAAAAGTTATATGTGAAAGACTTGTCGCTGGAAATTCCTCATGCCCCTGGAATTTTTCTGGAACGCGAACAGCCGCAGATCGAGTTGCAATTAAATACCCAATCGGCAAGCATCGGTGAGGGAGTGTTTGAAGTTACTATTACCGTTACGGTCACTGCCAGGCTGGCGGAAAAAAATCAGGTGATGTTCCTGATCGAAGCCAAGCAGGCTGGCGTCTTCCAATTGCGTAATCTGCCGCCGGAAGAACAGGAAACGGTGCTGGGTATTGTTTGCCCCAACATTCTTTACCCCTATCTCAGGGAAGTGGTGTCTGATGTGGCGGTTCGTGCCGGATTTGCGCCGGTGCTGCTCAACCCGATCAATTTCGAGGCGCTGTACCAGCAACAGAAACAACAGCAGGTAGATGTTGCGTCCGTTACTACGCATTAAAAATGTTCCCCCTTCGACGCCGCTCAGAACAGGCCCTGTCCAGATTCAGGACAGGGATTCGAACTGTGCTCGTTTTTTTCATTGCGGTGCTGGCGGCAACGGTTTCCGCTCATGCAGCAGATTACGTCTCAGTAGCGGATAGTGCCACCGTCCTTTACGACGCCCCCTCGCTCAAGGCGAAAAAGATATTTGTGGTCAGCCGCTATTTGCCGCTGGAGCAGGTGGTCAGTCTGGATAATTGGGTCAAGGTGCGCGACAGTTCCGGCGGCTTGGCCTGGATTGAAAAACGGGCCTTGAGCAACAAGCGCTTTGTGGTGGTGACGGTTGCGCTTGCCGCCATGCACCAGACGCCTGATGAAAAGACTGCTGTGGTCGCTCAGGTGAAACAGCAAGTAGCGCTGGAACGGTTGGAAAACACTGGAACAGGTTGGCTCAAGGTGCGTCATCTGGATGGTGCGACAGGCTACGTTAAATCCACCGAAGTGTGGGGAGACTGATGAATATCGCGGTGCTGGGCGCGGGAGCTTGGGGCACCGCGCTTGCCATCAGCTTATCGCCGCGCCACCGCGTCACACTGTGGGCGCGCGCTGCGGAGCAAGTCGCTGCGATGTCCGCCAGCCGTTGCAACCTGCGCTACCTGCCGGAAATCCCGCTACCGCAGGAATTGCATCTTACCTCTGACCTGAATGCCGCGCTGGCTGATGCCGAATTGATATTGGCTGTCGTGCCAATCTCCGCGCTGCGCGCAACTCTGTGTCGTATCGCAGAGCTGCCTGTGCCTATCCCGGTGATCTGGGCGTGCAAGGGCTTCGAGGCAGGCACCGCGCAATTGCCGCATCAGGTGGCTGAGGAAACTCTGCCGCAAAACTTCCTTCGTGGTGTGCTGTCCGGGCCGAGCTTCGCGCTGGAAGTGGCGCGCGGCCTGCCCACCGCGCTGACGCTGGCCTCCGTCGACGGCGAGTTCGCGCGGCAGACGGCGCAAAGCCTGCACCATGCGCGCCTGCGTATCTATTCCAGCACCGATGTGGTCGGGGTCGAGGTGGGGGGGGCAGTCAAGAACGTATTGGCCATCGCGGCCGGGATCTCAGATGGTCTTGGCTTCGGGCACAACGCGCGCGCCGCGCTGATTACGCGCGGCCTGGCAGAGATGGCACGGCTGGGGTTAAAACTGGGCGGCAGTGCGGAAACTCTGGGCGGGCTGTCCGGCGCGGGCGATTTGATTTTGACCTGCACCGGCGATTTATCGCGTAACCGCCGGGTCGGCATGTTGCTGGCGCAACAACAGGCGTTGCCGGACATCCTGCGCCAACTCGGCCATGTGGCGGAAGGCGTCTATACCGTGCGCGAAGTGCATCAAATGGCGCAACGGTTAAGTGTAAAAATGCCGATCTGCGCGGCGGTTTATCGCGTGCTGTATGAACAGGTTCCTGCGGCAAACGCGGTGGAAGCTTTGCTCAATCGTTCGCCGAACACCGAATTCTGAATTACAGTAGGACGGAAAAGCGTAGCGCCTTCCGCCAGATTTAAGGCACTTTCAAAACGCCGGTCACAGTGATCTCCTCAATTCGTTTGAAACCCGCACCAGTGTTAACCTTACGTCATGTAACGGGGGAGTAATGGGGGAATAGGTTTATTCTCTCTGAAAATATAAGGTATTGATGCGAGTTGACTCAATGCGGGATAAAATTTGCTTGGCTTAATCGCAAGTAAGGGTTGTTACCTCTGAATATTTCGTTATATGTGCGTTACCGTACAAATGAACAATCCGGGTTCATGATAAAACGCCTATGGGTTTTCCGTGCTTAATTGTATGACAGTATAGGAACCCTGCTTTGGTCTTGTACTTACAACCCATTCGTTATTTTTTGAAAGTTAATCGCCATGCAAAATACTCTCATTTCTTCCACGCGTCGTTCGTGTGCAGGTTCTAAAGCACGTGGGTTTACCCTCATCGAAATCATGGTGGTAGTCGTCATCATGGGCATTATGGCCGCCCTGATCGTTCCCAAGTTGATGGGACGTACCGATGACGCGCGCATCATCGCAGCCAAACAGGACATTGCCACATTGATGCAAGCTCTCAAGCTGTATAAGCTCGATAATCATCAATATCCGACCACCGATCAGGGTTTGCAGGCGCTGGTTGCCAAACCGACTACAGGCCCCGCCGCCGACGGCTGGAAAACTGGCGGTTATGTTGACAAGCTGCCGAAAGATCCGTGGGGCAATCCCTATCAGTATCTGTCTCCCGGCATCAAGGGTGAAATCGACGTTTTTTCGCTGGGTGCAGATGGGCAACCGGGAGGTGTCGGTAACGATGCCGATATCGGATCGTGGGATCTGTAATCAAGCATTCTTCGCACGTTCATCGGAACGCGAAATATCGGCGACTGCCGCACGGGTTCACGCTGCTTGAGTTGCTGGTGGTGATGGTGATCGTCGGTATCACGCTTGGTGCGGTGTCATTCAATGCGATGCCGAGTGATCGCCAAGTATTGCAAAACGACGCGCAACGGATCGCGCTGCTGTTGCAACTGGCGCGCGATGAGGCGATTGTGCGCAACCGCCCGGTCGCATTTGAGGCGGAAGCCGACAGTTACCATTTTCTGTTACGCGAAGATAAAACCTGGCAAATTCTCCAGAATGATGAATTATTGCGCGAGCGTAAATTCAAACACTCGCCGGTCACGTTCTCGATTACCCCGTCATTGACAGAGCAGACTCTTCCGCTGCGCATCGTCTTTGGTCGCGAACCGGTCGACAAACCTTTTGTCCTTACGCTTAGCGTCGGTGATGCGCAAATTGCAATCCACGCCGATGGTATCGGACACTTTGTGGTGGAATAACATGAGACGGTCTTTACGTCACAGCGCAGGTTTTACATTGCTCGAAGTCATGGTGGCATTGGTCATTGTTGGCACGGCATTGAGCGCCAGTCTGCGTGCGATCAGCAGTTTGACGCAAAACAGCAGTGACTTGCGCGCTTCGATGATGGCGACTTGGTCGGCAGAAAACCGACTATCGCAAATCCGTCTGTCTCATCAATGGCCGGAGTTGGGTCAGAGCAATTTCGATTGTTCGCAAGGCGATTTGCATCTGATGTGCGAAGAAAACGTGCTTACCACACCAAACCCCTTCTTCCGCCGCGTCGAAGTCAGCGTCTTCGACGCGCAAGATTCCGGACGGCGCATCATCAAGCTGACTCAGGTGGTCACCAATGCACAATAACAGCATTGCGCGCGCGCCTAAGCACAAGGGCCTAACCCTGGTCGAGCTACTGGTCGCCATCAGCGTGCTCGGATTCGTCGCGGTACTCGGCTGGCGTGGACTTGATGGCATCGTGCGGGCGCGCGTCGCGCTCACCAGCGACCTTGAACAGACGCGTGGAATGCAGCTCGCCTTCGCCCAGTTGCAAAGCGATTGCGCGCACCTGGCCAATCCCTCCACCCTGCCGAACAGGGTGCCGCTCGACGCTGGGCAAGGGCGGCTCACGCTGGTGCGCACGGTGTTTGCCGACAACCAGCCGTCACGTCTGCAAGTCATTAGCTATCGAGTCAAGGACGGTGTGCTGACACGTCGCGAATCGGCTGCGACGCGCGATTTGAGGGAGCTGGATACCCAGTGGCTGACTGCCGAGAACGATACCGATACAAGTCAGGCAGTGGCGCTGCAATCGGATGTGGCCGCGCTGACGCTGCGGCTATGGCTTAGCGACGGCAGTGGCTGGCGCTCAGACATCAGCGCGCCAATAGCTGCTTCTGCTGTCGTCGCAACTGTGACTCCTCCGCTAGCGACCGGACTGGAAGTCACAATGCAACTGCGAGGGCAGAATACCGGTATGCTGAAGATATTCATGCTGGGGGCAGTGTGAAAACCACCCATGAACCTCAAGCTGGTGTAGGTCAGGCTTCAGCCCGACAAGTCGGGCTGAAGCCTGACCTACATAAACAACGCGGTGTCGCGGTGATCATCGCGCTGTTGCTGACGACGCTGGCGATCACCATTGTCGCCAGCCTTTTCTGGCAGCAGCAAGTGCAAGTGCGCTCAATTGAGAATCAACGCCTGCAGTTGCAAAAACAATGGGTACTGCTCGGCGCGATTGATTGGGCCAGCCTGATTCTGCGCGAGGATGCGAAATATTCGAGCACCGATACTCTGGATGAACCGTGGGCGGTTCCTCTCGCGGAAATGCGACTCGACCAATATGTTGAAAATGGCCGCGCCGATGCTGATGTCGCCGATACAACCTTATCGGGCAGCATCAGCGATGCTCAAGCACGTTACAACCTGACCAACCTATGTCCTAATGGAATCATCGACCCCGTCGAGGTCGCCGCTTTCCAACGCTTGCTCAATAATGTCCACCTCGATCCGGCCTTGGCGCAGGTAGCTGCCAATGCGATGGCGGCTGCGCAAAATATTCCGGTAGCCAACACTGCAAGCGTCAACAATCAATCCGGACCGCAATCCATGAATTTTACTCAAGTGGATGATTTGCTCGCCGTGCCGGGCTTTACCCCGGAGATGCTCGACCAGTTGAAAGATTTTGTGATCTTTCTGCCGCACGCCACGCCAGTCAATGTGAACACCGCACCGGCAGAGGTATTGTCAGCCAGAATCAATGGGCTTGCGCTTGCCGATGCGGCCACACTGGTGACCAGTCGCAGCACCTCCAGTTTTCGCGACATCCCCGACTTCGCCAACCGCTTACCGGGAAATCCTCTTACCGCATTAGCCAGCACAGTATCGGTCATGACCAATTATTTTTTGGTCAGTGGTAAAGTACGCATGAGCCGGGCAGGGCTGGAAATGCAGGCGTTGATCGAGCGCAATGGCACTACCCCCACCAAGCTGATTTGGATTAGGGAGTATTAACGTAAAACCATACAACGAGCCTGGTGGGGTGATGCTAACGGATTATTTTTGATGAATTAGTCAGTTGGCCATGCGAAGCTGTTTGCCAAGTCAGTCGACCGCCATGCAAAGCGATTTTTCCGGACATGTTTAGAGGTTTCTTTATTCCAAGCGAGCCAAGCGGATGCAATACTCAAGCCGTATAGCTGATGCACACGTTTTGCGCACCCAGAAATTTATTTAACCCATCCATCAAGTCGCTGTGCAGTGTGACTCTCCACTCTTCGCCCAGCTTCAGTTGGGCGTCAGCTATGAGATTACGGTAGCAGATCACCACCGGACATTTTCCATCACGGTAAGGGGTGAGCAATTCTTTCAGGTGTGTCACGCTGATGCGGTTGCCCGAAGCAACGCCAAGCTCAAGATGTTTGGCGAAAGTGGAACGCGCCGAAGCTAAGTCGAGCAGTTCGTCCGCAGTCACCCGCATGTTGCCGGAATATTCATCCAGGCTGGCCTTGCCGCGCACGATCAGTAATTCATCCTCGCGTATCCACGGTCGGCTGGCCTCAAAGATTTCGTTGAACACGGTCACCTCGATTTGCGCGCTGCCATCGTCCAGCGTCACGATGGCCATACGTCCGCGCCGCGTCTGCTGGATGCGCACGCCGGACACGATGCCTGCCAGCACCACCTGCACCCCGCTGTTGCGTCTGCCATTGCCATTGTTGTTGCCGCTTTGCCCGACGAGTTGCGGCGTCACGTCAGTGAGCTTAAGCTTAATAAACTGCGACAGTTCCGCCGCATATTCCTGATAGGGATGGCCGCTGAGGTAATAACCCAGCGCGAGTTTTTCTTGCTGCAATTGTTCGCGCACCGACCAGCGCGCCACATCGGACAGAATCACCGGCATGGACACGCTTTCATCGTCGCCGAACAGGCTGTTCTGATTGGCCGCGCGCGCCTGCTGTTCGGCGCTGCCCAGCGCCGCATCCAGAGAAGCCATAAGTTGGTGACGGTGATCCGAGATGAAATCGAATGCGCCGCCACGTATCAGCGCCTCGATCGCGCGGCGGTTCACCACGCGCTTGTCCACGCGACGGCAGAAGTCGAACAGGTCGCGGAACGGCCTTTCTTCGCGTGCCTTAACGATGCTGTCGATGGCGGCTTTGCCCGTACCCTTGATTGCGCCGAGGCCGTATGCAACGGTTTTTTCGTCCGTCGGCGCGAAACGGTAGCCGGATGAATTGACATCCGGCGGCAGGATGCGCACATCCTGCGCCAGCGTGTCGAGGTAGGCGATGTGTACCTTGTCGGTGTTGTCCATGTCCGAAGACAGGGTGGACGCCATGAACGCCGCCGGGTAGTGCGCCTTGAGATAAGCGGTCTGGTAAGACACCAGCGCATAGGCGGCAGAGTGCGACTTGTTGAAGCCGTAACCGGCGAATTTCTCCATCAGGTCGAACAGCAGCGTCGCCAATTTTTCGTCGACGCCGCGTTTGACCGCTCCGCTCACAAAGAGGCCACGCTGCTGCGCCATTTCGTCGGCATTTTTCTTGCCCATCGCGCGACGCAGCATATCGGCGCCGCCCAGCGAATAGCCGCCGATAATTTGCGCGATCTGCATCACCTGTTCCTGATACACGATCACGCCGTAAGTCGGCGTCAGCGAGACTTCCAGGTCGGGATGGAAATATTCTGCCTTGGCGCGCCCGTGTTTGCGGTTGATGAAGTCTTCCACCATGCCCGATTCCAGCGGCCCCGGACGGTACAACGCGACCAGCGCCACGATGTCCTCGAAGGTATCCGGTTGCAGGCGTTTGATCAGATCCTTCATGCCGCGCGATTCCAGCTGGAACACGGCGGTGGTGTTGGAGGCTTTGAGCAGACCGTAGGTCGCGCGGTCGTCGAGAGGGATGGTCTCTATGTTGAAAGATTCCTGCTGCGGCATCTCCCTCACATATCTCACCGCCCAATCGATGATGGTCAGCGTGCGCAGTCCCAGAAAGTCGAATTTCACCAAGCCGATTTTTTCTACATCGTCTTTATCCAATTGGCTGACCGTGCTGTCGCTACCTTCGGCGCAATACAGCGGGCAGAAGTCGGTGAGCTTGCCCGGCGCGATCAGCACGCCGCCTGCGTGCATGCCGACGTTACGCGTCAAGTCTTCCAGCCGCCCGCCCAGCTCCAGCAATTCTTCCACGCCTTCTTCGCTATTGATAATCGCGTTGAATTCCGGCTCCAGCTCGCGCGCTTTTTTCAGCGATACCGGCTTCACGCCTTCCAGCGGAACCAGCTTGGAAAGCCGGTCGCACAGTCCATAAGGAAAATCCAGCACGCGCCCGACATCACGGATCACCGCCTTGGACGCCATGGTGCCGAAAGTGGCGATCTGCGACACGCTTTGCGCGCCGTATTTATCCCGCACATGCCCGATTACAAGTTCGCGCCCATCCTGGCAGAAGTCCACGTCGAAGTCGGGCATGGATACGCGCTCGGGATTGAGGAAGCGCTCAAACAGCAGTGCATAGCGTAGCGGGTCGAGATCGGTGATGCGGAGGCTGTAGGCTACCAGCGAACCCGCGCCCGAGCCGCGCCCCGGGCCAACTGGTACGCCGTTGGGGAATTCTTCGGAGCGGTATTCCTTGGCCCAGCGAATGAATTCCGCCACGATCAGGAAGTAGCCTGGGAAGCCCATTTTTTGGATGGTTTCGATTTCAAAAGCGAGGCGCTCGGCATATTCCTGCATCTTTGCCGCGCGCTCGGTTTCGTCCGGGAACAACTGCACCATGCGCTCTTGCAAACCCTGCTCGGATTCCGTGCGCAGGAAATCGTTCAGACTCACGCCGTTGGGCGTGGGAAAATCCGGCAAATGCGGTTTGCCCAGATTCAGAGTGAGGTTGCAACGCTTGGCGATTTCCACGCTGTTTTGCAATGCTTCCGGCAGGTCGGCGAACAGCGTCGCCATCTCGGCCTGCGTCTTGAAATACTGCTGTGCGGTGAAATGGCGCACGCGCCGCTTGTCATTCAGCACATAGCCTTCGGCGATGCACACCCGCGTCTCATGCGCCTTGAAATCGTCTATGCTGAGAAACTGCACCGGATGCGTTGCCACCACCGGCAGACCGAGTTCCGCCGCAAGTTGCAGGGTTTCGCGCAGATGCGCTTCCTCGCGCGCAAAACCGTTGCGCTGCACTTCCAGGTAATAGCGCCCCGGAAATAATCCGGCATATTCCTGCGCCAACTGACGTGCTGTTGCCCCATTGCCATTCAGCAATGTCGCACCCACTTCACCGAAATGCGCGCCGGACAAGGCGATCAAGCCATCGGCGCCCTCGCGCAGCCATTGCCTGTTGATTTCCGGGCGACCGCGATACTGGTTTTCCCGATAAGCGCGCGTGAGCAAATCGCACAGGCGCAGATAACCTGCATTAGACTGGCACAGCAACAGCAAACGGTAGGGTTGATCGCGTTCGGCAGGATTACTGACAAACACATCGCAACCGATAATGGGTTTGATGCCATTTTTGCGGGTCTCCTGATAAAACTTGATCAGGCCGAACACATTGTTGAGGTCGGTCAGCGCCAGCGCAGGCATGGCATCCTGCTTGGCGGCAGCAACGGCTTCCGGAATACGCACGATGCCATCTGCGATGGAATATTCGCTGTGCAGCCGCAGATGAATGAATGAAGGTTGTGGCATGGTGACAGTGTGGCGATCTCAGCCGGGATTTTACCACCGCCGCCGCTACGAAAAATTCAAAGTTCATTTGCGTGAAGAAAACAACGACATGCCGTTGTCTATAGTCATACCGCCGTCCAGACGCAGGTGCACCAAGCGGTATTTATTTGGATCAATACGGCTCGGTAAGAATACAGCAGGTATCCGCGCCCATATTTCCGCGCCATTCGCAAGAAATTGAAGCTGACTCAGGCGAAAGCAGGGCGCATTTTTGGCAGCGAAGTTACCGCTTTTTTGCGCTATGAGTGCGGGGAAATCAAGCCACCCGTGGCGTTAGCAAAGTTTTTTCAGGTACCTGATCATCATTCAGAACTGCTGTTCTGAGTTGAAATAAAAAATTCGCTGGGCGGGTTGTTTGGGTGATACCTTACGTATATAAGCTTCGCGAAGTGTAAAAATGCAACATTTTTATAAATATTTCGCAAAAAATGTTTGACTATATGCATAATTTGATGATAACTTCAACCACTAGATGTAGTAGGCATGTTTATATATGCCAACTAACTGTAGTGTAATTAAGGGACACCAAGAAATTGCGAAAAACAACTGCAAGTTTCCGTAATTGCAATCCCACGCATCTGAAATTGTCGATGCCCATATCTGAGGCATGCAGTATTTACTCCCCCAAAATAATTGAATGTTCCGGTAAATTAACAGCCGGACGCGTGAGCTTGTTTGAGGAATTTAACTTAGAGAAGCAGCATTTTTCGAAAATGCTTTCGAGAGCAATGTAGAGTAAGGTTGTGTATCACGGAATTGTGTAACTTATTGGTTTATCGTGACGCACAAAGCAAAGTTATGTGTCCGTGAATGGCGTAGCCATTGGGCTAAAAGACTTCGGTTCATGCCGCGTTGCGGTGTGCTGGGGGTATGGTAGTAGTTAGTGTTTCCTTAACTTTTGACATAAAAGGGGGTTGAAATGGCAGTAGCAAAGAAAAAACCAGCGGCAAAGAAAGCGGCTCCAGCTAAAAAGGCAGCTCCGGCAAAGAAAGCGGCAGCCAAAAAGCCGGCAGCTAAAAAAGCAGTAGCCAAAAAGCCAGCAGCCAAAAAGGCAGCTCCGGCAAAGAAAGCGGCAGCCAAAAAGCCGGCAGCTAAAAAAGCAGTAGCCAAAAAGCCAGCAGCCAAAAAGGCAGCTCCGGCAAAGAAAGCGGCAGCCAAAAAGCCAGCAGCTAAAAAAGCAGTAGCCAAAAAGCCAGCAGCCAAAAAGGCAGCAGCCAAAAAGGCAGCTCCGGCAAAGAAAGCGGCAGCCAAAAAGCCAGCAGCTAAAAAAGCAGTAGCCAAAAAGCCAGCAGCCAAAAAGGCAGCTCCGGCAAAGAAAGCGGCAGCCAAAAAAGCAGTAGCCAAAAAGCCAGCAGCTAAAAAAGCGGCTCCAGCTAAAAAGGCAGCTCCGGCAAAGAAAGCAGCAGCCAAAAAGCCAGCAGCTAAAAAGCCGGCTGTAGTAGCAAGCAAGCCGGCGGCACCTGTTGCGGCAGTTCCGGCTCCTTCTGCTCCGGCACCTGTGCGTCCGGCTACAACCTGGCCTTTCCCTACGCCAGGCATCAGCAAGCCGAACTGATGGGGTTGGTGACTGTGGAGACGGCCCCTAAAGTTTGAGTTTAATAGGGGCTGTCCGCAGTTTGGGTTATTTTGCTGGGCGCACCGGGTTAGGTTCGTGTGCGTTCTTTTTCTTGCCAGCTTTATGCGGGCATGTGCTTCTTTTTACTTCAGAATGGCGCGCTGATGAGCGTGGCCGGAAAATGATGCTGAATTGGAGCGTTTTGCTGTCCCCTGAAGAATGACTATCAGGGCTGTAGCAGAGCGGAGTACTGCGTAATGGGTGTGGTGCTGTTCCTGCCGAAGGCGATCCATGTCTCGTCCCTGGTGCGTGCAATCTCCAGTGCACTGCCATAATTTGAATAAGCATGATGCATGGCACCGAGCGCTTATTCATGGCTCGAGCCAATGGCCTGGAACTGGGTGTATTCGCATCTCGCACATCGAATAAATGCCATAGATGCTGCTGGCATTGGTGATCAGCACGATAATCTGGCTGGATTCATAAGCGCAACTTGGTATTGACCAAAAAGTCCATCACCGTTAGTATAGCGACCTTGTCAATTCCCTGATAGCTCAGCCGGTAGAGCGACGGACTGTTAATCCGCAGGTCCCTGGTTCGAGTCCAGGTCGGGGAGCCAAAATTCAAACAGTTAGGCCGCAGAGATGCGGCCTTTTTGTTGTCATTGTTAGACATATCTTAGACGCGTCTAAGATGCTGGCTTGGGAGAGAGAATTTCGATACCAATTCGTTGCTCAGAAAATTGAACTCACTTTACAGTGTTACTCCTTCGGTAAGGGGGTGTTACTAAAATAGTAACACCCCCTTACCGAAGGAGTAACACCCCCTTACCGAAGGAGTAACACCCCCTTACCGAAGGAGTAACACCCCCTTACCGAAGGAGTAACACCCCCTTACCGAAGGAGTAACACCCCCTTACCGAAGGAGTAACACCCCCTTACCGAAGGAGTAACACCCCCTTACCGAAGGAGTAACACCCCCTTACCGAAGGAGTAACACCCCCTTACCGAAGGAGTAACACCCCCTTACCGAAGGAGTAACACCCCCGCCGAAGGAGTAGCCCCCTACCGAAGGAGTAGCCCTCCTGCCGAATCTATAACCCACTCGAACTCGCTCCGGATAGCCTTGGTTAATTCGACTAAGTCATTTTTCAAATGAATATCAAGAGAGAGTGATTACGACCACCAATAAATACGAGCAACCAGCGGCCGAATTCAAGGAATAAACTGCAGATAGCGATTTGAAAAGTTAAAAAAATAAAAAGTAAAAAAAGCACTTGACTCCAGTGTTAACAAATATCAGAATTTGCGTACTTCGCTTTGGCGAGTCCATTTGCCCGTAGATGGAATATTAAGCGGGACGTTCGATCAGCAGTAAAAGTAGAGCGGCAATAAGTACAGCCGCGATTCAACCCATATCGCAATTGCGATTCTTGAACTTGCATTCGTTCCCTGAATGAATGCTTTGCCTAGTCCGGGCCGTCCATTAAGACGATCTTGGTCGATTGACAGTAGAAATCCGAAATACCGCCGAAACGGGCGCACAGACGAATGAGCGATTGCACGAAGCCGACAGGCATTCTTGCGGTTGGTTTCATAGTGCTGGAGCGAAACGTTTGTGTTGTCTGCCGTCTGCCTTGGAGTTAATTCAAGGAAGAACAGACGTAAGGGGGAAAAAGGATTATTCGATGTTGAGGAAGACTGAGTGAGATTTGAGATGGAGATAGGATAAGTTTCGAGCAGTACCAAACGCGCACCATACCTGAAGCATTAGGTCTATGCCGGGACAGAGGTTCCGAGCTATGGGAAAGAAAGATTCCGGTAACGGTGAGGTTCTGGTGGCAGGAACCGAGAATAAGCGGTCTAGCGTGTTATGGGTAAAGAATTAACTGGGAGAGCGGCGTGAAGCCGTAGTTGGACAGTCATGCAGTAGTGGTTGACTGAGAAGCGAAGAATGCTTCAGTGCGATTTGGCAGGAGAAATCCTGAATCGTATTACCACCCGGATGTACTAAAGTATGCCAAGCATCCTTGTGATGCAAGACCACATCTTATTGACACTTGGAAGAGACAAGGCCGGCGGGCGACGCGAAGTTGCAGGGAATGAAAGTACGGAGCAAGAAAGGCGAGGAGTGGAACTTTCCATAAAATAGCCATTTTATGGAAAGTTCTTGCTCGCGCCCAGCGGTTAGGGGCTGGTTTTCGGCCATAGCGGACGCTTGTAGACATTACGTGGGACATCCGCTGGACGACGTGGTGGTCGAAGGAGCGGGAGACGACGGCAAGCTCGATGCGTCTCAGCCTACAAGTCAAACGCAAGTTTGTCATAAGTGGTGCTGCAACAAATACGGATTTTAGAGAAACGGACGAGGCTACACGCAAGATCGCTGTACTCCGTCGCTTGTATAATTTTGACGTAAACGAAGAAACTATACTTATCGGTGCCGAACAGGAGATAGCGCAACGCAAAACTTCACAAGCAGCTTGCGTCGAGTAACCATACTTGTGAAGAATTTTTCCGATCTGAAAGAAATGGTTTGAAATGTTTGGAAGCGGTCATTCCTTCAAGCTAAACGTGGCTGAAGTTGCAGGTCATAAGCATGCCAATGTCCTTTCTAAGGGACATCTCACATATCTATTTTGGTAATGGGTATAACAATTCGCAGCATGAACTCAAACGTTGAGTTTCCCCTTTGGAGAAAATAGACCATCAGATTGGGTCGAGAGTGACGATTCGAAAAACTTAGAACCGGGCATTCCTGAAGGCTGAACCAACCGCCTTTCCATAAAAATGCCAGCGTCTCCTTAGGCCGAATTACAGTCCTCGTTATGTCTTCGCGACATAAAACTACCATCCGATTGACAAAAGAACGATCGTTCTATAGGATGCATCAAACGTTCATTCTGTACGTTGACTCCCATGCAAAGCACCCTGCATCAAAACTCCGTCCAGCAACCTGCTATGGGCGGCCAGCCTATCCATGTCCCCCTATGCAGCCATAAAGTCGCGGCCGGATTTCCATCGCCTGCAGATGACTATATACAAGGCCGACTTAGCCTGGACGAACACCTTGTCCAACATAAGGAAGCAACTTTCTTCGTTCGTGCTAAAGGCAGCAGCATGGTTAACGCGGGAATTTTCGATGGCAACTTGCTGGTGGTGGACAAATCGCTTACCCCAGCATCAGGCGACATCGTGATTGCCGTTATCGATGGCGAAATGACGGTGAAGCGCCTGATAAACCGTGACGGCAAGGTCATTCTCAAGCCGGAGAATTCGCGCTTCAAGGAAATCGAACTCAAGGAGGGGCAGGAGCTTGAGGTGTGGGGGGTTGTGACCTCCACGATTAAGAAATTCGTTTAGGCATCATGCCAATCGCTCTTGTCGACTGCAACAATTTTTACGTTTCCTGTGAAAGGGTGTTCAACCCAAGCTTGGAGGGGGTGCCCGTTGTTGTGCTCTCCAATAATGATGGCGTTGCTGTTGCCCGTTCAAATGAGGTGAAAGCACTCGGCATTAGGATGGCTGATCCATGGTTCAAGATGAAAGATATTGCCAGACGCCATGGCATCATTGCGCTGTCCAGCAACTACACCTTGTATGGCGATATGTCAGCGCGGGTCATGTCCACACTTTCCACGTTCTCACCCAAGCAGGAAATTTACTCCATAGATGAATGCTTTCTCGATTTGGACGGCTTCGATCCCCAATCACTGATTGCTTACGGCCAGACAATCCGCCAGACCATCAAGCGTAATATCGGCATCCCCGTCTGCGTAGGAATTGCTGATACCAAGACCTTGGCAAAGCTGGCGAACCATTGCGCAAAAAAACGATTCGCTGGAAAAGATGGCGTATGCGACTTCGGACGTTATAACGATATACAGAGAAGCAAGCTGTTCGCCAATATTCCGGTAGGCGATGTATGGGGCGTTGGCAGGAAAATTACGGAAAAGCTCCTGAGCATGGGGATTAAGACGGTTGAGGATTTGAGGACTTCCAACCCGGAACGAATCCGCTCTCAATTCTCCGTGGTGTTGGGGCGTACTGTGAGTGAGCTTAACGGCGTGCCCTGTGTCGAGCTTGAGGATGTTGGTACAGCACGGCAGCAGATTATGGTGTCACGCTCGTTTGGATTCACGGTAACTGCACTGGAAGACTTATCGGAATCCGTTGCCAACTTCACCACTCGTGCAACTGAGAAACTCCGGCATGATGGCTCGGTTGCTGCCAGCATCTGTGTTTTTATATACACCAACCCTCACAAGGAAGGCGAGCCGCAGTACCAGCAGTCGTTAGTCATTCCGTTGGGCCAGCCTACAGATGACACTTTGAAGTTGATCAATGCGGCGCAACAAGGATTGAGGACGATTTATCGCAGTGGCTACCACTACAAGAAAACGGGCGTGATGTTGATGGGACTGCAATCCAAGGGATCGATACAAGCTACGCTATTCGACGATTCAGTTGAGCAAGAGAGGTCTGACGGCCTGATGCATGTAATGGATGCGATCAATCACAAAATGGGGCAGGGGCCTATAAGCATTGCCGCTTCTGGCACCAAGCAGCGCTGGGCTATGAGGAGAGAAAGCAAGTCACCAAACTACACTATGGACTGGAATGAGCTACCTGAGGCCGCTTAAGTGCTTTCAATCTCCCTCGCCGCATCCTCATGGCTGTTCTTCATGACGGAGAACCCATGCCTGATTTATGCTCGGCGGCATAGCGCGCTTGCACATGCCTGATGTTATCTTTCAGCTCCTCTGACCGGAATTGCAGCCAGTTGGAGCAACGTCTGGCTCCAGAAATGACATCCGCATTCAACGTCTGGTGGTCGGACAGCGCTACGGCAAAGGCGTGGCAAAGAAACGCGCTGATCTCGCTGTATTCCGCGAAATCGTCATCCAGTTGAAGCAGCTCATCTGCCAGAAGTGGCGTCTTATCGCTAACGCAGGTATTTTTACCGGGCTGTGCTGGTTTGTTTGATGTTGCAGTTTTTTGCCTATTATTGGTCATGGCATCTCCTTTCAAGAGTGATACCCGACCAAAATAGCAAACTCGACATACAACCCAAACAAATATTTTTGTTTGGATTCGATGCGACATTCTCTGCGTCCAGTCAGGACGCGTCAAAGATGTTGGGAAGCGGAAATATTACAGCTGCAGCAACTGCGTTCAGGATTTCTGGGCTTTCCGAAGCTTGGCCTCGACCATCCTCATGAACTCGGTGGCAGTCACTCCCAGGGCGGGGGTCAGTTTAAATATAGTCTTGATGCTGGCACTATTCCGACCGAGCTCAAGCAGTGATATGTAATTGCGTTCCAGACCTACCTCATGGGCAAGCGACTCCTGAGACAAGCCATGCTTCGTCCTTAACTCCCTCAGTACTGTTCCAAACGCTTCTTCCGGTTCCAATTGCCTCTCCTGTTCTAGGAAAGGTACGTCCCGGCGCGGCTTACGTCTTCACAATATATTGGGCAAGCCTTTAAATTTATCTATAATACCCTTACCACATAGTGAGTTTGCATAAGCGGCGGTTCGATCAGTCACAAAGGTGGGATGACACAACACAATAATGGAGATAGAAATGAAAAAAGGATTGATGATTGCGGTTGCCGTGCTGTGCATGGCTATTTCCAATGTTTCCTTTGCTAGCAACGCAGTTCCGCTTGGCCTTGAGTTGGGCGTCGCCACCTACGCACAAGTGAAGCAGCAGATGAGTGGCAAAACTTCGCTATCCGATGCCGGGACAAACAAATATTCCGGCGGCAAGATGCTGCAAGGCGATGGTAATGGGCTAGGGATTGAAGGCATTTCCGAGGTCACTTTTATCTTCGACCAATCCGACAAATTAGCGGCGGTGTTGATGACCTTGCCAAAGGAAAGTTTTCAAAAAACCTTGAGCGCGCTTTCCGGAAAATACAAACTGATCGAGAAGCAGACGCCTTTCGTGGGTGATGCTTCCGCCAAATTGCAGCAGGGTGATTCGGTGATTGAAATTTCTGCTCCGCACATGTCATTCCAGTTAACGGTGAGTTATCTGACAAAAAGCCTGAAACAGGCATTCAAGCAGCAGGCTGGCAGTGAGCGAGCAGCAAAGGAAAAGCGGCAAGCAGATCAGTTTTGAGTGAATTTGGCAGCGTCAATCAACTGCAGGATGAATGATTGCGCTGGGGTTGTTCATAAACAATCGCGATAGAGCTTTCCCATATCAAAATTAATGAAAGTTAAATTATGAAAAATATGTTTGGAATGACTAATAAAACAATGGGGGTTATTTACGGTGCGGCAATTTTAGTTTTATGGTTCATGCCGTTCAGAACCGTTAATTTCTTCGGGATGGTTGGACAACAAACAGGCGTTGAAGTGGGCGGAATTGCTTATCTGTTGTTGCTGGCCGGGGTAGGCTTGGCGGCGACCTCATGGACTGAACAACACCAGCCGTCCATGATAATTTGCATTGTTGGAATAATAGTAAGTTTGTTAATTGCAGATGGCATCCCTGACTTTGGTTTGTTCGGGATAATTTTGTGTTTTTTGTATGCCGGAATCAGGTCATTTAGTGATTACAAGAAGGCCAAGGAAATTTTAAATAGCGAATTGGCTAAAAATGAATTGTAGTAGTCTCGTATTGAACTGACAGTTGCCCGATTTGAACGAAGCGACTGTCAGTGTCAGTTCAGATTTAGTTGCCTACCCTAATTTCTTTGCCAAATCTTCTGCGCGCGGATGGTACAAGGTGCCCAGTCAGGCATTCTTCAAGTCAGGCGTTGCACTTAATATTTGACAAGCGGTTGCTATATCAAGGGAGAAATAATGAAAAACAGCAAGACCGTCACAAAACTCGGGTTTAACACCAGTCCATTAGAGTGAGATGGTTGGCAGCACTTATTTCAACATTTTGGAGAGCTCAAACTATGTATTTAAAACTAATAATTTTAGCGGCACTTATAGCACTGTCTGGCTGTGCAACAAGCACAACAAGCACAACAGATTTCAATTTTACTGCCCAGGAAAAGCAATCTATCGAGGAAGGCAAGTTAATTAAACCTGAATCGCTATCAGCGACGGATGATGGGGCTCATCAAGGTAGGGAAGTCTGACAAAGCCTTTATTTGCGCAAGATATAGCAGATTCCATAATTCATGCCTCCCACATCTTGGAGCGCGCGTGGCAGAATATTTAGAGAAGAGGGGGATACAAACCACCAACAATAAAAGCGAAGCAACAAGAATCATAGGGTTCGGATTGGGGTTTGCTTACATGCCAACAATAGACATTACAAACAAGATTGTTATGGAATCGGCCGACGCCTCACTTGCGGCAGATAACACATTCGACCACATCAAGCTGAATGAAGATGCAGATATGAAGAAGGACTCAATCATTGGCGATCTTGGTGTTCTTGGTGCCGCAATTGTCGCTGTGTCGGTCGGCGCAACAACAGGTCAGAACGCCGCCTTCTTGGCAATCAATAACCCATCCTCTTCGTACCACGGTAAAGATGGGACAAGACAGGAGATAAGTGTATTTTTGAACGATGGCGATGGCTTCCATTGGGTAAAAATGCAATACCACGGCCCGGCAGACCCGACCAAAACATTCTCGGTGTTGTTCGATGAAGCCATGAAAGAGGCAGCAAGCAAGGTTGTCATAAACTAGGCCATCGAAGCTGATTCGAACATTACAAGGCGGCGCAAGCCGCCTTTCAATTTGACGGGCTTGAACTTTCATTACTTGCCGTCAGTTCACCACCGGTTTCAATAACCCGAGCATTAAATTGAATGCACTTACTTGCCTGATGCAGCCATAACTCGCTCACGCAATTCCTTGCCGGCTTTGAAGTGGGGCGAATATTTGGCAGGTACTGCGACTTTTTCGCCGGTCTTGGGATTTCGTCCTTGACGGGGAGGGCGGTAATTCAGTCCAAAGCTGCCGAAACCGCGAATCTCGATACGTCCCCCGCGCGACAATGTATCGGACATGGAATCCAGAATCACTTTGACAGCAAGATCGATATCCTTGGCAAAAAGTTTAGGATACTGGTCGGCTAAGCGAATTATGAGGTCTGATCGGGTCATGGTGAAATTATTATGTTGGCCAATGGATGGAAAAGGATTCTCAGCCAAGTTTTGATTTTACCGGATTTTGCTTGTTCTGCGCCGGACATACATTCTAATAGCTTCAGACCAATCAGATTAACCAATCCCATGGATCGTCAGGGTCAGCCACTTGAACGCGTCGTGCAAATGCCCTGACAAACCGACCTGTCCATTCCTCACGTTTTTTAGCGCAGTTCGCAACATGTTTTCCATGGCCGATCCCGTAATCGATGGCGGCAACTGGCCAAGCAGGTACATTCCACTATCAGTTGGACTTACCTCCAGTGACCACTTTGTTTTGACCTCGATACGATTTGCGACTTGATCCCTCACTAAAGTATTGATAGCTTCAACCCGAGTCGCTTCTGTGCCAATCCCGGCAGAGGCCATATGACGCAGCAACTCGGCTTCCGTATACCGTTCGGGGGGCGCAGTCTGTTTGCGCTCAACCCGTAGCGTTGCGCTGATTCTATCGCCGGGCTTGAACATTGCCGTCTTGCAGTTTTCCACCAGCGGAGTGTGCCGGTCAGGCTCACAAATTATCCATCCCGCATCGTGTATCTTGAGTGGGTCAAGCCAGTAGTCAGTCGCAGCGAATATCTCGCCGCCAATTTCAAATACCAATTTGCGCACGTTCAGTGTTGCCTCACCAATCATCTGCATAAGGCAATTGAAATTAACCATCCTAAAAATCTTTCGGGCATCTTCTGATAGTCGTTCCGGGCATGATTCCATCGTATTGATGATGGCATGGTGTGCAGCGAAACAGCATGCCCCCACATTCGGCATCTCAGTCGAACTGGTGCGCGGATAGCTGATCGCTCCAGCTTCATACAGATTTTGTACCGCAGCATAGGCGCGGGTTAAATCTATCCCCATATCGGCAGCATTAGCCAACAGTGCCGACAGCGTGAGCGGCAGGGGAGGGGGCAGGAGTTCCTGTGATTGACTGGCGGCGATACAAATGGCTGTGACATTTTCTGCTGACGATAACCGAGGGGGATCATTGCACGGACTAGTCGTTTGCCATTCGAGAATCACATCCTGAAATAGGGCCTGGGTTGTGTAGAAATCCGTCGGCGTGAAATGCTTGATCTCCTTCTCACGATTGACCAGTTCGGTCAGTAGCCTTGTCTTGACGCGACCTATACCAGTCGGTTTACCCAAGCGAAGAGAAAATGCCCGGCTTAGATTGATGCCGTACAGCCAATCCAGTTGACGACGCACGCAGCCCGCGCGGTAAGCAGTGTCAGTGGCGGAAAGGGGAAGCAGATTTTTCAGCGCATGATCTAGCGAGTCGGGATCGAGCGCTGATGCCCACAGGCGCAAGATATTCCCCTTAAAACCCAATTCGTACAGGATTTGGCGGCCAATGACCTCTCCCTCTTCATCCGGGTCGGTTGCGATTACCGCCGTTTTGACCTGATCTAGCCATTGACCAATCTTATGGTAATGCTGGAGATGATTCTCTTTGACCTTCCATTCCCATTTTTCGGGAAGGATCGGGAGCTTTTCCAGACACCATGGCCCCTGATCGTACCCACTACTATATTCTTCCGGCATGGACAGATTCAGCAAATGACCGTACGCGTTAAGTACAACGTTTCCACGGCCCGTATAAACCCCGTCCTCATACGTTCCTGCGCCAACGTGTTTGGCCAACGTGCGTGCTTGCGAGGGCTTCTCGCAAAGATAAAGTGTGTGATAGGTCTGATTTTTCATATGAATTATTGCAGATAGGTATTTATGGGATTGGCGTCGAGCAATGCTTTGATGCGAGCAGCCGCTACATCAAATAACGCGTAGCATTCAGAAGTGACCGGATGTGCCTGACAAATTTCCAACGGGGTAAATTTATCCCGGTTTTGATGGAGGCATTCCATGCCGGCACATTCGATTGCTTTCAGCGCATCGTCCGCTACCACTTTAATCAGGGACAGCTCTTTATCTCCAACCAGTCCGAGGGCCATGAACATCTCGTCGTTCCTTCTTGCTATGCCTTTCCTGATGTCAGTCGTAATATCCATCTCAATCGCCGCATCCTTGATATCCTGCTTCTGCATCATCAGGTTTCGTACAAAAACGAGTGAGGCATCTATTTTGTAACGAGCAAATTGGTGATCCATAATGAATTGGACCTCTCCTGCGATTCCTTCCGCGAAGGATTCGTAGTCATCAGCCAGAATCAGGGCATGGTGGTAGTGCAACTCATTTAAAAACCAAACCCGGAAGACCACAAAAAACACCTGTTCGCACGGCACCTCAACAGATCGAGCTTTGCGAAAGTCACGCAGCTCTCTGGTATGGTCATCGTGGCGATAACGTAACTGCATTGGGGTATTCACTTTTTCGCTCCTTCATTATCATTGGCCGCCACCCTGTCAGGAATGTTCGGCAGTTCATAAGCTGACATGAATTCGTCGTATTTTTCCAGAAGTGCGCGGAGTCCTTCCAGTTCGGCATCATCGGCTGCAGTTAATGCTCTTGGGCGGATCACCACGCCCAACATGCGATATTCAATGGCTGCTCGACCGGATTTGATCAGTTGCCTCATTTCTTCTTTTGTCACAGGCATCTCCCTTTTCTTATGAGGCCCCAGATTCGTGCCAACACAAATCATGCCGCCCTCGGCATGTCATGGAAGTGACGGGTAGCGGGATAGGTGGTTACCAGCCGTTTTCCTTCTTTCGGGTGATCCGTTACGACCAGAACCAGATTACGTTTGGCGTTCAGGAAGTAGCGACCTTCCTGTTTCCCCTGTCGGGAATATTTGGCTGCACTCCATAAGCTATTGCGTGCTACTTCGCGTACCGAGTCGTCGGACGCCAATGCGGTCAGATTCGCCCATGCTGCCTGTGCGGCATTGTCTGGTGTGGTTTCGGCAAGGAATCGATCCGCAAACCGATCCAATACATGTTGAGTGATGCAAACATTCCCTAAACCCGTGACCTTGATTGTTTCGCGGATTGGCCCTGTGACCAGTAAATCCTCTATCGAGTCAGGCTGGAATCCATCAAACCAAGCGGTGTCCTTGTCTACTTTTAGCCTGCACCCCGCAAAGCGGGTAGTCAGGAAATTGGCAAACGGCACTAAATGCACCTTGTCCGATTGTCTGCGGTGCAGTTTGCGTATTGCGCCCAGTGAAACAATCAATTGCGTACCGGCATTCCCGACCAGCTTGTTGCCTAAAATGCACTTTACTTCCAGCAGATGCTGCATGGCTGCCAACTCTGCTGCGATGTGCCGGTCTTCTATCGGTGCGGTGACGCGCACTTTAAGTAAACCGCCGAGGCGTACAGTGCTGCAGCTCCAGTACACGATAAAAGTGTCAGATTGCGATGTCGCGAGGGTATGGATTTTTAAAATATTCATTAAGCTGTCTCACCTATGCGAAGGTACTGCCAAGCCAGAACAACGTGCTGAACATGATGAACGTATGGAATGCCATCCATGCCAACAGACGTTTTTGTCGTGAGGTATAAGGGCGATCCTCGATTTGCTCTTTAGCGATGATCTGGTTTTCAGAAATATCGAGTCGATGACCGTTAATCTTCATTAAACCGCCACTGCCAATTAACTCAGGAAAGAACTGCACTTCGACTGTACAAGCGCCTTCTGCCGGATAGGAATTCGTGCTGATATTGTGGTAACGCATATAAGTACAGCCATCGCTCCTGAGTATCACTAATGTTGGATTCTTCAAGTCGTCCAGTAAGAGGAGGCTAAAAATCCAGCTAAAAAATACTAGAAAAAAAATGATCACCGCCAATTCCTGGGATTTGTACCAGGGGCGGCGAGGCCGTGGGGTACTGGATGGATTGCTGTCGTCACTGTTTTTTTCGTTTTGCATGTTTGTTCCTTTCATGTGTATGTAATGGGTGCGCGCATGAATTGCTCCATTCGTGAATGCACGATCAATTTACCTAAGTCGACAAATTTCCAAAGATTAATTTATCGATTTGAAGATTGCAGGATGTCCTACGGTCGTGACGGACAGCGAGGGTGCTCATCGCTATTTGCGTATCCGAAAAAACTTGAGTAACAGATCAAGGTCATCTCTGCACGTCTTCCAGACCAACTGCCAAGATTTGGCACGCCCTTCAGGATTTTCAAAAATCATGATCGCAGCCAGTAGCGCAAATATGATTCCGAATGCACTAAGGGCAACTACGCAAAGCGCTTTCCATTGCTCCCAGCCACACATTAAAACCAGCCATGCATAGACAGAAACCAGCGTGAGGGTTGTCAGGATCACAGGCCATGGCGGCATTTCTGGCCGGTTATCGGAGGAGAATTTATTCTTCATGATTATTGAGAGTTATCGACTGGCTTAGCTGAAATCACATCACCTGGGAGGACATGAAATTCCTGCTGCATTTCTCCAAACGGGTAGTAAATGGCCGAATATTTCATGAGAAAGGATTTCTGCTGGTAGGGAAGGGTGGTCGTACAGGTTTTACTGCCTGGTTCAAGGGAAATGGGTATGCCAGCCGCAGACAGGACTTGGCATACGTCCATGTGCAAGGTCAGCCGGTTAATTTGTGAATTGGAGATGTCATCCCTGTAGAACACCCACGTTGAAATGATGATGGTGTAAATAATTAGGGACGCCCAATCTGCGGCGGTGATTTTCAACTTCCATTTCTTCTTGCTGGTTGAGCTTGTGTCATTCATGGCAACTTCTTTCATATAACGAGGTATATGAGCAAGATACCTATGTCGATATGCAACCCGAAGATTTAAATGCAGTGTCGCAGCGTTATGAGATCACTGTGTCCGTAACGGACAGACAACTATGAAATTCAGTGGTTATGGGGAGGCGTGAAAAAAATGTTCGGTCAGAGTAGTGACCTGTGTAGATTGGGCGTATTGCTGAACGCGGGAAGAGGGTGTCAAAACTTTCCGTAAAAAGGCCGAAATATGGAATGTTTTAAGAAATGAAGTGGAAATTGATCAACATTCATGGTGCTTGTGATGAATGGCAAGGAAAAAACGCGCCTTTCAAAACGAACAGCATGAATTCGTGTGACAGAATTCATGCTGTATGTACATGCGCACAGTGCATGCGGTTTTAGAGGTAGATATATGGTTGTTGCGGGTATTTTTTAAACTTAGCGTAATAAATTACAACATGAAAAGGAGCCATTAATGATGATTAGCGAAGCTAACAGTGAGCAAGGAGAGGTAGTCGTGGTAAATCACCCAAATCGTACAGCAGTGACACGAGAATTATTGGCAAAAAGTCTGGTTTCAGTTAATCGGCGCTTTAAAGAAGGGTCTGTTGATTTGTTTTTTGATGGATCACGTAATGGTCTTGTTCCATACTTTGTTGTGAAGTGGGATGGTCGGACGATATGGCTAACCTTGGATTGATACCGCAACGGCATGAATGAACGGGAGCAGCGCGGATTAGAGGGGTGGCATCGCGCAGGTCCGCCGAGTTGGTTTTGGGAAAACTGGATGGGTGCATATGACGGAAGTCCTGAGATGCGTTCTCGTAGCTTCCACGAAAAAAAGGGCTCTTAAAAGCGCAGATGCTCCTTGTGGAAGCAGGCAGGGAGGCTCAGGCTATATTGGATTCATTTGAGGGGGAAATTACTACTGATGTGAAAGCATCTGTGCTTGCCACACTCAATGTTGAATAGAATGGTTTGTAAGCTCATCGGCCTTATGTGAAGATTTACATAAGGCCGAGATCGAGCCATTAGCCGTTGTCTGAATAATCGTTTCCTGTCTTGTCTTCACTGTTAGTTTCCTAAAATAAATCTTCGGTTTGAAAACGTACTTCTGTAAATTGCGCCTAGTGGCCAGAATACGGAAGTCATGAAACTTTCCGTAAAAGAGCCCTTATATGGAAAGTTTTTGTCATGGCATCCAGTCAATGCGTAGTGTTGAGGTTTCCCGGGATCAGTATTCCCGCGATCACCAACAGAGCAATGCCACAGCGCCGGAAAAATTCCGTCTATCGCAGCCGGGAGTATTTAACCGAGTCGGAAGTTGCGAGGTTGATCGATGCGGCAGGAGAAACTGGCCGGCATCGGCATCGGGATGCCACGCTGCTCATGCTGGCCTATCGCCATGGCCTTAGAGTCTCGGAACTGATCGGCCTGCGCTGGGATCAGCTGGATTTCGAGCAAAGCCTGCTGCACGTCAATCGCCTCAAGCACGGTACGGCAAGTGTTCATCCCCTGCATGAAACGGAATTGAGTGCGCTGAAAATATTGTTGCTGGAATACCCAAAGTTACTGCATGTGTTTTGCAGCGAACGCAAAATGCCGCTTACTGCGGATGCAATCCGCAAGATTATTGCTCGCGCAGGCCAGGATGCGGGGCTGCCTTTTGCTGTTCATCCACACATGCTGCGCCATGCCTGCGGCTACAAGCTTGCCCAGGCAGGGGAGGATACCCGCGCTATCCAGGATTATCTGGGACACCGGAACATCCAACACACGGTTCGGTACACGCAGTTGTCGTCCGAGCGTTTCAGGAGTTTCTGGAAAGATTAACCAATTATGAGGAGGTGAAAATGATGAACGACTTTGAGGATGGCGCAATTGCAGCACTGGATGGGCAGGATGAATGTACAAATCCGCATTCGCTTGCCTCAACGGCCTATAGCGATTGGCAGGACGGATGGCTTGCTACGTCTAATCCGTGCAAAATGCGCAAAACAATTATCCTGCCGCCTGTTGAAGCTATGCAGGAAAGCATTTCACATATTGTCATCCATTAACTGGATAAAATCATTTGCAGGATTGAATTGATCGACAGGTAATCGGACAGCGCCACATGAGTAACTACATAACAAAATCCTCGCTTCTTACTGGCATCAGATGCCCGAAGCTTCTTTGGCTAAAATCGAAAATGCCGGAACTGGCATCACCCACAACAGCGTCCAGGTTGAGTGCGGCGGCAGGAACGGAACTTGGAAAGCTTGCCAGAAGCAACTATGCCAATGGTTTTCTGATTGAGCATGTCGAATCTCCGGACATTGCCGTCAGGGAGACGGCCCGGCATATGGCAGAGGCTGTGCCTTGTCCTTTATATGAGGCGGCTTTTGTTCATCATGGAGTGTTGGTTCGGGCGGATATTCTTGCGCCCGACCATGATGAATGGAGAATGGTAGAGGTTAAATCAGCGGGCAGTGTGAAAGAGCATCATCTGATCGATTGCGCGATCCAGTTATGGGTGCTGGAAGGGGCGGGGATTGCTGTACGCCAGATATGTGTGGCGCATGTCGATACAGGATTCGAATATGCGGGGGATGGCAACTATTCCGGCCTGCTCGTCGAAAAAGATGTGACGGAAGAGGTGAGGGGGCTACTGCCGGAAGTGCCACAGTGGCTTGCCACCCATCTGGATGTGCTAGTCAACCCGATGCCGGAAATTCCAATGGGAAGCCAATGCAAGCCGGAATGCCAGTTTATGGCGCATTGCGAGTCGGCTCTTCCGGAATATCCGGTTACCCTTCTGCCCAATGCAGCCAAGGCCATTTCCAATCTCCAGAAAGCGGGCATTGAGGATGTCCGGGATATTCCGAATGGGATGTTGAAAAGCGAGCGCCATATCCGGGTCTGGCAGGTGACACGGGACGGCACACCTTATGTTGCGCCTGACTTGGTTAGGGAGTTATCCAAACTTCCCTATCCAAGATTTTACCTGGATTTTGAGACCATCAATTTTGTGATTCCAAGATGGGCTGGAACGAGCCCCCATCAACAATTGCCATTCCAGTGGTCATGCCATATCGAGCGACCGGATCTGTTAATTGAGCACAAGGAGTTTCTGGAGACAACGGGCCAAGCTCCAATGCGCCTCTTTGCGGAAACCCTGATTGAAGCGCTGGAGAATGACGGCCCTATCATTGTGTTTGGCACTTTCGAGGAGACCATCCTGAAACAGGCCATCCGGCTCAACCCTGAATTCGAGACGCCTCTGCTAGGGATAATTGATCGTCTGGTAAATCTTTTGCCGTGGATGCGGGAACATTATTACCATCCGGCCATGAAAGGCTCATGGTCGATCAAGGCCATCTTGCCTACTGTTGCCCCTCATCTGGACTATGCACAGTTGGACGATGTGCGAAACGGAACGCTGGCGCAACTCGCATACCTTGAAATTATCGATCCGGAAACTCATGCATCCGTTCGCGACATGAAAATTCACAATCTGTTGAAGTACTGTGAATTGGATACGCGAGCAATGGTGGAGCTGGTGAGGTTTTTTACCCGATAGGTTTTTCGCCTGCATTGTGCAGCTGATTGCGCTCAATTTTTTGCGTGGGTGCGATCTTCAAAGCAAAATTTCATAGAAAAATCACCTTCTGCGGCGAAAGGCGCGTTTTTCCCTCGCCTTTCGAAATTAATTTCGATGTTTCCTGCTGGACAATCCACATTGTCGAAATTAATAAATAGAGGAGATGGAGATGGGTGATGAGAAAAAGATGAAGGTGGGGCGAGTTGATGGGCATAACTCTGAGTATAGATCCGGTGGAGTTTCGATTGCGAAGGAGCTGCGGCACGAACTGTCGCTAATATTTAAGGTGCATATAGCTAAAGGGGCAGTTAAGGACAAGCAGGTAAGCCAAGGTACGATTGAGAAACGGAAGGAAGTAATAGTGGGGTTCTTCAGTGATTTGTACTTCCTGAAGTTCAAGATCAGGAGCACGAAGAACTTGGGGCAGAAGCATATTCGGGCGGTAGTGCGCCTTTGGGAGGAAAAAGGTCAGTCAGCATCGACGATTCAGAACAAGCTGTCGATCATGAGGACATTTTGCGAGTGGATTGGTAAGGCTGGCATGGTGAAATCACCTGAAACGTATGTCCAGAATGTGGAATCGGTTAAACGGTCGGAGGTTGCGCAGGAGGATAAGTCCTGGGTGGCGAAGGGGGTTGATGTAACGGGAAAGCTGGCCGAGGTTAGTGAGGAAGATCAGATGGCGGGCGGAGTGTTGATGCTGTGCTATGTGTTCGGATTGCGTGTCCGGGAAGCGGTACTGCTGAATTTATTGAAGGCAGAAGATGACGGGTCGCTGAAGATCGTCCAGGGGACGAAGGGGGGGCGGGCGCGGTCGGTGCCAATCGAGCATGAATGGCAGCAGCAGGTATTTGACGTGCTGAAGAAGAAGGTTAGTCCGAGATCAGGTCGCTTTGTAACAAGTCAAGGTGTAGAGGCTTGTATTCAGCGTATCTACTACGTCATGAGGAAACACGGATTAAAACTGGCGGATCTGGGGGTAAGCGCGCACGGGCTGCGGCACCAGTATTTCCATGAACGCTTTTACGAGCTGCTGGGTATTCAACCACCGGTGAAGGGTGGTGATCTGACTGGGGTGGATAAGGCCGAGTTCGAGGCGGCGACCGGCAAGTTGATGGAGCGTGCCGGTCACTCAAAGCTGTCGAAAGGTGCTTCGTACTACGGCAGCAGAAAGATACCCGGTAGTAATGGACTGGAAGAATCAAAGGAAGGATCTGAGTCATCTGAATCTGAGCCTGATTCGGAACCTGATTCGGAACCTGATTTGGAACCTGATTTGGAACCAGGTACGGAACCAGGTACGGAACCAGATTCGGAACCTAGTGCCGAAGACGACGGGGTCAGTCGGGAAGAATAGTGGTCCAGAATCCATTTAGGGGAGAGCGGGGGCCGAAGACTATTGGGCGCGATGAAGTTCTGCGGTGTACTAGAGGGCTTCAAATTATAGGAATTCAATGGCTGCTCTCCTCCAACTTGCGGACATTCGCGGTAAGATTAGCTTTGAATGTTGACCGTCCCTGACCGGCCATAAGCAGCCGGTCGCCTGTGTCCGCTATCCTGCAGCGAGATAACGGGCGCAAAAGGTAGTCATTTCTCGAACCCCCTCACTCGATTAACAAATAAAAGAACGATCGTTCTGTTCTCGTGTCAAACCCCTCACCACAAGGCACATGCCACCCCCGGCGTGCTGCCGCCCCACCATGATGATGCCGTTCGGGCTACGCGCCAAAAACCCCGTCTCTGCATGGCTGTTGTGCCCCAAGACCGGAACGGAATTGCCTCATGGTTGCCGCAGTCAAACGTACCGAACCCAGCACACAGTGCTATCAGCGCCGCAGACCCGAACAGACGCTTTGGTATCGCACCGTACAAGCGCACTTCGAAACCTGGCTGGAACTCTCATCCGGGGAATTCAATGAATCACCGCCTGCCCATGTCGAGGATGCCTTTCGCCGCTATCTTGAATGCGGCATCCTGGCTCACGGTTTTGCCCGCGCCCACTGTGACGAGTGCGGGCACGACTTCCTGATCGCATTCTCCTGCAAAGGCCGTGGTGTGTGCCCTTCCTGCAACACACGGCGCATGGTCGAAACAGCCGCGCATTTGACCGATCACGTCTTTCCCAAGTTGCCGGTGCGCCAGTGGGTGCTCTCGGTGCCCAAACGCCTGCGCTATTTTCTGCAACGTGATGTGGCCTTGCAAGGTGCCGTGCTGCGCATTTTTCTGCGCGAGGTGGAGCGGTGTTTGCGCGAACACAGCCCCGGTTGCTGCACCCAGGCTCGCATTGGGGCAGTCGCCTTCATCCACCGCTTCGGTTCGTCCCTTAACGAACACGTCCATTTTCACTGCTGTATTGTCGATGGGACATTCGAGCCTGTCGCCAACGCTAACGATGGGGCGGGTGTGGATTTTCATGCAGCATCTGGGCTTGATGCGGTCGCCATTGCCGAAGTACAAGCACGGGTGCGGCGACGGATTATTGCTACCTTCGTCCGTCGCGGCCTGATCGAAAAGGCCGTGAGTTCGGTGATGGGCGGTTGGGTACATGGCGGCGGGTTTTCTGTAGACGCCTCGGTATGCATCAACGAGAAAGACCGGGCAGGGCTGGAACGACTGCTGCGCTACTGCGCGCGCCCGCCCTTCGCGTTGGAACATCTGCAACAACTGGATGCCGAACATCTGGTCTACCACAGCCCCAAACCGGGTCTTGATGGTTCATGCGATCTGGTGCTGACGCCGCTGGAATTGATCGGAAAAATTGCTGCACTGGTGCCACCACCCCGTTCGCATCGCCATCGCTACTTCGGTGTTCTGGCTCCCAACTCGCCCCTGCGTGCGGCAGTCATCGCACTGGCTCCTGTGGTGGTCGCGCCGTCTTTGCCGCTCGCGGATGACCTCATGCTCCAGCCACTCTTTCGAATTGCCAGTGATAATGAAGTCGTCCGCGTAACGCACCATGTTCATTTTCAAACCTCTTTGCTTTGCTTTCGGGAATTTCTCCGCCAGCCTCGCTTCGAGGCCATCGAGTGTCATGTTTGCCAGAACCGGGCTGATGATACCCCCTTGCGGGGTTCCGGCCTCTGTGGGGAAGAGTTCGTTTTGATAAACGTACCCCGCCTTGAGCCATGTCTTTAGAACTGCCTTGTCCGTGGGGATGTTGGCGATCATCCAGTCATGACTGATTTTGTCGAAACAGCCTTGGATGTCAGCCTCAAGTACCCATACCGCACTGACCTTTCTTGCAAGAGTAATGAAGCATTGCTCCCCCGCATCGGCAGTTGCGCGTTCCGGCCTGAACCCATAAGAATTCAGGTCGGCGGTGGTTTCCGCAACGGGTTCCAACGCCAGCAGATGTAATGCTTGCATGGCGCGGCACTTCATTACGGGGATGCCGAGTGGCCTTGTCTTGCCGTTCTTCTTCGGAATTAATACCCTCCGTAGCGGAAGCGGCGAATAACCACGCCGCTTCATCGACGCTATCGCGTTGATCTTTGCCTCCGGTGTTTTCCATGTGACCTTGTCCACACCGGGGGTGTTCTTGCCTTTATTCTCAGTCACCCGCTTGACGGCTAACGCTTTGCCGCTGAACGAGTGGGTCAGCAGCCACTGCAAGGCTTTCACCTTGTTGTGCCTGCCAACCTGTGTTGCCTTCACAATACGCGCTTGCAGCCGTCTTACCTGACGCTGAACATCGGCCCAATTGATGCCGTCCCATGTCATGCCGGAAGATGCACACGCCAGTGTTGCAGCGCTCATTTGCTTTTCCCCGTTTAGGTGGTTCTGCCAACTCTCTTGTGAAGAGAGACCATAAGGAAGTCTGCCCGCTTTCGCGTGGGGTGATGTTTCAACCCCTATCCGCACCATTACAGAGCGGCATTCGCTTTTTCCTCGTTCCCAAGCCCGCACCGCCATAGGCAAGCTTTGCAGCCTGCTGTCCCCGAAGGGAGCGATACGGGGTTTCCACGTTCCACTTGCGTGAGTACGTCGGGTTAGGTGCCTGCTGTCGACCGGAAGATATATGGGTCACGAAAGCGTAATTCAAAGACGCTGTTCCCCTCTTCATTACCGTTTGGTTCAAGCGTAAAAGCCACTTTCGCTTGTTATAGGTGACGATCTTTATCGCAGATTCACATGTGTTCACCCTACCGACTATCTAGCACTTATCCGGCGTGTGGCTGCCAGAAGGGTACGCCTCTCGCGATTGATACCCCGCACCTCGCGGTGCTTCGTTACATTGTCAGAGTCGCTCTTTATTCAGACTCCTGGATTCACCCGGTGACACGGGTGGTGACTTCCTATAGAATTAAAATAGTAACCACAACTTGCACAAGCGACTTCGTGTCGCATTTGAATTTCCTATCCTCAAATACAGCAAATCTACAGCAAATAAATCGGCAAAGCAGTCAAAACAGCCGAACTTAAAGGGAAACCATGTCAGAAGAAGAACGCCGCCGCTTACAACAGCAGCTTTGGAATATCGCGAACACCCTGCGCGGCAAGATGGGGGCCGATGAATTCCGGGACTACATCCTTGGATTTATCTTCTACAAATACCTTTCTGAAAAAATCCAGCGTTTTGCCGATGCAGAACTGGCACAGGAAAACCTCAAGTTTGCCGAAATCAAGGAAAACACCAAGGAAGGCAAAGCCTATATTGCCGCGCTGGAACATGCCGCACTGGGCGAGCTTGGCTACTTCTTGAAGCCATCCGAGCTATTCCATGCCATTGCCATGAAGGGCAGCAACCAGAAAGACGACTACAACGAAGGCGAAAGCCATAACTTCATTCTGGGCGAACTCGCCAAGATTCTAAAAAACATTGAGCAAAGCACGCTGGGTACCGATAGTGCCGATGATTTTGTGAACCTGTTTGAAGACTTGGATTTAACCTCGTCCAAGCTGGGTAAATCAGAAAAGGAAAAAAACGATCTCGTTGCTAAAGTGCTGGTACACCTGGACAACATCGACTTCAATCTATCCGACAAGGCCGCCGATGTGCTGGGCGATGCCTATGAATACCTAATCGGTGAATTTGCCAGCAGTGCGGGGAAAAAAGCCGGGGAGTTTTACACGCCGCAGCCTGCATCCTCCCTGCTTGCCAAGCTGGTGACCAGCAATAACAAAATCCTCAAAAGCGTGTATGACCCAACTTGCGGCAGCGGCTCGCTGTTACTGCGGGTTAAGCGCGAGGCCACCCACGTCGATAAAATTTACGGCCAAGAACTCAACCGCACCACCTACAACTTGGCGCGCATGAACATGATCCTGCATGACGTGCATTATGCAGACTTCGACATTCGCCAGGAAGACACGCTGGAACGGCCACAGCACCGCGATTTAAAGTTTGATGTAATCGTAGCAAATCCGCCATTCTCGGCGCATTGGAGTGCCAGCCAGCTACACATGAGCGATGACCGCTTTAGTGTCTATGGCAGGCTTGCACCCAGCACCAAAGCGGACATGGCCTTTGTGCAGCACATGATTTACCACCTTGCCGAAGAAGGCACCATGGCCGTTTTATTGCCGCACGGGGTCTTATTCCGTGGCGCAGCAGAAGGCCATATACGCCAATACCTGATCGAACAAATGAACTGTCTGGATGCAGTAATCGGCCTGCCTGCCAATATGTTCTATGGCACCACCATTCCTACCTGTGTATTGGTGTTCAAGAAATGTCGGAAAAACCCGGACAATATCTTGTTCATTGATGCAAGCCAACATTTTGAAAAGGTAAAAACAACGAATGTCATGCGCCCCGAGCACATAGACAAGATTGTTGCGGCCTACAAGGCGCGCACCAATGAAGACAAATACAGCTACGTTGCCACCTTGGGCGAGATCAAGGCCAATGACTACAACCTGAATATCCCACGCTATGTGGATACCTTCGAGGCGGAAGGTAGGATTGATTTAGGGGTTGTTACTGAGAACTTATCGCACTTAGATGAGCAGTCAAAAGCGGCGGATGAAATCATTGGCAATTTCTGCGAAGAGCTAAATATCCCTGAGCCTAAAGGTAACAATACTTTCTGGTTGACCCAATACAAAAAAGGCGTGATGCAGCAGATTTTCAGCCAAGAGTTACGGTTCAAGGATGATGAGGGGCAGGATTTTCCAGAGTGGGAAGAAACTACTTTAGGAAATATCGCCACCTTTCTCCGTGGCGGTTCTCTCTCAAAATCTGATATATCACCAGCTGGTAAATTTGAGTGCGTGCATTACGGGGAGCTTTTTACAATTTACAGCGAGGTCATTCGCTCGCTTAAATCAAAAACAAACTTAACTGAAACTGTAAAAAGCGAATTCGGCGATATTTTAATGCCAAGCTCGGATGTGACACCCGCTGGATTGGCAAAGGCATCTTGTATACTCAAGGAAGGGGTTATTCTTGGGGGCGATATAAATATCATCCGCCTTAAAGACAAGACGGAGCCGATTTTTATAAGCTATTTGCTGAATTTCTATAAACACAAAATCATTAAATTGGTTTCGGGTACGACTGTTAAACATATCTACATCAAAGATATTAAAACCATATCGCTGACAATTCCTCACGCCGTAAAAGAGCAAACCAAAATCGCCAACTTCCTGAGTGCCATCGACGACAAAATAACCGCCACTCAAATCCAGCTTGCCGCCGCGAAGCAATACAAGCAAGGCTTGTTGCAGTAGATGTTTGTTTAAACCAATCGCCATGAATACCCAATCCGAATACGCCCTAGAAGCCGCCCTGATCGACCAACTCAACGGCATGGAATATGCCAGCGTGGACATTGAGGACGAAGCGGCAATGCTCGCTAATCTCAAGCGCCAGTTGGAAATCCATAACGACGAAATCACGCTGACTCATACCGAGTTTGAGCGCATCCTTAACCACCTCAACACGGGCAGCGTGTTTGAACGGGCAAAAATTCTACGCGACAAGTTTGCGCTGAAACGGGACAACAACGAAACGGCGTATATCAGTTTCTTGAACTGCGATGACTGGTGCCTGAATGAATTTCAGGTAACCAGCCAGGTGACCATGCAGGGCAAGCGTAAAAACCGTTATGACGTGACCATTCTTATCAATGGCCTGCCACTGGTGCAGATCGAATTGAAGCGCCGTGGCGCGGAGCTTAAAGTAGCCTTCCATCAGGTAAACCGCTATCAGCATGATTCTTACGATGCAGGCATGGGGCTGTTTCAATACGTGCAGTTGTTCATCATCAGCAACGGGGTGAATACCAAGTATTTCGCCAACAATAAACAGCAGTCATTCAAGCAGACCTTTTTCTGGACGGACAAAGAAAATAAGCGCTTGTCGGATTTGCACGATTTCAGCGCCGAGTTTCTAAAGCCCTGCCACATTGCCAAGATGATTACGCATTACATGGTGATGACCGAGGAACAGGTGATTAAAGTTTTGCGCCCTTATCAGTTCTACGCAATTGAGGCGCTGGTAGATCGGGTCAAGAACAGCAACGACAATGCCTATATCTGGCATACCACGGGTTCAGGCAAGACACTGACTTCATTTATCGCCAGCCGGATCATTCAGCGAATGCTCAAGGTGCATAAGGTCATGTTCGTGGTGGACAGAAAAGACCTCGATTACCAGACGGCGCGGGAATTTAACGGCTTTGCCAAGGGCAGCGTGGACGCGACCACCAACACCCGCAATCTGGTCAAGCAGCTTAATGACGACGAAACCAAGCTGGTACTGACCACGATACAAAAGCTCAATAATGCCATCGTGAAAGAGCATTATTTGAGCAAGGTCACGCACCTGCAAGACAAGAAGTTTGTATTTATCTTCGACGAATGCCACCGCAGCCAGTTTGGCGAGACGCACCAGAACATTAAAAAATTCTTCACCAACGCGCAAATGTTCGGATTTACGGGCACGCCGATCTTTGCTAATAACGCAACGGGCAGCACCGGCCAGCAGAAGACAACCAAGGACTTGTTCGGCGAATGCCTGCATAAATATGTGATAGTGGACGCGATCAAGGATGAAAACGTGCTGCGCTTTGCCGTCGAGTATGTCGGCAAATACAGGCGCAAGGACAGCTCGAACGAGTTGGATATTGAAGTTGAGGCGATAGACACCAAAGAGCTACTGGATAGCCCGCTACGGCTCGGCAAGATCGTCGATTACATTCTGGCCTACCATGCCCAGAAAACCAAAGCGCCGGACTTTACGGCGATGTTTTGCGTCAGCAGTGTCGAGAACCTGATCAAGTATTACGACCTGTTTAAGGAAAAACAGAAAGGCGTGGCCAAGCCGCTTAAAATTGCCACCATCTTCAGCTATGCGGCCAACGAGGAAGACCCCAACGCCAACGGGTTAACCGGTGGCCTGATCCCGGAAGAAAACCCGATCCCGGAAGGCGCGGAAATAAACCAGCCCAGCCGCGACAAGCTGGATGAGTATATCGGCGACTATAACGCGATGTTCGGCACGAAATACAGCACCAAAGACAGCCAGGCGTATTACAACTACTACCAAGACATTGCCAAGCGGGTGAGAGCCGGGCAAGTGGATATTTTGCTGGTGGTGAATATGTTCCTGACGGGTTTTGATAGTCCGCGCCTGAATACGCTGTATGTGGACAAAAACCTTAAATTTCATGGCTTGGTGCAAGCCTTCTCGCGCACCAACCGCATTCTGAATGACAAGAAATCACAAGGCAATATCGTCTGTTTCAGGAATTTGAAAACCGCTACCGATGAAGCGATTGCCCTTTTCTCGAACAAGAACGCCAAAGAAACCGTGCTGCTTGAGCCGTATGAGGATTACGTTAAGCAGTTTAATGCGGCAACTGACGCACTGTTAGAGATTGCGCCAACGGTTGCCAGCGTGGACGCGCTGCCCGATGAAAAGGCCGAGCTTGCCTTTGTCATCCGGTTCAGGGAATTACTGCGCATCAAAAACATTCTGACCACCTTTGCCGATTTTAATGAGGCCGACTTGGCGCTGGAACCGCAAACCTTTGAAGACTACAAGAGCAAATACCTTGATGTGCATGACAAGGTAAAGAAACAGGGCGAAGGCGAGAAAGTATCCATCTTGGAAGATGTGGACTTTGAATTGAGCCTGATCCACCGCGATGAAATCAATGTGGCGTATATCCTGAATCTGTTGGTAAGTCTGAACAAGCTCAAGCCAGAAGAGGCCAAGAAGCGCCAGAAGGAAATCATTGATCTGCTGGCCGGTGAAGTTCATCTTCGCAGCAAGCGGAAACTGATCGAGCAGTTTATTGAAGAGAACATGCCCAAGCTCAAGCCGACCGATAACGTGATAACGAACTTCGAGAGTTACTGGACGGAACACAAGAAGAAAGCCTTTGAGCAGCTATGCGCCGATGAAAACATGAACCCCGCGCAACTTGAAAAACTGCTGCAAACGTATGTATTCGCAAACCGCTTGCCCAGAGATCAAGAGATTGTCGAGGCGTTAAGTTTCAAGCCGAAAATCTTGGAGCGCAAAACCATCCTTGAACGTGTTGCGGACAAAATCCAGACATTTATCAGCACATTCATTGAGGGCATGGGGGGCAGTGTTTAATCTAATTATCCGTAAACATTACGGAAAAACGACAGTAATTAAACAGTGAACTTAAAGCAATATATTGAAATGACAACTGTTCTAATTGAGAATGCCAGAATATTCACCGACCACGATAAAAGATTGTGTCTTTTATTGAGGGCTATTTAACTTTAGAGGTTCACCGAGGCTGCGTATGACTATCGCTGATACATTAATCATCTTGGCAACAATGCTTGGCCCGGTAATAGCCGTGCAAGTTACTCGCTATGTAGATGATCGAAAGGAAGTGAAAGGGCGAAAGTTACAGGTGTTCAAAACCCTGATGGCAACTCGCGCCTATACTCTTTCTCCCGCGCATGTTGAAGCGCTAAATCGAATTGACCTTGAGTTCTCAAGCAATCTACCCGCCGAGAAAAAAGTCATTGACGTTTGGAAGCAATACCTTGATTTACTTGGTGACAAATCGCTTACACCTGAGCGGTGGGGAGAAAAGCGCATTGAACTGCTCGTTGAGCTTCTGTATGTCATGGGGCAATGCTTAGACTACAATTTCGACAAGACACAAATCAAAAACGCAACGTATGCGCCAATAGCTCATGGTCGCATTGATGAAGAGCAGCAAGCGATTCGCACTCACACCTTGGAACTCTTGCAGGGAAAGCGTGTTCTTCCGATGTTCGTTTCCAATCTTCCCGCCCAACCACAACCGCAGGCTGTTGATGGCAATGAAAGCTAACCTTATGGTCAAAAGGTAAATTTCCCAAGTTGATTACAAAACTTCTTATTCGAGAGGGACAGGCCAAAAACGGCCAGCCTCTCCATTTTAAGTTAGGCCACAAACCTTGAAGCTCTACAAGTACCGCGACTTCTCACAACCCACCGAAGAGGACTTTCAACGGCTGTCTAATATCCTTAGACAGAATGAATTTTGGTGCGCCAAACCTGCCACACTTAACGACACCGAGGAATTCTCGTGGCGATGTGACAACAATCTCACCGATGCTACTATCCCGCTCCTGGCGCAGTTGCTAATTAAGCTCTATGGAAGGACTCCGGCACAAGCACAGGAACGAGCGGCGGCGGCTTGTATGAAAACATCCAGGTATGACCTAGCAAAAGGTACAGACCTTGTTGCGTTAGCTGAACGCATGGGATTCAAGCAGTTGCAGCAAGGGCGAAGTTGGATTGGTACTCAATGTCCTGTTTGCGGCGAAAGCCAGGACGGCAGCACTCGACTTTCAATCACCATGTCTGGTTCGGGCATCTATCGCTGGAAGTGTTTTGCTTGCGGCGATAGGGTGGGAGGTACTGCAATTGATTTTGTGGTCGCTGCGGCCGGTTGTAGCGCGAACCAGGCGGTCAATCGATTGCTTGAGGGAACGTTGTCAGACGTGCCCTGCATCGCTGCCGCAACCAGATCCAAGCATGATGTTGACGTAGAGCATGATCGGCTTGCAGAGGTGCTGCATATCATCGAGAAGCGCTCTTTTGACGATGTGCCTGCCGTAAAGGAATATTTGGCGCGTCTCAAGATCGGCGGTAGCGTCGTTACGGCTGCTGTTGAGCAGGGGAGATTGCGAATGCTGCCTTCAGGTCCTGATGATGCGACTCGATGGCTGGTATCCAATGTCGGCGAAAGCTTGCTAAGGGCATCCGGGTTGTTACGCGAAGGCAGAAGCAAGCCTGCAATCGCCTATCGTCCCCTGGTGTTCTTGTTACCTGAGATGGCTGGAGCCGAGTTTCATGCTTGTCATGAAGTCGATGAAAACGAGGTCAAGTGCATTTCCTATGGCAGGCTACAGTGGCCATGGGCACTCAAAGGTAAGCATAAAGATCACTTTCTGATTGTGGACGGTGCCATAGATGCTTTATCGGCGGCAACGTTAGGAGAGTCGGGTGGCATCATGGGATTGCCGGGTAATTATGCCTGGCAAGAATGCTGGTTTTCAAAAACGCGTAAGCGTTATGGATCCAGTTTTGTTCTGGGACTCGATAACAAAGAGGCCGGTAATCGTGTGTCGGATGCAATTGCCGCAAAGCTGTCGCAGCTCGATATTCCGTTTTCCAGAAAACCTCTTCCAAAGGGGATGAATTGGAATAACGTGCTTCAGCAGCAGTAACTTCACCAACCTCACCAGTCAATGATTGGTGGGGTTTTTTATGGATGTTTTGCGGGTCTTAATAAAGCTGCGATCGACGCTTTGACGGCACTGATGCAAGAAAATATTCTGCCCTGTATTTGTGTATCAGCGGGTTCTTGTTTACTCAGGATTAAGATAGTTGATATAGTGAGCGAGCTTTATCAATCTCATCTATCAAACGAAAAGAAAGGGATCACAATGAACCGTAAAGAACTCGCAGAAGCACTGGCAAAAAAGACTGACTCAAGCAATGCAGCGGCCGACCGCACCATCACCGCTTTTATCGACATCATTTCTGGCGCACTCAAAAAGGGCGACAAAGTTGCTCTCGTTGGATTCGGCACATTCGAGGTGCGCAAGCGTGCAGCACGCGTTGGCCGTAATCCAAAGACTGGTGCTGAACTGAAAATCAAGGCATCCAAGGTTCCTGCATTTAAGGCAGGCGCTACGCTGAAGGCAACAGTCAACGGCGCAAAGAAGTAATTATCAGCACAAAGAGGCCGGTGATATTAAGGCCGGCCTTTTATCTATGAACGAAATTCTGCAATACCTGAAAAAACATGGCGAGTGCTCCGACAAAGAGATCGCCGAAGGCATTGGCATCCCACTTGCTGACTTGCACCTCCAATTGGTAGCGCTTGCTGTCAAGAATCAGGTAATGTCGTGTCATTCGACCAAGTTCGTGAAGGGCAAGAAGGTTGAGGCAATAATTTGCAGGATAGCTGGTTATATTCCTCCAGCAGCGCCGGGCAGGAAAAAGGTGGGGATTGTAATATCGAAATGATCTGCGCTACGTCTCTTGTTCCTACATGAGCAGTCATTCAGATGGTGTTTATCTTGTTGATTTTAATGACGGCCATCGGCCAGGAACAGCCCTTGGCGTATGGCCGCTTTATGACACATTCCTAAGAAAGTCTCGATCCACATTCGCTACAAAATTTGGCATTGATGGCAATTAATTTACCGCATTCATTACAAATTATTTGTTGCTGCTGAGAAGTATTTGCTTGCGTACCAACATGTTGGGCGGTCTCTACAGAAACATCAGCGATTGTCTTGAGCTGAGAAGACCCACTGGATTGTCCATCTGACCCATCAGTGTCATTGTGTTCAGTGGATATTTGCTCGGTATTCACCTCCAACTTAGCCTTTTCACGCTCCTCTGTTACTGCCTTCAACTTATCCTGAAGTACAACACGCCCCTTGCAGACCTTCTGAATTGCTTCGTAAACCTTATGCTCTTCAAAAGGTTTGAGTACATAGCCCTTTGCGCCTGCCTTCAGTGCTTCCAGTACCATTTGCTCCTGACCGTGAGAGGTCACCATGATAATCTTTGCATCCGGGAATTCGCTCATAATGGCACGGGTCGCTTGAATTCCATCCATGTCCGGCATCGTGATATCCATGGTTACCACGTCTGGTTTACAGGCTCTATAGGCAACGATGGCCTCTCTTCCAGTTGCAGCTGTTCTGACAACCCTGTAACCAACCTTTTCCAGAAGCATGCTCAATTTTTTTATAATTATTTGCGAATCGTCGACTACTAAAACTTCATAAAGAGAATTCATCTAGCACTCCTTTTTTGATCAAACGTAGTCAAGTTTTTTGTTGAACAATTTCATTGGTCCCACGAGGCTCACAGTCAGGCCACCCATCGTTGTTTCCAGGCTTTGTGTGTAAAACATCGCGTCTTTCATGCGCCGAATTGTTTTTACCCGGTCAAGAACGACAGGCGGCGTTAGGGCTACACTGCCCCGTTGATCAAGCTTTTGCAAGTCTATCGTACAGTGTCCAAGAATGGTGTTGATGACTTCCCCGGCAGTCTCTTCGTGATACATTTCAACCTCATCTGGCTGAATATCCAAACCATCGGTCATCCGCTCATACAGGATGTTGAGTAAATTCTCTTTGAAACTGAAAATGATCAGCAAATTGACTACTCCACCCAACCCGATGATTGCGTTCATGTCAAACAGGGTGATCTCATCCACAGGACCTGCATTAGATTGGGTTTCACTCATGCTGATCCCGAATTCGCTCTCAAAATAGGCGCGGGTTCTTCTTAAAATGGACTGCATAACTTTATCGCATAATTCACCTTGATTTTCATCGGACATCATCACTCCTTCTCCTGGATACACCTTTTTGCAACGGCAAAATAAACAGGAAATGGGTTCCCTGTCCGGCAACCGTTTTGACCACAACATCGCCACCCATATTTTTTGTTTCGTTCAGCACCGCAGCCATGCCGACACCTCGGCCCGCCAGTTCAGTCACTACTTCTTGTGTGCTGATGCTATCGATGAATATGAACTTTATGACTTCGTCCTCAGTAAAATTTGCTGCTTCGGTAACGTTATAAATTCCCGCTGCCACCACTCGTTGACGTAGTGCATCAAGATTAATCCCGGCACCGTCATCTGCAATGACCAATTTTATTGTGTTTCCCTCTACCGCAACGCTGCAGGTGATTTCCCCGGCTTCATCTTTTCCTGCGACCAATCTGGCATCCGGGTTCTCTATCCCGTGTGTCATAGCGTTGCGAAATATATGCACGAGAGAATGTAAAAATGAACGATGCGTATATGGATCAATCCAGATATCATCACCTCCCTGTATCTTGATGGGCGACACCTCCTTTTCCAAGCGTTCCGCCATCTGTCTGACCATACCATCAAAGCCCTTCAGCGCATCCGCAAAGGTTACCTTGCGCAGAGTGATGATCTCGTTGAGCATGTCGCGAACCTCGGCAACAGAGTTATCGATAGCCTCGCCGCGTAGAAGGCTTATGGCCAACTTTTCCAATTTCAGTGATTGGTCAGCGGATAAAATGATGCCATCTCCTTGTGACACGAATTCTTCACCAAGCGCGTCTACCAGGATGGCAATATCCAAGTCAAATGGAACTTGCAGAGCCTCCGGGGTTAGCAGGTTGACCAATTTCTGTTTAGTCTGGAGTTGATCGCGTATTAGCAAGCCCGATAATTGGGTTTCGATGTCATGCAACAATTTAGGGGTGTAGGGAAAGCTAAATTGATTCAGCAATCCCTTGTGGGTATGTATTTCGCGGTAAAGCTCTTTAACTATGTTTGGTAACGGCCCGGCACCGTTCAGTATGCGCTTCGAGCCATGTGTTATAAAGTCGCGGAATGTATTAATACTGTCAAAAAAATTCCGTCTATCGGAAACTGCTTTCACGATCAATTCGAGGCGCTTTCTTTCATCGGCCAGCATGGCTGCCATTTGCAGTTCTGCCGTAATATCGGTCAGCACAACCATGAACTTGTCGTTGTCGAGCGCTTTGTACTCTATCTTGAGTGATATAACGTTGAGCTCAATTTCTTTCGGCAACAAGGACAACATGATTTCTCTGGTAAATGAATCGTCTTCCGCCAGAACCGAGGAAATGGTCGTGCGAAACAGCTCTGCTTTGGCAGCATCATCATGAAAGAATAAATCAGCAGCATTGTGCCCCGCAGGTGACTTCCCTAGCATAGCTTCACAGGCCCGGCTGAAAGCGGTCTCTACAATCAGATCGCTGCCGAATGAGAGGAAACCCTGACCGGAGTTATCCAGTAGACTGGCGACTTGCTCGCTTTTTTTTCGAATGGCTTCTGCTGCTCGTTCCGTGGCTTCCTTTGCCTCACGCAGTTTATCTTGCGTGCTGCGTATTTCGGTCACATCCGAGATAAGCCAAATGGATCTCTTTTGAGGATCGCTTGCATCAACCATTGATCCAAAAAGTTCCCAAACGCGACTACCAGTCTCTTTGCCAGGAATGACTATATCGTATCGGCAGCTTGCGCCAGCGGCAAAAGCCGAAAATATTTTTTGTCCAGCAGCTTCATAAGCCTCATCAGACTCGTAAATAAATCGCGTCGTTTGTCCGATAAGTTGCTGATAACTACGGTTGACCATATTCTCAAATGTCTTATTTGCGCGAATTATTCTCCGATCCACTGTATATAAAACACCTATGCTCGGATTTTGAAATATGATCTCTAGTTCGGACAAGGTTTGCGACAAGCGTTCTTCGGAAGCCTTTCGCTCCGTAATATCACTAAACAACCAAATTGATCCTTTTTTGGAATCGGTTGGATCGGTCAGTGAACCCACAATTTGCGCCAGGAAGGTCGTGCCGTCTTTCCGACGGCAGGCACACTCAAGCATGGAATATGGTTTGCCCGCAACAAGAGCCGAATAAGCATTGCGTCCGATTTCTTCATAAGCCTCTTTACTCGGGTAGAGTATGGACGAAAAATTACCCAGCATTTCCGATTCTTCGTAGCCGAACATTTCTTGAAAATGTCGATTGACACGCAAGATAAGACGATCTTTGCTAACCTGAACGATGCCAATCCAGGCATTCCGCAGAATGGTTTCCAGTTCACTTCTGGTGGTCGCCAGAGCATCGACAGTTTTTTCCATCTCTTTGGCGCGGTGCCGGACTTCATCTGCAAGCAAGATTTGTTGCGTCTCGGAACGCCCCAGGTTTTCTTCGGTTATCTTTCGGTTAGTAATGTCACGCCAAACACAATAAATTAGCTGCATATCGCCAAGTTCGATGTTGGAAAGTGTGACCTCGGCAACAAAATTCGTACTGTTTGCCTTCGTGTGTATCCACTCAAATCGGTGCAGCCCTTTATCCTTGGCAATTGCCATCATGCGCTCTGCCTTGGCAAAAGAGTCTTCACCATCGGGTTGCTTCAACGGCGAAAGTTTTGAAGGATGGACGTCCAGAAGCTCCTCGCGACTGGCGTAGCCCAAGGTTTTGACGGCAGCATCATTGCATTCGACAAAGCGGTTGTCGTCGATTATCCAAGCGGGATCGGGCGACAAGTTGAACAGTTGTTTGAACCAGTTATTGTTAGAAGTAAAGTCAGAGGGTGACATTTTAAGTTTGTTTATGAATTTGAGTAAAACACACCAAACATAACAAATTATTGAACCAAGTCGGCTGGTAAGTCAATGCTGAAGCGTATTTCGAGATGGCTAGGGCTGCCCTTAACACTGATCTATATCCGGATATATAACGCAGCGTGCACATCATATTGGGATGCCCCAATAAAATCAAATCAAACGAACTCTTTCTCTGTCCATGGCGAACCCCATTGTCAAGACAATACATCGAGAATTTAACTTAAGGGATGCCTATCATTAAACCTGCTCACCACCGCATGAATGGCTTTGGTAACAACAACCGGACCGTCGTGATCGGGAATTTTCCTTGGTATGAGATGTTATGGCGCTCTATTCGGGGAGACTTTGAGCCGATGGCCCCGCCAGAGGGTACCAGCCGCACACCAGAACAGGCGAACCCGGAGCGCGTCCTCAAAGTGAATCGCGGCCACTGGACGATCGAGAATCGCTGCCACTACCTCAACACGGCTGGGTTTACTTGTTGCTGTATTATTCATCTAAAAATCCATAAAACCTACGTCGGTTTATCCCATTCTGGTGCCGGATCTTTCTCAGCAATTTTGAGGAGTAACTCACCACCGCGTTCATCGTCGAAAAATTCCTGTATGAAATGGTAAGTATGGTTCACAACGTTTATCATCAGCGCCTTCATTTCAACATCATTAAATCGCGACAGTTCGTTCCAAGGTATTTCCCCATACGGTGTTTTGACAACGACATCGGAATAGTCGCCGCTCTTGGAATCGGGAACTTTTCCAGCGTGTAAATCTTCCAGAATTGAATTTCTAAAACACCTCAATGCAATATGTTTGGCGAGTCGCTGCTGAATTTCAGGATCGGTAATTAAAGCCTTGATAGCGTCATCACTTTCCATTGTTTGGCCTCACAAGAATATTTGTGCATACACATAAGGCGGGCTAGATTCCTGCCAGCCATAGATCTCGTTCCGTACAACAGGCGTTATAATAACCAAGCACGTTAAACTGCGAAGGAATATTTGCCGTGGCATGTTCAATCCGGATATTTATTGTTGGTCAAGACGATACCTTATATCGGTTAGCTCGAACGAAGTTCACTGGCATGTTTGACGATCCAGAAAATCATCTCATGCTGCGCTTCGCCGGTCAGCGAGTGCGCATGGCAGAAGCAATCGTGGAGCTTCGCGATCGAGTTCCATTCAGCATCGTCCGGCTTATATATGAGGTGCTCAGATTTGATCAGCAAGGAAAATTGGACCGTAACACTCTGGAGCGTCAGAACTTCGCACTTGTTGAACATTTGCTTGTTTCGCCGGCGACGAGCGACACGGTTGTTGACGCCAGTCATCGCTTTATCGCGCAAGGCGGCCACTGGAAGCCGTCCTCTATGCTAGAGCGGAAAATTCGCCAAGCTGCGCTTGGAGAAGGAAAATACCGGCGCTTGTAGTATCTGCGACCGTCAAGAAATCGGCCGCAGCGGACTATGGTAGTTTGCTGAAAAGACAGTCGGTTTAGCCTGCTGAAAGTGTCCGCTCCACTTCAAAAAGATTAAAATAGTGTAAATTTTGTTACCATGCTCGTCTCTGACCGGCCAGGAAGAGTCCTTAACGAACGTCTGCTTCTCGGCAAGGAGTTTGGTAAGATGAAGTTCGGGGTCGTGCCAATAAGTCACTGAAGCGCGACCTTCTAGTTATATACGCGTCGGTTCGATCGGAACACTTGATAAAACTCTATCGTGTATCTTAGGAAACTACATGAACGACGCTGTCATACTGCTGAATGTCGATGAGGCGAGCGGAATTGCCACCATCACCCTGAATCGGCCGCAAGCGCTTAATGCGTTGAATCAGGCCATGGCGGCAGGTTTTGACGAGGCCACTGCGCAAGTTGCCGACAACGATGCCGTGCGTGCTGTAGTAATCGAAGGTGCCGGACCACACTTCATGGCGGGCGGTGACGTCAAGTACTTTCATTCGATACTGAACGACCCCGACTCTCGCCGCCGAGAAATTCTCGAAGGTATCATCGGCAAAGTACATGAATCCGTGATCCGCATACATAGTATGGAGAAGCCAGTTATCGCCAGCGTGCGCGGTGCAGTAGCGGGTTTCGGACTATCACTAATGAACGCTTGCGACCTTGCTATAGCTGCTTCCGACAGCTACTTCACGCTTGCGTACTGCCATATTGGGACATCGCCCGATGGTGGTGGCACCTATGGCTTACCTAGAATGGTCGGGTTGAAGCAAGCCATGGAAATCGCTCTGCTGGGAGATCGCTTCGATGCAGAGACCGCACGCAGGATCGGTCTTATAAACCGCATCGTTTCCGTCGATGAGTTGTCGATGGCCGCAACCGATCTAGCCAAACGACTTGCCGAAGGACCCACTCAGGCGCTGGGTCGAACAAAGCGTCTTATCAACGAATCGCTTAACCGAAATCTGACCGAACAATTGGGCGCCGAACAAGAAAGTTTTGTGGCTTGCGCGATGAGCAGAGACTTTGCGGAAGGTGTCTCTGCCTTTATCGAAAAGCGGAAACCTCAGTTCAAGGGCAACAAGGCAGACTGCTTATAAGATATTCATAAGCAACTTGCTGAATATCTTATTCATGTAGCTGCTTTATAATCGACTGAAATTCTTACCTTGCAAATTATAAATCATGGAAGGCTAGTGTTTGCTTTGTGCTGCCTTGAAGATGTGATCGTTAACAGGATGAATAGTTGGCGAGCAGTGCATTGCGTAGGACTCGGAGGACATTCGGAGGAATTCAATGAGACTTCGCCTTAGGCTTCTCTATTTGTTACTGTCTTCATGCTGGAAAAAACGCTTGGGTATCTTGGATGAGTCCGTAATTACGCTAACCGTTTTACCAAACGACGTTGACATCATGAAAATGACGAATGATCGTTACGTCTCTTTGATGGACTTGGGAAGAATGGATTTAATATACCGTTCTGGGCTGCTGAAATTGATGTTCAATAATAAATGGGCACCCGTGGCGACCTTTGCAGCGATTCGCTTTCGGTATCCATTGAAGGTGTTTCAGAAATACCAGTTGCGAACCAGCGTTTTGTGGTGGGATGAGGATTCTTTTTACTGTCAGCAAATTTTTGAACGTAAAGGACGTGTATTGGCAACAGGGTATGTACGCGCTTCCCTTCTTCGATCGAATGGACTTGTACCTTCACAAGATGTATTAAGTGCAATTGGTCAATTAGTAACAAAGCCAATTCAGCCAGAAATTGTGGCCAGAATTAATGAATTGGGTGGCCTTATACATGAAAGCCAAAAAGAGCCTAATTTAAGGGATGCCTAACATTAAACCTGCTCACCACCGCAAGAATGCCTTTGGTAACAGTGACCAGAGCGTCGTGATCGGGAATTTTCCTTTGTATGAGATGTTATGGCGCTCTATGCGTGGTGACTTCAAACCGATGGCTCCACCAGAGGGTGGCTACGAAATGTTTGCGCGCGACTGGAGCATAAAGGTTGATTCCGCCCGGCTGGCGAAGCGGCAACAAACTCCTGTTGTGACTTGGTTGGGACATGTCACCATCTTGCTGCAAATTGCTGGCCTGAACATATTGACGGATCCTACACTGGCCGATTTTGCGGGTCCATATGGCCGGTATGGTTCACCCCGTCGAGTGCCAGCACCACTGCAACCGGAATCACTGCCGAGTATTGATATCGTTCTGATATCGCACAACCATTACGACCATCTCTGCGATGCCACAATCAGGAGGCTTTCGGCAGCCGGACAAACGCCTCATTTCTACGTCCCACTGGGGTTGAAAGCTTGGTTCAATGAACGCGGGATCAAGCGAGTGACCGAACTGGATTGGTGGAGTCATGTTGACCTGGGTTTGACACCCGATTCGCTGAGATTGCATTTTACTCCGTCGCAGCACTGGAGTCGGCGTGGGTTGTTTGATACCAATACCACACTGTGGGGCGGGTTTGCGCTTGAATGGACACCTGAAGGCAAAGCACCCTGGCGGTTTTTTTACCCCGGTGACACTGGCTATTCTGCCGACTTCAAGGAGATTCGCCTCCGCCTTGGACCCGTAGATTTCTTGGCACTACCCATTGGTGCATATTTGCCACGCGATTTTATGAAACCTCAGCACATCAATCCTGAAGAAGCCGTGCAGATAATGCTTGATCTCGAAGCAAAACAATCCATGGGAGTTCACTGGGGAACGTTCATGTTGACCAAAGAACCATTTGATCAACCACTACGCGATCTAGTCGCAGCATTTCGTCGTTTCCAGCTTTCACATGACCGGGTTTGGCTAATGAAACATGGTGAAACTCGAGCTATTGTTTTGTGAGAAGTATTGGTGAAGGTGGCCCGCCTCTGCGCGCCAATTGCTGCCAGTCGCAGAACGTTTAACGGGCAGCGAATTTAAAACGCTAACTGGCTGAAATGGGTGTCGTGGCGACCAAGAATAATCAGAGTAAGATACGTCCGTTCTAAGCCACATAGCCGACATCGTAAAACGCGATAGGAAATGGTCAAAATTCGGCCAGTTTCAGACAAATCGAATGGCCGGTTTCCGGCGAGCAATTTGGGGACTTGGATTTCAGCAATGTGCCATTACCGGTTATAGGAGGTGGGACTTGCGAATGGCTGCAATGAAACGTGAAGCGGTAATTGATCTCCGCGATTATTTAAGTTGCAAAGGTGAAGTCAAGTATAGTCACTCTCGCAACTTTCTAGTTTTGCTAGAAATCAGGATTGCGTCTGCACACCATAAAAACTTCGTTCTCCCCAAACAGACCAGGAACAGTAGTTTCGACTTTTGCACCCAACACTTTCGCGTAAAGTCGTTGTGCGGCACTATCGGCTCCCGTGGAGACTATGATTGCACTTAGCATGCCGCCACGTGCCTCAAGCTGAGCAGATACATGCGGCAAGGATTGACGGATAAGTGCTTCACCAATCCCTTGTCTTTGATTTTCAGGCAACACTGCAATTTGTTCAAGTTCAAGAACAACATCACGTCGAAAACCACTTTTCTCAGCCCACAAAATAAATCCGCACACACCATCTTCCCCCACGGCGACGTAGTAACGCATGCGTGGATATGCTTGCACATTGCATGTTATCCATTCCAACGGACTAAATTGGCCAGGAAATGCTCGGGCATGTACCAATGCAACAGCAGCAATGTCGTGTTTGATTTTGGTAAGGGGGCGAATTAGCATAGAGCAGTTATATGTTTTAGTCTTTCTGTATGCCCGAACTTATTAGCCACGAAGATATCTATTATGCGCAATTCATTCTCTGGGCATGTCATTCTTGCATTTAAATATATAATAGTTGACTATTGCAGTCAACTATTATATATTTAACGTAGAAAAAGTTTAATCGAGACTTACAGAGTGTCGGATTCCCGCCTGAGTATTCAGAAGGAGAATATCATGAAAACCATCAATACCTCGCTGCTCCCCAGCAAAACAACTGGTTCAAGCTTCGCAGCTGCCAGAGCGTTAGCGTTTTCCCTAGCCGAGTCCGATAGCGAGTTGCTTGAGCCAGAACTCGTCGCTTGGATGGATCATTCCACTGGCATGGTTTCCCCTGTACTTGAGGGATGTAGTGGCCCTGATGGCTGGCGATACTACGGTACTTCACACGGGGGAAGTTTGGAGGTTGATGTCGGCGATACCTCTTTTATCTTCGCCGAGTCAAGCCCATTCGACTCCTATGAGCATTTCGGGCCTGGCCCCTTTCGCAATATCCGCGATGCCAGAGGAAACGAGTTTATCTGCCTTTCATCTGAAGGTGGTAGTGCTTGGTTTCGGTTGGACGAGTGGACCAGCAAGCTGACCTGATGAGGAGGCAAATCATGAACCTACACAGCATGAAATTTTCCGAAAAGAAAATGGGAATGAAACTGAGCATCATTAGGTTCTGGTTCGTTCTGTTGATGCTTGCGATACTGTCAGTGTTTGGAATGATGAAATGGACTGGCATTAGTAATGATGCAGCACGAATTGACGCTGATTTAGCCAATAAGACTCAAGTGAATCCAATCAATTCAAGAGACGACAGCCATCTCGATGCCGGAATCCTTGCGCAAATAGAAGATAAAAATAGCCATTCCAAACACCGTCAAGACCAAGTTCTTCACGGTTGGTGCCAGTATCGCAGTCAGCATTTAACTTCTGTATAACGAATAGGCCCATTGGAGAAGCTTGTGAACGGATTTAATTTATTGCATGAATCTCAGGGTGCATCTGAAATTGAGACCCAAATTGTTCGGCATGGTATAGCTCTTGGTATCAATTGGGATGATGAAGTTCAAGTTCAGGGTATTGCCAGAGAAGCGCTGCATCACTCACGGGAAGCTTTAGCTCAATTCAGTCAGCACCATGACGACTATAAACTTAAAGCAAAAATTGAATTGTTCGGTTTGGCAGCTTTGATGATGCAAATCATGAGTGATAGTGCAGAAGAGGGAGTTCACACACACGGCGGAGTTGCTTGGAAGTCATTTTCCAGAGCTCTAATGCATGAATCCGAAGTCAAGGTCAATTGATATTGGGTTAAGTCGAATCAGCTATTGTTGCCACCTGAATAATGAGAGACTCTAAGGAACGTATGTTTCGCGCCGACAACAGGTGAAATGGATCTGATGTGTGGTTGGAGGACAAGATGCTAAAAAGTTCTGTCCCTAAAATTAATGGTAGTAACTCCACGCCTATGAATTCACCGGTAACAGCAGGCGTGGGAGAGGATTTATCGCAAGATATAAACGACATTTTAGCTACGCTCTCGCCAAAAAAAGTATCGGTTGCCGTAGGATGCAACGAAAAACGTAAGGCTCCTCGCTTCCGAGTGAAGTGGTTTGCCGATATTCTTACCGATGACCACGTCATATATCACGGATTCGTTAATGACATTTCTACGCTCGGAGTGTCAATTTATCTGAACAGTAACTTGAACAATGCAAAATGCAGACTCCGCATTCATGTTCCGCCTCTCAATTTAACAAGCAAACCCCATATGATTGAAGTCTTCGGGAAGGTTTTATATGTAGTCTATGATGGCGACAAACAACTTTACCGTGCTGCTATTAATTTTCTCAGATTTAATCCAGAATCCGATCTGGCAATGCTTGACGAACGTTTAACCAAACACCATTCAAAAGTCCCTGAATTTTAAGGAGGGTAATGGTCGAGAACAGAAGGTCGATATAGAAAATTGATTGAGAAATAACAGTTGTTCGCCAAATTTAATTTTTGACTGCCAGGAACCCGCACTTCATCAGCAACTTGTTTGTGCCAAATCGGATCGTTATGATGTGCAGCTAACAGGCAACGAAATGAGTTAACCCGAATCAGCCGATATGAAAGTTAAAGTGTAAATCCATTGTTTAAATTCTTGTTGTAATGGGCGATCATAATGGAAACTCAGGGCACTCGGATTCACCAATTACGACTAAAGCTAACTGAAAGCCTCTTCTTTTTCGCACAAAAGAAACATGGATTAGGTTTTCATTTTGCATTATCGTTTATTCTCATGTTGGTGGCGTTGCTTGCAAGACTGATGATCGCTCCAGTCAATGCAGGAATTCAATATGTGACCTTCTTTCCTGCGGTCACTCTTGCCGCTGTTATTGGCGGTTTCAGAGTGGGATTCTTCTCAACACTTATTGGGATAGTTCTTGCAACATATATTTTCACTCCCCCCTATTACTCGTTCTCAATTGAAGTTTTTCGAACCAGCTTTTGGTCGAACATGGTTTTTTTTGTTGATGGAATTATCGTGTCATTATCAATTGAGGCCATGCACCAATTCCGTCATAAATATGAAAGGCAGCTTGTTGATGCTATGGCTATCAACAAAGAACTGGAAGAATTTACCTATATAGCTTCACACGACCTCAAGGAACCCTTACGGGGTATACACAACTATGCGAGCTATCTAAAAGAGGATTGCGCAGGCAAGCTTAATAATGAGGACGTACAAAACATAAGCAGCATTCAGCGGCTTGCTGAGCGCATGACACTTCTGACAGACAAACTTTTGGAATATTCAAAATTAGGTGGCACTACCATTAAAATGGAAGCAGTTGATGTTGATGCTGTTGTTGATGAAGTTATAAAAGACATGAACATTATACGATCCAGCGGTATCGAGTTACGCCGCATTGGTAAACTTGGTACTGCAACAGGAAATGCAACTCTTATTGGAGAGGTCTTTCAAAATCTGATTACAAATGCGGCAAAGTTCAATGACAAACCTAACAAATGGGTGGAGATTGGTCGTGATGACACAGGGACATGTCCTGTATTTTATGTTCGGGATAATGGCATTGGTATTAAGCAGCAACACATGGACAGCGTGTTCAGAATTTTCAAGCGACTGCATGAACAGAATAAATACGGCGGTGGAACAGGTGCTGGACTAACGATCGTAAAAAAGATTATCGAACGACACGGTGGACGTATCTGGCTGGAATCTGTTTTGGGGACAGGAACCACATTTTATTTTACCTTGTGTGGAGATAAATAATGCAAGCAGACATAAAGCAAACTATCCTGATTGTGGAAGATAGTGATGATGACTATATTGCTACAATCCGCGCCTTCAAAAAAGCCAATTTGCTCAATCCCCTTCAGCGGTGCACCAATGGTGATCAGGCTCTCGATTATCTGTATCAGCGTGGGGAATTCTCTGTACCAGATATTGCGCCAAGGCCGGGCATGGTTCTGCTTGACCTCAATCTTCCCGGCACTGATGGACGTGAGGTATTGCGAGTGGTTAAATCAGATTTGTCATTGCATCAGATTCCCATTATCGTATTGACCACATCTAATTCTGAACAGGATATTTCAAGGTGCTACGATGCTGGCGCGAATTCGTATGTACAAAAGCCAGTAGATTTAGCGGGATTTGTTGAGGCAATTGCTCGTCTCAAGGAGTACTGGCTAGAGGTTGCTGTTCTACCCAAGGAACCTGCATGACAGGAACCATCCTGTTAGTTGAAGACATCGATGATGATTTTATTGCCATAATTCGCGTCTTCAAAAAACTAACTCTACCCGGTTCAGCATTGCAGCAATAGCGATCAGGCACTTGATTACCTATGCATGCGTTCTGAGATTTTTGCCATGGTAGTGCACTAGGATCATATTTAATTCTACCAAACCTGAATATGCATTGAAGGGGTGCTTTATTTTACAATGCGTCTTTACCCAAAAACGCCTAATGAAGAAGAAACGCAAATGACTACGCAAACCGCGACCTTACTGGTCATTGACGACAGCGAAGACGACCAGCATCTTTACCAGCGTGCTTTCAAGGATTATGCCTGTCACTTCAATCTGGTGATGGCTTCGTCAGCGGAGGTAGGGTTTACATACCTTGCTAAAGCAATGCCAAGCCTGATTCTTCTCGATTACAACCTTCCTGATATGGATGGACTTAGCTTCATTAAGAAATTGGCCAATTATTCTGACACCCCCATTCCCGTGATCATGCTGACCGGGGAAAGCAACGCGGCGGTGGCTGTTGAGGCCATGAAGAATGGAGTTGATGATTACATTCTCAAGGATACCGAGGGACGTTACCTAATGCTGTTGCCGGGTGTGGCCGGGCATGTCTTGACTGCCCATGCACAACGCGAACAAAGCAAACAGTTGCAGAAGGAAACTGAGGTATTGGTTCATCGCAATCAGGCATTGATGCAAAACTCCATGGATGGTATCCATGTTATGGATATGAGCGGCAATATAGTGGAAGCCAATGACGCTTTTTGCGGTATGTTGGGTTATACCCAGGAAGAAATGGCAAATCTTAACGTGACTGATTGGGCCACTCAAAGGTCGGCTGAGGAATTGCGTGAACGCTTCAAACAGCACATTGGCAAAAGCGAAAGATTTGAGACTGTAAATCGGCGCAAGGATGGGACGCTGATCGATGTTGAGATCAGCACCTCCGGTATGATGATCGATGAACAGCCTTTCATTTTTGCCTCCAGCCGCGACATCACCGAGCGCAAGAAGGCCGAAGCGATGTTAAAAAAGCACAAGCTGGTGATTGAGAGCGCCAAAGATGGCTTTTGGGCGACCGATATGATGGGTAAATTGCTGGAGGCCAACAAAGCATACGCCAACATGTCAGGTTATTCGATTGACGAGTTGGTCGGGATGCACATCAGCCAACTTGATGCATATGATAAACCGGAAGATGTGGCAGCACGTGCAAAGAGAATTATCGCTCAGGGACATGAAGGTTTTGAGACGCGCCATCGCCACAAGGATGGACATCTATTTGATATTGAGGTATCCGTCACGTACATGCCGGAAATGCAGCAATTTTTTGTTTTCTGCCGTGACATCACTGAACGCAAGAAGAACTTCGAAGAATTGCAACTTGCCGCCAGCGTGTTCCACAACTCGGCGGAAGGCGTTTTGATCACGGATGCTGCCGGCACCATTTTGTCGGTCAACCCAGCCTTCAGTGAGATTACTGGCTATACAGAAGAAGAGACGCTGGGACGCAAACCCAGCATGCTACGTTCCGACCGCCATGAACAGGAGTTCTTCCGCACGATGTGGAACTCTCTGGCCATGGAAGGTCGCTGGCAGGGTGAAATCTGGAACCGTAGGAAGGATGGTGAATCCTATCTTGAATGGCTTACCATCAACCGCATCGATGACAGCAATGGGATACCCATCCGTTACGTCTCGGTGTTTCACGACACAACAGAACTGTGGCGCAAGGACGAGCGAATCAGGCACCTAGCATTCCATGATGCACTTACCGGACTGCCCAACCGTGCCCTGATGCAGGATCGCTTACAGCATGCACTTGTGCGGGCGCAGCGCGAAAGAGGACGTCTGTCGTTGACCTTCATCGACTTGGATCTCTTCAAGCGAGTCAACGATAACTTTGGACATGATATCGGCGACCTTCTGCTGCAAGAGGTGGCCGTACGCATCAAGGGCCGACTGCGTGACATGGACACAGTGGCACGCATAGGTGGTGACGAATTTGTAGTGCTGATGGAAGACCTGAACGAAGCAGGGGATTGCGCCTGTTTGGCGCAGGAGTTGATTACCGAAATCTCGCGTCCAATGAGTTTGCGAGGTCATACCATCGAGGTTGGCGCCTCAATGGGTATGGCTTTCTTTCCGGAGGATGGAGCCAACATGGTCGAGTTGATGAAACGTGCCGACATGGCCATGTATGCGGCCAAGTCGGCTGGGCGCAACACCTATCGTTTCTTTCATCAAGACATGTTTAGAAATCCAACCAGCTGATAAATATTGAAATCAATCTGTTTATAAACTGTCTTGAGTTTTATAGCCACCTCAATTTACAAACTGCCGCTTTCAGCAGCACAGCTGATATTCAAAAGTCCATATTCTATAATCGCTATGGGTCGATACCGCTACTTGGCCAATGACCGGTTTCGGGCAGCGAATTTAGATGGTCTCGTGACCGCTTCGGGTTACTTTGAGTCAGTCAGGCTGGAAAGATCACTCCAATTTTAATGTCTCTTCTAGATCCCATAGCAGCCGTTTATTTTTGATGAAAACTATCGGCTCGACCGGCCGAAATCTAACGGTTGATACTTTCGGCTTGAATTTTTGCTTTCAGAACCGCCATTCACCAAGCTCAGAAACGGTTTCGGAGTGGGCAGTCATTAAATTTTCATTCTAAATCTGGCGTGGGGTATTTTGAATCACGCGGAAAAACCCGCTCTTTCAAAATGTGAATAGCCTCATTCTATGCCACGATTTAGGCATGGCTCCATGGCTCTCTGAAGATGAAATTAACGATTTGTGTTCGCCGCTGATTCAGCACGCAGCGCAGATTCGTTTCATCAGTAAACTTGGTATCTTAGTGCGCAAAAAACCTAATGGCGCACCACTAGTCATGCGTAATCATTTCGATGAAGCAATGAGCCCAAAAGGCAAAGCCCGTAAGCCGATTAAAACACAGCCAAATAAAGCCGCTTTGTCTTTAGCATACTCAAGGAGTTAAAATGTCCCGTATGGCAGGCAGAAGAAAAAATAATCCGTTAGGTCTGGAACCCCGTGTCTATGCTAAGCATGGCGCGTTTTATTACGTCCACCGAGATGGGCGCTGGGAGAAGATCGGGAGCGATATTGAAAAAGCCAATGAGCGCGCCAAGCTGTACAACGACTCACGCGGTCTGTTCGGCACCATGTCCTACTGGCTGGATATGTTCATCGTTGATTGCGAGATTCGCGTGAAATCAGGCGGTCTCGCCCAGCGCACGCTTGAAGACTACAGCAAGGACATCGAACCGCTAAAGATATACTTCGCGCCACCCATGCTGCCAACTGACATCGAGCCGAACCATGTCCAGGACTACCTTGAGATCGGCGCTAAAAGCAATCGACCTGTTCGCGCCAATCGCGAGAAGGCTTGCCTGTCCTCCTGTCTATCCTGGCTCATCCGAACGGGTAGCGTGGACGGCCTGATCGTCAATCCATGCATGCGCGCCAGCGGCATCAAGCGCAATGCGGAAAGCAAGCGTGAACGTTACGTCGCACATGACGAATACCGCGAGGTGTTCGCCGTCGCTCCACTGCAAGTGCAATCCATGATGGAGCTTACCTACCGGACGCTGCAGCGGCCGGAGAGCGACATGCTGGACTGGACGGTGGCCAACCTCGCCATGAAGGACGGAAAGCGTATCTTGCGAGTAAAACAGGGTAAGACAGGGAAGGTGGTTGACATCACTCTGTCGGAAGATCTTGACCGGCTGCTACGCAAACTCGTCGGGGACATTCCACGGATCGGAAGGCCGCTCATCTGCTGTAGTCGCGGGAGCTTAATTGGCCAGCGCTACACTTACGATGGCATCAGCTCCATGCTGAAACGCGCCATTGCCAAGGCGAATAAAGAGAGGGTAAAGAGAGGGGTTACAGAGAAGATCGCATCATTCGGGTTCCGTGACCTGAAAGGGAAGGGCGCGACCGATATGTGGCTATCCGGCGTGCCCATTGAAGAGATACAGCTGCTGTGTGGCCACGAAGATAAATCTACGACCGAGATCTACGTTAAGCAACGCTGGAGAGAAACGGCAGCGCCAAATATGGTGCGGATTGCTGTCTAAGATGGCGCTGGAAGCCAATAAAACCGAGGGGTAACCTTGCCAAAAACTCCGATTTATCTTAGACAGGGTCTATCGTTAAACGTAGGAACGGCATGCCTTCAGCCCGTTTCAGAGCGCCTGACTGTTAATCCGCAGGTCCCTGGTTCGAGTCCAGGTCGGGGAGCCAAATATATTTTATATTCATGCGGTTAGAATTAAATGGCATGCGTTCGCGTGCTTATAGGCCACCATTCGAAGTGGCCTTTTTGCATTTTTGGGATGGTTTCTGGGATCGTTATGCCAAAAACCCATGGGCCGGTATAGCCTCAACATCGTTGTCGTGTTCACCACCAATTGATCCTGCATGCCTTTAGATTATGTTGTGCATAAATTGACTTCCCAAATGGCAAAATTATATGTCGGCAAAGATGCCAAATAGCCAAGCATGAATACCTTTATCTCTCGTGTTGAGTTTTTGCGTTTAAATCTGACCCGGGTGTTGCATCGAATTTTGACCCACCCTAAGTTTATATCTTAACGGTTCAGGTTGTGGATAGTTTTCTGGTTTTGCCCCCCTTTCCAGTTTGAGTCGAGCTGTTCTTAAAACGGTAACTATCGTTGCCGGTCTCAATGATGTGGCAGTGATGGGTAAGCCTGTCCAATAGTGCCGTCGTCATCTTTGGATCCCCAAACACGTTGCCCCATTCTGCAAAGCTCAGGTTGGTCGTTATCACAAGGCTTGTTCGCTCATAGAGCTTGCCGATGAAGTGAAACAGCAAAGCACCGCCTGCCTGGCTGAACGGCAAGTAGCCCAGTTCATCCAGAATCACCAAGTCGGCATACATCATTCGGCTGGCAAGTTGCCCCTGCTTGCCAGCGGCCTTCTCGAGTTCCAGCGTATTGACCAGTTCGATGGTCGAGAAGAAGCGCACCCGGCGGTGCTGATGCTGCACGGCCTGCACACCCAATGCAGTGGCAAGGTGTGTCTTGCCTGTGCCGGGGCCACCGACCAGCACTACGTTGTGCGCCTGATCCAGAAACTCACAGCGATGCAATTGGCGAATCAGTGCCTCATTCGCCTCGCTCTGGCTAAAGTCGAAGCTCGCCAGGTCGCGGTAGGCCGGGAACCTGGCTGCCTTCATCTGGTAGCCGATAGAGCGTACCTCACGCTCAGCCATCTCCGCTTTGATTAGAGTTCCCAGCATCTCCTGCGCATTCTGGTATGCAGGCGAATTCTGCCTGGCCAGTTCGTCGACGGCTTGCGCCATACCGTACAACTTGATCGCCTTGAGCGAGGTCATCATAGCTTCATGCTGCATGGCGCACCTCCCGTAGCTCATCATAGCGACTGACATTAGCCTGCGGTTCGACCATCAGCGTCAGCGGAGTATCAATGGGAGCTGGTGGTGCGGGCTCAATCAGCCGTTTGAGAAGATTGAGCACATGCTGCTTGGATGGCACACCGGCCTCCAAGGCCAACTCGACCGCCGCCAGCACCGCTGACTCATCATGTTGTAGAACCAGCGCCAGTATCTCAACCATCTCCCGATCACCGCCTTGGCGCTTGAGCAGAATGGCCTGCAATCGCTTGAAGGCATCAGGCAGCTCGGTGAACGGCGCACCATTGCGCAATGCGCCGGGTTTGCGCTGTAATACGCTCAGGTAATGGCGCCAGTCATAAATGGTTCGCCCAATTGCAGGATTGCGTTGAATCAGCCGTGCATGTTCGGCAATAACCTGTGCCTCGGCCACAAACACCAGCCGGTCGGCATACACTCGAAGGCTGATCGGACGGTTGGCATAGGAGGCTGGTACGCTATAGCGGTTGCGTTCGAACGTGACCAGACAGGTCGGCGATACACGTTTGATATGTTCCACAAATCCGTCGAACGGACAGGGCAGCGCCATCAGGTAAGGGCGTTCGGCAGCATAAACATCGGCAACGCTGCGGTCAGGCTGCTCAGGATGGGTAATCTCGCTCCAGAGTGATACACACCGCTGTTGCAACCAATCATTGAGTTCAGCCAAACTGCCGAATGTTGGTAACTGGTTCCATATGCGGTGACGTGAATCCCGTACGTTCTTCTCAACTTGCCCCTTCTCCCAGCCGGATGCAGGATTACAGAACTCGGCATCGTACAGGTGGTGGCTCACCATGGCAGTGAAACGGATGTTGACATCACGCTGCTTGCCGCGTTTTACCTTATCCACGGCAGTCTTCATGTTGTCGTAGATGCCACGGGCAGGCACACCACCAAAGGTTGCGAAGGCATGGTTATGAGCATCGAACAGCATCTCGTGCGTCTGAAGCGGATAGGCACGCAAGAAGAATGCTCGGCTGTGGCTGAGCTTGAAGTGCGCAACTTGCAACTTGGTTCGTTCACCTGCTATGACCGCCCAGTCCTCGCTCCAGTCGAACTGAAATGCTTCTCCTGGTGCAAAAGTAAGTGGGATGAATGTGCCGCGACCAGCGGTCTTGGCCAGTTCCTGCTGCTCTTGCCGCCATCGCTTGGCAAAGGCTGCAACTCGGTCATAGGAACCGGTAAAGCCCAACTGCACCAAGTCTCGGTAAAGTTGTTTGAGACTACGTTTCTGTTTGCGTCCCTTGCTGGCCTCTGTCTTTAGCCATGCCGCCAGTTTGGCAGCATAGTCATCCAGCTTGCTCGGGGTCTTGCGTTTAGGATAATTCGGCTCAACAACTTCGTTGGACAAATACTTCCTGATGGTATTTCGAGCGATTCCGGTCTTGCGGACTATCTCTCGAATCGGCATGTTATCGCGTAAATGCCAACGCCTGATGCTGCTTAATATCGCCACGTTGATCACTCCTGTTTACTCCCGCTCAAATATTGAGCAGGACAGTATCTATACGTGGGTCAAATTTGGATGCAATTTATTGCATTAGGTGGGTCAAATTTATGTGCAAAAACTCACTGCGGAGTTATCGGGCTGGAGAGGGATGAGACAGTGAACTCATACAAATCGAAACTTCTGTGAGCGTTCTATCTGGCGATCCCGCTATCATTGGGTGTGACCCATTAGACCGGTAACTTTGCGTCCCTACCTTTCGATAGGTTTGCCTTTGGCAGATTCGTGTATTCAGAATATATCGTATTAAATGGTGAGAGTTGAGTCAAGTTTTTATCGTTTTTCAATGCCAACATAATTTTAGAAAAAGGCACTTGCGAATATCGCCTTATCTTATCGACACTCAATTCACTTAGGTCACCATTCGGGGTGGCCTTATTTGCATTCTGGGTCAATTTTTGGGATCGCTATATTGAAACTACGCGAGTTTCACGTTAACCGGATATCACACCCGCGCGGGTTCGAAGCTCGCATCCAGATTCAGGTCGTCGCAGTAATCGAGGAAATTTCCACGCAAGGTGGGAATGTGAACGTCAGCATGAATACCCACCGTCATGGTGACGGAAAACATGGGTGTGCCGGTGTGCGGCGCAGGATAGGTGTCGGTCTGGAGTTCCTCGATATTGATACCGTTTTTGGAGAAGAAAGCGGATAGATTGCGAACGATGCCGGGATGATCCATGGCCACCACATCTACGGTATAAGGAATTACTGGTTTCGTCCGATCCCGTTTCTGGGTTCGTTTGTGAATAATAGTGAGTCCTAACTGATCGCCCAGCAGCCCCATTTGCCCCTCAAGCTTGGAAAGTGCGTTCCATGGCCCGGAAAGCAGCATGATCAGGGCAAACTGTCCGCCCAATACGGCCATGCGGCTTTCTTCGATATTGCAACCGCTCTCGGTAATCTTGCTCGAAAGCTGATCGACGAGACCTACCTTATCTTCTCCGGAAGCGGTGATTACCAGATAATCATTTTGAGCGTCTATTGTCATGGTTTGCTGAAATGAAAAAGTTATATAAGCTTAAGTGTAATACCCCAAACGATAATGTGCCAGTGAGAACTGGAGTGCATTACCCCCGGCAAGCCCTATTCAAACTGCCATTTCCAGATTGATACATAATGAATTCAGGGGGATTTCATATTTCTGTCATGTGGTTCCCTTATACTTTGCCAGGTTTTTTTGGAAAAAGGCATGGAATGAAAAACAGGGAAAGAAATATGGAAGATATTATCAGTCAGCAAATTTCAGCCGCCATTGATGCACTCTGTCAGGCAAGAGCCACGCTGGCAAGCGAGGATATCCACCTTCATCTGGATAAGGCCGTCTCGTTCATTCACGATATTCAGTTCAATGTACTTTCTTTAAGGACAGACTAACTGCCAAGCTGCCTACAGGGCTTTTCTCTCAATTTCTTCAATTGATGCGTGGCGCACGTCATATCCCGTTACCATGAATATTACGTATTCAGATATATTTTTGGCGTGGTCGCCTATGCGTTCAATTGCCTTGGCCACAAAAAGAAAATCCAGTGCTGTGGAAATGGATCGCGGGTCTTCCAGCATATGGCATATCAGATTGCGAGTGATAAAATTGTATTCCTCATTGACCTTGTTATCTTGCCGGATTACCTGAGTGGCGATGCTCGCATCCGACTTGGTAAAGGCTTCCATTGCGTTATCCGCCATGCTTAATGCCAAGCTGGCGCAGTGGCTTATATCGACGGAACGGGGCAGGTTGAGTCCCCTATGCTGAAAAAGCATTTCCGCCCTGCGCGCAATCAGTTCCGCCTGGTCGCCTATCCGTTCAAGATCGGTAGTGATTTTTAATACCGTCAGTATCGTCCGCAGGTCAACAGCTTCGGGTTGACGCTGTGCGAGAACCAGATTGCACTTCCGGTCAATCTCGACTTCCAGGCTGTTGACCTGATAACCCAAATCCAGCACCCGCCTCATCAAGGCCGTATCGCCGCTATTCAAACTATCCATGGCGAGCCGAAACTGTTGCCTGACCAGCCCACCCATTTGCACAACGCCATCTATTAACGCATCAAGCTCAAGATCAAATCGCCTGGAAGTATGTTCGCCAGTTGTCACCATAATATGCCCCTTCTGTTAGATGCTATTCGGGTATTAATATCTTTGTATCATCGGCGATGATGGCTATGTCCGTGTCGGCAGAAAATCATCCCCGGAAAGTCGTCACGATACGATCATTCAGGCTATTCCCCCATGGCGCAATCAGCCATTTCATATGGCGGCAACGGCAAAAAGATGGCATCCGAAAAGGATGCCATAAAGGGGAGAATAAATCCTTTTTACGTAATCTAATTTTATCATCCACCTACCCTGTAAATTATTACAGTAACGTTAAACGTAACTCCAATTCACACCTTACAGGGATTTCGGGATGGGCGGCATTGATGCGGGGCGCAGATTAAGCAATGTTACGCATTTTCAGGGCGCTTTATTCTGCATGGTTTCTTTGGCATAATTTCTCTGGTTGATATACAGGCTATTGCCGTGCATTTTCTTGGCCATTTTCTTGGACTCGGCAGCAACTGACGCAATGTCACGGTGAGATTTAAATATATTTGGTTGAACCGGTACCGCCCCAACGGAAAGGGAACTCAGATTGTGAAATTCTTTTTCACCGCGCCGGTTCTCGACAACGTAACCGCCGCGCTCAATATCGTGCGGGCTGAAAAAAGACATGACATCCGCACCGAATTTTTCCAGTATGGTCCGGCAACGTTGTTCCCAGTCCGTGCTACGGAACAATGCAATAAAATCGTCCCCGCCGATGTGTCCCACAAAATCGATTTCCTGATCACACTGTTCGCTGATGACCTTCGCCGTCATCTGTATCATCGCGTCGCCCATGCTGAAACCGTAGACATCATTAAACGGCTTGAAATTGTCCAGGTCGAAATAGCAAACGCAAAATGGTTCCTCGTCTGCCAGCAGCGCATCAATGTGCTCGTCGATGGGAGAGTTGCCGGGCAAACCGGTCAGCGGGTTGGCATAACGGGCGGACTGGATCTGCATTTCGGTTATTTCATGAATCAATTTCTGGCTGGTGCCGACGCCCAGATAAAGGCCGTTCTCGGTAAAAATAAAGCCCAGCGACACATGGCGCTGATCTTCCGCCAACAGGCGGCTTAATTCCTGGATGGAAATATTCCTGTCCACAATCAACGGTTCCGGATCCATGAAAGTTGAGCAGGACTTTTTCCCATACAGTTCGCGCTGGTAAGGCCGTGCAAACCGGTTAATAAAGACACTGCGGTTGATCAGTCCGACCGGAACCTTGTTGTTGGTTACCGCAACCACGGAGAGTTGCGGGTTTTTTTCGAATACCTGAAACACCTCCTCGTTATTTTTCTCCAGAGAAAAGGCCGGCGTTTTTTCCATGATGGCATCGATGCTGTTGTGCTCATGATTGGTTATTTCATTTTTGGCCGCCAATATATTACTAACCTCACGTGGAGTGACTCTCAGGGGTTTCTTGCTGGGTCTTGCTATGAAGCATCCTTGCCCGAGTGAAATGCCAAGTTCTTTTGCCAGAAGAAGCTCGCCGCGAGTTTCGATGCCTTCGGCAATGGCTATAAAGCCTGAACTTTCGGCAATCTCCAGCAACGATTTGATCAATTGGACTTTAATGGGATCTTTGTCGATGTCCTGAATCAAATGCTGGTTTATTTTTATACAGGAGGGATAGATTTCAGGCTGAGATTGAAGCATGGAAAATATCTCCCCGTGATCTTTCAGGGCGACCTTGTAGCCGAGTTCGGTGTAGCGCGAAATAATTTTCAACAGGAAGTTTGGATTGCTGGCGTCACACGGTTCATGCACGCATAAGGTAATGACGATACGCTGCGGATCAATCCCGGATTTTTCGACGGCATGAGCAACCTGGACTTCCTTGAATTTGTGTTCCAGAAAAACGTCAACATTCAGCTTGAGAAATAAAATTCCTTGCAGCTTTAGTTCGGCGAAGCTATCTATCGTCAACTGACAACAAAGGTTTTCCAGATCGAGAAGCCTGCCAGCTTGCTGCGCGATACGATGGAGCCGGACAGGAGAGTGCAGCAAGTCATCGGATGGGCCGCGTATTTGTCCCTCATAACCGATAATGTGGCCGTTAGCCAGATCGATTATGGGTTGGAAAAGAACTCCCAAACGCCGATGTTCAATGACATCGAATAATTGCTGAATGGGTTCCGAATGATCACGTGCCATTTACCCTCCGCCGAAGTTAGCAGGCAATACTACTCGCAGGATATGACGGTATTGTTACGTTTGAATCTGGAAGCGGCACTTTCTTAAAGTGAATTCTCGTGTTCGTAAATATATATTTAATAAGCGGCTAATGGGAATGTAATCAGCAATGGCTAACCTGTTGCCAACTTGTATGGGGCGACCGCTTTGAAAATGATTTAAGTCTGATTATTTGACAAGGAGTATTGAAAATGACCTCTTCATCGCAGTTGTTCGTCTTCATTGTATTTGGTATGGCAGGCGCCTTAATGCCCGGGATTATTTTGCCTATCGCAACCGGGCAGCACGCGCAATGAGGCCACCTATTAGAAGCCGCTATGCAGTGAAGATACTTCGCTATTTTTGTGTGCCTGTCGAAATTTATTTTGTATTTCTTACGTTTCATGTGTTGACCAGCTTGGGGGGTACTCAACCATTCTTTATCATTTGATGGGGAGGTAAAGATGAGCTATTCATTCTTGGTAATCCTGCTCGTGTTTGTATTGGCTTGCGCCATGATGGTAGGAGCGTTCTGGTCGAGTTTGCACAGTGAGTAAGATTAAGTCAGTTGCTTCACAAATTGATCGCGACAATAGTGATTTCATTATCTACGCAGTAATTGATTGTCTAATATGCCTATGAACAATTTCCAGCTAGGCACTATTGTAGGATGAGTGAAGCGCAGCATAACCCATCAATGCCGCTGTCAGAAGACGACAGTCAAGTGGCTGGTTATGGGCCGGGTACCCGAACGATAGGTTACGCTTTGCTCCACCCATCCTACTGAAAACCATATAGAGGCATAACTAACAGAAGCACAACATCACTTGCGGTTCTAATTAAAAAGAAGGAGTAGCACATGTTTGCAAATTCACAAGTTAAGGAGCATCGCCCAGATCAGGATATCGTCCTGCAATTTGCTGATTTTTCCCCTGCTGTAGCCTTGGCGGAAGGCGGCATGACACCGCTCCACGAAATCCTTCAGCAGCGCAAGCTGAGCGCGTTGTTTCAGCCTATTCTGGACATGAAAAGCGGAGAAATAGCGGGGTACGAAGGGCTGATCCGGGGTCCTGCCGACAGCCCGCTGCATTCCCCTTTTAATTTGTTTGGTACGGCGCGCAGATATGGACTGGCACTGGAGACGGAAATGTTGAGCCGCCATATCGTGCTGGAAACTTTTGCGCAACTCGACTTGCCCGGCAACTTGTTTCTCAATGTTAGCCCTGAGACCTTGACCCACCCGCGCTTCAAGAATGGCCGTACTCTGGATTTTATGATGGAAGTCGGCATTGCACCGGAGCGGGTGATTATCGAACTTACCGAAAATCAACCGACTTATGATTTTGCCACCATGTGCAGCGCCTTGTTGCACTACCGAACCATGGGCTTCCAGATTGCTCTGGACGATTTGGGTGAAGGTTTTTCCAGCTTGCGCCTGTGGTCAGAGTTGCGGCCTGACATCGTCAAGATCGACATGCATTTTGTGCAAGGTGTGGATACCGACCCAGTCAAGCTGCAATTCCTGAAGTCCATTCAGTGCATCGCAGAAAGCTGTGGCACCCATGTGGTTGCCGAGGGGGTGGAAACAGAAGCCGAATTCAGGATAGTAAAAGATATTGGCATCGCATTGGGACAAGGCTATTTCATTGCGCGTCCCAGCTCGACCCCCACGGGCAAGATTTGCTGCGCGAATTGACGAAAATGCAGATCGAGGCTGGGCACCGTTTATGTGCCCAGCCTACGTCATTATTTCATTTGCACAGGCGGTTTCTTGTCGTCGTCAGGCTGCGCTGCGGCGCTTACCCTTTCCTTGGCGAGCGCCGCACGTAAAACTTCGCGCTTGGCCTGAAAATCATCCGCTTCGCCATAGTCCAGAAACTTGGCATAGCGTGCATTAGCTCCCAGAATTTTATGCGCATGTTTGATCGGGCAAAAATATTGTTCGGTGCGCGCCGTAATTTCGAGCGCGTAGGCAATCAATCCGTTGCCATAAGAGCAGTACAGACAGTGAGCCTTATCGAAGAAATTGAGATAAGCCAGGTGTCGATGGTCAAACACGATATAGTCGGATCGTCGTGCCTTGGCGATGCCGTAGATCGGAAAACAAGTCGTCTGGTAAATTGTGACACAAATATCCAATAGGATCAGCGGAACAATCATGCCGTAGATGACGGGTGCGGTAATATAATTTTGCGGGCGGACACCAAGAAACCAGCGAAACATCCCCATCTTAAGCTGGCGGTGTGTATCCCTGACTGAGCGTTCGAATTCGACGCGCTTGCCCTTTATTTGATATAAGAAGTTATGTTCCTGTTCATGTAGCGACTCCCGCAACTCATCCTCAAGAGCCGTTATCTGGCCGAGAATGTGACGGATTTTTTCATTCATAAAGCGTTGCTCCCATCTCAGCTTGTTGTGTCGTCGTGCGGGATTGCCTGGCGACAGATGTTGCTGTCACCAGTTCTGTGGTGGTTTCGGCATCCTGCTAACGCGCCTTGGGTGCAAGCTTCAAGCCTTGCACCTTGTCAGTGGGTGCAATGCTGTTCTTGGCGAACCAGCCACTGTTCATTTCCAGCGCATACAACGCATCGCCTTGTGAATTGTGGGTAACGGTGGTGTTGGGCCTCATCTCCTCGATGTTGATGATGCTGCCGTCGGCGGCGATGAAAGCAATGCTCAATGGTAACAGCGTGTCCTTCATCCAGAATTTGTACCTGTCGGCTTTTTCAAACACGAACAGCATGCCGCAGTCTGCGCACAAGTGGCCGCGTCGCATGAGTCCGCGTTCGCGGCTTTGTTCCGTATTGGCGATTTCGGCCTGGACGGAATGCGCACCTATCTTGAGGATAATTCCTTCTGCCCAAGCCTCAGGCAGAAGGAAGGTGAGGCAAAGCAATAAGGTTATGCTGATAATCTTCATGGTATATATGATATCAGACGTTAGTCCCGTCTGATTGTTCATACAGTTACTGCTGACTCGGAAAGTGGTACTATAAAATGAGGGTTGCGAGTCTTATTACGAATTACGAACTGAACAAGCGCCGTACGATTATCTGGAAGGTTCCGGTATACGAAAGTGGAAAGAGCGTGTAACGGTAGATGGCAAGGTTATCGCCTTTCCAGAAGGCGATTTCTTCCGTTGAAAGGGGAGAATGTCCATGATGCAAAACAATACCGCCAAGAAGAATGAGTCCCGTCTGAAAAGGGTTCTCATGTCCGCAGCTGGCAAGCTGCTTGGCGATATTCCTCAAGAAGAGATGTGCTGCCTGTTTTCACCCAAGGAGCATATGGCGCTTCTCTCCGCTCGCCGGGCGGGAATGGTGATTTCTCGCGTACGCTTGGTGGCGGCTCTGTTTGCCGTGCTTACTCCATTGTGGATCGTAATTGACATAGTCGTTTTTGCTTGGCCCTTGTCAACGATGCTGGCGTTAGGGCGCATTGTGGTAAGCGTCGCTTTCGCCGCGCTGGCGTTGCAGTACCGCCGATCCAGCCGCATGCGCGACGCCTATCTCGCCTTAGTCGCGATGTTCGCCATTCCCACGCTGTTTTTTATCTATTCCCAACAGCTTATTTCCATGTATCGGCTGGTTGATTTTGCGGTGTCTGTGTCTGTCGGTTATGCCTTCCTGCCTTTCGTCATGATGGCTGGATTGAGCATATTTCCATTGACGGTGTTCGAAGGTGCCGCTTTCGCTTTCCCGGTGTTGATGGCGGATTTGTACTCCGAACTGGCAGGGTACAAAGCGATCAGCACCAGTGCTTTCCTCGGCACCTTCTGGTTGCTGTTGCTCATCGCTGTCGTGGCCATCTTCGCTGGCATGAGCCAGCTCGGATTTATGATCGTTCTGGTGCGGCAGACGATACGTGACACGCTTACCGGCTGTTTTTCCCGATTGTCCGGCGAGGAGCTGCTGGACATGCAATTCATCCTCTCCACCCGAAACAAATCCCCGTTGTCTTTGGCTTTCATCGACATCGACAACTTCAAGTCGGTGAACGACAATTACGGGCATGAGAGCGGGGATCGCGTACTCGCGTCCGTGGCGAACAGCATGCGCAGTACCTTGCGCTCCGGCGAGATGCTGGTGCGATGGGGCGGCGAGGAATTTATCATCATCTTCCCGGGCGCCTATTGTACAAATGCACTGGAAGCCATCGAGAGATTGAGGGGGAGTGGTCTCGGTACCCGGCCCGACGGCCAGCCGGTCACGGTGAGCATCGGCCTGGCGGAGCGTACAAGGGACAGTACGGCGGATTGGCGTCAGTTGGTGGAGACCGCCGACCGCCGCATGTACCTCGCCAAGCAGGGTGGCAAGGATCGCGTGGTGTGCGAGGAGCCAGTATGAGCGGCTGTCGCGTGTTATGTTCCCTTATGTGTAACGGCTCGCATTTAATGTTGCTGGCGTGGGTTTAATCGCCAGTGGCCATTACTAATTGGGGCTAACACGGTCCGGTTTTTTTCCAGTAGGCTATGCGATGGGCTACAATCCCATCCGATATTTGACCTGCTTTCTTGAACCATGAACCCTACCCTCGTTTTCGACATTGAAACCATTCCCGACATCGCGGGCTTGCGCAGCCTGTATGAGCTGGACAGCGCAGTAAGCGACAAGCAAGTGGCGGAGATGGCTTTCCAAATGCGCCGCCAGAAAACCGGCAGTGATTTTCTGCAACATCATCTGCATCGTGTCGCGGCGATTTCCTGCGTATTGCGTGAGGGCGACAACTTCAAAGTGTGGTCGCTGGGCGAACCGGACGAGGATGAAGGCAGCCTCATCCAGCGTTTCTTCGACGGCGTCGAAAAGTACACGCCGCAGATCGTGTCGTGGAACGGCGGCGGCTTTGATCTGCCGGTGCTGCACTATCGCGGCCTGATCCACGGCGTGCAGTGCCCGCGCTATTGGGATCAGGGCGAAGATGACAAGGACTTCAAGTGGAACAACTACATCAGCCGCTATCATTCGCGCCACCTCGACTTGATGGACTTGCTTGCCATGTACACCGGCCGCGCCAACGCGCCGCTGGACGAACTGGCCAAGCTGATCGGCTTCCCCGGCAAGCTGGGCATGGACGGCAGTAAAGTGTGGGAGGCATACCAGCAAGGCAAGCTCGTCGAAATCCGCAATTACTGCGAAACCGACGTGGTGAACACCTATCTCGTGTTTGCGCGCTTCCAGTTGATGCGCGGGCAATTCACCAAAGCGCGCTACCAGCAGGAATGCGAACTGATCCGCTCCACTCTGGCTAAATCAGACGAACCGCACTGGAAAGAATTTTTGGCGCAGTGGGCAATCCCGTAAATGAGCAATTCCAGCTTCTCATTAAGCAATGACAATAATTATGCGGGATGTCTGAAGAATTTATGGCCGGGCATCCGTGGGAGCGGCTTTAGCCGCGAAACAACAAAAGATCGCGGCTAAAGCCGCTCCCACAAAATCCTGAGTACATCTTGAACTAATCCTCTGGATTCCCGTCTTCATAAGAATGACGGCTTTGAATAATTTTTAACTTAACCTATGAACCCAGTAATCATTGAGTCCATCGACTATGAAGGTCGGGGCATCGCACACGCCGACGGCAAGGTGATTTTCATCGAAGGCGCGCTCACCGGCGAGCGCGTGACCTATTCTTCGTATCGCAAAAAGAACAACTATGAGCAGGCGCAAGTCGGCCTAATCCTGAAACAGTCTTTCATGCGTGTGCAGCCAAAGTGCCAGAATTTCGGCGTGTGCGGCGGCTGTTCCATGCAGCATCTGGAGGCGCGTGCGCAGGTCGCCGTCAAGCAGCGCGTGCTGGAAGACAATCTGGAACGTATCGGCAAGGTCAAGCCTGAAACCATGCTGCCCCCGATTTTTGGCCAGGCATGGGGCTATCGCCAGCGTGCGCGGCTGTCGGTGCGGCATGTATTGAAGAGGGGCAAGACGCTGGTAGGTTTCCGCGAGAAGAATGGCAAATATGTGGCGGACATGCGGCATTGCGAAATCCTGCCGCCTAAAATTGCCACTCTGCTGTCGCTACTGGGGGAGTTAAATGAGAGTTTTACCGTCCGCGATATATTGCCGCAAATCGAAGTAGCGGTAGGCGAGCATGTGGATGTGCTGGTGCTGCGCATCCTGCAAGCGCTCTCGCCCTCGGATGAAGCGGCGATCAAACAATTTGCCGACACGCACAAAGTGCAGTTCTGGACGCAAACCAAAGGGCCGGAAACAGTCATACCATTTTACCCGCTGGACGCGCCGCCGCTGACCTATAGCCTGCCTGAATTCGGCATCACCATGCCGTTCGCACCGACCGAATTCACTCAGGTGAACAGCGAAATGAATCGCCTGATGGTCAGCCGCGCCATGCGCCTGCTGGCCCCGCAGCCCGGCGAACGCATCGCCGATTTCTTCTGCGGCTTGGGCAATTTTACCCTGCCCATCGCAAGAAGCGGCGCGCAAGTGCTGGGCATCGAAGGCAGCGATGCGCTGGTGAAACGCGCCGGACAGAATGCGACATACAACGGCTTAGCGGGCAACACCAAATTTAAGACAATGAACCTGTTCGAGATGGATGAGGCGGCGTTAGGGAAATTAGGCCGCTTCGACAAATGGCTGGTTGACCCCCCGCGCGATGGCGCGTTTGAACTGATGAAATCCATCAACGACGAAACTGCTCCGCGTCGTATCGTCTATGTATCCTGCAGTCCATCCACCTTGGCGCGCGACGCGGAAGTGCTGGTGCATTTGAAGGGCTACACGCTTAAAGCGGCGGGAGTAATGAACATGTTTCCACATACCTCGCATGTGGAGTCGATTGCGGTGTTTGAGAAAAACAGGTAAGGCATGTTTGGAACCGTTGCCGCTATTCACTTTTACCGAAACCTGACATCAGAATTCGAGATTATAATGGCTCGCCAGCCCGGACGAACCAGGGCACTGGATTATCGCAGTTCAAGTTTAAAATGAGCTGCGCGAGGGTTTATTCGCGCAGCCTCGCTTGAGCGCAGAGTTAGGTTTCACCTAACTATGGTGATGAGGCCAAGACGTTCATATTCAGCGGCAATAGCATCGTTCCACATGCTGGATGCAGACTTGATATCAAGGTAATCTAAAACCAAACGAGAATGATCTTTTGTTTCAATTTCACATTCTCCGCAATACTTCCAACCATCTCGCCCGGCGTTATTTTCAACATTCATTCGTCGAAAAACCCCCTCGATGACGGTTCCGTCATTGAGCACAATTCGAGCAATGTCACCAACAGGAATTTGTTGAGAAATCGAGGCCATGTGATTTTGATCAGCAAAGGTTTCAGTCCAGCGTGCCATTTTTTGTTTTCTCCAATAATAAAAAGATGATCGAGTTGAAGAGGGCTTGTACCTAACGTTAAGCAGACACCAATAAGAGACCTGATTTTTTATCAGGGCAGGTGTATAAAAATTATCTGTGTGGAGCTGTTTCCATTTCAACCGGATACGCATTTTTAGCGCATCTTAAATAAGATATTGAAACCGCCAAACACACCTTCTGTGGCGTCGGTCTTGAATACGTCACATTTCACAGACTGTTCGTCCGGGGTGTCGCCTGTCATCCCCTGTCCGAGTAACACGGGGAGCTACGGATACATGGGAACGCAATCTATCTGCAAAAACCATTTCACACAAGTGGAAAAAAGGTCTATGTATTTTGGACTTCGGCCACCTAGTTCGAATCTAACTCGGGGAGCCAATTAGGACATGATGATAAAACTCAGCAATTGGCACAAACAAGCCGCTCACGAAGTGCCGTTGGCAGTCAAAATCATGACCTGTTCCGCCCACTCATCTAAAATATAGGCACTGGAAAGTTGTGGTTTCTGATTATCATTTTGCTCGCTGCCTGCCTGTTCGAATCTAAAGACAAGCGGTATCGCGCCCCGCCGTCTTGGCTTGGTACATCGCTTTGTCTGCGCATTTGAGTAAATCATTGACGCTTAGCCGATTACCGTTAAACATACTGACACCTACGCTGGCAGTGGTGCGGTATTCATATTCCTCTAATTGATATGGCTGGCTCAAAGCAGTACGGATTTTCTCCGCAACCAGTTCGGTGGCGGTAGTTGCTTCAACATCTGCGCAGCTCAATGCCTCCAGTACCACGACGAATTCATCACCGCCAAATCGCGCTACGGTATCGCCATCACGCACACAATCTTGCAGCCGTTTGGCGACTTCGATCAGCAGCATATCACCGACATTATGCCCCTTGGTATCGTTGAGGGTCTTGAAACGATCCATATCCAGAAACATCACTGCGCCATGCTGTCCACTGCGCGCGCTGACGGCGAGAGCCTGATGCAGGCGATCCATCAGTAGGCGGCGGTTGGGCAGGCTGGTGAGCGAATCGTAAAGGGCAAGTTGACGAACTTCTTCTTCAGCCAGTTTGCGATCAGTGATATCCGTTCGTATTGCGACATATTGAAATGGTTTGCCATCGCTGCCTATGTTGGGAACGATGGTGGTGTCCACCCAATACAGATGACCATCCTTGGCACGATTACAAAAATCCCCATGCCATACATTTCCCGCAGCAATGGTGCGATACATGCCGCGAAAGAATTCTTCAGAATGGATATCAGAATTGATCAAACGATGATTCTGCCCGAGCAACTCGTTGCGTGGATACTGGCTGATAGCGCAGAATTTGTCGTTGGCATAAGTAATTGTGCCGTGCACGTCGGTAATCGCCACGATTGAGTGCTGATCAAGTGCATATTTTTGATACTCCAAATCCATCAATACCTGCCTATGGGCTTGTTCGAGTTGTGCTAATGCCCGCGCATTCTGCCGTGCCATGCGCTGATCGAACAATGTGGCAAGAATGCCGCCGCCAAACCAGAGCAAAGAAATCAGCGATACCATCATGGCAAGAATATCCGGAGCAACCCGTGCCGCACCTGCCAAACACATGCTGTTGAGTTGAATGTTTGCTCCGAACATGGCGGTGTAATGCATACCAGAAATCGCCAAACCCATGATCACGCCGCCCAGCACGAAGCGCGGTAGCAGGGCCAGCTTGATGCGCTCCCCCTGATACATCATGAGCAATGCGCCCCATGAGGCGATAATGGCAATTGCCACGGACAAGATAAAAATCAGTGGGTCATAACTAATTTCCGGCGACATCTTGAGAGCAGCCATGCCGGTGTAATGCATGATGCTGATGCCCGCACCCATCACCAAGCCGCTTACGATGATACGGATATTGCTGATGCTGTGCTCATGCAGCACATAGAAACCGAGTAAAGCCGCTGCAATCGCAGGCAAAGCAGAAAGAAGGGTCAACGTTAGGTCATAGCTGACAGGGATGGGTAAGTGGAACGCCAACATGCCGATGAAGTGCATCGACCAGATGGTAAATCCTAGTGTGATGCCGCCGGTAACCATCCACATCCATGCCGAGCGGCCGCTATTCTCGCGCATGCGCTGTGCATGAGTAAGTGCCGTGAACGAACCGATCATCGCGACCAGCACGGACAGCACTACCAGCGGAATATTCCAATCAATTAACAATTCATGCCTTTGCCCTGCCTACCTACTCAGGTTTGCACAACGACAAACTGATACACCCGTCTGTACCCCTTTCATCATTTCTTCCTAATCTTTAGCCATTGCTCCATGACTGGGCACAAATCCATAAGGTGGCTTTGGCGTACTATTATGCGCTTTTGTCAGAAGAAGATGCGCTCGTCGTTTAAGCAAATTGGAAGGCGGGAGTGGCGTGTCGGTGGCACATTCCCGCCATTCGCCAGTATCCGCTTTGTATCGGCTCAATTTACCGTTGAGCGTTCCGCTATTTCCCCGTCCAAGCAACACGGGGGTACGGATACATAAGAACGCAATCTATCAGCGAAAACCATATTTTGCCAGTGGGTAAAATTCTGGTTTGAGTCCAGGTCAGCGAGGTAATCAAAACTTGATATTGAATTCGCAGTACAAACCAGATGCCCAAAACAAAAAGGCGACCGATCGGTCGCCTTTTTGTTTTGCATTACTTCGTTTAATCCCGCTCGCCGCTAAACGCCATCAGCAGTTGCAGCAGGTTAATGAACAGGTTGTAGATGTCCAAATACAGGCTCAGCGTCGCCATCACGTAGTTGGTTTCACCGCCCTGTACAATCCGGCTGACATCGAACAGGATGTAAGCCGAGAAAATCATCACGGCTATCGCGGAGATGGTCAGCGACAGGGCGGGCATCTGAAAGAAGATGTTGGCCAGCGACGCGACGATCAGCAAAATCAGTCCGATGAACAAAAACTTGCCCATGAAGCTGAAATCCCTCTTGGTCACGGTGGCGAGGGTCGCCAAGCTGCCGAAGATGATCCCGGTGCCGCCTGCGGCCATACCGATCAGTTGTGCGCCATTCTTAAAGTGGAGCGCCATTTGCAGAATGGGGCCGAGGAACACGCCCGCCACGAAGGTAAAGCCGAGCAGTGCCACGACGCCCCACACGCTATCGCGCAATGCGGTGACGGCAAACATCAAACCCATCATTGCGCCGAACATCAGCAACGCGCCCATGATCGGGTGCAGAGCCATGAAAGAAAAGTTGATGGATGTGCCAATGAACGCACCGATGATGGTCGGGATCATGGTCAGCGACAGCATCAAATAAGTGTTGCGCAACACTTGGTTCTGCACGAGTGCGCTCGAATCGGGTTGCGTCAGGACTTGAGATTCGTATTGCATATTTCCTCCATTATAGAATGCGATTAAATCAATCAGCGGAGGTGAGACTACAGAAACGGGGTGAAAGTTGCAATCGTGCAATGTTAAATTGTGCAAGGAGACCTTTTAGATAACAGGTGATTTCGGGTATCATGCGCGCCATTGGAAGCTTGGGTGAGTGGTTTAAACCAGCAGTCTTGAAAACTGCCGAACAGAAATGTTCCGTGAGTTCGAATCTCACAGCTTCCGCCACGAACTCGTTATTAACTCGTCTCGTCCAATCTCATAAACCCGCATAGCATAAGGCTATAGCGGGTTTTTTAACGCTCAACCGGTATCAGTCAATCTCACTCAAGCTTGCATTATTTGTTGGTAAAGATTACTCTATTTACCAGCAAATAATTTATTTACCAACGCACGCGGGGTGATGGTCATGGCACTAACAGAGCTTAAGGTTAAGAGGGCGAAAGCAACTGAAAAGCAGCAAAAGCTATCTGATGGCAGCGGCTTATATCTGTTGATACACCCGAACGGCGGTAAGTATTGGCAGATGGCTTATCGCTTCGCTGGCAAGCAGAAAACGCTGTCATTGGGTGTATATCCAGACGTGAGTCTCTTAGATGCGAGGGGGCGGCGCGAACAGGCGCGCAAGTTGCTGGCGAATGGAGCAGACCCCAGCGCGGTAAAGCAGGAAGCGAAACAGGCAAGCTTCAGAGTGCAGGTTGCCAGCGAAAACAACTTCGCCACACTTGCCACTGAATTCCACAAAGTTAAATCCCCGATGTGGACATCCGGACACGCTAAACAATGGCTAGGCAATCTGGAAAAATATGCCTTGCCCGTCATAGGTAACCGCCCGATTACTGATATTGAGCCGATGGAATTGGTCGGCATCATGCGAACGGTTGAGACTAACGGCACATTCGAGACACGGGATCGCCTGCTGCAATCAATCAGTGCGGTGTTCAAGTATGCAATCGCTACAGGTAGGGCGAAATACAATCCGGCAGAAATCCGCATGGCACTTGCTGACAGGCCAAAGGTAGAGCATTTCAACTGCATTCCGACGGCAGAACTGCCCACATTCCTGCGTGCGGTAACCGCCTATCAGAATATGGATAAAGTCTCGCCCATCGCCATAGCCGCCCTACGCCTGCTGATGTTGACGGCAACCCGCACCAGCGAAGTGCGCTATTCCAAGTGGGAGGACTTTGACCTAGATGCGGGATGCTGGGTTATTCCTGCAGAACAGGTTGGGCGCAAGGGCAAGGGCGACAAGCGCAAAGATCATGCAGTACCTCTATCCACTCAAGCCGTGGCAATTCTGCGCGGCTTAATACCTTTTACAGGGCAAGGTGAGTATGTATTCCCGAACCGCAATTACTCAGGCAAGGTAATCAGTGAAAATACGGTATTGAAAATTATTGAGACAATCGGCTACAAAGGCAAGATGACCGGACACGGATTCAGGAGCTTGGCGCGCACCGTGCTGGGCGATATGGGGCATCGCTGGGAAGTGCTGGAGGCGATGCTATCCCATGCGCTTGTGAACCAGACGGCGGCGGCATACGTGCGGACTTCTTACTTTGAAGAGCGGCGCGGCATCATGCAACAGTGGGCAGACTATCTCGCCAAGGTAGAGCAAGGCGCGGAAGTGATACCGCTGCGCGCATAATACGACTTACCAATCGCTTGCCAATATCCGCAATCGGCAATTTCTGCCGTTCGCGAATGGGCAGTGAGGATTCACTGCGTTCAGTCAAAAACAGGTGGCAAACATGGATTCTGAACAGATAGAAAATGCCGTGAAGATTTCTTATGGAAAACTCCCCTATAAAGCTGACCTCGAACCAATATTATTGGCAAGCATGGATGTTGAATTGCACCTAATGTAGACCCTCCCAACGCAGTAAATTGCAATAAGTTGCATTCAAATTTGACCCACGTATACATACTGTCCTGCTCATATTTTGAGCAGGAGTGACAGGAGTGATAAACGTGGCGATATTAAGCACTATTAGACGCTGGCATTTTCGCGACAACATGCCGATACGAGAGATCGTACGCAAGACAGGCATAGCTCGAAATACCATCAGGAAATACTTAGCCAACAAAGTTGTTGAGCCTAAGTATCCGAACCGAAAGACACCCAGCAAGCTCGACGATTACGCCGACAAACTGAGGCTATGGCTGAAGACGGAATCGGGCAAGGGACGCAAACAGAAGCGCTGTGTCAAAGCACTTTACGGCGATTTGATTAAATTGGGCTTCACTGGCTCTTACGACCGAGTCGCTGCCTTTGCCAAGCGATGGCGGCAAGAACAGCAAGAGCTGGCCAAGACTGCCGGACGTGGCACATTCATCCCACTCACCTTTGCACCAGGAGAAGCATTTCAGTTCGATTGGAGTGAAGACTGGGCTGTCATTGCAGGTGTTCGCACCAAATTGCAAATCGCACACTTCAAGCTCAGCCATAGTCGAGCCTTCTACTTACGTGCCTATCCACTCCAGACACACGAGATGTTGTTCGATGCACACAACCATGCCTTCGCTACCTTTGGTGGTGTACCTGCTCGTGGCATTTACGACAACATGAAGACAGCCGTGGATAAGGTAAAGAAGGGCAAGCAACGCGATGTCAACATCCGCTTCGCCGCCATGGTGAGCCACTATCTGTTTGATGCCGAGTTCTGCAATCCCGCATCCGGCTGGGAGAAGGGACAGATCGAGAAGAACGTACAGGATTCCCGTCACCGCATCTGGAACCAGCTTCCTGAATTCGGCAGCTTGGAGGAACTCAATGAGTGGCTACAGCGTCGCTGCTTGTTGCTCTGGAGCGAGATCAAACACCCTGAACAGAAAGAGAGGGACATCGCGGATGTCTATCTCGACGAGAAATCATCCCTGATGGAGTTATCCTGTCCGTTCGATGGATTCGTGGAGGACACCAAACGCGTATCACCCACCTGTTTGGTTACGTTTGAACGTAACCGTTATAGCGTGCCGGCCTCCTATGCCAATCGCCCGATCAGTCTGCGGGTGTATGCAGACCGACTGGTGTTTGCAGCTGAAGCACAAATCATTGCCGAGCATGCGAGGGTGATCTCAAACAAACATGGCCCAGGTGTTACTCGCTACGATTGGCATCATTACTTGAGCGTACTGCAACGCAAACCCGGCGCATTGCGTAATGGAACGCCGTTCACCGAACTGCCTGCCGGATTCAAGCGCCTGCAGTCTATCCTGCTCAAACGTCAGGGCGGTGATCGGGAGATGGTGGAGATTCTGGCGCTGGTTCTGCAACACGATGAGTCGGCGGTGCTGACGGCGGTTGAGTTGGCTTTGGAGAGTGGCACTCCATCCAAACAGCATGTGCTGAACCTGCTTAAACGACTGATTGAACCCGCACCACCGGCACCTGTCGATACACCAACTCCTCTGATACTGGTGGTCGAGCCACAGGCGAATGTCAGCCGCTATGATGAATTACGGGAGGTGCGTCATGCAGCATGAGGCCATGATGACATCGCTCAAAGCGATCAAGATGTATGGCATGGCACAGGCTGTCGATGAACTTGCCAAGCAAGGTTCACCGGCATACCAAAGTGCACAGGAGATGTTGGGCACACTGCTCAAGGCAGAGATGGCTGAACGCGAAGTGCGTTCAATCGGCTACCAAATGAAGGCAGCCAGATTCCCGGTCTACCGCGACCTTGCGAGCTTCGACTTTAGTCAGAGTGCGGCAAACGAGACTTTGATTCGACAGTTGCACCGCTGTGAGTTTATGGATCAGGTGCACAACGTTGTGCTAGTCGGTGGACCTGGGACTGGCAAGACGCACCTTGCAACTGCACTCGGCGTACAGGCGGTGCAACACCAGCATCGTCGAGTGCGTTTCTACTCGACTATCGAGTTGGTTAATACGCTGGAGTTAGAGAAGACCGCAGGTAAGCAGGGGCAACTCGCCAGTCGGATGGTGCATGCTGATTTAGTGATTCTGGATGAACTGGGCTATCTGCCGTTCAGTCAAGCAGGCGGCGCTTTGCTGTTCCACTTCATCGGCAAGCTCTACGAGCGTACCAGTCTGGTCATCACAACCAATCTGAGCTTCGCGGAATGGGGAAGTGTGTTTGGGGATGCGAAGATGACGACAGCGCTACTGGATAGGCTGACGCATCACTGCCACATCGTGGAGACCGGCAACGATAGTTATCGATTCAGGAATAGTACAAATCAATCTGGGAAGGAGAAGAAAAACAAAAAACTATCCACAACTTGAACGGTTCAGAGATAAACTAGGAGTGGGTTCAAATTAAATGCAACTGCCGGGTCAGCATTACACGCAATTCAACACAATACTGTTACGTTACGCGAGTGAGTTGCTTTCTCACCAACATATTAAAGGGGATATATTGTGACCTTAGTTGCCAGCAATCAAACTAATCTACCGAGCCTTATAGTGCGGCTTGCAATTAAGAAAATCCAATCCGGTTTTTATGAATACCAAGTTTCGGCCTCTGGTGTGCTGCTATACGAAGATTCTGGTTACACGTCTATCTCCGACGCTCTTATGGCCGCTTCAGGTAGTGATGGTGATTTCCTCGGCTACGAGGTGGCTTATAGCGGTATCACTATCGGTACTTATCGTTCAGTTGCACCGATTGCAAATGCACAATTCATAGCGCAGGCAGCAGTCGACACAATTGCAAATTTGCAATTTTGATGTATCTACCAAAATCACAAGTGCGGCCTAACTCAATCTTTTTTGCACTTGCCTTCGGCAACGCAAGCGTCCCAAATTGCCTGCCGATTAGTCAGGTCTTCTGCGCGCGCTTGCTTGATGGCTTCGATGGTTGTATCTGCGCCAGTTAAGGTGACGATGGCCTTAATCAAGGCTGTGTTTTCGGCGTCATCCGTCTTGTCGTTTTTGTAGGCGATGATGACTTGTCCAAGTCGGTCATTGTTGCCTTGGATCACACGGCGCACGTCGATGGATTTGTAGCTAGATGCATCGAATGATGGCAGGTTAATCGGACTGAGTGCTGCGCGACTCGATGTGCTGAACTGGTAAATATCACCGGCAGTTCCTGAACCGAGCACTGCTTCACTACCCACCGCGCCATACGTTGCGCCACCCGCAACGACCGCTCCCAGCGAAAAAATTGTACCCCAAAACTTTTTCGATTTTACCCGGCTGGGAAGCGTGACTGGGTTGCCTTGCGAGATAACTAAATACTTAAATAGCTCACGTTGTCTTTGAACCAAGATGCCGTATTCTTTAGGGTCAAGGGCAACTGGCTTGTCAACTTTGAACGTAAAGTCTCCGGTCTGTGCCAAATTAAAATTCAAAGGCTTTAATGCTGAATTAACACCTTGAACAACTATATCGTCGCTGAGTCTCTGAAAGAGCATTGGGAATCCCAAAACAACCCCTTTCGTCCGCTCCAATTGAAAGCCCGACGCATGCTTTGCGACGGAGGCTAAAGAATCCTCGGATGCGCTGTTGTCTCCAGACCATGAATCAATTGAGCGCATGACAACGATATGGGCATCAAGAGTATCGAATTCAACTGGAGCAGCAAATATGGGTAATGAGAGCAGTGATGCACCAATCAAAAAAATGGTTATTTTAATGTTCATGACTTTACTTTTCCCATTATTGAATGGTGTAGTTTTTTCTTGATTTGATCGCGTCGTGTGAATAAATTCTTGCGCGCAATTACAATTGTCTCTTATCGTACTCATTGAGAACTTTGAGAAAATTGTGTGGTTTAGCTATCTCGCTAGCGAGGGCTTTCGCTTTCACAGCTTCCCGTTTAGTCATGCTTCCGAGTAATCTCTCACAATCTTTTTTTGTTCCGTCTGCAAGTGCTAAATACTTTGACGGAGTCCTAATTACAGAAAGGTTTTTTAGCGCATAGGCCATAACTCGGCTTACTGACACGCCAGTGCCATTTTCGTACATTCTGCCCAGGATATTTAACACCATAAAATCGTCCTTCTCGGCGGCGAGGCGGTACCACTTGACGGCTTCCTTGTAGTCCTGTGGTACGCCGAATCCGTATTCGTATATTCCGCCTATCTCGCTAAAGGCGCTTGGCACTTCCCTGATCGGCGGCCTTGTGAAACCACTTCAATGCCTCGCTGTCGTTCTTCGGCAAAACCATGCCCTGTGAGTAAAATTCCCCCATAGATATCTGTGCCTCGGCAAGCCCTTGGTCAGCGGCCTTGCGAGTCCATTTCACCGCTTCGTCGTAGTTTAGGTAGTCCAGCGACATGTACATACCTGCCAAGACGTATTGCGCCTTGACATGCCTTTGATCGGCGGCGAGGTGGTACCACTTGAAGGCTTCCTTGGAATCCTGCGATACGCCCTGACCGTTTTCGTACATTATTCCCAAGTTATACTGTGCCTCTGCATCCCCTTGGTCAGCGACGAGGCGGTACCACTTTAAAGCTTCCTTGTAGTCCTGCGGCACGCCCTTGCCGTTGTAGTACATCCATCCGAGGCCGAGCTGCGCATTGGGTTCGCCTTGGGCGGCCAACAGCCTCCATTCTTTGAGTGTTGTCGCGTAATCCTTTTTTTTATACGCAGCAACCCCGGCGTTATAGTCGGCATATGTGCTTGAAGTAACGATGGCGAGTGGTATGAGAAGGCAAACGGCGATTTTGCGCATGGTATCCATTAACACCCCTTTGGGGCGGTTTACCCTTTCTTCGTTGATTACTATGAGTGACAACGATAACATAGCGCATCAACGATTGTCACTCATAGAGCGTCGCCTTATAGTGGTTCAATCCCTAGCATCTTTTCCTTTTGGAAAGAGAAAAGATGTCGGACGACCCGAGGGGACTATTTGGGCGTCGCCTAGCCGAACTTAGGCGCGCCAAGGGCTGGTCGCAAGAAAAGCTGGCCTTAGAGAGCGGGCTGGCTCGGAGCTATTTGGGCGGGGTGGAGCGTGGGCAGCGAAATATTGCCCTAGTGAACATCTGCAAACTGGCGGAGACTCTGGAGGTATCTCCACCAGAGTTGATGGAGTTTTCCGGTATTGTGTAAGCAACAGCCAACCTACTTACCTAGAAAGGGGATCAAATGAAAAAGATATTTGCTGTGCGAGGTGTTGCCAATCAAGGTAAGAGCACCACCATCAAAAAGACATACCAGCTACTAAAGAAGGCTTATCCGAACGCAGTTATAGAAGAGATTATTATTGCTGTCGATATTACGGTAGTTATCACAATCAATGGCGTAAAAATTGGAATTGAAAGCCAAGGCGATCCCGGTAGCAGGATATTTGATAGCCTTAAAGTTTTTATTAAAGCGGGCTGCAATGTAATCCTCTGCGCTACCAGAAGTCGCGGCAAAACTGTTGAAGCAGTAAATAGCCTTGCTAACAAATATCAGATTACATGGTTCGACAAACAGAATGAACCCGACCCACAAGCGCAAGATGCGGCCAATAATGCAATGGCGAGAAAAATCTTTAAGGATATTCAATCGCTCATTGTCTAAGTTTTGAGCTACATCTTGGCTACGTTTTCGAGTCCCCAGCGAAGACTCGAAACACGCCTCGAACACCCCGCGCAGTGCGCGTGCTGCGTCCCATGTCGGCATTCTGGAATGCCGACATACCCCCAAAAAGATTTAGCGACCTTTTTGAAAACCGCATTCATGGTGATTCCTCCGCGATATGTGGAAATGTGAAATTTGCAAAACCGTAGCGCCTCCTAGAGTTTTCCTTTTTTGATCATATTGACAAGACTCTTGCCAAGATCGCTTGAGTGTTGGAAGTGGATTTTTAGCTTTTCTCGAAGCGCAGGTACATCCTGTTGTTCGGCATCTAATGGCAAAGCGCCCGCTGCCGCCCCTAGAGAAGAAATGTCGAGCAACAACTGAAATGACTCCTTAAACTTGTCGTCAATGTAGTCCAGCCTTCGCATGATTGTTTCCTGCTTTTGGTCAAAACCAGATACTGCATAAAGCACCATCATTCGTGCAGTCTGGCCATTTGAAAGTTTTCGTTTTTCTGCTTCACTACTTAGCAAGTCGTACTCCTCCTCACTAACTCTAAACGAAACAAAGCGCTCTTTTAAGTGTGTGGCCATTTGTTAGTATTCTCCTATAACGTACACAATCGTGTACGATGCATCTATATGATTATAAGTACAATTACGATTTATTAGCATTTTATGCTACGCTTTTAAAATATTTTGTATACACTGTTTAATTATTTATATTCATACAATTAGCATCAGTTTGTGGGACTGCACGTGGCGTGCGTAATGTGTGTCTTATTTATCAGGGGAGAATTTTGCCGTTGAGATGCCTAGATCACGGTATATTCAGCGATGCATTGAGCAATAGCTTGCTCCGCTGTGATCCTTCCATGAATGATTTTTTCCTGCCGTGCTAACTGCTTGCTGTCGGTCTCAAATCCCTCTAAAGCAAGCGAAGCGTTGGCATACAGAAAAGCAGCGCGTTTGAGTTCCTGAGAATTTTTGGCTTGTGGGTACTGAATGGTCAAATTGTCTGTAAAGCTCATCATGTTAATTTTCCTTTTTTCGCTTTGGGCATTAAATCCTTAACATCTGATTGGAACAGGTGATCTAGCTTTGCATCAATTTCGTTTAGATCGGTTTGCAGAAAGTTATCTACTTGTTTATCTAATTTCTTGGCTCGCTTCAGGACTTCGTTCCAGAATGCCTTTCTTTGAATATTTTTCTCAGTATCGGCTTGGACGATTGCAATTATTTCAATTGGATTGCGCTCTAACAACATCGCAATTCGCAAGCAGGAATTTTCGTCTGGTATGCGCTTTCCATTTATGTAATCGGCAATTCTTCCCGAGTGGATTTTCAGCGCTTTCGCTAGCTTGTAATCCGTATCTACGCCTATTTTTTTCTTGCATGCAATCAATAATTCTTTAGTTTTACTCATTATCTTTCCTATTCAGAGCGTCGTTTTTGTATTACCTCATTTCTTCATTGTAACTCCATAATGGAGCTTGACGGAAGCTCCATTATGGAGTTATTGTGCGAAAACTCCAATATGGAGTTATATTGGGATTGTATGAATAATCAATATTTGATTTTCTGGGAAACAGTTGACCCAGTAGAAATATTCTCTAACTATCAAAGAAGGGATGCGTAACGATGCGATCCAATTTACTAGAAGACGCATCCGCGCGCGTTCAGCAACACCAAGCAGTTGATTACCTCATACCGCGCAAGACCGTGGAAAAATTGTCCGGCCTGAGCAGGGCGACAATCTACCGCTTAATAAAATCAGGAAAATTTCCTCGCCCCGTATCAATCGGTACGGGGTCGGTACGTTGGCGTCAGTCGGACGTGATTGCTTGGCAACGGTCACTTACCGCTACGGCGTAAGGGACGCACATGGATACTACGCAAAGATAAACCGCACCTGACAGGGGATGCATGAACTTGTTATAATGCCGTGCCAACAATAAAGAATTATTTAGAATATAGCAGGGGTAAGCAAAAAAATTCGTTGGTATATTTGTTGGTATAAAACAAATGTACTTTTTAGAAACATAGTATTTATGAGGGCTGTGCGTCACTCTTCGACTGACACAGCTGCCAGGATTCGAACTCAAATTAAGCTCAGGTTGCCTTATAAATCTACAGGCAAATAGAAAAAAACAAATCGTCCGTCCTCGATGTCCACCATCAGCGTGGCACCGTGGTAAAGGCCATAGTCCACGTAACCAGGCACTGCACTCGCCGCATGGCATTCGCTGGAATGCTGCGGCGACTCGAAATTCCGGTCACGATCATACCAAGACAACAGCATATTCTCGCCTATGCGGCGAGCGGCCTCGGCATTGGCCTGTCTCATCGCCTCAAGGTAATCTTGGCAGGGCGGTTGGGGGCTGAGTTTTACCACCGTCACTGCAGATAAATCTGGGTTTGTGCGTATGGAGCAACTCGGGTTTTCAGTCATGGTGTGCAGGAAAATAAGAGACGATCAATGATAACTCCCTTTATGCTTGATCCCAGGGTTCATAGTGATGAAGCCAGCATGCCACAATAAACTTCTCGGCCCCGCGCGTAATCACAGCTTGGTTCCATTCCTCGCCAAAATATGCTTTTAGTGATGCTTCGTTCTCCCAATGGGAGATCATTGCATACTCGTCGGGAGTCCATTTCGTTGGTTTGTGAATTGAGGCAGAAATGAAGCCAGCGGCTTCGCGAATTCTGAGAAGGGCAACTGAAGAAAACAAGTCTTCAAACTCTTGCCGGAAAGCGCTATCTATTCGTACTCGAAATATCCTTGTAATGCTCATTGCCCTAAAACCCTAATATTAACGCAGCGAAGAGTAATTCGCTGGTAACCAGATATAGCTGCCGGCTTTTGCGGCAGTGAATAGGGGCATGGCAAAGGCACCGGACAAACCAATTCAAGCGACATGTCTAAATTTCTCGATCACAAAGGGAGTTCCGGAGCGGCTACCTTGGCGGGTGTCCCGTTGCCGCAGTTCGATTTCGATGCCGTTCAGCACGTTCCATTTTTCCGCACACCAGGCGGGCGCCAGCAGAACATCCCTCGATGCTGTCGCCGTTACCCGGTGATAGATGATGTTTTCCGGCGTGCGCTCGATCAGATTGGCTGCGATGCTGATGTATTCCTCGCGGGATAGCGGAAGATACTCGCCTTGCCGCCATTGATGAGCCAGCAGCGTGTGTTTCACAATGTGCAAGGGATGAAGTTTGCGCCCTCCACACCGATTTCCAGCACACTGTCTAACGAGGTGTGGCAATGCTCCTCGGTTTCACCGGGCAGGCCGACAATCAGGTGGGTGCATACTGGAATGCCGCGCTGCCGCGCTGCCAACGCGGTCGTCTGATATTCGGCGAAGGTATGGCCGCGGTTGATTCGTTCCAGAGTTTTGTTGAAGGCTGACTGGAGTCCCAATTCCAACCACACTTCCAGCCCCTGATCGCGAAAATATTCCAGCAAGTCCAGCACCTCGGATGAAACGCAGTCCGGGCGGGTACCCACGGAAATCCCGATCATGTCGGGTTCTTTCAGAGCTTCGCGATATAACGCTTCCAGTGCATCTAATTTGGCATAGGTGTTGGTGTAGGCCTGAAAATAGGCGATGAATTTACGGGCACGGGTTCGCCGGGAAATGGCTAGGCGCGCCTTGGATATTTGCGCTGCGAGGTCGAGACGGGCATCAGCATCAGGGCTAAAGGAAATGTTGTTGCAGAAGGAACAACCTCCCCGCCCTTTGGTGCCGTCCCTGTTGGGGCAAGTAAAACCTGCGTCAAGGGCGATCTTGTGGACACGCTCGCCATGGCGGCGAAGCAGGTCCTGTCCGAATGTGTTGACTCTTTCCGAAAGTATCATCGTTTTTGTGCAGGAGCGGTATTTTGTGCCAACGCGGGCAGTGAGAAGGCTGCAAGCAAGATAGCGCCTGGAAAGATTCTGGTTTTCATGATATCTGCTTTCGTGTCTGTGCGATTGAGTCAGGCAATTGCTTTTGCCGATTTTGATGAGCAGATAGCTTACATCACTTGCGCACAGATGTGTTGCATGCTGTTCGTCAATTCGTCATCCCGTCTGTCATTGGGCTGGGCTGCATCCGGTGTTATAATCCGCGCCTCTTTTGTAGGTGTTGTGTAATGACTGCTGCCGTTTCTAATTTCAAAATTCATCTTTCCGATTTGTTTGCGCAAGCTCTGCGCGTTGTGGCGCCGGGGCAAGCTGCTACCGTTCTGCTGGAACGTCCCAAACAGGCAGCGCATGGCGACTATGCCTGTAATCTGGCAATGCAACTGGCCAAGCCGCTGAAGCGCAGCCCGCGCGACATCGCGCAAGCCTTGATCGCCGCATTGCCTGCCTCTCCGGTGGTGGAAAAAGTTGATATCGCCGGAGCTGGTTTCATCAATGTGTTTCTGACGACTGCCGCGAAACAGGGCGTGGTGCAAGGCGTGTTGCAGGCGGGTACCCGTTACGGGCACATTCAACTCGGCGCGGGGCGCAAGGTGCAGGTGGAGTTCGTTTCCGCCAATCCTACCGGGCCGTTGCATGTGGGGCATGGGCGCGGCGCGGCCTACGGCGCGAGCCTGTCCAATGTGCTGGATGCGGCAGGTTACAAGGTTTCCCGCGAATACTATGTGAATGATGCCGGGCGGCAGATGGACATTCTCGCGCTGTCCACTTGGTTGCGCTATCTGGAGTTGCATGGGGTGAATATCTCGTTTCCCTCGAACGCCTATCAAGGCGACTACGTGGGCGGCATGGCGTTGCAAATCCGTGCGGCTCATGGGGCAAAATTTGTGCGCTCTCTGGGCGAAGCGCTGAACGCAGAGCGAACGCGCGACCTGCTGGCAGCCGGGGACAGCGCAGATGCCTATCTGGATGCGCTGATCGCCGAAGCCAAGCGCCTGCTGGGCGAGGATTATGCATATATCCATAACTATGCGCTGACCGAGCAGTTGGGGGATTGCCGCAACGATCTGGCCGAGTTCGGCGTGCATTTTGACGAATGGTTTTCCGAGCAGTCGCTGTTCGACAGCGGGCTGGTAGCGCAAGTGGTGGCGCAGTTAAAAGCGACGAACCACCTTTACGAACAGGACGGTGCGCTGTGGTTTCGTTCCACCGCGTTCGGCGATGAGAAAGACCGTGTGGTGCAGCGTGAGAACGGCCTCTACACTTACTTCGCTTCCGACATTGCCTATCACGTAAACAAATTCACGCGCGGTTTCGATCGCGTCATCAATATTTGGGGCGCGGATCATCATGGGTATATTGCACGGGTGAAAGGTGCGCTGAATGCGCTGGGACAGGATAGCAACAGGCTGGACATTGCACTGGTGCAGTTTGCGGTACTCTATCGCAACGGACAAAAGGCGGCAATGTCCACGCGTAGCGGGGAGTTCGTCACCCTGCGCGAATTACGCAATGAAGTGGGCAACGACGCGACACGCCTTTTCTATGTGCTGCGCAAGAGCGACCAGCATCTGGATTTCGACATGGATCTGGCGAAATCGCAAAGCAACGAAAACCCGGTGTATTACATCCAGTATGCCCATGCGCGAATTTGCAGCGTGCTCGAACAATGGGGCGGCGATGTGGTCACATTACGCGAGGCCGGGGTGGAGACGCTGGAGAGCGACTACGAAAAAGCGTTGTTGCAACGCTTGATCGACTACCCGCAGGTGATCGAAAGCGCGGCGGAGGATTTGGCGCCGCACCTGATCGCGTTCTACCTGAAAGACTTGGCGGCGGATTTTCACAGCTACTATAATGCCTCGCGCTTTCTGGTCGAGGACGAAGGCGTCAAACTGGCGCGGCTGGCATTGATCGCCGCAGTGGCGCAGGTGATGCGCAATGGCTTGATGCTGCTGGGTGTGTCGGCGCCAGAGAAGATGTAACAAGGATTATTGAAGGAATATGGCATGAACAAAAATAGTAATTCCCGCACCGCTCCCCCGCGCAAAGGTGGCTCTTCGCTACTGGCGGCTGTTCTGGTCGGCATGGTGCTGGGACTGGCTTTAGCGGGCGGGGTGGCGTGGTACATTCTGAAGCGCCCCAGCCCGTTTGTGAACAATGCGCCGCACGAGACAGTCAAACTCGAGCCTGATCCTGTCAAACTCGCTCCGGCACCTGCTCCCAAGGCCGTAGCGGAGGCGGGTTTGGCAGAGGTAGCTGCTTCGGGTGTAGCATCGGCTGTGGGTGAGAGCAAGCCACGCTTTGAATTCTATAAAGTGCTGACCGATAAACCGGACGCAACGGGGCCAGCCAAGGCTGCCGCGAAGCCAGCGGATAAGGCTCTCGCGAAAGAGAAAGGAACTTACTTCCTGCAAGCTGGAGCGTTTGCCAATGCCGATGACGCAGACAAGTTGAAAGCCAAGCTTGCCATGCTGGGTTTGGAAGTCAGTGTGCAGGCCGCGACCCTTCCCGATAAAGCGGTATGGCATCGTGTGCGCCTGGGACCATACAAGAGCACGGACGAAATGAACAAAGCTTCGGCAGTGTTGAAACAAAATGGGGTGAGTGCCACTCCAATGCGTGCGCAGTAATCCCTAACTATTAGCCAAGGAGGAAACGTGAAACTCATCAAACAATTTTTCATGGTGCTGGCCCTAATGTGTGCCACCCATGCATTCGCCGAACCAGAAGCGGGCAAAGATTACCAAATACTTAATCCGCCTCAGCCTACGCACAACAGTAACAAAATCGAGGTGCTGGAATTTTTTTTCTACGGCTGCACACATTGCAGCAAGCTGAACCCACTGATAGGCGCATGGGAAAAGAAACTGCCCAAAGATGTCGAGCTTACCTATGTGCCTGCCGTATTCAATCCCACTTGGGAGGTGGGTGCGCGCACTTTCTATGCGCTCGAAACCTTGGGACAGCGTGCTCAGCTACATGATGACTTGTTCAGCGCCTGGGATAACAACGTCGAACTGGTGGACGAGGCCAGTACCACCGACTTCCTCGCCAAGCACGGCGTGGATCGCAAGAAATTCGCCGACGCCTACAACTCCTTCTCCATGCAGAGCAAGGTGGTGCGCGCCAAACAAATGGGGCAAATCTACGGCATACGCGGTACTCCGACCTTGATCGTGGACGGCAAATACGTGATCACCGGCCTGCAACCGGCGGCAACCATGCAAGTGCTGAACACCTTGGTAGATAAGGTGCGCAAGGAACGCAAACATTAATTCAGGCTCAAGGTGCAAGGAGCAAGTAAAAAACGGAGCCGCTGGTTTTGGTTTAACCCAGATAATCCATTAGGAGCGATACGATATGATTTGCCAGCACCGTTCGCCCTGAGCTTGTCGAAGGGTTTGTTCTACAGCGCAAGTGGTTCGACAAGCTCACCACGAACGGTCTAATGAATTATTTGGGTTTAATTCTTGAGCCTTGAACCTTGCCCTTTGCTCCTAAATCCTGTCTATTCATAACCGGAGCCTCCAGTGGCCTGGGCTTGGCGCTGGCGCAACATTATCTTGAGCAAGGTGCGGTGGTCGGGGCAGTTGCCCGCCGTGCCGAATTGCTGCAAGCCCTCTCCGAAAAATATCCCCAACAAGTTTATTGTTACCCGCTGGATGTGCGCGATGCAGTTGCCATGCAAGCAGCGGCACAGGATTTCATCGCACGGGTAGGCGTGCCGGACATTGTGATTGCCAATGCCGGAGTGAGTGCCGGTACGTTCACCGAATATGCCGAGGATATCGCAGCCTTTCAACAGGTAATGGACATCAACGTGCTGGGAATGATGCATACCTTTCAGCCTTTTCTGGCGGCAATGCGCGCCAGGCGGCAAGGTACACTGGTCGGCATTGCCAGCGTGGCCGGGTTTCGCGGCCTGCCTGGAGCGAGCGCCTACTCAGCTTCCAAGGCTGCGGCGATCTCCTATCTGGAATCCTTGCGCGTCGAGTTGCATAACAGTGGCGTAAAGGTCGTCACGATATGTCCCGGTTACATCAAGACCCCGATGACTGCCATTAATCCTTATCCGATGCCATTCATTCTCGATGCCGATGAGGCAGCATCAAGGATGGCGCGCGCCATCGAACGGCAAACAGCGTTCACCGTCATTCCGTGGCAAATGGGTTTGCTTGGGCGGGTGCTTAAACTATTGCCGCGTTGGTTATATGACGTGCTGTTTGCCCATGCCCCGCGCAAGCCGCGCCAGCATTAGATCGGCGTGACGAAACATGGTTTTTATAACCAACCACTTTGCAACCGTATTTTGGTTGCAAAGTGAGATGGCTAGTTGTGCCATCAGAGACTGCCTTTAGACACAATACCGCTCACTTAATAGAAATTCCGTTCGCCCCATCAAGCTTTTGGTCGGGCACCCGCCTGAGCTTGTCGAAGGGTTCTGGTTGCGTAGCTGGTGGTTCGACAAGCTCACCACGAACGGTTAAGTGAACAGCATTGCCCTTAGGCTGCGAGTTTACGTTTCAGAACCTCGTTCAGTTGTGCAGGATTCGCCTTACCCTTGCTCGCCTTCATGGCGAGGCCGACGAAAAAGCCAAACACTTTATCCTTGCCGCTACGATACTCAGCTACCTGAGTCGGATTGGCGGCGATGATTTCATCTACGATTTTTTCGATTGCGCCGGTGTCGGAAACTTGTCTCAAGCCATTCTTTTCAATAAGGTCGTCGACAGCGGATTCTTTTACTGATGGATTTTCCCATAGCAACTGGAAAACTTCGCGTGCAAGTTTTGCCGTCAGAGTGTTGTCAATCATTCTGCAGTGCAGCAGTGCAAATTGTTCTGGCGAAACTTTCGCCTGCGCAACATCAATGCCATCACGATTAAGCTGGGTAGCTAGTAAACCAATCACCCCTTTCGCAATTCCTCCCCCATACATCCATTTGGCATCGTGCGAATTACTGTCGAGCCATTTTGCAGGATTCAGATTGCTTAGATGTTGTTGAGCTTTTTCAAAATATTGGGCAATCTCAATCGAATTGGTGAGAAGGCCAGCTTCATAAACTGAAAGATCAAATTCATTGATATAGCGTGCCTTTTTGGCTTCAGGTAGTTCAGGCAACGTGGCGCGGATTTGTTCGATCATCGCTGATGAAATATCCAGCGGCAACAAATCAGGATCAGGGAAGTAGCGGTAATCGTGCGCGTCTTCCTTGCTGCGCATGGCATGCGTTTTACCACTGTCCGGGTCGAATAAGATGGTCGCTTGCTGAATTTTGCCGCCGTTCTCCAACGTGTCGATCTGCCACTGAACTTCATAGTCGATGGCCTGTTGCATGAACTTGAACGAGTTGAGGTTCTTGATCTCGCGGCGCGTGCCTAATTCCGCGCCTGGGCGGCGCACCGACACATTAACGTCGCAACGGAAGGAGCCTTCCTGCATGTTGCCGTCGGAGATGCCGATCCAGCGCACTAGAGTATGCAGCGTCTTGGCGTAAGCTATCGCTTCGGCAGCAGAGCGCATGTCCGGCTCGGATACAATCTCCAGTAGCGGTGTTCCGGCGCGATTCAGGTCAATGCCCGTTACGCCTTGGGACTCTCCGTGTACCGACTTGCCCGCATCTTCTTCCAGATGGGCGCGGGTGATGCGCACCACTTTCTCATAAGCCGCCTGTCCTGAGCCTGTCGAAGGGCCGGACAGCGGCTCGACCTGGATGGTCAGCGCGCCTTGCCCCACCACCGGTAAATCAAACTGACTGATCTGGTAGCCCTTGGGCAGATCGGGATAAAAGTAATTCTTGCGTGCGAATACCGAACGCGGCGCGATGTGTGCACCGACTGCCAAGCCGAATTTGATGGCGCGTTCCACCGCACCCTTGTTCAGCACCGGCAGCACGCCGGGCAGCGCGATGCTTACTGCGTCCGCTTGCGTGTTTGGCTCCGCGCCGAACGCAGTCGAGGCGCCTGAGAAGATTTTGCTGCTGGTCGAAAGCTGTGCATGCACTTCCAGGCCGATGACGATTTCCCATTGCATGTTCATATCCTTACAGCCCGATGTGTTGCGGGGCGCGATTGTGCCAATCCGTCGCCAGTTGATATTGATGCGCGACATTCAGCATCTGCGCCTCGGAAAAATAGTTACCGATGATCTGCAAGCCGACCGGCATGTTGTTTGCGCCGAAGCCCGCTGGAATCGACATGCCGGGCAGACCTGCGAGGTTCACCGCAATGGTGTAGATGTCGGACAGGTACATCTGCACCGGATCATCGCCCTTCTCGCCCAGTTGGAATGCGGTGGTAGGGCTGGTTGGTCCCATGATGACATCGCATTGTTTGAAGGTCTCGACAAAATCCTGCGCGATCAGGCGGCGGATTTTCTGCGCCTGCAAATAGTAGGCATCGTAATAGCCGTGACTCAGCACATAAGTGCCGATCATGATGCGGCGCTTCACTTCTGCGCCGAAGCCCTGTGCGCGGGATTTTTCGTACATGTCCGCCAGGTCGGTGTATTCCGGCACACGGTAGCCGTAGCGCACGCCATCGAAGCGCGACAGGTTGCTGGAGGCTTCCGCTGGTGCCAGCACGTAATAAACCGGGATGGACAGGCGCGAGTTGGGCAGGCTGATGTCTACCACGCTGGCGCCGAGTTTCTTATATTCGGCGATGGCGGTTTCGACTGCTTGCGCAACGTCGCTGCTCAATCCTTCGGCAAAAAATTCTTTCGGCAAACCGATACGCAGGCCAGCCAATGGCTTATTCAAGTCACGCGCATAATCTTCCTTCGCGCGCTGCAGGCTGGTGGAATCACGCTCATCGAACCCGGCCATGGTATTAAGCAACAGCGCCAAATCTTCCGCGCTGCGCGCCATCGGCCCAGCCTGATCCAGGCTGGAGGCGAAGGCGATCATGCCGTAGCGTGACACCACGCCGTAAGTCGGTTTAAGGCCGGAGATGCCGCAGAGTGCTGCGGGCTGGCGGATCGAGCCGCCGGTGTCGGTGCCGGTAGCCGCCGCGCACAGCCGCGCCGCGACTGCTGCCGCCGTGCCGCCGGAACTGCCGCCGGGCACGCGCGCTGTGTCCCACGGGTTCTTCACCGTTCCAAAGTAAGAGGTTTCGTTCGACGACCCCATGGCGAATTCGTCCATGTTGGTCTTGCCGAGGTTGACCGCACCCGCATTATTGAATTGTGAGATGACGTGCGCGTCGTAAGGCGAAATAAAGTTGTGCAGCATTTTCGAGCCGCAGGTGGTGCGCCAGCCCTTGGCGCAGAAGATGTCTTTCTGTGCGATGGGGATGCCCGTCAAGGGCTGCGCATTACCGTTCGCCAGCATCGCATCAGCCTCGCGTGCCTGTGCCAGAGACATGTCCGGGCTTACCGTGATGAAGGCGTTGAGCTTCGGATTGAGGTCGGCGATGCGGTCGAGATAGAGTTGCGTCAGTTCAACGCTGGAAATTTTCTTTCCGGCAAGTTGGGCAGCGAGTTGTTTGAGTGAGGCGTTTATCATTTCTTTGGGGAGAAGGGTGAAGAGGGAAGGGGAAAACCTCCGCGCCGCTTTTACTCTTCTCCCTTCTCCCTTAACTATTCAATTACTTGGGGAACGAGATATAGTCCGGCCTCGACTTGCGGCGCAATGGACTGGAACAATTCGCGTTGATTGCCTTCCGTGACCTTGTCTTCGCGCAGGCGCTGGGTGACGTCCTGGGCGTGGGACATGGGTGCGATGCCGGAGGTATCCACCGCCTGCATTTCGACGATCAAGCCGAATATGTTGGATAATTGGACATGCGCTGTTTGCGCTTCCTGTTCGCTTACTGCCAGCCGGGCCAGCCGGGCGACTTTTTTTACATCGTCTATGGTCAAGGACATTTGGATTTAGGCTTTATCGAAACTTGCTTAATAGGGTATCATAAACATCTTTACGGGCGCACTCCTTTGCGTTTTCTAACAACACATGAGGCTCTGACATGTTTGGTTTTTTTAACGGCTATTTTTCCAATGACCTGGCGATTGACCTGGGCACTGCAAATACTTTGATCTGGGCGCGCGGGCAAGGCATCGTGCTAAACGAACCATCGGTAGTGGCAATCCGCCAGGAAGGCGGCCCCAACGGCAAGAAAGTGATCCAGCAGGTCGGGCTGGCGGCAAAGCAGATGCTGGGTCGCACGCCGGGCAATATCACCGCCATCCGCCCGATGAAGGATGGCGTGATCGCTGACTTCACCGTCACCGAACAGATGCTCAAGCAGTTCATCCGCCGCGTGCACAAGTCCGGCATCTTCACCCCCAGCCCGCGCATCGTGATCTGCGTGCCGTGCGGTTCGACTCAAGTTGAACGCCGCGCCATCCGCGAATCCGCTTATGGCGCAGGGGCGCGCCGCGTGGAATTGATCGAAGAACCTATGGCGGCGGCGATTGGCGCCGACCTGCCGGTGGAAGATGCGACCGGCTCGATGGTGGTTGACATCGGCGGTGGCACCACTGAAGTGGGCGTGATCTCGTTGGGCGGCGCGGTATATTCCGGCTCGGTGCGTGTTGGCGGCGACAAGTTCGACGAGGCCATCATCAACTACATCCGCCGCAACTACGGCATGTTAATCGGCGAAACCACCGCCGAGATGATCAAGAAAGAAATCGGCTCTGCCTTTCCCGGTTCCGAGGTTCGCGAAATGGAAGTGAAGGGGCGCAACCTGGCGGAAGGCGTGCCGCGCAGCTTCACTATCTCCAGCAACGAAACCCTGGAAGCGCTCACCGACCCGCTCAACAGCATCGTCAGCGCGGTGAAGACCGCATTGGAACAGACCCCGCCGGAACTGGGTGCGGACATTGCCAGCAAGGGCATGGTGCTGACTGGCGGCGGTGCGCTGTTGCGTGACATCGACCGCCTGCTGATGGAAGAAACCGGCCTGCCGGTATTGATCGCCGACGACCCGCTTACCTGTGTGGTGCGCGGCTCCGGCAAGGCGCTCGAACGCATGGACAAGTTCAGCAGTATTTTCACCACAGACTGAGGCCAGGAATCAGGAATTCTGGATCAGGAATCAGATGCGGCATCTGCGCGGTTTTGTTACTGATACCCGATCCCTGATCCCTGATTCCTGAATATGGAACAAGCCCAATCCTTTCGTTTTTTCAACCGCGGCCCCAGTCCTGCTGTCCGGCTGGTGTTCTTTTCCCTGCTTTCGTTGTTGCTGCTGTTCGTGGATGCGCGTTACCGGTATCTGGAGTCCACGCGCAGCGTACTGTCCATTTTGACTTATCCCTTGCAGCGCGTGGCTGCGATGCCGGGTGCGCTGTGGCAACAAGCCGATTCCTTCTTCACCCTCCAGAGCAGCCTGCAACGCGACAACATCCAGATGCGCAAGCAACACACCGTGGATGCTGTGCAGTTGCAGCAATTGCAAGTGTTGCAGGCGGAGAATCAGCACTTGCGCGAATTGCTCGCGGTGCAGCAGCGCGCAGCTTATCCGACGCAACTGGCCGAGATCGTGTATGTCGAACGCGACATTTTCAAGCGCAAATTATTTTTGGACAAAGGTGCACAGGCCAACGTGCAGGCGGGGCAAGTAGTGATGGATGACATTGGAGTGGTCGGACAGGTCACCCGCGTCTATCCGTGGTTGAGTGAAGTCACCCTGATTACCGACAAGGATCACTCAGTCCCGGTGCAGGCTCTGCGCAACGGCCTGCGCATGGTGGTATTCGGTTCCGGCGATACCGGCGGCCTGACATTGCGCTATATGCCAAATAGCGCTGACATCCGGGAGGGCGACATACTGGTGACTTCGGGCATCGACGGCACTTATCCGCCTGGCCTGCCGGTGGCCAAGGTTGGTCACATTGAGCACGATCCGGCCTATCCGTTTGCACGCATCCAATGCTCCCCACTGGGAGGGGTGGATCGTCAGCGCCAACTGCTGATCCTGTCTGGCCTGCCAAAGTTGCCTGAGCGCCCCGAAGCCACAGCGGAAAATGGTGCAGACAAACCCAAGCGGGGCAGAGGAAGAAAACCATGAGCAACTTTCCCAAAGATCAGGAATTCCTGTTGCCTGCCAGCAACACGTTTATCGCGTTGAGCCTGCTCGCTGCGCTGTTGCTCAACTGGCTGCCGTGGAGTGGTATCTGGCTGGCGCTGCGTCCGGACTTTGTGGCGCTGGTGTTGCTCTACTGGTGTACCCATAAGCCGTTCCGCATTGGCATCGGCATGGCCTGGATGATCGGCGTCTTCGCCGATGTGACCGATGCCAGCCTGTTCGGGCAGCACGCGCTGGCTTACACCGTGTTGGCATATGGCGGCATCGTGCTGCACCAGCGCATGCAGATGTTCGACTTGCGCCAGCAGACTTTGCAGGTATTCCCCTTGCTGCTGCTGGCCTACGTGGTGTATGCCTTAGTGCATTGGCAATTACACAGCTATGTCGCCTGGGCATATTTTCTTGGCAGCGTGACAACGGCCTCGCTGTGGATTCCATTGACCCTGCTGTTGCAAGTCATGCGCCTGCCTCGTCTCAACCCCGACGATTTATGAGCGGCAATCTATGAGGGTGCAATGAAGCGTCGTGTCGAACTCAAGAACACCCAGCGCGAAATCTATCATTTCCGGCTGCGGCTGATACTGAGCATAGTCTTCGTGCTGGTGCTGCTGTTCTTGCTGCTAACCCGCTTCATATATTTGCAGATAGTAAAACACAGCCACTACCAGACTCTGGCGGAAAACAACCGCATCTCGGTCGTACCCATCGTGCCGAACCGCGGCCTGATTCTCGACCGCAACGGTGTGATACTGGCGCACAATTATTCTGGCTATACGCTGGAAATCACGACGAGCAAGGTGACCGACCTGGAGGCTACGATAGACCAGTTGGCGCAACTGGTGGATATTCAGCCTAAGGATCGCAAGCGTTTCAAAAAGCTGCTAACGGAAAGCCGCAATTTCGAGAGCTTGCCGATTCGTAACCGTTTGTCGGATGAGGAGGTGGCGCGCTTTGCTGCGCAGAGTTATCGCTTCCCCGGTGTGGAAATCAAGGCGCGGCTGTTCCGCGAATATCCTTACAACGAGCAGACCTCGCATCTGATCGGTTACATCGGGCGTATCAACGATAGCGACCTCCAGCAGCTTGAGGATGATGAAACCGCCGCTAATTATCGCGGTTCCGATTACCTCGGCAAGACCGGTATCGAGCAGAGTTACGAAAGCGAATTGCACGGCACTACCGGCATCGAGCAAATGGAGGTGGATTCGAGCGGTCGCGGGGTGCGCGTGCTGTCGCATTCCGCACCAATGTCGGGCAACAACCTGATTCTGACGCTGGACGCCAAGTTACAGGAAATCGCGTGGCAGGCGTTCGGCAATTTTCGTGGCGCGCTGGTGGCGATAGACCCGGCCAACGGCGAAGTGCTGGCCTTTATCAGCAAACCAGGCTACGACCCCAACCTGTTCATCGACGGCATCGACGAAGATAGCTGGAACGAGCTGAATAATTCGCCCGATGTGCCTCTTAACAACCGCGCCTTGCGCGGCCAGTATCCGTTTGGCTCCACCATCAAACCGTTCATGGCGCTGGCAGGGCTGTATTACGGCAAGCGTTCACCCAGCTACACCATCAGCGATCCGGGCTACTACACCCTTCCGGGTAGCAGCCACCACTACCGCGACTGGAAGAAGGGCGGGCACGGCATGGTGGACATGTTCAAGTCTATCGTGGTGTCATGCGATACATACTATTACGGACTAGCCGTCGAACTGGGCATAGACAATATGTACAATTTCCTGTCGCGGTTCGGCTTCGGCAAGAAAACTGGCATAGATATGGAAGGCGAGACATCCGGGTTGATGCCGTCGCAGGAATGGAAGATGAAACGCTACAAGGAGAAATGGTATGGCGGCGACACCGTGTCGGCAGGCATTGGGCAGGGCTATGACCTGACTACGCCGATGCAACTGGCCTTTGCTACGGCGGTGCTGGCCAACGACGGCGTGGGCTACCGCCCGCATCTGGTGCGGCAGGTGCAGCATGGTGGCAGCAATGACACAGCCATACCGGAGGTGAAACCGGAGTTCAACCTTAACCTCAACCCGGAACATGTTGCCTTGGTGAAGAGCGCCATGGTGGCGGTAATGCAACCCGGCGGTACTGCCGCGCAGGCCGGAGCGGGTGCGCCCTATGCCTTCGCGGGCAAGACTGGCACGGCGCAGGTGGTGGGCATCAAGCAGGGCGAGAAATACGACGCGAGCCAGTTGTCGGAACGCAACCGCGACCACGCCTGGTTCATCGCTTTTGCGCCTGCCGACAAACCAAAGATTGCAATGGCTGTGCTGGTGGAAAACGGCGGGCACGGCGGTAGCACTGCTGCGCCCATCGCGCGTAAGGTGCTAGACTATTACCTGCTCGGCAAGGTACCCAAGCTTGATCCCTCGTTAGTAAAAGCACAGAGCGGCGTGGCCGCTATGGGGACAGGTACGACAAGCGCAGCCGAGGAGCCGGAACATGATTAAACAACCGCTGTGGCCGCGCTTGAAACGGCGACTCATTTTGCATCTCGACCCCATATTGCTGCTCGCGCTCGGTCTGTTGCTGATGGCCGGACTGGTGGTGCTGTATAGCGCCACCGACGGCAACTGGGGGCGTGTGATGGCGCAGGTGGCGAACATTCTGGTGGCGTTAGTCTGCATGTGGCTGGTGGCCAATATCCCGCTGCATTACCTGATGCGCACCGCCTTGCCGATATATCTCTTCGGCATGGTGTTACTGATCGGCGTGGCGCTGTTCGGAGAGGTCAGTCACGGCGCGCGGCGCTGGCTAAATATCGGCGTGGCGACCATCCAACCTTCCGAACTGATGAAAATCGGCGTGCCGCTGATGATGGCTTGGTATTTCGAAAAAAACGAGGGCACGTTGACGCTGAAAAATTATTTTTTCGCAGCCTTATTATTGTTGTTGCCGGTAGCATTGATCGCGCGTCAGCCTGATCTAGGCACCGCCGTGCTGATCTCTGCCAGCGGATTTTATGTGCTATTCCTCGCCGGTTTGAGTTGGCGCGTGATGGGAGTGCTGTTCGTTTCGGCGCTCGCCAGTGCGCCGGTGTTGTGGTCCATGCTGCATGACTATCAGAAGCACCGTATCATGATGCTGCTCGACCCGTCGCAGGACGCACTGGGCAAGGGCTATCACACCATACAGGGCATGATCGCGGTTGGCTCCGGCGGTGTGTTGGGCAAAGGCTACCTCAACGGCACGCAGACCCACCTCGACTTCCTGCCGGAACGCACCACGGATTTTATTTTTGCGGTGTACTCGGAGGAATTCGGATTGCTCGGCAACCTCATCCTGTTAGGCCTGTTTCTGTTCGTCATCGGGCGCGGTTTCATCATCACCGCAAACGCCTCGACTTATTTCACGCGGCTGATGGCGGGAAGCATCACGCTGACCTTCTTCACCTACGCCTTCGTCAACATGGGCATGGTCAGCGGTATCCTGCCGGTGGTGGGCGTGCCGCTGCCTCTAGTTAGCTACGGCGGCACATCCATGGTCACATTGATGCTGGGATTTGGTATGCTTATGAGTATTCACACTCATAAGACGTTGGTACAAACGTAAGACGTTATTTGTTAGTTAAAACCAAACCCGCGTAGCGGAAAAAACCAACTAACGACTGCTTTTAACTGCTTTAAGGAGCCTGCAAATGAATAAACAAACCGGACTGATATTGTTTGCGGCAATTATACTCACCGCTTGCTCCAGCACACCGACTCATCAAGCGCGGACGCAACCCGCCGTTCCGGTGGTCGAAGCGCAATCCATGCAGCTTGAACCCGCGTCTCCGTCTTCGGCAACGCCTGCAAAGGGTCACCCAGCTGCCCAAGCGGCGACTCAGCCCGGTCGCGGCGGTTATCTGGAAGGCGACGGCCCCGGTGCCGATGAGCCTGCTAACCTCGATGCCACGCCGGATGCCGTGCCACGCGCCGAGCCTCTGCATCGTTACGCCAATCGTCCTTATGTCGCCCTGGGTCAGAACTACACGCCACTGACTACGCCGGGCGACTACAAGGAACGCGGCATTGCTTCATGGTACGGCAAGAAATTCCACGGTCAACGCACTTCCAGCGGCGAGACCTACGACATGTACGGCATGACTGCCGCGCATCCCACCTTGCCGATACCTAGCTACGCCCGCGTCACCAACCTCGCCAACAATAAATCGGTAGTGGTGCGCATCAACGACCGTGGCCCTTTTTTGCATGACCGCATCATGGATCTTTCCTATGTCGCCGCACACAAGCTCGGCATCATCGGCAATGGCAGCAGCGAAGTAGAAATCGCAAGCATCGCACCGGATACTGCTGTCGCCACAACCATCGCCATAGCCGATCCGGTCACCAGCGAACCCTTGGCGCCTGCGCCTGCAACAGCGCATGCCGCAACGAACACACAGCCTGTTGGCGGCAATGTTTATTTGCAAATTGGCGCATTCAAATCACAGCAAAGTGCAGAAAGCTTCCTCGCGAAAATGCGCACCGAATTCGACGGCAGCGGCAAGCAACTCGTGCTGTATCAAAAGGATGATCTGGTGCGCGTTCACATCGGCCCATACACCAGCCTGGACGAGGCGCACATCACTGCGGAAAAATTGCAGTCGCGTTTGGGGTTCAAGCCAATAGTCAGCTTACACTGACAAGGTGGCATGCTGTGCCAAATAGCACCGGACAATTTGACAATTAGAGCCGCACATAAAGAGAAATAAAAATGAATCAAAAAAATCCACTTCGAATTCCTGTTACTAACGGTGTGAAGGACTTCTATGCGATGAACATGCACGCCGCATATCAAGCGGCCTGCACCGGGCAGTTTAACGTGGATGCCTTTGCCCGTTTGGCGATGGCCCTCTGTGTTGTCCGCACCGCACTCGAGCAACGCCATACAAAAATTCCCCTCGCCATCGAAACGCTGGACGCAGCCATCGAGACCTTGGTGGCAGTCAGGAGAAAAGGAGATCAAACCAGGGTGTGGGAAATAACCGAGAACGAGCGCCCCTCAGTCCTCAACGGGATCGACATGACCGAACAATGTATCGGCACCCTTGATGTAGCGTTGCTCGAGCAAACTGCAGCAAGTTTGCATCAATTCATCTGAAGGGTACCTTGGAGTAAAGAGGCGATTCACCCGTTCTTGCATTCTTCCAATAACTGCTTAATTACCGCGCCCGCCAGCATGTAACCGAACAGCGGCGGCATGTGGCTGATAGTGCCATTCACGGCGCGCGGTCGGCCTTGTCCATCCACCGGCTGCGGGGGAAGCGGAGCACGCGGAAATTCGTCCGAGAACACCGTCAACACACCTTTGTAAACTTGTTCCTTGCGCAAGCGTTTGCGCATCACCCGCGCCAGCGGACACACTTCGGTTTTGCTGATGTCAACGATGCGGATGCGCGTGGGATCGAGACGGTTGCCCGCGCCCATGCTGGAGGCGACCTTCAGGCCGCGTTTGTAGCTTTCCACCACCAGCGCCACTTTGCACGACAGAGAATCAATGCAGTCCATCACATAGTCGCTATCACCCGGCACGAGCTTGTTCACGTTGAAGATGGTGAGGAAGGTGCGCAGGATGGTGACTTCGCAATCGGGATTGATGTCGGCGATGCGAGCGCGCATGAGCTCTGCTTTGGATTGCCCGACGGTGGAAAGCAGCGCGGGCAACTGGCGGTTGATGTTGCTGACCACGACCTTGTCGTGATCAAGCAGGGTCAGCCTGCCGATCCCGGCGCGCGCCAACGCTTCCGCGCAATACGAGCCGACACCGCCGAGCCCTGCGACGAAGACATGCTTGCTTTTCAAACATTGCAGCCCTTCATCACCGAGCAGGATGTGGGTACGGGTGAATTGGGGCGGGATGTTCATGAATGAATTATAACTGCTCCAGTTTTTTTAACTTCGGCAGCAGTCCCTTCCCCATTGCAGGGGGAAGGTTAGGATGGGGGTAGAGTAGTGGAACATGAAAGTTTCTACCCCCTCCCTAGCCCTCCCCCTGCAAGGGGGAGGGGATACTTTGCTTGAGATTCATGGGATGGTAAAGATCGTAAACGAGGCAGCACACTCAAAGCATTCGCCGTAGTCACCCGTGCAACTTCCTCCAGCGGAATACCGCGCAATTCTGCCAGTGTCTGCGCGATGCGCGGCAGGTATTCCGGCTTGTTGGGTGATCCGCGTTGCAGAAAATATGGCGGAATATCTGGCGCATCAGTTTCCAGCACGATGCTTTCCAATGGCAGGGTAGCGGCGAGTTCGCGTAGTCGGGTGGCGCGGGAATAAGTCATTGCACCGCCGAAGCCGAGTTTGAAACCGAGCTTGATGAATTCCGCTGCCTGTTGTGCGCTTCCATTGAAGGCATGCGCGATGCCTGTCCTGAGCGACGTCGAAGGGCCGACGCTCTCATAAAACTTGCGCAGATGTTTGAGGATGGTGTCCTGCGCGCGGCGGATATGCAGCAGCACCGGCAGGTCGAACTCGTGCGCTAGTTTAAGTTGCTCGGCAAAATAGAATTCCTGTTTTTCCTGATCATACCCCTCCACAAAAAAATCCAGCCCAATCTCGCCGACGGCCACGGTGTCTGATTGCACCAGATAACTGTGCAGCGCGTCAAGGTCGGCGGGGGTGGCGCGAGCCACATACATGGGGTGGATGCCGTAAGCGGGTACGCAGATGGGGTATTGCGTGCAGAGCGTTTGCACTGCGGCGAAGTTGGCGCGCTCTATCGCAGGCAGCACCAGTGTGGTGACGCCCGCCGCCTGTGCTTCGCGTACGATGGCATCCTGCTGACCGTCAAATTCGGCGGCATCGAGATGGCAGTGAGTGTCTATGAACACTTTAATCCTAAAAATGGCGTGGGAACGACGGCAACTTTTGCATTGTGTTGCTTATGTTAAACTCTGCGCATCGTTTTTGCGAGAAGCCATTACTTTTTAGAGGACGGTCATGTCTGGAAATACACTCGGCACTTTGTTTACGGTAACTTCGTTCGGCGAATCGCATGGCGCGGCCATCGGCTGCGTGGTGGACGGCTGCCCGCCGGGGATGGAGTTGAGCGAAGCCTACATTCAGCATGATCTGGACCGGCGCAAGCCCGGCACCTCGCGCCATGTCACCCAGCGGCGCGAAGAAGACCGCGTGGAAATCCTCTCTGGCGTATTCGAAGGCAAGACCACCGGCACGCCCATCGCATTGCTGATCCGCAACGAAGACCAGCGTAGCAAGGATTACGGCAACATCGCGGAGACCTTCCGTCCCGGCCACGCTGACTACACCTACTGGCAGAAATACGGCATCCGCGACCATCGCGGCGGCGGTCGCGCTTCGGCGCGCGAAACGGCGGGACGTGTAGCGGCGGGCGCCATCGCCAAAAAATGGCTGCATGAAACATACGGCGTCATCGTGCGCGGCTATCTCGCACAACTCGGCGAGATCGAGGTTCCATTCAAGAGCTGGGGAGAACTGACCGAGGAAGGCAACAGTTTCTTCATCGCCGATGCGAGTTATATCGCACAGTTGGAAGATTATATGGACGGGCTGCGCAAGTCCGGCGATTCCATCGGCGCAAGACTCACCGTGGTGGCGGAAAATGTGCCGGTAGGCTGGGGCGAGCCGGTATTCGACCGTCTCGATGCCGAAATCGCTTACGCGCTGATGAGCATCAACGCGGTGAAGGGCGTAGAAATCGGCGCGGGCTTTGGCTGCGTGACACAGAAGGGCAGCGAACACGGCGACGAACTTACTCCGGATGGTTTCCTGTCGAACAATGCAGGCGGCATCCTCGGCGGCATCTCCACCGGACAAAACATCGTCGCACACCTCGCGATCAAACCTACGTCCAGCATCCGCATTCCGCGCCGCTCAATCAACAAGGCAGGCGAAGCGGTGATGGTCTCCACCGAAGGCCGCCACGACCCCTGCGTCGGCATCCGCGCCACCCCGATTGCCGAAGCGATGCTGGCGCTGGTGCTGATGGATCATGCGCTACGGCATCGGGGACAGAATGGGGATGTGGTTTGCGGGACGCCGAAGTTGCGTTAGATATTTCATATGGCCTCTGGATACGTGTATCTCCTCATCAATCCGTCAATGCCTGGACTGGTCAAGATCGGCTGCACCCAACGCGACAGTCGTGCCAGAGCTAAAAAGCTATACACAACCGGCGTACCTACCCCATTTGAGGTCGCTTTTGAGGTCTTTTCTGATGACCATGAGACGCTTGAAGATCGGATGCATACCCAATTGTCTGAGTTCCGGTCAAATGGAGATCGGGAATTTTTCCGTTATCCGTTAAAGGATGTAATTAACCTTCTTATCCAACTGAACGGACAGTCTGCTCAATCCGAGTCATCGTTTAGCGCAATAAGTATCCTCGGTCGCCTAAAGGAGCATTATCCCCTTTGGATTGACCCATCAATCGCAGATGTTCAGATTGTTCAAACCGATGAGCGGGTCTGGTTGGAAATCACCAGAGAAGAAGAAGTTGCAGGATACTTAAGAGATCAGACAATTAAACGTAGCGACCTTGCATTTATATGTGGTGGGCATGGGAAAAATTTGTTCCGACCAGATAACTCCGTTACGGAGAATGCACGGAAATTTACCGAAGAATTCGACCCATACTCCATCATTATGACCACTGACTTGTTTCACGAGGCTGCATGCCATGAGGTTGATGAGAAGTTGAACCAGCATCGACAATCTACAAATATCTAGCGAGCGTAGGATGTGGTGAGGAACGAACCGCATCAATCGCGAACGATGCGGTTCCTTTGTCACCGCATCCTACAAATTACCACCCGCGTAAAGCGCTCATCCACCCTACCGCAGTCTCAATTTATGGTGCAGGCCCAGCGTGTCATGTAGCCATCCTGTGGGATAATCACAAGATGAACTCTTCCCTGCTTTCCGGCCTCAATCCAGAACAACGCGCCGCCGTAACTCTGCCCGCCCAATCCGCGCTGATTCTGGCCGGAGCGGGCAGCGGCAAGACGCGGGTGCTGACCACGCGCATCGCACATCTCATCAGCACCGGGCAGGTCAGCCCGCACGGTATTCTTGCGGTGACATTTACCAACAAGGCGGCGAAGGAGATGATCACACGCTTGTCCGCCATGCTGCCGATTAACACGCGCGGCATGTGGATTGGTACGTTTCACGGACTGTGTAACCGGATGCTGCGCGCGCATCACCGCGAGGCGAATTTGCCGCAAACTTTCCAGATTCTGGACAGCGGCGATCAGCTTTCTGCCATCAAACGTTTGATGAAGGCGATGAATGTCGATGACGAGAAGTTCCCTCCACGCGAGGTGCAGTATTTCATCAGCGGCAATAAAGAAGAGGGGCTGCGAGCGCATGAGGTGGAGGCTTTCGATCCATTTACGCGGCGCAAGGTGGAAATCTTCGCCGAGTACGATGCGCAATGCCAGCGCGAAGGCGTGGTAGATTTTTCCGAGTTGTTGTTGCGTTGCTACGAGCTGTTGTCACGCAATGCCGCGTTGCGCGAGCATTATCAGGAACGCTTCAAACACATTCTGGTGGACGAGTTTCAGGATACCAACAAGCTGCAATACCAGTGGTTGAAGCTGCTGGCGGGGCAGAATAATGCATTGTTCGCGGTGGGAGATGACGACCAATCCATTTACGCTTTTCGCGGCGCGAATGTCGGCAACATGCAGCAACTTACGCGCGATTTTTATGTGCAGAGCGTCATCAAGCTGGAGCAAAACTACCGCTCGCACGGCAACATCCTCGATGCCGCCAATGCGCTGATCCAGAACAACAGCAACCGTCTCGGCAAGAATTTATGGACGGCGGAACACAAGGGTGAGGAGTTGCGCGTGTACGAAGCTCCGACCGATACGGAAGAGGCGCGCTTCATCGTCGAAGAAGTGAAGCAACTTCAACGCGAAGGTATGAAGCTTTCCGGGATGGCGCTGCTGTATCGCTCCAACGCACAATCGCGGGTGCTTGAGCACGCGCTGGTTTCTGCCGGATTATCTTATCGCGTGTATGGCGGCCTGCGCTTTTTCGAACGGCAGGAAATCAAGCACGCGCTGGGTTATCTGCGCCTGATGCAGAACACTGATGACGACAATGCGTTGCTGCGCATTATCAACTTTCCCACGCGCGGCATCGGTGCGCGCAGCATCGAGCAGTTGCAGGAAGGCGCGAAAATGCATAACACCACGCTGTGGGATGCGGCGGCGCGGGCAGGCGGCAAGGTCTCCGCATTCGTGGGATTGATCGACATGCTGCGCAATGCCACGCGCGAACTGCCGCTGCCTGAGATCATGGATCATGTGTTGGTTCATAGTGGCCTGATTGCACACTACGAGAATGAAACCGGCGCGAAGAAGCGCGAGGCGCAGGAACGGCTGGAGAACCTTAACGAATTGATTAACGCCGCAACGCTATTTGTGCATGAGAACGAGGACGACAGTCTCACTGCCTTTCTCACCCATGCCGCGCTGGAAGCAGGCGAGCATCAGGCCGGGGACAGCGACGATGCGCTGCACCTGATGACGGTTCATGCAGCCAAGGGGCTGGAATTCGATGCTGTATTCATTACCGGCCTGGAGGAAGGATTGTTCCCGCACCAGAACAGCAAGATGAATGACGGCGGACTGGATGAGGAGCGCCGCCTGATGTATGTCGCCATCACGCGAGCGCGGCGCAGGCTGTACCTCACCTTTGCGCAGAGCCGCATGTTGCACGGACAGGTGAACTACAGCATGGTGTCCAGCTTTCTGCGCGAACTGCCAGACGAGTTGCTGCACTGGATTACGCCGCGCCTGGCGCAGCGCAATCCCTATGCTGCTTCGTATTCGCCGCAGCGCGATGCGCCGGTTGCCGCGCCTGTGGCGCGTCCTGCCAGCGACTCATCAGGCTGGCGCATCGGCCAAGCGGTATTTCACACCAAGTTCGGCGAAGGGATGATTGTGAACATCGAAGGCAACGGCGCGGATATGCGCGTGCAGGTGAACTTCAGGAAGGCGGGAACGAAGTGGCTGGCGCTGGAGTATGCGAAGCTGACCGCGATTTGAGTTCTTAACTAAGCGGGTGGAGGGAAGCTCGCCGCCAGTTTGTCTGGCACTTCGCGTTTGGTAACCTGCGCAATCGCGCTGGCTTCCAGCACGGCGGTAACCATTACCAAAATCAATGTCGGCATTAGCGCGATGCGCGTGAGCGCCGTCCACAGGATGTGCTGCATGTTGTGATCGTGCGTGGTGAGACTGAGTAGCCAGGCCACCAGGATTAACGTCGCCGAGATCGCATATCCCATTAACAGCCATAGCCCGCGCGAGTAGGCGAGCTTCCAATGCATATCAACGAACCAACTTGTGGTCTTCAGACTGCGCAAGTAGATGTAGGAGATGAGTAGTCCGGAACACAGAAGCGGGATGATTAATCCGATCATGCCAATCTTCAACACAATCACTGCCGGAGTCATCATCAGGTCGAATAGAAACAGGCCGGTGACGAACAGGTTGTGCGGAAATTTCGCCTGTTTGACTTCGGCATCAGTGGCGTCGGCGTATTGCATGGTCAGACTTCCGTGCTGGATGCGGAGGGTTGACTGGCGACAACATCTTCTTCCATGGGGAAAATGTCGCGATAAATTGCATACAGCGAGGTAATGATGACCGGCAGCAAAACCAGCCAGCCCAGCATCATCGGCAGGCTGGCCAGGATGGCGAAGGGCAGCAGTAGCAGGCCATATACCATCAGCGGGATCATGTTGCGCAGGAAGGCGCGCAGGCTGGCTTTCATGGCGGGCACCGGCGCCATCTTGCCGAAGATCACCAGCATTGGGGCGAACTGCATCGCCATCAGCAGCACGCTGAACAGCGCCGCACCAAGCAGGATTGCGAGGCTCGCACCCGTCATGGCTTGCATCAATACCGCCGGGTCTTCCGCTCCCGCCTTGCTGTTCATCATGATGCTTACCAGCGTCGCTCCTCCGGTGAGCATCATCACGCCGAGTATCAGCAATTGGGCGACCAGATTGATGCCTCCCAGCGTAACCAGCTTCTGCGCGTGTTGCTGAAATCCGGAGAGCAGATGCGCCAGTTCGAGTTCTTCGCCCTGCGCTAGCGCATGGCATCCGAGCATGTAACCGGAGAGCAGCGCTGGAAACAGCAGCGTAGACAGGGGATCACCAACCACCGGGATGTTGGCGATGCCAAATATCCCAACCACGCCGATGGCGGTCAACACCATCCATAACAGTGGATTTTTCTTGAACAGCCAGTAGCCATGCTTGATCCACATCCAGCCGTGCATGGCATGTACTTTGCGAGCTTCCATCAGGGGCCTCTAAAATGAATTTCGTTTTTCGTAGGATGGGTGGAGCGTAGCGCAACCCATCAATGCCGTACTTCGGGCGTAGAGTGTGATGGGTTGCGCTACGCTCCACCCATCCTACATATTTAGCCAGATCGCATCCTCGCCTACAGCGATATGCCGTTGCAGGATGCGCTTGAATTGCTCCGGGTCGTGTGCGTGCACCATCTCGCCGTCGCGCGGCAGGTGCAGGTCGTACAGGCGCGAAATCCAGAAACGCAGCGCCGCCGCGCGCAAGGCAACCGGCCAGGCCGCGCGCTCCACATCCTGAAAAGGCCGTACTGTATGGTAGGCATATAAAAAAGCACGGGTGCGCGCTCCGTCCAGCACGCCATCCACACCCATGCACCAGTCGTTCACGGTGATGGCTACGTCATACAATAAGCAGTCGTTGCAGGCGAAATAAAAATCAATCAGGCCGCCGACGCGTGTGCCGTCGAGCAGCACGTTGTCGCGGAACAGGTCGGCGTGGATCACTCCCTGCGGCAGTGCGGCCAGCGTGTGCTGTACGTGGAAGGCGACTTCGCTTTCCAGCAGCGCGGCTTCCTGTGACGATAAAAACGGCAGCACCTGTGGCGCAGCGCTGGCGCGCCAGCTTGCTGCGCGAGCATTAGGCATGGTTTCGGAAAAGCTTTGTCCGGCAATGTGCATCTGTCCCAGCATCGCACCGACAGCGGCGCAATGCGCTACTTCCGGCTGAGTTAGCGATTTACCCGACAGGCGGCTGGCGATGCAGGCAGGCTTGCCGTTCAACTCGCCGAGGAAGCGGTTGTACCGATTGGCCACCGGGCTTGGGCAAGGAATGCCATGCCGCGCAAGGTGTGCCATCAGGTTCAGATAGAACGGCAGCTCACTGGCAGTGAGTTTCTCGAATAGCGTCAGCACGAAGCGACCATTGCTGGTGGTGACGAAGTAGTTGGTGTTTTCTATACCCGATGGGATGCCCTGCAATTCAAGCAGACTGCCGAGCGAATAGTCACCCAGCCATGCGGTGAGTTCCGCTTCGGTGACGCTGGTAAAAACAGCCATAGGTCAGAAATTGTGAATGACCCAGCGCGGCGGGCGTAGCCCGGAATCCGTGCTTTCCTGGCGCGCAAATTTGCCATCGCCCTTATCGTCCACCAGATAGTAGGGTTTGCCCACTTTGGGGGTGACCTTGATCATGTAGAGCTTGCCGCTGACGCGGAATTCTTCCACGGTCTGCTCGGTCTGCTTGGTGATGGTCACCTGTGGTTCATCCACCGCCTCGTTCGCGTCGAGGGTGGGCGGCGGCAAGGCTTGCAAGCCAGCCGGATTTGGAAGGTCTGCGGCATAAACGCCGGCGCATAAGGTGCTTAGGAATAAAGTAGTAATCAGGCGCATAGTATTTCCCCGGTGATTTTGCATAGGTGCATTTTAGCAGAGAAGGGCGAGGGGCAAGGCTCCAAGGCACAAGTGGTAAGTAAACCCCAGTCCTTCTGTCGTTCCTTGGTGGAACTACTGATGAAACCCCTAGCCATCTGGCTAAGCTGCAAAAGCCGCAGCAAGCCATTGGTTATAGCCATTCGACTAGGCTGCCCAAAAACGTCAGCCAAGTCGCTGGTTATGTCCCTTATACCTGTTTACAGGTTGAGCTGCATCTCGCGTTCCGCTTCGGAAAGCTCGAAGCCGCGCGATTCGTAGTGTTTGAAAATGGCGCTCACTATGGATGCAGGATCGTCAATTAGCTGGATCAAATCCATATCCTCGGGATTAATCATGCCTTCGGCGAGCAGTGCCTGCCGAAACCAGTCCACCATGCCTTTCCAATAATCGCTGCCCACCATGATAATGGGGATGCGCCGCGTCTTGCCGGTTTGCACCAAGGTCAGCGCCTCCATCAGCTCGTCCAGCGTGCCGAAGCCGCCGGGCATCACCACATAAGCGCTGGCGAATTTTACAAACATCACCTTGCGCGCAAAGAAGTGCTGGAAGGTCTGGCTGATGTTCTGGTAAGGGTTGTTGCTCTGCTCGTGCGGTAGTTGAATGTTTAGCCCCACGCTCGGAGACTTGCCGTAGAACGCGCCCTTGTTGGCCGCTTCCATGATGCCGGGGCCGCCGCCGGAGATGACCGAGAAACCGGCGTCGGACAGCAGCCGCGCAATTTCTTCTGTTTTCTTATAATACGGGTGGTCTGGCTTGCTGCGCGCGCTGCCGAAAATGCTGACGGCAGGCTGAATGTCGCTCAGGCGTTGGGTCGCGGATACGAACTCTGACATAATGCCAAATACGCGCCATGCTTCTTTCGCATGCATTAACTCGGGTGCTAGCAAATGAGGCAACTTGGACTGACTGTGCATGTTTGACGAATCCTAAAAATATACAAAAAATGAAAACACTGTTGCTGGTTGATGGCTCATCCTACCTGTATCGCGCTTTCCATGCCATGTCGCAATCCGATTTGCGCAGCCCGCAGGGTGAACCGACCGGCGCGATCTATGGCGTGCTTAATATGCTGCGCAAACTGCGCGCCGACTTCCCTGCGGATTATAGCGCCTGCGTGTTCGATGCAAAAGGCAAAACCTTCCGTGACGACTGGTATCCCGAGTACAAGGCCCACCGCCCGCCGATGCCGGACGACCTGCGTGCACAAATCGAACCGCTGCACGAGATCGTTGCCGCCGCTGGCTGGAACATCCTGATGGTGGACGGTGTGGAGGCCGACGACGTGATCGGCACGCTGGCGCAACAGGCATCGCAACAAGGCGCGCGCTGCATCATCTCCACCGGCGACAAGGATCTCACGCAACTGGTGAACGAGCATGTGCTGTGGGTCAACACCATGAGCGAGGAAAAACTCGGCGAGGCAGGCGTGGAGGCGAAATTCGGGGTGAGGCCGGAGCGTATCGTGGATTATTTGACGCTGGTGGGCGACACGGTGGATAACGTGCCCGGCGTATCCAAGTGTGGCCCCAAGACCGCCGTGAAGTGGCTCGCCCAATATGGCACGCTGGATAATCTGATCGCGCACGCCAGCGAGATCGGCGGCGTGGTCGGCGACAACCTGCGTACCGCGCTTGACTGGTTGCCGCAAGGCCGGAGACTTGTCACGGTGAAATGCGATGTGCCGCTACCCAAGCGTTATGATGAACTGATTGCACCAGCGCAGGATATGGAGAAAATGCGTGCGCTGCTGGTGCGGTTTGGTTTTAAATCATGGCTGAGGGAACTGGATAGCGGTAAGGGGACTCCCAATACTCCTTCCCCCTCGCAGGGGGAAGGCAGGGATGGGGGTGAGTCACGCAATATTTCTACCCCCGCCCTAACCCTGATGGAACTACCAGCCATTCGACTAAGCCCGCAAGCGGGCAAGTCGCTGGTTGTCCCCCTGCAAGGGGGAGGGGATGATCTGTTCGCCTCATCCGGTGAATATGAAACCATCCTCACCGATGCTCAACTCGACACATGGCTGGAAAAAATCACCCACGCCGACCTTGTCAGCGTAGACACCGAGACCACCGGCCTCGACACGATGAACGCGCAACTGGTCGGCATCTCGTTCGCCGTCGAAGCGCACCACGCCGCCTACTTGCCGCTCGCACACCACTATCCCGGCGCACCGGATCATCTGAACCGCGAACATGCGCTGCAAAAACTCAAGCCTTGGCTGGAAAGCGCGCAGCACAAGAAACTCGGCCAAAATCTCAAGTACGACCAACACATCTTCGCCAACCACGGCATCGCGCTCGCTGGCGTTGCCGAGGACACGCTGCTGCAATCCTATGTGCTGGAAAGCCACAAGCCGCACGACATGGACAACCTCGCGCTGCGCCATCTCGGCGTGAAGACCATCAGCTTCGCCGAAGTGGTGGGTAAGGGCGCGAAGCAGATCGGTTTTGATCAGGTTGACCTCGACACCGCCACGCGCTACGCCGCCGAAGATGCCGACATCACGCTGCAACTGCACCAGACGCTTGCGCCGCAACTGCGAGGCAGGCTGGATGCGGTCTACCGCGATATCGAGCTGCCTGCGCGGCAAGCGCTATACATCATGGAACGTAACGGTGTGCTGATCGACAGCGTCAAGCTGGCGGAGCAGAGCCGCGAGCTGGGCGAAAAAATACTCGCCATCGAGACGCAGGCCTACGCGGCGGCGGGGCAACCGTTCAACCTGAATTCGCCCAAGCAGATACAGGAAATCCTGTTCGACAAGCTTGGCCTGCCGGTGAAGAAGAAGACACCCAGCGGCACGCCCTCCACCGACGAAGAAGTATTGCAGGAACTGGCGCTGGATTATCCCCTGCCGAAAATTTTGCTTGAGCATCGCGGCATAGCGAAACTCAAATCTACCTATACCGACAAACTGCCGAAGATGGTGAATGCGAGAACCGGGCGTGTGCACACCAGCTATTCGCAGGCAGTGGCAGTGACGGGCAGGCTGGCCTCCAGCGATCCCAACCTGCAGAATATCCCGATACGCACCCCGGAAGGCCGCCGCATTCGCGAAGCCTTTATTGCGCCCGCAGGCAGTCGCATTGTCTCGGCAGATTATTCGCAGATCGAGCTGCGCATCATGGCGCACCTCTCCGGCGACGAAGGCCTGCTGCGCGCGTTCGCCAATAATGAAGACATCCACCGCGCCACCGCCGCCGAAGTGTTCGGCACAGCACCCGATGCGGTGAGCAACGAACAACGCCGCTACGCCAAGGTCATCAACTTCGGCCTAATCTACGGCATGTCCGCCTTCGGTCTGGCGAGTCAACTCAACATCGAACGCAGCGCCGCGCAGCAATACATCGATCTTTATTTTGCGCGCTACCCCGGCGTAAAAAACTACATGGACAGCACACGGGCACAGGCGAAAGTCCACGGGTACGTCGAAACATGGTTCGGTCGCAGATTATGGCTGCCTGAAATAAACGGCGTGAACGGCATGAAAAGACAAGGCGCCGAACGCGCCGCCATCAACGCCCCCATGCAAGGTACGGCGGCAGACTTGATTAAGCTGGCAATGGTCGCGGTGCAGAACTGGCTGGAGCGCGAACAGATGCGCACCCTACTCATCATGCAAGTGCATGACGAACTCGTGCTCGAAGTGCCGCAAGCGGAATTGTCGCTCGTGAAAGAAAAGCTGCGCGACCTCATGTGCCATGTCGCCGAACTGAAAGTGCCGCTAGAAGTGGGGCTGGGCGAGGGTGGAAATTGGGATGAAGCGCATTGAGCTTTCTGTGACAAGTTGGTGAGCGTTTCGATATGCCGGATGTTGTTCGACTCAATGACGTTAGGAGAAAGTCATGAAATTACTTTTGGAACAAATTGAGAAAGGTTTGGAGGCTGAACTTTATTACTTATCGTTGTTTGTTTCTTTGTGCATACCGGATATATGCGGTGCGCTTGAATCGGAGAATGGATTTGCCCAACCAGAAAAATACAAAAATTGGGTTAGTCAGTACCTCGTCGCGGTTAGGCCAGACAAGTACGGCGACAGGTTGTCGGCAGACCATATTTGGCAATTCAGATGCGCTCTGTTGCATCAAGGACGAACAAAACATAGCAAAGGTGAGTATAAGCGCATCCTATTTTTTGAACCTGGAGTTGAGATTCCTATACGAGGTTTGCATTGTTGTATTGTTGGGACGAAGACGGAGGACAAATCCCTTGTGATTGATATACGACAATTCTGTAGTGACATTATTGCAGCAGCAGAATCGTGGCTTGTCAGTAACCAGACAAATCAGAATTTTATGGGGAATTATAAAAATCTTATCAGACGATATCCCAATGGGATTAGCCCCGTTTTAGGTTGTCCTGTAATCGGATAGCCTTGTAGGGTTGGCTCTCGTGCCCACGCGGATGTGTAAATTTAAATAAATTTAGGATCAGTGATGTCGTCGTTTTGCCATTGGGAGGGAGACACTCTGGTGCTGAATATCCTCGGTCGTCCGCGCGCCAAGAAAACCAAAATCGGCAAGGTCATCGGCAAGCAACTGGAGATTTATGTCGCCGAGAATCCGGTGCGCGGGAAGGCTACGGGGCATCTTGTGGACTTTTTGGCCGAGGAGTTTCAGGTACCTAAGAGCGCGATAACGGTGGTGTTCGGGGTTTACAACGTCAACAAGCAACTGCGTATCACCGCACCCAAGCGGCTCCCTGCGGTTATTCCGCCGCCAACTACCGCCGCGTAGCCAGGTAGGGTGGGCATCCCCGTGCTCACGCGGGTAATCGGTGTAAACGAGCCATAATCATCACTCTTGCAGCCTGACACAAATTTCCGCAAGCTTGGCGCATCTCAAACAAGATGGAGCGAGCATGAAAGATCGAACGGAATTTTGGACAGCGCATGTAGCCGCCGTCAAACATGAAGCAATTTCAGTCAGCGCCTATGCGAGGCAACACGACCTTTCGATTGCCGCCTTGTATTATTGGCAGCGCAAGCTGAGGTCAAATACTATTACGACTGAAGCTGGTCAAAGCAAATTTGTTGCACTACGCATTACAGATCAACTCCCATGTCTTTGCACTTTGGTGTTGCCGTCCGGTTTGCATCTGGAAATGTCGGCGTTGCCTTCGCCGGAATGGTTATCTGCACTAAACCGTACTTTGCCGGGAGCGCACTAATGCATCCCGGTTGCGCTATCGAACAAGTCTACCTGTGCTGCGATGCGATCGACTTCAGGAAAGCGATTAATGGGCTGAGCGTGATGGTCGAACAAGAACTGGGTTTGAATCCGTTTGGAAGTGCGTTGTATGTATTCGTCAATCGCTCACGGAATAAGATCAAGGTGTTGTACTGGCATCGCAATGGGTTTTGTCTGTGGCAAAAGCGCTTGGAAGAGGAGAAATTCCATTGGCCGAAACACACTGAGACGAACACGCAAACAATCACGCTCAGAGAATTCGAGTGGTTGCTTGAAGGCATTGATTTATGGAGAAATAAACCTCACAAAACGCTGAATTTCGCTTGCATTTCATAGGGGAAATTGATAGCATTCCACATGCTTAAAACACATGAAAAACCTTCAGTTTTACCGCTGGATTATCGCTCCAGAGCCAACCTTCCCGAGTTCACTTTACCCGACGTTTTACCGACCGATTCGGCAGCACTGACAGCGCTGCTGATTGCCTGCGTCAATGCAAAGATCGCCTCTGATGAATGCCTCGCCCGTGCAGAGGTGGAGTACGAAACCCTCATCGCAAATGCGGCGAAAGAATACGAAACTCGCCTGCAGGAACTCTACGAACAAATCGCTTTAGCGCGCCGCCGCATGTTTGGCCCGAGCTCGGAGAGTGTTGCGCAGTTTCACCTGTTCGATGAGGCCGAGGTGCTGGCTGCAACTTCAAGCGATGAGCAAGATGTTGCGCCGTTGCCAGCACTGGCATCCGTGGTGGCTCAAAAGCCAGCGCGCGGCAAACGCAGCCCGTTGCCGCCAGAACTTGAACGGATAGAGATCGTTCACGACGTGCCGGAATCCGAACGTACTTGCGATTGCGGCACACCGATGGTGGTGATCAACCGCGTGATCAGCGAACAACTCGACATCGTTCCGATGCAAGTGCGCGTGCTGCAACATATCAGGCTGGTGTATGGATGCAAGGCCAGCGAACACGCGCCGGTAACTGCTGCGTTGCCGCCACAGCCTTTGCCCAAGAGTAATGCCAGCCCCGGTTTGCTGGCCATGTTGTTGACGACCAAGTATGTCGATGGCTTGCCGCTGGCCAGATTCGAGAAGGTGCTGGCCCGCCACGATGTTACGGTGCCGCGCCAGACGCTGGCACGCTGGGTGATCGGCGCGAGTGGCACGCTGCAACCGCTGCACAACCTGATGCGGGATGTCTTGCTTGATGCGCCGTTCATCCATATGGATGAAACGGTGTTGCAGGTACTCAAGGAAAAGAATAAGAGTCCAACCTCCAACAGTTACATGTGGGTGCAGACGGGCGGGCCACCTGGCAAGTCGGTGGTGATTTACGACTATGATCCGAGTCGTAGCGGAGAAGTGCCGGCGCGCCTGCTGCTGGGATATCAGGGTTATCTGATGACAGATGGATATGAGGGTTACAACAAGCTTGCCAAGACAGAAGGTATCGAGCATCAGGTTTGCTGGTCGCATGCTCGCCGCAAGTTTGTGGAAGCCGTGAAAGTGCAACCGAAAGGCACGCACGGCCATGCCGACCAAGCTGTCGCCATGATTGGCAAGCTTTACGCGATTGAACGGGAGCACAAGGATTCGCCCATTGAGGCACGCTATGCCGCGCGCCAAGAGAAAAGCGTACCGGTGCTGGATGAGTTGCACGACTGGATGGAAAAGCTGTTGCCCATGGTTCCACCCAAAAGCGCACTGGGTAACGCGCTGTCGTATATGCGCGATTACTGGGGCAAACTGGTTCGCTACACGGAGCGGGGCGATCTGCCAATCGATAACAACCGTTGCGAGAATGCGATTCGCCCCTTTGTGGTTGGACGCAAGGCTTGGTTGTTCAGCGATACGCCAGCCGGCGCCAACGCGAGTGCGATTATCTACTCGCTGGTTGAAACTGCAAAGGCAAACGGCGTAGAGCCATACACATGGCTGCGCCATGTACTGGAACACCTGCCCGCTGCACAAACTGCGGATGAAATGGATAAGTTGTTGCCGTGGAATTTCCATGCGGCGACTTTAGCTGACATCACGCCTCGCTGAATAGACTGCTCTTCCTGAATCGCTTACTAATCGGTTTGCCTGACAGGCGTATGACGAGAATTTGGAATTACCCTCCCAGATACGCGCGTTGCACGGCCTCGCTGCCAAGCAGTTCGCTCGATGCGCCAGACAAAGTAACCAATCCGCTTTCCAGCACATAACCGCGTTGCGCGACTTCAAGCGCCAGCTTGGCATTTTGTTCGACCAGCAGGATGGAGACGCCCTGCGCGGAGATGTCGCGTATGGTCTCGAAGATTTTGGCCACCATCATCGGCGCGAGTCCCATGCTGGGTTCGTCCAGCATCAGCAGTTTGGGGCGGCTCATCAGCGCGCGCGCCATCGCCACCATTTGCTGCTCGCCGCCGGAGAGGGTTCCGGCGGGTTGCGCGCGGCGTTCGGCCAAGCGCGGGAACAAGGCATACATGCGCTCAAGGTCTGAGCTGATTTGTACGGTGTCGTTGCGGGTGTATGCGCCCATCTGCAAATTTTCTGCAACGGTGAGGCGGGCGAATATGCCGCGCCCTTCCGGTACCAGCGCCAAGCCGTTGTGTACGCGCTGGTGCGTGGGAATGTTGTGCAGGGGTTTTTCGTCGTAGTGGATTTTTCCTGCCGTGGGATGCAGCAGTCCGGCTAGCGCCTTGAGCGTGGTTGTCTTGCCAGCACCGTTGCTGCCGATGAGCGCGACCAGTTCGCCGGGGGCCACGGTCAGGTCTATGCCTTTCAGCGCCTGAATGCCGCCGTAACTGACCTTGAGGTTTTCTACAGAAAGTAGACTCATGCTAATGCCCATTGTGTGGGAGCGGCTTCAGCCGCGAAAGTGGCGGAGTAAATAGCATAGAAATCGCGGCTAAAGCCGCTCCCACGATTGCACTCCGCACTAATGAGCATTCAGAATTGATCATGCTTCGCCCCCCAGATATGCCGCGATCACTGCCGGATTGCGGCGCACCTCTTCCGGCACACCTTCGGCGATTTTCTTGCCATAGTCCAACACCGCCACGCGGTCACACAGGCCGAGGATGAGTTTTACGTCGTGTTCGATCAGCAGCACGGTGATGCCGCTGGCACGTATGGTTTGCAGCAAGGCTTTCAGGCTTTCGGTCTCGGTGGCGTTCATGCCTGCCGCCGGTTCGTCCAGTGCCAGCAGCTTGGGGTCGGTGGCCAGCGCGCGGGCGATTTCCAGGCGGCGCTGTTCCCCATAAGAAAGATGCTTGGCCAAGGTTTGTTGCGGGCGGTCTATACCGACGTAGCGCAGCAGTTCGCGCGCACGTTGCGTGATGGCGCGCTCCTCGTTGCGTGCGGCGGCGTTGCGCGTGAGCGCACCCCAGATGCCCGCGTGTGTCCGAACGTGACGCCCGACCATGATGTTTTCCAGCGCGCTCATATTGGCGAACAGACGAATATTCTGGAAGGTGCGCGCGATCCCAGCCTCGGCCAGCACATGCGGTTTGCAATGGGCATAGGCGACGCCATCAAAAGTGAACGCGCCCTCGTCGAGTTGATACAACCCGGTGACGACGTTGAACAGCGTGGTCTTGCCCGCGCCGTTGGGTCCGATCAGGCCGTATATTTCGCCGCACTTGATGTGCAGCGAAACATCGGACAGCGCTGCCAAGCCGCCGAAGTGCTTGCCTATACCGGCGAGTTTGAGCAGTGTATTACTTGCTGCTGTCATACACCGTCTCCTGTTCCTGCCTCACCACTTCTTCATCGTCGTCGGAAAGTTCGCGGCGACGTTGCGTCGAAGGCCACAGCCCGGCGGGGCGCACCAGCATCACGACGATCAGCGCCAGTCCGAACAGCAGCATGCGCAGGCTTTCCGGATCAACCAGCGTCTTGCCGAACAGCCATTGCTGCGCCGGGCCCGCGCCGTTGCGCAACGCTTCCGGCAACAGCACCAGCAGCACGCCGCCCAACACCACCCCTCCGATGTTGCCCATGCCGCCCAGCACCACCATACACAGGATCATCACCGATTCCGTCAGCCCGAAACTTTCCGGGCTGATGAAGCCTTGGAATCCGGCAAACAGCCCGCCGGACAAGCCGCCGAAAGTCGCGCCCATGGCGAAGGCGAGTAGCTTGATGTTGCGCGTATTGATGCCCATCGCCTCCGCCGCCACCTCATCCTCGCGGATCGCCATCCAGGCGCGGCCGATGCGCGAATTTTCCAGACGCAAAGACACGAAAATTACCAGCAGGGTAAAGCACAGGAACAGGTAGTAATAGAGATGCACCGAGGGCAAGGTTATGCCGAAAATTTCCTGCGTCGTTCCGAGCGAAAATCCGCCGCTCTGCACCGGGTCGATCATGCTGATACCCTGCGGGCCGTTGGTGATATTGATCGGCGCGTTCAGGTTGTTGAGAAAGATACGGATGATTTCGCCGAAGCCCAGCGTGACGATGGCGAGATAGTCGCCGCGCAAGCGCAAGGTGGGCGCACCCAACAGCACGCCGAAGAAGCAGGCCAGCAGCGCCCCCAGCGGCAGCACCGCCCACACTGGCCAGTGCAAACCGAACTGCGGCGAGGAGAGCAGCGCGTAGTTGTAAGCGCCCACCGCGAAAAATGCGATGTAGCCGAGATCAAGCAGCCCGGCGTAACCAACCACAATGTTCAGTCCCAGCGCCAGCATGATGTAGAGCAGCGCAAAATCCGCGATGCGCACCCAGCCGCGCCCGAGCAGCGCGTCGGTGACGAAGGGCAGCGCCAGCAACACAATGGCGAGCACGGCGAATACGCGTAATGCGTTGCATTTTTTGCAGTATGGGAATTTTCCGAGGTTCATAGATCAGGCACGTTCCGCAACGCGCTCTCCCAACAATCCGGACGGACGGAAAATCAGCACGGCGATCAGCACGAAGAAGGCGAACACATCCTGATAGTTGCTGCCGAAGAAGCCGCCGCTGAGGTCGCCGATGTAACCCGCGCCCAGACTTTCGATCAACCCCAGCAGCACGCCGCCGAGCATCGCGCCGCGCAGGTTGCCAATGCCGCCAAGAACCGCAGCGGTAAAGGCTTTCAGCCCGAGGATGGAGCCCATGTAGTAATGCACGATGCCGTAATTCGCGCTCACCATGATGCCTGCCACCGCCGCCAGCGCAGAGCCGGTCATGAAGGTGACCGAGATCACGCGGTTGATGTCTACGCCCATCAGTGCGGCGGCAGATGGATTTTCCGCCACGGCGCGCATCGAACGACCCAAGCGTGTGCGATGCACCAGCAGCATTAGCCCGGCCATCATCAGTAACGCGACCAGCACGATGATAAGTTGCACGTCATTGATGACCGCGCCGCCGAAAGTATGTGAACTGTTCGGCAACAATTGCGGGAAGGCGTGGTATTCGCGCCCCCAGAAAATCATCGCCAGATTTTGCAGCACGATGGAAACACCAATCGCGGTAATCAGCGGGGCCAGACGCGGCGCATTGCGCAAGGGACGGTAGGCGATGCGTTCGATACCATAGCCCAGCACCATGCACACCGCAGCCGCCACCATCAATGCGATCAGCAGCACCAGTAGCGGCGGCAAACCAGCCGCGAGCAACAGCTGGCTCACCGTCAGCGCCACCATCGCTCCCACCATCACTACTTCGCCGTGCGCGAAATTAATCAGGCCAAGGATGCCGTACACCATGGTGTAGCCGAGCGCAACCAAGGCATACACGCTGCCTTGCACCAGGCCGTTGAGAATTTGCTGTAAGAGTATGTCCAAGGTTGTCCGCAAAGAAAAAGCGACACACAAAGTGTCGCTTTAGTTATTCATTCACACACCATCAATGCGCCGCCACAGGCGCACCACCTATGGTTTGCAGCGGCTGCCACTTGCCTTGCTGCACCTGATACACCGTAATTGCGCCGCCCTTGAGGTCACCCTTTTCGTCGAAGATGATTTTCGCGGTCACGCCGTCGTACTCAGCCTTCGCCAATTCGGGCAAATATTTCGCCGGTTCGGCTGAGCCTGCTTTTTGCATCGCGGCGATCATTACGTTCACCGCATCGTAGCAATATGGCGCATACAACTGGATGGGCTGCTTGAATTTTGCCTCGTAACGCTGCGAAAAGTCCTTACCGCCGGGCATCTGCGCCAGCGGCACACCGGGTAGCGAGGAATAAGCACCATCTGAAGCCGCTCCGGAATTTTCAATAAATTTGGCCGTGGAACCGCCGTCGCCCATCATGAATTTGGCATCAAGAGCCAGCGCTCTCAATTGCTTGAGCATGGGCGCGCCTTGCGGATCCATGCCGCCGAAGAACACCAGATCAGGTTTCTTGCCCTTGATCGACGTCAGAACGGCGGTGAAATCCACTGCCTTGTCGGTGGTGTATTCGTGCGCAACGATTTGCGCGCCATTGGCTTGCGCGGATTTGACGAACTCATCCGCCAACCCCTGTCCATAAGCAGTGCGATCATCCAGCACCGCGATTTTCTTCGCGCCCAGATTTTTCGCAGCGAACTCGCCCAGCACCTTGCCCTGCTGTCCGTCGTTTGCCATCACACGAAAGGCGGTCTTGAAACCCTGCGCGGTGTAGGACACGGCGGTGGCTGAAGGGGAAATCTGCGGGATGCCGTTGTCGCTGTAAATCCGTGAAGCGGGGATGGTGGTGCCGGAATTGAGGTGGCCAATCACACCGTTCACTTTCGCATCCACCAGCTTCTGCGCCACAATGGTCGCCGTCTTAGGATCGGTTTGGTCGTCTTCGCTGAGCAACTCAAAACGCGCTTTCTTGCCACCAATGGTAACACCCTTGGCATTGGCATCGTCTATCGCCATGCGCGTGCCGTTCTCATTATCCTTACCTATATGCGCCTGCGGCCCGGTGAGTGGGGCGGAAGCGCCGATCTTTACCGCCAGTTCGTCAGCAGCACTGGTGTTCACTGCCAAGCTTGCGGGAGTTGTGGCAGGCGTTTCTGATTTGCCGCAGGCAACCAGCGTAGCGGCAAACAAAACCGCCAGAGACAGAAACAGGTGCTTATATGACATAGGAAATTTGTAACGGAAAAAGAATGGCCGATTATCCGTAGCACCTTCCTCCTTGTCAATTTAGTGGGCTTATTTTGCCAAGCTCAACACGAATTTAACCAATACCCTGATCTCGGCTTGCTTGACTCCATTAGGATCGTTTGGAGGCATGGGCATGGTGCCCCAGTTACCGGAGCCACCCTTGGATACTTTCATTAGCAGCCCGTCTTCCAAAGCATATTCTTTGCCGCCATATGTATACTTGGCAGCTTTCTTGTACTTTCTGGATACCTCCATCCATGCAGGGCCAACCACTCTTTTGTTGATGTCGTGGCAATTAGTACAACCATTTTTTTTGGCCAGTGCAGGCATTCCGGTTGCCAGTGCGCTACCGCCAAGCATCAGACCTGCAAACATAACCAGATTCATAATTATAGTTTTCATAATTCGCACTCTCCAAACAAAAACGGAGCCGACTTGCGCCGACCCCGTCGAGTTTATTGCTTTAATGCGATTACTTAGCCAGACCCAAGATGAACTCTACCAGTTGCTTGATTTCTGGCTGGCCGACTTTTGGTGAGTTAGGAGGCATAGGTATAGGACCCCAGGCGCCGGTGCCGCCCTTGGATACCTTCTCAATCAGTTTGGCTTCAGCGGTCTTGTCGCCTTTGTACTTCTTGGCTATGTCCATCCATGCCGGGCCAACTAATTTCTTGTCAATTGTGTGGCAAGCAGCGCAGTTGTTTTTCTTGGCCAGCTCTGGCATATCAACTGCCAGAACGCTGCCTGCAACCATCAGACCCGCTCCTGCAATCATGCTAACGATGATAGATTTCATAATTATCTTGCTTCTCCATATTTTAGATTTATCAAACTTTGTCGGACATTACTGTCTTGGCTATTTTAACCAACCCCGCACGGTTTGCAAACCCATATTGCAACGGCAGTGTGTACATTAACGCGCGTCCCGGGCTAATCGTTGACATCTGCGTTTACAGGTGCCAGCATAACCAGCCACTTGCCACCGTTGTTTGGTGGCTTAGTGGATTGGCTAGTAGTTCCATCAGTGGCTTTGTTCCAGCCAATTCAGCAGATAGGCCCATTGTTCCAACTCGCGCTCGGCGAGGGAGGGCGGCAGATCAAACAGGGTCTTTCCCTCGAAGGCGGCATTTACATACACCTGCGTCTCGCGCAGATAGGCCAGTACCGGCAAGTCCAGTCCGGCGATGAATTGTTCCAGCGTGGTCGCCGCGCGCGTATGCGGTGACATGCGCATCCCTACCACTCCGACAAAAATTTTACCTTTGCGCACCGCTTTTTCCTGACTAAGTATTTCCAGAAATTCGCGGCTGGCCTGAATATCGAACAACGACGGCGCTATGGGCACGATGACCTTGTGCACCAGTTTCAGCGCGTGTTCGAGATTCTTGCCGTGCAATCCGGCGGGGGAATCGATCACCAGCCAGTCTGCCGTAGCCGCTTTCCCTCCCGCTGCCTGAAGCACGTCGATAATCGGCAATTCAAATGGGCGACTGGTTAACCATTGGGTTGCCGATTTCTGCCGGTCCAGATCCAGCATTACCACGCGCTGGCCACGTGAGGCAAGGTAGCCCGCGACGTTGGTCGAGAGCGTGGTCTTGCCGCTTCCACCTTTGGGATTTGCTATCAGGATGGCTTTCATGGTCACGCTCCCGGCTTGGTGTTATTTTTCCACTTGCGACACGTCGCGCACCGCGCCTTTGTCGGCGCTGGTCGTCATCGCAGCATAAGCGCGTAACGCCACAGAAACATGACGCTCGCGGCTGACCGGCTTCCATGCCTGTTTGCCTTTTGCCTCCATCGTCGCACGGCGTTGCGCCAACGCACTCTCCGATATTGCCAATTGTATGATTCGGTTTGGAATGTCTATCTCAATGCGGTCGCCCTCCTGCACCAGCGCAATCGCCCCACCGCCCGCCGCTTCAGGCGAAACGTGGCCGATACTCAAGCCCGAGGTGCCGCCGGAGAAGCGCCCGTCGGTGAGCAAAGCACACACCTTGCCCAGTCCCTTGGATTTCAGATAGCTGGTCGGATACAACATTTCCTGCATACCCGGCCCGCCTTTCGGCCCTTCGTAGCGTATCACCACCACATCGCCCGCCACGACCTGGTCAGCAAGAATCGCGGCAACTGCGTCATCCTGGCTTTCAAATACGCGCGCGCGTCCGGCGAATTTCAGGATGCTCTCATCCACTCCAGCTGTTTTTACGATGCAACCATCCACTGCGATATTGCCGTGCAATACCGCCAAGCCGCCATCCTGCGAATAGGCATGAGCCTTGTCACGGATACAGCCGTTGCTGCGATCAGCATCCAGATCGGGGTAGTGCATGGATTGCGAGAAGGCGAGGGTGGTGACAATTCCGCCGGGTGCGGCACGGAAAAATTTTTTCACTTCTTCGTCACTGGTTTGCACGATGTCCCATTGCTTCAAGCCCTCGCGCAGGGTTGGGCTATGTACGGTTCCGGCATCGGCGTGCAGCAACCCGGCGCGATCCAGTTCTCCCAGAATCGCGGCGATGCCACCGGCGCGATGCACATCTTCCATATGGTATTCGGATGAGGGCGCTACCTTGCACAGGGTTGGCACATGACGCGACAACCTGTCCATATCCTTCATAGTGAATTCCACTTCCGCTTCACGTGCGATTGCCAGCAAGTGCAACACAGTATTGGTTGAGCCGCCCATCGCGATATCCAGCGTCATGGCGTTCTCGAATGCCTCGAAGGTGGCAATTGAACGCGGCAATACGCTGGCATCATCCTGCTCATAATAGCGCTTGCTCAATTCGACGATCAGCCGCCCCGCGCGCAGGAATAACTGCTTGCGCTCGGCGTGCGTCGCCACCAGCGAACCGTTGCCGGGCAGCGCCAGGCCCAGCGCTTCGGCCAGACAGTTCATCGAATTCGCGGTGAACATGCCGGAACAGGAACCGCAGGTCGGGCAGGCGGAACGCTCGATGGCATCCACTTCTTCATCGCTGCAATGGTTGTCTGCCGCCGCGACCATCGCATCCACCAGATCCAGACCTTTGGTCTTGCCCTGCCAGTTCACCTTGCCCGCTTCCATCGGCCCGCCGGAAACGAACACCACCGGGATGTTCAAACGCATCGCGGCCATCAGCATGCCCGGCGTGATCTTGTCACAGTTTGAAATGCACACCAGCGCATCGGCACAATGCGCGTTGACCATGTATTCCACCGAGTCGGCAATCAAGTCGCGCGAGGGCAACGAATACAGCATGCCGCTGTGCCCCATGGCGATGCCGTCATCTATGGCAATAGTGTCGAACTCCTTGGCAATGCCGCCCGCCTTTTCGATCTCGCGCGCCACCAGTTGCCCCATATCTTTCAGGTGCACATGCCCCGGCACAAACTGGGTGAATGAATTGGCGATGGCGATGATCGGCTTGCCGAAGTCACCCTCGGTCATGCCGGTGGCGCGCCACAGGGAGCGCGCACCAGCCATGTTGCGGCCATGCGTGGAAGTACGGGAACGGTAAGCAGGCATTTAAATTTCCTTAATTAAATTTTTCTGTCTGTAAAACTCTTAGCCCGGCACCGGTGGGAGCGACCTCCCGGTCGCGAGTGTCAATTCCACATTCGGCTTGCCGGATAGTGGATTGCCTGACTTTGTTATCAGACATTCGCGACCGGGAGGTCGCTCCCACAACTTGGCAATTCAAAAATTTCGCCGAATTAAGGCGCGTAGGCGAATCACGTATAATGAATTCTAACTCAACTTCATCCTTATACCATGCTCATCCACCCGCAATTCGATCCCATCGCCATCCGTCTCGGTCCGCTTGCCGTGCATTGGTACGGCCTGATGTATCTGCTAGGCTTCATGCTGTTTCTGTGGTTGGGCAAACGACGCGCGCGCGCGCTCAACCGCTCCGGCTGGGACGACAAGTTATTGGACGACCTGCTGTTCTACGGCGTGCTGGGTGTCGTGCTGGGCGGACGATTGGGCGAGGTGCTGTTCTACCACCCCGGCTATTACTTCGCGCATCCACTGGAGATTTTGGCCGTGTGGCAGGGAGGCATGTCGTTCCACGGCGGCTTCCTCGGCGTATTGATTGCCATGGCATTGTTTGCGCGCAAGCGACATATCGTCTGGTTGCAACTGATGGACTTCATCGCCCCGCTGGTGCCGCTGGGTCTGGGTGCGGGACGCATCGGCAACTTCATCAATGGCGAGTTGTGGGGACGCCCCACCGATGTGGCATGGGGCATGGTATTTCCCAATGTGGACAATGTGCCGCGCCACCCCTCGCAACTTTACGAATTCGCGCTGGAAGGGCTGGCGTTTTTCGCGCTACTCTGGCTGTATTCGAACAAACCGCGCCCAACAGGTGCGGTGTCCGGCCTGTTCCTGATCGGCTACGGCAGCTTCCGCTTTATTGCCGAGTTCTTCCGAAATCCTGACGACGGTATTTTTGGATTGATGACCTTCGGTGTCAGCATGGGGCAATGGCTGAGCCTGCCGATGGTGCTAGCGGGTATCGCAATGATGGTGTGGGCGTACAGAAACGCGGAATGAGGAATGCGGAATTCAGATTGAAGAAAATCAAAATCTCGGATTTGTAACGTTCCGCAATCCTCATTTCGTATTCCGCATTGCCTTGACACGCCCATCCGCCTCCCCGATACTTCGCGCATCACATTAGTTAGGGCTTTCCGCTTTGGACGAGTTCTCATTGGGCGCGCTGTTTGTTGCCCTTGTTGTAATCCTGATTTTTTCCGGTTTTTTTTCATCCTCCGAAACCAGCATGATGGCGCTGAACCGCCACCGGCTGAACCATTTGGTGCGCAAAGGCAACCGGAGCGCCAAGCTCACCGCCACCTTGCTGGCACATACTGACAGGCTGCTCGGCTCCATCCTGTTCGGCAACACGCTGGCGAATGTGGCGGCGGCGGCGGTCACCCAGATCATCATCCTGCGCCTGTTCGGCGCAAGTGAAGGATGGGTGCTGGTTAGCACGCTGGGGATTACCTTCGTGATCCTGATATTCAGCGAGATCATGCCAAAAATTATTGCGTCCAGTCACCCGGAGCGCGTGGCGCTATTTTCAAGTTATCCGCTGGCCGTTCTCATCAAGCTGTTCCATCCGGTGGTGTCTATTGCCACGGCCATCGTGCATTATGTGCTGTGGTTATTTCGCATCAAGGTGCAGACCGACCAGAGCAAGCACAAGATGAGCATGGAAGAGTTGCGCATGCTGGTGCTGGAGTCGGAACAGTTCCTGCCGCACAGGCACCATAAGATGCTGCTCAATCTTGTGGATCTGGGTCGTGTCGAGGTGAACGATGTGATGGTGCCGCGCAATCAGATCGAAGCACTCGATCTGGATGAGTCGCCGGAAGTGTTGCGCGAACAATTGGCGACCTGCCATCACACGATGTTGCCTGTATATCAAGGGGCGCTCGACAACATCGTCGGTATCCTGCACGTGCGCCGCGCACTGGTGCTGATGCAGCGCGAGAATTTTAGCGGCGCGGAGTTGCGCGAACTTCTACACGAACCTTATTTCATCCCTTCCGACACGGCACTGCTGTCGCAGTTGCAGTATTTTCAGGAACGGCACTTTCGGCTGGGGCTGGTGGTGGATGAATATGGCGAATTGCTGGGACTGGTGACGCTGGAAAATATTCTGGAGGAAATCGTCGGTGATTTCACCACGCAGTCGCCCGCACAGACCGGCAAATTTCTGCGCCAGAAGGACGGCAGCCTGCTGGTGGAAGGCGGTACGCCGTTACGCGACCTGAACCGTAAGCTGGGCATGCATTTCCCGCTGAGCGAGGCGAAGACGCTGAATGGCTTGATTCTGGAGCATCTGCAAGATATTCCGGAGGCAGGCACCAGCCTGAAAATTGCGGATTACCCGATTGAAATCATCCAGACGCAGGACCGCGTGGTGAAAGTTGCCAAGATTTTCCCCGCGTTGCGCAAAAAAGAAAACAAGTAGCAGGCAAACAAATAGCAAACAAGCAATTAGACGCTTTACAACGCCCGTAAAGCTCGGCATGATGGGGCAGGTTTTTGATTAAGGAAACGTCATGGCTGAGGGAAAAGAATCCCCACAAGTGAAACAAATCCAGTTCCAGTGGGAAGGGAAAGACAAATCCGGCAAGATAGTCAAAGGAGATATCAAGGCTCCGGGTGAAGCCACTGCGTCCGCACAGTTGCGTCGCCAAGGTATTACCATCACCAAGATCAAGAAAATCCATACTTCTGGCAAAGCAATCACCCAGAAAGAACTCACCCTGTTCACGCGCCAACTTGCGACCATGATGAAGTCCGGCGTGCCGTTGCTACAATCTTTCGATATCGTAGGCAAGGGACACAACAATCCTTCGGTATCCAAACTGTTGAACGACATCAAGACCGACGTGGAAACCGGTAGCAGCCTGGAGCAGGCATTCAGGAAATTCCCGCTGTATTTTGACGACCTGTTTTGCAATCTGGTCGGCGCGGGCGAGGCAGCTGGTATTCTGGACAGCCTGCTGGATCGTCTGGCAACCTACCAGGAAAAAACACTTGCCATCAAGAGCAAGATCAAGTCTGCACTGTTCTATCCGGTTGCCATTATCGTGGTGGCCTTTGTCATCACTGCGGTAATCATGATTTTCGTAATTCCGGCATTCAAGCAATTGTTCTCCAGTTTTGGCGCAGATTTGCCTGCACCGACGCTGATCATGATGGCCGTCTCGGATTTCTTTGTCGCATATTGGTGGGCAATGTTCATTATTATCGGGGGCGGGCTCTACGCCTTTTTCTACTTCTGGAAACGCAACAAAAAAATGCAGCGGGTGATGGATATCCTGTCGCTCAAGATGCCGATTTTCGGCGAGATTATCCGCAAGGCCACCATTGCGCGCTGGACGCGCACCCTGTCCACCATGTTCGCTGCCGGCGTACCCTTGGTCGAGGCTTTCGACTCGGTGGCGGGCGCTGCCGGCAATGCATTATATTTTGATGCAACCAAACAAATTCAGAGGGAAGTTAGCCAAGGCAGCTCCTTGGTATCGGCCATGCAGAACACCGGGATATTCCCCAGCATGGTGATACAGATGACGTCGATCGGTGAAGAAGCCGGTTCGCTGGATAACATGTTAAGCAAAGTCGCTGACTTCTATGAGGCCGAGGTGGATGATGCGGTGGCAGCGATGTCCAGCCTGATGGAGCCTATCATCATGGTGGTGCTCGGTGGGTTGATCGGCAGCATGGTGGTGGCGATGTATTTGCCGATATTCAAAATGGGAGCAGTTGTTGGCTAACGCTCATGGCAAGCAATCACCCTGGATGATAAAACTCGTCATGCCCGTTCCTTCTGTCCACCCTAATCCAGGCTTCTGACATGTCTGAAATATTCCAGCTTCTTCAATCCTCACCTCTTGTGTTTGTCAGTGCATGTACTGTATTGGGGTTAATGGTCGGTAGTTTTCTGAATGTAGTGATCTACCGCCTGCCGAAAATGATGGAGCGTGAATGGCTTGCCCAATGCGCAGAGCTTAACGGGCAAACTGCAGAAGGGTCGCTGCCCAGCAGCGGGGCTGCCCCACTTGCGGCGGCTGCGAAAGAGTCACCCCGCTACGATCTGGTCGTGCCGCGTTCCGCCTGCCCGCACTGCGGACACATGATAAGCGCGCTGGAAAATATTCCGGTCATCAGTTACCTGTTGTTGCGCGGCAAATGCAAGGACTGCGGAGCGCATATCTCGGCGCGCTACCCCATCGTGGAACTGGTAAGCGGGTTGCTGAGCGGCTATGCCGCATGGCACTTCGGCTTCGGCCTTGCTGCATTAGGCGCGTTGCTGTTTGTCTGGGCGTTGCTGGCGCTGACCTTCATCGATTTCGACACGCAACTGTTGCCGGATGACATCACGCTCCCGCTATTATGGGCGGGCCTGTTACTCAATCTCTCGCACACCTATACCGACCTGCAAACTGCGGTCATCGGCGCGGTGGCGGGTTACTTGGCGTTGTGGCTCGTGTATTGGCTGTTCAAGCTCGCCACCGGCAAGGAGGGGATGGGCTATGGCGACTTCAAGCTGCTGGCCGCCATCGGGGCGTGGCTGGGCTGGCAGATGCTGCCGCTGGTCATCCTGACCTCCTCGCTGGTGGGGGCGGTGGTCGGCATCACACTGATCGTCGCAGCGCGCCATGGCCGCAATGTCCCAATCCCATTCGGCCCTTATCTCGCGGGCGGCGGCTTGATCGCGCTGTTCTGGGGGCAGACACTAACGCAGAGTTACTTACAGATGATGTCCGCTTCATGAATTATCGGATTGGCCTGACCGGCGGCATAGGCAGCGGCAAGAGCACCGTTGCCACGCTGTTCGCAGAGTGCGGCGTCAGGGTCATCGACAGCGATGCAATCTCGCATAGCCTCACTCAAGCCGGAGGCGGTGCCATAGAAGCAGTCCGTACAGCATTCGGCGACAGCTATATTGACTCCAGTGGAGCGCTTGACCGGGCGCGCATGCGCCAACTGATATTCTCCGACGTGACCGCCAAACAGCGTCTGGAGGCCATCCTGCATCCGTTGATCCGGGCGCAGATGTTGACTCAGGCGGAAGTCGCCGCCAAGATTGCTCCCTATTTGCTGCTGGTGATTCCATTGTTGTTTGAGACCGCGAATTACCGCGAACTGGTGCAACGTACTCTGGTTGTGGACTGTGCAGAAACCACCCAGATTGCGCGCGCCATGCGGCGCAGCGGGCTGACCGAACAAGAAGTGCGCGCCATCATGGCGCAACAAATCTTGCGTGATGAACGGTTGCGGCGTGCCGACGATATCATCCAGAATGATGCAGAACCGGATACCCTGCGGTTGCAAGTGGCGCATCTGCATCAGCGTTATATTGCTCTTTCCGCAGGAAGCGATTGACTATGTATGGTAATTCACAATATATTACAAAATATTGGTCAAAATTAAACGTGCACCCACTCAATATATGGCATCGTGATTAGCTACGACTTCCCTCTCAATGAGCGTATACGCACCTTGCTGCGACTGGAGGATCTCTACGCCAAGATGGCGTATTTTTCCGAGAAAGCAAGCGCTGCAGACCATCACGCCGCACTAAATGTAATGTTCGAAATCATGGAGGTCGCCAGCCGTGCCGACCTGAAATCCGATCTGTTGCAGGAACTGGAACGTCAGAAACGCCAACTCGCCGCCCTGCATAACAACCCGGGAATTTCAGAAGATGCACTGGATGCCGTACTCGGTGAAATCGAAAACGCCAGCGACAGCCTGTTCGGTATAAGCGGCAAGATAGGCCAACACCTGCGCGACAATGAATGGCTGATGAGCATCAAACAGCGCGCCTGTATTCCCGGAGGAACATGCGAATTCGACTTGCCTTCCTTCCATTACTGGCTGCATCAAGATGCCACGCTGCGGCGCAATTATCTCAATGAGTGGCTGGCTCCCATGTTATCCATTTGCAAAGCTCTGGATATCATACTCAAGCTGCTGCGCGAGAGCGGCAAGACGCACCATTTCACTGCCCATCATGGCGGTTTCCAGCAGATGCAAGGGGGCCGCGTGGCGCAATTGTTGCGGGTCACTCTGGACAGTACCCTGCCATGCATACCTGAAGTCAGCGCCAACAAATACGTGCTCAACATCCGCTTCGTCGCCGCCAGCTATGCGGCCAAGAGTGCCTTATACGATCAGGATGTGGAGTTTAATCTCACCTTCTGCGCACTGTAATTATGAAGAAACCCCCGGTAGTTGCCTGCCCGCAATGCGGCAAAGAGGTCGTGTGGAACAGCGAGAACCTCTATCGCCCGTTTTGCAGCGAACGCTGCAAACTGATAGACCTTGGGCAGTGGGCCAATGAAGAATATCGCATCCCTGTAGACGAACAACAGCCGGATCAGTCCGACGACCTTTCCGGCCAAGCCTGACGCAATAAAGCCACGCCGTGCGCGCCATGCCGCCACGCCGTTTCCATATCTGAAGCGGACAACCCCCCCAGCGCATACACAGGAATCGATGCACCCGCCGCGATAACCGCGAAGCTTTCCCAACCCAGATGCGGCGCACCCGGATGCGATAGCGTCGGCAGCACCGGGCTTAGCAAGACGAAATCGCAACCCAGTGCTTCGGCACGGCGCAACTCCTCTGTATTGTGACAAGAGGCTGCGCACCATTCCACTTCCGGACGTTCGCTAAACTCGACTAACTGCACGCCGGTGAGTTGCACCCCATCCGCCCCCACTTCCTGCGCCAACGCCACATCGCCGTTGAGTAACACCTTAGCGCCGTGCGTATGCGCCAACGCCACCACCCGCAAAGCCAGATCGCGCAATTCATCACGCGAGAGATGCTTCTCGCGCAACTGCACCAGCCGCAAACCATTATGTAGGGCGGCTTCCAGCCGCAGCATGAATTCCTCCTCGCCCAACTCTTGTACATTGCTGATGGCATATAGAGGCGGCAGGGATAGCGCGTGCAGGATGGGTGCGTTGGCGGGCAACAGCGGTGCAACGACAACATCTGAAGTACGTTGCCACGAAAACTCCTGTCCCTCATGCGGATGTAACTCACCGCTCCATGCCGCCACCCGAAAAAAATTTAGCCGCACCGTTGCATGTGGATAAGTGAACACGCGTGTCACCCACGGATACGCGGTTTGGACTGCTATGCCCAGTTCTTCGTGCAGTTCGCGCACCAGCGCATGGTAGGCGGTCTCGCCGGGTTCGACCTTGCCGCCTGGAAATTCCCAGTAGCCTGCCCAGATTTTATCGGGCGGGCGCTGGGCTAAGAGGAATGTTCCGTCGGGGCGTTGCAGGACTGCGGCGGCGACTTCGACTATTTTGGTTTTTTCTATGGAATGGTTCAACGTGGTTTCTCAAGTTTTCAGCTCTTGTTGAGCTTGCCGGGGGTAGCCCGGCGGCTAGTCACTTTTCTTGTCTTGCCAAGAAAAGTAACCCAAAGAAGGCGTTCCCAATCCGCCACCTCTTCGAGGTTCCCTGCGTTGCTCGTCTGGACAGGCTTCCTCATAAACTCGCACGATCCGCTACGCGGCCACGTGCTCAAACATATTCGTCAGAATTCCCTGACCAGCCTCCGCTACTCGGTGGCGGATGAGGGGAAAAACAGCGAAAAACAAAACCTTTGATTCGTAGAGTGGGCACAAAACGCCCACTCTACAGAACTAGCTTGATGCCGTCATAAATGAAGTTAGCCACGATATTGATGATCAATGCCGTAACCGTTGTAATTAATAGCGCAGTAAGCGGCCGTGCCTTTATAAAATCCACCATCCGATAATACCGCTGCTTCTTAATTCTCTTTAATTCCTTCTCGGCAGTTGCGAGAAATTCTCTGGGTATCTGTCCGCTCATAATTCTTGCCTTGCATGGCTCACAAATTATTGGGCGCGCAGTTGAAAATATGATGTCAGCCTTGTTTGCCGCAAGGTCATATAGGCAACAGCGAGTTTCATCGTGAACGAGCGCGGTAGCATTGGCCGATATTGTTCTACCGCTTTCCCAATAAATAGCGGAAACCTCATAAATAATTCTAATTATGAAGTTCTCCAGTGCCAGATTTGAATAATGAAGTATTTCGGCAGTTTCATACAAAGACAGAACGCCAACGTTATCTGCTAGTGGGCGAAGATAGTAGTTATCCTCCAACCGAGCGTTAATAATTCCTATCGTAAAGTCATAATCTGCGTCAGCAGCTATAAGCTCACTCAGTTGAGTATCTAAATAAGACCAGTCATCTCCGTCTGAATTAGGTAAGATTTGAATTTGATCAACATGATGCGCCTCAAATATTTCTGATCTCCAATTTTCAATGTTTGAAAAATTTACGGGATATTTCAGGTTGCCAAGCGTCACAAGTTTTACTTTGATCTTTCTCACGCCAACCTCCCACAAATTTTAAATGATATTTCCATAGCGCACCTCCACTTTCCCCTGTTCCGCCACCGAGTAGCGGAGGCTGGTCAGGGAATTCTGACGAATATGTTTGAGCACGTGGCCGCGTAGCGGATCGTGCGAGTTTATGAGGAAGCCTGTCCAGACGAGCAACGCAGGGAACCTCGAAGAGGTGGCGGATTGGGGACGCCTTCTTTGGGTTACTTTTCTTGGCGGAATTATGTAGCAGCCGCACAAACAATTAACAATCAATATGTTAACGCGGCATTACAAACTAATAGCGCTCATTAAATTGAGCGCTATTAGAATCTGTCGCGGTTGTGATCGTTCGACAAAAAGACCGGCGAGATTAAACCGTTAGATTGGGGCTGGCCGTTGACGCGAGCCATGAAGTCCTGATTGGCGACTTCGGCCTGATTGACGCCGGATCGCTTGCCCCTGCCTTTATGCTTCGGCATCTTCCAGATAATCGCTACCAAGACCCCCAAAACAGGCAATGCGATAAGAAAAATAAGGGTGTCCATGTTTTATCCTCGCTAGATAGTTTGTGCGGGTGGTTTCTGATCTTCTTCTTGCCGAAATTTACGACCCAAGGCTGCACCCCAGTCCAGCATATCATCCATAGTGATTTCGCCTTCGATATAGCGGCGTTGAAGCTCCAGCATCTCGGTACTCATCTCGAAGCCTGACAGACGCATACTGGCATTGGTCTGTTCGATATTGTATCGGCGCTGTTCCTTGGTGGTGGCATTCATGATGCTGCCCCTAAAAATATGGCAAAATTACCTTACTGTGACATGAAATGGTTGATACGTGCTGCCACTGCTCTGCTATTTTGTAACTCGCATTCCCAAACCACTAGCACTCGCCAGCCAAGTGATTCAAGGGTTGCCTGCTGTGCGTGATCGCGCTGGTGATTGCGCTCAATTTTAGAAAGCCAGTAATCTGTTCTGCTCTTGGGCTTCCTAATCCCTTCCTTGCATTCATGCCCGTGCCAGAAGCACCCATGCACAAAAATTGCCAGTTTGCGGCCAATCCAGGCCAGATCAGGTTTGCCGGGAATATCTTTCCGGTGAATCCGGTAGCCAGTGAAACCTAGAGAACGTACAAGTTTTCTGACAACCAGTTCTGGCTTCGTATCCTTACTGCGAATCCGGCGCATATTCTCGGATCGGCGTAATGGATCAAGATTATCCATTGGCAACGTGTATGCTAATGGAGCGGCAAAGCGGTCTGGCTGATCAAGCACGGCTCCATAAAGCAATCCAGAAATCCCTCATTGACTGCTTTGTTTGTCAGCTTGCGTTTTTGACATAGCGCATAAAGCTCATCAACTGCCGAGTACGGAAAAAACATTGTTTGTAGATCATGAAACTGAGGCTCGTTGGCTTCTTTTAGAACCTTGGCTCTATCTTCATCAGGAGCAACTATAACCCATCTTGTTTGGAACGGCGGCAACTGGTCTTTTAACCGTTTCATCCGTGCCAAGCCAGAAACAACGCCAGTGCTGTGCTCGACCTCCATTACAGCAGGCATAAATTTACCGTTTCTGAACCAAATACAATCTATATGAGTCGCGGCTGAGTTTTTGCGTTTAAATCTGACCCGGGTGTTGCATCGAATTTTGACCCACCCTAAGTTTATATCTTAACGGTTCAGGTTGTGGATAGTTTTCTGGTTTTGCCCCCCTTTCCAGTTTGAGTCGAGCTGTTCTTAAAACGGTAACTATCGTTGCCGGTCTCAATGATGTGGCAGTGATGGGTAAGCCTGTCCAATAGTGCCGTCGTCATCTTTGGATCCCCAAACACGTTGCCCCATTCTGCAAAGCTCAGGTTGGTCGTTATCACAAGGCTTGTTCGCTCATAGAGCTTGCCGATGAAGTGAAACAGCAAAGCACCGCCTGCCTGGCTGAACGGCAAGTAGCCCAGTTCATCCAGAATCACCAAGTCGGCATACATCATTCGGCTGGCAAGTTGCCCCTGCTTGCCAGCGGCCTTCTCGAGTTCCAGCGTATTGACCAGTTCGATGGTCGAGAAGAAGCGCACCCGGCGGTGCTGATGCTGCACGGCCTGCACACCCAATGCAGTGGCAAGGTGTGTCTTGCCTGTGCCGGGGCCACCGACCAGCACTACGTTGTGCGCCTGATCCAGAAACTCACAGCGATGCAATTGGCGAATCAGTGCCTCATTCGCCTCGCTCTGGCTAAAGTCGAAGCTCGCCAGGTCGCGGTAGGCCGGGAACCTGGCTGCCTTCATCTGGTAGCCGATAGAGCGTACCTCACGCTCAGCCATCTCCGCTTTGATTAGAGTTCCCAGCATCTCCTGCGCATTCTGGTATGCAGGCGAATTCTGCCTGGCCAGTTCGTCGACGGCTTGCGCCATACCGTACAACTTGATCGCCTTGAGCGAGGTCATCATAGCTTCATGCTGCATGGCGCACCTCCCGTAGCTCATCATAGCGACTGACATTAGCCTGCGGTTCGACCATCAGCGTCAGCGGAGTATCAATGGGAGCTGGTGGTGCGGGCTCAATCAGCCGTTTGAGAAGATTGAGCACATGCTGCTTGGATGGCACACCGGCCTCCAAGGCCAACTCGACCGCCGCCAGCACCGCTGACTCATCATGTTGTAGAACCAGCGCCAGTATCTCAACCATCTCCCGATCACCGCCTTGGCGCTTGAGCAGAATGGCCTGCAATCGCTTGAAGGCATCAGGCAGCTCGGTGAACGGCGCACCATTGCGCAATGCGCCGGGTTTGCGCTGTAATACGCTCAGGTAATGGCGCCAGTCATAAATGGTTCGCCCAATTGCAGGATTGCGTTGAATCAGCCGTGCATGTTCGGCAATAACCTGTGCCTCGGCCACAAACACCAGCCGGTCGGCATACACTCGAAGGCTGATCGGACGGTTGGCATAGGAGGCTGGTACGCTATAGCGGTTGCGTTCGAACGTGACCAGACAGGTCGGCGATACACGTTTGATATGTTCCACAAATCCGTCGAACGGACAGGGCAGCGCCATCAGGTAAGGGCGTTCGGCAGCATAAACATCGGCAACGCTGCGGTCAGGCTGCTCAGGATGGGTAATCTCGCTCCAGAGTGATACACACCGCTGTTGCAACCAATCATTGAGTTCAGCCAAACTGCCGAATGTTGGTAACTGGTTCCATATGCGGTGACGTGAATCCCGTACGTTCTTCTCAACTTGCCCCTTCTCCCAGCCGGATGCAGGATTACAGAACTCGGCATCGTACAGGTGGTGGCTCACCATGGCAGTGAAACGGATGTTGACATCACGCTGCTTGCCGCGTTTTACCTTATCCACGGCAGTCTTCATGTTGTCGTAGATGCCACGGGCAGGCACACCACCAAAGGTTGCGAAGGCATGGTTATGAGCATCGAACAGCATCTCGTGCGTCTGAAGCGGATAGGCACGCAAGAAGAATGCTCGGCTGTGGCTGAGCTTGAAGTGCGCAACTTGCAACTTGGTTCGTTCACCTGCTATGACCGCCCAGTCCTCGCTCCAGTCGAACTGAAATGCTTCTCCTGGTGCAAAAGTAAGTGGGATGAATGTGCCGCGACCAGCGGTCTTGGCCAGTTCCTGCTGCTCTTGCCGCCATCGCTTGGCAAAGGCTGCAACTCGGTCATAGGAACCGGTAAAGCCCAACTGCACCAAGTCTCGGTAAAGTTGTTTGAGACTACGTTTCTGTTTGCGTCCCTTGCTGGCCTCTGTCTTTAGCCATGCCGCCAGTTTGGCAGCATAGTCATCCAGCTTGCTCGGGGTCTTGCGTTTAGGATAATTCGGCTCAACAACTTCGTTGGACAAATACTTCCTGATGGTATTTCGAGCGATTCCGGTCTTGCGGACTATCTCTCGAATCGGCATGTTATCGCGTAAATGCCAACGCCTGATGCTGCTTAATATCGCCACGTTGATCACTCCTGTTTACTCCCGCTCAAATATTGAGCAGGACAGTATCTATATGTGGGTCAAATTTGGATGCAATTTATTGCATTAGGTGGGTCAAATTTATGTGCAAAAACTCACCGTTCTTACCATGCTGCCCGCGATTTTTCCCGCCAACAGAAAAATCAGGGCACGGTGGCCCTCCAATGAAACCAACAAGCTGCTTATCATTTTTTGCTGCGTTGACTAGGCTGCTTAGATGTTTCGCTTCCTTGCCAGTCAGGCAGCATTCAATGTCACCCTCAAAGTACCCGTGAAGCGGCTGCGGGGTGCCCATTTTCTGCCTGGAATATTTGTATGCATCGAGAAACGGCTTATGGACTTCATTGACGTAGCCAATTTCAAAGCCTGCTTTTTCAAATCCTAAATCTAAAAATCCCGCGCCCGAAAAAAAGGAAAAGATTAGCGGGGTGACGCGATTACGATCACCATTTATTTTTAGTTTTTTGGAGGAATTGCGGGAACTATTTAGTTCTGGCGCGGTCTTTTTCTGCGGACTGCGGACTGCGGACTGCGGACTGCGGACTGCGGACTGCGGACTGCGGACTGCGGACTGCGGACTGCGGACTGCGGACTGCGGACTGCGGACTGCGGACTGCGGACTGCGGACTGCGGACTGCGGACTGCGGACTGCGGACTGCGGACTGCGGACTGCGGACTGCGGACTGCGGACTGCGGACTGCGGACTGCGGACTGCGGACTGCGGACTGCGGACTGCGGACTGCGGACTGCGGACTGCGGACTGCGGACTGCGGACTGCGGACTGCGGACTGCGGACTGCGGACTGCGGACTGCGGAGGTTGGTCATATTCTGTTTCTGCCCTTCGATATTAGCGGATCACATTTTTTGTGACTCCCGGTTGGAATTCTAGTCGTAATTTCTTTAATCCAAGCGAATTTCTTTCGCTTCCATCGCCTTGAAGCACTGCAAAGCAAAGACAAAGCTGAATGATCCCCGGTTGAGCTTGGTGTTGACGGTATTGTAGTTCTCATCCACGCCAATGGCATTGAGCTTTGCAACCAGCATATCGTAGCTGATCCCCCGGCGCGTCAGTTCGGCTTTGAGCATGTTTTTGGCATGCTTTTTCCATTCCTCTTCATCCATATTCGGCACCATTATTAGCAATAACAGAATAAATATAATTCATTTATATGTGATATGTCAAATACGTGATAAATATCTTGCATTTGTGTTTTGTATTCGATATAATCATGTCAAATATGAAATAAGCGAGGTTTGCCATGTCCCAACATTTTTTACTCTCCGCCAAAGCCCGCACCCTCTCCGTGCGGAAGGTGATGGAACTCACCAACGATCAAGCCTTTAAGCTATTCAAGGAAGTGCGCTGGGGCGCTGGCGAGGAAGTGGCTTGCCCGGTGTGCGGCACCCTCGGCAAGCACTACTTCCAACGCACCCGCAAGCAATGGCGCTGCAAGGATTGCAGCCACACGTTCAGCGTCACGTCCGGCACCATCTTTGCCTTCCACAAGCTGCCTCTGCGCGTGTACCTCGCGGCCATCGCCATCTATACCAATGCGGTGAAGGGAATTTCAGCATTGCAACTGGCGCGTGATCTTGGCGTCCAGTACAAAACTGCCTTCGTACTGGCGCACAAAATCAGGGAATCGCTGATGGAACAGCGCGACGATGCGCCCTTGTCCGGTGAAGTCCACATGGACGGCGCATACGTCAACGGCCACATTCGGCAGAAGAACAAGAAATCGAAACGGATTGACCGCCGCCTTGCTGAGCATCAGAAGCCCGGCAAGCGCTGCGTATTCGTGATGCGTCAGAAGTGTCAGGAACTCGCAGCCGGTGCCGTCAAGACGTTGACCTTCGTCATCAAAGGTGAGAATCAGGAGGATGTAAGCAATCTGGCAGATAAGTTTGTAAAAAAAGGCTCCGTGATTTGCGCCGATGAAAGTAATGCCTACGATCCGCTTCATGCGAAATTCGACACTCGCCGTGTGAACCACAGCATTGAGTACCGTGCCGACGATGGCACCACTAACAACTTGGCCGAAAGTTATTTTGCACGCTTTCGCCGGATGCAGTACGGACAGACGCACAAGTTTGGGAATTTATATCTGGCGAACTATGCGAACGAAGCAGCCTACCGCGAGGACACGCGCCGCTGGGCGAACGGCAGAATATTTACCGACATCGTGAAGAAGTGCGCACGCACGCTGACAAACCGTGACTGGTGCGGTTATTGGCAAGGTAACAAGCGTCAAGAAGAACGGCTTGCTGCCTAAGTCAACATCCAAAGTATCGCCATTCCTTCTTTACCGGATTTGCGAACCACGCCCTTTTTCTCGGCTCGTTTCAACGTGTCCAGAATGGTGTCACGGATAGCCGTTACTTTGGATTCGTCCAGTCCTTTCTTTTCGGCGATACGTTTGGCTATTTCTTGAGTATTGAGCGTCCCGCCAGCTTCTCTTAATACCTCAAGCACGACGCGGTTGCTCTCGCCTTGCCTGAAAATCCTGTTCGTCTCTACAAACCGCTTGGGCGGTAAAGTACGCAAATCCATTTCGGGGGAAAATAGCTTGATCGTTGCGTCCAAGTGCTTGAGACCTGCATCCAGACGGTCAATCTCTTGAACGTAATGATCCAACAAGCTGACAAATTCAGAACGCTTAGTGAGAAGGCCGGATATAACAAATGAGGTTCCCATGATTTACCTGTTCAATGTAGGATAACAGGCACTATTCTAGGTACTAGGCAGATTTTACCTTTGTGCGGCTGCTACATAATTCCGTTTCTTGGCAAGACAAGAAAAGTGACTAGCCGCCGGGCTACCCCCGGCACCTAAATTTTTCCAGCCCAATCCCTCGCAAACTGCCACCCCACCCTCCCACTCCTGGAACCCCGCTGAATACTCCATTGCAGCGCAGCCAGCCGCGTAATCTCATCCATCTCACCCGACAATCCAAAATGCCTTAGCCAGTGCGAAACAATGGCTAAATACTCATCCTGTGTAAACGGATAAAACGATACCCACAACCCAAAACGTTCCGACAGTGAAATTTTTTCCTCCACGCTTTCTGCCGGATGAACTTCATCGCCGAGGTATTTCGTGGCGAGATTATCCTGCATCGATTCCGGCATTAGGTGGCGGCGGTTGGAGGTGGCGTAGATCAGCAAGTTGTCGGACAGTGCGGTGAGCGAGCCGTCGAGTGCGGCTTTGAGCGCGGGGTAGCCCGGTTCGTCGGCGTTGAAGGAAAGATCATCGCAATACAGAATGAAGCGTTCCGGCCTTCCGCAGACGAGTTCCACAATATCTGGAATATCAGTCAACCCGCCCTTGCCCACTTCGATCACGCGCAAGCCCTGCGCGGCGTATTCGTTGAGTAGTGCTTTGACCAGCGAGGATTTGCCGGTGCCGCGCGAGCCGGTGAGCAGCACGTTGTTGGCGGGGCGGCCTGCGACGAACTGGCGCGTGTTTTGTTCCACGCGCTGTTTCTGTTCGTCGATGCCGCAAAGGTCGGCGAGGGTGATTTGATGCAGGTGATGCAACACGCGCAACTCACCGCGCCCGTTGCGGCGTTGCCAGCGGAAGGCATGGGCAGCATTCCAGTCAGGCGCACCCGCATCTGGCTTGGGTAATGTGCGCTCCAGCCTTTCCATCAGCCGTTCGGCACGATCCAGAAAACGGTCTAGTTTGTCCATTTTGAAAAATGGATGGAATAATTCATGCAGGAATAACTAACTGCGATAGCTCGCGTTGATCTTGACGTAATCATAGGAGAAATCGCAAGTCCACACGGTTGCCGCCGCCGTGCCGCGTTCCAGCACTACACGGACGGTGATGTCGCCCTGTTGCATTACGCGCTGGCCGTCTTCTTCGCGGTAGCTGGCCGCGCGTCCGCCCTGCTCGGCCACCAGCACGTCGTCGAGATACAGCTTGAGACGCTGCACGTCGAGCTGCACTCCGGCATAACCGATGGCGGCAAGGATGCGGCCGAGATTGGGGTCGGAAGCGAAGAACGCGGTCTTGACCAGCGGGGAGTGTGCCACGGCGTAGGCAATCTGTTTGCACTCTGCAACGCTTGTGCCGCCTTCCACTTTGACGGTGATGAACTTGGTCGCGCCTTCCCCATCGCGCACGATGGCTTGCGCCAACAGTATTGCGACTTCGGTGACGGCAGCCTGCAATTGTGCAAAGTCCGCGCTGTTCGCAGCGGTGATGGCAGGCGCTGCGCTCGCACCGGTGGCGATCAGCATCAGGGAGTCATTGGTGGAAGTGTCGCCATCCACGGTGATGCAATTGAACGAAGCGTCGCTGACGTGTTTCACCATCTGTTGCAACAGGGGTTGTGCCACTGCCGCGTCGGTGGCGATATATCCGAGCATGGTGGCCATGTTCGGATGGATCATGCCGGAACCCTTGGCGATGCCGGTGAGCGTAACAGTCACACCGCCGAGTTTGATTTGCCGGGACACGGCTTTGGCGACGATGTCCGTGGTCATGATGGCATGCGCAGCATCGAACCAGTTAGCCGCCGACAGGTCCGCCACGCAAGCAGGCAGGCCCGCCACGATTCGTTCAAGCGGCAGTTCTTCCATGATGACGCCGGTGGAGAACGGCAGCACTTGTTCCGCCTCGCAGCCCAGCAATTTTGCTACTTCGGCACAGGTAGTGCGAGCCGCAGCCATCCCCGGTTCGCCGGTGCCTGCATTGGCATTGCCGGTATTGACCACCAGCGCGTGGATTCCCTTGCCCGATGCAAGGTGCTCGCGCGCCACGATGACCGGCGCAGCGCAGAAACGGTTCTGGGTGAATACGCCCGCCACCGTAGATTGCGGGGTCAGTTGCATGACCAGCAAATCCTTGCGGTTGGGTTTTTTGATATTTGCTTCTGTTGTGCCCAGCAGCATGCCGTTGACGGGCAGCAATGAAGCCGGGGTGGGGGCTGGTAAATTGACAGGCATATTTAGTAGCGACCACCTTGCTTGAACATATAGTTGCTCAGTTCCACCGATTGCATGTTCATGCGCCGCACGATGCCATGCACGTTGCGTACGATGCCGCGCATCACGTAATACACAATGGCCGGATTGGTGTTGAGCAGCGATTCAAAACGCACGCGATCCAGCAGCAGCACTCTGCTGTCCGTTTTTGCAACCACGGTTGCGCTGATCTGCATCACGGTGCCGCCGACAAAACCGATGATCCCGGCCAGATCTCCCGGCTGCAACAGGTGCAGCGTCATCTGTTCTCCACCAGCTGTAGCGGTAGCCTCCACATCGCCGCTGCCAAGGATCAGCAGGGTATCTTTCAGTTCTGTGTCGCCCGGCTTCAGGATTAAATCTCCAGCCTTGTAATCACGCACTGTGATGAAGCTGGCCAATAGCTCGACCTCGGAATCGCGCAATTCTTCAGACAGGGTGGAATTGCGCAGCGCCTGCAAAATCATTTCGTCTGTTGTCATTTAGTCATCCTCCAGAAATCAGGAACAAAAAGTCATCAACTCAGAAAAATCACTAGAACCGAATCGTCCCTTCCTCCTGCAAGGAAGAGGGGATATTTAGCCTAACGGATTATCTAAGATCAACTTAACTTGCCGTGGCATTGCTTGTATTTCTTGCCGGAACCGCACGGGCATGGGTCGTTGCGCCCGATCTTTTCGCCGCCGCGCACATACGGCTGGTGCTCCTCTTTTGCTTCGCCCGTTTGCGCCAGCGCTTCCTCGTAATCGGCATGATGGTACTGCACATTTTCCGGTGCAGGAGGAGCTTCAACCGCCTCAATATCCTCTTCGCTGCGGATTTGCACGTTCATCAGAAGTTGCGTGACATCGCGCTTGATGGATTCCAGCATGGCGGCAAACAACTCGAATGATTCGCGTTTGTACTCCTGCTTGGGGTTCTTCTGCGCATAACCGCGCAGGTGGATGCCTTGGCGCAAATGATCCAGTGCTGCCAAGTGTTCGCGCCAATGCGTGTCAAGACTCTGCAGCATAACGATGCGCTCGTATTGATGCATGCCTTCCGCACCGACCATGTCCACCTTGGCTTGGTACTGTTGCTGTGCGGCCTGCAACACGCGCTCACGCAAACCGTTCTCGTCGAGTTTCTTGTCCTGATCCAGCCACTGCACCAGCGGCAGGTTTAACTGGAATTCAGCAGCCAACGCCTTTTCCAGCGACGGCACATCCCACTGTTCTTCCATGCTATGCGGTGTGATGTATTCGCTGATGGTGTTGTCCAGCACGCTGTCGCGCATCGCCGAGATCGTCTCGGAAATATCCGTGCTTTCCAGCAACTCGTTGCGTTGCTGGTAGATCACCTTGCGCTGGTCATTGGCGACATCGTCATATTCCAGGATCTGCTTGCGCATGTCGAAGTTGCGCGCTTCGACTTTGCGCTGCGCATTTTCAATCGCGCGTGTCACCCAGGTATGCTCGATAGCTTCGCCTTCCGGCAGCTTGAATTTGTTCATGATCGCCGCCACGCGGTCAGAGGCGAAGATGCGCAGCAGCGGGTCTTCTAGCGCCAAGTAGAAGCGGCTGGAACCGGGGTCGCCCTGGCGTCCGGCGCGACCGCGCAACTGGTTGTCCACGCGGCGCGATTCATGGCGCTCGGTGCCGATGATGTGCAGGCCGCCGCTGGCTATCACCTGCTCGTGTATCGGCTTCCATGCGGCGCGCAATTCTTCGATGCGCTGATTGCGCGTAGCGTCATCCAGACTCTCGTCCATGCGTAGCAGTTCGATGGGTTTTTCCACATTGCCGCCCAGCACGATGTCGGTGCCGCGACCGGCCATGTTGGTGGCGATGGTGACCATCTTGGGGCCCCCCGCCTGCGCCACGATTTCGGCTTCACGCGCATGTTGCTTGGCATTCAGCACCTGATGCGGCAGCTTTTCTTTTTCCAGCAGACTGGACAATAGTTCCGAGGTTTCAATCGAAGTCGTGCCCACCAGAACCGGCTGGCCGCGCTGATAACAATCCCGAATATCTGCGATCACCGCCGTATATTTTTCGCCCGTGGTCAGGAAAACCTTGTCCATCATATCCTTGCGGATGGTCGGACGGTGCGGCGGGATGATCACGGTTTCCAGACTGTAAATCTGCTGAAATTCATACGCTTCGGTATCCGCCGTGCCGGTCATCCCGGACAGCTTGTTGTACATGCGGAAATAATTCTGGAAAGTGATCGAGGCGAGCGTCTGGTTCTCCTTTTGAATGGACACCCCTTCCTTGGCCTCCACTGCCTGATGCAGGCCATCCGACCAGCGCCGCCCGACCATCATGCGTCCGGTGAATTCGTCTACGATCACCACTTCGCCGTCCTGCACCACATAGTGCTGGTCGCGAAAATACAGATTGTGCGCGCGCAATGCAGCATACAGGTGATGGATCAGCGTAATGTTGGCTGGGTCGTACAGACTACCGCTCGCAGGTAAAAGTCCGGCCTTGCTGAGCATCTCCTCGGCATGTTCGTGCCCGATTTCGGTCAGCAGTATCTGCTGCCCCTTCTCGTCCACGCTGAAATCGCCGGGGCCGTCCTCTTCCTTCTGGCGTGTCAGGCCGGGTACCAATTTGTCCATGCGCTGGTACACATCCACGTTATCTTCGGCCTGGCCGGAGATGATCAGCGGGGTGCGCGCCTCGTCTATCAGGATGGAATCCACCTCGTCCACGATGGCGAAATTCAGCCCGCGCTGGTAGCGCTCGCTGGCGTGCGTCGCCATGTTGTCACGCAGGTAGTCGAAACCGAATTCGTTGTTGGTGCCATAAATGATGTCGGCGGCGTAAGCCGTCTGCTTGTCGGCATGATCCATCTGCGACAGGATGACCCCGACCGAAAGGCCAAGGAAACGGTACAGCCGCCCCATCCATGCGGCATCGCGGCTGGCCAGATAATCGTTGACGGTCACCACATGCACGCCCTTGCCGGACAAAGCGTTCAGATACGCAGGCAGGGTCGCCATCAGGGTCTTGCCCTCGCCAGTGCGCATCTCGGCGATTTTGCCATAATGCAGCGCCATGCCGCCTATCAGTTGCACATCGAAATGGCGCATCTGAAATACACGCTGCCCGGCTTCGCGCACCACGGCAAACGCCTCCGGCAGCAAGGCATCCAGCGACTCGCCTTGAATATGGCGCTGCTTGAAAAGCTCCGTCTTGCCCCGCAATTCTTCATCCGACAGTTTCGATACTTCCGCCTCAAGAGCATTAATCGTCAATACGGTCTGGCGGTATTCTTTAAGCAAACGGTCATTGCGGCTGCCGAAAATGCTTTTTAATATGTTGGAAATCATCTTTTACTTTTTCTTGGGGTCTCAGTTAGTGCTGCAAAAAACAAAAAGGGTGAGGCACCACACCTCACCCCCTCCATACATGAAACCATTACTGTCAACTCGCAGCGCTTTCCAGGAAACGCCGGGGGTTTTGGGCGATACCCTTGTATCTCACTTCAAAGTGCAGATGGCTGCCGGTAGAGCGGCCTGTGCTGCCCACTTCGGCAATCGCCTGTCCGCGTCGCACGGCCTGCCCGACTTTAACCAGCAGCCTGGAAGCATGCCCATAACGTGTGACAATATCATTGCCGTGATCAATTTCGATCATATTACCATATTGCTGACGCAACCCAGAATACGTCACGATACCAGACGCCGAAGCCACGATGGGCGTGCCTTCAGGTGCCATGAAGTCCACCCCTTGATGCATCGCGCTCTCGCCGGTAAAGGGATCAATGCGCCAACCGAAATCCGAGGAGTAATCTCCTCCGCTGACCGGAGCCCCCGAGGGAAATTTATTTTTGTCGAGGCTGTCCTGCATCAGCAGGGTTTCCATTGCCACCAGCTTGTCATTGCGGTCATTCAACAGCACCGACAGGCTGGCCAGTTGCTGCTCCAGACCGGACATGGATATATCCGGCTGCATAGCTGGCACAAAAGGGCCGCCTTGCGGCGGCGCCTGTTCAAAGTTGAATTCCTGCGGCTTCATCCCGCTCATCTTGGCCAAACGCGCGCCGAGCGTATCCAGACGCAGCACCTGTGCTTGCATTTGTCCAACACGCACAGCCAAGGCATTCATGCCATCGCGCAAATAGGATTGTTGCTTCTGCTGCCCCTCTGCTTGTGCGCCCACCGCCTCCGACGGGAAGCGCGCAACGGCGTATTGCGCCGCAAACACGACCGCCAATAGCGCGCCAACAGCCAACAGCAAGTGTCTGCCGTTGAGCGTAATGCAGCGTGCTTTTGCAAAGCGATTGGAAACTAGAATAATATCCACGTCTCCCCCTTATAGTTATAATCTAATGCCGTGTCACAACGTTTGAATTCTTACTTCGGTGCCAGCCCCGAACTGCGCCAACTATCCAGCAAGGCCGGACAGCTTCTGGCATTGCAGCGGCATTACGAACAAATTGCCCCTGCCTCCCTGATGCGTTGCAGCCGCGTATTGCAACTGGAGCAGAAAATCCTGACGCTTGCCGCCAATAACGGCGCGGTAGCTGCCAAGTTGCGCCAACTCGCCCCGGAATTAACCAAGCTGCTCCAAAACAAGGGGTGTGAGGTTACTGGAATTCAGGTGAGGGTGCAAGTCACCCTGCCTGCTGCCGAATGTACCCTTGCCTCGCCCATGCTGAGCACCACGGGACGGAAACGGCTGATTGAACTGGCTGTGGAGCTACCCGATTCGCCACTGAAAAGCGCACTACAGCGGCTTGCCAACAAAACCGGGCAGCAAACAAAGCCCTGAGATAGGAAAAGCTGGTTCGCTCCACCGCATAGGACGGCTGCTGGCTTTCATGGCGTTGAAACACTATAATCCGGGCCACGCTTAAACCAGTGGCCGTTCGCACCTATGCAGCTATTCACCTTTGGCATCAACCATCAAACTGCGCCGCTCGCCGTGCGCGAGAAGATGGCGTTCAATGTCGAATCGATGGAGCCGGCATTGCATGATCTGGTCGAGCAGGGCGCAGCCAAGGAAGCGACCATCCTTTCCACCTGCAACCGCACCGAGGTGTATTGCAGCACGCAGGCGCCCGAGCGCATCGTCAGCTGGCTGGCCAATTACCACCAGATGGAAGCGCGCGACATCGAGCCTTATCTTTACACCTTACCGCGCGAGCAGGCGGTGAAGCACGCCTTTCGCGTCGCCAGCGGGCTGGACTCGATGGTGCTGGGCGAACCGCAAATCCTCGGGCAGATGAAGCAGGCGGTGCGCTATGCGGAACAGGCTGGCACCTTGGGCTTCCTGTTGCACAAATTATTTCAGCGCACCTTCTCGGTAGCCAAGGATGTGCGCACGCAGACCGAGATCGGCACCAACCTGGTTTCTTTGGCTGCTGCTGCGGTGAAACTGGCCGAACGTATTTACCCCAGCATCGCGGAGCAGAACGTGCTGTTCATCGGCGCGGGCGAAATGATCGAGCTGAACGCCGTGCATTTCGCGGCGCGGACACCCAAACGCATCACCGTCGCCAACCGCACCTTGGAACGCGCCCAAATACTGGCCCGCCGCATCAATGGCCAGGCCATCACCCTGAACGAATTGCCGGAACAATTGGCACTCCATGACATCATCGTGACCTGCACCGCCAGCCCGCTGCCAATTCTGGGCAAGGGCATGGTCGAGCGCGCGCTGAAACAGCGCAAGCACCGCCCGCTGTTCATCGTGGACTTGGCTGTGCCGCGCGATGTCGAGGCCGAGGTGGCCGAACTGGACGACGTGTTCCTCTACACCGTGGACGATTTGGCCGAGGTGGTGCGCGATGGGCAGGATGCACGGCAGGGAGCGGTTCATGATGCCGAGGTCATTATCGATTCAGGCGTGGCCAATTTCATCCACTGGATGGAATCGCGTGAAGTGGTGCCCACCATCCGCGCGCTGCGCGACAATGCCGAGCGCCACCGCCGCCACGAGATGGAAAAAGCTTTGCGCCTGCTGGCCAAAGGCGAAGATGCGGCAACCGTGCTGGAGTCGTTGAGCAATGGCCTGACCAACAAATTTCTGCATGCCCCGACCCATACGCTGAACCAGGTGCAAGCCGCCGAGCGCGATGCTTTCCTCGACATGGTGCATCGCATCTATCACTTGCACACCCCCGAATGAAACCCAGCATTGCCGCCAAGCTCGCCCAGTTAGGCGAGCGCCTGGTCGAGGTCGGTCGCCTGTTGAGCAGCGAAGATGCCACGCGCGATATGGACAGCTTCCGCAAACTCAGCCGCGAACGCGCCGAGCTTGAACCGGTGGTAACGCTATACCACGCCCATCAGGCTTGCGAAGCGGATATTGCCACCGCGCTGGAAATGGCTGGCGATCCCGAGATGCGTGAATTCGCCGACGCCGAAGTGAAAGAAGGACGGGCTCGACTGGAACAGCTCGAAGTGGATTTGCAAAAACTGTTGTTGCCGAAAGACCCCAACGACGAGCGCAACGTGTTTCTGGAAGTCCGCGCGGGAACAGGCGGCGATGAAGCGGCGCTGTTCGCGGGCGACTTGTTCCGCATGTATAACCGTTTCGCCGAGCGCAACCGCTGGCAAGTCGAGATCGTCTCGGAAAGCCCCGGCGAAAAAGGCGGCTTCAAGGAAATTATCGCGCGCATCGTCGGACAGGGCGCATATTCTGTGCTGAAATTTGAGTCAGGCGCACACCGCGTGCAGCGCGTTCCAACTACCGAAGCGCAGGGACGCATCCACACCTCGGCCTGCACCGTGGCGGTGTTGCCGGAAGCGGACGAGGTCAGCGACGTAGTGCTGAACCCAGCCGATCTGCGCATAGACACCTTCCGCGCCTCCGGTGCGGGCGGCCAGCACATCAACAAGACCGACTCCGCCGTGCGCATCACCCACATCCCCACCGGCACCGTGGTGGAATGCCAGGACGGGCGCTCACAGCACAAGAACAAGGCGCAGGCGATGTCAGTGCTGGCGGCGCGCATCAAGGACAAGGAAGAGCGCGCGGCTCACAGCAAGCAGGCTGCCGAGCGCAAATCGCTGGTGGGCAGCGGCGACCGCTCCGAGCGCATCCGCACCTACAATTTTCCGCAGGGCCGCGTCACCGACCACCGCATCAACCTCACCCTATACAAAATGGATCACATCATGGACGGCGACATCAGCGAACTGTGCAATGCGCTAATGGCGGAATATCAGGCGGAGCAGCTTGCCGCGCTGGCGGATGAAGGCTAAAAATCCGTGAATAACATTAGCTTTTAACCCGGGTTGTCCATTAGACAAAATATCCCCTCCCCCTTGCAGGGGGAGGGCTAGGGAAGGGGTAGAAACACGTTATTTCACCGCTTCTACCCCCATCCTAACCTTTCCCCCTGCATGGGGGAAGGGACAATCGGCGCTAATAATGGATTTTTTGGGTTTAAAGCACAGGTTCGAAGTGCAGGCCTTAATCCTTAATACCGTCGGGAATCTACCAAACCTTCAACAGCAACTTCGTCGCCAACACCAGCAACAACACCGCGAACAGTTTGCGCAGCAAACCCACTTTCATGCGATGCGCTGCCATAGCGCCTAGCGGTGCGGTGATGACGCTGGCGAGTGCGACCCACAGCAAAGCAGGCAGGTACACAAATCCCAGATTAGGTGTGGGCAGCGAGTGGAGGCTCATGCCGGTGGCGATGTAACCCACCGTGCCGCCCACGGCAATCGGGAAACCGATTGCGGCGGAAGTGCCGATGGCGTTGCGTAGCGGCATGTTGCACCAGAGCAGGAAAGGTACGACGATCGTGCCGCCGCCGATGGAGACCATGCTGCTGATCCAGCCGGTAAAGGTGCCGACGGTGGTCATGCCGACAAAGCCCGGTAGCTGGCGCGAAGCGTGTGGGCGCACGTCCATTAGGATTTGTGCTGCTGCAAAATACACGAACAGCGCGAAGAATATTCCCAACTCGCGCGGCGTAATAGAGGCAGCTACCAAAGCGCCCAAGGCCGTGCCAAGCAGGATACCGGGAGTAATGTCGCGCACCACGCGCCAATTCACTGCGCCGTGCTGGTGGTGTTTGCGCATGCTGGCGAGCGAGGTGAACAGGATGGTCGCCATCGAGGTGCCGAGGGCGAGGTGCATCGTATGTTCGGCGGGAAAATGCTGCGCGTCGAACAGGAACAACAGCACCGGCACCAGCACCAGCCCGCCGCCGACACCGAACAGTCCGGCCAGGAATCCCGCGATTGCGCCAAGCGTTAAATAAGCCGCGTACCATTCCATCATTCGTGCGCCATTTTAGTGGTGATGAATTTCCACTCGGACGGATCGAGTGGGGTGATGGACAGGCGGTTGCCGCGTTGCAGGATACGCAAGCGTTCAAGCTCGGGATGAAGGCGCAACTCGGACAGCGGAATCAATACAATTTTCTTTACTAGTTGCACATCTACGTTAAACCAGCGCGGAGTCTCTTGCGTGGCCTTGGGGTCGAAATATTTGCTGTTGCGCTCGAACTGCTTGGCATCGGGATACGCAGTGCTGGAAACGCGCGCGATTCCGGCAATGCCCGGCACGGCGCAGTTTGAATGATAAAACAACACGCCATCGCCGACGCTCATCTGGTCACGCATGAAGTTGCGCGCCTGATAGTTGCGTACGCCATACCATGCCACGGTCTGTTCAGGCAGCGCGGCGAGGTCGTCGATGCTGCAGTCGCCGGGTTCGGATTTCATTAGCCAGTAACGCATATTAGTCAAACGTGAATGATGGTGTCGCTATATTTCGCCACCGTTGTATCGTGTGTAAGCAGTCGCATTGGCTCAACAAGCGCTTGGGCAACCAGAAGGCGGTCGAACGGGTCTTGATGGTGATCAGCTAACGTTTCGACGGCTATCGCATGTTCGGGTTCGATAGCAAGAATGCGATACCCCGCCAGACGAAAATAGCTCAGCGCTTCCTGTCCTGACACCGGCATATCGCCTCGGCCCAGCCCATGTTTAATGGCGATCTCCCAAATGCTGACCGCACTAACCCAAACAGCGCTATGCGGGGCGAGAATCAGTCCGCGCGCCTTCGCAGAAAGACTGGGACTATCCGTAATGGCCCACAAAGCAACATGCGTATCAAGCAAAAGATTCAATCGGCAACCCCACCAAAAAACAGCCTCGCCACCTCATCATTGTAGGTGTCAATGCTATCTGGCACAATGAATGCGCCTTTGGCTACCCCGATCCGTTGACCAGACATCAAAGCTCCCATTGGAACCAATTTGGCGGCAGGACGGCCATTTCGTGCAATGATGATTTCGCGCTCTTCCCCTTGCTCGATGGCTTCTACCAAGCGAGATAGTGTGGATTTAGCCTGCAACATGTTTACTGCATGCATCGTAATTCTCCTTTATTGATGTGCTTAGTCTAGTCTAGCTAAGTGCGTAGGTCAAGAGCCAAGAGTTTGATTTTGCTCCATCCAAAAAACTGGCAAGCACCACACAACAAAGCGGAGACCGAGCACCATGACTGTGATAATGCCGTTGACATTGATACGAATTCTTGTTTAAATTCTTTCGTTCATGCCGTGAACGCATGTGATCAAGAAAAAGCCATCCTGATGGAAGAGTTTCACTACAAGTTACTTAAAATTTTGCAGGATAATCCTGACGTTAGCCAACGCGAGCTCGCGCGGAAGGTCGGGCTTAGCCTCGGCAAGACCAATTACTGCCTGCGGGCGCTAATCGAAAAAGGCTTTATAAAAGCCAGCAATTTCCGGAATAGTCAAAACAAAGTGGCTTATGCCTATCTGCTCACCCCGCGCGGCATAGAGGAAAAAATTCAGGCTACGGCATACTTCCTTAAGCGCAAAGTGTCGGAGTATGTAGCGCTTGAAAAAGAGATCGAACAGCTACGGGGCGAGGTTAAAAAAGGCCAGCCCGAGGCTAATGTGCTGCCTGAGGGCTGAGCGTGAGCAAAAAAACATCAAGAAGGATGAGGTAATGGAGCGCTGGTTTGCCGTTTGCTGTAAACCGCGTCAGGAACTAGTTGCGCAGGAGAATCTCTTGCGTCAGGGTTTTCATGTGTACCTGCCGCGCATCCGGCTCAAACGGCGTCGTCGGGGACAATGGCTCGATGTGATCGAAGTTCTTTTCCCGCGCTACATTTTTATCCGGCTTGATCCGGTCAAGAGCAGTATCGCACCGGTGCGTTCCACCCGTGGAGTTGTCGGGCTGGTGCGCTTTGGCGGGCAACCCGCAGTAATTGCTGACGATGTGATGGATGCCCTGCTTCAGCGCGAAGACTCAGACTCCAGCCTGCATCAGGATAGTCATCCTCTGTTCAGCGCAGGCGAGCCGGTCAGGCTGGTGGAAGGCCCGCTTGCGGGGATGGAAGGAGTCTTTGTCCAGGAAGACGGTGAAAAGCGCGTAATTGTTCTGCTGGAGCTGCTGGGCAAGGCCAATAAAATACGAGTAAACCGCGATCTGGTTGTCCAGGCAGCGTAGAAATTATTTTAGATCAATATATTATGCGAAACACCCCCGTGTTTTGCAGGGCGGTAGCGTGCCTGAAAACGAGATGTATCATGGAATTTGCATACTTACAGTCGAAAATTTTGACAGCAAACTTGTCAAACACAAGGCTTGCATAGAGGGTTTGGTCGCATGGAGAGTTGCGATTAGTTTTTAGTGTCAAAATAGATATGTCACTAGCCTCAAGCCTTGCTTTGTAATACAGTAGTGCAAAGTAATACTTTGCCACATTACCCACGGGGATAATTATGAGTACTACCGCAATTCGCCCGACTACTATCAAAATTGACTCATCAATCAAAGACCGTGTGAAGCGACTTGCCGATTCTCGACATCGTACACCTCACCGAATAATGGTAGACGCCATTAGCGAGTACGTCGAACGGGAAGAAAAGCGTGAAGCTTTCAGGCAGGATGGGATTCGCGCTTGGAACGAGTACCAAACCACAGGGCTACATGTAACCTTTGAAGAGGCGGATGCTTGGCTTGCCGATCTGGAAACAGGGCAAGACGCGGAGCCGCCTGCATGCCACGTCTGATTTGGGCGCCTTCTGCGCTGAATGATGTCAGGAGGGCATACCGCTTCCTGTTCGATAAAAATCCAGTCGCAGCCATGCAAGCGGTGAGTGTAATTCGGCAAGGGGTGAAAATCCTCGCGCAGCATCCTGAGATAGGGCGGCCTGTTGACGAGATGGATCCAGAATACAGAGAGTGGCCGATTTCTTTCGGTAGCAGTGGATATATCGCCCTTTACCTATACGACGGGCAGACCGCGATAATCACAGCCGTGAAGCACCAAAGAGAAGCGGGCTATTAAACGCCTTGGGAACATGGTATTACGTCAACATGTAGATCAAGGGTACTACACTTGCACTTGATGATGCGCTGGTTGCCAAAGCACGAGCCTTTACCGGACTGACAAAAAATCCGCACTGATAAGAGAAGCGCTGAAGGCATTGATAGGACGCGAAAGTGCGCATCGGCTTGCACTGCTTGGAGGTAGTAAGCCCGCGCTTGAGCTAGTACCAAGACGCCAAGCAAGCGTGCGTCAGTCGCCAGTCACTCTGCTTTGGACGCAGGACAAACACTGAACACAGCAGCTAACCAACTTGGGGGGCTTGCAACCTTGGGACACTGAAATGAGCATTATTAACCCCCAAACATTAGTAATCGAAGCGGGTCGCGCAGAGCGACATTACTGGCGCGACCTTTGGCGTTACCGCGAACTATTTTATTTTTTGGCTTGGCGCGATATTCTTGTGCGCTATAAACAAACGGTCATAGGTCTGGCATGGGCGCTGATCAGGCCGTTCCTAACCATGGTGGTATTTGTGTTCGTGTTCAGCAAACTGGCCAAATTACCATCCGAAGGCGCGCCCTATCCAATTCTAGTTTTTGCCGCGCTACTGCCTTGGCAATTTTTTGCCAATGCGTTTACCGAGGCGGGCAATAGCTTAATCAGTAATGCCAACATGATTTCCAAAGTTTACTTTCCCCGTTTGGTGGTGCCTGCCAGTGCAGTCATTGTGAGTTTTGTAGATTTTTTGATTTCGGGAATTATCTTGGTGGGGCTAATGATCTGGTATGGATTTGCGCCTGATTGGAGAATTTTTACCCTGCCACTGTTTATCTTTATCGCCTTTGCTGCTGCAATGGGTGCAGGGCTATGGACCGCAGCGCTCAACGTCAAATACCGGGATTTTCGCTACATCATTCCTTTTGTGGTGCAATTCGGACTTTACGTTTCGCCGGTCGGATTCAGCAGCACCATCGTTCCGGAAAAATGGCGACTTCTCTATTCCTTAAACCCAATGGTGGGCGTGATCGACGGTTTCCGCTGGGCCATTCTGGGGGGCAGTACTCAGCTTTACTGGCCCGGTTTTTTACTCTCCTTGTTTCTGGTTTTAGTGATATTGGTCACGGGAATAATTTATTTCCGTAAAACCGAAAAGACCTTTGCGGACGTAATTTGAGGGCTTCTGATATGAGTGGTATCGTAAAAATTGAGAATTTAAAAAGTCTGATCATCGAGATAAGGGATGAAAACGTATTGCTCGATGCCGATGTGGCAGTGATTTATGGAATTGAAACAAAACGAATCAATGAGGCAGTGAAAAATAATCCCGACAAATTTCCACAGGATTATATGTTTGAGCTTAGTGGAGCGGAGTTTGCAGATTTGCGGTCGAAAATTTCGACCGCAAAATTTACAAAGACAAGAGTTACGCCTAAAGCCTTCACTGAAAAAGGCTTGTACATGATGGCCACCATACTGCGAAGCAAACAAGCCATAGAGACTACCTTTGCCATCATCGAAACATTCTCAAAAATCAGAGAGTTGTCCAGAGGCATCAAAGAGTTATCAGTAGTACAAGATAAAGCCGATCAAAAATCACTCATGCAAAAAAGCGGCGAGCTAATCGCTGAAATCTTTGATGAAGATTTACAAACAAGCGACACTGAAACCTCAATCGAGCTGAACTTCGCAGTTTTGAAGTTCAAGCACACAATAAAGAAGAAAAGTAAATGAGCACTGCGTTGGTTATGGGGATAATTGACTACGGTAAAACGAGAAACCTTGCGGACGTAATCTGATGTTATCTGTTATTTCAGTCGAGAATCTCTCAAAAGAATACATTATCGGCCACCAGAAGCAGGAGCGCTACACCGCTTTGCGCGACGTTCTGGCGAATGGCGCAAAGCGTTTCACCCATAAGCTGACACATCCATTTTCTGCTCCAGAAAATGATCCAACTCACGAAGAATTCTGGGCGCTCAAGGATGTGAGTTTTGACATTCAGCAGGGTGACCGGGTCGGCATCATCGGGCGCAACGGTGCGGGGAAGTCCACCCTGCTGAAAATTCTGAGTCGCATTACGGAGCCAACATCTGGAAGTATCTCCATCAAGGGGCGCGTAGCCAGCCTGCTGGAAGTTGGCACGGGCTTCCATCCCGAACTTACCGGACGGGAAAATATTTTCCTTAACGGTGCCATTCTCGGCATGAGTAAGGTGGAAATAAAAAGCAAGTTTGATGAGATCGTGGCTTTCGCTGATATCGAAAAATTTCTCGACACTCCCGTCAAGCGGTACTCCAGCGGAATGTACGTTCGGTTGGCTTTTGCAGTAGCTGCCCACTTGGAACCTGAAGTTCTTATTGTGGATGAAGTGTTGGCGGTGGGTGATGCGCAGTTCCAGAAGAAGTGCCTGGGTAAAATGGATGAGGCAGGTAGGGAAGGACGAACGATATTATTCGTCAGCCACAACATGGGGGTGATTTCACAACTGTGTTCGTCATGCATCTGGCTGGATCAAGGAAGAACAAAGGTCATCGGGCAAACCTCCTCCGTTGTTAATGCTTATATGCTTAATGGAGCAACTGAAATTAGTAGCGAGAAGGTATTTCCGGATGATCCAGAAAAGCTGGTGCAATTGAAAAAGATTTCTTTGTGGGATTGGCAAGGCAATGCTACCCAGAATTTCTCTTGTGATAACCCGGTCAACATCAAGCTGGAAATACAGGTACGTAAGCAAACGCCTGGGTTGTATGGGTATCTCGGGATCGACAAATCGGACGGTACGAAAGTGCTGGTATCGGACACCTACGATGCAGGTAACCTGCTGGATAACTTGCCAGTCGGTATGTACACGATTATGGTAACCATACCGCCAAGAACCTTGGGACATGGGGACTACTTGATTGTGTATTCCTTATCCAGTCGGGCAACAAACAATCATATTATAGATATGGGAGTAAACATATGCGGTTTCAGCCTGGATGACTTTACATCAAAGCGGGGCAACGATAGGCTCGGATTTTTCAGCACCTTGCCGGAATGGCGCAAACTCGAAAACTGAATAACGGGAGGCCTATACATTGAAATCGGCGAACAAAAAAATCCTTGTAACCGGAGCGGATGGCTTCATCGGCTCCCACCTCACCGAAGCCTTGATGGAAAAGGGTTACGATGTGCGGGCTTTCGTTCTTTACAACTCGTTTAACTCATGGGGTTGGCTCGATCACGCGCCAAAGATTGTGCGCGACAACCTGGACGTATTCTCCGGCGACATTCGTGATCCTCACGGGGTCAAGGCAGCCATGAAAGGGTGCGATGCCGTACTGCACTTGGCCGCGCTGATTGCGATCCCTTATTCCTACCATTCACCTGACACCTACGTGGACACCAACGTCAAAGGAACGCTCAATATTCTTCAAGCTGCGCGCGAGTTGGGTGTTAACCGAGTCATCCACACTTCTACCAGCGAAGTTTATGGTACGGCTCGTTTTGTGCCGATTACCGAAGAGCATCCATTACAGGGGCAATCGCCCTACTCTGCCAGCAAGATCGGGGCAGACCAGCTCGCCTACTCCTTCTACGCTTCTTTTGGATTGCCAGTGGTTATCGCACGTCCCTTTAACACCTATGGCCCGCGTCAATCGGCTCGTGCAGTAATCCCCACCATCATCACGCAAATTGCCAACGGACTACGGCAAATCAAGCTGGGTGCGGTATCGCCCACGCGTGATTTTAATTACGTTCGCGATACAGTTGCCGGCTTTATTGCGGCACTGGAGTCTAATGACGGTCTGGGCGAGGTCGTCAACTTTGGCAGCAACTTTGAAATATCGGTCGGCGATACGGCTCAATTGATAGCCGAAGTGATGAGTGCCGACATAAAAATTGTCACCGACGAAGTCCGCTTAAGGCCGGAAAATTCCGAGGTAGAACGACTCTGGGCCTCAAATAACAAGGCAAAGCACCTGTTTGGTTGGGAGCCGACTTACGGCGGACGAGAAGGATTCAAGCGAGGTCTGATGGAAACCGTGGAGTGGTTCAACAAACCTGAGAATCTCAGAAGGTACAAAACGGATATTTACAATGTCTAAACGCGCCATCATTCTTGCCGGGGGAAAAGGAACTCGCCTGCGCCCTTACACTGTGGTGTTGCCGAAACCACTGATGCCTATCGGCGAGTTCCCCATTCTTGAAGTGATAGTCCGCCAGCTCGTACGACATGGTTTTGACCATATCACCATGGCGGTAAACCATCAGGCCGAGATTATCAGGGCATTTTTTCAGGATGGTGCGAAATGGGGGGTCAAGATTGACTATTCGCTGGAAGACAAGCCTCTCAGCACCATGGCTCCGTTGCGCCTGATTAACGATCTTCCGGAAAACTTTATGGTCATGAACGGCGATATTCTGACCGATCTCAGCTACTCGGATTTCTTTGAGCAACACGTCAGCAAAAACAATATCTTCACCATTTCTGCTTACATGCGCAAACATAAAGTTGATTACGGCGTGCTGGAAATGGATGGAAACAACCATCTGACCGGCTTCAGGGAAAAACCCAGTGCCGAATATTTGGTGAGCATGGGCGTGTATATGGCCAGCCGCCGCATATTGGACTTCATCCCGGCAGGCAAGAGCTATGGTTTTGATAACCTCATGCTGGATCTGCTTGCTGCGGGAACACCTGCCGCTGTACGCCAGTTTGACGGCTACTGGCTGGATATAGGAAGACCCGATGACTATATGCAGGCGATAGAAGAGTTTGATCAAATGAAGCAGAGATTTTTGGGTGAGTAAAATACTGGTCACCGGCGCGAGCGGTTTCATCGGCAGGGCACTCGTGTTCAGTCTGAAAGCTCAGGGGTGGAATGTGGTGGCGGTTGATTCTGCGACCGGTGATATTGCCGACAAGGAAGCTCTGGCAGGAATTGCACAGAGCGAGATAGCGCACGTATTTCATTTGGCGGGCAAAACCTTCGTTCCGGATAGCTGGGATGATCCACTGGCGTTCTGCCGGACCAATGTGCTCGGCACGGTCAATGTTCTGGAATTTTGCAGGAAGCGCCGTATACCAATCACCTACGTCAGCGCCTATGTGTACGGGCATCCGGACAGCTTGCCGATCGGGGAAAACAGTGCGGTTCGCCCAAGCAACCCCTATGCGCTGACAAAACGGCTTGCAGAGGAAGCCTGCGAGTTTTACGCCAGCGCATACGATCTGTCGGTGACTACGATACGTCCGTTCAACGTTTATGGTATCGGTCAGGCGAAAAACTTTCTGATTCCCGAGATAATTGACCAAGCGCTGGATATTGGGAATGAAATTGTCGTGAAGGATCTCGTCCCTAAGCGGGATTATGTCTATCTGGAAGACCTGGTGACAGCGTTGCTGGCAACAATGGATAATTCTGGCGGATATCGTGTCTACAACATAGGTTATGGCGTTTCGCTGAGCGTGCAAGAGATAATTGATGCAATACAGAATATCGCGGGCACGCAAAAGAAAGTTGTCTGTGAAAATGTTGTCCGTACCAACGAACTGATGGATGTTGTCGCAGATATCTCAAAAGCCGGGAGGGAGCTTGGATGGCACCCAGAATACACTTTTCATGCGGGACTAGAACATATCATCCGTTCAGAACAGGAAAAGAGAAAACATGAACGCACGTAACGTACCTATCAACAAGGGCAATTATTCGATGGACACGGCAGAAAGAGAAGCCTTGTTCGAGCAATGTCGTGGCGACGGCTGGGAACAGGAATATGCCGAGTACCGTCGCAAATGGTCGGAATACCCGAAACAGCAGCAGATAGCAGAATATCCCTTGCTGGTTGATATTAAACTGTCTTCGGTATGTAATCTTCATTGTCCCATGTGCTACACCATCACCGATGAATTCAAGAAGCGGGTCAATTCCACCCGGATGGACTGGGAATTATTCAAAAAAATCATTGATGAGATCGACGGCAAGGTTCCGGCCATTCGCCTGAGCTTGCGCGGAGAGGCGACCCTGCACACAAAATTCATCGAAGCCATCAAGTACGCAAAGGATCACGGCATCAAAGAGGTTTCAACCCTGACGCACGGCGGCAATCTGACGTTGCCGTATTTCCAGAAAATGGTGGAAGCGGGGATAGATTGGATAACGATCTCGGCTGATGGTACAGGCGAGACTTATGAGCGCGTCCGCAAACCGCTGAAATTTAACGAGCTGCTCGACAAACTTAAGGCCATCAAACAGTACAAGGAGGAACACAAGCTGAAGCGTCCGGTCATCAAGGTGCAAGGTATCTGGCCTGCAATTGCTGAAAGCGGCGCGGATGTTTACTACAATACTTTTTCTCCCGTTACCGACTTGGTGGCGTTCAACCCCCTGATTGACTACTTGGCCAATGATACCCACATAGAATATCTCGAAGAGTTTACCTGCCCACAACAATACCAGCGACTAGTAATAGGAGCCGACGGTCAGGTCATGAAGTGCTCAAATGACGAAGAAAACCACGAAGTGATTGGAGACATCAAACAGGAAACCGTGCATCAGGTGTGGCATGGCGAAAAGATGCAGGCGGTACGAAATATGCACTTGCAACCCCGCGGTTTCATGCAAAGTGCGGTCTGCCGTAAATGTTACCTACCCAGAAAGACAGAGGATGAGGCAGCACAGGTGGGTGAGCGGACTTTTGTTGTGCGGAATTATGTCCATCGCATTCAGCTGATAGGAAAGTAGTCTGTGCGGGTAGTCTGATTGCGCCTCTTATCCGAGAAAATATAAATACAGGGAGTGAGTTTATGTTTAGAAATTATCGTGCAGATCGTTGCTATGTTATCGCCGAAATCGGGGGAAACTTTACGACGATGGAGCAGGCTGCACGCCTTATCGACCTTGCAGCTGAATGCGGAGTGGATGCGGTAAAACTGCAGACCTACCGCGCCGATACGGTTGCTTCCCGCAAGGCCATGTTTGACATGGAGAATACTGGCGTAACCTCCCAGCACGATCTTTTCAAGAAATACGAAATAGCGGAGGAGCTTCATCAGGACGTGTTCCGCTATGCGGAGCAAAAGAATCTTGACTGGTTTTCTACCCCCGCTCATGAAGCTGATGTTGATCTTCTGGAAAGGCTGAGCGTAGGGGCGCACAAGATAGGCTCCGACGATGCCGTAAATCACCCTTTCATTAAATATGTGGCAGATACAGGCAAGCCGATCATTCTTTCAACCGGAATGTGCACGATGGAAGAAGTCAGGGAAACGGTGCATGCCATTCTGGAAACCGGCAACGACAGGCTCATCCTGCTACATGCCATTACCAGCTACCCAACCCATCCGGAAAACGTGAACTTGGGCGCAATGCAGGCGATGATGCGCGAGTTTCCCAATCTGGATGTCGGTTATTCCGATCATACTATCGGTACGACTGCGTGCGTGTGTGCGGCGGCAATGGGAGCGCGGGTTATTGAGAAGCATTTCACCTGGGATAAAAAGGCCGAAGGCCCGGATCATATGCTGTCCGCCGATCCTTCGGAAATGAAAGAGATCGTCAGGCAGGTGCGGGAATTCGAGGTCATGCGCGGGAATGGTATCAAGCGGCCTGCCGACAGCGAAAAGTCAACGCGGGTGAATAACCGTAAAAGCCTTGTCATAACTCGCCCGATTGCCAAAGGAGAGCGGCTGGGGCGAGATGATATTGGCATCAAGCGGCCTGGTTATGGCATCCCACCCAAATATTATGAGCAGACGCTCGGTCGTCAAGTGAGCAGGGATCTCGATCATGACGAGGTTCTGACGTGGGAAGACCTTCAGTAAATGCTGGGGATTATCCTTCAGGCACGGATGGGTTCGTCCCGGCTGCCGGGAAAGGTACTGAAACCGATAGGCTCCAAAGTGCTATTGGAGCACATCATTTACCGGTTGGGCTTTCTCAGGCACAAAGCTCAATTGGTTGTAGCAACATCGGATACCTCCAGGGACGACGTGGTGGCATCTTTCTGTCAAAGGCTTGGGGTGTCCTGTTTCCGGGGCAGCGAATTGAACGTGCTGGAACGCTATTATGATTGCGCGCGGCAGTTTGGATTTACACAAATAGTCCGTCTTACTGCGGACAATCCCTTTATCGACGTTTGCGAGCTGGATCGTCTCATTGATCTCCATGTCACCAATAACGCGGATTATTCCCATTCGTTCGGCGTATTGCCGGTGGGGGTGGGAGCGGAGAATATTTACCTTTGCCGCACTTGAAAACAGCTTTCAGAACGGACACGCCAAAAATCACAAGGAGCATGTGAACGAATACATTCAGGAGAACCCTGCCCTCTTTAAAATTGAGGTTCTGGATGTGGTGTCATCAAAGCGGTGTCCGGATGTTCGGCTCACGGTTGATACGGAAGAGGATTATAGAAAAGCCTGTCATATTGTTGAGCATACCTGTAACGACTATGTCGATACCGAGGAAGCCATCAGGTTATGTTCGCTCTTTGCATAGAGGCTTCCCACCAGCGAGGACTAGGTCATCTCTTTCGCGGGATGGTGATGATAAGGACTTTCCGGCGTCATGGTGTTCCGTGTATCGTATTCATTAATGACGATCCACGCGCCCGTGAAATTCTGGAGCAACATGGCACAGCGTACCGTTTGGCGGAGTATGAAGACCTCGATAGCGGCTGGGAGACTCGGGCCATCAGAGAGCTGGGCATCGGATGTTGGATAAATGACCGTTTGGATACCGACCAGCGCCATGCCCGCCATGTTAAGGATTGCGGCATTTCTCTCGTCACTTTTGATGACTGCGGAAGCGGCGCTACGCTTGCCGATCTTCACGTTGCAGCGCTGGCCCATGACGCCATGACGACCCTGGCGGGACGCCGCGTATTGAAAGGGTGTGCCTATCTTGTTCTGAGTGAGGAAATCGCCCAATACAGGAGGCTGCGCTCAAAGGCGAACCGGATGCTGGTGACGCTGGGCGGAAGCGATACCTATGGCGCTACCATAAAAGTAGTCAATATCCTGAAGGCGTTGGGTAAAAAGGCGACCGTTGTCATTGGCCCTTCATTTGCCCATAAGAAACAGTTGGAAGAAGTGTCTGACGGCGGGCTGTTTGAAGTGATCGGGAGTGTCCCGTCACTCATTCGGTTGTTTTACGACTATGACCTTGCTGTAACTGGCGGCGGCATCACGCCGTACGAGGCGAATGCGTCAGGTTTGCCATGTATAGTCGTTGCCAGTGAGACATTTGAAATACCGAATGCGCATTTTCTGGAGCAGGCTGGCGGAAGCGTATTTGCCGGATTTCATGAGCAACTGGATGAAGCAGTATTCGGCAGGCAGTTTGACATAGGTACCATGAGTGAAAAGGGAATGAGCGCCGTTCCGCTGGATGGCGCGGAAAATGTATACAAAGAGGTAATGTCGTTGTGGGCAAGGCAGTAGAAATTTACCAATCCAGTTTTATTGTCTGACGCGCGCAATAATCAACTGCAACACATTCGAGATTAAATTTAACCGGACTATGAAAACAGTAACGATACACCAACCGCAACATTGGCCGTGGCTTGGGTTAATTCATAAGTTCGCCATGGCAGACCATGTTGTTCTTTTTGACTCGGTACAGTACCAGCACAAATACTTTCACAATAGAAGTCAGATATGGTCTGTCAATGGTCCTATCTGGCTCAACGTACCGGTAAAGACGAAAGGTGTCAGCTTTCAGAAAATCAATGAAGCGCTCATCGACAATGCAACGGCGTGGCGGCGGAAATGCACGGCCTCCATTACCTTCAATTATCGCAAAGCTCCATTCTATGATTTGTATTTCAACGATATACAGTCGATATACGACCAGAACTGGGAAAAATTGGTTGATCTGAATATAGCCATTATTCATTTTGCACTAAAGGCGCTCGGATTGAATCCCATCGTTGAACGCTCATCTGAAATGGGAATTACCGGGGGTGGAGTTGATGATATTTTGAACTTATGTATTCAAGCGGGCTGTAATCGATATATATCCGGCCCGATGGGACTTGCGGGAAAAGGGCGCGAAGGCGAAGCAAAATTTGCAGCCAGTAATATTGAAGTGATTTATCAGGAATTCCACCACCCTGTTTACAAACAAATGGGAGCTGGAGAATTTATTCCCGGGCTGGCGGTCATTGACCTTCTTATGAATCACGGTCCCAGTAGCCTGGATATTATTTACAGTACCAATAGCTGAGAAGTGGCAATTCGATGGGTTCATGCAGTACCAAAGTGCGCTGGGTGCTATTCATGCATGGCATAACGGCTTCGAGAGAGATACTGCGGAAAATTTGACCGGGACGATGCCGATGCCAGGTAAGATATTTATTGACACCAATATCGCCCGGTCAATCCTCCATCAAAGCACAGCTTGCCGCAGGGTGGCGACGGTTCCTTGTATGTTGGAAAGTAAATTCGCTTTTAGTTATACCGAAATAGACGAAAGCGCTTGATGATCCCTTTCAACAGCGATGATATACTTGTTGCAATTGTATATCTATTCATGAGAGGAGACTGACAATGCAAGTAGCCAAGTGGGGTAATTCGCTAGCTGTACGATTGCCCACCTCTGTAGTTCAAGCGCTTGATCTTAAGGAAGGCGAGGAGATTGAACTGCATGTGGTCAGCAGCCGTTCTTTGGAGGTGGCCAGAAAAACATCGCCCCAAGAGTTGCTCATGCGTCTGCGCCGACTAAGGGGCCGCTTGCCCGCAGACTTTCATTTTGACCGGTTGGACGCCAACGAGCGAAACACGGACGCTGTGCACATCACGGCATGAGCGGTGTTTTCCTCGACACCAACGTCGTGCTCTACCTGCTGTCTGAAGATGAGCGCAAGGCCAACATTGCTGAAGCTATCCTAGCTCAAGGGGGGGCTATCAGCGTACAGGTGTTGAACGAGGCCGCCTCGGTGTGTATTCGAAAGCTCAAGATGCCCTGGCCCGAGGTGCATGAGTTTCTGGATGGAGTTAAAGCCTGTTGTGAGGTGCTCCCGCTCACCTTGATTTTCCACGAGCAAGCACTTACCTTGGTGGAGCGCTACAGCTTTCCCTGGTATGACAGCTTGATAGTAGCCGCTGCGCTGGAAACTGGCTGCGAGACCCTTTACTCCGAAGATATGCAGAATGGTCAAGTGATTGAAGAGCGATTGCATGTCGTCAACCCATTTGTTTGACAGAGTCTACCTGAATATTTTACGCAGCTCGTTGTTAAAAACGAAATTTAATAGAAAAACATCATGAACATATTAGCTATCGGTGCGCATTTTGACGATGTGGAGCTTGGCTGCGGGGGGGCTTTGGCGCGCCATGCCCAGCAGGGAGACAACGTCTATGTATTTGTTGCCACAGCCTCTGGTTTTGCCAACCAGTACAATCAGGAAGTGCGCTCAAGTGAATCGGCACTTGCCGAGGCGCGCAATGCGATGGAAATTCTGGGCGTGACAGAAACTGCTGTGCGGAAATTTCAAGACGCTCGAAGTCGAGTTCGTGGATGTGCTGAACATCGAGATTCTCAAGATCGTACAGGAAAAGAAAATTGACCTGGTTTATGCGCATTGGACGGGAGACATCCACCACGATCACCAGGCGGTTGCCAAAGCATCTTTGCATAGTTGCCGCCATGTGCCGAGGTTGCTGATGTATCGCAGCAACTGGTATCACTCCAACCTGGATTTTCGGGGCAATTTCTATGTCGATATCACCAAGTACTGGCGCACCAAGGAAAACGCTATCAAGGCGCACCACTCCGAAATGATGCGGACGGGTGACAGTTGGATAAGATTTTTCAAGAGTGAGGCAACCAATGCCGGGCAGAGAATAGGCGTGAAGTATGCGGAGGTTTTTGAAGTGGTGAAGTGGCTGGAAAAATAGTTGGGTAATTTCGTAAGAGGAATGGATGGAAAACAACGAATTTAAGGTTGAAGAACTCTGTCGAAAGATAGGGAACAAGAAAATTATTGTTTTCGGATTTGGCAGAAGAGGGCGCAAGATCGTTAAATATTTGCCCTGCGACATCGCTTATTTTGTTGATAACGACCCGCTCAAATGGCATGAATCCTTTGAGAATAAAGCCGTTCATAATCCTCTGGATTTACAGCGTGAGGATAAAGAATCAATATTTATCTTAGTATTGAGTTACTACTATAAAGCAATACTTTGGCAACTTGAGGAAATGGGCTTCAGAGAAAATGAACACTTTTTTGACGGGCTAGATGTATTCGGAGATGTCTTAAATAAAGAAATATTATTGCAAGAAAACCAGCCATCCTATGACCCCCGAAAAGTCTGGCTGCGAGGTAACCCCCGCATTGAAGGGCAATGTCATTTTGCCGGAAATAATGTGATATTGGATGAGTCCAGCCTGATTGATTCGTCTCTTGAAAGGTATAGCACTGTTGGCAGGCGATGTTCACTTCGAAATACAAAAATCGGACAGTTCTGTTCAATCGGTTCGGAAGTGATGCTTGGTTTGGAACAACACCCGAGCAGGGGTTTTATTTCGACCTATGGAGCTTTTTATATTGGAAAGCCTACGGGCATCCCTTCGTTCTTGAATAGGGAAATTTTTCAGGAAGGGCTTCCGACCCAAATTGGAAATGATGTTTGGATTGGGACGAGAGCAATAATTCTCGGCGGCATAAACGTGGGTGATGGAGCGATCATTGGGGCGGGAGCCGTGGTAACAAAAGACGTTGAGCCGTATTCAGTTGTCGCGGGTATTCCCGCCAAGCTATTACGCAAACGGTATTCTGATGAAAATATCCAGAAGCTTGTAAATTTTGCTTGGTGGGACAAAGACATAGGATGGATACGCAAGAATGCGGCAACGTTTACTGACGAAGAAAAATTCTTCGAATTTATTGTGCAACATGAAGAAAACAAGAATTCTGGGAAAAATGATTTCTGAGAACGAGCAACCTCAAAATATTCAGATTATCAAATATGACAATTTGTTAATTTTAAGAGGCATCGCTTGCATAACGGTAATTTTTGATCATTTGACAGGCCCGATCATCTCTCTCCTCCCAAAATCTGAACAGAGTAATTGGTTACAACATTTTATTCCGTATGGTTTTCAGGCGGTATGGCTGTTTTTTATGCTTTCGAGTTTTCTATTGACAACCGCGTTTTTAAAACAGCGTTTTAAATTGGATGAAGAGGGCATTCGGTATTTCTTTTTAACTCGAGCGAAACGCCTTCTACCGGCATTTTATGTCGCCCAGTTTCTGGTGATACTCCATATGATCATGGCAGTTGCGCCTAGTGCGTTTACATTGTCAGTTCTTATTCGTGAAGGGTCTATATTGATATTTGCTCCCTGGGTTCCGTATTTCGGTGCAACTACTGCAGTCGGCTCTTGGAATTCACCCATTTGGAGCGTTTTGATAGAGGTCCAATTTATTATCCTTTTGCCTCTATTCATTAGATGGATGATTAAAAAACCATCCATATTTATCTATGCCCTTGGTGGGTGGTATCTCTGGCTATTATGCATTTTTATTTGGAATGACTTTCACATTCACAAGATTGAGATATGGCCAAAATTGTATGACACACATTTTTACAATGCAGGATTTTTTCTACTGGGTATGTTAGCTGCCTGGAGCAAATTTTATTGTAAGTTTAGTAACATTCCACGGCCACCATTGGTTATTGGAGCAACCATCTTAATATACATGGCGGTAAATTATTTTGCTCATGATGATCTAAACTCAGTACTCATAATTGTGGGGCCATTTTTTCTGGCACCGATATTTTTTCTCTTGCTTTTGTCAATCGATACCGATTACCAGAAACGCCTCCCGCAGTCCTATCGAGAACTGATTCCAGTTATGTCATGGAAGAGTGTTTTCGAAAGGATTGGTGTGATGAGTTATTCTGTCTATCTAAGGCTACGCTGATTAAGTCCACCGATTCCATAGGTCGTGCGTTATAGCCGTAGTAGACAAACATGGTAGATGGCAATGAAACAAAATACTCTGGCGATGGCAGCGAAACACGAAACAGGATTTGAACAACACCGCAGACCGACACGGCGCGACGAATTTCTGAACACGATGAATCGCATCGTGCCATGGGTCGATCTATGTGCCGTGATCGAACCGCACTACCCGAAGCGAGGCAATGGCCGTCCACCGATTGGGCTCGAACGCATGTTGCGCATCCACTTCATTCAGCACTGGTTTAATTTGGCCGACTTTGCCTGTGAAGAAGCACTCTACGACATCGCCAGCTTGCGCCATTTCGCTGGCATCGACTTGGGATGCGAAGCCGTACCGGACGCCACCACGCTGCTAAAGTTTCGTCGCCTTCTGGAGAAACACAATCTCAATGAGCAACTGTTTGCCGAAGTCGGGCGCGTACTCCAAGGCAGCGGCATGACACTCAAGACCGGCACGATTGTCGATGCCACCATTATCGCGGCACCCAGCTCAACCAAGAACGCCGATAAGAAACGTGATCCTGAGATGCACCAGACTCGCAAGGGACAGCAGTGGTACTTTGGCATGAAGCTGCACATTGGCGTGGATAGTCAAAGCGGCCTGGCGCACAGCGCCGTCGTCACCCCGGCCAACGTGCATGACAAACATCCTCTGCCTGATTTACTGCATGGCCAAGAGCAGCGTGTTTATGGCGATAGCGCCTATGCCAGCCAAAAGGATTTGATTCACAGTAAATCCCCCCAAGCCCGCGACTTCACCAACTGTCGCACCCGTAAGCCGGGTGGTGAAGTCGATGAGGTCAAGCGCGGCAAGAACCGCAATAAGTCAAAGATAAGAACCCGTGTCGAACACGTCTTTGCCGTGGTCAAACGGCTGTGGGGTTTTACGAAAGTGCGCTACCGTGGTTTAGCCAAGAATTCCGGCCGCGCATTTACTGCGCTGGCATTGGCGAATATTTACTTGTCTCGAAATCGATTGATGGCACAAGTCCGCCCATAGTGGGCGAATGGCGGGCGAAAAGCCCGAGGAGTAGCCCGAAAGGGTAAAACAATACGGGCTGAACTCGTCTTTTTGCACGATCACGCATATTTCGCAATTTGAATCTTGAAAATGCGGGGCTTGTTCAGCGTAGCCCTAATTCATAAGGTTGTTGGTCTATACTTGCTTCATGGAACTGGATTGTGGAAATTCGTTTCTTCTCCATTCAGTTGTTTGGTTATATTGGGGCTGATACTAATGCTTGTATTGTTGATCTCGACGGTACTTTACGTGGAAATCGAAAATCGTTTTAGGCATTAAGCCAAGCTGAATTTCAGAGTGAAGAGTTAATGAATTATGCACATCATTGGAACAATTGAAGCCAGAATGGGCTTCACCCGTCTTCCGGGAAAGACGCTCATGGAAGTGTACGACGGGAAATGCCTGCTGGAACTTGTGGTGCGGCGGTTTCAGCTTGCCAGAAAGTTGGACGGGGTATGGGTTGCTACCACCGATAAAAAGGCGGATGACCCCGTTGCCGAATGGTGCGAGCGGAACTCAATTAATTATTATCGCGGCTCGGAAGATGACGTGTTGGACAGGGTGGTTAATACTGCATTGACGGCGAAAGCCGATGCCATTGTGCAGATGGGGGCTGATTCGGCCTATCTGGACTACAAGATCATCGATGAACTGGTCGAAATCTACTGCGGCGGCGAATATGATTATGTCTGCAACGACATGCCGCTTTCCTACCCCCTTGGCATTTACGGACACGTTGTTCGTGTACAGGCGCTCGCGGATCTGAATGCGCGGACGGATATTACGGCCAAGGATCGCGAGGATGTGGTACGACTGATTTTCGAGCGCCCAGAAAAGTACCGGATAAAAAACATCGAGGCTTCAGCGCGGCATACATTTCCCCAGCTCCGTTTCACCATCGACTATCCAGAGGACATGAAGCAGGTGTGCGAGATATACCGCCGCTTTAACAGAATCGACTTCGCACTGGATGACTTGCTGGAGCTTTACCGGCAGGAGCCAATGTTGTTTGAAGAAACCATGAAGCTGATGCAAAAGTGGTCAGCACATAGCCAACGAAGATGAGTACCATGGAAAAATTATCTGTCGCCATTATCGGCACCGGGCAGATTGCCGGGGGGTTTGATCAGGCTAAAAATCCGGAAGACACCGGCACCTATACCCATGCCGGAGCGTTCAAGGCGGATGGCAGGTTTCACCTTGCTGCCGTGTATGATCTCGATGTCGCAGTCGCAGAGCGTTTTAAAGCAGCTTGGCAGGTGGAAGCAGTTTATGGCAGCTTGGATGAACTGTATGCCGATCGTTTTGACGTGGTTAGCGTGTGTACGCCGGATGCTACGCATTTCGACATCCTTAAAAATCTATTGCTGAACAAAACCGCACGGCTCATTTTTGCGGAAAAACCAATAGCCCTGAATTTTGCTGACATAGCCGAGGTGGAACGCCTTTCCCGTGAGCAGGGCATCCCCGTGGTGATCAATCTACAGCGGCGGCAGGATGACACTTTTGCGGAAGTCCGCCGCGAACTACAGGAGAAGCGTGGTCGGATATTGGCGGGGAACGTGTATTACATAAAAGGACTGGAACATAACGGCATTGCCGCAGTGGATACGCTGGTTTATCTTTTTGGCGCGCCTCGTGCCGTGCGAGCCTACAACCGGGTATACAACCTTCAGGTGGCAGAGTTCACCTATGAGTTCATCTGCTTCTATGACGGATTTAACATCACGGTGAAAACCGTTGATAAGGACGCGGTCACTTACAACTACCATATTTTCGAGATTGATATTCTGACTGCGGATGGCCGCATTACCATAAACGATAACTCGCGCCAGATCGAGCGCCGCGCGGTAGTGAATTTTGCTTATTCGGGCGTGAAGGCGCTGGACGATGTGCATCCCGTTCGTATGGAAGCCGGATTTCGCACCGCATTGCTCCGCACCGCCGATTACATTCATGGGGTGGCGAGCGGTTCCATTCCGCATTCGACCAATACCCCTTATGACGCTCTTCTGGATAAACATATCATCGACATGATAGGTTTGTCTTATGAGCGTGACCAACTGATTAATATTGAGGATATGACATGGAAAAAATAAGGACGAAACCGTTTCCGCTTTACAACCCGATCGGCGAAGAAGAGGCATTGGCAGCAGCAGAGGTGGTGCGAACCGGCATGATGTCCGATTATATTGCACGCGGCGGCGATAGATTTCTCGGCGGAAGAAAAGTACGCGAGTTCGAGCGCCGCTGGGCCGAGTATCATCATGTAAAACATGCCGTGACCTTTAATACGGCCACTTCGGCGCTGATTGCGAGTATGGGCGCTTTCGGCATCATGCCCGGGGACGAAGTGATCGTTATTGGCTATTCCATGTGCATTTCGTCTACCGCACCGCTCTTTTATGATGCCATTCCAGTGTTTGCCGACATCGAGGACGACTGTTATTGCATCGATCCGAAAAGTATCGAAATGCGGATCACGCCGCGCACCAAGGCAATACTCACGGTGGACCTGTTCGGCCAGTCGTCCGATATGGATCAGATCAACGCCATTGCGCGCAAGCATAATCTGAAGGTGCTCTGCGATGCTTCCCATGTGCCGGGTTGCGAATACAACGGCGGCTTTGCCGGTACATTCGGCGATGTTGGGGTTTACAGCCTGAACCAGCACAAAATCATCCATTGCGGGGAAGGGGGCGTGGCCGTAACCAACGACGATGACATGGCCTTACGCCTGCAACTGCTCCGCAACCACGCCGAAGCGGTGGTGGGAGATATGAAATACCAGAATCTTGCCAATATGGTCGGAGGCAATTATCGGCTTCCTGAAACGGAAGCCGCCATTGCCACCGAGCAACTCAAGAAGTTGCCTGCGCTTGTCCAGCAACGGGTGGCGCTTGCCGATCACCTTACAGAGGAATTCTCAAAGCTGGAATTCCTGACTGCGCCTAAAGTTCGCGCGAACAGCAAGCATGTCTATTACCTTTATCCGATCAAGTACCATGAAGAGGCTACCGGTATTTCTCGTACCCAATACATTGAGAATATAAACAGCCTGGGGATACCTCTTTATCGTTTTGCGGGAGGGTATGTAAAACCGTTTTACCTCGAACCGGTTTTTGCCGAACGCGAAAAGTTCAAGAACGGTTTCCCATATAACCTGCTTCCCGAAAGCGAGCGTCCCGTATATCAACGCGGCATCTGTCCTGTCACGGAGCGGCTGCATGACAAGGAAATGATAGTCACGGCCTACAACTATCCACCCCTTACGACTTCTGACATGGACGACATCGTGAAGGCATTCTCTAAAGCGGCAACCATGAAATGAGTACCTCAATTCGTTGATGCCCATTATGGACTGCCCACCTCAGAATTGAAGACAAGATTGAAAAAGATCCTGTTCTTCAGTTGCGAGCCGGGCGGCGCAGAGGTGCTGATTCCGGTGATCCGGCTGGTACAGGCTCAGCCGAATTTGCAAGCTGTCGTGCTGGGGTACGGCCATGCTTTGGAGCGTTTTGCCAAAAAATCCATTGCCTGTGTTGAAGTTGTGCCAGTGCCAATGGAAGACTTTTTGCTGCTGGATCATCATGCTCCTGACCTGTTAATTACCTCTGCGACCAGCCACCCCAACGTGGACATGTCGGAAAAATACTTGTGGCGGCAAGCGAAACAGCGAGGGATACCATCCCTGGCATTTCTCGACCAGTGGCAAAATTACGCTGTGAGATTCAGCGGGAAACAAGAGCATGAGCGCCTCGCTTATCTGCCTGACTGGATCAACTGCCTGAATGAAACGGGCTGGGAAGAAATGATTCAGGAAGGCTTCGACGAAGCTAAGCTGCTTGAGTTTGGACACCCCTATCTTTCATCCTTGCAGCATGATCTTTCGAAACTCAATTTACCCCGATTGAAAGGCGGGCTTCAACTTTCCACAATGGACAAGGTCTTCTTGTTCGTATCCGAGCCAATTTGTGAGTACTACGGGAACACACGGGGTTACGACCAATATCAAGTTCTGGACTATTTTCTGTCCAGTCTAGCCGGGGCGGCAGAACGGCCAAAAATTTTGGTGAAGCTGCATCCGAAAGACAACCGTGCATCGTTCCATGCATTGGCGGAAAAATTTAAAGCCCTATCGCCGCAGTTCATCGGCAATGAGCTTAGCCCAATCGAGTGCTTGGCGGTCTCGGATTTTATCTTTGGCATGACCTCGATCATGTTAATCGAAGCCTATGTGCTGGGGAAGAAAGTTGCATCACTACAGCCGGGACTGTGTGTAGAAGATCCCTTGGTTTTATCCCGGCACAATTTGATACCGATGGTCTTGAGCAAAGAGAACCGCAACCTGCTGAAGCTTGATTGGCTAAGCCATAGCCGATTTGATGTGGAGTTTGCATCAGAAAAGTTTCTGAGGTTTCTCGACCGAACATTTCAGGTACACGCATGAGGCGGCAAACTGTACAAATTGCGCACGTTATTTCTCTAAAAACGCGATGAAAAAAATAAATTGCCTCGTATTTGCTATAGGTTCGACACATATCATTTCGTCATTATGCGCAATTCTCACGCGCCATTCCCCCGAAAGTGTCAATGTAGTAATTCTGGCGCAATGGCCGGCCATGGAAGATGAACTGACAAACGAATTGTCAGTTGTGATGCAATCCATGGTGCGTGTCTTTCCATTTGTAGAAGCGGTGAGAATTATTCCCTATAGTACATTTTCAAAAATATTGACGGGGAGTGATAGGGCAACTTTTGAGATATGGATCAAGGAACGTACAGGTGTTGATCATGCGGAGGAAATATATTACCCACATGATATGGTGGGACAGTTTTATCAGGCTTTAGCTACTATTTACAGTAATGCGCGCCGTATATGTGTTGGTGAAGATTTGGGTTCTGTAGTTGAACGGAAAGCCTACCTATCTCAATTTTTTGATGAACCTCAATTGCAAGCTGCTCACAACGCAGACAAGAAAAAATTAATTTCATTGGTGACAGGACTTCGAGCTAGATTATGGATTAGAACGAGATTAGGGAAATTATTAAGAAAAATAACTTCGTTTCGTTTGAAACCCAATATTGCCCCGTTAACTGGAATAACCTTTAAGGATTTCCTGCCTGATGAGGCAGTTCTAATACTGCCCTTGGATGCGGTCGGAAATCTCTTGAAACGAGTGCCTTTTTCCGTCTGCTCAAAAAAAATCGTGCTTGACGTGCTCGGGAAGTGCACTGAATCATGTAGTGAGCTACAAATCTACATACGCAGCTTGCTCAATAAATTTAAAGGCAAGCGCAAGTACTTGCTGTTAACTGAGTACATGGCGGAGGCGAATTTCATGGATTTTGAGCGCGAGACGGAAATGTACTGCCAAATGGTCTTTGATCACTGTGAGCCTGGCAGTGTCGTATTTATCAAGTCGCATCCAGGAGAGACGCTGCCCCGAGGTGAGCGAATAGCCGAGCGACTTGCCGGGAAATATGAAGTGATAGCGCTGGATAAAAAATTCAAACGCTATGCTATAGAGTTATGGAATGGCTTAGTCCTTGAGTCCACAGTTATCGCTATGTCATATCCGGTTCTTTCTCTAAAATATCTGCATGATGTGGATGCTATTAACCCACTGAGTGCTGATTTAATTGAGAACTGGTTTCCCCAGCGGAGTTGGGCTGTTATTAAATACGCCTGTACTATTAGTATGGAGTCTTTGAAACGGCTTCCGGAATGGGATGGAAAGAGTGTGCTGTGGACGAGCCAATTAAATAAACCCAGCCAGAGTAATTAAGAGGCATCGGCTTAGCAGTAATTGATTAAATTTTCGATATTTCGAGGTGACGCACTATGTTTAAAATTCCTGTTTACCAACCATCTCTCTTGGGAAATGAAAAAAAATATGTAAATGAATGCATAGACAGCACATGGATATCATCCAAAGGTAAATTTATTTCAGAATTCGAGAACCAATTTTCTCGATATATCAATACGAGCCATGCAACAGCAGTCTGCAATGGAACGGTCGCATTGCATTTGGCGCTAGTGACGTTGGGCGTTGGTCCGGGCGACGAAGTAATTGTGCCAACCTTGACATATATAGCCTCCGTGAATGCAATCGCATATGTAGGCGCCACACCGGTTTTTGTCGATTCATTAAAAGATACATGGCAAATGGATCCTTCCGATGTTCAGTTAAAAATTAGTCCTCGGACAAAAGCCATTTTGTCCGTGCATCTGTATGGGCATCCATGCGATATGGAGTCTCTCTGCAAAATAGCAAAGGACAATAATCTGTTTCTCATTGAGGACTGCGCAGAAGCATTGGGAAGCATGTGCGGCGATAAACATGTCGGAGGTTTTGGAGACATATCGACATTTAGTTTTTATGGCAATAAAACAATTACAACTGGCGAAGGCGGCATGGTAGTAACAAATGACTATACGCTATATGAGCGCGCCGTTCATTTTAAAGGTCAAGGGTTATCAAAGCACCGGGAATATTGGCACGATGTAATCGGGTTTAACTATCGCATGACGAATATTTGTGCAGCAATAGGGGTGGCACAATTGGAGCGAGCGGACGAACTTATTCAGAAGAAGCGCGAAATTGCATTATGGTACCGAAGAGAGCTACACGGTTTGCCATTAACATTTCACGAAGAAATAGGAAATGTTAAGCATTCCTATTGGATGATTTCCATACTGTTAGAAAATCACACCCAAAGAGATTCATTTAGGAATTTGTTGGCTCAAGATGGCATTGAAACCCGACCGCTATTTTATCCAATTCACACGATGCCAATGTATTCCCAACACTATCATAAACACCCTGTGGCGGAGGATATTGCTCGCCGAGGAATCAATTTGCCTAGCTATCCAGACTTAACAGAGGAGCAAGTCCAATTTATATGCGAAGTGATTCGTAAAAGTTTACTCAATGTATAAGTTGGTTTCTATTGATCAGTCGAATCTAGAACTTATTGAGCATTTTTTGTATGGTGCGGGTAAGTCACTCGCTAGTTTTCGTTACTTCAAAAAAAGACCCATCCATGCCGTTCTTGGGCATATCGTTACTTATCTGATGTTCGATGGAGCGATACCTGTTTGTTACGGACACCTGGATCAAGAGAACAATACAGTTTGGCTCGGAATCGCCGTAGCTGAGTCTTATTGGGGACAAGGATTAGGTAGCATGATGATGAGTTATTTGATCTCAAAAGCCAGGGATAGTCGTATCAGAGAAATTCATCTGGCCGTAGATAATGACAACCGCATTGCTATCTCTTTGTATACAAAATTTGGGTTTGTTCTTAAAGAAAAGAACGATACCTTTTCGATTTATGTGCTGCCCCTTGAATAAGGCAGGAACGCCCCAGAGATCACTTGTCCCAAGTATGCTTCTATGCATAGGGAGTAGTTTTGAAGAAGCTTAATATTGCATTTGACTTGACTTGGGTAAATGCTGCTCAAAATATTGGCGGTGGCTTCCAATATAGCGAGAGAGTTATCGCGGCTCTCGTCAAGTACACGTCTATTAATGTCATTGCTATAGTAGCATCCGGCCAAGAATCAATATTTTCATCCTCAGGATCAGTATTTGCGTCGTTGGCTAACCATGACAATTTCCATATTCGTACGGCCACTATTGCTAATTCATTTTATAAAATCGTTAGAGAAGAAAATGTTGACCTTATTCACGCACCGATTCAATATTATTCCACTTATCTCAAATCGATTCCGATGGTCGCAACGCTTCATGACTTGCAGCACTACCACTTGCCCTCATTTTTTTCTAAAGAAGAGTTAGAGTATCGTGAAATATTTTACAAGAAAGTGGCATTTGCAAGCACTCGCATAATTGTTAGCTTTAGTCATGTTAAACAAGACATTGTCTCTTTTTTTAAAATTTCGGAAAATAGAATTGATGTTTGCCAGATTGGCACAGACCTTCCTGTTAGCATCGACTTTACCAAATTCTCTGACATCAAGCATAAATATATATTGCCCAATAAGTACTTGCTTTATAGCGCCAACACTTGGGTACATAAAAATCATGTTAATCTCATTAGCGCACTCAAGCTTGTCCATGATAAATATCATCAAAAAATATCCTTGATTTGTACAGGCAATCAGTATGAAAATTATTTCCCACGAATTGTTAAAGAAATCCAAAGGAATAATTTGGAGCAATATGTTAATTTTTTAGGCTATATCCCAGAAGAAGATAAGTTGTTAATTTTAAAAAATGCGACGTTGGTCGTTGTTCCAACGTTATATGAAGCTGGTAGCTTCCCTCTTATGGAGGCCATAAATTACCAAGTACCCGTTATTTGTTCAAATGTTACTGCACTCCCTGAACAAATTGGTGACCCTCGGTTCTTATTTGATCCGCATGATGTCGATGAAATTGCATTCAAGATTCATTTGATGCTCACGAATGAGCAACTAAGAATGGACAACATCCAGAACTCTTTAATGAGGACGAAAGAGTTAAGATGGGAAAATTCCATATTGCAATTTACCGAAACCTACAATAGAGCGATTATTGATTCCAATAGAAAATCATTGCTTGAGCGCATGGTAAATAGAACAGAAGATTATTTAAAGTTTATAACGTTACTCCCATATATAAACTACCTTAAACAAGGTGCTAAACGAATATTGAGCAAACTCACCAAGTAGGATGCTCGGGAAAGCCCCGCAAATGATGTTGTTTGAGTCAGTAGATTTGGAGCTGGCAGCCCAAGACGCCGTGGCGTGAGGGCGTGTGCGAATATGCGGAATGGTTCAAAAACGAGACGGCGTGATTCGAAGCAGATTTTGGTGGCTCCCCCCTTCCGAATATTGAAATTGTGGTGGCAAGCGACGGTGACCTTGCCCCTGTAATCCGTATTTCTTAACGCGCTCATTATGCGGCCTTCTTCAACTGTGCCGCAAACCAGTTTTTCTCGAACTGCATCGGACTGATGTAATCCAGTGTCGAGTGAAGTCTTCTGTGGTTGTAGTACGTCAGCCAGTCAATCACCTCGTCCATTGCCTGGCGCTGTGTTTCAAACCGCATTCCATATAGCCTTCCTACTTTCAACGATCCCCACAAACTTTCTGTTGGCGCATTGTCCCAGCAGTTTCCTTTGCGGCTCATTGAGCTTTGCATGCCGTATTCAGCCAGTGTGCCCTGAAATGCGTGACTGCAATACTGGCTGCCACGATCAGAGTGGAAGATCAGCCCCGGCTCTGGCCGTCGCCTGAACCACGCCATCCTGAGCGCATCGGTTACCAAGCTGGTCTGCATGTGCGGCTGCATGCTCCAGCCCACAACCTGACGGCTGTACAGATCAAGAACCACAGCCAGATATAACCAGCCTGCATCGGTCTGGATATAAGTGATGTCGCTCGTCCACACGCAGTCAGGCGCATCCGGTTGGAAGTTGCGGTTGAGCAAGTTCGGCGCAATCGGCAGGTTATGTTTACTGTCGGTGGTCACGACGAATTTACGCTTCCCGCGCGCTTTGATGCCGTGCTCCTTCATGAGCCGCCGAACCCGTTCTTTCCAAACGCGCACTCCATTGGCATGAAGTTCTCGCCAGACTCGCGGCCAGCCATATTCACCTTTGCTGGCGGCATGCGCTGCTTTGATGTGAACCAACAGGGCTTCATCATTGATGCGCTTGCCTGGCGTCTCTGTCCGACCAGAATCTTTGCGCCGCTGACGTTCAAAGTAGCCGCTGGCACTGACGTTCAGCACTGCACATTGCAGCGTGATCGGCCAGAGCTTTTTATGCCGCTCAATCCAGGCATACCTCACGCTGACTCCCGCGCAAAGTACGCCGTCGCTTTTTTTAATATATCGCGCTCCATCTTGACCCGCGCAAGCTCGGCTCTCAAACGCGCCAGCTCCATCTGTTCTGCGCTCACCGGCTTGCTGCCCGCACCGGTCAGCTTGCCTTTCGCTGCCTGACAAACCCAGTTCTCAAGCGTCTGCTTCGGTATGCCCAGCACTTTGGCGGTCACCGCGCAGGCTTGGCCGCCCTGTACCAATCGCACTGCCTCTAACTTGTACTCCAGCGTGTACGCTGCTCGCTTACCTTTTCCTGTTGTCATTTCTTCGTCTCCTTAACTTGAATTCTACCCTCAGTTAAGAAATACGTTTTTACAGGGCAAGGTCACGGCTCACGAGATGAATTGAACGCAGAAGTAAAGATTTCTCCCTGAGCCAAGTTGTAGGGGGTGAAATGATCTGGGATGAACGATGGTCAGGAAAAGGTGCCTTCACTTCAACCGCTCTTGCCGGGTTTTATGTAAAACAAACACACCGGGCTTGAATACCTGATTAGAAATATATAACATATACATATGTTATACGGAGGTGCCATGCATTTTAATGTCTACATTGATGATCAAACCGGCCAACAACTGAACGATGTTGCGCAGCAGAGCGGTCAAACCCGCAATGCCCTGATTCGCAGTGCAGTGCAGGATTGGCTCGCGCGCCGGAATAAACCCCAATGGCCGGATGTAGTGATGGGTTTTACAAGTATGGACGACATGCCGCCATTTGAAGCCGGACGCGATCAGCTCAAGCCGCCACTAGCTGATCCATTATCGTGAAACTCGCGAGCGAGTCATTGCCCCCCTCTCCCGCATGCGGGAGAGGGCTGGGGAGAGGGAAACGGGCATGGCGGATTGGTGACAAATACCATGTCCGTTAGCATGAAATACCTGCTCGATACCTGTACGGTCAGCGATTTCGTCAAAGGCCAGCCGGGGGTGCAGGCACGCATCAAGGCAACCCCTCCCCAACTGATTGCAATCTCCACCGTAACCCGGATGGAGATAGAGTTCGGCCTGCAACTAAACCTGGATCGGGCCAGAAAACTTGCGTTAGTGATGGATGTGTTTCTCTCCAGCATCACTATCCTGCCCTTTGAGGACGCTGATGCCAAGGCTGCGGGGGGGCTTCGTTCGGCACTTCAAAAACAGGGGCAACCCATTGGTGCTTATGACGTGCTTATTGCCGGTTGTGGGCTGGCAAGAGGGCTGGTTGTGGTGACTTCGAATCTCACAGAGTTCCAACGCGTTAGCGGACTTCAGGTAGAAAACTGGCGATAGAATTTATGGGCATTGTTTTGATTGGTCATAATTATTTATGGACGGTTACGCCCATGATACTGTCCAGAGAGTTGAATATCGAAGGTGCAAAGACTGTCGCCCAATCAAGTTTCTGCGCGCGGTAGATGGGAAATAGGCGCATTGAATAGGGGTGTAAGGTGAGTTTCAAACCCAAAGTATCCATCGTCATCCCGGTATACAACGGCGCAGATTATTTGCGCGAGGCGATAGACAGCGCGCTTGCGCAGTCCTATCCGAATATCGAAATTGTGGTGGTCAACGACGGCTCACGGGATGAGGGTGCTACTGAACGTATCGCCTTGTTCTATGGGGATAAGATTCGTTATTTTCTCAAGGAGAACGGCGGTGTGGCATCGGCGCTGAACCGGGCGATTGCCGAAATGACTGGCGAATATTTCTCCTGGTTGAGCCACGATGATCTTTATTATCCGAACAAAATAGAAGCTCAGGTTCAGGCGCTGGACGGGATGGATCGGGCAAGAACCATTTTGTATAGCGACTTTGCGACATTCTCGGATAACCCGGATAAGGTTCATGAGGTTCATCTCCCGCATGTGTCGCCGGAACAATTCAGATATTTCCTGACCATTAATAATTCGTTGCATGGTTGTACGTTGTTGATCCCGAGAGAGGCATTTGCAGTTTGCGGAACTCTCAACGAAAATTTGCGCACAACTCAGGATTTTGATTTATGGTTCAGGCTGGCTGAAAAATTCCGCTTCGTGCATATTCCGGCAGTGCTGGTGAAGGCACGTCAGCATGAGGCCCAAGGTAGTATCAGAATGAAAGATACCGCACTGGCTGAGTGCAATGCACTGCTGACGGGGTTCGCTGAAAATTTGTCTCGGACAGAATTGTCTGCTGCTACGCACAAGGCGGCGAGCTTGGCTTATGCCGAAATCGCTGCCAGTTTTAGACGGAGAGATTTTCATTTGGCAGCACGAGATGCAACCGGCCTGTCTTTGAAGAGTTTAGGTGAGGGAACCCTCGTGGATGCCTTGGAAACTATCTTCATGTTGTCGCGTGACTCTGTGACTTGTACCATGCTTGGTTGGGTACGCTGGTTGCGAAGGTTGCTGAGAAAATATTGGGTGATGGAGTGAAAAGAATGTTCGGATGGATCAAAACCAAATTGCTAAAGCCAAAGGCGCGCAACCTTCAAGATAAGTTTGCGCTCATTTATTCAAAAAACATATTTGGCGGCAAGGAATCGCGCTCCGGCGGAGGGTCAGATATGGGGCAGACGGCGGAAATCCGCCGCTTGCTGCCCGGCCTTATTCAGGAATTTCATGTTCAGACTTTTCTGGATGCTCCGTGCGGCGATTTGTTCTGGATGCGAGTAACGCCGCTCGGGGTAAACAAATATATCGGTGTGGATATTGTCGAGGAATTGGTTGAAAAAAATCGGCACGAATTGGGTGACGAGGCACATGAATTCCTGTGCCGTAATTTGGCACAGGACGAATTGCCATGCGTGGACATGATTTTTTGCCGCGACTGCCTGGTGCATTTAAATTATGCGGACGTAAAGAAGGTTCTGTTGAATTTCAAGCGCAGTGGCTCCCGGTATTTATTGACGAGTACTTTTTCGGGGCGTGACAAGAATGTTGATCTGGTCGGTAAGGACATATGGCGTACGCTTAATTTGCAAGCGGAACCATTCAATTTTCCGCCGCCGCTTCAATTGATCAATGAGAAATGTACCGAGGGCAATGGATGCTTCACCGACAAATCGCTTGGTCTGTGGCGGTTGTCGGATATAGAAGTTACCTGACCGGATGACAAGGATGTCGAGCGGACGCATGAGAAAAACCATTTTACTAGTGGCAATGCCGAGCAGTATCCATGTCGTTCGCTGGCTCAATCAGCTTGAGGGTCATGATTGGGATGTTCATTTATTTCCGAGTGAGGGCGGAGTGCTAATTCATCCGGAAATGAAGGGGGTCACTTTTCATTCTCCATTGTTTCCATGGGCAACAAAGATTGACAAGGTGCGACCAAGTGGGGCTGCCCCTTCCTTCTTCTCAAAGGCCGCCGATTTTTTAATACGGCAAGTATTTAAAGACTTTATGGCTGGGTTCAGGGTTAGGCGGTTGGTCAAGGTGATGCGCAAGGTACGCCCGAACCTTGTGCATTCATTGGAAATGCAGGCTGCCGGATATTTGGCGTTGGAGGCAAAAAAATCATTCTACGAGAAATTTCCTCCATGGCTTGTGACCAATTGGGGAAGCGATATTTTTTTATTTGGAAGATTGCCGGGACATAAGGCGAAGATAAGCGATGTGCTTGCGAATTGTGACTATTACTCGTGTGAGTGTGGGAGGGACGTCAAGCTAGCGAGGGAATTCGGCTTCAGTAGAACGACAATGCCAGTATTTTCCAATACGGGGGGATTCAATTTGGCCGCGCTAGAAATCGAAAGGAATCGAATTCCAACATCGGCTCGTAAGTTGATTTTGCTGAAAGGGTATCAACATTGGGCAGGTCGAGCCTTGGTTGGGCTGCGGGCTTTAAGCCGTTGCGAGGATATTCTGAGCGGATACACGGTTGCTATTTACCTTGCATCTTCAGATGTTGTAATTGCAGCGGAATTGTTTGCCGCCGAAACAGGCATTCCAGTTCGGATTATTCCAAAATATACGCCGCATCAAGAAATATTAGCGTTGCATGCACAGGCCAGAATATCCATTGGACTGAGTATCAGTGATGCAATCAGCACTTCATTTCTTGAGGCAATGGTAATGGGTTCCTTCCCAATTCAGAGTTGCACGGCTTGTGCGGATGAGTGGATTGAACATGGCTTAAGCGGCATGATTGTCCCTCCGGAGGATCCGGATATTATCGAAATGGCGATACGAACGGCGCTGTCAGATGATGATTTGGTGAACAAGGCAGCAGAAATTAATTGGCGGACTGCGCAAGAAAGGTTGGATGGTGATCTTCTTAAACAAAAAGCCATCGATATGTATTCCAGGCTTTTGCGGATTCAAAGCTAATGCACAATTTTGTAAGTGCAGATTATCTTGCTGATGCTATCAGGAACAATAGGACATGGAAGAAGCAGGCGAAGTGATGATGCCAATTCGAAAAGAACCGCTGATATCCATAATCACTCCCGTATATAACGGTTCGGAATTCCTCGATGAGCTCATCCTTAGCGTGCAACAGCAGGATTATCCTCACATCGAGCATATCATTATCGATGACGGCTCAACCGATGAAGGGGCAACCGTAGCAATATTGAAACGCTACCCACATTTACGCTGGTGGAGTCGCGAAAATAAAGGCCAATATGCCACTCTCAATGAGGGGCTTGCAGCTGCCAAGGGGAGCATTGTGGGAATTATTTCTGCCGATGATAAGTATGTGGTGCCTTCGACGCTTAGTGCGGTTGTTGAGTTTTGGCAGTCGCATCCAGAATGTGGGTGTATCTATGGGCGGACATTACGCATGGATAGTAAAGGCGCGCTTTTACCCTTGGATCCAACATTGAGGCAGGAGCCGTTCCCCCCTTGGTTTCTTCGTTATTCGCTTCTTATTCAGCATTGCTCATTGTTTGTCGCTAAAACCTTGGTAACTGACAAAGGTATAAGGTTTGATCCCGCGCTTCGTTATGTCGGCGATTGGGACTGGATTATCCGGCTATCGGAGGTGAGCAGATTCGGTTATTTGAATCAACCTTTGTCGCTATATCGAGAGCATTCTGTACAGGTAACTCAGCAAGTCGGCCAGAAAAAAATGTCGCTCGAAAGGCGTAAGATACTGAAGCGCCACAAGGCTAACTATCTGTTTTATCTGTTTCTTGTTTACCGGCACCGCTTAATAAAAGGGTTGTGGATATTGCGAAAAAGAGGATTTAAAGGTTTACGTGAAGAAGTTAATAACTGGTTGAAACGCAGATGATAATAGTAGATTTTTTGTCAGTATGCAATGATTGGCATCGTTAACATGATATGCCAAAGCACTAAAACAGTCCTTGACCACAATCAGGTCGCCGCAATCTGGACAAGAAAGAAGATAACGTGAGTGTCCCGGTAAGCGTGGTGATACCCTGTTTCCGTTGTTCAAGGACAATAACACGCGCGGTTTCCTCAATCGCGTATCAGACCAGAAAGCCGGCAGAAGTATTATTGGTTGATGATGCGAGCGGCGACGACACTTTGGAAGTATTGCATGATCTGGCGCAGCAGTACATAGGCTGGATAAAAATTATCAGCTTGAAAATGAATCAAGGTGCGGCGAGTTCACGCAATGCAGGATGGGAAGCGGCGAGCCAGCCTTATATTGCATTTCTTGATGCGGATGATGCTTGGCACCCAAAGAAAATCGAAATCCAATATACCTATATGAGTGCACATCCAGAAGTCGTCCTTTGTGGTCATCGGGTAAGAGTAATTAAGCAAACAGACAGTTTGCCAGACTGGGAATCGGGAGATTGGAAAGTGGAGCGTATACACAAGTGGGCGCTGTTGTTGTCGAACAAGTTTGCACCTAGCTCGGCAATGTTGCGTCGTGATGCTAATTCTCGCTTTGTCAAAGGTCAGCGTTATATGGAAGACCATATGCTTTGGTTGGAGCTTGTGTGTAGTGGGGTTGTGGTCACAAAACTTTCTGCTGAATTGGCGTCTTTTTATAAAAGTCCATTTGGTGTGGCGGGTTTGAGTGCCCAACTGTGGTCTATGGAGAAAGGCGATTTGAGCAATTACGCGCGTCTCTATCGTGGTGGCTGTATCAATCTTGTCGAGTGGCTAAGCCTGGATTTGTATTCGTTGCTGAAGTATGTGCGCAGATTGCTGATCTGCTGGCTGCATTTGCGATGAAAATAATAACTGCAAAGAGCGCAGCAGAAATTTCCATTTCTGTTGTCAGTCATGGGCAAATTGATTTGATCGAAATTCTTTTATATGACATCGACCTATATTGCCGCGCATCATCAATCGAGTTGATTCTCACGCTTAATTTGGAGGAGAAACTGCCTTTTGATGCAGATAGATTTTCATTTCCGGTAAAGGTTGTTCGCAACACCTCGCCCTTGGGATTCGCCGCAAACCACAATCAGGCATTTGCGCTTGTGGCTACGCGTTTTTTTTGTGTGATGAATCCGGACATCCGGTTTGATAAGAACCCTTTCCCTACGTTGATTTCGTGCCTGCATAATTCTTCCATTGGTGTGTCGGCCCCACTTGTGCTGGGCGAAAGCGGCGAGTTAGAAGACAGCGCACGCCGTTTCCCGACTCCGCTCAAGATACTTTGCAAGGTATTCGGCAGATGTAAAGGCAGCGACTATGTGCTGAAGGATGAAGCTATCTTTCCGGATTGGGTGGGCGGGATGTTCATGCTGTTTCCTAGCAGTGTTTTTCGTGAAATCGGAGGATTTGATACGAGGTTCTTTCTCTATTACGAGGATGTCGATCTTTGTGCACGTCTTACGCTAAGGGGCTATCGCGTGGTTATGTGCAATCAAGTATCGGTAGTTCACCATGCGCGGCGGACTAGTCACACCAATTTGCGCTACCTGTGGTGGCATATTGCGAGTGCATTACGTTTTTTCTTTTCGCCTATTTATCGGCAATTACGGTACCGCAAATTAAGATATAAGAGGACGTAATTATGTGGAAGCGTTACGTAGCTGATTTAGTGGTGCCAATTATGGATTGGGTTCTTTCGCCACTGGTACTTGTAGCTGCCGCGCTGATGAAAGTTGTTCGCCGATTTGGTATCTGGCGTATGCCGGTCAGTAAGGCCATTTTCAATCGGGTTGGTATCTACCCGATTCGCGATCACTATTATGAGCCGATGTTTAACTATCCCGCCCATCTTTTGCGTTCATTGCGTAAGGAGCGACATCTTCCGGGAATCGACATGAACGAGACAGCACAGATGGAATTGCTTGCGCGTTTTGATTATGTGGATGAGCTAAAACGCTTCCCTCGCACACCATCTGGTGGCGCGTCCTTTTATTACGGAAATCCCAATTTTGCCGAAGGCGATGCAGAATGTCTTTACAGTCTTATTCGCCTATATAAGCCCAAGCGTATCATCGAGATCGGCAGTGGATTTTCTACGCTCATGGCACATGAGGCGGTGGAACAAAACCGACGGGAGGATGCAACTTACCGCTGCCGTCATATTTGTATCGAACCCTATGAAATGGGATGGCTGAATGACGTGTCAGGAGTTGAAGTATTAAGGCAGAGAGTCGAACAAATGGATAAGCAACTATTCCTTGAGTTGGGGGAGAGCGATATTTTGTTTATCGACTCCTCGCACGTAATACGCCCACAAGGCGATATTTTGTGTGAGTATCTTGAAATATTACCGACTCTTCGACCCGGCGTACTTGTACACATCCATGACATTTTTACCCCCCGAGATTATCCAGACGCTTGGCTAATTGATGAGGTTAAGCTGTGGAATGAGCAGTATCTGCTGGAAGCATTCCTGTCCTGCAACTCCCAGTTTGAAATTATCGCGGCATTGAATTTCCTGAAACATCGGCATCCGGCCGAACTAGCGGCGAAATTTCCAATACTGGGAGGGCGCGTGGCATATTCTGAACCTGGATCTTTCTGGATCAGGAAGGTTGTTTGATGGTAGTTGCGAGTGTTCATGGTGCAGAGCATCCGAAGGAGATATTCATTTTGAACGCATGGCAGCGGCAAAATAATTTTGATTTGCTACGGTTCCTGTTTGCATTCGTTGTTTTTTTGGTACATGCCTATGTGCTGTCCGGTGAGGAAAGCCTCTCTTCGCTGAGCAAACTGCTTTCTTCCGAAATTGCAGTCAAGTCGTTCTTTGTGGTCAGCGGTTTTTTGATCTTCATGAGTTATGAAAATTCACGCGATGCAAGAAGTTATTTCATTAAAAGGGCGCGGCGGATTTATCCAGCATATTTCTCTATTGTAGTAATCTGCGCTATTTTCGGTGTTGTTTTTACCTCGCTGTCATGGACTGAGTATTTTTCTTTGCCGGTATTGAAATATCTCGCAAGCAATTTGCTGTTTCTAAATTTCCTTCAACCCGCCTTGCCGGGCTTGTTCGAAGGCAATACTCTTCATGCAGTGAACGGAGCGCTCTGGACATTGAAAATCGAAGTGTTGTTTTACTTGTTTGTGCCACTTGTTATTATCGCATTTCGCAAGGCAGGACGATTTCCGGTGATACTCACTCTATACATTTGCTCAGTGATTTACTCCATGGTCATGGATTCGGTGGCAAGCAAAACCGGGTATGGATTCTATCTTGAATTACAGCGCCAGTTCCCCGGACAACTGGCCTTCTTCCTTGCCGGGGCAGCGGGTTACTACTATTTTCAGTATTTGGTCAAATATCGCTTATGGCTGATAGTTTTTGCTGTGGCCAGCTTCGCGCTGCAAAACTGGCCGTCTTGGATAGCTATACAACCTATCGCGCTGGGTGTACTCGTCATTTACTTCGCCTGTATTTTTCCTTACCTCGGAAATTTTGGTAAATATGGCGACTTTTCCTATGGAATTTACATCGTTCACTTCCCGATCTTGCAAACACTTATTGCCTACGGATTATTTAAGGAGTCTCCCTGGTTGTTGCTTGTTGCTGCAGGCTTATTAGTGATGACGGCGGCGATTCTATTCTGGCACTTCATAGAGAAGCCATTCTTGCGCAAGTCTTCTCACTATGTGGTGATAAACCATGGGTAATCGGCATTACATTTCTGAGGACTTGGGCAAGTGGTTATATCGGTAAGTCACTCCTCTCATATAATGGCTGCCTGGTTAAAATTCCGTATGCAATTGACCATGCTGGTCAACTCAATATTGGCGACATACCGGATGACGGAAGTTTAAAGATAGACAATGGATGGTCGCGGTTTGCAGTATTTATAGGAAAAATTCGAGCGTGTGATGTTGCTGGAATGCTTGGATAGGTGGTTTAAGGGGTTGGGAGAAAAGGTGCGCCAATGAGAGTTCTGGTGTTGGGGGTAAGCGGTATGCTGGGAAACGCGATGATTCGCGTTTTGAGCGAAAAAGAAGAGTGGGCTGTTTTTGGAACGGTACGCTCCAGCGGAGCAAGGCGTTTTTTTTCTGCCAAAATCGCTGAGCGCTTGATGACAGGTATCGATGTTGAAAATCACGATGCCTTGGTCAAGCTGTTCGCACAGATACGACCTAATGTAGTGGTGAACTGCATCGGCTTGGTAAAGCAATTGGCGGATGCTGGCGATCCTCTGCTGGCTATCCCGATCAATTCGTTGCTGCCCCATCGCTTGGCCAGACTATGTGATCTGGTTGGCGCGCGGCTGGTGCATATGAGTACGGATTGCGTTTTTTCCGGCAAGAAGGGCGGCTACCGCGAGAGCGACCCATCCGATGCGGAAGATCTGTATGGCAAATCTAAATTTCTGGGAGAGGTGGATTATCCTCATGCGAGCACTTTGCGCACATCCATTATCGGCCATGAGTTGCAGGGTACGCGCAGTTTGATTGGCTGGTTTCTGTCGCAGGAGCGACAATGCAAAGGGTTCGTCAAGGCGATTTATTCTGGATTGCCGGCGGTGGTGCTCGCACAGCTTGTACGCGATATTATTATTCCGCGACCAGACTTGTCCGGGTTGTATCATGTCGCCTCCAAGCCGATCTCGAAATACGATTTGCTTGGTTTGGTGGCTGAAATATATGGGAAGTCCATTCAAATTATTCCGGATAGTTCGGTGATGATCGACCTTTCTCTGAATGCGGATCGTTTCCGCGAAGCGACGGGTTATGTTGCCCCCGAGTGGCCCGAGCTCATTCAAACCATGCATTCCTATCAATAAGATTGAGGACAAGAGTTTATGTTTAACGGCAAAGTATTGATGATTACCGGGGGCACCGGCTCCTTTGGCAATACCGTTCTCAAGCGTTTTCTGTCAACCGCTGTGCGTGAAATCCGCATCTTCAGTCGCGATGAAAAGAAACAGGAAGAGATGCGCATTGCGCTGAATAATCCAAAGTTGAAATTCTATATCGGCGACGTCCGCGACTACGATAGCACCTGTCAGGCGATGAAGGGCGTGGATTATGTGTTTCATGCGGCGGCGTTGAAGCAGGTGCCGTCATGCGAGTTCTACCCGATGGAGGCGGTACGCACTAATGTCATTGGCACCGAGAATGTGATGAACGCAGCGACCGCTAGTGGCGTCAAGCGCGTGGTGGTGCTCAGTACAGACAAAGCGGTATATCCCATTAATGCGATGGGTATCTCCAAAGCGATGGCAGAAAAATTGATGGTCGCCAAGGCGCGCATGCAGCTCGAGGGTGAGACCGTATTGTGCGCGACCCGCTATGGAAATGTGATGGCCTCGCGTGGTTCTGTCATTCCATTGTTCGTGTCACAGATTAAGGAAGGTAAGCCACTAACGGTCACGGATCCGAACATGACACGATTCCTGATGTCGCTGGAGGATTCCGTTGACTTGGTTTTGTATGCCTTTGAACATGGTAAGCAGGGAGACATTTTTGTTCAGAAGGCTCCTGCTTCGACAGTTGCCGATCTGGCGCAAGCGCTAAAAGAGCTGTTCAATAAGAACAATCCGGTGCGTGTCATTGGCACACGCCATGGAGAAAAGCTATATGAATCGCTGATCTCGCGCGAGGAGATGGCGAAAGCTCAAGATAAGGGCGGCTATTATCGTATCCCGGCGGACAATCGCGACCTGAATTATGCGCAGTATTTCAGCGAGGGTGAAGAAAAGATTTCACACCAGGAAGATTACACCTCACACAACACAGAGCGCTTGAATGTGACGCAAGTTAAAAAACTGTTGTTGAAACTGGATTTTATCAAGGAAGAACTTAATGCTTAAGGTCATGACCATCGTCGGGACACGACCCGAATTGATCAAAATGAGCAGGGTGATCGCCGAGTTCGATCAGCACACCCAACACGTTTCTGGTTCACACCGGACAGAACTATGATTACGAGCTAAACCAATTGTTCTTCGAAGATTTGGGTATCCGCAAACCGGATTATTTTCTTGAGGCGGTAGGCGAGAACGCTGCGCAGACCATTGGCCAAGTCATCATGAAGGCCGACGAGGTGATGGAGAAGGAGAAACCGGATGCGGTCATGCTGTATGGGGATACCAATTCCTGTCTAGCTGTGATTTCTGCGAAACGTCGAAAAATCCCGGTGTTCCACATGGAGGCTGGGAACCGTTGCTTCGATCAGCGGGTGCCGGAAGAATTGAACCGCAAGGTGTTAGATCATTTGAGTGACATTAATCTGGTGCTTACCGAACATGCGCGCCGTTATTTGATTGCAGAGGGAATTCGCCCCGAGACGATTATTAAGACCGGTTCGCATATGCGTGAGGTGCTAGATCATTACATGCCGAAGATTCAGAAATCGGATGTGTTGCAACGCATGGGACTAGTACCGAACAAGTTTTTTATCGTGAGTGCTCACCGTGAAGAAAACGTTGATACGCCAGCTAACTTGCGGGACTTGGTTGAGACGCTAAATGCACTGGCCGAGGCGTATGGTTACCCCATCATCGTTTCAACTCATCCGCGAACCCGGAAGCGTCTTGATGCGCTGGAGTTGGAGAAGCTCAACCAGCATATCCAATTCCTCAAACCGTTCGGATTCTGCGATTACATCAAGCTGCAAATGAAAGCGTTCTGCGTCGTGTCCGATAGTGGGACGATCGCCGAGGAAGCCTCGCTACTTAATCTTCCGGCGATCACTATTCGTAACGCACACGAGCGGCCGGAGGGGATGGATTCGGGTACCCTCATTATGAGCGGACTAAAGAAAGAACGGGTACTTGATGCGGTGAAGGTGGTTGTGGCACAGCATGACAAAGCGAACCGGGTAATGCAACCCGTGCAGGATTACGAGGCTGGTCCGGTGTCAAAGCAGGTGTTAAGAGTGGTATTGAGCTATGTTGACTATGTGAATCGCACAGTCTGGTCCAAGCTGCCAAATTGAGGTTGCGGGGCTATGAAGTCTCTATGTCTAGATGCCAAAGTTGTTTATCAGGAGTGCTGGATCAATCATCGTAATCCTCTTAACGATGGATAGCCTGTGATGAGATTTCTGATTACCGGGGCTAATGGATTTCTGGGCAAACCGCTCTGTGCAGATCTGATTCGGCAGGGGCAATCCGTCAGGGCGGCAGTGCGCCAACTGTGCCAATTGCAGGATGGCATCGAAGCTGTAGTGGTGGGTAATATCGACGGAAATACAGATTGGTTAGATGCCCTGCGTGGCGTGAATGTGGTGATTCATCTCGCTGCCCGCGTGCATGTGATGAGCGATATCGTTGCCGACCCTTTGGCTGAATTTCGGCGCGTCAATACCGCATGCACCGAACATCTCGCACGGTCTGCCGTTGCAAGCGGTGTGAAGCGCATGATCTATGTCAGTTCGATCAAGGTCAACGGCGAAGCAACTCATGGTGACAAGAAACTCTCGGAAGCCGATGCGCCCAATCCACAAGATCCCTATGGGGTCTCAAAGTGGGAGGCCGAGCAGGCGTTGCGCCGGGTGACCGACGAAACCGGGCTGGAGGTGGTTATTGTTCGTCCCCCTCTAGTATATGGCCCCGGTGTGAAAGGCAACTTCGCGCAAATGCTGAATATCATTGCCAAGCGTATTCCCTTACCCTTTGCTACCGTGCATAACCACCGCGATCTGGTTTATGTCGGTAATCTGGTGGACGCATTGATCACTTGCGCAACCCATCCAGCCGCATCCGGGCACACTTATCTGGTATGCGACGGGGAAGATATTTCGACGCCGGGCTTGTTGCGGCAACTGAGTCACGGAATGGGTGTCCCTTCCCGTTTATTTCCTTGCCCATCTGCGTTGTTGCAGTTAGCCGGTAAATTGGCCGGAAAGTCGCAACAACTGGAACGTTTGCTCGGGTCGTTGCGAGTCGATGGTGATAAAATTCGCGCCGACCTCAGCTGGGTGCCACCTTATTCCCTGCGGCAAGGCTTGCAGGCAACGGCGGAATGGTATCGAACTGTCCGTTCTTGACAAAATGATGCTATAGCATCATGATGTATGCGCATCTGGAGGGTTTATGAGGACGACAATTGATATCGAAGATGATGTGCTGGCTGCTGCCAAGGAGTTGGCGCGTTTACAAAATGTTTCTGCAGGTTACATCGTTTCCAAATTGGTGAGGGAAGCATTGGCCGGCCACCAGAAAGTGCAGGCCAGCGGGAAGTCTATCGTCGGCTTCAGGCCGTTTCCGGCGCGCGGCACGTTGGTTACTAATGAAAAAATTAACGAGTTGCGCGATCAGGAAGGCGTTTGATGCGGGCGTTGTTGGATGTAAATGTCCTGATCGCGTTGCTGGATGAAGGTCATGTGCATCATGGTTTGGCTACATCATGGCTGGAAAAAGAGATTCGTCATGGCTGGGCATCTTGCCCGCTCACACAAAATGGTTGCATACGCATCATGTCGCAACCGAAGTATCCCGGCAGCGTGGCGGCTACACAGATTGCAGACCGGCTGGCGGAAGCCGCTAACAGCACCGACCATGAATTCTGGGCGGCGGATGTCAATATGCTCACCGAAGGCGTATTCGATTGGACCAAGGTATTGGGGCATAGACAAGTGACGGATGTTTATCTCTTGGCGCTTGCGGTGCATCGGGATGGGCGCTTTGTTACGCTTGATCGGCGCATTACCCCCGATGCCGTGAAGGGCGCGCGCGCCAAACACCTGCTTACCCTTGCCTGATAAAATATTCTTTCATGTCCCATTATTCCCCTGTCGCCGCCGCTCTGGTCACTTTGCTGATCACCACCATTTTGCTGTTCAGCAAAGTTGGCATGAAGCTTCAGGATATTCCCAATGAGCGCTCGCTGCATGATGCACCCATCCCGCGTATCGGCGGGATAGGCTTGATGGCGGGAGTGCTGACAGCATGGGCGTTGGTGCTCATGTCATTGGCGTGGTGGGTGGTATTGCCCATGCTGGCGCTGTTTGCCGTTTCGCTATTGGATGATATGCGTGGCTTGCCGGTACGGCAGCGCTTGCTGGTGCACGTTATTGCCGCCGCAGTCCTTGTGTTCGGTTCCGGCATGGCCTCGCAGAGTATCTTGCTGGCTTTGCTCGTTTTGCCTTGTGTGGTGTGGATGACCAACCTGTACAACTTCATGGATGGTTCGGATGGCTTGGTAGGTGGCATGACTTTCTTCGGTTTTAACATGTACGGCTTGGCAGCCCTGATGCACGGTGATGACACGATGTCCATGCTGAATTTTTCCATTGCCGCTGCGGCACTCGGGTTCCTGTATTACAACTTGTATCCGGCCAAGGTGTTCATGGGTGATGCGGGTTCCATTCCGCTCGGTTTTTTGGCCGCAGCGATGGGGCTATGGGGTTGGGAGCAGGGGCACTGGCCAGGCTGGTTTCCGTTGCTGGTGTTTTTCCCTTTTGTGGCCGATGCCACGGTCACGCTGATAAAGCGCACGATTCGCGGAGCAAAAATTACCGAGGCGCATCGTGAACACTATTACCAGCGCCTGGTGCAAATCGGCTGGGGGCATCGCAAGGTCGCATTGTTTGCCTATGCGCTGATGTTTGCGGCAGGGGCTTCTGCTATTTGGGGGTTGCGCCATTTCACGGAATGGCTGTGGCTCCTGTTCCTGATTTGGAGCGGCATTTACGCACTGTTGATGCTGATTCTGGATAGCCGCTGGAAAGCTTTTCAGCGTACGCAACATGGTTAAGCTGGACAATCGCACCTTGCTGGCGATGCTGCACGATCTGGTGGCGGCGGCGCTTGCCTGGAGTTTCGCTTACTTGTTGCGTTTCAATTTTGAGCCGCCGGACAATTTCATTGACGAGATGCTGCGCACCCTAATTTGGGTGACTCCATTGCAAGGTGTAATTTTCTGGCGTTTTGGCCTGTATCAAGGACTTTGGCGTTATGCCAGTGTGACCGACTTGCGCCGTATTTTTTTGGCCGTGCTGACGGCTGCCGCGCTGATTCCCCTGGTGTTGTGGATGTTCCGCGTCAGCGCCGTAGTGCCGCGCTCCGTGCTGGTAATCAATCCCGTATTGTTGCTGCTCATCATGGGCGGCAGCCGCTTCGTGTATCGCTTATGGAAGGAGCAGGGGCTGTACCGCAATATCCGGTTGAACGGCGAACCAGTACTGGTGCTGGGGGCGGGCGATGCGGCAGTCAGTCTGTCCAAGGAGTTGGCGCGCAGCAACGATTGGCGGCTGGTCGGATTTCTTGACGACGATGCCGACAAGCATGGACGGGCATTGAACGGCATCAATGTGCTGGGTGCGCTCGACGAGTTGCCGCAGTGGGCGGCACGGATGAGTGTAACGCAAGCCATCATTGCCATGCCGTCCGGCTCTCATCGGGTGCGCAAGCGTGCGATCGAACTTTGCAACCAGGCTGGACTCAAGGTGCTGACCGTGCCGTCGTTCGATGATCTGTTGAGCGGGCGCGTTGCCATCTCGCAATTGCGTGCCGTGGAACTGGACGATTTGCTGGGGCGTGATCCGGTAACACTGGATGCTGAAGGGCTGCATGAATTGCTCGCCGATAAGACTGTGCTGGTGACGGGAGCGGGAGGTTCCATCGGCTCCGAATTGTGCCGCCAGATTGCGCACTTTGGCCCAAGAACACTGATGCTGTATGAGCAAAGCGAATTCGCGTTGTATACCATCGAGCAGGAATTGCGTGCGACCCGGCCTGATCTGGTTTGCGAATTCCTGATCGGCGATGTGCGCGATACTGCGCGGCTGGATGAGGTGATGGATAAATATCGCCCCTCGGTAGTTTTTCATGCGGCGGCCTACAAGCATGTGCCGTTGATGGAGCGGCACAATACTTGGCAAGCGGTGCGCAACAACGTGCTGGGTACCTGCTGTGTGGCACAGGCCGCACAACGGCATGGCGTGTCAAAGTTCGTGTTGATTTCTACTGACAAGGCGGTGAATCCGACCAATGTGATGGGTGCCAGCAAGCGCCTTGCCGAGATGGTGTGCCAGGGTTTACAGCAAGCTGAGGGGACGCGCTTTGTAATGGTGCGCTTCGGCAATGTGCTGGGCAGCACCGGCAGCGTGATCCCGAAATTTCGCGAGCAAATCGCCAAGGGCGGGCCAATCACCGTGACCCATCCGGACATCACGCGTTACTTTATGTCCATCCCGGAAGCTGCCCAACTGGTGTTGCAGGCCGGATTGATGGGCAAGGGCGGGGAGATTTTTGTGCTGGACATGGGTGAGCCGGTGAAGATATTGGACTTGGCAAAAGACCTCATCCGACTTTCCGGCATGGGCGAAGACGATATTCGGATTGAATTCACCGGCCTGCGTCCAGGCGAAAAGCTATATGAAGAATTGCTCGCCGACAGCGAACACACCTTGCCTACACCGCACCCCAAGCTGCGCATCGCACAGGCACGCGATGTCGATGTCGCGTGGCTGGAAGACCTGTTAGCCTGGGTTGGTGCGCGCGCCACGCAGGAAGATGTGGAAGTGAAACGTACCTTGGCGCAATGGGTGCCGGAATATACGCCGGACACGAACTGAGACTTACTGTCCCTTCCCCCTTCAAGGGGGAAGGCTAGGATGGGGGTTGGCACGGCGGGAAAGCTGAGTTTCTACCCTCTCCCCAGCCCTCCCCCTTGCAGGGGGAAGAAACAGTAGCATTAACTGCGCTTGTAATCGTCCTCGAAACGCACGATGTCATCTTCACCCAAATAGCCGCCCGACTGCACCTCTATCAAATAAAGAGGCATTTTCCCCACGTTTTCCAGTCGATGTTTCACGCCGATAGGGATGTAAGTGGACTGATCTTCGTGCAGTAGCAGAATTTCTTCTCCGCGCGTGACTTGTGCGGTGCCGGAAACGACTACCCAATGTTCGGCACGATGATGGTGCATTTGCAAGGATAACTTGGAGCCAGGTTTCACCATAATGCGTTTGGCCTGAAAGCGATCACCCACATCGATGCCCTCGTAATAGCCCCATGGCTGGTACACGCGCCGGTGGATCAGATGCTCGATGCGTTCGGCCTGCTTGAGATATTCCACCGCATGTTTTACATCTTGCGCAAAATCCTTGTGCATTACCAACACCGCATCGGCGGTTTCCACAATCACCAAATCTCGAACACCGATAGCCGCTACCATGCGGGTCTCGGCACGGATATAGGAATTGGAGGTTTCCGCAAGGTAAACATCGCCGCGCAGTACATTGCCTTGGGCATCCTGAGTGCTGACCGCTGCAAGCGATGACCATGAGCCGATATCGCTCCAGCCGATATCAACCGTGATCATGGCGGCGGCCTGCGTGTGTTCCATCACGGCATAATCAATTGACTCAGATGGACAGGCAGCAAAGTTTTTTTCATCCAGGCGGCAAAAATCCAGATCATGTGTACTGTGCTGCCAAGCCAGCTGCGCGGCCTGATATATATCCGGACGGTGGCGCTGTAACTCATTTAAATATACCTCCGCCTTGAACACGAACATGCCGCTGTTCCAGAAAAAGTTGCCCGAGGCCAGGAATTGCTGGGCGGTGGCCAGATCCGGTTTTTCCACAAAGCGCTCCACCGCATAAGACTGTTCACCCGTTCCCAGCGCAGCGCCACGTTCGATGTAGCCGAATCCGGTGGCGGGTTCATTGGGGGTGATGCCGAAGGTAACCAGCTTGTCCTGTTGCGCCAGAGCTAGCGCCGAGCGGATTGCGCTGTGAAAACCGGGGATGTCCTGAATCAGGTGATCTGCGGGCAGAACTAGCAAGATTGCCTGGGCATCTTTTTCTTGTGCGGCAAACGCAGCAATGGCGACGGCAGGGGCGGTGTTACGGCATGTCGGTTCAAGTATTTGCCGTAGCGGGGTGGTATGGATAGCGTGCAATTGTTCGGCTGCCAGAAAGCGGTGTTCATTGTTACAAACCACCAAGGGTGTTGCCATATCAGGAAAACCTTTAAGACGTAATAGCGTTTCCTGAAATAATGTATGTTCGGAAATCAGTGGCAAAAATTGCTTGGGCAGAGCCGCACGTGACAATGGCCACAAACGGGTGCCGGAACCGCCGGACAAGATGACAGGATAGAGCATGGTCGCTTTCAGGAAATTGGCGAGAAGAGCCTATTGAGATGCATGGCTTGAATTATAATCCGCAACCTGACATCCAAGGTTATTTTACCTTGGGTTATGTCCATTCGTTACAGAGGTGGTTTCTATGAGTAAAGTTGCATTAGTTACCGGGATTACCGGACAAGACGGCGCCTATCTGGCAGAGTTTTTGCTGAAAAAAGGCTATATTGTGCATGGCATCAAGCGCCGCGCCTCTCTGTTCAATACCGACCGCATAGACCACCTGTATCAGGATCCGCACGTCAGCAACCGCAATTTCATTTTGCATTATGGCGACATGACGGACTCCAGCAGCCTGATTCGCATCATCCAGCAGGTGCAGCCGGACGAGGTCTACAACCTCGCTGCACAAAGCCATGTGGCGGTTTCTTTTGAAGAACCAGAATACACCGCTAACTCCGATGCACTGGGCGCATTGCGCGTGCTCGAGGCTATTCGCATCCTTGGTCTGGAAAAGAAGGCGCGTTTCTACCAAGCCTCCACTTCCGAGCTGTACGGCTTGGTGCAGGAAACCCCGCAAAAGGAAACCACGCCATTTTATCCGCGCTCGCCGTATGCGGTCGCCAAACTGTATGCCTACTGGATCACCGTCAACTATCGCGAAGCGTATGGCATGTACGCCTGCAACGGCATCCTGTTCAACCACGAATCGCCGGTGCGTGGCGAGACCTTCGTCACACGCAAGATCACCCGCGCCTTGTCGCGCATCAAGTTGGGCCTGCAGGATTGCCTGTATCTGGGCAACATGGATTCCCTGCGCGATTGGGGGCATGCCAAGGATTATGTCGAGATGCAATGGCTGATGCTGCAACAGGACAAGCCGGAAGATTTCGTGATCGCCACTGGCGTGCAATACAGCGTGCGCGATTTTGTGAATGCCGCCGCCGATGAGCTGGGCATCCACATCCGCTGGGAAGGCAAGGGCCTGGACGAAAAGGGTTACGATGTCACCGGCAAATGCATCGTCGCCGTTGACCCGCGTTATTTCCGCCCGACTGAAGTGGAAACCCTGCTGGGCGACCCGACCAAGGCCCGCGAAAAGCTCGGCTGGACTCCCAAGACCACCTTCAAGGAACTGGTGGCTGAAATGGTGCGTGAAGATTTGAAATCCTCAGAACGCGATGAACTGGTCAAGAAGCATGGTTACAAGGCTTTTGATTTCAACGAATAAGCCAATATGACGCAACACGACGACAAGATATATGTGGCGGGGCATCGTGGTCTGGTTGGGTCGGCTTTAATGCGCCAACTCAAGGCCAATGGCTATCACAATCTCGTTACGCGCACCCATGCCGAACTGGATTTGACCGACCAGACAGCAGTGCGGAATTTTTTCGCAGAAGAAAAGCCGGAATACGTTTTTCTTGCGGCAGCCAAGGTCGGTGGCATTCATGCTAACAACACCTATCCGGCGGAATTTATTTTCTCGAATCTGGTCATTCAGACCAATATCATCCACGAATTCTGGCGCAATAACGTCAAACGCCTGCTGTTTCTGGGTCGTCCTGCATCTACCCGCGCGTTTGCCCGCAGCCCACGAAAGAAGAATACCTGCTGACTGGCCCGCTGGAAGCGACCAACCGTCCCTATGCGCTGGCCAAGATTGCAGGCATTGAAATGTGTTGGTCGTACAACCGCCAATATGGCACTCATTACTTGGCCGCCATGCCCACTAACCTGTATGGCCCCGGCGACAACTACGATTTGCAAAATTCGCATGTGCTGCCCGCCCTCATCCGCAAGACGCACGAAGCCAAGCTGCGCGGCGACAAGGAAGTGGTGGTGTGGGGGACGGGTACTCCGTGCCGGGAATTTTTATATAGTGACGACATGGCGGATGCCTGCGTGTATCTGATGAACTTGCCGAATGAAAAATTCTTTTCTCTCTTTGTGGACGATATCGCTCCGTTGATAAATGTCGGCTGCGGCAAAGATCAATCCATACGCGAACTGGCTGAGTTGGTAAAAAATGTTGTAGGATTTGGCGGGGAGCTTATATTTGATACCAGCAAACCTGATGGCACCATCCGGAAATTGCTCGATGTCAGCAAACTCGGCCAGACTGGATGGAAAGTTAAAACCGAATTGCAGGAGGGCATAAAACTGGCCTACAGGGATTACTTGCAAACCGCCGATTAACCGTGCCGTACATGAGCGCTTAATCGCCATACTGCTTGACCGATACGCAAATTGTGAAAAATTCCATAGAACTATCCGTCATCATCATCACCAAAAACGAGGCGCTTAACATTCGCGCCTGCCTTGAGTCGGTGGCGTGGGCGGATGAAATCATCGTGGTGGATTCCGGCAGTACCGATGATACCGCCTCCATTGCGCGTGAATTTACGCCGCAGGTGTATGTGCATGACTGGCTTGGATTTGGTGCGCAAAAAAATCGTGCATTAAATTACGCAAGTAAAGATTGGGTGCTGTCACTGGATGCGGATGAACGGATCACGCATGAGCTGCATGCGCAACTTGTTAAGGCTATGGCAGAGGCTAGTGAAGATGGATTTTATCTGCCGCGACTCTCACAGTTTTGCGGGCGCTTCATCAGACATTCCGGCTGGTACCCTGATTACGTGTTGCGACTGTTCAAAAGGGGAAAAGGCAGTTTCTCCGACGATCTTGTCCACGAGAGCGTGATATTGCAGGGAAGCGCCGGGAAGCTATCCAGCCCGTTGTTGCATTACAGTTACATGAATGAGGCGGACGTGAATCGCAAGGTCGAGCAATATGCATCGGCTGCGGCCTTGCAGATGTTCAACAGTGGGAAAGCGGTTTCTGGTGCAGATGCGCCAGTGCGTGCAGGGTGGGCATTTCTCAGAACTTACTGCCTGCGGCTCGGCTTTTTGGATGGAACAGCGGGCTTTAATATCGCTCGCATGAATGCCCGGACGACCTATCTGAAATACAGGCGACTAAAAGCGTTGCACTCAACCTAGCCTGCGTTTCAAGTCGCTGCGTAGCAACTGCCAGCGGAAATCACGGGTGTTCTCGGGTTCCGGCAAATGCAAGGACTGGGCAAGCGTTCCGCGCCGCAGGTAATAATGGTCAAACACAGATTGCCTGATCCCCCATTTGTGCAGGAACTGTTTTCCGCCATCGTTCTTCTTTACCTTGCCCGTGGACTTGCATTGGAAGTGGTAGACCAGCGAATTGCCTACGCCGAGAAAGATGCGGCAGCCTGCATGCCATAGTTTCATCGAGAAATCATTATCGCTACTCATACCAGGTGAAAATTCACTGCTATATCCGCCCAATTTAAACCACCATTTCCTGTGAACCAGGGTCGGTGGCCATGTGGCGCCATACCAATCAGCCTTGCGATAATTCGGCAACTCGGACAACAACTGGCTTTCCGCAAAACCGGCGGGGTCGCGCCCGTAATCCTTCACAATCACACAGGGATTGCCGGTATCTACCGGTTCTATCATGGTGCCGGACAGCATGAAGAGATTTGTATCCAGTTCCTTTAATTTTTCAATCAGCGCGGTGTCCCAACCAGGGCAGCAGTACATGTCATCATTCAAGTAAAGGATGTAGTCATGCTGGGCAAGCATTGCCGCTTCATTGACCGCCAGACAGATACCAATGTTTTCGGGAGAGTGGGTGTGGGGCAACTGCTGGGCACGTACCCATTCCAGAGATCCATCACTGCCATCGTTGACGTGGATGATAATCTGGTGGGCAAGGCTGGAGTTTTTCCGGATGCTGCGCACGCAGAGTTTAAGCAGTTCAAGATTGTTCCAAGTGGGGATCAGGATAGAGAACATGATGAATCCATTCAGTGCGGGAATTTTACGCGCAAGAACTAAAATATTTCGCTTGGCGTTGCGCGAGCCGCATTATCTCACCCCGGCTTTGCCGTGTGTGAAGTTTAGATCATCTGCCGCAACCGGCTCACGCTCGGCACGGCGAATATCTGGTGCAATTTCATCCGGCGGTGCAATATCCGGGTTCCTGTTTCTCGCCTGGTCACAGTTAAATGAAAATATGAGGACTTTGACGGTGCTCGCGACATTCTCTATAGTGTATGAGATTTGATCGATAAGTTCTGAATGATCGGTGTTGATAATCTCGCCTAGCTACCCGCTCCCAGTGCTACCCGGACGGAAAGAGGCGAAATGATCAACGGATAGTTGAGCCGCCCCGCCTTTCTATGTGCCCGGAAAGGATACAGAACGGATATGGCCCCTGAAGGTTATAGCGTATCGCCGCTCCCGATCATGAAACGGCTATTCGCCATGACCGGTTCTAGCATAATGAAACTGGCTGTTGTAAATTGTTTGCGAAATTGTCATTCCCGCTTCTGGATTATTCAGGGGGGCTGATTATAAGGTTCCAGACTGGTCGTTTTTCGCGGCCTGAAATGAAAACAAGAGGTAATTTGCGATGAAAAACTTGAGAATCAGAATCCAGTTGTTTGCCATCATGGGATTTACTGCTTTGCTGCTTATCGGCATGGAGGTTGGCGCTTTGGATGCTCTCAACCGCACCAACGAGTCGGCGGAAAATCTTTATAAGGAAGGTTTTATTCCCGTCGCCAGCATGACTGCCGTCAACGAGACTCTGCTCAGAAACCGGGCAATCTTCGCCGATCTCCTGATTTCATCGGCTTCACCGGAGGCAATCAAGGCGGAAACAGACGAGGTGGAGAAAAACATTGCCTTGGTTACCCGGGAATGGAAACTTTTCCGCAGCACGCTACGGTCTGACGAAGAAAAAGATTTGGCAAGAGATTTTGATGAGGCGCGCGCCAAGTGGCTCGATGCAGGTCTCTTACCCGCCATGGCGGCGCTCCGCGCGGGTAAGAGGGATCAGGCCGTAGCAATTTACCATGACACCGCGACTGCCGAATTCAACCGGATGAAGTTAAGCGCGGATGGCTTGACCGAGTTGCGCAACAAGCAAGGCCAAAAAGTATTTTCTGAAAACCAGACGCGCTTCACTACGTCACGCGGCAGACTGATCCTGACCGGGTTGCTCGGGTTCGGCATTATCCTGTTTGCCGGTTACATGGTAATACGTGCCGTGGGACAGCCACTGGACGACATCGTGGCCGCGACGAGGCGCCTGGCCGTCGGCGAAACCTCGGCACGGATCGACAACCCCACAGATAACGAAATTGGTCGGGTTGCCGCTGCTTTCAACCTCATGGCACAGAAACTGGCAGAGCATGTCGCCGAAATCAACGAGAACCGGGCGCGAATGGAAGCGGTACAGAATACTGCCATGCTCGGCATCATCACCATTGCGCCAAACGGCATTATCGAAACCAGCAACCCCGCCTTGGGCAACCTGTTCGGCTATGCATCGCAGGAGTTGGTCGGGCATAACGTCAGCATGCTGATGCCTAACCCCTTCCGCGACAACCACGACAATTACATGGAAAGCTACCTGCGTACAGGCGAGCGCAAAATTCTGGGCGTGGGGCGTGAGGTGGTGGGTCAACGCAAAAATGGCGAAATCTTCCCGATAAAATTACTGGTGAGCGAGGTGAAACAGAGCGGCAAACACTTCTTCGTCGGCATGATCGAAGATATTACCGCGCGCAAACAAGCTGAAGATGCGCTGGTCAAATTCAGCGCCGATATCAAGAGCAAGGTAGATGTTTTGCTCGGCGCGGTGTCGCGAGTTCGCGACGGCGACCTGACCACACAAATCGGCTTCGAGGGCGAAGACAGCATTGGTCAGTTGTCATCTGCACTGCAACACACCATCGACAAACTCGCAGCCCTGCTCGCCAAGGTGCAGGAGGCAGGCATTCTGGTAACGTCCTCTGCCACCGAGATTGCCGCGACGGCCCGGGAACAGGAGGCAACGATGACCGAGCAGGCCGCCTCCTCCAACGAGATTGCCGCTTCCACCAAGGAAATTTCCGCTACTGCACGCGAACTGGTAAAAACCATGGATGAGGCGATCCATATCGCCGAGGAAACCGGACATCGCGCAGCAGAGGGACAAAGCGGCCTTGCGCGCATGGAGCACACCATGAGCCGTCTGGTGGACGCATCCGGCTCTATCGTTGCCAAGCTGGCAGTGATGAATGAAAAGGCGGGAAATATTAACTCGGTGGTATCCACCATTACTAAGGTAGCTGACCAGACCAATCTGCTATCCCTCAATGCCGCAATCGAGGCAGAAAAGGCCGGCGAATACGGCAAGGGCTTCTCTGTCGTAGCCACGGAAATCCGTCGGCTCGCTGACCAGACCGCCGTCGCCACCTGGGATATCGAGCAGATGCTGAAAGAAATGCAGTCGGCAGTGTCGGCGGGAGTAATGAGCATGGATAAATTTTCCGAGGAAATTCGCCGCAACGTGGATGAGGTCAAACAGATATCCGGCCAGCTTGGCACCGTGATCGAACAGGTGCAAACGCTGGCGCCGCGCTTTGAGATCGTCTATCAGGGCATGCAGGCGCAATCCAGCGGCGCCGAGCAGATCACTCAGACTATGATGCAATTTAACGAATCGATGCAGCAGACCGCAGAAACGTTGCGCAATACCCGGCAGTCCATTGACCTGCTCAACAACGCCGCGCACAACCTGCAAAGCGGAGTATCGCATTTCAGAGTGATAGCCTAGGCCACCGCCATGCTTGTCATGCTGTTTTCCATCGGTGACGACCGCTATGCCTTGCCGGCTGCAGAAGTATTTGAAATCACACCCGTGCTGAGACTGAAGAAGATACCCTCCGCGCCAAATTATGTCGCCGGACTGTGCAACTTCCGGGGCAAACCGATTCCGGTGCTGGATCTGTGTGCGTTGGCTCAGGGCGTAGCTTGCCAATTGCTGCTCAGCACCCGCATGATCGTGGTCAATTACATTCTCGACAATGGCAGCGTTAAACCACTTGGTCTGCTTGCCGAACATGCCACAGAAACCGCATTCATCCAGGAAGCCGATCTGCAACAACCCGGCGTTCAAGCGCAAAACGCCCCTTATCTCGGCAAAGTGGCGATTAGCTCGGGCGAACTGGTGCAAATGGTGGAGGTGGATGAGTTGCTCACCCCGGAAGTCATTGCCTTGCTATTCCGGGAGGGCAAGTGAATCTGCAGCAAGAGATTACCGCTATGCTGCACAACGCAATGGGCTTTGATGCCGCTGCATTGAGCGAGTCCGCCGTCTGTCGGGCGGTGAAAAAACGCATGGCACAGTGCGGGCAGCATAACGAGTCCTCTTACCTGATACACCTGAAGGCTTCGCTGCTGGAACTGGCGCAGTTGATCGAAGAACTGGTAGTGCCGGAAACCTGGTTCTTCCGCGATGGCAAGCCATTTGAAACGCTGCAACGTTACGTCATGGAAGAATGGCTCGCGGCCAATCCGGAACGCCAGCTACGCTTGCTCAGCGTCCCTTGTTCCAGCGGCGAGGAACCCTATTCTGCGGTAATGGCCCTGCTTGATGCGGGATTGTTGCCGGAACGCATTTATGTCGAGGGAATAGATATAAGCAATGTCGCCCTAGCCAAAGCGCAACAAGGGCTTTATGGAAAAAACTCTTTTCGTGGTGTATCCCCGTGCTTGCAGGAACGCCATTTTACCAACACACCACATGGCTGGTTGTTAAATGAGCCAATACGCAAGCTGGTTAATTTTGCTCAAGGTAACCTGCTGAACAGCGATTTTGCTCTGGCGCGCGGCAGTTATGACGTTATTTTATGTCGCAACCTGCTGATTTATTTCGACGACAAAAACCGCGAACAGGCATTATTGGCGCTCGACCGGATGCTGTTGCCACAGGGGATACTCTTCGTCGGTCACGCGGAAAGCGCGCCGGTGCTGGATAAGTTCTTCGCACCCATTTTTTCGTCACAGGCCTTTGCTTACCGCAAAAAGAATACGTGTCCGGCAAGGGAAAATTCTCCGCTAGCGAGCTCAAGAGATAACTCAGGCCGCAGGAAACAGCCACAACCCCTTGTGCCGAAAAAACCGATCAGCCCCTTACGTCCGCTTGCTCAGGCGGTATCGGACATCGGTAAGGAGCAGTACACCCTGAACGCCTTGGAGCAAGCGCAGCAATATGCCGACCAAGGCAAGTTATCCGATGCAGCGGCACTATGCGAAAGATTCTTGCGCGAGCAAGGGGCATCCGCCCAAGCTTATTTTCTGCTCGGCTTGGTGCATGATGCAGGGTGCGAGGCTGAGAATGCCAGAGCATACTTCAACAAGGCGGTGTATCTGGAGCCGAATCACTACGAGGCGCTGGTGCAACTGGCTCTGTTGGAAGAACGCCAGGGCGAAGCACACAACGCAGCACAGCTACGAAAGAGGGCGCAGCGGGCGGCGCTGCGGCGGGGTAAACAATGAGCGCCTTGCCGACTTCTATGGAAATCGTTGACTGCTGGAACCGGAATGGTGTGTGGGGCCGCGAGAGGCCGCGCTGCTCCAAATTGGAACTGGTCATTCACTGCTACAACTGCGAGGTGTACCGGGCAGCGGGACGCGCGATGCACGCTCGGCCGCTACCTAATGGCTACCAGAAGGAATGGACCGGCATCATCGCCAGCCGTAAACAGGCCCAGACACGAACCGGCCTGGCAGCAGTCGTTTTTCGCATCGGGCGGGAATGGCTAGCGCTACCTGCGGGATTGGTGGAAGAAATCGTTGAACGGCGCACGGTGCATAGCCTGCCGCAGCGTTCTTCACCGATTCTACTGGGCTTGGTAAATATCCGTGGCAAGCTGCAACTATGTGTTTCAATCGCCGCATTACTGGGAATTGAGGCAGATGGTGGCGCGCAGCAGGAAAAAGAGCATCGCATCATTTATCCGCGCATGCTGGTCATGCACGACGAGCAACGCTGCTTCGTCTTCGCGGTGGACGAAGTGCTGGGTACCCACCGCTATGCGGCAAACGATCTGGAAAGCCTGCCCTCCACCCTGACCGGGGCGCTGACCAAATACAGTACCGGTGCTCTCAAACTTGGCGAAAAAAATATCGGTTTTATTGATCCTGAACTGCTGCGCTACGCTTTTTCCAGGTGCCTGACATGAGCGGCGGCGGGAAACACGCTCCCGACTCGATGCTGGAATTGTTCCAGACCGAGGTGGCAAGCCAGGCCGGTGCACTTTCCAGTAAGTTGCTGGAGTTGGAGCGCAACCCCCGCAGCGTAAGCCTTCTCGAACCGTTGATGCGCGCTGCGCACTCGATCAAGGGCGCGGCACGTATCGTCAACCACCCCATGGCCGTGACGGTTTCGCATGCATTGGAGGATGTCTTTGTCGCCGCGCAAAATCACGACATTACGTTGGACGCACATAACATTGACGTGCTCCTCAAGGGCGTAGATACGCTAATCCGGCTATCACGCTTGCCAGTGGAAGAGGTCACCGGTGACCAGGAATCTCCAGAGCGAACCAAAGTTGAAGTCATAGTCACCGCCATCAGAGACATCTTGAGCACGGGAACGGCAACCGAGCCAGAAACGGCGCCGGTTACCAAGGCCGTCGAATCTGCCCCCACCGAGCGCGAGGAAACCGCCGGGAAGCGGGTGCTGCGGGTGAACGCGGCGAATCTCGACGAGTTGATGGGATTGGCCGGTGAAGCACTGGTGGAAACCAGGCGGCTGCAACCTTTCACCGCCGCCCTGTTACGCTTGAAACGGCGCCAGACCGAACTGGGAACCGTACTCGACCAGCTCAATGAAACCTTGCTAGCAACCGAAATAAACGAACGCAGCGCCGATTACCTGCGCCAAGCTCAGCAATTGGCGCTGAAATGCCGCAAAACGCTGGCGGAGCAACTGGCTCAACTGGAACAGTTCGACCGCCGCTCCAGCTACCTTGCCAATCAGATATACCACCAAGCCAGCGCCAGCCGGATGCGCCCATTCGCCGAGGGGGTGAGCGGAATGCCGCGCATGATCCGCGACCTGGCCCGCACACTGGGCAAGGAAGTCAGGCTTGAAATCGATGGACTGGAAACTCTGGTTGATCGCGATATCCTGGAAAAAATCGAGTCTCCACTCAACCATCTGCTGACCAACGCGCTCGACCACGGCATTGAATTCAGTGAAGAGCGGCTGGCGGCCGGAAAGTCGGCCGAAGGCGTGATTCGTCTTGAAGCTCACCACAGTGCAGGAATGCTGATTATTACCGTCAGCGACGATGGCATGGGAATTCCATTGGAATTGCTGCGCCGGGCAGTGGTGGAGAAAAAGCTGAGCAGCGCCGAGATGGTAGCAAGCATGAGCGAAAGCGAGTTGCTCGAATTCCTCTTCCTTCCCAAGTTTTCCATGAAAGACGTGGTGACTGAAATTTCCGGCCGTGGCGTTGGTCTTGATGTGGTGTTGTCCGCCATCCAACATGTACGCGGCGCGATCAGGATTATCAATACGGCTGGGCGAGGCACCCGCTTTCAACTCCAGTTGCCGCTCACACTTTCGGTGGTACAGGGGCTGCTGGTCAGCATTTCTGGCGAACCCTACGCGTTTCCGCTGGCGCGCATCGATCGCACCCTCAAGCTAAACGCGACAGAAATTTTTTCGCTGGAAGGGCGCGAATATTTCCTCATGGACGGCGAACGTATCGGGTTGGTGGCAGCGTACCAGGTATTCGGCCTGACCACCCCGAGCGAAGCGCCGGAGGATACTTATGCCGTAGTGGTAATCAGCGACCGCCACAACCGCTTCGGCGTGGTGGTGGATCGCTTTCTCGGCGAACGCAGCCTGGTGGTGCAGGCCCTCGACCCGCGCCTCGGCAAGATCAAGGACATCAGTTCTGCAACCCTGATGGAAAACGGAGATCCTGCGTTGATCGTTGATGTTGACGACCTGGTGCGCTCGATCGATAAACTGGTTTCCTTCGGCCACCTCGACAAAATGGAACAATCGCACGCCAAGGCGGATGCAACGGCCAAGCGCGTGCTGGTGGTGGACGATTCCTTCACGGTGCGCGAAGTTGAGCGCAAACTGCTGGAGAACAGCGGCTATCAGGTAGATGTGGCGGTGGACGGCATGGACGGCTGGAATGCAGTTCGCACCGGTAGCTACGATCTGGTGGTGAGCGACATCGATATGCCGCGCATGAATGGCATCGAATTGGTCAACCTGATCCGCAAGGATCAGGCGCTGAAAAATCTTCCGATCATGATCGTTTCCTACAAAGACCGCGAGGAAGACCGCCGCAGCGGGCTGGAGGCGGGAGCCAATTATTATTTTACCAAGGGCAGCTTCCACGACGAAGCCCTGCTCGAAGCAGTTATCGACCTGATAGGAGAAGCAGCACAGTGAGAATCGCCATTGTCAACGATTCCAATATCGCCATTGAAGCGCTTCGCCGCGTACTGGCCACATCATCCGCGCATGAGATAGCCTGGGTGGCCTACAACGGTATCGAAGCGGTGGCAAAATGCGCCGTCGACACTCCCGACCTGGTGCTGATGGATATTTACATGCCGGCCATGGATGGCGTCGAAACTACCCGTCAGATCATGAAAAGATCGCCCTGCGCAGTAGTGGTGGTCACTACCGATGTTATGGACAGCTCTGCGCGAGTATTTGAAGCAATGGCTGCAGGTGCGCTGGACGCAGTTAATACGCCGGCACTGGGGATGGGCATGGATAGCGAAGGAATCCAGCCCTTGCTGAAGAAAATCGAGAATATCGCACTACTGATCGGCGCGCCCCCCAAACCAGTCCTGCGAAATACGGCTCCAGCCAACCGGACACAATCAAGCTTTAACAGCTTGATTGCCATCGGCGCTTCCACGGGGGGACCAAGCGCGCTCGCCACTATCCTTTCTCACCTCCCCGCTGACTTGCCCGCCAAACTGGTAATCATTCAGCACGTGGATGCACAGTTCACGCCCAATCTGGTGACCTGGTTATCCCGGCAATGCGCATTACGTGTGCGGATGGCGCGGGAAGGCGACGTGCCTGAAGTAGGCACGGTACTGATTGCAGCGACCAACGACCACTTGACCATGACGCCGAACCATGTCCTGCACTATACGCCCCACCCCAGGGAATATCCCTACCGGCCATCAGTGGATGTATTCTTCGAGAGTATTCTGCAATGCAGCAGCAAACAGTCGGCGGCAGTATTGCTGACAGGAATGGGACGTGACGGCGCACGCGGCTTGTCACAGCTGCGAAAAGCGGGCTGGTATACCCTTGCCCAAAATGAGGCCAGCTGCGCGGTTTATGGCATGCCGAAAGCAGCGGCTGAATTGGGGGCGGCGATGGAAATTTTGCCGCCAGAAAAAATTGCCGAAGCAATCACCCGGTTTGTCCAAAAGAACGCTAAACTGGCAACAGTAAACAGCAATCCTGCTCCCATCATTGCTCACCGCGCCTTTTAGCTTGTAGCGGGTAGCTTGTAGCAGGTAAGTCGCGCTATGTGCGTTTTGGTTTGGCTACTCGCCACCAGCTGCCAGCTAAAAAAGTGAGGGAAACATGTCAGAGCCCTATGAAGCGCATAACGAAGAACGGGGTCTCCCGAAATACCCCATCATCGTCTTGCTGGTGGACGACCAGTCTTTTGTCGCCGAGGCGATCCGACAGCAGTTGGAAGACGACCCCGAAATTAACTTTCATTACTGTGCCATACCCGATCAGGCCATTCCCACCGCGCTCGAAATACGTCCCACCGTTATTCTGCTCGACTTGGTGATGCCCGATGTGGACGGCTTGGCCCTGCTGCGCTATTTTAGGTCCAATCCGGAAATCCGTGACGTGCCGGTGATTGTACTGTCTTCTCGCGGCGAAGCCAGAGTCAAGGCGGATGCTTTTGAAGCCGGCGCGAACGATTATCTTATCAAGCTTCCAGACCGGATTGAGATGTTGGCGCGCATACGTTACCACTCCAACGCCTACATCATGAAGCTGCAACGGGACGAAGCTTACCGCGCACTACGCGAAAGTCAGAAAAAACTGGCAGAAACCAATCTGGAGTTGATGCGTCTAGCCAATTTCGACAGTCTGACCGGGCTTGCCAACCGGCGCCATTTCGACGAAAGCCTGAATATCGAATGGAAGCGGGCAATGCGTAACCGCGTACCCATGTCGGTGATGATGCTCGACATTGACTACTTCAAGTCTTACAACGACACTTATGGTCACCTGAAAGGTGACGAGGTATTGCGGAAAGTTGCAGGAGTCATTGAGAAAAGCCTGATGCGTCCGGCAGATCTGGCTTACCGATATGGGGGCGAGGAATTCGTCCTTATCCTGCCTGAAATAGATATAACCGGTGCCGGGGTGCTTGCAGAAAACATCCGCAAAAACGTCGAGGCGCTTGATATTCCACACGAAGGATCGAAAATCGCTCCCCGCCTAACCATAAGCATCGGCATCGCATCCATCGTTCCAGCAAGCAATGACATGCCGGCAACTTTGGTCAGTCTGGCTGATGCCGCTCTTTATCGCGCCAAGGATGGTGGTCGTAATCAGGTAGTGGAAAGTGTGGGATAGAAAACATCAACCCATTTCTTCGACGATACATAAAGGTCTAGTAATGAAAAAACCCACTAATGTTTTGAATTAGTGGGTTTTTATTGGTGCCGCTTGACGGACTCGAACTGTCGACCTACCGCTTACAAGGGCATAAAAGGGCATAAATTAAAAAACCACATCGCTGCGATCCTTGATTTTACAGGGAATTGGCTAATCTGATGACACTCCGCACGTAAGGCGGTATGCCATCTTTTATTTCCCATTTTTATTACAATACTGAGTTTTTGCACATAAATTTGACCCACCTAATGCAATAAATTGCATCCAAATTTGACCCACGTATAGATACTGTCCTGCTCAATATTTGAGCGGGAGTAAACAGGAGTGATCAACGTGGCGATATTAAGCAGCATCAGGCGTTGGCATTTACGCGATAACATGCCGATTCGAGAGATAGTCCGCAAGACCGGAATCGCTCGAAATACCATCAGGAAGTATTTGTCCAACGAAGTTGTTGAGCCGAATTATCCTAAACGCAAGACCCCGAGCAAGCTGGATGACTATGCTGCCAAACTGGCGGCATGGCTAAAGACAGAGGCCAGCAAGGGACGCAAACAGAAACGTAGTCTCAAACAACTTTACCGAGACTTGGTGCAGTTGGGCTTTACCGGTTCCTATGACCGAGTTGCAGCCTTTGCCAAGCGATGGCGGCAAGAGCAGCAGGAACTGGCCAAGACCGCTGGTCGCGGCACATTCATCCCACTTACTTTTGCACCAGGAGAAGCATTTCAGTTCGACTGGAGCGAGGACTGGGCGGTCATAGCAGGTGAACGAACCAAGTTGCAAGTTGCGCACTTCAAGCTCAGCCACAGCCGAGCATTCTTCTTGCGTGCCTATCCGCTTCAGACGCACGAGATGCTGTTCGATGCTCATAACCATGCCTTCGCAACCTTTGGTGGTGTGCCTGCCCGTGGCATCTACGACAACATGAAGACTGCCGTGGATAAGGTAAAACGCGGCAAGCAGCGTGATGTCAACATCCGTTTCACTGCCATGGTGAGCCACCACCTGTACGATGCCGAGTTCTGTAATCCTGCATCCGGCTGGGAGAAGGGGCAAGTTGAGAAGAACGTACGGGATTCACGTCACCGCATATGGAACCAGTTACCAACATTCGGCAGTTTGGCTGAACTCAATGATTGGTTGCAACAGCGGTGTGTATCACTCTGGAGCGAGATTACCCATCCTGAGCAGCCTGACCGCAGCGTTGCCGATGTTTATGCTGCCGAACGCCCTTACCTGATGGCGCTGCCCTGTCCGTTCGACGGATTTGTGGAACATATCAAACGTGTATCGCCGACCTGTCTGGTCACGTTCGAACGCAACCGCTATAGCGTACCAGCCTCCTATGCCAACCGTCCGATCAGCCTTCGAGTGTATGCCGACCGGCTGGTGTTTGTGGCCGAGGCACAGGTTATTGCCGAACATGCACGGCTGATTCAACGCAATCCTGCAATTGGGCGAACCATTTATGACTGGCGCCATTACCTGAGCGTATTACAGCGCAAACCCGGCGCATTGCGCAATGGTGCGCCGTTCACCGAGCTGCCTGATGCCTTCAAGCGATTGCAGGCCATTCTGCTCAAGCGCCAAGGCGGTGATCGGGAGATGGTTGAGATACTGGCGCTGGTTCTACAACATGATGAGTCAGCGGTGCTGGCGGCGGTCGAGTTGGCCTTGGAGGCCGGTGTGCCATCCAAGCAGCATGTGCTCAATCTTCTCAAACGGCTGATTCAGCCGCACCACCAGCTCCCATTGATACTCCGCTGACGCTGATGGTCGAACCGCAGGCTAATGTCAGTCGCTATGATGAGCTACGGGAGGTGCGCCATGCAGCATGAAGCTATGATGACCTCGCTCAAGGCGATCAAGTTGTACGGTATGGCGCAAGCCGTCGACGAACTGGCCAGGCAGAATTCGCCTGCATACCAGAATGCGCAGGAGATGCTGGGAACTCTAATCAAAGCGGAGATGGCTGAGCGTGAGGTACGCTCTATCGGCTACCAGATGAAGGCAGCCAGGTTCCCGGCCTACCGCGACCTGGCGAGCTTCGACTTTAGCCAGAGCGAGGCGAATGAGGCACTGATTCGCCAATTGCATCGCTGTGAGTTTCTGGATCAGGCGCACAACGTAGTGCTGGTCGGTGGCCCCGGCACAGGCAAGACACACCTTGCCACTGCATTGGGTGTGCAGGCCGTGCAGCATCAGCACCGCCGGGTGCGCTTCTTCTCGACCATCGAACTGGTCAATACGCTGGAACTCGAGAAGGCCGCTGGCAAGCAGGGGCAACTTGCCAGCCGAATGATGTATGCCGACTTGGTGATTCTGGATGAACTGGGCTACTTGCCGTTCAGCCAGGCAGGCGGTGCTTTGCTGTTTCACTTCATCGGCAAGCTCTATGAGCGAACAAGCCTTGTGATAACGACCAACCTGAGCTTTGCAGAATGGGGCAACGTGTTTGGGGATCCAAAGATGACGACGGCACTATTGGACAGGCTTACCCATCACTGCCACATCATTGAGACCGGCAACGATAGTTACCGTTTTAAGAACAGCTCGACTCAAACTGGAAAGGGGGGCAAAACCAGAAAACTATCCACAACCTGAACCGTTAAGATATAAACTTAGGGTGGGTCAAAATTCGATGCAACACCCGGGTCAGATTTAAACGCAAAAACTCAATCATTCCGTATTAAATGTTGGCTTGGGGTGGCTTTTAGTGGCTTTTTGTGGCCTATTTGTAGAATATCCAGAAATGGAAAAACCCTCTAATCATTTGATTTAGAGGGTTTTTATATGGTGCCGCTTGACGGACTCGAACTGTCGACCTACCGCTTACAAGGCGGTTGCTCTACCAACTGAGCTAAAGCGGCGATAAATATTAACGCGGCGTTTAAGGCTTGGGGTCTCAAACGACACGCTTGCAACTGTGTCAGGCGTGCCAGATTCGAACTGGCGACCAATGGAATAAAAGTTCGCTGATTAAGACAATTAGTAATTATACCTTAAAATTCAATTAATACAACTCAAGCCCCGCAGCTTGGAGTTGGATCACTTCCGTTGCCTGGATTTTTAGGACATCCAAATTCTTTCATATTGAAGAGGCATCGGCTTGCCATTGCCCAGCGAACATATTAACATATAAACACCTGTTTACTTGTTTGCAAATGTCATCATCTGATACCGATAACTTTGTTACCGAACTCGCCGACCTGTTCCGCTTACTTGGCGATGCAACGCGCCTGCGTATCGTGCTGGCCTGTCTCGATGCGCCCATTGCGGTCAACGACATCGCCAGCAAGCTTGACCTGAGCAATTCGCTGGTCAGCCACCACCTGAGGCTACTGCGAGCTGCACGTATCGTCAAATCTGATCGACACGGCAAGCAAGTATTCTATGTTGCTGCTGACCAACACATCTCAAGGATGTTGACCGATATGCTGGAACACATCGCCGAACCTCACACGGAAGCAGGCTAATGACAGATCATCACACACACAATCATGGCAACGATCACAGCGGGCATTCGCATAGCTGTGGTCATTATCACGGTGATCCGAATAATCATGGACGCGCCTTTGTTATCGCCATTGCCCTGAACACCGCTTTTGTGGCAATCGAGTTCGCCTTTGGTTTTATCGCCAATTCGACTGCGTTGATAGCGGATGCCGGACACAACTTGTCCGACGTGCTGGGCCTGTTGCTGGCATGGGGTGCTGCGATCCTTGGTCGCAGAGTGCCTAACGAGCGTTACACCTACGGTTTGCGTAGCACCTCGATTTTGGCCGCGCTGGCAAACGCCATGATACTGCTGATGACTTGCGGGGCGATTGCGTGGGAAGCGTTACAACGCTTCTCGCAACCTCCCGCAGTTGCTGGATTAACGGTGACGCTGGTGGCAGCGCTCGGCATCCTCGTTAACGGCCTGTGCGCATGGCTGTTCATGAAAGGCAGCAAGGGGGACTTGAATATTCGCGGAGCCTACTTGCACATGGCCACTGATGCCGCCGTATCGTTGGGCGTGGTTATTACCGGAATAGCGATGATCTACACGGGCTGGTACTGGCTCGATCCTGTTATCAGTCTGGTCATCATCACCATAATCGTTATCAGCACCTGGGGTTTACTGCGCGAATCGGTGCAACTGGCATTAAGTGCCGTCCCCGCGAATATCGAAGTGGCCGCGATTGATGCCTACCTGCGCCAACTCCCCGGCGTCATCGACATACACGACCTGCACATTTGGGGCATGAGCACTACAGAAAGTGCCTTAACTGTCCATCTGGTAATGCCCGATGGCTATCCCGGCGATGCCTTTATGGATGACATCATGCAGACGCTAAACATGCGTTTCTCCGTACATCACAGCACCCTGCAAATCGAACTTGGGACAACGACTCATGCATGCTCTTTGAGTCCAAACGCATTGGTGAGCATGCTCACTTAAATTGTGCGTAATATGGTGTATGACATGTCCTGATGAAATTTTGTTGAATGGATTGACGACCAGCAACTTTTTCCACATGTTTTAGGTGGTTTCTAATAATCCAATTTACTAAGCCAGGCAAGGCGCGAGTAAAAAATTGCGACGACGCATATGCATGATATGCTAGGAGTAATTTTTTATGAGCAACGCAGTATAGCGACGGGAATCGGATTATTAGAGGCCACCTTTAGTCGTTCTGCGCAGTCCGTTGCCGGGAAAGCGCGGGGTTTTGCGCGAAGTAGTGTTTGATGCCGCCGAGGATGGCGTGGGCCAGTTTTTCCTGATAATCCTCGTCGTTCAGGCGACGCTCTTCGTCCGGGTTGCTAATGAAGGCGGTCTCCACCAGCACCGAAGGGATGTCGGGCGATTTCAGCACGGCGAAACCGGCCTGCTCGACGAAGCCGCGATGCAGTGTATTCATGCTGCCTAGTTCGCTCAGCATGTGCTTACCGAGTTTGAGGCTATCGGTGATGGTGGCGGTCTGCGAAAGGTCGAGCAGGGTGCGCGCGAGGAAAGGGTCTTTCACCGCAATATTTACGCCCCCGATCAGGTCTGCCTCGTTTTCATTTTTTGCCAGCCAACGTGCCGCCGCGCTGGTAGCGCCGTGCTCGGATAGGGCAAATACCGAGGAGCCGCGCGCATCCGGCTTGATGAAGGCATCGGCATGAATGGAGATGAACAGATCGGCATGCGTCTTGCGCGCCTTTACCACGCGCCCGCCGAGCGGGATGAAATAATCGCCATCGCGGATAAGCACGCCGCGCATTCCCTGAGTGCCATCTACCAGTTCTTTCAGCTTGCGCGCAATCGCCAGCGTGACGTTTTTCTCGAAGGTGCCGCCGCGCCCGTGCGCGCCGGGGTCTTCGCCACCGTGTCCTGCGTCAATCGCGATGACCAGAGTGCGTGTGCTGATTTCAGGGATGACTTTTGCGATGGGTTTATCCGGCTTGGTGCGGGTGTCAGGCACGATGGAAGCTTCTGCGATTTTGGCCGGTTCCGCTACGTTGGTCTGGGTGGGCGCACTGGCGGGTAAGTGTTCTTCACGCGTGGCGGGGGTTTCCGGTTGTTGAATCAGCGCCATCAGCGGATCAACAGGAACGGCTGGATAGACATCCAGCACCAAGCGATAACCATACTCCGCGACGGGGTTGAGGCTGAATAATTGCGGTTTAACCTCGGTCTTGAGGTCGAGCACCAGACGTACTACACCCGGCTTGAAGCGAGCCACACGCACGCTTTTGATGTGGGGATTGTCATTGCCGACTTTGGCCGCGAGTTGGTCGAGCGCGCCGTGGAGTTCGACCTCATCCAGATCAATTACTAGCCTTTCCGGATTTTTCACGGTGAACAGGTTGTAGTGGATCGGCTGCTTCGATTCCAGTGTCAGGCGGGTGTATTCCTGCGCCGGCCAGACACGCGCAGAACTGATGGCGATGGTGGCCTGTGCATGAGGCAGCCACAGCAGGAAGAGCAGCGTGATTAACTTTGCAGCGAGTCTAAACATTCCCTGCCTGTTTCTGTGATGGCGCGAAATGAGATGTCGCGGCCACTGGATAGTATTTCAAACATGATCTCCACGTCAGCTTGCGGTATCAATCCCTGCGCCTTCTCCGGCCATTCCACCAGACACACGTTGCGTCCGTTGAACTCATCACGGAAACCGGCGGTGTCCCATTCCTCTTCATCCTGAAAACGGTACAGGTCGAAGTGGCGTAAGTGTAACCCGTCCGCTTCATACTGCTCAAGCAGTGTATAAGTCGGGCTTTTTACGCGCCCTGTGTAACCCAGTGTCTGAAGCAGTGCGCGCACCAGTGTGGTCTTGCCCGCGCCCAGGTCACCGCGTAGATAGATTACCATGCCCGCCTTGAGTGCGCATGCCAGCCTTGCGGCAAGGGCGATGGTCGCAGCCTCATCGGACAGGAATATTCGGCTATTATCAGAAATTGGCGGTAACATATTGTTTCTTTAGGTTAGTTAATTTATCCGGTGCGTCGTAAAACCTAGCCGTTCAAGGCGGGGATATAAGGCGCGGATGCCGTAGTCATGTCCATCTTCTGCAGTCGCTTAATCTGAAAGTCGCGCCATCGGTATTCGTTAATAATTTAAGAACGGTTAGCAGCCGATTAATCAGTAAGGATTTTAAAGAAAAATTATCTAAGGTTTATTACAAGAAGCCGGTATTTTAGAGTCGCAGTTATTGCATACTGACATGTGGCGGTGCGCTGTTGTCAGTAATTAAGCAGTATGTTGAGCGGCAGGAAATGCCGGTCTAAGGCTTGAGCACTTGATGCAACTTTAAATAGCTAAGCATTTGCTCAACGCATTCGGTCAGGCTAAGTGTACCCGTATCAAGTGATAGCTCGGGTGTTTTAGGATGCTCATAGGGCGAAGAGATGCCTGTGAATTCTGGAATAAGTCCCTGTCTTGCTTTTGCATACAGCCCTTTCACGTCTCGTTGTTCGCAAATTTCAACAGGGCAGTGACAATATACTTCAATAAAATCTCTTGGTGCTACAAGGTTTCTTACCCAATCGCGATCGGCGCGAAAAGGCGATATGAAAGCGGTAATAGTAATGACACCAGCTTCTGTGAACAACTTGGCCATTTCGCCTACGCGCCGGATATTCTCTTCGCGATCATGCTGCGAAAACCCGAGATCTGAACACAACCCGTGGCGCACATTGTCGCCATCGAGCACGAAGGTAGAATGACCGAGTTCATACAATCGGCGCTCGACTGCATGGGCAAGCGTGGATTTACCTGCGCCAGAAAGACCGGTAAACCACAGGATGACACTTTTATGCCTGTTACGTGATTCGCGGTCGGAGCGGCTCACAAGTGGCCTATATCGATGAATATTATTTTCTGTCATGGAGTGCCGCCCGGCTCAATCGTAGAAGCGATGTCTGGCAACTTTGCCGGATGGATCAACTCAAGTAAAGGCCCCAAATTCTTCTCGAAATGCTTCCAGCGAGCCAAGGAGCTGGTGTAGATGGGTTTGCGAACTTGGGCAACGCTGGCCGTTCTAACAGTTCGCTCGGTTTCATAGAATTTGAGACAGGCCGTATCCCATGACAGCCCCAGATAATCCAGCATACGCTTCGCCTCACGCTCAGGGTCGGCGACGTTATCTTCATAGCGTACGTCTAGTGTCCGCATTGGTGGCAGAACGTTGTGCCAATGCTGCATCAGCTTCGTGTAGCGCATATACTGCCTTCCCAGCGCTCCCAAATCATAGCTATAATCATGTCCAAATGTGAAGAGCTGAGCGTAGCAAGAGAAGCAGGTATCCATCGGGTCACGCAGGGAATGGATAATTTTCGCATTGGGCAGCATCAGATGGATTAGCCCAAGGTGGTAATAGTTGCTAGGCAATTTGTCGGTAATGTAGCGTGCACCCGGCGCAAGTTTCCAAGCACGGTCAAGATATTCTTGCCCAAGTTTTCGCAAGGACAACAGAACGTCTTCACCGTTTGTCAAATGCTTAATTTTTTTTACGATATCACCAAGTATATTGAGCTCTCCTGCCCCGTAAACGGCCGGATGGCTTGCAAGAATTTGTTCAATGAGCGTTGTTCCAGAGCGTGGCATGCCCACGATGAATATTGGTACTCTTTTTTCTTGAATAGTAGGCAAGGTCTCTGCAATGGCAGCGAGTTTATTAAATAGATCAGCCGTAAAAATGCTGCACGAATTTTCAAGAAAACGCTCATGCTCGGCTTCATTAAAAGGATACCCTTGATAGTGGAGCTGGTTTCCTTCTTCATATGCGCTAAAGGACCTATCATATTGACCTATATTTTCCATGGCTTTGCCCATGGCAAAATTCAGGCTGATTCGCTCTTTCAACGACAGTGATCCACGCTGGGCATAAATTGCTTCGAGCTGATTAAAACGGGGGTCATCCTGCTTGTAAGGGATATATAAGAGGGCAGAGGCTAATGGCATTGCTTTGTCGGGAGATAATTCTATTGCCTTGCTCAGAAATCCTTCAGCCTCAACCATATTGCCCAGCTCTATGAGGGTTCTCCCCAAATTGCTGTGCGCATCGGCGAGATCAGGTTTGAACCTCAGTGTTTGGCGGTAACATGCCACCGCGTCTTCAAGCTTACCAAGGTCTCGCATTGCATTACCAAGATTGAAATGCGCCTCGGCAAAGTCAGGTTTGAGCCTCAGTGCCCGGCGGTAACATGCCGCCGCGCCTTTAAGCTTACCAATGTCTCGCAGAGCATTGCCCAGATTGTTGTATGCATAGGAGTAGTCTGGCTTGATCTTCAGTGCTTGGCGGTAACATGCCACCGCGTCTTCAAGCTTACCAATGTCTCGCAGAGCATTGCCCAGATTGTTGTGCGACTCTGCATCCTCGGGCAAAAATTTCGTTGCATTGTGCAAAGCTGTCAAGGCCTCTTTACCTTGTACCCGAAGGGATGCCCCCAAAACCTTCCAGACAAAACCGGAATCCGGATATAGCTGGATCAGTGCTTGCGCTTGGCTTTCCAGTTCGACATGGCGACCGGCATTGAACAGGTCGACAAGCTGGTTGAGTTCGTTAGAAGTCGGCGCTGATTTCTTCGCGAGAACATTCAACGCGGCCATACGCTCTTCAAATTGATCCTGACAGCATTTCTTGAATTTTTTTTCCACTGCCACAAGGGCATGAGTTATTTCTTCCATGTTTCACATTCGACCCTCTTCCCGCTGTCTCCATTGCATCTCCACGAGTCAACTCCATTACCTGAATGAATTTCCGGTTATTATTATGGAGCAATCACTATTTATCATGCTGATTAAGTTAGCAGCATAATCAAACAGCCAAGCAGTAAACAATGGCAAAAAAAGTGGTATTTAACGATTTCGCATATGAAATGCAATGTTAGCTAGTGTAGCGTGGCGCATTATCACTATGTCAGAGTATGCTCGAATGGCACTCAGGGCGCAAAGCTGAGGCTTCATTTTGAAGTACAAATCGCCTCAAAGCAGAACTGCGCTCAAAAATGAACGCCACATCACTGTCTGGCAGATAACGCGCGCCAAACAGCCATTTATCTTAGCAGCGCTAAAAGCCGAGTTGACCAAGCTGCGCTACTGCCAGCGTTGCGTGATATGTTGGTCACCGGTGAAGCTATGGTCGAAATTCGTTGACATCACATCCCTTGTAAGGTGTCCTTCGCGCCAATCTGGTAATGGTATTGCGCTATCGTAGCTTCGTAAAAATACGGTAAGTCGTGCCAAGGATTTCCCCAAAACTAAGGTGCAACTATCTGATTCTAATAAGGCAGAATTGCGTTAAGTGCAGCATTCTTTCAAAATTATTGTGATGTAACTTATTGCTTGTGCAAGAGAAATTATATTAGATTCTTGTATTGTCGGCTATGATCTCGTTTATGCAAAAGGAAACCTCTCAAACAGATTATGCGGCGCTAGCCATGCGCATTAAGGAGTGGGGCAGGGCGCTCGGCTTTCAGGCGGTGGGCATCAGCGATACCGCACTGGATGATGCCGAAGCTCGCCTGCTGGAATGGCTTGCGCGCGGCTATCACGGCGAGATGGACTATATGGCAAAACATGGCGTTAAACGCTGCCGCCCGGTAGAATTGGTGACCGGTACGAAGCGAGTGATCTCTCTACGCATGGATTATTACCCGCCGCATGCGAAGGATGCTTGGGAAGTGTTGCAGGATGGCAGTCGCGCTTTCGTCTCGCGTTATGCGCTGGGGCGCGACTACCACAAGGTATTGCGCAATCGCCTGGAAAAACTGGCGCAAAAAATCCGCGCCGAAGCGGGTGATTTCAACTTTCGCGCATTCACCGACAGCGCCCCGGTGATGGAAGTGGAACAGGCACACAAGGCGCATCTGGGCTGGCGCGGCAAACATACGCTGCTGCTGTCGCGTGATCATGGTTCGTGGTTTTTTTTAGGCGAGCTTTACACCAACCTGCCGCTGCCCACTGACGTTCAAGAAGAAAATCACTGCGGCACATGCAAGCGTTGCATTGAGATTTGCCCCACGCATGCCATCATTGCGCCATACCAACTGGATGCGCGGCGCTGCATTTCTTATCTCACCATCGAACTTAAGGGTAGTATCCCGCTGGAATTGCGCCCGCTCATCGGCAATCGCATCTATGGCTGCGACGATTGCCAACTGGTTTGTCCGTGGAACCGCTTCGCACACAAAAGCATGGAAGCCGATTTCGCTGCGAGGCACGGGTTGGATGATGTTGCACTCACAACATTATTTGCGTGGGACGAAACTATGTTCAGGGAGCGATTTGTCGGCAGCGCTATCTATCGTATAGGCCATGAACAATGGCTGCGCAATATCGCGGTGGCGCTAGGTAACGCGCCCAGGAACGCAGAAATATTGACTGCATTGCAGGCGCGCGCACAAGATGCGTCGTTGCTGGTGCGAGAGCATGTTTTATGGGCGTTGACGCGGCAGACTCCGGTCAACAGGGCTACTCCACATCGGTTTGAATCGCACCCCCAGAATCACAGCCATTTTCATGGCTGACTTGCCTATTGACATTCAATTTCAACGGCCTTTGCTGAGTTTTTGTAGCTTGGCTTTAATTTCAGCCATAGCAGCGGCAGCAGCTTTTTCCCCCTCCAATATGGCGGAGTGGCGATCATCCAGACTACCTTGATCAATAGCCTTCGTAATCGGACGGATTACCACGTCTGCCTTGGGTAATTCATACCGATTGATAGTTTGACTCATGATATCGAAGGTTTGCATCAACACATCGGTAGTGGATTCCGTTGGGTTGTTTTCCGGCTTGTTCGATATATCCACTGCAATAACGAAATCGGCGCCAAGCGCGCGTGCCTCGCTGACCGGCACGGGTCTAACCAGGCCACCATCTACATAGCTTCGCCCATTGATCACGGTTGGCTGAAATAATCCAGGCACAGCACAAGATGCACGTACTGCCATCCCGGTGTTGCCGGAACGAAATATGATTTCTTCACCCGTCTTCAAATCCGTTGCAACTACCGCAAACGTGCGCTGGAGTTTTTCCAAAGGCTTTTGATTTACCGTACGGTTGATAAATTCCTCCAATGCTTGCCCCGTAAAGATGCCGCGATTGGGCCAAGACCAGTCGATGACCGACCCTTCTCTCATCGGAATTGAAATTTCCTGCAATTGAAAACCGCTAAGGCCGGACGCATACAGTGCCCCGACCGCAGAGCCAACACTGGTGCCGACAATAATATCCGGTACGATACCCTGCGCCTCTAGCGCCTTGATCACGCCGACATGAGCAAAGCCACGAGAACCGCCACCACCCAAGACAAGCGCAACCTTGGGAGCCGATTTGCGCTTAACGGTTTCAGGCTGTTGTGGTATTTCTGGGCGAACCTCAGAATGGATTAGTTTGAGTGACCTCTTCCGGCTTCTTCGGCAGCGTATTGCATGCTGCCAGTTGTGTTGCTACAAGCGCTATGATGAACCAGCGCAGCATCCGCAATTGTGCAGATATTTCCAAACAGGGAAATGTGAATGCAAATATATTTTGCAGAGTGGCGGCAATCTTCATCTCAATCTATTTCCTACTCCATTATTTCCAGCATCCTGCAACCAGTATAGATGCAGGGTTTGGCTGGTTGGTTTTTCAGCGATACCGTCAGCATGATCACATATGAATCACATAATATATAATGGAACCTATGGTCAACTATGCGGATACCTGAGTTAGCTCGGGAAAAGTATCCTTAATCGCAATTTTCCATGATAGTCGCTTAGTATAGTATTTTCCAATTCAGACATGAACCTGAACGAAGGTGATTTGTATGCTCATTGTTTAGGCAATGCGTTTTGGGTCTTGTTGATTAATTGAAAGAGTGTTGCCCGAGCCTCGTTGAGGCGGAGTCATTATCGCTGCATTCGGCGGTAGTAAATGTCCCTAAAATATGTTTTTAGAAAAAATATTTTACAAATCACCCTAAAGTATCTAAAGAACGGGTCGATAAGCCTATTAGCGAATAATTTTTTTCAACACCTTTATAAGTAATGAGTTTGTTGTAAATCCGCGCTATTCTTTTAGAAACAATAAAGTAACTGATCTTATTCAGGGAGTGCATTATGAGTTTAATAACTGGCATGACAACAGCGGACATTGCTGCGCTGACTACAGATCAGATTTCAGCGCTTTCAACGACCGATATACTTGCATTCTCTACAGATCAGATTCAGGCGCTGACCACGGCAAGCGTTGCCTCCCTGACCACGGCAAGCGTTGCTTCGCTGACCACGGCAAGCGTTGCTTCGCTGACCACGGCAAGCGTTGCTTCGCTGACCACGGCAAGCGTTGCTTCGCTGCAAACCCGCGAGGTAGCCTCCCTGACCACGGCAAGCGTTGCTTCGCTGACCACGGCAAGCGTTGCTTCGCTGCAAACCCGCGAGGTGGCCTCCCTGACCACGGCAAGCGTCGCTTCGCTGACCACGGCAAGCGTTGCCTCCCTGACCACGGCAAGCGTTGCTTCGCTGACCACGGCAAGCGTTGCTTCGCTGACCACGGCAAGCGTTGCTTCGCTGCAAACCCGCGAGGTAGCCTCGCTGACCACGGCAAGCGTCGCTTCGCTGACCACGGCAAGCGTCGCTTCGCTGACCACGGCAAGCGTTGCTTCTCTGACCACGGCTGGCGTCGCTTCGCTGACCACGGCTGGCGTCGCTTCGCTGAGCACGGCTGGCGTCGCTTCGCTGACCACGGCTGGCGTCGCTTCGCTGAGCACGGCTGAAGTTGCTTCGCTGACGACGGCTGGCGTTGCTTCGCTGACGACGGCAAGCGTTGCTTCGCTGCAAACCCGCGAGGTAGCCTCCCTGACCACGGCTGGCGTCGCTTCGCTGACCACGGCAAGCGTTGCCTCCCTGAGCACGGCTGGCGCTGCTTCGCTGACCACGGCTGGCGTTGCTTCGCTGACCACGGCTGGCGTTGCTTCGCTGACCACGGCAAGCGTTGCTTCGCTGCAAACCCGCGAGGTGGCCTCCCTGACGACGGCAAGCGTCGCTTCGCTGACGACGGCTGAAGTTGCTTCGCTGACCACGGCAAGCGTCGCCTCCCTGACTACGGCTGAAGTTGCTTCGCTGACCACAGCAAGCGTTGCTTCGCTGAGCACGGCAAGCGTTGCTTCGCTGCAAACCCGCGAGGTAGCCTCCCTGACCACGGCAAGCGTTGCTTCGCTAACCACGGCAAGCGTTGCTTCGCTGACCACGGCAAGTGTTGCCTCCCTGACGACGGCAAGCGTCGCTTCGCTGACCACGGCAAGTGTTGCCTCCCTGACGACGGCAAGCGTCGCTTCGCTGACCACGGCAAGCGTTGCCTCCCTGACCACGGCAAGCGTTGCCTCCCTGACCACGGCAAGCGTCGCCTCCCTGACGACGGCTGAAGTTGCTTCGCTGACGACCGCTGGCGTTGCTTCGCTAAGCACGGCAAGCGTTGCTTCGCTGCAAACCCGCGAGGTGGCCTCCTTGACCACGGCAAGCGTCGCTTCGCTGACGACGGCTGAAGTTGCTTCGCTGACGACGGCTGAAGTTGCTTCGCTGACGACGGCTGGCGTCGCTTCGCTGACCACGGCAAGTGTCGCTTCGCTGAGCACGGCAAGCGTTGCTTCGCTGCAAACCCGCGAGGTGGTCTCCCTGACCACGGCAAGCGTCGCTTCGCTGACGACGGCTGAAGTTGCTTCGCTGAGCACGGCAAGCGTCGCTTCGCTGACCACGGCTGGCATCGCTTCCCTGAGCACGGCAAGCGTTGCTTCGCTGACGACGGCTGGCGTTGCTTCGCTGCAAACCCGCGAGGTGGCCTCCCTGACCACGGCAAGCGTTGCTTCGCTGACCACGGCAAGCGTTGCCTCGCTGAGCACGGCAAGCGTTGCTTCGCTGACGACAGCAAGCGTTGCTTCGCTGAGCACGGCAAGCGTTGCTTCGCTGACCACGGCTGGCGTTGCTTCGCTGCAAACCCGCGAGGTGGCCTCCCTGACCACGGCAAGCGTTGCTTCGCTGACGACGGCTGGCGTTGCTTCGCTGCAAACCCGCGAGGTGGCCTCCCTGACCACGGCAAGCGTTGCTTCGCTGACCACGGCAAGCGTTGCTTCGCTGACCACGGCAAGCGTAGCCTCCCTGAGCACGGCAAGCGTCGCTTCGCTGACCACGGCAAGCGTTGCTTCGCTGACGACGGCTGGCGTTGCCTCCCTGAGCACGGCAAGCGTTGCTTCGCTGACGACGGCTGAAGTTGCTTCGCTGACCACGGCAAGCGTTGCTTCGCTGCAAACCCGCGAGGTGGCCTCCCTGACCACGGCAAGCGTTGCCTCCCTGACCACGGCTGGCGTTGCTTCTCTGACCACGGCAAGCGTTGCCTCCCTGACCACGGCAAGCGTTGCTTCGCTGACGACGGCTGGCGTTGCTTCGCTGACGACGGCAAGCGTTGCTTCGCTGCAAACCCGCGAGGTAGCCTCCCTGACCACGGCAAGTGTTGCTTCGCTGACGACGGCAAGCGTTGCTTCGCTGAGCACGGCAAGCGTTGCCTCCCTGACCACGGCAAGCGTTGCTTCGCTGAGCACGGCTGGCGTTGCTTCACTGACCACGGCTGGCGTAGCCTCCCTGAGCACGGCTGAAGTTGTTTCGCTGACGACGGCTAGCATTGCTTCGCTGACCACGGCAAGCGTTGCTTCACTGCAAACCCACGACATATGCTCTCTGACATCCACTCAGGTTGCGGCATTCAGCACGGCTCAGATAGCAGTCTTGCCATGGAGTACGCCTCTTGTCCTTGATTTGAGTGGCAATGGCATCACGACGCAGAGCATTGCGGCAGGCACTCAATTCGACCTGAATGCAACCGGAAAAGCAGTCAATACCGGATGGGTCTCCGGATCGGGTGAAGGTTTGCTGGTATACGATCCAACCAATGGCCCGATTACCAGTGGCAGTCAACTCTTCGGTAGCGCTACTATTCTTCCGAATGGGCAAAAAGCTGCTAACGGTTTCGCTGCGCTAAGTGGCATGGATACGAATGGTGACGGTGTCATTACCAGCGCGGACGCGGGTTGGGCCAACCTGAAGGTTTGGGTTGACGGGAATTCTGATGGAGTGACTCAGGCGGGTGAGTTGCGCACTCTGGATTCACTGGGGATCACAAAACTTAACCTTTCTGCTACGACATCTTCGACCATGAATAATGGAAACCTCGTGGGCATGGTTTCCAGCTTCGAAACCAGCAATGGTCAGACACATGAGATGGCGGACGTCTGGTTCCTTACAAGTCCAAATCAGTCCACCAATGCTGCGGTTACATCTACTGCTGCGGCCCTGACTACGGCGCAGGTGGCTGCACTGACGCCTCCCAAAGCGGCCGCGCTGACCACGGCGGTAGGCTTGCAGTCGCAGGTTGGTGGGTTGGTGCAGGCGATTGGAGCATTCAATGCGTCTCAATCCGCAACTTCAAGTTCTACTGGAGTGCCGATAATCAATTCCCCGCCAAGTGCAGCGTTGGCATCCGGCGCGGTGGGAGTGTCGGTCAATGTGGCCGGAATGGTCGGGGCATTGCAGCAATTTGGCCCGAATGGCAGTCCGGTTGGGGTTCCTGCGCTAGCCAATAGCGTAACAACCGGGTCTACACTGACGACGCCACTTCTTCCGAATCCAGCCAACAATGGAATTCTGACAACTGGTAAATAGCTAGACTAACTACAGGAAGGCGACAAGGCTTAATTAGCCTTGTCGCCTTTTTTTGTGGTAAATTTGGCGCATAAATGTGGTTCTGATTGTTTGCTTGGTTCGGCGGATTTTGTCATGATTAATTTTTGGGCTGCCTGCGGTGACTATTGAAAAGAACTTTGCGTCTGTGTTGTTACGTGCCTGGAAGGGCGATCTCGACTTTTCACAATTGATTAGTTACGCTTCTCAACTCGAAGCGAATAAGTTTGGATCCTTGGCGGCGGTGCTTTACCAAACGTGGCTTAACCGTAATCAATCGCCTTACGCCCATGCCGTTTATTTCAACCTGGGGGTAACGCTTAGCAACGAGAGCGATCTGACCGGAGCGGAGGCGGCTTACCGCCAGGCAATCACGTTGTCGCCAACATTTCTTCAGCCACGAGTGAATCTGGGCTTGCTGTTCGAGCGAATGGAGCAAGTCGACAAGGCCATCACCGAGTGGCGTTGGGTCGAGCAGAATAGTTGGGACGAGCAGAATATTTCTCCAGAACACCCTGAAAACAAACAGATGGTTTTGATGGCGATCAACCATCTGGCGCGAGTGATGGAGTTTAAGAAGAAACTGTTTTATGAAGCGCTGTCTTTCCTGAACAAGAGCTTGTCCATTCAGCCCCTCCAGCCTGACGCCTTGCATCACTGGGTGCATATACGCCAGAAACAGTGCGCTTGGCCTGTCTATGTGCCGATTCCAGGGGTAAGTTTGGATATCATGAAGCAATCGGCCTCGACATTGGCCATGCTAAATATCTCTGATGATCCGGCTGCGCAGCTTGAGGCGGCACGCCGCTTTGTGGATCAAAAGGTGGTGTCGAATGTGTCCTCTTTGGCGAAACCCAAGAGGTATCGGCACACCAAATTGCGCATAGCCTACCTGTCTTCGGATTTTTGTTTGCACCCTGTTTCTCTGCTGACAGCCGAGCTGTTTGAGTTGCATGACCGCGAGCATTTTGAAGTCTATGGCTACTGCTGGAGTCCGGAGGACAATTCGGACATGCGCAAACGAGTGATCAACGCCATGGATCACTTTGTCCGGATAGACCAGATGACGGATGAGGCGGCTGCCAGACTGATCAGGGAGGACGAAATTGATATTCTGGTCGACCTGCAGGGGCAAACTTCGGGTCATCGAGCGAACCTTCTGGCTTATCGGCCAGCGCCCATCCAGATCACCTATCTGGGCCTGCCGGCAACAACAGGTTTGCCCTCCATCGACTATGTGATTGCCGATCATTTTCTGATTCCGGAAGAGGCCGTTCCATATTACTCAGAGAAGCCTCTCTACATGCCCGATGTCTATCAGGTCAGCGATCGAAAGCGAGCGGTTGGCCCCAAGCCAAGTCGCAAAAGCTGTGGCTTGCCAGCCGGGAGTTTTGTTTTCTGTTCATTGAATAACAATTACAAATACACGCCCGAGGTATTTGATGTCTGGATGAACATTTTGCGCCGTACCCCGGGTAGCGTGCTCTGGTTGCTTTCGGACAACCAGTGGGCAGAGGCGAATCTGTATCGCGAAGCGGAGGCGCGCGGCATTGAAAGGACGAGGCTCATTTTTGCACCGAGAGTTTCTCCGGAAAATTACCTGGCGCGCTACGCTTGCGCAGATCTGTTCCTCGATACTTTCCCCTTCAATGCGGGCACGACCGCCAACGATGCTTTGTGGATGAGCCTGCCCGTTCTCACCTGTTCCGGTCGCTCATTTGCTTCGCGCATGGCAGGGGCTTTGCTGACGGCAGCGAAGCTAGACGAACTGATTACGTACAACCTGAAAGACTATGAGGAGAAGGCAGTGTGGTTGGCAAACAACCCTGAAGAGTGTCGTCGCCTGCATGAGTACTTGAATAAAGTACATGAGAACGGTGTGTTGTTTGATACGCCAAGATTCGTGCGCAACCTGGAAAGCCATTTCAAGCAATTGATTGCCGGATTATAAAAACGTAATATGCTTTGGTTGCAGACCCGCCTATCGCAGCACATAAGGAACGATAAATGAAATTACCAGCGCATACGCCCATCGAAGACACGAGCCGAGTGCTCAATTTTATGGTGCAGACTGTGTGGGGTTTGACTGACCCGGCACGGTTTTATGAGCTGATGGCCGAGGCGCAGAAACTGGTCGTACCCGGCTCCTATCTGGGCGACAACCTGTTCACTTGGGGCAAGAGCAACTCGCCGTTCGAAGACAAGGCCTTTGTCAAGGCGTGGGAATCTAACATTCAGAATGATGCCGACCGGGCCATCGCCTGGCGCCGTTATATCCTGGCATGCTCGGCTTACCACTGCGCGCAATTGCCGGGCGACTTCGTCGAATGCGGCGTCTACCGAGGTACCGGCATCAAGACCGTGATCGATTATTTCGGCAAGGACGAGTTCACCAAGACCTACTGGGGCTACGATACCTACGACTACAACCCGGTCGAACACCACAAATTCGTCGGACAGGAAGACGGCTTGTTCAAGGAAATCCAGCAGCGTTTCGCAGGTTACGATCAGGTCAAGCTGGTCAAGGGCATGTTGCCGGAATCGCTGATTGGCAATTCGCCTGAGCAAATCGCATACCTGCATATCGACCTGAACAAAGCCGAATATGAAATTGCCGTGCTCGATGTGCTGTTCGACCGCGTCGTTCCGGGCGGCATGGTTATCCTTGACGATTACGAATGGGGCGGCGAATACCGTTTACAAAAAATAGCGGAAGACGCATGGTTCGACAAACGCAAATACCGCGTGTTTCCGTTGCCGACCGGCCAAGGCCTGGTTTTAAAACGATAGAAATACCCGATGTCTCACGATATTTACCCCCTCGTGACCGCTGGTAAAAATACGACAGAATCCATTCGAGAGCCTTAAAAACAGGTGAACAGGCTGACGGCTACATGATTTATATGTTTAAACTCAAATTTCAAAAAAATGAAAATTAAGCTCGTCCTGTTTAAGCCCAATATACCAAGATTTAAAATTCTGGATTCATATCTGGAGGTAATCGAAAGCCTTCTTTGGGGATTTCATGGTCTTGGATATGAATGTTCGTTTGGCATTAATACAATAGACAATAATTGTATAAATATAGTATTCGGCTGGATTCCGGCGATGTTAATGGGAAATGAATTTCCAGAGGGAACGATATTATATAATCTCGAACAATATTCAAGGCAATCCATGAAAGGAAGGGAAGACCTGCGAAGGGCTGCTGTGCGATATCAAATTTGGGACTACAGTGCTGCCAATATCTCTCGATGGAATGAAATCAACCCAAGGTTTCCAGTATATTATGCGCCAATCAGTTTCGCGCCCAATCTTGTGAAAATAGCACGTGCTGGAACTGAAGATATTGATATTTTATACGTTGGCAGCCTTGGTCCAAAGAGGGCGGAAAAGTTAAGCGCTGTTGGTTCGACTCCGAATCATAATTCGGTGATTAGTCTTTCGAATGTATGGGGGAGTCAACGCGATGAATTCATCTCAAGATCGAAGTTGTTACTGAATATATCCAATGAAAATGCCAACATGACTATTTTCGAAATAGTTCGAGTATCTTACTATTTAGCCAATAAAAAAGCCGTGATTTGTGAGATATATCCCCAATTGGAAATCGAAGAGGATATGAAAAATGTATTAAAATTTGTAGAGGTTGGCAATTTGGGATCAACTTGTGATGAATATATCAATGACGCAAGAAAGAGAGAAGATTATGCGGAAGCATGTTTTGAAGCGTTTCGTCAGCGAGACGTTAGAGATGTCATTAAAAACTTCTTAAATTAGTATTGGTTTGCAGGTTCCCTTCAATCGCTTCCCTACCAGGAGTTAGCATGAGTTTGTGGTCACTATTTAATTCAAACGATGGGAAAACTGTCTTCAAATGGACTCACTATTTACCTATTTACGAACGTCACTTTAGCCGTTTTGTAAATAGGCCACTTACCATTCTTGAGATTGGCTGTCTTCATGGCGGCTCTTTGCAAATGTGGAAGAAATATTTCGGCCCGCATGCAACTATTGTTGCAATTGATATCGATGCATCGGCAAAAGCGCACGAAGAAGATCAGATAAGTATTCGTATTGGCGATCAATCTGATCAAAATTTTCTCCTGAATTTAGTTGAGGAATTTGGAGAATTCGACATCATTATCGATGACGGCAGTCATATTTGCGAACACCAAATACAATCCTTTAAAGTGCTATACCCCTATGTCAAAGAAAATGGAATATACGCCGTAGAGGATTTGCATACAAACTATTGGCCAGAATACAGCGGAGGACTCAAAAAGGAATCAACATTTATTGAATTATCGAAAAATTTAATCGATGAATTAAATGCATACCATACCCGTGGCGCTGTTGAGGTAAATGAGTTCACGAACTCTACGTATTCAATAAATTTCTACGATAGTATGATTTTCTTTGAGAAAGGAAGGCTCCTTAGACGTCATGATCTGATTGTCGGCAAAGATACAAATGGAAATAGGCTTTGGCAGGAAAAACAATCTATTCCATATATAAAAACCAGATAATCATAGCTAAGCCCCCATTATGATTATGCAAAATACAAACACTGCCAATACTCAATGCGGTTGTCCGCACGCGCCAATATGCCACTAGCTCAAAATTACCGAAGATGCTTGGCTCAAGTAATTCAAACTTCGCGTACCGCTCTTGCTGACCGCTCATGGACTGGTTTTAAAGATAAATAAGTTTCGGCATGGAAAATATCCTCATCATCACGGCTGAGCACGATATCCCCATCGCGGAAATCACCGCCAAGGAGCTTGCCAGCTACAAAGTCTATTTTTTCGACCCAACGCTGGTCGACGTAATTCATGCCAGCACCTTGCGTAATGCCGAGCTTATCGTTTGGGATGCCTGCCCGGACTATCCGACTCTAGTGCAATCGGCGCATGCCCATGCTTTCGCGTTGGAGCAGGAACTCGACCAGAGTCTGCGCACTCTGCTGCCCGAGTGCTCGATAGCGGCATGGCAGCACCTGAATCTGTATTATTTTTTCATGTCCTATTTTTGGTATTCAGGTCTGTGGCGAGATGTGCTGGGCAAGCTGAAAGAAAGCAAACTCCATGTCTTTTTATGTGACAACCCGGCTAATTATTATTGGCCATCGTTTCTGCCGGCTCTGCTGCTGTTGCAGCAACTAAAAACCTTCGACATCCCGTTTTTCGCCAAGACTTATGGCAAGCGGCCCGATGATTCGGACGTGGTAATGAACCTGTGCGACGGCAATCCGAATGCCGAACGCTACGATCTGCTGACCCACCTGCCGACCTGTTTTTACGATGTCGGCTATTTTAATACGGAGTTGCAAGCATCCGGCAAATCGAACATCAATATTGTACCGAAGTATTGGAGCGTGGCGCTGGAGGCTACCAAGAACATCAATTTCATACGGCTCAAGGATCAGCAAACCCTGAGTGGCGGTCAGCCTGCACTTGATGCCATTGCAACGCAACTAAGCGACAATCTCGAAACCCTGTTGATGCCATATATTGCTTCGCCTGAATTTCGGGCGCGTCAGGTTCACCAATTGAGCAATTTGTACCAGTCGCAGATCGTCAGCCTGCATTTGCTGGAACAGTATTTCCAGCAACACAAACCGTGCAAAATGCTGTTGTCCGACCACGATGCCGGTTTCCACGGGCCGCTGATATCCTTCGCGGAAAGACACAACATTCCGGTCTTTATGGTTCCGCATGCAAAAACCAGTCTTGATAACGATTTTGACTACGGTAATGTCACAATGCTGACTCATCCAATACAAGGGCTGCCATTGTTTAACGGTGAGAGGAAACGTTTATTACACTTTACTCTGTCATACGCGGAAATGTTTTCAGGCAAGAGCACCATGCCGAACTCCATCAGAAAAATTGGCTTGCTGCTCAATGGTTTGTCACTCAACGGTATTCTCTGCACCAATTTTGCGGCCTATGTCGAGGGCATCAAGAAAATTGATCAATGGTGTAAGCGGTACGATATCGAATTATTAATCCGTTGCCGACAAGGGCAGGGCTTGACAGAGATACTGTATCAGGAGATCGGCATGGAACGAGCCAGTGTACAAGCGGTTCTGTCTGGGTCACTACAGACCTTCGTTCAAAGCATCGACCTGTGCTTGATGTACGACACACCCACCAATGCTGATATCGAGTTTTTGCGCACGGGCATACCCATCCTGAACCCGATCCCGGCTCCGCTCAGCAGGGGCGAAGCAGCCACGGCAAATAGTGAAATCGTACCTAGAGCCAGCGTCGAGGCCACATTGGAGATGCTCGACAGTTTCATCGCAGACGACAATAATCTGCACATATTCTGCACCAATCAATTTGCCGACTATGTGGGCCTGTTCAAGCAGGCTTACCCCTTGCGCCGTTTTTTGTAAAACCGAATGTCAGGGACACCCGCCCCGGCTACAAGCCTGCCGTCAAGCCGGGCAAACCAATAATTGTTGTAGCAGTTCTATTTCTGGTTGCGGCAGGACGCACCGTGGTCCGCCGGGAGGGATGCAACTGATCACCCGTTTCCCTGCGAGCAGGCCGACAACCATTGCCATTGAAGAGCAACCGGCCACCACATCGCTATCTGCGATTTCTTCGATCAGGGTGTGCGCGCCACCAAAAACGATGGGGAGATCGAACTCATCCTTGACCCAGTCGTATTTGTTGGTGGCTTCGGATGGATGGGGGCGGATCAGGATGCGTTCGACGGGTTTACCGAGTACCGACACGTTGGCGAGGAAATAGCGTAGCGCGTCTTCTTCCACATAGCCCCAGTAACGCTCGTCGCCGTGCTGGCGCAGCGCGTGTTCCCGCACTGGCTCGCATACGTATAGCACGGCGAGCTTCTTGGCGTTGCCAGAAACGTACCACGGGGGCGGTGAGCACTTCCTCGCGGATGTCCATGAAATAGGGGTTTTCAACAAGACGGATGGGCGTCAGGTCGAATATCTTTCCGGCCAATTCTGCGGCGATGGGGTCGCCGACCCAAATTTCGTCGGGCAGGTTAAGTTCACCCTTGCGCTCGAAGCGTTCCCGGTAGTTAACCCAGTGGTCGAGGAAAGCGACCGAGCGTTTGCCGAGCGCGCGTGCCAGCTTGATCGCATCGAACTCAAGCTCGGATTGCCAGGAAGTCCCGCAGAGTACCCAGTCCGCCTGACGGATGGCTTCGTCCAGCGGCAACGTTTCGATATTGCCAAGTTTGCGTTCAAATATTTTGCGCGCCGGGCCTTGCAGGACGTAAAGGCAGCGCAGCCCTGTTCTGCGCACATAGCTGCTGAGGACTTCCGCTCCGCCTGCGTCGTGGGCAATGATTAAGCAGATTTCCGGCGATGCCGTCATGCAGAATGTCCGGACTGTACCGCTGATGGGACGAGCTGCACATCGTGGTAGGGCGTCAGTTCGGGATTGAAGCTGAGCTTGAAGTCGCCGCGATTGGGCGAGTTCACGCCCACGAAATCCAGCCTAGCGATGCCGCGCTCGGCCATGCTGCGGATGTTGTCGACCATCAGTGCGGTGGAGGCGCCGCTATTGCGCAGTTCTGGGTCGTTCGCGCCGAACAGGTAATAGGCGCAGCGTTGGTCGTGAATGAATAGCGACATGGAGGCAATGCCGGAAGCTGTGGTCGCCATGCTTAGGCGTCCGTAGCCGTGAGACAGGGCGGAGGTGCAGATGTTGTGCACGAGCGCTTGCTGCTCCTTGCTGACGGCGATATCCTGCCGCTCGAAGGTTTTGAGGTAGAGGTCGAGGAACAGCGTCACGTCTGTGGTTTCTGTGATCTCGGCGGCGGATTTGTTGAATTCTTGACGCCGGACGGCGCGGATGGATTTCAGGTAGGACTCAAGCTGGAAATCGGATAGGTCCAACATGGCCGTGTAGCGGTTGCGGATAGTGAAACGTGGCGCGTCTGGTTGGTGGTAGTTGTACCAAAGAAAAGGCCGGATATCGTCGAAGGCCGGGGAGAGCGACATGCTGAAGTCGCCGTAGTGCTCGATCAGGCTCTGGATAATAAATTCAGTGAGACGAAACTCGGTCGTGATCCGCTTGTGTCGCGGCTGCGCGGCAACAGTTTTCCCAAACAGAATTCCTTGATAGGGAGTGAACGGGAACGGCGCGGGATACATACCGGGTGTGTCCACATTCTCCACCACGGCCACGGCCGCCAGCGCTTCACCGTGCGGCGTTCTGATCACGTAGCGGGTGCAGGGCGAAGCGAGCGCGCGGAGAAAATGGTTTCCGGAAAACACGCTGCCCTGTGGCGAGGCTGCGACCAGCGCATCCCATTCGCTGTCGTCGTTTGCAATGGTCAGGAGGAATTCCATCGGGATCAGCAGTACGAGTCGTTAACGGAGCGCGGCGAGATTCGCCCACACCTTGCGGAATGCGCTGACCATCATGTCCACGTTTTCGTCAGTCAGTTCGTGCATGCACATGGCAAAGCCCAAGTAGCTACGGTCATTGAGCTCTTCTGCCACCGGGCAGACGCCGCGCCGATAGTCTACGTCGCGGTGGCAGATGTCCGAAGTCCACGGGAAGCCTTTTGAGCCGTAAGCCATCTTTTGCTGATACATGGGTAGCAAGTGCAGGTTGGCGTAGCTAGAACCCAAGCCGGTTACGCCCTCTGCTTGCAGAGCTTCGACGATGCGAGCGCGGGGAAGGCCAAGTTTGGCTATATCCAGCACCATCGGATAGACGTAGTAGGCGTGTGTACATTCGGGTCTGACGACGGGTGTGCGTAATCCGTCCAGCCCGTTCAGGCCGGCGCTGAGCCTCTCGGCGGCGCGCTGGCGGCTGGCGACGAAGCGACTCAGTTTTTTGAGTTGCTCAATGCCTATTGCACACTCGATCTCGCCCAGCCGGAAGTTGTATCCGATCATGTTAGCGAGGTTGGTTACGCCCTTGCCGCCAACGACTGCTTCGGCATGATTTCGAATCAGTTGCAAACGCTCGCAAATCTCATCATCGTCGGTGACAAGAATGCCGCCCTCACCCGTGTGGATATGTTTGTGGTAATTGAGGCTATAACTACCGACATGCGCAAGAGTTCCGGTATGTTTATCTTTATAAAATGCACCCGGTGCCTGCGCCGCATCAGAGATCACTTTCAGTCCATGCTTGGCCGCAATTGCCATCAATGCATCCATGTCGGCAGAGTGTCCAAAAATATCCACCGCCATGATCGCCTTGGTATAGGGCGTAATATTGGCCTCAACCGATTTGGGGTCAAGGTTAAAAGTTTCAGGCTCGATGTCGGCGAATACCGGGATTGCGTTCCAGTGCAAGATGGCGGTTGCACTGGCGCACATGGTCCATGGGCTGACGATGACTTCATCACCCGGTTCTATACCAATCGCGCCTACCGCAGCGATCAAACCAGATGTCGCTGAATTAACAGTAACGGCGTGCTTAACACCGAAGTAATCTGCACAGGCACGCTCAAATTCCCGGACTTTCGGCCCACCGTAAAAATCTTCGTGCCAAACACCGAGAAACTGGGATAAAACCCCGCTCTCGATGACCTGCTTAGCCGCCCCTACCTCTTCCGCGCCAATGGGGTTATAGCGCTTGAAGGTACTTTGAATGGCCTTGGGGCCACCCAATAGGGCAAGTTTTTCTCGGTTCTTTGGGTCGTTCATATTGGTTGCCTGATGGTGTAAAGAGTTGGGGCCATTTTCTACAAGGCTAAAGCTAGCTGTTTTATCCGTTCGCAGACGCGCTGCGCGGCGAGCGCGGATTCACCTGTGCTGGCGAGTGTGTCACCCTGTGTAATTGCCCGATAGATATTATCTACAGCCCCGAGCATGGCTAAAGGATATTCCCCGGCTCGACGAATACCCGCATCAAGCATGTGATAACCCTTGAATGTTTCGCTATTCACAGCGCGGCGCTCACGCCAAAACATGCCACCCTCTTCCATGGTCAACACACCCAGCGAGAAGACCATCTGAAGTTCAAAGATTGCATAATCCTCGGCATGTCCACAAACAAGATGCACGGGCAATCCATTCGCTCCCTCCAGCCAGACAGGAACCGTCGGGTCATTAGGGAAAAAATCCAGTATGGGTTTGCCAACCTTGACGATCTCCATGGGGCCGACAAGCAAGTGCAAAAGATCCAGCATGTGTGAGCCGTTGTTCAGAATTCCCTTGTTGTAGCATCCAACCACAGAGCGCAACTGGCCCCATCGCCCTGCTTGCATATCGGCTTGGAGTTTTAAAATATCAGGTGCCCAACGCCGCGTGTGATTTACCGCAAGCAGGATGTCAGCTTTCCGGCACTCCACAACGAGTCGTTCGGTTTCAGCAAGTGAGGTTGTAACGGGTTTTTCGCAAAAAATCAGCTTGGGTTTCAGGTGCAAGGCGATTTCAAGATCATGCGCGTGAAACGTTGTTGGCGAGCAAATACTGATGACATCTAATTGAGATTCGGAATCCACCATCTTATCTATCGACAAGAACCCGGTTGATATGCCCCATGCGCCCATAAATGCCTTGCGGCGTTCTTCGTCAGGCTCCACACATGCCGCCAAACTGAATCTGCCATCGCGCGTAAATGCACCGGCATGGGTATAAGGCAGTTCGCTTGCGGGCCGACCCAAATCAAAGGTGCCTGCAATATTGCCGCAACCGACAATTAAGACGCGCAATGACGCCATGTCAAAACAGGCTCCAGCTAAGCGCTGTGCCGCGCTTCACATCCTGCTTCACCGTTTTACCTAGCACCTGCTCCAAATACTTGGTCGGCAACCCTAATCCCGGACGAATCGCCCGCACATTGTCTTTGTTCAATACATCTCCTGCTTTCAGGTCTTGCACAACATACAGCGAACGGCGGAACTGGATGGATTTTTTCTCAGCCTCAGTGGGGCCGTAGCTCACCTGTCCCAGCGCCTGCCAGGCGCGTTCAGTTTCCACCACCAGTTGCGCCATCTCGGCAGGCTCCATGGAGAAGGTGCTGTCCACGCCACCATCTGCGCGGTTGAGGGTGAAGTGCTTCTCGATGACCGTTGCGCCCAGCGCCACGCTGGCTACTGACACACCTAAACCCATGGTGTGGTCGGACAGACCCACTTCACAGCCAAACAACTCTCTCATGTGTGGAATGGTCAGAATGTTGGTGCTCTCTGCCGTGGCTGGATAGGTACTGGTGCATTTAAGCAGGATCAGGTCTTTACAACCTGCCTCACGCGCAGCGCGAACGGTTTCATCCAGTTCGGCCACCGTTGCCATGCCGGTGGAAATAATCATCGGTTTGCCGGTAGCCGCCACACGGCGAATTAGCGGTAAGTCTGTATTCTCGAACGAAGCGATCTTGTAAAACGACACATCCAGACTTTCGAGAAAGTCCACCGCCGTGTCATCGAATGGTGTGCTGAATGGAATGATGTCCAATTCATGTGCCCGGTCAAAAATTGGCTTGTGCCATTCCCATGGGGTATAGCGCCTCACCGTAGAGCTTATAAAGCGAAGTGCCTGCCCACAGGCTCTTGGGGTCGCTGATGTGAAACTCACGCTCGTCCAGATCAAGAGTCATGGTGTCAGGCGTGTAGGTCTGGATTTTCAGCGCGTGCGCTCCAGCCTTGGCAGCTGCCTCGACAATTTCCAATGCGCGTTCGAGCGACTGGTTATGGTTGCCGGACATTTCGGCGATGATAAAGGGCGGGTATTTTGAGCCTATCATCCGGCTCGCAATCTTGATCGATTCGGTCATATTAATGAAGCTCTTTTGAATAACAGGTGGACTCTACTTGATAGCGCGCACCTAAAAATAGGTTCTGTGAACGCGCATTGCCCCCGAGCACATAGGCACGAATCTTACATACATCTTGCCTATTGGCAATAAGCCAGCTCTCCGCACTCTGCAAAAGTTCACGTCCCAACCCCGCCTGCTTGATACTGGGAACAAGATAAATTGAAACTTCAGCTTCGTCGCCCTGAATGTCAAAACGCACAACCCCTACTGGAAAGCCATCGCGTTGGCCAATGAGTAGCAATTTTTCAGTAGACGTCAGCACCGAAGCAAGCCATTTCTGATGATCTTCCCAATTGATCACGTCAGAATTGCGTGAGGCCGCCCGGATGGTTGGGTGATTGCGCCACTCGAACAACTTTTCTGAATCATCCTGCTTCGCAACTCGAATTTCAATGTCACTGTAACCCAAATTTCCGATAACACGCAACACACCGCGACCATCTACGGCTCGTATACCATTGCGAAAAATGGCCTGCCTCAGGAAGCCATTTTCCATGAGTGCGATCACATGCCGCCTAATCGCGGAGATCAAATCACCTTCCAGTTCCGGCGCATACAGCAAGCATTCAGATGCCGCATCAGCAATTTGTTTGCGCTGATTGTCAGCCACACAAATGGTCAACGTAGTCAACCCCAAACAGCAACGCTCCCAAGTCGCTGAGCCGCCAGCCCCAATTGCCAAATCAGCTACCTCCATTAACTCCGCCATCAGGCTGGTTTGCACATGGCAAAGGAATCCATGCTGTGCACAAGTCAATTTAATTTGCTCACGGCAAGGGTGCTGTGCGCCTATCACCACATCGACATGGAGGTCAGGAACGCCGATATCGGACAGCGCTTCAATTGCTCGTCCTGTGTAGTTATCAGCATCCACACCACCAAAAAACACCAATACGCGTTTGATCGGCCCGCTGCGCGGCTTAATCTGTTCGTGCAACAGCCGAAATTCATCGCGTAGCAGCGCATAACGTGGCCCCAGCAATAATTGGCAGTGGGTTGGCACTTTGCCGCTATATCGGCAATTCATGTCTGAGTAAAAATTTTGATCCAGCAGCACATCGCAGTCGTGTTGGCGGTCAGCAATGTCATCAATGGCCAGAATCTTCTTGACTGCTGGTCTTAGCGCAGACTCCCAACGGGCATCCAACGCATAGTGGTCAACAAAAAGCCAATCCCAAATCATATCGGACAATACATGAATAGAATCTGTCGCGTCATGCGCCTGACTAACACCCAGCCAGTGGGCGTGTTCAAGTTCATCCAAAGTCGCGTCATCTTGGGTGGTATCGAGTAGCGCGAACTCATGCCCCTTTGCTGCCAACATGCCGCGTAAATGCTCTGGTAGATGGCGGCTGATAAAACGAATCTGCGCACCACAATGTTTCAGCGCATCTGCCAGCGTAAGGCAGCGCATGAAGTGTCCGGTGCCGATTTGGCTGGAGGCGTCAACGCGAACGGCTATCTTCATTATCCAAGCTTCTTACCATGACTTCTGCATCAGGAACCAGGTGATGTCGTCCTGAGGGAAATTAGGATCGCGCTGGTAAACAAATCCATAATCAACCAACTTCAGGTCAGGGTGCCGATCCAGAATTTCACCACAAAAATCTCGTTTAAATAAGCGATCAGTATGCCCGCGATAGTTAATCGCTACCGGGCTGGGGTTGTAGTACTCACAGACCAGCAGGTATCGGCCCGCAGCGCGATAGAGGGCATCGTAAACTTGTGGCAAAAAATCGGGGTTGATATGTATGAGTACCCCCTTGATCAGTGCCAAGTCCCATGTTCGATCTGGATTGAAGTCGAGGATAGAGGTCTGAAAAATGTTTTTGGATGGGATTGTTGTGCCCAGTTCAGTGGCCGCCGTAGGGTTAATCTCAATCGCATATTGATCTTGCTTCGGGTAAAGCAAGCACAAAGCACGCAGGTTCATGCCGATGTTAGCGCCGAATTCTATACAGCTACCCAGCCCTTGTGCTTTAGCAAGTGCCTTCGAGAAGAAAGCCAAGTTGGAGGCCAGAAGTTCACTGCCTGCATTGCGGCCGATATACTCAGTCCCAAAATCTCCAGCCCAGAAAGTTTCCTGCTCGGTTTTGTACTGCGTCATTAATATATCCTCTATTTGTTGAGTGCCGCAAACAGGATTTCCGCACGCTCCCAATCGTCTGGCGTGTCTATATCAACAACTCGCCAGTTAGGAATGGGCAATCCAACACCACTGCTATGTACTTTGTTATTGGTTAACCACGCATCTGCTTTGCCCCAATAAAACTGTCCGGCATCGTGATAGGCCGGTTCCAGATCTTGCGTGCGCGTGAGTTCATATTCAGGATAAAACGATTGCATTTGACCATTGGACAATCGGCGTAGCGCTCTCTGAATGGCCGAGGGAAACTCGGTTATCGGAAAGCTGTAAGCGGCTTGGCTAGTTTGGAGCAATTCAAGAGCGCGCTTGAGATCATCAATCTGGATAAAAGGCACACCTGGATAGATGCAACAAGCGTAATCAATGTGCCACCCCAGCGCTTGGCAGGCAGTGATGGCATGAGCGATCACGGGTACTGTTGGAGTATGGTCGTCAGCCAACTCCGCCGGGCGCATGAAAGGTGTCTCTGCGCCCCATTCGCGGGCGATGCGAGTAATTTCCTCATCGTCTGTGGAAACACAGACATGCTCAAATAGGCCAGATTGCTTTGCTGCGCTGATGGCATGAGCGATCATGGGCTTGCCGCAGAAGTCTTTGATGTTCTTGCGCGGGATACGTTTGCTACCACCACGCGCGGGAATAACGGCGATTTTCATACGTTTGTCGCTTCTCGCAATGCGGTTACCACATGATCTTGCTGAGCTTCCGTCAATGCCGGATACATCGGTATGCTGATCGCCTCGGCGTAATATTGCTCCGCCTCCGGACAGTATCCTGCTTTGAAGCCCAGTCCTGCGTAATATGGCTGGCGGTATACAGGTATGTAATGCAAATTTACCAATATGCCCGCCGCGCGCAACGCTTCAAATACTTCTCGGTGTGTCTTGCTGGTTTCAGCCAGCTTCAGTCGTATCACATACAAGTGAAATCCGGAATAACTGTCTGAGTGTTGCCAAGGGGTGATCACTGGCAGTTCTGCCAAGAGTTCCTCATAACGCTTGGCAATAGCATGGCGCTTGGCGACAAATTCATCCAACCGCTGCATTTGACTCAGACCAAGCGCGGCGTGTATGTCGGTCATACGGTAATTAAAGCCCAAAGCTATTTGCTGGTAATACCAAAGCTCTTCAGATGCTTGTGGGATCATGTCGGCAGCATCGCTAGTGATGCCGTGGCTGCGCAACAATTGCATACGCTTTGCTAACTGGGTGTCATTGGTCAGTGCCATGCCGCCTTCGCCTGCGGTGATGATTTTAACCGGATGGAAACTGAATATGGTGATGTCGCTGTAGCGGCAATTGCCAATAGGCTCGCCACGGTACTTGCCGCCAATGGCGTGCGAGGCGTCTTCAATGATTTTGAAGCCGTAACGTTGGCTTAGGGCATGGATGCTGACCATGTCGCAGGGTTGACCGCATATATGTACGGGTATGACTACTTTGGGCAGACAGCCGGATTTTTCTGCCTGAGCCAGCTTTTCAGCAAGGCACTCGACGCTTAGGTTATAAGTGCGCGGGTCAATGTCAACAAAATCGACCTGAGCACCGCAATACAGTGCACAGTTGGCACTGGCTACAAAGGTGATCGGAGTGGTCCAAACAATATCACCCTTGCCCACACCCAGCGCCAAGCAGGCTATGTGCAGTGCGCTGGTAGCACTGTTGACCACCACGGCATGCTCTGCGCCGCAGTAGTCAACGACGGATTTTTCAAAGGCGGGAACGGTCGGGCCTTGGGTTAAGAAGTCCGAGCGCAACACATTCACCACTGCCTGGATGTCGGCTTCGGAAATGTTCTGGCGACCGTAGGGAATCATAGTAATTTGATCAAATGCTATGGGGTAACTCGACGTGCATTTGAATCAATTTGCGCAGTTCATCTACAGTCAAAAATTGCGCGTTGCTGCCGCTATCATAGCTAAAGTCTGGCGCAACCGGTTTTGCGCCTGTTTTAGTACAGTAATCCGCAAGGCTGTAGACGCCGCCAGAAGGCAATATGGCGTAGTAGCGCCCTAAATCAACCGTGTTGAAGCTATCGCTGGAGGTGATCATCTCTTCATGGATTTTTTCGCCGGGACGTACGCCAATGACCGGATGCTTACATTCCGGGCCAATGGCCTCGGCAACATCAGTGATTCGATAAGAAGGTATTTTCGGCACTAACACTTCGCCGCCCCACGCATTTTCCAGCGACCACAACACCATATCGACACCGTCTTGCAGGCTGATGTTGAAACGCGTCATGGCAGGGTCGGTAATAGGCAAGACTCCACTCGACCGTTTTCCGAGGAAGAATGGGATCACTGAACCACGACTGCCCATTACATTGCCGTAACGCACCACACTGAACCGGATATCGCGGTTACCTGTGATGTTGTTGGCTGCCACGAATAGTTTGTCTGAACAAAGCTTGGTCGCGCCATAAAGGTTGATCGGTGCCGCCGCCTTGTCAGTAGAAAGTGCCACCACACGCTGCACGCCCGTGTCCAGACAGGCTTCAATCAAGTTTTGCGCCCCCAGGACGTTGGTCTTGATGCATTCAAATGGATTGTATTCTGCAGCCGGAACTTGCTTAATCGCTGCGGCATGAATCACAATGTCAATGCCTTCCAGCGCCCGACGTAAGCGAGATTGATCACGCACATCGCCAATAAAGTAGCGGATCGCTTTGTATTGAGTAGTGGGGAATTGTTGATCCATCTCGAATTGTTTTAACTCATCCCGCGAAAAAACAACCAACCGTTTTATTGCCGGGTAACGCTCCAAGACAGTTTTAACGAAAGCTTTACCGAACGAACCAGTTCCGCCCGTGATAAGTAATGATTTGCTGTTCAACATGCTGGCTCCCGCTTAGTTAGTTTTCATCCAGAAACCCCCAGATTTTTCGGGCTGACTGTCGGCAAATCGTCAACCAATTGGAATCGAGTGTTTTCTTTACGTTATAACAAAAACAAATCCTACCACATCGTTTTGTCCATCCACAGGAACTGTGTTGGCGTACGGTTAAATTGGACAACCCGCGCTCGTTGAGTTTGACCAAGCGTTTTGTGGCGTTAATGTACTTCGTTGCTCCGGATAAGTTTACCAGACCGGGATGGTTTTATAGGGTGAATTTGCATATGGAGTCCGTGTCTCCCAGCATTGATGGAGTATTCGGGTCCATTTGTATGTTGTATGCCAGGGCTCATACCTCCACTTGATGGGAACACCTAAAAGCCGCTTAATCGGAAGTGAAGAACCGTACCCATTAACCGCACTATGGTGTAGCATTCGACCTGATAATAAAATACGCGTTTTTACCTAAGTATAAATGAGCGAAAATCAGGAAGTTACGCTGGGCAATGGCATTGTCGGCGATACCTATGCAAACTTGGGATTGCGGGAAGATTTATTGCTGCATGACCCGCTTCTGGATAGTCTGCTGGAAGTGGCGCGCATTCACGGCAGACCTAGCACGCGGGCGGCTCTTTCTGCGGGGCTACCTCTCCAGAATGGACGTTTGACTCCTTCTCTGGTTGCCCGTGCGGCGAACCGGGCGGGGCTTAATTGCCGGATTGTCCGCAGGGAACTGGGAAAAATTGATGCGGTTCAATTGCCTGCCATTCTTCTGCTGAAAGGAAATGAATCCTGCGTTCTTGTGCGGTGGGAAGAGCAGGGCAAGCAGGCGCAGGTTCTTTTCCCAGAGTCCGGCCAGACGGCGCATACCTTCGCTCTGGAGGAAATTGTCTCGCGTTATATCGGCATCGCCATCTTCCTTCAACCGCGAGTCAAGTTTGACAGTCGCACTCCTGAAGTCGCAAAGTTGGTCAAACGCCATTGGTTCTGGGGTGTCATGCTGGAGCAGTGGAAAATTTACCGCGACGTATTGGTCGCCGCTCTTTTGATCAACCTGTTTGCGCTGGCCATCCCGCTTTTTTCCATGAATGTTTATGACCGCGTGGTTCCCAATAATGCGGTGGATACTCTATGGGTTCTGGCTATAAGCGTAATATCGTTGTTGATACTGGACTTGTTGTTACGGATGATGCGCGGGCATTTCGTGGATTTGGCCTCTTCGCGCATTGATATCCAGCTCTCCTCCGCTTTGATGGAGCGCGTGCTGGGCCTCAAGATGGAAGCCAAACCCGCATCGGTAGGGGCGTTTGCCTCAACCTTGAAATCCTTTGAAACGGTGCGTGACTTCATTGCATCGGCAACAGTTTCGACATTGATAGACCTGCCTTTTGCGATGCTGTTTTATCTGGTCATCGCATGGATAGCATGGCCATTGGTTTTTATTCCCATGCTGGGTTTTTTGGGTATGTTGACCTACATCTATGCCCTTCAGCAGAAAATGCATGAGCTTTCTGAAACCACTTACCGTGCGGCATCGTTACGAAACGCCACGCTGGTTGAAAGCTTGACTGCCATGGAAACCATCAAATCGCTCGGGGCTGAAAGCCATGTGCAAGCCACTTGGGAGAAGACGGCGGCATTCCTGGCAAAAACCAATAATCAACTGCGCATGCTTTCGCTGTCGGCCACGAATAGCGTCCAAACTATTCAGCAAGTGGTAAATGTTGCCGTGCTGATCGCCGGCGTTTACCTGATCCATGATGGGTATCTGAGCCAGGGTGGACTGATCGCCTGCACCATGCTGACAGGGCGCGCCATGGCGCCGTTGGGTCAGATGGCGGGGCTGTTGATCCAGTATCAGGGTGCCAAAACCGCTCTTGAATCCTTGAACAAGTTGATGGTGAAGCCGATCGAGCGCCCGCCTGAATCGGTGTTTATCCATCGCCCGGAAATTCGCGGTGAAATCGAGTTTCGCAACGTGACGTTTGGTTATCCTAATTGCGACCCGATCCTGAAAAATGTTTCATTCAAAATTAATCCAGGTGAATCTGTCGTTGTTCTCGGGCGGGTGGGTTCCGGCAAATCCACTCTTCAGAAAATGATTCTCGGCTTCTACGAACCCCAGGAAGGATCGGTTCTGGTTGATGGCATTGATCTTCGCCAGCTTGATCCTGCCGACCTGCGGCGTAACATTGGCTGCGTCAATCAGGATGCGATTCTTTTCTATGGCACCCTGCGCGAAAATATCGCTTACGGTGCTCCTTACGCGGATGACTCTGCCATTATCGCGGCCTCCGAGCTGGCCGGATTGAGGGATTTTGTCAACAAGCACCCACGGGGTTTCGACATGCACATTGGCGAGCGGGGGGAGTCGCTTTCCGGCGGGCAGCGCCAGAGTATTGCCATTGGGCGGGCATTTCTGATGGAACCCCCCATCCTGCTGCTGGATGAACCGACCAGCTCCATGGATTACACCACAGAAAACGAATTCAAACTCCGCCTGAGTCGTTTCGCAAAACGTTTCAGTCCGGGAAAAACGCTCATTATTGCAACACACCGATCCAGCCTGATTGACTTGGCGGAACGCGTCATCGTGATTAACGAAGGCCGCATAGTGGCTGACGGGCCGCGAGATGAGGTGCTTGAGGCATTAAAAACCGGGCGCGTGGGGTAGTCTCAATGAATGACAAAATAACCGAACTGCTCCCCCGGCTGAATGTGGCTTCCCATCGCATCAAGACCTTGCTTGATGGGCCAAGACGACTGTTTCAGCCGTTGTTCGATTGGCTTACCAGCCGAGGCGGAGAAAAATTTGACGACTCAAAACTTCAGGACTTTATTGCAGATGCCGATTATGCCATCCTGACTCAGGAACCCATTCGTGCAAGGGCACTCTTGAGGCTGTTGTTTCTTATCATCATAATATTTTTGATTTGGGCCAGTATTGCCAAGGTGAGCGAAGTTACCCGTGGGGAAGGTAAAGTAATTCCCTATAGCCAGATACAGGTTATACAAAGCATGGATGGCGGTATCGTTTCGGAGTTGCTGGTGCATGAGGGCGATGTGGTGCAAAAGGGGCAGGTTCTAATCCGCATTGACCAAACGCGTTTTCTTTCCTCAATGAAAGAGAGCCGCTCCCAATATCTTTCCTTGCTGGCCAAGGCGGCAAGGTTGCGGGCCCTCGCTGAGGGAAACAAGTTCGCCGCCCCCCCGGAAGTTGCCAAGGAAGATCCCAATACATTGGAAGAAGAACGCCGTTTATATGAATCAAGAAAAGCGGAGTTGGAAGGTACGGTTGCGATGACCAGGGAGCAGTTGATGCAACGCCAACAGGAGCTGGAAGAGCTTAAATCCAAGCGAGAACAAGCGGCCAAACAATATGAACTGACTGCCAAGGAACTGGCAGCGACCAAGCCCTTGTTGGCAACAGGTGCCGTTTCGGATGTGGAAATATTGCGGCTTGAACGGGATGTGGCGCGATACCGAGGCGATCGTGACATAGCGACCGCGCAGATTTCGCGTGTGCAAGCGGCAGTTGCGGAAACTGGTCATAAAGTGCAGGCAGTGGAGCTAACATTCCGCAACGAGGCGCGCAAGGAATTGTCCGAAACCCTGGCCAAACTTAACAGCGTTAATGAAGGTAATGTTGGGCTTGAGGACAAGGTGGCGCATTCTGTTTTGCGCTCGCCGGTAAAGGGTACGGTTAAGCGGTTGATGGTTAATACGGTTGGGGGAGTCGTCCAGCCGGGCAAGGAAGTGATCGAGATCGTCCCGATGGATGATAATTTGTTCCTGGAAGCGCGGGTAACGCCAAAAGACATTGCTTTCTTACATCCCGGACTCAAGGCCACAGTCAAATTATCCGCGTATGACTTTGTCATTTATGGCGGGCTGGAAGGAACTGTGGAATCCATCGGTGCGGATACCCTGGTGGACGAAAAGGGCAATGCCTTTTATACCGTAAAAGTTAAAACAAATAAATCCAGCTTGGGAAGAAATATGCCCATCATGCCCGGTATGGTTGCGGAAGTGGATATCCTTACCGGAGAAAAATCCGTGTTGAGTTATCTTCTGAAACCAGTCTTGCGGGCAAAGAGTCGCGCATTGTCTGAGAGATAGAGAAATGGGGCAGGTACGGCATCTTTTTATCGCGCCGGATAAGAAACCTAGACAAAATTGGCGGGAAGCGTTTCCTGTCATCAGATTGTGCGAACGGATTCCTCCCAAACCGGATGCCGATATCATCTGGGTGTTATTGCCGGAAGAAGGCGATGTTACAAAATTATTGGTCGATTGCCGCGCTGCTGCTGGTGGGTTGCCGCTTGTTGCCATTTCCGATATTCCCAGCGATGAGCAAGGTTTGATTGCTTTGGGTACCGGTGTGGTGGGATATTGCAATGGACATGCGGCACCGGAGGTACTCCGTCAGGTTGCCGCTACGGTGCAGGGCGGAGGGTTGTGGGTTGGGCAATGGCTGCTGCAAAAGCTGTTGGCAGGAATTGCACAAGCGGCAGCGCAAAAATTTGCCCCGCCGGAACTTTCCGCATGGGCATCCGGCCTGACAGAACGCGAAATTGAAATTGCGCGTGCCGTGGCAAACGGTGCCAGTAACAAGGAAATCGCCAACCAGTTCGATATTACCGAGCGCACAGTCAAGGCGCACCTCGGCTCTGTTTTCGAAAAATTGAAACTGCGTGATCGTCTGCAACTCACCCTTCTGGTCAACGGAATAGTCAAAAGCTGAACGCCTGTTCCCAATCTCGGAAGTGATCCAACGGGGTCGTAGTTTATCCCAAATAATCTATTAGGCGCGATACGATATGATTTACCAGTATCCGTCCGCCCTGAGCTTGTCGAAGGGTTCTGGTTGAGTAGCTGGTGGTTCGACAAGCTCACCACGAACGGTCTAATGGATTATTTGGGTTCATTGTACTTCAGTACAATAGATATTCCTGCCAATACTGCTATTCTAATAAAAATAGTATTTGACCGTTAAATAGATTTAATCAGGAGATCGTTATGGCACAAGCCGCCGCAAAAGCTACCAATGTACAAGGTAAGGTCACTGCTACCAATGCCAAGTGCGAGGTTCGCATGCTGAAGGAAGGCGATGTGGTGATGGCGGGCGAGGTTGTCAAAACAGTTGATGGTTCGAATGTCAATCTGGTATTGGCCGATGGCGATACCAAACATATTGCAGCGAAACAGACAGTCACTCTTGACTATGAGGTTCTCAGTGGTGCGTCTCACGACGCTTCGAATAGTGCCGTTCTGGCAAGTGATGCCGACATTAACAGTATTGTGAACGCAATTCAGTCGGGCGGCAGTCTCGATAGTCTCGTTCAGGCGACGGCGGCTGGCCTGAATGACGCTAATACCCACAGTTTCGGCACAGACACCAACACCGGTAGCAATTTTGTGATGCTGAGCCATGTTGTAGAAACGGTTACCCCTAGTAGTTTTCAATATCACAGTGAAGATCGTAGCCCTGTTCAGCCAACAGTTACGGATAATAGTGCAGCCGATGCTGCTGCTCAAGCTGCTGCTCAGGCTCAAGCCGCTGCTGTTGCTCATCAGGTTGCAGCCGATGCCGCCGCAGCCCAAACCGCTGCCACTGCTGCGGCTGCCGATGCTGCGGCAGCAAAGGAATCCGCAGTTGCTGCACAAGCTACGGCCGATGCCGCCGCGCAAACTGCTGCCCATGCCGCCGCTGTTGATGCTACCGTCCAGGCTCAAGCTGCCGGTACACCTGCTGCACAGGCTGCTGCAGCTGCTGATATTCAAGCTGCTCAAGCTGCAACTGCCGCTCAGAACTGCAGCCACCTTGGCAGCCACCCAGGCTACAGCCGCTGCCCAAGCTGCCATTGATGCACAAGCCGCCGCCGATGCCGCCGCCCATACCACTAGCCTATCTGCTGCCCAAGCTGCTGCTGCCCAAGCCGTTGCTGATGCCCAAGCTGCTGCAGTTGCCCATGCTTCCGCAGATGTTGCTGCCCAGACAGCTACTCAAGACGCTTTCAGTGCTACAACAGCTGATGCTGCTGTTGTACAGGCTTCAGCAACTGCCGCCCAAATTGCTGCTGATGCCGCTGTTGTCGAGGCTGACGCACTGGTTGCCGCTGACAAACAGGCTGCCGTTATTGCTGCTGACACTGCCCATACCACCGCCGATAACAACATGGCGAGTGCTGTTCAGGCCGCAACTACAGCTACCGCCGCTGCCGTGCAAGCGGATGCCACCGTTGCCACCGATCAAATCACCGTTGCTGCCGATACGGCCACCGTGGGAACTCTCACCACAGCCTACAATGCGGATGTGGTCACCGCCAGTACAGCCGATGCTACCGCTGCCAGCGCTGCAGCCTTGGTGACGAGTACCGCTCAAGCAGCAAGCGCTGCTACTACAGCTGCCACGCAAGCGGATGCCGCTGTTGTTGCCGATACGGCCACCGTCGCTGCCGATACGGCCACCGTGGGAACTCTCACCACAGCCTACAATGCGGATGTGGCCACCGCCAGTACAGCCGATGCTACCGCTGCCAGCGCTGCAGCCTTGGTGACGAGTACCGCTCAAGCAGCAAGCGCTGCTACTACAGCTGCCACGCAAGCGGACGCCGCTGTTGTTGCCGATACGGCCACCGTCGCTGCCGATACGGCCACCGTGGGAACTCTCACCACAGCCTACAATGCGGATGTGGCCACCGCCAGTACAGCCGATGCTACCGCTGCCAGCGCTGCAGCCTTGGTGACGAGTACCGCTCAAGCAGCAAGCGCTGCTACTACAGCTGCCACGCAAGCGGACGCCGCTGTTGCTGCCGATACGGCCACCGTCGCTGCTGATACAACCACAGTAAATAATCTCACCACAGCCTACAATGCGGATGTGTCTGCCGCCACCGCCGCCGATGCTGCTGATGCCAAGGCCGATGCACTAGTGAGGAGTACCGCCAAGGCCGAGGCTACAGACACTGCCGTTGCCACACATGCGAACGCAGCGGTTACTGCCGATCAAGCGGCTGTGAAAGCCGAAACGGCCACCGTGGCTACACTCACCACAGCCCACGATACCGCCGTATCTAATGCCGCTGCTGCCAACGCTGCCGACGCCAAGGCCGATGCACTAGTGAGGAGTACCGCCAAGGCCGAGGCTACAGACACTGCCGTTGCCACACATGCGAACGCAGCGGTTACTGCCGATCAAGCGGCTGTGAAAGCCGAAACGGCCACCGTGGCTACACTCACCACAGCCCACGATACCGCCGTATCTAATGCCGCTGCTGCCGACGCTGCCGACGCCAAATCCGATGCATTGGTAACGAGTACCGCCCAGACTGCGGCTACAGACCACGCCGCTGCCGTGCAAGCGGATGCAGCTGTTGTCACCGATGCGACCACCGTCGCTAGCGATACGGCCACAGTAACTAACCTCACCGCAGTCTACGATACAGCTGTGACCACTGTCGCTGCTGCCGATGCTGCAGACGCCCAAGCCGATGCATTTTTAACGAGCACCGCCCAGACTGCGGCTACAGACCATGCCGCTGCCGTGCAAGCGGATGCAGCTGTTGTCACCGATGCGGCCACCGTCGCTAGCGATACGGCCACAGTAACTAACCTCACCGCAGTCTACGATGCAGCTGTGACCACTGCCGCTGCTGCCGACGCTGCCGATGCCAAAGCCGATGCATTGGTAACGAGCACCGCCCAGGCTGCGGCTACAGACCACGCCGCTGCCGTGCAAGCGGATGCAGCTGTTGTCACCGATGCGGCCACCGTCGCTAGCGATACGGCCACAGTAACTAACCTCACCGCAGTCTACGATGCAGCTGTGACCACTGCCGCTGCTGCCGACGCTGCCGATGCCAAAGCCGATGCATTGGTAACGAGCACCGCCCAGGCTGCGGCTACAGACCACGCCGCTGCCGTGCAAGCGGATGCTGTGGTAACTGCCGATACAACAACCGTGGCTTCAGATATAACTATTGTTGCCTCGCTGACCACCGCTCATACTAACGCTGTTGCAACCGTTACAGCAGACGATAACCAACTGCTTGCGGATAATTCAACAGTCTCTACCTTGAGCAACGAACTGACTGCGGCACAGAGTGTCCTGACCGCGCAGACTGCTGCAACCAATAGTCATGCGGCGCCAACAATATCCAACTTTACCGATCCAAGCGGCGATGGGAACACAGTCACCATGAAAGGCTATGGCAACGTCGCGGGGGATGTAATCACAATTACCGATACAAGTGACCAGCGGGGCGGTGTAGCAACGGTTGGTACGGCAACAGTTCAGGCGGACTTGTCGTGGAGCCTGAATGTTACCAATAATGCCGCCACGACGACCGATGCCAATGTATTCATGGCGGCGACGGAAACTTATGCCAGTGACGGCAAAACATCAGCACCTACTGCCACCACCCAATATTGGCATGGGGATTGGACCGCTGCAGCAACCGAAGCAACCGATGATTTTGCTTTGATGAATGGTGCCAACAGCACCATTTATGTCACCAACAATGATCTAAACGGACGAAATCTTATTGATGGCGGTGCGGGTACCAACACGGCCGTTCTCGATGTCAGTTCAACCAGTGTTACTGTTTCCCAAGACGCATCAAAGGGTGAACTCATTCTTACCATGAAAACCCAAGCTCAGAATGCTGACTTGGTAACTGCGGCGACAGACGACACAGCTCTTGCTCATGCTCAAGCGGCCGCAGTCGCTCCCGATGCTGCAGTTGTTGCCGCCCAGCTCCTCGTTACTCAGGCTAATCAGGCTTTGGCGAATGCGGTAAGCAGTTCCCATACACTCAGTTCATCCGACTTGTCTTCGCTTGCCACCTCCATCAACAACGCTGCAGGCTTTGTTGCCACCGACACAACTACAGATCAACAGGCTCACGCCATCCAGAGTACAGCGAGCACGGCACTTACTGATGCGAACGCAGCGGTTACTGCGGAACTTACGCTAAGTACTGCCCAAGCACAAACCGACCAGGGTAACGGTAACAAACACGATAATAGTGGCAATGATCAAGGAAAGACTAATAGTGGAAACGATGTTGGGAATAGTATTTCTACAGCAACTACCAATGCTCAAACAGCTGCGGATCAAACTAGCTCAGATGCGCATGCGGTAACCGCAGCGGTGGCTGCTGATCCTAGTGCGAGTGCCTCGCTCACAAGCGCAGCAGCAACGTTCGCCACAGATGCATCTATGGCCGATACTGCGGCGCATTCGGCCATCAATACGGCCACCGATGCAACCGCTCTAACGGCTGCTCAAACAGCGGCTTCAGCAGCTTCTACTGTCAGTGCTGCTGCAACAGCATTGTCCTCATCGGCGGATACTGTGCTGAGTGCTGCGCAAACTGCCCTCCTGAATGCAGGTAGCGCAGAGGGTGTAACAATCAGCAGTAGTAATTTGAGCGCTGTTGAATCGGCTGCAGCAGCAGTGGTTGCGGCAAATGCAGCACTTGCAGCAGCCCAGCATGCTGCTCAGCCCTTTGACGCTGCCGTTCTGTCTGCCCAGAGTGCCGATACTGCGGCTCATACAGCCGTCGCTAACGACATACCCGAAACATTAGTCCTCCGCAACTTCCAGAATATTGATTTTACCAATACCAATACAACGAGTGCGGTACTTTTGCAAAATGCCACCGCAACAACTGATAACTTTGGGCAAACGGCTGTCGCCCAAGCCGTCGCTGCTGCTACGGCGGCTGGCGTGGTTATTGATGCTACCCACACAGCCAGCTCGGTCGTTAGTAGTCTGAACAGTCAACTGGCAGCCGCCACGGCGGCGCAAGCTGCCGCATTGACGGCAGACAATACAGCGCATAGCACACTTGCTAGCGCAACGAGCGCCCTGAATGCGGAAAATAGCACACTGGCCGCAGATCAAGCTACGCTTGCCAACGCCACGACGGCCGCGAACACGGCAGATTCTACAGCGGTTACTGCAACCACGGCAGCAAACAATGCCGTGGCCTCGGATGTGATCGCTGATGCCAATCAGAATGCGGCGCATGCCGCACTCGATACTGCAAGCAGCAATCTGAATGCGGCAAATACCGCCTTGTCCACAGACACCGCCACGCTTGCCACCGCCACGACGGCAGCGAACACGGCAGATTCTACAGCGGTTACTGCAACCACGGCAGCAAACAATGCCGTGGCCTCGGATGTGATCGCTGATGCCAATCAGAATGCGGCGCACAGCGCACTCGCAAGCGCGACGAGTGCTCTGGATACGGCGACTGACACCCTAGCCACAGATAACGCCCATCTGGCTACTGTTACAGCGGCCGCGACGGCGGCTGATGCCACTGCGCAAGCAGCAACAACTGCGGCGAACGCTGCCGTGGCTGCGGATTCGGTCGCTGATGCCACACAGAATGCGGCGCATGCCGCACTCGCAAGCGCGACGAGTGCTCTGGATACGGCGACTGACACCCTAGCCACAGATAACGCCCATCTGGCTACTGCTACAGCGGCCGCGACGGCGGCTGATGCCACTGCGCAAGCAGCAACAACTGCGGCGAACGCTGCCGTGGCTGCGGATTCGGTCGCTGATGCCACACAGAATGCGGCGCATGCCGCACTCGCAAGCGCGACGAGTGCTCTGGATACGGCGACTGACACCCTAGCCACAGATAACGCCCATCTGGCTACTGCTACAGCGGCCGCGACGGCGGCTGATGCCACTGCGCAAGCAGCAACAACTGCGGCGAACGCTGCCGTGGCTGCGGATTCGGTCGCTGATGCCAATCAGACCGCGGCGCACAGCGCACTCGCAAGCGCGACGAGTGCTCTGGATACGGCGACTGACACCCTAGCCACAGATAACGCCCATCTGGCTACTGCTACAGCGGCCGCGACGGCGGCTGATGCCACTGCGCAAGCAGCAACAACTGCGGCGAACGCTGCCGTGGCTGCGGATGTGATCGCTGATGCCACACAGACCGCAGCTCACAGCGCGCTTGATAGCGCGACCAGCGCCCTGAATACTGCGACCAACACCATGAATACGGACATCGCCACGCTGGTAGCTGACACGGCGACTGCGACAACGGCAGATGCGACAGCGGCTACGGATATCGCTGCGGCAAACGCTGCTGTAGCGGCGAACGGCTTAGCTGATGCCGCGCAGACTGCGGCGCATACCGCACTCGATAGCGCGACGAGCGCCCTGAATACGGCGACCAATACACTGGCTACAGATAACACCCATCTGACTACGGACACGGCGACCGCGAACACGGCAGATGCGGCATCGGTTGCGGCAACCTTGGCGGCGAACAATGCCGTGACTGCGGATGGGGTTGCTGATTCCAATCAGACTGCGGCGCATACCGCTCTCGATACTGCAAGCAGCAATCTGAGTGCGGCAAATACTACCTTGTCCACAGACACCGCCACGCTAGCCACCGATACGACGACCGCGAACACGGCGGATGCGGCATCGGCTGCGGCAACCACGGCGGCGAACAATGCCGTGACTGCGGATGGCATTGCTGATGCCAATCAGACTGCGGCGCATAGCGCACTCGATACTGCAAGCGGCAATCTGAGCGCGGCAAATACTACCCTGACCACAGACTCCGCCACGCTAGTCACCGATACAGCATCGGCGACTGCGGCTCATGCCACTGTGAATACGGATATATCAGTGGCGAGTAACGCCATCGCTATGGCTTCCCAGGCCGATGGGACACTGGCTGCAACACAAGCTGCAGCTGGAACTGCGAACAGTGCCCTGACTACGGCTGCTATGACTTTGACCACAGATAGCGGTGGAGTGGATATCAACAATCTCCTGCAGCCCGCTACTGTTGACCTGCTTGCCCATCTGCCTACCAGCGCACCTGCGGCAGGGGGTGCTACAGGGTCTTCGGTAGTAGATACCGCACCGCCTCCTGCAACAGATATCACCGTCAATACCGAACACATAACACAATTGGTAAATTTACTAAACACGACACCCACACAATCCTGATTTATGCGGTGTAGCACGCTAACTAAAATGGGGGTGTGACTGCCCCCATTTTTGTCTGTATGATTTGAGATTCTTATGGGATTAACAAAATCCGGTTTTTCGGGTTTTGCAGTATGGAAGGAGAGACAAATGAATAAGGCAATTCGCATGTTCATTTTGCTCATTGCAATGTTCGTATGCCTGTGTTTGGGTATGGCGGATTGTGCTGTTGCCGTTGCTGCCACTACTGAGGCAGGGGTGGTTGCTAAAATGGAAGGTTCGCTGTCCGCCAAGGGGGCGGATGGCGCACTGCGCGCGTTGTCCATCGGGGGAAAGGTATTTGCCGGCGATATGCTGTTTACCAGCAAGGACAGTTTTGCCCGCATCAAGTTTGCGGATGGCGGAGAGATGAGCTTGAAACCGCATGCGCAGTTCCAGATCGAAAGCTTTCATTTCGACGAGAAGGAGCCGAATAAAGACAGTGCTGTATTCACGTTGGTCAAGGGGGGGATGCGTGCTATCAGCGGATTGATCGGCAAGCGGGGTGATCCGGATAATTATGGTGTTAAAACACGCGTTGCAACGATTGGTATTCGCGGTACCGATTATGGTGTGCTGTTGTGCAAGGGAGATTGCGCCGACATCCCGACTCCCGATGGACTTCCTCTGGAAGATGGTCTGCACGTTGACGTGTTGCATGGTACGGTGCTGGTGAAAAATTCCGCTGGATCGCAACTGCTGCATCCCGGGGAATTCAGTTATGTCAGAGATTCCAGCGTTGCGCCGGCTGTAGTTCCGCCTGGGCGGGGAATAAGTGTGGAAATTCCAGCCAGAATAACCGAGGATAAAGTCAGGGGCGGTTCTGATGGAAAAAATAAAGAAAACGGTGGTGTTGAGGTTCCCACACCTCCGCCCACACCCAACGTGTGTCCGGCACCTTAACTCAAGCCAGACGATTTTGTTTGGTACAGGATGCCTACCAAAAATGGTACCAAGTTATTTTGTAGGTTGGGGAAGCATCGCGCAACCCATCACAAATCTGGAGGGCAGGCTCAGCTTACTCGCGCGGGATGGCTGGACCCGTAGCGCCGTCGAAGCCGAGCTTGGGTAATGCGGCCAGTTCTTCTGGTCGCTTGACTCCTTCTGCGATCACCAGCAAACCGATGTTGTGGGCAATTTGGCAGAGTCCTTCCAGAAAAGCCTGATTCCCGGATTGAGAGTCAATGTCGTTGATGAAGCTGCCATCCACTTTCAGGTAATGCAGGCCGAGATCATGCAGTGTGCCGATCCGGCTGAATTCGCGCCCGAAGTGTTCGATTCCGATGTGGCAGTCGAACTCCATCATGTCCTTGCGGAATGCGCGGAAAGCATCGAGATTGGCGAAGGCGCTGATCTCGGAAACTTCCAGCCACAAACGATGGCAAAGGGCGGTATTCCCCTGCATCAGTTCGCGCATTTTCTTGCGGAAAGTTTCGGATTGCAGCGATTCACCGGAAAGATTAACCGCCAGGTCGGGCGAATTAAGATCTGATGCAAGCTGATTTATCGCGAGGCGTGCTGCGGCGATATCCAATTCTGCGGTCAATTGCAAACGGGTAGCCATGGGAAGGAACTTGCCTGCGGTTTGCCATTCGCCTTCTTCGAGGAAGCGCATTCGCAGAGGGCACTCTTGGTGCAGCAATTTTTTCTCGCCAAAACCAACGACAGGCAAGCCCACCAAGCGCAACCACCCGTTCTGGATGGCGTGTCCAAGTTGGTCAGCCCATTGGGCAGTTGTGGTGCGCTGAGATGAGCTGCCGGAGGCTTGGGCACGGCGCGGTTTGTTTTCGCCGGAAGATTCTATCTCGGCCAGAGCGCCGTCCAATATTCCCATCAGCGGTCCGGGTTCTATGCCTTGCTGATAATCGCTGAAACCGATGCGTACAACTACAGCGCCTTCGGAAAGGTGCGAAAGATCTTTGGCGATGCGCTCAAACAGTTCATTCGCCAATGCTTCCGCATCTTCAAGCCCGGGCAACGCTACAGCGAAATCGACACCATTCAGTCTGCCAACCAGATGCCCTGAGTATGAAGCCACGGAAGTTTCAATACTCTTCGAGAATATTTTCAGAAATTTATCTGTATCCAAACGGCCAAGGCGTTGGTTGATGGTTGCCAAGTCAATAATACGCAACAGGATCAAACTTCCCAATTGGGCTTGATCTTCCGATTTTAATAATTCAGAAAGTTGGGAAAAGAAAAACACGCGGTTGGCAAATCCTGAAACCGAATCGTAGTTGACCTCGCGGCGAACCGCTTCGAGCCGGGTTGCTTCTTCTTCAAACATGGTTTTTAACCGGCCCACCATGGTATTCATGGCGAAAGCGAGTTGTTTGAGTTCCGGTACCTTGGGTTCCTCTATCGTGCTGAAACGCCGCTCACAGATGGCGCGTGCCTGCTCAACCACCCGTCCCAGTGGTTCACGCAGGCGTTTAAGAATAAGGGCGGCAATCCAGCCGCTGATTGCTCCGGCCAACAGTAGCCAGCCAGCCATGCTGGTAGCGCCGTGCCATAGCTCTCCATAGGCGAATTTGCTCTGGCTGCGAAGCTCAATGGCTCCATATTGCCTCCAGCCATCGCTGATCTGCGCGTGCCCAGGAATCGGGTTTATCGGAAGCAGTTTGCTGAACCAGACGGGTGCATCGCCCGTGTCGGAAGGCGAGCTGCGTTCGACGATAGGTTTGCCCTTTGGATCGGTCACTCGTATCAACTCATAGTGCCCGCTATCGAATAGCGAAGTGACGTAGAAGCTCCATAGTTACCGGATCCTTGCTTTGCTGTGTCATGAGCAGGGCAAGTGCGCTGGCGTTGTCCTCATTCTTAAGAATGAGCTGTTGCTCCAGATAATGCCGCGAAGAAAAAAGGCTGACGAGCGCACTCCCCATGAATGATAGCAAGGTGGAAAGCAATACTGCCAACATTAGCTGCCTGAATAATGACATGGTTTTACCTCATTACTTTAAACATCTATTCAAAACCTTCCGCTCTGGCACGGGTCAGAAGATCCTCCCAGCGCGAAAGACGGCTGGTGCTTGTTGAACCACCGCTGGAGCCATTGGCAGCAATTCCTGCCCATATCCCTTGGCTGTTGAAGCTGAACACCGGCGTTAAATCTTTTCGTCGCGAGGCGGGGCGGATTTCACCCAGCAGGTTGTCGAGAATCTGGGGCTCTGCATCCGGGGTGCTGTAGAAAGCCAGCACCATGTGTGCTTGGGTGATGCCGCCCGCGCCACCTATTTGAGCCTTGACGTAAATCAGCCGCAATTGCGACATTTCAACGTCCGCAGAAAGCAGGGTGAAATATTTGGCTATTGCAAAATCCTCGCAATCTCCCTGTCCGTGCCCAAGCGATTCCATTGGAGTTGCCCAATAGTCTTCTTGTCCCCAAGCTGTCCAGTCATCCACGAACTGGATATGCCGATTCCAGAAATCATTCACCTTTTGCAGTTTTTGATCCGGGCTGGATATTTTCTGTGTTTCCGCCACCAGTGTTTGCCATTCGCGAAATTTTTGTGCCGAATGCGCCCCCCAACGCTGAGTGATGGTTTTTAGCAATTTGTCTGCGTCAAAACCTGCCGCCTGCACCAGCGAAAAGAGCAGAATTGCGGTGCTGAGTAGCGTTAATATTTTGTAAATGCTTAAACGCGATTCCAAGTTTGAAGTGCAACATTTAATGAAGGCTTTGTTGTATTTGAGTATAGTGCATCTGCTTTCGGAAACAATACATTATAAAACATTCTAAATCAAAGCACTTTACTTGGAAGATGGTTTAAGTATAAAGTTGCCGTCGGTAATAATCCCATAAAATCAGTTGGCGGAGAATTCTTCTTGTTTCCAAGATGTTGGCGTGTATTTGCAGGGTTCGCAGGCGCGCTTAAGGTAGCGCCGACTGATTCGCCGACTGTTTTATCTTCAATTCCAGTATTTCTTGGATGCCAATTTTATTGTCTTTGCATAGTGAATATTTTGTTCCGGCAGGACGGAGTATTAAGAGAAACCGCTGGTTGACATGGCGACATATAAACACCTCTTGGCGTTAATGCTTTTGGCGGGAACATGGATGAATGTTGCTACGGCACAGGAAGCCAAGGACGGGGCAGCGCAAGTGGAGCTTGAGCAAAATGCCAAAGATCAAGCTGCAGCAGAGCCTGATAATGCATCCGAGGCAGAAGCTGAAAAAAATGCAAGGCTCGAAGCCGCAACTAGAGCCATGCAAGAATTCAGTGAACATGTGGAGCGTATGAAAGCAGCGCAAAGTCCCCAAGTGCAGGCAGAGGAACACGCAGCAATAGATTCAAAACAAGCAGGGGATGGCAAGGGTCAAGCAGCACAAGTTGGGGCTGGACAAGATGTTCAAGTACAAGCTCCAGTTCAACCTATAACAGAGACTGGTAATGTTGCCGAACCAGAAGCTGAAAAGAAAGCAAGGCTCGAAGCTGAAGCCAAGGAAATGCAAAAATTTAGTGAGGAAGCGGCGCGTGTGAAAGCAGCGCAAAGTCTCCAAGCCAAAACAGAGGAGCAAGCTGCGGCTAAAATCAGGGCGGATGAACAAGCAGCGATAAAAGCAAAACAAGCAGCGGGAATCAACGCTGCAAAGCCAAGAGCCGACAAAGCCAACGTGCTGTTGGATGCTGTCCAAAAAGCGGTGCTGAAAGATCCGGAAGTGTTGTCACGCTGGGACAATTTTCTGGCGGCCGTCAAGGAAACTGATGCAGCACGGGGGGGCTATTTCCCACACGTTGATCTTTCAGTAGATAAAGGACGGGAGCGCTACCAGCCTGGTTACGTCGCCCCCACCTTGATGAACCGCAGGGGAGTTACGCTGACGTTGTCGCAAATGCTGTATGACGGATTCGCCACTCGCAACGAGGTGCACCGTTTGACCAGCGCCCAGTTGACCCGTTACTACGAATTGCTTGATGCATCGGAAACCGCTGCGCTTGAGGCTATACGTGCATATTATGACGTGTCCCGGTACCGCAAACTTTTCGGGCTGACCAAGGACAATTACGTTACCCATCGCAAGGCGTTTGAACACATCAAGCAGAAAGTGCAGGCTGGCGTTGGACGCCGTGTTGACCTTGAGCAGGCATCCGGTCGACTTGCCCTGAGCCAATCGAATATTGTATTGGATAACGCCAACACCCATGACGTGTCCGCCCGTTTTCAGCGGGTTATTGGAGAGTTACCTCCGGCAGAAGTGATTAGCCCGGAAGCACAGGCTACCCAAGACAAGATTGATAAAATGATTTTGCCGGATGCCGCTGCGGCCACGCTCTCCGTTGCGGTTGAATTTCATCCCGCCATTCTGGCTGCGGTGGAAAATGTGCGTTCCGCCCAATACGACCTGAATGAACGCAAGGCTAAATATCAGCCCAACATCAATCTCCATATTTCCAAGAGCAATAATTTTAATTACACCGGAGTACCGGGGCCTACGGATGATGCTGTCGCAGAGGTTGTGATGAGTTGGAATCTGTTCGATGGCGGCTCTGACAGGGCGCGGTCGAGCCAATACGCCAAGCGTCTGGACGCTGCCCGTGATCAGCGTGAGAAGGCTTGTCGCGATGTGCGTATGAATTTGGCAATTGCATACAACGACATATCGAAACTGAAAGAACAGCTTAATTATCTGGATCAGCATCAAATGGCGATTGAAAAGGTAGTTGTAGGCTATCAGAAACAATTTGAAATTGGCCAACGCAGCTTGCTGGATGTACTGGATTCTGAGAACGAGCTTTTTCAAGCCAAACGCAATTATGTCAATGCCGAATATGATTTGTACATTGCTCAAGCCCGCACACTTGCAGGCATGGGGCGGCTGGTCAGCTCACTGGGGCTTGCCCGCCTGGAAACATCCGACTTGCCGGAATTGCTCGGTGTCAGCTCCGATGGGCCGGAAAATTGCCCCGCCGATCCCCCTCTCGCGAATACTTACAGTATTGATGATCTTAATGATCGGGCATTGGAGGCTTTAAAACATCTGGCACCCGCTGAGCCGGATGCTTCCGACAGCCCCCCACCCCTACCCGGAATGCAGGGGGTTCCGGGTGATTCCTCATCGGCGGTGCCTGACAGCATGACTGAATCGGATACCAAGGCAGCGGCGGAAGCCGAGTTATTTATGCAGAAGAAAAATGAAATCAAGGCTGAGAACACCAAGGCCAAAGGCGCAGAAGAAGCCGAAACAGCGCGAATAAAAGCCGAGAAAAAGGCTAAAGAATAAAAATGGGTATCCCCTTCACCCCCGTACAGCCTTCGGTTTGAAAATACCGGTGCGAACACCAGGCATCAAGATTGAGTATTCTGGAGAACCAAACCCCCTCTGATGGAACTACTAGCCATTCGACTAAGCACGATGAAGCATGCGCTAAGTCGCTGGTTATAACTCCCCCTTGTCAGTACGAAAAACTATTGTCCCGGCACCGGGGGGAGAACCTGATAGCGGCTCCTCCCCTGACAAGGGGAGGCTGGGAGGGGTTTGTTTTAATTCACGGGGGTGAAGGGGATACCCATTAGAATAAAATAACCGCCATTGCGTGAACTGCAATCGAAATCCGCGCAAATCTGGCGAAGCGTATCCTTGACGTGGTGTAGTGGTGATACGCTGATGCATGGTTGTGAGCGCGGCATTTCTGCGCTCACATCACATATTATGCGGGTCATTTTTTGTGGTTGTTTCTGCTTGGGTTATTTTACTGACATCAAATAAGCGAGGAAGTCACCTTTATCTTGAGCAGAGCAATCCTTCTTATACAGATCCATGCAGTGCTTCGAAAAATTTATTTCTACTTTTTGGGCATTGGTAAAACGTTTCTGATTTGCTGAAAGAGCCAGCGGCTTGATCGGTTTCCCAGTCTCATTGTGTTTGCCTTCATTAGCTGGATTGTCGGTATGACACGAGGAGCAGGAAACATCCTTCGACGACCAGCTTCGCCGCTTGGTGTAGAAGGCACGCCCGGCATCTGCGGACAATGTTGATTTTGGGTTCACCTCCTTTGCCTCTAAGGCGTACTTAGCATAGAGTTTTTTCACAACATCAGATTGAAGAGCGAATTGATCTGAAATATTGTTGCTTTCTGCTTGAGCCGAAAGGCTGATGAAGCCAATCAATGCTATCAACATGTACTGTGATTTTTTCATTTGTGAATCCCTGTCATAGATTTATGGTTTATATTGATCGAGCAATTATTTTACTGGCATTATTATTTATGTATCTGAACCTTTTTCGGTTTCCCTGTCACCACGTAATTTTGAGCTCCCCTCGGTTTTTCGTCTTCCAAGAGGTGGATACCATGCTACCAGTTTTTCTTTCCGTTGCGCAATGTGTCAGTTGTCCAGAAACTGCATAGGTGACTTGCAGCACAGTTTTGAGTGTTGCCATTTCTGGTTGTAGAGTACCTTGAGGTACTCGAAGCTCATGGCTGTCATCTCCGCCCGTGCCCCAAAGCGCAGTCAATGCACGCGCTGGTTGTTGAAGCTATTGAACCAGCTTTCGGTTGGTGCCTTGTCCCAGCAGTTTCCTTTACGGCTCATAGAGCGGATCATGCCGTACTTTTTAGCTTGGTTTGAAGGGCAACATGAGGGAGTTGCGCCTAATAGTAGAGATTATCCGGGTTAATCATTCGCCTTTCTCACACCTTGATGAAATCGGTGACAGCTATCACAGGTGCTCTTGATTTTCCCTTTTGCGGGATGATCGCCAACGTGGCATTCACGACATTTCTCTATGGCGGGCATGGCAATATCCGCGCTCGTCTTTGAATTTATCTTGTCGTGACATTCTGTGCAGTTAACCGTGTCATGTTTAAAGTGCGCAAACACAGCGCCCGGTTGCCAATCGCGATTGATATGCAGCGGTGCAACTTTCCATGGAACATCATTATCCCCAGTCGGCTCAATTTCATGGCATTCGCCACACGCAAGATTCTCCCCACGCTCCTTGAATAGCGTAGCAGCGGCATTCTTGCGAGCAAGATCGTTGGCGCACTCTAAAGTGCGTTTGGCAACATTGCCAATCCCTCCCGCTTGCGCACATACCGCCATATTCTTGGCTGGCGAGTCAGTCAACCATTTTGCGTAAAATTCACGCAATCTATTCATCACTTCGCGCTCAGATCCGTGGGGGACACTGCCATCGGCAGGTTCCGTAAAATACAGTTCGTGGCAACGAGACTGCTGACAGGTTTTTTGCATGGACATGGGTGCGAAATGCGTCCCGGACTCTTCTATTTTGTGACAATCGCGACACACCATTACAGTATTGCCTTCCGGGGTTGACACTCCATCCTTAGCCAAGTGAACTTGATGAGAAAACTTGAGTCCGGATTTTTCAACCAGTTTCCCCTTTTCGTCTTGCCGAACACGAATGACATTCTTTCCATCCAGCAAAGTGATATGGAATGGCGGGTGATCCGAGCCAAAATCATGTACGTTGGCAAACGCTGTGCCGGCATTTTTACTCTTGAGATCACCATGACACTTAACGCACTCTTGCGAATCATGCAGCACTAGACCCGTCCCCCCCCTGTGATCAGGGTGACAGTTGGTACAGAGCACATTTTTAAATGCACTCGCATGTAAATCGTCATTCCTTAAGTGCTGGGCAACCTGCTTATGGCAACCCAAACACACCTCATCAGAAACAGCCTGGAAAGCACGTTGATGGCAGATCGAGCATTTCGCGCCGAATACACTATGTCCGCCAGATAACGGCCCGGGATTCCACGATTCAGTCAGGGTAATGGGGAGCGTGGACTGCCATTTGTCAAATGCAGATGAGGCGCCCGGCAGCAAAGGCAGCAACAAGAATGAGAACAGAATGAAGGCCGCCAATCCGAAGCTCAGCTTGCGTTTACTCAACCCCAAAGCAGCCAATGTGACTGGTGTAGTTCGACAACCTTTCGCTGTATCCTGCTCGGGCAACGGCTGGGTCATTTCCACAGACAAGGCGATATCGTGCCCGTCCGACGCGGGTTCAACAACAAGCAAATATGGGCCGATTTCAACACGCGTCCCGGGAGAGAGCGCGGCACTCTGAACAATGAAGCCATTGATGTTGATGGTCGCATCATTTTCCCCCTCAATGTACAACGTCCCATCTTCAGCCCGTCTAACAGTGGCATGAAGCAAGCTGACACGATGGTCGAGCAGATGAATCTTGCAAGCAGCGCCCCGTCCGATCTGAATGGATTCACCGGCAATGACACTTTCCTTGCAAACCGGTAAACCCTGCTGGTTGCGTGAGACTTGAATCAATAGGCAAGAGATCATTATGTGCTACCAGTAAAAAAATATGGCCATAATGTGCGCAAATAGCGCTGCCAATAATGCAATAGATAATGGCACGTGAAGATATAACCAGAACTGCATCCGGGCATTCAGCATGATTTCATTTCGCGCCCGCAACACCAGTTTTTGTTTGTGCAAAAGCACGGAATACAGATCACGCATTAATTTTGGCTGATCATCCTTGATGAATTTTTCGCCGAATTGTTGTATTTGCTGTACTGCCAACCCGGTTGGACAATCGCGTTGGCTGCCGCTTAATTGTTGCAAGGTGTTGCCGCCTAGTCGTGTTTCCTGTCGCGCCTTCAATACCAATGCGTTCACTTCGTCGGGCAAACTCAGCGCGCGTATCCGGGCCAATTCGTCAAGTTCCGCAATCTTTTGCAACACCCCGTTCAGTGTATCTTCACCCATATTCTGGGTAATTAGGCGTGGGTAACTCAGGTACGCAAACGTCCCGTAAAAACCGCTTGCAATGACCAGCATCATCAACACATAAGACAATGTATGAACATTCCAGCCAAACTGAAAGCCGGTGTGCAACGAGGCTAATATGATAAGCGCGGCCCCCAGATAAACGTGCGCGGAAAGCCATCCCTGCAGCGTCCCACCGTAACGCAAGCTTTCTTTGGCATGCAGCTTCCTGCGATCCGCCCGCTTCCTTTTACGCCCCGGGTAATTGGTTTGCGCACAGACATCCTCTTGTTTGCGCCTCGCTCTTATATGGTACTGCCGTCTATCCGGCACTCTTGGAGTGCGGCGCTTGCGAACGCCATACCACATATGCAAGAACACGATCAGCGTCGAAATAATACCAAGCACGTAACCCAGCCAGGTTCCGCCATAATGTTCGCCGCCAGCAGGTTTAATAGACACATAAGCTACTATCGCTATTGCCACCAGCAGGCTCGCAGCCTTGAAATACCGGTAATTCTTGTATTTCACCAAGGTCGGGCGTTGCATCATGTCCATTCAAGGCTCCGCTTGTAAGTGTTCTCAGCCACTCTATTTAATTAACCAAGCCCAAAAAATCTTCCGGGCTCACGCGCAAAGCGGCACCGGTAGGGCAAGCCCGGACACAGGCAGACTCTGCGATAATGCCTTTGCACATATCGCATTTCACGGCTTTTTTTGGGGACTCTTCCTCAACTCCATTTTGATCATCCAGGTGTTTGCGTTTACCGAATATCACTTGCCAAATACTGGGGCGTTTGTACTCTTTCGTGGCAGTAATTTGGATCACGCCGTAGGGACAATTGATCTGGCAATTGCCGCAACCAATGCAGCTATCTCCGATAAATACCTCACCATTCACCGAACGATGAATCGCGTCCGGCGGGCAATCCTTCATGCAATGAGGATGTTCGCAATGTCGGCATGAAGCGGGGACATGTATTTGTTCATACGTTGGGCCAGCTTCACGATTAAAACGTGAAGTTCCCTCATGCATATCAGCACAAGCCGTTTCGCAATTGTTGCAGCGAATACACCGCGAATAGTCAATCAGCAACACATCCGTCGCCTCACCCACTCCTTGATCCATCAAGAATTTGATGAGTCCGCTGGACCCCTCGGATGTCTCGGGTTCATCCGAACGTATGCGTTCCAAATAACGGCTGCCAACTTTGCCTCGTATTGAGGAATTTCGCTCCATCACCGCGTTGAACCGCTCGGCCTCAAGCAAAACCATCTCAGTGGGCGCCGCCGCACGCACTGTCGCAGAGCGCGGCATGTTGGACACTAAAGCCATCTCCCCGACATAGTTGCCCGCAGAGACATACGCCAACACCACCTCTTTCCCCGCATCTAAACGAGACACCGTGACTGAGCCGCGCCGAATCATATACAACCCGTCCGCTTTATCGCCCTCGTTAAAAATTGTGTCACCAACCGCATACTGTTTGAACTTGGCTTCTTGGACGAGATATTCGAGTTCGCTTTCCGAAAGCGATGCATCCAGATAATTCCGCACGATCCGCTTGAGCGTCACCTCATCCAACCTGCGCTGCACACCGCTCGCCGCATGCAGCAACTTGAGCATTGAACGGCGCGGCGTTTCGACAAGTACGCAATTCTCTCCTGCTATCACGGTACCCGAGCGGCGGCGTCCGGACAACAACCCCATTTCGCCGAAGAAGTCCCCCTTGGACAGCGTAAAAACGGCTGTTGCACCATCCTTTCCCTCGACCTGGATGCTAACATTGCCTTCCAGAATCGAAAAAAAGCTGTTGCTATAGTCATTCTGTTTAAAAAGCACCTCGCCGCGACGCGGCACCCTAACCGCGCTGTCCAGCATGAATTCGCGCAATTGCAGCGTTGTGAGTGATGCCAATAGCGGCTGGTTGCGCTTGATCAGCGCAATGCCATCGCTAACCGAGTGAATGTCGGGCACTCCGGCAAACTTCTCCCGCAGCAACGCTTCGTCTGCCGGCTCGACCGGATTTCCCAGAATGTATTCGACGACCTCATAACCCTGATTCATCGCCTGTTTGATGAGCGGATAACCGGCCAATGAACCCACGATGTACAACCCGTGAATATTTGACTCATATTGCTCTGATAACTGCGGCACAGATGACGAGTCGTTATTTGGGAAGCACACGCCAAAGCTTTCCACTAATTTGCGCGGCGGATTCGCTCCAAGGCGGGCAATGATGCGATGGCATTCGATTTGCTCAAGGCCCTGCGGCGTTTGCGCCACAAAAGCCAAAGGAAAACTGCCTTCTGGAAGCGTATCAACACGTTCTGCCCAAGTGCTGACACGCGTTTCAATCCTTCCCTCAGTGACAGCCGCCATCAACAGATCGAAATTAGCTTCCTTGCAATTGCTGAATTCTTCGCGGCGATTGATAAGTATCACCCGATTTTGTTTGACCAGCGCGAGGGCATTTTCCACACCGGCATCGCCGCTGCCCACCACCACAATCGTTTCGTTGATAAATTCGTCAGGGTCATCCAGTTGGTATTGCACCCTTGGCAGGTTCTCACCCGGCACGCCTAGCGTACGAATATTTCCCTGCAGCCCGATGGCGAGCACTACAAATTCGGCGGTCAACAACTCGCCCGACGACAACGTGATTTGGAAATCCCCGCATTGCCCCGAAATCGCGGAAACCGTCGCACCCACCCGCAAGTTCACACGATGCTTGGCGAGCTCCTGCTGCCAAGTCTCCAAAATATTTTCACGAATTCCCGCAGCGAAGCTCAATGAGCTGCGCAAAGGCAGTTGCATCGGCTCCGCCATCACCAACTTGCCCTTTTGGTAACGGTGTATTGTGTTGGCAACGTGCGGAGCGGCCTCAATAAGGACATGAGAAATACCAAGCTCTGCTGCACGCGCGGCGGCAGACACGCCTCCAGGCCCAGCGCCAACAATCACGATTTTGAATTTCTCACTCATAGACCAAACACACCACGTCATTAGACAAGATGAAATAACCAGACTAAGTGGGAATAAGCCATTGTGACGAGAGGCATTGGCCTAATCCCGATTTCATTTCGAAAGTGCATGGGCGAAATCTTTAGCCACCTCGAAATAGCACGATTAATTTAGAAAATGATTTTGTTGTGAAATCTACAGGTCAGATGTGTTTTCTTTTTTCAAAAGGCGTTCAATAATCAGCTGAACCAAATAAAAACCGAAGCTTGGATTCTGATAATAGAGCTGCATTACATTATTTTTCGTTATAGCAAGTAAATTCACATCAGTTTCACACACCGCAGTAGCGTTTCTCTGACGGTCAAAGGAAAAAAGTCCCAACTCACCGATCAGTTCACCCTCACCAAGGGTAACTTCAATTTCCTCCAAGCGTAGAATACCATGCTGCACATAGTACATTTTTTGCGACTCATCTCCTTTTCTAAAAGGTAATCCCCCTTTTTTAAGAATTCTTTTGTCATATAGGGGGTTAGAAAGTCTATTGCAAAATTACCCTTTGAAGATTCCTGCACTTTATTGACAAGCCTGATCATCTGTACCATACGGGTAATGTTCAGCGGAAAAAGCGCGGCATGCAGCATAAAGAGCGGCCAGATACCCCTTCCTAAAACAAAATATGAACTCAGGGTATACACTACAAAAACAAGATTTGCCGAAGCGCCTATCGCCCTCAACTGAATCATTTTCTTCATATAAAATGTCGAAAACATCAGAACAGCCGCCAGATAGCCCACCATATCAACCCAATTCATAAACCCTCCCACCATACTGTTTTTATGTTGCTACTCCTCGAGCGGTTTCGCCGCCCCGAAATCGACCAGCACCGTCCCCTCTACCTGCCCCATCACCAGCCCGTGTATGCCGACCAGCGTGTTGCGGACAGCGATCAAGAGTTGCAAGGGAAAGCTGGTGTCAACCTCCAGACTGCGCAACTCCACCGGGTTGGAAACTGTAACGGCATAGCCCCCCGCAGGGTATTTAATCAGGAGAATGCGGAAGGAACCGGGGGCTTGCATATTTCTGTCAGGCAATCCCAGAAGTTGTTCCGTTGTCAGAATCGTAGCAGGTTGCACGGCGGGCAACTGTGCCGCTCCAACAGCGAAGCGGTGGCCGCCTTTCCGTCCGACGTAGTGCGAGGGTGAGAGAACATTCGAGGCTCCTATTGAATAACCGTGAAGGGATGATCTGCTGTGAGAGTCCACTTGCGGACGCACTCCTTGATCACGTTGGCCATCGTGTTCGCATGATCGGATTAACCGGGGAATCCATGCGAACAACAAAAAACTTGATTCGATGTGAACACCTGGAGTGAACTAATCAACAGCACAAAATGTCGCCCATGCGTACCTATTCACCACAATACAATCTTGGCGCACCACAAAAAATGGCTCACATAATGCGAGCCATTTTCATTGTTGCTTCTGCTGGGGGTTATTTTACTGACAGCAAATAAGTGAGGTAATCACCCTTATCTTGAGCGGAGCAATCCTTCTGATATAGATCACGGCAATGCTTCGCAAAATTAGTTTCAACTTTCTTCACATCGGAAAAGGCAGCCGGATTTGCAGAAATGGCCAGCGGCTTGATCGGTTTTCCGGTATCAATGTGTTTGCCTGTATTGACCGGATTGTCAGTATGACATGAGGAACAGGAAATATCCTTGCCGCCAACGACCACTTTCTTGATATAGAAGGCACGCCCGGCATCTGCGGACAGTGTTGATTTTGGGTTAAGGCTCTTTGCCGCTTGACCATACTCAATAGAGAGACTTCGTGCAACATTAAACTGACTGGCAAATTGATCCGCAAGATCGTTTCCTGCTTGAGCTGAAAGACTGAAGAAGCCAAAAAACAACATGTAGGATATTTCTTTCATTTGTGAATTCCTCTCTTAGGTTTATAGATCCGGCTATTCCACAGTGTCAAGCCGCGAGCTATCAATAGTCCCACCAATCAGTCAGTGATTCTGACAAAAGAGGTGCGTCCACAAATTGCTTTATATCAAAAACGTACGAAAAGAACTTGATTCAGATCAAGGAATTGATTTATGGGGACCTCTAAAAATCAACTTTTAGTACGCCATATCTTTCATTTTCAGGTTTTTCGTCGAAATCGCTCAGCCGATTTTTTCGTTCGCTCAAATTAGCCGCCGTAAATCAGGGAATCACCTCGCGTGTCGGCAGTACTGCCTTGGCTGTACCTTAAAAGAGATATCCACGAGAGACATCTGAGCATCATAGGTGGCGAATTTTGAGCATAATTCGCAAGAAACTCAGAATGTCCTTACAACGGCTTACCTTTCTTTGGTGCCAGACGCATTGGCGTGACCGCTGCTCACCGTTGAGCGCGAGCGGCGCATTAGCAAGTAGGCGGCGGGAATGACAAACATCGACAACAGCGGTGCCGTGACCATACCGCCTACCATTGGGGCGGCAATACGTTGCATGATCTCCGAACCCGTTCCGCTGCCCCACATAATCGGCATTAATCCTGCGATGATGACAGCAACGGTCATCGCCTTGGGGCGCACCCGCAACACCGCCCCCTCGCGAATCGCATCGAGCAAATCCGAAAATTTTGTTTTACCATCACGGAGCCGGTCACTCCATGAGTTTTTGAGGTAGAGCAGCATGATCACGCCGAATTCCGCCGCCACACCTGCCAAGGCAATGAAGCCCACACCGCTCGCCACCGACAAGTTGTAGCCCAATATCCACATGAACCAGATACCGCCTGCCAGTGCAAAGGGCAGCGTCGCCATGATGAGCAACGCTTCGCCAAAGCTTTCAAACGTGAGATACAACAGCACGAAAATGATCATGAGCGTCACCGGCACGACGATTTTGAGCTTTGCCGTTGCCCGCTCCATAAATTCGAACTGCCCCGACCAGGTGATCGAATAGCCTGGCGGCAGTTTCACCTCCCTGGACACCGCTGCCTGCATGTCATGCACTACAGAACTCAGGTCGCGGTCACGAATATCCACATACACCCAGCCGGAAAGGCGCGCATTTTCACTTTTCAACATCGGTGGGCCGTCGGCAATATGAATCGCGGCAATATCTCCCAAGCGGATTTGTGCGCCACGCTCGGTGAGCACCGGCAGGTTGCGCAGGTTTTCGAGCGAGTCACGGATTTCGCGCGGATAGCGCACGTTGATCGGGAAGCGCTGCAAGCCCTCGATGGTCTCGCCGATGTTGTCGCCCCCAATCGCCGAGGACACGATGCTTTGCACATCCGCAACATTCAGCCCGTAGCGCGCGGCGGCGTCGCGATCAATGTCTACATCAATATAACGCCCTCCGGTCAGCCGTTCTGCCAACGCAGAGGAGACACCGGGAATGGGTTTCACCACGCGCTCAATTTCGGCGGTCAATCGATCAATCTCGGCGAGGTTTATGCCCGCCACCTTGACGCCCACCGGGCTTTTAATGCCCGTGGCGAGCATGTCGATGCGGTTGCGAATCGGCGGCACCCAGATATTCGTCAGCCCCGGCACTTTCACGATGCTATCGAGTTGCTCGATCAGTTTTTTCTGCGTCATGCCGGTTCGCCATTGCTCGCGCGGCTTGAAGCGGATCGTCGTTTCAAACATTTCCAGCGGTGCCGGATCGGTCGCGGTCTCGGCGCGGCCCGCCTTGCCGAACACGCTTTCCACTTCCGGCACGGTCTTGATAAGGCGGTCTGTTTGCTGTAACAACTCTGAGACTTTGCCAGCACCAATTCCCGGCAGTGCCGTCGGCATATACAGCAAATCCCCCTCGTCCAGCGGCGGCATGAACTCACCGCCCAAGCGGCTGAGGGGCCATAGCGTTGCTATCGCCAACAAGATCGCCACCAGCAGGATTGTCTTGGGTCTGCGGAGTACGCCGTCGAGCAAGGGGCGATATATGCGGATCAGGAAGCGGTTGATCGGGTTTTTCTGTTCGTCTGGAATTTTGCCCCGGATCAGATAGCCCATCAGCACGGGGATTAGCGTGACCGAAAGCCCGGCGGCGGCGGCCATTGCATAGGTCTTGGTGAACGCCAATGGCGAGAACAGCCGCCCTTCTTGCGCTTCGAGCGTAAACACCGGAATAAACGAGAACGTGATAATCAGCAACGAGAAGAACAGCGCCGGGCCGACCTCGGCTGCGGCATCCGCAATCACGCCCCATTGGGCGCTGCCCGCCAGTATCTGGCCGGGATGGGTGCGTTTCCATTCCTCAATGTGCTTGTGGGCATTCTCGATCATCACCACCGCCGCATCGACCATCGCCCCGATTGCAATCGCAATGCCGCCCAGCGACATGATGTTCGCATTCACTCCCTGATAGCGCATGACGATGAAGGCCGCAAGGATGCCCAGGGGTAAGGCCACGATGGCGACCAGAGCAGAGCGCAGATGGAAAAGAAACGCAACGCACACCAGGGTGACGACGATGAATTCTTCGATCAATTTGTCGGTCAAATTATCGACCGCGCGATCAATGAGTCCAGAACGGTCATAGGTCGGCACGATCTCAACGCCGGGGGGAAAACTCGTCTTGAGCAGCGCCAGCTTGGCTTTGACGGCCTTGATCGTTTCCAGCGCGTTCTTGCCGGAGCGCATCACAATCACGCCACCCGCCACTTCGCCCTCTCCGTTTAATTCCGCAATGCCGCGCCGCATCTCGGGCCCGATCTGGATGCGTGCCACATCGCCCAGCCGCACCGATACCCCCGCTTCAGTGGTCATCAGCGGAATCTTGCGAAAATCATCGAGCGATTTGAGATAACCCGAAGCCCGCACCATATACTCGGCTTCGGCCAATTCAAGCACCGAACCCCCGGCTTCCTGATTGGCTTTGCCGATAGCTTCGATCACTTTACTGTGGGGAATGTTGTAGGCGCGCAATCGATCCGGGTCGAGCACGATCTGATACTGGCGCACCATACCGCCGATACTGGCTACTTCCGACACATTGGGCACGGTCTTCAGTTCATACTTCAGGAACCAGTCCTGCAATGCGCGCAGCTGGGATAAATCGAGCTTGCCGCTGTGATCGACGAGCGCATATTCGTACACCCAGCCTACGCCGGTGGCGTCCGGCCCGAGCGAAGCCCGGGCCTGCGGCGGCAGACGCGATTGCACCTGGTTCAGATATTCGAGGACACGCGAGCGCGCCCAATATGGATCGGTGCCGTCCTCGAACAGGATGTAGACGAACGAATCGCCGAAGAAAGAATAGCCGCGTACCGTCCGGCTCCCGGCACCGACAACATGGTTGTCGTCAGCGGATAGGTCACTTGATTCTCGACGATCTGCGGTGCCTGTCCAGGCCAGGTCGTGCGGATGATCACTTGCACATCGGACAGGTCTGGCAAGGCATCGAGCGGTGTCTTGCCGAGCGACCAGATACCCCATGCCGCCACCATCAACGTGACCAGCAATACCAGAAAGCGGTTGGCAATCGACCAACGAATCAGCCGGGCAATCATGGCTTGGTTCCCATCGCCGGGGCAATCGACACGATTTCAAATCTCCCATCCGAAAGGGGACGAATCTCGAAGTCCACGCGATCACCGACCTTGATGCCTTGAGGCAACTTGCTCGCGGGCAGCTTAAAGCCCATGGTCATTGCCCCCCATTGCAGGCTGGGAATCGGGCCATGCGAGATCGCAATCTCGTTCTTGTCGATCGCCTCGACCCTGCCGCTGCTGCGATGCGTCGCCGCTGCGTGTTCGGTAGGTGCGGGTGCATTACCCATGCGCGACGTGGCTCCCCTGATGCTGGCTTCCGAATCGATCAGGAACTGTCCGGAAACAATAACTTTTTGACCCAACTCCAGGCCTTTGCGGATTTCCGTCTGACCGTTGCTTTCGCTACCTGTTTCGATATCCACCGGAATAAACTTGCCGTCGCCTTGCGCCACAATCACAACACTGCGCTTGCCCGTCTGTATCACCGCTTCGCTCGGTACGAGCAGGACGTCCTTGTGCGCATCGGGCGAGAAATTCACTGTGGCGAACATACCGGGAACAAGTTGCTGCCCGGGATTAGGCAGTTCGATGCGCGCCCTCAATGTGCGCGTTGCAGGATTAACGTCCGGCAGAACCGCGCTGACCTTACCCTTTAACACAATGCCGGGCAGTGCTGGCGTGCGCACTTCGACCACATTGCCGATACGCACCTGTGCAGACGCGCCTTCAGGCACTTCGGCGTTGACCCAGACTGTATCCAGCCCGTTGATACGGAACAGCGGCGCACCGCTGGCAACTGTCATGCCCTCGCGAGTGCCCAACTCAGTGATTACACCGTTCACGGGTGCAGCAACAATCAGCCGTGCCTGAACTTTTCCAGCCGATTCAACCAGCCGCATTTGCTCTTCCGACATGCCCGCCAGGCGCATGCGCTGACGCGCGGCACCGACCAAATCCATACCCGCCGCATCACCGCCTTGAGCTGTCAAGCGCTTCGCAGTCAGGAAGTCTTCCTGCGCGGCGACCCAATCGGGCACATATAGCTCGGCGAGCGCCTGGCCCTTGCGCACCGGATCCAGCGTCGCCCGAACGTAAAGTTTTTCGACATAGCCGTTGGCGCGCGCCTGCACCACTTCCAATTCGCGTTCGTTGTAGACTACGTTTCCCTCCGCTTCGATGCTAGTAGCCAAGCTGCCCTTGGCGACTTTGGCAATACGCATACCCAGGTTCTGCTGAATACGCGGATTGATTGAGACATTTCCACTATCACCGCCTCCCTCGGCATAGACCGGCACCAAAGGCATGTCCATGAAAGGCGATTTGCCGGGCTTGTCGAAACGCTGGCCGGGTGTCATCGGATCTTGCCAATACAGAACAGCCCGGCCTGTCGCCGGATCTACAGCGGTGCCGGTGCCTGCGGGTGCCGCAACCGATATTTTTTCCGTGTGCTGCCGGAGGCCAATGCGGTAGCTGCCGTAACCCACCGCGCTGATTACAGCGAGCGCGACGAGAGAAAGAACGAGAGATTGATTTTTCATTGTGAATCCTTATCTGGTACAACGGAACCGGCATCATGATGAGAAATTGCTCTGGCATCATCATGTAGAAAATGAAAGTTGAGTTGCGCCCACATACGCGCGGCTTCCGCCTCCATTTGCAGAGCTTGCAGACGGGCATCGGCTTCGTTGCGGCGAGCAGCGAGTACGTTATTCAACGACGATTTGCCGCTACGGTAAGCCGATAGTTCCGCTTGAGTCCGTTCAGCCGCAAGCGGCACAAGTTCGTGTTCGAGGCGTGCCTGTCGCTCGCGTGCGCTCTCCCATTCGGCAATCATAGCGCGTACTTCGGCCTTCGCAGTACGCACAGTTTCCTCACGTTGCGCCCGGACTTGGTCAGCCAGCGCAAGCTTGGCGGCCACTTCACGATCTTGGCGGTTTGCTTGATCCCACTGCAACGGAATCGAGACCCCAACCGATACCATGTTTGAATACAGCGAACCGCGCTGCGCGTAGGACAACTCGACGCTCCAGTCGGGTTGCTTGTTGGCCTGAGCGAGATGTGCTTCGATAGCCGCCATATCTTCTTGCTTTGACAAGACGACAATTTCAGGATGCATCGCAACGTGTTTATCAAGCGCATCAGAGTCGATCGGGATATGGTCGATCAGAGGTTTCAGGTCAAGCGGCAGTTCGCCCTGCTCTCCGATTTCGCGCACCAGCGCGATCTTCGCAATGCGCAGTTTGCGAACAATCTCGCTGGCACGGTCTTGTAACTCAACTAACGCAGCGCGAGCGGCCAGCACATCGGCCAGACTGCCCCGACCAGCCCGGTAAGCAGTTTGCGCCGCCTCGATTTCATCCTGCGCCTGTCGAATCTGCTCGTTAATCAGCGCGGCACTTGTTTCGGCATAGTAGCGATCCAGCCAAGCCAGCGCAGTATCGCGCTGGATGACGAGGGTCATCTCGGCTTTCTCGGCGAGTATCTTGTCGGCTTCACGCTCGTAGCGCTCGCCCCGCAACCGCCGCTTATCCTCGCGCGTGAATTCCTGCACCACGCCGATGCGGCGCTGGGTCATGAAGTCGCGCCCGATGCTGAACTGGTCTGCGCCATCAACTGGCAGATTGTCGATCCCGACTTGCAACACGGGATCTGGATTTTGCGCGGCGGATATCGCCATGTCGTGATTTGCAGCAACAGCGGCATCTTGCCCGGCCAGTTGGCGCGAGCGAGCGACTGCCAGTTGTTGTGCATCAGTCAGCGACAGCGTGTTTTGTGCCATCGCCGATAGCGGAAACGTTAACACCATTGCGAACGCGCTGATGTAAAGACTGATCTGGCCAGCGCGAACCAACACTGCCCTTCCAAAATCAAATAAAGAGGAATACATAAAACCTCCAGACAGCAAAAAATCGCCGTTGCCCGCGCGCATGTAACGTTACGCTTGCGGTTTGACAAATGCGAGGGCAACGATAATCGCCACGCCCGCCGCGTGCTTATTTGCCGGACGATTGAAGACGAGTGATCACATAACCGTCGCCCGATTGAACGAGATCGAAATCGACTGCATCACCGGCTTTAACTCTCTTGGCAAGCGCTGCATCTTTCAATTTGAAGCTCATGGTCATGGCGGGCCACTTGAGGGATGCAATCGGACCATGCGCCAAAGTCACCGTCCCTTTGGTTGCATCAATATTTTTGATTGTGCCAGTGCCACGATGGGTGCTAGGCATCGCATCCATCTTCATGTCCATGCTGGCATCGGCCATCATCATCGAGGTGCGCGGACTTGCGTCGGCAGGCTGCGTATGGAACATAGAGCCGATGCCAAGCAGTGCCGCAACGGTCATCATAGAAACAACAAATGTATTTTCTTTCATGGCAATAATTCCTTCAGATTTGAAATGTGTTAGTTGAATTCGCGTGCCTGTGCGACGGGGTGCAAAAGCAAGGGCTGCGGGGTGGCCGCGAAAATAGCGCGTTTCATGGTGTTCTCCAAAACAAAACTCGAATTCAAGCGCGCGCTGCTGCATCAACGCAGGCGCGAACAAACTGGGTCAGACGGGAGAACGGCTAATTCAGTAGCCGAAGAAAGCGCAGATAGGGAGGGGGGCCAGTAGTGGCGGGGGATTGCGTGGGCGTTTCGAAGCTGGCAGCATCCGCCACCGTGAACAATGGCACACTGGTTAAAAGAATGACTGGTGCGAAAAGCGGCAAGTCAAAGGTGAATTTTGGTGTATTTGAACTCTGCTCGCAGTGCTTCATACATAACTGCTTGCTTGGCTTGTCTGGAGAGTTGTGCTCTTTGCAGGGATCGGCGGCGGACTTCATTGGCATAACCTGTTCCGCCTGTTGCGGAGGAGGTAAGTAATCCGAGACCAGGCAGCCGCCCACAGCCATTCTGGCCTGAATGAACAGCAGTGCAAATAAAATGAACCACGTCACCTTCTGTTTCGATGACGGGGTCAAGCGATAGAACACTGAGAAGTTGCCCATGCAACGCACTATAACATTATTCATCCAACGTGGCTAAGCGGTGCGGTAATGGTGCCTTATGAACAATAACAATGATCGAGTGAGCGCTGAAGTGAATGCACGACCGCAATGCACACCCGATGAATGGCTCGTGGATATGCCAAGCATGAACAGATTGATGTGGTATCGGGGGAAACCACTGTATATGTCTTTTGGCAAAAGCTGGCAAAAATTAGCCGGGTTTCTCCTCCTCATCTAGCCCCAGTTCCTGAATCTTGCGCGTCAGCGTGTTGCGTCCCATGCCCAGCAAAGTCGCTGCTTCGATGCGTCTGCCGCCGGTATGTTGCAGCGCTTGGGTAATGAGCGTGCTCTCGAATTGTCGGCTCAGGTTGTCCAGAATGTTCTGATCGCCGCGTTGTAATGCCAGCGCGACTTGTTGCGCCAGCGCGTTGCGCCAGTCGCCTTGGGGCATACCGATAGCCGGTGTTCCACGCCATTCCGGCGGCAGGTCGGCGATTTCGATTTGCTGCGAAGGTGTCATTACGGTGAGCCAGTGGCACAGGTTTTCCAGTTGCCTGACGTTGCCGGGAATGTCCTGAGCGGCGAGATATTGCAGCGCGGCCTCGCTCAAAGTCTTTTGTTCCACGCCCAGTTCACGCGCACTCTTCTGCAAAAAATATTTCGCGAGTAACGGAATGTCCTCGCGCCGCTCGCGCAATGGCGGCAGGCGCAGGCGGATGACGTTGAGACGGTGAAACAAGTCCTCGCGGAACAGTCCCTGCTTCACGCGCTCATCCAGATTCTGGTGGGTGGCGGCGATAATGCGCACATTAGCCTTGATCGGCTGATGACCGCCGACGCGGTAGAAGTTTCCGTCGGACAGCACGCGCAGCAAGCGCGTCTGCAATTCGGCGGGCATGTCGCCGATCTCGTCGAGGAATAGCGTGCCGCCTTCGGCCTGTTCAAAGCGTCCGCGCCGCGTGGCCGTGGCACCGGTGAAGGCGCCGCGCTCATGGCCGAACAATTCCGATTCCAGCAAATCTTTCGGGATAGCGGCGGTGTTGATGGCGACGAAAGGCTTATCGGCGCGCGGGCTGTGGCGGTGCAACGCGTGCGCGACCAGTTCCTTGCCGGTGCCGGACTCGCCGTTGATCAACACCGTGGCGTGCGATTGCGCAAGCCTGCCGATGGCGCGGAACACCTCCTGCATGGAGGGCGCTTGCCCCAAGATATCCGGTGCGGCGACAACGGCCTCGGGGGAGGCATTCTTGCGCTGGCTTTGCTCCAACGCGCGACGGATCAATTCGACCGCATGGTTGATGTCGAAAGGCTTGGGCAAATATTCGAATGCACCTCCCTGAAAGGAAGAAACCGCGCTTTCAAGATCGGAATAGGCCGTCATGATGATGACCGGAAGATTCGGGTAGCGTACGCGCAGGGTCTGCAACAGCTCCAGCCCGGAACTGCCGGGCATGCGAATGTCGCTGATAACTATTTGCGGCGTGCCTTGCGTGAGTGCCTGCATGGCCTCATCGGCGGAAGCAAAACTTTTGAACTCGATATCCTCGCGCGCCAATGCCTTTTCCAGCACCCAGCGAATGGAGCGGTCGTCGTCTATGATCCAGACTGGTTTCATTTGGTTGCACCCATAAGGTTATTGTAGTGGAAGCATCACGGTAAAGCAGGTGTGCCCCGGCTCGCTTTCGAACTCGATACTGCCCTGATGCTGGCTGACGAAATCCTGTGCCAACGTTAGTCCTAAACCATGCCCATCGGGGCGACCTGATACCAGCGGATAAAAAATCTTGTCGCGCAAATGCGTCGGCACACCGGGACCATCGTCCACGATTTGCACCATGATAGCCAGCCGGTGGCGTTTTTTTATCAGCGTGACCTGGCGTGCGATGCGTGTGCGCAACACGATGGTGCCCTGCCCCTGCCCCTGCCCCTGCCCCTGCCCCTGCATGGCTTGCGCGGCATTGCGCACGATATTGAGTACCACTTGTATCATTTGCTCCTTGTCACCCATCAAGGGCGGCAGACTGAGGTCGTAGTCGCGCTCGATAACCAGTTCTTTCGACATTTCCGCCAATACCAAGCTGCGCACCCGTTCTAGCACTTCATGGATATTGAGCGCACTGAAATGAGGCGCGTGTTGCGGCGTGAGCAATTTCTCCATCAGCGAACGCAAGCGATCCGCTTCCTGAATCACCACCTGAGTATATTCGCGCAAAGCGGGTTTCTCCAGCTCCTGCTCCAGCAGTTGTGCAGCGCCGCGTATGCCGCCCAACGGGTTTTTGATTTCGTGCGCCAGATTGCGCAGCAGCAGGCGGTTGGCTTGGGTTTGGTCGAGCATTTGTTCTTCGCGCGCCAGTTTTAGAGGGCGATCCATAGGGTGGAATTCAAGCAGAAGATAGTGTTTGCCCGATTGCAGAGGCGTGGCGGCACAACGCAAATGCAGCTTGCCATGCGCATGCGTACCCAGCGTGAGGTCGTGTTCGATATAACTGGCGTTGTTGGTCAGCGCCTGTTGCATCGCGGCAACTAATTGCTCGGTGTGGGTAAAGGCATGTTGCACCGGGTGCCCGATCAAATTCTTGCTGCTCAAGGCAAACAGATTCTCCGCTGCCGGATTAAGATAGGCAATACGCGACTGATCATCCAGCAGGATAACTGCGGTCGCAAGATGTTCCAGTGTGGGTAAGAAAGTGGTAGGCATAAGCGCTTATAAAGCAGAAAATATGCCAGCCATTGGGTGACTACCTGACGTTGGATAATTCGGTTTTAAGGGCGCTCACGTTTTTCTCGTGCAACGTAACCTCTTCTTGTAACGAGTGCAACTTCCCTTCGGATTTAGCATCGTTGCGGAAGGTCTCACTCTGCTTCTGGTTCGCGCGCGCTTCAGCGAGCAGCTTTTCCTCTGTAGCCAACTCGTCCATAAGTATCTTGCGCCGTGTGCCGTCACGGCTTTTTTGTGTGCTGCTATTTACCTTGGGGAAATCCGAGGGGCTGGCATTGTTGCGCACGCGCTCGGAGTGTGACGGCGGCGCGGGCAGCGGCTCTAGCCCAAGTTTTTTCGCCCCTTTGCTCGGAGTGCTGGAGTAGGTCACATGCCCTTCGGCATCGATGGACTTGTATATCTCAGCCTGTGCCCAGCCGGTGCAGCACATGCACAACAACACAAGCAAGCAGCGTGACTTCATGAATCGCAACTCGACATAAATCATAGGGGCTAGAGTATAGGTCAAAGCTCGGCAAAGTGAAAACAGCTAGGCTACAGTACATGACCACATAGCAAAGCCAATAGGCGCAATGAATATTTGATTAGATTTCTGAAAAGCTACTTGCTAGGCTACTTACATAAAATGCGCACCGTTTTGGTGCGGTTGGTTATGTAGGGCACTCATTACGTGCCTGAACTATAGTCAGGGCCTGAGAACTATTCAAAAAATTAAGGAGTTGAATCATGAAGACGACAGAAACGGTAAAGCCACCGCTACTTTGGTACTCTGATGCCGTTTTAGGAAGTGGGCTAATTCTGCGTATGTTTTCGTTTTGCATTTGCGGGCGATAATCTATATAATAAGTAACGGTACTAGTCGGGGACACTCGATGTGAGTACCATGACACTCGATGTGAGTACCATTTCTTTGCAAATACCAAAGAAAATTTATGTTGGCTCAGCGGGTTGCAAAAGAGAGCCTTTCAGAGTCCTCTCTCCGCCAAAGTTTATAGCCACAAAAAAGCTTTACGCGCCCGTAGCTCAGATGGATAGAGTACTTGGCTACGAACCAAGGGGTCGGGCGTTCGAATCGCTCCGGGCGCACCAGTAAATCAATGGGTTAGGTCAGAAATGGCTTAACCCATTTTCCTTTTGAAGGAACTTTGAAGGGACTCCGCTTTTTCCCTGAACAGCATGTATTTTAACTTGATATTTGGCACGGCGGAACAATTGGCACCGTCGAGCTAAAGGTCTTGATTTGTGCAGTTTGCGGCAACTTTGGCGATTTCTTGTTTTGCGTGGATTATTGGCACAACTATTGATCTGGATTTCATATTCACCATCTTTTTGGCACAACCTTCCTGTGCGCCAGAACACCTCCACGGAAAACGCGGTTAAGTTGTCTCAAAGTTCATGGCAGCCTCTGTATCAGCCTTAAGGATTGCATAAACTCTATGCGGCGTGACGCAGTTCGTAATCAGCTATCAGCACATCTGCGGGTAACTTGAGCCTTCTGACAATCGCCGGATCATCGCCAGAGTGAGCGGGCGGACGCGGTTCAGCACCTCAGCTACGCGACCACGGCTACCGATGTACGGCTCTAATTCCTTGCGGGTCAGTCCGCGCGTTTCCATCGCGTAGTTCAAGAAATCTATGGGGTCGGGTGCGGGAATGGGGTAGTGATGGGCTTCGTATCTCTCCACCAGCATGACCAACACTTCCAGTCTGTCCGCTTCGGGCGTTTTTTCTGGCACATCGAACAGCACCTCGATTTCGCGCAAGGCGATCTTGTATTCGGCTTTGGTTTTAATCGGCTTGAGTTCCATTGCTACACCTTTCCCGCGTCTATCGCGTCATATTCTGTGTGGGTTCCAACAAAGCGGATGTACATCATTCCCCGGTTGTAATGCACAGCCACGATCAAGCGGTAATAGTTGCCCTTGATATTGAACACTACGCGGTTACTCCCCACGAAGCTGGCATTGCGATGCGCCGACTTTAAATCAGTTGGTGATTTCCAGACAGCCCGGCTTGCATCGGCATACCACGCACGTAGCGACTTTTCAGCCTGCGGGTGCTTCGCCCAAAAATTGCGGATCGTGCTGATAGCTATCACTCGCATAATAATACTTTATCACGCTCCCGGTTTGGGTGCAATCCCCATAAAGCCGCAATGTGCAGCGGCACTACTTTGCCAGCAACCTTCAGCGGTCATTTGTAGTAGCAGGAAGGCAAGTTAGCTGGTGGGGTTTTCGATCATAATCGGTGGCTGGTTTGAATACTGGAATATAGGTATTTTTATATTATCTTGACCGCATTAGAATCACCCTCATCGGTTCATAAGGAAAACATCATGGATTTTGATGAGGCATTGAAAGACCATTTTGAATGGAAATTGAAGTTTCGTCTTGCCATTGCACAAAAAAAAACAATGGATGTTGCGGCCATTTCAGAAGATAATTGTTGCGAGCTTGGTAAATGGCTTAACGGTGAAGCAAGTTACAAATATCGTCAATTAGCCAGTTATACAAATTGTTTTACTCAGCATAAGACATTTCATGTCGAGGCTGGGAAAGTCGCTTCTGTCATTAATGCTAAAGAATACGCTAAAGCAGAAGCGATGATTGACTCTGGTACAGCCTACAATGACGCATCCATAGCAACCGGCCTCGCGATCAAGGACTTGAAGCGCGAATGCGAACTGCACAAATATAAGTAGATAAGGAACCGCATCGTGTTTAAGAACCTCACAGTTAGGGCGCGCCTGTTTTCCCTCATTGCCTTTTTGTCTGTGTTACTGGCTATCATCGGTTTTATCGGCCTGCGAGGTATGAGCCAAGCCAATGATGGCTTGCGCACGGTGTATCTGGATCGCACCGTTCCAATAGGACAGCTTGCCGAACTATCTGACCTGACAGCGGAGAACATTCGCCAGTTGCACCTTGCCAGCATGCATGATCCGCGCCTGCCGGAAAGCAAATTGCACGACCACCCGATTACCAAGCATACGGACATAGTGGAACAGAACATTGCCGAGATCACCAAAATATGGGATGTCTATGCTGCGCACTCCATGACGTCAGAGGAAAAGACTTTGGCTGATTCTTATCTGACGGCGCGCAAGGAATTCGTCAAGGAGGGTTTGCTGGTAGCGATGGGCCTCTACAAGCAAGGTCTCTTTGCGGAAGGCAACGAGAAAATGGTCAAGGTAGTCGGCCCAATGGGCGTCAAAACAAAGGGCTTGGCTGACGAACTGAAGAAATTGCAGATCCGCATCGCCAAGGAAGAATTTGAAAAATCCGTGACCGCTTATGACCGCATCCGAACCATTGCTATCGCGGCCATTTTGCTCGGAATTGCCTTTGCCGTGTTTATCGGCGTCATGATCGTGCGCAACCTGATGAAGCAGCTGGGCGGCGAACCGGACTACGCTGCGGAAACGGTACATAAAATTGCGGATGGCGATCTCTCCGTGGATGTGATGCTCAAGGCGGGCGACACTGGCAGCATGCTATTCGCCATAAAAAACATGGTCGCCAAGTTATCCGAAATTATCACCGCCGTACGTTCGAACGCGGACTCTTTGGCCAGCGCCTCGGAACAAATCAGCGCCACCGCGCAATCGCTGTCGCAGGCATCCAGCGAACAGGCCGCCAGCGTAGAGGAGACCTCCGCCTCCATCGAGCAGATGACTGCCTCGATCAACCAGAACACCGAGAACGCCAAGATCACCGACAGCATGGCCAGCAAGGCATCCAGGGAAGCGATCGAGGGTGGACAGGCCGTGGGCAGTACGGTCGAGGCGATGAAGAAAATTGCTGGCAAGATCGGCATCGTGGACGACATCGCCTACCAGACCAACCTGCTGGCATTGAATGCCGCCATCGAAGCGGCACGCGCAGGAGAACACGGCAAGGGTTTTGCTGTGGTGGCCGCAGAAGTACGCAAGCTGGCCGAGCGTAGCCAAGTGGCCGCGCAGGAAATTGGCGAACTCGCCAGCAGTAGCGTGAGCTTGGCGGAAAAAGCTGGCAAGTTGCTCGACGAAATGGTGCCCAGCATTAATAAAACCTCCGATCTGGTGCAGGAAATCGCGTCTGCTTCGTCAGAACAATCCAGCGGTGTCGCACAAATCAACGGCGCGATGGGACAACTCAACCAGACCACGCAACAGAATGCCTCCGCCTCCGAAGAACTGGCGGCAACGTTTGAGGAAATGAGCAGCCAGACCGAACAACTCCAGAGCGTGATGACGTTCTTCAAGTTGGGCGATGCAGGTGCTCAGGGCATCACCTCGGTGCGCCACAGCCCCGGCCCGAGCCGCAGCCCAGCGCCGAAGTTATCCAAAGCAGCCTTCAAAACCCCTGTCGGTAAAACGACAGCCGCAGCGCCGCTCGACGCCGATCCGCATATATTCACCGCAGCCGTCGAGGCTCATACCCACTGGAAAACGAAACTGCGCATGTGTACCACCGATCACAGCAAGTGCCCCGACCCCGCAGCCGCCGAGAAGGATGATGCTTGCGAGCTTGGGAAATGGATATACGGCGACGGCCAGCGTTTCGCTGCGGACAACGAATTTCAACAGTTGAGTCAGGATCATGCCAGTTTCCATCGTTGCGCTGCCCGCATCATCCGTAGTGTGCAGCAAGGCCAGACGCGCGAAGCCGAAAATCTGCTCGCCGGCGAGTATGCGAAGATTTCGACCAAAGTGATCAGCATGTTGACCCATTTGAAGAGTCGCTGCAAAACGGCACAGAACTTTGACCGCTTCTAGGAGGCTGCCATGAGCCAGGCGAACAATCTGCCGACCATCGCTCCGGTGGACGACGATTTGCAGATTTTACTGATAACACTGGGCGCTCACAGTTTCGGTGTGCCACTTGCTCACGTACGTTATGTTTCTCAAGTGCCTTCCGACTTCGTCTGTCGAGGTGCCGAAGTCGGGCATCATTTCGTCTTCGAAGGCAGCCCTCTCGCCTACGTCTCACTGTGGGATACGCTGGGACAAAAATCTGCCTACGCAGAGTACGAGGAAATGCAGGCAATGCTGCCGCAGCGCCGACAGGATCACCTCGACTGGATGTCTGCCCTTGAAGAGTCGATCCGAACCGGCATAGCCTTTTCGAAAGCCCGCAACGCACATGACTGCGCGTTCGGTAAGTGGTTCTATAGCTACCACGCCAAAGATCGCAGGTTGTCGCTGCTCCTGATGCAGTTTGAACAGCCCCATGTGACGATCCATGCCCTCGCCGACAGGCTTCTTGGGCTGTCTGGGGCGGGGCATGGCGAAGATGCTCTGCACGCCTTCGAGGACGCGAAGAACACCACACTCGCCAAGCTGATGGAGCTATTCGACTCGGCGCAAAAACTGGTCGTGGAACTTCAACGGCACATAGCTATTATCGTTAGCGACGGGGAGAATACCTGCGCCCTTGGCGCGGACAGCGTGCGCGACATCGTCACCATCCCTCCCGAATGCGTTAAGGAAAATACGGGGAAGGCCGCCGGGATAGAATCTCAGGCGACGTCGGCGCTCATCATTCTTGACGACCATGATGTTGTCCCCCTGCTTAATTGGCGCAAATTCTGTACTTGAGGCGGTTTAGCCAGATATTCACCAGTACATTTGATTTTTTTGATATGCAAAAAATTGAGCCTCTGCGCTATCGATCATTAGGTCAAACATACAGTGCAGTGAAGGGCTGATAAGTAAAAACGAATTTGGATCAGTGGACCTGCCGGTCGCGAATGGCGGGTATCGGGTAGGCAGTTTGCATTTGTGACGGATGGGTATGCAAGATCGGCACGTCGCAGTTGGGCGTTTCTGAAGTCAACTAAATCTCACCCTGAAACGTTTATTGCTCTGTGCAATTCAAATTCATTCACGAATATTTAGATAACCAATGCTAAGGAGATTTTGTATGAAAACCCAATTAAAGTTTGTTTTGGCTTTTATTGTAGCTTCAGGAATCCAATCTGTAGCGTTTGCTGCGCCAACTGCCGAGGACAAAGCAGACGCAAGTCAAATCAATTCAGCCTGTACTCAAGATGCCCAGACTGCTGGATGTTCTGGTGAAGTTGTTGGTAAAGGTCTTTTGAAGTGTTTGCATAGCTATAAAAAGGCCAACAAATCGTACAAATTCTCACCCGGTTGTAAAGCTGCAATGGAGAAGCTTCACCAAGACAAGGAAGTTGGCAAGTAATATCAAGCCCCAACTAATTCAACGATTCTAAATATCGGCAATCGTCCAGCGACCGTCGATTAACAAAAAACTGAATGGCTGCTCATAGTAGGAGCAGCCATTCCCAGAAAAATTGCCTAAATATTGAGTTGTCACCACCTTCACACTCCAAACCTGAGTGGCCATTCGCTCACCTTCCTTTTCTGTCGGAAGCCCCCTCTCACTAGCTCATCTTTCATCCCTACGAAAAAATCCGGCTTGATACATTGAGGACATACATAAGCTAAGTGTAGGTGTTAGCTTTGCAAGCGTGCGTTCTGCACAATTTGGTGATAAGTAAGAGCAGTTATGATCAGATGAATTGTGTGAGCGACATTCTTAATATTGATTTAGTGCAATACAAAACAGGTTTGCAATTGCCACAATCAATACATAAGGACGTAAGCGACCCATTAACAACGCCCTTGTTGCCTAAATCAAATATCAGCATGCTTGGCACATCTTAAACAAGGTGGAGCCAACATGAAGAATCGAACGGAATTTTGGACAGCGCATGTCGCCGCCGTCAAACGTGAGGCAATTTCAGCGAGTGCCTATGCGAAGCAGCACGACCTCTCGATTGCCGCTTTGTATTATTGGCAGCGCAAGCTGAAATCAAATGCCGGGGTAAGTGAGGTAGGATCTGAACCCAAATTCGTGGCGCTACGCGTTGCGGAACAGCGTCCATGCCAGTGCACTTTGGTGTTGCCTTCCGGTCTGCATCTGGAAATGTCGGCGTTGCCCGCACCGGAATGGTTGGCAGCGCTGAGCCGCACTTTGCCGGGAGCACGCTAATGCATCCAGGCTGCACTATCGAGCAAGTCTATTTGTGCCGTGACGCGATCGACTTCCGGAAAGCGATTAATGGGCTGAGCGTGATGGTCGAACAAGAAATGGGTTTAAATCCGTTTGGAAGTGCGTTGTATGTATTCGTCAATCGCTCACGGAATAAGATCAAGGTGTTGTACTGGCATCGCAATGGGTTTTGTCTGTGGCAAAAGCGCTTGGAAGAAGATAAATTTCATTGGCCGAAACACAGCGAGACGAACACACAAACGATCACGCTCAGAGAATTCGAGTGGTTGCTTGAAGGCCTTGATTTGTGGAGAAATAAACCTCATAAAACGTTGAAATACGCTTGCATTTCATAGGGTAAATTGATAGAATTCTTCATGCTTAAAACACATGAAAAGTCTTCAGTTTTACCACTGGATTATCGCTCCAGAGCCAACCTTCCCGAGTTCACTTTACCCGACGTTTTACCGACCGACCCGGCAGCACTTACAGCGCTGTTAATTGCAGCTGTCAATGCAAAGATCGCCTTTGCCGAACACGTCACCTACCTGTACGAACAAATCGCATTAGCGCGCCGCCGCATGTTTGGCCCGAGTTCAGAGAGTGTTGCACAGTTTCACCTATTCGACGAAGCGGAAGTACTGGCCGCAACCTCAACCGAGGCACAGGATGTTGCGCCGTTGCCGGTATCGGCACCCGCCAAGGCTCAAAAGCCCGCACGCGGCAAACGCAGCCCGCTGCCGCCAGAACTTGAACGGGTACAGATCATTCACGACGTGCCGGAATCCGAACGCACCTGCGGTTGCGGCACACCGATGGTGGTCATCAACCGAGTTGTCAGCGAACAGCTCGACATCGTCCCGATGCAGGTGCGCGTGCTGCAACATATCCGGTTGGTGTATGGATGCAAGGCCAGCGAACACGCACCAGTAACGGCGGCTTTGCCGCCACAACCCTTGCCCAAGAGCAATGCCAGTCCAAGTTTGCTGGCGATGCTGTTGACGACCAAGTATGTCGATGGCTTGCCGCTGGCTAGATTCGAGAAGGTGCTGGCCCGTCACGATGTGACAGTGCCGCGCCAGACGCTGGCGCGCTGGGTGATCGGCGCGAGTGCCGCACTGCAACCGCTGCACAACCTGATGCGGGACATCTTGTTTGATGCCCCCTTCATCCACATGGATGAAACGGTGGTACAGGTGCTCAAGGAAAAGAATAAGAGTCCGGCCTCCAACAGTTACATGTGGGTGCAGACGGGCGGGCCACCCGGAAAGCCGGTGGTGATTTACGACTATGACCCGAGTCGTAGCGGGGAAGTACCGGCGCGCCTGCTGCTGGGATATCAGGGTTATCTGATGACGGACGGCTACGAGGGCTATAACAAGCTTGCCAAAACCGATGGCATCGAGCATCTGGTTTGCTGGGCGCATGTTCGCCGCAAGTTTGTGGAGGCCGTGAAGGTGCAACTGAAAGGCACGCACGGTCATGCCGACCAGGCGGTCGCCATGATCGGCAAGCTTTACGGCATTGAAAAGGAGCACAAGAATTCCACAATTGAGGTGCGCTATGCCGCACGTCAGGAGAACAGCATACCGGTGCTCGATGAGTTGCATGACTGGATGGAAAAGCTGCTGCCCATGGTTCCGCCAAAGAGCGCACTGGGTGGCGCGCTGTCCTATATGCGAGATTACTGGGGCAAGTTGGTTCGCTACCCTGAGCGCGGCGATCTGCCAATCGACAACAACCGCTGCGAAAACGCGATCCGCCCCTTCGTGGTTGGCCGCAAGGCTTGGTTGTTTAGCGATACACCAGCCGGTGCCAACGCTAGCGCGATTATCTATTCGCTTGTTGAAACCGCCAAAGTAAACGGCGCAGAGCCATACACATGGCTGCGCCATGTGCTGGAGCATCTGCCCGCAGCACAAACGGCGGATGAAATGGATAAGTTGTTGCCGTGGAATTTCCATGCGGCGACTTTAGCTGACATCACGCCTCGCTGAATAGCCTGCACTTCCTGAATCGCTTACATAAGGACAACTATTTAAGGTACATCTTGGTGAATAAAAACGACTTTAATATTTTTTCTTCCCTGCGGCAATCTCTCATTCTTGGGTTCATCCTTTCCTCTGTTCTGATGATGGGATGTTCATCCGCCCCAAAACAACAAAAGATTGACCAAACGAAGATTCAGCAGTTTGCTACTCGCGGATATGATTCCGGAATTGACTATGCGACTTCAATCAGCAAATTATCACTAAACATCGGAAATGAATGCTGTCAAATTACTATTGTTCAACCTAATCGAGAAGAGAAATATCCCTTAGTCATTTATCTGCCAGGTCTTGGAGAATCCAGTGATGCGGGAGCAGATATGCGTAACGCATGGGCAAGATCCGGGTATGTTGTCCTTTCTTTTCAGTCGCTGAAAGATGATGAAAATGTATGGTCATCGAAGGCTGCACGTAATGCCGATTTTGCGTATATCAGGCATGAACGATATTCTTCCGAGGTCATATCAGAACGCCTTGATATATTGACGAAGGTAATCGGATACCTGAAACAACGTGTTGCATCGGGCGATACGGGTTTGCAACGCATGGATATGTCTCACATTGCGATTGCTGGATTTGATATTGGAGCCAGTTCAGCGATGATTATCGCAGGAGAAGATTATCCAGGCGTTTCAAATGCTGGATTGACGGTTCACGTTGATGGGGTGATTGCATTGAGTCCTTATGCTGATTTTTCCGGTTCGGCACTTGATGTACGTTATCGCAATATTAATTTGCCGGTGCTATCCATTACAAGCGATGCTGATGGAGATGCTCATGGAGGCGTCTCACCATCGCTCCATCAGGCTCCATTTCAATATATGCCACCCGGAAACAAATATTTATTCTTATTGGCTGGTGCATCCCATTCCGTCATTGGTGATGAAGATCAAGCCAAGTCTGCTCCAAATGAAGGAAATAGCATCAGTCAGAAAACTGATTCTGGCAATACCAGTGGCGGCAAGCATCGCGGCAAAAGATCATCCAATAGAGGTGGCGATTCTGGATTATCTTCCCAGCGTGAAGCCGGGAATTCTCCGACTCAGGGTGCCATTATGGAAGTTGCCATCACGCAAATAACAACAGCTTTCCTTAATGCCTATATCAAGAACGATAAATTTTCGCGAGAATGGCTGAAAAGAGATGCGCAACCTTGGCTGAATCAAATTGGACAGTTGAAAGAAAAATGAAGAGGCTTTCGGGAATACGTGTGCCTTAATCTGCATTTAACCGCTTTTAAAACCAGCGCTTAAGATGAGCTATCCCGAGGCCGACGCAAAGCGCCGTCAAGAACTGATGTCATCCGCCAGCATCTATTGCCTTGCCATGATAGGTCTGCTTATCCGCTCAGTAGCGTGATTGCAATTTGCCTAATTTTGTCGGGGCGACACACGGGAAATCACCCCTTCCCAGCCTTTGTTGCATCGTATATCTGCCAACCAGCGAGGGCGACAATCAATGTACCCACCACAATGGCGTTGATCGTCGGTTCCTTCTCCGTTGCGAAACCAAAGGAATAGGGGGAAAGAATTAGCCAAGCCCCCAGCAGGATGTTGAAGATTTCCTGCCCTTGATCCAACAGCCTACAGACGGAAATGAGGTTAAAGACGAGAAGTACCCCACCAAGTCCACAAGCATTGGCCGTGGCGGCCTCGTTCAGTGAATACTCCATTTCCCATGGAGAAACAACGAGCCAGCACCCCAGCAGAACATTCGTCCAATCCTGCCATCGTATGATCATCGCCAAAGTCCTGTATTTTGTCTCTTGGTTTGCACACTATCACTAATCGTTTTTCGGACTTTAGCGCCCATTATTTATGCCGCACCAGTATATAAAAATTGCCCCCTCAATTCAGGTGCGAACATTACTCTGAGTTATCGCACTGAAGGTGGAGGTGGTGGGGGATAGTAAGACGGAGCCGGTGCAGGTGGCGCAGGCGGTTGGGCGTAAATCACTCTGGGCCGATAGGCTGACGCCTGAGGAAGCTGGTTCCCCTTTGCATACATGCATTGCTCATACGCAATATCATACCGGCGCTGAGCTTCACGCCCGCTATACTGAGCCTCACCTGAGCCAATTGCAGCACCACCTAACATTCCAACGGCAGCACCCGACCCGGCGCTCTGATGCCCACCCCCTCCAAGAACTCCAGCAACTGCTCCTATTGCCGTACCGACTGCAATGCTTTTCACCTCGCTGTCTGTTGCGGCTTGGCTGGCCGAAGTTCCGATAGAGTTTTGTGCAAATTGTCTGCACACATTATCTTCGGCATTAAATTGTTCAAATGATTTACCCGGTGCAGGCATCACCGCAACACTGGGACCATTGGGAATACTTGCACATGCAGCAAGAGCCCCCAATAAAGCTACTGCAAGAATTGAATATCGCATGATTTCACCTCCATAACTATTGCTAAGAAAAAACCGAAATGAACATTACACGCACCCCAATCCACTCAAGACATGATGTCTAACGCGGCGCTGCCGGAGGTTGAGCCGGAACAGGTCTCCATCCTTCAGGGCAACTTGGCACATACGGGTAATAATTCTTTGCTGATTCACAGTAATACCAGGTCTGGACAGGCTGCTGAACTGGAGCCGGTGGTGCTACCACCACTGGAACTTGCGGCGCCACGACCACGGGCGCCGCCAACGGCTCAAGATAGTTGACTTCGGAGACCACGAGCGGATAGGGATAAACAGGGCGGTCATAAAAATACCATTGCCCCTCGGCAAACCACCACCAGCCGCAGCGGCCCATAAAACAGGTTTTATTCCATCGTCCCCCACGCCAAAGCTTAAGCTCTGCACGGTTGAACCGATGAACGTCCCGCAAGGCAAATACATGATGGTCTCGCACCGCTTCGTGTCCCCGCTCTGCCGCGTGGTGGTCGCGCCCATCTTCGTGATGTTCCTCGGCGTAAATTGCGTGTGAAGCCATCAGCGCGGCGATTGCGGCAGCGATTGCCAGTTTTTTTACTATCATCAGCATCCCCGCTGTTTGTTGGTTAGAATACAACTGCATGGTTGCTCCCTCAAAACTGTTGTTGAATAAAAACAGAACTGCATATTACACGTACCCTGCGTCACTCACGTTATGCCTGACAATTCTAACGCGGCGCTGTCTGAGGAGGTTGAGCAGGTACTGATGCCCATCCTTCCGGACAATTTGGTATATACGGATAATAACCTCTTGCCGAAGCGCAGTAATACCATAGCTGGGCAGGCGGCTGAGGCTGATACTGTGGCTGAGCCGGAGCCGGAGCAGGTTGTACGTAGACTGGATAGGGCTGTTCATATACCGGATAAGGATATGAGTATGGATAGGGGTATGCGTAGGGATAAGCCAAGTCATAAGCAATAACACCGCCCACAAGCGCTGGAGCAATCCAGCCACCTCTCCATCCCCAGCCGCCCCCTCGCCCCCAGCCACGGTCGGCGTAAGCTGGAGTGATTGATAAAACTGCGAGAATTAAGATCAATAATTTTTTCATGATACGACTCCTTCTTAATTCATTTCTTTGCAAAGCACCTGCGGATGAGCATGCTGCAATTTTTCTGGAAGCCACAACCACTCGCCGCATTTTGTTTTCAATCCGTCAACCCACGCGGGTGCGACCACATAACTAATACAAGGTTCCTTTTGATCAGATATGCATACGCCCAACGGGCGTCCTATCGTTCATCGGTGCCATGATTCCACTCGTGGCCTTCACGGGCTTGCTCGTGGTTTGTACCGTGCCATCCATGATGTTTATGATGGTGATCAAATTGGCGTAATGCTTGATTGAGGATTTTTCGTTGATCTTCTGTCAGAGCTTTTTGCAACTTGTCGGTCGCATCGGCAATTGCGGTCAGTTTCTTGGCAAATTCTGTTGCCCTGTCTGCCCGATAACGCGAAATGGTTGTCGCATCTGCATCATGGTCTGGTCGTTTTACTCCTCGATCCGCCAGTGATTCCACTGATTTTGCGTACTGCTCCCAAGCAGCTTGTTGTGAAGCTTTAATTTCAAGGCGCGCTGCCAACTTATCCAGCCGGGCTTTCATATGCTCATGCATTTTTTCTGGGCTTATCTGCTTTTGATTATGATGCTCGTCTGGGCTGGCCAAGGCGGTCGACTGAAAGGTTGGTATCAGGAGCGCCCCAAGTGCAATAACAGGCATCATCAATTTGCTCAGTTTTATGTTCATGTCATTCTCCTAATTTGAATGTTTTCACAGAATGTGAAACGGTTAAAAAATTGTTTCGGCAAGGACGACTATAAGAAATGCATGTTGCCAGCCCAATCAGAAAATCCGCATAAATTAATTTTGTTGGATATGACATGAGCTATTCCCTAAATTGCGTTCATAACCGACATCCACCTATTAAAATAGACTGACGACGGAGAGAACTGGGTCGGCAATCTATTCTCTCCAAGTAATCACAGTATGTCGGCTTTGTAAGCAGCAATACATTTTTTGAAATGATTTAGATATAACAATGTTTTTTCGAGGCTTTAATTACGCGCTCGAAGACAAAATCCACTGCTTTATTTTCCTGCTTGCTCTTGGCAACCATCCTCTACTTGACCTAAGCCGTCTGCCCAGTGAGGATAGTTCGTTTCGATGCCATAAATACCTATCAGGTGTTGAAAGGCCTTTCGAGTCACGACCACTCATATGCTTCGCAAATAAAAATAAATGTATTTCTAATACAAAGCGGACACACTGTGCTTACTTGGCTGTATTAAAGTTCTCCTCGCGTCTCCCTATGGATTGCCAATCTAAAGCAAGACAGGTCTTTCATTGGTCTTAATGCTACAAGATTGAGTTATCCCTTTAAGTCGCCCGCCAACTGGTGGGCGGCCATTTTTTAAAATGGCGGAAATTTACCCAGGGTGGCGGCAATGAAAATAACTGGCGGATCTACCGTATTACTTTGTGGACAGTCTGTAAAAAGCTGATGCTCCATGAACGAAGAACTAAACGTAGATTTAATCAGGCAACAGCTTAATTGCTCGTCTGCCAAACTTGATCAGCCCACTTTGATGCGCGCAACACTTCCCGAAGTTTTGTCTGGATTAGAGCTTTGGCTGGACTAGGACATAACACAAAATTTCATCGCAACAATTATTACTGGGCAACCGTATTGTTGTGTATCGCACTTCTCTGCGGTGGTATCGGCTACTGGCAGAATGTAACTGAACATGACAGCTCAGAACGTAGATATTGCAATCTTAACTGACGACTTGCCAATAGAGGTTTATGTGGAATGACGGATATTTCCACCACAAAACCAAGGGAACAACTAGGGGCCACTGACCTATCGAAAGTTTTTCCCCAATAATTATGAGTTTGCGATTAGGCATGAAAAAAGATAAGGCCCAATCAAGCAAGAAAGTTGTCTCATACAAGGGGAATAGCCCCACTCCTCATGAGATCAATACGGTGGTGACATTGTTCACCGACGGGCGATACACGGAAGCAGCACACCTGGCGCAGGCAATGACGATGCGCTTTCCCCTGCACGGATTTAGCTGGACGGTGTTGGGTACGGTGCTCATGCTACTGGGGCGTCGCGAGGAAGCGCTGGCACCCATGCAAAAAGCAGCAGAGCTGTCGCCGAGTAACCCTGATGTGCACAATAATCTGGGCATGACACTCCGGGACTTTGGCCGACTAGAGGAGGCCGAAGCCAGCTTCCTGTGCTCTTTACAAATCAAGCCGGATAACGCCGAGGTACACAATAATATGGGCATTACCCTTCTGGATATGGGGCGCTTGGAAGAGGCCGAGGACTGTTTCATTCGTGCATTACAACTCAAGTCGGATTATGCCGAGGCACACAACAACCTGGGCATTGCCCTCCGGGATCGGGGTCGCTTAAAAGAGGCCGAGGCCAGTTACCGGCGCGCGCTACAGATCAAGCCGGATAACGCCGAGGCACACAATAATATGGGCATTACCCTTCTCGATATGGGGCGTTTGGAAGAGGCAGAGGGCTGTTTCATTCGGGCGCTACACCTCAAGCCGGATTATGCAGAGGCGCACAATAACCTGGGTATTACCCTTCGTGATCAGGGGCGCTTGGAAGAGGCAGAGGACTATTTCATTCGGGCGCTACAACTCAAGCCGAATTATGCCGAGGCACACAATAACCTCGGCACCACCCTCCGGGATATGGGCCGACTGGATGAAGCCGAGGCTAGTTATCGGCGTGTGCTACAGATCAGTCCGGGTTATGCCGATGCACATTACAACCTTGGCATTATCCTCCGTGACATGGGCAGGTTAGATGAGGCAGAAGCCAGTTTCCTGCACGCTATAGAGATTAAGCCAGGCTATGCGGAGGCGCACAACAATCTGGGTGTTACACTTTATGAACTTGGCCGGTTAGGTGAAGCCGAGGCAAGTTACCGGCGGGCGATAGAGATCAAGCCGGATTATGCTGAAGCGCACAACAATCTGGGAAATACTCTTCTTGATCTGAGCCGGTTTGATGAGGCCGAGGCCAGTTACCTGCGGGCGATAGAGATCAAGCCGAATCTCTCTGAGGTATACAGCAACTTGGGAAGCGCCCTCATGGCGCTCGGCAAAATAGACGAAGCTGAAAAATCCCTGAACAAGGCAATAGAACTGGCTCCCGGTGAGGCAAGACCTTTGTCCACAGCCCTTTTGTATATCTATTACCGGCAGGATGATCCCCGTTTCAATCAACTCGAAGCAGTTTACGCCCGGCGCGAATCACTGCCGCTAGAAGAGCGAATCAAGCTAAATTTTGCCATGGGCAAAGCCATGGAAAATATTGGCCAATATGATAAATCCTTCAGCGCATATGAAGAAGGAAACCGGCTCCACTATCAGGTACACCCTTTCGATGAAGCCAGTGATGAGCGCTTTCTGGAAAATTCATGCAGCTTTTTTACAACCGACCTGTTCAAGGAATGCGTCTCCCTTTCAGAGACACTGCCCCCCACTCAAGATGAACGTGTGCCGATATTCATCGTGGGCATGCTGCGCTCCGGTTCCACGCTTATTGAACAAATTCTTGCTAGCCATCCAGCCATTTTTGGTGCAGGAGAGCACTCAACATTCAAAGAAACGCTTCTCCTTCGCGATTCGATAAAAGGTGAAGATGATTTATTAACATTGCGCAAGCTCGGGCAGGCATATCTTGACCGAGTTTGGAAACTTGCGCCGGAAGCTCGTTATATTACCGATAAGCTACCTGCCAACTATTGCCATTTGGGACTGATCCATCTGATGTTGCCCAATGCGAAGATTATCCATTCCATTCGTGAGCCGATGGATACATGTTTCTCCTGCTACGCCCTGCGCTTCACTCGTGGCCACGAATATAGCTATGATCTTGGAAGTCTTGGAAGGCAGTATCTGCGCTACAGGAAACTGATGAAGCATTGGCACAACGTTCTGCCAGCCGGACGGATACTCGACGTGCGCTATGAAGACAATGTTGCCGATTCTGAACGTGAGGCGAGGCGCCTGCTGGATTACTTGGGGCTGCCATGGGATCCTGCCTGCCTCAGATTTCATGAAAATAACCGAGCTGTTCACACAGCCAGTGTTATCCAAGTACGCAAACCCATTTACTCAAACTCTATCGCTCGTTGGAAGCGTTTCGAGAATCACTTGGGGGCTTTACGTGAGATTATCTATCCAGCTATGTCGCCAGGGAGTGACGCGGCATGTTAAAGAAACAAGATGTTGCGGCTGAGATCGTTTTATTGGATACGGAATCTGCTGTATATCGTTTCAACCTTGCAAATTCTCTGGCTGCATCCAATCGAAGCGAAGATGTGGAGGAAGCGAAGTCGATCTTTCTCGAAATAATCAAGGCTGAACCAACTCATTTGGGGGCATGGAATAATCTGGGGCGCCTTCTTTTTGAAACTGGATATACATCCGCTGCACATACTGCCTATACCGCTGCGGTCACTTACCATCCGTACGAAGCCATCGCACATGTCAATTTGGGGAACGTTATGCTGGATATGGGTGATTTATCAGGTGCTGAGAAACATTTTAAAATTGCGCTGGGACAAAATCCTGATCAGGCCAACGCCCATCAAGGTTTGGCTTCAATCTTACATAGGCAAGGCAATGAGGTTGAATCGGGCTATCACCGAGACATGGGGTTCGGAAAGCAGCCCCTCTCCACTTTAGCCTATCGCGGGCGCGGCAAACCAATCCAATTGTTAATTTTAGCTTCCGCATTGGAAGGAAACATACCTTGGCGCCTGCTGATTGATTGCGGTGTATTCCAGGCAACAATCATCGCAGTAGAATATTTCGACAGTCAGTTACCTCTTCCATCACATCAGTTAATTTTCAATGCAATCGGCGATGCTGATCTATGTCAAAACGGACTTGAGATCGCAAGTCGGCTCATTGATAAATCACGGGCACCCGTAATTAATCACCCCGATTCGGTATTAAAAACCGGACGACTCGTGAATGCAAAACGACTTGCAATTCTTCCTGGAATAATTGCCCCCCGCATAGCCCTTATTTCGAAAAGGGAAATTATTTCCGGGCAGGCATTGGCAATGTTGGCACACAAGGAATTTACCTTTCCACTGCTGTTGCGCGCCCCGAATTTTCACGGCGGTAATTATTTTGTTTGCGTTGACAGCCAGGATTCATTGAACTCGGCATTTGAAGGGCTTCCCGGCGAAAATTTGTTGGCTATAGAACTTCTGGATTCACGTTCGGAAGATAACTTGTTCAGAAAATATAGGGTCATGTCCATCAATGGTTCTCTCTATCCGATACATATGGCTATATCCACGCAGTGGAAGGTTCATTACTTCAGTTCTGACATGGATGATAATGAAAAATATCGCCATGAAGAGGAATTGTTTATGAACGACTTTTCCTCGTTTCTTGGGCCAGATGTAATATCGGCGCTGAAGACAATAAATAAAACCCTTGGGTTGGATTATTGCGGCATTGATTTTGGAATGGACAAGAATGGAAATATCTTATTATATGAAGCCAACTCAACCATGGTGATCGTTCCCCCAACCAATGAGACACGCTGGAGTTATAAGCGTGTGCCCATTGAGAATGCTTTGGCTGCCACAAGAAGAATGTTTGTCGAACGGCTAATAAATCGTAACTGATCCAGGGTTAAAGCCTTACCGAAGTGCAATATTATTCAGTGAAATGGACAGCATATCTGCCTCAAATGCACTGCTTAAGGCAGCCTTCGCCCATCATCGGGAAAGCAGGTTGGCCGAGGCCGAGGCACTGTATCGACAGGTTCTGGGGATTGATCTCCGTCAGCCGCACGCATTAAGTATGCTAGGCATGATCTTGATGAATGGTCCAGGCAAAGCCGAGGCAGAATCGCTGTTCCTCCGGCACTTGGAGGTGGCTCCAGACAATCCTCTGACGCTGCACAATCTGGGGCAACTGCTTCAAGGCAAAGGTAACGATAAAGAAGCCGTCGCGTTGTTCCGTCGAGCGGGCGCAGGCAAGTCTGATCTCGCGCCCATCTTCAATGATCTGGCGGTATCACTTCATCGCTTGGGGCAATGGGACGAAGCCTTGGTGGCATTGGATCAAGCTTTGGGCATTGATCCTTATTTTGGAGTAGCCCATGACAATCGGGGAGTGGTGCTTTACGACTGCCGCCGGTTCAGGGAGGCGGTAGATGCCCATCAATCAGCGTTAACCTATACGCCGATCGATGCAACGCCAGAACGCATATCCATCCTGCTCCATCTCTCCAGAGCCGCCTATGAGGCGGCAGAATTTGCGCTCGCCGAGCGGGCATGCCGCGCCATTCTGGAAATGGATGCGGACAACGCGGTCGCCATCGAGTATCTTGCCAAGGTCTTGTACCGTCTGCGCCGTGATGATGAAGCGCTCTCTTTACTTAATCGGCATGCCCGCACTCAAGGATTGGCGAAAGAAGAACGGCCCGAACATCCTGAAGCCACCATTTTGGTACTGGGTGCGGTTGGCGCGAGCCATGTGCCCACGCGCTATTTGTTTGATCCGACGCTGTTCGCTACGATGACTCTGACCCTGCTATCACCCGATCAACCGGATGCGCCGTTGGGTGGTGTAGCCTATGATGAGCTTACCGAAGTTGATCTGATTTTCAACACGCTGGGCGAAGTCGAAAAGGACGGTGGCCAGATCGAATTGGTGAAAACGCTTTCAGCGCGCTTGGGAAAGCCGATACTCAATCCACCTGACTGCGTGGCTCACACGGGCCGCGACCGGGTTCATGAGTTGTTTGGAGATATTCCGGGGCTGCTGGTGCCTGGCGTGCGCTGGATGATGCGGGATGATTTGTTGGGTCAGTTTGGCTTTGCTGACCCGTTCTTGATTCGTACCGCCGGCGCTCATGGCGGCGAGGATTTAGCCCTGATCCAGACATCCTCTGACTTGGTAGAGTACCTTGTGAAAGTACCCTATGACCGCTTTCTGCTGACCGATTTTTACGACTTCAAAGGCTCCCAGGATTGCTACCGAAAATACCGCTTCATTTTCGTTGATCGTCAGCCGTTTCCCTACCACCTCGCCATCGCCGAAAGCTGGTTGGTCCATTATTGGCGGGCAGAGATGGAGCGTGCCGATTGGAAGAAACGGGAAGAGGAGGATTTTTTGACCGGTTGGCGCCGAGTGTTTGGCCCCAAGGCCGCCGCTGCCGTAGAACAGGTGGCGCAGCGTATGGATCTGGATTATGGCGGCATGGATTGCAGTATTCTCCCCAATGGCGAGGTTCTGTTATTCGAGGCCAACGCCAGCATGCTGGTGCATTTGGATGATGCGGAGGCCAATTTTCCTTATAAACATCAGGCTGTACCCCGCATTCGTGACGCCGTAACACACATGGTTAGGAGCGGGATTCCTCTGACACTGGCGAACCTACCTTCAAACGACTGACTCCAAGCACCATCGTTCGAGCGTTTTAACTCTATTGCGTTATCTCAACCCTTTGTATAGTATCTTCATTCGGGCGCAGATGAAGTTTTTGCAACATCTTCTAGCCAGAATATGTCCACCATTTTTACCCCCCACTTGTGGATTAATTCTACTCATGTGGGCGATTTGCAAAAGTTCTAACGTATGAGGAAACCACGGCAAGCGCAATTATTTGCCTGAAGTATCCGCGATCAAATAGCTGTGACTACATGCGTTTATAAATGACGCATACCACCTAATAAACAATGGGGAGCACAATATGAACGATACGGGATTTTTTCAGAAACTGCCCAGAGCCATGCCAGGCTTGGCATTAATTGTTATCACAATGGTAGTAATACGTAACTGGCTCGAACCCTGGATGACAAACGCAGTTGTATTCGGCACAAAGGGCTGGCTTGTTAAGGTCACGCACCTTAACTACATACTGCTGGGGATCATCATGGGAATGCTTTATCGGAATGTGATTTTCGGTGGGAAAATGCCTAATGTCCTGAGCGATGGATTCAAACTCTCCCGTCTCATGATCAAGACCGGTATCATTTTACTGGGTTCTCTCTATACGTTTAACGCAATTGTGCAGCTCGGCTCTATGGCGATCTTCCTGATTGGCGGCTTCGTGATCCTGACCATCATCATGGTGTTGTGGTTTGGTACTGCTTTAGGTCTTGACCGCTCCATGATCGGCGTTATGGCCAATGCCCTTAGCATTTGCGGTGTCACCGCCGCCGTGGCAACCTCGCCGGGCGTTGAAGCCAAGGCATCACACGTAGCCTACGCCATTGCCACTATTCTAGGCTTTGGCATCTTGACCATGTTTATCAGTCCCTTCATCGGTCACGCTTTGGGTCTCACTGACTTACAGTACGGTGCATGGATCGGTACCGGCATTCTCAATTCCGGTCAGGTACTGGCGGCAGCGCTGGCATTTAATCCAAACGTGGCGCCAGGCACCGCAGTTTCCGTAGCCGAGATATGGAACATCATGCGTGTAATCTCGATCCCGTTCGCAGTGTTCGCTGTAACTGTCTGGTATTGGTCAGGGAAAGAAGAAACTGAAGGCGGCAAACGCAAGGGACTGGGTACATTGCTGGCTGAGAAATTTCCGGTGTTCGTCATCGGTTTCTTAGGCATGGTGTTCCTTACCAGTATGGGGGCGTTTGGTGATGTGGGTCTCAAAGGTGGCCCTCCAGCCTCCGGAACCATCAAGATGATGCGCCTGTGGATGACATGGATCTTCGGCTTTGGCTTGGTCGGACTAGGTGGCTATATTGATTTCAAGGAACTCCGTCAAGCTGGCGGTGCACCGCTTAAACTCGGCCTGATCGTTGGTGTCACCAAATATGTTTTGGCATTGGTGGTGGTATTTCTGATCAAAGATTACCTGGTTGCAATTTAATCAAATTAACTACAAGGAGAGAGAATTATGACTAAAACAGGTAGCGAAACCATCGGCGCCCCAGGCGACAAAAGCAAAATGACCTTGTTCAAGGATGATCGTGCAGAGGACATCGGCGCAATCATTATGAGCGTGCTTGTCATTGCCACAATCATGGTCTTGACCATGAATAAACCGGCAGCCCAACCGTCTGTACCCGTTGCGCCAACAGCGACCACAGCGGCCCCAGCCGTAGCGTCGCCGACTCCCGCCGAACCGGCAAAGAAATAAAGACCGACTGCTTATTGTGGAATTTAAAAACATTGTTGTTGCAGTAGACGGTTCTGAAGCCTCGCAAGAGGCACTGAACTACGCAGTAGAGCTGGCCCGTCAGAGCAAATGCGCCCTGACGGGCCTTTTTATCATCGACGGGGGATGGCCCGATTATATCGGTAACGATTGGCAATCATCTAAAGGTGCGCGTCAAGAATTTCTGGACTACATATTCAAAGAGCAAGAATCGCAGGCTGAAGCGGCGCGTAAGCAATTTGAAATTGCAGCGAAAAGCATCAATGAACGTCGATTTTCGGTTCTTGCCGGTGATCCTACCGAGATGTTGATCACACAGGCTAATGCCGCTGATACGAGTATTTTGGTTGTGGGTCAACGTATCTTCCAGGTCAGCGGCCGACCGAGCCTGCGCTCACTCAGTAAACGATTGCTCGCTAAGGCCACGCGACCTCTTACTCTGTTCCCATAGCCAATCTTTTCGGGATGCTCATGAGCCGTTTGGGGTCATAACCGGATACGCAGCTTTAATGGCGTATTGCTCAGTGTGGGATTCGACTTTACGCAGAATCAGGTTAGGGGTAGCATGTCCACAGTTGGCTTTACCCGCAATAAAGGAGAAGAGCATGTCCATTAGTGCAATCACCTCTAGCACCACTGTATTACAATCGTTGCAGCAACCGCAGCAGGCTACGCAAGCACAACAGTTGCAGCAAGTTCTGCAAGTGCCGCAAACCACCCCGGATCAGCAAGCTCAACAGACTCAACAAGCTCAACAGACGCAGCAGGCCCAACAACTACTTCAGTCTCTTCAGGCTCAACAGTCACTGCAAAGCCAACAGTCACAGCAAAGTCAGCAGCCGCAACAAGCGCTGCAAGCACTACTTGCTCAGCAGGCACTGCAAAGTCAGAACATAGGCTCCAGTATTAACGCTACTGCTTGAAGCTAGATCATGGACGCAGTATTAGTTGCTTCCGCATATGTCTCAGTAGGGCAAGGTACGCCGAGTTATGTTGGCGACTCCGCCACTGCCGTTAGTTCTTCTCCATCTAATGGTGCTCCTGTTGCAAATACGGCTGTTAATCCTGCCACTCCCTCTTCAGGTCAGATTACACAAGCTGTCAGTAAAATTAATAATGCCTTTAACCAAGGTGGGCAGAATATTTCTGCATCGTTTGAATATGACAAGGCTGCGGGAGTGGAAGTGGTAACATTTACTGACCAAAATACTAATAATGCAATCATTCAAATCCCCCCCAAAGCCATACTTGGTATCGCTGAGGCTATTCAGCAATCGCTGAGAAAAGCAGGTCTGCTAATAAACACCCAAGCATGACCCGCTCTGATCTCATCACCCGCTTATCCGAATCCCACCCTCAATACCTTGCCAAGGATGTCATTTTTGCTATAGCTGGTTGGGGTGTGCGCCGTGCAAAGGTGGCGCTTTTCCAGTGGGTGCAAACCCCACCCGGCGAAATCGCTCCAGCCGGAAGTAATCGGAGCAGTCATGGAGGTAACGAAATGGCTGAAGCCTTCGATGTAACGGATCACTAAAGGTGGTCCAGCGAGTGTGCAGGCCGTAATGTAATGTGAACACTGAGCAATCCTCGAAAATGCTAATGCACAGGCCGACCCATTCACCCTTATGGGGAAGGCTGATACGGCTGGAGAGACGAGCGAAGTACATCCCAGTCGCTGTGCCGGGGTAGTGGTGACAGCATGCACACAAGGAAAGCGAGCGCAACACGGGAAACCCCTTGGCGTGGTGCAAGGATAATCAACCAGACGCCCGTGAGGGACAGGCTGGGCGCCTTGGGGTGACGGAGAGGCCCGTAGTACCGACGAAGCCGAGTAATTTCGGGGGAGGGAAGGGGTCTTGGTTCAAGACAGACGCAACAAGTAGGAAAGGACAATAGATTGGGAAACCTATCAACTCCGATTAGTGTTCAGAAACTACAGATGGCGTTACACGCGAAAGCGAAGGCAGAAGTCGGCTATCGTTTCTACGTTTTGTACGACAAGATATATCGGGAAGATATTCTGGCGCACGCTTACGCCCAATGCCGCTCGAACAAGGGCGCGCCGGGCGTGGATGCTCAGGACTTTGAGGATGTCGAAGCGTATGGGGTGCAGCGGTGGCTCGGCGAACTGGCTCTTGCACTTAGAGAGGAGAGCTACCAACCGGATCCAATCAGACGAGTGTGGATACCGAAAGCCAATGGAAAACTTCGACCGCTGGGTATTTCAACCCTGCGTGATCGGGTCTGCATGACAGCAGCAATGCTGGTGCTGGGGCCGATCTACGAAGCTGATCTTCCACCAGAGCAGTACGCCTACCGTCCGGGCCGCAACGCCCAACAGGCGGTAGTTAAAGTGAATGACGCGATGTTTCGAGGCCGTCTGGAAGTTGTTGACGCCGACCTCGCGGATTACTTCGGGAGCATTCCCCATGCTGAATTGCTCAAATCAGTTGCACGCCGCATCATTGATCGACGAGTGCTGCACCTGATCAAGCAGTGGCTGGAATGTCCTGTGGAGGAATCCGACAAGCGAGGCAGGAAGACACGCACGACGGAGGCCAAAGACAACGGGCGCGGCATTCCCCAAGGCTCACCCATATCACCGCTACTGGCGAATTTGTACATGCGCCGGTTCGTGTTGGCATGGAAGAAACTGGGGCTGGAACGGAAACTTGGCAGTCGGATCGTGACCTATGCCGATGACCTCGTGATTCTGTGCAAGAAGGGGAAAGCCGAAGAGGCGCTACTCAAACTGCGCGAAATCATGGGGAAACTGAAGCTGACTGTTAACGAAGAGAAAACACGAGTATGCAAGGTGCCGGAAGGCGAGTTCGACTTTCTGGGATACACATTCTGTCGCATTTATTCGGCGCGCACGGGGCAAGCAAATCTGGGCTACCGGCCATCGAAGAAAAGCATCAAGCGCATGGTCGAAAAGGTTCATGCGATGACTGCTGAAGCGACAGCATGGCAAGATGCCACGGCATTGGTAGGCAAGTTGAACCGCTCGCTGCGTGGATGGGCGAACTACTTCCAAGTAGGCACCGTCAATAAAGCGTATCGGGCGATCGACAGCTACACCTTGGCGCGGCTGAGCCGGTGGTTGCGCAACAAATACAAAATCAGACGACGGGGTTACGGGGAATATCCGCCCTCGTACATCTACGAGACCATGGGTCTTGTGCGGCTGACTCGTATTGGGCGCGACAGCTCGTGGGCGAAGGCGTGAAGTCTTGTCCGAGAGCTGGATGCGGGAAAGCTGCATGTCCAGTTCGATGAGGGGGATGTGGAAACGGGGTTAGGGCTAGGCTATTAGGACACCGCCAGACGAAAGAGGCGGACAACAGACAAGCCGAACCTACTGCTACCGCGCCACATCTCTACTCTACCGATAGGGTGAGTTGGCTAACGACAGAGCAGCACAAGTTTTTTATGCGGACGACGGCTTTGAGGCAAGCAACCCGCAATGATGAACAATCACTTTGTGCCAATAGCGGCTAGTCAGTCAGCATCGAGTTCTAGCTACCTTTTATTATTGACTCAAACCAGAAAATCAATCCACTGGCAGAATATAATTTTTACTGATAAATTTATACCTTAAGCTCAACTTTTTGGCAGCTTAGCGGCATGCAACTATCGGGGAGCTATTGGAGGAGTTACTAGAAAACATCTGTGAAAGTTAACTTGAGTCCAGAATCACTCTGGCCTGAAGGCATCGGCTTCCAAAATATCCAAGGGGTCAATAATGGAATCAAAAATCAGTAAATGTCCTTTCTGTGGTTTCGTAATCAACATGGAAAACAGAACAATCTGTTCTGGATGCGACCATAAAATTTACGCTGCAAAGTGGGTGGCTAATGATGGTGGAAAAACCATAGTTAGCTATTTTAAAACTCAACTTGAAGCGAAAGGAGCTTTTATGGAAGACAGAAAAACAGGTAAGGTAAAATATTATGATTACGCTGATGGAGTTTTCCGCTCCGTACCCTAGCCAACTTTAATGGAGCTAGAGACTTCAGATCTCTATTCCATTGAGCGGCTAACGGGAAACGCGAAGGACTGGTGTGGTTCGAGCGACGTATCCGGGCTGCAAACTGGTTGCCTGAAAGCGGAACGTCAAGACAGTAAAATTACCGTTTGTCAGTGCCAAAATTTATATTTTCTGGCGCACCACATTCGGGGAAGGCTTATTTCTCAAGGGAGGTAAGCCTTTTTTATTGGTATTATGGCGCTGCAGTAAAAACATATCAAATACAATATGTTAGATTGCTTGTTGCTACATTTGTGAACTATACGGCAAGAATTTAATGCATTGCTCCATATAGTCGTAGTCTGGAGTGCCAACCTTCTTAACCGGAAGTTAGATGCACTATCTAAAGAAATAATTTTCCACGCCCCCTGAGTGCCAGTGCAGCTTGATTATCGTTAGCATCGTGGATATTCCATTAAACTCATCTGTCGGTTCGGCCCTAGGCTTGCTGCGCTATTGGTGCATTGGTCTGAAGAATTAGAGACTTTAGTCTTACCTATATTTAGATTATGGTCTATGGTTGCGTCAACCAAAATTGTGGACAATTGAATCCAAAATAATAAGTGTTTTTGATTGCAATTTTCACCATTGGGGGGTGTATATGGCTTGGAGTTTTCCGAGCCTGACTCGTCGCGCTTTTCTAAGGCCGACTGGGTTGGGCGCTGCTTGGCTGACGTTATTGAAATCGGCCAGCATGTTGATCAAATCCGCTACGTCAGATGGTGGTGCTGCAGATAGTGAAGGATGCGCTTACAGCATCTGCAGTTTCTGCTCGTCGTTGTCGAAAAAATACTACGAATACACACTATTACTTTGTGCCTCTCTACTTGGCCTTTGCTTGGCAAGCAATGCTTTTGCGTTAAATGTAAACAAGGTGGTCGAAGTCTGTGCAAGCTGCCATGGGATAGGTGGTGCAAGCACCGAATCCGGTGTGCCTATCATAGGTGGGTATTCTGTGGAATTTCTGAGCAACAATATGAAAGCATACAAAAATAAGGAAAGAGTGTGTCCAGATACCGTATACAAGTCTGGAAGTAAGAAAGGTAATAAAACAAATATGTGCTTAGAACTCGATAACGTGAACTACGAAGAGATAAATAAGGTGGCGGAATATTTTTCCCAGCAGAAATTTATCCGCCCCAAACAAAAATTTGATCCGGAATTGGCAAAAAAAGGCAAGGAGTTACATGATGATTACTGCGAAACATGCCACTCTCAAGGCGGGACTCTTGCTAGTGACGACGCCGGTATGATGGGGGGGCAGTGGATGTTCTACCTTAAGGAGGCATTCGATGAATTCAATGATGACATGCGACCCATCGCTAGTAAGATGAAGGCCAGGTTGAAAATACTCAGTAAGGATGATATTGACGCACTTATCAATTACTACGGTAGCATACAGTAGAAGATGTGCTGGTCTCGTTGCTATCTCAGCACCATGTCGCAAGTAATGCAGCCTGATAAAGTGACCTTGCCCTGTAAAAACGTATTTCTTAACTGAGGGTAGAATTCAAGTTAAGGAGACGAAGAAATGACAACAGGAAAAGGTAAGCGAGCAGCGTACACGCTGGAGTACAAGTTAGAGGCAGTGCGATTGGTACAGGGCGGCCAAGCCTGCGCGGTGACCGCCAAAGTGCTGGGCATACCGAAGCAGACGCTTGAGAACTGGGTTTGTCAGGCAGCGAAAGGCAAGCTGACCGGTGCGGGCAGCAAGCCGGTGAGCGCAGAACAGATGGAGCTGGCGCGTTTGAGAGCCGAGCTTGCGCGGGTCAAGATGGAGCGCGATATATTAAAAAAAGCGACGGCGTACTTTGCGCGGGAGTCAGCGTGAGGTATGCCTGGATTGAGCGGCATAAAAAGCTCTGGCCGATCACGCTGCAATGTGCAGTGCTGAACGTCAGTGCCAGCGGCTACTTTGAACGTCAGCGGCGCAAAGATTCTGGTCGGACAGAGACGCCAGGCAAGCGCATCAATGATGAAGCCCTGTTGGTTCACATCAAAGCAGCGCATGCCGCCAGCAAAGGTGAATATGGCTGGCCGCGAGTCTGGCGAGAACTTCATGCCAATGGAGTGCGCGTTTGGAAAGAACGGGTTCGGCGGCTCATGAAGGAGCACGGCATCAAAGCGCGCGGGAAGCGTAAATTCGTCGTGACCACCGACAGTAAACATAACCTGCCGATTGCGCCGAACTTGCTCAACCGCAACTTCCAACCGGATGCGCCTGACTGCGTGTGGACGAGCGACATCACTTATATCCAGACCGATGCAGGCTGGTTATATCTGGCTGTGGTTCTTGATCTGTACAGCCGTCAGGTTGTGGGCTGGAGCATGCAGCCGCACATGCAGACCAGCTTGGTAACCGATGCGCTCAGGATGGCGTGGTTCAGGCGACGGCCAGAGCCGGGGCTGATCTTCCACTCTGATCGTGGCAGCCAGTATTGCAGTCACGCATTTCAGGGCACACTGGCTGAATACGGCATGCAAAGCTCAATGAGCCGCAAAGGAAACTGCTGGGACAATGCGCCAACAGAAAGTTTGTGGGGATCGTTGAAAGTAGGAAGGCTATATGGAATGCGGTTTGAAACACAGCGCCAGGCAATGGACGAGGTGATTGACTGGCTGACGTACTACAACCACAGAAGACTTCACTCGACACTGGATTACATCAGTCCGATGCAGTTCGAGAAAAACTGGTTTGCGGCACAGTTGAAGAAGGCCGCATAATGAGCGCGTTAAGAAATACGGATTACAGGGGCAAGGTCAAAGCAGGTGAGTGGCTGCAATGGGCACATATAGCCATCACTAACCTCAAGTCGTTTTTGTTGGGAACCTATCACGGTGTCTCATCCAAATATCTACATGAGTATCTCCATGAATTCTGCTATCTGTTTAACCGGGATGGCTTGAACATAGAGTTGCCATTACGACTGCTCAACATCTGCCTGCCCCATACACAGATTAATTTGAAAATGGTATTGAGGCATAATAATTAATTGGAGAATGGAATGAAGAATCGATCAAACATCAAAATTCTGTTGTTCGGAATCCTCCCTATGATGGTTGCATTCTCTGTTTTTGCCGACGAACCTATAGATGCCGATGCGGCAATCCATTTGGCGCGAAGTAAGAGTTGCCTGCGATGCCACAGTGTGACGAAGAAAAAAGAAGGCCCTTCCTATGTCTCCGTCGCAAAGGTATACAAGGGAAACAAAGATGCCGAGGATATAATTTATAAGCAAATTACCGAAAGCCCAAAGGTTAAGCTGAGAGACGGCCACAAAGAATTGCACAAGGCTATTAAGGACATGTCAAAAGACCAAATAATGAATCTGGTGCACTGGATTCTCGCCCAATAAATAGACGGGGCTATGCAGTTGAGAACCGCGCACAGAGCAAAGGAGGCGCCAAGAAAGCAAATGCAGAAGCTGCTAGAAGCCAAAATTGCTGCCGAGCAGGGGGCTGAAGTACCTGCTGGCGTTGCTCAAGTTGATGAGAGAGACATCCTCGCAATTCAACAGTCAGCGATGCCATCAAGCTCTTTGGGTTGCCGTCAAATGATTAGCGGAGAAGCGTAGCTCGACGCATTGTCTCAACAAGTTTGTCCTGTATCACGGGGCATCCGAAAAATGTCTCCATTGAGGTAATGTCGAATCATCATACACCCAGAGAATTGTTGGTAGGTTGCATGGCATTCCACACAATACTGCAAAATTTTGTTCAGTGCACGTAATGACGAACAATTTCAGGAGTGAATAGAACGGTTAGCAATTAGCCTTGCGGCAATAACAATAAACAAACTGTTGAACCGAGCCGGACGGAGTGTGGTGCGCTTCCTTTTCGTGCTCGATCAGCAGGAATGCCTCTCCAAATTCGGCGTGCAAACTTTCAGGTTGGTATCGCATCACGGGCAGGCCACTGCATTTATCAGGCCCATCTTCTGCAAAGGTGGCAACGATCACATGGCCACCTGGGCGAACTGAACGAATGACCCGTTCAACATAAGCATGGCGGTCAGCCGGATCAGTCAAGAAATGGAACACGGCACGATCATGCCATATGTCGAATCGGTGAATGGGAAACTCAGCACGAGTAATGTCACCTTCCATCCAGTGTACACAATCAGCATGATTTACCAGGCGTTGCTTTGCTACTGCAAGGGCAGCCGAAGACAGATCCAGAACTGTCAGGTCGGTATAACCTTCTCCCAAAAGATCGTCAACCAGAGTTGATGCGCCCCCGCCCACATCAATAATGGCGGCTTCTTTGCCGAGTCCAGTATTGTGGATTAGGCGTAGCGATTGATCGGCGTGATTCTGAAACCAGCTAACCGCATCAGACGGCTTGGTGGTATACACCTGTTCCCAATGTTGTTTACGATCCATTGCTATATCTCCCAAAAGTTTAGCACCGTGTACGAATCACGAATTAGCGCACGCACATTTTGCATCCTAGGCAGCAGATTTTCGATGGCTTATATTTAAGCAAATTAGAGGGGGAAATCCAAGTGCGGGTAATGGCACGTTGTAGAATTTCATGTTACCAAATTCCCTGTCGTGAAGCAGAATTTCATCAGAATACTTCTATATTAGCGTTTCCGTATATAATAATTAACAGGGCATCCTCCGGCTATACCGGGGATGCTTATTCGGGGCAGAGATGCGCTACATCAAGCCACCATTAACCTGCTGCACTTCAAACTTGAATCAGCGAGACTAAAATGAACAAGGAAGAGAAATCGGCGATTGCCGAACAGGCATATGAAAAAGCTCTTAAGTACGAGTTGGAGTACGGCTGTTGCCCACAATGCGTGTTGGCCACCGTGCAGGAAACCATCGGAATTGTCGACGATGCCACTATCAAGGCTAGCCATGGGCTTTCCGGTGGCGGTGGTTTGACGGCGCAGGGTACCTGCGGCGCATTGATCGGAGGATTAATGGCGCTTAGCGCGAAATATGGCCGTGACCGGGACAAATTGGACAAAGGGCGTTTCATCCATAACTTTCAGAAAAACAAGATATTGGTTGAACGGTTCCAGTCGGAGTTTGGCGGTATCACTTGCCAGGAACTCCAAAAACAATTCACTGGACGTACCTACGACATGTGGAATGCCGAAGAATACAAGGCGTTCGACCAGGCACGCGATAAGAAATGCGCCCATGCCACCGGCACGGTAACGAAATGGGTTATCGAGATGCTGGGTTAGTTTGCCCCCAAAGCGGTCTTCGACTTGCTCGCGAAGCGGTCAGTATGTGAATTAACAGCATCACCTGTTTGATTACGGATTAACTAGTTATTTCCCCACGAGCGGATGCTGCCAGCACCTGCGTTCCCTTGTCCGGCCTGCTACTGCATCTGGTCTTGCCTTTACTATCAGAGCGCGTTCTCTGATGCCGAGCAAACCGTAGGCGTTGTTCCTGTGCGCATTCCTGCCGAACCTTATCCCATTGTCTTTCACCACTAGGAGCAACGAGTGATCTCACATCTCCTCCGGTTTCAGGGCGACTGGGCGGATTTCCTTTCAAGTCGCCGGGGATGTCAAACAGCGTGCAACACTTTCCAGATTAGGGGTGGAAACAGCGTCCAATAGTTTCCACCTCGGTATGTAACCATCCGGCGTTTTGGCCGGAGGTATCTGGAGTGTTTTACATGGACATTATTTATGAGATTCGCAGGCGACATTCAGTACAGAAGCAAACGATTACAGAAATTTCCCGCGACATGGGGATATCCCGTCCGACAGTGCGCAAACACCTCAACACCATTGAGGAGCCCAAGTATGTCCGGACGCAGCCTGCCGCACCCAAGCTGGGTCAATTTGAAGAACAACTTAGAAGATGGCTGGAAGAGGAATCCAAGCTCCCCCGGCCACGCCGTCGCAGTGCCCATCGACTCTTTGAAGGATTGCAGGAAAGCGGCTACACCGGTGCCTACGATAGCGTGCAACGTTTCGTTAAACGTTGGAAGTCTGGCAATCATGGCCCGAGACTGACCGAAGCCTTTGTGCCACTACAATTTCAGCCAGCAGATGCTTGCCAATTTGACTGGAGCCAGGAGCAAGTCGAGTTGGGCGGGGTGTTGCAGACCATCAAAGTGGCGCACTTCCGCATGGCCTACAGCCGCCAGATGTTTGTCGTGGCCTATCCAAGAGAAATGCAGGAAATGGTGCTCGATGCCCATAGCCGCGCCTTTGCCTTCTTCGGTGGCGTACCTGCGCGCCTGATCTACGACAACCTCAAAACGGTGGTGGATGCTGTCTACACAGGCAAAGAGCGTCAATTCAATCGGCGCTTCTTAACGCTTGCCAATCACTATCTGTTTGAGCCGGTCGCCTGCACACCGGCATCTGGCTGGGAGAAAGGGCAAGTTGAGAACCAAGTGGGTAATGTGCGGGAATGGCTATTTACGCCACTTGCACGCTTTACTTCATTTGCCGCCTTGAACGACTGGCTCGCCACCCGCTGCAAAGAATTGGCACAGCGCAGTCATCCCGTACAGAAGCAACGCACCATCGCAGCATGCTTCGCTGACGAGCAGTCGTTGTTGCGCCCTATCACTGCGCACTTTGATGGTTATGTTGAGCAGATGATGCGAGTCTCTTCGACTTGCCTGATCAGAGTGGATCGTAATCGATATAGCGTACCGGCCAGCGTAGCCGGCCAGGCGGTTTCTGTTCGCACCACAGCAGATCAGGTGCGCGTCGTGGCTCATGGCGAAGTGATTGCCGCCCACTCGAGAGTGTTTGGGCGAGACCAATTGGTTTGCGATCCTTGGCATTACCTACCGGTGCTGGAGAAGAAGCCTGGCGCATTACGCGATGGAGCTCCATTCGTGGCGTGGGATTTACCCACGCCGATTAAGGCAGTGCGTGATCGTATTCTGAAGCAACCCAAGGGGGATCGTGCCTTTGTCGAATTGCTCATGCTGGCAGGCGAAGCAGGACTCGATGCGCTTACAGTGGCTTGCGAGTTGGCGCTCGAAGGCGGAATCGTCTGTGCGCCCATTGTGATGAATGAGTTGCGCAGGCTCATCGCCCCGCATTTACCTACAGTCGCGATTAATGTGCCGGATGGAATTGCATTGACGATAGAGCCTCTCGCCAATTGCCAGCGTTATGACCACTTGCTGGGAGCGACCAATGTCCACTGATCACATAGCGAGCTTAAAAACGTTGCAGCTCTATGGTATGGCAACGGCATGGGGTGAATTGCAGGCAGAAAAACCCAGGCAAACACACCGTCCAGAGAGTTGGATGGAGCGCCTGATTGCTGCGGAGCAAACGGATCGCCAACTTAAAAGCCTGCGGTATCAGCTTAAAGCCGCTCGCTTCCCGATTCATCGTGATTTGCTTGGCATTGACTGGACTGAAACTCCGCTGTCGCAATCGGTAGTTGAACAATTGGCGAGTGCTGCCTTCATGGAAACAGCGCACAACCTGATTCTTGTTGGTGGCACGGGCACGGGTAAATCGCATCTGGCCACTGCTATCGGGGTAGCTGCGATCCATCAAAGCAAGCGTGTGCGTTTCTTCAATGCAGTCGATTTGGTCAATCAGCTAGAGCGCGAGAAGATCCAAGGCAAGGTCGGCAATCTGGCCAAGCAGTTGTGCCTTGTGGATGCCGTGATTATGGATGAACTGGGCTATTTGCCGTTTCCGGCATCGGGTGGCGCGTTGCTGTTTCATCTCATCAGCCATCTTTATGAGAAGACTTCTTTGATCATTACAACGAATCTGTCATTCGGAGAGTGGGTGCAAGTATTTGGTGATGCGAAGATGACGACTGCCTTGCTAGATCGCGTCACGCATCATTGCGACATCTTGGAGACAGGCAACGAGTCGTACCGCTTTAAGCATCGAAAAAACAGCCCTCAGAAAAGCTGAACAAGTGGAAAAGGCTGGACGCTGACTAGTGGAAAGTGTTGGGCGCTGTTTGACATTTTATCTCGACACAAATGGACAATTTGCTTATATCAACGAATATTGCTGCGTGTATATGGGTTATACCAGAGAAGAGTTAATTGCACATGTACTGGATGAGCTCGGTGTGATGACCGATTGCCAGAACTTTATGTCAATGTTCAAGCTGTGCATGCGCGGCAAGACGAGCCGGTTCAAGACGACCGTGCGACGCAAGGATGGCGTGACGTTCCCTGCGGAAATTAACATAACGCATGCGCCGTATGGGCGCCGGATGTTGTTGCGTTGTGATCTGCATGGCATAGGCGGATGAAAACATTATCTAAGAAAAGGATGGAACAATCATGCCACATACATTTTCAAGGTTCGCACGCTTTATTGGGGATTACCACTATTACCGCAGGAAAGGATTCAGTTCTAAAGTGGCATGGGATCTTGCCAGCGTGATGCTCCCATAGGAAGTTGTAATCATTGTTACGATTCGCTTTGGCTAGTCGTAAAGTTCTGCTGGTACATTCCTGCCATTCGCCAGTATCCGCTTGTATGGCTGGGGGTAAATGACTTTCTGGCAGGCGTTGCCTCCCTCTAATTCTTCCAACATGCATATTTCAATAAAATGTCTTTTGTACTGTTAGGATAGACTGGAGACCATTCTTCTACAGTATCATCGCTAAACACCACATCGCCCTTGCCCATATTCTCAGAGTACCAATAAAAATAAAGTATCCGTTGTTGCGCTGTTTTGCAGTCGTACTCATGTTGTGCTTTCACTGACAAGTATGTAATTTCAGGAAAGTTTGTTGACCCAGCACTTCTTTGTATAGCCGTAAAATCAAGTAAATTCCACATACTCACAATGTTTCCTGTCCTGCGAATGGTGTCAGGATTGGCATAAATTATTAAGTTGGCGGCGTCAATGCTGCCAATCCGAACCCAATCCGCCATCGCACTGCTACTGACAACAGCTAACAGCAGCATCAGAATAACTTTACGCATTACACTCTCCATGTTTAGAGCAGTAATTTATCAGGTAAAGCAGCGGTAAGTGATTTCAGCACAAAAACTGCCTAACCACAATGCAGAAACAAAAGGGATATCACATCATGGCTGGATCAATTCTACAGAAACCGATCCTGGATTCTCATCAGCGTTTGCACTAGCTATTATTCTTGAGTTGAATATATCTGGATGTAATTCTCGGTCAACCCCAGCTTGCGTGCGGCTTGTAACGCTTCGTCAAATTCGTCCCCAAAGGACATGACCAGCCTCTTAAAGGTGTCGAAGCTGATTGCGGGTACTCCGAAGCCTGTTGGCATATTGGATCTCATAATAGCCCCCCCATCGTTGAATTCAGGTTGTCACTACTCGCACGCGCTTTCATCAAAGAAGGTGAGAGCGTAGCTTGGAAGAGACTCTTCATACTCGGATTCATACTCGTCCCAGCAGGAGTCGTCACTCAGGGCTTTGGAGGTCAAGTGCAGTGGCACAAAGTCTTTGGAGCCGGCTGAGTTCAGAATTGCGTGGGGTACGGATTTATGATGCAGGTGCTGTGCTTTCATGTTCGTCTCCTTACGTTCAATGTTTGTCGAATTGACGATTGCATTGTGCGCGGGAGGGCATGCAGGAGAAATAAGAGGATGGCTAATTCTTATGTAGGGAAAAGTCCTAATTAACCAGAGCGAGGGGCATCATGCCATTATGCTGATTTACCGCTAAAACAATGCCCAGAATAGCAGGTGGTTTTAGCGGTTTATCGTGCGGGAGAACATGCTTAAAAATAGTTTCAGTGGGCCACAAGAAATCCATGTGTTGGATGGCTGATGAGAAATAGGCTGTGCCAGAGATAGCCCGACAGAATTCCCTTAGCAATTCCTAATAATCAAAAAACCTGCCTGCGTTTGACCTGCAAACGCTTGATACACTCAAGTTTGTGTGTTTCTTTAATACTTTTTCCATCGCTTCCAAGGGCGAATCTGCAAAAATATCAAGACTAAAGTCGGAATACTTTTCACCCTCAGTCAAAAATCCCAACACGGTAAACGTAATCATGGCGCACCTCACTTCACTCCTTCTTTATAGCTTGGTTGTCATTGCACAATACGACTAGATTCTTATGATATTTATCGACATAAAAAGCGAGTAACTTAGAGCTTTTAGGGTTGTTTGTGTGATGCTGCCGACAGGATGTGTGTTCTTGTGAAAACAGAATGGGAGACACGGCATTTGAGGAAAACAACCAAAGCACGATGCTACGTTAGATATTAGGCTGGAATGTGGCGGGGTATTATCCCCAGTCATCAATGAAGATGCCTAGCAAATTTCTGGTGTACCCATGAAGAGAAAAAATGAAAATGGCTTACAATTGTTAAGTTGTAAACCATTTATCTAATAGTGTATATCAAAATGACGGGTATCTCGCTCTCCCGCCCAGCCTCGCCCCTCTGCCCAAGCCGGAACTGCTGTCGCAGTGGACAGAGCTGCAAGGGTCAACATTGAAATAATGTGTAGCTTTTATTTGTTCTCCTTGCTATCCAAATGATCGGAAAGATACTGCCCTCCACAACTCGCGTAAGGCGTAATGCAAGGTGTAATAACCAACGGGCATTGCATAATAGGCTTCGCTCTCAATCATAGTGATCGTGACGATCATGTCGATCATAGTTATCGCGTTGGTCGTCTCCGCCATCACACAGGGTACGTGTCCGACATCTTTCTCCTGCGTGTCTATCGCACAGATGTTCTGCCTTCTCTCTCGCTTCGTGGTGCGAGTAGCCGGAATCATAGGCATACGCGCCATTTGGCGCCCATGAAATGGCTGCGCACGAGTTCCAATATCTCCCGACAACCATGCATCCGCTACCACATTCCCTAAGAGCCCCCATATCGGCGGCGTTCTGATTGGGATAGTTAGCTGAGACGCCTTCTCTGTGAGTTTGAGAGTTTACCGCGACTGCTCCATAGGCAAATACATCCCCTACGATTAGCAAAAAAAACAGCGCCATAACAACGCTGATGGAATCGATATTCTTCATTTTATTTCCCCATTTTTTTGGTAAAGCAATATGAACTGCACTACTGACAGTTAGAAGTACATTGGTTGTAATCATTAGAACAATCCATGACGCAGGCAACGCCCTGCGGGTCATTATTGCGATAGCTTCTGCATCTCATAATGCAGCTACTCTGCCGGTTGAGGCAGTTAGTGCTGCACTGCACCGATTTGGCAATCTGTTGGGCACCGTTAATGATCATTTGATCCGTATCGGCATCTGCCAGGATAATATTCTGTGGTAGATTTTGCACAAGAGCATCATTCGTTGCATCGGCCAATACGCTATTAGAAAAGATCACAAATAGGATAGATGCCAAGATTGAAAATATTAGTTTCATGATAAGTCCCCTTTAGGTTTTGCGTTGTTAAAAACTCGATTCCTGTGTGATCGTGTGCGCAAGTTGCAATTTGTGCGATTGCCACAAGATTTTATGCCCACTTTCCCCTGTTTGAATATGATGCAAATGCATCACAAATCACCCTGAAAGTGATATATTTGCCCAACTTTTTCCGAAGGGTAACCTCTAAAGATTCAACTTTCTAAGTTAGGCAAGGCGCGAACAAAAAATTGCGGCGCAGCATCTGTTTGATATATAAAAAGTAAATTTTTGTGAGTAACGCAGCACGACGAAAATAGGATTTTTAGAGGTGTCCTGGATAACAGTTCGAAATGGGAGACGAATGTGGGAAGAGACAATCGTGCGTTGTTTCTGCACGGCGGACCTGGCTTGAGCACCGAAATCGAGCGGCAGTGGTTCGGGGATAGTCTGCCAGTTGTATGGTGGGATCAGCCGACGGTAACCAGCGGGTCGCCAGCGCCGTTTGGACAGTTGGTAGCCGCTGCTGCGGATCAGCTTCGCGCCATGGCCGACGACACTGGCGAGCCGGTGGCGCTGATTGCCCATTCTTTCGGAGGTCAAATTGCGTATGCACTGGTTCGGGAAGCGCCGGAACTGGTCAAGAGCATCACCCTGCTCGGATGCGCTCCCGATCCTTTTCCGCCGTTATTCCGCCTGTGCCGCAGGCTGACTGAAATCCAAAGTTCCCCGGTGCTCGAAGCTGCCATTGCGGACGCTGAGACGCGCTTGGATCAACGCAGCTTCGAGTCCATGGTTCTCGCCGCCGCAGTCCACCCCGCATATCCCGCCGTCTATTTCGGCCCCGACTCGGCAGCGGCGCGGGATCGCTTCCTTGTCTTGTTTGCCACAGGGTCGATCCTGAATCTGGAAACTTTTCTGACCGTCATGAACGATTTGCTGAACGCGCCAGCCTTGGCGCCAGTGGACGGCTTCGACGGGGAAGTTACGCTTCTGCTGGGACATTACGACCCGCTCCTGGCCGTGGATGAAGACATCGCAACCTGGCAGCGCATATTCCCGCAACTGCGAGCTCAGGTAGTGGATAGCGGGCATTTTATACATCTGGAATTTCCGCCCGAAATATGGTGGAGAGGTGGCTACTCGTAGCGAGTCCCTTCACCCACTCATTGGGAGGGTTAGGATGGGGGTAGCGCAGTTGGAATGTTGCGTTTCTACCCCCTCCCTGATGGATAGCGCTTCGTAAAAAATGTAGGGTACGGCATTGAATACGCTCAGCAATCTGATTCTGCAAATCTATCGCGCGGCACGCGAGACATCGGTGGAAGAATATCAGGACTTCGTATTGGGTCTGGTAGGGTCGCTGGTTCCATTTACGTCGAGCCGGTGGGTAACGGTCGAACTGACCGATAATCGTGCCATCACGCACTGCGCCCATTTGCAGAACGAGCCGACGGATATTGTGCTCGACTGGGACTCAATCAACCGCAAGGATCGCTTGTTGCATATGGTGGCGGCCAATCCCGGCAAGGCCTATAGCATCCATACGGAGACGTTTTATGCCGGCTGCGAATTTGCGGAAATGCGTGACTATACCCAGCGCTACCGGCACGCCAACAGCTTGTGTATCGCCGAATTGACCGCGAAGTCGGGTTACTTGCATGGCATCACCCTGTTCCGTGCCGACCAAAATGCCCATTTCACCGATAGCAACGAGCAACTGCTGGAGCAGTTGTTCCCCCACATGGTGGAAGCATTGACGCAGAACCGTTTGTTGTCGCTCCGGCAGGCTGGCACTGTTGAAGCTGCGTCGGAACAGGGAACCGGGGCAATCGCCAGCCATGACGGGCTGCTGCATTACGCCGGTAGCGGGTTTAACCGCTTGCTGCAAAAAGAGTGGACGGACTGGAAAGGGATCAAGTTGCCCAAGGTCATGCTGGACGCGCTCAACCGTGGCAGTGGCGCCGGTTTCTCGGGAATGGCTATAACGGTCTCGACCGCAAGCATCGGGCAGCTGCTTTTCCTGCGAGCGGCTCCGCGCTGTCCGTTGAGCCAGCTTTCGCCACGCGAAGCGTCAATCGCGAAACTCTATAGCCAAGGACTATCGCATAAAGAGATCGCCGAACGGCTCGATATTTCGCCGGTGACTGTACGCAATGTCATCCAGCGCATTTACACCAAACTCGGCATCAGCGATAAAGCTGAGCTTGCGACCATGATCAGCCGCAGCGGACAGCTCATCTGAGGCGTTTGGCAAGCCAATGTTGACTTTACGGCGACATACCGGAAATCTGTTCTTCGACAGAAACCAATCTATGAATCTCCGAAATTGCGTGAAGGCAAAACCGCGTGGCATCATTCTTTCAAAATTGCCCGGCTCAAACAAATCCGATTCATCAAAATCAGCAATCGTTTCACAACGTCAGTTGGCTGATCGAATTGGGTTATTAAATGCGTTTGGACGAAGCTAAATAAAACGGGTAATGGCATGAGTGAACCACTTGAAATTCTTCCTTGGGACGAGAATTATTTTACCGGGATACCGGAGATGGGCGAGCAGCACAAACGTCCAGTTCATTTGGCGAATTAGCTACTGGCGTAGCCAATCAGTCTGACATTACCGATTTGAATTATATTTTACTGAACTTGCGGAATATGCGGTGTATCATTTCAAGACTGAAGAAGATTTATGGCATCAGTTCCTTGCGGATGATTCTTGGGAAGCCGATCTCAAAATTGAGCACATTAACTTTGTGTCCGTTATGATCAGATTGGAAGATGAAGGAAACGGCAAACCGATAGGCGAAGCAATAGAGAACATCCGCTCATTTCTGACTCATTGGCTTGCGATCCACATATTGGAATCCGACAAGCGAATGGCCAAGGTTGTGTTGGCAGTGCAATTAGGAATGTTTCTGGAACAGGCCAAGCAACAGGCTAATCAGGATATGATCGTGGCGAAGGTTGTGTAAGCCACCAACTGCTCATGTAACTAATAGCTACATGAACAGTTGTTCCTCATATCAAATGAGCATATACATAGCTCGCCAAGGAGTTAGGGTATGGAATCGCTATTTGTATTTACCCGCATTCTTGCCCTCGGTTTGCTGAACTGCTGTCAATTTATAAAGCGTATCCCGCGTGTGTTCAGCGCCCTCCGTGGCTTCGAGTTTCGCATTATTAGGTTGATATGTCCTCCATCCAACCATTGCTGATTTTTGATCTGGACGACGAGCTTTTCGGCTTGGACGCGACCTTGGTGCGTGAATCGATCTGGTTGCCGGAACTAACTCCGGTTGAGGAAGCACCGCCTTACATCGTTGGTATGTTCAGCCTGCGCGATCAACTCATTCCCGTTACCGACCTCAATCTGCGTTTCGGTCATCCCGCCCGTCCCTACAGCCTCAGCGATCAAGTGGTCGTGCTGGAACAGGATCAGTTGTGGATGGGGCTGATCGTCAGCGAGGTGCGCGAAGTAATTGAATTGCCGCTGGCAGCCATTCAGTCATCACCCCAGCCTGATGTGGAGACGCATCGCAACACCAATCTGGTAGCGGGTGAGGCACGGGTGGATGACGACATAGTGACGTTACTGGATGTGAGCCAACTGGTACACCAGCCGCAAAACCTGATGGCTACGGACAGGGAGCATCCCGTCAACCGCTTTTGTCCGGAGGCCACACCGGAACAACACGCGGTGTACCGTGCGCGCGCCAAGGCGTTGCTGGAGACCCTCACCGATGAGGAAGGCGCGCACCTCCCGTTGGCGGTGGTGGAACTGGACGGCGAATACTTCGGCATCGAGCTTGAGTCGGTGCAGGAGTTCTGTGAAATCACTCACCCCACCCCGATTCCCTGCTGCCCGCCACACATTCTGGGCGCCATCAGCCTGCGCGGCAATTTGTTCACCCTGCTCGACCTGCGCGTTGCGCTCAACCTGCCGCCTGCAATGCAGAGCAGCAACAAGGTGGTAATCGTCCGTGCTTCGGCCTGGGGCAGCACAAGCCTCGGCGAGCAAGTGGTAGGCGTGGCTGTGGACGAGGTGCATGACGTCGTCTATCTGCGCCAGGAGGAATTGCAGGCTGCGCCTGCGGCGTTGCATGAACAGCGCGGAACGGAAATCAAGGGAACTGTGCCTTACGCCGACAAAATGATGGTGGTATTGGATTTGCCCGCGCTATTGGCGCGGGAGGAATGGATAGTCAACGAAAGCGTTTAACCAAACTGATTGGGAGGTTGTCATGTTCGCAAAACTGAAACTGAGCCAGCGCATCTTGCTGGGTTATCTGGCTCCGCTGCTGCTGCTGCTGGGAGCCATGGTGCTGGTGTTTGTCAGCCTGCAGGAGGACACGCGCGCGGCTAATGAGCACGATATTGTGCAGTCAACCATGCAAGCAGCACAAGAGATGGCTCTCGACCTGGTCAGGATGCAGCGCTCGACGCGCGGTTATCTGCTGAATAAAACCCCAGATATGCTTAAAGAGTTTCAGGACAACGAAACCGCATACAAGGTTAAATATGAATTACTCCTGCACCAGGTGAAAGACCCGCAACAACGGGACACCCTGCTGCGCATGGGTGAGTCGATTAAAACGCTAGTCCAGCAGCAGCATATGCTGCTGGATTTGGTGGATCAGGGCAAGGACGCGACAGCCATTGCACAATATCGGAGCGGGCAAATCCCCAGGATGGCACGCGAACTGGACGATGTGGCGAACAGCTTCCTGCAACAAGAAAATGAGATCACCAAAGGAATAGGGGAAAAGGAAGACGCAGCCATCCGCATGGTCACCAATTCGATCATCTATGGCATGTTGGGCGCCATTGCCATGTCGGTAGCCATCGCCCTCTGGCTCGCAGCGGCGATCAGCCGCAATGTTATCGCCAGCGCCACCCAGCTTTCCGCTGCCAGCAGTGAAATTGCTGCCACCATCGCCCAGCACGAACGCACCGCCAGCCAGCAAGCGGCCGCCGTTAATGAGACTTCCTCCACCATCGATGAACTGTCGGCCTCCTCGCGCCAGTCGGCAGAACAGGCGGCAAATTCGGCGACGCTGGCGGAGCGTTCCAGTACCGTCACGGTAGAGGGCAGCGATGCCACTCAGCAAGCGGTGGATGCGATGAGCAGCCTCAAGGACAAGATTGGCGCCATGGCTGACCAGATACTGCATCTGGGCGAACAGACCGGGCAAATTGGCAATATCGCCACCCTGCTCAAGGACTTGGCCGGACAGATCAACATGCTGGCACTCAACGCGGCGGTAGAAGCCGCCCGTGCCGGCGAGCATGGCAAGGGTTTCGCCGTCGTGGCGAGCGAAATACGCAAGCTCGCCGACCAGAGCAAGAAGTCGGCGGAACAGACCGCCGTGCTGGTGACCGACATTCAGAAAGCCACCAATTCCTCGATCATGATGACTGAGGAGGGCACGCGCACTGTGACCGAGGTGACCCAACTGGTGCGGAAGGTAGCCGATCTGTTCAATAATCTGGCCAGCCTGTCGAATAGCGTCAATGAAAATGCCCAGCAGATGATGCTGAACACCAAACAGCAGTCCGCTGCTTTTTCCCAAGTGGTGCAGGCGACCAACAGCATCGCAGCCGGAGCCAAGGAGACCGTCGCCGGGATCGGGCAGACCAAAATCGGGGTACAGAATTTGAACAATGCGGCTGAGAACCTCAAGGCGATTGTGTAATGAACCCAGATAATTCATTAGGCGTAGGTCGGGCTTTAGCCCGACATGTCGGGTTGAAAACCGACCTACAATTCTGCATTCCGCAATCAATATGATTGAAGACCCAGAACTGCGTCAGTTATTCAAGGCGGAAAGCACGGAGCATCTCGCCCGTCTTGACGACGGCTTGCTGCGCCTTGAAAAAAATTGCACTGACCAAGCGCTGCTGGAAGAGGTATTCCGCGAGGCGCACAGCATGAAGGGCGCAGCGCGCATGTTGGAGTTGTCAAAGATCGAAACCGCCGCGCACGGTCTGGAAAGCATCCTGAACACGGCGCGCAAGGGTGAAGCACCGCTCACGCCGGACGTGATCGAACGTATGACTATCGTGCTGCGCGATTTGCGCAAGCTGGTGCAGGAGGCGCTGATCGGAGAACCCGCCGGGCGCACAAATACTCCTTCCCCCTCCCAGGGGGAAAGTTGGGTAACCAATGACTTGGCTGGTGTTGTTGGACAGCCAAGTCAGATGTCTATAACCAGCCGCTTGCCCCACACTTTGGGGCTTAGCGGAATGGCTAGTAGTTTCATTAGTAGTTCCATCAATGGGGGTAAAAGTTTAGATGGAAGTAAAAATTCTGAGAATTTGACCAGTTCAATCCCCTCCCTAGCCCTGCCGGGGGGAGGGGACAGAGGGATTGCAGCCGAGCCTTTCCGTATCGAAACTGTGCGGGTGGAGACGCGCAAGCTGGACGATCTGCTTACCCTGGCGGGCGAACTCAGCGTGATTCAGGGACGGGCACAGCATCGGCTGTCGCTGATGGATGAGATGCTGGAACAATGGGCAATGCTGGAACGCAGCCGCAGGAAATTTCGCTTCCTGCTGCGCAGGACGGAAACCACAGAAACCATGGCTAAGATGAGCGAAACTGTGCGCCAGATGCTGCGCGCAGATGGCGACATTGTGGCGCTGCTCGGAAGCCGGATCAAGCAAGCGCGCGATGCTTTATACGAGGACGGCGCGAGGCTGGAATCCACGGCCAACACGCTGGAGGAGCGGGTGCATGATGTCCGCCTGATGCCGCTGTCCTCCGTGTTTTCGCTATTTCCGCGCATGGTACATGATCTCGCCAAGGAGCAGGACAAGGAAGTAGAACTGGTGATCGAAGGAGGGGAACTCAACGTGGACAAGCGCGTCCTCGAAGAAATGAAAGACCCGCTGATGCACTTGTTGCGCAATGCCATTGACCACGGCATCGAACCGCCTGCCGAACGCGAACGGCAGGGCAAGCCTCGCGGCGGCACGCTGCGGCTGCGCGCGGTGCAGGAAAACAATAGTGTGCTGCTGGAAGTGCGCGACGATGGACGCGGCATGGATGTTGACGCAATCCGGCATGTGGCGTTGCAGCACGGGCTGAATGACGAGGCAACGCTCGCCACCATGACCCCGGCGCAATTGCAGCAACTGATTTTTTTGCCCGGCTTCTCCACCAGCACCTTCATTACCGAGCTGTCCGGGCGCGGCGTTGGACTGGATGTGGTGCGGGTCAACGTGGAGCGTCTCAAGGGTGACATCCGCATGGAGTCCGCGCCGCATCATGGCACCATGATGCAGTTGCGCCTGCCGCTGGGTCTGTCTACCACGCGCTTGTTGCTGGTCAGTGTGGGCGACCATCGCTACGGTTTACCGATTGAATTTGTCCACACCTCGCGGCGCGTGCGCGAGGAAGATATTTTCACCCTCGAAGGTCGCCCTGCCTTCGAGTTGGACGGACAGGCGGTGATCGCTCCGCGCCTCGCCGATCTGCTGGGCTTGCCCGCCGAAAATCAGGGCGACGAAACGGTATGCATCGTGATTCAGGTTGGCGACGAACGGCTTGGGTTGCGGGTGAATGAATTACTGGACGAAGAAGAGGTGCTGGCCAAACCGCTGGGCGCACCGTTGCAGCGGGTACGCAATGTTTCCGGCCTGACCATACTGGGTAGCGGGGAGATTTGTGCGGTGCTGAATCCTGCCGATCTGCTGCGCTCGGCGCACAAACTGGCTGCCGCGCCCGCCAAGGGCAAACTTGAGCGGTCTGGGCCGCCGGTCAAAACTTGCATCCTGCTGGTGGAAGACTCTGTGTTGGTGCGCGTCATGGAAAAACGTATCCTTGAAGATGCCGGTTATGAGATAGTCACCGCAGTTGATGGTGTGGATGCCCTCAATGCGCTGAGTAGCCGTTCCTTTGCGGCAGTCGTATCAGATATCATGATGCCCAACATGGACGGCCTCTCCCTCACCGCCCGCATCCGCCAGGAACCGCACTACCACGATTTGCCGGTAATTCTGGTAACCTCCCTCGCCTCCGACGAGGACAAGCGGCGCGGCCTGGAAGTCGGCGCCAATGCCTATATACCCAAGCCCTCATTCGATCAGCACGTGCTGCTGGAAACTTTGCAAAGGTTGATCGTGCCATGATCCGGGTTCTGTTAGTAGACGATTCTCCACTCGTGCTGAACATCCTTCAACGCCTGCTGTCTCGCTCACCCGAAATCCAGGTGGTAGGCACCGCAACCAACGGCAAGGAGGCGCTCGATCTGTTGCCCGCCTTAAATCCGGATGTGATCTGCACCGACCTGCACATGCCGGTGATGGATGGGCTGGAATTTACTCGCGAAGTAATGGCCAAGTATCCGCGCCCCATTCTGGTGGTGAGCGTCTCAGTGGAAGCGGGGTCAGCCAACGTGTTCATGCTGCTCGACGCAGGAGCGGTCGATGTTTTTCCCAAGCCACGCGCCATTCAGGACGCAGACTTTGACAAGGTAGCAGATGAACTGGCCAGCAGAATACGCATTCTGGCCGGTGTGCGGGTGATTCACCGCAGCAATGTCATGAACGCCCCCCTTGCATTGCCGCCCACCACTTCTTCCCGCCCGCAATCCTCGCTTCGCATCATAGTAATCGGCGCTTCCACCGGCGGCCCGCAGGCCCTGCGCGATATCCTGTCGCACTTGCCCGCCACCTTCCCGCTGCCGGTGGTGTGCGTCCAGCATATCGGCAGCAGTTTTTTGTCCGGGATGGTGGATTGGCTGGCTGATGCCTGCACACTAACGGTGCGCAAGGCAGCGCATGGTGAGACACCGCAAACGGGCGTGGTTTATTTTGCACCCGAAGATAATCATCTGGAATTTAATAGCGACGGATGTTTCCTGTTTTCCATTGCACCGCCAGTGGATGGACATCGTCCCTCGGTCACCGTCACCATGCAGGCGGCGGCGCGTTGTTTTGGTGGCGGCACAGTGGGCGTGTTGCTGACAGGAATGGGAAGCGATGGCGCCGATGGCATGGCGAGCATTGCCACAGCCGGTGGCATCACACTCGCCCAGGACGAGGCTAGCAGCGTGGTGTACGGCATGCCTAAAGCGGCTGTAGCACTGGGTGCGGCACAGAAGATACTGCCCTTGGAACAGATCGCGCCAGCACTGGAAGCGTTGGTGAATAATCATTGCATTGTTGGCAGCAATCATGATTAGGAGTCCACAACATGGAAAATAACACGTCAAACGCACCAACGGAAATCCTGATTGTTGAAGACAGTTTGGTGGAAGCCGAATTGCTCCGTCGTATTCTGGTCAAGGCAGGCTATCAGGCCAGGCTGGCAAAGGACGGCAAGGAAGGTTTGCAAGCCTTGAGCGAGCATCCCTGCGCGCTGGTGATCAGCGACATCCAGATGCCACTGATGGACGGCTACGAACTATGCCACGAGATCAAACACAACGAAAAATTATGGAATATTCCAGTCATCCTGGTGTCGGCTCTGTCCGAAACGGAAGACATCATCAAGGCGCTCAATGTCGGTGCCGACAGTTACCTTGCCAAGCCTTGTGTCGAAGCTAACCTGCTGGCCCGTATCCATTCCCTGCTGGTCATTCCGATCCAAAGGAACCGTTCGGAAGAACGACGTGCCGAACAAGTGGAATATAACGGCAAAAACTACACCATCACCACCGACAGCCGACAGATGCTGAACCTGCTGCTGTCGGTGTACGAGAATACCCTGTCCCAGAATCAGGAACTGGTCAGTACCCAAGCCCAGCTCAACCGTCTTAATAATTTTCTGGAGGATCAGGTGCAAAACCGCACTGCGGCACTGCAGGAAAGCGAGGCACGCTACAGGCGTATTACCGAGGGACTCACGGATTACCTATATACGGTACGCATCGAAAACGGGCGTGCCGTGGAAACCAATCAAAGCCCAGCCTGCGTGACGGTGACTGGGTACAAACCGGAAGATTTTTCCGCAAATCCCGACCTGTGGATACAGATGGTCGTTCCGGAGGATCGTGAATTGGTCAAGGAGCATGTGATCCAGATTTTGGCGGGGAATGATGTCTCACCCATGGAGCATCGCATCATCCGGAAAGACGGGGAAATACGCTGGGTGAGCGACACGACCATCCTGTTTAAGAACGCCTCCGAAAAATTGCTGTCCTATGACGGTGTGATTAAGGACATCACCGAGCACAAGCAGGCGGAAATCGCGCTCAGCCACTCCAACCGCGCTCTTGCTACCGTAAGTAAGGTAAACCGCAAATTGGTCTATATCACCGACGAGGATGAGCTTTTGCAGGCAATCTGCCAAATCATCGTGGAACACGGTTACCGGATGGCATCGATAGGCTATGCACAACAGGACGCGGACAAGACCATCAGGATCATTGCGTATGCCGGTCATGACGGAGGTTATCTGGATGCCCTGCAACTCACTTGGGCGGAGAGCGAACGCGGCATGGGGCCGAGTGGACGCGCCATCCGCAGCGGCGCGACACAGGTGTGCCAGAACATCGCCAGCGATCCGCGTTATTTGCCTTGGTTCGATGCGGCGGTGCAACAAGGTTATGCGTCCAGCATTGCGCTGCCGCTGCTGAATGCGGACAACATTGTGTCCGCCGTATTGAACGTATATTCCGATGAAGCGGATGCCTTCATTCCCAACGAAATTGAACTGTTGGAAGAAATAGCGGGGGATTTGGCATTCGGGCTGCGCACGTTGCATGTCCGTCACGAACGCGATCTGGCGGAGGATAAAAACCAGCATTATCTCGCGCAATTGAAAGAGAGTCTGGATGATACTGTGCGGGCGATTGCCGACATCGTTGAAATGCGCGATCCTTACACTTCAGGTCACCAGACCAAGGTGGCCGATCTGGCCGCAGCCATTGCCAGGCAAATGGGATTGCCGGATGAACAGGTGCAGGCTATTCATCTCGCGAGCATCGTGCATGACTTGGGAAAAATCAAAATCCCGGCGGAAATACTGAGCAAGCCGGGAAGGCTTAGCGACATCGAGTTCCAGTTTATCAAAGCCCATCCGCAAGCGGGTTATGACATTTTGAAGGGAGTTCATTTCCCTTGGTCTATCGCGCAGATGGTGTTACAGCACCATGAACGAATCGATGGGTCGGGCTATCCGCAAGCACTCAAGGGCGATGCCATTATGCTCGAAGCGCGTATTCTCAGTGTGGCGGACGTGGTCGAGGCTATGTCCTCGCACCGCCCCTACCGCCCCGCGTTGGGTACTGAGGCAGCACTGGAAGAGATTACCAAACATCGCGGCATTTATTTCGACCCGCAAGTGGTGGACGCCTGCCTGATCCTGTTCAGGGGAAATGGATTTGCTTTCAAGGCATGACCTTCTCCGTCCATGAACAACACGACTCAACTTGACGAATTTAAGCAACTGCTCGCGCAGAGAATTGGCCTGCGCGTTCCACCCGATGCACACGAGCGCTTTGTCGGCATGCTGCATGAGCGTGCTGCACGCCTGGGCTACGCCACACTGGAAGAATACCAAATTTTTCTGGTTGGCGATGAGGCAGCCGGGGAATGGGAGGAGTTCGCCCGTGTTTTGACCAGCGGCGAGACATTTTTCTTCCGCGATCAAGGGCAATTCGACCTGTTACGCTTGCGCCTGCTCCCCGAACTGATAGCACGGCATCGCAATGACAAAACCCTGCGTCTGTGGAGTGCGGGCTGCGCCAGCGGCGAGGAGGCTTATTCCTTGTCCATGCTGATTGACATGCTGCTGCCGGAACACAGTGATTGGAATGTACTTATACTCGGTACTGACATTGATTCCATGTCGATTGCCAAGGCGCGGCATGGGCGTTATGGGCAGTGGTCGTTCCGCATGATTCCAGCAGCATTGCAACAGCGTTATTTTCATGAGGAGGGTAACGAGTGGGTGCTAGATGAGCGCATACGCCGCATGGTGAAGTTCCGTGTTATCAATCTGGTCAGTGAGACGTTTCCAAATTCCGGATCGGAACTGCATGATATGGATTTGATCCTGTGCCGCAATGTATTCATCTACTTCGACTCCGCCGCCGTAAAAGCCATCGTGACGAAATTTGCTGCCACCCTTTCCGAGGGCGGTTATCTGATGACAGGACATACTGAACTTATCGGCCAGAGGGTGCTGGGACTGGAACACAGACTTTTTGCCGAGGGCGTAGTGTATCAACGACATAATTGCCTGCCTGCTTGTGTTGCACCACCTCCTGTCCCGTCAATTGCTGCCGAGTGGATTGCGCCTTTCTTGCCGGTGCATACCTTTCCTGTCGACGAGGCTCGAAGCGAGGAGATGCAGGTATTGCCGCAAGCAAGGAACCATGACAAAGTGCTCGGGACTTCGGCACGGACATATGCCGACAGGGGTGAGTATGAGCTGGCGGAGCAGATGTGTCGTGAATCGATAGCAACAGACCCGTTGGCGGCAGCCCCTTATTTTTTATTGGCACAATTATCCCAACTCAAGGGGGACTTCGAACAAGCAAAGGGATGCTTGAACAAAGCCATTTACAACGATCAACGGTTTGTGGCTGCGTACCTTGAATTGGCGGCTCTACATGAACGCTCTGGGGATATGTCGCGAGCGCTGGCCATGCGGCATGCCGCTTTGAGGATCGTTCGCACCATGCCGAACGACGAGCAGATCGAGCAATATGAAAGAACAGCGGGGGAACTGGCGCAATGGCTCGCACAGTTTGATTCGTTGGCGAATAACTACGGCAGTGCTGACGGGAATCATGTCAGGAGCATGCAACATGGACAATAATTCAGTTGGGTAAATACCCGGCCGGGGGACTCCGTTAGGTTTGACCGTTCCTGCGGTCATAAATAAAGAGCAACGTTAAAATTTGGCGACATTGTTCCCTCCCCCTTGTAGGGGGAGGGTTAGGGTGGGGGTAGAATCCAAGCATGAGCGTAGTCAAAATTTGTACCCCCATCCCAGCCTTCCCCCTATCAGGGGGAAGGAGGAAAACCAGCCGCCTTGGGCGGCTCACGGTTTTATCTGCCCTTTTGAGGGGTTCACCCAATAAGCCTCCAGCTTTGCCGGAGGTAATTTAACTCCATCGGCGCACAGGCTGAGTCTCCAACATAATCCGAGTGAATAGAGGAAATAAATGAAGATTGGTGTTCCCAAAGAAATTAAGATGAATGAAAGCCGTGTTGCGCTGGTTCCCGCTGGGGTGGCTGCATTGGTTGCGGCCGGACATTCCGTATGGGTGGAAAGCGGCGCTGGGCTAGGTAGCGGTTTCAGCGATGAGAAGTATCTGAGCGCAGGTGCGCACATTGCGACCGATGCGGACTCCGTATGGGCTGAGGCGGAATTGATCGTCAAGGTCAAGGAGCCGATCAAAACCGAATGGCCGCGTATTCGCGCTGGGCAAATTATTTTCACCTATTTTCATTTTGCGGCTGACCGGGAATTGACAGTCGCTCACCTTGCATCTGGTGCGACCTGCATCGCCTACGAGACTGTGACCTTGCCGACGGGCGAATTGCCCTTGCTGACTCCAATGTCGGAAGTGGCAGGGCGCATGGCGGTACATGAAGGAGCGAAGTATCTGGAGAAATTATACGGTGGGCGCGGAATCCTGCTCGGCGGTGTACCCGGCGTGCTGCCAGCACAAGTAGTCGTCCTGGGCGGTGGCGTCGTGGGCAGCAACGCCGCGCGCTTAGCGGCAGGACTCGGTGCACACGTTACGATACTGGATGTGTCGCTGGAGCGTCTGCGCTATCTTGACGAGGTGTTGCCTGCCAAAGTGCAGACGCTGTTCTCTAATCGCCATAACCTGTTAACGCAGATCGCCACCGCCGATCTCGTCATTTGCTGTGTACTCATTCCGGGCGCGGCTGCCCCTAAGTTGATTCTCCGTGAAGATTTGAAGACGATGCGTGAAGGCTCGGTCATCGTGGATGTCGCGGTCGATCAGGGTGGCTGCGTAGCAACCACACACCCCACCACTCATCAGGATCCGATCTATATTGTCGACGGCGTGGTGCACTACGCTGTGGCTAACATGCCGGGCTGTCTGCCGCGCACTTCCACCCTTGCGCTCACAAACGCTACTTTCCCTTATCTGCTGCAACTGGCCAACAAGGGTTGGCAGCAGGCTCTACGCGACAGCATTCCGTTGCGTCAGGGATTGAACCTCATCGGAGGCGAGATTAGCTACCGTGCGGTGGCAGATGCATTTGGCTTGCCCTATTCTGCCGTTGAAGGTTTTCTCTAGTGCTGAGAGTTATATGAAGCGCGATTTCTCCTTGTTGTGCGGCCACCAGTTCGACCTGCTGGTCTGCGGCGGCGGCATTTATGGTGCGTGGACGGCGTACGATGCAGCCTTGCGCGGCTTGAGTGTAGCCATAGTGGAACAAGGCGATTGGGCCTGTTCGACTTCCTCTGCTTCCAGCAAATTGATTCATGGCGGCCTGCGTTACCTGGAGACCTATAACTTCAGGCTGGTTAAAAAAGCGTTGCGCGAACGGGAAATGTTGCTGGAAGCGGCGCCGCATCGCGTGTGGCCGCTACGCTTCGGTGTGCCGGTGTATGCGGACAGTCGCATCGGCACGGTTCAGTTGATGGCCGGGCTGACTTTGTATGACTTGCTTGCGGGCGGCTTAGGCTCGGAAATGAGGCATCATCACTTTGACGCTCAGGCTTTTGCAGATCGTTTCCCGTTTCTCAACCCCGGTAATTTGAAAGGCGGCTTTACCTATTCCGATGCACAGACCGACGATGCGCGGCTGGTGCTGGAGCTGATAGACGGCGCGATGACGGCGGGGGCGGTGTGCTTGAACTATTGCAAGCTGACCGGCTTTCTCGAAACAGATGGTCAGGTTTGCGGCGCAAAGGTTCAGGATCAACTCGATGGCATTGCCGCAGAAATTCTTGCCCATCAAATCGTCAACGCTACCAGTCAGTGGATAACGACAACGCAGGAAGGCAGGGGCTGGTGCCGCCTGACCAAGGGCATACATTTGTTGTTGCCGGCGGTGCTGGATGAAGAGGCTTTGCTGCTGACAGCCCAATCCGATGGCCGGGTTTTCTTCATGATCCCGTGGTATGGACTCACCCTCATCGGCACCACCGATACGGATTATCAGGGCGACATTAATCACGTCGCCGTCGAAGAGGCCGATGTTGCCTATTTGCTTGCCGAAACCAACCATTATCTCAGGACGGCGTGGACTGAGGCTGACGTCATCGGCAGTTACGCGGGGGTGCGCGTAATGAAGCATGACGACAAATCATCCCCCTCCGCCTCCAGCCGCGAATGGGAATTAAAAACTGCGAGCAACGGCGTGCATTATTCCGTCGGCGGGAAAATTACCTCGGCGCGAGAAGATGCCGCTCACATCGTAAATGCAGTTTGCGCGCAACTCGGCGTTAATGCACCGTGTCCAACTAAAGGAAAGAAATTCCCATGGGCGCCGGATGAAGATTATTGCGCATGGCTGCCTGCTACAAGCGACCAGGCAAGCCAACTCGACGTTGATGAGGGGAGCGCCAAGTGGCTTATCCGTCGGCATGGCAAACGAGTAGATGAAATTTTCCGTATTATCGGGAGCAATTCCCAGATGGCAGAACGCATCATGCCTGCGCTGCCGTTCATTTACGCCGACCTGTTATGGAGCGCACGCAATGAAATGGTCGTTCATCTGGATGACCTGCTACGCCGCCGCATGCCGCTGCTGATTCTGGCGAAGCTAACTGAAAACGATTTACGGCGTATCGCTGCTTTCGTTGCCACCACGCTTGGCTGGGATGAGGCAGCGCTAAATTATGAAATCGAAGCCTGTCGCCAACTATGGCTACACCCATAACGGTGGCTTGGCTCCCATTTATTTATCATTAACATTTCGGGGTTAACGCTACATCCCGATGCCAAACGTTTCCCCTATCAGCGTCAAAAATTCCGCACTGTCCCATTCATGGGATCCCCGGACTTTCCTGAGCACGCGGCCATGAGCGTCCACCAACAGGGTCAAAGGAATAGTATTGGCGCCCAGCATGTTTTCCAAAAATACTTTGCTATCAATAAAGGTCTCAAATGAAACGTTCGCTTGTTTGATATAAGCTGCAGCAGCATTTTCATCGTCGTCGGTCGAGATTCCGATCACCTGAAACTTCCTTCCGCCATACTTACGTGCAAGCCGATCCAGTGATCCCATTTCTTCCCGGCAGGAGCCGCACCAGCTGGCCCAGACGTTGATAATCAGGGGCTTCCCATGGAACTCGGAAAACTTGCGGGATTTGCCAATCAATCCATGCAAGGTCGCTTCGCGCAAGTAGCTGCCAACTATAACCTCGCCGGGCGTGTTCGCAAATGCGGGCGTGAAAATTCCGCATAGCCAGAATAGGATGAGAAGGGTTGCTTTCACGTTTCGATTCGCCAATTTGTTGAATTCTCCTTAATGATATGAGGGAGCCTCTAGAAATTCAATTTTCTAAGTCAGACAAGGCGCGATTAAAAAATTGCGACGACGCATATAATTGATATGTTAGAAGTAATTTTTTATGAGCAACGCGGTATGGCGACGAAAATTGGATTTATAGAGGTTCCCATGAGTAAAACAAAAGGTTAAAGCGGGGGCGCACCGGTTACGCGCCACGTTAAATATACTGCGCCTGCCGCGCACGCCAGAGTGACGGTAGACAGTAGCACAGACTGTAACCACAACGCCTGTTTTGCTGGCAGCGGAATTTTGGCGGCTACTGGAATGACGGCTAGAACCGGCAGCGCATACCACGGTAATTCTGAGGTCAGCACGGCGAGGCAACCGGACAGTCCGGCGATGAGTGACAACGGCAGAGTGTAGCTGCGACCACAAGGCAAGGGGCTGTTGGTCAACATCTGGATCAGCAGGTAAGCGCCCGCCGCCGCGCCAAGCGCCAGGCCGAACTGCCCGGGCAGAGCGGAAGCGCCGAACAGTGCGGCGGTGCCTGTACCCAGCCCCAGCGCCATGCCCGCGCTTCCGGCACGCAGCGATGCGTCATTCAGACCATCGAACCAGAACACCAGCCAGCCGACATAAAGTGCGCAGCCCGCACCCCACATCAGCATGTGCGTCATTTCCTGTTGTTGCAGGATGCGCAACACCACCCACACTGCCGCACCGCCGCCTGCCACAGCCAGCAGCGGGCGCAACCAGCGCGGATTGAGCAGCATCAGCGGCAAGGCCAGACCGGCGGAGAGCAAGCCCAGCAACACAATTTTGCGCGAGGCGGTGAGAGGCTCAATGGAAAAGTCGCTTGCCAAGTAAATAGTGACGGCAAACCCGGCGATGATCGCCAAGCCGCTCAAACGCATGCGCAGAAACAGCTCCGCCACGATCAAGGCGATGACGAAAGGTGCGAGGCCGCCTTGTACGGCGGGATGGTTTAGCAACTCCTGCATTTGTTCTCCTGGTTACAGCGCTTTATGCGTGCCGTCGCAGAATGGCGAACCCTTGGTGGCTCGGCAACCGCAAAGATACTTGGTTTCTTTCTCGGCGATGGTGAATTTTACCGGATTAATCTCGGTTCCAGAATGAGCACCATCGCAGAACGGCTGGTTCTTGGACAGGCCGCACGCGCACCAGTAGTGGTCGCCGGGTTCGAGTTCAACTGCATAAGGGCTTTTTTGTGTGCATACGGGTTTGGTCATGATTTTTCCTTTTTGGTGGTTGCAGGTATTGCATTATGGTACGGGTGAATCTTTGATATTGGCTGCGGAAAGCGCTATGCGCAGCCGCTGCAGCGCGTCTTTCGTGCTATCCAGATCTTCTTGCGAAAATGTGACAAAAGCCTGCCCAATATGCTTCAGGTGTGCCGGAAATATCTTGGCAAAAAGTATTTCTCCCTTGCGCGTCAGCTGCACGGTCTGGCTGCGCCCGTCGCAGGGCGACGCGACGCGCCGCACCAGATTCTTGGCCTCCAGGCGATCCACCACGCCGGTGAGCGTGCCCTTGGTAATCAGGGTTTTTCGCCCAACTCCTTGAAGTTAATGCCGTCCGTATTGCCCAGCGTGGCAACGATGTCAAACTGCGACGGGGTAAGACCAAGGGTGCGAATGTGGCTTGCCGAAAAGGACTCAAATTCCTGATAGGCCCTGGCAAGTTCGCGCAGCACCGGAATAAAGGATTTATGTGACATGATCTCTCAACAAGTTCTAGTTAGTACATTTTAAGTTCTAGTTAGAACTCAAAGTCAAGAAATCAATGGCAATTAATTTTCACGTAAACGCTCCAACGTAGCGGATGAATTTGCTGTCTGGATATGACCCCTTGAAATTTTTGCGGCTTGCCCAATATTGGCTGCTGAGGGTGGTGATGGTAAGCTGCCCGCGTTTTGTTTTATAGAGGCTCCCTTTGGTTTGATGGAGACAAGAACATGAAAAGAACTTTTCTGTTTATCGCGACTAACCTCGCAGTGGTTTTTGTTATCAATATCACCCTGCGCCTGCTCGGCGTGGATCGGATACTCGACCAGAGCGGTGGTATTAACTTCAATGCGCTGCTGATCATGTCGCTGGTGATCGGCTTTTCCGGATCGATCATTTCGCTGCTGATGTCCAAGTGGTCGGCCAAGCGCATGGTGGGTGCGCAGGTTATCGAAAATCCAATCGACCCGATCGAGCGCTGGCTGCTAGAAACAGTGCGCAGGCAGGCGAACGCGGCGGGTATCGGGATGCCGGAAGTGGCGATCTATGATGCGTCGGACGTGAATGCCTTCGCCACCGGCTGGAACCGCAACGCTGCGCTGGTGGCGGTGAGTACCGGTCTGCTGCATAACATGAGCAAGGATGAAATCGAGGCAGTGCTGGGGCATGAAATGAGCCATGTCTCCAACGGCGACATGGTGACGTTGGCGCTGATTCAGGGCGTGGTGAACACCTTCGTGATTTTCTTCGCCAAGTTGTTCGGCATTCTGGTGGATCGCGTGCTGCTCAAGAACGACGAGCGCAACGGCCCCGGCATCGGCGCATTCGTAGCCGAGATCGCGGCGCAACTGGTGCTGGGCGTGCTGGCCAGTGTCATCGTCATGTGGTTCTCGCGCCAGCGCGAATTCCGCGCCGATGCGGGCGGTGCCAACCTGGCCGGTCGCAACAAGATGATCGCCGCGCTGGAGCGCCTGAAAATAAACCATGAGCAAACCGTTCTGCCGGCCAAGATGGCCGCCTTCGGTATCTCAGGCGGTAAAGGAATGATGCGCCTGTTCATGACCCACCCGCCGCTGGAAGAACGCATAGCGGCGCTACGCGCGGGCGGCTAATCCAGCACCCGCACAGCAAAAAGGCTTGCAGCGCTGCAAGCCTTTTTGCTGTGCATAGCCTGGAATGTCAGCGTATCCCTTCGTCTTGCGACACCCATATCCGCAACACGGCGGGGATTTGTTTCGGTTCTGACGGTTCGATACTGATAGCAGCGACGGGCGATCCAATGGGCAACGTTTCATTCACAACGGGTGCGGCAACAGGGGCCGCTTCGGCGGTGGCGGGTTGCGCGTTTTCCACCTTATCGTTGGACGAGCCCTTGTCCGGTTTGCTGTCCTCTTCCTCGTCGTCATATTTTTCGCGCGGCGGATTGCCGTCATATACCAGACTTTGGCGGTGTTGCAGATAGGCGTCACGGATGAAGGCATAGCGGTCAATCGCCGCCTCATCCAGCACGTTTTCCTGGTCCAGCAAGGAGGCACGTTTTCCAATAAAATTTGTTACGTATGCCTCATTGCGCGTGTCCACATTCGAGACCTTCCTTATCGGGCTGGCAAGGGAGTCCGCATACAGCCCTACGCCGTCGCGCACGGAACTTGGGCCAAACAGGGGCAACACGAGGTAAGGGCCGCTGCCTATCCCCCAGTAGCCCAGAGTCTGGCCGAAGTCCTCGTTGTGTTTTTTCAGTCCTATTGCTGTGGCAACGTCGGCCACTCCGAAGAGTCCGAAGGTGGTATTCACGACTATGCGCCCAGTATCCGAAACTGCTTGCACTACCTTGAATTGCAGCAAGTCGTTGGCCGCAACGATGACATCGTCCAGATTGGAGAAAAAATTGGATAGCATCATCCTTCCCGGTTCTGGAACGACCTTGTTGTAGCCCTTTGCCGCCGGTTTGGCCACGGCCTTGTCCAGCGTGTCGTTGAACCGGTACATGCCACGGTTGAACGACTCGAACGGATCTTTCGGGTTGTGTCCGGTCGAAGCGCAACCGCCCAGCGCGAGACTGGTGAGCAGTAAGGAGAGCTGGATTTTTGGTTTGTGTATCATTGAAAGTTCTTGGTTCGTCGCTGTGATTATAGGGGGAATGACCGTTCAGGAAAGCTATGCCGAGCGTGACGGAGCCGCCAAGTCGCCTATACGGAATTGAAAATTGCCCACCTTGCGGTCGGCGAAGTAGTGTTGCAGGGTAAAGCACACAGGACGGAAGGCCAGTTCGTCCCACGGAGTGTCTTGCTCCTCGAATAGCTTAACTTCCAGGCTTTCTGCGCCGGGTGAGAAATCCAGATCGAGCAATCTGGCGCGAAAAAAAAGTTGCACCTGATTGATGTAGGGCAGGTTGTACATCGAATACAGATCACCGATGGCGATGCGCGCATTGGCTTCTTCCTGTGTCTCGCGTATCGCAGCTTCGGTAGTGGTCTCGCCGTTTTCCATGAAACCTGCGGGTAGCGTCCACAGCCCATAGCGCGGCTCGATGGCTCGGCGGCACAACAGGATGCGGCCATCTTCCCATTCCGGGATGGCACCGATCACCAAGTTGGGATTCTGGTAGTGGATGGTGGAACAAATGGTGCAGACGTGACGCAGGCGATTGTCATCCGGCGGCTGGCGTAGTTCGACCGGCGCGCCGCATGCACTGCAAAACTTCATTTCCAGAATTCCCACCACGAATTCTCGTTTTGGGATGACGGCTTAACGGCAGGTGCTGTTGTATTTTTCCAGAATTCCCACCACGAATTCTCGTTTTGGGGTGACGGCTTGACGCCAGGTGCTATTGTACCATCCTTGGCAATGTTTTTGTCTAGCACCCGCTGCGCATCGTCGCGCAAATCCTTCATGCCCATGGCGTCATAGGCCTGCACCATGATCTGCAGCGCATCGAGCGTAGACGGAGTTTGCGGGTAATTAGTGAGCACACCTTTGGCACGGTTGGCTGCTGCCACATACGCGCCACGGCGCAAATAAAAACTGGCGACATGAATTTCGTAGTGCGCCAAGACGTTGACCAAGTATTGCATGCGCAGCCTGGAGTCTGGCGCATATTTGCTGTCGGGAAAACGCGTCACCAACTCCTTGAATGCATCGAAGGAATCACGCGCCGCCTTCGGGTCTTTCTCGGAGAGGTCCTGTTTAACTGTAACTATGCGGGCCAGCAGGCCCAGATCTTCGTTGAAATTGATCAACCCTTTCAGATAATAGGCGTAATCCACATGCGGATTGTTGGGGTATTGCTTGATGAAACGGTCGGTAGCGGCGAGGGCTGCGTCCGGTTCCTTCTGTTTGAAATTCGCATAAGCGATTTCCAATTCTGCTTGCTGCGCATAGCGGCCATAGGGGTAGCGCGATTGCAGCGTTTCAAAAGACTTCACGGCTTTTTCATAATTGTTGTCGTTCATTTCCTCCATGGCATCGGCGTAGAGCTTTTCGACGGGAGCAGATTTCGATGCCCCTTTATCGTCCGACGATGAAAAAATGCCACAAGCAGTTAACGTGAGCAACAGGATTAAGGCTAAACTATGGCGCATGACTGAACCCGAAAATATTTTGCGCGATTATAACAAAGTTAGGCAATCCACTATGCGACATTTAAAAGACAAGCAATCGGCTGATGAACTAACTAGCCATTCCACTAGGCTGCCCAAAAACGGCAACCAAGTGGCTGGTTATATTCACCAAGGCGATAGTGATGTTGTTACAGTCGCATGCACCAAAGTTAGGCAATCCGCTGATGGAACTACCGGTGAAACTACTGGTGAAACTACTAGCCATCTGACTAAGCTGCAAAAACCGCAGCAAGTCATTGGTTATAGCCATTTGACTTGGCTGTCAAAAGACGCCAGCCAAGTCGCTGGTTATAGGCAATCAAAAAACGATTGCCAAGTGGCTGGTTATACCCAGCAAGCTGAATACGGAATTGACACTGGAGTTGATACTACCGCAAATTCCGCCCCCCTAAGTTTGCTCACATTCAAGACGCCTGACGAATATGCCGGGATGCGCCTCGACCAAGTATTGGCCAAGCTGCTGCCGGAATATTCGCGCGGCCGCCTGCAAGACTGGATCGCGCATGAACAGGTCAAGGTTGATGGCGCAGCCGCCACCATCAAACGGAAAGTGTGGGGCGGCGAAACCATCGAAGTCATGCCGCAATCGAATCCGTCCGAACAGCCGCATCAGGCCGAGGACATCGCGCTGAATGTCGTGTTCGAGGACGACAGCATCCTCATTATCAACAAACCGGCCGGACTGGTGGTTCACCCCGGCAGCGGCAATTGGGAAGGAACACTGCTCAACGCCCTGCTGCACCATGCGCCGCAACTCTCAGAAATTCCGCGCGCCGGCATCGTGCATCGGCTGGACAAGGACACCAGCGGCTTGCTGGTGGTGACCAAGACCATCATTGCGCAAACAGCGCTGGTGCGCCAGTTGCAGGCACGCACCGTGCATCGCGAATATTATGCGCTGGTCTACGGCGAAGTGGAACGCAGTGGCACCGTGGATGCAGCCATGGGTCGCCATCCCACGCAACGCACCAAGATGGCCATCGTGGAAGACGGCAAGCCTGCGGTTACGCATTACGGCGTGGCGGAACGTTTCCCCGGCTGCACCCTGCTGCGCTGCAAGCTGGAAACCGGACGCACCCACCAGATCCGCGTACATCTCGCCTCCATCCGTCATCCACTGGTCGGCGACAGCACCTACATCAAGGGCGCACAAAAATGCGCGCCACAATTGCGCGCCCTGCTCGCCGCTTTTCCGCGCCAGGCACTGCACGCGGCGCAACTTGGGCTGGAGCACCCGGAGACGGGCGAGTGGCTGGAATGGCAGGCTCCGTTGCCGAACGACATGGCGCAATTGCTGGCACAGATCAGAAGCACATCGCATGAGCTTGCTTGAGCATTGCATCATCCCCGATTGGCCAGCACCAAAGAATGTGCGTGCCTTGCAAACCACTCGCAATAGCGGTTTCAGCGTTGCTCCCTACGCCAGTTTCAACCTTGGCGACCATGTCGGAGATGCGCCGCTGGCGGTGGAGCGCAACCGCATGTTGCTGCAACCCCTGCTGCCCAGCGAACCCGTGTGGCTCAAACAGGTACATGGCACGGTGGTGGCGGACGCCGGACAAGCCTCATGTTGGCCGCAGGCCGATGCCTGCATCACTTCACATTCCGGCGCAGTATGCGTGGTGATGACAGCGGATTGTCTGCCTGTGCTGCTGTGCGATGAACAGGGCAGCGTGGTCGGCGCGGCACATGCCGGTTGGCGCGGATTGTGCGACGGCGTAATTGAACAAACCGTGTACGCCATGAACGTAGTGCCACCTTTCCTCATGGCATGGCTGGGGCCAGCCATCGGCCCGCAGGCATTCGAAGTGGGCGAAGAAGTTCGCGCGGCCTTTGTGGCACAGCAGCCGGAAGCCGCTGCTGCTTTCGTACCGGGAGTTTCCGGCAAATGGTATGCCGACATTTACCAACTCGCGCGCCTGCGCCTGCACTCACTGGGCATCACGCGCATTTACGGCGGTGAACTGTGCACCTATACCGACTATCAACGATTCTTCTCCTATCGTCGTGATGGTGTGACAGGAAGAATGGGAACGTTTATCTGGATAACGGAGTAATCTCTGGGTATCCGTAATATGTGACAAATTGCCGCACCTCTTTGAGTTATCCGTTCTGCGCCAACTGTTATTTGGAGTGTCTTTAGGGAGCCTTTATAAATCCAATTTTCTGATGAAACTACTGATGGAACTACTAGCCATCTCACTAAGCTGCACAAACCGCAGCAAGTGATTGGTTATAGCCATTCCACTAGGTTGTCAAAAGACGCCAACCAAGTGGCTGGTTATAAGTCAGACAAGGCGCGATTAAAAATTGCGACGACGCATATACCTGATATGTTAGGAGTAATTTTTTATGAGCAACGCAGTATGGCGACGAAGTGGGGTAAGCAGGCAATCCGCAAAGCGGATGCTCGCAAAATTGGATTTATAGAAGCTCCCTTTAGATGACGAACATTTTCGGGAGATAAGAACTGCTCCTCTGAGATTTACATCACAGGCAGTTTTGCCAGCTTGCGTTGCAGGGTGCGGCGGTGCATGTTTAGGGCTCGCGCAGTTGATGAGATATTGCCTTCGTGTTCAAGCAATACGCGATTGATGTGCTCCCACTCCAGACGATCCACTGTCGTAACCTGGGCATCGAAATGAAGGTCAGGGCTTGGATGATGACCAAACGCTGCCGCGATTTCGTCGGCATTCGCCGGTTTGGCAAGATATTGCGTCGCACCCAGTTTAATCGCTTCCACTGCCGTGGCAATGCTGGCATAACCAGTCAGCATCACGATGCGTGTTGCCGGATCGAGTTCATGGAGTGCTTGCACCAGCGTCAATCCAGACGCCCCGTCCATCTTCAAGTCCACCACCGCATATTCCGGTGGATTTGCCTTCGCCAGCGGAATAGCCTGCTCAACGCTATGCGCCACGGTTATGGTGTAACCCCGTCTTTGTAGTGCCTGACAAAGCACCTGACAAAAGACAACATCGTCATCCACCAGTAGCAGCGATGCTTGTTCGTTGAGAAAAGTGTTCACAATCATTTTCCTGAAATGCTAATGAGAAAAGAGTAGCTCACTTCGCAAAATATTACCATGCGACAAATTGTCGCGCGACATCATGTCGCATCCCAAATTATCGAATCATGCATTAAATTGCGACTCTGCCAAGTCGTTGCCGAGTTCTAATCAGTATCTGCATCATTTATAATGGTTGGTTTTTTACTCCTCCCGCATGCGACGATTTGGTTTTTTACAATTCTCGTGGTACGACGCAATATCTTGCCATCTGCATAATAAACGCGGCTTTCAAGTCCGGAATGGAGTATGATTTAAGCTCATTCAAGTTCCCCTCACCTATTGACGGTGTATGCGGGAGATCGCTTCAACCCATTTCTTCCCCACTTATTCCAGATCGAAGTTGGCGCCATTTTTCGGCTGGCACGCTTGTTTCAAAAAGGAGGTTGCATTATGGATCATGGCAAACATTTTCACAGCTTCACCCAAGGCATCCATCATGCCTTCGCCCATGTGGTAATTACCCTGCTGGCGGTTGGTATCGCTTTTTCCCTGCCGGTAGTGGCGAAGTACATCCTGTTTTATTGGTGGCCGAAGGTTGAAGCCAACTCGCAACTGCTGATGATCACAGAAATCTGCTTTGCCACGGTACTGGTGCTGCTGTTCAATATCTCGAAGATCGCTTGGGATGGACGGCGCAGCATGCATATGAACAAGATCGCATCGCTTGTGTATGCACGGGAGGGGCTTGGCTGGATGTCGCGCTGGAAGGAGCGGGATATGCGCAAGAAGATCGCCAGCGTACGTGACGTGTACATCATGTCGATCACCGGCGACACGTTCAGCGCGGAAAACAGCGATTTACAGAAGACGCTGGAGATGGCGTATGAAATTCGCGTAATGCTGGCAAATCCCTACGGCAAAGGTGTCGTTAGCCGTGCCCAGTCGTCGGATGACCCGGAAGCCTGCTCGCTCAGGCCTACCGCCAGGAAACAGAGTTGAGCATCGCATATCTGCGCAAGCTTGCCTCCGCAGGAAAAAAAGTCAAGCTTAAGTTCTATGAAGAGCCGCCGTTTTGGAAGCTGGTGGTGACCGGAGAATATGTCTGGGTCCAGTATTGTCATGATGGTCACGAGGTCAAGACCCAGCCGGAGTATGTGTTCGGACTGCAGCATGATAACCCCCAGCGGGGTTTTTTCGACCCTTTTACAAGTATTTTCTCGATCAGTGGAAAAATTCGCACCGCGCAGAGTTCAATTTCGAAACCAGCGAACTGATCTATCGCAATGGGGACGGCAACGAAACCAGCCGGGTCAGCTTTCCGCCGGACATGGAGTCGTCCACGTCGCTGCCCGATTTGAGTCCGGTTCCGCCTCCGGTGGCAGGAGGGGCAGACTTGACGACGAACTAAACGGTCGCGGGGTCACCCATTAAGAGCGCAATTCTTAACGAGTTTTGTGCCGTACCAAATAGTCACCACAGCATTTTTTTCACATTTCGAGACGAAATTTCACTGGATACTGCGCGTATTTAGTCTCTCAAAGCGAGTTGATAATCCTGCTACAGTCCAATAAATACGTGGCTTTTGAAGGGGTGGGATGTAACGTTTGATGACCAATTTTACTTGGTCGGGGTGAGAGGATTCGAACCTCCGACTCCTGCGTCCCGAACGCAGTACTCTACCAGGCTGAGCTACACCCCGAATCTTGAGAAATAGAAGCTGCTTCTAAAATTGCCGCGTGGCGGCAAAGTCTGCTAATTGTAACAGGGATTGTTTGTAATTCGTATCAGGCAATGCAATCAGCGCCGCACATGCCACATCCGACTCGTGTTGCGCCTGCTGCCGGGTGTATTCCAGCGCGCCGGTCTGCTTGATTACCTGCAACACATCGGCAAAACGCGTGATGTCGCCCTGCTCGATAGCCTCGCGCACCACTGCAGCCTGCTTTGAATTGCCGTGCTGCATGGCGTAAATCAGCGGCAAAGTCGGCTTGCCTTCCGCCAGGTCGTCGCCGAGATTTTTGCCGGTGTCTTGCTCGTCACCGGAATAATCCAGCACGTCGTCCACCAACTGGAACGACGTTCCCAAGTGCATGCCATATTTCGCTGCAGCCAGTTCCACTGTTTCGTCCGCCCCCGCCAGAATCGCCCCCAGACGCATCGCAGCCTCGAACAGCTTGGCAGTTTTGCAGTGGATTACATGCAGATAATTTGCCGCGTCCACATTCGCATCGTGGCAATTCAGCAATTGCAGAACCTCGCCCTCGGCAATGATGTTTGTGGCATCCGCCAGCGTCTGCATCACGCGCATATCGCCCACTTCCACCATCATCTGGAAGGCGCGCGAATACAGGAAATCGCCGACCAGCACGCTGGCTGCATTGCCGAACAGGGAATTGGAGGTGGCCCGCCCACGGCGCAGATCGGATTCGTCTACGACATCGTCATGCAGCAACGTAGCGGTATGGATGAACTCGACTACAGCAGCCAGGTCGTGATGATATTTTCCCATGTAACCGAATGCCTTGGCGGATAGCACCACCAGCGCCGGGCGTAAGCGCTTGCCGCCGCTGTTGACGATATACTCTCCCACCTGATTGACCAGCGCCACTTCGGAATGCAAACGGGAACGGATTACTTCGTCCACGGCGGACATATCTGAAGCGAGTAACTGCTTAATGGTTTCGAACGACACGAAGATTCCCGAAAAAGGCGGCGATGTTATAAATTATGCGGACACGGTGTCAAGCAAACGGAATATCAGGCAGTATTGTCGCACAAAAATTTACCTAGCCTGAACTCTGTTTTGCCGCCAGCATCTCCACCCTGTCTTGCCACCACAAATACATCCCCACCAGCACACCCAGCGCGCTCAGCGCTACCACATAATGCGCGGGTGCCATGGGGTCGCGTGCCAGCAACAGGCTGACAAAAACCGGCGTCAACCCGCCAAATATGGCATAAGCGACATTATAGGAAAACGACAATCCGGAAAACCGCACCGCCGCCGGAAATGCCCGAACTGCGGCACCAGGCACTACACCGATCACCCCGACAAAAAATCCGCAAAGTGCATAAAGTTCATTGATGTTTTGCGGCGCCACCGACATCTGCTGGTAAAACTGTAGCGACACCCATCCCAGTGCCACGCAACCGAAGGCAAGAACCGGCCCCGCTCCTACTCGGTCTGCCAACGCTCCGAATACAATACAACCCAGGCTCAAAAATAATGTTGCAATACTACTTGCTTCCAACGCAGTTGCAGGCGGAATGGCATAGAGCTTTTGTATCAGCGTGGGCGTCATCAGGATCATCACTATAATCGCGGCGGAAAGAAGCCAGGTCATCAGCATAACCAGCAACACGGCAGCGCGGTGCTCGCGCACAACCTTTTTCAACGGCATTTCGTCAGCCAAGGTCTGGGCAGCCTCCATTTCGCGAAAAACCGGCGTTTCGTGCAACCACTGGCGCAACCACACCGAGAGCAAACCGAACAGACCGCCGATGATAAATGGCACGCGCCAGCCTTCGGCGAGCATCTCGGCAGGCGGGTACGCCTTATTTACCGCAGTGGCTACCAGCGAACCCAGCAGGATGCCGCCAGTCAAGCCTGCGGTCAAAGTGCCGCAAGCAAAACCGACATGGCGCGGTTGCACATGTTCGGCGACGAACACCCAGGCACCGGGCACTTCTCCACCTATGGCCGCTCCTTGCAATATGCGCAACAACAACAACAGCAATGGCGCCCAAATGCCGATAACCGCATAGGTTGGCAACAAACCGATGGCTAGCGTCGGCACAGCCATCAAGAAGATGCTCAACATGAACATGCGCTTGCGTCCCAGAAGATCGCCGAAATGCGCCATCACCATGCCGCCCAACGGGCGCGCCAGATATCCGGCTGCGAAGATGGAAAAAGTCTGGAGCTGCCGTAACCAATCCGGCATGTCTGGAGGGAAAAATAATTGCCCGATCACCACCGCAAAAAATACGAATATGATGAAATCGTAAAATTCCAGCGCCCCACCCAGGGCGGCCAACAACAGGGTCCGGTAATCCTGGCGTGTTAGCATCGGCGTCGTCTCAATTTATGATCGAGTGAATAATTAGACGTTAAACAGGAAATTCATTACGTCGCCGTCATGCACCACGTATTCCTTGCCTTCCACGCGCATTTTGCCTTTTTCCTTGGCGCCCGCTTCGCCGCCGCAGGCGATGAAGTCGGCATAGGAAATAGTTTGCGCACGGATGAAGCCTTTCTCGAAATCTGTGTGGATGACGCCTGCTGCCTTGGGCGCGGTGTCGCCCTTATGAATGGTCCAGGCGCGCACTTCTTTCACTCCGGCGGTGAAATAAGTTTGCAAGCCGAGCAACTCGTAACCCACACGAATCAAGCGATTCAGCCCCGGTTCTTCGAGACCTAAATCAGCCAGAAATTCCATTTTGTCTGCATCGTCGAGATCGGCCAGTTCTGCTTCGATCTTGGCGCACAGCGCCACCACCGGAGCACCCTCTTTGGCGGCATATTCGCGCAGCCGGTCGAGAAAGGGGTTGTTGTCGAAGCCGTCTTCCAGCACGTTGCCGACGTACATCGCGGGCTTGATGGTAAGCAGGCACAGCGGCTTGATGATTTCTTTCTCTTCGTCGCTCAGTTTGAGCGTCCGCGCGAGCTGCCCCTGGTTCAGGTGCGGCGTGAGCTTGTCCAGTACGGCTATCAGCTTCAGGGCTTCCTTGTCGCCGGATTTGGCCTTCTTGCCTTCGCGTTGTATGGCTTTCTCCACGGTGGATAGGTCGGCCAGCGCCAGTTCGGTGACGATGGTTTCGATGTCGGCCAATGGATCAACCTTCCCCGCCACATGTACCACGTTGGGGTCGTCGAAACAGCGTACCACGTTGACGATGGCATCAGTCTCGCGGATGTTGGCGAGAAACTGGTTACCCAGCCCTTCACCCTTGGACGCGCCCGCCACCAAGCCTGCAATGTCTACGAACTCGACGATAGCCGGTTGCATGCGTTGCGGTTTGACGATTTTCGCCAACTCGTCCATGCGCGGATCGGGCACTTCCACGATGCCGACATTTGGTTCGATGGTGCAGAAGGGATAATTTTCCGCCGCGATGCCCGCTTTAGTCAGCGCATTAAACAGGGTGGATTTGCCGACGTTGGGCAGACCGACGATACCGCATTTCAAACTCATGGTTGTTCCTCGATAATCAAGCAGTTGTTATACACACAGATACATTATTGAACTGTTTATCGTCTAAATCTTTGGAAGTCAGGCGAGTGTGCGAGGGAAGACAAAACAGTGCAAAATCGGAGTGATTTTTAATGAGTTGTGCTGGATTGCCCTATATTTTGTAATAATTATAACACTCGCAGCTAGCTTGCTCAAAAGGCTAAGGGCAGGATGAAAATTGACTGGCTCATTGCTCAGCAGAAAGGAAAGCTGGTAGCATGTCCATTCCTTTTGGAAGACAAAAAACCGAGGGGACCTCAAAAACAATTTCCCCTGCTGTTCACTTGCTTAGCCGCGTGCCAAAAAAATTCTACATTAAAACCTTCGGTTGCCAGATGAACGAGTACGACTCGGACAAGATGGCGGACGTGTTGCGTGCCTGCGAAGGCATGGAGCAGACCGAGACGCCGGAAGATGCCGACGTCATCTTGTTCAACACTTGCTCGGTACGAGAGAAGGCGCAGGAGAAGGTGTTCTCCGACCTGGGGCGGATGCGCCCGCTGAAGGAGGCGCGGCCCGATCTTATCATCGGCGTGGGTGGTTGCGTCGCCAGCCAGGAGGGCGACGCGATTGTAAAACGCGCACCGTATGTGGACGTGGTGTTCGGGCCGCAGACGCTGCACCGTCTGCCGCAACTGATTGCGACGCGCCGCGCGAGTGGGCGCTCACAGGTGGATATCAGTTTTCCCGAGATAGAAAAGTTCGATCACCTGCCAACACCTGTCCTGAGCAATGTCGAAGGGGCACAAACCACAGCCGGTTCGGCTTTTGTTTCCATCATGGAAGGGTGTAGTAAATTCTGTACTTATTGCGTGGTGCCCTATACGCGCGGCGACGAAGTGTCGCGTCCGTTCGCCGATGTAATGCGTGAGGTGGCTGCGCTAGTAGCGCAGGGAGTGGGAGAAATTACTGTGCTGGGGCAAAATGTAAATGCTTACTGCGGCGTCATGGACGATGGCGATACTGTCGATCTCGCCTTCTTGTTGCAGGAGATCGCGGCACTGGAGGGCGTAAAGCGGCTGCGCTACACCACTTCGCATCCCAGAGAAATGAGCCAGCGCTTGATCGATCTGTATGTCACCCAGCCCAAGCTGGCGAGCCATTTGCACCTGCCGGTGCAGTCTGGTTCGGATCGCATTCTGGCGGCAATGAAGCGCGGTTACACTACACTGGAATACAAGTCCGTCATTCGCAAACTGCGTGCGGCGCGTCCGGATATTGTGCTGACTTCCGACTTCATCGTAGGCTTTCCCGGCGAGACCGAGCGCGATTTCGAGGCGACCATCAAGTTGATCGAAGAGGTGGGTTTTGATGCCAGCTTCAGTTTTTTGTATAGCCCACGCCCCGGAACGCCCGCTGCCGAAATGCCGGACGAAGTGCCACACGATGTCAAGGTCGCGCGCCTGAAACGCTTGCAGGATCTGGTGACAATGCAGGCTGAGTCTTTGTCTGCAAGCCTGCCGGACACCGTGCAGCGCGTGCTGGTAGAAAGTGTGTCGCGTAAAAATTCACAAGAATTGGCGGGCCGGATGGATAATAATCGCATTGTAAATTTTGCCGGATCGCCCGGCATGCTGGGGCGTTTTGTGGATGTGAAAATTACCGCCGTATGGGCGTATACGTTGCGCGGTGAGGTGGTGACGAAAATATGCGAGCCAGATTTAGCCTTCCCTGAAAAATGAACAGCCCCGTCATTCAATTTGCACTGGAGCCAGCGGACAACGCCCGCCTGAACAGGTTGTGCGGTGCGCTCGACGAAAACCTGCGCCAGATCGAGACGGCGTTGGAAGTAATCATTGCGCGGCGCGGCGAATATTTCAGCGTGCGGGGCGAAGCGCACAAGGCCGAACTGGCGCGTCAGGTATTGCAGGATTTCTACCGGGACGCGACGCACGACATCAGTCTGGAAAAACTGCAGCTCGGATTGATCGAAGCCATGCGCAACGACGGCGAGCCGAATGCGCAAAGCGAATTCGTGCCGCTGCTGATGACGCGCAAATCCGAAGTACGCGGCCGCACCCCGCGCCAGAACGATTACCTGCAAGCTATCCAGCAACACGACATCACTTTCGGCGTCGGCCCCGCCGGAACCGGCAAGACTTATCTTGCCGTGGCCAGTGCGGTGGATGCGCTGCAACGCGATGCGGTGCAGCGTCTGGTATTGGTGCGTCCGGCGGTGGAGGCGGGGGAGCATCTCGGCTTTCTGCCCGGCGATCTGGCACAAAAAGTTGATCCCTACCTGCGTCCGTTGTATGACGCGCTATATGACTTGATGGGGCCGGACAAGGTGGTCAAGGCGTTCGAGCGCGGTGTGATCGAGATCGCGCCGCTTGCCTACATGCGTGGGCGCACCATAAACCATTCCTTCATCATACTCGACGAGGCGCAAAACACTACGCCGGAGCAGATGAAAATGTTCCTCACCCGTATTGGCTTCGGCAGCAAGGCCGTCATCACCGGCGATGTGACACAGATCGACTTGGCGCGCGGACAAAAGAGCGGCTTGGTCGAAGTGCGCACCGTGCTCAAGGATGTGCGCGGCATTGCCTTCCGGGATTTTCTCGCCGAGGATGTGGTGCGCCATCCACTGGTGCAGAAGATCGTTACGGCTTACGAACGTTACGAACATGAAAAAAGACAGCGACCATGAGCGCCGCGCACAAACTTCCTCCGTATAAGTTTTCTTTGGCGGTGCAGTACGCGGCCAACGCAGAAAATCTGCCCACGCGCCACCAGCTCCGCCGCTGGATAAAGGCCGCGTTACAGCGCAATGTGCAAATCGTATTGCGTATCGTGGATGAGATCGAGGGGCGGGAACTGAATAAAAACTTTCGCGGCAAGGACTACGCCACCAACGTGCTCACTTTCGTGTATGACGACAGTGATTCGCTATCCGGTGACGTGGTGATCTGCGCACCGGTGGTGCAACGTGAGGCGCATGAACAACACAAAGACTTGTTTGCGCACTACGCTCATCTCGCCATCCACGCCGCCTTGCACTTGCAGGGTTACGACCACGAAAAAGAACAGGATGCCGCCGTGATGGAAGCGCGCGAGACTGCAATTATGATGAAATTAGGGTATGCTGATCCTTACCAAGTTGTAATTGTGTAATAAATTAAAGATGGACCAACCCGAAAGTAACAAGCCAACCCTGCTGGAACGGCTTTCCACGATGCTGTTGCGTGAGCCGGAAGACCGTGAACAACTGATAGTTCTGCTGCACTCAGCTTTTGAGCGCAACCTGTTGGATGCCGATGCCCTGTCCATGATGGAAGGGGTGATTCAGGTGTCGGAACGGCATGTGCGCGAAATCATGATCCCGCGCGCGCAGATGGATGTTATCGACATCAGCCAGCCTCCGGAAAAATTCATCCCTTTCGTCATCGAGACTGCACACTCGCGTTTTCCCGTCATCGATGGTGACAAGGACAATATCGTCGGTATCCTGCTCGCCAAGGATCTGTTGCGCTATTACGCGGGTGAGGAATTTGAAGTGCGCGACATGTTGCGTCCCGCCATATTTGTACCTGAATCAAAGCGCCTCAACGTGCTGCTGCGCGACTTCCGCAGCAACCACAATCACATCGCGCTGGTGGTGGATGAATACGGCGGTGTGTGCGGCATGGCCACCATCGAAGACGTGCTGGAACAAATCGTCGGCGACATCGAGGACGAATACGATTTCGATGAGGATGAAGACAATCTCATTCCGGATGGCGCGGGCCACTGGCGCGTCAAAGCCGCAACCGAAATCGCCGACTTCAACGAGGCGCTGGGTACGGAGTTCAGCGACGAAGAATGCGACACCGTCGGCGGACTGGTACTCAAAGCCGCAGGACAACTCCCTAAACGCGGCGACCGCATCCCCCTCGGCGATCTCATTTTTATCGTCCTGCGCGCCGACAGCCGCAGGCTTTATTCTGTGCTGGTGGAGCGCAAGCCGGTAAAGGAAAATTCGGGGAACGGTTCGTAGGGGCGTATTAGGTGAAACAACTAGCCATTCGACTAGGCTGGCAAACAACGCCAACCAAGTCGCTGGTTATGCCATACGCCCCTACGATACCCGCTACATTCCTGACTGAGGAGTAAAAACTAGCACGTCCCCCGAACCCAGCCGCACCAATTCCCTCAGCGTGCAAAATAATTCGCTGCCGTCGCGCCTGCTCAGCCACTGTCCATCCTGCATTGCGTAGTGGAAACCGCCGGACTTGGCGGCAAGCCAGATTTCCTGATTGGGGCCGTGGCGATTGATGATGACTTTTGAGCCATCCTCGAATTCCAGTTCGAGCACCGGTCCGTTGAGGTTACATTCGATGTCTGTTCCGCTGGCATCTATGGTTTGCTCGATGCGCTCGAATACCGCATCAGCCAATTCGTTGAATTCGTTTTCCGTCATATAATCTCGCCTGTTCAATTTAGTTGAGGGTGTAGTTATGCGTGTGATCGGTATTATGTTGCTGTTGGCACTGCTACTGCAAGGCTGCGGGCATAAGGGGCCGTTAGTTCTGCCGCAGGCGAAACCCGCAACGCAACCTGCGGCGCAACAACCAATAACACAACAGCCCGCAGCGCAATAGCCCAACCAGAGCCAATAAACATGTCAGACTATTTCAGTTACCAGAATAACCAGCTTTGCGTTGAGCAAGTGCCGCTTGCTGAAATCGCACATCGCTTCGGTACACCTTGTTATGTGTATTCCCTCGCGGCGTTGACAGAGGGATATCTCCAGTTCAAGACCGCCTTTGCCGGGCGCGAGCATTTGATCTGCTATGCGGTGAAGGCGAATTCAAATCTTGCCATTCTCCATTTATTGGCGCGGATGGGGGCGGGTTTCGATATTGTTTCCGGCGGCGAGTTGCAGCGCGTGCTGGCGGCAGGCGGCGCTGCCAGCAAGGTGGTGTTCTCAGGTGTGGGCAAGACGGTCGCTGAAATGCGCTTGGCGCTCAATGCGGAGATACTCTGCTTCAACGTGGAATCGGAAGCGGAACTGATGCGCTTGAACGAAGTGGCGGGCAGTATGGGCAAGGTCGCGCCAATAAGTTTGCGAGTGAACCCGGACGTGGACGCGAAGACGCATCCCTATATTTCCACCGGGCTGAAGCAGAATAAATTTGGCGTGGCTTATACCGAGGCGCTGGCGCTATACCGCAAGGCAAGCGAATTGCCGCACTTGCGCGTGACCGGCATGGATTGCCACATCGGCTCGCAACTGACCGAGGTTAGCCCGTTCATCGCGGCGACGGAAAAGGTGCTGGCGCTGGTGGACAGCCTTTCGGCTGAAGGCATCGCTCTGGAACATCTCGATCTGGGTGGCGGTTTGGGTATATGTTATGACGATGAAACTCCGCCCTCGATTGCCGACTATGCCGCTACGCTGCTTACCGCTTTGCAGGGGCGCAGCGAAAAGATCATCGTCGAGCCGGGACGCGTCCTGGTGGGCAATGCGGGGGTGTTGCTGACCTGCGTGGAATATCTCAAGCACGGCGAGGAAAAAAACTTCGCCATCGTGGACGCGGCGATGAATGACCTGATGCGTCCGGCCTTGTACGATGCTTATCATCACATCCAGGCGGTGCGGCGCAGTGCTGTTCCAGTGCAGCAATATGAGGTGGTGGGGCCGGTGTGCGAGACCGGCGATTTCCTCGGACATGCCCGTGAATTGGCTATCTCGCAAGGTGACTTGCTGGCAGTGATGTCGGCCGGAGCATATGGCATGAGCATGAGTTCCAACTACAACACGCGCCCTCGTGCAGCCGAAGTCATGGTGTCCGGAACGGTCGTGCAACTCATCCGCGAACGCGAAACGGTGCAGCATTTGTTCGCGGGCGAAAAAACTTTTTTGTTGTAAAACGCAAAAATCTGTTGCACTATAATTTTAATCGCGCATAGAATGCGAGCACCAAACGCATAGTTAGAAAAAATGGTAGGGGAGTTGAGTGTTTGGGAGTGCAGTGGTTGCACGCAATGTAGTGCCTAGTTTGAGTTAATTAATTTTTACAAGGAATGAAAATGGCTACAACCACCAAGAAACCCGCAGCAAAAAAACCCGCAGCAAAAAAAGTAGCAGCCAAGAAACCGGCCGCCAAAAAAGTTGTAGCTAAAAAGCCAGCGGCCAAAAAGCCAGCAGCTAAGAAAGCAGTCGCCAAGAAACCGGCTGCCAAAAAAGTTGTAGCTAAAAAGCCAGCGGCCAAAAAGCCAGCAGCTAAGAAAGCAGCCGCCAAGAAACCGGTCGCCAAAAAAGTTGTAGCTAAAAAGCCAGCAGCCAAAAAGCCAGCAGCTAAGAAAGCAGCCGCCAAGAAACCGGCTGCCAAAAAAGCTGTAGCCAAAAAGCCAGCGGCCAAAAAGCCAGCAGCTAAGAAAGTAGCCGCCAAGAAACCGGCAGCGAAAAAAGGCATTCTCGGCGCCTAATCACCCGTAGATTGGGGCGGGCGCCGAGTTGCGTTTCCGCCCTTTCTTGGGTTGCACTTCCTCATGTCATGAGGTGTGACTGGATTTTGTTTTCTCTTCTGGTTTGTTGAAAACATACAACAAGCTGACTATCCCCGTCTTCTTTAGAAGATGGGAGTTTGCCGTCCTAAAAATTTTCTTCCATATTTCCCGTAGCTGAATCATGCCGAGTGATGGCGTGAATATTTGGCAGCAGTCTTCCTGTATGCCGGGTCGGTAGAGCCTCACGTTGTTGTACCCGCAGCGTTCGTCGAATTGCGTGCTAAATTGAAATGCTTTTCCCTCCTTATTCAAGATACCCCTATAGCTGCCGATAAGTTTTAATAGGCATTATAGAGTTCCGAAATGATGGATATGGATCCAAGAAGGGGATGATGAATTGAACAAGAAGAATTTAAACGGGAGCCATGTCAAGCAGCGCCAACTGATTGTTGCGCTCCTCACAGCCGCAAGTTGTGCGGCAGGGGTTTACCTGTTTTATGTGCCATTCCACGGTTGGCTGCTTGATGCTGTAGGCACGTCGGCCAAGATCGCCGACACGACGGGAACCTTCGTCATCGTCCTGTTCAGTTTTGTGGTCAACAGCCTGGTTTCCATGGCGATTTTCAAGGACATCTCGCTGGGGATGCGCGCTGTCCAACAGCAACTCAGCCAGAAGATATCCGGTGACGAAGCTATTCTTAACAGCGCAGCCAACGACCTTGGTGATCTGCCTGCACTGACCAAGTTGCTCAATGAGCAATTGCATGCCATCACCGTGGAAACAGAGCGTTCCGCATACTCCATCATGGAGCGCTTGCAGGCCATCGATGGAGTCATCAACGAACTGATGTCCACCGTCACTGCCAGCGCCCAGGAATCGGAAGTCATGATCCAGGCTGGCGAAAAAAGCATCGGATCGAACGTGGATCTGATCGAAAACCTCAACCTGTACATTCACGAGCGCGTTACCGAAACCGATGCCGACCGCGCAAGCATATCCATCGTGGTGCAACAGGCAAAATCGCTGTCTTCCCTGGTGGAACTGATCAAAAATATTTCTTCGCAGACCAACCTGCTCGCACTCAACGCGGCTATCGAAGCGGCGCGCGCCGGCGATGTGGGACGAGGGTTCGCGGTGGTGGCGGACGAGGTGCGCAAGCTGTCCGGTGAAACCGACCATGCTGTATCTAAAATACAGGAAGGTATTGGCAACGTAGCCAAAACCATAGAGGAACAGTTCCGCAACAAGCTCGAAAACTCCAAAATCCAGCAACAGAGAGAAGTGCTGACGAATTTTTCCAAACACCTCGACAGCATGGGCAGCAACTACCACAAGCTGATGAAGCGCGATGAAGAAACGCTTGCCAACCTCAGTAACACCAGTCAAAAACTGTCTTCGATGTTCATGGAGGTGCTGGCGAGCATCCAGTTTCAGGATGTCACGCGGCAACAGATCGAGCAAGTGCAGAACGCGCTTACCCGCCTCGACACGCATGTGGTGCAGATGGTGGAAATGATGCGCAGCAAAGACTTCTCCAATGCGGCTTCGATCAAGGAGCACATCGACCAGATATACGAAGGCTATGTCATGGATAAGCAGCGCGATGTCCACGCTTCTGCGATGGGCGGAACTTCCCAGACTGGCGGTGCGGCAGCTGCGCCGCAGAAAATCGAGTTGTTCTAGGTAAAACGGCTGGTGGGTCTACTGGTGAAGCTACTGATAGAACTACTGATAAGACTACTGATGGAACTACTAGCCATTCCGCTAAGCCCAAAAGTGCCGGGCAAGCGGCTGGTTATAGCCATCTCACTAAGGCAGCAAGCTGCCAAGTGATTGGTTATAGCCATTCCGCTAAGCCCCAAAGTGCGGGGCAAATGGCTGGTATAGGTTGCCCATAGCTGCCCAACATAGATTTTGCACCTGATACCCTACTACACATTCTGATGATCCAACGTCATAACCTATCTTGATGGGAGTGGCCATTGGCATATTTGGGTTAAAAAATGCCCGACTGGCAGTCGGCTGCTTTCCAAAAACTTTTAGATGACGCGCAAATCCTGATAACCTTAGCGGAATTATCGTTCCCGAGAATCAATATGCAAAGTTATTTGAAACGTATCCTGACCGCCCGCGTCTATGACGTGGCCATCGAAAGCCCGCTGGAAGTCGCACCCAACCTGTCCGCGCGTATCGGCAACCATGTGCTGTTGAAGCGCGAAGACATGCAGCCGGTGTTTTCGTTCAAGCTGCGCGGCGCTTACAACAAGATGGCGCAATTGACTCCGGCGCAACTCAAGCACGGCGTGATCGCCGCCTCGGCAGGCAACCACGCGCAGGGCGTGGCACTTTCCGCAAAGAAGCTGGGCTGCAAGGCCATCATCGTGATGCCCGCCACCACGCCGCAAATCAAGCTGCAAGCGGTCGCCAGCCGGGGCGCTGAAGTAGTGCTGCACGGCGATTCGTATTCCGATGCCTACGCCCATGCGCTGGTGCTGGAGAAAAAACACAAGCTGACTTTTGTGCATCCCTACGACGATCCCGATGTAATCGCCGGGCAAGGCACCATCGGCATGGAAATCCTGCGCCAGCATAACCAGCCTATCCACGCCATCTTCTGCGCCATCGGCGGCGGCGGCCTGATCTCCGGCGTGGCGGCTTACGTCAAACAGGTGCGCCCGGACATCAAAATCATCGGCGTGCAGCCGGTGGATTCCGATGCTATGTACCAGTCGCTCAAGAACCAGAAGCGCATGGTGCTTGAACATGTCGGCCTGTTTGCCGATGGCGTGGCGGTGAAGCAAGTCGGGCAGGAAACTTTCCGCCTGTGCCGCGAACTGGTTGACGAAGTCATTCTGGTGGACACCGATGCCATCTGTGCCGCGATCAAGGACGTGTTCGAAGATACCCGCTCTATCCTCGAACCGGCGGGCGCGCTCGCCATCGCCGGAGCCAAACTGTATGCGGCGCGCGAGAAGCTCAAGGACAAGACACTGGTTGCAGTCGCCAGCGGCGCCAACATGAATTTCGACCGTCTGCGCTTCGTCTCCGAAAGCGCCGAAGTCGGCGAAAAGCGCGAAGCCATCCTCACCGTCACCATCCCGGAAACGCCGGGCAGCTTCCGCGAATTCTGTTCTTTGCTGGGCAACCGCAACATCACCGAATTCAACTATCGTTACGCCGACTCCAAGGAAGCGCATGTGTTCGTTGGTGTGCAAGTGCGCGACCAGAGCGAGACCGCCAAACTGGTCGCTAGTCTGAAAAAGCACAAGTTGCGCACGCTGGATTTCACCGACAACGAAATGGCCAAGCTGCACGTGCGCCATCTGGTTGGCGGCCGTGCTCCCGGTGCCAAGGACGAAATCATGTTCCGCTTCGAATTTCCGGAACGCCCCGGCGCGCTGATGAATTTCCTCAACAGCATGAACCACAACTGGAACATCAGCCTGTTCCACTATCGCAACCACGGTGCGGACTACGGTCGCGTGCTGGTCGGCATGCAAGTGCCGCACCACGACAAGAAAGCGTTGCGCACCTTCCTCGACACCCTCGGCTACCGCTACTGGGACGAGAGCGACAATCCGGCGTACCGGCTGTTTCTCGGATAAAATCTGCACATCGTAAGCATGGGAGGTGGAAAATGAATGCTCGCATCACCATTGATCCCGCAATTTGCCATGGCAAACCTTGCATTCGAGGGCTACGCTATCCGGTGAAGAATGTGCTCGAATGGCTGGCTAGCGGCATGAGGGTTGAGGAAATTCTCGCTGACTACGAAGATTTTGAACGTGAAGATATTCTCGCCACGCTTTCTTTTGCTGCGCGACTGGCGCACGTTAAACGGCTGGAACGTTTGGCCGCATGAAACTCGAATCTTTCAAGGCGGGCGTATGGCGGCAGCAATACCAATACAAAAGTTTTCAGCCAACGCTGGTTAATCAGTTGTGGACGTGGGAAGACCCCGTCATTAACACGCTACTCGAACAAGCGACCAAGGCACTGGGCGAGTTGAATGCTTTTTCGCTGATTGTGCCGGACATTGATTTGTTCATTGAGATGCACGTAGTAAAGGAAGCGCAAACTTCCAGCCGCATCGAGGGAACGCAGACCGGCATTGAAGATGCTTTGATGCCGGAAGAACAAATTCAGCCGGAGAAACGCGATGACTGGCGCGAGGTGCGCAATTACATCGAGGCGGTGAATGCTGCTGTTGCCGAGTTGAAAAATCTACCACTATCAAACCGTTTGTTGAAGCGAGCTCATGAGATTCTGATGCAGGGTGTGCGAGGAGAACATAAGTTGCCGGGGGAATTTCGCACCAGTCAGAAACTGGATCGGGGGTTCGAGTTTGACCGATGCGGTATTTATTCCCTCGCACCATCAGGATGTACCGGACTTGATGGGTGATCTGGAAAAATTCTGGCATAACGAAGAAATCACTGTCCCGCATCTGGTACGCATTGCCATCAGCCATTATCAGTTTGAGACAATTCACCCGTTTTGCGACGGCAATGGTCGTATTGGTCGTCTGTTGATTCCTTTGTACCTGATGAGTCATGGCTTGTTAGCAAAGCCTTCGCTTTACTTATCGGATTTCTTTGAGCGTAACCGAACCAGCTATTACGATGCATTGATGCGGGTGCGCCAAACCGGCGACTTGATTCACTGGATTCGATTTTTTCTAAAGGGCGTGGAAGAGACATCCACCAAGGGGCGCGACACGTTTCAGAAAATTCTTGCTCTGCGCACCGAGGTGGAGCAAAAAATTTTGGGGCTGGGGAAGCGCGCGCCGAATGCGCGGCGAGCACTCAACCTGCTTTACCAAAGGCCGGTAATTGTGGCATCCCATCTGGAGCGCGAATTGGAAATCAGTACGCCTGCGGCGAATGCCCTGATTCGTGACTTGGGTAATTTGGGTATCGTGACCGAGATATCCGGGCGACAAAAGGGACGGGTATATGCGTTTGAACGTTACCTTAATCTGTTCGTAAGTTAACGGAAATCAATTTGCGTTAACTTACGAAGGAGCTAAGGAAACGTTGGATCGAGAGTAAAAATACCGATTTGTTTATCCAACATATTGACTAATATAAAATAAATATCAGAAAAGGCCTTTGAATCTTACCTTGAGCAAATGCTGACCGAGGTGCAATGCTCTTAGAGCGCACCATAACCTACGCGAACAATCATGAATAACTCATGCCATTAAGCTGGAACGAAATCCGCAACCGTGCCCACGAATTCTCCAAGCGCTGGGAACATGAAACCTCGGAAGATGCCGAGGCCAAACCATTCTGGACGGAGTTCTTCAACGTCTTCGGCATAGACCGCAAGCGCGTCGCCAGCTTCGAGGAGCCGGTCAAAAAACTCGGCGACAAGCAAGGCTATATCGACCTATTCTGGAAAGGCATGCTGCTGGTCGAGCACAAGTCGCGCGGCAAGGATTTGGACAAAGCCTACACACAGGCGCTCGATTACTTCCCCGGCATCAAAGAACGCGACCTGCCAAAATACGTGCTGGTATCCGACTTCGCCCGCTTTCGTCTGTACGACCTGGAAGAAGGCACGCAACAAGAATTCAAACTCGCCGATCTGCACAAGCGCATCAAGCATTTCGCCTTTATCGCTGGTTACCGCACACAAACCATCGCGCCGCAAAACCCGGTCAACATCAAAGCCGCCGAGCGCATGGGCAAGCTGCACGATGCGCTCAAGGCGGCGGGCTATGCAGGCCATCCGCTCGAAGTGCTGCTGGTGCGCCTGCTGTTCTGCCTGTTCGCGGAAGACACCGGCATCTTCCAGCCCGCCAGCGCCTTCCGTGCCTGGATAGAAGAGCGCACCGCGCCCGATGGCTCCGATCTCGGGCCGCAGCTCGCGCAATTATTCCAGGTGCTCAACACGCCGGAAAACCGCCGCGCGAAAATGCTGGACGAACAGAGCGCCGCCTTCCCCTACGTCAACGGCAAACTGTTCGAGGAAATGCTGCCCATCGCCTCCTTCGATCTCGCCATGCGCGAAGCCCTGCTCGATTGCTGCGCGCTCGACTGGAGCGCAATCTCGCCCGCCATCTTTGGCGCGCTGTTCCAGAGCATCATGGATGCCAAGGCGCGACGCAACATCGGCGCGCACTACACCAGCGAAGAAAATATCCTCAAACTCATTCAGCCGCTGTTCTTGGACAGCCTATGGGAAGAATTTAACCGCGTAAAAAGTAACAAGAACAAGCTGTTCGAGTTCCATAAAAAACTGCGCACGCTGACCTTCTTCGACCCCGCCTGCGGCTGCGGCAACTTCCTGGTGATCGCCTACCGCGAGCTGCGCAAGCTGGAACTGGACGTGTTGCGCACCGTGCATGAAGGTCCCGGCTCGCGCTTCCTCGACATCCATCAGGAAATCAGCGTAGACGTAGATCAGTTCTACGGCATCGAGATCGAAGAATTCCCGGCGCAAATCGCGCAAGTCGCAATGTGGCTGATGGATCACCAGATGAACGTGCGCGTGTCCGAAGAATTCGGCATGTACTTCGCGCGCATCCCGCTCAAGACCTCGCCGCACATTGTTAACGGCAACGCGCTTAGGATTGAATGGAACGATGTGCTGCCAGCGGAGCGGGCAAGTTATGTGTTGGGAAATCCGCCGTTCATAGGTAAACAGATTCAAAACACCCAACAAAAAGACGACATGGAGCGCATTTTCCACAGCATGAAAGGTGCGGGCGTGCTGGATTACGTCGCTGCATGGTATGTAAAAGCAGCGCGGTATATGAATACCGTTCGCCCTGAGCTTGTCGAAGGGCTGCGCGCCGCTCATGCTTCGACAAGCTCAGCACGAACGGAAATTCGTTGTGCTTTCGTCTCCACCAACTCCATCACCCAAGGTGAACAGGTGGGCGTGCTGTGGAGTTGGCTGCTCGCGCAAGGTATCCACATCCATTTCGCTCATCGCACTTTTCAGTGGAGCAACGAAGCAAAAGGTATGGCGGCGGTGCATTGCGTCATCATCGGCTTCGGTACGTTCGACGTGGAGAAAAAAGCAATTTACGAATATGCGGACATCTGCAGCGAATCGCACGCCGTCGTCGCACGCAACATCAATCCCTATCTGGTGGACGCGCCAAACGTGAGCCTGGCTAATCGCCGCCAGCCTATTTCGCCAGTGCCGGAAATCGTATTTGGCAGTATGCCCAATGATGGAGGGCATTTGCTGCTGACCGATGCTGAAAAGCACGAGTTACTCTCAAAGGAGCCAGCCGCAGGAAAATATGTCCGCCCATTCATGAGCGCGAAAGAATTTCTCAACAACGAACAACGCTGGTGCTTATGGCTCGTGGATATTGCTCCGCATGAACTGCGGCAACTGCCGGAAATTGCGCGGCGCGTGCAGGCGGTAAAACAACTGCGCGAAGCCAGTGATCGTCCGACCACGCGCGAACTGGCGGCATTCCCAACTTTGTTTGGGGAGAATCGCCAGCCAACATCGCACTACGTTCTTGTGCCAAGGCACTCATCCGAGAACCGTTCCTATATTCCTTGCGGTTTTTTCGATGAAAATTACGTTGCCGCAGATAGCTGCCTTGCCATTCCCAACGCCACGCTCTATCACTTCGGCATCCTCACTTCCATCATGCACATGGCGTGGGTGCGCTTCACCTGCGGACGACTAGAAAGCCGTTACCGCTATTCGGCGGGCATCGTCTATAACAACTACCCGTGGCCTGACGAGCCGACAGACAAACAGCGCGCAACCGTAGAAACCGCCGCACAAGCCGTGCTGGATGCCCGCGCACAATTTCCGCAAAGCTCGCTCGCCGACCTCTACGACCCGCTCACCATGCCGCCCCCACTGGTCAAAGCCCATCATGCCCTCGACCGCGCCGTGGACACCTGCTACCGCAAAGCGGCCTTCACAAACGATGCACAGCGCGTGGAATTCCTGTTCGAGCGCTACCAGCAACTCACCAGCCTGTTGCCGACGGATAAATCCGCCAAGGCTCAAAAGAAAAGGCCGTGACCGTGAGCAAAGATGCTGACTTTCCAGAAACGTAGGATGTGGTGAGGAACGAACCGCATCAATCGCGAACGATGCGGTTGTCACCGCATCCTACTGCGCTGTGGTAGCGCGAAGGCACAACCATGACAACGCAAGGGCTGAAACAATCCATCCGGCAACGTATACTCTCCGAACGCGAACATCTGTCCGCCGGGTTGCGGGCGCAGTACAGCGCCGAGATCGTACAACGCATCGTACAGTTACCGGAATATCAGACGGCGCGCGTGGTGCTTGGCTACATGAATTTTGGTGCGGAATTCGAGAGCGAACTCTGGGTGCGGCAGGTGCTGGCGGATGGCAAGCAGTTGCTGCTACCCAAGGTGAACCGCGCCACGAATGAGCTGGATGTATATCGTGTAACAAACTTGTCGCATGATCTGGCACCCGGCCTATGGAATATCCGCGAGCCGTTGCCTGGCCGCTGCACCAAGGTGGATGCGCTGGAGCAAGTGGATTTCATCCTGCTGCCCGGTGTGGCCTTCGGACGCGACGGCGCGCGGCTGGGCTACGGTGGCGGTTTTTACGACAAACTGATAGCGCGACTGGATGAAAATAGCGGGGTAGCGCACAGTCTTGCGCTGGTCGCTGGTGCATATTCCATGCAGCTCGTCGAGGGCATTCCACAGGAAGCCACCGATTGCAAGGTGCAATGGCTGGTGACGGAAAACGAAACCATTAATTGCGGCAGGTAGGGTGTGCAGGGAATTTTCTGCCCACACGATTATGAATCCGCGTGGGCACGAAGGCGTGTCCACCCTACCAAACTTGAGGTAATGGAAAGCTGAAGAATGGCAAATTTACCCGACATCGATGCATCCGATTCCGACCCGCTAGAAACTCAAGAGTGGCTGGATGCGCTCGATTCCGTGCTGCATAACGAAGGCCCGGAACGCGCCCAATACCTGATCAGTTTGTTGATCGACAAGGCGCATCTGGTTAGCACCGACTTGCAAATCTGCGCGATGTCGCCTTACATGAACACCATCCCGCACGACCAAGAAGAACGTTCCAGCGGCAGCCATGAGTTGGAACATCGCATCTGCGCACTGATGCGATGGAATGCGATGGCGCTGGTGATGAACGCTAACCGCGAATCGTCCGAACTGGGCGGCCACATCGCCACCTTCGCTTCGGCGGCCAAGCTGTACGACGTGGGCTTCAACCATTTTTTCCACGGCAAGACCGACACGCATGGCGGCGATCTGGTGTATTTTCAGGGACACTCCTCGCCCGGCATGTATGCGCGCGCCTTCCTCGAAGGACGCCTCAGCGAAGAACAGATGTACAAGTTCCGCCAGGAAGTGGACGGTGGCGGCCTGTCCTCTTACCCGCATCCATGGCTGATGCCAAACTTCTGGCAATTCCCCACGGTATCCATGGGACTGGGGCCACTCATGGCGATTTATCAGGCGCGTTTCATGCGCTACCTGCAACATCGCGGCCTCGCCAATACCGATGGACGCAAGGTATGGGCCTTCGTTGGCGACGGCGAAACCGATGAGCCGGAATCGCTGGGAGCGATTTCCATGGCCGGGCGCGAAAAGCTCGACAATCTGATTTTCGTGGTCAATTGTAATTTGCAGCGGCTGGATGGCCCGGTGCGCGGCAATGGCAAGATCATTCAGGAACTGGAAGGCGTGTTTCGCGGCGCGGGCTGGAATGTAATCAAGCTGGTCTGGGGCGGCAAGTGGGATCGCCTGCTGGACAAGGACAAGAGCGGGCTGCTGCTCAAGCGTATGGATGAAGTGGTGGACGGCGAATACCAGACTTACAAGGCCAGGGACGGAGCTTACGTGCGTCAGCATTTCTTCGGCAAATATCCCGAGTTGCTGGATCTGGTTGCTGACATGTCAGATGATGAAATATGGCGTCTCAACCGTGGCGGTCACGATCCGTATAAAGTGTACGCGGCCTACGCGGCAGCGGTGAAGCATACGGGCCAGCCTACCGTCATCCTGGCCAAGACGGTCAAGGGTTACGGCATGGGCGCTTCCGGCGAGGCGCAGAACCCGACTCATCAGCAGAAGAAGATGGACGTGGAATCGCTACGCAGTTTCCGCGACCGCTTTAACATTCCGGTGACCGATGAACAATTGCCGCAACTGCCATTCTGCCGTCCGGCGGAAGACAGCCAGGAAATGAAATACCTGCGCGAGCGTATGGCCGCGATGGGCACGGTACCGTTACGCAAGCCGTTAGCGCAGCCTTTGCAAATACCGGGGCTGGATGCCTTCGAGGTGTTGCTGAAAGGCACGGATGACCGTGAAATTTCTACCACGATGGCATTCGTGCGTATGCTCGGCATACTGGTGAAGGACAAGAACATCGGCAAACAAATTGTGCCCATCGTGCCGGACGAATCGCGCACCTTCGGCATGGAAGGCATGTTCCGCCAGCTTGGTATTTTCTCGCAGGTGGGCCAGCTTTACACGCCGCAGGATGCCGACCAACTGATGTTTTACAAGGAGTCCGAGACCGGGCAAATTTTGCAGGAAGGCATCAACGAAGCGGGCGGCATGGCCGACTGGATTGCCGCCGCCACTTCCTACGCCAATCACGGCACGGCGATGATCCCCTTCTTTATCTATTACTCTATGTTCGGTTTCCAGCGCGTCGGCGACCTCGCCTGGGCGGCGGGCGACATGCGCTCGCGCGGATTCCTGATGGGCGGCACCGCCGGACGCACGACGCTGAACGGCGAAGGCTTGCAGCATCAGGACGGCCACAGCCACATCCAGGCGTCGTTGATTCCCAACTGCGTGTCCTACGATCCGACCTTTGCCTACGAAGTGGCGGTCATCATTCATGACGGCATGCGTCGCATGCATGTCGAACAGGAAGATGTGTTTTATTACATTACGGTGATGAATGAAAACTATGTCCACCCGGCCATGCCAAAAGGCATGGAGATGGGCATCATCAAGGGGATGTATCTCTTGAATGAAAGAACAAGAAGAGGGCAAGGGAAAAAACCGGCGGTGCAGTTGATGGGCAGCGGGACGATTTTGCGCGAAGTGATCGCGGCGGCAGAATTGCTGGAGAAGGATTTCGGCGTGTCCGCCGACGTATGGAGCGTGACCAGTTTCAACGAACTGCGCCGCGAGGGGTTGGACTGCGAGCGCTGGAACATGTTGCATCCGGAAGCCAATCGGCGCGCGAGTTATGTCGAGCAATGTCTGGCTGATCGTAGCGGCCCGGTAATTGCCGCTACCGATTACATCAAGGCCTATGCCGACCAGATACGTCCCTACATTCCGGGGCGTTACAAGGTGTTGGGTACGGACGGTTTCGGGCGTTCTGACACGCGCAAAAAGCTGCGCCATTTCTTCGAAGTGGATCGCTATTACGTTGCAGTCGCCGCGCTGAAAGCACTGGCAGACGAGGGCACAATCAACGCGAAGGAAGTCAGCAAGGCGATCAAACTATACAAAATCAATCCCGACAAACCTAATCCAGTGACGGTCTAACGTGGCAGCTATCAAACAAGTGCTAGTGCCGGACATCGGCAATTTTAAGGACGTGGAGATCATCGAAGTGATGGTCAAGGCGGGCGACACGGTGCAGGCGGAAGATTCCCTCATCACGATCGAGACCGACAAGGCCACCATGGACGTACCCGCGCCTTTCTCCGGCGCGGTGAAAGAACTCAAGGTCAAGGTGGGCGACAAGGTTTCGGAAGGGGTGCTGATTGCGCTGATTGAGACTAGCGGTGATGTGTCGGCAATCTCCAGCGCTCCCGCCACTGCCGCGCCTATCGTAGCAATAGCGACTGCGCCAAAACTGGAAGCAGTTCCTGTTACCCAAATCTCCAACCCCTCCCAGCCTCCCCTTGTCAGGGGAGGAGAAAACGCGGCTCCCTCCCTTGATGGAACTACTGATAAAACTACTAGCCATTCCGCTAAGCCCCAAAGCACGGAGCAAGCGGCTGGTTATAGCCATTCGACTAGGCCGTCAAAAAACGACGACCAAGTCGCTGGTTATGATAAGGGGAGGGTTGGGGAGGGGTTAGCTCACGCCAGTCCCTCCATCCGCCGCTTCGCACGCGAACTGGGCGTCAATCTACCGCAGCTAACAGGCAGCGGCATCAAGGGTCGCGTTACCAAAGAAGATGTGCAAAATTTCGTCAAGACCGCTTTGGCACAGCCGCGCGGCACAGGCGGCTTGCAAGTCGCGGAAATGCCGGCAGTGGACTTCGCTCAGTTCGGCGCAATCGAGAGCAAGCCGCTGTCGCGCATCCAGAAACTTTCCGGTGCATGGCTGCACCGCAACTGGGTTTCCATTCCGCACATCACCCAGCACGACGAGGCTGACATTACGGACATGGAAGCTTTCCGCAAACAACTCGGCACGGAATATGCCGCGCAGGGCATCAAGATTACCCCGCTGGCTTTTCTGCTCAAGGCGGTGATGGAGGTCTTGCAGCAATTCCCGGATTTCAACGCTTCGCTGGATGCCAACGGCGAAAATCTGATCCTGAAAAAATATTTCCACATTGGTGTAGCGGTAGATACCCCGGACGGGCTGGTGGTGCCGGTGTTGCGCGACGTGAATCAGAAGGGCATCGTGCAACTAGCCAAGGAACTGGCCGAAATAAGCGGACGGGCACGCGAGAAAAAAATCTCCGCCGCCGAAATGCAGGGCGGCTGCTTTACCATTTCCAGCCTGGGCGGCATTGGCGGCACCGCTTTCACGCCGATTATCAATGCGCCGGAGGTAGCGATTCTGGGTGTGTCCAGATCGAGCATGAAACCGGTGTGGAAGGACGGAAAATTCGAACCACGTTTGATGCTGCCGTTTTCGCTTTCATACGACCACCGCGTGATAGACGGCGCGGTGGGCGCGCGCTTTACCACTTATCTGGCGCAGGTGCTGGCAGACGTGCGCAGGCTGGCGCTGTAACCAGCCAATAACGTCAACACGCAAATGGCGTCTACTGTTTTTTTTGATAACGTCGCGCGCCACATTCTGGCGCAGCACGCGCACGCAATCCCTGACTTACGCCGCGCGGTCGTGTTGCTGCCCAACTACCATGTGGCGCAGCCGCTGGCGCAAGCTCTTGCCCGAGTGGCACAACGGCCCGCTTTATTGCTGCCCCAAATGGTTACGCTCAACGAATGGGCGCAATCAGTCTCCCTCTCAGATCCTGTAGTTCCCGACACTTGCCGCGCCGCCACCTTATATCAGGCGCTGCGCGCACGCCGTTGGTTTGCCGACGCCGATCTGTGGGGTATCGCCAGCGAGTTGCTTAGTCTGCTGGATGAGCTTACGCAGCATCACGTCACACTGCCGCAAAACGAAGAAGATTTCCTCACGCAACTGGAACGCGCGTATCAGTCCAAGCGCAACGCCGCGATGCAGTTCGAAGCACGCGTGGTGCATGAGTTGTGGTATGCGATGAGCGTCAGCGGTGAACTGAATGCCGCGCGCGCTTACCAGCAACGCTTGGCGCAGCTTGCGCAGCAGGCGGATGTGCCGTTGGTCGTGTTGCTGGCTTCCAATCTTGCTGCGCCGGAAGCGCGCTTTCTGGAGGTGTATGCGGAACATGCGCCGGTTAAGGTTTTTGATTTGAAAGAGATGGCGGCGCATGAGGCAAGTTGTGCGGTGCTGCACACGGCGTTGCAAGCCCCATCTTCCCATTTGCGCGATCAAGCCGCTCACCTGCACGAACATTTTCCCCATGCCGCATTAAACCGTCCTTCGACAGGCTCAGGCGGGTGCCCGACCAAAAGCTCTATGGGGCGAACGGGACGGAGGTTAAGTTTGTTTGGCGCGCATAGTCTGGAACAGGAAGCGCGCGCCGCCGAGGTGCAGGTGCGGCGCTGGTTGCTGGCGGGAAAACATAATATCGCCATCGTCGCACAAGACCGTCTGGTGGCGCGGCGCGTGCGCGCTTTGCTGGAGCGCGCCGGGGTGCTGGTGACTGATGAGTCCGGCTGGACGCTATCCACGCTGGCGGTGAGCACGGTGCTGATGCGCTGGCTGGATGCGCTGCAAAGCGATTTTTATTATCAGGATTTGCTCGACCTGCTCAAGTCGCCGTTCATCTTCGCCGACCAGCTAGCGCAAGAACGCAAGCAGGCGGTGTATCAGCTCGAACAACTGGTGCGCAAACACGGCGTGGCTTCGCATCTCGATGCCTTTCTCGATCTGGCGCACGGCGAGGACGAAGTACAGGTGACGCTGGTACGGCTGCGGCAGGCGGCGGAGGTGTTGCGTAAAAATAGCGATACCTTGAGCGGCTGGCTGCGTGCGCTGGATGATAGCCTTGCCATTCTCGGCGTCACACAAGGGCTGGCGGCTGATGTGGCGGGCGCGCAGTTGTTGCAGACATTGCAAACCTGGCAGCAGGAGCTGGCGGCGGACAACACGCGTTTCAGTCGCGCCGAATGGCGGCACTGGCTGGCGCAACAACTCGACGCGCACACCTTCCGCGATTCCGCGATAGACAGCCCGGTGCTGCTCACACATCTCGCCGCCACGCGCTGGCGCAGTTTCGATGCGGTGCTGCTGCTCGGTAGCGATGCCACACATCTGCCCAGCGGAGACAACGGCAGCGTGTGGTTCAACGACGCGGTGCGCAGCACGCTCGGCCTGCCGACGCGCGAGGTGCATCTGGCGCAGCAGCGCGATGATCTGCTGGCGCTGCTGGCTATGAACGACACTGTGCTGGTCACCTGGCAAGCCAGCAAAAGCGGAGAGCAGAATCTGCTGAGTCCTTACCTAGAAATGCTGCGCGCACTGCATGAGTTGGCTTATGGCGATGATCTGGCGGAACATGAGTTGGGCGCACTGCTGGAAGATGCGCAGGTGCGCGGAACTGATTTTCCCTTGCCGGAAGCGGCTGCCATGCCCGCGCCTGCCGTGCCGCAAAACCTTATACCAAGCCGCATTTCAGCCAGCGGCTATAACAGTCTCGTCGCTTGCCCGTACCAGTATTATGCGCGCCACATGCTGCGCCTGAATGAAATGGACGAGGTGCGCGAGGGCGTGGAGAAGCGCGATTATGGCGAGTGGGTGCATGACATTTTGCATCGCTTCCATCAGCAGTTTCCGGTGCTCGGTGAACATGCTCAAGCAGAATTGGAACAGGCGTTGCAGCGCATCAGCAGCGAGGTGTTCGCGCCCACCGTGGAGCGCGACTATCTGGCGCGCGCCTGGCTGCTGCGCTGGCAACAGGCGATCCCCGCCTATCTGGATGCGCAGATGAAAAGCGAAGCAGAAGGCTGGCATTACCAAAACGGCGAAGTGCCGTTTGAATTGCCGTTGACCGGCGAACTGACCCTGCACGGGCGCATAGATCGCGTGGATGTGCAGAGCGAAGGCTCTGCGAAGGTGTTGGACTACAAGATGATGGATGCGACCCGGCTGCGCAACAAGCTCAAGGAAGCGGGCGAGGACGTGCAGTTGGCCTGCTACGCCCATGTGTACGAGGCCGACGAGGCGGCTTTCATCAGCATCGAAAAAGGCAAGGTGATTGCCGTTGCGCCGCCGCAGGATTTGCCGGAACTGGCACAGGCCAACATAGCGCGCCTGACAGAATTGTTTGCGCAAATGCGAAACGGCGCGGCGATGCCCGCGCACGGTGTGGACGAGGCATGCACGTATTGCGAGATGCGCGGCTTGTGCCGCAAGAGTGAGTGGAAATGATGACTAATTTAAAACACTTCACCACAGAGGCACAGAGACACAGAGGAAAACAACAAGATTGTTTTATCGAATATGCATCGCTACGAGGCGAATGGACCGTTCTGAAGTACGGCATATTCTTGTGTGTTTATGAGCCGTTCTCTGTGTCTCTGATGAAACTACTAGCCATTCGACTAAGGCTGGCAAAAGCGCCAGCCAAGTCGCTGGTTATGTGTCTCTGTGGTGGATTTTTATGAACAACAACATCGCACTCAATCCGCAAAACAGCGTCGTGGTCGAAGCCTGCGCGGGCAGCGGCAAGACCTGGTTGCTGGTGTCGCGCATCGTGCGCTTGCTGCTGGATGGCGTGAAGCCAGGCGAAATACTCGCCATCACTTTCACGCGCAAAGCCGCGCAGGAGATGCAAGCACGCTTGCACGAGTGGCTGCATCTGCTCGCAGTGCAGGACGACGATAGCGTGCGCCAATTTATGCGCGAACGCGCCGTCGATGACATCGATGGTGTGCTGCTTGAAAAAGCGCGCGGCCTGTACCGCGACGCATTGCTGGCGCAACCGGCTATCACCATCAGCACTTTCCACGGCTGGTTCATGCAAATTATCCAGCGCGCGCCACTGAATGCCGGAGTGCCGGTCGGGATGCAATTGCTGGAACGTACCTCGGCAATGCGCGATGAGGCGTGGCAGGCATTTGCCGATAGTTTGCGCGCCGCGCCCGATGGCGAAACCGCGCAGTTCATGCAATGGCTGTTCACCGAATATGGATTGCACAGCACGCGTGCATTGCTGGAAAATTTTGTGCATAAGCGCGCCGAGTGGTGGGCGTACTCGCAGGGGCAGGGCGATGCGGTGGCATGGGCAGTAGACCAATTGCACGCGGAGCTCGAAGTGGATATTGATTCCGATCCAATTGCCGATGCCTGTTCCGATACATCATTACAAACCGCTGTGCATTCCTTTGCGCGGGCGCTGGCGACCGGCACGGAGACGCAGTGCAATAATGCCGACAAGCTGCAAGCCGCTTGGGAGGTGACAGATCCCCACCAGCGCTTTGCGGCATTGTCGCTCGCGCTGTACACCCAGGCCGATGAGCCGCGCAGTTTCAAGCCGACCAAAAAACAGGATGCAGAATCTTTCCTGTTTGCGCGCGATGTGTTGTTCGACAAGATGCAAGCCGTGCGCGATGCACTGACCGAACTTGCAGCCTTGCACATGAACGAAGCCGCGCTGCATTGCGGTGCGGCGCTGCTGGAACACTATCAGGAATTGAAATTGCGCTCGCAGCAGATGGACTTTACCGATCTGGAATGGCAAGTGTGCCGCGTGCTCAACCAGAGCGATTGCGCCGAGTACATGCAATACAAACTGGATAGCCGCTACCGCCATGTGCTGCTTGACGAATTTCAGGACACCAACCCGTTGCAGTGGCAAATACTGCAATCGTGGTTTTCCGCCGCCGCCGCAGTGGACTCGCGGCCCACCGTGTTTGTGGTGGGCGATCCAAAACAATCTATCTACCGCTTCCGTCGTGCCGATGCGCGATTATTTGAGGAGGTACGCAAATTTTTGCAGCGCGAATTCGGCGCGCATTACCTCACGCAGAACGAGACGCGGCGCAACGCTCCGGCGGTGCTGAATGCAGTGAACAGCGTATTTTGCGAGCATCCGGACGGCTTCGTGGATTTCGAGAAGCATATTGCCCATCATCAAGACTTGCCTGGCCGTGTCGAGGTGCTGCCATTGGCCGTGGTCGAAAATGCAGGGCTAGCAGTATCGCCGGACAGTCAATTTAGTTTGCGCAATCCGCTCATCAATCCGCGTGAAGAAAATGAAGGCGTTGTGCGCGAAATTGAAGCCGAGCAATTTGCCGCGCACATCGCCGACATCGTGACGAACTGGAGCGTGCAAGGAGAGGGCGGCACACTGCGCCGCGCCGAGTACGGCGACATCATGGTGCTGGTGCGAAAGCGCACGCATCTGCGCGTGTATGAGCACGCTTTGCGCGCACGCCATATTCCGTTTTTAACCTCGCGGCGCGGCGGTCTGCTCGATACGCTGGAAGCGGAAGACATTCAGGCGCTGCTGACTTTCCTGATTACCCCGTTCGCCGATCTCGAACTGGCGCAAGCGTTGCGCTCGCCGCTGTTCGCCTGTTCGGATGAGGATTTGATGCAAATAGCAGAAGCAAGGGACAAGGGACAAGGGACAAGGGGTTTTCTTGAGCCTTGCACCTTGAACCTTGCACCTGAAAGCTGGTGGTCACGGCTACAACGCATCGCACAAGACAACACTGCCTCCGCCGAACTGCAGCGCGCCCACCGCCTGCTGCGCGACTGGCTGGCACTCGCCGACAAACTTCCGGTACACGATTTGCTCGACCGTATTTATTTCGAAGGCGATCTGCTGCATCGCTATGCGGCGGCGCTGCCTGCCGAGATGCATGAAACGGTGCGCGCCAACCAGCAAGCTTTCATGGAAATCGCGCTCAACGTGGACGCCGGGCGCTATCCCAGCCTGCCGCGCTTCCTCGCCGAGTTGCGGGAATTGCGCGCGGCGGAAAACGAATCGCCGGACGAGGGCAAGGTGGGGGAGGTCGGCAACGCGCTGCGCATTTACACCGTGCACGAGGCAAAAGGGTTGGAAGCGCCCATCGTCTGGCTGCTGGATGCCAACGACACGCAGCGCAAAGCCGACAGCTACGGCGTGTTGCTCGACTGGCAGCCCAATGAGCCGCGCCCGGCGCATTTCTCCCTGTTCAGCGACAAACGCGGACGCGGTGCGAAGCGCGCGCCTTACTTCGATGCGGATGAAGCTTATGCGCGGCGCGAAGAAATGAATCTGCTGTACGTCGCCATGACGCGCGCCAAACAGGCGTTGCTGGTGAGCGGGAACGGCGAACCGGCAGAGACATCCTGGTATGGGCGCATCGCGGCTACGGTGCAACCAAGTGAAAATTCGCTTCATGCAGAGGCTTCTTCCTCTACCCCTGAACCCCAGGCTGATGTACGCTCCCATGAATTGGATGGGGCGCAAGCTGAGTATTTGGCTTCCGATCTCACTGCGTTGCGCCAACCAATTCCAACAGGCCAGCGCGCAGTACGCGCCACTTCTGAGCAGCGCCGGGGCACTTGGCTACACGCGCTGTTGCAGCACCTCGTTCCGCCACAAGCAGTGAACGATATGGCTGAATTACAACAACGCTGTGGCATTCCACCCAGTGAAATGGACTCGCTCTGGCAACAGGCGCAACATTGGCTTGCGCTGCCGCAACTGCAACGCTTCTTTGATTCGCAACACTACCGCAATGCTTGCAATGAAATGCCCTACGTCAACGCGCACGGCGAATTGAAGCGAATAGATCGTCTGGTGGAATTCGACGATGAAGTGTGGGTGCTGGATTACAAGACCGGAGCCAAGCCGGACGTTGCGCCGTATCGAGCGCAGATGCAGGAATATCGCATTGCCATGCAGGCCGTGTATGCGGGCAAGACGGTACGCTGCGCCTTGCTGTTTGCGAATGGGGCGTTGTGCGAGGTGGAATGACCTGTGGGCAGTTGAAAAGTTATAATGCAAGGCTCGTTATTCACTCCACCAAAAACCATGCAAAAATTAGTTCTCGCTTCCAACAACCCCGGCAAGCTGCGCGAATTCCAATTCTTGTTGCAGCCGCTCGGCATCGAAGTGCTGACACAGGCACAACTCGGCATCTCCGAAGCAGAGGAGCCGCACGTCACCTTCGTCGAAAATGCCCTCGCCAAGGCGCGTCACGTCAGCCGTTTGAGCGGCTTGCCCGCGCTGGCGGATGATTCAGGCATCTGCGTTGCCGCGCTGGACGGCGCGCCCGGTGTCTACTCTGCGCGTTATGCCGGAGACAACCCCAAATCGGATACGCGCAACAATGAAAAGCTGCTGCAAGACATGCAAGGCGTGGCGGATCGCCGCGCGCATTACTACTGCGTGCTGGTGTTGCTGCACAACGCCGACGATCCGCAGCCTCTGATCGCAGAAGGCGAGTGGCACGGCGAGATCGCGCATGAAGAATGCGGTGACGGCGGCTTTGGCTACGATCCGTTGTTCTGGTTGCCGGATTTCGGCAAGACCAGCGCGCAACTGGAACATGAACAAAAACACGCCATCAGCCATCGCGGCAAAGCGTTAAGGGTGTTGTTGGAGAAGTTGAAGAAATGATTTAAAAGTGTAGGGTGGGCAAGACTTACATGCCCACACGGGGAATCGGTGGGCAATATTGCCCACCCTACAAAATCCAAAACCCATGACCACACATCTCCTGCAACCCACCGCCCTTAAATCGCAAGCGGTCAATTTTAAGGCTTTGCCGCCGCTGTCGTTGTACATCCACATCCCGTGGTGCGTGCGCAAATGTCCGTATTGCGATTTCAATTCGCATGAGGCGTGCGGGGCATTTTCGGAGCAGGAATATGTCGCGGCGTTGATCCGCGATCTGGAGTTGGCTTTGCCGCTGATTTGGGGGCGTAAGGTTTATACGGTGTTTTTTGGCGGAGGTACGCCTAGTTTGTTGAGCGGAGAAAGTGTCGCGGAGATATTGCGCCAAGTGCGCATGTTGTTGCCTCTGGACATGAACGCAGAGATCACGCTGGAGGCGAATCCCGGCACGGTGGAGGCGGCGCGTTTTGCGGTTTATCGTGAGGCGGGGGTGAATCGTTTGTCGATGGGCATCCAGAGTTTCAACGATGCGCATCTGCAAGCGCTGGGGCGCATCCACTCTGCCGCTGAGGCCAAGCACGCGATCACCATTGCGCAGCAGCATTTCGACAATATAAACCTCGATTTGATGTATGCGCTGCCCGATCAAACATTGGAGGAGGCGTTGCAGGATGTGCAAGCTGCGCTGTTATTTTCGCCGCAGCATCTGTCCTGTTATCACCTGACGCTGGAGCCGAACACGCTGTTTTATCGCAACCCGCCCTCGTTGCCGGACGATGATGCGAGCAGCGACATGCAGCAGCGTATCGAAGAGTTCCTGGCAGCAAGCGGCTATCAGCACTACGAGACTTCAGCATTTGCGCAACCTAAAAGGCGCTCGCGTCACAACCTCAACTACTGGCAGTTCGGCGATTATCTGGGCATAGGCGCGGGGGCGCACAGCAAACTGAGTTTTCCCGATAAGGTGATCCGCCAGGTGCGCTACAAGCAGCCGCAGGAGTATATGCAACAAGCAGCCAAGGGCGCACCGATACAAAAAGAACATGAAGTGAGCCGCGACGAGCTGGCGTTTGAATTCATGATGAATGCGTTGCGCCTGAACGAAGGCTTTGACAGTGCATTGTTCGGGGAGCGCACCAGCCTGCCGCTGCTTGTCATCAGACGCGAACTGGAAGAGGCGGAACGGCGCGGGTTGTTGTTCATCGACCATCAGCGTATCGCGCCGACGCAATTGGGGCAACGGTTTTTGAATGATTTACTAGAGATATTTTTGGCGGATATGTAGGTTGGGCTTTGCCCGATAACCATGTCCGGCGTGCAGCACCTATCCCCTACCCCTGCATGGGGGAAGGGACAATCGGCTCTAATGGATTTTTTGGGATAAAGGTTACGGGGAGGGGATATGGGGTTTAGAGATTCGCGGACGCTTCACCGTTGGGGCGCATCGTTTCGGTCACATCCTTGCCGATCCCGCGATAGCCGATAAAGCGGCCGGAGGGGTCGAACATCGGTTCTCCGCTTACCATTAAATATTGCAGCAAGCCGTCTGGATTGGTTCGGCTGTAGACAAAATCCAGGAATGGCCGCCTGGCGGCCAGGTGAGCTTCAAGGATTTCTCGCTCGGCCTCATTCCAGAGCGCTCCCTGGTCATCCTTTGTATAGCCCAAGGCATCGTCGATCCGGACCCCGAGCATTTCAAGCACCGGACCAAAAATTTTGGTGAAATGTCCGTTTTCGTCCTGTTCCCAATACCAGTCGGACGACAGCTCGGTTAGACGGCGAAAACGCGCTTCGCTTGCACGAAGTTCGGCGGTGCGTTCCAGCACCGTTTGTTCCAGCAACTTGTTGTAATTTTCGAGTTTTCTGTACAACAGCCGCACTTCCAGCATGTTATGGATACGTGTCTGTACTTCGACCACATCAAACGGTTTGGCTACAAAATCCTTTGCGCCTGCGGCGAGCGCACGCAGCTTGTGATCCGGTTGAGCCGTAATCACGAGTACGGGAAGGTAGCCATCCGTTTCAATTTTCTTCAGTTCTTCCATCACCTTGAAGCCATCCATGCCGGGCATCTGCAAATCGAGCAGGATCAGGTCGTAGCTGTTTTTTTGGTGAAGCGTGCAAACTTCATAGGGATCATTTGTCGACGCTATGCGCGCATAGCCGACATCACGCAGCATTTCCTCAAGCAGAAGCACATTGGCTTGTTGATCGTCAACGATCAGAATGCTGGCGTTAAGAATTTCTTGTTTGCTTATCATCATAATTTGTCCAGTTTCGTTTATGAGCACTTCTAAAGTCTATGCCGAGTATGCCTCGAAGATACTGCAAAAGGTTTGGTGGTTTTTCTGGAAGGCCGCAAAAATAACCGGGTCGAAATGCTCCGGCTGAGTGCGGCCATCGCCGTGCGTAATGATATCCATCGCCTTCAGATGGTCGAGTACGGGCTTGTAGGGCCGCTTGCTGCGGAGGGCATCGTAGATGTCGCAGATATTCATAATACGCGCCGACAGAGGAATTTCTTCACCCCGCTTGCCATTCGGATACCCGCTGCCGTCCCAGCGCTCGTGGTGATTGAGTGCGATCTCGGCGCCCATCTTGAGGTAGGGTGACTTGTTGTTGCCGAGGATCTTTGCGCCCATAGCGGCGTGCCCCTTCATGATTTCCCACTCATCCGGCGTGAAACCGCTCGGCTTGAGCAGGACATGATCGTGGATGCCTATCTTGCCTATATCATGCATGGGGCTTGCGAAAAATATCCGTTCGACGAATTCTTCATCCATGCCGAGGATTCTGGCAAGCTCGCGGCTGTAATAGCTGATGCGTTGCACGTGGGCGCCGGTGTCTGCATCTTTGTGTTCCGCCGCGCGCGTCAAGGTAAAAATGGTTTCCAGATAACTTTCCTGAAGATCGGCGGTTCTTTCGCGCACTCGTTGTTCCAGCTCATCGTTGTAATTGTGCAATTTCTTGTGCAACAGCCGCACTTCCAGCATGTTATGGATGCGCGTCCGCACTTCGACCAGATCAAACGGTTTACTGACAAAATCCTTCGCGCCGGCTGCCAATGCACGCAGCTTGTGGCCCGGCTGGGCAGTGATTACGAGTACCGGAAGGTAGTCATCCGTTTCGATTTCCTTCAGACTTTCCATCACCTGGAAGCCATCCATGCCGGGCATCTGCAGATCGAGCAGGATCATATCGTAGCGGTTAGTGCGATGCAGCTCGCAGACTGCATAGGGATCAATCGTCGATGCAATGCCAACATAGCCGATATCACGCAACATTTCCTCAAGCAGAAGCACATTGGCTTGCTGATCGTCAACGATCAGAATGCTGGCATCAAGAATTTCCTGTTCGCTAATCATCGGATTTCCTCGCTTTATTTGTATCGTCCGATCCTATTGCAGCAAATTTCAGCGCCTCGTTCAAGGCGTTCATAAATTCATTGACATTGATTGGCTTGGTGAGATAACAAAAAAATCCAGCCTCCAGTCCCTTCTTGATATCGCGTGGCATGGCATTGGCACTGATGGCAAGCACCGGGATGTGCGCCGTTGCGGGGTCGTCACGCAGGAATTTCAGTGCTTCGAAAACCGCTGATGCCGGGCAGATTGATGTCCATCAGGATCACATCCGGAAGATTGGCGTGCGCCAGCGCGATGCCTTGTTTGCCATCGCGCGCGCTCAGCATGCGTACATGGGGGTGCTCCTCAATGATTTGCTCAACCAGCATCAGGTTGGCCGGATTGTCTTCCACATAGAGCAGGGTGCGCTGCGCCGCATTTCCATGAGCTTGCAGCGCAAGTTCTGCGGGCAGGTTATTTCCAGCGGAAAATTGTGGCATAACATCCCGGATCAGTTCGATCCAGAATTCGCTGCCCACCCCGACTGTGCTTTCCACGCCGATTGCGCCTCCCATCAGTTCGACCAGTTGCTTGGTTACCACCAGGCCGATGCCCGTCCCTTCTTCGGTGCCAGCCTCCTGCCCGAGACGATTGAACGGCTGAAACAGCTGCACCAGCTTTTCCGGGGGCAATCCCACACCGCTGTCTTTGATGGTGATGCGTATGCGTCCCGGGGCGCTCTCGGTGCACTTCACTTCGACCGTTCCATGCTCGCGGTTGTATTTTATCGCATTGGAAAGCAGGTTGATCAGAACCTGCTTCACCCGTGTTCGATCGGCATAGGCAAACCAGGTTTCATCGAATGGGATAAAGCTTATTTGGATGCCGCTTTTTTGCGCCTGCGGTTCGATCATGGCCTGGCATTCGCGCATGACATCGATCAGCGACACCGGTTCTCGCGACAGCGACAGCTTGCCGGACTCGATCAACGCCAGATCGAGGATTTCGTTAATCAGGTCCAGCAGATACCATCCTGCCTTGATAATCTGGTGCAGCCTTACAGTCTGGGTGGATGTTGGCGGCGGTGTACCGGCTTCCAGCAACTGGGCGAAGCCGAGGATGGCGTTCAGCGGCGTGCGCAGCTCATGGCTCATGCTGGAGAGGAAATCCGATTTGGCGAGGTTGGCTTTTTCCGCCACAGACTTGGCGCTCTCCAGTTCACTGATCCAGGCGTTTGCGTTCGGTGACGTCGCGCGCGGCGGCGAACACGCCCTGCAGCTTCCGGTCCCGGTCATAGAAGGTGGTCGCGTTGAAGGACACCACCGTTTCCTTGCCGTCTCTGGCGCGCGCGGTAAGTTCGTAATTGATAACTTTCTTTTCGCTCAGCACCAGCTTGATACTTGCCTCGGCCCGCTCCGGATCGGTGAAGTAATTCTTGAATGGCGCGCCGATCAGCTCGTCACGCGTGCAACCGGTGAGCACCTCCATCTGCTTGTTTGCGTCGGAAATAATGCCGGACGGATCGGTGGCCATGATCGCGTCCATGTTGGACTCGATCAGTGAGCGCGTGTAGAACTGCTGGTCGCGCAAGCGCTGATCGAGCAGTTTCTGCTCGGCTTCGATCTGCTTGCGCGCAGTGTTGTCGGTGCCGATCAGCAGATAGCCGATGATGGCGCCCTGCGCGTCGCGCAACGCGGTGACCGATACCACCGCCGGGAAGCGGCTGCCGTCCTTGCGGATGTAGGTCAGTTCGTAAATATCCTCGATGCCGCGCGATGCCTTGAACACCAACGCCTCGAAGCCCGGCGCAATCGGGGTTTCGAGTTCTGCGCTCAACGTCTTGGCGCGCGCGATCACTTCCTGCGGATCGGAAATCTCGGCCGGGGTGATCTTGTTCATCACGTCGGCAGCCGCATAGCCCAGCATGCGCTCCGCGCCGACGTTGAAAATCTGAATCACGCCCTTGGCGTCCGTGGCGATACTGGAGAAGTTGGCGCTGTCGAAAATCGCTTTCTGCAAAGCCCCCGCCTTGAGCAGCGCTTCTTCCGCCTGCTTGCGCGCGGTGTTGTCGGTGCCGATCAGCAGGTAGCCGATGATGGTGTTTTCATCGTCGCGCAGCGCCGTGACCGACACGACTGCCGGGAAGCGGCTGCCGTCCTTGCGGATATAGGTCAGTTCGTAAATATCCTCGATGCCGCGCGATGCCTTGAACACCAGCGCCTCGAAGCCCGGCTCAATCTGGGTTCCGAGTTCGACGCTCAACGCTTCCGCGCGCGCGACCACTTCCTCTGGGTCGGAAATCTCGGCGGGCGTGATCTTGTTCATCACGTCGGCAGCCGCGTAGCCCAGCATGCGTTCCGCGCCGACGTTGAAAATCTGAATTACGCCCTTTGCATCGGTGGCGATACTCGAGAAGTTGGCGCTGTCGAAAATCGCTTTCTGCAAAGCGCCCGCCTTGAGCAGCGCCTCTTCCGCCTGCTTGCGCGCGGTGTTGTCGGTGCCGATCAGCAGGTAGCCGATGATGGCGTTTTCATCGTCGCGCAGCGCGGTGACGGATACGACCGCCGGGAAGCGGCTGCCGTCCTTGCGGATGTAGGTCAGTTCGTAAATATCCTCGATGCCGCGCGATGCCTTGAACACCAGCGCCTCGAAGCCCGGCGTAATCGGTGTATCCAATTCCAGACTCAGAACTGCTGCTCGCGCGACCACTTCCTCTGGATCGGAAATCTCGGCCGGGGTGATCTTGTTCATCACGTCTGCGGCCGCGTAGCCCAGCATGCGCTCGGCGCCGACGTTGAAAATCTGAATCACGCCCTTCGCGTCGGTGGCGATACTGGAGAAGTTGGCGCTGTCGAAAATCGCTTTCTGCAAAGCCCCCGCCTTGAGCAGCGCTTCTTCCGCCTGCTTGCGCGCGGTGTTATCGGTGCCGATCAACAGGTAGCCGATGATGGTGTTTTCATCGTCGCGCAGCGCGGTGACGGATACGACCGCCGGGAAGCGGCTGCCGTCCTTGCGGATGTAGGTCAGCTCGTAAATATCCTCGATGCCGCGCGATGCCTTGAACACCAGCGCCTCGAAGCCCGGCTCAATCTGGGTTCCGAGTTCGACGCTCAACGCTTCTGCGCGCGCGACCACTTCCTCTGGGTCGGAAATCTCGGCGGGCGTAATTTTGTTCATCACATCTGCGGCGGTGTAGCCCAGCATGCGTTCCGCGCCGACGTTGAAAATCTGAATCACGCCCTTGGCGTCCGTGGCGATGCTCGAAAAATTGGCGCTGTCGAAAATCGCGCGCTGCAAAGCCCCCGCTTTAAACAGCGCCTCTTCGGCCCGCTTGCGTTCGTTGATGTTATTCATCACGATGCGGAGTACGGGCGCGCCATTGTCCTGCGCGGCGGTGATGGACAGTTGCATCCAGATTTGCGTGCCGTTGTTTACCATGCGCAACTCGCATTTCTGCGCTTCACCGGTCTTGCCAAGCTGTTTGTGCAGCAGGTAGTAAATGTCTGCGTCTTCCTTGATGATGAAGCGGGAGATCGGCTGCCTGACTAGCTCGTTCCGGGACAGGCCCAGCAAGGTGGCGGTGGTGAGGTTGGCCTCCATGATCAGCCCCTGCTCGCTGACGGTGCAATAGCCCACCGGGGCGAAGTCATAGAGGTCGAAATAGCGCTCCTGCGAGATATGCAGTTCCTCCTGCGAAGTGCGCAGTTCCTCGTTCTGCATTTCCAGTTCGGCCTGTTGCTCTTCCAGGGTCTGCTGCACTGCATATTCCTCGGTGACATCGCGGAACACCAGCACGGCGCCGATCACCTGGCCGTCGCGGTTGCGTATCGGTGCGCAACTGTCGGCGATAGCGCACTCGCTGCCATCGCGTGCAATCAGTACGGTGTGGTTGGCCAGCCCCTGTATCGTGCCATGCGCCAAAGTTTCCATTACCGGGATCGTGGCGGGTTGACGGGTTTCCTGATTGATGATGTGAAAAACCTCGTCCACCGGGTGACCGCTGGCTTGTGCCTGCGTCCAACCGGTGAGTTGTTCGGCAAGGGGGTTCAGCAGCGTTACACGCGCTTCGGCATCGGTGGCGATCACGGCATCGCCGATGGAGTTGAGCGTAACGGCGAGCCTTTCCTCGCTGACCTGCAAGGTGGCGTTGGTCTGCTGCAGTTGTTTATTCGTCTCCTCATGAATCTCGAGCAAATGCTGGCGCTCTGCTTCGACCTGCTTGCGCGTGGTATTGTCGGTGCCGATCAACAGATAACCGATGATTGCATTTTGAGCGTCGCGCAATGCCGTAACCGACACGATGGCCGGGAAGCGGCTGCCGTCCTTGCGGATGTAGGTCAGTTCGTAAATATCCTCGATGCCGCGCGATGCCTTGAACACCAGGGCCTCGAAGCCCGGTGCAATCGGGGTTTCGAGCTCGACGCTTAGCGCTTGCGCGCGCGCGATCACTTCCTGCGCATCGGAAATGTCGGCCGGGGTGATCTTGTTCAGGACTTCGGCGGCTGTGTAGCCCAGCATGCGTTCGGCGCCGACATTGAAAATTTGAATTACGCCCTTCTCGTCGGTGGCGATACTCGAAAAGTTGGCGCTGTTGAGAATCGCGTTCTGCAAGGCTCCGGTTTTAAGCAAGGCTTTCTGGCGTTTAGACTCAGCGATGCCCTCCGTCGTACCAGCGGCGGGTTTGAGAATAGCGGGATCGCGGGTTTCTTCGGACATTGGGGTTACCGTTTATGCAAATCGTAAAATATGCTAATGTTTAAACAACTTATACGCTAATTTGGCTACCAACAAACATATCTTTGGCATCTACCGCCTCTCGGCGATGCCGGTATCGCGGAGCAGGCGATGGAATTCTTTTTTGACTACGTTGTAGCATTCGCAAGCGCCGGACTCCAACCCCGGTCGATCGAGTACGGTGATGTGGCCACGGCGGCATTTAATCAAACCCTCGCGCTGCAAAACCACGGCGGTTTCCGTAATGCTTTCGCGGCGTACGCCGATCATGCTGGCAATCAATTCCTGCGTCATGGTAAATTCATTCGTGGGCAAGCGGTCGAGGGTTAACAACAGCCAGCGACACAGTTGCTGTTCCACCGAATGATGCCGATTGCACACCGCAGTTTGGGACATCTGAGTCATTAAGGCCTGGGTGTAACGCAGCATCAAACGCATCATTGGCCCGGCGCGATTGAATTCTTCCATCATCAATCGCCCTTTCAGTCGGTAACCGTAGCCCGCAGTCTGCACAGTGGCCCGGCTGGGCGTGGTATTGCCGCCCATGAAAAGTGAAATTCCGAGCACGCCCTCATTGCCCACCCCCGCGATTTCGGCAGATGCGCCACTCTCAAGGATGTAGTGCAGGGACAAGATGGAGGTCGTCGGGAAATAGACGTGTTGTAATTGGCTACCGGATTCGTACAGGGCTTGACCGAGCGGCATCTGGATCAACTCAAGATGAGGCAATATGCGCTCGAATATTTCTTCGGGCAGGGCAGCGAGAAGATGGTTTTGATTGGGGTTATGCTGTGTGGGCATCATAGCAATTAGCGACCATTTCCTTGTCTCGTGAGCGTGCAACCGATAGGGTTAAAATAATTAAGACAGCGGAACGCTACTGCCAATTGGCGAATTAATCCACGCTTGCTTTTAAATATACACGTTAGACATGCCGCTATATGTGCGGTACCGCACATTGTGGATGCAGATAATATTAACTTATAGCACAATACCCAGAGGAAGACTTACCCTGGATTAGATTTACTTGCCTGAGGGACGGGACGAATTGGCAATTCGACCCGCTTGATCACGCCGCCTTCCAACAGCAACACATAGCGTCGATTTACTTCTTTGAGCGTGACACCGGGCATTACTTCCGCATTGGTTATGACCGCCTGCGCGGGCTTGCCGTTAGTCGCCAGTATTGCAATACTCTCCGCCGGATTGATGGCGACCACCACACCTTTTAATTGAAAATTGCTGGCGACGACAGCATTCGCATGACCACCTAACAAACCCGCCGCTGCTTCCAGCTTTGGAACAGGCTGAATTGTCTGGGGTGGCGCTACGACCGAACGTACTGGCGGCTTGAGCAATTGCATTGACCAATATGCAGCCGAAACGCACAGGGCGATAAACAGTATAAAACTTGTAATCATGGGCAGGCGTTTCATGGTGTTCCTCATGTAGGGTGGGCACGTCCTTGTGCCCACGCGGTCTCAATCATATTCCAGCACCGTATTTTCCATTGCACCAGCCCAGCCTTGCGCATATACCCCATCACGCACATAACGGTGAAATGTCGAATAAGGCCAATTTTCTGCACATTGCACGTACCCGTGTCTAACCGGGTTGAAATGAATGTAATCAACATGGCGGGCAAAATCATTTTCATCACGAATTTGATGTTCCCAGAATCGCCGTTGCCATACGGTCGATTCGCGATGTTTTAATTTTGATGCAGTCACCCAGTCGGTACGACGATAATTTTCTCTACAGGCCAAAGAAACCGCTCGCTTGATTATCATCCAACGGGTGGAAAAGTCAGCATCACCTTCAGGTAATGTCCACACGCAATGTAAATGATCCGGCAATAACACCCATGCATCAATGACAAAAGGGCGCGTTACCCGCACAGATTCTATCGCCGTGCGCAATGCGTCACGAACCGTATCGTCACATAGAATCGGCTGGCGATGGTAAGCGACCACCGTAAAGAAATAGCTTGTTCCAGCAGCCGTTGCGCGGCGATAACGTGACATGGTTGCGTACTCTAAAATGTCGAATCTACGACCGCGTGGGCACAAAGGCGTGCCCACCCTACAAAGACAATACCGTTAACGCACCAATTGGTTGATCTCAATGATCGGCATCAGCACGGCTAGCACGATCAGCAGCACGACCACGCCCATCGCCAGTATCAGTGCCGGTTCCAGCAATCCGGCTATGGTCATTGCGCGTCGTTCCAGATCCTGCTCCTGTGCATTGGCGGCGCGCTCCAGCATCGCCGGTAATTCCCCGGTGACTTCACCTGCACGGATCATGTGGATCAGCATCGGCGGGAAATATTTGTGCGCCGATAGCGCGCGTGCCAGGCCGACACCTTCGCGCACGCTGTTCGCCGCCTCTTCGACTTGTGCGCGCATGGCGACATTGGTCAGGGTGTCGCGGCTGGTTTGCAACGCGCGCAATATCGGTACGCCGGACCCCATGGTGATCGCCAGCGTGCTGGCGAAGCGCGCCGTGTTGAGGCTGCGCTCGAATCTTCCATACAGCGGTGCGGTCAATAGCCAGGTATGCCAGCGCATCTTGGTCGCGGGGTCTTTTAGTGCGCGCCGCCAGGTGAAACCCAACGCTACGACAATCAGCAAAACGTACAATCCGTAATTACGCACGAAATCCGAAACGCTTAACATTAACGTGGTCAGGAACGGCAGCTTTTGTTTGGTATTGGCAAACACCGATACGATTTGCGGCACTACGTAGGTCAGCAAGAAAATCACGATTGCAAACGCTACCACGGTGACGATAGCCGGATAGGTAAACGCGAGCTTGATTTTTTGCACCAGCATATTGCGTCGCTCGATGTAGTCGGCAAGCCGCGACAGTACGCGCGCCAATTTGCCGATGTGTTCACCGGACGCGACCAGCGCGCGATAGATATCGGAAAAATCGCGCGGATACCGTGCCAGCGCATCGGACAGCGACGCGCCGGCCATTACCTCCGAACGTATCGAAGCGATCAAATCACGCACATAGGTGCGTTCGGCTTGTTCCAGCAATGCGGAAAACGCCTGTTCCAGCGGCAGGCTCGCTTCCAGCAGGCTCGCCAGCTGGCGCGTGAATAGCGCCAGCTCGACGGTAGACAGATGATCGCCGAATGCACTGCGTTTGCTTAGTCCCGCTGCGTCAAGCTGGGTCGCAATCGCATTGACGCTGATCGGCACCAGACCTTGCGCGCGCAAATCCGCACGCGCGGCACGCGCACTGTCTGCATTGACCACACCTTTTTTGGTGGTGCCAAGCGCATCGACGGATTCATAACTGAATGCTGGCATAAAGACTTAACCGGTAAGATACTAAGCAAGTAATCGCGTAAAAGTAATTACATATTCTGATATCAACTTACGACTAGCAATTTATTCCTTGGTGACGCGCAACAATTCCGCCTGCGTCGTCGTGCCATTGTCCAACCAGCGCTCGCCATCTTCGCGCATGGTGCGCATCCCGTCTTGTTGCGCGGTGGTGCGGATGTCGGCTTCCGATGCGCGGTTATGGATTTGCGCGCGGATTTGATCGGTGGTCAGCAATAACTCATACACGCCGACGCGCCCCTGATAGCCGGTGTGACCGCACTTGTCGCAACCGACTGCTTGCCAGAATTCGCCATCATGTTTTTTGCAGTGCTCGCATAATTTGCGCACCAGACGTTGCGCGACCACACCGAGCAGCGACGACGACAGCAGGAATGGTTCGATGCCCATGTCGAGCAAACGCGTGACCGCCGCCGCCGAATCATTGGTGTGCAAGGTTGCCAGCACCAGATGGCCGGTCAAGGATGCCTGCACTGCAATTTGTGCAGTTTCCAGATCGCGGATTTCGCCTATCATAATGATGTCCGGGTCCTGCCGTAAAATCGCGCGCAACGCCTTGGCAAACGTCATGTCGATGTGCGGGTTGACCTGGGTCTGACTGATGCCGTTCAGTTCGTATTCGATTGGATCTTCGACCGTCATGATATTGGTGCTGGTCTCATTTAGCCGTGACAGCGCGGCATACAGCGTGGTTGTCTTGCCGGAACCGGTCGGGCCGGTGACCAGCACAATGCCATACGGTTGCGCGATCAGTTTGTCGAATTGCGTCAGCACCCCCTCGCTCATACCCAGATTTTGCAAGTCGAGCTGCCCGGCTTGCTTGTCGAGCAGGCGCATTACCGCGCGTTCGCCGTGTCCGGTCGGCAGAGTGGAAACCCGCACATCGAGCTGTTTGCCACCGACACGCAAGCTGATGCGGCCATCCTGCGGCAAGCGTTTTTCGGCGATGTCGAGCTGCGCCATGATCTTGATGCGCGAAATTAGCGATGCATGGATCCCCTTCTTTGGTCGCACTACATCGCGCAAACTGCCGTCGATGCGAAAGCGCACCACCGAAATTTGCTCGAACGGTTCGATGTGAATATCCGATGCGCCTTCGTGCAATGCCTGCGTTAGCAGCGCATTAATCATGCGGATTACCGGCGCGTCATCGGCCGATTCCAGCAAGTCTTCAATCGCGGGCATGTCCAGCATCAGCTTCGTCAGGTCGAGATCGGATTCGTATTCATCGATGACTTGCGCCGCATCACCGCCTGAGCCGGCATAGGCTTTGGTGATCGCCGCTTCGAGGTCGTCGTGCGAGATCGACTCCAGCCTGACGCGTCCGAAACAGCGGCTCACTTCCGCAATCGCCCTAGGCGAAGTTGCGTCCGACACCCAGACTTCGACAGGGCCATCCATAGTGCCATTGCGCCGCGCCAGCAATGAGAAGTTGCGGGCGAATGCGTAGGGGAGAAGGCGAGCATCCATAACAGAGTTACTGCTGTGGTACTGCCGCAGGTTTCTGCGGAAGCGGAGTTTGTGGTGGAGCAGGTGGCGCGTTCGTCGGAGCATCAGGCGCGGTATTGTTGAACAAAAGACCTCCCATCAACCGGCCATCCTGTAGCGGCGGCAACTGCGGTGTACCCATATTTAGAAGCAGGCTTGCCGGATCCGGCTGCGTGTTGATTCCCTCTTTGCGGATGAAATCGTAACGATCTCCAGCCAGACTCACACTCTGCTCATTGCTGCGTACAATGGTTGGACGCAAGAACACCATTAAGTTGGTTTTGACGCGGCTGCGCGTCTTGTACTGGAATAAATTGCCGATGAGGGGTATGGCACTCAAGCCCGGCACCTTTTCGACACTGTCTTGAAAGTTGTCATCGATCAAGCCGCCCAGTACGATGATCTGCCCATCGTCTACCACCACGTTGGTGTCGAGCGAGCGTTTGCTGGTGATAAGCCCGGCTGGATTGGTCGTATCCGTAATGGCAGACGTTTCCTGATAAATCGCCATCTTGACCGTGCCACCTTGTGATATCTGCGGTTTCACCTTCAACGTCAAACCGATATCATGGCGCTCGACCGTCTGGAACGGATTCACCCCCGCACTGCCAGCCGAAGCCGCCGTCGTGTATTGACCGGTAACAAAAGGCACGTTAGAGCCGACCATTATCTTTGCTTCCTCATTGTCGAGCGTGATCAGGTTTGGCATCGACAGGATATTTGCGCCGGTGTCGGTTTCAAGCGCATGGATCAATACGCCCACGCCAGCCTGATTAAGAACTGCGAGGGTCAAGCCGTTGCTCGGTGGCAGGGCGCCACCCGAGGCGTGTGCGGCGATCTGGCTGATCAGGTTGTCACCACCCGAACTAAATCCGGTCGCGCCCCCGACCCGAACATTGCTCGTTTTATTCCCCGATATGGCGGCCCATTGCGCGCCCAATGCGGCTGATTTGCTTGCATCCACCTCGACGATCATAGACTCGATATAAACCTGGGCGCGGCGCGCATCAAGCTGGTCGATAACCGTGCGCAAGTCGCGGTAGACCGACTCGTTGGCCGTGATGATCAGCGAATTTGTCGTTGGATCGGCTTGAATGAATCCGGCTGCACCGCCGCTCGGAAGCACCCCCTGCGCTGGCGTGGGCGATGAAGACGATGAAGGTGAGGATGACGTTGGCGCTGGCGATGACGATGGCGAATTGATCGCGGAAGTGTCGGATGTCACGATGGCACGCAAGGTTAGTGCAAGCTTGGTCGCTTCGGCATTCCTCAGATAGACCACATGCACATTGCCCGGCTGTGTGGTCGGCTGGTCGAATTGTGCAATCAACGTTTTCGCCAGATTGGCGCGAGCTTCGGACGGCGCATGCACCACAACCGAATTGGTGCGAGGATAGGAAAACAGAGTGACGCGCCCGGCATCGCCTCCGGCTGTCGCGCTCGGCTCCATCAGTTTATTGACCATCGCTGCGATATCGTTGGCAACCGCATAACGGATAGGCACTACATCCAGGCCATTGGCCGCGGGTCCGTCCAGCGTCGCGATTATTTTGCCTAGCCGCTGCAGGTTATCGGCGTAATCGGTGATGATCAGCGTGTTGCTGCCCGGGTCGGCGTTGATGGTGTTGTTTGGTGAAATCAGAGGACGCAACACCGTCACCAGATTGTTTGCGGATTCAAAATTCAAATGAAAAATTTGCGTCGCGACCTGATCGCCGCGCACTGCACCGGCCTGGGTCATGACCGCCTGCAACTTGGCATCGGCTTCCGGCACCACTTTGATATAGCCGTTGCCCGGTGCCATCGCGTAACCCTGCAAGCGTAATACGGAGGTCAATAGTTGGAATGCCTGAGCTTTGCTGAGCGGCTTATCGTATACCAGATTTATCTTGCCTTTAACCCGTGGGTCGATGATGAACGTCGTATTGGTGTAATCGCCGAATGCCGCAATCACCGATTCGATATCGGCATCGACGAAATTGAATGTGGTCTTATTTGAGTTTACCCCATTTTTTGCACTCGCAACTTCGTTCGTGGCCGCAGGTTCGTGCGTGCCGGGAATTTTATTTGTATTCGGAATCGGATTTGTGTTCGACTCCAACGCATGCGCAGGCTGCACGCACGTTATTGCGCACAGCAATATGAGCGCAGCGCTCCAGCGTACTGTTTTTGGCATTTTATTCTTTCTATGTTTCATCATTTGAACTCCAACGCGATAACTTCTTTGTCGCCTTCTTTGCGGCGTTGTCCAAGCAAATTCAGAAAATTCGCCAGCCCCTGTTCTTGCCCTGCCTCGGCTCGTGCCGTGCCGGAAAACTGCAACTGTCCGTTGCTCAACACTCCGGAACCGCTCAGCAACATCGGCCCTTTGACAGTCTTAAGCTTCACAGATGCCTGTACTCCGTTCCAATCGAGCGCCAGATCATAACTACCCAGAGGTTTGATCGGCGACATCCGCGACGCGATATCATTCATTTTCAGGTTCATCGCCCCGACGATCTCGACTTTTCCATTCTGCTGCGTCAATTGCAACGGCTCCCATGATAAGCGCATCTGACCGGACGGCTGAATCGTATTCAGCGGCGCGCCAAGGGCGACCAATCGTTCCGCCGGTAATAAAATAGCGGCAGGACTCACTTGCCATTGATGCCAATTGCCCGTCACACTGACCGGCTGCGACAGTGCCGCAGTATTTTCCAGTTCGGCATCGACAACCCCCAGCAATACCATCGGGGACAAACGCCACGAAAAGCGTTCCGGCAACAGCGGCGTTACTGGATCGCCACCACTCGGCGCGCCGCCGATGAAGGCCGAGCCGCGCCACAATGTGCCATTTGCGTCCCCGAGAGTGAAGCGGCCCGCAGTCCGCTCCTCTATCAAAGCTGTCATCCATGTCGCCGGAAAAAACATCAGCATGGTTAACGCGACACTGGCAATCCCGGCCAGCAGCCATATCACGATGTGGCGCAATGGGTATCCTTTGTACGTTTGTAGGACATGTGCTTTGCGTCTAGTTTGGGCGGTGTTAATGGATTATTTATCTATGGGTTGGCGCAACGTCAATGTCGCATTGACCATATCGGGTTGAGCCAGAGCAACAATATTGGCATCAACCACGGAACCCAGCCCGTTTTTTTGCATTTCATCCAGCCAATTCAGCGTGCCGGCAAAAGAGGCTGCGGCGAGTTGCACCTTAGCGTAGTCTCCGGTCAGCATCACGCTTTGCGGCTTCACGTTGTTGCGCGCAAGCGCTGCTTCGATATTTTCTTTGGACATTTTTATCAACGGCGAAGCGGATTTAACGGAAAATGCCGCAGCTTCTTTGGATAACGCCTGCATCTGCGCAACTTGCTGGCGCAGCACGGGCAGGTTTTTGTTCAATTGCTCGCGACCAGCCAAGGCTGGATCGATCAGCAAGGCGTAGAACAAGCTAAACATCATGGCCAGCGCAGCGACAGCAAGCATCGCGCGCTCGCGCGCATCGCGCGCCGCCCAGAATTCAGAGAACGATTGCCTGGATTTATCCAGCAGGCCGGTCAGGTTCATTTCGCGCTCCTGATTTGCCAGACGACTGCGCCCGCTTGTTCAGGCGCAAGGTCAAGCGCTAAATTGTATTTAGCCAACGCGGCTTTTATCTGTTGTATCGGTGCTTCGCCTGTCTCTTCGGCACGGCTCAGGACAGGCTTCAGGCGTACAAACAAGCTGTGTTCGCGATATTCAAGCCCGGCAATTGAGGATGTCTTGTCCGCCGCCGCGCTGAACCACGCCTCGCCAAAAGCAGCTGTAATCGCAGTGAAATCATCTGGTGCGGCAATCCCCGAATCGCGTTTGGCGGCCGCGATCTTCTGCTGCATTTGCGCGAGGGGATCGATGATCACAGACTCCTTCGGATAAGCCGACTTGTAGACCTGAGTCATGGTTTTACGCAGCGTATTGGTTTCGCCCTTAATGCGCCACCAGTCGATATTTAATGCAGCGGCATTGATGACCAGAACCGTGGCGGCCAGCGCCAGCGGCCAGCGCCATGGACGCCAGTCCAGCTTGGGGCCGGTTCCCGCACCCAGTCCCGCCATCAAATCAAGTGTCGTGCCCTTGGCGCCGGCAATCCACTGCGACCAGTTGTCGGCAAATACGTTGATGCGTTTATTCAGTGCGGCCGCTTCCTGATAAGCGCGTACCGCCGATTGCGGCACATACAGCGTGATCGGCGCTTCGGGCGCCATCGCGCACAATGTCCTGATCGCTACATTTGCCGCAGATTCATTCCGTCCACCGCCTTCGGCTGGGCTCAGGGCAGGCTCAATCGTCAAACCGATACCGTCTTGTTCAGACAGGCGTAGCGTCATGTCGATACCGGTATCACATTCATTGATGGCGGCGGTCACGCTACCCGGTTGACCAGACTGATAAGACAAGCACAATTGTGCGGGCAGCACCGCGATATGGTGCGCGCCAAACGCGGTGAATGTCTTGACAAGAAGATCGAGCCAGGCACGCTGCACCACCGCGATGGTGCGCAATCCATCAGATAGTCCGCCCGCCACGATCACGCATTCGGCAGGATCGCAAAGCAACTGCTCTTCCACCAGATTGGGTAATGCGGCTTTCAGCTTGGCAGCCGATAGCGGCGGCACCTGCACGCGCAGCACGGTGGCGTTGCTGCCGTCCAGCAGCAACGCCACGCGTTGCATACTGGCTATCGTTTTGGACAGATTCGACAACGGCTCTACGCCTTCACGTTCGATCACGCCACTATCCGACACCAGCGCGAATGGGTAAGCCAAGGCTAGCCAGTGCTGCGCACGCTCGGTGACGGACATGGAAGGTAAGCGGATATAGAGTGTGTTCACGGTATCTTGTTAATTTGGCTAATGGGTCGCTTAAATAATTATCTCAGATTGTCCATTAAGCAGGCCGAAACGCCAATTCCAGACTGGGTTCCTAATGGGAACGATTAGGAATTTACATGGCCGAGCATGGTGCTGTATGTGCGGTACCGCACAAATGAACAATCCCGGCTTAAACTCGTCATGAACTTGCGCCAGCATCTTAGCATTCCCTCAGTTATAGAGCCGACCAATAACATAGCGTGCCGTTCGCCCCGAGCTTGTCGAAGGGATATATGGTTCGACTGACTCACCACGAACGGATTTCAATCTGCTTAATGGTCGACTCTATAAAGTATAAGGTGTTGATACAAAATGACTCAATACGGGATAAAACTTACCAAGTGGTTGGTTATATCGAGCAAGCTCGATGTAGAATTGACACAGCGGCAACGATGGGTTGCGCTTCGCTACACCCATCCTACGCGCTAATGGATAATTTGGAACTAATTTGGCAACCTATGCCGTAGGCGATATTCAGGGGTGTGGCACCGAGTTTCGGCAGTTGCTGGAACTGATACGCTTCGACCCGGTGGCGGACAGGCTTTGGCTGGTGGGCGACCTGGTCAACCGGGGGCCGGATTCGCTGGGGGTGTTGCGGCTGGTGAAGTCGCTGGGCAATGCCGCCATTACTGTGCTGGGCAACCACGACCTGCATCTGCTCGCGGTGGGGGAGGGCGTCGCCGAGTTGCACCGTAGCGATACGCTAAATGACATTCTCCATGCTCCGGATCGAAATGAGTTGCTGGCCTGGTTGCGCGCGCAACGCCTGTTGCATGTGGAAGGCGATTGGGTGCTGGTACACGCCGGGTTGTTGCCGCAATGGAGCGTGGCGCAGGCGCAAGAGTTTGCGCATGAAGTTGAAGCCGCACTGCGCGGCAAGCATTACCATGAATTTCTCACGCGCATGTACGGCAACCAGCCCGACCATTGGGATGATGACCTCACCGGCTACAAACGGCTGCGCGTCATTACCAACGCTTTCACACGCATGCGTGTCTGCACGGCGCAGGGCGGGATGGAATTCAAGTTCAAGGGCGAGGTGCGGGATATTCCCCAAGGCTATTTGCCGTGGTTCGAAGTGCCGGGACGCGCCAGCGCTGGCGCGGCAATTGTGTGCGGACATTGGTCGGCGCTGGGGCTGAAAGTCACGCCGAATGTCATCGCGCTGGACACCGGTTGCCTGTGGGGCGGGCCGCTATCCGCGATCCGCCTGGAAGACCGCAAGCTATTTCAAGTGCCTTGTTCGGCAGCACCCGTTGCCCAGGACTGGTAATGTTCGGTTGAGTACGCTTCAAACTGGTGTGGATTGGTAAGAGGCATTATGCTGACCCGTTCTCGCCGATAGGCAGCGATGCTTTTGTGGGAGCGACCTCCCGGTCGCGAAGGGTTTTGAGGTTTTCGCCGAATCGCGGCCGGGAGGCCGCTCCCACAAGGATAATGCCGCAATTGGCCTTAGATGATGATTACCGCATCAGTTTGAATCGCACCCTGTTCGGTTTATTCGTTTGATGATTCTTCAATGGTTTGCGATAATGCCGCACACAAATTCGTGCTGCATATCCCTTTCGCATGACTATTCCTACTGAAATTACCCTGCACCAGCAATCCAGGCAACTGGAAATCGCCTTCGAAGACGGCGCGCGTTATCGCTTTCCGTTTGAATTCCTGCGCGTGTATTCGCCCTCCGCCGAGGTGCGCGGGCATGGGCCGGGTCAGGAGGTGCTACAAGTTGGAAAACAAAACGTGAATTTGATTGAAGTGGTGCCGGTAGGCAGCTACGCCCTCAAGCTGGTTTTCGATGACGAACACGATAGCGGCCTGTACACTTGGGACTACCTGTATGAACTGGGCAAGAATCAGGACGCAAAGTGGGGCGACTATCTGCGACAGATGGAAGAAGCAGGCGCAAGTCGCGAGTGTGCACGGACTTGAGGCGTTATATGCCTCTGAACTATTTTCAGGATGCGGTGTTCCCCACTTTGACAAAGGGGGAAGCGGTTCGGTGGTGCTCACCCTGAGAATTGTTCAGAGGTATTCCACTTTTATATCGCGTAGAGGCGTATGGCACTCGCCCCTACATTTAATTTTCGGGTTGAAGGCACACCTGCCTAAATGACGACCTCTTCACCTTCACGCGCCAGCCGGATGTCCAGTTCGCTTTCCGCGCCGGGATGACGGGCCAGCGCTTCGGCGAAAACATTTTCCAGGTCGTCGTCGCTGCGGGTGGGTTCGTGGTGGGTACAGTAAAGAATTTTTGCGCCTGCCGCTTGCGCCAGTTCGATGCTGGAGTCGAACGTGCCGTGGCCCCAGCCTTTTTTCGTCGGATATTCTTCAACGGTGTAAGCAGAATCGGCGATGAGCACATCTACACCCTGAATGGCCTCCACAATGGAACGGCGCTGCTCATCGATCAATGATTGATATTCGGCAAAGCCGTCATCATCCGGGTCATAGATGTTGGTATGGGGTTCGTGGTCGCCGGTGAAAAATACGGATTTTCCGTTACAGTCGATACGGTAGCCGAGGTTGACCACCGGGTGGTTGAGCAGGATGGGGGTGACGGTGGCTGAACCGACAGTTACAGGCTCATTGGGCATGACCGTCAGGTACTCGATGCGGGATTTCATCTCTGCCTCGCGTACCGGGAAGTAGCTGTATTGCATCTGGACATTCATGATCCGCTCCGGCCCTTCTCCGGAAATCGGGTCGAATGACCCATGCAGTTTAATCTTGTTTCCCGGTATGAAAATGGGGATGAAAAATGGTAGTCCCTGAATGTGATCCCAATGGCTGTGGGTGTTGAAAATATGGGCTGTGACGGGAAGCTCCCTGAGCAGCGTTTGCGACAACGGGAAAATACCGGTGCCGCCGTCCAGAATGATAAGTTCGTTATTGTCGGTGCGAACTTCAATGCAAGTAGTGTTGCCGCCGTAGCGTACGGTTTTCGGGCCGGGTGATGGAATCGATCCGCGCACGCCCCATAATTTCACTTTCATCTAAACCCCTTTGGTAAAAGACTGCGCTTCTTCCACAACCTTCGAAAGGTCGCCCAAGCGCGCGATTATGCTATCCATGTCGCCGCCGAAGCGTTCAACCAAGGCTGGCGGCAACTCTTCCACCAGAAGATTACCGCTGTTGCCCATGGATAATTTCTTGCTGATCTGGTCGGCCACAAAGAGGCAGCATTGCACGGTATTCTCGGGCGAGATTTCGCTATGGTGATGGCGTATGGCATCGGCAAGCGATTCCGGAAACTGCCATTTTCCCACCAACATGGCTCCCACCAAAGAATGATCGGCGCCGATAATTTTTTGTTCGGCAACATGCAGCGAAATAGCTTGTTCGCTGCTCAAGGCAAGAGCTTGCTTGAATTCTGTCGGCATGAACTGGGCATACACCACTTTACCGAAATCATGCAGCAGACCCGCAATATAGCAATCGGCAGGATCAATGTCGTCGCCCCCGCCGAATTTTTGACATAGCGTGCGCGCCAGGCTGGCGGTGGTGAGCGAGTGCAAGAGGTAGCGTTGAATATCGAATCCGGCTGCGTTCTGCTGTGGTAGCACCCCCATGGCGGCAAACGACAGAGCCATATTCTTGATTGTATTAAGCCCCAGATAAACCACAGACTGGTTCACCGAGGTGATTTGCTTGGGGAAGCTGTAGTAGGCGGAATTGAGAATGCGCAGCAATTTCATGGTCATCACCGGATCCTTCTCGATGACCATGACTAATTCTTTGGGTTCGCAATTGATGTCGCGGGTGAGTTCCAGAATGCGCTGCACGCTTTTTGGGAAAGCGGGCATCTTCTCCACTGCTGCGGAGAGTTTCTTGGTAAGTTCAGCCGAAGTTTCAGTCATGAAAATTTTCGCGCAATCAGTGGGGCTTGTTCACCGGGCTAACCCGGACAGTTATTCAGTCTACAATAGACGGAGGTAATTGCCGTCATTCTGTCCTATGATGCCATTTTACAACCTGCCGTAACATTTAACCGAAACAAATAGTTTCGATTACGATATTCTTGGAAAATTCGTAGACACCACACCAAATAAGTATGAGCAACATTGACAAACAAACCGGCAAAGAAAAGACCGCGCGCAACCCGATCAAGATCATCCCCTTGCAGCAACGCCTGCGCAAACCGGAATGGATACGGGTGAAGTCCGGCAGCGGGCAGGGTTACCACGAGGTAAAACGCCTGTTGCGCGAACACAAGTTGCATACCGTGTGCGAAGAAGCCTCCTGCCCCAACATCGGCGAATGCTTCGGCAAGGGCACGGCGACGTTCATGATTCTTGGCGACGTGTGCACGCGGCGCTGTCCGTTTTGCGATGTGGCACATGGCAAGCCGCTGCCGCCGGATGCTAACGAACCGGCGCACTTGGCGCAATCCATCGCCTTGCTCAAGCTTAAGTACGTGGTCATCACCAGCGTGGATCGGGACGATCTGCGCGATGGCGGCGCACAGCATTTCGCTGATTGCCTCAGCGCCATTCGCTCCAGTTCGCCTGATACCAAGCTGGAAACGCTGGTGCCGGATTTTCGCGGTCGTCTGGAGTTGGCTCTGGACGCGCTTTCCATCAGCCTGCCCGACGTGCTCAACCACAATATGGAAACAGTGCCGCGTTTGTACTCACTAGCCCGTCCCGGCGCGGAATACGGGCATTCGCTCAATTTGCTCAAGGAATTCAAGGCGCGCTTCCCGCAAGTGATGACCAAATCCGGCTTGATGCTGGGGCTGGGCGAAACGGACGAAGAGGTGCTGCAAGTGATGCGCGACCTGCGCGCGCACGACGTTGAAATGCTCACGCTGGGACAGTACCTGCAACCCTCCGACGACCACCTGCCAGTGCTGCGCTATGTCACGCCGGAAACATTCAGGGTGTTCGAGCAAGCTGCGCTGGGAATGGGGTTTTTACATGCCGCTTGCGGGCCTATGGTCAGGTCGAGCTATTTTGCGGATGAGCAGGCACATCAGGCAGGTGTCAACTTACACAAATAAATGATAATTTCTACTGATTACATGGATATTCCCGACACATCCAGAGAATAATTGGTCATAATGTCAGGATCAAAAACTTGGGGATATCTGCCGTGATGCTGGTAGTCGCTTACAATTACAGTGATCTTAACTGCTCTATTTGTCACCGTGGCTTCATTTTCTATGCGTAAATTAGCGACCAACGTTGATGAGCAGCTTCGTATTGCCGCCATCGCTTTTGAATCTCAGGAAGGCATGCTTGTCTCCGACGCCAATAACTTGATCCTTCGGGTGAACCGCGCTTTCACCAAAATCACCGGTTACACATCAGAAGAAGTTATTGGCAAAAACCCGCAAATACTCCACTCTGACCGTCATGATGCAAACTTCTTTGCGGCAATGTGGAAGAGCATCGAAAACACCGGTTCATGGAAAGGTGAAATCTGGAATCGGCACAAGAATGGCGAAGTTTATCCAGAGTATCTCAACATCACCGCAGTAAAAGACCAAAACGGCACCGTCACCAATTACATTGCCACGCTCAACGAAATCACCATGAGCAGTGGGGCGGCGGATGAGATCAAGCATCTGGCTTTCTATGACCCCCTTACTGGTCTGCCCAACCGGCGGCTTCTCATGGATCGGCTTCAACAAGCATTCGCTACCAGTGCGCGTACCGGTCGACGTGGTGCGCTGCTGATCATTGACTTGGACAATTTCAAGACACTCAACGACACCCTGGGCCATGACATCGGGGACTTGCTGCTGAAACAGGCCGCGCGACGCCTGGAATACTGTGTGCGAGAAGACGACACCGTGGCACGTCTGGGGGGGGATGAGTTCGTGGTGTTGCTCGAAGACCTGAACAAAGATCCACTGGAAGCTGCGACTCAGACTGAGGCTGTCGGCGATAAAATTCGCGCTACGCTCAGCCAGATTTACCATCTTGCCTCTCACGAACATCGCAGCACCCCCAGTATCGGTGCGGCCATTTACTGCGATCACGATCAATCTCAGGAAGAACTGCTGAAACAGGCCGACATTGCCATGTATCAGGCCAAGAAAGCAGGCCGTAACACCCTGAGATTCTTTGACCCGCATATGCAGGATGTCATTAACGCCCACGCTGCCCTCGAAAGTGAATTGCACAAAGCACTTGAGAAAGGGCAATTCCGTTTATATTACCAGATTCAGGTGGATAGTTTGCACTGTCCATTGGGCGCAGAGGCACTGATCCGCTGGGTACACCCTGAACGTGGTCTGGTATCGCCTGTTCATTTTATTCCGCTTGCGGAAGAAACCGGGCTGATACTGCCCATCGGGCAATGGGTTCTGGAAACGGCATGCGCACAGATCAAGGCATGGGAGCAAAATAAGCTCACCCGAGACCTTATCCTGGCGGTCAACGTGAGTGCCAAGCAAATCCATCAAACTGATTTTGTGGCGCAGGTGCAATCTTTAGTGCAACGCCATGCCATAAATCCGGCTCTGCTTAAGCTGGAACTCACCGAAAGCATGTTGCTGGAAAATATCGAGGACATCATTGCCACCATGAACGCATTGAAAGATATCGGTGTGCAGTTTTCACTGGATGACTTCGGCACCGGCTATTCATCCTTGCAATATCTCAAACGGCTACCACTGAATCAGCTCAAAATCGATCAGTCGTTCATACGCGACCTTGCCGGCGACAACAGCGATAAAGCGATCGTGCGCACTATCATTGCCATGGCAAAAGGCCTGAATCTTGACGTCATTGCCGAAGGGGTCGAAACAGAAGAGCAACGACAAACTCTCCGAAATAAGGGCTGCACTAACTATCAAGGGTTTCTTTTTGGCAAACCAATACCGATTGAGCAGTTTGAGGCAATCTGGGTTCATGGTGAGTTGCCCCATATTCTTTAGCCTTCAGAATGACTGGCCTAACCAAGGCAATAATTGCAACATGAACCAATCAGACTTCATAATGCGTTTAGCTAACCCGCATCCTCAATTCCCTGCCCAGGATGCCAATCTTGCCGTCAAAGCGATTCTGGATTCCATGTCTGCCACGATGGGCGCTTTTCTGTGGAGTGTTGCGCGATGAGCCGATTGTTATTTCTCGCTGTTATTGCCGCTGTTGTTTACTGGCTACTCAAGTCTTACCGTACTCATTTGCCAAAGGACGAGGATACGCCCGGGCAGGCGGAAGACATGGTGCGTTGTATACATTGCGGCGTGCATCTGCCCAAGCATGAAGGCATTCTGGCAGGAGGTAAATATTATTGCAGCGAGGCGCATCGCCGTGCGCATAACGTTAAGCCAGAGTAGTTCAGTCGCAAGTTGATAGACGTAACGTAAGTTATAAACCGCCCTTCGGCTATGCTCAGGACAGGCTCCACGACAACACCAACTACAAACTTACGTCTTACGACTAATAACTTTAAGGCATAAGATGCTGGATAATTTACTCTCTTTTGTTTGGAAGCCATTGCAGCCCCGTGCCCATTCCGCGCACGGGGCGGAAGAGTTGTGGCGTTCAATTTCCCTGTTTAATTTTTACCGGCTGGTTCTTGCGAGCCTGTGTGTATTCCTGGGGGGCACGTTTGCCGATGTCCTGTCTCTAGGTTCTAACAACATGCCGTTGTTCCTCCACGCCAGCATCGTATATGTCGTGCTGGTATTGATTTCGCAACTGGCGATCAAATTGCGCCAACCGCGTTTTGGATTGCAGTTGGCATTTCAGGTAGGAACGGATATCGCCTGCATGACCGTGCTGTCGCATGCCAGCGGGGGCATACAAAGCGGTTTGGGAATGTTGCTGCTGGTGTCACTGGCTGCTGCGGGGCTGATCAGCCGGGGCAAGATTACCCTGTTCTTCGCTGCGTTGGCCAGTATCGCGGTGCTGTTGCAGCATTCCTATGCGGTGCTTACCCAGAATGCGGCGATAGCCCAATATCTACAGGCCGGATTGTTGAGCGTGGCCTATTTTGTCATTGCCTGGGTGGCGCATACGCTGGCCAAATATGCCACTGCGAGCGAAAAGCTGGCCGCTTTGCGCGGTGTGGATTTGGCCAATATGGCGGAGGCAAACCGGCTGCTTATTCAGGATATGCCGGATGGCGTGCTGGTGGTGGATGAGCGTGGTATGGTCAGGCAGTGCAACCCAAGCGCGGAGCGCATGCTGGGATATGTTTTTCCGGCGATCGGCAGCGCCACGTTGGAGGAGTGTTCGCCGCTGCTGGCAGGGCAGTTCGCCGCATGGCGGCAGAGCCTTGGCCGCAAGCCGCAGTTATTGCGCTTGCCCGGCTCTAATCATCAGGCGCGCGTGCGTTTCCTGCTGGTGCAACGCGAGGAATTTTGGGGGGCGGTCGTGTTCCTTGAGGATATGCAGCGCATTCAGGCGCAGGCGCAGCAGATCAAGCTCGCGGCGCTGGGGCGGCTGACCGCCAATATTGCCCATGAGGTGCGTAATCCGCTAACGTCCATCAGTTATGCGACAGAACTGTTGCAGGAGGGAACCCACGACCCGGCGCAGGCGCGGTTGTTCCAGATCATTCTGGATAATGCCGCCAGGCTGAACCGCATCGTGCGGGATGTGATGCAATTGAATCAGCGCGACCGTGTGCAGGCAGAATCCTTGACGCTTTCCGATGTATTGCCGGTTTTTGTTGCAGGGCTGTGCCAGGCCGAGCGCGTAACCCAGAATTTGTTTCATGTTGAGGCGCCGCCGGATTACGTGATTAATTTCGACCGTGGTCATTTTGATCAGGTGTTGTGGAACCTGTGCTGCAATGCTTTGCGTTATTGCAAAAAACAGGCAGGCAGTGTTCAATTGCTCGCCCGCCGATCCGCCGAGGGTGGGACAGTGTTGGATATCGTCGACGATGGGCCAGGGGTCGCCCCCGATGCGGTGCAGCAATTGTTTGAGCCATTTTTTACTACTGCAGCCGGTGGCACTGGCTTGGGTTTATACATTGCGCGCGAATTGTGCGAAGCTAATGGTGCGGAGCTTGAATATGCGCCGCAGGCTACCGGCGGGGCACACTTTCGCTTGGTGTTTGGAGGAAGGAATGAACGCTGACAGGCAATCCGCAGGTGCACGCGTGCTGGTGGTGGATGATGAACCGGATATATTGGAGTTGCTGGAACTCACTCTGGTGCGCATGGGGCTACAGGTCGAACACGCCACCAATGTGCGTGAGGCTCTACAGCAGCTGGACAGCAAGCCATACAACCTGTGCCTGACCGATATGCGTCTGCCTGACGGCGATGGGCTGGAGGTGGTGCGGCACATCGCTGCGCATCATGCGGATGTTCCGGTTGCGGTGATCACCGCGCACGGCAACATGGAAAACGCTGTTTCCGTGCTCAAGGCGGGCGCCTTCGATTACCTGTCCAAACCGGTCGCGCTGGAGCAATTGCGCGCCTTGGTGAAGGCCGCGCTCAAGCTGCCACAGCACACCGTCGCGGTGCGCGACGGTGTGCGCACGCTGCTGGGGCGCTCCCCGGCCATGGAAAAGGTACGCGACCTGATCGAGCGTGTTGCGCGCAGTCAGGCGCCGGTACATATCAGCGGCGAATCGGGCAGCGGCAAGGAATTGGCAGCACGCCTGATCGTGGAGAAAAGCGCCCGGCGCGACCAGCCTTTCGTCGCGGTAAATTGCGGGGCGATCCCGGAAAACCTGATGGAAAGCGAATTCTTCGGTTACCGCAAGGGCGCTTTCACCGGCGCGGAGAAGGATAGAGACGGTTTCTTTCAGGCGGCTAATGGCGGCACCCTGTTCCTCGACGAAGTGGCCGACCTGCCCCTGTCCATGCAAGTAAAGCTGCTGCGCGCCATTCAGGAGAAAAAAGTGCGCAAGGTAGGTGCGACGCAGGAAGAGGCGGTGGATGTGCGCATCATCAGCGCAACCCATCATGCGCTGGCGGAATGGGTGCAGCAGGGCAAGTTCCGCCAGGATCTGTATTACCGCCTGAATGTGATCGCCTTGCCTATGCCGCCGCTACGCGAAATGCGCGACGATATCGCGGAGGTTGCCAGCCAGTTGCTGGTGCGCCTGCGCGTTGGTGAGGCAATTGAGTTTTCACCGGCCGCCTTGCAGGCGCTGAGCCATTACAATTTTCCCGGTAACGTGCGCGAGTTGGAAAACGTCATTGAACGCGCGCTGGCTTTGTGTTCGGATGGCATCATTACGCCAGCCGATCTGCAACTGGTTGCGTCTATCGGCGGCAGTGAGGCAGCAAGTAAATCGGATATGCTTGGCGGCTCAACTATGCAAGACAAGCAGGATACGGCTTGCAAGTATCCGCTAACCGATTATCTGGACAGGGTCGAGCGCGAGGCAATTCTGGAAGCATTAAACCAGACCGGCTTCAACCGCACTGCTGCGGCCAAGGTACTCGGTGTGACGTTCCGCGCCTTGCGTTATCGCATGGGACGGTTGGGCATCACCGGCGCAGACGAGCGATAATTTGGGTATCTCTAAAAATTCAGAGTTCGCCCAAATGCAAGACGCGGGGAAAATTTCGCCGCGCCGCATATGTTTGATATGTAAGCAAGAAATTTTTCCCGCAACGCAGTAGTTGGGATGAAATCTGGATTTTTAGAGGTGCCCAATGAAGGTTGATGCAAATGGCTGGTTGAGCGGCGTGCAACGGATTGCCTCACCGAACTGTGACGCCCGTCCGTCCGGCACCGCGATAGAGTTGCTGGTCATCCATAACATAAGCCTGCCACCGGGTGAATTTGGCGGCGAGGCGGTGGCGCAGTTGTTTACCAATACCCTGAACACGGACGCACACCCCTATTACAAACAGCTTGAGGGGTTGAAAGTCTCTGCCCACTTTCTGATTCGGCGCGACGGTGCGATTATCCAGTTTGTACCCTGCGGCAAGCGCGCCTGGCATGCGGGAGTGTCGTCATGGCAGGGACGCGCTGCCTGCAACAATTTTTCCATCGGGGTAGAGTTGGAGGGCGGCGATGATGTGCCGTTTAATGATCAACAATACGCCGCGCTGGCACGGCTGACGCGGTTGCTGCGACGCAACTACCCGATCCGCGCCATCGTCGGGCATGCCGACATCGCGCCGGGACGCAAGACTGATCCTGGCCCCTGCTTTGACTGGCCGCGCTACCTTACCGCAACCTGAAAAGCAAGTATTTCCCAATCATTTTTCGTTGTAAAAAACTGAAATATATAGGCCGTAATTTAGCTTGCAAAATTTTTTCTATGCACTAGAATTAGTAAAAATTATGGGGCGAACTACTACATCTAGTGGTTTTTGGTTTTTTGAGCCACCGGCCTACTCTGGCTGAATTGGCTCATGCAATTGATCTAAGAGGAGTTGTATATTGCTTGCTACAGAAAGTGTTTTGTCATCTGCTTCTAAGTCCGTCCTCAACGTTTCTGAACTCTCCGCTTCTTCCAGTAACATGCCGTTTGACCAATACAAGGTTATTCGCCGCAATGGTTCGGTGGTTCCCTTTGAGCCGGCAAAGATTTCCATTGCCATGGCCAAGGCGTTCATCGCCGTAAATGGCGGTCAGGGAGCGGCTTCGGCGCGCGTGCGCGAACTGGTTGAACAATTGACCGCAAGCGTTGTCAATGCGCTGGTGCGCCGTCAACCGCATGGCGGCACGCTGCATATCGAAGATATTCAGGATCAGGTTGAATTGTCTCTGATGCGTTCCGGCGAACACGATGTAGCGCGATCCTATGTGCTGTATCGCGAGGAGCGGACGCGCGAGCGCGCCAAAACAAAGAAGGAACACGAGCCAGCGCATGTTTTGCATGTGAAGGAAAACGGCGTGTCCCGCCCACTGGATGTGGAAGGTCTGGCTGCGCTCATCAAAGCGTCTTGCACGGGGCTGGGCGATGTGGTGGATGCCGAGCAGATACTCAAGTTTACGCTGAAGGATTTGTATGATGGCGTGCCGATAGAGGAGGTGCGCAAATGCACCATCATGTCTGCGCGTTCGCTGCTGGAACAGGATCCGGCCTATGGTTTCGTTACCGCGCGCCTGTTGTTGAACAACATTTGCTGTGAGGTGTTGGGCAAGGAAGTGGTTCAGGCAGATATGGCGGCACATTATGCCGAGTATTTTCCTTCCTTCATCAAGCGCGGCATTAAGGCGGAGCTGCTGGATGAAGAGTTGGCGACTTTCGATTTGCCGCGTTTGGCCAAGGAACTGGATGCGAGCCGCGACATGCAGTTTAACTATCTTGGTTTGCAAACCTTGTATGACCGCTATTTCCTGCATATCGATGAGACGCGCATCGAATTGCCGCAGGCATTCTTCATGCGCGTGGCGATGGGGCTGGCGCTCAGGGAGATTGACCGCGAAGCGCGTGCCATCGAGTTTTACCGTCTGCTGTCCAGTTTCGATTTCATGAGTTCGACACCGACCCTGTTCAATTCAGGCACTATTCGTTCGCAACTGTCTTCCTGCTACTTGACCACGGTGCCGGATGATTTGGACGGAATTTTCGAAGCAATCAAGGAAAATGCTTTGCTCGCCAAGTATGCCGGTGGTTTGGGTAACGACTGGACATCGGTGCGCGCCATGGGCAGCTACATCAAGGGCACCAACGGCAAGTCGCAAGGCGTGGTGCCGTTCCTCAAGGTGGTGAACGACACCGCCGTGGCGGTCAATCAGGGTGGCAAGCGCAAGGGGGCGGTGTGTGCTTACCTGGAAGCCTGGCATATGGATATCGAGGAGTTTCTCGATTTGCGCAAGAATACTGGCGATGACCGCCGCCGCACGCACGACATGAATACGGCGAACTGGATTCCCGATCTGTTCATGAAGCGCGTGATGGAAGGCGGGGAGTGGACGCTGTTTTCACCTGCGACCTGCCCCGACCTGCATGAGAAGTTCGGCTCCGAATTTGAGCGCACTTATTTGGCGTATGAAGCCAAGGTTGCCAGCGGCGAACTCAAGCTGCACAAGAAAGTCCAGGCAGCCAGTCTGTGGCGCAAGATGCTGACCATGCTGTTCGAGACCGGCCATCCGTGGATCGCCTTCAAGGATCCATGCAATGTGCGCTCGCCGCAGCAACATGTCGGCGTAGTGCATAGCTCCAACTTGTGCACGGAAATTACGCTGAACACGTCGGAGTCCGAGATCGCCGTGTGCAACCTGGGCTCGGTAAACCTGGCGGCGCATCTGTATCCGAAGGGGCATGAGAAGTTCGGCCAGATGGATCAGGAAAAACTCAAGCGCACGATTACGACTGCGATGCGCATGCTGGATAACGTGATCGACATCAATTATTACGCGGTCGACAAGGCGCGCAACGCCAATCTCAAGCATCGTCCGGTGGGGTTGGGAATCATGGGTTTTCAGGATTGCCTGCATGAGTTGCGCGTGCCTTATGCCTCGGAAGCGGCCGTCGAATTCGCCGACCGTTCCATGGAAGCGGTTTGCTATTATGCCTACTGGGCATCCACGGAACTGGCCGAGGAGCGTGGCCGCTACGCCAGCTATCGCGGCAGCCTGTGGGACAAGGGTATTTTGCCGCAGGATACTCTCGAAATGTTGCGCGAGTCGCGCGGCGGCTTTGTCGAGGTGGATAGTTCAGTCAGCATGGATTGGGATGCGTTGCGTGCGCGTATCAAGCAGCACGGCATGCGCAACTCAAATTGCGTAGCCATCGCACCCACCGCGACCATCTCCAATATTGTCGGGGTATCGGCCAGCGTCGAACCCACTTACCAAAATCTGTTCGTCAAATCGAACTTGTCCGGTGAATTCACCATGATCAACGATCATCTGGTGAGCGACCTGAAGCAGATGAGATTGTGGGACGAGGTGATGGTTTCGGATCTGAAATATTTTGATGGCAGCCTGTCCAAGATTGATCGCATCCCGGCCGAGTTGCGCAGCCTGTATGCCACTGCATTTGAGGTGGAGCCGCAATGGCTGATCGAAGCGGCCTCGCGGCGCCAGAAATGGATCGACCAAGCGCAGTCATTGAACATCTATATGGCTGGCGTATCAGGGCGCAAGCTCGACGAAACCTACAAGTTGGCTTGGCTACGCGGCTTGAAGACGACTTATTACTTGCGCACCATGGGGGCAACTTCGGCGGAGAAATCAACCTCGCGTACCGGCGCGCTGAATGCGGTGTCCAGCACAGAAAGCGCAGCAGGCAATGCTGCGGCCGAAGAAAACAAGTTTTGTTCGATTGATAACCCAGAGTGCGAAGCTTGCCAATAAGCAGGATTAAGGAATCAGCACGTAGGCTGGCAGTGAGAGGCACCACCAACAATACAAGTGGAATTGAAAGAAGAATGGGGAAAAGCATGCTGACGTTTGATGATGAAGTGATGCCGACGGGGTTGCCGGTTGGGTTGTGCTTGGGTATGGGAGAATTCAAGGCGAATGAGTTGGATGAACATACTTACACCATTGCCTCCACCAATACCGGCAGGATACGTGTGGAAGACAAGGCGATTATCAATTCACGCGCCGATGTGAATCAGCTGGTTCCGTTCAAGCATAAATGGGCATGGGAGAAGTATCTTGCCGCTTGCGCCAATCACTGGATGCCGCAGGAAATAAACATGACAGCAGACATTGCCCAGTGGAAAACCGGGCAACTAACTGAAGACGAACAGAAGCTGGTCAAGCGTAACTTGGGATTTTTCAGCACTGCCGACAGTTTGGCTGCCAACAATATCGTGCTGGGAACCTATCGCCACATCACCTCGCCGGAATGCCGTCAATACATGTTGCGGCAAGCTTTTGAGGAAGCTATCCACACGCATGCCTACCAGTACATAGTCGAGAGTTTAGGGCTGGATGAGGGCGAAATTTTTAACATGTATCACGAGGTACCCAGCATCCGCGACAAGGATGAATTTTTGATCCCATTCATTGATACGTTGACTAACCCGGAATTCAAGACAGGTACGCCGGAAAACGATCAGAAGCTGCTGAAGAGCCTGATTGTGTTTGCCTGCATCATGGAAGGATTATTTTTCTATGTGGGCTTCGTGCAAATTCTGGCATTGGGACGCCAGAACAAAATGCCCGGCGCAGCAGAACAGTATCAATACATTCTGCGCGATGAATCCATGCACCTGAATTTTGGCGTGGACATGATCAACCAGCTCAAGGCAGAAAATCCGCATCTCTGGACGGAATCGTTCAAGAAAGAAATTGAAGCCATCTTCCGCAAGGCGGTTGAGTTGGAATATGCCTATGCGGAAGACACTATGCCGCGCGGAGTGCTGGGCCTGAATGCTGCGATGTTCAAGGAATACTTGCGCTTTATAGCCAATCGCCGTTGTCAGCAGATCGGCATAGATATGCTGTACCCGGGTGCGAGCAACCCGTTCCCGTGGATGGCTGAAATGATTGATCTCAAGAAAGAAAAGAATTTCTTCGAAACGCGTGTTACCGAATATCAGACTGGCGGGGCACTTTCTTGGGATTAGCGAATGGCCTGAATTGACCCGTCAGCTAACAATATTATCCTCGCTGAAGATTTTAGTCCTTAGCGGATGCGTGCAAAGGTTTATGTTTTGTGGATATGCTTCCGCAAAGGTGCAGGGCGGATTAACCATGCACACCTCCATATATTTCCCTATCCTGATTATCCGGCAGTTTTGCATGTCTACCGGTTCTTCATTGGGATATGTTGGACTGCACTGGGTCATGGCTTCCCTAGCATCGCGTCTTGAATAGAAATAATACTATAACAGTTCTCTAATTGTGGGCAATGGCTACGTTGTTTTCTTTGCTTGCGCGATGCGTTGCTCTGGGCTTTGCATGATCTGCAATCCAGCTCTCACACTTTTCTCCATATTTCTCTCTAAATGAGGCCGAATGCTTTAATAGATACTCAATAAGATGTACCTGAAAACTGACAGCGCGATTTGCATCAGTGTATCTGAAATATTCCTCCCATATAAATTCGTCTGGCAATATTCCTGCTTTCGCCAAATCCTGGGTGTAGCCAAGTGTTTTATGAAACTTGCCCAAGTCCTCAATATGGTAAGTCTCCCTTCCATCCACATTTATGCACGGAGAAAACTTGCCTGAACTCATTTTAGGAAGATAAGCTAAATGCGGAATTTTGGTTTGCATATAATTTTCGCTCGCTTCGAATAAGGATTTTATAGCTTGAGTGCTACGCGTTTTTTCACACTACTCTTAAATTACAAAAAAACATATATGCCGAACGTACTAGATATTTAGGCAAGTTACCTATTACTTTTCGTGTTGTGGGAACCATAAATTTGTACTCGACAAGAAGCATACTCACACTGCATCATCAAAGAAGGAAAGAACGTGGCTTGGAAGAGATCCTTCAGCATAGTCAGATTCATACTCATCCCAGCAGGAATCTTCATTTAGAACTTGATTACCCATGTTCAGTAGCGCAATTTCTTCAAGAAATACTGAGTAAAGAATCTCTTTGGGTAAGGATTGATGCGGTTGCCGTGCGTTCAATTTTGTCTCCTTAAATTCATGCCATGCCCGTTAGTGATTAAATAACGAAGCCGACTCCTGCTCCGTTAAATCCAGGTAAACGAATGTATCTCTCACTGCCAAAGTACCTGACAACTGTTTTTTTGAGTCCGTTACATTGGGAAATAACGTACTCGAACTAACTCGATCTTTAGTATAGCCAAGGCTTAACCATGGTTCGTCTGCTGGATAGAGAGGAGTTTCGATTATCATGCTGTTCCTTCCTGAATTCGCCTCCGGCAGTGAAAGAGAAATTTCCTTGTACCCAGATCAAGAGTAGGACGGAGACTGATGCGATATTGTTTCAGTTCATTGCGTGTTGATCTGTTCGCCAGCACACACAGCTTGCAGAGGCATCAATCGCGAGCGATGCGTCTGTTACCGCAGCCTACAAGTGCTAAGCATGCTTCCAGAAAGCGTAGAGCGGCATGCTTGCGGTTCAGTCAGCGGGAGAACGGCACCCCACGCACTACAAACAGCTTTCAAAACCCCCCGTTACCGTTTGACTTGTCAGCTTTTTCTGAACTATAGTTCGCTCCATGCAAACAGAATTGAATGTATTGGAAAGCAAGCTGGCACAATTGGTGCAATTGAGTCGGCATTTGCGGGTTGAAAACCATCGGTTGCGCCAGGAATTGGCAACTGCCTTGAGTCATGGCCGCCAGTCCGACGACAAGATAGATAGTGCGCGCGCACGCATCGAACACCTGTTGGCGCAGATCCCGGAAGAAGAATTATGAGCAGCGATAAAGTTGATACTCTGGATGTCACCATCCTCGACCGTGAGTTTCGTATTGCCTGCCAAAAAGACGAGCGCACAGAACTGCTTGAAGCGGTCGCTTATCTCGATAAAAAAATGCGCGAGATTCGCGATCTGGGCAAGATCGTTACGGTGGAACGCATCGCCATCATGGCCGCCCTGAATATTGCCCACGAGCTACTAACCACGCGCCTTGGCAGCGGTTTTGACATGGGTGATTTTAAGCGTAGAATGAATAGCATGCAGGCAACTATCGATGCAACGCTTGCGGAGCAGGATGAGTTGTTTTAGAGGTTTGTCCCCTGCGGTGTTCGTCAGGCTCATAATTCTTTGAACCGATAAGCTTTGCTTAGGTCGCGCCCCTTGATGTTGCTGTTGTGCGCATCCCTTGCAGATGTACCTGATGTAACTGGGAACCGGCCCTCTTGAACCCAGGTTCAAGACATTGAGTCAACGGCACAGGCGGGGGGCTTTATTGGCAGGTAAACCCGGCACGAGATTTTTCTGTGCCGGGTTTTTTTGCGCCGGGATTTCACGAATGGCCTATTGCGCTCTTCTGTGTTTTGACTTGTTGGCCTCGCATCCGCGCAGTTAAGACAAAGGCGAACAGATTGAGGAGCCGACGCATATTGAAAGGCTCGTCGAACTTGGGGGCAAGTCTCAATACTGTTCGCTTAATAAAAATTCCGTTCGCCCCATAGAGCTTTTGGTCGGGCACCCGCCTGAGCTTGTCGAAGGGTTCGGGTTGCGTAGCTGGTGGTTCGACAAGGCCTTTAGTCCTGAGCGAAGCCGAAGGATCACCACGAACGGTTTAAGCGAACAGTATTGGGGCAAGTCTATAAAAAATGCATATTCCCCAGACCCAACTCGCACGCATAATTGACCGCCACAAGTTGGGCTATTGCAAGAATGTTTCGTAGTAAAATGAGACTGTCATATTTTCCACCGCAGTATTTATTTCCAGTCCCTTCATGAACCCATTACTTGATTTTTCCGGCCTGCCGCGTTTTGCGGAAGTCCTTCCCGAACACGTCGCTCCGGCGGTTGATCAATTGCTGACGGAGAACCGTGCGCTGGTTGCGCGCCTGCTGGCCGATGCTTCAACTCCCACTTGGGACAACTTCATGCAGCCGTTGGATGACGCCAACGAGCGCATGTCGCGCTCTTGGGGGCAGGTGGGCCATTTGAATGCAGTGATGAACAGTCCCGAGTTGCGCGAAGTGTACAACGCCAACTTGCCGAAGATCACTCAGTATTACGCCGAGCTGGGGCAAAACCTCGATCTGTTCAACAAGGTGAAAGCGATCCGCAACGGCGAGGAATTCGCGACTCTGAGCGCGGCACGGCAGAAGATAATCGAGAACGAATTGCGCGACTTCCGCTTGGGCGGCGCGGAATTGCCGGAAGATAAGAAGGCGCGTTTCCTCGCCATTCAAGAAGAGTTATCCACGTTGTGTTCGCGTTTTTCCGACAATGTGCTGGATGCTACCAACGCCTATTCCTGGCTGGTCGAGGATGAAGCGGATATGTCCGGCATTCCTGCCGACGAGCGGCAGGTCGCCGCCGAAGTAGCGCAGGCCGAAGGAAAAACTGGCTGGCTGTTCACGCTGAAAGCGCCTTCCTACGGCCCGCTGATGCAATACGCCGACAATCGCGCTTTGCGTGAGCGCATGTACCGCGCCTATGTGACGCGTGCCAGCGAATCGGGGAAAACAGAGTTGGACAACACGCCGCTGATGGCGCAGATATTAAAGCTGCGCGCGGAAGAAGCGCAGATGCTCGGCTTCGCCAATTTTGCCGAGCTGTCGCTGGCAACCAAGATGGCGACCACGCCACAGCAGGTGATGGATTTCCTGCGCGAGCTGGCGCGGCGCGCGCGGCCTTTTGCCGAACACGATCTGACAGAATTGCGCGAATTTGCCAAATTGCAACTTGGCCTTGCTGATTTGCAGGCATGGGACGTGGGCTACGCCAGCGAACATTTGCGCCAGCAGCGTTACGCTTTCTCCGAGCAGGAGGTGAAGCAATATTTTCCTGAAGACAAGGTGCTGCCGGGCATGTTCAAGGTAGTGGAGACGTTGTACGGCTTGAGCGTTCGCCCTTCGCAGGCGCCCCTGTGGGACGAGACGGCGCGCTTCTTCGATATTCTCGATGGAGACAGCAAGCTGGTGGGGCAGTTTTATCTCGACCTGTATGCGCGTAACAGCAAGCGCGGCGGGGCGTGGATGGACGACGCCATCACGCGTCGACGCATCAAGTCCGGCATTCAGACACCGGTGGCTTATCTCAACTGCAACTTTGCTGCGCCGCTGGGCGGCAAGCCTGCATTATTTACGCACGACGAAGTCATCACCCTGTTCCACGAGTTCGGCCACGGTCTGCACCATCTGCTGACGCAGGTGGAAGACCTCGGCGTATCCGGCATCAGCGGTGTGGAGTGGGATGCGGTTGAGTTGCCCAGCCAGTTCATGGAGAACTTCTGCTGGGAATGGGACGTGTTGCAGGATATGACGCGCCATGCGGACACCGGGGGAAAACTGCCGCGTGCGCTGTTCGATAAAATGCTGGCGGCGAAGAATTTCCAGAGCGGCTTGCAGACCTTGCGCCAGATCGAGTTTTCCCTGTTCGACATGCGCTTGCATGGCGACTATGACCCCATCGGCGGCAAGACCATCCAGCAATTACTGGATGAGGTGCGCGACGAGGTGGCGGTGCTGATCCCGCCCGCATTCAACCGCTTCCCCAACAGCTTCTCGCACATCTTTGCGGGCGGCTATGCGGCTGGCTACTACAGCTACAAGTGGGCGGAGGTACTGTCCGCCGACGCTTACAGCCTGTTTGAGGAGAATGGCGTACTCAACATGGCGGTGGGCCTGCGCTTCCGCGATGAGATTCTGGCGGTGGGCGGCAGCCGCGACGCAATGCAATCGTTCGTCGCATTTCGCGGGCGGGAGCCGACGATTGATGCACTGCTGCGCCATAATGGCTTGGTGACAACCAATTAAGATTGGGGGCGACATGAAGAATCTTTTGTGGGCAGGATTGCTGGTGTTGGCAATCGGCAGCGTACAGGCAGGGGGGTTATATCGCTGGGTGGATAAATCCGGCAATGTGCACTACGGCGATGTGCCGACGGAAGACGCCGCGCAGGTCGAGCAGAAGAAATTCGTCACAGCCCCGGAGACTGAGGATGCCAACCTGCCTTATGCAACACGCCTCGCACGGCAAAATTTTCCGGTGATACTTTATGTATTCGCCGATTGCGATGACCTATGCCAAAAGGCACGAGATTTTCTGAAAAAACGCGGGGTTCCGTTCACAGAAAAGACTCTGACCACCAAAGAGGATGTTGATGATTTCAAGAGGAAGTCTGGTGTCGATACAGTACCAACACTTAGCGTAGGCAAGGATTGGCTTAAGGGTTTTGAGACCGGACAGTGGAACAGCGAACTGGACATCGCGGGTTATCCCAAAACCGCCCCTTACCGCCCGCAAGCACCGTCTGCCACTCCGCCAAACAAGCCTGCGGCGAAAAATTAACTTCACACTAGAGGAGTGCGCACGATGGAAACTATCCCAGCCGGATTAAAGCCAGCCAGCGGTTTATTGCCAGGCATCGCGCTAATTGCCGCAACGCTGATTCTCGCTGCCTGCGGCGGAAAACCCCAGTCGCCTCAGCCGCCCGCGCCGCAGACCGCGCCCACCCAGATGTTCCAGCAAGAACGCGGGGCGCTCGACAAGGCCAAGGGTGTGGAGCAAACCGAAGCCAAGAGCGCCGAGGATTTGAAGCGGGAAGAAGAAAAGCAAACGAAGTAGATATCATGCGCATAGCCACATGGAAATGCAGGTTAGATGAACTTCGTGGGTACTCAAGGGTTTCAGCTATTTCGCTGCAAGCGGTGCAGCAGTTTGGCGATCTCCAGCAATGCACGCTGATTGTCAGGCGTGAGATTGCGGAAATGCTGGCGGAGTTGGATAGCCTCATCGGTGTAGTCTGATTCATTTGCTCCCAACAGTTCAGGTACATCTTGGGCAGAATTCTCAGCCCCCTCAACTGCTGCATGGAGAGCCGACACGGTTGTTTCCAGCGCAGAGGCAATCAACCGCAGCGATGCAGGGGATGGCTGCTGCACGCCGCGTTCAATGCGGGATAGATTGCTCGGATCGGATTTAATGGCGAAAGCCAATTGCTCCAATGTTTCGCCGCGCTTCTTTCTAACAGCCCGAATTATTTGTCCGATATTCATAGTCGGCGATTGTTGTGGCGATTTACGCCAATCGCAAAGCTATTGGCCGCATAACGCAATATAATTGGCGTAATACGCCAATTTATTGTTCAATGCGCCATGACAACAAATCGCATTATCCACACAGTTCCGGTAGGACGTTACGATGCCTGAGTTAATCTTCAAGGGCAAAGAGTTCGTTTATAACCACCACCTCGCTGTGCCGTTCCGGCCACTGGTGCCTCATCCTGACAAGTCCATCGGCGAAGCGCGGATGGACGGCAATCTCATCATCCACGGTGACAACCTGCTGGCCTTGAAATCACTATTGCCTATGTATGCGGGCAAGGTAGATTGCGTATTCATCGACCCGCCCTACAACACCGGCAACGAGGGCTGGGGCTATAACGACAACGTGAATAGTCCGTTGATGCAGGAATGGCTCAAGTCTAATCCGGTGGGCATTGAGGATGGGCTACGGCATGATAAGTGGCTTGCGATGATGTGGCCGCGTCTGCGGCTGTTGCATGAACTACTCGCCGATCATGGTGTTCTATGGATGACACTCGATGCAAATGAAACTCACCGTGCCATTTCATTGATAGAAGGAATATTCGGCGAAGGTGAGATTCTGTCAGTTATAACCACAGAAGCGAATCCACGAGGCCGACAATCGGATACGTTTTTCGCGACAGTAAATGACTATTTGATTTGCGTTGCAAAAAACAAGGATGAGGCTAGCCTTAGGGGGCTTCCTGCCAGCGAAGAATACAGTGATGAGTTCAAAAATGTAGATGCCGATGGTAGTAAATGGAGAGAGCTTGGGCTTCGCCAGCGTGGAGCTGATTCGCTACGAAGTGATCGTGAAGATATGCATTTCGACATATACGTCTGCCCAACAGACGGATCAATATCACTTGAAAAAACGGCAATACACACGGAAAAAGTGGTGCCTAAAAAATCAGATGGTCGTGATGGTCGCTGGAGCTGGTCGCCAGAATATGTAAAAAAAGAAATATCGAGGGTGTATGGCCGCAAGGTAAAAGGGCGTGATGGACAAGTGCGCTTTGATGTGTTCTACAAAGATTCTATTGATCGTGGCGGTGAGGTTCGCCGACAAAAACCACGTACTATGTGGCCAAGCGAAATTGCAAATACGGAAATCGGTGGCACTGAACTTACAAATATCTTTGGCAAAAAGATGTTCGACTATCCCAAGCCAAGATCGCTGCTAGAAGCAATTCTGGAAATATCCACTACAAAAAATAGTTTGATTCTCGATTCCTTCGCGGGTTCGGGTACTACAGCACACGCCGTGCTGGCAACCAACAAGAAAGACGGTGGCAACCGCAAGTTCATCTTGGTGGAATGCGAAGATTACGCTGATACCCTCACCGCCGAGCGGGTGCGGCGTGTGATCGGGGGGTACGACTTTCAAGGCACTCAACGTGAAGAACTATTAAAAAAAACCATCACATTCACCGACCTGAAAAAGGCCGACAAGCTACTCGACCAAATTGCCAGCATCGAGAATCTGGACGGACACCGCTTCGACAAGATCGAGAAAAAGGTGAGTGAGGGCAAGTTACTCGTTGAAGGCGTGAAGTCCATCGCCGAACGGACGGAAGGCTTGGGTGGCAGCTTTACCTTCTGCACGCTGGGAGCTGCCATTGAGATGGACAAGATGCTGACGGGCGAAACCTTGCCAACGTTCGAGCAGTTGGGCGCATTGCTCTACCACATGGCTACCAACGAATCATTCGACGCCGCCATGTCATGGGAAAAGGAAGGTCACGGGTATCTGGGCGAGTCAACGAATTTCCATGTTTGGCTCATCTACCAGCCTAACCTCGATTTTCTCAAATCCCGCGACGCGGCGCTCACGCTATCCAAGGCCAAAGCATTGGTAGAGGCCAAGTCCGGCAAGCGGCATCTTGTTTTCGCACCAGCCAAGTTCGTTTCGCAAAAGCTACTGGCCGAGGCAGGCTTGCCGGTTGAGTTCGCGCCACTGCCCTTTGCGCTTTATCGTATAGAGCGGAGTTGATATGTCGCTGCGCGACCTCGACTACCAAGCGCGGACGCTGGAACGGCTCGATGAGTATTTGATCGAACTGTCAAAACAGAAGAAGAAAGCGGACAAAATTTTAGAGGCCAATACCTGCGAAACCGACCCCGATCTGATTCATGATGTTCCCGACTTCGCTGCCAAAACATGGGAAGCCGTGCGCACAACAGGCAAGCTGCCACAATCGCGTGCCGCTATACCTTATTCGGCACGCATTGATGGCGCGGGGCGATCTGTGCCCAACGTGGTATTTAAGGTGCCCACAGGAGGTGGCAAGACCTATCTGGCGGCCTCTGCCCTGTCTCGTATCTTCGGACGCTATCTAGGCATTAGCACTGGCTTCGTGTTGTGGATCGTGCCTAATGAGGCTATCTACTCGCAAACAAAAAAACAACTGGCCGACCGCCAGCATCCATACCGCCAGATGCTCGACGTGCAGTCAGGCAATCGCGTCATACTGATGGAGAAGGGCGACAGGCTGGATGCACGCGATGTGGAAGGTAATCTGTGTGTGATGTTGCTGATGCTGCAATCTTCCAATCGCGATAACAAAGACACGTTGAAGATGTTTCGCGACCGGGGCGATGTGCAGGGTTTTTTCCCGCCTGAGGGCGACATGGAGGCGCATTACTTGGCGCTCAAGCAAACACCAAACTTGGATGCCTATGGAAAAGCTGGCGAAGGGGCATTCTGGCCGATAGTGAAGGATTCACTCGGCAACGCCTTGCGGCTGATTCGTCCGGTGGTAGTGATGGACGAAGGCCACCGGGCAGTTTCGGAGCTGGCCTTTGCCACGCTCTACGGCTTCAATCCCTGTTTCGTGCTGGAGCTTTCTGCCACGCCTAAGGACGTGATGGCAACGGGTGGAAAAACTCCTAAGCCTGCCCGCTACACTAACGTGTTGGTGGAAGTAAAAGGCATCGACCTCGACCGTGAGGGTATGATTAAAATGCCTCTCAACCTCGACCCGCGCCAAGGCACAGACTGGCGGAATACGCTGGCAGTGGCGCTCGACCGACTCAACGCCCTCGACGGCGAAGCACGAAGGCTACACGGTGAGGGAGGGCGCTATATTCGCCCCATCATGCTAGTGCAGGCAGAGCGGACGGGTGCGGATCAGCGCGATGGTTCTCACATTCACGCCCTCGATGTCAAGGAATGGCTGGTTAATTCCGGGCTGGATGAGGCCGAAATCGCCATCAAGACGGCGGACACCAATGACCTCGCCGCACCTGAGAATCAAGACTTGCTAACGCCCGCAAATAGCGTGCGCGTCATCGTCACCAAACAGGCTTTGCAGGAAGGCTGGGATTGCCCCTTCGCTTATGTACTTTGTGCCTTGGCGGCGAGTGGCAACCTTTCGGCCATGACCCAGCTTGTTGGTCGCATCCTTCGTCAGCCTCATGCCGAGAAAACGAAGGTCGCGGCTCTCGATGAGTGCTATGTCATCACCCATCACGCCGGAACTGCTGATGTGGTAGCCGCCATCAAGACCGGGTTGGAAGAGGATGGACTGGGCGATCTGGTGAAAGAAATACGCACTTCCGACAACAGCACTGGCAATGGTACCCGCAAGGTGAAGCGGCGCGAGAAATTCGCCAAGATGGAAATTTTTCTGCCGCTGGTATTGCGTGTCGATGGCGGCAGCGTCCGCCCACTGGACTATGAGCAAGACATCCTGTTCGATGTTGATTGGACGGGACTGGATGTGGCCGAGTTGGTGACAAAAATTCCAGACAACGCGCAGAGCGCGGAACGCCAAATGCAGCGGATTCATCTTGTTGAACAAGGCGACGAACGGATTGTCAGCGAGACCGTGGGCATTACCGACGAGATGCTGCGGTTTGATCCGTCCTATGCGGTGCGAATGATTTCGGACATCGTGCCCAATGCATGGATTGCCCGCGAGATTGTCGGTAATGTGAGATCAGGGCTATTAGGGCGAGGCTTTGATGATGCGAAGCTGGGCGAGGTGGCTGGGTTACTTGTCGAGGAACTGCGGAAATGGCTGGACGGCGAGCGCGACAGAAAGGCCAAGTCCCATTTTCGTGACGAGGTGGCAGCGGGGCGAATCCAGTTCCGCCTGCGGGCGGATGGCAACAACTGGCGGATGCCCTTCGAGGCCGAAACCTACGAGCCGGAGACTGCCGATCAGTTGATCGGCAAGAATGGTGGGGCATTGGAGCGCAGCCTGTTTTCGCCGATATACAAGGGCGATTTTTCCAGTCAGGACGAGCGCGACATCGCAGTCTATCTTGACGGAGAAGCCGCACTGGGATGGTGGCATCGCAATGTCGCCCGCAACCACTACGCCGTGCAGGGCTGGAGGCGGGAAAAAATTTATCCAGACATTATCTTTGCCATGCAACGGGGCGAAGTTGCGAACCGCATAGTCGTGCTGGAGGCGAAGGGGCAACATCTGTCAGGCAATTCGGACACCGAGTACAAGAAGGCGGTGCTACGCCTTATGGGCGAAGCATACGACATTGAGCGCTCATCCCGTGTCGGCGAGCTTGAACTCGTGGTGCCTGATGGAACAACAGTGGAGTGCGACCTAGTGCTGATGACCGAGTGGAAGACGCGGTTGCCGAATGAGTTTCTTTGCGGGTGATTTTAAGGGCATCTCATTGTCGTGTTCAGCATAAGGGCTTATTGACGGCCAGATAAAATATAGCTAGACTTCTGGTCGCTGTACAAATATAAGCCTATAAATAAGTCCAAAGGCTCTACCAAAATAAATGAGTTCAACCCAGCAGCAGTTTGACCCAGCGTTCCCGTTTGGCGACGAGGTCTTTCTCTCCGCCGAGCCGATGTCGGACGAAGAATTCAAAATTTTCGTTCAACCGACTAATGACGAAATCCCTGTTGACGAGGTCTATTCTACCGAATCGCCTGGGGTTTAAGAGGCTGGCAAAATGAAAGATGAAACATTCCGCGTAATTGTGGAGACGGTGATTTTGCCTATTGGAAATACACTGATAGACCGCGATTCAAAGCTGTCTTGGCGCAAAGGCTGGGAACAACGCCTCCTAGATAATTATCAAACCACACGACAATGCATCCATAATGATATGGAGAAGGAGTCGCGTGTTTTTACACACCTAATAGATCGCCATAAGATTGCTGCCGCTTTTACTATGGCGATTATGAATTGCAAGCCAATGGAAAATAGTGGCGGCATTTTAAAGCCATCCTCTTTAGCTAGACTTGCAAATGAGGCGCTGGCGTTCTTGACTGCGGTAAAGATTATTCAAGACTTTTTGGTAAAGCGGTTTAAGAATGATCCAGACATGGCGAACAAACTTGCAAACTCTGCGATAATATTTCCGCCAGCCAATGATCATCTTTATCCAGTGCATGCATACAAGGCGTTGTTTAATGCCGGACACGCTGGATTAAATTCTTTTATTCTGGCAAATCTTTATTTCTTGGTGGAGTCCTACCAACTTCAGTCATTGGGCTGGAACGATTGTTTGCCAGAAATTCCCGCCCAACCTTCGCCGTGATATAAGCAACAAAGATAATGTTAACCCGCTGGCGCTAGAGATAGCCCGGCGGTTTTTCTTTTCGTGGTGGCATAATATTGGGGTAACGGGCCTGCTGTGTGTAGCTAGGCAGGCATCAAGATTATAAATGCCAATAGCGCAAAGGGTTTCAAGCCTTCATGAAGATTGCCACATGGAACGTCAACTCGCTCAAGGTGCGCCTGCCGCAAGTATTGGACTGGCTGGCAGCTAATCAGCCGGATGTGCTGTGCTTGCAGGAACTCAAGCAGGAAGACAGCCAGTTTCCTCTGGCAGCATTACAGCAGGCGGGTTATCAGGCCGTATTCAGCGGGCAGAAGACTTATAACGGCGTGGCCATTCTGAGCAAGTCAGCGCCCACTGACGTGCAATGTGGCATGCCAAATTACCCCGATGAGCAGAAGCGCCTGATCGCTGCCACCATTAACGGCATCCGTATCGTATGTGTGTACATTCCCAACGGGCAGAGTCTGGATTCCGATAAATACCAGTACAAACTGGCGTGGCTGGCGGCGTTGCAGGCGTGGCTGAAAGATGAGTTGGTGAAGCATCCGAAACTCGCGCTGCTCGGCGACTATAACATCGCGCCGGAAGATCGCGACGTGTACGACCCGCAGGCATGGGCGGGCAATATACTGGTAAGCGAGCCGGAGCGTGCCGCGTTCCGTGCGCTTGAACAGCTCGGAACGCGCGACAGCTTCCGTTTGTTCGAACAGCCGGAGAAATCCTATTCCTGGTGGGATTACCGCACGATGGCGTTCCGCCGCAATATGGGGCTGCGCATAGACCACATTCTTGTCAGCGCAGCTTTGGAATGCGGCGCTTGCAGCATAGACAAAACACCGCGCAAGTTGGAGCGGCCTTCCGACCATGCACCGGTGGTGGCAGAGATTAGACCGGAGTCAACCCAAGCAACATGACACTACGTTTTTATATCCCATTGTTGCTGGCATGGTTCGCTGTGTCAGCGCCAGCGCCAGCGCAAGCGCAACCCCTGCCCCGTCCGGATCACATCGTGATCGTAATCGAAGAAAACAAATCTTATGCGCAAATCATTGGCAATCCGGTTGCGCCGTATATCAATGAGTTGTCCCATCGTGGCACCTTGCTTACACAATCCTTTGGCGTTTCTCATCCCAGCCAGCCTAATTATCTCGCCCTGTTTTCCGGTTCCACGCACGGCGTCACCAGCGATGTCTGTCCTCTGGAATTAAGCGGGGATAACCTTGCCAGTGCGCTGCTTGAAAAGGGAAGGAGTTTCCTCAGCTATGCTGAATCCATGCCGCAAGCTGGTTTTGATGGCTGCGCCTATGGCGCGTACTGGCGCAAGCACAACCCGGCAGCAAACTGGAAAGAACTGGCGGCGCTCAACCAGCCGTTCAGCGCATTCCCGCAGGATTTTGAAAAACTTCCCACGGTAGCCTTGGTAGTGCCGAATCAACTCAACGACATGCACGATGGCAGCATCGCGCAAGGCGATGCGTGGCTGGCAGAAAATATTGCGTCCTATGCGCAATGGGCGATGACGCACAACAGCTTGTTGATCGTCACATGGGATGAAGATAATGGTTCGGCAAACAACCGTATCTCTACGATACTCATCGGGCCTATGGTCAAGACGGGTAGCAGCGCGCAGCACATCAACCACTACAACATCCTGCGCACCATAGAGGAAATGCTGGGGCTGGCTTATCTGGGTGATAGCGCCAACGTCAATTCCGTTGCAAGGGTGTGGCGGGAAGGAGGAAGAAAAAGCAAATGATCCGGGCAATGCTGCCGCGTAGCCACAAACAGCAGCATAAAAATTCCCTTATTCGGCCCATCTCTTCGAGCCAGAATGTGAATAATAGGCACTAGAAACTTTTGATTTTATGTGCGGAAGCGCACAGAGTTTAGGAAGCTCTATAAGTATTCTTGGAACCGGAAATTAAAAGTAAACCACTACCTGTTAATTCGGTAGTGCAGGACGACAGGAAGCTAATCAGAGTTGCCTGAAACGGACGAATCACCCGAACACAGGAGGCCATCATGTTCAGACTCTACCTTGCACGAACGACGGAAAGAGCGCTCTACGCCGATGAGCAAATACTCATGGGGGTTTTTGATTCCCTTGCTTCCGCCGCGCAGATACTCGGGAGCCAATTCCAATTCTGCGATGTAGTCACAATGACCAGAGTTCATTGAAGCCACCCCCTATCTCCTTTCTTCGACTAACTAAACTCCTTCACAATAAACTGCTGTCGGCGGCTGATCGGCAGCATCTCGTCCAGCCCTTTGAGTTTGACCGTCCAGTGCGATTCACCCTCTTCATTATCGGCGACTTTTTCAAAGCCTTCGATCTCGTCTTTTGCCACCAGGCAGTTGCGGTGGATGCGGATGAAGCGCATGGCGAATTCCTTTTCCAGCGCGGTGAGAGGTTCTTCGATCAGGTATTCGTGCTGTACGGTGCGCACGGTGACGTATTTCAATTCGGCGCGCAAATAGAGTACGTCCTGAATCGGAATGAGTTGGATCTTTCCACGCTCGTGAATGGAGAGATTCTTGCGCGGCTCTGGGGTGAGCTCTCGCAATTCCTCGGTGCGCAGCGGCACGGCGGTGCGTGCGTGGGAGAGCGCTTCGAACAGGCGGCCCAGACGGATAGGCTTGAGCAAATAGTCTATGGCGTGCAGTTCGAACGCCTTGATGGCATAAGCGTCGTAGGCGGTGGTGAATATAACGGCAGGCGGCTTGGGCAGTTTGTTGAGATGCTGCGCCAGTTCGATGCCGTCCATCTGTGGCATGCGGATATCCACCAGCACTACGTCGGCGTGGACTTCGTATAATTTTGCCAACGCCTCGCGTCCATTGCCTGCCTCGCCGACAATTTCCAGCGGCAGTTGTTCGGAGCAATCGCCGAGCAACTCCTTGATGCGGTTGCGTGCGGGCGGCTCATCGTCCACCACGAATATCCTGAGGGGAAGTTCAACAACGGTCATCGGTTTTCCTCTTTTACGTAAGGCAGCATAATGTGTACGCGGTAAAAGTCCTTGCCCGATTCTACTGTATAACGTGCCTCGATATCGAACTGCAAAGCCAGCCGTTCCCGGATGTTGGTCAATGCCATTTTGTTTCCCGTATGGTGGCTGCCTTGTTCCTGGCGCGGGTTATACATTTCGAGATGCATTTCATTGCCGCTGCGATACAGCCTGATGTCTATGAGGCCGCCATCGGTCAACGGTTCAATACCATGATAGACGGCGTTCTCCAGCAGCGGTTGCAATATCAGCGGCGGCAGCAGCGCATCCTCCGGCATGTCTTCCATGTGCCAACTCACCTTGAGACGCTCACCTAAACGCAATTGTTCCAGCGCGAGGTACTGGCGCGCAAGTGCCACTTCCTGCCGCACGGGAACCATGTCGCCGCTGTATGCCATCGCCATGCGGAATAGGTCGGACATGTCTTCCAGCGCAGTCTCGGCGCGCTTGGGGTCGGCGCGTACGATGCCGAGTACGGCGTTGATGCTGTTGAACAGGAAGTGCGGACGTATGCGCGCTTGCAAGGCTTGCAAGCGCGATTTTTGCAAAGCCGGGGAAAGTGCGCGTGCACGCAGCCGGAAATAGGTCAGTAGCAAGGCGGCGATGGTGCTGCCCAGCAGGGCGTTGCGCCCCGCATGGAAGTAGCCGTACTCAACGGGCAGGGCATACAACTCACCGCCCAGGTGATAAATCGCCAGCGTAATGACCCCAGTCAACAACAGTACGGCGGCAGCACCCTGCCAGTAAGCCAGCCGCGCGAGTAAGGGGTTGAGTACATACAGCAGCAACAGGCTCGACAACAACACGGGCTGCAGCAGAGCGGAAATGTCTGTCATGCGTTGCGCAATATCCGTCCACGATGATGCCTCCGCCAGCGTCATCAGGAGCGCCGTACCGTTCACCAGCAACACGGTGCGCAAGGTGACGCCCATGTTGCGAAAATTAGGCAATGCATCAGGAAGAAGGTTTTGATTTATACTTTGTGTTTTCGGCATGGCAGATAACCTGTATATGCTCTTATTCTGGACAAGAGACGATAATGATGCAAGACAAACAAGCATGGTCGGGCCGTTTTAACGAACCAGTGGCAGAACTGGTGAAGCGCTACACTGCATCGGTAGAATTCGACAACCGGCTGGCGTTGTTTGATATTCAAGGCTCCCGCGCACACGCGCAGATGCTGGCGTTCTGCAATATCATCAGTACGCAGGACTTGAGCGATATCAACCGAGGGCTGGCGCAAATCGAGAACGAGATTATCTGCGGAGATTTCGAGTGGTCGCTCGACCTGGAGGATGTGCACCTCAACATCGAGAAGCGGCTCACCACGCTGGTGGGCGACGCAGGCAAGCGTTTGCACACCGGGCGCTCGCGCAACGATCAGGTGGCGACCGATGTGCGTCTGTATCTGCGTCATGCCATAGATGAACTTTGCGGGCTTACCCATGCGCTGCAAACCGCCATCGTTAATCTGGCCACTCATCACGCGCACACCATCATGCCGGGCTTCACCCATTTGCAGGTGGCGCAGCCGGTGAGCTTCGCGCATCACCTGATGGCTTATTTCGAGATGCTCAAGCGCGATGCGGAACGCCTCGTTGATTGTCGCAAACGTGTCAATCGCCTGCCGCTGGGCGCTGCCGCACTGGCGGGAACCAGCTACCCGATCAAGCGCGAGTATGTCGCCGACTTGCTGGGCTTTGACGGGGTGTGCGAGAACTCGCTGGATGCGGTGTCTGACCGGGATTTCGCCATCGAATTTACCGCCGCTGCTGCGCTGATCATGACGCATTTGTCGCGCCTGTCGGAAGAACTGATTTTATGGATGAGTCCGCGCTTCGGCTTTGTCGACATCGCCGACCGTTTCTGCACTGGTTCTTCCATCATGCCGCAGAAGAAAAATCCCGACGTGCCGGAATTGGTACGTGGCAAAACCGGGCGCGTGAACGGCCACTTGGTCGCGCTATTGACCTTGATGAAGGGACAGCCGCTGGCCTACAACAAGGACAATCAGGAAGACAAAGAGCCGCTGTTCGACACTGTGGATACGCTGACTAACACCTTGCGCATCTACGCCGATATGATGGGCGGCATCATCGTCAAGCCGGAAGCCATGCGCAACGCTGCTTTGCAGGGTTATGCCACGGCCACCGATCTGGCCGATTATCTGGTGAAGAAGGGTATGCCGTTCCGCGATGCGCACGAAGCGGTGGCGCTGGCCGTGCGTTTCGCCGTGCAGCGCGGTTGCGATTTGAGCGACCTCAAGCTGGAAGAGTTGCGGCAGTTCTCAAACCTGATTGAAAACGACATCTACGGCGTGCTAACGCTGGAAGGTTCGCTGGCGGCACGCAATCACATCGGCGGGACTGCGCCGCAACAAGTTGAAGCCGCCATCGCTCGCGCGCGAAAATATCTGGCAGGATAAAAGTTCAACTGAAAAAAATGGGCGATCTTGCGATCACCCATATTAGGAGGAGAGTATGAAAGGTACGGGCGTGTACCCGAGGCCTTGCACTCGCCCAAACTATACCTCTTCCCCATACGAATTCATATAGACCGAACGGCCTAGATAACTTTCTGTTTTGCCTATGCCTTTTTCCCGGCCAGTACTTGTAGCTCGCCGCTTTGATACATCTCTGTCATGATGTCCGAGCCGCCGATAAATTCGCCATTGATGTAAAGCTGTGGGATGGTCGGCCAGTTGGCGTAGTCCTTGATGCCTTGGCGGATATCGGGATTAGCCAGCACATCCACACTGAGAAAATCCTTTACCCCCACAGCATGGAGGATGCGCACCGCATTGGCGGAAAAACCGCACTGCGGGAATTGTGCCGTACCTTTCATGTACAGCACCACAGGGTTGCTCGTTACTTGTTGCTTGATGAGTTCTTGCACGTCCATTGTGTTACCTTTATTTTCCTGAGTGATTAAGTCGGGTATTTTAGCGGTGCGTGCCCTGTCAGGTCAAGGGGCGTGCCAGCATTTCTGGTCAAGACTGAGGTTCCGAATCAAAGTGCGTGCGTCCGCCGCTCACCCGCTCTATCCCCGCCAGGTCACACGCCGAAAACATTGCACTGAAACCTGCCTGCTGCATAAGCTCACGCACTTGCGCGGCCTGGTTATAACCGTGTTCAAGCAGCAACCAGCCGTCGGGCTGAAGGTAAACTGACGCCTTGTCCACGATACGGCGGATATCATCAAGGCCGTCGTCGCCGGAAGCCAGTGCTGAGGGCGGCTCAAAGTACAAATCGCCTTGCTGTAAATGCGGATCGCCCGCCGCGACGTAAGGCGGGTTGGACACGATGAGATCAAAGCGTTGCGCGCCAAGCGCGTTGTACCAATCGCTTTGCACGAAAGCTGTATTGCGAACACCCAGTTGTTGTGCGTTCTCGCTTGCCACCGCCAGCGCTTCCGTTGAAGCATCTACCGCCATGACCTCGATATCGGGCCGGGCGTGGGCAATGGACAAAGCAATTGCTCCGCTGCCCGTGCCCAAGTCCAGTACGCGGCACGACTGTTGCGATGAAATACGCTGCAACACCAGTTCGACCAGCAATTCAGTTTCCGGGCGGGGGATGAGGGTGGCGGGCGTGACCTTGAACATCAGCCCGAAGAATTCGCGCTCGCCCAGCAGGTAGGCAATCGGCTCGCCACGCAGGCGGCGCTGCAACAACGCTTCATAACGAGTCTGTTCGGAATCATTCAGGCAGCGTTCGGGGTTTGCCAGCAGATAAGTGCGGGAGACATTCAGCACCTGCCGCAACAGGGCTTGCACCTCGATACGTGCGGTGCTGAAATCCAGCAACAGCGCTTCCGTCAGGCGCGTGGCATCTTGCTTGAGGGCATTCTGAATGTTGCGCGAAAATAAAACGGGGGACAAATCACTATTATTGACAACCATTTCCTATCCTCACCCATTATTGCGGCTGTCAAACTATGATGATTTCAGCATGAATGGCGTTCATGATTCTGCCCTGAAAAAGAGTATGAACGGTTGCGTTGTGCTGGCCAATTTTCTGTTGATAGCATAGGGAAGAAGCACCATCGTGCGCCAATCAAGTTATCTTCAAATGATCAATTCCAGACATTACATTGGTGTCCTTGGAGTGCTGGCTATTCAGTTTGATGTTCAGACGCAGGTCGTTGAGCGAGTCGGCGTTTTTCAGCGCTTCTTCATAACTGATGGCGTCTGATTCGTACAGGTCGAACAGCGCTTGGTCGAAAGTTTGCATGCCGATCTCGCGCGATTTGGCCATCACGCCTTTTATTTCGTTGACCTCGCCTTTGAAGATGAGGTCGGCGATCAAAGGCGAGTTGAGCAGGATTTCGATTGCTGCCACGCGTCCTGCTCCGCCCTTTTTCGGGATCAGGCGTTGCGAGACGAGCGCCTTGACGTTGAGCGAGAGATCCATCAGCAATTGTGCGCGGCGCTCTTCCGGGAAAAAGTTGATGATGCGGTCTAGCGCCTGGTTGGCGCTGTTGGCGTGCAGGGTGGCCAGACACAGGTGGCCGGTTTCGGCGAAGGCCACGGCATGTTCCATGGTTTCCTTGTCGCGGATTTCGCCGATGAGGATCACGTCCGGTGCCTGGCGCAATGTGTTTTTCAGCGCGGCGTGCCAAGAGTCGGTATCGACCCCGACTTCGCGGTGGGTGATGATGCAATTGATGTGGTCATGCACATATTCCACCGGATCTTCAATGGTGATGATGTGGCCGTAGCTGTTTTTATTGCGGTAGCCAATCATGGCGGCCAGCGTGGTGGATTTGCCGGAACCGGTGCCGCCGACCAGAATGACCAGTCCGCGTTTGGTCATTACCACGTCCTTCAGCACTGGCGGTAATCCCATCGCGTCGAAATCGGGGATTGTGGTGGTGATGGTGCGTAACACCATGCCGACGCGTTGTTGTTGCATGAAAATATTGACGCGAAAGCGCCCGATGCCGGGTGGGCTGATGGCAAAATTACATTCGTGGGTGGCCTCGAATTCGGCAGCCTGGCGGTCGTTCATGATGCTGCGCGCGAGTTCTTGCGTATGCTGGGCGGTTAACGCCTGCGGCGACATCGGCGTCATTTTCCCATCCATCTTGAATGCAGGCGGGAAACCGGAGGTAATAAACAGGTCGGATGCTTTTTTGCTCAGCATGCCGCGCAGTAAATTGTGAATCAGCTCGGTGGCCTGTTCTCTTTCCATGGTGAACTCCTCAGATTAGCCTGGGAACAAATCTTTGTTCATTGCCTTGCCGCGCGCTTCCGCAGCAGTCACAACGTTGCTCTTGACCAAGCTTAGCAGACATTGATCCAGCGTCTGCATCCCGATACTTCCGCCGGTCTGGATAGCGGAATACATCTGCGGCACCTTGGCTTCGCGGATCAGGTTGCGGATGGCCGGGGTGCAGATCATGATTTCATGTGCCGCCGCGCGGCCCGATCCATCTTTGGTCTTGAGCAGGGTTTGCGAAATTACTGCGCGCAGCGATTCTGACAGCATGGCTCGCACCATTTCCTTTTCGTCGGCGGGGAACACATCAATGATACGATCTATGGTTTTGGCTGCCGAGCTGGTGTGCAGCGTGCCGAACACCAGGTGGCCTGTTTCGGCGGCGGACATCGCCAGGCGTATGGTTTCCAGATCGCGCATTTCGCCCACGAGAATCACGTCCGGGTCTTCACGCAGGGCGCTGCGCAAGGCGTTCTGGAATGACAAAGTGTGCGGGCCGACTTCGCGCTGGTTGATCAGGCATTTCTTGCTTTCATGCACGAATTCGATCGGGTCTTCCACGGTCAGGATGTGGCCCATTTCATTTTCGTTGCGGTGGTTCACCATCGCCGCCAGGGTAGTGGATTTACCGGAACCTGTAGGGCCGGTAACCAGCACCATGCCGCGCGGAAAATCGGAGATGGACTCGAAAATTTTTGGGCACTTCAGATCTTCCAGCGACAGAATCTTGGAAGGAATGGTGCGCATAACCGCGCCTGCTCCCCGGTTATGCACGAAAGCGTTCACGCGAAAACGTGCCAGTCCGGGAACCTCGAAAGAGAAATCGATTTCCTTGTTCTCTTCGTAGAACTTGCGCTGCCCGTCGTTCATGATGTCATACACTAAAGCATGCACTTCCTTGTGCTCCATCGGCGGCAGGTTGATCCTGCGGATGTCGCCGTGCACGCGGATCATTGGAGGGAGGCCCGCAGAGAGATGCAGGTCGGAAGCTTTGTTTTTGACGCCAAAGGCAAGCAGTTCGGTAATATCCATTATAATCCTCGCTGATTCGCTGATCGCACAATAACGCGATCACAGGGCATGACCAACAACGTTTAGATTATGACCGCAATTACTTCAAACTTGCAAGCCGTTAACCGCGCCATTGCCAAAGCAGCACATATAGCACAACGGCGTACAGAAAATATTACACTGTTGGCGGTAAGCAAGACCTTTCCTGCTGCTGCGGTGCGTGTAGCATATGAGGCCGGGCAACGCGCTTTTGGCGAGAGTTATGTGCAGGAATCGCTGGATAAAATCGTAGCGCTGCGCGATTTGCCTTTGGAGTGGCACTTTATTGGCCCGATCCAGAGCAACAAGACGCGCGCCATTGCGGAAAATTTCGCTTGGGTACACAGTGTGGACAGGCTGAAGATCGCCGAACGCTTGTCCGCGCAACGTCCGCAAAACCTGCCGCCGCTGAATGTGTGCATACAGGTGAACGTGAGCGAAGAGGATAGCAAGAGCGGCGTTTCTCCCGGCGAGGTGCTGGAACTGGCGCAGGCCGTGGCGCAGTTGCCGCAGATCAAGCTGCGCGGGCTGATGGCGATCCCTGCGCCGACGGAGGGAATGGAGGCGCAGCGCCTTCCGTTCGCCCAGTTGCGTGAACTGATGCAGCAGCTTAACGCGCAGGGACTGGAACTGGATACTTTATCAATGGGTATGTCGCACGACCTTGAAGCTGCGGTGCTGGAAGGCGCGACCATCGTGCGCGTCGGCTCGGCGATTTTCGGGCAGAGGGATTATGGAGAAAAATAAATGAATATCTGTTTTATCGGCGGTGGCAACATGGCGACTGCGCTCATTGGCGGTTTGCTCAAGCGCGACTTCACGGCGACGCAACTGCGTGTGGTGGAGATCAGCGCCGACAATTGCGCATGGTTGCAACAGGAATTTGGTATACAGGCTACGGAATATCTGGCGGACGGCGTGGCGGGCAGCGGGGTTATCGTACTCGCGGTGAAGCCGCAGCAGTTGCGCAAAGTCGCGGCGCAGCTTGCGCCATTGTTGTCCGGGCAATTGCTGGTCTCCATAGCGGCGGGCATTCGCGCCGCCGATCTGGCGCGCTGGCTGGGTACGCAGAACGTGGTGCGCACCATGCCGAATACTCCGGCATTAATTCAAAGCGGCATGACGGGTTTATATGCCTTGCCTGCGGTCAGCAAAGCGCAACGCAAACAAGCACAAAGTATTTTGGCGGCAGTAGGAGAAACTTTATGGGTGCAAGACGAAGTCATGCTGGATGCAGTCACGGGAATTTCTGGCAGTGGCCCAGCCTATATATTCTATTTTATCGAGGCCATGCAGCAGGCTGCGCGTGAGTTGGGCTTCAACGATGAAGATGCGCGCCGCCTGTCCATAGGCACTTTCCTCGGCGCGGCAAAACTGGCCGATGCCAGCGAAGACGACGTGAGCGTGCTGCGCGCCCGCGTCACTTCCAAAAACGGCACCACCGAGCGCGCACTGCTCAGCATGGAAGCGAATAACGTGAAGCAGCACATCATTACGGCAGCCAAGGCCGCTGCCGCGCGCGCCAAGGAAATGGGCGACGAATTGGGCGGTGCGAATTAACATGCTGAACGAAGCCATGTTGTTCCTGCTCGACGCTCTATTGCAGCCATTCGCCGCCCTGCTGCTGTTGCGCTTCCATCTGCAATGGCTACGCGCTCCGCTCCGCAACCCTCTGGGCGAATTCATTATGACGCTTACCAACTTTCTGGTGTTGCGTGCGCGCCGTTTTATTCCCTCCGCATGGGGCTTCGATGCCGCCTCTTTGCTGCTGGCATTTGTGGTGGAGGCGATTTACCTTACTGCCATGTTGTGGGCGCAAGGCTTTCTTTTTGTCGGATTTCCCTTGCTTGGCCTGCTCGTTTGGACAGCGGTCAAGCTGCTCAAACTCAGTGTGTACCTGCTGATGGGTGCGCTGTTCGCTCAGGCGATTTTGTCGTGGGTTAACCCGCGCTCGCCGATAGAGGGGTTGCTGAACGTCGTAACCTATCCCTTTCTCTCCCCGCTGCGGCGGCGCATCCCGCCGTTGGGTAACATTGATCTCACCGTGCTGGTGCTGATAATCGTGTGCCAGCTCATCCTCATCGTGCCAATGGGCTGGCTGGAAAGCATGGCCGTGAGACTGCTCTGATATGGTTGCATGGTATCGCCGCGAGGGAGACAGTATTACGCTGACGTTGCATATCCAGCCCGGTGCCAAGCGCAGCGAAGTGGCAGGCCTGCACGGCGACGCGCTGAAAATTCGCCTCGCTGCCCCTCCCATCGAAGGACGCGCCAACGAAGCGCTACAGCGTTTTATCGCGGACAGCTTCGATGTGCCGTTACGTCAGGTTGAACTGTTGCGCGGTGCACAATCGCGCAACAAGATGGTGAAGGTGAAGGAAAGCAAGGTCGAGCCAGAGAGTTTGCTACCAAACCCAGATTAAAGGGCAAACAAACTTACATCAGGATGACGTCGTACTGCTCTTGGTTGTACAGCGTTTCTACCTGCAACGACACCGGTTTGCCGATGAAGTCGGAAGTTTGCGCAAGACTTTGCGATTCCTCGTCGAGGAACAAGTCGATGACCTGTTGCGAAGCGAGGATGCGATATTCACGCGCGCTGTATTGGCGCGCTTCGCGCACGATTTCGCGCAGGATTTCGTAGCACACGGTCTGCGCAGTTTTTACTTCGCCGCGCCCTTGGCAGGTGGGGCAGGATTCGCACAGCACATGCGCCAGGCTTTCGCGCGTGCGCTTGCGCGTCATTTCCACCAGACCCAACGCGGAGAAGCCGTTCACCGTGATGCGGGTGCGGTCGCGCTCCAGCGCCTTTTTGAATTCGTCCAGCACCGCGTTGCGGTGTTCCGCCGATTCCATGTCGATGAAGTCGCAAATGATAATTCCGCCGAGGTTGCGCAGGCGCAACTGGCGCGCGGTTACTTGCGCGGCTTCCAGGTTGGTCTTGAAAATGGTGTCGTCAAAATTGCGCCCGCCGACGAAGCCGCCGGTATTAACGTCCACCGTAGTAAGCGCCTCGGTCTGGTCGATGATGAGGTAGCCGCCGGATTTCAGATCTACGCGGCGCGACAGCGCTCGCTCGATTTCCTCTTCCACACCGTGCAGGTCGAACAGCGGACGCGTTCCGGCATAATGCTCCAGGCGCGATAGTGCGCCAGAGATGTAGTCCTGCGCGAAGGCGGCCATGCGCTGATGAGTTTCGCGCGAATCCACCAGGATGCGGCTGGTGTCCTCGTTGACGAAATCGCGCAGCACGCGCAGGCTGATGTCGAGTTCCTGATACAGCAGCGATGGCGCGGGAGAAATCAGCGCCCGTTCTTGCAGGTTGCGCCACAGCTTGTTGAGGTATTCCGTGTCGGCGAGCAATTCCTTGTCCGACGCGGTTTCCGCCATGGTGCGGATGATGTAGCCGCCGCTGTGATCGGGCGGCAGCAACTGTTGCAGCCGGGTGCGTAGCGCTTCGCGCTCGGCCTCGTTCTCGATGCGTTGTGACACGCCGATATGAGATTCCTGTGGCAGGTACACCACTAGACGGCCAGCTATGCTGATCTGTGTGGAAAGCCTTGCGCCCTTGCTGCCGATAGGCTCCTTGACGACCTGCACCAGCAGGCTCTGCCCCTCGGACAGCACTTTTTCGATGGGTTTGGCGGCATCGCCGTTGTGGCGGTTTTCCCAAATGTCGGCGACATGCAGGAAAGCGGAACGCTCCATGCCGATGTCGATGAAGGCGGATTGCATGCCGGGCAACACACGCTTCACGCGCCCGACATACACATTGCTGACAATGCCGAGATGGCTGCCGCGCTCGATGTGCAACTCTTGCGCTACACCTTGTTGCATCACCGCGACACGCGTCTCCTGCGGGGTGACGTTGATGAGGATTTCGTCGCTCATGGAACGGGGTGCCCGAAGCTGCGCAGGATTTCAACGGTTTCGCACAGCGGCAGCCCCATCACGCCGGAATAACTGCCTTCGATACGCTGTATGAATGCTCCAGCCTGCCCCTGAATGCCATAAGCGCCGGCCTTGTCGTGAGGCTCGTTGGTAAGCACGTAACGGTGGATACGTTCCTCGCTTAGCGCAGCGAAAGTGACGGCAGTGGTGCTTAGCCGGGTTTCTATACGTTCCCCGAAAGCAATGGCTACCGCGCTTAACACTTGATGCTGCCGTCCGGAAAGCAAGCGCAGCATGGCAATGGCATCCTCACGGTCGCGCGGCTTGCCGAAAATGCTGTTATCCAGCGTCACCGTAGTGTCGGCAGCCAATACCGGATAAGGCGGCAAGTTACGGAAGGCCAGCGCGTTCCAGCCGGCTGTGGCTTTGGCGCGACTGATGCGTTGCACATAATCGACAGGGGTTTCGTTTTCTTGCGGCGATTCATCCACGTCTATTTTGCGGCGCGGATCATTGCGCAGCAGCAGCATGTCAAAATTGATCCCGACTTGCTTGAGTAATTCACGACGGCGGGGACTTTGCGAGGCGAGGTAGATGCGTGGTTGGATGATGCTCATAAAAATTCTTTATCCTTATAAGTCCACTTGGCAGGGGTAATTTCTGCTGCCCTATTCGCGGTGATAGGGGTGGTTGTGCAACAGACTATGCGCTCGATACAACTGCTCCGCCAGCAGCACTCGCACCATGCCGTGCGGCAACGTCATGGCGGACAACGCCAGCAGTTGCTGCGCGCCATTCTTTACCGACTCGTGCAAACCATCCGCGCCGCCGATGATGAAAGCCACGTCGCGTCCCTCGCCCATCCATTGCTGCATCCTGTCCGCCAGTTGGCGCGTCGTCCATGCGGCTCCCCGTTCGTCCAGCGCGATGCGCAGACAATTCTGCGGCAGGGCGGCGAGGATGCGCTGCGCTTCCGCTTCCATGATCTGCGGAATGCTCTTGCCCGTAGTGCGCGGCTCCGGCTTGATCTCCAGCAACTCGACCTTCGCCTCGCGCGGCATGCGTTTGGCGTATTCGTTAAAGCCTGCGGTAATCCAGTCCGGCATTTTGTGCCCAACCGTCACCAGCAATAGTTTCATTTAGGGTACCCCTAAAAATTCAATTTTCGTCGCCATACTGCGTTACTCACAAAAAATTACTTCTTACATATCAACATATGCTGCGGCGCAATTTTTTGCTCGCGCCTTGCCTGACTTAGAAACTTGAATTTTCAGAGGCGCCCTTTAGCTTGCCCTGAAAAAGCTGGAATCAACCAGCGATTTTAGGTTTGGTTCCCCCGCCGCTCGGCAGGTGTTTCATGCTCCACAACTCTTCCAGATTGTAATAGGCGCGTACCGCAGGAACCATGATGTGCACGATCACTTCGCCAAGATCAATCAGCACCCAGTCGCCGGTCTCATCGCCTTCGCGGCCATGAACTTCTTCGCCGAGTTCCTTGAGTTTGACCGCTACGCTGTCAGCCAGAGCGCGGGTCTGCCGGTTGGATTTGCCGCTGGCGATCACCATTCGGTCGAACAGCGAACTAAGCTTGCTGGTGTTGATTACGGTAATGTCGGAGGCCTTGATGTCTTCCAGCGCGGCCACGACGGCTTGGGTTTTTTCTTCAGTAGTCAGCATTTCATGTATACAGGTGATGGGATTGAATATAGTTAGCCACTGCATCGGGCAGCAGGTAACGGGTGTCTCTTTCTTCGGAGCAACGTCTGCGAATATCGGTTGCGGAAATTTCCAGCGCGGGCATGTCTGCTACCAGAATTGCCCCGGCAGGCGCATCACGCAGGGCGCGAGGCGCCGGAGCGAGGCGCGCATGATACTCGCTACGCAAGGCTACGTCCGCTTCATTTATGGCATTGCCTAGCGGGCGCCCTCCAGCGCGTTGCATGACCACGATGTGTGCCAGTTCAAACAGGCGTTGCCATTCATGCCAAGTATGTAACATCAGGAAGGCGTCGCCACCCATCAGCAGGCACAGTGGCCGATGCATGCCTAGTTCAGCGCGCAACTCGGTCAGTGTGTCCACCGTGTAGCAGGGGGCGGTGCGATGAACCTCGCGTTCATCCAAGGTGAAAGCGGGATTGTCATGCAGCGCCAGACGCACCATATCCAGCCGTTGTTGCGCGCTGGCGTGCGGCGCATCGCGGTGCGGCGGCGTGCCGCTTGGGATGAAATGCACAGCCACCAAGCCGCATTGTTCCAGCGCCTCCTGCGCGAGGCGGAGATGCCCGTGGTGGATCGGGTCGAAGGTGCCGCCGAGTATGCCGATGGGTGCGATGCTCACTATGTCAAGAAACCGTAATTAGCCACTGATGGATACGGACAAACCGTTGATTACCCCAATTTTCCCATGCGCATCCCAAGCAGACAACAAATTTCGTGCGGCGTGTCGCGAGTTTTTGATCTGTCCGGTTTAGCAGCACACACTACCGTCATTCCTGCAAAAGGCCATAGACAAAAATATCGAGGTATTGTCCGTCCCTTTTTACAGCGCTACGCTTGGCGCCTTCACGAACGAAACCGAACGACTCATACAGGTGAATTGCGGGGAAGTTGTTAGCTATTACCTCAAGTTCCACCCGCTCTATCTGTGGAACCTGGCTTGCCCACTGCAACCCGCAGGCAAGCAAGCTGCGTCCAATCCCCTGGTTTCTAAATTCAGACGCGACATTGAGGCCCAGCCATACTACGTGATCCAACTGGGGCCACCCGAAGCGGGTGAGATTTATTGTGCCGACGATCTGACCTTCTACCTCAGCCAGAAATATTGCAGAGCGCTCGCCTGTATGCGCAACTATGAATTGCTTCACTTGATCAAGCGTTGGAATGCTTTGGAGAGGATCAAGCGTACCAGCCTCCTCCGCAGAAATGGCAGCCATGAATGCCTTATACGCTTGGGCATCTGATTCAGTGGCTAGACGAACGGAATGTGTCATTTACCTGACTATGCGTTGTTTGAAAAGAATAAAGAGTGCCTCCAAAAATCAGCCCTGCTTCAGCAGCGCTTCAAACTGCTCAATGGGCACTGGCTTGCTAAACAGATATCCTTGGTAGTGAATGCAGCCTTTATTCAGGAGTAGCTGCCGCTGCTCCTCAGTCTCTACCCCTTCGGCAATAACGTTTAAGTTCAGGCTGTGTGCCATGGCAATGATAGTGCGCACAATCGCTCTATCGCTGCCATCAGAGGCAAGATCGCGTACAAATGACCGGTCAATCTTGAGTTGATCGAGTGGCAGCCGTTTAAGATATTGCAAGGATGAGTAGCCAGTACCGAAGTCGTCCAATGAAAACTGGACGCCGATTTCTTTCAATGCTTCCATGGTTGCAATAGTGTCTTCGATATTCTCCAGCAACAGACTTTCGGTCAACTCCAGCTTGAGCAGCATCGGATTGATGGCATGGCGTTGTATGGCATCTTGCACTTGAATCACAAAAGCGGCCTGACGGAATTGTTTGGCGCTCACGTTCACTGCCAGAACGATGTCGCGTGTTAGCGTTTCTTGCTGCCATGCTTTGAGTTGTGCACAGGCCGTTTCCAGCACCCAATGTCCGATCAGCAGTATCAGCCCTGTTTCTTCCGCCATCGGAATGAATTGGACAGGAGCCACCAACCCGCGTTCTGGATGTATCCAGCGGATCAAGGCCTCTGCTCCCATTGGGTTGCACGAACCGTCCGTTTGAATGCCGTTCACCTGGATTTGGTAATACAAATGGAATTGACGGTTCTCAAGTGCTTTGTGCAATTCGCTTTCGAGGGCTGCGCGGGCGTTGACGTTCTCCTGCATCTGTGGGTCAAAGAAACGCAGGGTATTACGACCATCTTTCTTGGCCTGATACATGGCGATGTCGGCTTGTTTTAGCAGTTCTTCTATCGACTGTTGGTGGTCGCTGAACAGGGTGGCGCCGATGCTGGGGCTGTTGTGGCATTCGTGCGTGTCAAGCATGTAAGGCTTGTTGAGCGAAGTGAGTATCTGCTCGCCGACGGCTTCAGTCTGTGCAGCAGCTTCAAGGTCTTTTTCGCTCAAGTTTTCCAGCATCACCACGAACTCGTCACCGCCCAGACGAGCCACGGTGTCTCCTTCGCGTATACAGGACTCCAGGCGCTGTGCAACCTGTTGCAGCAGTATGTCCCCGATGTCATGGCCGAGTGTGTCGTTGAGAGTCTTGAAATTGTCCAAGTCAATGAACAGCAGCGCACCTTCTCGACCGCTACGCGCACTGGAAGCCAACGCTTGCTTGAGCCGGTCAAGCAGAAGCCGCCGATTTGGCAAGTGAGTGAGCGGGTCGCTGGTTGCCAGCGATTGCAGCAGGACATTCATGTTCTCGAGTTGTACGTTTGCTCGCTTGAGATCGGCTCGGGAATCGCTCAGTTCAGTAATATCACGCCCCACCCCCAACACCGAGGTTACGTTGCCTGACGAATCACGCTCCGCCGTCAAACGGATATGGTTATAAAACTTCTTGCCGTCTTTGCCGAGCCATTTCAGCTCGAACTGAGTATTTTCGCCAGTTGCGATTACCTCTTTAATCTTTGTCTCGTAGTTTTCGTAATTTTGTCCGCCCGGATACTCTGAAGGCTTCTTGCCCAGCAATGCGGCAACGCCACCCTCGTCCATTGCACCGAGAGCCGGATTGACATAAATGCGGCAGCAATCGCAATCGTAACGGGCGACGGTGTCGGGAGAGTTTTCAATCATGGTGCGTGATTCCTGCGCTCGAACGACGAGTTGCAGAGCCTGCGTTCGGCCTCGCACCAGCAACCAGGTAAGCAACGCCAGTAGAATTCCTGTGCAAATACCAGCGTATCCGATGAAGCGCGATTTGCCCATGTCCAACTGTGCTTCCAGGCCGGGCAAGGAACCGACCACCATCGTCCAGGGATGGTCCGCGATTTCTACACGGTTTATGGACTGAAACCGGGAATTCGGCTTGGCACCCGCATTCAGATTTTTGTCGTCATCGTACATCAAAGTCTGGAAGGACATTTCCTCGCCGTCATAGATTTCGATATCGAGATCGGCGGAGCGCTTGCCGAGAATGCCATGCATCAGGTCATCCATGCGGAATGCCGAAGCGACCCAACCGATAATATTGGCACGGCGCTCGGCAAGGGTGTCGTGCGGCACGCCGTTTTTATATACCGGCATGAACATCAGGCAACCGGCCTGTATGTCTTTGTTGGTTTCCTGCATCAGTTTTATCTTGCCAGTAATAACGGCATCGCCGGAATCGCGCGCCTTGTCCAAAATGGCGCGCCGTTCCGGATTGGAATAATTGTCGAAGCCAGGGACTCGCAGATTAAGTCCGGTGAACGGCTCAATATAAATAACAGGCGCATAGATTCCGCGCTCGCCTTCCGGTTTGATGGTGTATTTGGGAAAACCTTCCTTGCGGACGGTAGCAATGTGCCTGCCCTTTTCCGTCGCAGGCACGACCAGAGCAAAACTCACCCCCTGAATGCCGGGGAAATTCTTTTCAAGATGCAGCGTGCTGACGAAATTGCGGAACTCGCCGCGCCCCACATTTTTGGATGATGCGAATAGGCCAACCACCCCGCGCAGCACCTGCTCATAGGTCATCATGCGCTGTTTGACGAGACTGTCGACTTCCTGTACGCGAAAAGCAAAATTGCTTTGCAACTCCTGAACAGCATTCTGCTTTGCGTCCCGCCACAACTGCCAGGTAATCAACAGGGAAATTGCAAGCACCAGCCAAGGTAGCCACTGTTTGAGGCGTAACCATGCTTTCCCGGAATAGGATGGGCTGGCAGGTGTATCAGCAGAGGTGTTCATTGAGATTATTCGTTTTCCAAGAGGCATGTTTCATACTACCAGTTATTCACTTTCCAGTTTGTCCGACTGGGTAAACGACCAAGTGCGGGTGATGCTGAGGATGTCAGTGTCGCGGCGAATGTCCGCCGGGAGAGGGGCAAAGGGAGATGCCATCGTGACAATGTGTTTTGCCGCCACATCCAGAATGGGTTGGCCGGAAGATCGGTTGACTTCCACGTTTTCCACGCTGCCGTCGGCGTTGATGGATACGGTGAGTTGCAGGCTGCCGTAGATCTTTTTCTGGCGCGCCATCTCTGGGTAGTTCAGTGTGCCGATGCGTTCTACCTTGACGCGCCAGTCCTCAATGTATTGTGCGAAGCGATATTCTCTGGTGCGTGCGCCAATGAATGTGCGCCGGGGCATTTTTTGGTAGGCATCAGAATCCTTGCTGATCTCTGCTTCCAGGCGGGCGATTTCCATGCTGCGTTGGATCAGGTCTGCGCCGTTCGCGTGTTCGTTCGTTTCTTGTCGCTGCCGGGTTTTTTCCTGCGCCACGTTGCGTGTGCTCTTGCTCTGGGTCAGCAAGCGTTTGGCTTCCCGCTCCAGTTGCTGTATGCGTTGCGCCGATTGTTCCGGGGTAAATTGCTTGCCGTCGTTCAGGGTTGGGAGCGGGCTTTTTGCACGGCGGTCTTCTGCGGTGTTGCCTCCGCCGTCGAGATTGTTTTGCGCCAGTGCATCAGCTTGTATGGGGCGCGATTTCGACTTTGAATTGACCAGCACCACTTGCAGCGGTTGCAGGAGGTCTGCGGCCTTGCGCGGGTCGGGCAGGGCGAAGCCGATGCCGAACAGTGTAAAAGCATGCAGCGCCAGCGAGAACGCCAGAGCTATTGCGAGCGGCTGTTTAATCAGGGCTGGCAAGTCGCGACCTCCTCAATCGCGGAAATGAAACGTGCGTTGAAATTCAGGTCGAGCAAATCAATTTCGCCGATTTCCAGCACAACACGAGTATTGGGCGGTGTTTCCGGCAGCGAAGGAATGCGTCCCACCAGCGGGATATCCACGAGCTTTATCAGATTCTCGCGCAACACCAGCGCCTCAACTTGTTGCGCGTTCTCCTGCAATAGCCAGCGCAAGCACCAGTAGCGTTCCATGTTGCGCTGGAATTCGTTGTAGAGGGTGTAGGCCGTATCGAAGTCGCGCATCACGGTGAACAGCGCGGTGTCGTTCTGAGTGTATGGCGGGCGTTTCTCCGCGTAGCAGACTGATGATCTGGCGCTGGTTGACGAAATCCACATAGCGGCGTAGCGGCGAACTCGACCACATGTACTGCGCCACGCCCAAGCCCTGATGCGGCGCGGGCACGGTACTCATCTTTACCTTGCCGTTGTTCTGCGTGCGGTAGATGCCTGCCACGTCGTGCGCCGCGAGCAGCTTGCCCCATTCGCTGTTGACGAAAATCATCAGTTCCGACACCACCTTGTCGATGGGCGAGCCGCGTTGCCGCGTGCTGATGGTAACGCGGTCATCTTGCACGTAAAAATTGTAATCCACCTGTTGCGTACTGTTGTCGGCAGATTTGCCTCGCGCCGCTTCCAGCTTCTGCGCGAGATCCCACAGCAGCTTGAGTTCCGTAGCAAAAGGGTAATCCAGTTTGCCGACAGCCAGAGTTTCTTCATTGAATAGCGGCTCCAGCGTGTCGTGGCGCAGGTTGGCGGCGATGTGGATGCGCTCGACGCGGCTTTCCGTGCTGATCACGGCGAGGGTCGCGGCATCCACTTCGAGGTACATCGAGAGCGACGGGCTGACCTTGTCCGCGTTCAGAGTGAAGGCTTGCACCACGCTGTCCGGCAGCATGGTGATCTTGTCGCCGGGCATGTACACCGTGGACATGCGTTGTGCCGCGATGGCGTCAATCGGTGAGCCTGCGGGAATGGTCAGCGTGGGGGCTGCGATGTGTATGCCGATGCGCCAGTTGCCGTTGACGAGCTGCCTCACCGAAAAGGCATCGTCAATTTCCGTGGTGCTGGCATCGTCGATGCTGAAAGCGGTGTCCTCAGCCAGCGGCAGTTCAGGATGCTCTTCCACGGTGACTTCCGGGAAGCCGGTGCCATGCGGAAAGTTCTCGAACAGGAAACGCTGCAAGTGGTAAGCCTGTGTGGAGGGAATCGCGCCGCAGCGTTGCAGCAGATGTGCGGCGGATAAATGTGTGGCGGCGCAGGCGGCTTCCAGCGCTTTCACTTCGAGCGTGTTGCGGTCTGGTTTGTATAGCAGTTGCGGCAACTTTTCGGCGAACTCAGGCGGCAGCGTGGAGGTTATCAGCTCATCTGTGTAGCGTGCCTGCAAGGCCGCCTGCAAGCGCTTTTTCTCGGCGCTGGCCAACGCGGCCTTAAGCGCCTCCGGAGGCGCTGCCTTGTAGTGGCCCTTGCCCTTCTTGTAGAAATACATCGGCGAAGAGTGCAGGCGAATCAGCGTGCCGGCCGCTTCGACAGGATTGGGCGCGTGGCCGAAATACTCGCTGGACAGCGCATCGAAGCCGAAGTCCTCCGGCGGGCTGCATTCCCACAGGAATTCCACGCCTATGTCCGACGCGATGTTTTCCGCCTGTGCCATGAATTCGCTTAATCCCGGTTGGGCAAAGCGCAGCAGTACATTCGCTGCTTTGATCTTGCTGCGCTTGCCGTGGATGTTTTCCACTTGCAGCGAGGTGGTGTTGTCGGTGAGTATGCTGCCGACCTTGAAAGCGCCGTCTTCTTCGTAAAAAATATTCATCAAGTGGTGCGGCGAAAAAGTGGCGTGATTATACCCCACCCGGCTGTGGACAGAACTACAGCCCCACATAGACATTCTGCACGTCATCATCCGCATCAATTGCTTCCAGAAACGCCTCAACCTCTTCGAGTTCCGCATCGTTCAGCGCCACCGTATTTTTTGGTCGGTAGCCTAACTGGGCAGACTGCACGGTAAACCCGTGCGCTGGCAACGCGCGGCATACCGCATCCAGATCGGTTGAGTCGGTGATAAACAAGGTTGCACCGTCTTCGGCTGGCTCGAAATCCTGGGCGCCAGCCTCAATGGCCGCAAGCTCTGCGTCTGCCTCTTTGGAATTCGGCGTCGCTTCGATCAGACCCTGATAGTTGAAGTCCCATGCGACCGAACCCGATGCGCCAAGCTGCCCCTTGCGAAACAACACGCGCATGCTGGAGAGCGTGCGGTTGATGTTGTCTGACAGGCATTCGACGATCACGGGTACCCTATGCGGCGCGAAACCTTCATAGACAAGCCGTTCCAGATTCGCCCCTCCGTCGAGCAGGCCTGCGCCCTTCTTGATGGCGCGCTCCAGCGTTTCGCGCGGCATGGATGCTTTTTTAGCTTGCTCGACCACTAGGCGCAAACGCGAATTCATATCCGGGTCGGCGCCCCCGCGCGCGGCAACCATGATTTCCTTGGACAGTTTGCCGAAGATTTTACCTTTGGCATTTGCTGCAATTTCTTTATGTCTGGCTTTCCACTGAGCGCCCATATCTACTCTCTCGTTCCTTTGATGTCTACAATGTCCACTTGGACAAATCCCAAGTGCGCATATTGCCTCAAGAGTCGGCAAGCATCAATCCCGGATAAGAGGCGCGTTACTTTGCGATCCCATGCGGATAGCAAAGACCGCCGGTGATTTCGATGGTAGTGGCGTTGAGCGCCCCATTCTCGACACAATATCCGATCATGGATGCAATTTCGTCCGGTTCGACCAGACGGCCGATATGCACATCTTCGAGGAGAGACTTCAGCGCATCCTGATTCATTCCGGTGAGCATAGTGGTTGCGGTATAGCCCGGAGCGATGCCGACGCAGCGGATGTTGCGGATGCCGCGCATGAGAAATTCGCCGATGATGATTTTAGGCATCAGGGCATCAGCAACCTTGGCTGAGGAGTAATTGATCTGGCCGACCTGCCCAACCTTGTTGACTGAGGAGATTGGCACCAGCAGACCTTCCCAGCCACCATTGACCATCGCCTCAGCGGCGTCACGTAACGTCAGGAAAGTACCGGTCAGATTGACATCAATCACTGGCTGCCACTTGTCGAGACCCATCTTGCGGGATACTTTGCCGGTTTCCTTGTCCAGACTCAACATCAACCCGTCGCGAATAATGCCCGCACAGGACACAGCGATATTCAGTTTGCCAAATGCCTCCAGAGTCGCCTTGATGAATTTCGCGGTTTCCGCTTCACTGGTGACGTTGGCCTGAATGCCGATCACTTCGCCCCCCATTTCCTTGATGTCCTTGACGACGCGGTCGATGTTCTGCTGCACCATGTCGACGATGGCAACCTTCGCACCCCGCTTGGCAAAGAACTTGGCCACGGCCTCGCCGATGCCGTTACCGCCCCCGGTGATGAGTGCTACGCTGCCTTTGATTTCCATGATGGGTTCCTTTGGTTGAATGGGTTATTGAATCGGCATGAATTAAATACCACTCCGTTCGGCCTGAGCTTGTCGAAGGCTAATAGCGGCAAGGTGACTGCGGTTCGACAAGCTCACCGCGAACGGTAACTGTATTAACGGAACTAACTACCAGCGAAAGATGTGCTGTCCCTGTCCCAATAGATGAAGTTCGGATGACTTACGTCAGGCCCGACAATTTTCAGGTCGCCCACCATATTCGGGTGCGCGACATCAGGCCCGACAACCTTTATCCCAGCCGGAAAAATCGTCCTGGCCAGCACTTGCGCCCGTGCCTCGGCATCGCCATCCGGCAGGTCAGTGAACAGAGCCGCGCCGACCACGGCGATAGTTCCGTCCGGCAACTTGCGGGTGATCTCCCAGCCGCTGCCGGTCTTGCCTATCGTAAATTCCATGTCGTTATAGATCACGTTCTTCATTGTCCTTTCTGCAACCACGATCACAGTTTTCTCAATACCGTGACGCAGTTGGTTACTGCGGAACCGCCGACATTGAACGCTACGCCGATGTCCGCCTTCTTTGCCTTCACGCCAATCGCCTCGCCGATGAGCTGTTTGTAGATCAAGGTATGCATGGAGGCACCGGTTGCGCCCACCGGGTGTCCCTTTGACTTCAGGCCACCGGACAGATTAATCCCCACCTTGTCGTCCCGAGTGAAGCGGCCATCGAGGTAGTCGTAGCCGCCGCGACCATCCTTGGATAGGCCGAGCGCCTCAGTAGAAAGTATCTGGTTGATGGTGAAACAGTCATGCACTTCGGCAAGGTCGATATCGGCTGCGGTAATACCAGCCTCCTTATAAGCCTTCGCTGTGGCATCCTTGCCGGCCATCAACTCGTGCATATTGGGACGCACGTTCTCCGGCAGCCGTTCAACCGAATGGCCGATACCGGCAATTTCCACCGCGCGCTGTTTGTTGCTGACATTGGCAGTCTGGGTGATGACCAGTGCCGCTGCGCCGTCCGACACCAGCGAGCAATCGTGCAGGCGCAGAGGCGCGGCGATTATCATGTTCTTGCACTTGCCGCGTACATCGAGTTCGTTGAGCTTCATAATCTCCTCGACGGAGGCGGGGCCATGTTTCATGTGAGCGAGCGGATTTTCTGCGCCGTTTTTGTAGCCGAGGGCGGCAACTGTCCACAGCATCTGCTCGAACTCCTCGGTCGGAATTTTGTGGTGATCCTGATAACCTTTGGCATACGCTGCGAACAGCATCGGAAACGACCAGCCTTTTGACCCCTCGCTAGGCCAGTGCGAACAACAAGCCAAGACATGCGTCATTTGGGGCGTGGGGAGCAGGTTCATTTTCTCGACGCCGATCACCAGCACATGCTTGGCTCGCCCCGCCTCAATGGCATAGATGGCGTCGTACAGGGCCACTGACGACGAGGCGCAGGCACTCTCGCAACGAGTCATCGGCTTGAAGCGCAAAGCCGGATCAATCTCCGCAGCAATCGGTGCAACATGCTCCTGATTGACGAACAAAGACGGAGAAGAAGATCCGACATAGATGGCGTCGATGTCCTTCGCCTCCAAGCCGGCATCGGCGATGGCGCCGCGCCCAGCTTCGATTAGAAGGTCGTAGTAGGTCTTCGTGTCGGTCATCAGGCCGGTGGCCTTGTCCTTAACAACGAAGGCTCCGAATTCGGTGTTGTAAGCACCGATAATGCTGGCTTTACTCATAATCTATCCTTTTGATTTCGGGGTGATAGCCAGCCTGCGTGTGTTGTTGGGGCTGTGTTAATTCCGTCCAGCTTTTGGCGGGCATTGAATTTTTAGAGGCCCCCCATCAGTCGAATAGGTATTATTTCCATTCTTCTCGGTGCGATCTGTTCGCCAACGCACATAAACTGGATCAGTGAAGTGCAGGGATGCGGGTATAAAAATGGATAAGCGCCTAAAACCAATAGGCCGGGATGTCGAAAAGAAAATAGTGGGAGACTTCTTTGAGAGGTTCGGACAGCAACAGATCTGCATTCAGAATGCCGTAAAGGAAATGCGGCGAATCAGCCGCCTGACTCAGTCCGAGTTTGCAAAGCATCGAGGAATTTCACTCGGCACGCTACGGCAAATCGAAGCGGGGAAAGGAAGCCAGAATACCGAGACGCTGAACAAGATCGGGGCGGTTTTCGGGTTAGGTTTTGAGTCGATTTTTAACAACAGGTTAACGAACATGCCAAATATGGCGCTTATCCCGATCAATATACCTTTACCTTAAGCTGTAAAGACAGCCCCCCATGCAGTTGCTCTTTGTAGCTGGGTACAAAAAGCATGTTTGCGCCAATGTTCTTATATTCAAAGCTGGCTACCGGCACAGCAACAGGGAACCAGCCGCCATTAAATATTCTTGAGTAACCATCAATTCCACCTACTACCGCCCCCAAGCTTATCGGGCCCAATGCAAGCGGACGCCAAAACCAGCCAACATAATCAGAGGTTTTCCAGTCGCTGTTATGAAAACCACCCACCACTATTGCGCTTGTTGTCGAATAGCGATATTCCCCACCCAAACCCAAATTGTTATCGTTAAATCCCTGATCACTTTGGAAGTGATAAGTGTAAAAACCGGGGTTGAGCCAAAGCTCGCTAATTGGCTTTGATTCGACGATTGAAAAAGGTCCCAGGGAATCAGCAGCAGATAATGCGGAAATTGAAGCCAAGCCTATGCAAGTCAACATTTTTAAAACGTGATGGAATGTCATTTTCGGTATAAGGTGAAACGTGAATCTTTGAACTTTACGCCAATATGCCTCTGAACGATTCGCAGAATAACACGCCACCAGCCTTTCCCCTTTGAGAAAGTGGCCGAGGGAGATTTCCATATTCGGCGCGCCTAAGTCCCCCGGCCCTCTTTTTGCGAGTTGAACGACAAACCGCCCATCCCTGCCAACCTCGATTCAAAGTGGAAACAACAGCGCCATGAGAATCGTTAAGAGGCTTGAATTAAGTAAACAGTCAAATAATCCTTAGCACAAAACTGCGTTATGTTGGCTGCCGCACAGAGTTTGCGATGAGGCAGGCATAAGGTGGTTCTTCGGTTACGGCGGATGCAACGCGGATGACGAACTACTTATCAAGTTATCGGGGGCTTTTATGACTCAGCAAATCAAGGATCAGAAACAGAACGGCTTATTGCGCAGAATCCATGAGTTGTCTCCTGTGGTTTCTTTTTCCCTGCTGACAGCAATTATTATGGCGGGATGCGGTGGTGGGGCAGGTGTTTTAGGAGGTTCAGTCCCGGCAGGCGCTTCAGGTGCTCCCTTTGCAGGCTCTCCAGGCAATCCAGGCGCTCCAGTTGGCCCGCCCGCCACTTCGCCACCTCTTGCAGCGCTATCGGCTTACGCGTTGACGACGTCCGCCGGGCTTACTACTGCTGCATCGGGAGTTGGTGCCAATAGTGCCACGTTTGGTGGGGATGTTGCGATGGATGCGCCAATTTCGACGTGCACTTCGATTCCCGCAGCAGCAGCGTCCGGTGTCGCTGCGGTGGTGGTGGGCATTGAGGAGGTAGATAGTTGTGGATTGGAAGTAGGCTTAATCGACACAATCAACGGCCCGATCGATATACCAAACGGGTTGAAGATAACCGGTTCGACAATCAGGTATTTCGCCACCAACAGCAATACATTTAATACAAATGTACGTGCTGTAAAAACCGCTTTGAGTACCGCGTGGATCAATGCAGCGCAGCAAGTCGGCGCCACTGTGATCCCTGGCCCAGGTGCTTTGGGTGGCCTCCACTTGACACCTGGTATCTATAAAAGCGTAAGCACGATGGTTTTAGGAAGCGGTGAAACTCTCACGCTTGATGCTTTCGGAAATTCGGATGGGGTCTGGCTCTTCCAGGTAGGGAGCAGCCTCACTATCACAGGATCCACCGTCGCCTGCACTTCGACTCCGACGGTATGCACTCCTACCCAAGTCGTGCTCCTTAACGGCGCTCAGGCCAAGAACGTCTTTTGGCAGGTCGGGACTCCGAGGCTGGCTGGCGGAGCTCCGCTTGGTGGTGATGTGGCTTTTCCTGCAGCTACTGGCCCAGTGCAGAACAATACGGTTTTCGTGGGAACCATACTGGCTGGCGATTCAGTCACTTTTGCCGGCGGCACAGAGGTGACGGGCAGAGTATTGGCAGGAGCGGATCTGTTAGGGACGCCCAATACCCAGACTGGGGGCACAGTTACCACCACTGGCGGAAGTACCGGGCCAGTTACCGTTACTCTGCCATAGAAGAAGGCAGGCAGGTTTGTCAACAGCAGATGCAACGCGAATGAAGAAATACACATCAGGAGACTTCCATGACTCAGCAAATTAAAGATCAGAAACAAAACAGCTTATTGCGAGGAATCCGTGATTTGTTCCCAGTGGTTTCTATTTGCCTGTTGACAGCAATTATTATGACCGGATACTGGGGTGAGAGCGCAGGCGTAGGTGCCCACACAGCTAATGGTGTTGTTCCACTGATCGCGAGCAGTGATCCAGCCGTCGCCCAAACCCTCAATCATCTGCGCCAACTGGCAGCAACGAATGGGTCGGTGCGGCTCATTGTCGGAGTGCGCGTCGCCTTCGCCCCTGAAGGAAGGTTGTCTGCAAGCAGCGTAGCATTGCAACGCGATCAAATCGCTATTGCGCAGTCTGCAGTGCTGAACCAGGTTGTATCGCTCAAGAAAAGACTAGCAATATCCAAGCTCTTTGCAACCATTCCTTTCATGGCCATTGAGGTCAACTCCTCCGAACTGGAAGCATTGGCCAGCCTGACCGAAGTCACTTCCATCGAAGAAGACCGGCTTGCTACCCACTTCGATGCCCAAAGTGATTCTGTAATCGGGGCTACGACAGCTTGGAGTAGCAGTTACAGCGGTATCGGGCAGACTATCGCCATTCTGGATTCAGGCGTCGACAAGACCCACCCCTTTCTGACTGGCAAGGTGGTTTCAGAAGCCTGTTATTCGTCCAATAATGCCGCCGATGGCGCCACCTCGGTCTGTCCGGGAGGCGTGACGCAATCTACGGCAGACGGTTCCGCCATGCCCTACTCAGGAACTTGCCCAGCGGGAGCGTGCGGCCACGGCACCGTTGTGGCAGGCATTGCAGCGGGAAATAACGGCACCTTTTATGGCGTAGCCAAGGACGCCAAGCTGATCGCCATTCAGGTATTCTCCCGGTTAGATAGCATTGCCAATTGCGGTTCGTCCACGCCCTGCGTACTGACCTATACTTCAGACCAAATTCTGGGATTGCAACAAGTTTATGCCCTGAGTAGCACCTACCATATTGCCGCTGTCAATATGAGTCTAGGTGCCGGGCAGTATTCCAGCCAGAGCACTTGCGATTCGGCTAATCCATCTATCAAAGCCGCCATCGACATCCTGCGTTCCGTGAATATTCCCACCATTATTGCATCGGGCAATAATGGTTATTTGAGCAGCATGAGCGCACCGGGTTGCATCTCCACCGCCGTCAGCGTGGGCGCAACTTTTGACGTAGCGGGCTATAGCAACAACTGCGCAGGAAATAATCTTGGCATTTCAAGTGTGGACGCTATTCTCTGCGAATCGAATTCTGCGTCGTTCCTCAATCTACTGGCACCCGGCGCTGAAATTAACTCCTCCATCCCCGGCGGGGGGTATCAGGCCTGGTATGGCACGTCAATGGCAGCCCCCCAAGTTGCCGGCGCCTGGGCCATCATGATGCAGAAAACCCCAACTCTTACTGTTACCACAGGCCTCAACGCCCTGAGTTCAACTGGCGTGCTGATTACTGACCCTCGGAATAGCATCGTGAAGCCGAGGATACAAATTAATGCTGCCCTCAACGCCATATAGCTGGAAGTAACCGGAGTAGCTTTGGAGGTAACGAAATGGTTGAAGCTTCCTGGCAGCGAGGAACATGCCAAGAAGTTAATGTTTATCCGTTAACGGATACATCCCCAGTTTATCCAGCAACGCGTGGTCGCGCGCCATTTCAGGATTGCCGGTGGTCAACAACTGCTCGCCGTAGAACATGGAGTTGGCACCAGCCAGGAAACATAAAGCCTGCACCGCATCGCTCATCTGCTGCCGTCCGGCGGACAGCCGCACGTGCGCCTTCGGCATGGTGATACGCGCCACCGCGATGGTGCGCACGAAATCCAGAGGATCGAGATCTTCTGCGTTTTCTAGCGGCGTGCCTTCAACCTTGACCAGGTTATTGATTGGCACGCTTTCTGGATAAGGATCAAGATTAGCCAATTGCGCGATCAATCCGGCGCGTTGAGTGAGGTTTTCGCCCATGCCGACAATGCCGCCACTGCAAACGTTGATGCCGGCTTTGCGCACACGCTCCAGCGTATCCAGGCGATCCTGATAGTCGCGCGTGGTGATAATCTCGCTGTAGAATTCGGGTGAGGTGTCGAGGTTGTGGTTGTAATAGTCCAGTCCGGCATCGCGCAATTGCTCGACATGCTCTTCGCGCAACATGCCCAATGTTGCACAAGTCTCCATGCCGAGACCGCTTATCGCCTTGACCATTTCCACTACACTCTGCATATCTTCATCGTTGGGTGAGCGACACGCAGCTCCCATGCAGAAACGCCCGGCACCGCTTTGCTGTGCGGCGCGCGCGGCTTGCACCACTGTTTCTACATCCAGCATCTTTTTCTTCTCCACCCCGGTGGAGTGATGAGCCGATTGCGGGCAATAGCCGCAATCCTCGGAACAGCCGCCGCTCTTGATGGACAGCAGGGTGGATAATTGCACCGCGTTTGGATCGAAGTTTTCGCGGTGTATTTGCTGCGCGCGGTACATCAGGTCGGCGAACGGCAGCTTGAAGAGCGTCTCGACTTCGGCGACGCTCCAACGTTCATTCCTGGTGTCAAATGCAGATGGGAGGGGTGATTGCGCGGTTTGTGTTTGCATGGCGGTTAAATAGGGTTAGATTGCACAAGCTAGCATCATCCGTGAAAGGACTACACCTTGTCAATTTTGACTGGTAATTTTCTGAACATCCGCACAAAATTATGGCAGGCGCTACCCGCCCAGCCATGCCTGCTGTGCGGCGCATTCAGCCACAATGGCGCTTGGTGCAAGGCTTGCGACAGCACTCTTCCCTACCTGGCCGCGCCGCATTGCCCCCTATGTGCGCTGCCTACCCTTAACGGCGACATCTGCGGGCGCTGCCTGAAACGCATGCCGCACTTCGACCGCACTTTGGCAGTTTTTGCCTATGCTTTCCCGCTCGACAAGCTGGTGCAAGCGCTGAAATTTGGTGAGCGGCTAATGCTGGTGAACGGCTTGGCGGACAGCCTGGCGCAGCGCGTAGAAGTGCGTCCAGACTGCATCATAGCCATGCCGCTGCATCCATCCCGCTTGCGTGAGCGCGGCTTCAATCAGTCGCAGGAACTGGCGCGGCGTGTCGCAAATAATCGTATCCGCCCCATTAACCGCAGGGTATTCAGCGAGGTGTGATTTTGGTTAAAGTTGCCGCATGGAAATTCCACGGCAACAACTTATCCATTTCATCCGCAGTTTGGGCGGCTGGCAAGTGTTCCAGCACATGGCGCAGCCATGTGTATGGCTCTACACTGTTTGCCTTGGCGGTTTCAACAAGCGAATAGATGATCGCGCTCGCGTTGGCTCCGGCAGGCGTGTCGCTAAACAACCAAGCCTTGCGGCCAATCACGAAGGGCCGGATTGCATTCTCGCACCTGTTGTTGTCGACAGGGAGATCGCCGCGCTCCGGATAGCGCACAAGTTTGCCCCAGTAATCACGCATATAGGACAACGCGCCACCCAGTGCGCTCTTTGGCGGAACTATGGGCAGCATCTTTTCCATCCAGTCACGCAGTTCATTCAGCACGGGTATGCTTTTCTCCTGGCGTGCCGCATAGCGCACCTCAATCGTGGAATCCTTGTGCTCCCGCTCGATACCGTAGAGCTTGCCGATCATTGCGACCGCCTGATTGGCATGGCCGTGTGTGCCTTTCGGTTGCACCTTCACGGCATCAACAAATTTGCGGCGAACATGCGCCCAGCAAACCAGATGCTCGACGCCCTCTGTTTTTGCGAGCTTGTTGTAGCCTTCATAGCCATCCGTCATCAGATAGCCCTGATAGCCCATCAGCAGGCGCACCGGTACTTCCCCGCTACGGCTCGGGTCATAGTCGTAAATCACCACTGGCTTTCCAGGTGGCCCTCCCGTTTGCACCCACATGTAACTTTGAGAGGTCGCACTTTTGCCCTTCTCCTTGAGTACCTGTACCACCGTTTCATCCATGTGGATGAACGGCGCATCAAACAAGGCGTCCCGCATCAGGTTGTGCAACGGCTGCAGCGCAGCGCCCGCACCGATTACCCAGCGTGCCAGCGTTTGGCGCGGCACAACCACATCGTGACGGGCCAGCACTTTCTCGAATCTTGCCAAGGGCAATCCATCAACATACTTGGTCGTCAACAGCATGGCCAGCAAACCGGGACTGGCATTGCTCTTGGGCAAGGGTTGCGGCGGCAGCGTTGCCGTCACAGGGGCATGTTCGCTGGCTTTGCATCCATAGACCAGCCGGATATGCTGCAGTACTCGCACCTGCATCGGAATGATGTCGAGCTGTTCGCTGACGACCCGGTTGATCAGCACCATCGGTGTGCCGCAATCGCAGGTGCGTTCGGATTCAGGCACGTCGTGAATGATCTCTACCCGTTCAAGTTCCGGCGGCAGCGGGCTGCGCTTGCCGCGCGCTGGCTTTTGAGCTTTGGTCGATGCCGGCAAAGGCGCTACATCTTGCGCCTCGGTAGAGGTCGCGGCCAGCACTTCCGCTTCGTCGAACAGATGAAATTGACCTGCACTTTCGGAGCTGGCGCCGAACATGCGGCGGCGCATCAGAACGATTTGTTCGTAGAGTTCTCGCAGGCGGGTTTCGTATTCCTTCGCCGCATTAGCCGCCGCATTAGCGATGCGGGTTTCGTAAGCCATTTCCGCACGAACAAGGCGGTCTTGTGCCGCAATTTTCATGTCGGCGTTCGCTTGAACAACAGTCAGCAGCAGCGCCGTGAGCGCGTCAACATCAGTCGGTAAAATTGGCGGTAAAACGAGTTCAGGGAGCGTGAATCCGGAGGTGGAATCCAAGGGAAAAACGGAAGGTTTTTCAACTGTTTCGAGCATGCTGAATGCTACTATTTCCCCCTAAGAAACGCAAGCAAAATCCAACGTTTTATGAGGTTTATTTCTCCATAAATCAATGCTTTCAAGCAACCACTCGAATTCTCGGATCGTAACCGTTTGCGTGTTCGTCTCGACGTGTTTCGGCCAATGGAACTTCTCTTCTTCCAATCGCTTTTGCCACAGGCAAAACCCATTGCGGTGCCAGTACAAAACCTTGATCTTATTTCGCGAACGGTTGACGAATACATACAGCGCACTCCCGAACGGATTCAAGCCCAGCTCCTGTTCGACCATCACGCTCAGCCCGTTAATCGCTTTCCTGAAGTCGATCGGCTCCCGGCACAGATAGACTTGTTCGATATGACAACCAGGATGCATTAGCGCGCTCCCGGCAAAGCGCGCCCAAGCGCCGCCAGCCATTCCGGCGTGGGAAGCGCCGACATTTCCAGATGCAACCCGGACGGCAACACTAAGGTGCAGGGGGTGGGGCGCTCTGCAGCGATGCGTAGCGCGACGAACTTGCTCGCCTGTCCGGTAGTAGCGCTCACCTCGGCGTTTGATTTTAGCTTGCGCTGCCAATAATACAAAGCGGCAACAGAGAGGCTGTGCCGTCTCGCATACTCACTCGCCGAAATCGCTTCAAGTTTGGCGGCAGCTACATGCGCTACCCAAAATTCCGTTCCCATCTTCATGCCCGCTCCATCTGGTTTTAGATGGCTGCAAGAATGCGGAAATTTGAATCAGGCGGCAAGCCTGCTGATTATGGGGCGCTTACCGTAGCTCTACTACGAAGGCTGGCCGCAGGACAGCAGCCTTTTGCCTTGGACTTTGGGGTTGATACCTCGTAGCTCTGCTGCGAGGTAGTTCATTATAGTGTTCGATGAAAGGGTGGCAGGCGAGTGTGGCCGCTAATTTGATGGCCTCATTGAAAGCACAATTTTGTAAAGTAATTGCTGGGACGAATCCTCAAGTTCCCAGCAATTATCCTCTTAGCACGTTAGACTTGGATGTTAACCCCTGCACCGCTAATATTTTGTCCGTTGCCCATGTTCTGATAAAGATTTTGCAGGAACGATTGCAATGTTGGCGCACTGGCTGCAGATGTACTTTGTCCTTGGGTTGCGTTCAATGAACTAACCAAATTCTGGAAGCTTGAATTCAGGTTGCCGAGCGCATTGGTTCCACTGGCTTGTGTGCTGCTCGAAGTAGCCGGACTGCTTGAGGTCAGTTGTTGTAGCAGGTTCTGAACGTCGGAAGCCATATGGGAACCCCCTCCATGATGGTGGTGATGCTCAACCTCAGGTGTAGATGAACTGCCACTGGTGCCGGTAGCTGCGGCCAAACTGCTGGTCGCCGCTGTTCCGGCGCTAGTTGATGCCGCTACACTACCGGTAGATGGTGTTCCAGTACCAGTTGCCGTTGCCCCGTTTGCCTGACCAAGAGCCGCAAATAGATTTTGCAGGAATGCTTGCACTGCTGCTTCGGGAGTTTGTGCGGATTGGGTTGAGCTTGAAGGCGATGTAGAACTGGACGAGGCAGTGCTGGCCGCAGTTGTAGTAGGCGACGTGGCGGAGCCGCCCGATAAGCTTTGCTCAAGTGCCTGCGTGATTTCGTTAATGAAGTTTGTATTGCCCACTCCACCAGCACTTCCGCTGCCATTGTTACCACCGTTACCACCAACTTGCTGGTTCGAATTGGATGCTTGTTGCAACCAAGACAAATAGTTTTGACTTGAGACGTTATTGATTGAACTCATGATTTATCCTTTAGAAAAGTGTGCATTGAAAAATTGACAATCTAATCTCCCTTGATAACAATTATCGGCAGATTTTCTGGAATCTATCAGTTGAAAAGAGAAGGAAAAACCCGTTTATTCATTATTTTGATGTCAATATATGAGCACCAACGGAATCATGCTGCCAGTCTATTTCCGTAGAACTGCCGTTCAAACGCAAAGGGAGATAGGTAGCCGCCATTGGCGATTCCTTCAAATGTTAGAACTGGATGGTTTGAAGATCAGATGGAATAAATCATAGTGAACTTAAAGTGTTTGTCACAGCATTTTGTGCCGCAGCAATGGCGCTTTGCGTTGTCTGTGTGCTGGAAGTGCTGGAACTTGATGCTGTTGGGGCTGCCAAGCTCAGAAGCGATGAAAGGCTTGAATTATTAGAATTCGACGAGTTAGAAGAACTTGAAGGGCTTGAAAATAATGAGGCAAGGGTATTGTTTACAACATTGTTCGCGTTCAGCACATCTTGTGCTGCCTGATTTGCGAGTGAAGTTGAGGATGATGACGCGGACGATGATGTGGATGTCGAACTTGCGCTTGATAAACCAGGCAGACCAGCCAGGGACGAAAATATCGACGAAGACGAACTGGACGAGTTTTGCGATAGCCCCGAGAACAAGTTAGCCATCGTGTTGGTTATGTCGTTGTTGATGGTTTGTTCGAGTTGGGTAACTTGTGCGCTGCTCATTTGGCCCAATGAATTATAAGTCAACGGCGTTGATGCGGTGCTGCCTAAAGTGACCGATGTATTGCCGGATGCTGAAGGAGTTGCAGAGGTCGACGATGAGGATGAACCGGCCGATTGAGTCGGGGTGGCGGCTGAAGTCTGCGAATTCGATACCTGACTCATTGCATTTTGCAGGATAGATGATGCTATGCTGGAAATTGTTGTCATGGCGAACCTCTTCTGATATGGATTAATCTGTAACTGTATATTTATCGGCAGTTGATAGAAATACTTGAGAGGAATTTTTCTGGTAGTGAATAATGACGAATATTCCTCCCCGCAGGACTTGATCCATTCTTTTGTTTTTGGGGCTTCTCCACCTACATTCCACCGCCACCAATTTCATGCATGAGCGCCCTGGAAAATGATTTCCAGGCCACGCCCCCGTGCGTAGGAATCCCTTCATCGGCACTATCCTTCATGATTTGCATCATCAATGCCGCAAGGCCGAACAATTCAATTTTCGCCTTTTGTCGATGGTCGTCATGATGTTGGCTAAACTGTGCCAACGCTTCCTGTGAGTGGTACAGCGCTTCTCTGGCCAAGGCTTGCACTTGCGCTTCATCATCCCAGTTGATTCCAAGGGCTATACCATGGCGCACAATTTGTGTCTCAATTTCAGCGGCACCCTGAGAATCGTACAATAAATTAAACCCGCTCATAGGACACCCCGAAAAACCTGAAGGTAGTTATGCATCGTCGTTCCATCACTCCGAAATGGGAGAGGAATCATTAATTCATCAGATGCCTGAAATGAAACATTACCCACTCGAAATTCAAAACATGTAGTATCGTTTGCTGGTCTTCCGTGAGCACAGCCTTGAATTTGGAAGTTGCATCAGCAATCATGGTCAACTTCCTGGAAAATTCTGTTGCACTCTCGGCACGGTAACGCGAAGTAGTCGCCGTATCGGCATCATCATTTTGCTTCTTTACCGGCTGTTCCGCTAATATTTCAATTAATCTGGCGTACTCTTCCCAATTGGCTTGTTGGGACGATTTGATTTCCAGGCGTATTGAAAGTTCATTCAGTCTGGTTCCGAAGTGCTCATGCATTTGTTCAAAAGTTACCTGTCGTTGATCGTCATAGCCATTAGTGCGTGCGAATGACAACAGAGTTAATTCAACTCACCCAAACCAATCCGAGTGCCAAGGTGGGAAAAAAAGAGCCGCCCGCTTGGTGGCGGGCGGGCTGAAAAAGCCGTCCACCAATAATTTTGAAGCCATTAATCATGAACTCATTTTCTTTTTGATAGACGACCTTGGGGAGAACGCGGTTGATAATTTAACCTGACCAAGTAACAACAGTATGTCCACTCTGTATGAAACAAAATATGTTTGTAACTACTTTGATAGAGATATGACAGTTGCTAACTGTCTTTCAGAAAGCAGTCGCTGAAACTAACAATTTTCTTCACCATATTGCCGACAACTTTTCCAACATAACGTCAAAATTCTCTTTAATTTTCGCAATGTATGGGTTCTTATAGGCAAAAGTGGCAATTATTTCTTCATGGACTAGCATCGTGGCGTTGGCCTCAAAAACCACGATATTACCCTCGCAGTCGAGAGCACAATCAATCCCACAGTAGTCCAACCCAATGTACGCTGCCACTTTGTGCAGTGCGGAATAGTGTTCTTTGCTAAACACAAGATGTGGATCGTTAAGGAAGGATTCCTCTTCATTGCGCATCCAAATCTGATTGGCCATGTCGGTGCGAAAATGGTGAACCATCCAATGGTCATGGATAGCGAGGTGGTATGGCAGAATCTCGTCGTTGATGCAGAACAGGCGGTATTTGCGGTAGTAGCCATCGGCAGAGCGGTAATCCACAAATTCGCTTATGTAAAAGTTCGAATCGGGGTGGCAAGATACGAATTGGCCAATAGCGCCAAGATCATCTAGCTTCTCGAAATCATCCCCGCCATGCGTGCCCGCACAACGTATCAATAACGGCATCGTAAATCCCTCGATGTGCTTGTGCCAGTCTTCCCCGGCCATATCTTTGGCGGAAAGACGTACGGTCTTTGGTATACGGCACAGTGCGATCCCTGAAAGCAAACCGGCGATAGTTTCTCGATCCGTACCTATAATATGGCGTGGATGATTGACTGTGGGGCGACCTATGCGATCAGCAATGTCCAGCGCAAATGGCAGCACGTCCTTGCCACTGTCCGGGTCAGAAATCAAGTTGATGACCACATCGGCCTTGGTACGCAGGAAATCAATATCATATTCCGTATCTGGCACCAGAAAGAGGAAATGACTGTCGTACATGGTGCGCCCTACTAAATAGTCCACCGGGGTGTTGAGGATTCCCGGCGATTGCAGAAGAAGTACAGAAAAATCCGCGATCATCTTTTTGCCTGGCGATAGAACAAGTGGCTGTATCTGTTGGGCACGGCGATACATGGCATAACCCTCTTCCATCCGATTTGCCCTTATCAGTACTTTGCCGAGGGTTACAAATGAGTCAGCATCCTGAGGATTAAGTGCAATCGCCTGTCGGAGGCTCACTTCAGCCTCGTTCAGTCGGTCTAGCGCGAGTAGGGTATTACCCAAGTTTCTATGGATCTCGGCGTAATCTGGTTTTAGTTCCAGCGCACGGCGGTAGAATACCTCGGCTTCAGGCAGGCGCTTGGCTTCCGCGAACAGGATGCCTAGTTTGTAGTGGGCATCGGCTAAATCGGGTTTGATCTCCAGCGCACGGCAGTAGTTTGCCATCGCGCCATCTTGTTGCCCAAGATCATTCAAGGTAACACCCAAGTTGTAGTATGCCCCGGCGTAATCGGGTTTAATCTCCAGCGCCCGGCGATAGCTCGCCACAGCGTCCTCAAGTTGCCCGAGATCGTGCAGGGCATTACCCACGTTGTTGTGCGCTTCGGCATAATCAGGTTTGATCACCAGCGCCCGGCGGTAGCTTGCCACTGCGTCATCAACCTGTCCGAGATCGCGCAGAGCATTGCCAAGATTGCTGTGTGCCTCGGCAATATCTGGTTTGATCTCTAGCATCCGGCGGTAGCTTGCCACGGCACTATCAAGTTGCCCGAGGTCGCGTAGAGCATTGCCAAGATTGCCATGTGCCTCGGCAAATTCAGGATTAATCTCCAGTGCCCGACGACAGCTAGCCACAGCGTCATCAAGTTTTCCTAGATCGCGCAGGATATTACCCAAGATACTATGCACCTCTGCTTGGTTTGGCATGATCTCAAGCATCCTGCGGTAGCATGCCACGGCATCATCAAGTTGCCCGAGGTCTCGAAGCACATTGCCAAGACTGTAATGCACCTCAGCATAATCTGGTTTGATTTCAAGCACCCGGCGATAGCTTGCCACCGCCCCATCTAATTGACCGAGGTCGCGAAGAGCATTGCCAAGGTTGCTGTGGGTATCGGCATCATCGGGAAAAAGCTCTGCTAACTTTTGCATGGCGGGCAGGGCATCTTTTCCTTGTGACTGAAGGGCAACACACAACACATTCCAGGCAAACCCCGAATCGGGATACTGTTCAACCAGTAACCGCGCATGGTTTTCCAATTCGGCATGGCGACCGGCATTGAACAGGAAGACGAGCTGGTTAATTTCAGCGGCTGTCGGCTCCGATCCCTTCGCGGGGATGTTCAGCACGGCCAAATACACTTTAAATTTATCATGACAACATTCTTTGAGTTTTTTCCGCTGCCACAAGGAAATGAGGGGCGTTTCTTTCTGGTTTCATATTCAATACCCGTTCCATATTGGCCACTTGCCTAAATTGGTATCAGAAATACGAGCATCAATCGTCTGAAACGACGCTTCCAGCCAACTTGACTGGATGGATTATCTCAAGCAAAGGCCCCAAGTGCTTCTCGAAATGCTTCCAGCGAGCTACGGAGTTCGAGTAAATGGGTTTGCGCACTTGGGTAACGCTGGCCGTGCGGATAGCCCGCCTGCTTTCATGGAACTTGAGGCAGGCCGGATCCCATGATAGGCCAATAAAATCCAGCAATCGCCTCGACTCACACTCAATATCCGCAACTACGTCTTCATAGCGGACATCGAGTATCCGTCCGGCTGGTAGAGCGTTCTGCCAGTGTTGCATCAATTTTTCGTAGCGCAAATAGTGCCTTCCCATCGTTCCAAGATCATAGCTATATTCATTTTCAAATGTGAATCGCGTGGCGTAGCAGGAGAAACACGTATCCATCGGATCACGCATGGAATGAACGATCTTCGCATTGGGCAGCATCAAATGGATCAATCCCAGATATTGATAGTTGCCAAGCATCTTGTCGGTAATATAACGGGCTTCTGGCGCAAGTTTCCAAACCCGGTCAAGATATTCTTGCCCAAGTTGGCGCAACGCCAACATGGCGGTTTCTTCATTTGTCGAATCGCGGAGGAGAGTCTCGGCTTTTTTGGCAATTTCATCAAATGTCGGAAGTTCGCCAGCACCGTAAATGTCTGGATGGCTGGCAAGAATTTGTTCAATGAGCGTTGAGCCGGAGCGCAGCATGCCCACGATGAATATCGGCACACGTTCATCTTGAATTGGAGGTAATGTGCCTAAAAGGACAGCACATTTCGTGAGTAGCTCGTCCGTAAAAATATTGCATGAGTTTTCCAAAAAATGTTCAGCTTCGGTTTCATCAAAAGGATGTCTCATATGGTAGAGCCGGTTTCCTTCTTCATACGCGCTGAACGATCTATCGTACTGGCCGACGCTTTCCATGGCCTTGCCCATGGCAAAATTCAGTGTAATTCGTTCTTTCAGCGGCAGTGATTCGCGCCGGGCGTAAACTGTTTCGAGTTGATTGAAACGGTGATCATCTTGCCTGTAGGGAATGTACAAGAGGGCCGCAGATAATGATCTTGCATCGTCAGGAGCCAGTTCTATTGCCTTGTTAAAAGATCTTTCAGCCTCGTCCGCTTTGCCGAGTTCCATGAGGACGCCGCCCAAGTTGCTATGCGCATCGGCAAAATCCGGATTGATTTCCAGTGCACAGAGATAGCTCTCCGCTGCGCTTTCAAGTTGCCCGAGGTCTTGCAGGGCTGCGCCAAGATTGCTATGCACCTCAGCAAGATTGGGTTTGATCTCCAGCACTCGGCGATAACATGCCACCGCTTCATCAAGCCTATTGAGACTGCTCAGGGCGTTGCCCAAGTTGTTATGAACATCGGCATAATCAGGATTGATCTCTAGCGCTCGCCGATAACTTACTATCGCGACTTCAAGTTGACCAAGACTTAGCAGGGCATTGCCTAAATTGTAATGTGCCTGAGCAAACTCAGGTTTAATCTCCAGAGCTCGCCTACAACTTGCGACTGCGTCATCAAGTTGCCCTAGACTTTGCAGAACAACGCCTAGATTGTAATGTGCATCGGCAAAATCCGGTTTGATTTTTAGCGCCAGACGATAGCTTGCCGCCGCATCATCAAGTCGCCCAAGCTCCTGCAAGGCAACACCCAGATTGCAGTGCGCCCCGGCATAATCAGGTTTAATTTCCAGCGATCTGCAGTAGCTTGCCACCGCGTCATCAAGTTGCCCGAGATTTTTCAAGGTTACGCCCAGGTTGTAGTGTGCCTCGGCATCATCAGGCAAAAGTGTCGCGGCTTTTCGCAAGGAGGACAGTGCATTCTTTCCTTGTAATTGAAGGGCAGCGCCCAATACTTTCCAGATAATCCCAGAATCAGGGCGTTGCTCAACCAGTAAATGAGCTTGGTGTTCCAGTTCCGCATGATGTCCGGCATTGAAAAGGTCGGCAAGCTGATTGAGTTCGGCGGAAGTCGGCGCAGTATTTTGGGCAGGCAAACGCGCTTCAAATTTATCAGCACAGCATTTCTTGAATTTCTTTCCACTGCCACAAGGGCATGGGTCATTTCTTCCCGGCTTTCCGCTCATGACTTAGGGAAATGGAAATTGTATGCTTTGATTTGTGAGGGTATCAAAATGCTAGCCTCAATCATTAGAAGTAATGCTTGGAAACTTTGCTGAATGGATTATCTCAAGCAAAGGCCCCAAGTGTTTCTCGAAATGCTTCCAGCGAGCCACAGAACTTGAGTAAATGGGTTTGCGTACTTGGGTAACGCTGGCCGTGTGAACAGCCCTGCTGTTCTCATGGAACTTGAGGCAGGCCGAATCCCATGGCAGCCCCAGATAATCCAGCATGCGCCTCGCCTCATGCTCTGTATCGGCAACATTGTCTTCATAGCGCACATCGAGTATCCGGCCAGGTGGCAGAACGTTGTGCCAGTGCTGCATCAGTTTCTTGTAACGCAGATACTGCCTTCCAAGAGTTTCAAGATCATAGCTATATTCGTGTCCACGAGTGAAGCGCAGGGCGTAGCAGGAGAAACAGGTATCCATCGGGTCACGCATAGAATGGATAATCTTCGCATTGGGCAACATCAGATGGATCAGCCCCAAATGGCAATAGTTGGCAGGTAGCTTGTCGGTAATATAACGTGCTTCAGGAGCGAATTGCCAGACCCGGTCAAGATATGCCTGCCCGAGCTTGCGCAATGTTAATAAATCATCTTCACCTTTTATCGAATCGCGGAGGAGAAGTGTTTCCTTGAATGTTGAGTGTTCTCCTGCACCGAAAATGGCTGGGTGGCTGGAAAGAATTTGTTCAATGAGTGTTGAGCCGGAGCGCAGCATGCCCACGATGAATATCGGTACTGGTTCATCTTGAATGGGGGGCAGGGTCTTTGCAAGGGCGGCGCATTCATTGAACAGGTCAGCGGTGAAAAAGCTGCACGTATTTTCCAGAAAACGCTCCTCACTGGCTTCATCGAAAGGATGTCCCTGATAGTGGAGCCGGTTTCCTTCTTCATATGCGCTAAAGGATTTATCATATTGACCGATATTTTCCATGGCTTTGCCCACGGCAAAATTCAGCTTGATTCGCTCTTCTAGCGGCAGTGATTCGCGCCGGGCGTAGACTGCTTCGAGTTGATTGAAACGGGGATCATCCTGCCGGTAAGGGATATACAAGAGAGCCGTGGACAAAGGTCTTGCCTCGCCGGGAGCCAGTTCAATTGCCTTGCTCAGAAATTTTTCAGCTTCGCCTATTTTGCCGAGCGCCATGAGGGCGCTACCCAAGTTGCTGTATACCTCAGAGAGATTCGGCTTGATCTCTATCGCCCTCCGGTAACTGGCCTCGGCCTCATCAAACCTGCTCAGATCAAGAAAAGTATTTCCCAGATTGTTGTGCGCTTCTGCATAATCCGGATTAATCTCTATCGCCCGCCGATAACTTGCCTCGGCTTCACCTAACCGGCCCAGTTCATAAAGTGTAACACCCAGATTGTTGTGCGCCTCCGCATAACCTGGCTTAATCTCTAAGGCGTACAGGAAACTGGCTTCTGCCTCATCTAACCTGCCCATGTCACGGAGGATAATGCCAAGGTTGTAATGTGCATCGGCATAACCCGGACTGATCTGCAGCACACGCCGATAACTAGCCTCGGCTTCATCCAGTCGGCCCATATCACGGAGGGTGGTGCCGAGGTTATTGTGTGCCTCGGCATAATTCGGCTTGAGTTGTAGTGCCCGAATGAAACAGACCTCTGCCTCTTCCAAGCGCCCCTGATCCAGAAGGGTAATACCCAGATTGTAATGCGCCTCCATATAATCCGGTTTAAGCTGTAAAGCGTGGCGGTAACTGGCCTCGGCCTCTTTTATGCCGCCCCGATCCCGGAGGGTAATGCCCAGGTTATTGTGCGCCTCGGCATAATCCGGCTTAAGTTGTAGTGCCCGAATGAAACAGCCCTCTGCCTCTTCCAAACGCCCCATATCCAGAAGGGTAATGCCCAGATTATTGTACGCCTCAGCGTTATCCGGCTTAATCTGTAGCGCGCGCCGGTAACTGGCTTCGGCTTCATTTAAGCGGCCCCGATCCCGGAGGGTAATGCCCAGGTTGTTGTGTGCCTCGGCATAATCCTGCTTGAGTTGTAATGCACGAATGAAACAGTCCTCGGCCTCTTCCAGGCGCCCCATATCCAGAAGGGTGATGCCCAGATTATTGTGTACCTCGGCGTTATCCGGCTTGATTTGTAAGGAGCACAGGAAGCTGGCTTCGGCCTCCTCTAGTCGGCCAAAATCCCGGAGTGTCATGCCCAGATTATTGTGCGCATCAGGGTTGCCTGGCGACAGTGCTGCTGCTTTTTGCATGGGCGCCAGCGCTTCCTCGCGACGCCCCAGTAGCATGAGCACCGCACCCAACACCGTCCAGCTAAATCCGTGCAGGGGAAAGCGCATCGTCATTGCCTGCGCCAGATGTGCTGCTTCCGTGTATCGCCCTTCGGTGAACAATGCCACCACCGTATTGATCTCCTGAGGAGTGGGGCTATTCCACTTGCGTGAGGCAGCTTTCTTGCTTGATTGGGCTTTATCTTTTTTCATGCCTAATCGCCAAATTATTGGGGAAAGACTTTCGATAGATCGGTGGCCCCTAAACTCCACTCGATGATTCCGATATATCCGTCCGGTGCGGCCACCACGATGGATTTATTATTTACATGTGCTACCGCGCCAGGAAGATAGTTGTGCGTCTCTGTCCAGCCAACCGCACGTCTGACACAAATCCAGACGCCATTTATACAAGCCAGGCATTCGAGCAAACCCAAGGCCCTGACTTTTCGCATGATGGTGTCCACCGAGTTGGAAAAATTAATCGTTCGATCCTCTTGGCTAAGATTTGGCCAGTAGTCTCCCGGCCCTTGAGGAATGGCTTGATTCCACAACATCGGAAAATTATTAGCCACCCGATCAGCAAGGCGGCCAGACGCCATCTGAATTTTCAGGCTCAATCTTTCGTGACACTCGCTGTCGTCGAGCGGGAATGTCTCTGCAGCCAGAATGTCGCCGGTATCAAAATCCGGAAAGAGCTGATGACAGGTTACCGCCCACGACTTTCTATTTTCCAATATGGCTCTCACTATCGGATAAGGGCCGCGTGCCTCGGGCAAGGGCGAAGGATGGAAATTCACGGCATGTTTCAGATACGGGCGCCAATCGCCGATGCGCCATTTGTAACCGGCTACAATCAACGCTTCGCAGCCACTTTCAGCTAGCCCCCGCAGATCATCATCGGTCATGCGTGACAGCTGCACATTGATGTGCTTGCTTTGTGCAAGCTCAATGATTTTGTGGTTGCTTTCAGTGCTGCCCTGCGTCGAAAAAGAAAAGAGTTTTACCGGCTCCCAACCTGCCTTAAGAAATCCGTTGAATACGCTTAATGAACTATCGCACCCGGTAATAGCAAAACGCATAGTGTTTCCTTGGTTTTGTGGTGGGAATATCCGTCACTCCACATAAGCCTCTATTGGCAAATCGTCAGTTAAGATTGCAATATCTAAGTCTGAGCTGTCATGTTCAGTTACATTCTGCCAGTAGCCGATACCTCCGCAGAGAAGGGCGATACACAACAATACGGTTGCCCAGTAATAATTGTGGCGATGAAATTTTGTGTCATGCCCTAATCCAGCCAAAGCACTAATCCAGACAAAACTTCTGGAGGAGTTGCGCGCATCAAAGCGAGCCAAGGCTTGCACGCGCGCCCCCTTCAGTCGCATCAACGTGGGCTGATCAAGTTTGGCTGACGAGCAATTAAGCTGTTGCCTGATTAAATCTACGTTTAGTTCTTCGTTCATGGCGCATCAGTTTTTTACAGACTTTCCACAAAGTAATACGGTAGATCTGCCCGAAAATTTCATTGTCACCACCCCCGGTAAATTATTGCCCTTAAAAAATGGCCGCCCACCAGTTGGCGGGCGACTTAAAGGGATAACTCATCTTGTAGCATTAAGGTCAATGAAAGGACTGTCTTGCTTTAGATTGGTAATCCATAGGGAGACGCGAGAAGCACTCTAATACAGCCAAGTAAGCACAGTGTGTCCGCTTTGTATTGGAAAATATTTATTTTTATTTGCGAAGTATCTGAGAGGTCGTGACTCAAAGATTTTTCAACACCTGATAGGTGTTTATGGCATCGAAGCGAATTGGCCTCGCTGTGCAGACGGCTTCGGTCAAGTAGAGGATGGTCGCCAAGAGCAAGCCGAAAAATAAAGCCGTTGGATTTTGCCTTTGAGCGCGTAATTAAAGTCTCTAAAAAAACATTGTGGGATCTAAATCATTTCAAAAAATGTATTGCTGCTTACAAAGCCGACATACTGTGATTACGTGGAAAGAATAGATTGCTGACGCTGTTCTCTCCGTCGTCAGTCTATTTTAATAGGTAGATGTCGGTTATGAACGCAATTTAGGAAATAGCTCATGTCATATCCAACAAAATTAATCTATGCAGATTTTCTGATTGGGCTGGCAACATGCATTTCTGTAGTCGTCCTTGCCGTAATACTTTTTTAACCCTTTCACTTACCGTGAAAACATTCAAATTCGGAGAATGACATGAACATAAAGCTAAGCAAACTGATAATGCCCGTTATCGCACTTGGGGCGTTCCTGATTCCAGCTTTTCAGTCGGTGGCCTTGGCGAGCCCTGACGAGCATCATAATCAAATGCAGATAAGCCCAGAAAAAATACATGAGCATATGAAAGCCAGATTGGATAAATTGGCAGCGCGCCTTGAAATTAAAACTTCACAGCAAGCTGCGTGGGAAGAATATGCCAAGTCTGTGGAATCGCTTGCGGATCGAAGTGCAAAAAGACCAAACCATGATGCGGATGCGGCAACTATTTCGCGCTATCGGGCAGAAAGAGCAACAGAATTTGCCAAGAAACTGACAGTGATTGCCGATGCGACCGACAAATTGCAAAAAGTGCTGACAGAAGATCAACAAAAAATCCTGAGTCAAGTAATACGTCTTCACGGTCATCACCATAAGCATCATGGATCGCACGGTAAAAACCATGAGCAAGACCGTGTAGGTCATGAGTGGAAACATGGCGCCGATGAAAGATAGGACATCCGTTTGGCGTGTGCATATCCGATCAAAAGGAACCTTGTATTACTTGGGGGGTCGCAGGAAAATGGGTGTAAAGTGGATTGTGGCTAACAGAAAAGGAGTTGCTAACTCGTTCGCAGGTGTTTTGCAAAGAACGCTTAAGTGGGAGTCATATCATGAAAACTTTATTGATAGTAATTCTTGCAATTTTATCAATTTCTTCCTCTCCGGCTTACGCTTATCGTGGTTGGGGTTGGAGAGGTGGCTGGGTTGGTCCAGTGGTGGTGGGCGGTGTTGTTGCTTATGACTTGGCTTATCCATATCCATACCCATACGCTTATCCATATCCTTACCCAGTATATGATCAGCCGTATCCAGTCTATGTTCAACCTGCTCCAGTTCAGGCTCAACCCCAGCCTCAACCGCCTGCACAGTCATGGTATTACTGCGCTTCGGCAAAAGGTTATTATCCTTATGTAACCAATTGCCCAGAAGGATGGAAGCTAGTACCGGCCCAACCACCTCAGGCTGCACCGCATTAGACATCATGTCTTGAGTAGATTGGGAGGTGTATAGTGTTCAGTTCGGTTTTGCTTAACAATAGTCTGGAGGTTGAAGTCATGCGTTATTCTGTTATTGCAGTAGCTTTGTTGGGTGTTCTTGCGGGATGTGCAAGTGTTCCGAATGGTTCCAGTGTTGCGGTGATGCCTGCTCCTGGTAAATCATTTGAACAATTTAATGCCGAAGACCAGGCGTGCAGGCAATTTGCGCAAAATTCTATCGGAACATCGGCCAACCAAGCTGCAGCAGACAGTGAGGTGTAAGCGATTCAGGAAGTGCAGGCTATTCAGCGAGGCGTGATGTCAGCTAAAGTCGCCGCATGGAAATTCCACGGCAACAACTTATCCATTTCATCCGCCGTTTGTGCTGCGGGCAGATGCTCCAGCACATGGCGCAGCCATGTGTATGGCTCTGCGCCGTTTACTTTGGCGGTTTCAACAAGCGAATAGATAATCGCGCTAGCGTTGGCACCGGCTGGTGTATCGCTAAACAACCAAGCCTTGCGGCCAACCACGAAGGGGCGGATCGCGTTTTCGCAGCGGTTGTTGTCGATTGGCAGATCGCCGCGCTCAGGGTAGCGAACCAACTTGCCCCAGTAATCTCGCATATAGGACAGCGCGCCACCCAGTGCGCTCTTTGGCGGAACCATGGGCAGCAGCTTTTCCATCCAGTCATGCAACTCATCGAGCACCGGTATGCTGTTCTCCTGACGTGCGGCATAGCGCACCTCAATTGTGGAATTCTTGTGCTCCTTTTCAATGCCGTAAAGCTTGCCGATCATGGCGACCGCCTGGTCGGCATGACCGTGCGTGCCTTTCAGTTGCACCTTCACGGCCTCCACAAACTTGCGGCGAACATGCGCCCAGCAAACCAGATGCTCGATGCCATCGGTTTTGGCAAGCTTGTTATAGCCCTCGTAGCCGTCCGTCATCAGATAACCCTGATATCCCAGCAGCAGGCGCGCCGGTACTTCCCCGCTACGACTCGGGTCATAGTCGTAAATCACCACCGGCTTTCCGGGTGGCCCGCCCGTCTGCACCCACATGTAACTGTTGGAGGCCGGACTCTTATTCTTTTCCTTGAGCACCTGTACCACCGTTTCATCCATGTGGATGAAGGGGGCATCAAACAAGATGTCCCGCATCAGGTTGTGCAGCGGTTGCAGTGCGGCACTCGCGCCGATCACCCAGCGCGCCAGCGTCTGGCGCGGCACTGTCACATCGTGACGGGCCAGCACCTTCTCGAATCTAGCCAGCGGCAAGCCATCGACATACTTGGTCGTCAACAGCATCGCCAGCAAACTTGGACTGGCATTGCTCTTGGGCAAGGGTTGTGGCGGCAAAGCCGCCGTTACTGGTGCGTGTTCGCTGGCCTTGCATCCATACACCAACCGGATATGTTGCAGCACGCGCACCTGCATCGGGACGATGTCGAGCTGTTCGCTGACAACTCGGTTGATGACCACCATCGGTGTGCCGCAACCGCAGGTGCGTTCGGATTCCGGCACGTCGTGAATGATCTGTACCCGTTCAAGTTCTGGCGGCAGCGGGCTGCGTTTGCCGCGTGCGGGCTTTTGAGCCTTGGCGGGTGCCGATACCGGCAACGGCGCAACATCCTGTGCCTCGGTTGAGGTTGCGGCCAGTACTTCCGCTTCGTCGAATAGGTGAAACTGTGCAACACTCTCTGAACTCGGGCCAAACATGCGGCGGCGCGCTAATGCGATTTGTTCGTACAGGTAGGTGACGTGTTCGGCAAAGGCGATCTTTGCATTGACAGCTGCAATTAACAGCGCTGTAAGTGCTGCCGGGTCGGTCGGTAAAACGTCGGGTAAAGTGAACTCGGGAAGGTTGGCTCTGGAGCGATAATCCAGTGGTAAAACTGAAGACTTTTTCATGTGTTTTAAGCATGAAGAATTCTATCAATTTACCCTATGAAATGCAAGCGTATTTCAACGTTTTATGAGGTTTATTTCTCCACAAATCAAGGCCTTCAAGCAACCACTCGAATTCTCTGAGCGTGATCGTTTGTGTGTTCGTCTCGCTGTGTTTCGGCCAATGAAATTTATCTTCTTCCAAGCGCTTTTGCCACAGACAAAACCCATTGCGATGCCAGTACAACACCTTGATCTTATTCCGTGAGCGATTGACGAATACATACAACGCACTTCCAAACGGATTTAAACCCATTTCTTGTTCGACCATCACGCTCAGCCCATTAATCGCTTTCCGGAAGTCGATCGCGTCACGGCACAAATAGACTTGCTCGATAGTGCAGCCTGGATGCATTAGCGTGCTCCCGGCAAAGTGCGGCTCAGCGCTGCCAACCATTCCGGTGCGGGCAACGCCGACATTTCCAGATGCAGACCGGAAGGCAACACCAAAGTGCACTGGCATGGACGCTGTTCCGCAACGCGTAGCGCCACGAATTTGGGTTCAGATCCTACCTCACTTACCCCGGCATTTGATTTCAGCTTGCGCTGCCAATAATACAAAGCGGCAATCGAGAGGTCGTGCTGCTTCGCATAGGCACTCGCTGAAATTGCCTCACGTTTGACGGCGGCGACATGCGCTGTCCAAAATTCCGTTCGATTCTTCATGTTGGCTCCACCTTGTTTAAGATGTGCCAAGCATGCTGATATTTGATTTAGGCAACAAGGGCGTTGTTAATGGGTCGCTTACAAATAATCTGGATATACCGCTGCTTCCTCACGCCTGTCAGCGCGTGCGCGACACTCCGCCGCAATCTGCGCTGAAATGGAAGGAAAGGGGCAAGAACATGAGCAAGGCGTTTACCTGCACGCAGGATTTATCCGGGAAGCATGTCGCTGTGGTAGATGATGTTATGACCAGCGGCGCATCGTTGAATGAAGTATCGGTTGCCTTGCGTAGCGCCGGTGTGCGTGAGGTGAGTGCCTGGGTGATTGCGCGAACCCTGCCGCATATCTGAGGCAAAACCAGCCTGCGTGTGTTGTTGGGGCTTTAGCCCCTTACAACCACGGCGTACCCCTTGCGGGTGTAGTTGGTTAACTTCATTGGCGCTCCATGCGCGGGCTACAACTTGGTTCACTCATCTGCTTTGTCTTTGCCACGTCTTCGCCATTCAAGCAGCCCCATCACATAACCCGACAGACAATAGCCGAGGAACAACAGGAACAGGATAACGGGAGGATCGACCGACACCAGAATGAAAAATAGCGCAAACAGAAAAATTACGATGAAGGGCACGCTCTTGCGCATGTTGATTGATTTGAAGCTGTAATACTTCAGGTTGCTAACCATGGTAATGCCCGCAAAGGCGGTCAAAGCGCAGGCGTACCAACGCAATTCCTCTCCGGTGAAATGATTGTCCAGCATTACCCAAACAAAACTCGCTACCAGCGCGGCGGCGGCAGGGCTAGGCAGACCCTGGAAATGATTTTTATCAATCACTTCGATGTTGGTGTTGAAACGTGCAAGGCGCAAGGCGGTGCCTGCGCAATAGATGAAAGCGGCAAACCAGCCCCATTTGCCTAACCCTTTCAACGCCCATTCGTAAGCAATCAACGAGGGGGCAACGCCGAATGACACCATGTCGGACAGGCTGTCGTATTCCGCGCCGAATTCACTCTGGGTGTGGGTCATGCGTGCCACGCGTCCATCCAGGCCGTCCAGCACCATGGCAATAAAAATCGCCACGGCGGCATATTCAAACTTGTTATTCATCGATTGCACGATGGCATAGAAACCGGCGAACAGCGCCGCCGTGGTAAACAGGTTGGGCAGCAGGTAGATGCCGCGCCTGCGCAGGTCGATTGGTTTGCGAGTATTTAAATCGGGCATCAGAACTGGGCCAGAATGGTGGTTGTCGCTGACACTTTATCACCAATGGCAACCTTGACGGTAGCTGTCAGCGGCAGATACACGTCCACGCGCGAACCGAAGCGGATGAAACCATAGCGCTGTCCGCGCGTGAGCTGGTCGCCTGCCTTCACGTAGCACAGGATACGGCGTGCGATCAGTCCGGCCACCTGCACGCTGGTGACATCCTGTCCATCGGCGGTTTTCAGCCAGACGGCGTTACGTTCGTTTTCTGTTGATGCCTTGTCCAGATCGGCGTTCACGAACTTGCCGGGGTTGTACCATATCTGCTGCACAGCACCGTCCACCGGGCTACGGTTGGAATGCACGTTGAACACGTTCATGAACACGCTGACCTTGATGGCGTCGCGCTGCAAATACTCGTCGCGAGTGCGCTCGACCTTGACTATGCGGCCATCCGCCGGAGACAACACCGCGCCTGCCTGCTGCGGAATCTCGCGTGCCGGATCGCGAAAGAATTGCAGCACGAACAGCGCGATGATCCACAATGGAATAGACCATGTGGCACACCAGACGGTGGCAGCGATAGCCAGAACCAGCGCAATCGCCAGAAACGGCCAACCCTCGCGGGCGATGATGGGGTGAGGGTAGTTGGTCATGTAGTCGTTAGTTATTAGTCGTTAGTCTTTAGTCAAAAGCATTAGTCGCTAGTCAAAGGAAAGGGGTTGGCCTTAACTTACGACTAGCGACTAACGTCTAACAACTGCCTTTAGTTCTTAGACTGATCAACCAGTTTGTTCTTGCCGATCCACGGCATCATGGCGCGCAACTGTCCACCCACGACCTCAATCGGATGTTCGGCGTTCAGACGACGGCGCGCAGTCATTTCCGGGTAGTTGGTGCGGCCTTCCAGGATGAACTGCTTGGCGTAGGAGCCGTTCTGGATATTTTTCAGGCATTCCTTCATCGCAGCGCGAGCTTCATCTGCAATCACGCGATGCCCCGTGACATACTCACCGTATTCCGCATTATTGGAGATGGAGTAGTTCATGTTGGCGATGCCGCCTTCGTACATCAAATCCACAATCAGCTTGAGTTCGTGCAGGCATTCGAAATACGCCATTTCTGGCGCGTAGCCCGCTTCGGTCAGGGTCTCGAAACCGGCTTTCACCAACTCCACTGCTCCACCGCATAGCACGGCCTGCTCGCCGAACAAATCGGTTTCGGTTTCTTCGCGGAAGTTGGTTTCGATCACGCCGCCCTTAGTGCCGCCGTTGGCTGCGGCATATGACAGCGCGATGTCTTTGGCTTTGCCGGACTTATCCTGATACACCGCGATTAGCGTCGGTACGCCGCCGCCTTTAAGGTACTCGGAACGCACGGTATGACCGGGGCCTTTGGGTGCGATCATGATCACGTCCACGTCTGCGGGCGGCACGATCTGGTTGTAGTGAATATTGAAGCCATGCGCGAACGCCAATGCAGCGCCGGACTTCAGGTTCTTTTCCACATCGGCGTGATATACCTGCGGTGTGTTCTCATCCGGCAGCAGTATCATCACCACATCGGCATTTTTCACCGCAGCGGCGATCTCGGCGACCTTGTGGCCGGCGGCCTCGGCCTTGGCCCAGGAAGAACCACCCTTGCGCAGTCCGACCGTCACGTTCACACCGGATTCCTTCAGGTTCTGGGCATGGGCATGGCCTTGTGAACCGTAGCCGATGATGGTTACCTGCTTGCCCTTGATCAGGGACAGGTCTGCGTCTTTGTCGTAATAAACTTTCATGTTGGCCTCTTAATAAAAAACTAGTCGTTAGTCGTAAATTTAAAGACGTAAGTTGGTGTTGTCCGCTACGCGGTTCTTTTATTAACTAGCAACTTACGTCTTACGTCTGATTTAACTGCCTTTACAACTTCAAAACTCGATCGCCGCGCCCGATGCCGGAAGCACCGGTGCGCACGGTTTCCAGTATCAGGCTGCGGTCTATGGCTTGCAGGAAACTGTCCAGCTTGGAACCGGTGCCAGTCAGTTCGATGGTGTAGGTCTTGTCGGAAACATCAATGATGCGCCCACGGAAAATGTCGGCCATGCGCTTCATTTCCTCGCGTACCGCACCGACCGCACGCACTTTCACCAGCATCAACTCGCGTTCCAGATGCTCGCCTTCTGTCAGATCCATTACAGCCACGACATCGACCAACTTGTTGAGCTGTTTGTTGATCTGCTCGATCACGTCATCGGAACCGCTGGTGACGATGGTCATACGCGACATGGTCAGGTCTTCGGTCGGCGCCACGGTGAGCGACTCGATGTTGTAGCCGCGTGCCGAAAATAGTCCGGCCACGCGCGACAGCGCACCGGCCTCGTTTTCCATCAGCAGGGAAATAATGTGCCGCATCTTACAATTCCTCCGCCAGTATCACTTCGGACAAGCCCTTGCCGCCGGGTACCATGGGGAACACGTTCTCGGTCTGGTCAGTACGGAAATCCATGAACACCAGGTCGTGTTTGCGCGCAAATGCTTCCTTCAATGCCGGCTCGACATCCGAGGGCTTGTCGATGCGCATGCCGATATGTCCGTAGGCTTCTGCCAGCCTCACAAAATCGGGCAGCGCGTCCATATAGGATTCGGAATAGCGGTTGCCGTGGAAAAACTCTTGCCATTGCCGCACCATACCGAGATAGCGGTTATTCAACGCCACCACCTTGATCGGCAGGCGGAACTGTTTACAAGTGGACAATTCCTGAATGTTCATCTGGATGCTGCCCTCACCGGTCACACAGGCAACGGTCGCATCGGGATGAGCCATCTGCACGCCCATCGCGGCAGGCAAGCCGAAGCCCATGGTGCCCAGCCCGCCGGAATTGATCCAGCGGCGCGGTTGATCGAACTTGTAATATTGCGCCGTCCACATCTGGTGCTGGCCGACATCGGAGGTAATAAAAGCATCGCCGCCGGTGATCTCATACAATTTTTCGATTACGAACTGCGGCTTGATGACCTCATCCGAATTTTTATAGCCCAGACAACGCTTGCCGCGCCACTCCTCGATCTGCGCCCACCATGCTGCCAGTGCAGGCTGATCCCGCTGCTGCTTGCTACTGTGCAACACCGCCAGCAAATCGCCCAGCACATGCGCCACATCGCCGACGATGGGCACATCCACCTTCACCCGCTTGGAAATGGAGGAAGGGTCTATGTCAATGTGGATGATCTTGCGTTTTTCCTGCGCGAAGTGCGCCACGTTACCGATCACGCGGTCATCGAAGCGTGCGCCCACAGCCAGCAGTACGTCGCAATGCTGCATCGCCATATTGGCTTCCAGCGTGCCGTGCATGCCCAACATGCCGAGCGATTGTTTGTCCGTCGCCGGATAGCCGCCCAAACCCATCAAGGTGTTGGTAATAGGAAAGCCCAGCAGGCGCACCAACTCGATCAATTGCCTAGAGGAATCGGACAGGATCACCCCGCCGCCAGCGTAAATCATAGGACGCTTGGCTTCCAGTAACAACTGCGCCGCCTGTTTGATCTGCCCCACCTCACCATGCTGTGCAGGATGGTAGGAGCGCACACTCACCGATGACGGGTAGTGGAATACCGCCTTCTGGTTTGACACGTCCTTGGGAATATCCACCAACACCGGGCCGGGACGCCCGCTCTTGGCTAAATAAAAAGCCTTTTTGATGGTGTTCGCGATTTCATTGACATCCTTGACCAGAAAGTTGTGCTTCACGCAAGGCCGCGTAATACCGACCGCATCCACCTCCTGAAAAGCATCTTCACCGATAGCGAACGTGGGCACCTGACCGCTGATAATCACCAAAGGGATGGAGTCCAGATAGGCGGTGGCAATCCCGGTGACCGCATTGGTCACGCCGGGGCCGGAGGTCACGATGGCTACCCCCACCTTGTCGGTCGAGCGCGCATAACCGTCGGCGGCGTGCACCGCAGCCTGTTCGTGGCGCACCAGGATGTGTTTAATCTTATCCTGATTGAACAGTGCGTCGTAAATAAACAACACGGCACCGCCCGGATAGCCGAATACGTGCTCGACTCCCTCCTCTTGCAAACATCTGATGGCTATTTCCGCACCGTTCAGTTCCATGCCAGACTACCTTCCATATCCAAGCGACTAATTTTCAAAATAGCCCTGTAAGATAAAGCTTGGGCGCACTTTGGTCAACCCCCAGCCTGCCATGAAATAGTACTACCATACTACTAGCGCCGTAATTTGATAGTATTCGCTGTTTATTAATTTTGGAGTAATGCAAACTGTCCAGTCGCGACGAACTTTCCCAATTTCTCGCCGCATCCGAGCGCCGCGCCTATAAACAGGCGCTGTTCGCGGTGAGGGACGAGCATGCGGCGCTGGACATCGTGCAAGATGCCATGCTCAAGCTCGCGGATAAATATGCAGTGAATCCAACGGAGGAATTACCCCTGCTGTTCCAGCGCATCCTGCAAAACACCATCCGCGACCATTACCGCAGGCAGAAGGTGCGCTCTGCGTGGACGACCCTGTTTTCATCGCTATCACCGCAACACGAAGAAGAAGATCACGACCCGCTGGACACCCTGCGGGACAAGGACAACAATAGTCAGGCGTCTACTCCTGACGCCTCCTTGGAGCAGTCGCAAGTCATTGCGCTGATTGAAGAAGCTCTAATTAATTTACCGGCACGTCAACGCGAAGCCTTCCTGCTGCGTTATTGGGAAGACATGGATACAGCAGAAACTGCGGCAGCCATGGGTTGTTCCGAAGGCAGTGTCAAAACCCACTGCTCCCGCGCCACCCACGCACTCGCAACTGCATTAAAGGCAAAAGGAGTAAATTTGCCATGAACAACAAATTGAACACCGAATCAATCAGGCAACTGCTTAACCGCTCATCCTCTCAGCTTGGACAGCCCACGCTGGCGCGGTTGCGCGATGTGCGTATGCAAGCATTGGCTCGCTATGATGCGCGCAGCACCGCCCCTGCCTTCGCTTGGGCTGGTGCCTTGAACGGATATGGGCACGGATCGCATCGTAGCCACTATTACTGGGCCGCCGCCGTGCTGTTCGTCGCTCTTTTGTTCAGTGGCGCCACTTACTGGCAGCATGTAACCGAACATGACAACAGCGATGTGGATATTGCGATTCTGACTGGCGATTTGCCGATTGATGTTTATGTGGAGTGACGGTCTACTCCGTCGGCTTACTCCGCTTATTGCCGTCGCACTGCTGTGCCTGCCCATGATGGCGTTTGCCGAGGCGTGGACTGAACTCACCCCGATACAGCAGGAAGCGCTGGCACCCTTGTCCAAAGACTGGGATGCGCTAGCGAGAAAACAGCAGCAGCATTTTCTCGGGCTGGCCAAACACTATCCCACGCTCACCCCGGTGCAGAAAGAACGGCTGCATAAACGACTGGTGGCATGGAGCAAACTGACGCCGGAACAGCGCAGGCGGGCACGCGAGAAATACCAGGCCTTTAGCAAAGTTTCCCCGGAAAAACGTGAACAGGTAAAACAAATGGTGCGCGAACAGGAAGCCAGCAAGGTCGCCAGTAGCGTGCCGCTCGTCATGCCGTCTCGCTGATCTCAAACCTTCATCAGCAGAAATAGCTGAAATCCATACCGCACAGTGCAAGGTTCCCGCAATACATTCCGCTGTAATAACCCAACGCAATAAATAGCGACTTCGCTATACGACCCCCTTCGGTACAGCTTTACATTTTGTACATGGGGGATGTCTGCGCGGAACAATCTAGTTCGGCAACACACGTTGACCGGACCGAGGCAATGATTGATCATGTCGGCTTACGGTAAATTTAAAGAGTGCCTCCTGTGACAAAATACGTTGGAATTCTCACCTCCGGCGGCGATAGCCCCGGCCTGAACGCGGCGATTCGCGGAGTCGGCAAGGCTGCGCTAAACCATTACGGCATGCAGATCATCGGCTTTCGCGATGGCTTTCGCGGCTTGATGGAAAACCGTACGATGCGGCTTGAGGCCAGTGATCTGTCGGATATTTTGACCCGAGGCGGCACCCTTCTCGGCACCAGCCGTGACAAACCCCACCGCATGTCGGTCGGCGGCAAGCAGCAGGACATGACCGACGTGATCGTCGGTAATTATCACGACAACCATCTCGATGTCCTGGTTTGTCTGGGCGGCGGCGGCACGCAGAAAAATGCCCTGCGCCTCAAGGAAAAAGGCCTCAATGTCATCACTTTGCCCAAGACCATCGACAACGATGTCGCCCTGACCGACATTACCTTCGGCTTCGATACTGCCTTGGGTATCGCCACCGACGCAATCGACCGTCTTCACAGCACGGCGCATAGCCATCATCGCATCATTGTGGTGGAAATTATGGGCCACCGGGCTGGCTGGCTGGCTCTTGGCGCGGGCATTGCCGGAGGTGCCGACGTGATCCTGATCCCGGAAATTCCCTATGCGGTGGAAAGCGTGGCCGAAGCGATCCGTGAACGCAGTCGTCGCGGCAAGAGCTTCAGCATCGTCGCCATTGCCGAAGGGGCGCTCTCGGTTCATGAGCATGCTGAACAATTGGCGGCGCAGAATAAGAAAACCGGCCCCAAACAGAAAGAAAACAAAAAAGCGGAAGCAGAATACAAACCCGAGACTCAATACGCAGAGAAAACGGTGCGCCTCTCCAAGCAACTCGAACTACTGACCGGATTAGAATCCCGTATCACCATCCTCGGCCACCTGCAACGCGGCGGCATTCCCTCCGCCGCTGACCGCCTGCTCGCCACCCGGCTAGGGACGGCTTGCACAGACCTGATCAATCAAGGGCAATATGGCGTGATGGTTGCCGCCAGAGGGGATAGCACCAAGGCCGTTATGCTGGAAGAGGTTGCCGGGAAAGTCAAAATGGTGCCTCCCGATCATCCCTGGGTGCTGAGCGCACGAAATGTCGGAACCAGTCTGGGAGATTGAGGTCGGTTGGCAATATGCTGTAGCATGATTTATTCCTTGTGTGGAGTGATGTCGGGACGCGCTAGTTCGTGAGCCTTGGCGCGGCGCGCTTCAATCTCGGCAATCTGCGTTTGCTGTGCAGGAGTCAGTTGCTCTGTATTCTGTGGCTTGACGGCAGCGATCCGAGCCTTGGCACGCTCCAGTGCGGCCTGAATGAGGGCTTGAGCATCAACCTCTGGCGCATTAACTGATTTCGCCGCAGCCTTCTCTTTTTGCGCCAGCTTCTCGGCCTTCTCGCGTTTGTCGCGTTCGATGCGTTCAAGGCGGAACTGGTAGCGCTCCCGCGCGGCTTTTGCGGCGGCATGTTTTTTATCGAGCGCCGATATTCCTCTTTGGCCAAATCGGAAATAATGCACCAGCAGGATGTGTTCTGGGCTGCTGGTAGTCTGCGGCAACGGCAACATGCTGATGCAATCCACCGGGCAGGGCGCGACGCACAGTTCGCAACCGGTGCATAGTGGGGCAATGATAGTGTGCATCTGCTTGGATGCACCGGAGATAGCGTCCACCGGACAGGCTTGCAGGCACAGCGTGCAGCCGATACAAATATTTTCGTCGATGAAGGCAACTGATAGAGGCTTGAGTATGACGTCTTTATCAAAAGGTTTGAATTTGACACCGAGCAAATCCGCCAACTCGCGTATGCCTTCTTCGCCGCCGGGCGGGCAACGGTTGATTTCTGCCCCTTGGTTGGCGATGGCCTCAGCATAAGGTCTGCAACCGGGATAGCCGCACTTTCCACACTGCGTCTGCGGCAGGATGGCGTCTATTCTATCCACCAGCGGAGTGCCATCGACCTTGAACTTGAGCGCGGCAAAACTCAGCACCGCGCCGAGCACGATGGCGATGGCTGATATTATGATCAGCGCACTCAGCATGGCTATTTAACCACCGTACTGATCAGAATGAGGAGATAACTGGGCATTGCCAACATTTACTAATCTTTGTGGGCAGGCAGGGATTATCACTTGTTTACCAGGTCGCTTCAACCACAAGGGAAAGACTGGATTATGCCGAAAAATTGGGTGTGGTAATATGCCGCCCCTGTCGTGGTGGATTAGGGAGTCTCTAAAAATTCAATTTTGCGAGCATCCGCTTTGCGCCTTGTCTGGCTTGTAAACTTGAATTTTTAGAGGCTCCTTATGAACCATTTTGTGAGTCTTCATTGATTGCCAGCCTTGTCCGAACCCTTTAGTCTGCGCAAGTTCCACGATTTGCTGATCGGCAAATCGCTTGATCCGCTCAATCCATCTACGCGGCATAGTATCGCTCTGGCTGCTTTTCTGGCATGGATAGGATTGGGAGCGGACGGTTTGTCCTCTTCCTGCTATGGGCCGGAAGAGGCTTTCCTGGCGCTCGGTGCTCATACCCACTTGGGACTTTATCTTGCGCTGGCGACGGCGTTCACCGTATTCATCATCGCGCTGGGCTACAACCAAGTCATTGAGCTGTTTCCTTCCGGTGGCGGCGGCTACAAGGTCGCCTCGCATCTGCTGGGAGAGCATGCAGGACTGCTGTCTGGATCGGCACTGATCGTGGACTATGTGCTGACCATCGCCATTTCAGTGGCCAGCGGCGCGGATGCGCTATTTAGCCTGCTGCCACCCTCGCTGCAAGGCATCAAGCTGGCCAGCGAAATCGGGCTGATCTTGCTGCTCATCGCGCTTAACTTGCGCGGAATGAAAGAGTCCATCAAAATCCTGCTGCCTATCTTTCTCGGCTTCTTCGTCACCCACGCGCTGCTTATCGGCTACGGCGTGTACGCCAAGGCGGACGGTCTGTCCGCGCTTGTCCCGGATACCTTGGTCGAGACCCATGCGCTGACCCAGCAGCTCGGCTGGGTCTTCGTTTCCTCGCTGTTCCTGCGTGCATATTCGCTCGGTGGCGGCACCTATACCGGCATCGAAGCGGTCTCCAATAATGTGAACAAGCTGGCCGAACCGCGCGTGCATACCGGCAAGTTGACCATGTTCTACATGGCGCTGTCGCTGGCCTTCACCGCAGGCGGCATCATCGTGCTATATCTGCTGTGGCAATCCAAGCATGTGGACGGACAGACGCTGAACGCCGTCGCCTTTCAATCCATCATCGCTACGCTCGGCATGTCGACGTGGATGAACAGCAGCGCCCTGGCCGTGACGCTGGCGCTGGAAGCCGGGTTGCTGCTGGTCGCCGCCAATACCGGCTTTCTCGGCGGCCCGGCGGTGATGGCTAATATGGCGGCGGATTCATGGGTGCCACGCCAGTTCCGTCAACTCTCTTCGCGCCTGGTCACGCAGAACGGCATCATAGTCATGGGCGTATCGGCGTTAGTAATTTTGATCTGGAGCAAGGGCGAGGTGTCGCTGCTGGTGGTGTTGTACAGCATCAACGTGTTCCTCACCTTCAGTCTGTCCCTGCTGGGGCTATCCAAACATTGGTGGAGTGAGCGGCGCAGCGTGTCCACCTGGAAACGGAAGCTGGCGCTGTCTTTGCTCGGTCTCTCGGTCACAGGCAGCATTCTTGCGGTGACGCTGGTGGAAAAATTCGCCGAAGGCGGCTGGGTGACTGTGCTCATCACCAGCATGGTGGTCGGGCTGTGCCTGTTGATCCGCAAGCACTATGACGAGACCCACGAGCAGTTGCGCCATGCGGAAAAACTGTTCGGCCAATCGGTGAAAGTCGAACTCGGCCTGCCGCAAAAACTCGACCCCGAGTTGCCCACTGCGATCTTTCTGGTAGACAAAAATCGCGGCGTCGGCATCCACACTATCATGTGGGTGCTGAGGTTGTTTCCCGGTCACTTCAAGAATTTCATTTTCCTCAGCGCGGGCGAAGTGGATACGCAGAGCTTCGACAGCGATGCCACCATCCGCACCATGCAATATAAAACCGAAAACGCTCTCTGCTATTACGCCGGCTTTTCCCACAGCCAAGGTCTGCAAGCAACTTGGCGCATGGTCTACGGCACCGATCTGGTGACGGTGCTGGACGACCTCGTGCAGGAAGTCATCGCCGAATACCCGAACAGCGTTTGTTTCGCCGCCAAACTGATTTTTACCCACGACAACATCTTCGTGCGCTGGCTACATAACCAGACCGCACTCGCCATGCAGCGCCGCCTGCATTTACGCGGGCAGCAAATGGTCATCCTGCCGATGAAAGTGACTTAAAACAGCAATTGCCAAGTAGCAGTCAGCTTGTCATTGACAAGCGTTCAGGGCAGCGATTCCCATCGCATAGCACTCCACCTTCCAAAACTGAGCAGGCGATACGGAACATCTTACGGCAGGGGATACTCCTGATAATATTGTGTTAGCGACAAACCCCAAGATTGCCTTGAAATTGGGTTCATTACCCCATTTTCTTCTGAATCAACTCAATCCTGTATCCATCCGGGTCTTCGACAAATGCGATCACGGTGCTGCCGTGTTTCATCGGCCCCGCTTCGCGCACTACTTTGCCGCCGCGCAGTTTTATTTTTTTACAAGCGGCGCAAGCATCTTCCACTTCGATGGCGATGTGGCCGTAGGCGTTGCCGAGTTCGTATTTTTCTACTCCCCAATTGTGTGTCAATTCGATGACTGCGCTGTGTTCTTCGTCGTCGTAGCCGACAAAAACCAAGGTAAACTTTCCTTCCGGATAATCGGTGCGACGCAGCAGCTTCATGCCGAGTACTTGGGTATAGAAGGCGAGCGATTTTTCCAAGTCGCCGACGCGCAGCATGGTGTGCAAGATGCGCATCAAACTTCCACCAATTCAAAGTTGTCCTTGCGCGCGCCGCATTCCGGGCAAGTTCTGTTGATAGGCACGACTTCCCAGCGCGTGCCGGGCGGAATGCCGTCACCCGGCAAGCCGCTGGCTTCGTGGTACAGCCAACCGCAAATCAGACACATGTAGCTCTTATATTCCGGGTTCAGGGTCATGGTCGTAGATTTCAGTTAAAATACTGCCTTTACGGTTACTTATTTTACACCGATGCCAACCAATCTGCCTGACACACCTCCCATCGTCCTTACTTTTGCCGCCACCGATCCCAGCGGCGGCGCGGGTATGCAGGCCGACATTTTGACCATTGCCAGCATGGGCTGCCATCCTTTGTCGGTAGTGACGGCGGTAACAGTGCAGGACACCAGCGGCGTGGATGATGTGATGCCGATTGATGCCGAGTGGGTAGCCGACCAAGCGCGCGCGGTGCTGGAAGATATGCCGGTGGCGGCATTCAAGATCGGCCTGCTGGGCAGCGTGGAAAACATTGCGGCGATTGCGGAAGTGATTTCGGATTATCCTGATATCCCGCTGGTGTTCGACCCGATCCTGGCATCCGGTCGCGGCGACGAACTGGCCAACGAGGATATGCGTGACGCGATGCGCGAACTGTTGCTGCCGCAGACTACCATCCTGACGCCAAACAGTATCGAGGCGCGCCGCCTGATTCAGGACGAAGAAAATGATGAGGACAATCCCGACTTGGACGAATGCGCCAAACGCATCATCCAGCTGGGTTGCGAGTATGTGCTGGTAACCGGCACGCACGAACACACGCCCAAGGTGATCAACATCCTGTATGGCGCGCAAGGCGTTGTGCGCAGCGATGACTGGCCGCGCCTGCCCGGCATCTACCACGGCTCTGGTTGCACCTTGGCTTCGGCCATTGCCGCCTTGCTGGCAAACGGATTGTCGGTGGAGGAGGCAATAAAAGAGGCGCAGGAATACACATGGCAGGCGCTGAAATATGGCTTCCGCCCCGGCATGGGACAGCACATTCCTGATCGTCTGTTCTGGGCGCGGGATGAAGAAGATGATGATAATGAACCGGAACAGGATGAGTCCAAAACCCGGCATTGAAGGGCTGTATGCGATTACGCCGGACTGCTTCGATACGGCGGATTTGTTGCGACGGGCGCGGCAAGTACTGTCCGGCGGGGCACGGGTGCTGCAATACCGCAACAAGTTTGCTGATGCCGTGCTGCGGTTAGCGCAAGCTATGGCTTTGCGCGAGTTGACGCGCGAGTTGGCCGTGACCTTCATCGTGAATGACGATGCACACTTGGCTTTACGAGTTGATGCGGACGGCGTGCATCTGGGTGCGACGGACGGCGAATTGCAAGCGGCACGCGCCGTGCTGGGCAAGCACAAGATCATCGGTGCCTCTTGCTATAATCGCCTGTCGCTGGCGCAGGAGGCGGTCGCGGCGGGAGCAGATTACGTGGCGTTCGGCGCGTTCTTCCCTTCCACGGTCAAGCCCAATGCTGTAACGGCGGATGTTGAATTGTTGCGTCAAGCGCGAACCGAGTTTGATGTGCCGCTGGTGGCGATAGGCGGCATCACCGCGCAAAATGGCGCGTTGCTGATAAATGCCGGAGCGGATGCGCTGGCGGTGATCTCGGCTTTGTTTGACGCAGCGGACAATCAAACCGCCGCGCAGGAAATTTCAAAATTTTTTATTCAGGACTCTGCTTCATGACTTCTCACAATCAGGAATTATTCGAACAATCACAACGCGTCATCCCCGGCGGAGTAAATTCACCGGTGCGCGCTTTTAAGTCGGTGGGCGGCACGCCGCTATTTTTCAAGCGCGGGCAGGGCGCCTACGTGTGGGATGCAGACGACAAGCGCTATATTGATTACGTCGGTTCATGGGGGCCGATGATCGTCGGGCATTGCCATCCTGAAGTGGTGAAAGCAGTGCAAGATGCGGCTGCGCAGGGACTGGGTTTCGGCGCACCGACTGCGAGTGAACTGGAAATGGCTGAGCTGTTGTGCAAGCTGCTGCCGTCACTTGAAATGGTGCGTCTGGTCAGCTCCGGCACCGAAGCCACGATGACAGCGATTCGTCTGGCGCGCGGTTTCACCGGACGTAGCCGCATTATCAAATTCGAGGGCTGTTATCACGGTCATTCCGATGGACTGCTGGTTAAGGCCGGTTCCGGTGCGCTGACTTTCGGGCAGCCGAGTTCATCCGGCGTGCCTGCCGAAATCGCCGCGCTGACCACGGTGCTGGACTATAACGATGCCGCCGGGCTGGAACTCGCCTTCGCCGAGATGGGCAAAGAGATAGCCGCCGTGATCGTCGAGCCGGTTGCGGGTAATATGAATCTGATCGCGCCGAAGCGCGAATTTCTCGATGCTTTGCGCAGCTTGTGTACCAAGCACGGCGCGGTACTGATTCTGGATGAGGTGATGACTGGTTTCCGCGTCAGCTTGCAAGGCGCACAGGGATATTACGGCATCAAGCCGGATCTGGTGACGCTGGGCAAGGTGATGGGCGGCGGATTGCCTGCGGCGGCCTTTGGCGGTCGGCGCGACATCATGCAATGCTTAGCTCCTTTGGGGCCTGTGTATCAGGCCGGTACGCTGTCCGGCAATCCGGTGGCAGTGGCGGCGGGTTTGACCACGCTCAAGCTGATTCAGGCGCCCGGTTTCTACGAACGCTTGGCGCAACTGGCCAAGCAATTGGCTGAAGGCTTGACCGCCAGCGCAAAGAAACACGGCATTCCATTCTGCGCGCAATCCGTCGGCGGCATGTTTGGCCTGTATTTCAGCGCGGCATTGCCGACCAGTTATGCCGAAGTAATGAAGTGCGACAAGGAAGCATTCAACCGCTTCTTCCATGCCATGCTGGAGGCGGGCGTGTATCTCGCACCCTCCGCCTTCGAGGCTGGCTTTGTGTCGGCGGCGCACTCCGATGCCGACATCGCTGCAACCGTTGCCGCTGCTGACAAAATTTTCGCGGCTTGGAAGTAATGGGGCTTTTTTCGCAAGCTGCGTTTTACACCACCGTCAATCACATCAAGCGATTTGCCGCTGCACGGCGGCAAGGAAGTGGCTTTTGTCGGGCGTTCCAATGCAGGCAAATCCAGCGCCATCAACACACTGGCGAACCATGTGCGCTTGGCCTACACCAGCAAGACGCCTGGCCGCACTCAGCATCTCAATTATTTTGATTTGGGAGAAAATCGCTTTTTGGTGGACTTGCCCGGTTATGGTTATGCCAAGGTGCCGCCGGATGTGAAGGCGCACTGGGAAGGCTTGTTGAGCGAGTATTTACAAACTCGCGAAGCCCTGTGTGGTTTGGTAGTCATCATGGATGCGCGCCATCCTCTGACTGAGCTGGATGAACAAATGCTGAACTGGTTTGCGCTTACCGGCAAGCCGGTGCATGTGCTGCTCACCAAGTCAGACAAACTGAGCCGCCAGCAGGCGACCATGACGCTGAATCGTGTTAAATTACACCTTGCAGAGCTCTTTCCTTTTTGCTCGGTGCAGTTGTTCTCCAGCCTGAAAAAGCTTGGGGCGGATGAAGCTGAGGCGGTGATCGCCGGGTGGTTTGAGAAAAGTTAACCCGATTTTCCATTAGAGCCAAGCCAGTTCCTTCCCCATGCAAGCGGAGGGGATGTTGTAGTATTTTGCGCATTGGATCAGTAGACAAAAAAATGCCCCCAGCCAAAGGGGGAGGCCAGGGGCGAAGGTTGCCTCAACTAGCGTCAAGGCTACCCGCTCAGGGAGGAGAAACGGGAGATGACTCGCATCATCTACATCATCAGATAAGAGAGTTCTGAAAGAGTTCCACAAAACCTGAATTTTTTAGAAGGCTATTATGCAAACACTCGGACAGTACCCACACAAGCGAATGCGTCGTATGCGTCACGATGCCTTTTCACGGAACTTAATGCGTGAGCATGTGCTCACATCGGCCGATTTTATCTACCCGGTTTTTGTACTGGAAGGCAGTAATAAAGCCGAGGATGTGAAGTCCATGCCGGGGGTGCAGCGCAAGACTTTGGACTTGCTGTTCAAAGATGCCGAGGAGTGCGTCAGGCTGGGCATTCCGGTGATGGCGATCTTTCCGGTAATCGATGTGCCGCTGAAGAGCCTGGACGCGCGCGAAGCCTACAACCCTGACGGCTTGGTGCCGCGCGTGGTCGCCGCGCTGAAGAAGAATTTCCCCGAACTCGGCGTGATGACCGATATCGCCCTCGACCCCTACACCAGCCACGGGCAGGACGGATTAATAGATGACAGCGGCTACGTCCTCAACGACGAAACCGTAGCAGTGCTGGTGCAGCAAGCGCAAGTTCATGCAGCAGCCGGAGTTGATATCGTGGCCCCCTCCGATATGATGGACGGACGCATCGGCGCGATACGCGCGGTGCTGGATGCCAACGGCCACATCCACACCCGCATCATGGCTTACTCCGCCAAGTACGCCTCCAGCTTTTATGGCCCGTTCCGCGATGCCGTCGGCTCCAGCGGCAACTTGGGTTCGGGCAACAAATACACCTACCAGATGGACCCCGCCAATTCTGACGAAGCGCTTTGGGAAGTCGGCCTCGACTTACAGGAAGGCGCAGACATGGTGATGGTCAAACCCGGCTTGCCCTACCTCGACATCGTTCGCCGCGTGAAGGACGAATTCAAGGCGCCCACCTTCGTTTACCAGGTCAGCGGCGAATATGCCATGCTCAAGGCCGCCGCACAGAACGGCTGGCTGAATGAAGAGGCGTGTGTGCTGGAATCGCTACTGGCGTTCAAACGCGCGGGAGCAGACGGGATACTGACTTACTTTGCGCTGGATGCGGCAAGGTGGCTGGCTAAATGAAGAATGCAGATTGCGGAATTCGGAATGCTAATTGAGAAATCCCGCCAGCCCTTTTTTAACTTATTCCGCACTCAGCATTCCGCAATCAATTTAGCTACTGCCGCAATATCCGCATGGGTCTCAGGGTGGCGGCTGCCGCTGTGGCGGGCGTTCTCGGGCAGGACGATTATATGTGTCTGCGTGCCGGATTCACCAGTCAGAGTGTAACTCGGCACGGTCTCTTCGTGTCCACCCACCCGCACTCTCCATTCTCCATCTTCGAATTCGATGTTGTGCTTGAGCAGGAACAGCAGCACGGCTTTCGCGTCGTCGCTGAACAGCATGAGGTTGATGTCGGAGCGTTCGCCTGCCGTACCACTCAGCACCGAGCCGGTGAGATAGGGCTGGAACGGTTCCAGCAGACGCATGGCGGCGAGCGCTTCTTCGCGTAGCTGATGCAGGATGTCGGGGTGGCTATCGTGTTGGTAGAGGGCTCGGTAACTGTGCAGCGCGCCATCCACTTCCTGATTGCTGGGCAGGTGGCGGGTGTCCGCCGCGCCCATTTGCTTGGCGGCTTTGCGCTTGGCTAAGGCGTAATCAGTGATGCCGTCTTCAGCTATCAGGCGGGCAGCGTGGTGCGCGAGTTGTTCGCGCATGAGGTCGCGCCTATGTGTTTGGTCTTTACTCATTCCGGGTCAGAATAACTGGTCTTTGGCCGCTTCGCTTTGCGATTTTTCGCGTGGCGTGGCGGACTGCTCATGGGGTAAATTTTCCGGGTAAAAATATTCCACCAATTCACCATTGGCATCCAGCTTGCCGCTATTGTTGATACGTGTTGCCACCATGTTACCAGGCATAGTGTAGGCCGCTTCCGGCACATTTTTTAAAACACTGCCCATATAGTCCATCCACATCGGCAGCGCGGCCTGGGCGCCAGTTTCCTTGCCGCCCAGGCTGCGCGGGGTGTCGAAACCGATCCATGAGATACCAACCACAGTAGGCTGAAAACCGCAGAACCATGCGTCCACCGAGTCGCTGGTAGTACCGGTCTTTCCCGCCAAATCCGATCTTCCAAGTTTCATGGCCTGGAAGCCAGTGCCATGCCGTATTACATCCTGCATCATGCTGACCATGGTAAAGGCATTGCGCACATCGATCACTTGCTCGGCAGTTTCTCCGGCCACTACCGGTTCTGCCTTATTCAATATGACACCTTTGGCATCTTCGATGCGCTGGATGAAATAGGGCGCGACGCGGAAACCGCCATTGGCGAAAATAGAATAGCCCGCCAGCATTTGCATCGGTGTAGCTGAGCCTGCCCCCAGCGCCATAGTGAGGTAGGGCGGATGCTTGGCGGCATCGAATCCGAACTTGGTGATGTAGTCCTGCGCATATTGGGGCGTAATGGCTTGCATGATGCGGATGGTGACCAGGTTCTTGGAATGGACGAGTGCTTGCCGCATGCGCATTGGACCATCATAATCATTTTCGTAGTTTTTCGGTATCCAAGGTTCGCTTCCGGTTTCAGCCGCACTAAACGACAGCGGTGCATCGTTGATGATGGTGGCAGGAGTAAATCCCTTTTCGAGTGCCGAGGAGTAGATGAAAGGCTTGAAGCTGGAACCGGGTTGCCGCCAGGCTTGCGTGACATGGTTGAACTGGTTGCGGTTAAAGTCGAAGCCGCCAACTAAAGAATAGATTGCACCATCGTGGGGGCTGGCGGAAACGAAGGCAGCTTCAACTTGAGGTAGCTGGACGATTTGCCAAGCGCCTTTCTCATTTTGCTGTACGCGAATGATCGAGCCCGGGCGTATGCGCTGGTTCAGCGCAACCTTGTCGCCCAGCGCATGCTGCGCGAATTTCAGTCCTTCTCCGCTGATTTCGACAGTTTGTCCGCCCTTGCAGTAGGCGTGGACAGCGTTGGGGCTGGCTTTCTGCACCACGGCGGGAATCAGGTCATCACTGTCGGTAACATCTTGCAGCGCCTCTTCCAGATTTTCATCGCTGTTGCCATCACTCAAGTCAGCGTAGCCCTCCGGGCCGCGGTAACCGTGGCGCTGATCATAGGTCAGCACACCTTTGCGCAATGCTTTGTAAGCTGCAATCTGGTCTTGCTGACGAATGGTGGTATAGACCTTGATGCCTTGCGTGTAGGCGTCTTCCTGATAGCGGTCGTACACTTCCTGTCTGACCATCTCCGCCAGAAAATCTGCCTTGACCGGAAATTCCTGATTGCCGTGCTTGGCGGTCATGGGGTACTGCTGTGCGGCCTCGAACTGCTTGGCGTCAATGAAGTTGAGTTCATGCATGCGGCGCAGAACATACATCTGGCGTAGTTTTGCGCGCTTGGGATTGACCACCGGATTGAAGGAGGATGGGGCCTTGGGCAGGCCAGCCAGCATGGCCATTTCGGCTACGTTGAGCTGATTGAGGTTCTTGCCATAATAAATTTGTGCGGCGGCGGCGAAGCCATAAGCACGCTGGCCGAGGTAAATCTGGTTGAGGTAAAGCTGGAGGATTTCGTCTTTGCTCAGGCTGTGCTCGATCTTTAGCGCAAGCAGCACTTCATTGAATTTGCGTGTAAAGGTTTTTTCCTTGGACAGGAAGAAATTACGCGCCACCTGCATGGTGATGGTGCTGGCGCCCTGCTTGGCACCGCCCGAGGTAAAGTCGGAATAGGCGGCACGCAGCATCCCCATATAGTCCACACCACCGTGCTCATAGAAACGGTCATCTTCGGCTGCGAGTATGGCTTTCTTCATCAGGTCGGGCACGTCGCCTATCTTGACCAGTGCACGCCGTTCCTCGCCAAATTCGCCGAGGAGGGTGCCTTCGGCGCTATATACGCGCAGAGGAATTTTGGGCTGATAGTCGGTTAACACCTCTAGCGAAGGCAGTGTGGGATAGGCCAGCATGGCCGCAAACACCAGCAGCAGTATTGGCAGGAGAGCGGAAGCAAGCGCGGCAAGAGCCGGGTAAAACCACCAGCGTTGAGTCATGTCATGTTATGCAGAATGAATAAGCGATATTTTTATTAGCGGCCCCAAGGTCTAATTATATCGACTCTTGCATGCTTACCAGAAAAAATAACTTTTAGAAAAATGGCCCTCCAGGAAAATCGGATATTACTACTTGGGGCTAACAAACTCGCCAGAAAAAACTTTACATGGGTTATAGTTATTGCTAGGATTTAATCCACTTTAATATGGAAAAGCTCTAACCAGCATATGCTTAAAGTAAACTTTGACATTCCGCTGGATTTTCTACGGACCGGGACACCCCCTTTGATAGGGGTGGATATTAGCGCTTCTGCAGTCAAGATGGTGGAATTAAGCGAATCACCAAAGAAAAATGGCTATGTGATCGAGCGCTATGTTATTGAGGCGTTGCCCAAAGATGCGGTGATTGATGGCAATATCAATAATCTGGAAGCGGTTGCGGAAAGCTTGGAGCGGGCTTTTAAACGCATGGGAACGCGCATCAAGAATATTAGCTTGGCGCTTCCTGCCGCCGCTGTGATTACAAAGAAAATCCTCTTGCCCAGCGGGTTGCGCGAAGAAGACTTGGAGTATCAAGTTGAGACGGAAGCGAACCAGTACATTCCTTTTGCCATGGACGAAGTCAATCTGGATTTTCAGGTAATCGGCCCTGCGCCCGGCAATGCCGAGGAAGTCGAGGTACTGCTGGCCGCTTCGCGCAAGGCGAATGTGGAAGACCGTGTTGCGGCCGCACAAACAGCCGGACTCAAGGCGATCGTGGTGGACGTGGAGCCTTATGCCGCCGAGGCCGCGCTAACCCAAATTTGCGCACAATTACCGGGAGGGGCGGCAGACCAATGTGTGGCGCTGGTGGATATAGGCGCAGGCACAATGAATGTGAATGTACTGCGCAACGGTCAATCGGTTTACACGCGTGACCAGCAGATTGGCGGCGAACAATTGACGCAGCAGATACAAAATGCATTCGGCTTGTCCGCCGAAGAAGCAGAGGCAGGCAAACGTAATGGCGGGTTGCCGGATAACTATGAGAGCGACGTGCTTGCGCCGTTCCGCGAAAATGTGGCGAGCGAGGTGGCGCGTGTCATACAGTTCTTTTTTACCTCTACACCATTTAACGAAGTGAATTATATTGTCTTGGCAGGTGGTTGTGCTGCATTGGCAGGCTTGGATGACGCAGTTGCGACACGTACACAGGTGAGTACCCTGGTAGCCAATCCGTTTACGCAGATGACGCTGTCCAGCCGTATCAAGCCGCGCCAGCTACAGTCTGACGCACCTGCACTGATGATAGCCTGCGGTCTTGCGATGCGGAGGTTCGACCCATCATGATACGCGTTAATTTATTGCCACATCGGGCGGAGAAACGCAAGGCGCGCCAAATTCAGCTTATCGCGTTCAGCGCAATTTCGCTGCTGCTGGGGATAGCAATTGTCGGCTTCGTGCATGTCGCGTTCAGCAACCAGATTTCCTATCAGGAACGCCGCAACCAATACCTGAAAGATCAAACAGCCATTCTGGACAAGCAGATTGATGAAATCAAGAAGTTGCGCGAGGAAACCGATGCGCTGCTGGCACGCAAGACCGTAGTCGAAAATTTGCAAACCACGCGCTCGGACGTGGTGCATCTGCTGGATCAAATGTTGCGCATTTTGCCAAATGGCGTGTATCTGAAATCGCTGAAACAGACTGGCAACAAGATTAATCTGGTGGGCTCTGCACAATCGAATGCACGGGTTTCCACACTGATGCGTGCGATCGAAGATTCTCCATGGCTGGAGTTGCCGACATTGGTTGAAATTCATGCATCGGGGACGGGCAGCGCGCGAGAGAACGATTTCACCCTGAATTTTAATCTGAAAAAACAGGCCCCAGCCTCCCCAGTCCCGGCCAAGACCGGTAGCGTGAAATAGGTGTGCTACCCATGAACTTATTGGAAGAACTAAAAAATCTAAAAAATATCAACCCGAAAAATCCGGGTAGTTGGCCTTGGGTGGCAAAGCTTTTGGCATGCGTGGCCATCTGCATTGCGGTGCTGATTGGAGGATTTGTTTTTGACTGGCAAGATCAACTGAGAACGCTAAGCAATGCCAAACAGGAAGAAAACAAACTGAAAGAGGCATTTCTGGTTAAGAAGAAGCAGGCTATCAATCTCGACATCATTAAAAAACAACTCACTGAAACCCAGCAGTCGTTTGGCGCATTGCTTAAGCAATTACCAAATAAATCAGAAATGGACGCGCTACTGACGGATATTAACCAAGCGGGTTTGGGGCGCGGGCTGCAATTTGATTTGTTCCGGCCCGGTGCCGAGGTGGTGACCGGCGTGTTTGCCGAACAGCCGATTACCATCAAGGTAACGGGCAACTACGATGATCTTGGCAGATTTTCCAGCGACATTTCCCAGTTGCCGCGCATCGTGGCGTTGAACGATATCACCATCACCACTGCGGGCGGACAACTGGTTATGGATGCGACGGCCAAGACCTACCGCTACCTGGATGAGGATGAACTGGCAGCACAGAAGAAAACGGAAGCAGCACAGAAGAAAGCGGCGACACCAGTTGCTGGAGCGAAAAAATGATGCGATCAGTCTATTTGCTTCTGTTGACTTCCCTGCTGCTTGCCGCCTGCGGCGGTGATGAATTCCAGGACTTGCATGATTTCGTCAAAAACGCCGGAGCCAATATGCGCGGTAAGGTGGATCCGCCCCCCGAGATCAAACCATACGAGCCGTTCAACTATGACAATTCCGCAGGGTTGCCTGACCCTTTCAAGCCGCGCAAGCCGGAGATAAAGAACGGTGGACAGCCCGGCCTTAACCAGCCGAACATGGCGCGCCACAGGGAAGCGTTGGAAGAATTTCCATTGGATGGCTTGAAAATGGTTGGCTTTTTATCTCAAGGCAATATTGGTCATGCCATTATTCATGCACCTGATGGCAAGCTGTACAGCGTCAAGGTGGGTAATTATCTGGGCCAGAATTTCGGGCGGGTCATCGGGGTCGAAGAAACTGAAGTAAAAATCAAGGAAATGATTCAGGATAGCACCGGAGACTGGTCAGAGCGTATGAGCAGTCTGCAATTAGTGGAATGATTGGGAGTAAACATGAGACAGTTCGGTAACGCGGTTAATAACATCCTTCGATTTGCCGCCGCAATATTTGCGGTTTTTGCGCTGACTGCCTACGCGCAAAGCAATCCAGATGCAAATAGCATACAGTCGCTCAGCGTTAGCGGTGCAGTGGGGGGGAGACTGATTATTAAAGTGGGGCTGAAGAGCGCGCTTGTCAATCCACCTGCCGGGTTCAGTATTAACACACCGCCGCGTATCGCGTTTGACTTCCCTAATACAGCAAATGGGTTGGGCAAGTCCACTCAGGAATTTGGCGAAGGCGTTCTGCGTAGCGCCAACATCGTACAGGCTGGCAATCGCACCCGCTTAGTGGTCAACCTGAACGAGATGTTGTCTTATGACACTCAGATTGAGGGCAATACCGTGCTAATTACCCTGCAAGGCAAAGTTCGGGATACCAGCGCGTCGATGGGGGACGCTTTATCGCCAATTGCCACCCGTTTCGCCGAAGCCAAACCCAATGCACAACAACACAGCCTGCGCGATGTCGATTTTCATCGCGGCAAAAATGGCGAGGGGCGCATTCAGGTTGACCTGTCGGATGCCAATGTGGGCATAGACATCAGGCAACAAGGTAAGAGCCTGATCGTGGACTTCATGAAAACTGCTTTGCCGCAAAATTTGCGACGCAAGCTCGATGTGACCGATTTTGGCACCCCGGTAGAGGAAATAGATACATTTGTGGACGGTGACAATGTACGCATGGTCATCCAACCCAAGGGGAATTGGGAGCAGTCCGCCTATCAGGCGGACAACAAGTTTATTGTGGAAATAAAACCGGTGGCGGAAGACCCAAACAAGTTGGCAAAGGGTAACCAGATAGGTTATGCGGGAGAAAAGCTGACTCTTAATTTCCAGAAAATCGCGGTACGCGAAGCACTGTATGTGATTAGTGATTTCATTAACAGCAACAACATCCCCATGAACATGGTGATCAGCGATTCGGTAACCGGCGACCTGACCTTGCGTTTGAAAGATGTGCCATGGGACCAGGCGCTGGATATCATTTTAAGAAGCAAAGATCTGGATATGCGCAAGAACGGCAACGTGATCCAGATTGCCCCGCGCGAGGAATTGGCAGCCAAGGAAAAGCTCGCCCTGACATCGACTCAGGATATTTCCGAACTTGAAACTCTACGAACAGAAAGCTTCCGGCTTAGTTACTCTAAAGGCAGCGATGTGGTCGCTATACTGAAAGGAGTAGCAGTTGCGGGCGGTGCAAGCAGTGGCGTCCTGTCCAAGCGCGGCAGCGTGGTGGTTGATCAGCGTACCAACACCCTGTTTGTGAAAGACACACCAACAAATCTGGAACAAGTGCGCCAGATGATCAAGGAAATTGACATACCGGTACGTCAGGTGATGATCGAAGCGCGGTTTATTCACGCAGAAGACAAGTTTAGCCAGACCATCGGGGGGAAACTCAGTATGACCTATCCCGCCCCGGGACCCGGGGCGGCTATGGGGGCGATCGGGTCATCGGGGCCCAACTTCAACCTGATTCCTTCTGCCGGATTGAGTGCGCCTTTTTCAAACAGCGGCCAAGCTCCATATGGAGGAGCGGTAGTCCAGCTATTTAACGCAGCGGCCACAAAAATACTGAATTTGGAAATTGATGCCGCAGAAGACGATGGGAACACCAAGAATATCGCCAGCCCTCGCGTGATGACGTCAGATTCAACCGAAGCCACCATCTCCACGGGTGTGCAAATACCTTACACAACAGTCGCAGTGGGGGGGGCGACGCCGACAACATCATTTGCAACGGCAAACCTGAGCCTTAAGGTGACACCGCAGATAACACCGGATGATCACGTCAACATGAAGGTGGATATCAGTAATGATTCCATAGGCAACCCGACCAATGCGGGCCCCATCATAGACACCAATAAAATTACCACTCAGGCGCTGGTTGAGAATGGCGGTACTGTGGTAATTGGTGGCGTCTATACCTTGGATACTAATAAGTCCACCTCCAAGGTTCCGTTGCTTGGGGACATCCCTGTTCTTGGCTGGTTCTTCAAAGCCACCAACAATGCGGAAGATAAAAAGGAACTATTAATTTTTATTACCCCGAAGATACTGAAAGACACCTTGAACCTGCGATAAACCCAAATAATCCATTAGCCTAATGAGGGTAAGACTCGAATAAAAAGCCTGATTTTTTGATCGGCGGAGATGACGATTTACTGAGTCTTGTCGGCACATTCGTTTGTCCGGTTATTAAGGCGAATAAATTCATCAAGCGTTTCACGTCGTAGTCAAGCAACTTGACGATCTCCCGCAAGCGGGTGCTTTTGCTTTTATCGTTTACAATGTGCGGTATGCAAAGCAGCCAATCAAACAATCGCAAATTTCAGTCGGGCAACCTATTTCTGGTCGGAATGATGGGGGCGGGGAAAACCACTATTGGGAAGTTGCTCGCCCAGCATTTGGGCAAAAAATTTGTCGATAGCGACGAAGAAATTCAGCAGCGCACCGGCGTGACCATTACGCATATTTTTGATATTGAGGGCGAGGCCGGTTTTCGTCAGCGCGAAGCAAGCGTGATTCAGGATTTGGTAAAGCGCGACAACATAGTCCTTGCGACGGGAGGAGGGGCGGTGTTAAGCGAGCAAAGCCGCGAAGCGTTGCACGCCAATGGCATCGTGGTGTATTTGAAAAGTACGGTGCATGATCTTTGGCAGCGCACCCACCATGATCGCAGCCGCCCCTTGTTGCAAACAGCCGATCCGCGCGCCAAGCTGAAAGAATTGTATGATTTGCGCGATCCGCTATACATAAAAGCGGCCGATCTGGTGATGCCTACCAGCAAACAAAGCGTGTATAGCCTGATGTCGCGGTTGCAGCAGGAATTGAGCCTCTACACAGAAACCCAACACCGCACTTGATATAATTAAACCATGCAAACATTAACCGTCGGGCTGGCAGAGCGCAGCTATTTCATCCATATCGGCAACGACCTGCGCTTCAATGGAGATTTGTTGATGCCGCACTTGCCGAACAAAAAGGCGGCAGTGGTAACTAACACCACAGTGGCTCCGCTGTATCTGGAATCATTGCGCGCCATGCTGGCAACCTATGGCGTGGAGACCATCCCCATCATCCTGCCGGATGGCGAGAAATACAAAAATACTGAAACGCTGGGGCTGATTTACGACGCGCTGCTGACCCATCGCTGCGAACGCAATACGCCGCTGATCGCATTGGGCGGCGGCGTCATCGGCGACATGACCGGCTATGCCGCCGCGACCTATCTGCGCGGCGTGCCCTTCATCCAGATACCCACCACGCTACTGGCGCAGGTGGATTCCTCGGTCGGCGGCAAGACCGGCATTAACCATCCGCTGGGCAAGAACATGATAGGCGCGTTTTATCAGCCGCAGGTGGTGCTGGCCGACATTGCCACGCTGAACACCCTGCCGGATCAAGAGTTGCGCGCAGGCATCGCGGAAGTCATCAAATACGGCCTGATCCGCGATTTGCCGTTTTTCGAGTGGCTGGAACAGAACATGGCGAAGTTATTGGCGCGCGATGCCGAAGCACTGCAATACGCCATTACACGCAGCTGCCAGAATAAGGCCGAAGTGGTGGGCGCGGATGAGCGTGAGAGCGGCGAACGTGCCTTGCTCAACCTCGGCCATACTTTTGGCCATGCTATCGAAACCGGCATGGGATATGGAACGTGGTTGCACGGCGAGGGTGTGGCGGCTGGAACTATCATGGCCGCCGACTTGTCACATCGACTGGGCTGGATAAGTGAACAGGATGTTGCACGTACCAGACGCATGTTCGAGTGTGCCGGACTGCCTGTTGTCGCACCTGCTCTGGGCACGGAAAAATATCTGCAACTGATGGGACTGGACAAGAAAGTCGTGGGCGGCAAGATGCGCTTCGTGCTGCTTAAATCCATCGGCCATGCCGTGGTAAGCGGCGATGTGCCTGAGGAGTTGTTGCGGCAAACATTGGAGATTGCAATGTAGGATGGGTGAAGCGCAGCGTAACCCATCAATGCCTTCACACATCAAAGCCGAGCCGAGGGTTTGGTCAAAACGATGGGTTACGCTGCGCTTCACCCGGGTGCCCGGCTATACGTTTCACAGACATCCTACTTCATATTGAGGCAAAAAAATAAATGACCGATCTCGCACCTTACGCAGTAAGTGAGCACAACTCGCGCGGCAGAAATGTGTACGAAGAGGCGCCGTTCAGTCGTAGCGAATTCCAGCGTGACCGCGACCGGATTATTCATTCCACCGCATTCCGCCGCCTCGAATACAAGACACAGGTGTTCGTTAACCACGAAGGCGACCTGTTCCGCACGCGGCTGACCCACAGCATCGAAGTGGCGCAAATCGCCCGTTCCATCGCGCGGCATATGAAATTAAATGAAGACTTGGTGGAGGCGATATCGCTGGCGCATGATCTCGGCCATACGCCTTTCGGCCATGCTGGACAGGAAGAACTCAATGTTTGCATGAAGGAGCATGGCGGCTTCGAACACAACTTGCAATCATTGCGTGTGGTGGATGTGCTGGAAGAACGCTATGCCGCTTTCGACGGACTGAACCTGTGCTTCGAAACGCGCGAGGGCATCCTCAAGCACTGCGCGCCCGAGCACGCCGCCAGGCTGGGCGATGTGGGCGAACGCTTTCTCAAACAGCAGCGACCCTCGCTGGAAGCGCAGATCGCCAATCTTGCCGATGAGATCGCCTACAACAATCACGACGTGGATGACGGCCTGCGATCCGGGCTGATTACGCTGGAACAGTTGGCCTCGGTGCATCTGTTCGCCGGACATCTCGACGTCGTGCGCAAGGCATATCCCGGCATTGCCGAGCGCCGCCTGATACACGAAACGATACGGCGCATGATTAACACCTTGGTGACCGACCTCATCCGCGAAACCGAAAATAATATCCGCACCCATGCCGTGCGCGATATTGCCGATGTGCGCAATGCACCGCCTATTGTGGCATTCAGCGCTGAAGTGCACGAGCAGAGTCGCGAGTTAAAAGCATTTCTGCGCACCCACCTCTATCGTCACTACCAAGTGATGCGCATGAGCGCAAAAGCGCGCCGTATCATCAGCGACCTGTTCAACGCATTCATGGAAGATAACCGTTTGCTGCCGCCGCAATTTCAGCGCCAGGCCGAAGCCGACTGTGCCCGCGCCGTGTCCGACTACATCGCCGGCATGACTGACCGCTACGCCATCCGTGAACACCGCCGCATCTTCGCGGTGGAGGAAATCTAATGTTGTAATAGACAAACCCCGCACGAGGCGGGGTTTGTCAGGTGCAACAGCGAACGAAGAATTGCGGCAATTACATCATGCCGCCCATCCCACCCATACCGCCCATATCACCACCACCCATGCCGCCGGCTGGCTTGTCTTCAGGCAATTCAGCAACCATACATGCGGTGGTCAGCATCAGGCCGGCGATGGAGGCCGCATTTTGCAATGCGACGCGCGTCACCTTGGTCGGGTCAACCACGCCCATCGCCAACATGTCGCCGTATTCGCTGGTCGCAGCGTTGTAACCGAAGCTACCCTTGCCTTCCAGTATTTTATTAACCACTACCGATGGCTCGTCACCCGCGTTAGCCACGATGGCGCGCAACGGGGATTCCATGGCGCGCAACACAATGGTGATGCCCGCTTCCTGATCATGGTTGTCGCCCTTCAGTTTTGCTACGGCAGCCTTGGAGCGCAACAGTGCCACGCCGCCGCCGGGAACAATGCCTTCTTCCCAGGCAGCACGGGTAGCATGCAGTGCGTCTTCGATGCGCGCTTTCTTTTCTTTCATTTCTACTTCGGTTGCAGCACCGACCTTGATCACCGCAACGCCGCCGGACAGCTTGGCTTTGCGTTCTTGCAGCTTTTCCTTGTCGTAGTCGCTGGAGGATTCTTCGGCTTGCTTGTTGATCTGGCTAATGCGACCCTTGATCGCATCATGCTTGCCTGCGCCATCAATGATGATGGTATCTTCCTTGCCCACTTCGATGCGCTTGGCTTGGCCCAATTCGGCCAGCGTGGCCTTCTCCAGCGACAGACCCACTTCTTCGGCGATCACGGTGCCGCCGGTCAGAATGGCGATGTCTTCCAGCATGGCCTTGCGGCGGTCGCCGAAGCCCGGAGCCTTGACGGCGACAGTCTTCAGGATGCCACGGATGTTGTTCACCACCAGCGTAGCCAGCGCTTCGCCATCCACATCTTCAGCGATGATCAGCAATGGACGCCCAGCCTTGGCGACTTGTTCCAATAACGGGAGCAGGTCGCGAATGTTGGAAACCTTTTTGTCGTGCAGCAGGATGAAAGGATTGTCCATCGTTGCAATTTGACGATCCTGGTTGTTGATGAAGTACGGCGAAAGGTAGCCGCGATCGAATTGCATACCCTCGACTACTTCGAGTTCGCTGTCGAGGGACTTGCCGTCCTCAACCGTGATGACGCCTTCCTTGCCGACCTTGTCCATCGCGTCGGCAATGATTTTGCCGATGTTAGCGTCAGAGTTGGCGGAAATGGAGCCTACTTGGGCAATTTCCTTGCTGGTGGTGCAAGGCTTGGAGATATTCTTCAGTTCTGCAACGGCTGCGATGACTGCCTTGTCGATGCCGCGCTTCAAATCCATCGGGTTCATGCCGGCGGCAACGAACTTCATGCCTTCCTGTACGATGGATTGCGCCAGCACGGTTGCAGTGGTGGTGCCGTCACCGGCCACGTCGGAAGTCTTGGAAGCAACTTCCTTAACCATCTGTGCGCCCATGTTCTCGAACTTGTCCTTCAGTTCGATTTCCTTGGCGACGGATACGCCGTCCTTGGTGATAGTGGGGGCACCATAAGAGCGATCCAGCACTACATTACGGCCCTTTGGACCCAGAGTAACCTTGACCGCATCGGCCAGAATGTTGACACCGACAACCATTTTGTTGCGTGCGGCGTCATGAAATTTAACGTCTTTAGCTGCCATGTTATGTTCTCCTGAAATTCGTAAATTGCTTAGGCTTCAACTACGCCGATGATGTCATCTTCGCGCATGGTCATATATTCCTGACCGTCCATCTTGAAGGTCTGTCCGGCGTATTTGCCAAACAACACTTTATCGCCTTTTTTCACACTCATCGGACGCAGCTTGCCGTCGTCACCGATTTTGCCGTTGCCTACAGCGATGATTTCGCCTTGATCGGGCTTTTCGGTAGCGGCATCAGGAATCACGATTCCAGACGCAGTTTTACGTTCTTCTTCCAGGCGCTTGACTATGACGCGGTCATTCAAAGGGCGGACTTTCATACATTTTTCTCCTAAAACAATTGGTTAAGTTAAAAGCGGCGCTGCCGGTTAGCTATACATAGCCATTCGACTGATGAAACTACTAGCTGGTTAGCACTCGCCGTTAACGAGTGCTAATGATATGGGCAGAGTGAGCAGATTTCAAGAGCACAGCAAAAATTTAGCTGTCAAATGTAGGTTATGTTCAGTTGCAATTAGCGATGTTCAGTTGTATTTATTAATGGATACGTTTGTTTGCGAGAAACATAGCAAATTGGTATGACCGTAACAATTCGAGTCTCTTAATTGGCTCGCTGACATCACCACCCAGTTCCTTCAGCAGTTTAATATTGATTGAAAGCACTTTGATCTCAATTTCCAACGAGTTCATATCATTAAGATAGCGCCGATCGCTTATACAGCGTCGATTGCTTATACGGCAATCGTTCTCACGGTGAAAATCGTTATTGTTACGACGATCAAGTATTAAGCGACGTCCACTTAGCACTCGTCGATTTTGGTAAGTGTCAGTAAGTTGTAAAGATGATTCATTAACCATATAAATCAAATCGGGAAAGTACGTTGTTTTTGGATAACTAAAATTCTAACATATACTTTCCCGACCCTTGTAAATATTCCTGATCATCCGCTTTTTGCAATACTGACAGAAGGTATGCTAGGAATGAATTACAGCTTCCAGAAATATCGAATAGCAGGAATGGGTCTGACGCTGCCTGTCACCAGCGTCCGCTACTGGGTGATCTGAATAACTTATCCGACGCAAAGTTCCGATGGCAGCTTTAGAGATAGCTATAAACCAACTGGCGCTGTTAGCGAATAGCAATGTAGATTAGCATTTAGCGATGTTAATTAGCGATTGCCGATGGAATTAACATGGCTTCAGCGATTTCCGTGCCTGAACGCTCACCATATTTTTTCAGGCACAGGAGGATTTCATTCATATGGTTACTACCATAACCTCTCCAAGATGTTGCAGTTGGTTTTTGAGTGCACCCTTATAGTAAATCAGCTTATTTCAACTATAGCTCACATTAATTTCTGGTATCGCTCGCTGGGACATGATGTTCGACAGGATACGCTTGCCCTCTCCCTTGAAATGCAGGAAGCTTATCCCTATGCGAAATTGGTTCTTAGACGAGTCCAGTACGGTATGGATCATGCGGCATTGAATTTCGACGATGGTCTCTTTCTGCCCCGGGTGAAGTGGGGGTATCGCAAGCAACATGACCACATCCGACATCATGAAAATATTGTGATCGACAAGGACGCTCGCCCCCCACGCAGACAAGTCATGAGTTCGGCCATGATAGATATCATTTTTGTCTCCATTCTTATGGACAATGGCAATCCGCCAATGGATCGGATGTCTGTAATGCTTCCTATGCTCATTGGGAACCGATGAGCGCTTCAACTGGTTAACACTTCCCTTTGCACCCACATTTATCTGACTCACAAACCCACCTTTGTTATTTATGGATTCCTGCGCATCGTAACGACACATGGATATTCATAACCAAACGCCATTCAAAAATCCCTACATCTTAGGGGGTAAGATGCGGAAGCAGATTAAGACTAAAACCGTATAGCGGGTCTATGACAACGTTAGCTGAACCTTCGATTTCGACCCCGATTTAGCACCTGGTTTGGCCGGTGGCGTATACCCGGAAATCCTGCAAATTATTGACTCGATTTCCTTGTCTTTAACAAATTTAGTCGATTGGCACACCATTATCTGGCCCTTGGCCTTAAGCTCTGCCAAATGGAGGTGCACTTCAGTCAGTGGAATACCAGTAGCTTCGGCGATTTCTTTGTCAGAGCGCTCACCATGCTTTTTCAGATGCTGGAGAATTTCATTCATAAATAATAAGACCGACTTATATCACCGGTCTTTGTTTGTGCCATTCCTTACTTTTTAGCGCCATTCACAGCAGCCTTCAGAGTAGCACCTGCCTTGAATGCAGGTTGCTTGGACGCCTTGATCTTCAGCTCGGCACCCGTCTTTGGGTTACGACCGATACGTGCGGCACGCTTGCGTACCTCGAATGAGCCGAAGCCAACGAGTGCTACTTTATCGCCTTTCTTAAGTGCGCCAGATATGATGTCGATGAAAGCTGCGATGGAGCGGTCTGCATTGGCTTTGGTGCTTTCGGTTTTTGTTGCTAGCGCTTCGATCAGTTCTTTACGGTTCATTTGCTATTACTCCTATAGTTGTGGTTAAAAGCCTCGGTGGATTGTTTTGGTTGCGTGAAGAAGCTTAGTACATTTGAGGATATGTTTTCTTGGTCAGGCTTGGGCGGTTTCAACTCGTTCTCTGTCGCATGAAGAGTTTCATACCTTGCCCGCAACTCTTGCATTTTTGGAGAGGTTGGAACGAAAGATGAGTCTCGATACAATCTGCAGGGCGGACTGCTAGTGGCACGATCAGCGGAGTGAACTTCTAAATCTGGCTTGACAGGTAACACGGTACTCCCCTTGTCGAAAACAGAAGAGCAACCAGAATACTACCCGGCGGCCCCGCTATCATAGGTTTTACCCCTTAGATCGGAAACTTTGCGTCCCTGCTTTTCAGCAGGTTTGCCTTTTTCAATGGACAAAATAAAAATACTAATAGCCCATAAACATATTATGGGCAAAATAATTTTTTTGCGCAAGCAGAAAGATATTTCATCAGCCTGCACCTGAAAAATATCTTTTCTGATAATGAGTTAAGTGAATCGGCAGCTACCGAGGATTTCTCGTTAGTTTGCCAAAGCGAGTTATGGGCTAAATTTCACGATGCAATATGAACAGCCACGCATTGATTTCATTGAACGAGCCAAATCGTTGGCTCTGCGCATCCAGCCAGATGCGACGATGGCTAATGGGGCGATCTTGGCGCATTTTACGCTATAGAACTATCGCCCCTATTGGCAATGTCAGGCTGCATAGCATTGGTGAAAGCCTGTTATTTCTCAATAAAATCAGGATCGGTTACTATCGACCTTATTGTCAAACAACACTGGAAGTTTGACCTTGTGTCAGAAATAACTTCAGGGCCGTAAGGACACCACCATCGAATTTGTGGTTGTCTACATTCTGTTGCAGGATGTCCAGAGCTTGTTCTGGTGTCATGCCCTTGCGATAGTGTCGATCTGACGTCAACGCTTCATAAACGTCGGCGACGGTCAGAATTTTTGCCATAAACGGGATTTCGCTGGCATCCAACCCGCTGGGATAGCCCGAACCGTCGAGGTATTCGTGATGGGAAGATGCGATCAGCGGTACACCGCGATATTTTCGGGCAAAATGAATTTTTTCGAGGATATCGCAGGTGATTGTTGCATGCTGTTTTATGTGCGTGAACTCGGTATTATCCAGTTTGCCGTTTTTCTTGAGGACGCAGTCGTCAATGCCGATCTTCCCGTAGTCGTGCAGGATGGCCGAGACTCGCAGTACGTCCAGATCGGCTTCAGTAAATCCCATCGTGCTAGCGATCCCCACAGAAATCTGTGCGACTCTTTGCGAGTGTCCGGCTGTCAGAGTGTCGCGCGCGTCAATCGAGGCCGCCAGCGCTTCCAGCACGCTGTGAAATTGCCGCTCACCGTCCTTGTGCAACAGCGCATTTTCGATGGCGATGGAAACAATTCCGGCAACGCCGGTAAGCATCTCGACATCCTGCTCGCTGAAATCGCTGGACAGTTTGTTGATCATCTGGATAGCGCCCAACGCCTCGCCGTTTGCGCCACGCAATGGCACGCACAGTATGTTTCGTGTGTGATAGCCGGTAAGTTTGTCGAAGGAAGAATCGAAGCGCGGGTCGGATGCGGCATCGGGTATCAGCAGCATCTGGTTGGTCAGGGCGACCAGGCCAGCGATGCCGAGTTTTATATTCAGGGTGATTGTATTTCCTTCGAGGCCTTCGGAATACAGTGATGTCAGTTGGCCTGTTGCGCCGTCGGTTACGAAAATCGAACTGCGTTCGAATCCGATCTGTCCATGCAATACATCCATTTCATCGCGGGAGCGTTGCATGTCCAACTCCCCTTCTTGTATTAACCGGCTCAATCGCTGCACTGCGACTGTGAAAATTCTCTCGTCCTCTTTGGTAAATCGCCCCGTTGTTCTGTTCAGAAGCTCAACCCCGCCGAGCATCATTCCATCGTCGCCGATGATAGGGGAGGCCATGATACTGTGGGTTTTGTATCCCGTCAGGTTATCAACATCCGTATTAAAATAAGGGTGTTGATGGGCATTTACAATATTAAATATCCTGCGCTGGAGGATAGCAGCACCGATAATGCCCATCTGCAATGGCACGACGATGGCATTGTTTTCGATTCCCTGAGCGAAGCATGCGCGCAACTGCATGGTATCCCAATCGAGAAGAAACAGGGTGCTACGGTCAGTGCCCAACAATTTCGACACTTCGCGCATAATGATGTCCGGCAGTCGGGTGATGTCGCGCTCAACACCAAGGCGGTACTGAATTTCCATCAGTTTCCGATAGTGCTGATGCTGGTCGTCCGGTATATGTTGCTCGCTTTGCATCGTAGCCCCTATATTTTGTTCATAGCTCAGCCGGGTTCAGTCCAGAACGGCAATTTGAAACTATTTCAACGCGACAAACACCAACGCACTGAATTATCATACTTTGTGCGCCTGAATTCCAGCGCATGATAGTCTATTCAAATTTAAACTTGTACTCCCTGTGTTCTTTGCACGGGGGCAACGCGCTTTAGGTTTTATTTTAAGCGTAGCGTGCCGATTTTGGTTTTTTGTGCCGTAATCACCCGCAGTTTTGCTGAGGGGATATTGTCTGGAGTGGCGTCAATGGTGTACAAAGCCAATTCGAAATCTTTGATCTCAGCTATGTCCAATTCCGATCTGCTTGCCCGCTCCCGCTCTTCCGTGTGGCATCCCTGTACGCAGATGAAGCGGCATGAAAGCTTGCCGCTGGTGCCTATTCAGAGCGGGCAGGGCGCGTGGCTGTATGATTTCGACGGCAAGCGTTATCTTGATGCGGTGAGTTCGTGGTGGGTAAATTTGTTTGGGCACTGTAATCCGCGTATCAATGCGGCGATCACCGATCAACTCGGCAAGCTGGAGCATGTCATGCTGGCTGGTTTTACACACGAACCGGTGGTGCTGTTGTCAGAGCGCCTGGTGCAACTGGCTCCTGCCGGGTTGGGACATTGCTTCTATGCTTCGGACGGGGCATCGTCCACCGAGATCGCGCTGAAGATGAGCACGCACTATTGGCGCAACATTGGAAAGCCTCACAAAACCCAATTCATCAGTTTACAAAACAGCTACCACGGTGAAACCTTGGGAGCGCTGTCGGTTACTGATGTGGCACTGTTCAAAGACGCTTATGGCGCACTGTTGAAACAAAATGCTACGGTGTCTAGTCCGGACTGGCGTGCTGCGGAGGAGGGGGAGAGTGCACATGATTTCGCTTTGCGCTGCGCCGAGCAACTGGAGTCGCATTTGCAACAGCACCACGACAGCATCGCTGCCTTTATTGTGGAACCGCTGGTGCAGGGCGCTGCGGGCATGGCAATGTATCACCCGGTCTATCTGCAACGGGTGCGGGCGTTGTGCGAACAGTACGAGGTGCATCTGATTGCGGATGAAATTGCGGTGGGCATGGGACGGACGGGGACGATGTTTGCTTGTGAGCAAGCAAGTATCGTCCCCGACTTTCTGCTTTTATCGAAAGGTATCTCTGGCGGATATTTGCCACTGTCGGTGGTGATGACCACCGATAAAATTTATCAGGCGTTTTATGCTGACGAACTGGCGCGCGGCTTTCTGCATTCGCATTCCTACACCGGCAACCCGCTGGCCTGCCGTGCGGCGTTGGCAACGCTGGATATTTTTGCCGAGGACGATGTGCTGAATGCTAACCGCACCAAGGCGGCATATTTCAACCAAGTTGCTGAACCGTTGCGCCAGCATCCCAAGGTGCGAAGTTTTCGTAACACCGGGATGATATGGGCGTTCGAGGTGGACAGTCCTCACGCCGATTTTGCGCAACGTTGCTTTACCCTCGCGCTACAACAGGAATTATTGCTGCGCCCGATGGATAACACGATTTATTTTATGCCGCCCTATATCATTGGTGAAGGTGAAATTGATATATTAATCAATCGTACACTAACAGTCATTGATCAACTTACTTGAGTGAATTGCTCGAACGTTTTTGTGCGGAAATTTTGCCATCAACCCAAATAATCCATTAGCCCGTGCGTTTCGTTTATTCGAAAAAATCGACATAAAAGATAGACATCAAACGCATTTTACGGCTTGCTGACATATAATCCATCCTGAATAATTTATTGAACAAACGGAATTGCCATGTCATCAAGCTTGAAAGCATCGCCCGAACTGGAAGTGGATCTGGAATTAATCCGCAGGCTGGACAAAAACGGCCCGCGCTACACCTCTTACCCAACCGCCGACCGTTTTGTCGAGTCTTTTAACGCCGAATCCTACAGCAACTGGATTGCCAAGCGCGAAACCGACCGTCCACTGTCGTTGTATTTTCATATCCCATTCTGCAATACGCTGTGTTTTTACTGTGCCTGCAACAAGGTAATTACCAAGGATCGCAGTCAGCCGGAAAAATACGTTCAATACATGATCAAGGAGTTGTCCATGCAGGCTGTCCTGCTGGGCGAAGGCCAGCGTGTGGAACAATTGCACTGGGGCGGCGGCACGCCGACCTTCCTTAGCGACGACCAGATGCGCGAACTGATGAATGCCACGCGCAAACATTTCACGATGGTGGAAGACGGCGAATATTCCATCGAGATCGATCCGCGCAAAGTAAGCGACGAGACCATCGCGCTGCTCGCCGAACTCGGCTTCAACCGCATCAGCATCGGCGTGCAGGACTTTGATCCGCAGGTGCAAAAGGCGGTGAACCGCATCCAGAGCGAAGAAGAGACGCTGCAAGTAATCAATGCGGCGCGCGCCAACGGCTTCAAGTCGGTCAGCATCGACTTGATTTACGGCCTGCCCAAACAAACCCTGGCCGGGGTCAAGGCCACGCTGGACAAGGTGATTGCCGCCAATCCGGATCGTCTGTCGATCTACAACTATGCGCATATGCCCACCCTTTTCATGCCGCAGCGCCGCATTCACGAGGAGGACTTGCCCGCGCCGCAGACCAAGCTGGATATTCTCAGCCTGGCGGTCAAGACACTGACCGAAGCTGGTTATGTGTATATCGGCATGGATCACTTCGCCAAGCCGGACGACGAGTTGGCTGTGGCTCAGCGCCAACGCAGGCTGCACCGCAATTTCCAGGGCTATTCCACGCATTCAGATTGTGACCTCATCGCAATTGGAGTTAGCTCCATAGGGAAAGTCGGCCCCACCTACAGCCAGAACTTCCGCGAACCGGATGATTATTACGACGCGCTCGATCGCAACGTATTGCCTATCATGCGCGGCATGGAGCTGAATGACGATGATTTGGTGCGCCGTGCCATCATTCAGGATTTGATGTGCCATTTCGAGCTTGCCAAGGAATCCATCGACACCACCTACCAGATCGACTTCGACCAATACTTCGCCACTGAACTCGGCGAATTGCGCGAATACGAACGCGAGGGGTTGCTCAAACTCACGCCGAAACGTGTCAGTGTTACGCCCAAGGGACGCATGTTGATTCGCAATATCTGCATGGTGTTCGACAAATATCTGCGCACGCGGCAGAAACACGCCGTTTATTCCAAGGTCATATAAAAGGATGGTAATGAAACGCGTAGATGATTTCCGCTTGCATTTTGGCAAGCAGGAGTTGGTGCCGATCATGGTCGGCGGGATGGGCGTGGACATTTCGACCGCCGATCTCGCGCTGGAAGTCGCCCGTCTGGGCGGCATCGGGCACATCTCCGACGCGATGTTGCCCACTGTAGCGGATCGGCGCTATGACACCGACTTCGTCAAGGAAAAACTCCAGCAGTACCATTACAACCTAGACAACCCCAACAAGTCTGCCGTGAAGTTCGATCTGGGACAGGTTGCCGAGGCAACGCGTTTGCATGTGAGCCATTCCATGGAAGCCAAGCGCGGTTCCGGCATGATTTTCATCAATTGCATGGAAAAGCTCACCATGAATGCGCCGCGCGAAACCCTTACCGTGCGGCTGCGCGCCGCGCTGGATGCGGGTATAGACGGCATCACGCTGGCCGCCGGTCTGCATCTGGGTTCATTCGCCATGATGGAAGACCATCCGCGTTTCCGCGACGCCAAGCTTGGCATCATCGTATCCAGCCTGCGCGCCCTGCAACTGTTCCTGCGCAAGAATGCCAGAACCAACCGGCTGCCGGATTACGTCGTGGTGGAAGGCCCGCTGGCAGGCGGACATCTCGGCTTCGGCATGGACTGGGCAAAATATGATTTGCGCACGATAGTAAATGAAGTCCAGCAGTATTTGCAGGCCGAGCATCTGGACATTCCGGTGATTCCCGCCGGGGGCATTTTCACCGGCAGCGACGCGGTGTCTTTCCTTGAAAGCGGATCGGCTGCGGTGCAAGTGGCGACGCGTTTCACCGTGGCGCAAGAATGTGGCTTGCCGAAAGACGTGATGCAGGAATATTTTAAAGCCAGCGAAAGCGACATCGAAGTCAACACCGTTTCGCCTACCGGCTATCCGATGCGCATGTTGAAGGACAGCCCCGCTATCGGTTCAGGCATCCGCCCCGGCTGCGAATCCTATGGCTACATACTCGATGCCAATGGCAATTGCTCCTACATCGATTCCTACAACCGCGAAGTGGCGGCGCATCCAGGCGAGAAGAAAATTTCCGTGATGGACAAGACCTGTCTGTGCACCCACATGCGCAACTTCAAACTCTGGACCTGCGGGCATTACACCTATCGCCTCAAGGACACTACACACAAGCTGGCGGATGGTTCGTATCAAGTGTTGAGCGCCGAGCACATCTTCCACGATTACCAGTTTAGTATTGACAATAAGGTCGCCTTGCCGGAGTAGGCGGGTGCGGCCTCGCAGCCGATTACTTTTCTGTACGGCTGGTCAAGCGCCCTCATAAACTCTCATGATATGTTGAGTGGACACGTACTCAGCACTATGTCCAATTTGTTGTGTTTCAAATGCCATGTTGCTATGGACAGATTTATATCAAAGCAGTTACAAAAAATATTTTTTCATACAAAGTGGAAAAACTGTAGCTACATGGCTGCAATATATTATTTATTATATTTCAGGCCCGTGCGTCCACGAGTGGAATCAGCACGCTATTGAACTGTTGGCAAAGACGTGGCTTGCTTTACGAAACTCAGCCTTATTGAGGTAGTCAAATAATTGCGGCATTTATAATGCACAATTTGATGAGTGGTGGGGCAGACAAAAAATCGCAGTAAGCTTACCCGCAGATGCTTTTTAAATTATGGATTAATTTGGAGCTATATCATGAGAAAACTATTGATCGTGATTCTCGCAATTCTATCAATCACTCCAGCTTACGCTGACCGTGGATGGGGCTGGAGAGGTGCTTGGATTGCTCCAACAGTGGTGGGCGGTGTCATTGCATATGACCTGGCTTATCCGTATCGATATCCCTACGCTTATCCTTATCCTGTGTACCCCCAGCCTTTTCCTGTATACGAACAGGCGTATCCAGTCTATGTACAACCTGCTCCTGCTCAGCCGCCCGCGCAGCTCTGGTATTACTGTGCTTCGGCAAAAGGGTATTATCCTTATGTACCCAATTGCCCAGAAGGATGGAAGCCCGTACCTGCTCAGCCCCCTCATGCAGAGCAGCATTGACATCATGTCTTGAGTGGATTTGAGTCGGTGTAATATACAGTTCGATTGAGAGGGGCTGGCTATAGGGAACCTCTAAAAATCAATTTTTATTGCGCCAATTCTTCCGTTTTTCGACTTTTCGCCGAAATCTTTGAGCCGATTTTTTCATTCGCTCAATTTAGCGGATTACAAGCCCCTAATTCGAGCGATTACTGCCGCTTTTCACAGCATTTTCTCTATTGCGGACGCACCTATCCTGTCATCTTCGCATCGCGCTTGAGCAATTGCACCAAGCGTATCATGTTGTACACCAGATTCATCATCCCGATTTTCACCTTGGCTCGCAGCAATCCTATCGTGCGCACGAAATGCCCGCCCATCGCATCCTGCGCACCAAATACATGCTCCACTCTCGCGCGCACCTTCGACTTCTTTTTGTTCTCTTCCTTCTGCTCTTCGGTCAATGCCGTAGCGCGGGTTCCTTTCTCGCATATCTGGCTGGTAATGCCGTCTTTGGCGAGCTTCTCTTCCGTAGCTTTTGAGCGATAGGCGCTGTCTGCATAGACCGCGCGTTTGTTTCCATCCGCGTCCTCAGTGTGATCGAGCAGCTCGTCAAACACCTGGCTGTCGTGGACTGACGCATCCGTGACTTCGTAGCTCTGCACCAGTTTGGTTCCATGATCCGCGTTGATGTGGTTCTTGTAGCCGTAGTAATTCGTGTTGTTCTTTTTCGTCCAGCGGGCATCCGTGTCTTTCTGGGACAGCTTGTGTTCGTCCTTGCCCCACTCGATGGGAATGGCACCTTCCTTGATGAGCGCATTCTCTTCCCGTTTGTTGCGTTGGCGCGGAACTTCGACAAACGTGGCATCGACCATCTGCCCGCTGCGGGCAACATAACCATGACTGGCCAGTTGTTCGTGAAATCGTGCAAACAATTCGTCTGCCAGGTTCAGCACTTTGAGTTGCTCGCGGAACGACCACACGGTCTTCGCGTCGGGTACGCGGTCTTCGAGTTCCAAACCCAGAAAGCGCATGAAAGAGATTCGGTCGCGTATCTGGTATTCGATCCGATCATCCGACAGGTTGTTCAGTTGTTGCAACACCAGCACCTTGAACATCAGCACCACGTCGATCGGCTTGGCACCCGCATTGCTCTTGCGCTCTTTCTCATAGATTCGATTCAGGTCAGGACGAAAGGCTTCCCAGTCAATCTTGGCGTTCAATCCAACCAGCGGGTCGCCCATCTCGGTCAACTTGTCAGTCCGCAACGCTATGTCAAAAAATCCAGGTTGCTTTACTTTCTTCATCTCTCGTCGCTCGTTCGTTATTGCCTCTGGGTATAACGTTTCACAACGCCAGCAGGATGACCGATTCAGAAAATTTTATAGGGGGCAATTTATAGAGATGCCCTATATATAATCGTGATAGCGAGCACGATAAAGCAAGCGAGCATGGTCTGGATTGTCGCTGAACCCCGCGCGGTCATGCAGGACGTTGTTACATAACAACCCAACACCTGGCTCGAGCCGGGCGTGGAATATATACGGTGCTTGAGCGTCGAGCAGTTGTTCAAGCGTGGCGACTGCGGCAATTGTCGCCTTGTCCTGCTTCCATTCGATGCTGCGGGTACGCGCGGTGTAGCGCATATGCAAACTACCCGTCACCGTATCCACAGAGAACACCGGACCGGCTTGTTCCTGGCGTATGCCATCGGTTTCATCTACCCGCTCCGGTATGGTCATGGCATCGGGTTGCATCAGCGCGTGTATATGCTGCGGGTCTGCATCGCGCAGCAGGAGGTAAAGCATCTCATGATCCATCAGCTTGTTTTCGCCGCCCTCAGCGGCGCTGCGCACACAGTGCAGAACCATGCTGCGTATCGTGCGTTCCGGAGAATTATAGTAACCGTCGGTGTGCCATTTGATCGGACGATCTGTATAGGGAATATATGAGCGGCGCGTACCGCCGTTGCTGACCTGAAGTTCCGAAACGCCGTCTTCATCTGCCAGCCAATTGGCATCGAGATGCTCTAACCCGAATTGCTTTCCCATTTGGCGCGGGATGGTAGAACTTTCCTCTCGCACCTGACTGGCGTAGATGGCCATGTTGCAGCGGCGAATCCGTTGCATCAGTGCTTCATGCTCTGACGAACTGAGCGCACGCGGGTCACTCACTTCGACAATCAGTTCTTCAGCCGATCGCGGCGCATTTTCCAGCTTCCACTCGCGCCAGCGGGCATAGTCAAGTTGGTTATTTAATTCAAAGGGAGACATGAGTAGTATTGCCCGATGTTCTTGTTGTTGACCATCAGTCAACGCTGCGGGTATTGCGCGCGGAGCGCCGCCGCTTTGGCTCTGCGGAGCGCTGCCCGGAATCGGATTCAAGCAAACCCTGCATGGCCTTTTCCACCATTTCCACCGCTTGTGGTGCCTCGGTAGCCATCATCTGGTCTATCACCCAATTTTTGTCGCGCTCGTCCACGACATCAGTCATGCAATGTGCAAGGTAACGCATGAAAGAAAATGACGGGCCATCGTTGCCATACTCGCATTCGGCATATTCTCCCGCCCGCCGGTTTAGCCGTTCGATAAAGCTTCCCTTGTGCTCACCCATTGCACCGCCGAGCCATTCGCTCTGATTCCCGGCCAGCGTCTCGGCAACGCGGTTTGCCAGCTCAGTGGTGAAAGCCTGACGGAATTCCGCAGTGAAGCGGGCGTATGCAATCCGGTCAGCGACATGCACCAGGAAAATCAAAAACTCGGAAAGAAAGTCGAAATACTGCGCGCCGACAGAGACCTCAAAATCTGCTCGGCGCGTGTTCTTGAGAGCGTTCTCGGCGATGCGCCAGGCGATAAAGGACACTGCTCCGGCAAGCTCTTTCGGGGTCTTTTCCCGCCCCTCATTGAACCACTTGCTTTTGATGCGCATCAGGTCTTGCGGACGTAGAACTCGAATTCACCTGGTGCAATCTCTAGCGTTTCGGCAAGTTCCATTTTGGTCGCGGAGGCCCAGCCGATGATGTCGGACTTGATGCCGGGGCAGTTGCTGATGAGCTTCAGTACCTCCCCTGCCTGCATGCCGTTCAGCAACTTCTTCGCTTCCACGATGGGGCCGGGGCAAACCACGCCGCGTATATCCAGCACGACGTTGGCCTTGCGCGCAGCTGCCTGGCCTTTCTGGATGTAATAGCCGATGCCGCCTTCCGGCATTTTTTTGGCTTGCAACACCTCGTTGCCGGTTTGTTTTGACCAAGCGTAAAGATCATCTTTCGTGCCGGGGCAGTCCGATACCAGTAACAGAATCTGTCCCGCTTCAAGCCCATCCACTAACCGCTTGGCCGCGATCAGCGGCCCCGGGCAGGAAAGCCCCTTCATATCTAGCGTTACACTGGCTGTATTCATCTCAATTTCCTCAAAACGTATTGCTTCAAAAACCACTTACTTCTTGTCATTTAGAATCAGTACCCACCCTTACCCTTCGGCTGTGGCAATCCGGCGATTTTCGCTCCCTGCTTGGCTGGCCCTAACGGAAAGAGGTCGTAAAGCGCCTTGCTATCCTTTTCCGGCCAGAGATTCTGAACATCTTTAAGCATGTTGCGGAAGCTCGGCGTGTGGCCGTGTTCGCGATACTGCTCGCGCATATAATTGATGATCTGCCAGTGTTCCGGCGTCAGTGCTATCCCATCCGCCTCCGCAATGACGTTGACGGTTTCGTCGTTGTAATCCGGCTCCAGCAAATAGCCTTCTGCATCTGTTTCCAGTTCAACACCTGCAATCATATATCCCATCGTTTCCTCCATTTATAAAAATAAAAATAAAATATCAAAATCAAACTTCAATCCAAACCGGAAATATCCTTGTATGGAATGAAAATTCCGCAGCCAAAATGACGGCTGCCGCCCAACCCCGCGCGCTGTACTTGCAATGATTCGTGCGGTTTGAGGTTGTGCAATACCAGGCTGTATCCGCTCATCGATTTCCCTGCACCCGTTACTGTATGGTACTTACCGCAGATCCACTTGCATGTAATACCCATTTCTTGCAACCGTGCGGCCACACCGGCGAGGAATATCTCTTCGTCCTCCCCGCTTTCCACCTGATGCGCATGCAGTGTGGTGTACGGTTGCAAGGGGCGCTCCGTAAAAGCCCCCACCTGCAACACGCTGGGGCCGATATTGAGTTCCTGCCCCGACAGTGCACCGGCGTGCGCCGCCAGTTCCGCAGGTAGACGCAACACAAGCTTGGCGCGCTGCGCCAGTAACATTCCCTCCCCGTTTGCCGAACCACGCAGCGGAAGAATTCCCGCCAATTCCTCGGCATCCAGCCAGGGCAGAATACGCACGATCTCATTCCACAGTGCGAATGAATAGCCCTCCGGGACGAAGCTACCCTTGAGGTTGAACGCCAAGTCGATCATGTCTGAAATTCTATTTTCCATCCGGTTGCGTCTCGGCCCAACGCCGCATAACATCGCTCCACTGCAGCGCCGTGGCGGGGTCAATGTCGAAAATGGTAAAGCGTTTTCCTTCGCGTATGCGTATGCGCAACAAGCTCATGCCTCCCTCGACATGATCAATCTGCTGTAACTCGATTTCCTGATTTCCAAGCGGTACCCTGAACTTTTCCAGCGACGTAGTTTGCGCCATTTTTCCTCCATTTTCTCAGGTGATATTGAGCGCAATGTAAGGCATCTGCGTCTATAGCCAGTAAAGGGGGATTAACTATAACACTTCAAGTTGTCTCACCCCCCCCCATTCGGGTTATTTCACATATTCGTAAGATGCGTCAACATGCGCGTCGAATTAGGATTTGCTGAATTGCTCGCGAAGCCGTTGCCAGTCCAGCAAAACTCGTAGTTGGAATGAAATAAAACGAAAGGAAGATTCATGGCTAAGAAGCTGCATGATACACCGAATCTGGATCAACTGGAGAGCGGCCCTTGGCCCAGCTTTATCACAGGCATCAAGAGGCTGGCTAAGAACAACGACATGGCGGTTGACCTGCTGGGGCAGTTGGAAACCTCTTACAAAACCAAAAAAGGTTATTGGAAGGGCGGCACGGTCGGTGTCATCGGTTATGGCGGCGGCGTAATTCCGCGCTTCACCGAGTTGAAGAATGAAAAAGGTGAAGCGGTCTACAAGGATGCAGCCGAGTTCCACACTATTCGCATCATGCCTGCAGCCGGTATGCACTACGATACCGACACGCTGCGCAAATTTTGCGATATATGGGAAAAACACGGTTCCGGGTTGATGGCCTTCCACGGGCAGTCCGGCGACATCATGTTCCAAGGTACGACCACAGAAAACGTGCAGAAGGCATTTGACGAATTCAACGAAATGGGCTTCGATATGGGTGGTGCCGGTCCGTCTGTGCGCACTTCCATGTCCTGCGTCGGCGCAGCTCGTTGCGAGCAGTCATGCTACGACGAGGCGAAGGCGCTTCGCACGGTAGTCAATACTTTTCTTGACGACATGCACCGCCCTTCACTGCCTTACAAGTTCAAGTTCAAGTTCTCCGGCTGCCCGAACGACTGCATGAATTCGATTCAGCGTTCCGACATGGCAGTGATAGGTACTTGGCGCGACAATATCCGCACCGATGAGCCGCTGGCGAAAAAGTGGTTCGCCAAGCACGGCATGGACGAACTGGTGAACGATATAGTGGCGCGCTGCCCGACCAAGACCTTCCGGCTTCTGGAAATTGGCAAGATCAAGGGTGGCGAGCACATCTCCAGCGTGAAGGTTAATGATACCCATGCAATCGAGATAGACAACCGCGATTGCGTGCGCTGCATGCACTGCATCAACGTGATGACCGGCGCATTGGCTGCGGGCAAGGATAAGGGCGCGACCATTCTGGTGGGAGGTAAGAGCCACCTGAAGATCGGCGGTCTGTTTGGTACCGTGATCGTTCCGTTTATGAAGCTGGCGAGTGATGAGGATTTCGAGAAGCTGGTTGATTTCACACAGCGCACAATCGATTTCTTTGCAGAAAACGCGTTGGAACACGAGCGCACTGGCGAGATGATCGAGCGTATCGGTCTGTCCAACTTCCTTGAGGGGATGGAGATCGACGTGGATCCGGCGATGGTCAACTCGCCACGCATGAACCCATACGTCCGTACCGATGGATGGGACGAGGAAGTCGCCAAGATCAACGCCAATAAACAAGCTGCTTGAGGAGAATAAATTATGGCTCAACCACAAATTCGCCGTGCAATCGAGTGTGGCGTTCCCGATCACGTACAATACCTGCACCCGTTGCTAGCGAAGAACTACGGCGACTGGAAATATCATGACCGTCCGCGCCCCGGCGTGCTGCATCACGTTGCGCACGGCGGAGACGAGGTATGGACGGTTCGCGCCGGCACACAGCGGCAAATGGATCTTTACACTGTCCGCAAACTGTGCGAGATCGCCGACAAGTTCGCCGAGAGCCGTGTTCGTTTTACTATTCGCTCCAACATTGAATTCATGGTGTCGAGCGAAGCCAAGGTTGCACCATTGATCGCAGAACTTCAGAAGAACGGTTTCCCGGTCGGTGGCACCGGCAATTCGATATCGATGATCTCGCACACCCAAGGCTGGTTGCACTGCGACATTCCGGGCACCGACGCATCCGGTGTCGTGAAGTCTCTGATGGATGAATTGCACGAAGAATTCATACGCGAAGAGATGCCGAACCGCGTGCATATTACGACTTCCTGCTGCGAAATAAATTGCGGTGGTCAAGCCGACCTCGCTATTATCGTGCAACACACCAAGCCGCCCAAGATCAACCACGACCTCGTCGCCAACGTGTGCGAACGTCCGACTGTTGTAGCGCGCTGCCCGGTGGCGGCGATTCGTCCGGCCATGGTGAACGGCAAACCCTCGCTGGAAATAGACGAAGCCAAGTGCATGTGCTGCGGTGCCTGCTATCCGCCCTGCCCTCCGATGCAGATCAACGATCCAGAATACTCCAAGCTGGCGATATGGGTTGGCGGCAAGAACGCAAACGCGCGCGGCAAGCCAACCTTCATGAAGATGGTTGCATCCGGGTTGCCCAACAACCCGCCGCGCTGGACCGAAGTCGCTACGGTAGTAAAGAAAATCCTGCACACCTACAAGGAAGATGCGCGTGCGTGGGAGCGTATGGCCGACTGGATCGACCGCATCGGCTGGCCGAGCTTTTTCGAGAAGACCGGATTACCCTTTACCAAGTATCTGATCGACGACTGGAGAGGTTCTCGCGCCAACCTTAACGCTTCGACGCATATCCGTTTCTGATCAGAGGGACATAATGAAATTCGGCATAGTCATCAACGAAGGTCCTTACCAGCATCAGGCAAGCGATTCCGCTTACCTGTTCTGCAAGGCTGCGCTGGAAAAAGGGCATGAGATTTTTCGCGTGTTCTTCTATCACGACGGCGTGAACAACGCTACCCGCCTGACCGAACCGCCGCAGGATGATCGCAATATCGTGGCACGCTGGAGCAAGCTGGGAGAAGAGTATAAGTTAGACTTGGTGGTATGCGTAGCGGCAGCGTTGCGCCGTGGCATCAGGGACGAGAACCTGGCGACTGGGTTTCGCATCTCCGGCTTGGGACAAATGGTCGAAGCCGGCATTCAGGCTGACCGCTTAATCACTTTCGGCGATTAGGAGAGATCATGAGTGATATCAAAAAATTCATGTTCGTCAACCGCAAGGCTCCCTACGGCACGATCTACGCGCTTGAGTCACTGGAAGTAGTGCTAATCTCCGCTGCCTTCGATCAGGACGTATCGCTGGTCTTTCTCGACGATGGTGTTTACCAGTTGAAAAAGGGGCAGCAAACCAAGGGCATTGAGACAAAGAACTTCTCCCCAACTTATCGCGCTCTGGATGGCTACGACGTCGAGAAACTGTATGTGGAGAAAGAATCGCTCGAAGCCCGTGGCTTGAGCGAAGCGGATCTGTTGGTTGACGTCATTGTTATGGGCCGCAAAGAAATTGGCGAACTGATGGATCAACAAGACGTAGTTTTGAGCTTTTAAGAGGGAAGCCAGAGATGCTGCATATTATCAATAAATCCCCCCTGTCCAATGGCGCTCTAGATTCTTGCTTGCGCGTTGCGGAATCGGGCGTCATCCTGCTGATCGAGGATGCTGTTTATGCCGCAGCCAAGGGCAGTGCCATCGAAGGTAAGATACGCGAGGCCATGGGACATTTCAAGATTCATGTCCTGCTACCCGATCTTGAAGCGCGCGGCCTTGCCGACCGTATCATCGAAGGAGTTGCGACAGTGGACTACGGCGGCTTCGTCGAACTTGTCGCCAGCAACAAAAATTGCCAGTCATGGCTTTAACGTAAGTTGGGTTGAACCTTACCAAGTCTGGTGCAGCCCGAGATAGCTTGTAATCCGGATTGCCCGGTCTAACTTTGTAAATATATAGGAGAGAAAGTATGTCTAGCATTGAAGTAGGTGGAAAATCATACGAAACAGACGAAGAAGGTTATCTGATCAATCTCGCAGATTGGAATACAGATGTTGGCACCTACATCGCGCAAGTTGAGAATGTGGCCATGACCGACAATCATTGGGAAGTCGTCAATTACCTGCGCGAATACTACGATGAATACCAGATCGCCCCGGCTGTACGTGTGTTGACCAAGGCTATCGGCAAGAAGTTTGGTGCAGAAAAGGGAACCAGCCAGTATCTCTATGACCTGTTCCCCTACGGCCCAGCCAAGCAGGCATGCAAAATTGCGGGTCTGCCCAAGCCGACAGGTTGCGTTTAATTCAGGAAATAGATGCCGGAGAAGTGGGCTTTATCCCTTGATTCTGCTTTCTTACGACTGACACAACATGCCAATGAGCACTCTCATCGCAATGCTGTTTTACTTCGCGTTCCTGGCGTTTGCGCTGGGACTCGTGTACAGGATTTATGGCTACGCACTCACCCCGTCGCCACTCCTGATCCCGACCACACCGGCGCCGATCACCACTGGCGGCGTGGTGTTGCGCATGTTGCGCGAAGTCACGCTGTTTGAAAGTCTGTTCAAGAGCAATTTGTGGATATGGGCTGCGAGCTTGGTGTTTCATGGCAGCTTGGCATTGGCTTTGATCCGTCATCTGCGGTACTTCACCGAACCGGTCTGGTGGTGGGTCGAACTGGCACAACCCTTCGGCATGTATGCGGGGCTGACCATGGCGCTGGGTTTGGCCGGGTTGTGGGTGCGACGAATCTTTGTCGAGCGCATCCGTTATATCTCTACACCCTCGGATCACCTGATGCTGGTGCTGTTGCTCTTGATTGCCGTTTCCGGTCTTTGGATGAGATTCATCTCGCACACAGACATCATTGGGGTCAAGAGTTTCTTTATAGGCATGATGCGCTTTGACTTGCAGCCGTTGCCTGCCGATGGCGTGCTTTATGTACACCTCCTTATGGTTGCTACGCTACTGCTGATTTTTCCGTTCAGCAAACTGTTGCATGCGCCGGGCGTGTTTTTCTCGCCCTCCCGCAATCAAGCCGACAATCCGCGCGAAAAGCGCCACCTTGCTGCTTGGGCGGCGGAGCTGGAGAAATAAATGGCTGCTGAGATTACCGCTCCCGCATACCGAATCATCCCCATCATCCCCGCATTGAAACCGGGAGCGATGGAAGGATCGATGCCATACGTCGCCAGCGATAAAATCCAGGAGGCCATCGGCTTCCCCGGCAAGCTGGCCGATAACTGGCAGGAAACCCATGATGCAGTCATCGCCAAGATGGGTGAGTTGCTCACTAAATATCGCTCGCTCAAGGTATATCTGGATGCCTGTGTGCATTGCGGCGCCTGTTCGGACAAATGCCACTACTTCATCGGTACGCAAGATCCGAAGAACATGCCGGTGGCGCGCCAGGACTTGATGCGCAGCATCTACCGTCGTTATTTCACCTTGCCCGGCAAGCTGTTTCCCAAACTGGTCGGCGCGCGCGACCTGACGCGCGAAGTGCTGGACGAATGGTTTAACTATTACCACCAATGCTCGGAATGTCGCCGCTGTTCGGTGTTTTGCCCTTATGGCATCGACACCGCCGAGATCACCATGGCAGCACGCGAAATTCTTGACTCGGTGGGTTACGGCCAGAAATATTCCAACGAGATCATCGGTAAGGTGCACAGGATCGGCAATAACCTCGGTTTGCCTGGACCTGCGCTGGAGAACACCCTCGAAGGGCTTGAGGAAGATGTCAAGGAAGATACCGGCATAGACGTGCGTTTCCCGCTGGACGTGAAGGGTGCGGAAGTGCTACTCATCACCCCATCCGCTGACTTCTTTGCCGAGCCGCACATAGACAGTCTGATTGGCTACGCCAAGGTATTCCATGCCGCAGGCGTGAGCTGGACATTCTCCTCGAAAGCCTCCGAAGCTGGCAACTTCGGCATGTTTATCGGTAACTACGAGCAACTGCGCAAAATTGCTCTGCGCGTACGTGAAGCAGCTCTGGAACTGGGCGTCAAGCGCATCGTCGTGGGTGAGTGCGGCCATGCTTGGCGTGTCGCCTACAGCTTTTGGAATACCTTGGTCGGAGTGGGTGCAGGAGCAAATGACCCCTACGCCATTCAGCTGCAAAATCAGCTCGATCACCGCTACAAGCAGCCGATGCACATTTGCGAATTTACTTGGGACATGATCGAGCGCGGCGGACTGTCGTTCGACAAGGAAGCAAACGACAAACATATCATAACTTTCCATGACTCGTGCAACGTTGCGCGTGCTTCACGCATGGGCGACATTGCGGGTGGACAATTCGAAATCCCGCGCAACATCATCAAGGCGGTGGCCAACAACTACGTCGAAATGCGCGATGGCACCACCCGCGAGAAGACATTCTGTTGCGGTGGCGGAGGTGGTCTGCTCACCGACGAATTGCTCGACCTGCGGGTCAAGGGCGCGTTACCGCGTATGGAGGAGTTGCAACGTGTAGCAGACTCACACGGGGTGAATTTCATGGCAACTATCTGCGCCATCTGCAAGGCGCAGTTCACCAAAGTTCTGCCCGTATATGGCTTCGACCGGCGCGTGGTCGGCGGGGTGCATCAACTGGTAAGCAATGCAATCAAGTTAGGCGACAAATAGGAGACTGGCAATGTCAACACCCACGCAAGAAACCAAACTCAACTTCCGCCGTTTCAAGGATGGCGACAGCAAGGCACTTGCTCTGCGCGACCAGATTTTTCAGGCAAGCTGGAGCTACAAATGCCCGACATACATTCAGTCCACGCCGCCCTGTCAGGGTAGCTGTCCGGCAGGCGAGGACATCCGCCGCTATTTGCAGATCGCACGAGGCATGGAAAAACCACCGGTCGGCATGCCTTGGCAGGAATATGCTTGGCGCGTATTAACCGAGGCCAACCCTTTCCCATCTGTGATGGGCCGAGTTTGCCCGGCTCCGTGCGAGAGCGGTTGTAACCGCAATGAAGTGGAAGATCATGTTGGCATCAATTCGGTCGAGCACTTTCTGGGCGAATACGCCATTGCCAACAATCTCAAATTCAACAAGCCGACAGTCGCCCCTTCCGGCAAAAAAGTTGCCCTCATCGGTGGCGGCCCCGCCAGCTTGTCTTGCGCTTATCAACTGACGCTGAAGGGTCATTCAGTCACCATTTTCGACGAGCACGAATTCTTGGGTGGCATGATGCGCTATGGTATTCCAGGCTTCCGCACTCCGCGTAAAGTTCTCGACGCGGAAATCCAGCGCATTCTCGATCTTGGAGTAGAAACAAAGCTCAACTGCCACATTGGCAAGGACATTACACTGGAGCAAATCCGCAAGGACTACGACGCAGTATTTCTCGGTATGGGTGCTCAGGCAGGACGTGCATTGCCGACACCGAATAGCGAAGCACCCAATGTGGTCACTGCGACTGCATTCCTGCGCGCCTTTAACGACGGGCGTTTGCAGCATGTCGGCAAGCGCGTGGTGGTGGTCGGCGGTGGCGACACCTCGATAGACGTTGCAACCGTTGCGCGTCGTCTGGGTCACATCGAACACGCCAAACCGACAGATGCCGAGCATGCTATCGCCGGACGCATAGCACACGATGTGGCCGACATCTCTGCTAAACAAGGTGCGGAAGTAACACTGACAACAGTGTTCCCCATAGACAAGATGCAGGCCAGTAAGCACGAGATCGAGCAAGCTTTGGCGGAAGGCATCGCCATACGCGGTGGGTTGGTGCCGGTCGGCATCGTCAAGGATTCCAACGGACGCGCCACTGCGTTACGCGTCGCAGAGTGCGAAGCCAAGTTCGTCGGTGGCAAGCTGGAAATCAAACAGAAAGAAGGCACCGAGCAGGATATCCCGGCTGACTTGATCGTATCCGCCATCGGCCAAGCAGTGGATTTCACTGGGTTGGAGGAATTCGACAACGGCCGCGGCGCAATCAATGCAGACAAAAACTACCAGATTGCGGGCAAGCCGGGAACCTTTGCCGGCGGCGACGTGATTCGCCCGCATCTGCTAACCACGGCCATTGGCCACGGTGCGATTGCGGCAGAAGGCATCGCACGTTTCCTCGCTGGAGAGGAGTTGGACAAGCGCCCGAAGATAGACGTGCACCAATTCGACATGATGCGCAAAATGGCGGAAAAGGGTTTGACCATCAGCGAGGCACACGACCCTATGCGCGGCACTTGGGCATCGGATGTGGCCGTCCATAACTTCGATAACCGCTCGTCGCGCTATGTTATACCGCACGACGAACTCTTTCTCGGTCACTTTTCCTACACGCCGCGCAAGCAACGCAATATTATCACCCTGGATGAGAAAACTGCTCTGGGCAATTTCGAAGAGCGCCTTCATCCATTGAGCGAAGCAGATGCTATGGCTGAAGCAAAGCGCTGCATGAGCTGCGGAATGTGCTTCGAGTGCGACAACTGTGTGGTGTATTGCCCGCAGACCGCCGTGTCTCGTGTGCCGAAATCCAAAGCTTCGGTAGGCCGCTACGTAGAAACCGATTACAACAAATGCGTCGGCTGCCACATCTGCAAGGACGTGTGCCCGACAGGGTATATACAGATGGGGTTGGGCGAGTAAATGCGAACGATTGCAGGTACGGCCTTGCGCGCGATTTGCGAAATGTCCCGTTCCTGCGCCAGCTATTGATTTTGGGATTTAGATAAGACCAATATGAAAGCTTTCCTGCTCATCTTGTTATTGCTTGCCTCCGCGTCTGCTTGGGCGGCGGGTTCCTTTGCGCCCAAGCTCGACATCGGTAATGGAGGTCAGTGCGTGGATGATCCAAAATTCATGCGCAAGAACCACATGAAAATGATCACACACCAGCGCGAAGAGACAATGCGCCAAGGAATCAGGGGCGGTAAGTATAGTCTCGCCGCCTGCGTAGATTGCCACGCCAGCAAGAAAGATAACAGTGTGCTCGGCAGCGACGATCATTTCTGCCAAGGTTGTCACGAATATGCAGCAGTGAAAATAGATTGTTTTGAGTGCCATTCCAGTAAGCGGAAAGTGATCGCAGAGGTGGCGAAATGAACGATAAAGTAAATCAGGATCGCCGACAATTTCTTGGCAAGCGCCTCCGCTGCGATTGCCGGTATAGCTATAGCCCCCGGTATGATGCTGTATGACATTGCTCATGCCCGTCCGGCAGGTGTGGCAGCAACCAGCGCCGTGCGCTGGGGTATGCTTATAGATACCACCCAGTGTGATCCCAATTGCAACGAATGCGTGTCTGCCTGCAGCAAAGAAAATGGCTGGCCTGCGGCCAAATCACCAACTGATGTGCAGTGGATACGCAAGGTTGAACTGAAACAGATTTCCACCGGGCGGCAAATCTCGTTGCCGGCGATGTGCCAACATTGCACTACGCCTCCCTGTGTTGATGTTTGCCCGACACAGGCTTCTTTCAAGCGCGCGGACGGCATCGTGCTAGTGGACAAACACCGCTGCATTGGTTGCCGTTATTGCATGATGGCTTGTCCTTATAAGGCGCGCTCTTTCGTGCATGAGCCAGTACTGAATCATGATTCAGAAATGCCGCGCGGCAAGGGTACCGTCGAGAGTTGCACCTTTTGTGTTCACCGCGTGGATCGGGGCGAGCAACCGGCATGTGCTGAAGCCTGCGCTAAAGCAGGGCATCGCACCATCCTGTTCGGCGATCTGAATGACCCGAACAGCGAAATTTTCCTGCGTGTCCGCAGTGTAGCCTCATCGCAATTGCGCGCCGATCTCGGCCTTAATCCTGGCATTTCATACGTGGGGCTGTAATGAAAAAAACCTTCGCCCAAACGGAAATTTTCTACTTCTACGCCCTCGTTGCATTAGGCTTGCTTGTTACCGTCGCCGGTCTGGGTGCCGTATACTATATGGAAGAATATGGTCATGTCGTTACTGGCATGAACAACCAGATCGTGTGGGGCATGCCTCATGTGTTCGCCATTTTTATGATCGTAGCAGCTTCCGGCGTTCTAAATGTGGCTTCAATCGGATCTGTTTTTGGCAAGTATGCATACAAAGCGCGTGCGCCGCTAGCGGGCCTTCTTTCGATTGCGTTGTTGTCGGGCGGTTTGTTCGTTCTAATGCTTGATTTGGGACGGAATGATCGCATTATTGTCGCCGCAACCAATTTCAACCCCACATCTGTATTTGCGTGGAACATCCCTCTGTATAGCGGACTCTTCGCGCTCGTCGCGCTGTACATGTGGACATTGCTTGAGCAGCGCATGAATAGCTGGTCCAAACCTGTCGGCTTTGCGGTGTTCACTTGGCGCATTATCCTGACCACTGGTACTGGGCTGATCTTTGCATTTCTTGTCGCTCGCCAGGCTTACGGTTCGGCAATCCTTCCACCGATGTTTCTCGTCATGTCCTTCGCTTGGGGCTTGGCAGTGTTCCATGTGGTGCATTCAACGATGTATAGTTGGAATAGCAAGGAATTAGACCCCGCGATACTGAAGCGCATGAAAAATCTGCTTGGCGTCTTCGTGGCCGGCACACTCTATCTGGTTGCGGTTTACCACCTGACTAATCTGTATTTCGCCAAACAAACGGCTTTCGAGCAATTTATCCTGATCGAAGGCGGCATCTATCCAAAGTTGTTTTGGGGCGGCTACGTTCTGTTAGGCAGTCTGTTACCATTGGTGCTTATCTTTCATCCAAGCTTGGGAAAAACCAGAAGTGTCGTCGCTGCTTCATTGCTGGTAATACTTGGCAGCTTGGCACTGCTCTATGTGTTTATCGTTGGCGGGCAGGCCTTCCCTCTTTCGATTTTCCCAGGCTATGTTGCGACCAGCAGTTTTGGCGATGGGCAAATCGCAACATATGCTCCATCCCTGCCCGAATTCTTGTTGGGCATCGGCGGCTTGGCCGTCGCTTTCCTGATCACCACCATAGGTGTAAGAGTGATCGATACGCTGCCACACGATACCTCGGGTCATTAATATACCGGAACTGATGAACCGGTTTCTAGTCTCCGCAGCACACAAGTCGTCAGGAAAAACGACGGTCAGCATCGGCTTGTGTGCAGCATTAAGCTCACGCGGTTTGTCTGTACAGCCCTACAAGAAAGGTCCTGACTACATAGACCCGATGTGGCTGTCACAGGCGTGTGGGCGTGCCTGCTATAATCTTGACATGTACCTGATGGAGCGCGACGAAGTCATATCTACCTTCGTGCGCAACAGTTCTGATATCAATCTGGTCGAGGGCAACAAGGGCCTGTATGACGGTTTGGCACTCGACGGCAGCAACAGCAATGCGGAACTTGCCAAGCTGCTCGACCTGCCGGTGATTCTGGTGATCGATGCGCGCGGCATGACGCGCGGCATCGCTCCGCTGATCCTGGGCTACCAGGCATTCGATAAAAACATCCACATCGCCGGGGTGATCCTTAACAACCTCGGTGGTTCCCGACACGAATCCAAGCTGCGCGAGGTCATCGAACATTACACCGACGTACCCGTGATCGGTGCGATCCAGCATGATGAGCGCCTTAGCATTGTCGAACGACATCTCGGCCTGATGCCCAGCAATGAATCGCATGTTGCAACGTCAAAGATCAAACAAATCGGCGAGGTTATCGCGGAACAGGTCGATCTGGACAAATTGCTTGCTCTTTCGCAAAAAGAACCGCCTACTATTCCACACATAACCGAAGCAAGTACGCTACCTCGCGGCGAGAAAGTGCGCATCGGCATCGCGCGCGATCGTTCTTTCGGCTTCTATTATGCAGACGACTTCGACGCGCTGGAGGCGGCGGGGGCAGAACTGGTGCCATTCGATGCCTTGCGCGATGCGAGTTTGCCTGAGGTGGATGCCCTGTTCATCGGCGGTGGTTTTCCCGAAACCTGCGCCACCGAACTAGAAGCGAATGGTGTACTGCGCGCCCAGATCAAACAGGCTATCGAAAACGGCATGCCGACCTATGCTGAATGTGGCGGGTTGATGTATTTGTCGCGCAGCATTGAATATCAGGGGCGCGATTATCAAATGGTCGGTGCGATCCCGGGTAACGTGAAGATGCACGTTAAACCCATCGGACGCGGCTACGTGCACCTAAAAGAAGATGGGGCGCATCCTTGGCCGCGTCTCAACACACATGCCAATCAGATCAAGGCGCACGAGTTTCACTATTCCAGTTTGGAGAACCTTCCCTCTGACACCCGCTTCGCTTTCCATGTTGCCCGCGGTTATGGCATAGACGGTGCGAGCGACGGACTTGTTCTGCATAATATGCTGGCCTCCTATGCCCATCTGCGCACCACCGGCAGTTGCTATTGGGCTCCCCGCTTCGTTGCCTTTATTCGGCAGCAAATGAAACAAGATTCAAAATCGGCACTAAACAACGAGGAAAGCACTATGACACAGGAACGTTATCAGGCTGCCATCGCAGCCTTCGACAAAGCCAATGCCGAAGATCCAAACAAGGAGATGGCAAACGGTAAGGAATATCCCAAGGAGCTGCTTTATGCACAGCGCATGACCGAGATGCAGGAACGTTATGTACCTGAAGCCTCCGAAGCGGTGAAGCTTGCCGTGCGTACCCAGCACATCCAGCGCTGGAAGATCCCGCGCAGCGACTTTCCAATGGATCGGCAGGGCTACTTGCAATGGCGCACCGGGCTGTACAAGTTCCACGCCGATACCGCAGGGAACCTCATGAAAAGCGTGGGCTATGAGGAAGAAATGATCGAACGAGTCAAGTCCATCGTCAGCAAGAAGGGCTTAAAGGTCAACTCTGAAACGCAGTTGATGGAAGATGTGGTGGATCTAGTGTTCATTGAGCATTACATGATCGGATTTGCTACAAGCCACCCGGAGTATGACGAAGAAAAGTGGATCCAGATCATCAAGAAGACATGGCAGAAGATGTCGAAACGCGCACATGAATTTGCACTTGCAGGCAAGATTGCTCTGCCGGAAGCGCTGGTGCCGCTGATCCTGAAAGCTGTCAAATAGTATTAACTTTCTGTTAATCATTCGGAATGAAAAACAGAAATTTGGAGCCAATGCAAGCCCGGCTGAAGGAAGACGGTGGTAAACAGCGCGTTTAGCTACATTATAGTATTCGTTGTAACGGTATAATTAACCAATATTAACTGCGGGCCGAACCCGCTCTACAAGATGCTTCCTACATGAACTATTTACCGATTTTCCTGAACCTGAAAAACAAACTTTGCCTCGTCGTGGGCGGAGGCGATGTTGCCGTGCGTAAAGCTTCGCTCTTGCTGCAAGCAGGTGCAACGATCAGGGTCGTAGCGCCGCAACTAAACGAATCGTTCAAACTGCCTCCCGACAGTGAACACATTGCAGAACGTTTCCAGCCATTTCATCTTGACGGAATAACACTAGTCATCGCTGCGACGAATGATAAAGCAGTCAACGAGCAGGTCTCGCTGGAAGCGAAGCTCCGCAACATACCGGTGAATGTGGTGGACAATCCCGAACTCTGCAGCTTTATCATGCCTGCGATCCTCGACCGCTCTCCCTTGCTGGTTGCCTTTTCCACCGGAGGTGCGTCTCCCGTGCTAGCTCGCTTGTTGCGCGGCAAGCTTGAAACATTAATTCCGCAGGCCTATGGGCGGCTGGCCGCGTTTGCTGAGCGCTTCCGCAATACAGTCAAACAGCGTATCGAAACGCCATCTCAGCGACGGATATTCTGGGAAGACGTACTTGATGGCGCGGTTGCCGAGAAAGTTTTTTCCGGCGACGAACGCACCGCCGAGGCTATGCTGCTAGACTTGCTGGAGCAGCCGCAAGTGCAGAAAAGCGGCGAGGTGTACTTGGTTGGAGCTGGCCCTGGCGACCCGGATTTGCTGACGTTCCGGGCATTGCGGCTGATGCAGAAAGCGGAGGTGGTGCTATATGACAATCTCGTTTCCAAACCCATTCTGGACATGACGCGCCGCGATGCACAGCGCATTTTCGTCGGCAAGCAGCGCGGCAACCATGCACTGCCGCAGGAAGAAATTAACGAACTGCTGGTGCGGCTCGCCAAGGAAGGCAAGCGTGTATTGCGACTCAAGGGCGGCGACCCGTTCATTTTCGGACGCGGCGGAGAGGAAATCGAAGAACTCGCAGAACACAAGATCAACTTCCAGGTAGTGCCCGGCATTACTGCGGCATCCGGCGTATCCACCTATGCAGGCATCCCGCTTACCCACCGCGATTACGCGCAGTCTTGCGTGTTCGTCACCGGCCACCTGAAAGACGGCACGATGGATCTCAACTGGGGTTTACTGGCGCGCCCGAAACAGACCATCGTGGTTTACATGGGGCTGCAAGGATTGACAACGCTGTGCACACAACTTGTTACGCACGGTCTTCCTGCAACTACCCCCATCGCCATCGTGCAACAGGGAACCACGCAAAACCAGCGCGTGGTGATTGGAACGCTCGCCAACCTGTCGCAGAATCCGGAAATAGCGCAACTCCAGGCGCCCACCCTGATTATCATTGGTGGTGTGGTCAGCCTCCGGGAAAAACTGGCTTGGTTCAAACCGGGCAAACCGCATTGAAACTCCTCGGTATCGCGGGTTATTCTGGCAGCGGCAAGACCACTCTACTGGAGAAAGTCATCCCGCTACTGAAGCAGCACGGTTTGCGTATCTCAGTCATCAAGCACGCCCACCATGATTTCGACATAGACCGGCCCGGCAAGGATAGCTTCCGCCACCGCGAGGCCGGGGCAAATGAAGTAATGATTGCATCCGGCCACCGCTGGGCGCTGATGCATGAACTAAGACAAGAAACGGAACCCAGTTATGAAGAGTTGTGCGTTCGGCTCTCGCCCTGCGATCTGGTGTTGATCGAAGGCTACAAGTTTTCTCCTATCCCCAAACTGGAAGTGCATCGCAAAGAAACAGGCCATCCATTGCTGCACCCGAAGGACCCATACATCATCGCGGTAGTGACAGACAGCAAGGACGTTCTACCTCTGCCCACGCTTGATCTTGACGCGCCTCAACAAGTGGCCGACTATATCCTCGACTATTTTTCTTTCGGAAAACAATGAATATCATCCTGCGCTACTTCGGTCGCCCGCGTGAAATCCTCGACACCATAAGCGAAACCGCCGTTGTGCCAGAAAACATCGTCACGCTGGCAGAACTACTTTCCTGGCTGCGTAATAGAGGAGAAAACTGGACGAAAGAATTGGCGGACAATCGCGTGCGCTGCGCGATCAATCAGGAAGTAGCCGATCTATCCGACCCCATTCATGAAAATGACGAGATCGCCTTTTTCTCACCCATTTCCGGGGGGTGATATGAGCATATCAATCCAAACAGAGGATTTTGCGCTCGCTGCCGAACTCGCTGCATTGCGGGCAAGCAGCTCGAAAATTGGCGCGCTGGTCAGCTTCATTGGCTTGGTGCGCGATTTCTGCGGCGATGAAAAAATCGAAAGCATCTACCTCGAACACTACCCCTGCATGAGCGAAAAGGCGCTGGAGAAAATTATCGTCGATGCGAACGCGCGCTGGAACCTGCTCGGAGTACGCGTCATTCACCGCATCGGCACGCTGCTACCAAACGAGCAGATCGTTCTGGTGGCAACAGCATCCGAGCACCGTAGCGACGCTTTCGCCGCCTGCGAATTCATCATAGACTACCTGAAGACCGACGCCCCGTTCTGGAAACGCGAGCAAACGCCGCAGGGCACGGAATGGCTAGTCACCAAGGAATCTGACGTGCGGCGCATGGAGCGCTGGCAAAAATAAACCTGAAAGATGCCGTCACACCGGCGAATGTGTAGCCATAAGGAAGAATAACATGACCAACCCCCTTACCCACTTCGACCAAAACGGCCAAGCGCACATGGTGGATGTCGCCGACAAGAACGAGACCAGGCGCATCGCCCGCGCCGCAGGCTGCATCCGCATGAACACCAGCACATTAAAACTCATCGCTTCCGGCACTGCCAGCAAGGGCGACGTGCTAGGGGTGGCGCGCATCGCCGCAATCCAGGCCAGCAAGCGCACCGCCGAACTGATCCCGCTCTGCCATCCGCTTGCGCTCACTCGCGCCGAGGTGGAGTTCAAACTCGATCATGAGAGCAGCACTGTGGAATGCATCGTCACCACCGAGACTGTGGGGCGCACCGGCGTCGAAATGGAAGCACTGACCTCCGTCAGCGTCGCCTTGCTCACCATCTACGACATGTGCAAGGCAGCAGATCGCGGCATGGTTCTCAGCGATATTCGGCTACTTGAAAAGCAGGGCGGGCGCTCGGGGCATTGGCAAGCTACTGAAATATAATCTTTATGGTTTATAAATACCAAGCTCGTACTGTCGATTTTTAATTTTGTGAACGGTCTTAATTAGCCCCAAACGGCTTTTAAGTTTGGTAATTTTTATTTGATGTTCACCCTATGCGATCGAAGGCTTGAGAGAATTAGCAAAATCGCTTGATTTGCTAGTGAAGATGCAGCAAAAACAAAATAAATAATTACACATACACACACATGAAAAAACAATACAAGCCAACAACCAACCAACCTCTATCTCCAAGAATAAGCAATGCTCTTGAGATGGCAGCTGAGCTTATCCGCCGTCCTGAAATGCATGAGGATTTTCTTTCTACCAGTGTAGAGCAGGACGGTATCTCGATAATGAAGGATTTTAAGTCGATCCAGAATCCAGCATGGGTACAGGGAATGGCACAGGCATTCCACAACAAAGACTTTGTTGATCTGCTCGATCAGATTATTGCAAACAGCCATAGCACACTAAACGTTAGCCACATCACGATTAACAATGAAGATGGAAACACACTACCCGATAGCGATCCGATGATGGTGGCGATTCATGGCACCGCTGACCACATCAAGGCTGATCATCAAGACCCGCGTTGGATCACGCTTATATTGTTTTGCTTGTCACGGATGATAGGCACTACAACACTAAGCTTATATGAAAATCGGCAATGGTCGGATTTTACGATCGCTGCGTATGGTCTGGAAAAAACATTACTTTTGGGCGATGGAAAGACATTTGCTAACGATTTACTAAATTTCAATAACCGATCTAGTGCACCCTTGCCATTAATCATCAGCGAGCGGATTTCCCAGGGATTTGCTGAGGCTGCATTAAACGACGGATATAAACTGAGTTTTTTTGAAAATAAAACTTCCATTTGCTAGAAATGGCTCGTAAGCGCTTTAACTGCAGCGAAAGCACATCTTCCGTGACGCCTTCTATTGTGGAAGTCCAGTGACCGTACAGGTTTGACAGAGATAGAAGCCGAATTGAAAAACGAATGACCGGTTGAGCTTGCGGATTCAACCGGTCGACGCAACAGATTGGCCAAATCTTTCAGCGGGTTTTTTTATATTACGCTGTCACAATTCCCGTAGCTTTTGAGTGTTCAATTGGAGTGTCAAATAAGATGAGAGTAGACTGCTTCTAAGATAAGGTCCAAACATCAACATAACAAGAGTGAGCAGATATGAGACTGCTCTTTTGTAAAGGAGCCGGATTGAGCAAAAAGTCAAACGAGCAAGACACACTACGGAAAGCCGCTGAATCTCAACTCGCGCGCGCGTCAAAGCCGAGGCCACAGCCAGCAGAGAAACTTCAGGTTCACCAGATCGAGCAGGACATCCAGAATGAGACATTGCGGCAATCACAGATCGCCCTAGAAGCATCGCGTGGCCGCTTTGTTGATCTTTATGAATTCGCTCCCATCGGTTACCTCAATTTCACCCGCGAGAGCATAATCGCCGAGGAGAATCTCATTGGTGCCGCGCTGCTTGGAATGGCGCGCAACAAACTGTTACAACACCGCTTCGACCATTTCGTCAGATCGGAAGAGCAATGAGGAAAGAACCCCGCGTGGCATTGCGCCTTGCCCTAATCTACGCGGCATTCGGCGTACTCTGGATATCTCTTAGCGATAGATTTCTTGCTTCTGTTATAACTGATAGCGCTACCCTAACCCAATTTCAGACATTTAAAGGCTCTCTGTATGTGGCAATTACTGCTGCACTGGTGTTCTACCTGATGCGGCATGCTTTGAAACAGCAATCTTTGATCGAAGAAAAGTTGCGCGAAAGCGAAAATCGCTTTCGCAATATTTTTACTAGTGCAATAGACGGGATCTTGATCGCGGATGTCGAGACGATGAAGTTAATCATGGGCAATCCGGCGATAGAACGTATGCTGGGATATGACCATGAGGAAATCCTCAACCTCGGCGTGAACGACATCCATCCTGCGGATGTTTTGTCCGATATCGTGGCGGACTTCAATAAACAATTGGCCGGTGAAATTGAGTTTGTGTCCGATGTTCCAGTGAAACGCAAGGATGGCTCGGTGTTCTACGCTGATATCAATGCTGCGCCGATAACCATTGATGGCAGGGCTTGTCTGATGGGTCTATTCCGCGACATCACCGAGCGCAAACAGTCGGAAGACGCACTTCGCCAAGCCGCCACGGTGTTCGAGAGCAGCCACGACGGAGCTATCATCACCGACCTCGCCGGACGTATTCTGGCCGTGAACCACGCTTATTTGGAGATTACCGGCTATAGCGAAGCCGAGTTCCTGGGACAGAATCCCAGCATGCTCCATTCCGGGCGTCACAGCACGAATTTCTACCAGAATATGTGGGCCAATATCAAGGAAGCGGGATATTGGAGGGGAGAAATCTGGAACCGGCGCAAGAATGGTGAGATTTACCCCGAGCAGATTACCATCAGTGCCGTGAAAAACGCCTCGGGCGAAATCACACATTACGTGGGCATGTCTTCCGATCTCAGCCAAATCAAACAGTCCGAAACGCAACTGGAGCATCTGGCCCATTACGACCCTCTCACGGATATGCCCAACCGCCTGCTAGTGCAATCGCACTTGACTCACACATTGGCCCAGGCGCAACGACTTGGCCGTCAAGTCGGTGTGTTGTACCTCGATCTGGATCGCTTCAAGAGCATCAACGAAAGCTTGGGCTATCCAGTCGGCGATGAGTTGCTGGTCAACCTGACCAAACGTCTGACTTCGCGTTTGCGCAGCGGGGATATGCTGGCCCGCCTGGGCGGTGACGAGTTTTTGCTGGTGATGGAACACATGGAAGGCCCGGAGGATGTCGCCGGTGTGGCACGGTCACTGCTCGAATTGTTGACGCAGCCTTTTGTGCTGTCCGGGGAGCAAGAGGTTTTTATCGGCGCCAGCATCGGGATAAGCGTTTTCCCGGATGACGGCAGCAGCGCAAACCTGCTGATCCAACATGCCGATGCCGCCATGCATCAGGCCAAGAAACAGGGACGCAACACTTACAGTTTCTATACCGACTCACTCACGCGTGCCGCCGGTGAGCACTTCGAACTGGAAACCCGGCTGCGTCACGCCATTACTGCGAACCAGTTGCGGGTCTATTACCAGCCGCAGGTGGACATCGCCACCGGTCGTATCATCGGTGCCGAAGCATTGGTGCGCTGGCTGGATCCCGAACGCGGTTTGATCCCGCCTGTTCATTTCATCCCTCTGGCAGAAGAAACAGGGCTGATCAATGCCATCGGCGAGTGGGTATTGAGGGAAACCTGCCTGCAAGGCGTGCGCTGGATCGAAGACGGATTTCCGTTCCTGACGCTGGCGGTCAATCTTTCCCCGCATCAGTTCATGCGTGGCAACATCGCGGAGTTGGTGTCGAAAGCGTTGGGCGAAACGGGATTCCCCGCCTGTCGATTGGAACTGGAGTTGACCGAAAGCGCCCTGATGGACCAGGAAGAAGCTGCCGTCAAAATGCTGCATCTGCTCCGTGCGCAGGACATCCGTCTGGCGATAGACGATTTTGGCACCGGTTATTCTTCGCTCGCATACCTCAAGCGTTTTCCGCTCGACATACTGAAGATCGACAAGAGCTTCGTCGATGACATTCCCTTCCATAAGGATGATATGGAGATCGCTGCCACCATCATCGCGATGGGACACACGCTGGGCTTCAAGGTACTGGCCGAAGGTGTGGAAACGGCGGAGCAACTGGCCTTTCTTCAATCGAAAGGCTGCGACATGTACCAGGGCTATCTCACCAGCCCGGCTCTGCCTGCGGAAGAGTTTGAAAAACTGTTAAAGATGAAATAGAGAACAGGAAGTATTTCCAATTATTTACCCACTGCCTGCGCGTACATAATCTTTTTGCCCTCTTTTTGGAAGCACATCCGTCCGGTTTGGGTCGTTTGCCATACTTGGTAAGCGACAGCTTTGCAGCAACGAATTCACATGCCTGAATGGACGAAGTGGTTAAGTTCTGTCATTCGTAAGTGGCTAATTTTCGGCAATAAAAATAGAAAATACTGGTATCTTGGTATATCGGATATCGTTATTTAGGCTTTAACATGCGGGCAATTGATAACACTGAAGCTTTTCTATTAGGAGAATATTGTGCGAGTATATTTTTGCGTAGTTAATAGCGGCAGTGAAGTGCTTTATGTCAATCCATCGCGAGTGTGTTACTTTAGGGAACCTCTAAAAATCAATTTTTATTGCGCCAATTCTTCCGTTTTTCGACTTTTCGCCGAAATCTTTGAGCCGATTTTTTCATTCGCTCAATTTAGCGGATTACAAGCCCCTAATTCGAGCGATTACTGCCGCTTTTCACAGCATTTTCTCTATTGCGGACGCACCTATCCTGTCATCTTCGCATCGCGCTTGAGCAATTGCACCAAGCGTATCATGTTGTACACCAGATTCATCATCCCGATTTTCACCTTGGCTCGCAGCAATCCTATCGTGCGCACGAAATGCCCGCCCATCGCATCCTGCGCACCAAATACATGCTCCACTCTCGCGCGCACCTTCGACTTCTTTTTGTTCTCTTCCTTCTGCTCTTCGGTCAATGCCGTAGCGCGGGTTCCTTTCTCGCATATCTGGCTGGTAATGCCGTCTTTGGCGAGCTTCTCTTCCGTAGCTTTTGAGCGATAGGCGCTGTCTGCATAGACCGCGCGTTTGTTTCCATCCGCGTCCTCAGTGTGATCGAGCAGCTCGTCAAACACCTGGCTGTCGTGGACTGACGCATCCGTGACTTCGTAGCTCTGCACCAGTTTGGTTCCATGATCCGCGTTGATGTGGTTCTTGTAGCCGTAGTAATTCGTGTTGTTCTTTTTCGTCCAGCGGGCATCCGTGTCTTTCTGGGACAGCTTGTGTTCGTCCTTGCCCCACTCGATGGGAATGGCACCTTCCTTGATGAGCGCATTCTCTTCCCGTTTGTTGCGTTGGCGCGGAACTTCGACAAACGTGGCATCGACCATCTGCCCGCTGCGGGCAACATAACCATGACTGGCCAGTTGTTCGTGAAATCGTGCAAACAATTCGTCTGCCAGGTTCAGCACTTTGAGTTGCTCGCGGAACGACCACACGGTCTTCGCGTCGGGTACGCGGTCTTCGAGTTCCAAACCCAGAAAGCGCATGAAAGAGATTCGGTCGCGTATCTGGTATTCGATCCGATCATCCGACAGGTTGTTCAGTTGTTGCAACACCAGCACCTTGAACATCAGCACCACGTCGATCGGCTTGGCACCCGCATTGCTCTTGCGCTCTTTCTCATAGATTCGATTCAGGTCAGGACGAAAGGCTTCCCAGTCAATCTTGGCGTTCAATCCAACCAGCGGGTCGCCCATCTCGGTCAACTTGTCAGTCCGCAACGCTATGTCAAAAAATCCAGGTTGCTTTACTTTCTTCATCTCTCGTCGCTCGTTCGTTATTGCCTCTGGGTATAACGTTTCACAACGCCAGCAGGATGACCGATTCAGAAAATTTTATAGGGGGCAATTTATAGAGATGCCCTTTAGTCCACATGGTAGTGATATGACTAGAATTGTTTTTGATGGGGCGCAAACGTTAGATGTCAAAGCATCTCCTGCAGAACTCAAGAAAATGCTGACCATCGAAGATGGGTTACACTTAACCCCAGTGACCGTTGTTTGAGAATGTCACTGCCCGCATTGAGGCATGCGCCAAACAGTCTGTGCTGATGTTTCTTGAATAGGGCATTCTGCTATGGGTCGTGTGTCGCACGCCACGAATGGTTTCTTTCGAGTGCGGAATTAACAGGGCTGACTGGCTGAAATGGTTTGAGATGTTCACCACAAATCTAAATCAACCACGAAATGCGATTTGACTACCGCGTGGATTTTCATCCAGAAATTCATAATTAACCACAGATTACGGATACCCCAATATTTCAGCACACCCCCGCAAAAAAACGCTCGCCCATTTCTTCCAGGTTCAGCGTTTGCAGCACTTCATTCAACCGCTCTGCCGCACGATGGCGCGGCAAATTTTTATAGCTTGCAATGATGAGTTCGTTTTTCATCGAATGCTCCCACCCGACCAGCTCGGTCACTGTCACCTGATAGCCGTGCGACTCCAGTTGCAGGCAGCGCAACACGTTGGTGGCATGGCTGCCGAATTCCCGGGTGTGGATGGGATGGCGCCAAAGTTCGGTCAGCGAATTCTTTGCCAACTGTTTGCCTTTGTTCTTGCGCAGTACTGCCGCCACTTCGGCCTGACAACAGGGTGCCAGCACGATGAATTGCGCCTGTTTTTTCAGCGCAAAACGAATGGCATCGTCGGTGGCGGTGTCGCAGGCGTGCAGCGCGGTGACCACATCCACCCTGGCGGGCAACTTATTTGACTCGATGGATTCTGCCACGGATAGATTAAGGAATGACATGCCGCTGAAACCCAGTCGTGCCGCAAGTTCGCGCGAGTGCGCAACCAATTCCTCGCGCGTTTCGATGCCGGTAATGTGTGAAGCGCCTTGCAGCGACTTGAAGAACAGGTCATAGAGGATAAAGCCCAGATAGGATTTTCCTGCGCCGTGATCCACCAACTGGATGTCAGCGTGATCGCGTTGAACTTCTTGCAGCAGCGGCTCGATGAATTGGTAGAGGTGATACACCTGTTTGAGTTTGCGCCGCGAGTCCTGATTCATCTTCCCGTCGCGGGTGAGGATGTGCAACTCTTTCAACAACTCGATGGACTGGCCTGGTTTTATTTCGTGCATAGTGTTCATTTCAACGACATATCCTGAAAATATCGCCGATTATGGGTGGCGATGTGATATGCGTCAATTTGTGTGAAAAAATTACAGCTTCTTTCCAAGGCAGTGAGACAGACCACATGTAAAATATAAATCTACTCAATATGTTGGCTTGTGTATTTAGTTAAAAATCTAGTTGACGCTTCCATTTTCCTCGGCTACCATCGCCGAAATCTGAATTTCCCGGACGCTATTAGTGTTTTTTAGCCGCTTATTTCTATTCGCTTTTTTGGTCATTGTTGCGCTTGCGCCAATGCCTGTCCTGAGCGCTGTCGAAGGGCCGCCTTGAGCGCCGTCGAAGAAACTGTCCTGAGCAAAATCGAAGGGCCGGTCCTGAGTTCTACCGAAGGGACTGCGCTGAGCGCGGACAAAGAAGCTACTGTGCATACCAAGGGAGCACTCGTACCAAACAATGATAAGCTGGCAGTTCCGTTAAAGGATTCCATCCCGGCGCAGTCCCTGCGCGCCGCTATGCCTGCTCCAGTCGTTCCTGCTCCCACCATTCCCTCTGCAGACCTCACCAACATCAACCCAGTACTCATCGCCGATACCAGCCTTGCACAAAACGATTTGTGGCAACGCATCCGCAATGGTTTTGCAATGCACGATCTGGACAGCCCGCTGATTGCGCGCCACGAGCAGTGGTATGCCGGTCGCCCGGACTACGTGGCGCGTATGATGGAACGCTCCCAGCGCTACCTTTACTTCATCACGGAAGAGGTGGAAAAACGTGGCATGCCGACGGAGATTGCGTTGCTGCCGATGATCGAAAGCGCATTCAATCCCGGTGCCTATTCAATTGGGAGTGCATCGGGCATCTGGCAATTTATCCCGTCCACCGGCAGAAATTTCGGTCTACAGCAAAATTGGTGGTATGACGGGCGGCGCGACATTGTCAACGCGACCAAGGGCGCATTGGATTACCTGCAAAAACTGCATGACCAGTTTGGCGATTGGGAACTGGCGCTGGCCGCCTACAACTGGGGCGAAGGCGCGGTTGAACGCGCCCAGGAGCACAACCGCAAGCGCGGCCTGCCGACAGATTATGCCAGCCTGAAAATGCCTGACGAGACACGCAACTACGTGCCCAAGTTGCTCGCGATAAAGAACATCGTCAGTAATCCGGAAAAGTATGGACTAGCGCTGCAATCCGTTCCCAATCAACCCTATTTCACTGCCGTTACCACAGCACGTCATATTGATGTCAAACTCGCCGCCAAGCTTGCCAACATCTCACTGGAAGAATTTACCGCGCTCAATCCCGCATTCAACCGCCCGGTGATCCTGCAAAAAAATGATGACGTATTACTACTGCCGGTAGACAAGGCAGAAACCTTCCGCACTAATCTGGAAAGCTACAATGAACCACTGGTATCGTGGCAAGCCTACCGCAGCAAAAAGGGCGAACGCCTCGACAAGGTGGCGCCGCGCTTCGGCCTCTCAGTAGCAAAACTCAAGTCCATCAACGGACTCTCGCCGCGTGCCAAACTGAGCAACGGGCAATCGCTGCTGGTTCCACTGAATGGCGAAGATGCGGACAACGAATTCGAGGAGTTTAATACCCACCTTGTCCCCAGCGACAAGCAGCCAGGACGCACCATTACGCATACCGTGAAAAAAGGTGAGACGCTAAGCACTATCTCGCACCGCTATCATGTAAGCGTGGGAAAACTGCAAAGCTGGAACAGCAACATCTCGCATCTCAAGCCCGGTCAGACCATCATCATCGCACGATCAGCCAAGCCGCACCGTGTAGCCAGGTCAGGCAAGAGCCATATCAGGCTGGTTAGCGCCAAGGGCAAGAAACACCTGGAACGCAAGTCGCAACATTACATGCGTGTAGCCTACAATCGCTAAGCTTTTTACCCCCTACCTTTCACTGCTGTACAGATGGCAATGCACATGGTGCATCGCACTTACATCCGTTGCGTCTGGATAAATCGAGCGGCAGACCGGCATGACATGCGGGCAGCGCGGGTGGAAGTGGCAGCCCTGCGGCGGATTGGCGGGGGAGGGCATATCGCCAGCCAGACGCACCACTTCAGCGCCATGCCCGTCTATACGCGGCACGGCTGCCAGCAGCGCCTGAGTGTAGGGATGACATGCATGGTGCAATACTTCCTCCACTGCCCCGCGTTCCACGATGCGCCCCAGGTACATCACGCATACCTCATGCGCGAGATATTCCACCACCGCGAGGTTGTGCGAGATGAACAGGTAGCTCAGGTTCAATTCCTGCTGCAACGATTTCAGTAAATTCAATATTTGCGCCTGCACCGACACGTCCAGCGCGCTGGTCGGCTCATCGCAGATCAGCAGTTTCGGATTCACCGCCAGCGCGCGGGCAATCGCGATGCGCTGCCGCTGCCCGCCGGAGAATTCGTGCGGATATCGCCATTTCGCGGCCTGAGCCAGCCCAACATGATCCAGCAATTCATCAATGCGCCGTTGCCGCTCACCGCTGTTGTTGGCGATGTCCAGTGCATCCATTCCCTCTTCGAGAATTTCCGCCACGCGCATCTTCGGATTCAGCGAAGCATACGGATCCTGGAACACCATCTGCATTCCCGCGCGCTGCTTGCGCAGGGTATTTGCCTTAAGGCCGATCAGTTCGTTGCCCGCGAAGCGCACGCTTCCTGCGGTAGGCGAAATCAATTGCAGCAGCGCCTTGCCCGCCGTAGTCTTGCCGCAGCCTGACTCCCCCACCAGCGCCAATGTGCGCCCCGCCGTAATGGACAGAGACACGCCATCCACTGCTCTGACGTGGCCCACGGTTCGTTGCAGGATGCCTTTGCGGATGGGGAAATGGACTTGCAAGTCGGAGACTTGCAAGAGCGGGTAGCGGGTAGCGGGTAGCTGGTAGCCAACCTCTGCATGAGTGCTCTTGGTTTCTTGGTTTTCGCCTTTAGCTACCAGCAACAAGCTACCCGCTACCGGCTCCAAATAAAGGTGGCATCTCACCCCTTGTCCTGCGCCCAGCGTCGTCCACTCAGGCGCCTGTTCGTGGCATAGCTCCCAAGCCTTGTCGCAGCGCGGGGCGAAGCGGCAACCCTTGGGGATGTCGTGCAGCAGCGGCACACTACCGGGAATGGCGGCCAGTGGCTGTCCGCTACGTGCGGTATCTGGCAAGGCGGCAAACAATTTTTGCGTGTAGGGATGTGCGGGCGATGTGAACAGTTGCTCTCGGGAAGCCAGTTCGACGATATGCCCAGCATACATCACTGCAATCTGATGTGCCATTTCGGCAACCACGCCGAGGTCATGCGTAATCAGCAGCAGAGCCATGCCGTTTTGCTGTTGCGTGTCGCGCAGCAGTTGCAGCACCTGCGCCTGTATGGTCACGTCCAGCGCGGTGGTCGGTTCGTCCGCGACCAGCAACTTAGGCTGCCCGGCCAGCGCCATTGCTATCATCACGCGCTGCTTCATGCCCCCGGAAAGCTGGAACGGATATTCATTCAAATGCCGTACCGCGTCAGGAATACCCACTTGATCCAACAACTCGACACAACGCGCCTGCGCCGCCGCACCGCGCAGTGCCTGATGCAACTCCAGCGCCTCGGCAATCTGTTCGCCCACCGTCATCACCGGGTTCAGGCTTAGTCCCGGTTCCTGGAAAATCATCGCCATCTTGCCGCCGCGCACTTCGCGCATAGCATGCTCGGGCAGCTCCAGGATATCAGCATCCTCAAGCCGCACTGTACCGCTCTCAACATGCACGCTATCGGGCAGCAGACGCATCAGCGATAGTGCGGTCATGGATTTGCCGCAGCCGGATTCGCCCAGCAAGGCGAAGGTCTCGCCCTGTTTTATACTGAATGAAATATCGTCTACGATGCGCGCGCCGTTGCGCAATCGCGTGACCATCCCTTCGACTTCCAGCAATGCACTCACGTCGCACTCTCCGTCCGGTTCAGCCTCGGATCGAATGCGTCGCGCACCGCATCGGCAAACAGATTCGCCGCCAGCACCAACACCAGCATGAAGCTGAAGGCGGAGGCCAGCGCCCACCACACCATCGGATCACGCCCCATCTCCAGCCGTGCCGCGTTAATCATGGTGCCAAAGCTGATGGTGCTCGGATCCACGCCCACGCCGACATAAGACAACACCGCCTCGGCCAGTACCAGCGCGGAAAAATCCATCACTACCGAAATCAGCACGATGTGCATGACGTTTGGCACGATGTGGCGTGTGAGAATGCGGAACGATGACACGCCGAACGCCTGCGCCGCCTGAATATATTCCTGCTCGCGCAGCTTCAGCGTTTCGCCGCGCAGCAAGCGGCACAGCCCGGTCCAACTGGTCACGCCGAGGATCATGCACAAACACAGCAAGCGCACATCGGCGCGCGCGGCAGAAGTCTCGAACCAGTCTGCGTGTATTTCGATCACCACCTGCATCATCAGCACCGCCGCCGCGATCAGCAGCACGCTGGGAATGGAACTCAGCACGGTGTAAATATACTGGATCACATCGTCCACCCAGCCGCGAAAATAACCGGCGGCCACGCCGAGCAGCAGCGCGAACGGCAGCATCACCAGCGTGGTGACTGTGCCGATGACCAGCCCGGTGCGTATACTTTTTAACGAGAGGTAGAGCACGTCCTGACCGACCTTGTCGGTGCCGAGAACGTGGTAGGCGATGGCGAGGTTGGCGACTGCACCGATGACACCGGATATAATCAGTGCCGCGATAAATACGGCCCCCAGCGGTTTTGATTTGCGCGCCACTGGATATAGCTTGACGATACTGCCCGCTAGCAGGAGCGCGGCAAACACCCCACTCAAAGTCCCAAGCAACGCCCGCTTCACCACATCGCCAGCCAATTCGCGCTGCGGATCGACCAAATGTGCCCCGCCGAATTTTAAACGCGGATAATCGCGCAGTATCTTGCCGTCCGGTGTTTCAATACTTTCCTTGGCATACAGATACGCCGCCAGCGGTGCGGAATAAGTCTTCTCGTTGCGGCTGCGCAGACCGCTGGCGAGCGCATCGAAAGCGCTCAGCACCTCCGGCGAATACACCGTCTGACTGTTATTCTTCTCCGGCAAAGCGGCGCGGTAATGCAGCGTATCCAGTACGCCGACGAGAATGAACAATGACAGCACCAGCAGCGACACCATGCCCACGCTGCTGCGCGCCACACGCTGCCACGGCAGCATGAGATGCGGGCGGTGGCGTATCCACCATGCAGAGGTAATGCCTACCGCAATGAGCAGGAAGATCAGTGCGTCGGTCCAGAGTATGACGGGCATCATTGCAACCTCACCCTTGGGTCAACCACGGTATATGAGACATCCGTCAGAATCAGTCCCACGATATACAGCACTGAGCCGAGGAAAACCATCGCGCGCACCACGCCGAAGTCCTGGGAATTGATGGCATCGATGGTGTAGCTGCCCAGCCCCGGAATGCCGAAGAACGATTCAGTCAGCAGGCTGCCCATAAACAGCAGCGGGATGACCACCACTACGCCCGTCAAAATCGGAATCATCGCGTTCTTCAGCACATGGTGGAACAGCACGCGCAGCTCGGACACACCCTTGGCACGCGCGGTACGCACATAGTCCTTGCCGATCTCTTCCAGAAAAATCGTGCGATACCAGCGGCTGCTTGCACCCACGCTTCCCGCCACGCCGATGATGATGGGCAGCACCACAAACTTGATGCTATCCAGTCCGCCCGCATAACCTGAGATCGGCACCCAATGCCACAGCTTGCTCGCCATGAATTGCCCACCGATGATGTAAAACAACCCGGACACAGACATCAGCACCACGCATAGCGCCACGCCTGCAATGTCCAGCGCGGTAGCGCGGAACAGCGTCATCAGCAGTGCGAAGGTAATGTAGATGAGCAGGCCGACAAAGAAGGTCGGCAATGCAATGGCAAGGCTGGGCATCATGCGCGTCTGGATTTCCCGCGTAATATTGCGCCCGTCGTCGGAGTAACCGAAATCGAACACGAACATGCTGGCGGACTTCTCGAAGAAGATGGTACCCGTTAGTTTGCCCGACCCCTCGGCTTTGACGTTATACAGCAGCGGCTTGTCATAGCCGTGCTGTTCCTTCCACTTTGCGATAGCATCCGGTGTCACGCGCTTGATGCCGAGTTGCATCCGCGCCATATCGTCCGGAGTGTTCACCACGAAGAACAACGCGAAGGTGAGCAGGTTCACTCCGATGAGGATCGGGATGGCGTACAGGATGCGGCGTAGCAGGTAGGCGATCATCTTGCCTCCTCGCGTTGCCGCAACGCCCGCCACAACCACCCGCCGAACGCCGCCAGCGCAATGACCACCAACCACAGCGGCCACAGCAACGGCTGGTTCCATTGCTTGCGCAGTTCGTCGCGTTGCGCGGCATCTATGCGCAAATATTTGAGGTTATTGTTCGCCATCTTGTTGGGTTTGCTGTTGTATAACCAGCTATGGTGCAGCACATAATCCTTGGGGTGTTCGCCCCACATCCACGGTGAATCGCGGCGCAGGATTTCCAGCATCTCGTCGATGATTTTCTGGCGCTCTGCATTGTTAGGCATGTTCTTCATCTGCTCGAACAGACGGTCACATTCCGGGTTGTTGTAATTGGAAGCGTTTTCACCGCCCTTGCTCACCTTGGCTTGCGCGCCGTTCAGCAGAAACAAGAAGTTTTCCGGATCGGGATAGTCGGCGTTCCAGCCGTAATAAAACAGTTGCGTGTCGCCCTTGCGCACCTTGTCCTGAAAGCGATTGTAGTCGGTACTGCGCAGCACAAGTTGCAGGTTGAGTTTATCGAACTGCTTGCGCAACCAATCCATGCGCGATTTGGCGCCCAGCGCGGTAGGCGTGGTGTCGAGGTAGATCACCAGCGGCTGTCTGGATTTTTCATCCAGACCATTCGGGTAACCCGCCTCGGCGAGCAATTTTTTCGCAACTTCGATGGGCTTGCGCCTCGGTGCCCCGTTCACCCAGTCATACACATAATGGTTGATGCCTGCCTCGCCTTCACGGTAACCGAAGATGCCGGGAGGGATGGGCGACTGTGCGGCAATGCCACGACCATTAGCAAAGATGGAGATAAATTCCTCCCAGTCTACTGCGATGGAGATAGCCTGGCGCAACTTGCGCGCCCTCTCGCTGCCTCCACCCACCACCGGATCAAGCCAGTTAAAACCCATGTACATGGTAGAGGTGGCAACAGAAGTGGAGAGCGTGATGCCTTGTGCCTTCATCTCGTCAGTGACATTGGCCTCGCCGCCTACGCTCACCTGCACCGCCTGATCGAAGCTGTCGGAGCTGATGCCGGAAGCGTCGTAATAGCCTTGCAGAAATTTGTTCCAGTAGGGGATAGTTTCCTTTTCCAGACTGAACACCACTTGTTCGATCAGCGGCAGCGGCTTGCCCGCATCAGCCAGCAACCCGGCTTCCTTGTCGCCCGAATCTCCCTCCGTCGGATAAAACTCGCCGGAGAAATTGGGATTTTTTGTCAGCACCATGCGCTGGTTGGGGTTGTTCTCCGACAGGTAATACGGCCCGCTGCCGACCGGCCACCAATCCAGGATGAGGTTGCGTTCGCGCATGCCCTCCTGCGCATAGAAGTGCTCTGCCTCCACCGGCATCGGCGCGAAGAATGGCATTGCCAGCCAGTAGGCGAACTGCGGGTATTTGCCGTACACCTTGATGCGGTATGTGTGTTCATCCACCGCTTGCGCTCCTTCCAGCGGATAGTCGTGCAAATTAAGGAAGGTGTCCGGATGCGATTTCTGCGCCTGCTGCAAGGTGGCAGCATAGTCCTTGAGGCCGACGATATGTTCTGCCATCAGCGCAGAAATCGGCGATTGTATGGTCGGCTGCGCCAGCCGTTTAATCTGGTAAACATAGTCTGCTGCCTGCACCTCGCGTGTGCCGCTATGCGGAAAATCGTTCAATGCGTGGATGCTGCTCAGGTCGTGCGGCGTCAAGGAAAAATATTCCAGTTTGCCCTGCGCGTCGCGCGCAAAAGCCGGATGCGGCTGATATTTCAGCCCCTGGCGCAAATGAATTTCATACACACTGAACGCCACCTTGTCGGCAGGCGCATCGTCCGCCAACACCCGGTTGTTCTTGTCCAGATAGCTGATCTTCGGCATTTCACTGCTCGCCTGCGGCACCAGCGTGTATGGACGTTTCAGGTAATGGTATTGCAGAGGCGGCTGATAAATCTGCGCGAGGAATTCATACTCGTTCTCGCTGTAGGCCTGCGCCGGGTCAAGGTGCTTGGGGCGCTCGGTGAAGGCAGTATAGAAAATTGACTTGCCCCGATCCGCAGCCGGATAGGGGTTATTCCACAAGCCGCCATCACAGGCGGCAAGAAACAGCAGCAACGATAAACAGGATAACCATCTCATGGCGCGAGAGTGTAGCGGAACGCCGCTTCCAAGTCATGCCACACGCAGCCAAATCTTAGCTGGAATGCACGTATAATATACGCTTCATGCTGTGTAGGGAACCTCTATAAAAATCCAATTTTCGTCGCCATACTTCGTTGCTCATAAAAAATTACTCCTAACATATCAAGTATATGCGTCGTCGCAATTTTTTAATCGCGCCTTGTCTGACTTAGAAAATTGGATTTATAGAGGCTCCCTATATATCATTCTCAGCGGGTTGCTTATTATAGGTTTGCGGCCAGTTTGCTGATTCTGGCTTGGGCTATGGACACCTCTAAACTTTATTAATGGCGGAAATAGTGCGCAATTGGCTGGACAGAATTCAACTGGCACAAACGTGTCATTTAGCTGGTCATTTTTAGACTGGCGTCAACATGTGATATTCTTATAACCTAGAGTTATGGTGGTTTTTCCCGGAATTTGCCAATGATTAGTTTGTTGGAGAAGTTGCGGGTCTCTCCTAATAGTCTTGCGGCAACAAAAAGAATTCATTTATAAACTTCAAGGAAAGTCAGTATGTCTAGCGTAGAAACCCTGGGTGCATTACAGCGCCGTCTGAATGCATTTATCCCCCAACAACAGATTCGTGGCGAAGTCGAGTCGCGTCTTAAGCGCTTGGGGCGCACCGCCAAGGTGCATGGTTTCAGGCCGGGTAAGGTGCCATTCAAAATCCTGGAGCAGCAGTATGGCGCGCAAGTGCATCGGGAAGTGCTGGGCGATGCCTTGCAGCGTTCTTTCGCCGATGCGGCGCAGGCCAACAGCTTGAGGGTGGCGGGTTACCCCGATTTCGAACTCAAGGCTGCCGATCCTGCCGCCGGGCAGATTGAATACAGCGCGACCTTTGAAATCTACCCAGAAGTTATCCTGGGGAATATCAGTGCGGAAAGCGTGGAGCGCGCAACTTATGTTCTGAGCGATGCAGATATCGACAATACCATCACCACGCTGCGCAAGCAGCGCGCTGTGTTCGAGCCGCTGACCGTGCGGCGCAAAACGATGACCAAGTGCGCATTGATTTCAGCGGCAAGCTTGGTGGCGTAGTGTTTGAAGGCGGTGAAGCCAAGGATTTTCCGGTGGTGCTGGGCAGGGGGAACATGTTGCCGGATTTCGAGAATGCCATTGTCGGGATGAAAACCGGTGAGACCAAGTCCTTTGACATGACTTTCCCGGAGAATTATCACGGCAAGGAGGTGGCGGGCAAGCAGGTCACCTTTACCATTACGCTGCACTCGGTGGAGGCTCCGCGTCTACCTGAGCTGAATGCCGAACTTGCCAAGTTGCTCGGCGTTGCAGACGGCGATGTCAATAAGCTCAAAGCGGAAATTCGCGACAACCTGACTCGCGAAACTGAGCGCCGCATCAAGGCGTTCAACAAGAACAACGCAATGGATGTGTTGTTGAAAGTGTGCGAACTGGAAGTGCCCAAAGCGCTGCTGGATTCGGAGGTGCAGAACTTGATGGGGCAGGCCATGCAGGATATGCAGGAGCGCGGTGTGAAAATTCCGCAGGGGATGGCGTTGCCGCCTGACTTGTTTGTCGAGCGGGCACAAAAGCGCGTCAAGCTGGGGTTGATCCTGGCGGAGTTGGTCAAACAACATAACCTGGGCGCCAAACCTGAACAGATCAAGGCGCTGGTAAAGGATTATGCGCAGAGTTTTGAGCACCCGGAAGAAGTGGTAAAGTGGCATTACAGCGACCCTGCGCGCCTGCATGAAGCGGAGTCGATGGTGCTGGAAGAAAATGTGGTGGCATGGGTGATGGGCGCCGCCAAGGTAAGCGAGCGGGCGATGGAATTTAATGAATTGATGGGGAAAGATCAATGATGCGTAACGATACGCCACAAATGAATGTGAAGCCGCACAATAGTCTGGTTCCTATGGTGGTTGAAACCAGCGGGCGCGGAGAGCGTGCGTACGACATCTTTTCGCGCTTGCTCAAGGAGCGTGTGATATTTCTGGTCGGCGAGATCGATGATAACGTCGCTAATTTGGTAGTTGCACAGCTGCTGTTCCTGGAATCTGAAAATCCTGATAAGGAGATACACCTCTATATCAACTCGCCGGGCGGTTCTATTTCAGCCGGGATGGCGATTTACGATACCATGCAATTCATCAAGCCGGATGTGTCTACGTTGTGCATCGGCATGGCGGCTTCGATGGGGGCATTCCTGCTCCAGGCGGGCGCAAAAGACAAGCGTTTTGTGTTGCCCAATTCAACCGTAATGATCCACCAGCCGCTGGGTGGTTTCCGGGGGCAGGCGAGTGACATTGAGATTCACGCCAAGTATATTTTGAGTTTGCGCGAACGTCTGTATAAACTGATGGCGATGCATACCGGGCGCAGTTTCGAGGAAATCGCCCGCGACAGCGAGCGCGATAATTTCCTGACCGCGACGGAAGCGGTCGAATACGGCTTGGTGGACAAGGTGCTGGACAAGCGTGTTTAAAGAGCCGCATGGCTACCGAATAAATAACAGCGAGGGTCTATATGTCGTCGGATAAAAACAAGGGTGACAAGTTGCTGTATTGCTCGTTTTGCGGTAAGAGCCAGCATGAAGTACGCAAACTGATTGCGGGCCCTTCGGTGTTCGTGTGCGACGAGTGCATCGAACTGTGTAACGATATTATCCGCGAAGAGAGCAACAGCGCGGTACCCGGCAAGGCGGACAGAAGCGACCTGCCGGTGCCGCACGAAATTCGCGCGAGCCTCGATGAATATGTGATCGGACAGGAGCAAGCCAAGAAAATCCTGTCCGTGGCGGTGTACAACCACTACAAGCGCCTGAAGAACACCGACAAGGATGGGGTGGAGCTGTCCAAGAGTAATATCCTGCTGATCGGCCCGACCGGTTCCGGCAAGACGCTATTGGCGCAGACCATGGCGCGTTTGCTTAACGTGCCGTTTGTGATGGCGGATGCGACCACACTGACCGAGGCGGGCTACGTCGGCGAGGATGTCGAGAACATCATCCAGAAGCTGTTGCAGGCGTGCGATTACGATGTGGAGAAAGCGCAGCGCGGCATCGTTTACATCGACGAGATCGACAAGATCTCGCGCAAGTCGGACAATCCCTCGATTACCCGTGATGTTTCCGGCGAGGGCGTGCAGCAGGCACTGCTCAAGCTGATCGAAGGCACCAAGGCATCAGTGCCGCCGCAGGGTGGACGCAAGCATCCAAACACCGAATTCCTGCAAGTAGACACCACCAACATCCTGTTCATTTGCGGTGGTGCGTTTGACGGTCTGGAAAAGGTCATCCGCAATCGCTCCGAAAAAGCCGGTATCGGCTTCAGTGCGAACTTGGCCAAACGCGATGACAAGAAGGGGATTGGCAAGGTGCTGCGAGAAGTGGAGCCGGAGGACTTGATCAAGTTTGGCCTGATCCCCGAGTTTGTAGGTCGCCTGCCGGTGGTCGCCACGTTGGAAGAACTCGACGAAGCTGCACTGATCCAGATTCTGACCGAGCCAAAAAATGCGCTGACCAAGCAGTATCAGAAACTGTTCGCGATGGAAGGTGTTGGGCTGGAGTTCCGTGACGGGGTGTTGCAGGCTATCGCCAAGAAAGCACTGGCACGCAAAGCCGGTGCGCGCGGCCTGCGCTCCATCATGGAGCATGCCCTGCTCGACACCATGTTTGACCTGCCCTCCATGCAGAATGTGGAGAAGGTGGTGCTGGATGAAAACAGCGCAAGCGGCGAGATTCTGCCTGTGGTGATGTACGCGGATACGCCAAAGGCCGCATAGCCCGGATGTTTCATAAATTAACGCGCGCCCTCGCTGGTCTTTTGTTTGCTATGCAAGATTTTGTTCCGTCGGGTGTATGAATAACTACACCGCTCCCTCACAAAATTTGCCTATCAAACAAAATTCTGCGCGATCATCACGCGAATTTATGAAATATCCGAGCTTGTTCTTCAAAAACAAGGTGGTGCGCGGCAACTTGAATTATTTTGCCGCGCCCCCATCTAACTTGCACGTTAATTTTACTGAAGAGCCCCGCCATGACTGAACACGACAATAATACCCCTGCTACCGTTGGCCTGTACCCTTTGCTGCCTTTGCGCGATGTCGTGGTATTCCCACATATGGTGATTCCGTTGTTTGTCGGGCGCGCGAAGTCCATCAAGGCGCTGGAAGCCGCCATGGAGGCGGGCAAGAGCATCGTGCTGGTGGCGCAGAAATCCGCCGCCAAGGATGAGCCTTCGATCGAAGACTTGTACCACATCGGCAGCATTGCCAACATCCTGCAAATGCTCAAATTGCCGGACGGTACCGTCAAGGTGCTGGTGGAGGGTACGCAGCGCGCTAAAGTGCTGCGCGTACTGGACGAAAAGTCCCATTTCGACGCTGATGTCGAGCCGGTGCAGGCAGATGATAGCCTTGGCTCCGAGGCCGAGGCGATGCGCCGGGCGCTGATCAACCAGTTCGACCAATACGTAAAACTCAACAAGAAAATCCCGCCGGAAATCCTGACTTCATTGGCCGGGATAGACGATGCCGGGCGCTTGGCGGATACCATCGCCGCGCATCTGCCGCTCAAGCTGGAGCAGAAGCAAGAAGTGCTGGAAATTTTTGATGTGCGCAAGCGCCTCGAACATTTGCTCGGCCTGCTGGAAGCGGAGTTGGACATCCTGCAAGTGGAAAAACGCATCCGTGGACGCGTCAAGCGCCAGATGGAAAAGAGCCAGCGCGAGTATTACCTGAACGAACAAGTGAAGGCGATCCAGAAGGAATTGGGCGAGGGCGAAGAAGGCGCGGATATTGATGAGCTGGACAAAAAAATCAAGGCTGCGCACATGCCCAAGGAAGCGCGCACCAAGGCCGAAGCTGAACTGAAGAAACTGAAGCTAATGTCCCCCATGTCCGCCGAGGCGACGGTGGTGCGCAACTACATAGACGTGCTGGTGGGATTGCCGTGGAAAAAGAAAACCAAGATCAGCACCGACCTGAAAAATGCCGAGGAGGTATTGGAGGCAGATCACTATGGTCTGGAGAAGGTCAAGGAACGCATCGTCGAGTACCTCGCAGTGCAGCAGCGCGTGGACAAGATGAAAGCTCCGATCCTGTGCCTGGTCGGGCCACCAGGAGTGGGCAAAACCTCGCTGGGACAATCCATCGCGCGCGCGACCAACCGCAAGTTCATGCGTATGTCGCTGGGCGGGGTGCGTGACGAATCGGAAATACGCGGCCATCGCCGTACTTATATTGGCTCCATGCCGGGCAAGATTTTGCAGAACATGACCAAAGTGGGCGTGAAGAATCCTTTGTTCCTGCTCGATGAAGTGGACAAGATGGGCATGGACTTCCGTGGCGATCCTTCCTCTGCATTGCTCGAAGTGCTCGATCCGGAACAGAACCATACTTTCGTCGACCACTATGTCGAAGTCGAGTACGACTTGTCCGATGTAATGTTTGTGGCTACCGCGAACAGCATGAACATTCCCGCACCATTGCTGGATCGCATGGAAATCATTCATGTGTCGAGCTACACCGAAGACGAGAAGCTCAACATCGCGACGCGCTACCTTATTCCCAAGGCGCTGAAGAACAATGGCATGAAGGCTGAAGAAATCAGCATTTCGGAAAGCGCCATCCGCGACATCCTGCGTTATTACACGCGCGAGGCGGGGGTGCGCGGGCTGGAGCGCGAGCTTTCCAAGATATGCCGCAAGGTGGTCAAGGCGCTGCTGCTCAAGGGGCGCGACGGCAAAGTGGCCAAGGTGATGGTGAACGCTCGCAACCTGGATAAATATCTGGGCGTGCGGCGCTACTCTTACGGCATCGCGGAAAAGCTTAATCAGGTCGGTCAGGTGACCGGCTTGGCGTGGACTGAAGTCGGCGGCGAGTTGCTGACCATCGAAACAGCAGTGTTACCTGGCAAGGGCAAGACTACCACCACCGGCAAGTTGGGCGAGGTGATGCAGGAGTCTATCCAGGCCGCTCTCAGTGTGGTGCGCAGCCGTGCCCGTGCTTTGGGCATCGCCGAGGATTTTTACCAGAAGAACGATTTGCATATCCACTTGCCGGAGGGTGCTACCCCCAAGGATGGGCCGAGCGCAGGCGTTGGCATTTGCACGGCGATGGTGTCAGCCCTGACGGGTATCCCGGTGCGCGCGGATGTGGCGATGACCGGCGAAATTACGTTGCGCGGTGAAGTGTTGCCGATCGGCGGATTGAAGGAAAAACTGCTGGCGGCACAACGCGGCGGTATCAAGACCGTATTGATACCGGAAGAAAACACCAAGGATCTCGTGGAGATTCCTGACAACGTCAAGAACAAGCTGGACATCCACCCCGTTAAATGGATAGATCAGGTGCTGGAGATGGCTTTGGAGCACAAGCCGGTACCGTTACCGGAAGTGGTGCCGGAGATCAAGCCTGTTCCGGCTGTGGAAGAAAATCACAGCACCTCTGTAATCAAGCACTGATGGGGCGCGCGTCAAGTCCTGCCAGAACGTGTTGAGATTAAGGTTTACCGGCGGTTTTCAAAGCCCTGTCAATTTCTTGGCAGGGCTTTTTGTTTGGTGTTGCCTGATGAAATTGCTGATAGAACTACTGATGAGGCTACTAGCCATTCCGCTAAGCCCCAAAGTGCGGGGCAAGCGGCTGGTTATAGCCATCTCACTGATAAAACTACTAGCCATTCCACTAGGCTATCAAACGACAATAGCCAAGTGGCTGGTTATAAGGCAGCAAGCTGCCAAGTGATTGGTTACAGCCAACTGACTGCATCTGAATTCAGGCATTCGCCTTCAACATCACTCGTTCCACCTGCACGCTTGCGTTTCCATCGCTTAGCCACACCTGCCCATCCTGTATGGTGCATTGTACCTGCATGGTGCGTTGCGCCAGATTGGCGATGGCGCGCGTGCTCTCCACCGGCAGGTTAATCACGGTGAGGTTCTTGAGTCGCTCAAACTGGCTGCTGTTCTGCGCGAACCACATGTCGGCGGTGCGTCCGCCATAGGTATAAACAATCACCTGATTGGAGCGCCCGCAGCCTTGCGGATCAGCTTCTCGTCGGGCAATCCCACGTCTATCCACAGCTCAATCGCCCCGGTTAGATCTTTCAGCCATAAGTCCGCCTCATCATCAGCGGTCATGCCCTGTCCAAACTCAAGATACTCATGTGCATGCAGTGCGAAGGCCAACAAGCGCACCATCATGCGCTCATCGGTTTCCGATGGATGGCGTGCCAGCATCAGCGCGTGATCCTGATAGTAGTGACGCTCCATGTCCGCGATTTGCAGATTGACTTTGAAGATGGTTGCTTTGATGGCCATGAATTTCCTGAATCAAGAATTATTCTACTACCCGTCCGCGCATGCTCTTCACCGCGCCGCGCCTGACCTTGCTCTCCAGCCTCTTCCTCTGCGAACTGCGCGTGGGCTTGGTTGCACGGCGGACAGTAGGCAGCACCGCAATGCTTTGCACCAATTCTTTCAAGCGTCGTAATGCCTCGCCGCGATTCTTGTCCTGGCTGCGGAATTCCTGCGCTTTGATGATCACCACGCCCTCTTTGGTAATACGCTGATCGCTCAGCCTGACGAGCCGCTCCTTAAATTCCTCCGGCAGCGAAGAAGCAGCGATATCGAAACGCAAATGGATCGCGCTGGATACCTTGTTTACATTTTGCCCGCCCGCGCCTTGTGCACGAATCGCGCTGATCTCGATCTCGCAATCGGGGATGGTCACGTTGTGGGAGATGTATAGCATGACTTATTCCAAGTTGGCATAAAAATACAGCACTTATTGTGGGAGCGGCTTTAGCCGCGATGTATTTTAGTTTCGCGGCTAAAGCCGCTCCCACGAAGCAGTTCAACAGCTATCATGCGCTCACTTGAATGCGCACATCGCCCATCGTCACCACCGAGCCTGCGCGTATTTTGCAAGTCTTGCGCAACTCGACATGCCCATCCACCGACACCACGCCTTCTGCGACCAGCGCCTTACCCGCGCCGCCGCTGTCGCACACACCAACCAGTTTGAGCAGTTGGTTGAGTTCAACATATTCGCTTTTGAGTTGGAATTCGAGTTGTTGCATCACAATTTCACCGCATGTTCGCGCGTGGTATGGAACACCACTTTAGGCCAGCGTTCCTGCGTAAGTTTCAAGTTGACATTGTTCGGCGCGAGGTAGGCCATGTTGCCTGCGGCGTCGTAGGAAACGTTGTTGGATAGCGCTTTCTCGAAATCGGCGAGCATCTTCTTGTCGTCGCAGGTGACCCAGCGCGCGCTGGTGGTGCTGGTTCCCTCGAACATCGCGTCCACGCCGTATTCCCCTTGCAGGCGGCTGGCGACCACATCGAACTGCAACACACCGACCGCACCCAGAATCAAATCGCCGCCGTTGACCGGCTTGAACACCTGTACCGCGCCTTCTTCGCCGAGCTGCTGCAAACCCTTGTGCAACTGTTTGACCTTGATCGGGTTGCGGATGCGCACCGAGCGGAAAAAGTCCGGTGCAAAATATGGGATGCCGGTGAATTGCAACAGTTCGCCTTCGGAGAAACTATCGCCGATCTGCATGTTACCGTGGTTGGGCAGGCCGATGATATCTCCCGCGTATGCCTCTTCCACCTGCTCACGGCTGGAGGCCATGAAAGTTACCACATTGGATACGCGAATCTCGCGGTTGATGCGCAGGTGCTTGATCTTCATGCCGCGCTCGAAATGGCCGGAACACACGCGCAGAAAGGCGATGCGGTCGCGGTGATTGGCATCCATGTTGGCTTGTATCTTGAATACGAAGCCGGAGAAAGCCTGCTCCGTCGGCTGCACAGTACGTACCGTGGCATCGCGTTCAATCGGCGCGGGCGCCCAATCCAGCAGCGCATTGAGAATCTCGCGCACGCCGAAATTGTTGATCGCCGAACCGAAAAATACCGGCGTCTGCTTGCCGTCGAGGAAGCGTTGCTGATCGAAGGGATGCGATGCGCCGTTCACCAGCTCCACTTCCATCTTGAGCTGTTCGATTTCCAGCGGAAACATCTCGGCGAGGCGCGGATTGTTGATGCCTTTGATGATTTCGAACTCCTGAGTATCGCGCTCTTCGCCCGCTGCAAACAACATGATCTCGTCGCGCAATAAGTGGTACACGCCGCGAAAAGTTTTACCCATGCCGATAGGCCAAGTCACCGGCGCACACTGGATGTTGAGCACCGATTCCACTTCATCCAATAAATCCAGCGAATCGCGCACCTCACGATCCATCTTGTTCATGAAGGTAATGATGGGCGTGTTGCGCATGCGGCACACGTTGAGCAGCTTGATGGTCTGCGCTTCAACACCCTTGGCTGCATCGATCACCATCAGCGCGGAATCCACTGCGGTGAGCACGCGGTAAGTGTCCTCGGAAAAATCTTGGTGACCAGGCGTGTCGAGCAGATTCACCACGTGGTCGCGGTACTCAAACTGCATCACCGAACTGGCCACGGAAATGCCGCGCTGCTTTTCAATCTCAAGAAAATCGGATGTGGCGTGACGGCCGCTCTTGCGCCCCTTCACCGTTCCCGCCAACTGGATTGCGCCGGAAAACAGCAGCAGCTTTTCAGTAAGTGTGGTTTTGCCCGCGTCCGGGTGGGAGATGATGCCAAAGGTGCGGCGGCGCGCCACTTCGCGCGCAATCAGCTCGCGCGGCACGGCAGCGGGTTCGTCTATAGTTTGTTCGATGTCAGCGGGCATGATGGAAGTCGGTAAAAAGTGCGCAAGTCTAAAGGGTGTGCGAGGGAAAGTCTAACCTGGCTTAAATGCAGCCCGGTAGGATGCGGTGACGAAGGAACCGCATCGTTCGCGATTGATGCGGTTCGCAAGCTCACCACATCCTACGGCTGGCTTGCCGGCGGCGCCACCTTGATTACTTCATCCAGTGTCGTTACCCCCGCAGCCACCTTCAATGCCCCGGAAATGCGCAACGGTTTCATGCCTTCGCTGCAGGCCACTTCACGGATGCGGACGACATCGGCAGTCGGGGTGATGAGCTTACGCAATTCCGGTGACATCAGCAGGATTTCATAAATCCCGATGCGCCCCGAATAGCCCGTCATGCGGCATTCAAGGCAACCCGTCTGGTGTTGAAGCTGGTTTGGTCGACTGGCTTTCCATGGCGCCACGAGGATATCCCACAACTCGTTTTCTGCCGCCCGTAGCGGCTGCGGTTGCTTGCAGTGCGGGCACAGCGTGCGCACCAGCCGTTGCCCCATCACGCCGAGTACTGTGGCGTTGATCATGTATGGCGCCACGCCGAGATCAAGCAGGCGGGTGATGGCCGACGGCGCATCATTGGTGTGCAGCGTGGATAGCACGAGGTGGCCGGTCAGCGCCGCCTGAATCGCCATATCGGCGGTTTCCAGATCACGGATTTCGCCTACCATGATGATGTCAGGATCTTGTCGCATCAGCGCCCGTAACCCGTCCACGAAATTGAGATCGATGCCGTGTTGCACCTGCATCTGGTTGAATGCCGGTTCGACCATTTCAATCGGGTCTTCGATGGTGCAGACATTTACATCCGGTGTCGCCAGATGTTTGAGCGTCGAATACAGCGTGGTGGTCTTGCCCGAGCCGGTCGGGCCGGTGACGAGGATGATGCCGTTCGGCTGTATGGTCATCTGCTCCCAGCGCGCACGGTCTTCGGTGGAAAACCCGAGTTCGGAAAAATCGCGCACCAGCACCTCCGGGTCGAAAATCCGCATCACCAGCTTTTCGCCGAAGGCCGTCGGCAGGGTAGACAGACGCAACTCCACTTCCTGTCCATCGGCGGTGCGCGTCTTGATGCGGCCATCCTGCGGGCGGCGTTTTTCGACCACGTCCATGCGGCCAAGAATCTTGATCCGGCTGGTCATGGCAGTCATCACCGACATCGGAATCTGGTATACCTGATGCAGTACGCCATCAATGCGGAATCGCACAATTCCCATATCGCGCCGTGGCTCGATGTGGATGTCCGAAGCGCGCTGTTCGAAAGCATATTGCCATAGCCAGTCTACGATATGGACGATGTGCTGGTCATTGGCGTCGAACTGGCGGTTGGTCTTGCCCATATCAACCAACTGCTCGAACGAGGCTTGCCCGGACACGCCCTGACGATCTTTCTGTGCCGCTGTCTTTACCGAGCGCGCCAGATTGTAGAACTCGACCAGATAGCGGTTGATGTCCACCGGCGTGGCAACGACGCGGCGGATGTCCTTGCGCAGGATCTGCTTGAGCACTTCCTCCCAGCTGCGCAGAAAAGGTTCGGCGGTGGCGATTACCACCTCGCGCGGAGTCACCTGCACCGGCAGGATGCCAAAGCGCGCGGCATAGTCATTGGACATGATGTCAGTGACTGCGGAGAAATCTATCTTCAGAGGGTCAATGTGAAAATACTCCAGCCCGGCATGGCCTGCCAACCACTCTGTCAGCGCTTCGAGATGCAGCGGCTTTTGCGGCGGCAACAGCGATTTCCAGTTCTGGCTGGCGACAGACATCAGCGGGTGAGTATCGTTACTGCTGAGGCGACGCTCCGCAAGCAGCGCATCGGCATCAGCCTGCCCCACTATGCCATCCTCCACCAGCGTGCCAAGTATCTCAGACAACGTCAGCTTGTGTTCCCGCGTTTCCAGCGCCATAAACATTCCCTTGGTTATTGCCGAACTATACTGTTATCGGGCGTTGTGCTCAATGGGCTGGGTAAAATGTAACCGTAGGGGCGTATTGCCATACGCCCCTACAATTGGTTCCGCTCACATGTGTTAATTATATTGACAAACGAACGTTCGTTCCATATTGTACGCACCTATGGAAAACGATGCCAGCTACCTCGCCAAACTTCAGGACTATTACGCCGACCACAGCGTATTACCGCCATACTCGACCATCATGATGTTGCTGGGGTTCAAGTCCAAGTCGCCGGTGGCGGCGCTGATAGCCAGGCTCAAGCTGCTGGGGTTTCTGGAATCCACGCCGGAAAAACGCCTCAAACCCGGCAAGCGTTTTTTCGAGCGCCCAATTTTTGACAGCGTGCGTGCCGGGGCACCCAGCCCGGCAGGGGACTCGCGCTATGACACACTCACCATCGACGAGTATCTGGTCAGTCATCCTTCCAGCACCGTGCTGGTAACTGTGAAAGGCGATTCGATGATTGATGCGGGCATCATGCCTGGCGATACGGTGGTGGTGGAAAAACGCGGCCAAGCGAACGTAGGCGACATGGTCATTGCCATCGTGGACAACGAATTCACCCTCAAGACTCTCGGTAAGGAAAAAGGGAGGTTCGTGCTGATCCCAGCCAATCCTGCGTATCCCATCATCCGTCCCCAAAACGATCTGGAAATTTTCGGCATTGTCGTCGGCCAGTTTCGCAAATATCAATAACCCCGCCCACCTTTAGCGTGAAACTCGCATAGAGAGTCGCGCTTGATTATTTTGGTATCCGTAATCTGTGGTTGATTATAAATTTCTAGATGAAAATTTACACGGCATTCAAAGGCGTATTTCGTGGTTGATTTAGATTTGTGGCGACCGTCTCAAATCGACCCAAACCCGCAGGTCAAAGTCATCATCTAACTAAGTCGTGACCAAGTGATATTCGCGATCAACGATCTAGCAGAGGATTGGCAGGGATGCGTGGTGTTCGCCCTTTCTTGCTAAACCTCGCGAAGCGAGAACGCTGGACAGATGGCCCCTTTATGGGGTCGTCTGCGCCAGTGTTGTAGCTCCCTCTCTCACCCCGGATGAACTACAATAGCCACCAGAAACTCCTCACTAACGTCAAGGTTGTAGCTCCCTCTCTCACCCCGGATGAACTACAATTAATGAAGCGGTGACATGTACGAAATGTCTGTTGTAGCTCCCTCTCTCACCCCGGATGAACTACAATAGTCCTGCGCGAGGTTATAAACATACTCATGTTGTAGCTCCCTCTCTCACCCCGGATGAACTACAATCGATGTAAATGCCGCACTCTTCGAGCTTGTGTTGTAGCTCCCTCTCTCACCCCGGATGAACTACAATGTTCCAGTTGATGGATAGTTCCAGCGGCTGGTTGTAGCTCCCTCTCTCACCCCGGATGAACTACAATTCGATATCATCGTGAATCGTCGTGGTATCTGTTGTAGCTCCCTCTCTCACCCCGGATGAACTACAATCGTGTCGGCGATGCTGCCGAATGGGGAACGGTTGTAGCTCCCTCTCTCACCCCGGATGAACTACAATCATCGAGAGCATCCTGCGCGGCCCTGGCAAGTTGTAGCTCCCTCTCTCACCCCGGATGAACTACAATCCTAGAGTTGACGGTGAACAAGCTGGAACAGTTGTAGCTCCCTCTCTCACCCCGGATGAACTACAATCACAGCGGTTTCAGAAGTTGCAGCGGCTGGGTTGTAGCTCCCTCTCTCACCCCGGATGAACTACAATTTTGCTATATGCTGCCCCAATCACCCCTCCGTTGTAGCTCCCTCTCTCACCCCGGATGAACTACAATAGAAGCTTGTCAGCACAGCAAGTATTCGCGGTTGTAGCTCCCTCTCTCACCCCGGATGAACTACAATTGTGCTGGCCGTGGCGATCAAGATGCGCGAGTTGTAGCTCCCTCTCTCACCCCGGATGAACTACAATGGTAGACGGGTAACGTGCTCGCATACCAACGTTGTAGCTCCCTCTCTCACCCCGGATGAACTACAATCTCAAGCTCCTGCAAACGCTCAATGCCGGTGTTGTAGCTCCCTCTCTCACCCCGGATGAACTACAATTCACCGATCCGTCATAGGACTGAATCACCAGTTGTAGCTCCCTCTCTCACCCCGGATGAACTACAATAGCTTTCACGCAAACGCCCGCCAGACCTCAATCTGGCGGGCGTTCTGCTTGAAAAATCACTGTTCAAAACAGCAGCATTTGATTGACCTTGAGCGCTTTTTCCTGAAAAAGTGGCAGACCAACCAAGAGTTTCATGCTGGCGTATTGTTTCTCGGTTACCGTCAGGCAGCGTACGGAGCCTTCGGGTGGCAGGCTGTTCACTAACCGTTTCATGTGTTTTTCCAGCGCGTCGTTGCCATTCAGGATGCGGCCATATACCGAGAACTGGATCATGTCGTAGCCGTCGTTAATCAGAAAGCGGCGGAATAGGGTATAGGCGCGGCGTTCGGCCTTGGTGACAACAGGTAGATCGAAGAGCACAAGCAGGCGCATAAATCGTCGTGTCTCCGTGCTCATGGTTCAGCACTCTAAGAGGTGCTGATCCAGCCCAATGATCGTGGGCAATTCCAGCAGTGTTTCGCTGCCGCCATCGTACACACGAGCAAGGCTTTCTATCATGTGCTCAATGGCGGAAAGCACGGACATCTTGCCGCGCGGCATACCGACATCCACGTTGAGCAAACTGACCAGAGCCACTTTATCTTCTGGATGCAATTCGTCGTCGGGTTGTGGTGTCATCTTTGTTACGAACAAATCTACCAGTGGACGGAATGGTTCGATCACGTCATCGGCCAGATTGAAGGCGTTCTGTTCGCTGGCATGAAACAGTCCTAGCATAGGCAACAGCCCGTGCGCCACTAAGCCGCGTGCAATTGTTCCGCGCAATACCGCATAGCCATAATTCAGCGCGGCATTGGAAAAACGCGGTTGCTCGCGGTGAAACCCCTTGCCGAAAAGTTGGGCGAAATAAAAAGCGGCGGCTTGGCCTTCCAGATTGCCGACATCACCAGAGCGCACACGGCGTGCATAAGAGTCCAACCGATCTGTGCCATCGCGCCCAACCAGCCGCAGGCAGGCAGATTGATTGCCAATCTTCTTGCGGATGATGGATGCCCACGCCTGTTTGGCGACAGGGCGCGGCAAATCCAATTGCAAACGAAGCCAGCGCGTGGCGCGCGAGTGCGACAAGAAAGGCAGGAACACGCCGCTGGGATGATGTGTATCGCCCGTGGCGAAGAGGCTGATGCCGTATTCACCGCAGGCCGACAGCACTGGATGGGTGAGCGTGATTTCGCGGTGATTGAGTACGATCACCGCGATGTCTTCGAAAGGCACGAAGGCGGTTTGCTCCTGCTCAATGGCAAGCCGGAATTGTTCGCGCCGCAGCTTGGCAGGGCGCGAGATGACTACGCTACGCCAAGTCACGGCGTTTCTCCGGCGGGGCGGGGTAACAGTTGCCGAGTACATCCACGTTGAATTTTTCGATATTCAAAGCAGTCTTGATACCGATGCTCGGAATTTCTCCCTTGTCATTCGCTCTCTCGTGCCCGTTTTTGTTGCGATCATGTATCGAGAGAGTGATGTTATATGGATTTGGCGGGCCGCCATAACCTCTGAAATAACCAAGAATCGAGCCTTTCCCTTTGAGTGTGACTTTCGCCAAGTCATTAGGGTGGAGCGAGAAACGAAAATCGAAACTGTTATCAATTTGTGTTTCTCCATCGGCTGTTTGATCAGGTAATTCTTTCTTTACAGTGTCGTCCACGTATAGCGGAGCCAGATAGAATTTGCCTTCCTTGGTGAAGACATCTACCCGAATTAGTGATTCCTGCGCGGCCAATCCATTGCGGATTTGAATGCCACTCATCTTTCCGGCATTGACTTTGACCGCACGAATGATTGGGCCGGTAAATGGGCCGTTGTCTGGATCGTCTTTTAGAGGTTTGCGTGGTAATGCGCGCAGCCGTTCTAGTTCTACGTTTTCAGCATCGGTTGGTTTTCGCTTCTCTTTGCCGCGCCCGAAACTTGCCTCAATTGTTTTTGCTGCTTTTTCGCGTTCATCACGGTTCATAATCCAATGGCGCAAGGCTTCAATCATGCGTTCGTTGCGGCGTGGGTCAATAATGTCATCCAATTTTTCCAGCGTAAGTTTGTAGTTGCCCTTGCTGTCTTTGTCCATTACGCCGATACGAGCAATAGCCATGCTAGATTTTTCCTCGGTCGTGGCAGGCCGCAATATTTTTTCGGCTTTATCTTGCGCAATCTTTTTTGCCTTCTTGTCTTCCACCATTAACACATGGCCGCCGCGTGGTTTTGTGTAGATGGTGTCCATGTGCGCCGCGCCGCCATTGCGCCGTTGCGGGGCGCGTGAAACGAACAGCGGGCGCAATGCTCCCAATGCTTCGGGCGAATAGGTGCCGAGTTGTTCCATCTCTGTGCGCAATAGTGCGGGATCGTCGATTTTCAACCGTGCTTGCAGCTCATCGCGGAAATGAGGCCACGGGTCAGGGAAGTGTTCGTGTAATTGCTGAAACATGGCAGGATTGATAACCTCGCCCGTTTCTACATCCACGAAGCCTTCGCGTACTTGATTGAGTTCCTTGCGGCGCGAGTAGTCGGACAGGCGTTTAACCATGCCGTGGCTACACGCTGCGACCACAGCAGCATCCAGCGCATGGTGGCGATCACTGTCACCGCGCACTTTGACCAGTCCCCAGCGGGCGCGGAGGAACGAGGTCATCTGTCCGCTGAGTACCACACAGCGCTTGGCTTCGCTGTCCTCATGCAGTTGCAGATATTGCTCGACGTAGTTATTGAAGAATTTGCAGATGTAACGGGTATCGTTGAGGTTGCGCTCACGGAATTCCTTCGCTTCTTTTTCGCCGAAATCCTTGCGCAATAAGCGGCTGCGCTTGGCAAGGCGGTAGGCTTTATTAGATTCGACGAATGCGACGAATTGCCGCCAGCGTTCGCTGTTCTCCGCGCCATCCAGATATTCATATGGTGTCTTGTTACCCTTGTTGCGGTTCTCGCGTGCCAATACCAACACAGTGTTGTTTTTACTGAAATCAAAACTTCTTGAACGAGGTAGTGCATGGTCAATTTCGACGTAGCCTTGTTCAAACAAACGGTGAATATCCATCGGCTCTATCGAGTAAGCGCACTTGCCTTGCTGTTCACGATAAAGCTGGTATTTCTCGAACTCTTTGCCTTTGACTGCGCCCACGATGTTGAAGTCTACTGCAAACTGTGCTTTGCCCTTTTCGTTGTTGTCGCGGAATTCTTTTTGGAGTTTTTCTATGTCGCGCCGTTCATCGAGTGGGCGTGATAAATCCCGTGCCATTTCGATATGCACCTCATGCGGTGAGCCGTATTCCTTGATGAGCGCATTCACCACCTTGCGCGCCTGATTGAGTGCGCGCAGCACCACCGGGTTGCGCGGAATGTCCATGTCATCGCTAAACACCATGCGCCCGGTTTTGTCGCGCTCTTTGTAGAACGGTGGCAGGTATTTGTGCTCGCCCGCGCCTACTATGTGCAATTGGCTGTGGTGCCCATATTCCGGGATGTTGGCGACGGCCTCATCGTAACGCTGGCCTTGCTCCATGAACGGCACGATTTGGCGCAACGCCTTGAGCGAGAGATTGCTGAACTTGTCGAAACGAATATCAAGCAGTGCGTCGATCATCTTTTCGGCATTGGGTAAGTCCAGCTTGCGTAACTCAGCTTCCACTTCGGCATCATCTTTGTAGACACTCAACACCCAAGCGATTTGATCGAACTGTTGCGGTTTGCCGTCCAGTGCATCGGTAGCGATTTTCTGCCATTCGGATGCGAGTTCCTTTTTCTCCAGCGTTTTGCGCAATTCCTGCCAAGCAGGAAATTTCACCAGCGTAGCGGATTCCGGGTCTTTGGTTTTCTCATCTGCTTTTTGACCGCTGGCATACGATAGTCCGGTATAGCGGAATGATTCAGGCAAATAGCCCGCCTTGGTTAGAGCGGTGCGCAGTTGCTTGTAGGTAAAGTCGCCTGCTTGCTGATAAGGCATAAAAAGAGCGACACGCCGCTCCGCTTCATTCAACGAGCGGGTCGTACCATCCACCACGATGCGCAAATTGTTGAGACGGGTGAGCCAGACATGGCGTTCGGCTGTGAAGCTGGCCTTGGGGGCGCGGTATTCTGTTTTCTCGAAGGTACAATGCCCCAGCATTTTCAACAAATCGCTGCCAGCCAGTGCGGGATTTTGCGCCCAGAACAAGCCGCTCTTGCGGTCGCCATTGCCGAGGATGGCGGCTTCCAGTTTTTCGGTGGCAAAGGGGCTACCGAATTTGCGTTGCTGTTCAAACAGTGCTTTCAACTCGTCGCCGAGCAAGATTCGGGAGAGTGCTTTGCTGTAGTCGCCTTGCTTGTTGCGCTGTGCCTCTGGAAATTCGGTCAGCACCATTTCGGCGGTGGTTCGGTAATTCTTTTCCTGCATCAGCTTTTTCGTGCCAGCAAGACCTTGCTTAACCTTGCCGCCTTCGCTTTTGCTATCGCCTTCAGCAGCTTTTTCTTCAGCGCGGCTGATCCAGTGGAATCCGCGATGCTTGCAAAGGTGATAGATCACGCGCGCCCATTCTTCTGCGGCCAGTTGCCGGTCAAGGCCATCTATACGTAATTGCCAAGATGATTTTGGAACAGGGGTATTTTTCTCGATTTTGCGTTTGAATAGGTTGGCATCCACAATCAGTCCTTCGCGCTTTAGCAACCTCGCCAGCTTGGTGAGCCGCCATGCCCTACGCCGCAAACGACGGCGCAGCAGCCGTGCTGTACGGCGTGCAAGGTTAAGTGACTCACCTTCTTTCGCTGTTTCTGCCTTATCGAAGCAACGCACGCCAAGATCAATGATGCGGTTTTCACCCAACACTGCCCATCCAACTGATGCAATACCAATATCCAATCCAAAAGTCAGTGCGCCGAGATTTTCTTGCTTGCTTGTCATCGCGTTCTCCGTGATAATGGAATCGTTGTAGTAGTTCATCCGGGGTGAGAGCCGTTGCTACAATAAAGAATCGAAAGATTCTGTATCCGAAAGCCCAGTGGGGAAACCTGCTGGGCTTTCTCTTTTCCGAAAAATTCTGGATTCAAACCGAAGTAGCCAAACATCGCGCATGACCAGTTGCGGGCAACCGTCAGTGCGTCATGAATGAGAAGAATGGAGGCTCGCAATTGTTATCCCCTTAATAACAAACCCGCAGTGCGCGGCACCGCAGAAGGTATCTTGTGCCAGCCTCCTATACTGATTTTCCGCCGTGTCCGCGCCGTACTTTGCGGCTTGATTTTGTTGCGGCGGTTGCGCAAGAGCCGTGAACTCTATGGGATGGGTGAGGTGGGTGTCAAGGGAGAAGTTGGGTAATAGTCACTTAGGGGGCGAAGTTACTGTCATTGACTGATGAATTCGAAGGTGGCTTTCGAGAAATGCGACATTCCGGTTATGGCACAACTGAGACATTCATAATCATAGCAAATCAACACGAATGCAAATTTTTAGGCAAAACAGTTCTTGATCAAAATCAACCGCAGATTGCGGATGCCCGATTATTTCACGGCGAAACGGTAATCAGTGTAAATGTGCCCGGCTTCAAACGCGCGCGCGGTGACGGTTTCTGTTGCGTCGATGCTTCGGCAGGTTCGGTTTCAGCGGCAACCAGATACACCTTATGCGAAACGGGATCGATTGCCAGGGTTCTTGCGCTTGGCATGGTGCGGACTGTTTGCTTGAGTTGGTAATGCGTGGCATCGAGTGCGCTAATCACGTTGAGCGTACCGTCGCCGTTCGAACTGAATGCCAACTTGGCCGTCACATCATAGGCAGTTGCATCGCTGCCACGACCGATAGACGGCGAATCCAGTGTTTTCCCAGTATTGGCCTCGATGATGCCCATTTTTTGATTGCGGCAACTAACAAATAGCCGTTGTGTAACTGGGTCGATTGAAAGACCCGCCGGCTCGTCGCAACTTGCCGACAAGTCGTAGCGATGTGTGACCACCAGCCTTTGGGTATCCACCACAACCAGTTGGTTCTTGTCTTCAATATTGACGAACAAGCGCCCTTTGCCGTCAACTGCGACAAACTCCGGCTTGCCGCCGAGCGGTATCGCGGCCAGTGACTTGCCCGCCACCGCATCAACGGGTGTCAGGCTTCCGGATTCGCCGTTAGCCGCAAACACGCGCTTGCTTGCCGGGTCATAAACAATGCCGTCGGGTTTATTTTCGGTAGGCGTATTGCCGATGACTTTGAGCGTTGATAAATCAAACAGGGTTACGGAATTGTCTTTGCCGTTACTGGTAAATCCGCGATCCAAATCTGCTGCCAACGCGACCCCATGCACGCCATGTGTGTTTCTGGATTGCCCCAACAATCTGTTTTTTGTCTACATCGAATACTTCGACCCGGTCACCGTGCGTAATAAACAAATGCCGGTGCTCTGCATCCACAATCAGATAATCCCATTTGACATCGCCATCCAGATGTTGCTTGTCGGTGACGTGGTAGTCGGCACCTTCTGCGTGGGATAAAACCGGGTTGCACAGGCTAAATGCGGCAATGGCTGCGATAGCAAACGATGAGGTAATTCGAATATTGAACGGATAATGAAGATACAACATGGTGTTTTTCTTATAGTGTGAAGATAAAATACTGCTTGGTTTATTGGTTGGAGTTACAACGTTCGGGTCAATACCGCATTTGTAAGCCGAGATAAGTCAGCAGCGTATTCGTATTGCCCAAGGTATTGTGCATATCGCGTCCGGCGGATAACAACAGAGTGTATTGTTTGGAAAAGTCCCAGCGTGTGCCGAAATTGAGAATCAGTTCATCCTGAGATTGGTTCATGGCAACTTCATCGTGCAGTTCCACCATCAGTTTAAATCCCGTCCTCACTTCATGGGTCAGTACACATCCAGTAATCCAAGTATCCCCCCGATGTGCCGGACGAAACCAGCGGCCCAGTTCAAAATTGACATCGAAGCCCTCAAAGCCATGCTCGAATTCGACCGGTAGCAGATAGCTGGTGCCATTATCTAGCAGCACGTTATGCGTCGAATCAGACAGCGGAAAATCGAATGCGACCTGCGGGAAAGTGGAAATCTGCCAGGCATTTTCACCAGCATCGTAGAAGCGCCATTTAACTCCGGCCAAGCCGTCGCCGGCACCACTGCGGCTAGCCCCGTTTGCATCAACCTGTCGCAGCCACGGCATTTCGAATTTGAGCTGAATGCGATCACCAACACCGTAATTGATATCAACCAGCGGCAGTTGATAGGTAGTCGCCCCAGCAGCGTGGCTAGACAACGCTGCAACGTTTATTTCCCAATGGCCGTCACTCGGCGTACCCGGATCATCGGTAATCATCGGTGGCCCGCCCGAAGCCCATGCCGACGCTACGAACAGCACGCCAGCCCAAATAAGTGCGTGGGTGATAAGTGCAAGATACGATGGCTTACGCATGTGACGTTAATCCTGTAACGACTGCAGCTAGTAATACGACGATCCAAGGAGGTGATTTCCAAAATACCAGAAACAAAAAGGCAATAGCCGCCAAGCAGAAGTCCGTCGCGCTCTGAATCGCGCTCGTCCATACCGGATTGTAAAAAGCAGCGAGCAGAATACCCACTACCGCAGCGTTAATGCCGAGCATTGCCCGTTGGATTGCCCCGTAACGCCGCAGTCGTTCCCAGAACGGAATGACTCCAATGACCAGTAAAAAAGACGGCAGGAATATCGCAACAAGAGCGATTCCAGCACCTGCCCAACCGGAAGGCGCTTGTTTGGAAACAGCGCCAAGATATGCGGCAAATGTGAACAATGGTCCTGGAACGGCTTGTGCTGCGCCATAGCCCGCAAGGAAAACATCATTAGAAACCCATCCTGAGGGCACGACCTGAGACTGGAGAAGAGGCAAGACAACATGACCGCCACCAAAGACCAGCGAGCCAGCACGGTAAAAGCTATCGAATAGCTTTAAAACGTAGTTGTTTGAACCTACCGCCGCGACAGGAAGTAAAAGCATGCGGTAGTGTTGCTGAATACTGGAGAAATGCCCCGCCAAATAGACCGCTTGCGACAATAGCGCTAACCTGTCCAAGAGAAGAAGGAATTAACGTTGCGATAGCGGCAGCACATATGGCAATGCTTGCACGAACTTTATCCGGGCTAAGGCTCTTTCCCATACCCCAAAGCGCTTGTGCTACAACCGCCACGGCGGCAATCTTGAGTCCATGCAACCAACCGCTTCCGAGATTGGCTCCCACAAAAGAGAGTCCAAGGCCGAAGATCACGAGCAATATAGCTGACGGCAAAGTAAAACCAAGCCATGATGCAATCGCGCCCGGAATACCACCTCGCGACAATCCGATGGCAATACCGACTTGGCTACTGGCTGGCCCAGGCAAGAATTGGCACAGCGAAACCAGATCGGCGTAAGCATGCTCATCAAGCCATTTTCGTCGCTCAACAAACTCCTTGCGAAAATATCCGAGATGCGCAATTGGCCCACCGAATGAGGTCAGCCCCAGACGGAGGAAAATCGAGAAGATTTCAAAAGGATGTGGTTGTTCTTTTGGCAATGTGCTTTACCGAGCGCTTTGCACGCCTGTTCTAATAAAGGGAACCTCTATAAATCCAATTTTCGTCGCCATACTGCGTTGCTCATAAAAAATTACTTCTAACATATCAATTATATGCGTCGTCGCAATTTTTTAATCGCGCCTTGTCTGACTTAGAAAATTGAATTTATAGAGGCTCCCTAAAGTTCTTAAATAATGGTCAGTCGAACTGGTACCAATTCTTGTTCTCGTTCTCAGGCTCTAGATCGGTGGAAAGGTTACTCGCAGCAATGCTCCACCCAAATTCGGTCCTTTTTCAATCGTGATTGATGCATTATGGTTAAAGGTGATTTCACGCACGATGGATAAGCCAAGCCCGCATCCATCAACGCCGGTTGTGTCGAGCCGGTAAAAGCGTTCGAATATTCGTTCATGCTCTTCTATGGGGATTCCCGGCCCACTATCTTCGATCTCCCAACTTGTCCCGCTACAACGCACTGTAACGACGCCTCCGCAGGGCGTGTAGCGAATGGCATTGTCAATCAGATTGTTGGCTAATTCTTCCAGCCAAATGGGGTTCCCCATTACCTTGGTTGTGTTCAACTCAAAGCCAAGATCAATGTTGCGCGCAAGCGCCAGAGGCATCCAGCGTTCTGCCGCCTCTCTGGTCAACTCGGCAAGATCAACGATTTTCAGGGAATGGTTTTGTTGCGGTTCAAGACGACTCAAGGTCAGAAGCTGATGCGCAAGGTGAGTAATCCTGCGCGTTCCCGCGACAATTCTATTAAGGGACGCACTCGGATCGGGAGAGCGTAGCGCCATCTCGGCTTCGGCCTGCAGCGCCGCTATCGGCGTGCGCAACTGGTGCGATGCATCAGCGATAAAACGCCGGTTAGCATCCAGAGACTTGGAGAGGCGGGCCAGCAACTCATTCACCTCGGTAAATATGGGATAAATCTCTTCCGGTATATTTTTCAGGGGCAACTGGCTCAGGTCGGTATGAGTTCGTCGCACCAACTCTTCACGCAAAGGCTGAATGGACGCAAGTCCATGACGGACAATTCTGCGTATCATAAAAAGGGCTGCGATAATCAACAACACTTCCGGCACCAACATGGCCAATACAATTTCGCCTACGATCCAGTCACGCTTCAACTTTGTTTCAGCGGAGAGAACGATGAATGAGGAGCCATTGCGTTCGCCTGACAAGGCCGCAACCCGCACCGCCTTGTCGTTGAGCTTGCCATCGTAGTAGAGCTTCCCATCTTCGAACGGCTGGGTGGGGCGAGGCAGCTCGATATTGCCCGCTACTGTTTTTCCATCTGAATCGAGAACTTCGTAAAACAACTTATCATAACCATCGACGAGCAAGACTTTTTCGGCGATTGCGGGTAACTGTAAATGCAAGCGGTTGTCTATGATTTCAACCTGATCGGCGAGGGCCAGGGACACGTCCATCAGCGCCCTATCGTAGGCTACTGTGGCTTCTCTGTGGGCAACAAAATAAACCACGCCAGCCCCAGTGATAAGGATTGCTGCCATCAACGGCAACAATTGCCGGAGCAGTTGCCGTGCAAGGCTAGGCTGTCTGATCTTCATCTGTTCCCAAGCTGTAGCCAAGGCCACGCACTGTTCGAATGACCGCTCCTGATCCTTCCAGTTTGGCACGTAGCCTCGAAATTACTTTTTCCACGGCATTGACGGAATTGATATCGTCTTGCCAGCCATAAAGTGCTTGCAATAGCTGTTCCTTGGTGACAATGCGACGAGCTCGGACAGCGATGTACTCCAATGCTGCCAGTTCTCTGGAGCTTAATTCGAGTGGTCTATCGCTTACCAAGGCGCGGCGACCAACAGTATCGATACGCAAGGCACCAATGCTTATTTCCGGATCTGCTATGCCATGACTACGGCGGGTGAGGGAACGGATACGGGCTTCCAGTTCGTTCAGTGCAATGGGTTTGACCACATAGTCGTCCGCCCCCAAGTCGAGAAGACGCACACGTTCATCCACTGCCTCGCGGGCTGATAACACAAGAACGGGGGTGTGCTTGCCGGATGCGCGCAGTCGGCGCAGTACGTCCGCTCCATCTTTATCCGGCAGGCCCAGATCCAACAGCACAACATCGTAATCCTGGACCAAGAGCCAGCTGTCTGCTTCGCACCCATTTTTGGCCCAATCGATTACATATCCCTCCTGCTGGAGCGCGCGACAAATTACGTCGGCCAAGGGATGGTTGTCTTCAACTAACAGCAGGCGCATGTGTGGTCAGGAAATGGTCAGCAAGAGTTTTCATAATACCAACTTCGCTTGTGGAACGGTACCTTCCATAAACAAATCCAGCCGCTAACCAATAGCGGAACGTGCAGCGTTGAGAACGCTGCTACGTCATATATTTGTAATTTAACTTGGTTAAAGTTGGAATGCCATAGCTGGCTTCGATTATTTAATGTATATCGTCCTGAAAAGTTTTGCGCCCATCTACAGATTTTCCTCAGTCGCACTGCTGATTTTTGCAGCGTTGACAGGTTGTGCCGTAGACCCCGATTTCAAGCGGCCTCCTGCGCCTGCCGCAAACAGTTATGCACCTACTGGTCTTATATCGGAGGCAACTGCATCCGCTCCTGTGCAGGCCGGGGAATCGCAACGATTTAACCCAATTGCGGATATTCCATTTGACTGGTGGACGCTATTTCAGTCACCACAAATTAACTCGCTGATCAAGCGCGCGTTCAAGGCCAATCCCAACATAGAATCGGCCCAGGCCGCATTGCGCCAGGCACAAGAAAATGTTGTAGCTCAACAAGGATTGTTCTATCCAACAATCGGCGCAAGCTATTCGCCATCGAGAAATAAACTGGCCGGGAATATGAGTAGCGCGGATCCCGGCCTGCAAGGCAATGGCAATATAATTGCCTCCCCCCCTCCGAATCCAACCTATTACAACTTCCATGTTGCGCAACTAACGGTTGGCTACGTGCCAGATGTATTTGGGCTCAACCGAAGACAAGTTGAGTCGGCTGAAGCGCAAATGAACGCGCAAAAACTTCAACTGGAAGCAACCTACATCACACTGGCCTCCAATGTGGTTGCTGCGGCATTGCAGGAGGCATCAACCCGAGCGCAGCTTGCGGCGACGGAAAGGATAGTCGCTATCAACAAAGAGACACTGACTATCTTGCGCGACCAGTTCCGTCTCGGCTACGTGTCCGGTCTGGAAGTCGCCGCACAGGAAGCTTCGCTGGCTCAGGCCGAACAATCCCTCGCCCCTTTACAAAAACAACTGGAACAAACCCGTGACCTGATTCGCGTCCTGGCGGGCAATTTGCCCAATGAAGAGGTTGAGGAAAAGTTTGAATTGTCTTCTTTGCATTTGCCACAGGAACTGCCGCTCAGTCTGCCATCCAAAATCGTCGAGCAGCGCCCGGATGTCCGTGCCGCTGAAGAGCAATTGCATTTTGCCAGCGCTCAAGCAGGCGTGGCCGTCGCCAACAGGTTGCCGCAATTTGCCATTACGGGTGTCATCGGTGGCATGGCAGACACGCCAGGCTGGATGTTCAAAACCGGAGGCGGTTTCTTCAACTTGGCCGCCAGTGTGAGCCAGACTATTTTTGATGGCGGTACTTTGCGTGCCAAATCGCGTGCTGCTGAGCAGGCGCTGATCCAGGCGGGGGCGCAGTATCGCAGCACGGTAATGACTGCGTTGCAAAATGTAGCTGATACGCTGTACACCATCCAGTCTGACGCCAATGCGCTCAAGGCTGCGGCTACCGCCGCACAAGCCGCGCAGACCACGCTCGATCTTACCCGCAAGCAATATCAGCTAGGCTATGTCAGTTACCAGACCCAGCTTGCCGCAGAGCAAAATAATTTGCAGGCTGTCATCAATCTGGCGCAGGCGCAAACCAATCGCCTCGGCGATACGGCGGCGCTTTATCAGGCTCTTGGTGGTGGATGGTGGAATCGTCCCGATGACGCATCGCAAAAATTGGGGAACGGCGCGAACGCCGCCTCGAAACGAGTTGATTTGGATAAAACTGATTTGAATAAATCGGCTGTGGCCCAGCAATATGCCACGACGAGAGGAGAAAACGCGCAATGAATAAACTGGATAGAAAAGTTGCCTTGTTAGTGGCGATATTTGGAATTGCCGCCGGGAGCGGCTATTGGGGCTGGCAAAATTTTCATGCTCCCCAGGCTGAAGCTGCCGTAGAAAAACCTGCTGCCCATGTTACCTCCAATACCGTGCATTTTGCTGCGGACGCGCCGCAATTAACATTTCTAAAAATTAAGCCGGTAGAGGCTTTTCCTGAACCCTTGATAGATGGGCTTAATGCCCGCATCACCTATGACGACAATTATACGGCGCGGGTTTTCTCGTCCATTTCCGGTCGGGTCGTCAAGATTGCAGCCGAAGCTGGCAAACAGGTTAAGGCGGGTGATCCGCTGTTGTTGATTGATTCGCCGGATTATGCCAGTGGAGCATCAGACAGCCTGAAGGCAGATGCCGACCTGTTGCGCAAGAAAGAAGCCTACGAGCGTGCCAAGCTACTGTTTGATGTCAAAGGGTTGGCACGCAAAGATCTCGAATCTGCCGAGGCAGATTGGCGTCAGGCAGATGCCGAGGCGCAACGCGCAAAAGCGCGTATGAAAAATCTGAGCAGCAATGAAGTAGCGACAGCGGAAGGTAAATTTATTCTGCGATCACCCATTTCCGGCATTATCAGTGAACGTCAAGTCAACGCCGGCAGCGAAGTCCGGCCGGATGCACCCAATTCGCTGTTCGTCATTACCAACACAAGTCATGTGTGGGTGGTGGCTGATTTGCCCGAACAGCAAATCGGCAAAATCAAGGTGGGACAGCCCATTTCTGTTGAAGTGGACGCTTATCCCAATGAGTTCTTTCCGGGCAAAGTCACGGTAATTAGTGAAACGCTGGATCCGGTCATGCGCCGCTTGCAGGTTCGTTGCGAGGTGGATAACAGTCAGCACAAACTCAAGCCGGAAATGTATGCACGCATCAGTCCCATCATTGATGCCAAATCAAAATTGCCGCGCGTACCCAACACCGCGTTGTTTACACAAGGACTATACAGTTTTCTATTTGTCGAGCAAGCGCCCGGTGTATTGCAACGCCGTCGCGTAACCCTAGGCATGCAAGATGCAGATGTGACCTACATCAAGGAAGGATTGAGTACCGGTGAACGTGTCGTAACCAGCGGAGCATTATTATTGAACTCGGAATTGAGCGGTAACGACTGATGGGTGCCTCTAAAAATTCAATTTTCGTCGCCATACGGTGTTGCTCACAAAAAATTACTTCTTACATATCAGACATATGCTGCGGCGCAATTTTTTGCTCGCGCCTTGCCTGGCTTATAACCAGCCACTTGGCTACCGTTCTTTGGTGGCCTAGTGGAATGGCTAGTAGTTCTATCAGAAACTTGCATTTTTAGAGGCACCCAGATGCTCGACAAGCTCATTACTTTCGCCCTGCAGCAACGCGTGTTCGTGCTGGCGGGGGCATTCGTGATCCTGATCGCGGGTTGGCAGGCCATCGAAAATTTGCCGGTGGAAGCCTTTCCTGATGTGCAGGACGTGCAGGTGCAGATCGACACGCTGGTTCCGGGGCAAGCGCCCGAAGAAGTTGAGCGCACCGTTACCCTGCCGATAGAACGCGAGATGAGCGGAATACCGCACATGACCCAGTTGCGTTCGGTTTCTCTTACCGGGCTGTCGGAAGTCATTCTCACCTTTGCCGATAACACGAACGACTATTTTGCGCGCCAGCAGGTAACTGAGAACTTGCAAAACGTCAACTTCCCGCCCGGCATACAACCCAGTCTTGCGCCGCTCACCAATGCCGTGGGCGAGATATATCGCTATGTGCTGGATACACCGCCCGGCATGCCGCTCAATGAAGTGCGTGCGCTGCAAGATTGGGTGTTGCGCCCCGCATTGCGTCAGGTGCCCGGTGTGGCAGATGTGGTGAGCTATGGTGGCACCATCAAGGAATATCAGGTGCGCGTCAATCCTGCGCTATTGCGCAAATTCAATGTGACCTTAAGCCAAGTGTCACAAGCATTGGGCGCCAATAGCAGCAACAGTGGCGGCGGCATTCTCAAGCGCGGCGATGAAGCGCTGGTGGTGCGCAGTATTGGTATATTCCAGAGTGTTAAAGATATTGCGCGCGTGGTGGTGACGGCCCAGGGGGGCAAGACCGTATTGGTGGGCGACATTGGCGAAGTGGCTATTGGAGACCGCCCCCGTTCAGGCATCGTGGCGTTTAACGAACGCGACAACGTGGTTCAGGGCATTGTGGACATGATCAAAGGGCAAAATGCCACCACAGTTGTGGAGGCGCTGAAGGAAAAAATACGAGAGATCGGCCCCAAGCTCCCGCCGGGGGTCAAGATCGTTCCATACTATGATAGAACCGATTTGGTGCGTCATACCGTACACACGGTTTCTGAAAACCTGATCATCGGTGCGCTGCTGGTGATATCCATCCTTATTATCTTTTTGCGCAACTGGTATGCGGCATTGGCGGTCGCGGTCATCATTCCGCTGGCACTGTTGTTCGCCTTCATCATGATGGATGCGCGCGGGGTGTCGGCCAACCTGATCTCGTTGGGCACGGTGGACTTCGGTATCATCATCGACAGTGCCGTTGTGCTGGTTGAAGCGCTGATGGTCAAGCTTGCCTTGGCTAAAACGGATGTAATTGAGAAACACCAGAGCTTCGGTTGGCGCATTCATCTTATCAAGCAGACCAGTATCGAGTTGGGCCGTCCGATCCTGTTCTCCAAGGCCATTATCATCCTGGCCTTCTTGCCCATCTTCACTTTTCAGCGCGTGGAAGGAAAGATTTTTTCGCCTATGGCTTTTACCCTGAGTTTCGCCCTGCTCGGTGCGATTTTGCTGACGCTGACTCTGGTGCCAGCATTGCTGAGTTATGCGGTCAAGAACAAGGATTTGGCGGAGAAACACAGTGGCTGGATGCATGCGCTGCAAGAGCAATACCGCAAACTGTTGCTATGGGCGGAGACGCGTCGCAAACGCATTGTGGCGGTTTCTGTCGGATTGCTGGCTGTGGCACTGATCGGCGCGCCATTTTTGGGCAGCGAATTCCTGCCCATGCTGGACGAAGGTAACATCTGGCTGACCATCACGCTGCCGCCCGCCACCGTGCTGGACAAGACCAAGGAAATCGAGGGTCAGGTTCGCGCCATTCTCAAGTCTTACCCCGAGGTGGGTAATGTCATTACCCAAGTGGGGCGTCCCGATGACGGCACCGATCCGAAAGGGCCGAACAATATGGAAATCATGGCCGACCTCAAGCCGCGTGACACTTGGCGTTTTGCCGACAAAGAAGCGCTGATCGCCGACATGACGCGAAAAATTCATGCTATTCCCGGCGTGCCGACCAACTTTTCGCAGGTTATCGAGGATAATGTAGAAGAGGCGTTGTCCGGGGTTAAGGGTGCAATTGCAATCAAGATATTCGGCCCGGATCTGGAAATTCTGGAAGACAAGTCGGCACAGGTCGCCAGCGTGATTAGCGGCATTCGCGGGGCTGCGGACGTGGAAGCGATCAAGGTGGGTGGACAGACCGAATTGAATATCACCCTGGATCGCAGCCGCATGGCGCGTTATGGCCTCAACATCAACGATGTAAACACGACCATCCAGACCGCCATGGGAGGCAGCGCCGTAAGCTCTTTCTATGAGGGCGAGCGCCTCTTCGATGTCACGCTGCGCATGGCCGAACCTTACCGTGATGGAGTGAATGATGTCTCCAATCTGTTAATACCATTGCCGAGCGGAGGTACGTTGCCGCTCAGTGAGATTGCAAAAATCGAAGTGCGTCAGGGCGCAGCACGGGTCGCACGCGAGGCGGGAGGCCGCATGGTGGCCGTGAAAGCCAACCTGCTTGGGCGCGACCAGGGCGGCTTTGTCGCCGAAGCAATGGCCAAAGTCAAGGAACAGGTGCAATTGCCGCCGGGCTATACCATGACCTGGGGCGGGCAGTTCGAGAACCAGCAGCGTGCCAACAAGCGGCTCAAAATCATTCTCCCGCTTTCTGCGTTGATGATTTTTGTGCTTCTGTTCTGGGCGTTCCGCTCCATGCGCAAGGCACTGCTGGTTATCCTGATGGTGCCGTTCACCCTGATCGGCGGTCTTGCTGGTCTTGGCTTGGCCGGACTGCACCTGTCGGTATCCGCAGCAGTGGGTTTCATCGCCGTGGCCGGCATATCGGTGCAGAACGGGGTAATCATGGTGGAACAGTTCATGGAGATTATGCGCAACGGCAAGAGCTTGCGCGAGAGTGTATTGCAAGGCGCGGTGGCACGTCTGCGCCCGATCCTGATGACCGCGCTGATGGCGGGAATTGGTCTTTTGCCTGCGGCGTTGTCGCACGGGATCGGCTCGGAAACGCAACGCCCGTTTGCCGTGGTGATTGTAGGCGGAATTATATCTGCCACCCTGTTTACGCTGTTGCTATTGCCGCTGTTGTTTCCGATATTCTCGGATGAGACTCACATCCAAGAGGATTAGCCACTGGTAAATTAACCAAGTAAAGGCTTGGGGCGTGGCGTCGATGTCTGGGATGAAGCATGAACCTCAGCATTTATGTGGGACACGCCCCCTGAGTCTACGAGAGACTTACATTTTAAGCCAAGCAGGGCGGTTACCTTTAATTTACAATTCGCCCATGTCCGAATTCTACGCCCTCGTTCCTGCCGCTGGTTTTGGTTCCCGCATGGGCGGCGAACTGCCCAAACAATATCTGCCGCTGGCCGGACAGCCGATGATCTTCCATGCGTTGGCTACTCTTTGTGCCTGCGCCGACATCGCCACTGTGTTTGTGGTGCTGGCATCCGACGATACGCAGTTCCATCAATATGACTGGTCAATCTTTGGCGACAAGTTGCAGCCGCTGTATTGCGGCGGGGCGACGCGCGCGGAAAGTGTGACCAACGGACTGATGGCGGCGGAGTTGGAGCCGGAAGACTGGGTGCTGGTGCATGATGCGGCGCGCCCGTGTTTGAGCCAAGCGCAGCTTGCGCGGCTGATTGCCGAATTGCGCGACGACGAGGTGGGCGGCCTTCTTGCCGTGCCGGTGGCAGATACCTTGAAGCGTGCCGACGCTGAGCAGCGTGTTGCCTATACCGAAAACAGGGACCGATTGTGGCAGGCGCAGACGCCGCAGATGTTCCGCGCCGGATTGTTGTTACAAGCGTTGTTGACCGCACCACAAGTGACGGATGAGGCTTCTGCGGTCGAGGCGTTGGGTCTGCATCCAAAATTGGTGGCAAGCGAGTCAACCAATTTCAAGGTGACTTATCCGCAGGATATTAAATTGGCGGAATTTTTGTTGAGGGAGCGCAAATGAGGATAGGACAAGGCTTCGATGTTCATCAGTTGGTTGCAGACCGCAAGCTGATTATCGGCGGCGTTGATATTCCCTATGACAAGGGCCTGCTCGGACATTCCGATGCAGATGTGCTGTTGCATGCAATTTGCGACGCCCTGCTGGGAGCTGCGGCGCTGGGTGACATCGGACGCCATTTTGCCGATACCGATGCGCAATACAAGAATATCGACAGCCGTATCCTGCTGCGCGAAGTGGCGCGCATGTTGACGAATGAGGGTTTTCGCATCGGCAATGTGGATGCCACCATCATTGCACAGGCGCCGAAGATGGCATCGCACATTCCGCACATGGTGGAGAACATCGCCGCCGATCTTGGCGTGGCAATGAATGTCATCAATGTGAAGGCAACGACTACCGAGAAGCTGGGCTACACCGGGCGCGGGGAAGGCATCGCGGCGCAGGCCGTGGCGTTGCTGCTGGTAGGCTGATGCGCATACTCGCTCTGGAAACTTCCACCGAATATTGTTCTGTCGCGTTGTGGCAGGATGGCGCAATTATTGAGCGTTGCGAGTTGGTTGGGCAGAAGCATTCCGAACTGTTGATGGAGATGCTGGATGGCGTGTTGCGCGAGGCGAACGTCACGCTGGCACAACTCGATGGCATTGCTTTCGGCGCGGGGCCGGGGTCGTTCACCGGTGTGCGCATTGCTTGCGGCGTGGCGCAAGGATTGGCATTGGGGGCGGCGCTGCCGGTGGTGGGGGTGTGTACGCTACAGGCGCTGGCGCAAGCTTCCGGTTACGACAAGGTGATTGCCGCGCTGGATGCGCGCATGGCCGAGGTTTACCATGCGGCTTATGAAAAGCGTGCAGGGGTATGGGTGACAGTGAGTGAGCCGAGTTTGTGTTTGCCACAGAATGCAAATCAAGTTGAAGGAACAGGCTGGTTTGGCGCGGGTAGCGGCTTTGCCGTGCATGGCGCGGCATTGGGAGAACGTTATGCAGGGAAACTTGCCGGGATCGATGCGCAAGCCGTTCCGCAAGCCAGTGCTATTGCGCAGCTTGCCGCAATTATGTTCGCAGCCGGGCAGGGCGTGGATGCGGCGCAAGCCATGCCGCTTTACCTGCGCGACAAGGTGGCGCTAAAGACTTGCGAGCGATGATGCCGTTGCGCGCGATGAATCTGGCTGACATGGAAGAGGTGATGCGAATTGAGCAGAACGTGCATGCCCATCCATGGACGCGCGGTAACTTCACCGATGCGCTCAACAGCGATTCCGTGTGCAAGGTGTATGGGGAAGGGGTAGAAATGCTGGGCTACGTGGTGCTGATGCCTGCGGTGGATGAGATGCAACTGCTCAATATCAGCATCGCCGCCCGACATCAGCGCAAAGGGCTGGGGCGTAAGTTGCTGGGCGAGGTCATGGAAATCGCGCGCGGCATGAACATGCGCCGCATGTTGCTGGAGGTGCGGACATCCAATGTGGCGGCGCTGGGGTTGTATTGCGCCGCAGGGTTCAGCGAGATCGGTTTGCGGCGCGGCTACTATTCCGCAGATAATGGGCGGGAAGATGCCATCGTGATGGAATGCGTACTGTGAATCGAGAAGAAGCTGTCTTGCGCGAATTTAATCTGTACCCGCTGTGGAGGCGGCGGGTACAACCTGCGCCTGAATCATTGCAGCACCTTCCTCCTGAAAGGGGGGAGGCTGGGAGGGGGGTGGGATACCAGGAAATCCAAGCTTCTACCCCCTCCCCAACCCTCCCCCTGCAAGGGGGAGGGGCGCTTGCCAACCTCGACTGGCCCGAACTTAAATCGATGGTGCGCGACTGCACCGCGTGCAAGCTGCGCGCCGGTTGCACGCAGACAGTTTTCGGCGTGGGTGACGAGAAAGCCAATTGGCTGTTTGTGGGCGAAGGGCCGGGCGCAGACGAGGATGCGCAAGGCGAGCCATTCGTGGGGCAGGCGGGCAAGCTGCTAGACAACATGTTGATGGCGATCAAACTGAAGCGCGGCAAGGATGTGTATATCGGCAATATCGTGAAATGCAGGCCGCCCGGCAATCGCACGCCGGAAGCGGACGAGATTGCGACATGCTTGCCCTATCTGCAACGGCAGATCGAGTTGATCCAGCCAAAGATTATCGTGGCGCTGGGCAAGACGGCGGCGACTGCGCTCATAGGCAAAGATGCCACGCTGGCTTCACTGCGCGGCAGGCTGCATGATTATCATGGCACCCCGCTCATCATCACGTATCATCCGGCCTATCTGTTGCGCGCGCCGGCGGACAAGGCCAAGACGTGGCAGGATTTACGCTTGGCGGTAAAAACTATGGAAGGCTAAGGCATGGCGAAAAACAATGTTGATCTGAAAGTAATGGTGGTAGAAGACAGCAAGGTGACCATGAAGGCGTTATGCAACTACCTTAAGCGCATGGGGGTGGACGATCCGCTGACGGCGGTGACGGGGCAGGATGCCATTGCTCTTTTCCGCAAACACCGCCCTGATATCGTTCTGCTGGACGCTATCCTGCCGGACATAGACGGGTTCGATATCGCCAAGAAATTTCGCCGCATTGAAAAAGGCGATGAATGGACCGCTATCATTTTTCTGACCAGCATGGATAAGGATGAAGACATGGCACGCGGCATCGAGGCGGGCGGTGACGATTACCTGTTGAAGCCAATCAGCGAAGTGGTGTTGAAGGCCAAGATAAACGCCATGCGCAGACTGGTGGAGATGCAGCGTGCACTGGTTGGGGTCACGCAAGAATTGAATACGGCGAATAAGGAACTCCAGCGTCTTTCCACGACGGACGGGCTGACCGGGATTGCCAACCGGCGCTTCTTCGACCAATTGTCGTTACGCGAATGGCAGCGCTGCGAGCGCATGAATAAGCCCATGTCGCTGATCATGGTCGATGTCGATCACTTCAAGAAATACAACGATACCTACGGCCATCAGGGAGGCGACGAATGCCTGAAGGCGATAGCCGCACAAGTGGCGCGCGCCGCACCGCGCGCCAGCGATCTGGCGGCGCGTTACGGCGGCGAAGAGTTCGTGCTGGTGCTCGGCGAAACCACGATGGATGGAGCGAAGTGGGTGGCAAACAACATCCGCCAGCACGTGGCCGACCTGAAGATGCCGCACAACGCATCAAACATCGGGCATGTAAGCGTCAGTTGCGGCGTTGCCTCACTGTTGCCGCTTGAAGGTATGTCATTTGAAATTCTGCTGAAAATTGCCGACGAGGCCCTATATAAGGCCAAAGAGCAGGGACGCAATACAGTGGTTTGTGCGGAGTAGGGCGCGTCCGTGGTTGCACAAGATGAAGAAGCACCTATCAACTAGACCGAATCAGAACAGAGTTCAATTACTCGGATTCAAAACCCTTCGCTCAGACTCATTTCTGCATTGGTAAATACTGTGTTGTCAAAGGTGATAACGCATGACAATTAAAAGTGCGGGGCCTATATTCGTCGTATTGTCTGCTTATTTGGCCTCTGTATTCGAGCGGGTCAACGTGCGAGACGCTCTACAGTGAAAGCATGCAGCACGGACAGATCATTCGCGACAAACTGAATATCATCAATCCATTTAAAATATTGCTTGATGTCGTTTTATCATGCAGCAAGGTTGGCCTGAATGACGAACGGATTACATCCTACGTGTGCTTGATCGTGGTCAAATAAGCGATCGTAATCAGCCCCGCCACCAGCACCAGCCATCCCAGCACGATGCCGCGCCACAGCCAGCGGGTGCGACGCAGCCCCATGAAGTAGTTGACCACCATCTGCACCTTGATCACGGCGATACCGAGTACGGTCAACATAATGGATAAGCCGCCCAGATCTGCTTCGCCGATGCCATAGGTTATCCCGGTTAGCAGCATCAAGACTAGCCAGATGATGGTGCAAGGGCGGATGAAATGGGGTTTATGCGGGATGTCCACAGGCTGCTAGTGAATCACGTAAACCAGAGGGAAAAGGATAATCCACAGCAGATCCACCATGTGCCAATAAGAGGCACCTGTTTCTACGCCGGTATGATTTTCCGCGCTATAGCCGCCAGCTTTAGCTTTAAGCATCACCGCAGTCAGGATCACCATACCGAGGATCACATGCATGAAATGAAAAATCGTCAGCGACAGGTAAAACATGTAAAAGGTGTTGGTGCTGAGCGAAATGCCGTCGGAAAACTTGGCGTAAAACTCGAATAGCTTGATAACCAGAAATACCCCGCCCAACCCGATGGCGGCGGCGATCCAGCGCGCGCATTCACGCGAGAAACCCTGCTTTATGGCCGCGACAGCGCGCACCATGAAATAACTGCTGGTAATCAACACCAGAGTATTGATGGCGCCGGAGGTGCGGTTGAGGTTCTGTTGCGATTCGTTGAACAACTCCACGTTGTGCGCCCGCGCAAAAGCGTAGGCGACGAAGAAAATGCCGAAAGCCAGCAGTTCGGCGAAGATGAAAAACCAGATTGCCAAGTCGCCTGGAGGTGTGGCATGAATCTCATGCGAACCGATTGTATTGTTTGTCAAAATATTAGGAGATTGGGGTAATCTGGATAGAGGCGAGCAGTTGAACTGATCGGTACACTCCTGAACTATCAAGATTGAACCATGTAGGGCGAAAAAAAGAGGGGCGCGAACGCCCCTCCTCAAGGAGAATATTACGCTGCTGCTGGCGCTTCGCTTTTCTTGCAGAAGAAGCTCCAGATGTAAAGCACCAAACCTAGCAGGAACACGAAGCCGGTTATCTCGCGCAACCAGTAGAAAAGCATGACTTGGTCCTGCGCTGCCATGAAGCCCATCGGCGAGGTACCCATGCGTTGCAGCCAGATTTGCAGAATTCCGGCAGCGGTGAGGAACAGCGTGATGAACACGATGGACACCGTCATCAGCCAGAACGACCACATTTCCATGACTTGCGCCGGGCCGGAGTTTGCGCTGCGTCCGCGCAACATCGGCATGGCGTAGGAAATCATGGTCAGGTTCACCATCACGTAAGCGCCGTAGAACGCCATGTGGCCGTGAGCCGCAGTAATCTGTGTGCCGTGGGTATAGAAGTTCACCGGGGCCAAGGTGTGCAGGAAGCCCCACACGCCGGCACCGAGGAACGACATTACGCCTGTTCCCAGAGCCCACAGGGTGGCGGCTTTGTTGGGATGCTCACGACGACGACGGTTCACCATGTTGAATGCAAATACGGTCATCATGAAGAACGGGATGGGTTCCAGAGCGGAGAACACCGAACCGAACCATTGCCAGTATTCCGGCGTACCGATCCAGAAGTAGTGGTGACCGGTGCCGATGATGCCGGTGATCAGAGTCATGGCGATGATGATGTAGAGCCATTTTTCAATGACTTCACGATCCACACCGGTGATCTTGATCAACACGAAGGCCAGCATTGCACCCAGGATCAGTTCCCATACGCCTTCAACCCAAAGATGCACTGTCCACCACCAGAAATACTTGTCCAGCACCAAGTTGGAGGGATTGTAGAAGGAGAACAGGAAGAACACTGCCAGTCCCCATAGTCCCAACAGCAGAACCAGGCTGATCGAGGTCTTGCGTCCCTTCAATACAGTCATGCTGATGTTGAACAGGAAGGCCAGTGCCACGATCACGATACCGACTTTGGTGGGTAGCGGTTGCTCAAGGAATTCCCGTCCCATAGTTGCCAGAATATCGTTGCCCGTCATCTGGGCTAGAGTGGCGTAAGGCACCGCCAGGTAGCCGACGATAGTCAGCGCACCGGCAGTCAGGAAAACCCAGAACATGATCCAGGCCAGCTTGGGGCTGAACAGCTCGGTCTCCGTCTCCTCGGGGATCAGATAGTAAGCCGAACCCATGAAGCCGAACAGAATCCACACGATCAGCAGGTTGGTGTGGACCATGCGGGCCACGTTGAAAGGGATGGCGGGGAACAGGAAGTCGCCCACCACATACTGGTAGCCCATGATCAGGCCGAACAGAACCTGTCCGACGAACAGGCCAATGGCGGCAATGAAATATGGCTTCGCCACCGCTTGGGATTTATATTGCATATTGAATTTCTCCTAAACCGTTTTGTATCAAGGTGTCTGCTGGATTAGCCTTCAATGTTCGGCGGCCAGTTGTTGGTGTTAATCTCCGATGTCCATTTCAGGAAGTTGACCAAGTCGTCGAGCTGCTGATCGTTCAAGTTGAATTGCGGCATTTGACGACGGCCCGGGGTGCCGGTGGGTTGTGCCTTGATCCATGCCTTGATAAAGTCTCCGCCACGGCGCTTGTACACATTGCCCAGTTCTGGAGCGAAATAAGCGCCTTCTCCCAAGATAGTGTGGCACCCGACGCAGTCGCGTGTTTCCCAGATGTGCTTGCCACGCACGACCGAATCAGTGAGATTCTCACGGTGATCCCGCTTCGGCAGGTTCTGTACTGTGTCGAAGGTCAATGCGAGAAACAACAGGAAGAAAAATACGGCCCCTCCATAGAATATGTTTCGCGCCATCGCCTTGGTAAATGTTCCGCTCATAACTTACCTCTTGAATAGCTTTTGGTTGTAGGTTCCAAACCCGATTGCTGACTTTTCCATTCTGAATTTAGAGAGAGGAAGATGCACAAACGGGTTCCTGAATTGCAGCTCGACTATATTAGCTTAGAGTGATTTACCAATCCTTGACGTGAGTCAAGACAACCCTAAGCGGAAATTTTTGTTCCTTGTCCATCTTAGCCACGCTATGATTGCAACGATCACTGACAGGTGCACATTTCATGATTCTGGTTTTTCTTGTAATGGCAGCCACCTTGGCCATGGTGGTTGCGTGGCTGCTACCGGTCGTTAGCGATCTGCATCGTGCTGCCCATGTCCATCTTGCTTTTGCGCTGGGAGTGATGCCTCTGATCATGGGTGCGATGACTCATTTCGTCCCTGTGCTGACTCGCACACGCGCTGCGCCTCGTGGTGTCGAGGGCTTCGCAGCATTGGCTTGGCTGGGCGGTGCGCTGATCGTGGCTTTTTTCATTTTTACTTTGCCGGAGGTATTCCGTAGCATAGCCGCTCTCCTCGGCCTGTCTGCCGTCGTTGGTCTGACTGTGTGGCAGGCAATGCGTGCAAGGGCGGCGCTGGGCGGTGCTCACCCCTGTTTGCGCTGGTATCTTGCGGCGCTGGTCTGCCTGGGCGTGAGCTTGCTGGCGGTGCTTGCCATGGCAGTCTGGCCGCAGCAGATGCTGGCGCTCAAACGTTTGCACCTACATCTCAATCTTTTCGGCTTTGTCGGTCTGAGCGCCGTTGGCACCATGCAAGTCCTGCTTCCTACCGCAGCAGGGCATCCCGACCCGCAGGTTGCCACCAGGCTGCGTGCTGACCTGCACACAGCGCTGGGCGGCACGGGGCTAATCGCGATTGGCGCTGCATGGTTGCCGCTTCTATCCTGGCTGGGGCTGTTATTGTGGCTGATGCCATTGAATCACTTGATGCGTGCCTGGCTTGTTCGATACCGCGCCGAGATTTTTCGCCTGCATGGTGCAGTGCCGTTGCTGGCTGCGGCATTGACGGGATTTTTCATTGCGCTTGTGGCAGGGGGCGCACATGGTGCAGGCTGGATGGATTCCACCGGAGTGGCGCATTTGTTTGTATTTTCCTTCCTGTTTCCTTTGGTGAGCGGTGCTGCGGGGCAGTTGCTTCCTCTTTGGTTCAGGCCGGGGCGACAAACAGAATGGCATGAGTATGCGCGTCAGCGCCTGACTTTCGCGGCTGGCGCGCGCGCCGTACTGTTCCTCGTCGTCGGCCTGCTGGCGATGGCAGGTTTCAAGTGGGCGAGTTGGCTTGCGCTTGCGGCTTTGCTTCCCTTTGCCTTGGCGTCAGCCAGCTTGTTGAATCTGGTCCGGCGCTCTTGATTTGAATTTACATGGGGTAGGATATGGATTCAAGATCCCTTAAAATAAATCATAATAAGTTAGGCCCTGTATCCCATCCGGAATCCGCCCCAATGTTTTCCTTGAACCATAATGGGAACGGAAATGTCATGCATAATTTCGCCTGTGTCCCGCTTGTAAGTTTGTATTAGCATTTTTTTACTGTGGCTGCCACAACGAGAGCCAGTGCGATCATTAAAGAGGCGCTTGGTGCGGTTGTTCGCCATATCAGATTCAAGGTTCCCGGTTAAAGGTTTAGAGAACTTCTGATTATGCGTGGGGATGTATCCGTTTGAATCTGTCGCCGCCGCAAAAACAACGCTTGGATTTTCCTTCAATATTTCTTCCTGAATATCAGGGAGCACTTGATCGGTAAATTTATCGAAACGGGTGGCGTACTTCGTCGGATTGGTATTGGGCACTGGTTGATATTGTTTATCAAACAAATCATCAATGCTGATTTTGCGTTCTTGAATAGCGCGCTCGAAAACATGTTCGATTTGATCTGCCGCATTGCGTGCCACTTTAAAAAGTTGGTTGTGAATCGTGTCAAGGTTGATCTCTGCAAGCGATTCATACATCCCTTCGCCTAAATCTGAAAGCACCATGGTTTGTTCGGAGACCCCATTCATTTCATCTTCAATATTTAATAATTCCTTGTGTATTGTGGCAATGGATGTTGATATTTGATCGACTTGCAGGTGGTTGTCTTCAGCACCTTGGGCAATCGCACGCACCTGTTCTTCGAGTGCAGAGGCATGTTGCAAAATTCCATCGAGTTGAGCACCGACTTCGCCAATGCTGTTAACACCATGCTCAACTTCCTCAGCAAGCGTAGCCATTGTGTTGGCTGCGGCAATTGTTTCTTCCCCGATCTCGTTGACCATGCCTCCAATTTGTCCCGTAGCTGCTGAAGTCTTTTCGGCCAATTTTCGAACCTCATCTGCCACTACAGCAAACCCGCGTCCATATTCGCCTGCGCGAGCCGCCTCTATAGCTGCATTCAGTGCTAACAAATTAATCTGCTTGGCTACGGTGTCGATGACCTGAGTTATTTCTTGAATATTCTTTGAGCTTTCTGTTAGCCGTGAAACCAGTCCAGATGTTTCTTTCGTGCGTTCCATCATGAGCTGAAGGTCGTTGATGGCCTGTTGGAGCGAAGCTCTTCCTTGAGAGCTGTTTTCCTTGGTTTGAACTGCAAACTGGGCGGCATTGATGGCATTTTCAGAAGAATGACGCGTGGTTGCAAGAATATTTTCTGCTGCTTTTGCGATTTCTTCAGATTGCATCGTTGCCAGATGCGTGTTTTCCTTTAACTTATCAACTCGATGGGAAGTTGCGGCCAGTGAAAGCGTACTTTGCTCAATGGTTTCAGAAACGGTGCCGGTAACTTTGAGATAACGATCTTCGGTTTGTTTGTGAGCAGAGCGAATCAAACCGCCAAACAAGGGATGATTCAATCCTTCGCCACTCTGAATATCCATCGTTATGCGATTTAACTGATGAGACGTATAGAGATGGAAAATCAGAATGGCAATAAATGAGCACACGACTGAAAGTCCAAGTAATGTGAGGGTTGCCATTGCATGAAAAACAAGAGTTACGAAGATTGAAACTATGCCGTTTACAATTATGGAGATCAGCAAAGGAACGCCGATAGTCTTGGTGAGTTTTTTCATTGTAATTCCCCTAGGCAAATCAAATGTCATTCCAAGCCTCTAATCTGGAATGTACAAATCGCATGCGAAAGATGCATTTACTATGTGATTAGGGATCAGGCTGTCCTAGCTCATCGTCAGCTTGGAATTGCACATGCCACTTCTCCAATAACCCTATTTTTCTATGACAATAGCATGTAGCTGTTATTTTTTCTTATTTCCATTGTGACTCGCTCTAGTCTATCGGTTCGCCAGGCTTAAACTTGAGCCGTTCTCGCGAACGGTTACCAAAACTTGGCATTCATACCTGCATTGGATTGTCAGATTGTTTTGCACACTGCCGCCTGCACCGGCATGATCATGACCTCCAGCGAGGAGACGCCATTCAACATGCTTAATCCACCTTGTTGAGCAAATGCGCCAACGCTATGGTGATGCGGTCGAAATTTTGTATATGAGCCACGAGCTACCAAGCTGATTGCGATCAACTTTACTCGTCGTTAGTAGCTGCCTGCCTGAGAAGTGCATTGACCCTGCGATAGGTGCGGCTGGCCGATATTAAGTTCAGCCACAGCCACAGATTGGATGCGCCAAAGAGCAACGCTGCCGGGTAAGTGAAAATTGCGGGTAATAAAACAGATGCGAGGAGTGAGCCTAAAGCGGAAAAGTGCAGCCACATCTGCTGTCTGGTGCGGGATTCCGGCAGGATTTCCCTTACGTTGGGAACCTTTGATCCATTTGCCCCGCGCCTGCTTTGCAAGTGAAACCACACCAGAAACGGCACTATCTTGTAGAGCATGCCGTTGATTACCGACATGGCAAACCCGACGATCATCAACATACCCAACAACAGGCCGTAACTCTGTGTAACGCCCAGTGCCGGAACGATCTGCGCCACGATCCAAAGCATGATCGCCAGCAGCAGGCTGATCATACCCACGCGCCAGAAATCCATGGTCACGTCGGGCAGCTTGCGCCGTCGCTTTGATTGTAGGCGCAAGGTGGTCAGCGCAAAGGTGGCAAAGCCCGCTGCCAGCAGGACTTCCAGCAGTATCCGTAGTGCCGGCGAGTAGTTTGCCGGTGCAAGCCCAAGCAACAGGGTGAAAAGCAGTAGCGCCAGCCAGCGCGTGAGCTTTGCAGGGTAATGCGGCGTGAGCTGAAACATTGGCACTACCTGATAAGCGACGCCCACTACCAGTAAGCCGACCCAGCCAAGCAATCCCCAGGTGAGGTGGAGATTGGTCAGCATTTCGCGTTCTTGCAGCCACCAGTCGAATGCATGGTTGCTCAGCAAGGCCAAGCCGAGCAAAACTGTGGCTGCCAACATTAATGAAGCCAAACGCATTGTTCGTGCGGTCATGTTGTGCGGCAGGGCGCGACGCAGCGTGATGACAACCAGAGCAGCGAACAAAAGTAGTGCTGTTCCCAGCATCGCCATTGCGATCTTTAGTGCGAGCGGCAAGGTGAATATTAGCCCGGAACAGAGCAGGACAATGCCGCCTGTTCCCAGCGTATGGACAATAGCGGCAACCAGGACAGGCCGCCGCATCGGGGCGCCGGCGACTACCGGCAGCATTTGCAGGATCGCTCCCAACATGACCAGCCCCATGTAGCCGAGAGTCAGCAGGTGGGTGGCGCCCAGCAGGGCAGGGTTCCAGCGGCTGCTGAGCAAATTCGGTCCTTGCCACAGCAACAGCAGCGCTGCTGTAATTGCGAACAGTGGGGCGGTGAGGAAAAAACGCAGTGGCACCCCGATAGGCGGCGCCTGATCGAGCGACAAATCTGCGGAATTATTCATTGCTGCCCCGGATCACCGCTGGGGGCAGCCTGCTCCTCGCGCCAGATGAGAATTTCGTAGGTGCCGTCGTCGCTGCTGCTGGTCTCGTACGAGTAGCCCCACTCATGCAGGATAGGAAAAAGCATGTGAGGCGTGCGGTGGATAAGAAGACGCAGACGCTCACCCTGCGCAAGGTTGTCGATTGCTGCGAGGGTGAGTTCCATCGGCTCGGGTGGCTCCAGCCAGCGGGCATCAATAATACGCTCCTGCATCGGATCAGGCCATGGCGCGCATGCGCCCGACCACCTTGTCCATTTCGCCCGCCAACGCCCGGTCGGCCATTTGGTACAGCATTTGTTCTTCCTTCATGTTGTGCTGCTGCATGATGATGAGCAGGGTGTCGGCATCGCCGAGATAGGAGGCTTTATCCTTGCGTGCCACGGCAGCCGACATCAGGTTGAGCATGCAGATCATTTGCTGATGTTCGGAGCGCATCATTGAGGTCGGACCTTGCGCTATGCCGGTGCTCTCCTCGAAGGCCGGGAACATGACTTCCTCCTCCATGGCGAAATGATGCTTCAGGGCGTTCTGAAAACGTAAGAATCCGGTCGCGGCTTTATCCCAGTCACCTTGAGCGACATCCGCTTCCGCTGCGGCGAACAAGTTATCGCAGAGTTGGTGGTCGGGAGCAAGAAACTCGCTGATAGTAGTCATAAAATTGAAATCCAAGAAGATTGTGGTGCCAGAAACGGCAACACGAATTCTCGGTGTAGCTCGTGTCTGGCGCATTGACCTGAATCAAGGAAGCGAAGGTTGATTTTTATCCCCTGCTTCAATATTTCCCAATTCGAAGCTGTTGATCATATAATTCAGTCCCGGGACTCAAGGAGTTGCTTTGTCCAATCCAGTAAAAATACCAGCCATCCTGGCAAACATTCCCCTGTTTCGGGAAATGTCGCCGGAAGAACTCGAACTCATTGCCCAAGGCACGCGCGCACTAAACCTTGCTCGCGGCGATGTGTTGTTCCAGCGCGGCGACCCTTCCACCGGTTTTTATGTGGTGGTTCATGGACAGATTAAACTGGCTTTAACTTCGCCACAAGGGGTCGAGAAAGTAGTGGAGCTGTTCGGTCCGGGCCAGAGTTTCGGCGAAGCGGTGATGTTCCTGGACAAGCCTTGTCCGGTGTATGCGCAGGCACTGACAGACTCATTGACGCTTCATATCAACAAGAATGTAATTTTTAGCGGCATCGACAGCGATCCGGCATTCTGCCGCAAGATGCTGGCGGGGCTTTCCTTCCGGCTACACCGCCTGATTCATTACGTGGAATCGTTCTCACTGCGCTCATCGGAACAACGCGTAATCGGTTTCCTGTTGCAGAATCTCGAGGAAATCAAGGCAGGTCAGGATGTCCATATCAGTTTTCCAGCCAACAAAAACGTGATCGCTTCCAATCTCAATGTTTCCCCAGAAACGTTTTCCCGCATCCTGCATAATTTGTCCGATGTGGGCTTGATCGAAGTGAAAGGCAAGGATGTGAGTATCAAGGATATTTCCAGATTGCGCGCTTACGACGAGTGATTTGATCGCCCTGCTCCCGAACCGGTAGCCGCCATTTTTCATCCGAATTGAGCACCATGAACCAGTGACAGCATAGGGTGGGCACGCCTCCTCACACCCTGCCATACACTTTTATACCCGTTAAAGTGTGAACATCCGGGCTAGTTATACCAGGATTTAGGCTGTTCTTTTTTCCACCCCTTGCGCCCCAGAGCGATTAACCAACCGGTATAGATAAATATCTCGAACATCATAAATGCAGATCCCCAGAGAATAACGTTCATCAGCGAATAGTCGCCGATCCTGGCGGTGACTCCCCAAACTTGAGGCGGATTGATCCAGTTGATGAACAACGGGCCAAGCAATGGCCCCAACAGGCAGGAGAGCGTCATCATGGCGGTGAAATGGATTACTACCTGACGGCTTGAGGGCAAGTGTTTGAAAAGTGCTGTTTCCTTGCTTTGCGGATCCATGAACCACCTTCTTGTTAGTTTCGGCTCGCCGTGCCTAGTACCATGTAACACCAGAATCTTCGCAAACTAAACCCCTCCAAACCTCCCCTTGTCAGGGGAGGCTTAAAGGCTTCCCCCCTGACAAGGGGGATTGAGGGGGGGTGGTTTTAAGTGTTACTGTGCACTAGCTAAAAATTAAATTTTTATAACCCACCACTTTGCAACCGTATTTTGGTTGCTTATAACCAGCGACTTGGCTGGCGTCTTTTGACAGCCTAGTCGAATGGCTAGTTAGTTCATCAGTGGTACAGAGGCTCTCTAAAGTCGCCCTTTAGTGACTGGTCCCGGCAGAGCGGGTAATTTTGTTGTAAACGTTATATTTGCCGGATGGTTTTTTCATCGGAATACGCTTCACTTCCTTTAGTGTTTCCGTGTCGTAGATCACCAGTGCGCCATCCATTTCCCAAATACTGACCAGTGCATACTTCCCATCGCGGGTGAATTCTACGTGAGCCGCTGTTTTGCCCGGCTCGGGTCGCAAGACATGGGCGACTTCCAGTGTATTTTTGTCGATCAGGGTCATGGTGTCGCGACTTGCCGGATCGCCTGTTGCAAAACCGTCAGTCCACGCATAAGGGGTGTTCTCGTGGCTGCGCATGAAAAATCCCGGCCCGGGTGTTTTAATATGCTTGATCGTTTTCCAGGTTTGCATGTCGATCACGGTGACCACGCCCTCCTTTATGTTCGGTGTAGCCATCACCGGATGCCCTTGATAATCCCAAGTGATGCCGGAACCAAGATGAGGCATGCCGGGCAAATCCAGATCGGCGACTTTTCCCCCCGTATCGAGGTCGAGCACGTGTCCTTTCTTGCTGTCGCGTGCGGTACTGATGAGGTGTTTGTAGGGCTGGTCAAAAAAGAAATCATCCAGATAGTCATCCACCACGATACGGCGCACCGGGAAGGTACGCGCGCCCACCACCATATCAGACGAAGCGGGATCATAACTTCGCTGCCAGCCATTCTTCTGGGGCTGCACGGTGTAGGGGATTTCCCATACTTCCTTGATGTCCTTCAACGCTGCGATAAAACTGCCGCGCGGCTCCGCCTGATATACGGCGGAAACGCGCGAACCCTTGCCATCCTGCCCCACGGTCGGGATTGTTTTAATCAGTGAGAGATCGTCGGCATTCAACAACACGAGCGAATGAGGCAAATAATTGCCCACTAATATCGTCTTGCCATCACCGGAAATCGCCAGATTTCTGCTATTGATTCCGGCTCGAATCTCCGCCACGGTATAGAGGTTATAAATATCAAACTTGCTGATCCAGCCATCGCGTGAGGCAAAATAAACGTAGCGGCCATCGGGCGAGAATTTCGGTCCGCCATGAAGCGCGAAGCGCGTGGGAAAGCGCAATATGGGTTCAAACTTGTCGCCATCGAGTAGGGTGGCATGATGGTCGCCCAATTCGACCACCACAAAAAGATTCAATGGATCGGCCTTGAAGATCGGCTTATCTGACAATCTGCCCGGAGCCTTATATTCAATACGCGAAGCGGAAATCTCCCTCTCGCCCCATACCGGAATTTGCGGCAAGTCGGTGTAGATAAAACCAGCCAGAGCCTCGATCTCGCCCTTGGAAAGCTTGTCGGCAAAACCCAACATCTGGCTTGCTGCACTTCCTTGGGTGATGGTCTTGATGGCCTCTGGGCGTCGCAAACGTTCGAGATTTTCCGGCAGCAGCGCCGGTCCGATGCCACCCAAGCGGTCAGCGCCGTGGCAAGAGGCACAATGCGTAGCATAAAGCTTCTCTACCGGCTCGACGGCTTGTGCTCCTGAAGCAAGAAAAAGACAGCAGACTGCAAGGATACGTCTTACATTCAATCTCATATTCGATTCTCTTCTGTGGCAAGTTGTACTGCGCCGATTTCTTCATCGCTCAGATAACACGCCGGATCTTCCGCCCACGGGTCACCCGTCACCTGCCACGCACGAACCCGTGTATTTCCACCGCATATAGCGAAATAATTACACGCGCCGCAGCGACCGCTGACACTTCTAGGCTGCGCCTTCAGCCCAGCCATGATGGGGTTCTGAGATATCCATCCAGATATCCGAAAAAGCCCTCTCGCGCACATTGCCCAAGGTGTAATTCCACCACATGGTGTCAGGATGGACGTTACCCAGATTGTCGATATTGGCCACGTTCACGCCGGACGAGTTGCCGCCCCACTGCTCCAGCTTGGCGCGGATATGATTTTCCAGATGAGGGAAATTTTTCCTCACCCACAGCAGCAGATACACTCCGTCTGCGTCGTTGTTGCCGGTCACGAACTCTTTTGGCCTGCCAGCCTGCTGGTCACGCCAGCAGATGTCGAGGAGCATGTCCATCGCTACGCGCGTGGTCTGGGAATAGGCATCGTCCTTGCGGTTCGTGTTGCCGCGTCCGGCATAGTTAAGATGGGAAAGGTAGAACTTGTCCAGCCCTTCGTCTTCCATCAACTGCAACAAAGCCGGTAAATCCAGCGCATTGTCCTGGGTCAGGGTGAAGCGGATGCCGACCTTGATACCGCGCGCCTTGCACAGGCGGATGCCGTGCATGGATTTCACGAAAGCGCCATCCATGCGGCGAAATTTGTCATGGGTTGCCGCAATGCCGTCCAGGCTGACGCCGACGTAATCGAAGCCTACCGCCGCAATTTTATCAATATTACCTTCGTCTATCAGAGTGCCGTTGGATGACAGCCCGACATAGAAACCCATTTCCTTGGCACGTTGCGCGATGTCAAAAATATCCGGTCGCAATAACGGTTCGCCACCGGAAAGGATCAGTACCGGCACACGAAAACGCTTCAAGTCGTCCATGACGGCGAACACTTCCGTCTTGGACAACTCGCCGGGGAAATCCTTATCGGCAGAAATGGAGTAGCAGTGCTTGCAGGTAAGGTTGCAGCGCCGGATCAGATTCCAGATCACCACCGGACCCGGCGGATTGCGCTTCGTCCCCACTGGGGTGGGGTGGGCGATTTCCTGCATGAATTGGGAGATGCGGAACATTGAAGAACACTCCGAAATTGAGTTGCGAATACTGTTGAGGAACCTCTTGGCAATCAATTTATCCTGATTTTTCCGAGGCAGGAATGATCCAGGTCAAGGAAGGCTGGTTTTATTCCAAGCCTTGTATTCCTTTCACCCAAGTAAATTTCTGTTGGAGCGGATTTTCCAATTCACATCCAGCCCACGTCACAGACGAGGGTAAACTTGGCCACAAATCCAGTTAAATTACCATTATGGCAGGGACATCGGAGGCTCGCCGCACGCTGCTGGATTGAGATGGAACTCACGATAGGTGGTGTTAAAGCAGATTACGCAGTTTCTGACTTGAGTCTCGCTGGGTATTTACCACGGTTTCGTCTTCATGGAAAATTTACAGGAAGCAGTCGTTCGAAAATGACAGTTCGGCGCCAAAGAAAATCCCCTTATCTCAATAAGATATAAGGGGACTCTATGCCGCTCTACTCAAATTCCAACACTTTAAGTAAACGGCTAACGCAATGCTGGCTTTTTCACGCAAACTGAAACTTGAATTACTTCAGCTTGGTTTCCTTGTACATCACGTGCTTGCGAACCACCGGATCAAACTTCTTGATCTCGAGCTTTTCCGGCGTCGTGCGCTTGTTCTTGTCCGTGGTGTAGAAATGACCGGTGCCGGCGCTGGATTCGAGTTTGATTTTTTCACGCATTTTTCGTTACTCCTTAGACGTTTTCGCCGCGAGCGCGCATTTCAAACAACACCGCGTCGATACCATTCTTGTCGATGGTGCGCAGGGCGGCATTGCTCAGGCGCAAGGACACGAAACGATTTTCACTTTCCACCCACAGGCGGCGGCGCTGCAAATTTGGCAGAAACCGACGCTTGGTTTTGTTATTCGCGTGGGACACATTGTTACCCACCATCGGGCGTTTTCCAGTTACTTGACAGACGCGTGCCATAGCTCACTCCAACCAGTTCTAAATTTAAAGAGGCGCGATTCTACCCTAAAACCTTCCCCATGTTCAACCATGAATTGCACTTGGTTCGTTATTACCCCGCAGAATCGGCGGTTTGCTTCGCTGCATCAGCCCTCAACCATGCGTCGGACGACGGTATTGAAATGAGCAATCCATTCCGGCGCGAACTGGTTGTCGCAGGCGTTGATCTCGGCGATGGCGCGTACCAGCGAACGGTTACCGCCGTGCTGGCTATGTTTCAGCGTCACCGCCTCAAAAGTATCGATAACCGCCAGAATTTTTGCACCGGGCGTGATCTGGTCGCCTTTCAAACCGTTCGGATAACCGCCGCCATCCGGCATTTCGTGGTGTTGTGACACGATCTCGGACGCCGTCTGCCAGCCTTCCATACGCTGCAACATGCCGCCGCCGAAGCCTGGATGACTCTGCAGCAGTCGCTTCTCCTCATCGGAGAGTTTGCCGGGCTTGAGCCACACCGATTCCGGCAGAAACATCATCCCGATATCGTGCATGTAGACTGCTGCCTTGAGTTGCAAGGGATCGACAGGATTGCCTGCAATCTCATTGGTATCCAGCGCCAGTTGCAGCTGGCGCTCGCTACGTCCCTTAAACAACGGCGAACGTGTTTCATACTGCAATGCCAGCGAACGAAAGAAATCCAGGTCAGCGGCAACGCTCGCCGAACTGCTCACAACAGAGGCGTGGCGCGGCTTGATGGTTTGTTTGGCACTGGCCGGACGAAAACCGGTCACTGCCTCGATCAGAAGCACGACTTTTTCGTCGATCATGTCGGACGGGGATGCAGACATCCCCTCAAGCCCATTGACCAATTCAACCAGCTTCAAGTGGCTGAGCGACTTCTGTCCGCTGACGAGAGCCTCGGTAGCAAGTTCGAGCCTGTCCATGGTCAGCAGGACAGCCTCGGCGAGCAAGTCGGTGAAGACAATTTCGCCATTGCGCACTCGCCCCAGCAAAGTCTCGATGGGATGGGCAATTATGCCTCCCAAGTCAACCTTACATAACGCGGCATCACCCTTAATGTTGTGCAGGGCACGGAACAAATCGGCGATCAGCGTATTGTCACCGGGAGCATGTTTGAGCTGGGCAACGTAACGCTCGATGTTGGGAACCTGGTCAGTCAAGGCATCGAGAAATTCATGCAGCGATTCGCTATCGCGGATGTGCGGCTGCAACAAAGCGGTGGTGTCCATTGGCGCTCTCTTTCCTGAAGTGTTAGGTATTTAGCGTTAGCTTAAAGCATTTAAAACAATTGCGACACTACCGTGATTCCCTCCCCCCTGCAAGGGGGAAGGGACAATTCGGTTGTAATGAAATTGTTAGTATCATTACACCATTCCCCGCTCCGCAAACGACAAACACCCCGAGCCAGCCACGATGAAATGATCCAGCACGCGCACATCCACCAATGACAGCGCCTGCTTCAGTGCATCAGTCAGCATCCGGTCGGACTGGCTGGGTTCGGCTACGCCGGAGGGGTGGTTGTGCGCGAAGATCACCGCCGCCGCATTGTGGTACAGGGCGCGCTTCACCACCTCGCGCGGGTACACGCTGGTTTGCGTGAGTGTGCCGCTGAATAATTCTTCGGAAGCCATCACGCGGTGCTGCGCATCAAGGAAGATCGCCATGAACACTTCCTGCTGCCGCCCGCGCAGCAGCAATTGCAGGTAGTCGCGCACCGCACCCGGCGAATTCAGTGCATCGCCGGTTTCCATTTCCTCATGCAGCGCCCGCCGCGACAATTCCAGCACTGCCTGAAACTGCACGTACTTCGCCTGCCCCATGCCGTGGATGTCGCAGAAATCTTTTTCGCTCGCGGTGAACAATTTTGTGAGATTGCCGAACCGGGTGAGCAAATCGCGTGCCAAATCCACCGCGCTTTTTCCTTTTACACCAGTGCGCAGGAAGATTGCCAGCAGTTCGGCGTCGGAGAGTGAGGATGCGCCGCGCTGGAGTAATTTCTCACGCGGACGCTCTGCGGTGGGCCAGTCAGTGATGCTCATGTTTCATCTCTGTTAATGAGTGTGCGGGAAAAATTATTGCGGGATTGCCCACTTTAATTTTCTTTATACAACTTATTATGACCAGCCAACACTCTCTATTACTACCTGTCAGATATGATAGGATTTCGACAAACAGGATTAATTTTCAGGCAACTTTATAGAAACCATAATAATCAAACCACCTCTGATCGTGAACAATCAAGAGCGCACGGAAGCCGAAACACTTTTCTTTAAAGGAACGCGCTGCATGGAAACCGGCGATGTTACCGGTGCCGAGGCGTGCTTCAGAAAAGCGCTGCAAATTACGCCGGATTTTGCCGAGGCTTATGCCAATCTTGGACTGCTGCTGGATAGGCAGGGCGTTACAGACAGCGCAGAAGTTTACTACCGGCATTCCATAGAACTTAACCCCACGTATTCGGAAGCCCACCTTAATCTGGGCGCGCTTCTTGCAAACAAAAAACGCTTCAGCGAAGCCGAGGCGGCCTATAAACAGGCCATCGCACTCAGGCCGCACTCTCCTGTAGGCTGGTCAAATCTGGGCGTGCTTTATGCCTGCATGAAACGTGAAGGGGAAGCGGAGCAGTGTCACCGCACGGCCATGTCGCTGGATGAGTCCTATGCAATTGCTCGCTTTAATCTGAGCTATTTACTGTTGCGTCAGGGCAGGTTCGAGGAAGGCTGGCACTGCCTGGAGGCGCGCAACTGGTACGCCGCACTGGCGGCCCATTTTGGCTGTCCTCGCTGGAAGGGCGAAGCACTCGTCGGCAAATCCATACTGATCAGCTATGAAGCCGGTCATGGCGACATGATCCAATTCTGCCGCTATGCAGATGTATTAAAGGCACAGGGCGCAGCGTCGATCACCATGATTTGCCATCCGGCTTTGAAGGCTTTGTTCGCGGAATTGGAAAGCGTGGATGTCGTCATTTCCTTCAACGAGCAGATTTCGGCATCCGGCTGGGATTTCTGGACACCTCCCCTGAGCCTTCCGCACTACTGCAAAACACGCCTCGACTCCATTCCGGCAAAGATTCCGTATCTACAGGCTCCGACCTCCCGTATCGAGAAGTGGTCACCGCTTCTGCCAGCGGATGGACTCCGTGTTGGTCTGGTGTGGAAAGGGAACCCGCAATTCGAAAGTGATGACGACCGCTCTCTTCCCTCGCTTGAGGTGTTGGCCCCCTTGTGGACGGTGGCCGGTGTGAATTTTATCAGTCTGCAGAAGGGCGCCGGTGAAGACGAGGCAGCGCAGCCGCCCAGTGGATTGTCTCTCATCAACCTTGGGCCTCAGCTAGAGGACTTCGCCGATACCGCCGCTGTCATAGCGGGACTCGATCTGGTAATTTGCGTCGACACGGCTATAGCACATCTAACCGGCGCCCTCGGGAAGCCATGCTGGGTATTGTTACCGGAGTACAAAACAGACTGGCGCTGGCTGACGGATCGTGCGGATTCACCATGGTACCCAGAAAATATGCGGCTATTTCGTCAATCTGCAATGGGGGACTGGAGCACCGTCGTTGCCGGGGTAGTTGCCGCCCTTGAGCAACTAGCACTGATACGCAAATGTAAATATGCACATGGCACATTAGCCAAAGGCGTCAGATAACAATTTTGATGCGGCGTCTACATTTGCTGCCACGCTCCGATGATTTGGCAATCAGGCCTTTCCCCGTACAATACGTTCCTCACCATGAACATCATAACCTTCCCCAATAGCCCTTTCCGTCTGCACCAGCCGTTCGAACCGGCTGGCGATCAGCCAACGGCGATTGCGCAGCTTGTCGAGGGAATCAACGAGGGGTTGTCGTTTCAGACGCTGCTCGGTGTGACCGGCTCCGGCAAGACATTCACCATGGCTAATGTCATCGCGCAGCAGGGACGGCCTGCGATGGTGATGGCGCCGAACAAGACGCTGGCGGCGCAGCTGTATTCCGAGCTGCGCGATTTCTTCCCGGAAAACGCGGTGGAATATTTTGTTTCCTACTACGATTATTACCAGCCCGAGGCTTATGTGCCGTCGCGCGATGTGTACATCGAGAAGGATTCCAGCATCAATGAGCAGATCGAGCAGATGCGCCTCTCGGCTACCAAGTCGCTGCTGGAGCGGCAGGATGTGGTGATCGTCGCCACGGTATCGGCCATCTACGGTATCGGCGATCCAGTGGACTACCACGGCATGATCCTGCACCTGCGCGAGAGTGAAAAGATCGTGCGGCAAGACGCGATCAAGCGTCTCACCGAAATGCAGTACGAGCGCAACGATGTGGATTTTCAGCGCGGCAACTTTCGCGTGCGCGGCGATGTGATCGACATTTTTCCGGCTGAAAACAGCGAACACGCACTGCGCCTGACGCTGTTCGACGATGATGTGGAATCTCTGTCACTGTTCGACCCTCTCACCGGCCACATTCTCACCCGCGTGCCGCGTTACACCGTTTATCCCTCCAGTCATTACGTCACACCGCGCAGCACCACACTGGACGCAATTGAAACGATCAAGGTTGAACTAGCCGAACGCATCGCGTTTTTTCAGAAGGAAAATAAGCTGGTGGAGGCGCAACGTATCGAGCAACGCACCCGGCACGACTTGGAGATGCTCAACGAGATCGGCTTCTGCAAAGGCATTGAAAATTACTCGCGCCACCTGTCCGGGCGCAAACCGGGCGAGGCACCGCCCACGCTGATTGATTATCTGCCGCCGGATGCGCTGATGTTTATCGACGAAAGCCACGTCACCATCCCGCAGATCGGCGGTATGTACAAGGGCGACCGCGCGCGCAAGGAGAACTTGGTCAACTACGGTTTCCGCCTGCCGTCTGCACTGGACAACCGCCCCTTGCGTTTTGATGAATTCGAGAAGGTTATGCGCCAGGCCGTCTTCATTTCCGCCACGCCCTCGGTGTATGAAGCCGAGCACGCCGGGCAAGTGGTAGAGCAAGTGGTGCGCCCCACCGGGCTGATTGATCCGGTTATCGAAGTGCGTCCCGCCACACATCAGGTGGACGACCTGATGTCCGAGGTCAATCTGCGCGTGAAACAGGGCGAGCGCGTGCTGGTGACCACGCTGACCAAACGCATGGCGGAAGACCTCACCGATTACTTTGCCGAACACGGCATCAAGGTGCGCTACCTGCATTCCGACATCGAGACTGTGGAGCGCGTGGAGATCATCCGCGACCTGCGCCTCGGCATGTTCGACGTGCTGGTCGGCATCAACCTGCTACGCGAGGGGCTGGATATCCCCGAGGTGTCGCTGGTAGCGATACTCGATGCCGACAAGGAAGGCTTCCTGCGTTCCGAGCGCTCGCTGATCCAGACCATGGGCCGCGCCGCGCGCCACATCAACGGCAAGGCGCTGCTGTATGCGGACAAGATCACCAATTCCATGCGCCGCGCGATTGATGAAACTGATCGTCGTCGCACCAAGCAGATCGCGCACAACGAAGCACACGGTATCACCCCGCAAGGTGTGGTCAAGCGCATCAAGGACATCATCGAAGGCACGTATGATATGGATGCCGAGCGCAAGTCACTGAAGGCGGCGCAAACACAGGCCAAATACCTGGCGATGAGTGAGAAGGATGTGTCGAAAGAGATCAGGCGGCTGGAAAAAGACATGCTGCAGGCCGCGAAAAACCTTGAATTCGAGCGTGCCGCCGAACTGCGCGACCAGTTGAGAAAGCTACGTGAAAGCGTGTTCTTGTCGCCTTTGTGATGGCGGTATCCTGAGCAAACAGATTAGCGGTGCCCTTACTTGTGTTCCGTTGTTAATCGTCAACGCTGCTTCTTCTAAGGAAACGCGGATTTATTCGGTTTCGTCGTTCCCGCGAAAGCGGGATCCCCGCCTGATGAACTACCTAGCCATTCGACTAAGCTGGCAAAGAACGCCAGCAAAGTCGCTGGTTATTCGCGGGGATGACGAATAAATCCGCGTTTCCCTAACATTATCTGAATACCGAATTTCATGACTTGATAATACCCAGAATTAGGTATTACCAACCTGATGGCATTGCTATAACTTTAGACACGTTTGCAGTTTGTCTGGCTGATGGCATAGGACAAACACCGATGTGATATTTCTGGATTTTCTTATCGCATATCAGGTTAAACGCCTATGTTTTAAAAGCAGCCGGATCGGCAGAATCACCATCCTGAAAACAACAATAGTTGCCTCGATCAACGAACTACAGGAGCTAGTCATGATGGGATGCACATATCTGGAAAACGTTTTACCGGAAGTCTATGGGCTTGAGGTGGAATCTACCGAGGTCTCACAAAAGCCATTGTTAAGCGCCCAACAGCAACTTGCGCTCATAAGCCTTGTCAGGGTGGACGATCCCGATATGAAGCAAAAAATGATCACACAGAACTTGCGCCTGGTGGTCAATATCGCCAAGCGTTATGGCGATCATGGAGTGGCGCTTCTTGAACTGGTCAGGGAAGGCATTCAGGGACTTATCCATGCGCTGGAGAATTTCGAACGGGAAGGCGGTTTCCGTTTCGAGTCCTACGCCGTGCAGTGTGTGCGCCGTAGCATTGAGCACGTCATCATGAACCAGAATATCCACCGATCTTTTGCCGCTTTCTAAATCATGCCATTTCGGGTAGCTAAGTGTTTCATTTAAACAAGTTGCTTGATGAATATTTCGGAGGTTGTAATGTCTACCCCGCATAATCCAAATCATAACCATCTTCTCTCCGCTTTACCTGTGGCTGAATTCAAGCGTCTGTCTCCCCACCTCGAACTGACCCCGATGCCGCTGGGTGAGGTTTATTATGAATCGGGCGGCAAGTTGCAACATGTCTATTTCCCCACAACCTCCATCGTGTCCCTGCACTACATTATGGAGAATGGCGCTTCCGCAGAAATCGCCGGTGTAGGCAAAGAAGGCATGCTCGGCATTTCGCTGTTTATGGGCGGCAATAACACGCCTAGCCGCGCATCTGTGCGGGCTGCAGGCTTTGGTTACAGAATGAAGGCGCAGTTGCTGATCGATGAATTCAATCGCGCCGGGTCGATGCAGCGTTTGCTGCTACGCTATACCCAGGCGCTGATTACGCAGACATCCCAGACTGCAGTATGCAACCGGCACCATTCTGTTGCTCAACAACTGTGCCGCTGGCTGTTACTGACCCTTGATCGCGTGCCAACGAATGAATTGATCCTGACGCAGGAACTGATCGCAAGAATGCTCGGGGTACGCCGTGAAGGTATTGCGGAAGTGCTAAGGAAATTGCAGGAAACCGGGCTGATCCGTTATCACTATGGCCACATTACTGTGTTGGATCGGTCTGGGCTGGAAGATCAAGCGTGCGAGTGCTACAACGTGGTAAAGATGGAATTCGACCGCTTGCTTGGCCTGGATTGGGATTGGAGGCCAATGCCTGAGAGTGTCAAGACGTGGTCAAGAGCGAGTACGAGCATTTGCGCGCAGATGTGATTGATATATCCCATGCAGCCAGATTTATTTTAGCAGTGTCACCTCCCTGCCTCAGGAATACAACGTTGCGTGTAGCGAAGTGATTTGCCACTAATTGAACTTATGCTAAGTCACAGCACGGAGGACTAACCATGAGCAAATACCCATCTTCAGATAATGGAGTTTTACCTGAAGGAAATGAATACGATTTGGAAGATTCTGAAACCGATATTTCAGGGCTGCTCAAAGGATCGTTTTCGTTTCCTGGAGCGCAGTATTTCAACGAAATAATGCATGAGAATATACGGCCTAAAAAAGTTGCGAAATCCCGTGTTCCCAGAAAACTGGAAAGTAATTTTTAAGAAGTGATGATTAGAGGTGCCCTTGATGCTACTGCGTCGCCCCTGCGCTCATGAAGTTAAAGATCATGACCCTACACGCTAACGAAAACACGCTGAAAAAAAACATATTCGAGACCATTCTTGCGCGGCGTTCCGTACGTGCTTATGCGCAAGATGAACTTGACCGCAACACTGTTCAAACATTGCTGGAAGCCGCCGTGCGTGCGCCCACGGCCATGCATGAAGAGCCGTGGGCATTCATCGTGGTGCAGAACAGGCTGATATTGAAGCAATTGTCAGATATCGCCAAGCCGCTTTTCATCGAGAGGTTGCATCGTCCCCCCCAGACAGGTGGTCATGCACCCGACATCTTCTCCAACCCGGACTTCAATATCTTCCATGGCGCAGGCACGCTCATTGTCATCTGCGCCCATCCCGGCCATTTTGCGGAAGCAGACTGCTGGCTGGCTGCGGAAAACCTGATGCTGGCGGCCTGCGCCATCGGGCTGGGCAGTTGCGTCATCGGCTCTGCTGTTGCAGTGCTGAACACTCATGAGGTGAAAGCGCAACTTGGCATTCCTGCCGAATTCAACGCTGTGGCGCCGATCATCGTGGGCGCGCAGAGCGGAGAAACTGCCGCCACTTCAAGAAAGGAACCCTTGATTCTTGCCTGGAAACAATGAACCGCCATTAGACTGCTTGCTTGGGCTAGAATTCAAATTGGAGCTACAATCGCAAGACAGAGCCATTATATTATTATGGAACCTCTGACCAAGCACATCATGGACGTTTTGCTGAGTTGATGACAGACGAACAAATTGCATACCTGATGATTGAGACGGATACGTCATCCGCTATGGCAACTGTCAACGTGCGCTGTATGGGGGCATGGATCGTACAGGGCATCGCCCAACTCGAACATCGACTGGAAGATGTTTCACGGCTGGTCGAAAAAGATCTGACAATCGACGGCGCAGCAATAACCGCGCTGGACACATCGGGTGCGTGGTTGCTGCATCGCACCATCCGTGAACTGGAACAGCGCGGTCAGAATGTCACTATAAATGGATTGCGTCCGGAATTCAGCGCCTTGATGCAGTTGATCGCATCCAGCGCAACTGCACCGGAAACCTCCCTGCCGTCCGCGCCTAATTGGTTGGTGCGCACCGGACATCATTCATGGCACGCCCTGCTCGGCGTATCCGGCATGCTTGCTTTTGTCGGCGAATGCGCGATCACTCTGTTGCGTTCGTTCGTACAGCCACGCCGCATCCGCTGGCGTCCCATCCTCCACAATCTGCAGACTGCCGGGTTCGAGGCGTTGCCGATCGTCGGCCTGCTGTCATTCCTGATGGGGTTCGTGATCGCATATCAGGGCGCTGATCAGTTGCAACGCTTCGGCGCGAATATATTCATCGTCGATCTGGTGGGGCTTTCGATGTTACGCGAACTTTCGCCGCTGCTGACCGCCATCATCGTCGCGGGGCGATCAGGCTCCGCCTATGCGGCGCAAATCGGCACCATGAAGGTTACCGAGGAGATCGACGCATTGCGTACCATCGGCGTCGGACCGATCGAATTACTGGTGCTGCCCAAGATGCTGGCGCTGATCATTGCGTTGCCGCTACTCACGGTGTTTGCTGATGTGACTGGCGTATTCGGCGGCATGCTGATGGCGCGCTCCAAGCTCGATGTCAGCTTTGACATTTTCCTCGACCGCCTCGGCGACGCGGTCAGTCTGTCCTCCTTTCTAACCGGCGTCGGCAAAGCGCCGGTATTTGCCGCGATCATCGCGCTGGTAGGGTGCTATCAGGGATTCCAGGTGGGCGGCAGCGCCGACAGCGTCGGACGGCAGACGACGGTGAGCGTGGTGCAGTCTATTTTCCTGGTGATTTTGGCCGACGCGCTGTTCTCTGTTGTTTTCAACTGGCTCAATATATGAGTGACGCAAGGGAGGCAATGCAGAATACCACTGCCGTGATCGAGATTCGCGATCTGAACAGCCGCTTTGGCAATAACGTGGTGCATGATAACGTCAGCCTGACGGTGCAGCCAGGCGAAATATTTGCGCTGGTGGGCGGCAGCGGCTGCGGCAAATCCACGATGCTACGCACCATCATCCTGTTGCAACAGCCGGTATCGGGTTCTATCCGGGTGTTCGACCGGGACGTGATCGGATTGAACGACGAGGAAGCACTGCCGTTGCGGCGGCGCTGGGGCGTGATGTTTGAGCGCGGCGCACTGTTCAGTTCCCTTACGGTGGCGGAGAATGTTTGCATGGTGCTGCGCGAACACACCCGGATCAGCACACGCTTGATCAACGAGGTCGCTGCCCTGAAGATAGCGCTCACCGGATTACCTGCGGACGCAGGTTCAAAGTACCCGAGCGAATTAAGCGGCGGGATGCGCAAACGGGCCGCACTGGCACGCGCCATCGCACTCGATCCTGAACTGCTTTTCCTCGACGAACCGACCGCAGGTCTTGATCCTCTCAGTGCAAGCGGCATCGACGAATTGGTGCGGAGCTTGCGCGATGCGCTCGGATTGACCATTATGATGGTAACGCACGACCTCGACCTGCTGTGGCGCTCGGCAGATCGCGTGGCGGTGCTGGGTGAGGGGCATATTTTGGGTGTCGGGACCATGACGGAACTCTCTCGGTTGGATCACCCGATCATCAGGGAATATTTTTATGGGCCGCGCGGACGCGCCGCGCAGGAGCAGGCATGGAAGAAAAAGTAAATTTTGCCGTGGTGGGGTTTTTCGTGCTGGTGTTAAGCGCAGCACTGATCGGCGGCGTGCTGTGGCTGAGCAGCGGTAAATCCTATCGCAAGGTTTACGATGTCTATCAAACTTACATGCAGGAATCGGTATCGGGACTGAATCTGAATGCGCCGGTGCGCTACAAGGGAGTCGAGGTCGGTCGCGTGCAAAAAATTGCGCTTGCGCCGGGAAATGTCGAGCAGGTGCAATTGACGCTCGACATCGAACGCGGCACCCCGGTCAAAGTGGATACGGTGGCGATACTCCAGACACAGGGATTGACGGGCCTCGCCTTTGTCGAGTTGACGGGAGGTGGCCGTGATTCGCCTGCACTGAAGACGCAGGCCGACGAGAAATATCCGGTGATTAAAGCCGGGGCTTCGCTGATGACGCGGCTTGATTCTGAGGTGACAACTTTACTCGCCAATCTCAACCGTAGCAGCGAGAATTTCAATGCCTTGATGGATGAAGATAATCGGCACGCGTTTAAAAACACCCTGAAGGATGTCGAGGTGTTGTCGCGAATCCTTGCGGCGCGGTCGACTGTGATTGATGCCAGCCTGACCAACGCGGCACACACGATGGAAAACACCGCGCGGCTGACCGATGAGTTGCCCAAGCTCGCACAGCGGGTACAACGCAGTGCGGACGCTTTCGATCATATGTCAAACGAGCTCGCCCATGCCGGAGCGAGCGCAAGCAGCACACTCGACAACACCCGGCAATTTACCAGCGAGACGTTGCCGGAAGTGCATCAGTTGGTTATCGAATTGCGCGACCTGACCGGTTCGCTACGGCACCTCAGCGGCGAACTGGAACAGAATCCCAGCATATTGTTATACGGCAAGCCCGCAGCGCAACGGGGGCCTGGGGAATGATCCCACCCCTTAAATTTATCCGGACGAAAGCCCACTGAACGATGAACAGAAACAGACAAAAGTGCATTCCCTGCCGGATACTCCAGGCTCTGGCATGCGCCATGCTGCTCGCTGGATGTACCGGCTTGCACGCTCCTCAAGTGGAAAGCTCTCATATCTACGTGCTCGATGCACGCGTGCCTGACAAGGCGGTGCAAATAAAAAGAGACCTGGTACTCGCAGTCAGTATGCCGCGCGCACGGCCTGGTTTCGATACGCCCCAGATAGCTTACCTGCGTCAGCCTCACGAGTTGGACTACTTTGTGTCCAATCGTTGGGCTGACACTCCGGCGCGCATGCTGGAGCCGCTGCTGATGCAGACACTAGAGCAAACCCGGAGTTTTCGAGCCGTCGTGCGAACACCTGGAGTGGTTCCAGCCAATATCAGGCTCGATACCGAACTGGTTCGCTTGCAACAGGATTTCGGGACACAACCAAGCAAGGTACAGATCACGTTGCGGGCGCAATTGATCGACATGACTGACCAGCGGGTACTCGCCGTGAAGCTGTTCGATGAGACTGAAAATGCCGCTAGCGACAATGCATACGGCGGAGTCATCACAGCGAATCGGCTGCTGCAACGGGTGCTGGATCAACTGTCAGATTTTTGCATCAACGAGTCTGTTAGATCGCATGCTTCTGAAATCAATACGCTCTCCAAATGAGCTACGGGTTGGCGCGTACAGAGAAAACTAAACACGGCGATTGATCAGCGTATTGAAACCACCAAAATGAAAAGGCTCTGAGCGCAGTCAAGGATCAAGACAAGCTCTGTTACACTGACGCACCTTGCAATACAGTATTCACCGTATGCCAAAAATCATCCCACGCAGCTCTCCCGAAGATGCCTCACAACGCCTCGTCGATGCGGGCATCGCACCGTTGCTCGCGCGCATTTATGCGGCACGTGGCATATCCGATATCCCTCAATTGGAAACCGGCCTCGCCCGCCTGCTGCCTTTCACGCAACTGAAAAATGCGCAACAAATGGCGGTGTTGCTGGCCGACGCCATTGCGCAAAACAAGAAGCTGCTGATCGTCGCCGACTACGACTGCGATGGCGCTACCGCTTGCGCCGTGGCATTGCGCGGCCTGCGAGCATTCGGCGCGCAGGTGGATTCCATCGTACCCAACCGCTTTGAATACGGATACGGGTTGACACCGGAGATTGTTCAGTTAGCTGCGCAATTGCCGCTTCGATATGGTATCGATGAATCATTCGGTAAGAGAGAAGCGGCAAAGCAGTTGCTCCCGCAATCGGCTGGCTACGCCATAACCAGCGACTTGGCGGGCGTAGTTGGCTCGCCTAGTCGAATGGCTAGTAGTTCTACCAGTAACGTGTCGCAACAGCACCCCGATATTTTAATTACCGTGGACAACGGCATTGCCAGCGTGGAAGGTGTGGACGAGGCCAACCGGCTGGGCATGCAAGTGCTGATCACCGACCATCACCTGCCCGGCGATGTCCTGCCGGATGCGCTGTGCATCGTCAATCCCAACCAGCCCGGCTGTGATTTTCCCAGCAAGAATCTGGCAGGGGTCGGTGTGATGTTTTATGTGTTGCTGGCGTTGCGGGCGGAGTTGCGAGTCAGAGGACAGATGACAGATGAAAAAGGACGGAAGCTCGTCGAACTGCTCGACTTGGTGGCGCTGGGCACAGTGGCAGACGTAGTGAAGCTGGATCAAAACAACCGCATCCTGGTGCAACAAGGGCTGCTACGTATCCGCGCCGGACGGGCTTGTGCGGGCATCAACGCGCTGCTGAAAATAGCTAAAAAAGATTCTGCCAAAGTTTCCAGTTATGAACTCGGCTTCGTCGTCGGGCCGCGCCTGAATGCCGCAGGGAGACTGGAGGATATGGGATTGGGCATCGCCTGCTTGCTCAGTGATGACGCTACCGAGGCATTGCAGATCGCAGCGAAACTGGATGCGCTTAACCGTGAACGGCGCAGCATCGAAGCCGATATGCAGGAGGCCGCACTGGCCGCATTGGAACATATCAATCCGGCTGATAGCAGCAGCCTTGCTATGTTCGACGAAACCTGGCATCAGGGCGTGATCGGCATCCTCGCCTCGCGCCTGAAAGACCGCTACCATCGTCCGGTGATCGCTTTCGCACGCTCTAAAACCGGCGAATTAAAAGGCTCCGGGCGCAGCATCCCCGGTTTGCATCTGCGCGACGCGCTCGACCTGCTATCCAAACGCCATCCGCACCTGCTGCAAAAATTCGGCGGACACGCCATGGCGGCGGGCGTCAGCATCCGCGAAGAACACTTCGATGAATTTCAATCCGCTTTTGAGTCCATCGCGCAAAGCTTGCTTTCACCCGCCGACCTTACCAGGATTATCGAAACAGACGGCACGCTCGATGTAGCCGATTTCTCGGTGGACATCGTGCTCAGTCTGGAACAGCAAGTATGGGGACAAGGTTTTCCGCAGCCGCTGTTCGACGGCGAATTCGCCGTGCAGAGCCAGCGCGTGGTCGGCGAAAAACACCTCAAGCTGACCCTTCGACCATACTCAGGACAGGCCCTTCGGCAAGATTCAGGACAGACACTCGACGCCATCCGCTTCTTTAGCGCCGACCCCATGCCAGAACGCATTCGTGCCGTTTACAAACTCGCGCTCAACGAATACAACGGCAAAACCTCACTGCAACTCATCATCGAACATTGGGAAGCGGCCCCTTATTGATCCGGCCAGATTATGTTTGAAGTCCGTCCGCCTTGGACTCGCTACTGAGCTGATGCTTTGGTCCCATCCACTGTGATTTCCGTACGGCGGTCGGGTTGCAGGCATGCGATAGTTCGAATCTTCGTCATGCTCCTGCAATCGGTAGATTTGGTGATCGGCTGCATCTTGCCTTTGCCTTCTGCCTTGATGCGATCAGCCGGAATGCCCTTGCTCTCCAAGTAGTTCTTCACCACATCCGCGCGGCGCAGTGAAAGCCTCTGGTTATATTCATCGCTCCCAATGCGATCCGTATAGCCGGTCACATGGATGACCTCATAATCTGTGCCAACAAGTTTGCTGACCAAGTCGTCCAGCGTTTCTTTGCTTTTCGGCTTCAACACAGCTTTATTAAAGTCAAAAAAATCTTCTTCCGAATAATTGAATTTTAGCGGCGGCATTTTTTCCTGCACTAGTGCGGACTGCGGTGGTGGTTGCATTGCGCTCACCTTGGGTAAAGGCTTCATCTCATCAGCGACAGCATCGCATTCGGCGACAGCCATCGCAGATGTCCAGTAACTGGTATGCCAGCATCCTCCAGAACCATTTTTGACGATGCTTTCCGCCGAATCTACCAGATAGCCATCATTCACAGATGTTGCCGCAGATGCCGTACCGGGCAATATCGCCGCAATAATAGCAACCAAGATTATTTTTTTTGTGGCTTCCATAGTTATCACTCCAAATTTATCTGACGGTCTGGCTCGGACGCTAACGCCTTACGGCAATTTACTTTTCTTTAGTAAAACGCTCCGTGCGATAGCACACATAATGAAATCAGAAATAACCGCATCGGGGCTGAATTGACAAACATTTTACTATAGATGCATCCAAACATTCAAATATTTGTTCGCCGCGAGTCGGCACAATACGCTTTACAGCCATGATTAAGAAATAGGAAAACCATGCAATACCACATAGGTGTTTGTCCTATATCATCATTCTAACTGAGCTTCCTCCGAAAAACATCCTTAGATTAGAGATGTCAGGCTTTGTCATATAGAGTAGACATTTATCGCTCATTTTGACACACTACTGCCACAGTGCAATAGTGGGCAGCTAAAGGGGAATCCGTTTGATATTCAATCCGTTTCGTCGCCGTAATAGTACGCCCCGCATGGAGAAACTGCATGCGCTGTCGCTCTTCATCAATCTTTTGCCTGCGGAACTTGCCATCGTCGATGATATGCTGCACGAGCGCCACTACCTCAAGGGCGAAGTGATCTTCGATGAGGGCGAAGATGGCAAGGCGCTCTACATCGTGCTCGATGGCGAAGTACTGGTCTGCCGCCAGGGCAAGCCGGAAAATGGGCTCATTGCGACGCTGGGAACAGGTAGTTTTTTCGGCGAACTGGCCCTGCTTGACGACATGCCGCGCGCGGCACAGGCTCGCGCCGCCACAGACTGCGATCTGATCGTATTCTTTCGCGACGACTTTATAAGCTTACTCGACACCCACTCGCGCATTGCTTCGAAGATCGCGCGGCAACTCGCACGCCACATAGGGGCACGTTTGCGCGAACTATCGTTAAACGCCGGCATCTACCAGCACTTGTGAACATGGAGCAGCACAACGAGTCTGGCCCCATCGTATGGACGGCGATCATCGCCACCACCTGTCTGCTGCTGTTCGTCTTTCAGAAGTTGCTTTGGCTGGTGGTGCCTTTCCTGCTGGCGCTGGTGCTTTACTACATCCTCTATCCTGCGGCGCAGTACCTCGTCAACCGGGGCATATCGCGCGATGGCGCCGCTGGCTGGACTATTGCCCTCTTTCTCATGGTGCTGGTAGTTGGGTTATTCTTCATGGTGCCTTGGGTTACAACCCATATTGTCGATATACAGGCATCGCTCGGGCTTTATCTGGGCGGCGGTCTGCAATTGCTTACGCGCTCATTGCACGCGCTCGAAGCAAGCTGGTCGGTGTTCGCGAAAGCGCACTTGGCCGAAACGGTGACACTGAGACTTCAAGCTTCGGAGAGCAGTATCGTTGAGTATATTGAGCCGCTGGCGATGGGCATCGCCGCCTGGACACCCTCGCTGCTGCTGGCGCCCTTCCTTGCCTTCTTCTTCCTCAAGGATGGACAGCACTTCAAGCGCTTTCTTGCTCATGCTGTGCCGAATGCATTTTTCGAGAGGACGCTCTACCTGTTGAACGAGGTCGACCAGACCCTGCACGCCTATTTCACAGGACTGATGAAGCTTGCCGTACTTGATACGGCGACGCTGGCGGGAGGACTCTGGCTCGTCGGATTTCCCAACGCGCTAGCACTGGGATTCATCTGCGCGGTGCTGGCGTTGGTGCCCTATGTTGGCACAATTCTCGGTGGTCTCGTGGTTGTCCTCGTCGCCGCGACGAATTTCTCCGATACGCCGACAATGGCCTACTGGGCTATATTGCTGTTCATCATTGCTCGCCTGCTCGACGACTTCGTCTACATGCCGCTCACCATTGGCAAGAGCTTGCATATGCACCCGCTCGTGGCGGTGCTGATGTTATTTGTCGGCGGCGACGTGGCAGGTATTTCCGGCCTCATACTGGCCCTGCCGCTACTCGGTGTGGTGATGGTGATAGGCGAAACGATCAGCAAGGTGGTGACCGACCCGCGCCTGATGGCACGGCACCGGCACGCCAATGCACTGCGGCGCAAGCTGGCGAACGCCGATCTGCTGCTGTAGGGTGCAGTTCCTCGCACACAAGTGGGCGAGGGGAGCAAAATGGCGGGCCGCAACCTACTGAACTTCGTGACTAATCAGGAAAACCATTATTTTCCCCATGCTGCATCGAGGTTGGCCTGAGCTTTTTCGTATTTCTTTTTGGCGCCAAGATATTCCTCCCAAGATTGTTTTGTATCCTTTTGGATTTTATCTAATTGACTGTTTTCCTCATCCAATTGTTTTTTCCGTTCCGCAACAACCCGCTGCTGTTGGGTGAATGCCTGAGCATTGGCGTCATGTTTATCTTTAGCTTTTTCCATATCTTCCCGTGCCAATGCCACGGCAGTTTGTAAGGTGCTTATATCCTTGGCTTCAGCGAGATGGGGGAAAATGCATACGAGAGAGATAATGCAAATAGCCTGGCAGGCTCGAAGAAGAGACATGACTTAACCCCCGCGTATTAATTTAATTGTTAATTCTACAGGATAAGATGGCAGGACGATTATTGCGGTAAATCTACCCTGCCTGACTGAACAATACCCTGAATAGGGTATTAACATTTCCCCACGATTGTTCAGAATACGAACTGGGTTTGTACGTCCCCGTTACGTATTAATTTCTGCAACTGTTGCGCTTCAAGGTTGAGTGCGTGCTTGTGCCTTGAATTTGTGTATCGGAAGTGCGCCGCAATTTACGGCGCGCCTGTCCATGACGGTCACCATCAAACCATGATTAAACGCATCCTCAGCAAACAGCTTAAGCCCGGCATGCTTACCCACGACCTTAATTGAGGCTTGATGGATTACCCATTGCCGCATAAAGAAAAAAACATAAATATATATGGCACAAGATGCGGCGAAGGTACAAAATAGAAACTGGGCGCAGGGTGGATTTTACGTTGCCGCTCCATCCTTAGCGCCGTTGTGTGAGTTGCACCCTTCCGTGCGATTTCGCGGAAAAACTGCCTGAACAGGGAAGCGCGCGATGAAAGAAAAATTAAAAATCCTGATTCTGGAAGACAACGCCAACGATGCCGAATTAATGGAGAGGACGTTGCGGGATTCCGGCATTTCCTTTTCGGCTGTTCGCACCGATACCAGAGAATTATTCGAGGCCGCGCTGAATGACTTTCATCCTGATTTAATCCTCTCCGATTATAGTCTGCCAACCTACAATGGCCGGACTGCGCTTGAATTTGTAAAGACGAACGCCCCGGAGATACCCGTCATCATGGTCACCGGCGCTTTGGGGGAAGAAACCGCAGTCGAACTCTTGAACGCCGGGGTAAAAGACTATGTGCTGAAGGACAGGTTAACGCGGCTGCCTTTTGCGATAGAGCGGGTGCTTGCGGAAGCGGAGAATGCGCAGGCGCGCCGCGAATCCGAGAGGCTATTGCGGGTGAGCGAGGCGCGCTTCAGGAATACGCTGGAACACGCCCCGGCGGGGATTGGTGTCGCAGCGCTCGATGGCCGGTTCATCGAGGTCAATCAGTCTCTCTGCAAGCTTCTGGGTTATACGCGGGAAGAACTTTTGCACCTGACCTTCTTTGAGATCACCCATCCCGACGATAGGGCAAGAACCCGTGACTATGCCAAGAAATTGCTGGATGGGGAAATTGACTCGCACCAGATTGAAAAACTTTATCTCCGCAAGGGCGGGCAACCCGTCTGGGTGCAAGTTACGGTCTCGCTGTTGCGGGACGACGCGGGCGCGCCTCTCAACTTCATCGGACAGATAGAGGACATCACCGAACGCAAGCGTAGCCAGGAGGAAATCAGGCAGCTTGCCTATTACGATGTGCTGACCGGCCTTCCGAACCGCCGCTTGCTGCTTGACCGTTTGAACCAGGCGCTTGCCCAAGCCCAAAGGCACCGGCGTTCCCTGGCGGTCATGTTCCTTGATCTGGATCGCTTCAAGGATGTCAACGACACTCTGGGGCACGATGCCGGGGACGAACTCCTGAAGGTGGTAGCCGAAAGGTTGGAGCTCTGCGTGCGCGGAGGCGATACCGTGTCGAGGCAGGGGGGCGACGAGTTCGTCATTATCCTGTCGGAAATTGCCCAGCAGCAAGATGCCGCGCTGGTGGCGGAGAAAATTCTGGAGGTGTTGAGCCAGTCCGTCACCCTCCACAGACACAAGTTGAGAATCACCACCAGCATTGGCATAGCCATTTATGCGGTCGATAGTGCGGATGACGCCATGAAGCTGCTGAAGAAGGCGGATATTGCGATGTATCAGGCCAAGGAGGCGGGGAGAAATGGGTTCCGATTCTATTGCGATTGCCAATGAAACTCCAGAATAGGAAACGTAGCCATTTGGATGAAGGAAGATTGGAATAAGAATGTCAGCGCAGCATTCAACATTAAGGATGTGAGTTTTGAACCATTCAGAACAACCTGCCGAAGCAGAAATTCCTTCATCACGCGGCATTTTTTATTGGCCACCCTTCTGGCTTGCCATTTTCCTTGTGCTGGCGGTCAGCACCGTCAGTTATGCCGTTTTTTCGCATTATAGCTCGGACATCAGGCAGGAAGAGCTGAACCGGCTTACCGTCATTGCGGATGTGAAAGTGACGGAATTTCTGAAATGGAAAAGAGAGCGAATGGAGGATGCCAATGTTTTTTCGCACTCTCCCTTTTTTGTTCGGGCAATGGAAAAATGGCTGCAACTGGGCGCGCCGCACGATGATGATCGGCAGATGCTCATCGAACAGATGAGACTGACGCAAAGCGCCTATGGCTATCAGGAGGTCTTTCTGTTTGATGCGCAAGGGAAGCTGGTTTTGTCCCCCACCCCTGACGCTTCCCCGATTGGTGCGCATATCCAGGAACTGGTAAAGCAGGCCATCCAGACACAAGCCGTCCTATTTCTGGATATCGGTTCAAACAATGATCCGGGCGGGATGGGCATGGCCATTCCGTTTCTGGTTGACCACGGCAGCAAATCCAAAACCGTCGGTGCGGCCTATCTGGGGATTGACACCTCCGGGTTCCTTTTTCCGTCGATGAAAGCAGCGCCGTCCGATTACAAGAGCACGGAACTGGTTCTGGTGCGCCGCGAAGGGAATGACGTGCTGTTCATGAATATTCCTGCAGCCGACAAGGGCGGCGGCCTGCTGCGGAAGCCGCTGAGCCAGCCGAAATTGCCATCTGCGATGGCGATATTGGGAAACCAGACGGGAATCGAGGGCATAGATTACCGCGGCGTGCCGGTGTTTGCGGCTACGCGCAAAATTCCTGATTTCGACTGGTTTATTGTTGTCAAGGTGGCGCGGGAGGACGTTTATGCGCCGTTGCGACGGCAAGCGTGGCTGGTGTCCGCCGCAATCGCCTTTTTAATGGCGCTGACCGGCTTGGCGGTGGGTATGTGGTGGCGGAGCCAGCGCGCCCAATCCATCATTGCCGGGCAAAAGCGAATCGCGAATAACCTGCTGGCAACATCGGCATATACGCGCAGCCTGATCGAGGCCAGCCTCGACTCCTTTGTGACCATCAACCCGGAAGGCATGATCACCGATGTCAACAAGTCCACCGAGAAGATCACCGGCTTCTCCCGCAGCGAACTCATTGGGACGGACTTTTCCGATTACTTCACCGAGCCGGACAAGGCGCGTGAGGGCTACCGGCGGGTTTTCAACCAAAGCTACGTCACCGACTATCCGCTGGCCTTGCGCCACCGCGACGGCCACGCCACCGACGTGCTGTACAACGCCAGCGTCTACCGCAATGAGGCGGGTAAAGTGTTGGGCGTGTTTGCCTCCGCGCGCGACATCACCGGGCGCAAACAGGCAGAAGAAGCTTTGCGTAATAGCGAGAACCGTTACCGCCTTCTTGTTGAGAGTGCTCCCATGTGTATACACGAGATAGGTATGGACGGCAGGATAAGCTCCATGAATAGAGCGGGGCTTGTCATGATGGGAGTTGAACAGGAATGCAAAGTACAGGGTTTTTTATATCTGGACGCAGTATGTGATGCCGACCGGGAGCGCATAGGGGAGTTGCTTGCCAAGGCGTATGCCGGGGAGGCCGACTACTTTGAATTCAAGGCAAACGGGCCGGGCGAACTGATTCTTAAGTCATGCTTTGTACCCATCAAGAACCAAAACGGTAGCGTTGAAAAACTGATGGGAATAACAGAGGACATTACCGAACGTAAAAAAGCGGAAATGGAGCGGGAGCGTTATTACAGATTCTTCAATACATCCACCGACCTGATGGGCATCGCCGACCTGAATGGTGCCTTCAAGAAAGTCAACCCGGCCTTCGTAAAAACACTCGGCTATTCCGAGGATGAGATAGTGGCGAAGCCGTTCATAGAGTTTGTCCACACGGACGACCGGCGGCGGACGCTTGACGAGGTCGCGCAGCAGTTCAAGAGCGGTTATTCGGCCAATTTTAAAAACCGCTACGTGTGCAAGGATGGTTCGTTGCGCTGGTTGTCGTGGCACGCCAGTTTCAACCATGATGAGGGGCTTACCTATGCCACTGCGCGCGACATTACCGAAAGCAAGCTGACGGAAGATGCACTAAGGGAAAAAGAGGAGCGTCTTGCATTAGCCACAGTCAATAATGGTGTAGGTATCTGGGATTGGAATCTGCAAACCCAGGAAATGATATGGGACGATTCGATGTATGCGCTCTACCATATCCGCCGCGAAGACTTCTCCGGTACCGAGGAGGCATGGCGTGCGGCCTTGTATCCAGATGACCTCGCGCGCGGAGACAAGGAAGTGGGGGATGCGATTGCGGGCAAGAAGCCTTTCGAAACGGAGTTTCGCGTGCTCTGGCCAAATGGTGAAATTCGCTACATCAAGGCCGTGGCGAAGGTATTTCGCGACAATCAGGGAATACCATTGCGGATGCTTGGCATCAATATGGATATTTCTGATCGCAAAAAGGCGGAGATGGAACTGCGCGGACTCAACAACGATTTCGTCACCTTGCTCGAAAACACTGGCGACTTCATCTACTTCAAGGATCAGGAAAGCCGCATCCGTTTTTGCAGCCAGACTCTTGCCAACATCACAGGCCACACTAGCTGGCGGGACATGATAGGCAAGCACGATCAGGAAGTTTTCCCAAAGGATACGGCGCGCATCTACTATGAAGAGGAACTACCTATTTTCCGGGAAGGGAAGCCACTGTTGAACAAGGTTGATCCTTACTTTGACGAGCAGGGCAGGCCGGGCTGGGTGAACACCAGCAAGTTGCCGGTGTTCGGCGACGACGGGAAGACCGTCGTGGGCATCTTCGGCATCAGCCGCGACATTACCGAGCGCAAACGGGCCGAGGATATTTTGCAGGTGCGTCTCCGGCTGCTGGAATTTGCTGGTTCACACTCGATGGATGAATTGCTTACTGCAACATTGGATGAAATCGAAGCACTGACTGGAAGTGCGATTGGTTTCTATCATTTTGTCGAATCAGATCAGAAAAAGCTCTCCTTGCAAAGTTGGTCAACGAATACACTGAAGAATATGTGCACGGCTGAAGGAAAAGGCAGCCATTACGATATTAACCTGGCGGGCGTATGGGTGGACTGTGTACATGAACGTCGCCCCGTTATTCACAACGACTATGCTTCATTACCTCATCGCAAAGGGATGCCGGAGGGCCATGCGCCGGTTATAAGAGAAATCGTTGTCCCTGTTTTTAGAGGTGACCAGGTCAAGGCGATCATTGGTGTCGGCAACAAGTCTACGAACTATGATGAGGCTGACATTCAGATCGTATCCCAATTGGGCGACCTTTCCTGGGACATCACCGAACGCAAGCGGGCAGAAGAAGATCTGCGAAAATACCGCGAAAATCTGGAAGAGTTAGTGCTGGAGCGCACCGACAAACTTGAAACTGCCAACAAGGAACTCGAATCATTTTCCTATTCTGTTTCGCATGATCTGCGCACTCCGCTACGCGCCATAGATGGATTTTCTCGCATCCTGCTGGATGACTACGCAGACAAACTGGATGATGAGGGCAAACGGCTGCTCAACGTGGTGCGTGAAAGCACCAGCCAGATGGGGCAACTGATTAATGACATCCTGAAATTTTCCCGCACCAGTCGTTTGGAAATGACTTTTTCTGAAATCGATATGGAGGGGCTGGCACACGAAGTTGTCGAACAACTCCAGCCCGTAGACGGCAAGCTGCAAGTTGAAATCGAAGCTATTCCCCCGGCGACAGGCGACCGCGCCATGATGCGCCAGGTATTCATCAACCTGCTGTCCAACGCCATCAAGTTCAGCCGCTTCAGAGATGCAGCCATGATTAAGGTGGGTGGTTCCATCGAAGGGGATGAAGCCGTTTATTTTGTGCAGGACAATGGCGCCGGTTTCGACATGCAGTATGCCGACAAGCTGTTTGGAGTGTTCCAGCGGCTACATGGTGTGAGCGAGTTTGAAGGCACCGGCATCGGACTCGCCATCGTCAAGCGTATCATCACTCGCCACGGTGGGAGGGTGTGGGCGGAAGGCAAGGTCAATGAGGGGGCGACGATTTATTTCGCTTTACCAGCCGAGCAATCATGAATAACGAAATGAAAAAGGCTAAACCGGAATCTGTGACGAATCCGCTGCTGTTTGTCCGCGCACCTAGCGTGGGGCAGATGAGAGACCCTCTCCAAGCGGATTGGAATCAGGCTCTGGGAGCAGCCGCAAAGGACAAACCCGCACAGCCAGACAATATTGATCTTGCAGAACTGATCGACTTCAGCCAGATGAACGCGATTTTCCAAAACTTTCTGGAAGTCGTTGGCTTGCCACAGGCGATTATCGATTTTGAGGGGCGCGTACTCGCCTCGTCGAACTGGCAACGCCTGTGCATGGAGTTTCATCGCGCCAATCCCGGCACCTTACAACGCTGTCTGGAAAGCGACAAAAATCTTTCGCGCGAGATGCAGGAAGGCAAGCCTTACGCCATTTATCGTTGCCGCAACGGACTCACCGACTGTGCTTCGCCCATCATCGTCGAAGGCCAACACATCGCCAATTTGTTCATCGGCCAGTTTCTGCTGGCGCCACCCGATCCGGCCTATTTCGAAGCCCAGCGAGCGGAATTTGGTTTTGACAAAGAGGCATATCAGGCAGCCCTTGGCGAAGTGCCGATCATCAGCGAGGAAAGGCTGCCTGCCATCCTCAATTTGCTCACCGGCTTGGCGCATCAAATTGCCATGCAAAGTTTGGCCGAACATCGGGCCAAGGTCGCGTATGCGAGTGTTGAACATCAGGTAATAGAACGCACGGCACAACTACGTGCCAGTACCGAACTGTTGCAGCACGTCACTTCAAATGTGCCGGGCATGGTTTATCAGTATCGGTTGCGCTCAGATGGCAGTTCATGTTTTCCGTACGCCAGTGAGGGGATGCGTGACATTTTTCATGTGGCACCCGAAGAAGTCCATGAAGATGCATCCAAAGTTTTTGCCAAAATTCACCCGGATGATTACGACACCACCATCGCATCAATTCAGGAGTCAGCACAAAAATTGACCCAGTGGCACCATGAATTTCGGGTCAAGTTTGACGACGACACGGTGTGTTGGCTGTTAGGCGATTCGCTACCTCAACTGGAAGCGGACGGATCGACACTTTGGCACGGTTTCATCACTGACATCACCGAGCGCAAGCAGGTAGAGGAGGAGGTGCGCAGGCTTAACGCCGAACTCGAACAGCGTGTAGCTCAACGTACCGCTCAGTTGGAAGCCGCCAACAAGGAACTCGAAGAATTCTCCTATTCGATGTCACACGACATGCGCACGCCTTTGCGGGCGCTCGACGGCTTCTCGAAGATACTCTTGGATGAACACAGCGCCAGCCTTGACGACGAGGGCAAGCGCCTGGTGAAGGTGCTGCGCGACAACGCACAGCGTATGGGACGATTGATCGACGACATCCTGCACTTTTTGAGCATGGGCAGGCGGAAAATGGATTGCAGTTTCGTCGAGATCGGCAAGCTGGCATCGAAAATTATCAGAGAATTACAGAATGAAATACCCGAACGTCGCCTGCATCTCGAAATAGGCACGCTTCTGCCTGCTTGGGGCGACCGTGACATGCTCCGCGAGGTATTGCAGAACTTGCTGTCGAATGCCGTCAAATTTTCGCCGGGCGATGGAGAGGTGCTGATCGAGATAGGCGGCGTTACTGAAGAAGAGGAGAATGTTTACTCAGTAACGGATCACGGCATCGGGTTCGACATGCGTTATGCGGGTAAACTGTTCAGGGTGTTCGAACGTGTGCACCCGACCGGACAGTATAAGGGTTCCGGCATCGGCCTTGCCATCGTCAAGCGCATCGTTACCCGTCATGGCGGCAGGGTATGGGCGGAAGGCAAGGTCAACGAGGGCGCGACCATTTATTTTGCTTTGCCGGCGAAGCCGAGGAAAGAGAAAGAGCATGTCTAAGAGCAATACTGTTCACTTAACCGTTCGTGGTGAGCTTGTCGAACCACCAGCCACGTAACCAGAACCCTTCGACAAGCTCAGGCGGGTGCCCGACCAAAAGCTTGATGGGGCGAACGGAATTTCGTTTAATTGTGCCTAAGATAACACCAATGCAATCTTCCCAAGAACTGGAGAATGAAGAACCATGACAACCTCATCTTCACCACGCAGTTCGCACACAACACTGCGGCGAAGTGCTGCTCTGGCCCTGTTGCTATGGACGGGTGTCGTGGCCGCATCGTGGTGGTGGGGCTATAACACCCACCAGCAACGCTTGCTGGAACTCGCCAGGATGGAAGCTGTCACCAATATGAATAAGGATTTTTCATTCCGGCGGTGGGCGACCTCACATGGCGGCGTCTACGTTCCTCCGGATGAGAATACGCCGCCCAATCCCTATCTGGCGAACATTCCAAACCGGGACATTATCACCGACAAGGGCAAGCGCCTGACCTTGATGAACCCGGCATACATGATGCGTCAGATCATGCAGAACTATTCCGACCAATATGGGGTCAAGGGACATCTCACCAGCCTGAAACTCATCAACCCGAACAATGTGCCCGACGTGTGGGAGGCTGCGGCGCTCAAGTCGTTCCAACAAGGAGTGAAAGAAACGGTGACAGTTGCCGAGATCGATGGCAAACCCTATCTGCGAATGATGCGCCCGGTAACGATGGAACAGGGATGCATGAAATGCCATGCGAATCTCGGCATCAAGGTTGGCGAGATTCGCGGCGGCATCAGTACGTCGATTCCTATGGATCCTCTATATGCCGCATTCAAACCTGAATTCCGGAATACCAGCCTGGTTCACGGCATGGTTTGGCTGCTTGGAATGGGCGTCATCGGCTTCATGGCGCGGCGCATCAGACGGGAAGCCGATGAGTTCGACCATTATCAGGATGAAATCCATCAACTCAACCTGGAGCTTGAACAGCGGGTGACTGTGCGAACGGCACAGCTTGAAGCCGCCAACAAGGAACTCGAATCCTTTTCCTATTCAGTCTCGCACGACTTGCGGGCGCCATTGCGTGCGGTTGATGGTTTTTCGCGCATCCTCATCGAGGCTTATCAGGATAAGCTCGATGACGAAGGCAGGCGGCTGCTGAATGTGGTGCGCGACAATACCAAAAAGATGGGGCAACTGATAGATGACATTCTGGCTTTTTCGCGCACTGGACGCCAGGAGATAATGCCCATTGAAGTTGACATGGAAGAGTTGGTGCGTGAGGTGTTGGAGGAACTCAAGCCTGCTACCGCCGGGCGTGAAGTGAGAGTGGCGATTAACACGTTGCCAACCGCCATTGCCGACCGTGCCATGATGCGCCGGGTCATGGTCAATCTGCTCAGTAACGCGTTCAAATTTACCTTGACCAGAGCGGTGGCGCTGATCGAGGTGGGTGCAAGAACAGAGGGCACGGAAACTATTTATTACGTCAAGGACAACGGAGTCGGATTCAACATGCAGTATGTTGACAAGCTGTTTGGGGTGTTCCAGCGGCTGCATGGCGTGAATGAGTTTGAAGGCACCGGTATCGGTTTGGCCATCGTCGAACGCATCATCACCCGGCAGGGCGGCAGGGTATGGGCTGAGGGAAAACCAGACGAGGGGGCGACATTTTATTTTGCTTTGCCGACGAAGGAGAAAAATAATGAATGAAGCGATGAAAGAAGTGGAAATATTGTTGGTGGAAGATAATCCTACCGATGCGGAACTGGCCATCCGGGCGCTGAGGAGAAAAAATCTTGCCAACAATCTCGTGTGGGTGAAGGACGGTGCGGAGGCGCTGGATTTTCTTTTTGCCACTGGCGCCTACACAGGGCGTAGCGTGGAGTGTCCTCCCAAGGTGATCCTGCTGGACTTGCGCCTGCCCAAGGTGGACGGCAAGGAAGTACTGCGCCGGATCAAGGACGACGCGCGAACCAGGGTTATTCCCGTGGTGGTGCTGACCTCATCCAAAGAAGACAGGGATGTGGCGGAGAGTTACCAGCTCGGCGTCAATAGCTACATCAGCAAACCGGTGGAGTTCGATGAATTCGCCAAGGTGGTATCCGAGTTGGGACTATATTGGTTGCTGGTGAATCGTCCGCCATCGATGGCGAAGTGATTGTCAGTCCCTTCTCCCTTGCAGGGGGAAGGTTAGGATGGGGGTAGAATAGTGACGAATCCGAGTTTCACCCCCCTCTCTAACCCTCGGATGAACTAACTGATGGAACTACTAGCTAATTCACTAAGCCCCAAAGTGCGGGGCAAGTGGCTGGTTATAGCCATCTGACTAAGCCGCAAAAAACGCAGCAAGTCATTGGTTACCCCTGCAAGGGGGAAGGGATGACGGTGCTAACGGATAATTCGGAATAATTTATGGAGTCGGAGTACATGGAAAAAGTTTTGCGGGTGCTGATGCTGGAAGACACACCCACCGATGCCGAGTTGATGGAGTATGAGTTGCGCATGGCCGGTATCGTCTTTATCTCGAAGCGCGTGGATACACGGGAAGCGTTTATTCAGGCACTCGAAGATTTTCGGCCCGATATAATCCTTTCGGACTACAAGCTGCCAAACTTCGACGGTCTGGACGCACTGGAGATCGTGCGGCGCGACCATCCGGATATGCCGGTGATCATGGTCACCGGCGCGTTCACCGACATTGATGCCTCAGATTTGCTCGCGGCAGGCGCCAATGACTATATTCTGAAAGACCGGTTGGCGCGGCTGGCGCCCGCCGTCCAGCGCGCGCTGGCGGCAGAGCAGGTTGTCCGCGCGCGCAAGGCGGCGGAGAAGGCGTTGCGCGAGAGCGAAGAGAAGTTCCGCTCTCTGGTGGAAAGTTCCAGCGACTGGATATGGGAGGTCAATGAGCAATCTGTTTACACCTATGCCAGCCCCCAAGTGTATGACCTGCTGGGCTATACCGCCGAAGAGATCATCGGCAAGACTCCATTTGATCTGATGTCGCCGAACGAGGCTGCGCGCGTCAAGGCTATTTTCAATGCTATGGCGGCGGGGGGCAAGCCACTGCCAATCCGGTTTCTGGAAAACGCCAATCTGCACAAGAATGGAAGCACGATTTTTCTGGAAACCAGCGGCAATCCATTTTTTGACAGCCAAGGGGCTTTCAGGGGATATCGCGGCATTGATCGCGACATCACCGGGCGCAAACAGGCACAAGCGCGCATCCATAAACTGACCCAGATCTACGCCACCCTCAGCCATACCAATACCACTATTGTGCGTGCAAAGAACCGGAGTGAGCTGTTTCGCGAGGTTTGCGAAGGGGCGGTCAATCATGGCAAGTTTGCCATGGCTTGGATAGGGCTGGTGGATGAGGCGACGCACAGGGTTGTGCCCATTTTTCATTATGGCGTCGAGGATGGGTATTTGACGGAGATTATCATCAGCACCGACGATGTGCCGCATGGCCGTGGCCCGACCGGCACAGCAGTCCGCGAAAACAGGGTCATCAGCGTGGAGGATTTAGCCACTGACGAACGGATGCTGCCTTGGCGCGAGGCGGCGCTGAAACGCAGTTATCATGGCTCGGCGGGGCTGCCGTTGCGCTTCAAGGGCAAGGTAATCGGGACGCTAACCCTGTATTCGGACGAGCCGAATTATTTTGATAGCGACCAGCTTGAGTTGCTGGAAGAAATGTCTGTCGATATTTCTTTCGCACTGGATAACTTCGAGCGGGAAGCATCGCGGCAGCATGCCGAAGAAGAGCGCGCGGCAATATTAATCAAGCTGAAAAAGTCGCTGGATGGCAGCATCCAGATGGCGGCCTCCGTCACCGAGATGCGCGACCCCTATACCTCAGGACACCAGCAACGTGTGGCCAAGCTGGCAACGGCGATTGCCAGCGAGATGGGGTTGAGTAGCGAGCAAGTCGACGGAGTACATTTTGGCAGCCTGATCCACGATGTCGGCAAGATAGCTATTCCCGCTGAGATACTGAGCAAGCCGGGACGGTTGACCGAGATTGAGTTCATGCTGATCAAGACCCATCCCGAGGCCGGGTATGGCATTCTAAATGGCATTGACTTCCCTTGGCCGGTCGCCCAGATGATCTTGCACCATCACGAACGTCTGGATGGATCGGGTTACCCAAGCGGACTTAAAGGCGACGAGATCATTCTGGAAGCAAAAATCCTGGTGGTGGCCGATGTTGTCGAGGCCATGTCATCCCACCGTCCATACCGTCCCGGTCTCGGCATCGAGGCCGCACTGGAGGAGATCGAACGTGGCCGTGGCGTGCATTACGATCCTCATGTGGTGGATGTCTGTGTGCATTTATTCCATGACAAGAAGTTTGATTTTTCTGATCATTGAACGCCCCTTCGATAACCGATGACTGCGCATATGCAATTAAGGGCGTATCGCCATACGTTCCTACATTTGGGTAATGTCACAATCTCCCGCATATCCGGAAAGAATTCGGTAACATTGCGCCTGTGCTGTGCGCACCAACTTGCGCCCGCAAACAATCTAGGGATAGGTCATGCTGGAAATGTTGGGTTCCGCCCAGTTTTGGGTGGGCGTATTCAAGATCATCGTCATTGACGTATTGCTCAGCGGCGATAACGCCGTGGTGATTGCGCTCGCCTGCCGCAAACTGGCGCCGACGCAACGCAAAAAAGGCATCATGATCGGTGTAGTCGGCGCGATAGTGCTGCGGATAGTGCTGACTTTCTTTACGGTCAGCCTGCTGAGACTGCCTTACCTCAAAGTGGTCGGCGCGATCCTGTTGTTGTGGATAGGCGTAAAGCTGCTCTTGCAGGAAGAAGAGTTTGATGCGAATAACATCAAGGCTGACACTCACCTGTGGGGCGCGGTGAAAACGATCGTCTTCGCGGATTTCGTGATGAGTCTGGATAACGTGCTGGGTGTGGTGGCGGCGGCGCACGGCAATGTCATGCTGCTGGTGTTCGCCCTGCTGGTGAGCATTCCGCTGATTGCCTGGAGCAGCCAGTTGGTGCTGAAACTGATCCACCGTTTCCCCTTAATTATTTATGTCGGCGGCGGCTTGCTTGGCTATGTAGCAGGGGAAATGCTGGAAAGCGATGCGCACGTGGCACTTGTATTGGAGGAGATGCCTTACCTTGTTTACTGGTTGCTTCCTTCTTTCTGCGCCGTGCTGGTGGTCGTGCTGGGCATGTGGCTCACCGCGCGCAAGGTCGCGGTGGCGGTCGATCTGGTGGAAGAGCAGGTGTCTACTACGTCAAACGGAAAACAGTAAGGGGGAGAACATGAGTCAGCCGGATATCGCTACATTAAATAAAGAATTCGGCATTGCCGGGCAACTCGAATTTGTCCAAGACGCGGGCGGACTGGCTATCGCGGGTATCGCCAACGTCCACGCTCTATCCCTCATCGCGTTGCAAGGCGCGCATATCATGACCTTTCAGCTCAAAGGCGAGCAACCGCTTATCTGGCTGAGTCCGGCCGCCCAACTGGTGCCAGGCAAATCCATACGCGGCGGCGTACCAGTCTGCTGGCCCTGGTTCGGCGCACATGCCAGCGAACCCACTTTTCCCGCACATGGTTTTGCGCGCACGGCGCTGTGGCAAGTGGCGGCGAGCGAGGCACTGCCGGATGGCAGCACGAGCATCACCTTCGAACTGCCGCAGAGTTCCATGCCTACAGCACAATGGCCGCACCCATGCCGTTTGCGGCTCGTCGTGATTGTGGGCAAGACGCTGACGGTGGAACTGGTTACTGAAAATACCGGCAGTACGGCATTCGGAATCGGCGAAGCGCTGCACACCTATTTCAATATCAGCGATGTGGACGCGCTGCGCATCACCGGCATGGAAGACTGCACTTATCTGGACAAGGTCGGCGTTGCAGAGACCAGGACGCAGCGAGACGCGATTCAGATTGCTTCCGAAGTGGACAGGATATACATTGACACCGAGGCCGACTGCCTGATCGAAGATGGCGGATTCAAGCGCCGCATCCGCATCGCCAAAAACGGTAGCAGCTCCAATGTGGTGTGGAATCCGTGGATCGAAAAGTCCGCGAGGATGGGCGACTTCGGCAGCGACACCGGCTATCGCGGCATGGTCTGCGTGGAAAGTGCAAACGCGGCCAGCAACGTGGTCACGGTCGCACCCGGCGCTACCCATTCGCTACGTGTGGTATACAGCATAGAGAAAATCTGACAGAAGAGTCGTAGGATGTGGTGAGTTTGCGAACCGCATCAATTGAGATCGTTCGACAAGCTCACGATGATCGGATTGATGCGGTTCCTTCGGGTGCCCGGACAAAAGTTTCTCGTACGTCACCGCACCCTATACGGGTTAATGGATAATTTTAATCGCGGAGGAAACATGAAGACAACGGATAGTAACGAACCCCGCCATTTTTCGCGCATACCTTTCCAGGCGGATGTGGAGTTGCATTTTCATCTGGCGAATGAGGTACAAAAGGCCCGCTTGCTGGACATCTCGCTGAAAGGCGCGCTGGTTGAAACTACGCAACCCATCGCCAACGCTTTCAAGGGGAAAATCTGCCGCATGGATCTTCCCTTGGGCAAGGGCGGCGAACATATCACCATGGAAGGCAAGGTGGTTCATCAGGGAGGTCAGCTCATTGGCATCGAATGCCAGCATATTGACCTGGACAGCATGATCAACCTCCGCCGATTGGTGGAGTTGAATATGGGTGATGAGAAGCTGCTGGAAAGGGAGTTGGCCGAGGTGTTGAAAGTAGATGCTGTTGGTGCGAAGCCTGAATTGAAGTAGTCAAGAGGGATAGCGTTGATCTTTCCGTAGTCTCATCAGTTGTTCCATCAGGACAGTTTCTTGTAGAGTCTCGCTGGAAATTTTTACCCGGTTTTCTTATACAGTGAGGCGTAATACAGCACCGGGATTACGACCAGCGTCAGTACGGTGGAGACCAGGATGCCGAAGATCAGCGAAATAGCCAGGCCGTTGAAGATCGGGTCGTCGAGAATGAACAGCGCGCCCAGCATGGCCGCCAGCCCGGTCAGGATGATCGGTTTTGCGCGCGCGGCAGCCGCGTTGATGACTGCATGCTGCAGATCTGTTCCGTCCCGCAATTGCAGGTTGATGAAGTCCACCAGCAAAATAGAATTGCGCACAATGATGCCCGCCAGTGCGATCATGCCTATCATCGAAGTGGCGGTAAATTGTGAGCCGAGCAGCGCATGACCCGGCATCACGCCGATGATGGTGAGCGGGATCGGCGCCATGATAATCAGCGGAGTGAGATAACTCTTGAACTGTGCCACCACCAGTAAGTAGATCAATACCAAGCCCACCGCATAGGCGATGCCCATGTCGCGGAAGGTCTCAAAGGTCACCTGCCATTCGCCGTCCCACTTCAGCGCATAAGCCGCGTAAGGGTTAGACGGCTGCTTGAAGAAATACGGTTCCAGCACACCACCCTGTTCCAGTTGCGTACCGGCAACTTTGGCGTTGATGCCGAACATGCCATATAGCGGGCTGTCCAGCTTGCCCGCCATATCGCCCGTCACATACACCACCGGCAGCAGATCCTTGTGGTAGATTGGGTAATCACGCTGCACTTCCTGCATCTGCACTACCTCGGACAGCGGCACCAACACGCCGTCGCGGGCACGCACCTTGAGTTTGAGTACATCGTCCATGCGGCTACGCTTCTCTGCTGGAAGTGCCAAGCGCAACGGCGGTGCATATTTCGCATTTGGATCGTGCAACGAAGTTACGTCTTGCCCGGCCAATGCGACATGGATCGCATCCACAATGTCGTTGGGGGAAACGCCGAGCAGCGCTGCCTTGCTTTGTAGCACATGCAATACCAACTTGGGTGCAGCTTCGGTCAAGGTGTCGTCTATGCCAATGATGTCTGTTGTCTTGGCGAACTGCTTGTGTACCTTGCCCGCCACCTTACGTGCGCCGTCATAGTCCGGACCGTAAATTTCAGCAACAATGGGCGACATCACCGGCGGGCCGGGCGGCACTTCCACGATCTTTACTTTCGCGCCCCATTTTTTGGCAATCGCCTCTATCGGTTCGCGCACACTGCTGGCGATCTCATGGCTGCTGCGGCTGCGATGGTGCTTGCCCTTCAGGTTGACCTGAATATCACCCTGTTCTGATGCGTTGCGCAAATAATATTGGCGCACCAGGCCGTTGAAATTGATCGGCGAGGCGGTTCCGGCATAGCCCTGATAGTCCGTCACCTCCGGCACCATCGCGAGGTAAACACCGATCTCGTGCATCACCGCGCTGGTCTGCTCCAGCGCCGTGCCGGTGGGCATGTCCACCACCACCTGGAATTCTGACTTATTATCGAACGGCAGCATCTTCAGTACCACCAGCTTGACCACGCCCAATGAAACCGCAAACAGCAGACCGGCGAAAATACCCAGCCACAATTTGCGCCGCGCAAGTTTGCCGTGTTCGCCGTTCAGGAATGGAGTGAGCCGCGCGCGGAAGAATTTCGCCAGTTTGGTATCGCGTTCATCCGTGATAATGGCGTGATGCGGCCCGGAAAAACGCAACGCCAGCCACGGCGTGATGATGAATGCCACTGCCAGCGAGATCAGCATGCCCATGCTGGCGTTGATCGGAATCGGGCTCATGTATGGCCCCATCAGCCCGCTGACGAAGGCCATCGGCAGCAGCGCGGCAATTACCGTGAAGGTGGCGAGTATGGTTGGGCTGCCGACTTCGTCCACCGCTTCTGGAATAATATCGGATAGCGGCTGCTGCGGTGCCAGTTCGCGGCGCCGATGAATATTCTCGACCACGACTATCGCATCATCCACCAATATACCGATGGAAAAAATCAGCGCAAACAATGAAACTCGGTTAAGCGTGAAGCCGTAAGCCCAGGAGGCGAACAACGTCGCCGACAGCGTGAGCAACACGGCGACACCAACGATGAAGGCCTCGCGCCGCCCCAGTGCAATCCACACCAACGCGACCACTGCGGTGGTGGCGAAGATCAGCTTCTGGATCAGCTTCATCGCCTTGTCGTTGGCGGTTTCGCCGTAGTTGCGCGTGGTGGTGACATGCACGTCGGCAGGGATCACGCTGCCCTTGAGTTCTTCCACTCGCTGCAATAATTTATCGGCAACATCCACCGCGTTCTCGCCCGGCTTCTTGGTCACCGCCACGGTCACGGCTGTAAACTCGCCCTTGGCCGTGATGCCCTTGTCGCCCGCCGCCGCACCCGCGCCCAGCCATACATAGCTGGACGGCTGATCGGCGCCGTCCTGAATATCCGCTACATCGCGCAGGAATAACGGCCTGCCGCCAGACACACCCACTACCAGCTGGCTAACCTCGTTCGCATTGCTCAGGAAATTTCCGGTCTGCACCAGCACCTCGCGGTTGCCTTGTTCCAAACTGCCTGCGTCCTGCGAAACATTGGATGCCTGCAAGGCAGCGCGCACATCCTGCACGGTAAGCTGGTGCGCGTTCAGCGCTTCCGGGTTGAGCAGCACGCGCACCATGCGCTGCGTCGCACCTAGTGTAACGACCTCGCGCGTGCCATTCACACGCTTCAACTCGGCCTCGATGGCGTGCGCCACTTGGGTCAGCGCCAGTCCGCCGCCAGCGGCTTGCTCGCGCCATAGGGTAAACGCCACCACCGGCACATCATCTATGCCCCTGGCCTTGATGATGGGTTTTGCCACACCCAAAGTGGGCGGCAGCCAATCGGCATGGGAATTGATGACATCGTAGAGCTTGACTAGCGAAGGAACGTGTTGCTCGCCTACCTTGAACTGCACGGTGAGCACCGCCATGCCAGGCTGCGACACGGAATAGACATGATCCACGCCTGATATTTGCGACAGCACCTGCTCGGCGGGAGTTGATACGGTATTTGCCACGTCCTGCGCGGACGCGCCGGGATAGGCGATCAGCACGTTCGCCATGGTGACGTTAATCTGCGGCTCCTCTTCGCGCGGAGTCACCATCACCGCGAACACGCCCAGCAGCACCGCCACCAATGCCAGCAGCGGAGTCATCTGCGAATGCAGGAAAATTCTGGCGATACGCCCGGAGATGCCCATTACTTCGCCTGCTGCGCCATGCCAGCTTTAATCGGCTCCAGCGCCACCTTTTCGCCGGGATTCAGCCCGGCCAAGACTTCTATTTCATTCTCCCCAACAGGCTCGCCCAGACGCACCTGACGCAGACTCGCCCCGCCTTTGTCATCCACCACATATACCGCTACCACTTCACTGCGGCGCACCACGGCGTTTGCCGGGATCAGCAGCTTCTTCGTTTTGCCGACCACAAATTGAACACGCACGAACATGCCGGGATAAACACCCGCTTCGTTGGCGGGCAGATAGGCTCGTATCTGTGTACTGTGCGTGCGTATATCGGCTGTGGGCAATACTGTCACCGAAGTGGCATGCACCCGGTGGTTGAGTGAGGGGAGTTCAATCATGGCTTGCGGATGCGCACCAATATCCGCCAGCTTGTATTGCGGCACATCAACGATCACGCGCATCTGCGCCGGGTCGAAGCCGCTCATCAGCGGCTTGCCCACGGTCACCATCTCGCCCAACTCGACCAGCCTCGCGCCCACCACGCCGCTGTAGGGCGCAATCACGGCGGTATAGCCATGCGTCAGCGCCGATTGTTCCGCACCGGCCTCGCTCGCCGCCGCCTGTGCCAGCGCCATCTTGTAATCGGCTTGCGCCTTGTCCAACGCGGCCTGGCTGATAAATTTCTGCGTGTACAACTGGCGAGCGCGTTCGTAGTCCGACTTGGCTTTCTGCATGGCGACTTGCGCCTGCATCAGTTGCGCTTGACTGCCCGCCACTGCCTGCGCTGCTTCGCGCTCGTCTATGCGCAAAATAACCTGCCCCTTCTTTACCGTGTCGCCGACATCGAACAGAATTTCCTTCACCCGCCCGGAGATCTGTGCTGAAACGGTGGACTGCCGCGCCGCCTCGACCACGCCGTCTGCGCCATAGCTTTGCTCAACCTCACGGTATTGCACCGCGACGGTGGAGAATAGTTCTGATGCCAGTGCCCCGGATATTAGAGCCGTATAGCACAGCAGTCCAACCAGTAAAAATGAATAGCCCGTTTTCATGAAACGTCACCTGCTCGAAATCAAAGTAATATTAGAATATGCTTATATACAGAATTAGTCAACTAATGTATGTATTGCCTGTTGATTCCCCAGATTTCCACATTTACGGCATGATGATACTTGAGAAGAATTGACAGGGTGGACAATCGTATTGAATGTTTTCTGCCGCTATTGCGGACACTCATTAGTCAACCGTAAGTCAAGGGCAAGATCACTCGTTCTTGATATATTCACAAAAACCTATGGCACTGTTTAAATGGAAATAATTCCATCAAATTCATTGTGAGGAAATAATACAAGGGTTTTGAAGTAGCTCGCACTTTCACTGAAATCAAAACCGTTATCTCTCGCGGATAATTCTTTCGGGTAATTTTTGCGGCAGGTAAGTAAGTTTAGGGGTGCCCATAATTCATACGATCCCCCGTACTTTGCGTGGTCGGTGGTTAAGTCGTTTTAAAGCCTGCTGCATTTGCTCCTCAGCAAGGCCCGTCAATCACATGGACTTGAAGAAGTGCTGTGGCAAGTCGAACATGTTGTATCAATATTGGCGACGCACGTTGCAACAGATCAATGCTGCAGCGACGCTTCTTCGATGAGTACCTTATAGAAATAGCCAGAACCGAAATCCTTGTCGGTGTGGACAACGCCCTTAACCGTCACGACATCCCCGATCTTCGCCTGATTCGTGGTGGTAACGAGAAACATCATTCGTATTGTTCGAAAAGGAACCCGATCCATCGCGCAAATGGATCCAATTCTTCCCCATGATCCCTGGGTTGTACTTTACGACCTTGCCCCGAACCAAAACAGGTTTGTCCTTCAGTTCGGCACTCTTTGTCATGATTTCCTCAACGGTTTGCGCGTTCGCGCCGATGGCCTTGGGGACATGGATATCGCTGGCATCCGTCGTTTTGCCAATGCCGGAGTGGGCCGTAACCATACCATTCGCGCCATCCGCCGCACCGCCCAAGGTGCCGAAAAGAATCGTCGGGAAAGTCTTCTTCAGCGATTTGCTCTCAAAGTTGTTTGCGACCATCACGTTCTCAATCGTGACTTCGGCACCTTTCTTGACCTGTGCCTTGCTGACCGCAGCCCAAGTCTCGCCGTCCTTGGTCTTGAGGCGGAGGTAGGTATAACTCTCGACGTCTTTGATCTCAAGTACCTCGCCTTTGACAACGGTGACAGCAGGCGGGGGGAGACAGGCTTTTCACTTGCAAAAACAAGTTGGGCAGCAACAATCATGCAAATCGCAAACAAGGCTTTCATGGTTTTGATACTCCTTCTGGATAAGTTTTAAACTATAACAGAAACACACATCAGCGGCGACTCGTCAGGCGAGTTGCCTCAATAAAAGCTACCTAGAGTAGTCAGAAAAAGTGATCGTAGTTTCAGGTTAACAAAGCAATGGCAGGGAGAGCAGCCAATCAAAAAGGTCACAAGCGAGAGGCAGCTTAAACCCCTCATTGCGCGGAATTTTGCCTTAAAATCTTCATCCGATAGGCTCAGACCAATTGGTACGCAGGTAAGCCGCACTGCATCCAGCCAATCATTCCACCGCGTAGGTTGTATACGTTTGAGAATCCTTGTTGTTGGAGAAACATACAGGCTTGTGCGGAGCGGCTTCGCTACGGCATATGATGACCAGCTTTTCCACAGGGGATAGTTCGTGGATTCTTGCCGGCAGAGTGTGTAGCGGAAGCGCTTCCGCCTTCGGTACTGTACCCATTGCAATCTCTTGCATTTGGCGCACATCAATTACGCGCAGTTTATGATTAGCATCATTTACCCACTGAGCGAGTTCGGATGCTTCGATTTCCTTGATGGTATTGGCAAACATTATTTAAATTAAATCCTGCAATCACTAGCGTCCCAACGTTAATCGAACAGAAACAACTGGTTGGTTGAATCCGATGAATTTGTGTCCAGTGGCGTGCGCGCCAACAGTTGATTTAGAGCCATTCTCTCGAACATAGTGAGGCTCAAGATTTGTAACATTTCGTAGAGTGAAGCGGTGATATTCAGTCGCTTTCTCAGGATGGCGACCAGCACGTAAACCGATACGGCGATCCAGATTTGAGACTTGACCGCGTTCTCTGAAGTACCGAAAAAGGACTTGATACGCAGATGCTGTTTGATCCATTTGAAAAACAATTCGATTTGCCACCGGCATCGATAAAGATCGGCGATGCTCTGCGCCGACAGGTCGAGATGGTTGGTCAAAAAGACCAACGTCTTGCCCTCGGCATCTTTGATCTTTATGCGTCTGATCGTCGTTGGGAAATGTTGCTGAGAATAAAAGCCGGTCAGCGTACCCAGTTGGTCGCAGATGATGCCGGACGTGCGGTCTGTCGGCAGAGAGTATCGTCGAGTGAAGCGCAAATTCGCCTTGGCTCGTGTCACAAAAAAACTGCCGGCTTGGTGCAGGCGATGCAGTCGGGTGAAGTCGAGGTAGCCGCGATCCATGATGTAGAACGCCCCGGCCTCGGGAATGATCTGGTCGAGAATGTTCACGTCGTGCAGCTTTCCGTCGCTGATGTGGATGAAGCTGGGAATGTTGCCACGCAGGTCGAGCAGCGTATGCAGCTTGATGGCCGCCTTGGCCGACCGAAACGGAGCCCACGGAAATACCGACAGGCACAAATCGATAGTGGTCGCATCCAGTGCGTAAACCGTCTCCGAGAGATCGATGCCAAACGGTTCGTCCACATAGAGCGGGCGCGCTATTCCAATCAGGCTTTGTGCAAAGTCGGCATAGATGCGCCAGTCTCAAACCGCATTCGCATTGGCCAACGTGTTGCGCGATACCGTGCTGCGAAAGCCCATGTGGTAGAGCTTGGCGGACTGGCTGCGCAGACACGCTTCGATGTCGCGCAGACTCTCGCGATAGGTCAGTTGCGCGAACGCCATGCACAGAAACTGATCGAGACAAGTGAAGTGTTTGACCTTGTGCTCTCCGTTGTAGCGAGCGACACATCTGCGGAAAGTGGTCAGCGGCAAGTGCAACATCACTTGCGCAAAAACAAGTTTGCCCGTGTTCATTGGCAGTCCTCGCAATCGGGTTGGAAATACCCCGAATGCTACTTGCCAAATTCAAATCGAGACCAGACTTAACCATGAAATATCTTCGTTCCTTCAATCAATTACAATCGACTCGGCGGTCAACGTTGGGTCACTACTGTCCTGCAATAATTAATGACGCAATATTAGCATAATCTAATACAACAGTAAATCACCTACTCGGGTGGGAATGGGAAATGAGGGCAAAGCCTAAGATGAGTGTGTCCGAAATTTTGTGCTACACAACAACTCGCTGCCGTGATTTTAAACAGCAGCACAAATCTCCCGTTATTTGCCCCATCGCTCGAATGCCGAATTTGGATAATAGCCATACCCTCCCCCTCAGTCTTGTAAGCTTTCTTCCGACAAGATAATTAGCCATCCTCTTATTTCTTCCAGACGCATCTCCCCGCAGAATGCAATCGTCGAATCAGACATCAATTGTCAGCAAGGAGATAGTGATGAACGCAAAACAACTGCACGAAGAAATCAAGGTAACCAATCTCTCTTACATGGGACTGGTGCAAAAGATGATACGCGCCGACAAGGCAGGTGCAAGTTCCAGTCTGGGCGTGAGCGAAGAAATGGCCGATCTGGTCGCAGGGCTGTCGCCCGCACAGCTCACCAAGATGTCTGGAACCAACCTGTTGTTGTGCTGCTTCCGCTTTGATGAAAGCCTGTTGCTCAACATGATTACCGACCACAAAACGAGTCGGGTAATGTCAACTGCTGTTTCGGTAAACCAGCCTGTCGCAGCATTGGCGGCTTAAATGGCTATGCAAAGCTAGATAATTAATTGTTCAGGGAGACAGATCATGCGTAACAAGAGTGTAGTAACCGAAGCCCGTGAAATCCAGATTGCGGTGGAATTGATTAACCTGGGTGCGCGCCTGCAAGTCTTGCAGGAAGAAACCAAAGTGAGTCGTGAACGCCTGCTCAAGTTATACAAGGAAGTGAAGGGCGAGTCGCCTGCCAAGGGTATGCTGCCTTATTCCACTGACTGGTTCATGAGCTGGTTGCCGAATATCCACTCTTCATTGTTCATGGATATCTATCAATTCCTGATCTCAAACACCAATGTAACCGGTGTCGAGGCTCTGATCAAAAGCTATCGCCTGTACCTCGAACAGGTTGAAATTTCACAAGGCGAGCCTGCCCTGAGCATTACCCGCGCATGGTTCCTGGTTCGGTTCTTTGACGCGCAGATGCTGCAACTTACAGACTGTAAAGAATGCGGCGGGCACTTCGTGGTGCATACCAACGAGCTGTGCAAAAACTACGTTTGCGGTATCTGCCGTCCTCCTTCACGCGCCGGCAAAACCAAAAAGGCCGCGCTAATGGATGCAATCACAGCCTGATTCAAACCTGGATTGTTCTTTGGTGCGGTAACGTACGGATAGCAGTATATGTAATCGTGTAAATTTCTGATCATGCTTCATTAATTGTCGGAGGATGCCATGAATAACCAACAATCTGTTCCCTGCGGCCTGCTTTACTCAGTTGCCCCAGAGCAATTTGCACATCTGCATCTCAGCGATGATGCGGTTGGGGATGAGTTCGGATGGGATGAATCTGAGAATCAGTATGAAGGTGAGTCGCTGGCAAGCGATGTGCTGGCATTTTTGAAAGAACTTGCGGCAGGATAGCTCTCATAAAAACAACATCAGACAAATTCGCCGAACAGGAAATATTCCCATCACGATGATTCGCTGGGTACACTGAGGACTTGAGCCTTCTCCACTATGCCGCCGCGCTTGAACATGGAGAGACATTCAGCCTCATCAAGCTGGCTGGCTTGCGACAGGTAATCCATGTTTCTCTCCAGTGATTCCAGATAATAATTACGTTCGACGCCAAAGCAGTCCTTGAAGTGGAAAGTCAATTTTGTGTAGAGGCCTTCCAGTTCACCATCAAGCCTTTTCTGCCGGGTAAGTTCGTAAAACCCCTTGGTCTTCCGTAGCAGGTCAAGCATGCTTTCGTAGTTACCCAAATTCGCTTCCTTGAACTCCAGGTACAGGAATAACAGCTTTTCCAGATAAGTACGGTCAGACATTTGGCCGACCAAATCGGCAGTAGCGACAATTTGCCCGAGCAGGCGCACGCGTTCATCAGGAAAATTAATCTTGTGGAAATCGCTCATGTGCTCGGTGCTTAGCATCATGGGTTCCAGAGATTCTGCCCAAGCGGATGGCAAACACTGGTCGATGAGGTAGCGCCGCATAAATTCAATACCACGCCGGACATGATCACGCGTGTATTGCGCACCTGAACCTGTATCTTCGTCATGCCGTTGTGCATAGCCGATGTCGTGCATCAGGGCGGCGACCATGATCCGGGTGATGTCGTTGTCAGCCAGCGGGGTGCCTGAAATATGCACGCCATGCGCCAGTCTTACTGCACATAAAAACACATCCAGCGTATGAGGCAGATCGTGGTATAGCGTTTTGATGGCGCAATAGCCGGGGTATTCGCCGCGAAACATGCGCATTACGTCATCGAAGGCAGTGCGGGCAATGGCAAAGTCATACGCAGGGCTAATGCGCCCGACAATATCGACCGCCTTGGCCCAAACTTCGTCCGTGTTGCTATTGGCAAACAGGCTGCGTATTTCTGAAGATGTCGGAAGTCTTTTCATGTTTATAAAAATGAAAAAATGGCTTCGTGTGCTAGCCTGGATGTTTAATAAATGTAATTCTTGTTTTAGGTGCCCTTAAATTCAGGCTACATCATTTTTAGAGGCAACATTATGCAGGATTGCTAGCGTCCAGCCGCGCTATTCAACGCCTTCTCCAGATCGGCAGCAGGCATGTAGCCGGGAACCTGTGTACCGTCGGCAAAGATCAGCGTCGGCGTGCCATTTACATGCAGCTTTTTACCCAAGGCCAACACTTTCTCTGTTTGGGTGGCGCAATTTCCGGAAGGCGGCACGACGCCATTCAGCATCCAGTCCTCCCATGTTTTGTTCGGATCAGTGCTGCATAGAATGTTGCGTACCTTCTCTTCCGAGCCGGGGAATATGGGGTAGAGAAAACGGTAGAGCGTGACGTTGTCCACATTCTTCAGTACGCCCTCCAGCTTTTTGCAGTAACTGCAGTTCGGGTCAGTTAAATACGCCATCTTGCGCTCACCGTTGCCTTTGACCCTTTTCACCGCAATTTCGAGGGGCAGACTATGGAAGTCAACCGCGAATAGTTTGTGCGAGCGCTCCTCGGTAAGATTGTGCCCGCTCTTCAGATCGATGATGTTGCCGACTATGAGATATTGCGCCTTTTCGTCGGTATAGAACAACTGGTCGTCTGCCACCACTTCGTATAGCCCAAGGTAAGGAGCTTTATAGACTTTATCAACCTTGCCGATCTGCGGATAATTTTTTTGCAGGATACTTTTCACATTGGCCTCATCGGCGTAGGCACTGAAACAAAAGAGGGCAGCGAGCAGCAATAGTAGCGTTCTAAACATTTTGTATCCTGATTTAAGGTTGGGTTAATTAAACGCATGGCGCGCCAGCATTTTCTTCAGCGGCGTGAAATGGTTGGTTGTGGACAGCCCGAAATTGCGCGCGGTGCGCAGCAACGGGTTATCGTTGTTGAACAGCTTCTTCAGTGCGGCGGAAGCAAGTTGCATGGAGAGAATGTCTTTCTTGCACGCACGTTCGTAGCGGCGCAGAAGGTGGATGTTGCCACAATCCTGCTGCGTGCCCAGTTGCAGCAGCACATGCGTCAATTGGCGCGCATCTCGGAAGCCCAGATTGACGCCTTGCCCGGCAAACGATTGCACGTTGCTCGCGGCATCTCCCACCAGCGACACCGACAGCCCGCTGAGCCTGAGCGCCGCAGCCAAGCTAGCGCCCACTAACTCACCGCCGATAATCATGACATCGAAGATCATTAATTTAACCTTGAAACAGCAAATAGCCACTGAAAGTCCAGTTCCTACCCCTCCCTGCCTCCCCCTGCAAGGTGGGAGGGGGTATTTCCGTGGCTGAATTGCCTTTATGTGTATTGTGACAAGCAGAATAATAGCACGGGGCGATTGATTAATTTATAATCACCGCCCCTCGCGGAAAACAATATGCAAATCGGCTCCCATAAATTAAAAAACAACCTCATCGTCGCCCCTATGGCGGGCGTGACGGATCGTCCTTTCCGCATGTTGTGCAAACGCATGGGCGCGGGCATGGCGGTGAGCGAGATGGTGGCCTCCAACTCGCTGCTGTACGGATCGGAGAAAACCAAACGGCGCGCAAACCATGAAGGCGAGGCCGATCCCATTTCGGTGCAGATTGTCGGCGCCGATCCGAAAATGCTGGCACAGGCTGCACGCTACAACGTGGATGCGGGCGCGCAGATCATAGATATCAACATGGGCTGCCCGGCGAAAAAAATATGCAACGTGATGGCCGGTTCTGCGCTGATGCAGAATGAGAAGCTGGTGGCAGAAATTCTCGAAGCGGTTGTCGGTGCAGTAGGCGTGCCGGTGACCTTAAAGATGCGCACCGGCTGGGACAAGAACAACCGCAATGCGGTGCGCATCGCACAGATCGCCGAAGCCAGCGGCATTCAGGCGCTCGCTATTCATGGCCGCACGCGCGCCTGTGCCTACACCGGCGAGGCGGAATACGACACCATCGCAGCGGTAAAAACCCGTGTGAATATTCCTATCATCGCCAACGGCGATATCACTACCCCGGAAAAAGCCAAATACGTGCTGGAACATACCGGCGCCGATGCGGTGATGATAGGCCGCGCCGCGCAAGGTCGCCCGTGGCTGTTCCGCGAGATCGCGCATTTTCTCGCCACCGGCAAACACCTCGCAGCACCGCAGGTGGACGAAATCCAGCTTGTGCTGACCGCGCATGTGCATGAACTGTACGAGTTCTATGGCGAGCACACCGGACTGCGCGTGGCGCGCAAACACATCTCCTGGTACACCAAGGGGCTGGCCGGCTCGGCGCATTTCCGCCACCGGATGAATCAACTGGAAAGCATTACAGAACAATTAAAAACGGTGAATGATTTTTTTGAGGGGCAATTGCAGGCTGGGGAGAGTCTGCAATATGCTGAGATGTTGGCAGCATGAAAAAAAGGGGATGTGACGTGTTGAATGAGAATGAAGTGGCGAGGTACGTGCGTCAGGCGTTGGGCGATTATTTTACCGACCTCGATGGCGAAGATCCATCCTGCGCAGTGTACGACATGGTGATCAATTGTGTCGAGAAGCCGCTGATTGAAACCGTGCTGCACCATGCAGGCGGCAACCAGACGCGGGCGGCTGAATTATTAGGGCTGAACCGCAACACTCTGCGCAAGAAAATCCAGGCGCATAAAATCAAATCGTAACCATTAAATCGAAAAACGGAGCATACATGGCCAGCATTAAACAAGCACTCATCAGCGTATCGGACAAATCAGGCGTACTCGAATTCGCCAAAGGCTTACATCAACTCGGCGTAAAAATCCTCTCCACCGGAGGCACCGCCAAGCTGCTTGCCGACAACGGCATTCCGGTCACTGAAGTGGCGGACTACACCGGCTTCCCCGAAATGCTGGATGGACGAGTAAAGACGCTGCAACCGAAAGTCCACGCGGGTATTCTGGCACGGCGCGATTTGCCGGAGCATGTTGCCACGCTGGAAAAACACGGCATCCCGACAATTGATTTGGTGGTGGTGAACCTGTACCCGTTCAGCGCCACCGTAGCCAAGCCGAACTGTACGCTGGAAGATGCCATCGAGAACATAGACATCGGAGGCCCGACCATGGTGCGCGCGGCGGCGAAGAACCACGCGCATGTAGCCATCGTCACCGATACGGCGGATTACACGGATGTGTTGGCCGAGATGCAAACCAACGGCGGTGCGGTAAGTGACGCGACACGATTCGACCTGGCGAAGAAAGCCTACTCGCACACCGCAGCTTACGATTCCGCAATCAGCAACTATCTCACCACAATCAATGCGGACGGTACCAAGAGTGCGTTCCCGGCGCAGATCAACTTCAACTTCGCCAAGGTGCAGGAGATGCGCTATGGCGAGAACCCGCACCAGAGCGCCGCGTTTTACCGCGACCTTATTCCGGTGGCGGGCGGCATCGCTGACTACACCCAGTTGCAAGGCAAGGAGTTAAGCTACAACAATATCGGCGACGCCGATGCCGCGTGGGAGCTGGTCAAGACCTTCGATCAGTCGGCTTGCGTCATCGTCAAACACGCCAACCCATGCGGCGTGGCCATCGCCGACAGCGCGCTGAATGCCTACAAACTGGCCTACGCCACCGACACCACTTCCGCGTTCGGCGGCATCATTGCCTTCAACCGCGAATTGGATGCCGACAGCGCGACGCAGATTACCGCCAACCAATTCGTCGAACTTATCATCGCGCCATCCGCCTCTGAGGCTGCGCTCAAGGTGACGGCGGCGAAACAGAACGTGCGCGTACTCACAGCGCCGCTGTCCAACGCGCACAACCAGTTCGACTTCAAGCGCGTCAGCGGCGGCTTGCTGGTGCAATCGCCGGACACGCTCAACGTGCAGGCAGCGCAACTCAAGGTGGTGAGCAAAGTGCAACCCACCGCTGAACAATTGCAGGACTTGTTGTTTGCTTGGCGCGTGGCGAAATATGTAAAGTCGAACGCCATCGTGTTCTGCAAAAACGGCCAGACGCTGGGCGTGGGCGCAGGGCAGATGAGCCGCGTTGACAGTACGCGCATCGCTTCAATCAAGGCGCAAAACGCGGGTCTGAGCTTGGCAGGCTCTGTAGTGTCATCAGATGCTTTCTTCCCGTTCCGCGACGGTATTGACGTACTGGCATCAGCGGGCGCGAAAGCCGTGATCCAGCCTGGCGGCAGTATGCGCGATGAAGAAGTAATCGCGGCAGCGGACGAGCATGGGTTGGCGATGGTGTTTACGGGATTCCGTCACTTTAGGCATTAACGCTGTATCCCCTCCCCCATGCAGGGGGAGGGTTAGGGAAGGGGTAGAAATGTCAGCATTCCATTTCGACTGCTTCACCCCCATCCTAGCCTTCCCCCTCCGAGGAGGAAGGGACTTGGTTGCAGGTGGGCAACAAGTTGCCCACCCTACGTTGAGGTCATTATGAAAATTTTGGTTATCGGTTCCGGCGGACGCGAACACGCGCTGGCATGGCGTCTGGCGCAAGGCGTTAAGGTGCAAAAAGTGTATGTCGCACCCGGCAATGCTGGCACGGCGCTGGAAGACGGCGTGGAAAATATCGCCATCACTGCCATTCCCGATCTGATCGAATTCGTCAAACGCGAAGATATCTACATGACCGTGGTCGGCCCGGAAGCGCCGCTGGCTGCGGGTATGGTGGATGCCTTCCGCGCCGCCGGACTGAAGATATTTGGACCGACCAAGGCTGCGGCGCAACTGGAATCTTCCAAGGATTTCGCCAAGGCGTTCATGGTGCGTCACAACATACCTACCGCGTTCTACCAGACCTTCAGCGATGCGACAGCGGCACGCGCCTATGTGGAAAAGCACGGCGCACCCATCGTGATCAAGGCCGATGGCTTGGCGGCAGGCAAAGGCGTAGTGGTAGCGATGAACAAGGATGAAGCATTCGCTGCGATAGACATGATGCTGTCGGACAATAAATTCGGCGATGCAGGCGCGCGTGTGGTGGTCGAAGAATTTCTCGCGGGCGAAGAAGCCAGCTTCATCGTGATGGTGGATGGAAAAAATGTGCTGGCGCTGGCCACCAGTCAGGATCACAAACGCTTGCTGGATGGCGATGCCGGCCCCAACACCGGCGGCATGGGCGCGTATTCCCCTGCTCATGTGGTTACGCCGCAACTCCATGCGCGAGTATTGCGCGAGGTGATTCAGCCAGTTGTGCGCGGTATGGAAAAAGAAGGAATTACATACACCGGTTTCCTCTATGCCGGCTTGATGATAGACGAGCAGGGCCATGCCAAGGTACTGGAATTCAACTGCCGCATGGGTGACCCGGAAACACAGCCGATCATGTTGCGCCTGAAAAGCGATTTCGCAGCGATAGTCGAACACGCCATCGACGGTACGCTGGACAAGGTGGAAGCGGAATGGGACAGGCGCACTGCGCTCGGCGTGGTAATGGCCGCCGCCAATTATCCCGACACGCCACGCAAGGGCGATGTCATCACCGGCTTACCGAAGAAGCTGGAAGACGCACATGTATTCCATGCGGGCACAACCACGCAGGACGGCAAGATCGTAACCAACGGCGGACGCGTGCTGTGTGCTACCGCGCTGGGCGATATGGTGAAGATGGCGCAGAAGCGTGCGTATGAGATTGCCGATAGCATTCACTTCGACGGCTGCCAGATGAGGCGCGACATCGGCTGGCGCGCCGCCACCAAGAAATAAGACCAACATGCTCGCGCGCGCCATCGCCGCACACTTAGCGCGCGGCGGACTGATCGCCTGCCCAACAGAATCCTGTTACGGCTTGGGCTGTGACCCGCGCAACCGCAACGCGGTGCTGCGCTTGCTCAAACTCAAACAACGTCCGCAGCGCAAAGGACTGATCCTCATCGCTGGCAAATATGCGCAGCTTACGTCTTACCTGCAAGCACTCACTCCCGTCGAGCAATCCACCCTGAAAAACGACGGCGCGCAGGCGATCACCTACCTGATGCCCGCCAAGCCAAGCTGTCCGCGCTGGCTGCGCGGCGCACATGACACCCTCGCGGTACGACTCACCGCGCACCGTGAGGTGGCGGCATTGTGCAATGCACTCGACATGGCACTGGTTTCCACCAGCGCCAACCGCAGTGGCGGCAAATCTGCGCGTACCTACGCGCAATGCCAGCGCTTGTTCGGAAAGCAGGTGTGGGTATTGCCGGGGCAGGTGGGCAAACGCAAGAAGCCCTCCATGATACGGGCATGGGTGGATGGCAAAATTATTCGCGAATAATTTGGAGTAGGCATGGATAGCAGCGCAGTTAGAAAATACCTGCTCAAATTGCAGGACACGATCATCTCCCGTCTGGAGCAAGTAGACGGAAAGAAATTCCTGCGCGACCAGTGGCAGCGCCCTTCGACCCTTCGGCAAGCTCAGGATTCAGGACAGGCTCCGACTACGTTCGGGGCAGGCATCAGTTGCATCCTCGAAGAAGGCAACGTACTGGAACGCGGCGGCGTGGCGTTTTCACATGTGCAGGGCGACAAGATGCCCGCCTCGGCTACGGCGCACCGCCCGGAGCTGGCTGGTTGCAGCTGGGAAGCGATGGGCGTGTCACTGGTGATGCACCCGCGCAATCCTTACGCGCCCACCTCGCACATGAATGTGCGCATGTTCATGGCGCATAAACCCGATGGCGATAGCGTATTCTGGTTCGGCGGCGGCATGGATCTCACGCTCTGTTACGGTTTCGAAGAAGATGCCGTGCATTTTCACCAGACCTGCAAGGACGCGCTGGATCCTTTTGGTACAGACCTGCACCCGAAATACAAAAAATGGTGCGACGAGTATTTCTTCCTCAAGCACCGCAACGAACCGCGCGGCGTGGGTGGCCTCTTCTTCGATGATATGAGCGAACCGGATTTTGACACCTGCTTCGCCATCCAGCAAAGCGTGGGGAACCATTATCTATCCGCCTATGTGCCGCTTCTGGAGAAACGCAAAAACACGCCCTACGGCGAGCGCGAGCGCGACTTCCAACTGTATCGTCGTGGTCGCTACGTCGAGTTTAATTTGGTGATAGATCGCGGCACCATCTTCGGCCTGCAAAGCAATGGCCGCACCGAATCCATTCTGCTTTCCATGCCGCCGCTGGTTAAATGGCGCTACGATTGGCATCCGGAGAAGGGTACGCCGGAGGCGGAGTTGTATGAGAAGTTTTTAGTGGTTAAGGAATGGGTATAGAGATTTAGATTGCCGGAAGCAATCCAAGGCAACTTCGCCGGGGGCAGCCCGGCAGCTGATTACCTTTCTTGATCTTGCCAAGAAATCGGAATTATGTAGCAACCGCACAAGCCAATAACAATCAATATGTTAGCGAGCGCTATTAGAATCTATCCCGGTTTTGATCGTTCGACAAAAAAACCGGCGAGATTAAACCGTTAGATTGGGGCTGTCCGTTGACGCGAGCCAAGAAGTCCTGATTGGCGACTTCGGCCTGATTGACGCTGGATCGCTTGCCCTAACAACTTAGCCCTTCAAATACTTTCTGCAAGTTATTTGCCACATTTCATTTTAGTGCTATAGTGCAATCGTGCGTTACTAAAGAAAAGAGGTTTGTTATGGCAGCTATTTCCACCGCCCCTTGCGTCAAGGTAGTGGGTGCAAATGGTCAAATTTCGCTGGGTAAGCAGTTTGCCGGTCGTCAGGTGTTGGTTGAAGAACAGGAGCCGGGTGTTTGGCTGGTGCGTTCGGCAACGGTGGTGCCTGACAATGAAAGCTGGCTGCATCAACCCAAGGCGGCTGCGGCTTTGCAGAAAGCTTTGTTCTGGGCGCAAAATAATGATTCTGATGATTCGTCAGCAGACGTTGTGCTCAAAAAGTTGGCGAAAGACTAATGGGCATGGCGAAAAAGGTTGAAGTTGGGGAAGTCAAAACCAATGATGGGCTGGTCAGACTCGACTTAAACAATCCGGTTTTTCAGGACAATTTGTTTGCGCTGGAAAAGCAGGAGCGTAACGCTGTGCTGGATACGTTCAACAAGCTGCGCAAACTGACCTGGAATCAGGTGTACCGTGACCAAGGCTTGAAATGGGAAAAAGTGTATAGCGTTAAGCCGCCGGAAGGAATAGAAGCAGTCTATTCCTTGAGAATCACCCGTTCAAGGAGGGCAACGGCTTATCGCCAGCAGAATTTCCTGAGATTCTTGACCATTTCACCTGACCACGACAGCACCTACGGCAAGAAGTAGGCCAATCACAATCCCACCCTCAACACCAACCCCTTCAAATAAGCCCCCTCCGGAAAACTGAGCAGCACCGGATGATCGGCGCTGGCGTGCAGATGATGCATGATCTGCGCATCCACACCGGCATCCAGCGCCGCGCCGGCGATAATTTTCTGGAACAGGTCTTCGCTGATGCCGCCGGAGCAGGAGTAGGTGGCGAGGATGCCGCCCGGCCTGAGCAGCTTGAAGCCGAGCAGGTTGATGTCCTTGTAGCCGCGCGCGGCTTTTTCAGCGAAGGCGGCGGTGGGAGCAAACTTGGGCGGATCGAGGATGATGAGGTCGAATGAGCGGCCTTGGTCGCGCAGCTTGCGTAGCGCCAGAAATACGTCTGCTTCCTGCCACTCGGTTCTTGCTGTATCCAGCCCGTTGCGCGCTACATTCTCTTCGGCGATGCGCAACGCATCGCCGGATGCGTCTATGGATAACACCGATTTCGCGCCGCCGCGCAGCGCATACAGCGAGAAGCCGCCGGTGTAACAAAAACAGTTCAGCACATCCTTATCGCGCGCCAGTGTTTCGGTCAGTGCGCGGTTGTCGCATTGATCGAGATAGAAGCCGGTCTTTTGCCCAGCCGCCACATCCACCTTGAAGCGCAGACCATTCTCTACCACTTCCACGTTGTCCGGCAACGTGCCACGCAGTACGCCGTTGCGCAGCTCCAGGCCTTCCAATGTGCGCGAGTCGGAATCGGAGCGTTCGTAAATGCACACGGGATTGCATAATTCTTGCAGGATATCGGCGCAGGTATCGCGCCAACGCTCTGCTCCCGCACTGCCGATCTGCATCACCAGCATGTCGCCGTATTGATCGACAATGAGGCCGGGCAAGCCATCCGATTCGGCGTGGATCAAACGCATTCCGTTACTATCTTTACACTCCGTTCGGGCTGAGCCTGTCGAAGCCTGCGCCAAACCAGAGGGGAGTGTTCTTTCATGTCCTTCGACATAACCAGCGACTTGGCTGGCGTCTTTTGACAGCTTAGTCGAATGGCTAGTAGTTACATCAAGCTCAGGACGAACGGATTTAAGAGTTGACAAATTAAGTGCATCGCGCGCAGCAAGTGCGTTAGAAATTTTGTTGCGGAAAAATTCCGTATTGATAATTTCTTCTTCGCGCCACGACCATACGCGCGCAGTAATTTGCGAGCCGGAGTTGTACGCTGCCCAGGCGAGGAATTCCCCCTGCGCGCTACGCACGGGAAGCGTGTCGCCGTTGACGGGTGCGCCATTTACGTATTCGACCGCGCCTGAAAAAATCCACGGGTGACGGCGTAGCAGAGATTTTTCTCGGCCTGCGTGGAGAATGATGCCGGGTTGTGCAGTGGCTACGCCCGTGTGCGGCTGCGGTGCGCCGCGCGGAGTATTTTTCTGGCCATCAGGCTGCTTTTCGTCGCGTTTTGTCCGGTTACGGAAACCCCTGTTCCCTTGTGATGGACGGTGCGGCGTTGAAGAGGATTTTGTCTTTTGGGTGCTCATGTTTTTCTCTTGGCGCGCGGGTGAGCGGCATCGTAAATTTTGGCGAGGTACTGAAAGTCGAGATGAGTATAAACCTGTGTGGTGGAGATGCTGGCATGGCCGAGCATTTCCTGCACTGCGCGCAAATCACCGCTGGATTGCAATACATGTGTGGCAAACGAGTGGCGCAGCAAATGCGGATGTACGCCGCTGGTGATGCCTTGTTTGATGCCCCACTCTTTCATGCGCAGTTGCACCGAACGCGCGCTGATGCGCCCGCCGTTGCGACTGATGAATAGCGCCTCGTTATCTTTAGCCAGCGTTGGACGTACCGCCAGCCAGGTTTGCAGCGCCGCGATGGCATGGCTACCCATCGGCACAACGCGCGTCTTGCCGCCTTTTCCTTTCACGCGCACTTCACCTGCTTTTATGTGCTCTTGCATAGATTCAAGGTCAAGACTGACCAACTCAGCCAAGCGCAGGCCGGAAGAATAAAACAGTTCGAACATCGCCTTGTCGCGCACCGCCAGCGGTTCATCATTTGTGGGCAGTTCCACCATGCGCACCGCTTCGTCCGGCGACAGCGCATGCGGCAGGTTGCGCGCCGATTTCGGTGCGCGCAGTCCGATGCAGGGATTGCCTTTGCATTGGTGATCGCGCATCAGGTAGGCATAGAAGCTGCGCCATGCCGACAGCATGCGCGCCAGCGTTTTGCCGCCCAGACCTTGCCCATGCAGTTGCGCAACGTAGCGGCGGATGTGGTGGCTTTTCAGTTCGGCTAGCGGCGTGGTTCCGGCAAGCTCGAACAGACGTCGGATGTCGCGCGCGTAATTTTCGGCGGTAAGCGGCGAATAGTTCCGTTCATTGCGCAGGTGCGCGAGGAAGCCGTGCAGGGTGTCCTGATTGGAATGCGCGGCAGCCTCCGGCATATTACAAACGCGGTTGCAGCGCGCTACTCACGGTTTCCGCAATGCGTTGCAGGAACACCGTGCCCATTTCGGGATAGAAGCGCTGTGCATCTTCGCTGGCGAGCACCAGCAAGCCGATGGATTGTTCGTTGGCACGCAAGGGCAGGTAGGCGAACGAGTGCAGGTGCGGCGCGGCCTCACCGAACCAATTCAGCGTTTCATGCACCGCATGATGGGTGCATACCGGTTGTTTATACTCATCGGCGAATGCCAGCACTTCGGCGCTGGGCGGCAGGCCTTTCCAGATATGCAGCGCGACATGGGGCACGGCGAAAATATCGCGCAGGTTGTGCGCGACGACATCCTGCAATCCCATCAGGTCGTGAGCGCCGAACAATGCCATGGTGAACTGATGCACCTTGTTTTGCAGGACATCGTTCTCTTGGGCGAATTCCAGCATTTCATGCAACTTTTTTTCCAGTCCCTTGTTCTTCTCGCGCAGGGTCAGCATCTGCCGCTCGGAGAGCGAGACGGTGCGCCCGCCATAGGGGTGGGGAATGGCGATTCCAGCCAGCATCTCGGCGTAGGTATCGAAAAATTGCGGGTTGTCTTGCAGATACTGTGCGACGTCTTCGTCTCTCATGTTGTGGCTTTCTTTGATAAGTTTATAAATCTATTTCGCCGGTAAATACGGTAATCGCCGGCCCTGTCATCAGTACCGGTGCGCCGTCCCCTGCCCAAGTAATGTTCAGCACGCCGCCTTTGGTGGCAACCTGTACGTGATCATCCAGCAGGCCGCGCTTGATGCCCGCCACCACTGCGGCGCATGCTCCGGTGCCGCAGGATAACGTTTCACCCGCACCGCGTTCATACACCCGCAGCCTGATGTGGCTGCGATCCAGTATTTGCATGAAGCCTGCATTCACCCGTTTGGGGAATTGCGGGTGGTGTTCGATCAGCGCACCCTGTGCGACGACCGGGGCGAGTTCGACATTCTCCACTACCTGCACCGCGTGCGGATTGCCCATGGAAACGGCAGTGATCTGTACCGTCTCGCCATTTACTTCAAGGGGCTGAACAATGGCGTCGCTATGGGTGTTGAACGGAATGCGCGCGGCCTCGAGAATCGGTGCCCCCATGTTCACCGTTACCCGGCCATCCTCTTCCAGACGCGGCGAGATCAGCCCGCTTTTGGTCTCAACCACGATTTCGCGTTTGTGCGTCAGCCCATGGTCATGTACAAAGCGCACGAAGCAGCGCGCACCGTTGCCGCATTGCTCCACCTCTCCGCCATCGGCGTTGAAGATACGGTAACGGAAATCCGCGTCGGGGAATTCGGTGGTTTCCACCATCAATATCTGGTCGCAACCTACGCCGAAATGACGGTCGGCCAGCAGGCGCAGTTGCTCCGGCGTAAGGTGGATGCGCTGACGCACGCCGTCGATCACAACGAAGTCGTTGCCCGCGCCGTGCATCTTGGTAAACTTTAAGATCATTGCGTATTAACTCTCTCTCTGGACTTCAAAATATCTGAAGCAATCCACGGTGTGGTCATTCACCATCCCGGTCGCCTGCATGTGCGCATAGCAAATGGTGCTGCCGACAAACTTGAAGCCGCGCCGTTTCAGTTCCTTGCTCATCGCATCCGATTCCGGCGTGTGCGCAGGTATTTCGGCGAGGCTGCGCCAGCGGTTCTGTTTTTGCACGCCATCCACAAAGCGCCAGATGAAGGCATCGAAGCTGCCGAACTCCTCCTGCACAGCCAGAAATTTTTGCGCATTGCTCACGGCGGATAGCACCTTCAGCCGATTGCGCACGATACCTGCATCCTGTAATAGCGATTCTATTTTACTCGCGTCATAGCGTGCAATGCGCTCGGCGTCAAAATTATCGAACGCGACGCGGTAATTGTTGCGCTTGCGCAAAATGGTAATCCAGCTCAGTCCCGCCTGTGCCCCCTCCAGGATCAGGAATTCGAACAGCGCGCGATCATCGTGCAGCGGCACTCCCCATTCCTCGTCGTGGTAGGCGCAATACAGAGGGTCTTTGCCCGTCCATGCGCAACGCTGCTTGTTCATGGCGTGCATAGCTGAGAGTAGTCGCGCCAGATGCAGCGATCCATCACCACCATAATGCCCGCCGCCTGCGCCCGTTGCACGGCCTCCTCGTGAATCACGCCATCCTGCAGCCACAGGCGTTTTATTCCAAGTTTAATGCAGCTTTCCACGATAGCAGGCACATGCTCCGATGCGCGGAACACGTCCACTACATCTACCGTGAACGGGATGTTTTCCAAATCGGCATAAGCAGGTTCGCCCAGAACTTCCTGCACCAGCGGACGCACCGGCACGATGCGGTAGTCGTGGTCTTGCATGGCGCGCGCCACGCGAAAGCTTGGACGTTCCGGATTGGGTGACAAGCCTACTACCGCGATGGTGCGGATGCTGCGCAACATGTGGCAAATTTCGTCCGGGCTGGGGTTGGCGAAACTCATGGGGCAGGATATTCAAAAGTCATGGTGCGCACGATAGCATTTTTGCGGGATGGGCGACACATCATTGCCCATCCCGCGAACTTTTTTAGAAGCAGCGTGCGCGGGAGATGGGGCTGCGTTATACTGTGAACCCTTCAAAGCGTCCGTAGCTCAGCTGGATAGAGTATTGGTTTCCGAAGCTTAAGGTCATTCGGGCAGTTTGAGGTAAAATGACCGTAAGTCCCAACCTAGATTTCTTCATAAAGCGCCCGTAGCTCATTTGGATAGAGTATCGGTTTCCGAAGCCGAGGGTGGTGGGTTCGAATCCCGCCGGGCGCACCACATAAGGCTTTCAGGCCATCCAGGTTTTTCACAGAGCAAATTTCCAGCTCAAATATTTTAGTTGACCAGCGTGATTTTCGCATCACATACTTGTTTGTGACCAACACTCAAGGAAATTAAAGTAATTCTTCTGTGCCCATTCCGTGCCCAAAATGTGCCCAGCCTGTGCCCACTAAAACTTCATCGTAAACGAGCCATAATCATCACTCTTGCAGCCTGACACAAATTTCCGCAAGCTTGGCGCATCTCAAACAAGATGGAGCGAGCATGAAAGATCGAACGGAATTTTGGACAGCGCATGTAGCCGCCGTCAAACATGAAGCAATTTCAGTCAGCGCCTATGCGAGGCAACACGACCTTTCGATTGCCGCCTTGTATTATTGGCAGCGCAAGCTGAGGTCAAATACTATTACGACTGAAGCTGGTCAAAGCAAATTTGTTGCACTACGCATTACAGATCAACTCCCATGTCTTTGCACTTTGGTGTTGCCGTCCGGTTTGCATCTGGAAATGTCGGCGTTGCCTTCGCCGGAATGGTTATCTGCACTAAACCGTACTTTGCCGGGAGCGCACTAATGCATCCCGGTTGCGCTATCGAACAAGTCTACCTGTGCTGCGATGCGATCGACTTCAGGAAAGCGATTAATGGGCTGAGCGTGATGGTCGAACAAGAACTGGGTTTGAATCCGTTTGGAAGTGCGTTGTATGTATTCGTCAATCGCTCACGGAATAAGATCAAGGTGTTGTACTGGCATCGCAATGGGTTTTGTCTGTGGCAAAAGCGCTTGGAAGAGGAGAAATTCCATTGGCCGAAACACACTGAGACGAACACGCAAACAATCACGCTCAGAGAATTCGAGTGGTTGCTTGAAGGCATTGATTTATGGAGAAATAAACCTCACAAAACGCTGAATTTCGCTTGCATTTCATAGGGGAAATTGATAGCATTCCACATGCTTAAAACACATGAAAAACCTTCAGTTTTACCGCTGGATTATCGCTCCAGAGCCAACCTTCCCGAGTTCACTTTACCCGACGTTTTACCGACCGATTCGGCAGCACTGACAGCGCTGCTGATTGCCTGCGTCAATGCAAAGATCGCCTCTGATGAATGCCTCGCCCGTGCAGAGGTGGAGTACGAAACCCTCATCGCAAATGCGGCGAAAGAATACGAAACTCGCCTGCAGGAACTCTACGAACAAATCGCTTTAGCGCGCCGCCGCATGTTTGGCCCGAGCTCGGAGAGTGTTGCGCAGTTTCACCTGTTCGATGAGGCCGAGGTGCTGGCTGCAACTTCAAGCGATGAGCAAGATGTTGCGCCGTTGCCAGCACTGGCATCCGTGGTGGCTCAAAAGCCAGCGCGCGGCAAACGCAGCCCGTTGCCGCCAGAACTTGAACGGATAGAGATCGTTCACGACGTGCCGGAATCCGAACGTACTTGCGATTGCGGCACACCGATGGTGGTGATCAACCGCGTGATCAGCGAACAACTCGACATCGTTCCGATGCAAGTGCGCGTGCTGCAACATATCAGGCTGGTGTATGGATGCAAGGCCAGCGAACACGCGCCGGTAACTGCTGCGTTGCCGCCACAGCCTTTGCCCAAGAGTAATGCCAGCCCCGGTTTGCTGGCCATGTTGTTGACGACCAAGTATGTCGATGGCTTGCCGCTGGCCAGATTCGAGAAGGTGCTGGCCCGCCACGATGTTACGGTGCCGCGCCAGACGCTGGCACGCTGGGTGATCGGCGCGAGTGGCACGCTGCAACCGCTGCACAACCTGATGCGGGATGTCTTGCTTGATGCGCCGTTCATCCATATGGATGAAACGGTGTTGCAGGTACTCAAGGAAAAGAATAAGAGTCCAACCTCCAACAGTTACATGTGGGTGCAGACGGGCGGGCCACCTGGCAAGTCGGTGGTGATTTACGACTATGATCCGAGTCGTAGCGGAGAAGTGCCGGCGCGCCTGCTGCTGGGATATCAGGGTTATCTGATGACAGATGGATATGAGGGTTACAACAAGCTTGCCAAGACAGAAGGTATCGAGCATCAGGTTTGCTGGTCGCATGCTCGCCGCAAGTTTGTGGAAGCCGTGAAAGTGCAACCGAAAGGCACGCACGGCCATGCCGACCAAGCTGTCGCCATGATTGGCAAGCTTTACGCGATTGAACGGGAGCACAAGGATTCGCCCATTGAGGCACGCTATGCCGCGCGCCAAGAGAAAAGCGTACCGGTGCTGGATGAGTTGCACGACTGGATGGAAAAGCTGTTGCCCATGGTTCCACCCAAAAGCGCACTGGGTAACGCGCTGTCGTATATGCGCGATTACTGGGGCAAACTGGTTCGCTACACGGAGCGGGGCGATCTGCCAATCGATAACAACCGTTGCGAGAATGCGATTCGCCCCTTTGTGGTTGGACGCAAGGCTTGGTTGTTCAGCGATACGCCAGCCGGCGCCAACGCGAGTGCGATTATCTACTCGCTGGTTGAAACTGCAAAGGCAAACGGCGTAGAGCCATACACATGGCTGCGCCATGTACTGGAACACCTGCCCGCTGCACAAACTGCGGATGAAATGGATAAGTTGTTGCCGTGGAATTTCCATGCGGCGACTTTAGCTGACATCACGCCTCGCTGAATAGACTGCTCTTCCTGAATCGCTTACACTTCATCGATAACGCCCAATCAATCATTTTGAGTGTTGGTCACCGTGCCAACCTGATAAATCAACATTAGCTCTCAATTGGCGGGACAAATTCAAATATATCGCCAACTGCACAGCCAAACAATGAGCAAAGTCGTTCTATTGTTTCCATATCTATTCGCGTAGCAGTTTCGTTATAGAGCAACGTGACAGTATTGCGATGCAAACCAGTTTCTCTGGCTACATCAACAATTTTCATCTTTCGTTCCCCCATCATGCGTGACAGGTGGCATCGTATCATTTCATTCTCCAGAAACTAATTACATCCAGAATGCAAAATTTATCTTGCAAACGTCACAAAGTTGTGTAAAATGTCATTCAGGATAACATTACGGCATTGATTAAGGCGTTTTGCATTCCTAAACAATTTTAATCCATGGAGATATATTATGTCACTAACATATTTAACAACTGATGAGCTTTCTGGGGTAATCAAATACGACAGCCGTACTATCCGTGAACGTCTTAAAGATAGTGTACTGCTAGAGGGGGTGCACTACATCCGTCCTTTCGGGGGACGCAAAATTCTCTATATCTGGGAACACATTGAAAGGGACATGAGTGAATCTGTGGGTTCATTAGGCATCCCTATGGCAAATGGAGGTGTTTGCCATGGGTAGCATCAGAAAACGTGAAGACACAGGATTGTTATTTATCGACTTTCGATACAGAAACATTCGCTGCCGAGAACAAACAGCTCTTACCGATACAGATGTAAATCGCAGGAAAGTGCAAAAGGTTCTTGACCGAATCGAAGCAGAAATTGCATCAGGAACATTTGACTATCGTCGATTTTTCCCTGGAAGCAAGAACGCAGAAAAGTTCGACGAAGCGGCACCGCAGTTAGCTGCCAGCCAAACCACTCAAACTGTGGCTGGAGCAATAGCGCAAGGACTTGGCCAAGTGAATGCTGGTGTCGCTGGTACGCCATTGTTTCGGGATTTTGCAGAAACGTGGTACGCAGAGAAAGAAGTCGAGTGGAGACGATCTCACAAGATAAACATCCGTGCCGATTTGGATGGGCGAATTATTCCACGGTGGGGTGATTGGGAGGTCGGCCGAATCACAAAACCGGACATACTTGGCTACCGTGCTGAGCTCGCCAAAGTACAGGCACGGGGCAAAACAACAATGCTGTCCAATCGTCGCATCAACAGAATAATTAATCAATTGAGGCAAGTTATCAATGAAGCCGCCGACCGGTATGATTTTCGCACACCGTTCCAGAATATGAAACAACTTAAGGTGAAGCGTACGGATGTCGATCCGTTCACACTGGATGAAGTAAAGATGATTCTTGCAGCCATCCGCCCGGACTTTCGCAGCTACTACACCCTCAGATTTTTTACCGGCATGCGTACTGGTGAGGCCGATGGGCTTAAGTGGAAATATGTGGACTTTGAACGACGGCTGATTCTAGTACGAGAAACAATCGTGCTGGGTGAAGATGAATATACCAAGAACGACAGTTCACAACGCGATATACAAATGTCGCAAGTAGTCTATGACGCACTCAAAGCGCAAGAGAAGGTATCTCTTGGAAAATGCGAATATGTTTTTTGCTCGCGAAACTTGAAACCGCTCGATAACAAAAACGTAACGAATCGTGTGTGGTTTCCGATACTGCGTCATCTGAACTTGACGAAACGTCGAGCCTATCAAACCCGTCATACCGCCGCCACTCTGTGGCTGGGTGCAGGCGAAAATCCCGAATGGATTGCCCGGCAAATGGGCCACACCACTACTGAAATGCTTTTCCGGGTGTACTCACGCTATGTACCCAATCTGACCCGCCAGGACGGCAGTGCATTCGAGCGGCTGATGTTGCAAAGCGGTACAGCGAATCTAGCAGGCGCAGATACCCCCAAGGATAAAACAGCGACTGACCCAACCAAACCAGAACTGGAGACAGTAGGGCAGTAATAATCGGCATAGTCGAATTGTTATCAAAATTTATGGAGACAAATATGCATCAAACGACAGATGAAGAATTTGAAAACGAATTGAAAAAGAAACCCTGCCCAGTCTGCGGCGCAATTGGACAATTAATTACACAGCACATGCAGCTCAAATTTAACTACAAGGGCTATCCAGTTGAGGTGGAAGGCAGAGGATGGACCTGCATAGATGGATGTGGACAGAAACTTATATCGGACGAGCTGAAAGAACGGCTAGATAACCAGACTAGTGTAATAGATGAAAGGATTCAAAACCAATACATCGTGGCTGATCAAAAATTGGATGTCCTGACATGTCAAACCATTCACTAATCAGGCAAGCAAATTTGGCCGCCTACGAAACTTAGTACTGGTAACGACGAAATTACTACGGGGAACGAAATGAACAGAATCACTAGTTTCACTTTTGCAACTTTTGTAACCGTTACTGCGATAGTAATGTCCGCAGTAGCGGCGCATGACCGGGGTAGCACGGTCATAGATAAAACGTTACTGATGGCAATTTCAGTAGCGATCTGTGCCGGAAGTCATCTTATCCCATCAATTTCCAAAACAAAACTGGCGTGGTTATTGTGGGTACTTTGTATGGTTGGTGCCGTTTATAGTCACATCACATTTTTTAGTTTCGCAAAACTGCGCGCGAACGATGACCGATCACAGTATTCCATTCAAAAAAATGGAGTGGAAAGAGAGATCGAAGCAACGCGGTCGGCACTTGCAAGAATCGAAGCTCGACCAGTAGCGACAGTAGCATCTGAATTGGCCGTTACAAAAGGGTGGAGTAGGCGCAATGCACTAGAGGAAGAACTCTCTGAAGCAAGACGCGCATCGGCGCTCCAAGCAGAAATGATAAAACTGACCAGTAAAGCAACAGTTATTGAAGTAACGGGTTCCGAAGACATAGTAACTTCGAGAATAGCGAAAGTCACCGGTAGTAACCAGGACAGTATCGAATTAGTAATTGCGTTGATATTTTCCATACTGATTGAATTGCTGGGTGCATTTCTTTGGCGCGAGGTTCTAATACGAAAAGATGAGAGTCCTGCATTAGAAAGTCCAATAAAGTCAGATGCAAATTCGCATGTTGATCTGGAGAATGCCATTGCGACAGGAATAGTAAAACCAACGGTCAAAGGAATTCGGACATTTCTGGGATGCAGCCAATCAAAGGCTATGGAATTTCGACGTACCTATAATTTACAAAATAATGGAAAAAATAGGAATCTAACAATGTTTCAGAAAAACTCTTTCATGTAATTGAATGAGTAATCTGAAGTCATTCAACTTGTTTAGTTTACGCAAAAAAGGGCAAAGTGATGATACACAAAAAAACGCAAATATTTGAACATACCATGATACTTCTTGTTGTCGCTTCGTCATTAATGGGGTGTTCGACCAATCAAAATAAGATATTTGAGCAACAAGAATATGAGGCAAAACGCAGCAACATCGTGTTCAAGGTTCAAAGACCAGACTATCAGATAGTGCTGGACAATGATAACAAGATTACTCAAATCTGCAATGTGGCAACCAGCTCACAATGTAATTTACCAAAGGGTACAGGCAAAGAAGTAGTCCAGATTTCAAACAGACAAATTGGCCTTGGAGGTTACTCGGCCATTACCACAGAATGTGGCGAGAAGAATATGTACGCACACAATAATCCCGTTGAGCGTATTGATTCCAGTGAGTGCAGCAGCAGATTTTACAGTATTAGTGATTATCACATTCCAGTCAAACTGATATTTGGGGTATTCACGCTGGGTATATACGACTTGTACTGTTGGGATTATCTTGATGTAACACTAGATGCATCGAAATTTCAGGAAGCAGTCGAAAGCGCACATATCGCTGATCTGCAAAAGTTGCTTTATTCTACAAATGACACAAGCTCTGAAAGCGTCATTTCAGTGCTTTATGTAGACATGGATGATATCGATGAAACTTATAAGCAATTTATCAAACTCCCGGCCAACAATAATTCAGTAGTGCTGATCGATCAAGAAACCAAAGTACCCTTATATCTCATCAAATTTAACAATGCGAAGTCCGAGACTTTGCCGGAAGTTGTCAATAAGCAGCTGGCAGCGATGATGGAATATCTGTCCGACAATCCTTCATCAAAGATCAAAGTCGATATCAGAAGACTAATTCCCGCAGAAGTGGCATTGCCGAAATTGCCGCCGTTGCCTGTGATGGTAAAAAGCGAGTATGAAACGAAATCGGAATTTGATGATCGCGTCAAAAATGCTGTTGTTGAGCGCGAAGACACCATACGGAATCTTTCGGAAATGTACAGAAATAATGTTCAGGACAGAAACCTGTACGTAAAAGCTTTGAGTGCTGCTTGGCAGCAATATATTGAAAATAAGGCAGAAGAACAAGATGAGTTTTTGAAAAATGTAGGCAAGCACCGTGCGCAACTGGCGAAGCTGTTTTACGAGCTGGATTATGGCAGATTTACGGCCACCGATATGGCATACGATGCGGAAACCAAGTCTCTCTATTTCGTAGCTCATTCGGCTCATTTTGATTTTACTCAGAAAATGGTCGCTACTGTCTCTCCTGAAAAAGCAAGGTCAATCAAAGACGGATCAAATTACACATTGCTTCCCAAATTCGAATATAAAAATGGCAAGATAATACATTCAGAAAATATTTTGACTGAACTGACGTCGGGAGACGAATTCAAGCTGCGCTACACCGATGTTAACTACAAGCCGGCTGAAGTCAGCATACGCGTTACTTCACAAACGACCAATATTGCAAAGGCGGAGTCAGTTGTCTTTAAAGAATACGAGCAGAAACCACAAAATCTAGTGACTAACGATACTAAAGAAATCTGGTACATCGAAACGAGGAATAGCATTAATGCGAAAATTCCGGAATGGTTTTCTGCGCCAATACAGAACGGAAAAGCAATTGGCTATGGGGTTGGCAATACCTATGAGGAAGCCTCTACGAAAGCAAGATCAGAGTTGGCGTATATGGTTAGAACAAGAGTGGCATCGACCATTAACATGCTAACGAGCGAAAACACCTTCAGAAGTTTTCAGGAAGTAATAGCGCAAACTATGGCGAGCACTGATGTGGAGCTGTCAGTGGGTGACTATTCGGTATATAAACAAACTGAATCCGAAGGTAGATATTATGTGGCACTTTGCTATCGTTGCGAAGGAAACTGAATTGCATCCGCCACTTTCTTCATGCATCAAATGAACTACTCCAAGTTAATCTTGGGTACTCCCGTATAGTGACAAGACAAGAGAAATTTCAAATCCTGGAGCAAACTTTTTAAGACTTTAGGATGGATGCCTGGCATAAATTTGGGCGTAGAATTACAAACAAGTTTTTGGTCAGACAAGGGGATATTATGAAAGGCTATATCACTGGAGTAGTTTGCGGACTCTTGGCTTTGATACTGTGGCAAAGTCACCCATTGTTATCTATTATGGCTGCGCTTCCTCTGCCGATGATAGTTATTGCATTTTGGACAGGAGCAGTCGGCATTCGATTTGAAAAGTCGTGATTCGTCAAAGTAGCTGTATGGCTTAAAAGAATACTCGCTAAGCAAAAAAATGAATGGCAGCTTACCTTCAAACTTGAGTCATTCGTGTTTGCAATGGCTAACAGACTGCCACCGGCCATAAGCAGCCGGACGCCTGTGTCCGCTATCCTGCAGCGAGTGCGACACGAGGTCGCTTGTAAAAGTTGTTTCCACTTTGAAAGGAGGAAACCACCAGTGTCACCTGGTGAATCTAGGAGTCTGAATAAAGAGCGACTCTGACAATGTAACGAAGTGCCGCAAGGCACGGGGCACAAATCGCGAGAGGCGTTCCCTTCGGGCAGCCACAAGCCTGAAAAGTGCTAGATAGTCGGTATGGTGAAAATATTTGAATCTGCGATAAAGATCGTGAGGATAAACAAGCGGAAGTGGCTTTTACGCTTGAGCCAAAACGGCAATGGAGGTGGGAATTGCGTCTTCGCTGTGCGCTCTCGTGACCCTTATACCTCCCGGTCGATAGCAGGCACCTAACCCGATGTACTTTTGTAAGCGGAACGTGGAAACCCCGTATCGCTCCCTTCTGGGACAGCAGGCTGCAAAGTCTGTCTATGGCGGTGCGGGCATAGGATCGAGGAAAAAGCGAATGCCGTTCTGTAATGGGGCGGACAGGGGTTGAAACATTACCTCACGCGAAAGCGCGCAGACTTCCTTATGGTCTCTCTTCACAAGAGAGTTGGTAGAACCATCTAAACGAAGGGGAAGCAAATGGATGCTGCAACACTGGCGTGTGCTCCTTTCGACATGACGTGGAACGGCATCAGTTGGGCCGATGTTCAACGTCAGGTAAGACGGCTGCAAGCGCGTATTGTGAAGGCAACACAGGCTGGCAGACACAACAAGGTGAAAGCCTTGCAATGGCTGCTGACCCACTCGTTCAGCGGCAAAGCATTAGCCGTCAAGCGGGTGACTGAGAATAAAGGCAAGAACACCCCCGGTGTGGACAAGGTGACATGGAAAACACCGGCGGCAAAGATTAACGCGATAGCGTCGATGAAGCGGCGGGGTTATTCGCCGCTTCCGCTTCGGAGGGTATTAATTCCGAAGAAGAATGGCAAGACAAGGCCGCTCGGCATCCCCGTAATGAAGTGCCGCGCCATGCAAGCGTTACATCTGCTGGCGTTGGAACCTGTTGCGGAAACCACCGCCGACTTGAATTCTTATGGGTTCAGGCCGGAACGCGCGACTGCCGATGCGGGGGAACAATGCTTCACGTCTCTTGCGAGAAAGGTAAGCGCAGAATGGGTGCTTGAGGCCGATATCCAAGGCTGTTTCGATAAAATTAGTCACGACTGGATGATCGCCAATATCCCTACGGACAAGGCGATTCTAAAGAAGTGGCTCAGGGCGGGATACGTTTATCAAAACGAACTCTTCCCCACAGAAGCTGGCACCCCGCAAGGGGGCATCATCAGTCCGGTTCTGGCAAACATGACGTTGGATGGCCTAGAAGCGATGCTGGCGGAGAAATTTCCCAAAGCGAAAAAGACAGGACTGAAAATGCACATGGTGCGTTACGCGGACGACTTCATTATCACTTGCACATCGAAAGAATGGCTGGAACATGAAGTCAAGCCCGCAGTGGTTGAATTTCTGGCGGAACGTGGTTTAGTTTTGTCTCCGGAGAAGACCAAAATAACGCATATCAGGGATGGGTTTGATTTCCTCGGATGGAACATTCGCAAGTATGGCGACAAGCTGTTGATGAAACCGTCGAAAGCGAACGTCAAAGCACATCTTGATAGAATCCGCGAGATCATCAATGGTAACAAGACGGCTAAACAGGCAAATCTGATAAAGCTGCTTAATCCTGTTTTACGGGGATGGGCGAATTACCATAGCCATGTGGTCGCCAAGAAAACTTTTGCTCGGGTTGATGACGGTATCTGGTCAATGCTATGGCGATGGGCGGTAAGAAGGCATCCCAATAGAGAAACCCGATGGGTTAAGGATAAATACTTTAAATCAAAAGGTCTTCGGAACTGGGTATTTGCCGCAACAGAAAAAGAAGAAGATGGTGCGCAAAGGGAGTTCACCTTGCTCCAAGAATCGGCTACGCCAATACAGCGGCATGTCAAAATCAAAGCCGACGCCAATCCGCACGACCCACAATGGGAGCAGTATTTCGAGTCCCGATGGGGCAAGAAAATGCTGAAATCATCGAGGGGGCGTGCGAAGCTTTATTGGGTCTGGCTAAGACAAGATGGCCTATGTTCTACTTGTCAGGAACCAATCACAAAGGGCACCTTATGGGATGTTCGTTACATTGTGAAAAGAACCGATGGCGGGACGAGCGCGGCAAGCAATCTCCGAATGCACCATCTCGATTGCCATAGGTGTCATTAAACTTGCTGGAAATATAGTTGTGAAACCGGGTGTCGAATGATGCCTATGCAGAGGCTTGAGCCGTGTGCGGTGAAAGTCGCAAGCACGGTTCTGAGGGGGCTGGACGCGGGTAACCGCGTCTGGCTACCCGACGATAACGGGCGCAAAAGTTAGTCATTTCGAGAAAACCCTCTCTCGATCAATAAATAAAAGAACGATCGTTCTGCATTCGTGTCAAACCTCGACACAAGGCACATGCCACCCCCGGCGTGCTTGCCGCACCACCATGATGCCGCCGCTCGGGCTACGCGCCCAAAACCCCGTCTCTGCATGGCAGTTGTGCCTCAAGACAGGAATGGCATTGCTCGATGGTTGCCGCAGCCAAACGTACCGCGCCCAGCACACAGTGCTATTCAAGACGCCGTCCCGAACAGACGCTGTGGTATCGCACCGTCCAAGCGCACTTCGAAACCTGGCTGGCACTTTCGACCGGGGAATTCAATGAATCGCCGCCCGCCCATGTGGAGAATGCCTTTCGCCGCTATCTCGAATGCGGAATTCTCGCTCACGGCTTTGCCCGTGCCCACTGCGATGAGTGCGGGCACGACTTCCTGATCGCATTTTCCTGCAAAGGCCGTGGCGTGTGTCCTTCCTGCAACACGCGGCGCATGGTCGAAACGGCCGCGCATCTGACTGATCACGTCTTCCCCAAGTTGCCGGTGCGTCAGTGGGTGCTCTCGGTGCCCAAGCGTCTGCGCTATTTTCTGCAACGTGATGTAGCCTTGCAAGGTGCTGTGCTGCGCATTTTTCTGCGCGAGGTGGAACGGTGCTTGCGCGAACGCAGCCCCGGCTGTGACAGCGAAGCCCGCATTGGGGCGGTCGCTTTCATCCACCGCTTCGGTTCGTCCCTGAACGAACACGTTCACTTTCACTGCTGCATCCTCGATGGCGTATTCGAGCCAGCCGCCAATGCTGACGAAGGGGCGGGGGTGGATTTTCATGCAGCGACCGGGCTTGATGCGGCCACGATTGCCGAAGTGCAAGCACGGGTGCGTCGGCGGGTTCTTGCTACCTTCGTCCGTCGCGGCCTGATCGACAAGGCCGATAGTGAAGTGATGGGTGGTTGGGTACATGGCGGTGGGTTTTCGGTGGATGCCTCCGTATGCATCAACGAGAAAGACCGGGCGGGGCTGGAACGTCTGCTGCGCTACTGCGCGCGTCCGCCCTTCGCGCTGGAACACCTGCAACAACTGGATGCCGAACATCTGGTCTATCACAGTCCCAAACCCGGCCTTGACGGCTCAAGCGATCTGGTGCTGACGCCGCTGGAATTGATCGGCAAAATCGCGGCATTGGTTCCGCCACCGCGCGCACATCGCCATCGCTATTTCGGTGTTCTGGCCCCCAACTCGCCGCTACGCGCGGCGGTGATAGCACTCGCTCCGGTGGTGGTGATCGTGCCCTCTTTGCCTCTCGCCGATTCGGCCGGGACAGAGAAGAAACCCCGCCGTGCCGTGTCGCACTATCTGTGGGCGATGCTGCTGGCGCGCATCTATGAAGCCTTCCCGCAGATACCTCAAACGAGTGCGACACATAATCCTGCTGCTAGACGAAAATTAGTCTGCCAGTGTGGTCAGGATGATGTCCGCTATCAGTCCTGTTGCGGTCATTCAGTGTATGATAACTCTGAGATTTTGACAGTCTCCTGACGGCCAGCAAGCGACATTCGAGGGTGAAAATAGACCGCACGTAAGCCGACGTTCGTGGCGTGCAGCAAAGTGCCAGAACTTGCCCTTCGCGACCATCCGCTATCAGGCAGCAATTAGCAAGAACGAACACTTCGCGCAATTAGCAGCTAGTCAACAATAAGCTTGATGGGCAACCGCGTTGTGTTAGCAGAGGAAGATGCAGTCCAAGGTTGAATGGTGGTAGGCCGTTACAATAAGTATCTGAATTGTCTCTTCATCCTGCTGTGTGGCTGCAATCTTTAGCTGAACTTTACCTGACCTCATAGATGGTGCTGAGCGATTACTTTGCTGTAGGTCGAAGTTCCTCATCGGGTTGATACCGCTAAATCGCCAAGCGCCGGTTCTTGGCAGCCAAAATAATTGGCTTGGTCGAAAAACTCGAAGTACAGCTATATGGCGGCGAATATGGCATCATGGCCTGCGGCTTCGCCAATAACAGCCGTTCATAGAGCAGGCTTGTATCAAGTTAAGCATGGGTGTAGCCTTTATCCAAGAACGCTTACCAATGCAGAATTCGATCGCTACGCTGACAGCTGTGTTTCCGCTGCTCATTCCAGGTGAGGTGAAATCACTTGAAACAAACATCCACAGCAGACAATTCCTTTTCCGGCTGGACGATGCTTTCTGCCTTCACCGGGGTGGTGGGTGTTATTGCTTTGCTATTGTTGAGCCTCATCAACGATTTTCAGGACGCTAACCAACATGCCCAGGTAGAGGTGGAAAATATCTCACGTTTGCTGGAAGAGCATGTATTCGCAACCGTGAGTAAAGCTGACCTTCTGTTGCGTGAAGTACAAAGGAACGTGCGTCCTAATGACATGCGACTGAATCGCGTCGTGAGCGGCTCACGCAGGCAGGAACTCCATGCATTGCTGAAATCCCAACTGGGGAGCGCGCCAGAAGTGGCCGTCATCCATATTACCGACGCCACGGGATATCACATGTACAGTTCACTCGACCAAGTTCCTCATATCAATATCGCCGACCGCTACCATTTCATCCGCCATAGAGATGACGCGGCAGCAGGGCTTGTGATTTCTCCTCCTGTCATCTCGCGCACCACCGGAAAGTGGACCATAGTCCTGGCTCGGCGGCTCAGTTTTGAGGATGGCAGCTTCGCCGGCACCGTCAACGTCATATTGGATCTCGAATACTTCCAGCAGTTTTACAACTCTCTCAACTTGGGTACAAGTGGGCTGGTGTCGCTCTACGATAAAGAACTTCATCTTGCGGCACGGTATCCACCGAGCGAAAAAGACATGGGAAAAATTGCTAATCTTTATGCAAAAAAATATATCGACCAAGGGCAAAAACATGCTTCCTATCACGCAAAATCCCCGCTAGATGGGGTCGAACGTCTGTACGATTTCCGGCAGGTGGGAGACCTTCCGTTGATTGTAGTTGCTGGCATCGGCGAGGATGACTATCTAGCCGATTCGTATCGCCATATTTGGCAATATGGCGTTGGCGCAATAATTTTTAGCTTGGTAGTGATGGGTTTCGTAGTGCGACAGCGGCGGGCCGAGGCGGCGATATTCCAACTCAACGCCGAGCTTGAGCGGCGAGTGGCACAACGTACAGTGGAACTCGAAACTGCCATCTACGATCTGGAGAATTTTAACTATTCTGCCTCACATGACCTGCGCATACCGCTTCGTGCGGTCGACGGATTTTCAAGAATTCTTCTCGACGAGTATTCAGAAAGGCTTGACTGTGAAGGGAGACGGCTGCTGAATGTGGTGCGCGACAATACCAAAAAGATGGCGCAGCTTATCGACGACATGCAGGCATTTTCTCGCACCGGACGTACTGTGACAGCACCCACCGAAGTCAACATGGATGAACTGGTGCGCGGGGTGGTGGTGGAACTCAAGCCTGGCACCGCCGGACGTGAATTAAAACTTGAAATTCACAGTCTGCCGCCCGCTTTTGCTGACCGGGTGATGATGCACAGGGTCATATTCAGCCTCCTTTCCAACGCCATCAAGTTCACCCGTCCAAAAGCGACTGCGCTGATCGAGGTTGGAGCGAGAACAGAGAACAATGAAACCATTTATTACGTCAAGGACAACGGAGTGGGATTCGACATGCAGTACGCCGACAAGTTATTCGGTGTGTTCCAACGCCTGCACGGACCAATGGAATTCGAAGGCACTGGTATCGGCCTCGCCATCGTCAAACGCATCATCACACGTCACGGCGGGCGGGTGTGGGCAGAGGGTAAGGTCAATGTGGGCGCAACAATTTATTTTGCTTTACCTATAAAGGAGGCTGCTCATGGGTAGCCTACAAAGAAGACCTGCATGTGGACACTGGTTTCATTGGTGCACCCTCTGAAACCAATGAGAATGTTATGAAAATACGCGTTTTTTTGTTTATCGTCGTTATCCTGATAATTGGTTCAGCGCGTGCTGAGCAGACCCTCATACTGAATTCACCCTTTTATCCTCCGCTTACTTCAGAGACTCATGATGGTCTGCTCGACCTGGTGTACCAGGAACTGTCCAGTCGATTAGGCATCAAGATTGAGATTCAAAACCTTGCAGCGGCAGAACGCACATTGATTAACGTCAATAATGGTGTTGTTGATGGTGACGTTGGGCGAATACTTGGTTTTGAAAGGCAATACCCGAATATGGTGAGCGTGCCTGTTCCCGTTATGAAGTTCGAAATGATGGTCTTTAGCCGAAATTTTGATTTCAGGGTGGCAGGTCCTGATAGCATCAAACCGTATAACATAGGTCTTGTCAGAGGCTGGAGAATCCTGGAACGGGCATCAGTCGGCGCGCAATCGGTAACCACATTTGACAACGCCGAACAGATGTTCTCAATGTTGGACAAAAACAGAATTGACATTGTTTTACTGGAAAAGCTGGAGGGCTTGCAGGTCGTCAAGAGCATGGGCATCAAGGGGGTCAAGATTCTTCAGCCTAGCCTGATTGAAGGGTACTGGTACTTATATCTGAACAAGAAATATGCGTCGCTGATTCCAAGAATAGCTGCCGAGCTGCGCAAGATGGAGCAAGATGGCTCGTTAAAGCGCATCAATCGTAGCGTAATGGCCAGATATGGCTTATAGATCGATTCCATTAATGCTACCCGATCATGGGAGATCCAAAATTGGCCAAACTCGCTGAAATGCTTTTAATGTTTATTCGGCCAAGCATTGGTCGGAGGATGGCTCTATGGGCTCTTGCGTTCAGCGCTGTGGTGATATTGACATTTACCGGGCTGCAATTACGCGAAGAATTCAAACATGATGTGATGAGCATCGAGAGTCGGCTCGAACAGATACGTCAAAGCTATTCAAGCAGCCTCAGTTACAGCCTGTGGGTCACCAGCCAAAAAGATGCACAGCTTCAACTTGACGGCATAATTCGTTTGCCGGATATGCAGTACCTTGAAATTCGTTCTGACCAGGATCATATCTTGGCCACTGCAGGTAAGCTGCAGGACAATCGGATAATACGGCAAGAAACCCCATTATATTTTGATTACCTTGGCAAACATATCTACGTTGGAAAATTGATTGCCGTAGCAAGTCTGGAAGACGCCTATCAGCGTATCGAGAATAGAATTATAACCACTCTGCTCCGTCAATCGATCCAGACATTTCTGGTTTCATTGTTTATCCTGTTTATGTTTCAGCAGTTACTGGGGCGCCATCTGAATAAAATCTCACAGTATTCCGAACACTTATTGCTGGACTCGGATTGCAAGCCTCTGGAGCTTGATCGAAACGGCATACGTCGGACGTACAAAGATGAACTAGATCTGCTGGTAACCTCAATTAACAACATGCAACAAAGATTGGTAACTGCCTTTCAAGACATTCGTGATAGCAATACAAGATTCCATTCAGTATCGCTGTATTCACGCAGCTTGATTGAGGCCAGCCTCGACCCGCTGGTGACCATCAATGCGGAGGGTAAGATCACTGATGTCAATGAAGCCACCATCAAAGTGACTGGCAGGCAGCGCGAGGAGTTGATCGGAACGGACTTCTCCAACTACTTCACCGAGCCGGATAAGGCAAGGGTAGGCTACCAGCAGGTGTTCGCCGAGGGTTTTGTCACCGACTACCCGTTGGTGTTGCGCCATTGCGACGGCCACGTCACCGAAGTGCTGTACAACGCCAGCGTCTATCACAATGAAGCTGGCAAAGTGTTGGGCGTGTTTGCCGCCGCGCGCGATGTAACCGAACGCAATAAGGCAGAGACTGCATTGAGGGAGAGCGAAGCGCTGTTTCAAGCTGTCTTGAGAATCTTGCCAGTGGGGCTGTGGGTTGCGGATGCGACGGGAAAACTTGTTTTCGGCAACGACAAGGGAAAACAAATCTGGGCGGGAACGCAGTTTGTCGGGATCGAACGGTACGGTGAATACAAGGGCTGGCTGCTCGATAGCGGCAAACCGCTTGGGGCGCATGACTGGGGGATGGCGCGGGCCATCGAGAAGGGCGAGATTTCCATTGAAGAAGAAATTGAGATCGAATGCTTCGACGGCACGCATAAGATTATTTTCAATTCTGCCCTGCCGCTACGCAGGAGCGATGGCAGCATCAGTGGTGCGATCGGCGTCAATCAGGACATCACCGAACGCAAGCAGGCAGAAGTGGAATTACGTAAATACCGCGAAAATCTGGAAGATATAGTGCTGGAACGCACCAGCCAACTTGAAGCCGCAAACAAGGAACTTGAGGCGTTTTCTTATTCTGTTTCACACGATCTGCGTACGCCGTTGCGCGCCATAGACGGGTTCTCCCACATCCTGCTGAATGACTACACCGATAAGTTGGATGATGAAGGCAAGCGGCTACTTAACGTGGTGCGTGACAGCACCATCCGGATGGGACAGCTGATTGATGACATGCTGAAATTTTCCCGCACGAGCCGTCTGGAAATGACTTTGTCTGCAATCGACATGGAGGGGTTGGCACACTCGGTTGTTAAAGAGTTCCAGCTCGCTGACGGCAAGCTGCAAGTGGAAATCGAACCTATTCCTCCGGCCACCGGCGACCGCGCCATGATGCATCAGGTATTCGTCAATCTGCTATCCAACGCCATCAAATTCAGCCGCAACAAGGAGACTCCCATAATCAAGGTGGGCGGTTCCATCAAGGAAAATGAAGCTATTTATTATGTAAAGGATAATGGCGCAGGTTTCAACATGGAATACGCCGACAAGCTGTTCGGCGTGTTCCAGCGCCTTCATGGCATCGATGATTTCGAAGGCACCGGCATCGGACTCGCCATAGTTAAGAGCATCATCACACGCCATGGCGGGCGAGTGTGGGCGGAAGGCAAGGTCAACGAAGGTGCGACAATTTATTTTGTTTTACCGACTAAATAAATTGATCATTGATAACAATCCGAGAGGCTTAATGAATGACTGATTTGCAGCAACGAGTTAACAGAATTGAATGAGCTTGGGGTTATGTCTCTGAGCAAAATGGCTTGATGCCGCAAGACAAACACATTTTATCTTTCTCTTTTATTGCATCTGCAGTTGCAGCAATCCAACCTTTATACATATCTCCATACTTTTTTCTAAAGCCGTCTGAGTATTCGCTGAGATACTCAATAATATGGATTTGCATACAAGCAGTGGAACTTGCTGCGCCATCTTTAATATATTCATCCCAGATAAATTCGTCAGGCATTATCCCTTCCTTTGCCATAGAAGCTTTATAGCCCAATGCCCTATAAAATTCATCCAAATTCTCTATCCAATGTATCAACTCTCCGTCAGCAATTATGTGACCATAATGATTATTAACGTCGCCCCTTGTGCTGTATTGGAAGTGTGGAATTAGGTTTTGCATATCGCCCCTTGCAGTAGTGAATGTGTTCAAACCCTGATGCCTGTTAGGCTATCGCTATATTAAGACCTTATCATGCACACCCGGCAGTTTCGGATGCCCACCACCGATTTTTCATTGGGTGGGATGTCCACTATGGTTTTCAGTGATTGCCGGACTGAGATGGCTACTACCTTTGTAGATCCTATTCTGACGATTCGCCCAGCTTTAAACAATCGGCGTTTTGCTCATTAAGCGCTAAGCAAATTCTGGAATGTCCCATCGGTATTTGTCCTATATCGCCGCCCCATCAAACTCTGTAAGCTCCCATTGCTTTAAAAGCGGCCGCACATTGTCAACAACAATAGTTGTACAAGCTTATAACTTTGAAAGGAATTGCCATGGCCACAAGCAGCGAGAAATCCACGACAAAACCCGCCGCCAGCACTACTTCAGCCAAGAAGTCGGTTGCAAAAAAAGTTGTTGTGGCAACACCGGCAAGCAAAGTCATTACCAAAAAAACAGCGACAACTCCGGACAAAAAAACAAATGTGGCAACCACTAAGAAAGCGGTGCCAATCCCGGCCAAAAAAGTGAGCGCACCCAGAACTGAAAAGCCTGTAAGCAAGCAAGCCGCAACTGCGAAAAGTACACCCACAATGAGCGGCAAGAAAAATACCGTAACATCAGAAGAACGCCACCACATGATCTCCACTGCCGCTTATTTCCGTGCGAAAAAACGAGGGTTCACCGATGGTTCAGAAATAGACAACTGGATTTTCGGCGAAGCGCAAATTGATGCATTGCTCAATGCTTGAATCCGCATTATTTAGCTACAAATTGCCACTACATTTGGAAAATCTATTGAATTACGACAGAATCACACAGATCAAAAAACGTGAAGGAGTGCACTATGAGTGACAAAAAGAAACTTACCACCAATGCCGGTTGCCCGGTTGCAGACAACCAAAACGCGATGACCGCTGGCCAACGAGGTCCACAGTTGTTGCAGGATGTCTGGTTTTTGGAAAAGCTCGCCCACTTCGACCGCGAGGTGATTCCAGAACGGCGCATGCATGCCAAAGGCTCCGGGGCCTACGGCACATTTACCGTTACGCACGACATCACGAAATACACACGGGCGAAGATTTTCTCCCAGATCGGCAAGAAGACCGAACTCTTCGCGCGCTTTACCACTGTTGCCGGTGAACGGGGTGCAGCCGATGCAGAGCGCGACATTCGCGGCTTCGCCGTAAAGTTTTACACCGAGGAAGGCAACTGGGATTTGGTTGGCAACAATACCCCGGTATTCTTTCTGCGGGATCCACTCAAATTCCCCGACCTTAACCACGCGGTCAAGCGCGACCCACGCACCAATATGCGTAGCGCCAAGAACAACTGGGATTTCTGGACATCCCTGCCGGAGGCTCTGCATCAGATCACCATTGTCATGAGTGATCGAGGACTTCCCGCCACCTATCGCCATATGCACGGCTTCGGTAGTCATACGTTCAGCTTCATTAATGCGAAGAACGAACGCTACTGGGTCAAATTCCACTTCAAGTCGCAACAAGGCATCAAGAACCTGACTGATGCTGAAGCGGAAGCGATCATTGGCAAGGACCGCGAGAGCCATCAGCGTGACCTCTACGAGAGCATTGAAAAGGGTGACAACCCAAAGTGGGTACTCAAAGTTCAAATCATGCCCGAAGCGGATGCCGCGAAGGTGCCCTATCACCCATTCGACCTCACCAAGGTTTGGCCGCATAAAGATTATCCATTGATCGAGGTGGGCGTGATGGAACTCAATCGTAACCCGGAGAACTTCTTTGCTGAAGTTGAACAGTCGGCCTTCAACCCTGCCAACGTGCCGCCCGGCATCAGCTTCTCGCCGGACAAGATGCTGCAAGGACGCCTATTTGCCTACGGTGACGCGCAGCGCTACCGGCTCGGCGTCAATCACCACCTGATTCCGGTCAATTCGCCGCGTTGTCCGGCTCACAGTTACCACCGTGATGGTGCCATGCGGGTTGACGGCAACCATGGCAGCACGTTGGGTTATGAACCGAACAGCTACGGTGAGTGGCAGGAACAGCCGGATTACCGCGAGCCGCCGTTAAGCCTGGATGGAGCTGCAGACCACTGGAACCACCGCGAGGACACGGATTATTATTCGCAGCCTGGCGCGCTGTTTCGGCTGATGAGTCCAACCCAGCAACAGGTATTGTTCGAGAACACTGCCGGTTCCATCGGTGCGGCACCGAAGGAAATCCAGATTCGTCACATCGGCAATTGTCTGAAGGCCGACCCAGCTTATGGCAAAGGCATTGCCGATGCGCTGGGCATTTCGCTGAGCGAATTACCCAAAATGTAACAGATGAATCTACACAGCCTAAGGGGCATAATGCCGGACTCTTTGAGTCCGTCGCGAGCGTCCATTCCCGCGCTACGAAATATAGGTGACTCAAGTCTCGCAGCCTCAATTGGCCGGTTTTGCAGCTACTTATTCAGCACTTCCTTAGTTAAAAAAGGCTAACTCGGCCTCGGCATGCCAATACATCGTTCTTGTTGATTTGAATCAAGAGAGTCACCATTCTTATGGGGGTACAATAAATAACATTGAAATCGAGTTCACCAAGGAAGTGCGCAAGCTACCCAATTTGCGCTTCATGCCACATTCTGTTCCTTGCCACCGAGTCACAGCAGTCCAAGCGCGCCGATGTCAAGCCAGGGTTCAGCCGCTCGATATGCGATAAAATCACGCAATGAGTATAGCTGACAAAAATACGACTGTTCCACTACCCAGCAAAGCTTCTGATTTGCCATCAGGATCTGTTGATGCGATCCCATCAATCACGGCAAATACTAAAGAAAGTAAAGTTCCAGATTTACCGCCAAACATAGCAAAAGCAACTCCATCAATCCCTAAAGATGCGGGGATACATAAAGAACTCCGTATCGAGCCTCGCCTTCACGTCAGATGGCATGCGGATGCCTTCATTGATGGGCATGGCATTTATCAAGGTTTCGTCAAGGATATTTCCTTGAAAGGGACGGATATTTTTCTTGATCTTAACTTGCAGAAAGTGAAATTCATCAAGCTACGCATTTACGTGCCGCCGCTCAGCAAAACAAGTGCCCATCGCATCATGGAGGTGTCAGGAAAAGTCATTTACACAGCCTATGACGGCACTGAATCCCTTTTTCATACGGGCGTAAACTTTACCCAATTTAATTTGGCATCCGATCAGACATATCTTCAATCGCGCATAGCCGCACTTACCACGCATTTCCACTGATAACAAACCATTTGATGAAAGCATCCACTTCATACGTTCGGAGGATACTTCCCGGCTTTGCCGGGCTGGTGGGTGTTATTGCCCTGCTGGTGCTAAGTCTCGCCAACGAATATCGGAACGCCAACCAACATGCCCAGGTAGAGGTGGAAAATATCTCACGGGTGCTGGATGAGCAAGCATTGGCAACCGTGCAGAAAGCTGACTTGCTGATGCGCGACGTGCTGGGGGACGTACACCCAGACGACATGCGGCTGGCGCGCGGCGCGAACAGTCCGCGCGCCAAGGAACTTCATGCGCTGCTGAAATCCCACTTTGAAATGTTGCCTGAATTGAGCGTATTGCACCTGACCAACGCAAAAGGCGAACACATCCTCAGCTCCCTTGCCGAACTTCCCCATATCGACATCTCCGACCGCTACCATTTTCTACGCCAAAGAGACGATCCGAATGCGGGACTGGTGATTTCTCTCCCGGTAATCTCGCGCACCACCGGCAAATGGACGTTGATCCTGACCCGGCGTATTAATTTCGAGGATGGCAGCTTCGCCGGCACCATCACTGCGGTTTTGGAGCCAGAGTATTTCCAGAAATTCTACCGTTCTCTGGACATGGGAACACACGGGGTGATATCACTATTCGACAAGGAAATGAACCTTATAGCCCGCTTCCCTCCAAGTGAAAAGGACATGGGAAAAAAGGTCAACATTCATGCCAAAACCTATATCGAAAACGGGATAAATCACGCTACCTACCACGCCAAGTCGGCACTGGATGGCGTTGATCGCATATACAACTTCCGACAGGTGGGCGACTTGCCGCTGTTTGTTTTCGTCGGTTTAGCCGAAGACGACTATCTCGCCGAATGGCGGCGACACGTTTGGGAATATGGCATAAGCCTGGTTGTTTTTTGTTTTGTGGTAGTAGGTTTCTGGCTGCGGAAACTTAGTGCGGAGGAAAAATTGTTGATCAGCGGGCGAAGACATCAGTTACTGTTTGATAGCTCGCGTGATGCCTTGATGATGCTGGCACCGCCATCGTGGAAATTTACAGGAGCAAATCAGGCGACACTGAAATTGTTTGGCGCATCAAGCGTGGCTGAATTTACATCGCTTGGGCCGTGGGACGTATCACCGGAACGGCAACCAGATGGGTGCTCCTCAAGCGAGAAAGCGCAGAAAATGATTGCGATAGCCATGAACGAAGGCTCGCACAATTTTGAATGGAAACACCAGCGACTGAACGGACAGTCATTTGCTGCGGATGTGCTGCTGACTCGCATGGAAGTGGGAACGGAGGTGTTTCTCCAGGCAACAGTCCGCGACATCACCGAACGCAAGACTTTGGAACGACAAAATATCCAGCATAGCCAAAATATCCGGGCCCTGATTAATGCCACCAACGAATCCAGCTTCCTGTTGGCACCTGACGGTGTGGTGCTGGCAATCAACGACACCGCGCTCCGAAGATTGCGCCTTACGAAGGATGAGGCCTTGGGTAAAGATCTCTTCGACTTGCTTCCACCCGAGGTTGCCGCCAAACGCCGTGCAATCTTTCTTGATGTGGTACAAAGCCACAAGCCAGTTACGGCGGAGGATGAACGCGCCGGAATAAAATTCCTTGCTACCTATACTCCCATACTTGACGAGACGGGAAAAGTTACCCAAGTTGCGGTGTACGGCACCGACGTGACGGAACGCCGCCAACTGGAGGCCATCGAGCAACTTTTGCCCACCGTCACCCACAAGATTCTGAGGGGTGCGCCCTTGCAGGAAGTTCTGAACCTGGTTTGCAGCAAAACTGTTGAAGGATTTGGTATCCCCTTGGCTTGGGCCGGAAAAAAAATGAAAGACGGCAGCATCAGCGTGCTTGCCGCCAGCGGGCCGGAGTTGAGCTACATGAGCGCCATCCAAGGAATCGGGGTGCGCTGGGACGACTCCCCTTTTGGGAGTGGTGTGGCTGGTCTCGCCATCCGCACGGGAGAAATACAACACATGCACGCCAACGACCCACACTTTTCTCCTTGGGTTAAGGAAATCACCAAGCATGGGATAAGGTCATCCCTCGCTGTTCCATTAATCTTGCGCGACAAAGTCTATGGCGCCTTCATCCTCTACTCAAGACAAGATGCACAATTCGATTCGCCAGCTTTCCTCAAACGCATTGGCATATTGAGGGACAATATTTGCCTGTCCATGGAAATGGCAACAGATCAGGAGCAGATCACCCTGTTGAGCACGGCAGTTTTTTCCGCCAGCAATGCCGTGATGATCACCGATCCGAAAGGACGCATCGTGTGGGTTAACCCTGCCTTCGTGATGCAAAGTGGTTATGCCTCGACGGAATTGATTGGACGTACTCCCAGCATCCTGAACTCAGGAAAATATGATGCGGCATATTACCGGCATATGTGGCAAACCATCATGGACGGAAAAGTGTGGAGCGGCGATACCACCAATAAGCGCAAAGATGGAACGCTTTACACCGTGCAGCAGACCATCACCCCCATCCTGGATGAGAACGGCAAGATCACCCATTTCGTCTCGGTACACGAGGACGTTACGGCCAAGCTCGAAACTCAGGCGCACATCGAATATATCGCCAGCCATGATGCCCTGACCGGACTGCCCAACCGCGCGCTGTTTTTCGATCGCTTAGGCCAATTGTGCAACTTGTCGAAGCGTAACCAGACCAATCTGGCAGTGTTGTTTATCGACCTCGACGGCTTTAAGTTGGTCAACGATAAGCTTGGGCACCCCGCTGGCGACCTGTTGCTCAAAAGTGTTGCCGGCCGCCTTCAGGCTTGCGTGCGCGGTAGCGATACGGTAGCAAGACTTGGCGGAGACGAATTTACCATTATTTTGTTCGATATCTCGGGTAGGGAAATTATCGTACACTTGGCTGAGAAAATCCTGAGTGAGATGTCCCGTCCCTTTGACCTGGATGGGCAAAGTGCCGCTATTGGTGCCAGCATCGGCATCGCTACTGCCATTACTGCCCCTGAAGGGAATATCTGCGATGATCGACTTGTCGAGCGTGCGGATGCTGCGATGTACGAAGCAAAACATGCAGGAAAGAACTGTTACCGTTTCGCATCGGAGCAATGATATTCGACGCCGAAAAAAACAAGATGGCGATTGATAAAAATAGAACATCGATCTGGCGCTTCAGAGCGGGTCGAAGTTCGGCAAGGGGTACTGGCTGTGTTAGAACTCAAAGTAAAATGGTGAACGATTTTTGGCCTGAGTGCATCCTCTTCGTGCCAGATAGTAGTAATCAGCTATAAGCTCGCGTAGCGAAACCGTTTTTAATAGTATCTGCACAAGGATTCCATTTATGACTTTACCCGAAACGCCTGATCGGCAAGACGCTGCAAGTTCGGCAGGTGGCAATGACAAGCGTGTTAATGCGCATCTGCGCGTTGTATTCGAAGATGCCTGCCGGATTACGGAATCATTTTTTGATCCCCATCAGGGGTGGGGCGGTAAGCCTCTGACGATGTATGCCCGTCAGGCTTTATGTGAAGCCTATCCAAACCTGACACAGCAAGACGTTGCAATTCTGTTTCCCGCAGTGCAGCGTTTTCATGGGACATAGCTGCTTGGCAAAATGCACCCCAACTGCATTTTACGGAGGTGAAGGAAATATTCTGTCCAATGGTTTCTATGTTATTCGCCCTTTTTATGTTTATGCAAAATTCGAGTTAGTCCCTAAATAAATCGTACCATTCGAATCATGAAGAAAACTCTGCTTAGCGAAATTCTGACCAGCCCAGTCAAGACAGTCCTTTCGCATGCCTCAATCGCCGAGGTGTTAGAAAAAATGGCCGCGCAGAGAATAAGTTGTATGGTCGCCGTGGATGCGGAACGGCACCCGCTAGGTATTTTCACCGAACGCGATGCTGTGCATCTGCTGGCTGAACGTCGCGGGCTGGGATCGCTAAAAATGACCGATGTGATGAGTACCGCTCCCTTCACTTCCTCGTCCGACATTGATTTCCGCGAAGCTTACCGAGTCCTTCAGGAGCGCGGTTTTCGCCATCTGATCGTTGTGGATGGACACGGTGGACTGCTGGGAATAGTTACCGAAGACGACTTCCTGCACCACCTTGATGCCGGTGACTTATCCGAATTCAAGAGCGCTGAAAAAGTCATGACGCGAAATATTCTCACCGTCGATGTCGGCGACACCCTTGCGGACGCGATCGGCCTGATGAGCGGGAACAGCTATAGCTGCGTGGTGGTCACACGAGAGCAAGCTCCATACGGCATACTCACCGAACGAGACGTAGTGAAACTGGCCGCGAGCATGGCCGATGTCGCCGACATACTGGTCGGCAGCGTGGCGTGCACGCCGCTGATCACTATTCCGCCCGACACAGTGCTGCCGGACGCGATCAAGCGCATGGACCGGCACAAAATCCGCCATCTCGTGGTCACCGAACAAGACAAGTTGCTCGGTCTGGTGACACGCCACGATCTGGTCAAGACCATGCACGGCAGCTACATCCACTTTCTGCGCGAAATCATACAAGCGCAAAGCAAGGAGCTGTTCAATCTCAGCCAGCAGCGCAGCCTATTTGATCTGCACAAAGCCGCTTTGGCGGCAGCGGCTAATGCCATTCTTATCACCGATAGGCAGGCAGTGATCCAATGGGCCAACCCGGCTTTCTCAAGGTTAACTGGCTACACCCTAGAAGAAACGGTAGGCAACCACATAAAGGACTTGATCAAGTCAGGAGAGCAAAGCACGGAGTTTTATGAGACGCTGTGGAAGATTTTGCTCGACGGACGAGTGTGGCATGGTGAGATCATCAACAAGCGCAAGGATGGGACGCACTATCACGAAGAGATGACGATTACGCCGGTGCGTATCGAGAGCGGCGAGATCACCCACTTCATCGCCGTCAAACAGGACATCACTGAGCGCAAGCGAGTGGAGGGGCAAATTCACGATCTGGCTTTCTATGACCTATTGACGCAACTCCCCAATCGCCGCCTGCTAAACGACCGACTAAGACAAACAATGGCTGCCAGCAAGCGCAACGGCTGTTATGGCGCATTGATGTTTTTGGATTTGGACAATTTCAAACCGCTTAATGATACTCATGGCCATAATATGGGCGATTTACTGTTGATCGAAGTGGCACGACGCATTGGCAGTTGTGTGCGCGAAACGGATACGGTGGCGCGTTTCGGTGGTGATGAGTTCGTGGTGATGCTCAGCGAACTGGATGAGGATAAAACCGAATCCACCACACAAGCCAGCATCGTTGCGGAAAAAATCCGCGCTACACTCGCAGAGCCATATCTGTTGACCATTCCACAGAATGGCAATGCGAAAGGCACAGTCGAGCATCATTGCACGTCGAGTATCGGCGTGGTGTTGTTCTTCAACCACGAAGCAAGTCAGGAAGACATCATCAAGTGGGCGGATATGGCGATGTATCAAGCCAAAGAGGCTGGACGCAACTCGATTCGATTTTATGCAGCGAACGATTGAGTGACTGATATCATGGTAGTGAAAGAATCGATACGGGTACCCGAAGTCACCTCGCCGCCGCCCCCCCAAGATAAACGCCAGCCGGGACCTATCTCTACAGAGCCCGTTACAAACAAGCGCTCCCTGCTTGGTTTTATCCAACCATACATCAAAAATTCGAAGCTCCAAGACATCATCAGCATGCAGCATCACTCTGATGATTTCAAGGAAACTCGCGCAGACTATATAGTCTTGCGATTGCGATTATTAGTCATTTTTTATGCGGTCGCTATCCCGCTATGGATACCGTTCGATTACCGGCTTCTGAGGCATGAACATTTCACAGCCATGCTGCTTCCCAGGTTTCTGATGACGGCCTTTCTATTGCTAATTGGACGCCTTACTCTGCGCACTCTCACATGCAAACAGATTCATATTCTTCTTGCGATAACCTTCGTGGTCACCTGCGCGTTTTATTTCACTACCATGCAGATTCTCAGCCATGGAATTGCCGAATCTCCTCTGGCTGGCTACAGCCTGATGCCTCTCCTGATAGTCTCAATGCTGGGAGTGTTTCCCCTTACGCTTGACTGGGGCATTGCATTAATTGCGACGATCATGATCTTCTTTCTCGGACTTGAAACCTCGCAGAGCCAGTTGATGACTGCTGATACCGCCAACATGCTCTGGATATTCTTGATGCTGGGTGGGATATCACTTTGGGTTCAATCGAGTCATTTGTTGATGCTACTCAGACTTTACCGTGAATCCACCTTGGATCCACTGACAGGACTGATCAATCGACGCGTGCTGATGAGGCGTTTGACCAGTGAAATTGCGCACCTCAGTGAACGGAAAGCCTCTTCTTTTAGCATTATGATGTTTGATCTAGACCGTTTCAAACGTATAAATGATAACTACGGCCATATAATCGGTGACAAGGTTCTTAAAAACATTGCTGTCATCCTTCAGGCAGGATTACGCGAACACGACATCGTGGCCCGCTTCGGGGGTGAAGAATTTATCGCCGTACTCCCCAACTGCAATGGTGAGGAGGCGGTAGCTATAGCGGAACGTATTCGCGCGAGCTGCTATGGCACTCATCTTAAATCTCCAAACGGCGATGACATCCAGATCAGTACCAGCGTGGGAGTTACCGAATATGAACCGGGAGAAGCAATCGATGTGACACTCAACCGTGTTGACGAGTTGCTTTATAAGGCAAAAGAGATGGGGCGCAACCGGGTCATTCATAGCATCGTTGTTTGACATACCCTTATAACTTCACATAGGTTGTATGCACCCGACCGGCCAGCATGAGGATTCTGGCATCGGTCTGGCCCTCGTCAAACGCATCGTCACCCGCCATGGCGGTAGGGTGTGGGCAGAAGGTAGAGTGGATGAAGGTGCGACTTTCCGTTTTATCTTGCCGCACAGAATTACATGATATAGGCTGCTGAGTTATTTGGATGGTGCTGGTCACCGTGCAGCAGAATCGAATGCAAACAGCAGAAGTCGTCAGAGTCTAATTTAATTATTCCACTGAAGGGGGTATGTGATGTTCAAGAATTTGCGTATCGGTGTTCGTCTTGGGGTCCGGCCGTGACCTCTGTGCGCCACAGTCCGGGTCCGAGCCGCAGTCAGGCACCGAAGCCATCCAAAGCAGCCTTCAAGCCTGCTGGCAAGCCAGCAGCAGGAGCGCCGCTTGATGCCGATCCGCAGATATTCACCGCAGCCGTCGAGGCTCATACCCAGTGGAAAACGAAACTGCGTATGTGTACCACCGATCACAGCAAGTGCCCCGATCCAACAGTTGCCGAGAAGGACAATGCCTGTGCGCTGGGAAAATGGATATACGGCGACGGTCAGCGTTTTGCTACTGACGACGACTTCCAACAGCTGCGCCAAGGTCATGCCAGCTTCCATCGTTGCGCCGCCCGCATCATCCGTAGCGTGCAGCAGGGCAAGACGGGCGAAGCCGAAAGTCTGCTCGCCGGCGAGTATGCGGAGATTTCGACCAAAGTGATCGGCATGATAAGCCACATGAAGAGTCGCTGCAAAACAGCGCATGACTTTGACCGTTTCTAGGAGACTGCCATGAGCCAGGCAAAAAATATGCCGGTCGTCGCAGGAACAGCGATGGCCGAAGAAGATCATCAATACCTCACCTTCCTGTTGAGCAACGAAATGTTTGCCATTACCATTCTCAACATCAAGGAAATCATCGAATACGGCAACCTCACCGAAGTGCCGATGATGCCCAACTTTATCCGGGGCGTCATCAACCTACGCGGCAGTGTGGTGCCGGTAGTGGATTTGTCGGCGCGCTTCGGGCGCGACAAAACCGAAGTGTCACGTCGCACCTGCATCGTCATCATCGAGGTGGAAGGCGGTGATGAAAATCATGATATCGGCGTGATGGTGGACAGCGTCTCCGAAGTGCTGGAAATTCCGCGTAGCGAGATTGAACCTCCACCCGCTTTCGGCGCCAAGATACGTGTTGATTTTATCCACGGTATGGGCAAGGTGGCAGGCAAGTTCGTCATCATCCTGGATGCCAACAAGGTGTTGTCGGTAGATGAGTTGTCCATGCTCGGACAAGCTGCGACGGTCCCGGTAGAACATGCGATAGCTGCTTAATTTAATTTCAAGAATTTAAAGATAGAAATCAGCACTAGACCACTTTTGAGTGAGGCAGTCATGGGGAATCAGTATCTAGCAAAACCAACGCATCAGCCGCTTGAACTTCCTAGTTACGAAGTTCTATCGCAACTTGCGCTTAATGAACCTGACAAATACGAGACGTTGCGCCAAGACTTGATTAATAAATTCATCGAAAGTGCTGATGAGAGAATCAAGCCCAGACTATTAGGAATTCAGTTCCGTGTCGATAGCATGCGCAGGTTGTCGAAGTCACCATTGGGTTTGTCAGTAGGAATCTACGGAATGATGTGGGAGTGTTTTCTCGACCTCAATCAAAACTGGCAGGAATTCGTTGACATAAAGAACGAGTGTCTAAGTGCACGTAGTTCGATGAAAGGCACGGAAAGCATCACACACAAAAGTGCACAAGTCCTTGAGTTTCGGCAGCGAGATGCCAACAAATCAGCGGTCTCTAACAATGTTAACGCGGACAGCGATCCAACTACATCGTAGTTAATCGAACTTTCTAACTATGTGAAACGCCCGTCTTCTGAGAATGCAAAGCATGGTTTAGCGCTATCTCCGTTAGCTCACAAGAAAAACATCATGGATTTTGATGAGGCATTGAAAGACCATTTCGAATGGAAATTGAAGTTTCGCCTTGCCATTTCACAAGAAAATACGATGGATGTTGCGTCTATTTCAAAAGACAATTGTTGCGAACTGGGCAAATGGCTTCAAGGTGAAGCAAGTTCCAAATATCGTCAATTAGCCTGTTATACAAATTGCGTTACTCTGCATAAGGCATTTCATGTAGAGGCTGGGAAAATCGCTTCTGTCATTAATGCAAAAAAATACGCCGAAGCAGAAGCGATGTTAAACGCTGGCACAGCCTACCTTGAAGCATCTATAGCAACTGGCCTCACAATCAAGGAACTGAAGCATGAAGCCGAATTTCACAAATCTTAGACTTTAAGTTGAGTGTTCGCTTTCTGGAATTGCAAATGTTACCTTTTAGACAATAAGAACTGCCCTTCGAGAGCCGTTAAAACTTACATTTTCAACGACAGACAGGCTTTGCAATGCTTGCACACCGTTTTTGTCCATGGTCTCGATACTGCAGGAAAGTCGGTACGCAGCAGAAAAGCCTATGAGGCCAATAATAACGGTCGAGAGAATTGCGATACCAAACCCCAGTAGTAAACGGGACTTGATTTTCAAGTTCTTAAGCATTTTGACCCCCTCTTAAATGGGACGCACAAAGAAACGGGGGCGAATCGCCCCCGATAAATCCCGATGCAGATTTATTTGCCGAACGGTTGCGGGCGCGGCGTTGTATCAGACGACGGCGGCAGGATCGGCAACTTGAACGATGGCTGGTCACCGGTCAGTGTCTTCAGGAATGCGACGATCTTGGCGTTTTCTTCATCGCTGAATGTCTTGCCCAACTGAATGCGTCCCATGGTTTCAACTGCCTGATGGAGAGTGTTCGCCTCGCCATCATGGAAGTAGGGATAGGTCAATTCCACGTTGCGTAGCATCGGCACCTTGAAGTTGAAGCGGTCGGCATCCTTGCCTGTCACCGCCGAACGGCCTTCTGCCTTGTTGTTGGTCTTGTAGGGTTCAACTACACCCATCTTCTGGTAGGAGTTGCCGCCTACAGCAGGGCCATTGTGGCAGGCCACGCAACCGCTCTCCTTGAACAGCTTGTAGCCTGCTGTCTCTTCGGCACTCAGAGCTTTCTTGTCTCCCTTCAGCCATTTATCAAAACGGGAGTTAGGTGTCACCAGCGTTTCCTCGAAAGCGGCAATAGCTTTGGTCACTTCAGTGATCGTTACTTTGTCATTACCAAAGACCGTTTTGAACTCGGCAACATAACCGGGGATCGATTGCAGCACACCAACAGCGAGTTCGTGGCTGAAACCCATCTCGCCCGGATTGGCGATGGGGCCACCGGCCTGGGCCTTGAGATCTGCGGCACGGCCATCCCAGAACTGGGCCACATTCATGCTGGAATTGAGAACGGTGGGCGCGTTGATGGGACCCTCATGCCAATGGTCTCCAATGGATGTTTTGAGGTTGTCGGTGCCGCCCATGCTAAGGTTATGGCACGAATTGCAGGATATGAATCCGGATTTGGAAAGACGCGGATCAAAGAAGAGTTTCTTGCCCAATTCGACCATCGCCGGATTCTTGATCTTGGCAGCCTCGATAGGCTGGATTGGTTCCTTGCTGATTGCAGCGCTCGCCTGACCAATAACGCCAATTGATGCCGCCACAACGACAGCGAGAAAGATACGACTTTTTGACATGGTGCTTCTCCTTTTTAGTGGTGCGTTAGTGATGAATCGAATACCGAATATTATTCGGATGGTATTATCCATTCGCACGTTATGGTAATATCGCATACAAACATAAGTCAATGTTTTGTATATTGTATTTATAAATACAGAATATAGTTTTTGGCTATAGCAGGCATTCGATGGCATGAAAGAAACATGAGGTATTTATGAAACTTTCCACTTTGCGTTATCTGGTCGCTTTCGCCGACGAACGCTCTTTCAGCCGGGCGGCGGAACGTTGCCACATCAGTCAGCCGACCTTGAGTATCGCGCTGCAAAACCTGGAACTTCAACTTGGAGTAACGCTGATCGAGCGAGCCAAGGGCCATGTCGCTCTTACCGATCTGGGGCAACAGGTAGTGGCACAGGCGCGTCGGGCACTGGATGAAACCCGGCGGGTGGAAATGGTAGCCCAGGCAGGCAGGAATCCTTTAGTTGGGGTATTCCGGCTTGGGGTGATCCACACCATCGGCCCTTACCTGCTCCCAGAACTGATCGCCTCCATGCACCGGACCGCGCCGAAAATGACCCTCTACATTGAGGAAAACATGACGGCTTTGCAGGCCGATTATCTGAAATATGGCACGGTGGACGCCGCCATCATCGCTTTGCCCTTCGATATTCCTGGCATCGAAACCCGCCCCCTCTACGATGAACCTTTTGTGGTAATCGTTCCGCCGAAGCATCCGTGGGTCAAGCGCAAAATGGTCGCTGCCGATGAAGTGCGGGGCGATAATGTGCTAGTTCTCAAGGCAGGCAACTGCTTCAGGGAACAGGTGCTTGATGCCTGCCCGGATATCAGCCACGCAGAGGGGTCACTGCTCCAAGGCCATTCCATCGAAACCATCCGTTGCATGGTGGCGTCCGGTTACGGCATTTCCGTTCTACCGGCGAGCGCCATGTCCGCCCCCTATCGCTCGGACATGGTCTGCGCTATTCCCTTCGAACCACCCGAGCCGGCCCGGCGCGTGGCACTGGCTTGGAGGCGCGGCTCCACCCGTCCCGAAGCGATAGAAGCGATTATTGCTGCCGTAAAAGGTATGAATAACCCCATATATAGATTGACCCAGACGTGATTTTGCGGATGACGCATCGGCAGTGATCGTCCACGAAGGGACGAACGAAAATTTGCCGTCTTATCCGATAGCTGCTTGATAGTTTTTTCCTATAAACATCTTTGGCAAATTTAATTTCACACTTGTCCATATCTAAGACAATAATGCGGGGACTTAAACACAACCCGTTTTCCCGGCACGGGCTGTAAGCCGGGATTCTTGCACAGGAGAAAAATCATGCAACTCAAAGGAAGCAAGACAGAGCAGCATCTGAAAGACGCCTTCGCCGGAGAATCGCAAGCCAACCGCCGCTATCTTTATTTCGCATCCAAGGCTGATGTGGAAGGCTACAACGACGTAGCCGCCCTGTTCCGTTCCACAGCAGAGGGTGAAACCGGTCACGCTCATGGTCATCTGGAGTATCTGGAGCAGTGCGGCGATCCGGCCACCGGCTTGCCGTTCGGCCCCACGGTCGACAACCTGAAAACCGCTGTGGCGGGCGAGACCCACGAGTACACTGACATGTACCCCGGCATGGCGAAGACCGCGCGGGGGGAGGGCTTCGACGAAATTGCCGACTGGTTCGAAACCCTGGCCAAGGCGGAGCGTTCCCACGCAAACCGCTACCAAAAAGCACTGAACGAACTCGACGCCTGAGCCTCGTCCGCCCGGCCACCCCGGTGGCCGGTATCCGAACAATCCCCGCTGCAAGGAGACGCTAGATGTCCACACCCACCCGCGAAGGCAATCTGGAGGCACCTACACGCCATCCTCTCGACTGGCGTAATCCTGACTTTTATAACGAGGAATCCTTGCTCAAGGAAATGGAGCGGGTATTCGAGATTTGCCACGGCTGCCGCCGCTGCGTCAGCTTGTGCCAATCCTTTCCCACCCTTCTCGATTTGGTGGATGGTTCTGAGTCGATGGAGGTGGACGGGGTTGCCAAGGCCGATTACTGGAAGGTGGTGGACCACTGCTATCTCTGCGACCTCTGTTACATGACCAAGTGCCCTTATACGCCGCCGCACGAGTGGAATCTGGACTTTCCCCACCTGATGCTGCGGGCCAAGGCGGTGAACTACCGCAAGGGAGGGGCGAAGTTGCGGGACAGGATACTGACTAGCACAGACACTGTCGGCAAATTGGCGGGCATTCCGGTGGTGGCTCAAGTGGTAAACGCCGTCAACAAGATCGGCATCGCGCGCAAGGGACTGGAGGCCGTGGTCGGCATTCATGCCGAGGCCTGGTTGCCGGAATTCTCCAGCCGACCGCTGCGCAACCGCCTGAAGCGGCTGCCAGCCGATACCTCCGGCGAACCTGCCGGAAAAACGAAGGGCAAGGTGGCTCTGTTCGCCACTTGCTACATGAATCGCAACGAGCCGGGCATCGGTGAGGACTTCGCCGCAGTGTTCGAGCAAAACGGCATTCCAGTGACGCTCGCTGAAAAAGAACGCTGCTGCGGCATGCCCAAACTGGAACTGGGCAATTTGGAGGCAGTGCGAGAGGCCAAGGAAGTGAACATTCCGGTTCTCGCCAAACTGGTGGACGAGGGCTGGGATTTGACCGCCCTGGTTCCCTCCTGCGTGCTGATGTTCAAGCAGGAACTGCCACTGATGTTTCCCGATGATCCTGATGTGCTGAAAGTGAAGAATGCCTTCTACGATCCCTTCGAGTACCTGATGCTGCGGCACAAGGAAGGCAAGCTCAACACCGATTTCAAGCAACCTCTGGGCAAGGTGGCTTACCACGCCGCCTGCCACCAGCGGGTACAGAATATAGGCCCAAAAACACGCGAGGTACTGGCGCTGATTCCCGGCACCACGGTGGAGATCATCGAGCGCTGCTCCGGCCACGACGGTACCTACGCGGTGAAGAAGGAGTTCCACGAATTCGCCATGAAGATCGTCAAACCTGTGGCAGCCCGTGTCCGATCCGCCGAGGCCGATCATTACGGCAGCGACTGCGCCATGGCCGGCCACCACATCGAAAACGGCCTCAAGAACGGAAGAGCGCCGGAACACCCTCTCACTCTGCTGCGGCAGGCTTACGGCATCTGACTATTGGGAGACACACAGCGATGGACAAGCTGACACATCAGGATCTTTATAGCCTCGAACAATATGCGCGCACCCGCAACGAATTCCGCGCCAAGGTGATCGAGCATAAGAAAAATCGCCGCTTGCCCATCGGGGATCACGCGGCCCTCTATTTCGAGGATCGCCTGACCATGCAATATCAGGTTCAGGAGATGCTGCGCCTGGAGCGCATGTTCGAGCCGGAATTGATCCAGCAGGAATTGGATGTCTACAACCCACTCATTCCCGATGGGCGCAACTGGAAGGCCACCTTTATGGTGGAGTACGAAGATGCGGAAGAACGCCGTCAAGCCCTTGCGAACCTGATCGGCATCGAACGTTCCGTCTGGATACGAGTGGAAGGGTTCGACAAGGTGCTCCCTGTTGCCAACGAGGATCTGGAGCGCGAGACAGAGGACAAGACCTCTTCCGTCCACTTTCTGCGCTTTGAACTTAGTCCAGAAATGATCACAGCGGTCAAACAAGGCGCTGCCATCCACGTTGGCATCGATCACACTCAATGCCAAGAGGAGTGCGAGATGCCATCGGCGATCCGTAGTTCACTTGCCGATGACCTTGATTTGCCGACGTGACACGGTGTTGACCGGGCAACCCCAAAAGGATTGCCGATAGTCACGAGTGGCTGGTATCGGGCAGCGAATTCACAAGACTGACCAACTGGTTTGGGTCGTAAGGAGCAGGTCAACATTGAAAAATCACAGCCCGAAAGCAGTCGGTCATCAACGTCGGCATTGGGTTACAAGCAGTCCGATGAGCCTCCTGATTTTCTCCATTTTGAGTGTCTCTTGTACGTCGCATTGCAGCCGTTGTATTTTCATAAAAACAATCAACTCATCCGTCGGCTTGTAACCCGAAGCGGCCATAGCACCATCAAAATTGCCTGCCCGTTAACAGACATTCATTTCCAATTTTGCGGGAAGCAATGCTACACGAGTTAAAGCGCTGATAGGCAAAGCCGCCCCCTTTGGTTCCGGTTGTTTTAGTTAATGACATGGGGACTCGCAAAAGTAATGCGAAGCTGACCCCTTTAGTTACCTTGGCTGGAATTGCCCGATCGTTTTGTGTTCGGTTTTGGCATGGATATACGCGGCGCGTGGCGCAACCTGCCCGCGATTTACGCAGTAAAGGAAACGTAAGTATTCCGCGTTATTAAAGTCGTAAATTGATCTCCAAGCGTCGTTATATCTCTATGCACAAACCCTGTGCTGCGAAGAGGTGTTGATAGCCTTGCCAAAAAATAAGCCCGCTGAGCCAGATTGGTCAACGGGCTAAAATGTAGCGCACCTTAGCAAACGGGAAAATTTGTATCAGTTAATGCATGGATCTGACGTAATTCCCGCAATTCTCAAATTAGAGTTCTTCGGTCAGAAAGCTACTTGATAAGATGTGGTCAACCACGCATTTGGCATTGCGCTATTGGTCGTCCCGTTTAGCATCAGAAATAATTTGCCGCGTCCGACCTTACCCTCCAGGCCAACGCCGCCTTTGAGCCATTTATCGTCATAGGTCTGGCCGGGAACATTAAAGCTGAATAAGCCGCTGCTAAATTGCCCTGACACAGCCGCACCATTGGGGTTTGTGCGTTGTGCAGCCTCAAGATTTGCAAGGAAGTTCCACTCTGAAGAATGCAACGGAGTCGCCGTGTTAATACCCAAATGCAACTCAGTGGCATTGGTGTTGAGACTATTAAACTGAACTGGCGATGAACCACCGGTTTCTGTGTAGCTCGCAAGAGAAGCATCATAGTAGCTTAAGTCAATGTATGGACTAACCTGAGTATTTTTGAAACTAGCTGCTTTGTCCCAATCCAGGCGAGCCAGGCACCCCAGCCAGACAAATTTGGAGAGCCATAAGAACTATTTACCGTACCGTTTGTGTTCAAAAAACCTCGATTGATGTTTGTTGTACCCCAGAGATCATATACGCCGAATGTGCCATAAAGCCCTGTCACCTTCGAGATGGGAACAATAGCTTCCGCAGTAACAAATTGAGCATTCTCTTTTGCGGAGCCACCATAAATTAAATCATTTCGATTCGATGTTTGTCCGAGAGATAGATTCAGTTGATAGCGGCCAAAGTTGTAACCCCCGCTGACTTCAGCGATGCCAATATTACCGCTGGAGCCACCGTGATCGTTTGTCCCGAAATCTCCGGTAACCCACAGCGTTTTTTCGCCAGTGGCTACCAAGTGATCCAAGGGGTGGCTGTGAGCGCCGTTCACCAGTAAGCCGGTTTGGTTCAGCATTCCATTAGCCGCTGCCGATGTGGATTGCAAGCTGTTTAAAAGGCTTTGGTCTGCGGTCGCGCTTAACACATACAAAGACCAATAAGTCTGATTGCTGGGATAGGTGATAGTTGCTGTGTTGCCGGCTGAGTAGTAGGCGGAACTTATAGTATTCCCTGCAATGGAATATACAAAATATGAGCTTTGATTGCCGAAGTTGCTATTCGGATTCACGTTGTAACTAGCGAGGGCATGCGCTAACGTGCTGTTTCCCCACCATGGCTGCGACGTCAAAAGAGCCGTGCTGCCGGTATAAGTCATATTTTGCCACGAGAGATTATAATTTACCCCGTTGTAATCTATCGTGGCCGCCTGTGCTTGCGCTGTCAGTGCCGTGGTAAGGCCCAAAGACCCCAGAAGTAACGCAGCTCGTATTAGGGACTTTCCATTTTTTGATTTCAAGTTTGAATTCTTTTTGATTAATTTATTAGGGTTCCCATTTCTTGAATCAGGGGTGTTCAGTGATGCGAATTTCATAAAGCAACTCCCTCGGTAGTGTCTGGTTAAAATCGAACAAAATTTAGTTATAAACAGCTTCAAAACAGACCAAAGCGTATAAGTATGGTCATGAGCATTGGTAAAGTTTGAGTCTCGAAATGGGAGCTTGTTATAGCGCTACAGGCAATCCTACAGGACGACCGTTCGCTGAACGTTCGCTGAACGTTCTATGGCATTGATGGCGGGAATGCCATGCCCGACCGGGGCGGTCAGGTCAGGCTGTGCAGGAGGGTTGCGGCTTGGCGCAGGTCGTGGGTGGCGAAGCCTTCGGTGAAGCTGTCGTATACACCGGTGAGCAGTTCACGCGCCGCCTCGCGCTTGCCCTCTTTCTGCCACAGGCGCGCCAGGCTGGCGGCGGCGCGTAGTTCGAGGGTTCTTGCCCGCTGCCGGCGGCTGATGACCAATGCCTCGCCAAGCAGCGCTTCGGCTTGCGCTGCCTCGCCGGGGAACAACTCCAGCAGGCATACGGCCTTCAGGCGGTGCAATTCGGCCAGGTAGTGACCGTCGCCGTTGCGGGCGGCGTCGGCGAGCGCTTCGGCGATCGAGTCGATGGCATCGCCGTACCGTTCCAGATACACCTGGGTTTGCACAAGCGCGGAAATGAAGACGACCGCGATGCCGCCGATGGCCGCCCGCATTCCCTCGATGCAGGACTTGATTTCGGCAATGCCTCCCTCGCTATCGCCGAGAACGGCCCGCGCCCAACCACTGCTCATGCCGGCGCTTACCAGCCAGAGCGGAAAATCCTGCTCGCGGGCGATGGCGAGGGCCTCGGTGGACAGCGCCAGGGCATCTTCGGGTTTTTCCTGCCAGCGCTGCAAGGTGGCGGCAAAGCTCAGGGCTTGCGCCAGGGTATGCGAGTGCGCCGTTGCGCGTGCGTGGCGGATGCTCTGCGCACAGATGGTTTGCGCCCGGTCGGGGAAGCCGAGGAGTTGCGCGGCGAACATGCCGTAGGAGGCGGTGAACACGGACAGGTCCGAGCCATACTGAGCTTGCAGCAGCGGCGCCTGTTCAGGCCGGTAAAGAGTGGCCGACTGTTCGTAGTGAGCGAGGGACGCCTCGAACTCGCCGAGCCAGAAACGGCAATTTGCGCCGAGATGATGAACCGCCTGTTCCCGCGTCGGGTCGCCCTGGGTCATGGACAGCAGTTGCGCGACGGCCTCCGGCACGCCGCGGGGGCCGACGGAGCCGATGGTGTTGACGAGCACCGTCCATTTTGCCGGAAACAGGTCCGGGCTGTTGCCGACGATGTTGATCAGTGCGGCGATGCGCGCATTGACCCGGCTCGCGTCTTGCGAGCCGTAGCCTTCTGCGGCGTAGAGCACGGGAAAGAGGTTCACCAGGATGTTGAACTCGGCCTTGTTCCTCTCCTGGTTTTCCGGGAGTCTCTCGATGAGTTGCAGCGCTGCCTTGAAATGGCCGATGGCTTCCAGGTTGGCGGATTGCTGCGCGGCGCGTTGTCCGGCCTTGATCCAGCAAGCGATGGACGGCCAAGTCTCCCCAGCGCCGGCCAGATGCTGCGCCAGGAGTTCCGGTTGTGCGGCGGCGACCTCGGGGAAGTCGCTTTGCAGCACGGCGGCGATGCATCGGTGGGCGGCCTGCCGGTCAGCCAGCGATTGGGACTGGTAGGCGACTTCCTGGATCAGGGCGTGCTTGAACTGGCGCATCGCGCCGCCCGCCGCCAGCACCAGCCCGGCTTTCTGTAGGGCGTCCAGATGCTGCGCCAGCAAGGCGGGGTCGGCGGCGGACACCCGGCCCAGCAAGACCGGATCGAATTCGCGTCCGAGGGTGGCGGCCAGTTGCGCCGTGCGCTTGGCTTCGCCCATGCCGTCCATGCGTGCCATCAGGAGGTCGAGCAGCGTCGCCGGAACGCGGGCCTCTTTGTCGGCGGTGGCGATTTTCGCCATTTCTTCGGCGAAAAGCGGCACACCATCGGCGCGTTCGACGATGCGGCGAACGGTCACCGCCGGGATGTCTTCGCACAGGGAGGAGATCATGGCCGCCACTTCGTCATCGACCAGCGGCCCCAGCGGCAACGTCGTCTTGCGGGCATCTTGCCAAGGATCGGCAAACTCGGGCCGGGCCGTGAATATCGCCAGGACGGCGGCCTTGCCGGCCGTTTTGACGAACAAGGCCAGCAGCTCCAGGGTGGACGGATCGGCCCAGTGCAAATCTTCGACGATGAACAGCACGGGCTGTTCCGCCGCGAGCGCCTGCAACAGGCGCAGCAGAATGGCGAGGGTCTGCTCCTTCTGCTTCTTCGGCGACATCTCCGGGGCCGCAATTTCGTCGCCAAGCGGCAGGGAAAGAAGCTGCATCAAAAGAGGAACCGCCTGGCGCGCCGAATCGGGGTAATGGGCTTCGAGATAGCCTGTGAGCTTGCTGGCCCTGACCTCGGCTTCGTCTCCGGGGACGAAGCCGAAAGTCTCCTCCAGCATGGCGATCAGCGGATGGAGCGGTGACTGGCTGGACTCGGGAAAGCAGTACAGCTCGCGCACGGCATGGGGCTGGCCGACCAGATATTCCTTCACCGTGTGGAGCAGACGGGTCTTGCCGATGCCGGCTTCGCCCTGAATCAGCACGGTCTTGCCAACGCCTTGCGCTGCCGTCTTCCACGCAGTCATGAGTTGGGCGATTTCGTTCTTGCGCCCGACCAGGGGCGTCAGCTGCATCGCGGCGTCCACACGTGTCTTGGCGCCGCTTTCCCGCAGCACCCGAAAGACTTCGACGGATCGGGCGAAGCCGGGCAGAGACTGGTTCCCGAGTGAGGCACAGTCGAAGAAACCGGTCGTGACATCGCGGGTCTCGCGGCTGATCGTTACCTCGTTGCGGCCTGCGAAATTTCGCAGAAGGCTAGCCAATCGAGAGGTGCGGCCCGAGGTGTCCGGCAGGCCGGATGCGCCGTCGGTGACGACGAGTCCAGTATGGACGCCGACGCGGATTTCAAGGCGGTCTGCCGCCACGCGCGCGGCGATGGCGAGACCAGCCTGCACGGCGCGGCGTGCGGCGTGCTCATCGGTGCGTGGATAGCCAAAATAGGCCAGCAGTCCGCCGCCATAGGCTTGCACGATGTGGCCGGAAAATTGCCTGACAATATCCACGCAATGTGCCTGGGGGACATGCAGCAGGGCCATTGTCTCGTCGGGATCGTCGATCTCTGGAAAGCTGAGTTCGCAATACAGCACGGTGACTTGGCGGCGCTCGGCCTGCATTTGGGGTAGGGCCGGGGCCGCAGGCGCTTCGCTGAGGGCAACCTCCGCACGATGCGGTTCGCCGTTGCGAATGCGTTGCGCGAGCTGGCGGGTCTCTTCGCTGGGCAGCACTCCGAGGCTTTCCTTCAACTGGCGACGGCAGGCGTCGTACTGGGCCAGCGCGGCCCCGGTCTGGCCGTTGTAAGCGAAAAGCGTCATGCAGCGGCAGTGTGCGTTTTCGTTCCAGGGATCGAGTTCTGTTTGCCGCAGGGCGAATTGCAGCGCCTTGTCGTAGGCGCCGCGCTGTTCATGGGCGTTCGACAGGCGTTCCAGCATGGCGAGCGCGCGGCGATGCAAGGCTTCGCGCCACCCCTGAACCCAGCTTCTCGAAATCGGGACTGTCAGGTAAGGAAAGCCCCGCCAGGAACTCTCCCCGATACAGGGATGCGACCCGCGCTTCTTCGTCAAGAGTTATTTCTTCGTCATGTTTCAGCGAGGGCAGCGGGCGGTTGAATTCGACGGCATCGATAGCGGCGTTGGGAATAAAGCTGATGCTGTGCTTGCTGGCCGAGAACAGCGTCGTTCCCGAGGGCGCCTCCAGCACGCGGCGCAAGTCCGACAGTGTGCGGCGCAGGTTTCCTCGCGCCGTGGCCGGGTCATTGCCGCTCCATAGCAATTCGGCAAGGGCTTCCCGCGGATGGCTCGCGCGCTGCTCTACGGCGAGGTACGCGAGTAGCGCGCGCATCTTGCTGTAGGCATTCCCCGCTAAGGAATGACCATCCAGACGGATGTCGAATCCGCCCAGGAACGTAAATTCAAGGTGGCGATCCGACCCCATCGTTTAGTCCTTCAGCGCCAGAGCGAACTCCAGTCTCGCCAGGCTGTGCGGAACCTTCATCACGACCAGGGTGCTACGGCGATCTGCTTGTTTGGGCGACATGACGCCAATTATATTTGAAAATATCCTAGAAGCTAGAAGTAAAGTTGAGAAAAAGTCTAGGCATACAAACTTGTTATTGCGTTGCCGGATAGCGGACGCTCGCAAACGTCAGCTTTTGGCCGGTGGCCGCCTGATAGCAATCGCAGACATGAGTGACTCTAGTCCGATCCTAAGCAGCCAGTCACTTTTTTTGATAGTAGCATTACTCATGACAACTTCAGGTTTACACGCGAGGGTTTTCTGCCCGGTGCCGCCTTAGGAATGAATCCACTAATCCGGCAGCTCATACTCTCCATCTTTATTCCTTGCACATAACGCGTAGACTGACAGATCATCACTTCATTATTTGTCGCCAGCTCGACCAAATGAAGGCGAATTACATCCAGTGAAAAGCCGGTCGCCTCAGCAATCTCGGTATCGAGTATTTCGCCATGAGCTTTGAGGTACTGAAGAATTTCGTTCATGTTCAACACAAGACCGGGATATCACCGGTCTTGGCATGATTTACTTTTTGACGCCGTTAACTGCATCCTTCAATGTGGCGCCAGCCTTAAATGCTGGAACCTTAGATGCCTTAATCTTCAGCTCGGCACCCGTCTTTGGATTTCGACCTGTACGAGCCGCGCGCTTGCGTACCTCAAAAGAACCGAAGCCAACGAGTGAAATAGAATCTCCTTTTTTGAGGGTGGCAGTCACAATATCAATAATTGCGGCAATGCTACGCTCTGCATCGGCTTTAGTGCTGTCAGTTTTACTTGCAAGGGCGTCAATCAGTTCTTTGCGATTCATTATGTAAAGTTTCCTTAATAAATTATGCTGGAAAAAATTTCCAGATTGGATTGTTGTGGAAATTTAGTCTGAATGCAAGATGCTTACAAGCTTTGAGGAAATCAAAGATATTTAAAGGATCAGGTCTTTTCAAATCGAATGCCGACTGCTCCTGTCCAAAATGCAATAACTATCATCGGCAGTGGGAGCGCCGCCATAATTGATAACACAGGGTGAGCTGACCACAGTAACAAAGACAAGAGTCCGCAAATGACACCAGTGATGTAACCTTTCATATGATCTCCTTGTCTGACAGCAAGAATTGATTTGCTCTTTCAAATTGACGAGTTATCGTGAACATTTTGCTTCTGCCCAAAACATGTTGGATATTCTAATCCCAAATGGATGTAATACATCATCACGGCCGGCTGATTTTTGAGTTCAGCTTTTCGGGGTTCAAGCGGCAACAACTGACAATCAACTCCAGCTCATCATCAGCGCGCCTGCTCCAATAAACCGGCAAAATATGATAGCCGGGGTTAATCAACCGCCTACGGCAACTGAACCCCGCGAGCCGATAACTCATTTTTCCTCGATCCTATGCCCGCACCGCCATAGACAGACTTTGCAGCCTGCTGTCCCAGAAGGGAGCGATACGGGGTTTCCACGTTCCGCTTACAAAAGTACATCGGGTTAGGTGCCTGCTATCGACCGGGAGGTATAAGGGTCACGAGAGCGCACAGCGAAGACGCAATTCCCACCTCCATTGCCGTTTTGGCTCAAGCGTAAAAGCCACTTCCGCTTGTTTATCCTCACGATCTTTATCGCAGATTCAAATATTTTCACCATACCGACTATCTAGCACTTTTCAGGCTTGTGGCTGCCCGAAGGGAACGCCTCTCGCGATTTGTGCCCCGTGCCTTGCGGCACTTCGTTACATTGTCAGAGTCGCTCTTTATTCAGACTCCTAGATTCACCAGGTGACACTGGTGGTTTCCTCCTTTCAAAGTGGAAACAACTTTTACAAGCGACCTCGTGTCGCACTCGCTACAGGATAGCGGACACGGGCGTCCGGCTGCTTGTGGCCGGTGGCCGCCTGATAGCAATCGCAGACATGAGTGACTCTAGTCCGATCCTAAGCAGCCAGTCACTTTTTTTGATAGTAGCATTACTCATGACAACTTCAGGTTTACACGCGAGGGTTTTCTGCCCGGTGCCGCCTTAGGAATGAATCCACTAATCCGGCAGCTCATACTCTCCATCTTTATTCCTTGCACATAACGCGTAGACTGACAGATCATCACTTCATTATTTGTCGCCAGCTCGACCAAATGAAGGCGAATTACATCCAGTGAAAAGCCGGTCGCCTCAGCAATCTCGGTATCGAGTATTTCGCCATGAGCTTTGAGGTACTGAAGAATTTCGTTCATGTTCAACACAAGACCGGGATATCACCGGTCTTGGCATGATTTACTTTTTGACGCCGTTAACTGCATCCTTCAATGTGGCGCCAGCCTTAAATGCTGGAACCTTAGATGCCTTAATCTTCAGCTCGGCACCCGTCTTTGGATTTCGACCTGTACGAGCCGCGCGCTTGCGTACCTCAAAAGAACCGAAGCCAACGAGTGAAATAGAATCTCCTTTTTTGAGGGTGGCAGTCACAATATCAATAATTGCGGCAATGCTACGCTCTGCATCGGCTTTAGTGCTGTCAGTTTTACTTGCAAGGGCGTCAATCAGTTCTTTGCGATTCATTATGTAAAGTTTCCTTAATAAATTATGCTGGAAAAAATTTCCAGATTGGATTGTTGTGGAAATTTAGTCTGAATGCAAGATGCTTACAAGCTTTGAGGAAATCAAAGATATTTAAAGGATCAGGTCTTTTCAAATCGAATGCCGACTGCTCCTGTCCAAAATGCAATAACTATCATCGGCAGTGGGAGCGCCGCCATAATTGATAACACAGGGTGAGCTGACCACAGTAACAAAGACAAGAGTCCGCAAATGACACCAGTGATGTAACCTTTCATATGATCTCCTTGTCTGACAGCAAGAATTGATTTGCTCTTTCAAATTGACGAGTTATCGTGAACATTTTGCTTCTGCCCAAAACATGTTGGATATTCTAATCCCAAATGGATGTAATACATCATCACGGCCGGCTGATTTTTGAGTTCAGCTTTTCGGGGTTCAAGCGGCAACAACTGACAATCAACTCCAGCTCATCATCAGCGCGCCTGCTCCAATAAACCGGCAAAATATGATAGCCGGGGTTAATCAACCGCCTACGGCAACTGAACCCCGCGAGCCGATAACTCATTTTTAAATATTTTTAGATATTCGTTGCTTAAATTGACCGGAACGCCAACAGTAACGCTTTGAACAGTTCTATTAAACCCGTCAGTTGCTGCAACATTGCGGTCTTGACCAATAAATAGAGTTAATGGTTTACCGGAATTAATTATTTGATTGAGCGTCGCGTTGGGTAGCCAGAAGTAATCTGTCCACCAACATGATTGCCCGACACTATTACTGCACTTTTTCGGTCGATCTAAATCATATCCACTCATCTGAGCACTGGTGAGTTGCTTTTTATTGCCCGCATCATCGACTAAATATACTGAAGCTCCATATATAAAAATTCCACTATTGGTTTGATCAACTTTCAGAAAATAGGTATTGCTATGGTTCGGTTGATTATTTGTAACACCGACATGAACACGACCGGTTAATTGTCCCTTGTCGTTTACATTTTCGTTATACATCCAGTAGTAACCAGTTAAGGCCGATGAGGTGTAAGTCATCACCTTTGAACAGTCTGGACAACCGGGATAACCGCTATCGACTGAAATTCCCTCCCTGACGTCTGACTCGCTTTGGGCAACGGTATATTTGGGACTGATGGCACAGCCGGAAAAACAAAAGAAAGCAACAAGAAATATCGACGCACGCGAAAAAAGTTTAGTCATTACAAATCCCCTATCCGATATATATTTTCATTGAGTATTTACAGCATGTCGGCATCAGCCAACAAACTTGTAGAGAAGCAACAGGTAATAAATGCATTCTAAAAAAGCAATACGAAAGATAACCCGTTTTGGGATAACCTGCAATGGGTTATTAGTATGAACTCATGCCTAGCTCATTACATAGTAGTAACTACAAAATTTTTCGAAGCCAGCTTGTGGCGGCGAGAGAAGAGGCCGGATTTACACAAGTGAATATTGCTGAGAAATTGGAAAAGTCACAAAGTTTTGTCTCGAAATACGAGCGCGGCGAGCGACGATTAGACTTTGCGGAATTTGTTGAAATTGCGAATATTCTTGAAATTGACATCGCAGATTTTGTGAATCGTTACCTATCTACAATTTCGCAGACTCCTTCAGTGAAAATGCGTAGGAAGGGTAAAACTAAATGAGGTTGCACCGAAGTGAGCGTCTCTTGGTCGGCCTTATGAAAAGCTTTGGTGCGACCTGAAAAGTCGCTTTTATTTCTGTTTCATAGGAGGAATTATGACCTAACGAAACCGGTTGTTCCATCAACCGTTCCCTACCCAGACATGCGGAGCCGGTAACAGCTCGGTGTGAAGCTCTGGGGACAATGTAACCGCCGATTATCTCGGTACGCCAACCCGCGAGGGGAAGCGAAATCTGCCAGCACTGAGGTGGAGAGGTGCTAGGGACGAGTGGGTACGATCAACATACGTGAACCTTCATTAAACGTCGTAAAACATGACAAGCCAAATGTGCTGATAGGCTTGAACCAAAAATGGTAAGCGGTCAGGTATGACTCCTTGAAGCTGGGTCATCGTGGACAGTGCACCGCCGGCGAAGAGAAGGGATCCGCCTCACTCTGAAATAAATGCGGAACAGGGTAAGCCCGTAGTGTCGCCGGAAACGGCAGGTGAACCGCAAGGGATACCGTTGATGCTGCGGGTAGGGGTTGCAACATTATCCTACGAGAAATCGGGCAGACTTCCTCTTGGTCTCTCTTCACAAGAGAGTGGCTAGAACCCTCTAAACGGAAGGAAAGCAAATGGACGCTGCAACATTGGCGTGTGCACTTTCCGGCGTGGTGGTATTACACGCAAGAAGGCTGGTGATGAGTATTGTGAAGTTGTAGTGCAGGCTGCTACAGCGAGTGTTGAAAGATGCTTTTGAGAGGCTTGAGCCGTATGCGGCGTGAGTCGCCAGTACGGTTCTTAGGGGGCGGCGGTGCAGTAATGCGCCGCTGCTACCCGACAACACCCCCGGTGTAGACAAGATCATCTGGAAAACGCCGGAGGCAAAGATCAACGCGATTGCGTCGATGAAGCGGCGGGGATATTCGCCGCTTCCGCTTCGGAGGGTATTAATTCCGAAGAAGAATGGCAAGACAAGACCGCTTGGCATCCCCGTAATGAAGTGCCGCGCCATGCAAGCGTTACATTTGCTGGCGTTGGAACCCGTTGCGGAAACCACCGCCGACCCGAATTCTTATGGATTCAGGCCGGAACGATCAACCGCCGATGCGGGGAAGCAGTGTTTCAATTCCCTAGTGCAGCAAACAGCGGCGGAGTGGGTGCTTGAGGCCGACATCAAAGGCTGTTTCGACAACATCAGTCATGACTGGATGATTGCCAACATCCCAATGGACAAAGCAATTCTCAGGAAGTGGCTCAAGGCGGGATACGTTTATCAAAACGAACTCTTCCCCACAGAAGCTGGCACCCCGCAAGGGGACATCATCAGTCCGGTTCTGGCAAACATGACGTTGGATGGCCTCGAATCAATGCTAACGGAGAAGTTTCCAACTGCAAAGCGGACAGGTCGGAAAATGAACATGGTGCGTTACGCGGATGACTTTATTATCACCGGCAACTCGAAAGAGTGGCTGGAGCATGAGGTCAAACCCGCAGTGGTTGAATTTCTGGCAGAACGAGGTTTAGTTCTATCACCGGAGAAGACCAAAATAACGCACATCAGGGAAGGGTTTGATTTCCTCGGATGGAACATTCGCAAGTATAACGGCACGTTGTTGATGAAGCCGTCGAAAGCAAACGTCAAAGCGCACCTTGATAAAATCCGCGAAGTCATCAAAGGCAACAAGACGGCTAAACAGGCAAACCTGATAAGGCTGCTCAATCCGGTATTAAGAGGATGGGCGAATTACCATAGTCATGCAGTCGCCAAGGAAGCCTTTGCTAAAGTTGATACCTATGTCTGGTCAATGCTATGGCAATGGGCGGTAAGACGGCATCCGAACAAAGGAGACCGATGGGTTAAGAGAAAATACTTTAAACCCAGATAGTTCATTAGAAAAATGGGATATGATTTAGTTATGGGTTTCTAATGAATTCCATTAGAAATAGGTAAGTATTAACAAGCAGATAGGAGACTTTGCATGTCCCATCTTTCAGAAACCAAGCCACCAATCGAGATTAAATTTACTGCCCGTGAAATTAGCGCGTGGGGTGGCATGGCATTAATGAAACGAATGCTTGATAGTATGAATTTCAGGAAGGCCGCATTGCAGTGGGACTTACCGCCACCTGGGTCGAATAGAGGCTATCAACCGGTTCAATTAATAGAGCAATTACTTGTATCGATCTGGTGCGGGGCATGCCGATTTACGCATTTAGATATTACCCGGCTCGATACAACGCTGACCCGGTTGTTTGGCTGGACGCGAGTGGCAGGACACAAATCGATCATACGATTATTTGAACGCTTCGACATAATGCAACATGAACGAGTGCAATCGAGTGTGTATCGTTGGTTTTTTGATACTGTTGTCACGTTACCAAGCGTGACAGTGGATATGGATTCAACCGTGATCACTCGTCATGGAGAACAAGAAGGTGCGACACGAGGATACAACCCTCATAAACGAGGTCGCTTATCGCATCATCCGCTACTGGCTTTTGTAGCCGATGCCAGAATGGTAGCCAACTTCTGGTTGCGTCCAGGGAATACGAATAGTGCGAACAACGTTCTTCAATTCATTGAGTCCACTTTGCATCATCTATCGAGTAAAACGGTTGGTTTGCTTCGTGCCGACAGTGGCTTCTACAGCAAAGCGATATTTGAATTACTCGAGCGCCGGCAGATCAATTACATTATCAGTGGGCGCTTAACGCACAGCTTGCAACACGCCATTGTTCGGGATGCGCGATGGTATGCGTTGGAAACGGGATTGGAAGTGTCAGAGATTATGTATCAATCGAGCAGTTGGGAAAGTGCACGTCGAGTCGTAGTCGTTCGACAATCAGTCAAACGTAAGAATGCCACCGGTAAAACACTATCGCTCTTTGCCGACGACCCGAATGTGCAGGGCTGGCGATATGGTGCGATGGTGACCAATTTGACCTTGCCACCGGTAGAAGTTTGGCGCAGTTATCGGGGGCGCGCTGATTGTGAGAATCGTATCAAGGAATTGAAAAATGACTTTGGTTTGGATAGCTTCAATCTGAACAGTTTCTATGCCACAGAAGCGGCGCTTGGGTTTGCCATGTTGGCCTATAACCTCATGAGCGTATTCCGACAAGCCGTCATGAGAGCAAAAATACAACCCACCTTATCCTCACTGCATCAGCAAGTCTTTGCGGTGGGTGCGTACTGGAACCAAGATCCAAACAAAAATCAATTATTACTCGCCGTTTCACGGCGACGAAGAGCTTGGTTTGAGGGCTTGTGGGCTAACGCAGGGCATCCACCCTCTTTGCCCATTACAGCAAAATCTTTCTAATGGATTATTCGGGTTAAATCCAGAGGTACCCGAACTTGGGTATTTGCTGCCACAGAAGAAAAAGAAGATGGCACACAAAAGAATATCATCTTGCTGAAGGAAATGGATACGCCAATAGTTCGGCATATCAAAATCAAAGCCGATGCCAATCCGCACGACCCTCAATGGGAACCGTATTTCGAGTCCCGATGGGGTAAGAAAATGCTGAACTCGGCGAGAGGTCGTGCGAAGCTTTACCGTGTATGGCTAAGGCAAGATGGCATGTGTCCCACCTGTCATGAACCCATCATAAAATGGATCCCTTGGGATGTTCGTCATATTGTGAAAAGAGCTGACGGAGGAACGGATGCAGCAAGCAATCTTAAAATGTACCATCTCAATTGCTGTAGGAATTATTAACAACGCCGGAGAAAAAAGTGGTGTAACTGGGTGTTGAAAAATGCCTTTGAGAGGCTTGAGCCGTATGCGTTGTGAGGCGCACGTACGGTTCTTAGGGGGCGGCGGCGCAGCAATGCGCTGCCGCTACCCGACCATAAGGCCGATCAAGAGTCATCCGCACTTCGCTATATTAACGCCAACTAATCCGGAGGCTACTGCGACATCTGCGGAACAAGTAATAAATTTGCAAAGAGAACCCACAAGGCAGCATAGTTTATACCGCGAACTCGTCCTTCCGATCGGTCCCAACTCGACTTCGCAGGAAGATTTGCAATGGATATTTCCAGTCTCATGAGATCTGATTTTTTAGACCTAATTTTCCAGTCTAGCGGTTCAGACACAATTTCAATGCCGATGTTATTTATTTGAGTAGTAATCCTGATGAGATCAGGATCAACAGAGTTTATGGAAGAAACTTTCCGAAGGACAAGTTTGACCTGATCAGGCTCGATCCCCATTAACAAAATACCACGAGCGATGTCGGGTGCATCTTCAATATGCTTGCCAAAGTAGAGCTTTCCAGTTCGTGGGCCAGTGCGTCGAATGAGACATTCAGCCGCCAAACTCAAAGCCCGCCTGTTTTCCACAATTTTGTAAGAGTGTTCGGTTGCCTCTATTATTCGCCAAAACTCTACACGGTCGTTCATAGCTCTGGGAAAAGCTGGAGGAGATAATGTTGCTTTCTCGTGAAGAACAGATTGCTTGGCATACATGCGCCGATAGGCGCTGTGAATTGCATCAATCGTTGTTGAACTAACCGAAAAATTTCTTGCAAGGCTTAAGGAATTATCAAGTTGCATACGTCGACTCACAAGTGTCATAAGAAGACGTAAATCAGGAAGCGCGGGAAACTTTAGCGATTCTTGCAACTTCTGAAGGTCTTCTGTAAGTTCAGCTTTAACTTCTGCATATTCCTTTTTCAGCTTGCCGTGAACACGAATATATTCACGCAAAAATTTCGTGGGCTGACCGGCAAGGTCACGGTACGGAGGTTTGTAAGGTGCAGAAGGTGAAAGTCCGCATATTCTTCCCAGTGTCGGCACTTCCAATTCAGCGAACTTGTTTGAAAGAGTCATGTCTAGGCTGCGCATTGCAACCCAGTCGAGCAAATGAATATAACTTCTAAGAGTTGTAAGAGGACTCAAGTGTCCCATGAAAGCGGCGACTTGATATAAATGACGGCGATCAGGAGAAGCCGGTGTTCCGGCAAGCCTCGGAAACAGACTGTCACGAATAGTCTGAATTTGTTTGTCTTTTAATAACGCAGAATCAATAAACTGTGGTCGATCAGCAAACAGTTCAGGCTGGTCAGAGCCGAGTAACGCTAAGAGAAGCCAATTGGAGAAGGAATGGCGTAAGTGGTGAAAACAAAAATTGCTACGACCTTTCCCGCAAATAAGTTGAAATGCATTGGTCACCGGATCTATCAGTTTCGATTGGAGGGGTGGCGTGTCAGGCGTATGATTTTCTGCGAAAATAAAATCAGAAAGTCTTTCCAAGATGAAACGTCGCTGATCCATGTAATCCTCAAACGCTTTGAATTCGTCAGGAGGAAGAAGAGCTTTCAACGGTATACGCCGAATGGATGAATGCGATTTAAGCGTTGCAAATTTGGACGGGCGGATAAGCAGAAAAGGTTCGCGACCAGGATGGTAGTCGCGAATTTGCAACATCTGAACTTCCCGTCTTTCTGAGTCCCGTTCGGAAACCGAGCATGCCGGCAAAAAATACGCGATTTCGATGCAGAGAATTTTCAGCCAGATCATTTTGGAAAAAAACGGTCTTAAATCGTCCAAACTCAGCTTCGGTTACAAGATTGGCTGACACATGTCCCTGCCCGTGCTCAGATGTATAACCGTCCAACTCTCGGAAATCAATATCAGGAACGCCGCAAATGAACATGAAATCGTGGAAACTTCGTAGCGTAGTCCAGACGCGTTCACGTTCGTCAACAACTTGAATACGTGCCGCTGCTAATTCATACAAGGTTTCAAATTCATCTACATCAAGGCTTAATAGATCCTCGGACTCAGCTTCGTAAATGAGACTATTTACCAAAGGTCGGAAATACCTGAGTACGCTAACTGGAAGGATTCCCTTTTCTCCTGTGTCTGGACGAAGTCTCCACTTTGCCCACTCGACCAGATAATGGGTAATTGGCCACATTTGTCCTGCGTACTCTTTTTGCAATAGATTTAAATTTGCATATGTCTGCTGCTGTTTTTCTAAACAGGTTAAAATTTTATGGGCTATGGCGCGCTGATTACTGAATAAAACTTGTGGAGTAAACGAAGCAGCATGAGTATGGAAGCCTTCAAAGGGTGCACGTGGGAGATTAGTTGGAAGTGTCACGAAATTGGAATCGTCAATAACTGCCCAGTTGGCGATCCGGTGAAGTCCAGTTTCTGGAAGAGAAAAAGTTTCGAAACGATCACACAGATATGAAGTGACGATACCCATGTGGTCAAGTGACAACGCAACCTGAACTGCTCGGATCAAATCTATCTGAGACCAAGTCTTAGGCCATGCCGTAATACCAAGACGATGAAGGGCATTCAGAAGAATGTCAGACTTGTCTGAATTTGCGAGAGAGTTTGTCCACAATTCAGATTCCTTCAGCAGAATTAAAAGAGTTCCAGTCAATGCATCGGGATACCAACGAGTCGAACTCGTGTATTTATTGTCGTCTTGATTCTGTAACATGGCCCATAGCAATTTACCATCGCCAGTCAGATCCGAACTACGTAACGCACCTAATGCTTTGAGGCGTCGTATAGATGCAATTCCACCAAAAAATACGGCCGAACAAAGAGCGGCATCAGCTAATAGACTCGCATTAATAGTATTGCAGACAAGACGAGTAAAACTTTCTTCAATGGGTCGGTAGCATTTCAGTAACTGGAAATCCCGATGTACAAATACAGGAGGAACGTCGGGTAATACAACTTCAGGGTTAAGAAATGCAATTTTCCAAAGACCAGTTTTATTGCCGTTCGAAATAAGTGAATCCCACCATCGAGACAGGATGCGCCTCTCATCAAAGTTACTTGCAATACCGAGTAGTTTTTCTAGAAACTCCTGGTGCTTGATAGAATCGAGTTGGAAGCCCCTTCTCCCAGCCCACAAATCCGGAACAAATTTAGCTGTCCAATGAGCAAAATGAGTGAACAGTTTATGACGTAGTGCCAAGTCTCGCGGCACCCGAGCAGATGCCCAGTCTGGCCAAGTAGCACTGCTAATCTTTTCAGATTTTAGATCAGACTCTTCCATATCATGAGCGGAGCAGAGGACTTTCGATAACTTCGAAATTGAGTTTATTCATAATCAGAGCCAAGTGATTTGATATCTGCTTGCGCCAGGTTATGGGTGGCAGGGTGGAGAATCTTCCCCACGACGACTCGCCACGTTTAGCATGGCCAAGTAACGCGTCAATTAGCACCCCTGAGCATCCGCTGAGAAGTAATTGAGTTCGGATAAAGTGACGTAAAGAAACAAGTCTCAGTTGCCAGTGATCTCCGAGTAGTTCTTCAATTCTTTTTGAATCGATAGAATTTGGTGACCCACCGAATTCATTGAGCATAAATAATGGTGATGTTCCTCTCTGAAGAACATGTTGGTCATTCTCGCGATTTGGTGATGAAGATAGAGACAGAAGTGGAAAAAAATTCCGGGCATCGAGTTGTTTAAGAGCGTTGATGTTGGTCAGAGAAAGATACTGACGTAATCTAGTGACATGCCGCGCATATGCATCTAACTGTTCCAATAAAATCGGATGGAGCCAGACAACGCGCGCATTGCGATAGCCATTTGTATCTTTTTCTGAAATAAAGCAGCAACCAGTCGCTCTGTCTATATCGAATTCAGCTGGGATGGGATGGTTAACTGCACGTATACCAGTTGTAGTCATGAGAAATAAGAGTACATAGGCTGTGTATGTGTTGTGTAGCTCGTGAACAGGAGTGCCGGCAGCGTTACGTAACTTTTCAAGTGTATTGCGAATATCGTCGACGGTCATCCGGACAGTGCTTAACTTGGGAACATGCAGAGAACCAACAAAATGCTCGTCATCATTAAAAAGTCTTGAGAAAGCTGGCGTCAATGGATAATTTCTCGGGATTCGTGCCAATTCGGTTACGCGATCACAGGCACAGGCATACAATGATTCAAGGAGCCTAGTCGGAATAGCAGAATACACACTTGGATTGTGCAGGTTTGGTGTGCGCCCAGTAAAATAAGTAGACATCACATCATCGTTAGGTGAAAGTTGTGAAATCAATCCGGGGAGAAATAGTCCGACCCGATTTAATGTTAAGGTCGTAGCATATTCCTGATTGAGTCTGAGTAACAGGTCGCTGAAATCCGAATCAAAACTTTGAGAGAACAGTCTTTGTTTTATGGGCGTGATTTTTTGCAAAAATGGCGCAAGTGAATTTCTGACGTCTAGGATAAATCCAGTTTGGGGTGTAATTACACGAGATTGATCTTCAGGTGGCTTATGATTAGGTATTTCGCACGGAAGCCAGATGGTTGAGGATTTCGGAGACCAGACAATAACTTTTGAGGCCGATAAAAATTCACCTGCATGTCTTTGCATCTGACTCAGCTCATCGGGTCCTCTGCCGAGAAAGAAGCGGCAAGCGCCCCATGCAGCAATTTGCAGGCGCAGTGAATGTGAAATGTCAGACCATACATCGTGATCAATGTCATTCAGGACACCAAGCAGAATCATGAGTTCAAATCCGGTCAGGGTTGCATGTGTTATAGGTAATTTTTGGTTGCCCATCTCAATTGCCTGTGCAACATAGCGCGCTTTCCGTCGGCTAAGTGAAATGCGATCAATCGCATTGAATGCTGAAGCTTTTTGGGTCTCAATTTCAACTGTTTGGTGTGTACTACCACTGTCATGTATCGGATCTGCATCGTCGTTGTCTTGCTCGGAGGCTCTACGCGATTCATTATTATCAGGATAAAAAATTCGTGTATTTATCGGACTTCCTAGTTCCTGCGGTTCTGAAATAAGGTGGTGAACTTCGCTGACGCTGTCGAGTTCTTCACTATGTCGGGGTGATCGCGGTTGGCCGGTTGAAGTACGGGATGTTGGGGAGCGTTGATCCCATATCTCAGTTTCAAACCAATCTAGGACACGAAGTAAATAGCTGAATCTTTTTTGGTTGCCGGTTGTCTTGAAAACAAATCCATATTGAATAAACAAATCGTCGATTCGTTTACGAAGTTGAGCTGGTGTCAACGCAACTGAAGGCAACTCTCGAAATATTTGAACTTCTAAATCTGTTGGCTTTGACAACTTACGTAAATGCAATCCCAAATCATAAAAAACCGTCTTGAAGGGATATGGAGTTTTCGATCTAATTGATTGGAGTTCGATTTGAATCGGCAGAAAAGATGCGAGAAGAGCACGGTACTGAGGTAGCAGTTTGGGATTTTTATAGCACTCAAAATATACACTGTAATGAGGATGGGTTTTACAATGGGGCCTCATTTTTTTTCGTTTTGCTAGCGGACGAGCTGATTGGATACATGACTCGACAGGAATCTCTCCGCTAATGATTCTGCCAATGAGTACCTCCGCTTCAGCTAAATAGACAGCTTCTTTCTCACCAAATAAGGGTTTGCAAAGGTCAAGGATGATCCGAAATTCTTTGATAATTATCTGAAACTCATTGAGTGTGGGAGGCGCGTCCAACAATTCGGTTAGCGGAGAAATGAGACGCCTAATATCAGCTGCATCAACATCGAATTTGGCGTTTGAGGTCATTTTCCGCTATGCCAACTATTTGTCTTCAAAAAATTTGGCAAAACCAAACTTGGTCTGGGTATTAACTGATTTGTTTAAAAGATTTTTCAGTTTTTGACGAGGTTCATTTGTTATACGGTGTAAAGTGGCATGGGAAATGCCAAGCAACGTTTCAATCTCTTTCGTGCTTGAAACGTCTAGAAACTGTGAGGCTACTTCTTTGAACTTGGCATCGACAAGAAGCGCAGAGGCAAGCAAGGCTTTGGTTACTTCGTCAGGGCGATGCAAAAGAACTGAACACAGAAAATCCAATGCTTCAAAAGACTGCTTGTTATCAAGATATTCTTTGTAAGCGATTCAGGAAGAGCAGTCTATTCAGCGAGGCGTGATGTCAGCTAAAGTCGCCGCATGGAAATTCCACGGCAACAACTTATCCATTTCATCCGCAGTTTGTGCAGCGGGCAGGTGTTCCAGTACATGGCGCAGCCATGTGTATGGCTCTACGCCGTTTGCCTTTGCAGTTTCAACCAGCGAGTAGATAATCGCACTCGCGTTGGCGCCGGCTGGCGTATCGCTGAACAACCAAGCCTTGCGTCCAACCACAAAGGGGCGAATCGCATTCTCGCAACGGTTGTTATCGATTGGCAGATCGCCCCGCTCCGTGTAGCGAACCAGTTTGCCCCAGTAATCGCGCATATACGACAGCGCGTTACCCAGTGCGCTTTTGGGTGGAACCATGGGCAACAGCTTTTCCATCCAGTCGTGCAACTCATCCAGCACCGGTACGCTTTTCTCTTGGCGCGCGGCATAGCGTGCCTCAATGGGCGAATCCTTGTGCTCCCGTTCAATCGCGTAAAGCTTGCCAATCATGGCGACAGCTTGGTCGGCATGGCCGTGCGTGCCTTTCGGTTGCACTTTCACGGCTTCCACAAACTTGCGGCGAGCATGCGACCAGCAAACCTGATGCTCGATACCTTCTGTCTTGGCAAGCTTGTTGTAACCCTCATATCCATCTGTCATCAGATAACCCTGATATCCCAGCAGCAGGCGCGCCGGCACTTCTCCGCTACGACTCGGATCATAGTCGTAAATCACCACCGACTTGCCAGGTGGCCCGCCCGTCTGCACCCACATGTAACTGTTGGAGGTTGGACTCTTATTCTTTTCCTTGAGTACCTGCAACACCGTTTCATCCATATGGATGAACGGCGCATCAAGCAAGACATCCCGCATCAGGTTGTGCAGCGGTTGCAGCGTGCCACTCGCGCCGATCACCCAGCGTGCCAGCGTCTGGCGCGGCACCGTAACATCGTGGCGGGCCAGCACCTTCTCGAATCTGGCCAGCGGCAAGCCATCGACATACTTGGTCGTCAACAACATGGCCAGCAAACCGGGGCTGGCATTACTCTTGGGCAAAGGCTGTGGCGGCAACGCAGCAGTTACCGGCGCGTGTTCGCTGGCCTTGCATCCATACACCAGCCTGATATGTTGCAGCACGCGCACTTGCATCGGAACGATGTCGAGTTGTTCGCTGATCACGCGGTTGATCACCACCATCGGTGTGCCGCAATCGCAAGTACGTTCGGATTCCGGCACGTCGTGAACGATCTCTATCCGTTCAAGTTCTGGCGGCAACGGGCTGCGTTTGCCGCGCGCTGGCTTTTGAGCCACCACGGATGCCAGTGCTGGCAACGGCGCAACATCTTGCTCATCGCTTGAAGTTGCAGCCAGCACCTCGGCCTCATCGAACAGGTGAAACTGCGCAACACTCTCCGCAGCTCGGGCCAAACATGCGGCGGCGCGCTAAAGCGATTTGTTCGTAGAGTTCCTGCAGGCGAGTTTCGTATTCTTTCGCCGCATTTGCGATGAGGGTTTCGTACTCCACCTCTGCACGGGCGAGGCATTCATCAGAGGCGATCTTTGCATTGACGCAGGCAATCAGCAGCGCTGTCAGTGCTGCCGAATCGGTCGGTAAAACGTCGGGTAAAGTGAACTCGGGAAGGTTGGCTCTGGAGCGATAATCCAGCGGTAAAACTGAAGGTTTTTCATGTGTTTTAAGCATGTGGAATGCTATCAATTTCCCCTATGAAATGCAAGCGAAATTCAGCGTTTTGTGAGGTTTATTTCTCCATAAATCAATGCCTTCAAGCAACCACTCGAATTCTCTGAGCGTGATTGTTTGCGTGTTCGTCTCAGTGTGTTTCGGCCAATGGAATTTCTCCTCTTCCAAGCGCTTTTGCCACAGACAAAACCCATTGCGATGCCAGTACAACACCTTGATCTTATTCCGTGAGCGATTGACGAATACATACAACGCACTTCCAAACGGATTCAAACCCAGTTCTTGTTCGACCATCACGCTCAGCCCATTAATCGCTTTCCTGAAGTCGATCGCATCGCAGCACAGGTAGACTTGTTCGATAGCGCAACCGGGATGCATTAGTGCGCTCCCGGCAAAGTACGGTTTAGTGCAGATAACCATTCCGGCGAAGGCAACGCCGACATTTCCAGATGCAAACCGGACGGCAACACCAAAGTGCAAAGACATGGGAGTTGATCTGTAATGCGTAGTGCAACAAATTTGCTTTGACCAGCTTCAGTCGTAATAGTATTTGACCTCAGCTTGCGCTGCCAATAATACAAGGCGGCAATCGAAAGGTCGTGTTGCCTCGCATAGGCGCTGACTGAAATTGCTTCATGTTTGACGGCGGCTACATGCGCTGTCCAAAATTCCGTTCGATCTTTCATGCTCGCTCCATCTTGTTTGAGATGCGCCAAGCTTGCGGAAATTTGTGTCAGGCTGCAAGAGTGATGATTATGGCTCGTTTACTATTCTTTACTCAGTAGAGTTGCCTGAATCTTGGATTGACGCGGCATCTGTTCGCCAATCAATTGCAAGGTTCGCCGCCCTCCCACCAATTCATAAAGTGGAACTTTCGATTTTTTCGATTGAATATTGATTTGCTGGCCGGTGTCGACAACCAATATTGGTTGAAGTAATTGAAGCAGGGGGAGTGTATCTTTTTTTACTGCGGGCACCGACATTGGAAAAAAATTGCTGTTGTCTATCCAATTAAAAGTGCTGATTGGAACGCTAATCTGTTCGAAAGACAATTGAATGATTCGAGGATATGTACCCTGTAAAACTTGTTTATTGCTTGGTGCCATAATGGCCTTCAATGTTGACTAAATAACTCGAACATATATTTTTGAAGAAACTGATAAATACCTACATGTTAATTAGCTTGTGAGCGTATACATTCTTCTATCGTTGAGTATTACATGACAAATTTCCATCCTAGTGATGCGAAGCTAAATGATTATTTCCAATTCATCTGCAGTAACCGGCTCACGCTCGGCACGTCGGATATGTATAACGTCCACGTATGTGAGTACGCGGTAAAACGCAAGAAATGTGCCTCCAGCCACGACCAGACGACGGACACCCGGCGACAACTCGTATGGTGGCGCGATCTCTGGATTGTTTTCAAGCTCCAGCACGGGTTGCTTGATCTGCTGGATCATTTTTTTCGCCAGTGATACGCCGCCAATTTCTTTGTAATACTCCTTGATTTTCGCCATGTCTTCCTTGGCCTGGTCAAGTAATCTAACGCGCATTGTCAGCACCCAGTTCTGCTTCTAACTCAGCAAACACGTCCTTGGCGTCATGCCATACTGCATTAGGCGAATTAGCAATTGCGATCCTTTCGTCCAACAATCGCTTGAGATCGCCAGCCTCGTGATTTTTCTTCATGGCAAGCGAACGGTCTGGGCGCGTATGTCGATCTGAGTCGTCGTCAGGTTGCCACTGAGCCACCGAATAATGCCCCCCCTCCAAGCCCAACTCGCGAACAATTTCAAACGCCTTGATCGGATTAACGAAACGGCGCACTTCCTTGGATACCGAAGCAATAAGCATCGCTGATCCGTTGCGAGTTTCAAACTCCAGGGCGAACACACTGCCCACAGGCCGCAAGTTGGCCGACAATACCCCACCAGAAGCTGCCGCAGAACGAGCCTGTTCAATAGTGAATGTTTTCATGATATGAGTAACTGTAATGAATAGATGATTTATTATAATTCGTGCAAATAAAACAATCAATGATTGTCGCACTTCCAGTGCCTTTATAAGTCGTTTTCATCGTGCTACCCGTTGGTAGACATGCCACAAAAATATGCGCATACAAACACTAAAAATACATTCAACAGTAGCAAAACAGTCTCATATTGAGACAGTCAGTATTATACTAATATTTTTGAAATAGAAATAGAAATGTAAGGATGAACAATGTGACCAAGCGTCAATTATTGACCATCAAAAAACTGAGTTAATAACGAGATATTTTGGTACTATATGGTGCAAGACGTTATTATTACGTGAGTTATTCAGAAAATATTTAAATAAAATATACGAAATAATACATCAGGTTGAACGATAAATAACGTTGAGGAACATTTAAAGCCGATCAGATGGAATGGATTCCGAAGCCGAGGGTCGTGGGTTCGACTCCCGCCGAGCGCACCACATAAGGCTTTCAGGCCAACCTGGTTATTCACCGGGCAAACTTTCAATTCGACTTTTTCGTCGGTCAGCGTGACTTTTGCGTCACATAAGCAGAAGTGACCAATACTCATGAAATTTTAAGTATTTTCTTCCGTGACCAAACCGTGACTATTCTGTGACTAAACCGTGACTAATTTTTTTGTCTGGATAGCTTCCGACATCGACTTTTGACTATTGGTCACCGTGACTTTTTTTAAGATTATCAGTATGAGTATTGGTCGACTAGAACTATGGTCACTCCGCTACGCCCGTTATCTTGACTATTGGTCACCGTGACTATTCTGTGACTGAATCGTGGCCAAGTTTTTTGTCGAAACCGTTTCCCGCATCGACTTCTGACATTGACCAATATGACTATTTTTCCGAGTATTGGCCAACCAGAACTATGGTCAATCAGCTTATTAAAAATGAGCTTTGTGAACCCGTGACGTGGAGCGTTGCCCGCTTTCAGGCCATCCTGGTTTGTTGTGGCTTCCGGCAATAAATGTTCATTTGCACATTTATTGCCGGGAATGCTAGGCATATTTCTTAAAGCAAGAGTTTTTGAATAGGGGCAACACTGCCCATCATTTGATCTGTTACTGACAGCGACTTGAAATCGTTACAAACAGTCAGTTGGCTAGTGGCTAACTATGTAACGCCATTGCGATCTTATCGGAGTGTCCCCTCTCGAACTCCCTGCGGAGGTCGAATAAAAGCAGCGCGTCGTTATCGTTTACCCAGAGCACGTTTGCAATATCCTTGGCAGATTGAATGGATACCGCATAAACCGCCCCTAATGTTTTATTGGAAACACAGTTGGTCACCAGGAAAGGCAATATGGGCTGACGATGCAATTGCTGAGCGTTCATTTCGTCACCTTGCATTCAAAATTCGACAATTGCATTGTGCGCGAGAAGGCGTGCGGGAAAAATAGGAGAAAGGATAATTTACTTATAGGGAAAAGTCTTACTGGATTTACAAGCTGCCGCTCGCCTACATCTGCTACTCTAGCGGTATGTTTTTGGGCTTAACGAACTGCTTTAGCGCATGTCCAATTTTGGCAATATGCTAGCCGCAAGCTTGGGATTGGCTTTTAGGAGGCCAACTTCATCGCTGAGTATATTCACCGCTTCGTTAAGCAATACATCCTTGGCGTTTTTATTCGATTTTTCGATTGCAAGGTCAGTGTCGAGATTGCGTTCGTTAGACTGCAGGCCATCGTCTTGAAATACAGAACTTGCGGCTTCAACAGATGCTTTGTCTGGTGCTTTTGTTCCTTTGACAGTTTCTCTGTCATTTTCCCGTAATTTTATCCGTGCTTCTTGCGCTTCGCGCTCTTTGCGGCGGTCAGTTTCATTGAGCGAAATCAGGTTTTTCTTGCGCTGAGTGTTGAACTCGGCAATATCTTCCTGTAAATATTTAAAGTCCTTATCCTTACTTACTCGCATGTCGTGGTTTGCAATCAACATAGGCACGATACCTGTCAAATTACCGGCTGGCGTATAGTCAGCAGCCTTAATTTGTGTCCAGGGCAAAGCATTGTCGAAGCTGGATTCACCAAAATTCTCCGCATCAGTCAGCATCGGAAGGCTGATATCCGGCGTTACTCCTCGCAATTGAGTGGTTCCGCCATTAATACGGAAAAATTGGGCGACAGTCATCTTGAGTTCGCCGAATTTTGGTATTTCGTTTTTCGCGAGTTGATCCATATCTACCACGGCTTGGACTGTGCCTTTCCCAAAGCTCTGTTCTCCGATAACTACTCCTCGACCATAATCCTGTATCGCAGCAGCGAAAATTTCGGAGGCTGATGCAGAAGCGCGATTAATGAGTACTCCTAGCGGCCCATTCCAGGCAGGAGCCGCATTGGTATCACTCGCAATTGTTATATTACCTTTGGAGTCGAGCTGCTGTACTACGGGGCCTTTGTCTATAAACAGACCTGTTAACTCTATTGCTTCAGCTAATGAACCGCCACCATTGTTACGTAGATCCATCAGCACGCTATCCACTTTGTCTTTTTTTAACTCCTCCAACAGGCGCGATACATCTCGAGTCGCGCTTTTAAAATTATTGTCGCCTTTTTCGTGGGCAGCAAAGTCTTGATAAAATCCTGGCAAGGAGATTACACCGATGTGACGCGTTGCGCTCCCGTCTTTCACCTCGATAATAGATTTTTTCGCGGCTTGTTTATCCAAGCTAATCTTTTTGCGAACAAGTGAAATAAGTTTATGTTTTTCGTCAGGGCCGGCTTCCGCAGGCAGCACATCAAGTCGCACCACCGTATTCTCTGTGCCACGTATCAGTGCTACCGTGTCGTCAATGCGCCAGCCCATCACTTCAGTAATGGAACTATTTTCACCTTGCCCGACACCCACAATGCGGTCTCCTACTTTTAACTTACCTGATAGGGCGGCTGGGCCACCAGCCAACAATTCCCTGATTGTGGTGTATTCGTCCTTGTCTTGAAGCACGGCGCCAATGCCAACAAGCGATAACTTCATCGATATATCAAATTCATCCGAAGCACGCCTCCCAAAATAATTAGTATGGGGGTCAATAGCCATCGTATAGGCGTTCATAAAAGTCTGAAATACGTCGTCACTTTTGACCTTGGATAAGCCGTTCAAAGAATTGTCATAGCGTTTATCCAGTGTATCGATGATGTTTTTATAATCCTTGCCTGCAAGTTTTAGACGGAGCCAATCGTTTTTAACACGCTTGCGCCACAAGTCATTTATCTCGTCTTCAGATTTTGGCCATGACGCATTCTTCCTGTTGAATTGATAGCTTTCCTTATTCTCGAAATCAAAGCCATTTTTTAGCAAAGAACGGGCATAAGTCATGCGTTCAGTGATTCGCTGCTGGTAAAGATTGAAAATGGCAAAAGGAATATTCAAGTCTTCTTTGAGAATGGCATCATCAAGGCTGGTTCGCGCATTCGCGAATTGATCAATGTCAGCCTGCAAGAAAAACACCTTTTCGCCATCCAGCGCTTTCAGATAATTGTCGAATATTTTCGAAGATAATATATCGTCAAGCGGTAAGCGCTTGTAATGATACTGGGTCAGAATTTCAGCGGATAAAAGCGCTGCTTGGGACTGCTGCTGCAGCGGCATAAGCTGCGGAGCAGCATGCGTTGCATTGAACGCAGCTGAAGCAAATACCAGCAATATCCACGGTAATTTATTTTTCATTTGCATTATCGAGATCGTCTGGAATTATCTTTATCTGGCCTGCTGCTGGCGGTGTTGTAAATTTCGGGGACTTTTGCTTTGTCTTCTACGGGACAGCGCAAGGCAGAGAAAATAGAAGGAACAGTTGAGGGAACCTCTATAAATCCAATTTTCGTCGCCATACTGCGTTGCTCATAAAAATTGCTCCTAACAATGGTGCATAAGCCTGCCAATATATCCAAGTTGATTTCTGCCCTGGCAAGCTAAGCCGGTGGCAGCGGTCATCAATTTATTCAAGCTGTTGGATAAATTCCCTGATCTGATAAAAGAGCTGGTATAAAGCTAACCACATAAGAGTTACGCAACATCTGTTCCAACAATACCCTTCAATTCATGAATGATGCCGGTAAGTTTGTCCTGAACATCAACCTCAGCAGATTGGGCGTCCGCAACTTTTTCCAGTCCGCGTCTGACGACATCAGCCATGAATCTTTCGTGTGCCTCGCTCAGTGCTACACGGATGTAGGCTTTTTCCATGTCGCCAGTAAAATCATTGATGGCCAATGCCGTAGATACTTTACTTTGACGTTGGGCGGAATCGACCTCCGCCAACATTTTTGTAATAGATACTGCCGCACGTTCGATTGCTTCGCCGCGCCGCCGGGATTCGTTTTCGGCGATGATTCCCATTGCCTTCATTTCCGCGCCTTCCGCCAGCATTGTCAGATGATCCCGCAGGCGTCCACATCGGTCCGGGTCGTCTATAGGCATGTTGTTCACCAACAGCGAGGTGTGGGGATAGGTGATGGATATTCTGGATTTAAAAGCCGTAATACGGTTCATGCTGTCCATGTGGTTAATCACTGAAATCTCAAGCGGAGTCGCATCGCCTTGATTGGAACGGGTTAGCGTTTCTCCTGCGAAACGAATTTGCACCGTGCCCTGCAGACCGTAAAGCGCAAGACCTGCCAGCACAGCATCGGCCAGACTCCGGTAATCAGAGCAAGCACTGAAATTTTTCAGGGATTCCAGCAGCGCTCCCATTTCGCTCATGCTGGTCATGGCCGTCATCGCGGTGTTGGTGGCATAGTTTGCCATCTCCTTGAGGCGCTCCCGTTCAGAAACTGTCCTGAGTAGTTGTGCTACCTTGGCTTTCAATTCCTGCGGGTCGAAGGGCTTGACGATGTAGTCCTCACCCCCTGCCTCATAGCCTTTCAGACGTTCTTCTATATGGTCGTGGGCCGAAACAAAAATAACAGGAGATCTCGCAGTGCAATCGCATTCCTTCAATCGTCGGCAGAGTTCATAACCGTCCATGCCCGGCATTTCAATATCAAGAATAATCAGATCATGGCCCTCGGATTGTGCCAGCATCAGTGCGTCTGCGCCGTTCTCGGCAGGGTTGATGGTGTAACTATCACTCAAGGTTTTCGTGAAGATATCACGCATGAAACTATCGTCATCCACTACCAGAATTCTGATTTGCTTATCCATCATAGCTTCCCTATTATATTTTTGATCTGTTCCAACAATGGCCTCAGCCGGGATGCGACGTCCCGCATCTGATCCATGCTGCCGCCATTCTTGCCCTGTTCCAGTTCCTGGCACAAGTCTGCAAAGCGTATCGCACCCGCCATCCTGGCCGCCGATTTGATGCGGTGCCCCAATGCCGCCAGCGCAACCATATCTTCATGTTCCAGAGCGGCTTCAATTTCTGCCACACCCTTCTCGGACGAATTAAGGAACTTGAAGGCAAACTCTCTGATCGTTGCCGGATCATCGCCTACCATTTTCGCCAACACAGAAAGGTCAATGATGAGGGGGGCAGGATTCAGGATATCGGATACGGGAGAACCTACAGCATCGATTTTATCTTCATTCGGGCTCTCGTATTCGGAATCCTTCCACTCTCCCGGCAACCACTTTGCAATCGTCGCATAAAACTGTGCGGGGAGAAACGGCTTGGTGATGAAATCGTCCATGCCTGCGGCGAAACAATTGTCCCTGTCTACCTGCTGGATATTGGCAGTCATGGCGATTATCTTTAATCCTTCCATAGTTGGGTCGGCACGAAGCAACCGGGTGGCCTCCAAACCATCCATCTCCGGCATCTGCATATCCATCAGCACACAGTCGAAATGTTCGCTGCGCACAAGATCGAGCACCTCCTTGCCGTTGTTTGCAATAGCCACCTTGGCCCCAGCCTGTTCCAACATTTCCCGGGCTATTTGCTGATTGAAAATATTGTCCTCCGCCAGAAGAATAGAGGCTCCCGCTATTGACTTGAATTTAAGAGGGGCAAACTGCTGTTGCTTGGCCAACTCATCTTCCGATACCTTGCCTAGCCGGGCGGTGAACCAGAATGTGCTGCCCTTGCCAGCTTCGCTTTCGACGCCGATTTTCCCTCCCATCATTGCCACAAGTTGTTTGGAAATCGCCAAGCCTAGACCCGTCCCACCATATTTCCTGGCAGTGGAAGAATCTGCTTGCTGAAAAGATTGAAAGAGTTTGCTTTGTTGTTCCGGTGTCAGGCCGATTCCCGTGTCTTGCACTTCGAAACGCAACAGCATGTCAGTCCCGGTCTCGCCGACCTTCTTCACTCGGATGGTAATTTTTCCCGCTTCGGTGAACTTGATGGCATTGTTTGAGAAATTGATCAACACTTGGCCGAGCCGCAGGGTATCGCCCTTGAGAAAGGACGGCAAACCACTATCCAGATCAAAAGCCAAATCAAGACTCTTGGCAGCAACCTGCTCCTCAATCAATGTAGTGACATTGCTGAACAATCTGTCTAATCTGAATATTGCCTCCTCAATATCGAATTTGCCCGCCTCGATCTTGGACCAGTCGAGCACATCGTTAATGACTTCCAGCAGGTGTCCGCCCGCATAATGTATCTTGCCGATGTAATCACGCTGCTGCGGATTGAGTCCTGTTTTCATCGCCAGATGCGCCATGCCGATGATCGCATTCAACGGAGTGCGGATTTCGTGGCTCATGTTGGCGAGAAACTCGCTCTTCGCCCGGTTTGCCGCATCGGCTGTATCCTTCGCATGCTGCAATAATTCCGTTGCGGCTTTTTTCTCGGTGATATCTTCCTTGATGGAAATGAACTGCGTGATATTGCCAAGCTCATCCCGCACCGGCGAAATAAAAGTTCGATCCCAGTAAATCTCCCCGTTTTTTTTCTTGTTGCAAAGTTCGCCGCGCCATTCTCGCCCGGACGTAATGGTTTCCCATAGCTCAGTGAAAACTTCCCTTTGCTGCACTCCAGCACTGAACATGTGCGGATTTTTATTCACCACTTCTTCAAAGGTATAACCTGTCACCTTGCTGAACTTTGGGTTCGCATATTGGATTATTCCATTCACGTCGGTGATAAGAGTTGCAACCGGGCTTTGTTCGATAGCACTGGATAACACGCGCAAGTGGTGGGTGGATGTCCGCAATTGCAGAAGTGCATCTTCTGCTGACTTCTTGGCAGTTTGCAATATCTCTTCCTCACGCTTGCGTCCGCTGATGTCACGTATCACGCAGGAGATAACCAAGCCGTCTTCTGTCTCTATCGGGGAAAGGCTCAGCTCAACCGGGAATTCGCGACCGTCTTTGGTAATGCCACGCAATCTGCGGTCACCCATCGCACACTGCCCATCATTGTTCAGAATGAAGTCCTCTCGCAGGCTTGCATGGCCGTTGTGGTGGTTTTGGGGGATCAGCATTTCGATAGTCTTGCCGATGACCTCATCCCTGTTGTAGCCGAACAGCGACTCCGTCTTCCGATTGACCATGGTGATGATACCCTCGGCGCTGCTTATCACCATGGCATCCGGCGCGGAATCGAGCAAGGCACGGAACTTGTGCTCGCTGGCGAGCAGATCTGCTTCCGCACGCTTGCGTTCCAACACTTCATTGTTCAGGGCGCTGGTACGCTCTTCGACCAGTTCTTCAAGGTGCTCACGGTATCGCTTCAGTTCGTCTTCTATCTTTTTCTTGTCGGTAATGTTTTCGAAAATCGACCAAATATATTTCTCGCCATCGCTGCCGACAATCAACATCCCGTTCAAGCGGACAGGAAAGCGCTGCCCCAGTTTGTTGATATATTCTTTTTCATAGGGACCGTATTTTGAAAATTTGTTCAGCGACTCTAACTGTTGCGCTTCCTGTGCATCATATTCTTTCGGAGTAATGTCCCAGTAACTAAGATTGTTTAACTCATCAAAAGTGTAACCCAGCATTTCCAATAATGCAGGGTTGGCTTCCACAAAGCGCCCGTCCATGGCGTTGCGCGCCATGCCTAACGGGGACATGTTGAACATGGCGCGGAGTTTTTCTTCGCTCAGACGGATAATTTGCTCAGCTTGCTTGCGCTCGGTGATGTCGCGGGCAATTCCCTGAAAGTATTTTCGGCCATCAATTTCGAAGGCACGCATACTAGCCTCTATCACAAAGGTGGTTCCGTCTTTGCGTTGTGCAATGCTCTCGTAGAATGCATGCCCTTGCATTTTCCCCAGCAGTTGATCGACATCGCGCCGACTTTCCGGGGGGCGAAGATCGCGCAGGTTCATTTTCAGCAACTCATCGGTGGAATATCCATAGGCCTTTTCCGTGCGGTCATTGGCCTGAATGATGTCGCCCTGTTCATTGAACAGTAAAATGATGTCATTGGCATATTTGGCAAGATAATCGAGATGCCGGGACAAAGTGTTGCGCTCAAGCTCCAGTTCATACTGTTTTTCCAGATGCGAGTAACTGCGTTCTTGCCCTCGCCACCAAACAAACGCCACCATCCAGCCAGCAAAAATCAGGGTCATGGACAGCCCCCATATCCATCTCGCCAGCCCGTCTATGGGAGCATAGATTTCTGCTTTGTCGATCTTTGAGACCATGTGCCATGGAGTGCCAGGGACACTGTTAAGTACGCCGACGACAGGGACGCCACGATAGTCCAATCCTTCCACCACCCCTGTCTCACCCCTAACCGCCCTGGCGGCAAGAAGGCTGGGATCATCAAGAGGGAGTTTCATATCAAGCGCCAAGTTCTTTCGGTGACGTAGTTCGTTCAGGAAAACGACGGATTTTCCATCTCTCCTGATTAGAAGCGTCTCGGCGCTTGGGCTGTCCGTGGGCCAATTCTGGATCATCGGAAAAAGGAAAGTGTGTGGGTCGTTGCGCAACTGAATCACGCCTATGATACGTTTGCCCAAGACTATGGGTACAGTGACATCCAGTTCGATGTTGTGGCTCTGTTCCATCAGGTGAAAGTCGGATAGATAAACTTTTCCGGTTTGGAGGGCTTCTTGCACAAACACATTATCTGAGCCTATGAGTTCTGCGCCGTTGGTCGACAGACGGACTTCGGCCTTGTTATCCAGAATGAGTATCGAAACATAGCCATTATTCTTGCGCAGCGATTCTATCCTCTCCAACAGTCGCGCCCGGACAATCTGGTCTTTTGCGCCGCCCTTCAACCAGCGATCCAGTTCGTGTACGAAAAATGGATCGTCATTAATTCTATTCGCATCGCTCTTGCGACTCGCTATCCATTGGGTGATTTGCCCAATTTTAAGCTTGGCCACGCCGTTTAGTTCGCCCTGAATTTCAGTTTTGATGCCTGACTTGTATTGCTGGAAGACAAAGGAGCCCAATGCTGAAATGAAAAGTACGAGCAGGGCGAGTACCAGCAATAAATTTCGCTGAGTGAATTGGGAACGCCGGGGGGCGATTGTCAGCGACTTCTTGGTTTGCGTTGTATCTGTCATGACTAGAGCTTCACTGTGGCCGCAACCTGATGGCCATTGCCGAGATATTCCAGAGAATCAAAGCTCATCATTCTGCTCATGGCAATGCCGCGACCATTGGGGTCGAAAGCACGCTCCGGCGACATTTCCATATATTTTTCCCAGGCAAAACCCTCGCCACAGTCTGTAATTGTGATGCAGATCTCTTTTTGCGAGTGCTCCAGCAACACATCGACAATCTTTGTGGCATTTTCGGGCAAGGCAAGCCGCCGCTCGATTTCGCTTTCCCACTTTGCCTCCTGCAATAGCACCGACTTCTCCTTGTAGCCGATCCCGAGGTTGCCGTGTTCGACAGCATTGATTAGCAACTCGGAAAGGCCGAGCAAAACGCGTTGGGGGGCCGGATAGAAACTGGCAAGGGTGTCTGCGAGTAAGCGTGCTTCGTTTAGAGTACGCAGATGGAATTCACTCCGCCGCAACAATGCGAAAAAAAAGCGCCGTTCATCAACTGCCTCGCGCCGTAAAACGGCAGCCATAAGATGTTCGTTCACCGCGCTTTGCACGACGGCAAGCATCACTTCCCTGTTGATAGGCTTGGTGAGGTAATAAAAGGCACCTGCTTTCAAGCCTTCAGCTATCTCGGGCGGGTTGGCGGCGGCGGTCTGGAATATCACCGGGAGACGTGCGAAGCGGCTATTTGATTTAACGCGCGCCAGCAAACCCATGCCATCCAGGCGCGGCATCATGCGGTCGAGCAGGACAGCGGAGAAATCATGCTTGCCACCGTCGAGCAGTTCCCATGCCTCTTCGCCATCTGCAGCCAGTGTCACGTCATAGCCGACATCGGACAGGCATTTTTTCAAAATGTGGCGGTTGAATTCCTCGTCATCCACCACCAATAGGTTAACTTGGTGTTTGTCCATGTTATTCCGATTTACCATGAGAATGGGTGTATTACTTTTTAACCCTCAACATCAGACTTCCATATTCAATAGACGTAGAACTAACTCAAGAAGCATAGCAGACAGTGATAGTGGAATACTATTTGCACATCAGTAGTGACCCAACGTTGACCGCCGAGTCGATTGTAATTGATTGAAGGAACGAAGATATTTCATGGTTAAGTCTGGTCTCGATTTGAATTTGGCAAGTAGCATTCGGGGTATTTCCAACCCGATTGCGAGGACTGCCAATGAACACGGGCAAACTTGTTTTTGCGCAAGTGATGTTGCACTTGCCGCTGACCACTTTCCGCAGATGTGTCGCTCGCTACAACGGAGAGCACAAGGTCAAACACTTCACTTGTCTCGATCAGTTTCTGTGCATGGCGTTCGCGCAACTGACCTATCGCGAGAGTCTGCGCGACATCGAAGCGTGTCTGCGCAGCCAGTCCGCCAAGCTCTACCACATGGGCTTTCGCAGCACGGTATCGCGCAACACGTTGGCCAATGCGAATGCGGTTCGAGACTGGCGCATCTATGCCGACTTTGCACAAAGCCTGATTGGAATAGCGCGCCCGCTCTATGTGGACGAACCGTTTGGCATCGATCTCTCGGAGACGGTTTACGCACTGGATGCGACCACTATCGATTTGTGCCTGTCGGTATTTCCGTGGGCTCCGTTTCGGTCGGCCAAGGCGGCCATCAAGCTGCATACGCTGCTCGACCTGCGTGGCAACATTCCCAGCTTCATCCACATCAGCGACGGAAAGCTGCACGACGTGAACATTCTCGACCAGATCATTCCCGAGGCCGGGGCGTTCTACATCATGGATCGCGGCTACCTCGACTTCACCCGACTGCATCGCCTGCACCAAGCCGGCAGTTTTTTTGTGACACGAGCCAAGGCGAATTTGCGCTTCACTCGACGATACTCTCTGCCGACAGACCGCACGTCCGGCATCATCTGCGACCAACTGGGTACGCTGACCGGCTTTTATTCTCAGCAACATTTCCCAACGACGATCAGACGCATAAAGATCAAAGATGCCGAGGGCAAGACGTTGGTCTTTTTGACCAACCATCTCGACCTGTCGGCGCAGAGCATCGCCGATCTTTATCGATGCCGGTGGCAAATCGAATTGTTTTTCAAATGGATCAAACAGCATCTGCGTATCAAGTCCTTTTTCGGTACTTCAGAGAACGCGGTCAAGTCTCAAATCTGGATCGCCGTATCGGTTTACGTGCTGGTCGCCATCCTGAGAAAGCGACTGAATATCACCGCTTCACTCTACGAAATGTTACAAATCTTGAGCCTCACTATGTTCGAGAGAATGGCTCTAAATCAACTGTTGGCGCGCACGCCACTGGACACAAATTCATCGGATTCAACCAACCAGTTGTTTCTGTTCGATTAACGTTGGGACGCTAGTGTTTGCACATATTGTCAATTCGATAAAACTAGCGACAATATAACGAAGTGCCGCAAGGCAATGGGTATCAATCGCGAGAGATGCACCCTTCTGGCAGCCACAATGCCGGATGAGTGCTGGAAAGGCGGTATGGTGAAAACATTTGAAGCTGTAATAAAGGTCGTCAATTGGAACAAGCGGAAATGGCTTTCACGCGTGCACCAAAATGGCAATGGAGGTGGGGACAGCGCTCCGACAGTGCGCTTTCGTGCCTCATATGCCTCCCGGTCGAAAGCGGCCACCTAAACCGATAGACTTGTGCAAGTGGAACGAGGAGAAAGCGAATGCCGCCAGATAATTAGGACAGACATCCCTGTATTTCGGAATTACGGTGCGTAAATGGCAGACAAGTCTTTTTTACCTCGCGCCAACAAGGCCATTAGATAAAATTTTCCGGGTGGCGTTAGCTACCAACCACACAGTCTAGTCGCTACTGTACACTGCCGAAGGAAGGATCGCTGGAATAGGGCGGCAGGGGCAATCCAGCCAAGCGGCTGGCTTGGCTCACCGGGCCGCCGGGGAATAGCTCATAAAGATGCTTGCGTCCGTGTCCGTCACAAAACTTCTCCTCTATTTCCTTTAGTACTTCGCGGGCGCTAGTGGCACCGCCGCAGTTGCGATAGCGTTCCCGCAGGTAGTGAATGATTTCCCAATGTTCATCAGTGAGAAAGTCAATTCCCTCCAGCACTGCCTGACGTTGCGCGAACTTCGGCGACCATGATTCCAAGTCGAACATATTGCCTTCCGGATCAGACATGGCCTTGCTTACAGCCTTGTTGATGTCGAGCATAATGGAACTCTCCTGTTAAAATTTGAGATAAGATTTCAGCATGACAATCATGTCTGCTTGCTGGTCCATTCATCGAGAGCCACACAGGCTTCCTTGCTCGGATTGTGCGGGTTGTGCGGATCGCGTAGTCCATTGATCAGACAAAGGTACTCTTTGCCGTGCTTGTCGTGCAGGTTGACATAGGGACTGGGGCCGTAAGAATCGAAGGCGCAGGATTCAGCGAAGATGAAATCGAAATCGCCATTGACGTCAATTGCCAATTTGCCGCCGTGGCTTTCTCCATAATCGTGCCAGCGAGTATTGATATCTCCCCCTTCGATTACGGGAGACATCCTGGATGCCTTCTTGTCGTGCCAAGCGACCATGACAGGATCGATAAGGTCTTCGGAGTTTTCGGCGAAAGTGGCCGCAAATTCACTAGCCTTCTTGAAATCCGGATTCATGCCTGGGTAGTTAATGTTAAGTTCTTTCATGATTTTTCTCCTGGCTAGTTTCTTGATAATAAACATGAGCCGAACTTATGTTGTTCTGCCACTATTTTCGCTGTTACAAGAATTTGGAGATGCTTTGCGGATAAGCGCGAGCAGTCATGGCGATCTCTTGTCGTTCATATGGCTCATTGTTTTTTATACGACACCATTGTGATGATATGGCATTCAATAAAATATCGGCGCATTGCTGAATATGCATTAAGCAAATCCAGAAATGTTTTATCGGAGTTTGTCCTATGCCATCTGTCCAAGCAAAATTACGAATTGAGTTTTCTTCATGGCCTTTCATATATATTTGAGAGCAATTCTTGAATGACAGCAATTGGCTAAGCGGTCTGGTGGTTTTGATATTTCGCTGTCTTAAAGTGTTTATTTGGCCGATGACATAGGACAAACACCGATATTGAATTTCAGGGTTTCCTTAAGTATTTTCCAATTCAGAAATGAGTCTGAACGAAGGGTTTTGAATCTGAGTAATTGAACCTTGTTCGGGTTCGGCCTAACTCATAGGTGCTTCTTCGCTTTGCCTTGCTGACTTCGTTTCTCAGGCCTGTTTTTTCATCGCCGTTGCGATGTCTCTAAACAGCTTTTTTCTCGCGTTGTTCAGTGCCAAGGCAGCCTCATTGTCGCTCATCTTTGCCGCTTGCGCATCCAGTTGTTCGAGCGTGATGCCATCCTTGAGATACTTGCTGGCCTCGGGCACCGATTTGAATTTCTCGTAAGGTGTCATCATGTCCTTGTAGCGGTATTTCTTGCGCTCTTTTCCCTTGGCATCCGTGATCGTTTCCGGGAAGAAACATGGCCGGTGGAAATTGACGTAAAGGTTGAGGAAATCGGCGCAGAAGGCGTTGACCAGGCTGGCGCAGTATTGCGGGATATGCGCGTAACCCAGATGCTTGCGCACCACGGCGGCGTTTTTGGATTCCGCCAAGGCGTTGTCGTTGGAGTGCCGTGGGCGAGATTTGGTAAACTCAACCCGCAGCTTCTCCAGCATGGAAGCGACTTGGTAATTGATGTACTCCGAGCCGTTATCCGAATGGAACCCGAGGATGGCGAACGGAAATCCGGCCAGCAATTGCCAGATGACCGGCAGTAAATACGCCTCGCTGATCTTCTCGCAGGTGGCGACGAATTGCATCTGCGTCACGCAGTCCACCGCATTGATGTGATACACGCCTTTAACGCCGTCCAGGTCGCCTTGATGTACGCTGTCTATGCGGATGTAACCAGGCACGCCGTCAGGCTGCGGGGCGCGGCGTGTGCCGATGGGAACACTCGTCGGGTTGGTCTTGATCCAATGCCGCCGTTTGTTCTGGTAGGGCTTACTCCCGCGTAGGTTATACAGGTGCGCGACCGAGATGCCCGCAAGACGCTCGTAGCGAGGATCGCCGAACACCTGGTATGCGCGCTCCATGAGCTTCTTGGTGGCAGGCCCGGACAGCGTGCTGTGCAGCACATCTGTTTCGGCCAGCAATGCCACGTCCGCTGCCGTATAGCGGTACATAAAACCCCGCTTGGGTGCGCAGGGTTGCTTCGCCAGCTTGCCGTCCTTGCGGTATCGTCTCACCAGTCGGGTTACTTGCTGACGTGACAACCCTGTCATGCGCTCGATATAACGCAGCAGTACGCCCTTGTCTGTCCGTCCGTGCGGGGCGTAGCCAAACCGCTTGAGAACACGCTCGATGAACGGGTTGCGCTCCTCTTTGGGGATCCGAAATGCAACCTCTGATGTCCCGCCCAAAAATACCTTGATCTGCTCCAAGGTTTGTAGTTTTGCTTCTTCCATATTGATCACCATGCCTCGCATAATGACCGACCCGGAAAATCAATTTCAGACTCATTTCATGTTGGAAATACGCCAACCCTTCAGACTCATTTCATATTGGAAGAGGCTCCTTATCGCAAAATATTGAGGTGCAGCGTATTATGGCGGCTCGCCATGGCGAACAAGAGACTTGTGCGACATAAATTACGACTGATGCTCATCCGGTGAGGAGAACGATCATGGCTAAAGGACAGCAACGCAAGAACAAGGAAGCGAAGAAACCAAAAAAACAGAAACAGCCCATTGCTCAGGCTGGAATATCCGCACTTTAAGCACGACTTTTCGTCGTGTTTTTTTACGCTTTACAAAGGTAGCAATGACATGGCAACCGCTACGGCTAAAGACGCAACCGATCTCGTCAATAAAGACTTGGTGCGGGCGTGGCTATGGTGGTCGCTCGGTTGGTTGTCGATTTTTCCACTGGTCGGCCTGCTCGTATCCATCAAGTTTCATTATCCGGATTTTCTCGGCCAAACATCGTGGCTGACGTTCGGACGTCTGCGTCCTGTTCACGTCAACGGCGTCATCTTCGGAAGTTTTTCTACCCCTGTGCTGGGTCTGCTGTATTACCTCGTGCCACGATTATGCGGACGGCGCGTGGTCAAGGAACATTGGGGATGGTGGTTGCTTTGGGGCTGGAATATTTTTCTGATCACCGGCTCGATTTCTTTTTTGATGGGCTACAACTCCGGCTTTGAGGCGGGTGAGTTCATTTGGCCTTTCAATATACTGCGCTGGTTAATCCTGACGGTTATCGGCGGACAGATGCTGACGACGATATTCCTGCGCAAAGAACCGGGCTTCTACGTCGCGTTGTGGTATGTGCTGGCGGCGCTGGTCTGGACTGTGATGAATTTGGTTCTCGGCGGCGTCGTCCTGCCCTACGTTCCGATGTCCGGGATCAGCAACACCGCCTTGCACGGGCTCTTCATCCATTACATAGTTGGATTATGGATCACCCCGGCCGGACTTGCCTTGATGTATTATTTTCTGCCGTTGGCCACCAAAGCTCCCTTGTACAGCCATCGGCTCTCGCTGCTCGGTTTCTGGGCGCTGGCATTTTTCTATCCGTTCGTGGGCACGCACCATTACCTGTTCAGCCCGATCTCTTATCACACCCAGACGATTTCGATTGTCACCAGCATGCTGCTCATCATCCCCGTATGGGCCGTCATCATCAATCTGTTTGGCACCGCCAAAGGACGTTGGGGCGCAATTATCGGCGGGCAGGACGCAGACAGCTATGCGGCAAAATTTCTGCTGCTGGCAACATTCTTTTATCTGGTCGGTTGCTTTCAGGGATCGACCGAATCACTGCGCCGGGTACAGGAACTCACGCACTTTACCGACTTCGTGATCTCCCATTCGCATTTCACCGTGTTCGCAACTTTTGTGCTGGCTGCGGTGGGGAGCATGTATTACGTCTGGCCGCGCGTCACCGGACGCCAGCTGTGGAGCCCGAAGCTGGCAAGCTGGCATGTGTGGCTGACCATCGCCGGAACCACGCTGATGTTGATTGGCCTTGCCGCACAAGGTTTTGTCCAGGGCAGCATGCTTGAGTACGGCGCAAATTTTGTTGATACGGTCGTTGAAATGAAGCCATGGTGGTTCACGCGCACGCTGGCTGGCGCCACTATGGATATCGGTTTCCTGCTGATGACCATCAATCTGTTCATGACAGCACGCAAAGGGGAACCTTTTGAGGTTCCCGCAGACAACGCCTTGGTATCCTTATCCGAAACGCGACCCGCTGTCGTGGAAGTGACCTGGTACAGTCGTCCTTCGGCAGTATTCATCATCGCCGGCATAGCGTTCTTCTTTTTGGCGGTTGTCATTCAGGGCATCCTGCCTTCGATCCTGCCACAGGCATACAATCCCACAGTCACTTCCGCGAGTACCGGCCAAACTATTCAAGTCGCTGATTACACACCGCTGGAGAAGAAAGGACGGCAAGTCTATATCCGCGAAGGTTGCTGGTATTGCCATTCGCAGTATGTGCGGCCGGTGACGGGCGAGAATCTGCGTTGGGGGCCGGTTTCGCAAGCCGGGGAATATGTGTACGACCAACCGCATCTACTCAGTACGCGCCGGATCGGCCCCGACCTGACGCGTGTCGGCAGAAAATATGGCGATGATTGGCATGCCGCGCACTACTGGAATCCGCGCGAAGTCGTGCCCGACTCCGTCATGCCGCGTTTCCCGTGGCTCTACAAAGACCCCAATTCGAAAAACACTCCAGAATTCAACGAAGATGGTTTAGCTCTGGTTGCATATTTACAGAAGCTCGGCACCTCAATCGGTGATTGGCGCGAAACTTTCGTCTCGACACGGTTAACCACCGGTACTGCGTTACAGTCGAGTGGCATGGAAAAATATCAAGACCTTCTGCCTCGCGGCAAACAAGTTTATTTCCGCCGCTGTGTCGGATGTCACGGAAAAAATGGCGATGGCAAAGGCCCATCCGCACGCTTCCTGAACCCGAAACCACGCGATTTCACTTCTGGCACATTCAAATTCCGCTCAACCGTCGGCGGCGCTAATTCGCTTCCCTCGGACGAAGATTTGTTCGTCACGGTCAGCCACGGATTGTGGGGAACCGCGATGCCACCCTGGTATGAAATCTCTGCCCCAGAGCGGCTTGCTGTCATACAGTTCATCAAGACCTTCTCGGATCGCTGGAAAAATGAAAAACCCGGCGCTGCGATACAAATCCCTGAAGAACCGCCGGTGACGATGGAATCCATTGCGCGAGGGCAGCAACAATTCGAAACCATATGCGCCGCATGTCATGGTGTCGGCGGACTCGGAGACGGCGTTCCTGCCGGCACCTTCTCCGATACTTGGGGCAACCCGATCAATCCCGCCAATTTCACCTTGCCTGCCGGTGTGCCGGGCGGTGTCAAGCTCGGCCACGATGGGCAGCACCTGTTCAAAACCATAACTACTGGCATCGGCGGCACACCAATGCCATCCTTTGCGGATTCATTCACGCCAGCGCAAACTTGGGATATCGTTCATTACGTCCAATCGTTGCGGGTGAACGCCCATATCGCATCATTGAAACAAGCGGGGCTGACCGAGCCTGAACAAACAGCCAGTTTCTGTACCTCCAGCGTGCCTTGGCTACATGCGGCATGTAACAACGTCATCCTGCCCATCATCAATTTCTGTTCTGTGAGCGGCCCGTTGCAGACGAAAGTGACTATTGCTAAATTTCAACTATCTGATGCGCGGGAAAGGATATGGGAATCGTTATTCTGAGGCTGCAGATCGCCAACAGATCGACCCACAGGTTCTCCAGATCGACCAGCCTAGAAAACCTTCTATAAATAATACTGTTACAACCTATGGAGCCAAACTGCCATGACTGGATCGCGAAGCAACAACGAAGTTGGCAGTGTAGAATCCATCAACACTCAACCGGGTTCCGATCATGTGCCGGGAAATTCTGTATACATTTATGAAAGCGCGGGCATTGCGGAACGCAAAGGAAGCGTGCCGATCTGGCTGTGGATAGTCGTAATTTCATTGCTGATTTGGGGGGGTTATTATCTCGACACCTATTGGAACGCCCCCATTGATCCGACATAAGTATAGCTAGTCGCGGTCAGAAAACCCCTGTAAAGAACTTTTTGCAAAAACAGGAACTCAGATTAAACTGATTACGTAAGCCAGCAGACTTTTTCCACCTTGCTGTGTTGGCTACATTTCTGAAGTATGACTCATCGCCTAACCAACTAAATTTATTTGATTTTTAACCGGACAGGTGTGATGTACCCTAAACAAGTTGCATTAAAAATTGAGCATTTCTATAAAGACGAAGATATTGAATTACGCATCGAGTCAAAGTCTGAAATGCAGTCTATCCTGCAAAGCATCGCGGAGAATGGTACGCACGTTGCTTTGTATTACGGCCATAGCCAGAAATTCATCTTGACCATCCTGCTTGGGGTAAACGAGCATGGCATGTGGCTGGATGTTGGCCCATTTCCCCCGGAAAATAAGCTGGTTTTGCTTAGCGACAAGATCACTTTTGTCAGTGTGCATCAGCATGTAAAAATACAATTTGTGGCGCACCATATTGAGAACGACTTGTTTGAGAATAATGAAGCGTTTTATATGGAGTTGCCAGATTATTTGTTGCGCATACAGCGGCGTGAGTTCTATCGCGCCCACATTCCGGCTACAGCCTTCGTCAAGTGTATTATCCCTATTCAACCGGAAAATCCGGATGATCCGGTAATAATGCGCGAAGTACCCCTGGTGGATATAAGTGGCGGCGGAGTCGGACTGCTATGTGAGGAGAATGAGGCCGAATTACTGACCAAGAAGATTTTTACGGGTTGCCAGATTTCGCTACCGGATGTCGGCATCCTGACAGTCGCTATTGAGGTGCGAAACAGTTTTGACTTTACAACTAACAACAACGTGGCTCATAAGTGTGTGGGCTGCCGATTCGTCCGCTCGGACAACCCGATTGATAATCAAGACATGGACAATCTGCTGCAACGCTACATTATTCGCCTGCAGCGTGATAACCTAATCCTGGCCACTTCCAATGACAAGTGATGAAATGAGTGACTCCAGATAAGCTTCAGTTCATCCACACGATTCGTCAAATATTGCTTTCTTGATCTGTCATTGAGGAGGGAACATTATATTGGGCAGTCCGATTAATGGCCTGCGCACAGAATGATGGTCAGTTTTATCCGGGTTGGAATATATCCAGCCCATTTCGCGCTTGAGCCACCAGAGATTTTAAATCTGCCATTTCTTTTGCCTGTCTGGGATTTCTTGGGTCGGGTAGGTGATACGAACCAATGAACTCAACTATGTAAAGCATCGCGTCATATTTTGCTTGAAAAGCGCGTAGGTTTTTTGCGCGTTGTTCAAGATGAGCCGCAGGTGTAGTGGGTGTGTCCACGAGAGGGGCGTGGCAACTTGCCAATTCCATTGCGATGTTTTGTTTCGCATTCATGATGATCACTCCTTATCTTTAATTTTTAAGAATCCCCCAAACCTATACCACATAAGCAATCGTACTCAGAAAACCCCCAATAACGAATATACCGCTTCCCCATACAATCGCTTTATCAAAAGAGGCTATAAAAGTTTGCCCTTGCCTCTGGCTGATTATAAAAACTGCGCCCATAAAGACGCACGCCAGAATTAGTGTGTCCATTAATGTTTCGACTAATGCGTGGTTCATTTTCTACGCCCCCTGTTTGTCATTTATACAGTTACTGTCATTCAGTTCCGGCTAAAAATAATTAGCAACGACTGCCACATATTCAATGGCTGCGGAACCAAGCAAAAACACGCTCGACACAGCTTGTTCGTTTAATGAGACATCATGGGAGCGTCCGTCTTTACGTTCTTGTCTGTAAAACACACGACAAAACAAAATGACAATTACACACATAAAACAAATTTCTATAAATAGTGCTGTGGTAGTCATTGTTTGCTCCTTATGTTCAAATTTTAATTTCAAAATTCAAATATGCGGAGTTACCAGACTTGCAGAGGGGGGGGTAGAGAGAAAACAGAGGCGTCATGCTACTGCCTTGCTTTATCTGGCGATCCCGCTGTCATAGGGTAAAAACCCCTTAGACCGGTAACTTTGTGCCCCTGCCTTTCGGCAGGTTTACCATTTACAGATTTGCGATCTTAATTTGGTGCAGGCCTAACGTCATTAAGTTAAATTACGTTGGTCTTATGGTTATGTTATATATTCTGGGTCAACCAGGCTATGGGAAATATCGGTAATTTGCCATCGGTGTTTGTCCTATGCCAGGAGTGCACGGCTTAATTTATAGTTAATGGCACAAACCCCATGAGTTGTGCGAATGGCGTTTTGCCCAAGTTCATAGCTGGCCTCCAAAGTTATCAACTTCTGGAAGTTACTCGAACCGGAATATGGGTAAACTGATTTCAAATCGGCACCAAAATAAATTGCTCTGCAACCCGCGTTGATACTTTGTTTCGACGCACGAATTCGTAAGTTAACCGGACACTACTGTAGTATTATCGAGTCATCTCAAGACACAGATGAACTCAAAACCCGTTCGTCCTGGGCTTGCCGAAGATTGAATGGATAGATGAATTGGATTCATCCCAAAAAATCCATTAGAGCCGATTTGTTCCTTCCCACTGCATGGGGGAGGGGATGTGTCTAATGGACAATCCGGGGTCATGGCGGGCTTCGACAAGCGCAGCCCGAACGGATTAAATATGTTTGGCTAAACGAACTTGGAAAAACAACCTACTCTTTGTCCGTGCGGCAACAATAAATATGCCAATTGCTGCGGACGGTATCTGGACTGCGGCGAAGCCGCCTCCACTGCCGAAACATTAATGCGCTCGCGCTACACCGCATACACGTTGTTGCGCGAGGATTATTTGCTGGCGACCTGGCATTCCTCAACGCGACCCGTTACGCTAAATCTGGCGAATGACATCGCCACCAAGTGGCTGGGGCTGGAAGTAAAGCGCCATGAGTTGCAACAATCGGATCAAGCAGTGGTGGAATTTGTGGCGAGATATAAAGTGAAAGGTCGCGCGCATCGGTTGCATGAAGTGAGCCGGTTTGTGCGCGAGAATGAACAATGGTTCTATGTGGATGGGGATGTTGGCTAGGTTTTGCCATCCTGCCTCTCGGCAACATATTCAGGGAACCTTTATTAATTCAAATTTCTAAGCCAGACAAGGCGCGAGTAAAAAATTGCGACGACGCATATGTATGATATGTTAGGAGTAATTTTTTTATGAGTATGGCAACGAAATTTGAATTATATAGAGGTTCCCTTCACTCATCAGGTTTTCTCGGTAACACATCCCGATAAAACTTATAGGTATTTTTTCCGCTTTGTTTTGCCAGATACATTGCATCGTCAGCTTGCTTGGTGAGCGTTTCGGGGTCGTTTGAACTATCTGGATATATGGAAATGCCGACGCTGCCCCCCACTTGGCATCTTTGCCCTTTAAATTCGAATGGCTCCGATAATGCAGTGATTATTTTGCTTGCCATCAATGCGGCGTTTTCATCTGATCCAATTTCGTTCAACACAAAAATGAATTCGTCCCCGCCTACCCGTGCTACCGTGTCCGAGGCTCGGATTGTTTCTCTCAGCCTTTTGGAAACCCCGCGTAACAACATGTCACCCGCATCGTGCCCCAGCGTATCGTTGACGTTCTTGAATCCATCAAGATCGAGAAACAACACGGCAACTTTGTAATTATTGCGCTTGGCCATTGAAACGCAATGTTCAAGGCCATCCAGGAACAAAGCACGGTTCGGGAGATCTGTTAAGAAGTCGTAGTGGGCTAAGTGTGCGATTTTCTCTTCGGTCAGTTTGCGTTCTGTAATATCCCGGACGATGCCGATAAAGTAACGCTGCCCACCCAATATCATTTCCGATGCGGACAGTTCCATGGGAAACTGTTTGCCATTTTTTCGGACGGCTACCACCTCACGTCCGCGTACACCTATGATCTTTGCCTCGCCAGTCTGTATATAGTGATTGACGTAGGATGCATGCTCGCTTCGAATAGGCTCGGGCATCAGTATGTTCAGATTTTTGCCTAATACATCCTTCTGTGCATAACCAAAAATTTCCTCGGCTGCGGGATTTAATCCAAGAATCTCCCCGGCTTCATTGATCGTGATGATGCCATCCATTGCGTTGTGGATAATAGCTTGCAGTTGACTTTGACTTTTCTCCAACTCTCCCTTGATCTGTTTCAGGTTGGTCACCATTTGCCAGAACAAATTGACTTCAAGGCCACTCGCTACCCTCTTGCGATCGCCAAAAACCTTGCCAACTTCTGCGGCGATGGAATCATCGTGCGATAAGTTGTACACAATGCAGTCTGGATAGTCTTTGCAGGCATGGAGTGCTTCGACGGCATTGGAATAGGTTGAAACCCCGTGGCTTTCCGCCAGTTTTATTCCAGGTGCGGCGGGATTGGAATCTACTACGGCGATAACATTGACAAGCCTGTCTTCCATGAACATCTCAAGCAGTGCAGAGCCTCCGCGTCCTGCGCCAATAATCAGGACGGGATATCCTTGCGTTTCTTGTGTTTCAGGGTTCATTTCTTAAGTAGCCAAGGCGGCAGGATTTTTTGCTGGCATAATGTTGCCATACTAATCGATTTATCGAAATACGCAATATTCCAAGCTATGCATTTTACACTCGGTGCTTGAATTCATCCTGTAGAATCTTATCGGAGTTTGTCCTAATATCGTCAGCCCATCGAGCTATGTAAGCTTCAGGGCTTCTCTATGAATGCATAGGTAAACACAATGGACACCAGAAAAGAACGCGATTCGTTCGGCTACATTGAGGTTCCTGCCGAACGGCTTTGGGGCGCTCAGACGCAGCGTTCGCTGGTGCATTTCCATATCTCGTCCGAGCGTATGCCGGAAGAAATCATTCTGGCGCTCGCTGAAGTAAAACGCGCCTGCGCAATCGTTAATCGCGACCTCGGCCTGTTGAGTGCAGCAAAGGCGAACGCCATCGTGCAGGTTGCAGATGAAGTGCTCGCAGGCCGCCATGATCATGAGTTTCCCCTGTCTGTCTGGCAGACTGGTTCGGGCACTCAGAGCAACATGAACATGAACGAGGTGCTCGCCAACCGTGCCTCGGAGTTGCTCGGCGGCGTGTGCGGTGAAGGCCGTTTGGTGCACCCCAACGATGAGGTCAATCTCGGACAGTCGTCTAATGACATTTTCCCGACTGCAATGCATGTGGCCGCCGTCACCGGCATCCTGCAAAGATTGTTGCCAAAATTAATCGCCTTGCGCGCAACCCTGAAAATGAAATCAGACGCGTTCGATGGCATTGTTAAAATCGGACGCACGCATTTGCAAGATGCCACCCCTCTGACGCTGGGGCAGGAGTTTTCCGCTTATGTCGCGCAACTTGAATTTGCGGAGTCGGTGATTTCCAACTCGCTGGCACCGCTTTACGAATTGGCGGTCGGCGGCACGGCAGTGGGGACGGGCCTCAACACGCATGCCGAATTTGGTGGCCGTGTCGCAGCAGAGCTGGCGCAGGCGAGCGGAGCGTCCTTCAGGAGCGCGGCCAACAAGTTTGCCGCGCTGGCCGCGCACGATGCGTTGGTAGCCGCGCACGGCGCGCTCAAGACCCTCGCCGCCGCACTGATGAAGATCGCCAACGATGTGCGCTGGTTGGCCTCGGGACCGCGTTCGGGATTGGGTGAAATCACTATTCCGGAAAACGAGCCGGGCAGTTCGATCATGCCGGGCAAGGTCAATCCGACCCAGTGCGAAGCGCTGACCATGCTGTGCTGTCAAGTGTTCGGTAACGATGTCGCCATCAACTTCGGCGGTGCTTCCGGAAATTTTGAGCTGAATGTGTTCAAGCCGCTTATCGCATACAACTTTGTGCAGAGCGTGCGCCTGCTCGCAGACGGCATGGCGAGTTTCGAAGAGCACTGCGTGCGTGGCATTGAAGCCAATCCCGCGCGCATTGCGGAATTGATGGAGCGCTCGTTGATGTTGGCAACCGCCCTGACCCCGCACATCGGCTACGACCGTGCCGCCGAGATCGCCAAGCAGGCGCAACGCGATGGCAGCACTCTGAAGCAGGCGGCGTTAGCTTTGGGCTATGTCACCGAAGAAGAATTTGAACAGTGGGTGCAGCCGATGAATATGGTTTACCCTGAAAGGGATATTTAGACATCATGGATTTTACGTTATCAGGCACTACACCGATATTCAGGAGATTTAATGACTCAGCCGCCATCAAGTAAAAGTGGCTTCCCGATTCGACGCGTTGTGGCCGTTGCCCTGCTCATTTTGCTGGCGCTAGGGGCATGGATTTTTACGCGCCCCAAGCCGATAGATGTTGTACTGGCGAAAGTGGATCGCGGCACGGTCGAGGCGACGGTCAGTAACACGCGCGCCGGCACCATCAAGGCTTGTCGTCGCGCCAGGATTGCACCTCAGGCTGGCGGGCAGATTGCACATTTGCTGGTGAAGAAGGGGCAGCGCGTCAAAGCTAATCAAGTGTTGCTGGAACTGTGGAACAACGATTTGCAGGCGCAAGAGCGTTTGGCGCAGCAACAACTCGGCACGTCACAGATGCAGGTGCAGCAGGCTTGTACGCAGGCTGACGAGGCAGACAAGGAAGCCGAACGGGCGCGCCAGTTAAAAGAACGCGGATTTATTTCTGCCGAAGGATTGGATCAGAAAGTATCTGCGGCCAAGGTGGCACGTGCCGGATGTGACGTTGCGCAAAGTCAAATCGACCAGAGCCATTCTCGTATCGAAGCGGCGCGCGCCGGGCTGGATCGCATGGTGCTGCGCGCGCCGTTCGACGGTATCGTGGCCGATATCAGTGGGGAATTGGGCGAATTCGCCACGCCCTCGCCGCCCGGCATTCCCACGCCCCCCGCCATTGACCTGATCGATGACAGTTGCCTGTTCGTTAGCGCGCCGATAGACGAAGTGGATGCGGCCAACATCAAGGCGGGGCAGCGCAGCCGCATCACTCTGGACGCGATCAAGGGAAAGTTTTTTGCAGGCAAGGTCAAGCGTGTCGCGCCCTATGTGCTGGAAGTGGAGAAACAGGCGCGCACCGTCGAAGTGGAAGTTGAGTTCGACAATCCGCCTACTGCCGAGAACCTATTGGTAGGCTACAGCGCCGATGTCGAAATCATGCATACCTCCCATGAAAAAGTGTTGCGCATTCCCACGCAAGCCCTGCTGGAAGGCAAGCGGGTATTGGTCTACGGGGCCGATGGTGTGCTGGAAGAACGCACCGTGACGACGGGTCTGGCTAACTGGGATCGTACCGAAATTACCGCAGGATTGAGCGAAGGCGAGCAGATCGTGATGTCGCTCGATCAAGCCGGGGTGAAGGCCGGGGCGCATGTGCAACCGGAAGCAAATAAACCCGCTAAATGATCCGGCTAGATAAAGTCAGTCGCAGTTTCACAGTCGGTGATCAGCAGGTTGCCGCGTTGCGCGGCATCGACCTGAACATCGCGGCGGGGGATTATGTTTCCATCATGGGGCCGTCCGGTTCCGGGAAATCCACTCTGCTTAATTTGATTGGCCTGCTAGATCGCCCGAGTTCCGGCACTTATAAGCTGGATGGCGGCAACGTCACCGCGCTGAATGACGAGCAACAAGCCAAGGTGCGCAGCGAAAAAATCGGCTTCGTGTTCCAGTCGTTTCATCTGGTGCCTCGCCTGACTGCCGCGATGAACATCGAGTTGCCGCTGATTCTGGCGGGCATTCCTCCCGTCGAACGCAAAGCACGCGTGGTGCAGTTGCTGGAAAACTATGGCTTGACGGATCGCGCCGATCATCGCCCCGATCAGCTTCTCCGGCGGGCAGCGGCAGCGCGTCGCGATTGCCCGCGCCACCAGCATGCACCCCGCCGTGCTGCTGGCCGACGAGCCGACCGGCAATCTCGACCAGACCACCGGCAAGGAGGTGATGAATTTGCTGGAGCAATTGGTCGCACAGAATGTCACCCTGATACTCGTTACCCACGATCCGGTGATCGGCGGACGCGCGACGCGGCAGCTGCATATGGTGGATGGGGAGATCGTGAATGGCACGCAGCGGAATGTTTGAGTTGTGCATCATGGTACGCACGACTTTTAAATCCCCCCTAGCCCCCCTTTTACAAAGTGGGGAACGTTGCGATGCCTGCGATACCCCACTTTGTAAAAGGGGGGCAGGGGGGATTTGCCGTGGCATCAATACAGACACCATGCCATGAACCTCTCCGACACACTGCTTTTCGCCTCCGGCAGCCTGCGTGGCAGCCGCACACGCACCTTGCTGATGATCCTGGCGATGTCCATCGGCGTGGCGTCGGTGGTAGTGCTGACCGGGCTAGGGGAGGGCGCGCGGCGGTATGTCGTCAATCAATTTTCCTCGTTGGGCACGAATCTGGTCATCGTGTTGCCCGGACGCACCGAAACGGCGGGCATCGGGCCGGGCATGTTGCTTGGGCAAATTCCGCGCGAACTCAGCCTCGACGATGCGCAAGCCTTGTTGCGTAGCCGTGCTGTCTGGCGCATCGCGCCGCTGACCATAGGTTCGTCGCAGATTTCCCTGGGCGCGCTCAACCGCGAAGTGGTGGTACTGGGATCAACCGGCGATTTGTTGGAAGTGCGTCACATGAGCCTGGCGCAAGGGCAATTTCTGCCTGCCGGTGATGTGCATTCCAGCGAGTCGGTGTGTGTGCTGGGTACCAAGATCAAGACTGAGTTATTCGGTCAGCAACAGGCCATCGGCGCCTGGGTGCGTCTGGGAGACCGGCGTTTTCGCGTGGTCGGCGTGATGGCGAGTCAAGGCGAATCCATGGGTTTCAATACCGACGAGATCGTCATGGTGCCGGTCGCATCGGCGCATATGCTGTTCAACACTTCCGGCCTATTCCGTGTACTGGTGGAAGCTAAAAGCCGCGATGCCATCGAACAAGCCAAACATGATGCCGAAGAAATTTTATTGCGCCGCCACAACGGAGAACGCGACGTGACCGTCATCACGCAGGACGCCGTGGTGGCAACCTTCGACCGCATCCTGACTGCATTGACGTTGGCGGTCGGCGGCATTGCCTCCATCAGCCTCGCGGTGGCGGGCATCCTCATCATGAACGTGATGCTGATCGCTGTCTCGCAACGCGTCAAGGAAATCGGCCTGCTCAAAGCCTTGGGCGCACCCGCCATGCAAATCAGGAACCTGTTTTTTGCCGAAGCGATTTTATTGTCCAGTATCGGCAGCGTGGTCGGGTTGATATTGGGAGAAGCCGGGGTATGGGTGATAGGAAAAATTTATCCGTCGTTACCGGTGGTCGCGCCCTGGTGGGCGGTACTGGCGGCGATAGCCACTTCGCTTGGCACGGGGATTCTGTTCAGCGTGTGGCCTGCACGCCGCGCCGCACGGCTCGATCCGGTGATGGCTTTGGCGAGATCATAAGATGCTATTCCCCGACCTGATTCGCCTCACCACCTCCAGTTTTCTGGCCTACCGGATGCGCAGCTTCCTGACCGGCTTGGGCATCGCTATTGGCATCACGGCGGTGATTCTGCTCACTTCCATCGGCGAAGGCTTGCATCAATTCGTGCTGGCGGAATTCACCCAGTTCGGCACGAATTTGATTGCCATTCAGCCCGGCAAGACGCAGACGCAGGGCGGCAACGTGGGTATATTAGGCTCAGTCAAGACTATTTCCATCGAGGACGCGCAAGCCTTGCTGCATTTGCCGAATGTCGAGTACATCAATCCCAGTGTAACGGGAAATGCCGAGGTGAGATTTAATGGCAAGACGCGCCGCACCACGGTATTCGGGGCGGGGCACGATTTCACCAGGGTCATGGCAAGCAAGGTGCAGATGGGCAGTTCCTTGCCCGACGATGATCCCACCCAGCCGCGCGCGCTGGTCGTGCTCGGTTCTAAAGTGCGTCAGGAATTATTCGCCGGAGAGAATCCGCTCGGCAGCTATTTGCGCATCGGCGGGCAGCGATATCGGATAGTCGGCGTGATGGAACCGAAGGGGCAGATGCTCGGTTTCGATCTCGACGATACCGTATTTATTCCTGCCGCGCGTGCCCTGGAATTATTCAATCGCCCTGGCCTGATGGAAATCCAGTTGAGCTATAAGGCTAATGCCGACCTGGATGGTGTGGAGCGCGCCATTACCTCATTGCTCAAGGAACGGCATGGGCGCGAAGACTTCACGCTGATCCCGCAGGCAAAAGCGCTCGAAGTGCTCGGTTCGGTGCTGGACGTGATTACCTTCGCGGTGGGTGCGCTGGGCGGAATTTCCCTGCTGGTGGGCGGCGTCGGCATCCTCACCATCATGACCATGGCCGTGAGCGAACGTACCGCAGAAATTGGTTTGTTACGCGCCCTGGGCGCACGCGAGGGACAGGTGCTGACTCTGTTTCTGGGCGAGGCGATATTACTGTCCGCGCTGGGTGGTTTGGCCGGGCTGGCACTCGGGATCGGCATTGCACAGGCGCTGCATTGGCTGTTTCCGGAAATGCCGGTGCACACCCCGTGGCTATTCGCCGTGGTCGCCGAACTGAGCGCCGTCAGCATTGGCCTCGCCGCAGGTGTGATGCCCGCACGGCGCGCGGCGCGGCTCAATCCGGTGGAGGCGCTGCATGAGGAATGATTCTGTAGCGGCGTTACGCTGCGACATCTTCTGCACAGTGGTGGACAACTACGGCGATATCGGCGTGTGCTGGCGGCTTGCGCGGCAACTGGCGCATGAGTACGGTGTTGCGGTGCGGCTGTGGGTGGACGATCTGTTGAGTTTCCGCAGGCTGTGCCCGGAGGTGGATGTATCGTTTGCGCAACAGCAATGTCGTGGCGTAGAGGTCGGGCATTGGGCTGTGTTGTTTCCAGATGTTGAACCTGCCGATCTGGTGATCGAGGCGTTTGCCTGCAAATTACCGGAGAGTTATGTGGCGGCGATGGCGGCACAACAACACAAACCAGTGTGGGTTAATCTTGAGCATTTGAGCGCAGAAGATTGGGTCGAGGGTTGCCACAAGCTGCCTTCGCCGCATCCGTCGTTGCCGCTGGTCAAATATTTTCTCTTCCCCGGTTTCACGCCGAAAACAGGCGGACTGCTGCTGGAGCGCGACCTGCTGGTGCGGCGAGATGCGTTCCAGAACGATGCGGCGCAACAGCAGGCGTTCTGGCAAGCCATCGGCCTGGAACTGCCTGCGGTGGATACGCTGAAGGTATCGTTGTTCGCTTATGAAAATTCTGCGCTACACGGGTTGTTCGATGCTTGGGCTAGCGGCACACAAGCTGTGCTGTGCCTCGTGCCGGAAGGGCGTATTTTGCCGCAAGTTGAGCACTATTTCGAAGATGTATCCTTCGACATAACCAGCGACTTGCCCGCTTGCGGGCTTAGTCGAATGGCTAGTAGTTCCATCAGGCTCAGGACGAACGGTAGTAGGATGCGGGAGGTGTGGCAGCACGGCAATCTGCATGTGCGCGTGCTGCCGTTCGTTGAGCAGGAGCGCTACGACGAGCTACTGTGGGCGTGTGACATCAATTTTGTGCGCGGCGAGGATTCCTGCGTGCGGGCGCAATGGGCGGGCAAGCCTTTCATTTGGCATATCTACCCGCAACATGACGGCGTGCATCTGCAAAAGCTGCGCGCCTTCATGGGGATGTATTGCGCCGGGTTGCCGCCAGATGCGACGCAGGCGCTGTATGGGCTGTGGGAAGCGTGGAATGGAGGGCAGGCCGCTTCGTCAAAGCCTTTAGTCCTGAGCGCAGCAGAAGGGTCAGGACAGGCCGCTTCGACGGACTCAGGACAGGCATGGAACCATTTTTGGCCGTACCGGTCTATGTTGCGGCAACATGCCCATGATTGGGCGCAAGAACTTTCCGTTAACAGCCTCGCATTGAATCTGCTGGATTTTTTTCGCAGTATTGAGGGTGCCTCTAAAAATTCAAGTTTATAAGCCAAGCAAGGCGTGAGCAAAAAATTGCGACGCTACATATAGTTAATATGTAAGAAGTAATTTTTTGTGAGCAACGCAGCATGGCAACGAAAATTGGATTTTTAGAGGTACCCTTGATAGAATGCGCGACCTCAAAATTCTAGCTTAGGCAGGAAATATTATGAAAATCGCTCAAGAACTCCGCGCCGGTAACGTCGTGATGGTTAACAGTCAACCGCTGGTTGTGCAGAAGGCCGAATACAGCCGCTCCGGTCGTAGCGGCTCGGTGGTCAAAATGAAATTCAAGAACTTGCTCACCGATGCGCCGAGCGAGTCCATTTACCGCGCCGACGACAAATTCGATCAGGTCATTCTGGATCGCAAGGAATGCACCTATTCCTACTTTGCCGACCCGATGTATGTATTCATGGATGCCGACTACAATCAGCTTGAGGTGGAGAAGGACAACTTGGGCGACGCGATTAATTACATCGAAGACGGCATGGCCTGTGAAGTGGTGTTCTACAACGACAAGGCGATTTCCGTTGAATTGCCCAACACCGTAACACGCGAAATCATTTACACCGAGCCTTCCGTGCGCGGCGATACTTCCGGCAAAGTGATGAAGACGGCGAAGATCAACACTGGGTTTGAATTGCCCGTTGCTGCCTTCTGCGAAATCGGCGACAAGATCGAAATCGACACCCGCACCAACGAATTCAAGAAGCGTGTGACGAGCTGATTATTTCGATGCGCGAAAGAAGAAAAGGCAGCCGCGAGGTCAAGCCGTTCTGCAAAGGTGTTGAGGTTTGGTGTTGAATAAAGCCCTTCTAGTTTCCTAGAAGGGCTTTATCTTTGGTGCTACTATCATCGACTGAAAAAAGATGGGTGTCTGGTGTTATACCGAAAGCGGACGTAGAATTGACCGTAGATAGACCAGCTTGACTGACTCTGACGTGCCATCTGCGGACTATCGAGGTGTAAAATACCCAGCGGTAAAGCCGACGTTCGCGAACAGTAACAACCGGCCATTTGCGGACGGTCACCAATATACCACCATGAGAGAACATATGAATATTCCGCGTAGTATAGTAAATATTGTGGTTTTAGCCGTAAGTCTTTTCACTGTCTCTGGAGCTTATGCTGGATGTGTATGCAGATGTATGAACGGACAAAATGTTCCCTTGTGCAACAGCACACTTGATATACCACCGATATGCCCAGCGACGATTTGTCCAATTCAACCTCCTTCAATTGCTCCTATACAATCACCTCAGTTGCCACCGCTCGGAACGCAAAACTGCCAGCCACAGCAGGTATTAAACCCTTATACAAATAAGTATGAGTGGCGGCGTGTGTGTCGCTGAACGAAGAAAAATGAAATGGCACTAATCAGTGATGATGAAAAACAAGATTTCTGGTCTGCTATAGAGCAGACCAGTTATTCCCAAGAGGATTTTGATTTGACCGAAATCGAAAAGAAACCGCAGACAGCAGGTGTTTTTGCGCTCAGTGGCAATGCCGTTGTGCAAAGAAAATCTAACGCAGTTAAGCGTGAATATTCGATTGGGTATGAAACTTCATGGTCTGCCGAGTTTGAGGCAGATTTGAAGGCTGGTATTTTTGGCATAGCCTAGATAATCCTTAGTGCGCACACTGATCCATTGACAACAGACATAAGGAAGAGAGCAATGAGTAAAGTTATTCTAATGGCGTTGTTAGTTTTTATAGGTGGCTGTGTCCAACCAATGTTTGCCAATAGCGATGGATGGGTTAAGCTTGGTGTGTATGAGGCTAGGTCTGCCACAGTATATGCTCATCCTGCCAGCATTCTTACAAACGGCAACATAGTTCAAATGTGGAGTATTTTTGACTTCAGCAATCCAAATGTATTGGGAAGCACAGGTATACAGTATTTATCGGCAAAATCACTCTATGAATATGACTGTGCAGAACGGAAAACAAAACTGCTTGATGCCACTATGCACTCTGGAAATATGGGTGATGGTGTTGTGGTTCGTAGTTTTAGTAGTGAAGAGAAAGCATTAGAAGAATGGAAGTCAGTTCCACCCGGCAGCGTTTCTGAGCGTCTATGGACATATCCTTTCCCTCCGCCTATAAGATTGTAGTTGAGTGCTACTTTATTCTTGGAGCTCCTGCCACGGGAATCACCAGTTAGCTCTGCTGGCACTCCATAGTTCGTACAGTTTGGGTTCTTGCAGAAGTTAACCTGGATGCCGTTAGCAGTCGGCGGAATACGGTATTTAATCTTTGGTGAAACGGGGGAAGTGATGTTGTCCAAGATGCGAGAAAACAAGAAAGGAACAGGGTGAATTCTACACCCCACTCCTTAAAACGTCAACACCTTTTCTGAACGGCTTGCCGCGAGGTTGCCTTTTTTGTTTCTCAAGTGCTACGTCATGGATGTTCATGCCATCTTTGAAAGTTAAAGGTAAAAGGTCAGCTTGACGAAAGCCTTGTTCAGAATGGTTGCAATCAATGATAATAGCTACTCCTACAGGCAAGGGACAAACGGTAGCGTAATATTTACAATGAAGCATATCTCCTCGCGCGACAACCCATTTTTCAAAGAGCTGCTCAAGCTCGCCGGTTCATCACGCCAGCGCAAAAAAACCGGGCAGACCCTGCTGGATGGAATACATCTGGTTCAAGCCTGTCTTGCTTCCGGCCACAAACCACAGCATCTGTTGGTGACAGAAACGGCATTGCAAGACCGCGAAGTGGCGGCACTGCTGAAAGAAATTTCCGGCGTTCCGCTCACGCAATTCGACGATAGGCTGTTCGCCGATCTCTCCGAACTCAAAACGCCCAGCGGCATTCTCGCTCTGATCGAACAGCCCGGCCCTTCGGTGTCACCCGAGAAAAGCCGTTTCTGTTTGCTGCTGGAAGATATTCAGGACCCCGGCAATCTCGGCTCCATGCTGCGCTCCGCTGCCGCTGCGGGATGTGATGCCATGTTCCTGTCCAAAGGCTGCGCCGACGCATGGTCGCCCAAGGTGTTGCGCGCGGGGATGGGCGGGCATTTCGTACTCAGCATCCACGAGTCCGCAGATTTACTCGCCGTGGCTGCGGCGTTTCAGGGCAAGTTGCTGGCCGGATCGTTAACTGCGAAAACCAGTTTGTACGACTGCGACCTGCGCGACAAACTGGCTTTCGCAATTGGCAACGAGGGGGCTGGGCTGTCCGATAGTTTGCTGGCGGCGGTCAGTCAGCACATCACCATACCCATGCCGGGAAAAGTCGAATCGTTGAACGCGGCTGCTGCTGCTGCGGTGTGTTTGTTCGAGGCGGCAAGGCAACGCAGGTAGTAGGGCTGTCGCCGTCAGCTGGCAACTCGCAAAACCGCACGTACGGTTCGGAGGGTGGGGTGAGTCAGTAGTTCATTCAAATACCAAATTTCGCTTACTGCGCAGCAGCTTCTTCGTCTTTCGGCATATTAATAACACCTGTATTGAAGTCGTACTCGAATAGATCGCCATAGCGGCCCCACTCGATGGCGACGCGCAGGGCAGAGATGGCATCGGCCTCATTCAAAGTAAAGCGAAGTAGCCTGAGGAACAGTTCCTCGTGCAGGTCGCCGGAAGGATCTTGTACCAGCCCTTGGCGGATGTAAGCTATCAGGGGTACGTTTTCCAGCAGTTGTTGGCCGAAGATTACCTTGCGCTCGGAATTGTTGGCGAGTACATATTGCTTGCCAAGCGGATTAAGCATGATGTCTCCATGTTCGAGATGGGCAAAGCCCAGCAGAGTCAGGGCGCTGGACACAGCGAGAAGCTCCTCATCGCTGAACTCTGTTTCCTCCGCAAGCTTTGGTAAGTCTGCCCGCCCCAGGAAAGGTTCGTCGGCAAGAAGTTCCAGTATGCCCTCCATGCGGACAATCTCCGCATCCGGCAGGCGGTCGCCAAGTTGCAATTTGACTTCCTTCCCGGTAATCCGTCCCGTGCGTGTGGTACCCGCTGTCATCAGCCCGTAAACTTTGTCGATCAGACCACGTACTTCCGAACTTTCTACTTCCCTCGGGCGGGCAAGGATTACCGGCAATTCGTCGCGTACCCGTCCCGGGTCGCTGGCGAAAACCAGAACCCGGTCTGCCATCATGACTGCCTCTTCAATATTGTGCGAAACAACGAGAATTGCCTTGGTGGGAATTTTTCCGGTTTCCCAAAGCTCCAGAATGTCTTCGCGCAAGCGTTCTCCGGTCAACACATCGAGCGCAGAAAATGCTTCGTCCATCAGCAATACGTCGGGTTCCATGACCAAGGCGCGGGCGATGCCCACCCGCTGGCGCATGCCGCCGGACAACTCCCGGGGCAAAGCACCTTCAAAGCCAGACAGGCCAATCAATTCGATGGCCGCTTCGGCACGCTGCACTCTATCCTTGGGGAGCATTCCTTTCGCCTCCAGACCCAGTTCAACATTTTTTTGAACGGTGAGCCACGGGAATAACGCGAAAGACTGGAACACCATGCTGATCCCATCGGCCGGTCCATAGAGCGGGAGTCCCCGATAAAGAACCGACCCGCTGTCGGCGGGGATAAGTCCGGCCATGATACGCAACATAGTGGATTTGCCCGATCCAGACTGACCCAGCAATGCCACGATCTCTCCTTCGTTGAGGGTGAAATCGACACCTTCAAGGACGGAGCGGGCCGAACCATCCGCCGAGCGGAAAGATTTACCCACAGATTTGAGTTCGACGATAGGAGTGGTCATGGTGTGTATCCTTTACATAAAACTCGCGTAGCGATACGTTCGCCCCTTCCCTTGCAATGGTTCATCTGCGGGGGAAGGTTGGGATGGGGGAACGGGCATAGTTTGCATCATCATGGGTTGCACATTTATCGTGCCCGTTAGAAATGCAGGCGATTTTCTGTCATACGATAGAGCCTCCGCCAGACGAAATTATTAAATCCCATTACAAATATGCACATGACACAAATCCCCAAGGCAATCCGGGGGAAATCGCCGACTGCGGTCATCTCGGCGATGTAGCTGCCGAGGCCATGGGCTTTCAGGGTGGTATCGCCCCAAGTCACGTATTCGGCAACGATGCTGGCATTCCATGAACCACCTGACGCGGTGATGGCGCCCGTGACAAAACTGGGAAAGATCGCCGGAAGCAGATAGCGACGCCACTTGAGCATGCCGCTCAGACCAAAATTCTGCGCGGCATAGCGCAGTTCCATCGGCACGGTGGAGGCTCCGGCAATGACATTAAACAAGATGTACCACTGCGTGCCGAGGATCATCAGGGGGGACAGCCAGATATCCGGGTTGAGGCTGAAGCGTACGAGTAAAAAGACGGCAATGGGAAACATCAAGTTGGCCGGAAATGCCGCTAGGAATTGAATGATCGCCTGCGCACGCTCGGCGAACCTCGGATTCATCCCTATCCATACACCGACCGGAACCCAGACAAGGGCCGCCAGCGCAATCAGGATGATCACCCGGGACATTGTGTAAAATCCCAGCACGAAGACTCGCCCAACCTCGCTCCAACCTACTTCAGTATGGATAAAGTGAATAAGAGCCCACAGGGCATAAAAAACTACGGCGGCAATGATTGCGTCCCAGATACGCTCCGGCATTGCGGAGGCTGTCTGGGGTCGCGCCCGAATCGACGTGCCATCGTAACGCAGCCGAAATACAGCGAACGAGCGCTCCAGCAATCTGCCGAATGCGACTACGACTTCCTGAGTACGCTCGGTGCGGCGCAGCCAAGTCAGCAACCATGAGTCCTGGGCAGTTTCGCCGCCGGATTCCTCGAAGCGGAATTTGTCTGCCCAGGCAAGCAGCGGCCTGAAGAAAAGCTGGTCGTAGAGCATCACGCCGATCAACATCGCGCCGATGGCCCATCCGATTGCATGCAGATCACGCTGCTCGATGGCCAAGGCGATATAGGAACCGATGCCCGGCAGCTTGATGTTCTGGTTGGAAACCGAGATAGCCTCCGAAGCGACAACGAAGAACCAGCCGCCCGACATGGACATCATCATGTTCCACAGCAGCCCCGGCGTGGCGAAGGGCAGTTCCAGCCGCCAGAACTGTTGCCAGGCGGAAAGCTTGAACACGCTCGCGGCTTCCTTCAATTCAGCGGGAACGGTACGGAATCCCTGATAGACGCTGAAGGCCATGTTCCAGGCTTGGGAAGTGAAGATGGCGAATATTGCCGCACACTCGACACCGAGCAGGCTGCCGGGAAACAGGGCAATGAAAGCCGTGACCGTGATGGAAAGAAAACCGAGGACGGGAATCGACTGGAGAATATCCAGGATGGGCACCATAACTTTTTCCGCCGCGCGGTACCTCGTTGCCAGAACCGCAAATACACAACTGAATACTATGGAAGCGCCGAGGGCGATGAACATGCGCAGCGTGGTGCGGAGCAGGTAATAGGGCAAATATGCCGGGTCGAGAGATATCGGAAGCGTTTCACCCAATTGGTAGGGACGGGCCATCTGTCCGCCGCCGTAAGCCAGCAAAATTAATAGCGACAGCACTATAGGCAACAAGGCCAAATCCCATCGGTTCCCTCTAGCCTCAACGACTTGCCGAGGAAAAAACTGCTTGCGTTCACTCATGTTCGTATTGTTTTCTTGGTTCGCTCCCGCCCGAGAGGATCAGGATGGCAACAACGACATAATACCGGAAACAAAAGCCTATCGTGTCCATTCGCTGGGGATTATGCAACGCGTCGCAGTGACCTATCTGGTTGCCACGTCAAGGGGGTACTAAGTTGCTTAACTTTAACGTGGCATGTTTGTAATTACCTTCTCCCTTACTTGACCACGATCAAGTAAGAATTTGCCCGTTTCACTTAGACTTGATCAAGTAGATTTGATGAAATCTTTACAATGGACCTGAGAATGAGTGAACTGCCTTTCTACAAACCACACGGCAACGAAATCGAATTGTTCGAACATGCCTACCGCAACCGCTTGCCCTTGCTGATCAAGGGGCCAACTGGCTGTGGCAAGACACGCTTCGTGGCACATATGGCGGCAAAACTCGATCTGCCGCTGTACACCGTGGCCTGCCATGACGATCTCACCGCCGCAGATCTGGTGGGGCGACATCTCATCGGTGATGGTGAGACTTACTGGAACGATGGCCCGCTTACCCGTGCGGTGCGCGAGGGCGGCATCTGCTATCTGGATGAAGTGGTGGAAGCGCGCAAGGACACCACCGTGGTACTGCACCCGCTGTCCGACGACCGCCGCATCCTGCCTATCGAACGCACCGGGGAGATACTCAACGCACCGCCGGAATTTATGCTGGTGGTGTCTTACAACCCCGGCTATCAGAATTTCCTCAAGGGTATGAAACCCAGCACGCGCCAACGTTTCGTCAGCCTGCGCTTTGATTTTCCGGGATCGGAACTGGAACAGCAGATCGTCATCGGCGAGACAGGTGCCGATGCGATGCTGTCCAAGCGGCTGGTCAACCTCGCCAACAGCCTGCGCGCGCTCAAGGAACACGATCTGGAAGAAGCAGCCAGCACACGCCTGCTGGTCTATACTGCCACACTGATCGGCAGTGGCTTCGATCCGGTGGAAGCTTGCCGTGCCGCACTGGTGGAGCCGCTCACCGACGACGAGGAAACTGCGGAGGCACTGATGGAGATCGTCTATGCCAGCTTCGGAAAGTGAAGGCAAAGCACCCGGGCAAACGCTGCTATGAATAATACCCAGCGCAGCCGACTGCTGGCTCAGGCCGGATTTTTCATGCTGTTCCTGCTGGCGCCGGTGTTTGATCTGTTTCGCCTCGATCTCAACCTCAAGCATTTCTTTTTTCTTGGCATGCACTGGACGCTGGGTCTGGACGACTTTATCGCCGGAAAAATAAATGCCACCCAAGCCGCCATCAATCTCGTGCTGCGCGGTGGTTTACCGATCCTCGGAACCATCGCCTTCGGCGTGGGAATTTCCTGGAAATACGGTCGTCTTTATTGCGGCTGGCTGTGCCCCCACTTTTCTGTAGTGGAAACCATCAACCAGCTCATGCGCCGCGCCATCGGTCGGCAAAGCTTGTGGGATCGCCACGCGCTGCCGGAGCAAAATGTCGACGGCTCCATCACCAAGGCCAACCCGCTCTACTGGCTGGCGTTGCTGCCTCTGGTGATAGCCTTCGCCTTTCTGTGGGCCATTGCTTTGCTGACTTATCTGCTTCCCCCACAGGAAATCTATGGCAACCTGTGGCATGGCGCACTGACGCACAACCAGAGCGTTTTCCTGACCGCAGGCACCATTGCCTTCTTCGTCGAATTCATGTTCGCGCGCCACTTGTTTTGTCGCTACGCCTGTGCCATCGGCCTGTTCCAGAGCCTCGCCTGGATGGGCAACCGCAAAGCCATGGTGATCGGCTTCGACCGCCGCCGCGCTGAAGAGTGCATCGACTGCAACGCCGCCTGCAACAACGTCTGCCCAATGCGTCTTAGACCTCGCAGCATCAAGCGCCAAATGTTCACCTGCACCCAGTGCGGACAGTGCGCCGATGCCTGCAGCAAGGTGCAGGCCGATAACCCGCGTGGCACGCTGCTGAAATGGGTCGAGCACGAATGCGCCCTGGACAAGTCCGCGCGGGATTTTGGGCATCACATCGACATTCCGGCGCATTGTTACGAACCCGGTGGAAAAAAGTAAATGGTGCCCTAAATGGAAGAACAAGTCGGTGCCCTATGGCACAAATTAATTACCGGTGCGGCTGACAAACGTTATCCTGGTGAAGCGGTGACGCTGGAGCAAATCAGTAAGATGGCAGGCATCCTGTTCCGCGCCTGGGGCGGCGACAGCGGGCTCGCGGTGAAATCTGCCTGCGCCACTACACACGGCGCAAAGCGCAGTCTGTTGCAACGCATTGCCGGGAGCAACCTCAAAACCGAATTAACTTGGCTCGACGGTGGAACCCTCAACCTGCCCGCCATGCTCGACCTCTTTCCACAGCGCAGTCTGAACCGCGATCTCTACCTGTGGCTGATCGCTCTGGCTGCTGCCGAATCCAACCCAGCACAGCCCTGGATATGGCGCAACCAGCAAGCCACGTTGGATGTGCTGGCAAGATTTCCCGGTTTGGCTCCGCGCTACCGCCGTTTGGTGGATGCCGTGCTGACCATGCGTCCGCTACCCAAGCAACTGCCCTCAGGGGAACGTGAACAAGAAGAAGCTATCCGTGCTGCGCTGCTGAACCCCGGCAGTGTGGAACGGCTACCGCCAGCCAATCGTCCGCCCCAGCCGGTTTACCTGTGGCTGCACCCCGATCCTCCCGTGAGTGCGGCTGCCAAGGGCGGCGGCAAGGAACCGGAAAGCCATGAAGGCGGCGACAGCAAGAAAAGCGAAAATGACCGCCGCTACCAGGCTGAGCGGGTTGACATGCCGAATGAAAAAGACGGCTTCATGATGTGCTTCCGGGCAGAGAGTATTTTCAGTTGGGCCGAATATATCAAGGTTAATCGCCACACAGAGGAAGACGAACCCCCTGACGAACGTCCGGCGGAAGATCTGGATCGTTTGAGCGTGGCCCAAGACGGCAAAACCACTGCATCGCGCCTGCGCTTTGATCTGGATTTGCCGTCTGAGGAAGCGGATGATCTGCCGCTTGGCGGCGGCATTTTGCTTCCGGAATGGCACTACAAAAAACAGCGTATGCAGCCCGCCCATTGCCGCTTGCAGCCCATGGTGGCGCGCAACGCGGAACTGTTGCCGCTACCGTCACACCTATCCGCCATTGCGCGCCGCCTGCGTAGCCAGTTCGAAGCACTTACACCTGCCAAGATATGGCTCAAGGGACAATTCGACGGCACCGAACTCGATCTGGACGCTTGCGTACAATTCACCGCCGACCGCATCAGCGGTCTCGATGCGCAGGAAGCAGGGCTGTATAAGGCTCACCACTACCGTGATCGCGACTTGGCGTGCCTGCTGCTGGCGGACCTGTCGCTCTCCACCGATGCCTACGTCAACGACCAGGCCCGCGTCATCGACGTCATTCGCGATACTTTGTTCCTGTTTTCCGAAGCTCTGTCGGCCACCGGCGACCGCTTCGCGCTGTACGGTTTCTCCTCCCTCAAGCGCGAAAACATCCGCTTCCACGTTCTTAAGGAATTCGAGCGCAAGTACAACGACGAAGTGCGCGGGCGCATCACCGCGATCAAGCCCGGCTTTTACACCCGTATGGGCGCTGCCATTCGCCATTCAAGCCAGTTGCTCGCCAAGCAATCGGCGACGCAAAGATTGTTGCTGATCCTCACCGACGGCAAGCCCAACGACCTGGATCAGTATGAAGGGCGCTACGGCGTAGAAGACACCCGCGTTGCTATCCACGAGGCGCGCCGCATGGGGCTGCGCCCGTTCTGCGTCACCATCGACGAGAAAGGCAGCAGCTACCTGCCACACCTGTTCGGCGTCAACGGCTATGTAGTGATTCGCAAACCCTCAGAATTGCCGCGCGAGCTACCGATGTTGTATGCTCAACTGACACATTGAAGATAAGTCACCTTATGGGTGCCATTTGAAAATGGTGCAGCACTCTGCACGAAGAAAGGAAAAAAATTTGACCATGGGTTATTTGTTGATAAAAGGACTGCATATCACATGCGCGTTTACCAGCTACATGCTGTTTATGTTACGTGGCATCTGGCATTTTCGCGGTTCACCCATCATGCAGCAACAATGGGTCAGAATCGTGCCGCATGTCGTGGACACGCTATTGCTCACCTCTGCCATAGCTTTGGCTATTACCATCCAACAATATCCTTTTGTGAATGCATGGCTAACTTCTAAAGTGGTCGGATTGTTGTTGTATATCGTGCTAGGTTTCGTCGCGCTGAAATATGGCAAGAACAAAACCATACGCATTTTCGCCTGGATGGCAGCCCAAGTGGTGTTCGCCTATATCGTGCTGGTCGCCATCCAGCATAATCCAATGCCATTCATACATTGAGAATAAAGGGCACCTTTAAAGGATTCAGGAGGATTTCGTGACATCCATTCCTTCATACTGCCCTCTGTGTATTTCCTTCTGCGGCTGTTTCTATCAGATAGAGGACGGGGTGCTAACCGGTGTTGTTGCCAATCCAGACCACCCCACCGGCAAACACTTGTGCTCCAAGGGGCTTGCGGCACCTGCGTTATTACGGCATCCCGACCGGCTTTTATATCCGTTGCGCCGCACCAACCCCAAGGGCAGTATCGATCCCGGCTGGCAAAGAATTTCATGGGATGAGGCGCTGGGAATCACCGCGTCCAACATGAGGCGTATTGCTGAAGAAAGCGGGGCGGAAGCGGTGAGTTTTTGCGTGACCACTCCCAGCGGCACGGCAATAGCAGATGGCATGCCATGGATTTTCCGTCTGGCCAATGCTTTCGGCAGCCCCAATGTGGTGTGGACTACCCACGTATGTAACTGGCACCGGGATTTCGCTCCGATAACCACTTTCGGCTCGGGTATCGGTATGCCCGATTTTGCGCGCACCGGCTGTTTGCTGTTGTGGGGGGTGAATCCGCCCGCCACATGGCTCTCAATGGCAGAGGAAATCAAGGCAGCGCGGCAGAGGGGAATGAAGCTGATCGTCATCGATCCTCGCAGCGCCGGTTTCGCAAAGGGTGCCGACGTGTGGTTGCGGGTGCGCCCAGGAACCGATGGGGTATTGGCGTTGGCGCTGGCAAACCTGTTAGTGCAAAGCGGTCGCTTTGATCTCGAGTTTCTCTTGCGTCATACCACTGCGCCGTTTCTGGTGCGGATAGACAACGGTGAGTTTTTGCGCTCTGCCGCAGGGCAGAAAATGGTGTGGGATGAAGCGCGTGGATGTGCCGTGCCAGTTCCTCCGCAGGGAAGCGTTATGTTCCAAGCGGCGCTCACCGGGCAATTCGAGGTTTCAACGCCTGACGGTTTAATATCCTGCCGTCCCGCCTTCGATTTTTTTGCACAGCGTTGTGCGGAATATCCTTTGACACGGGCGTCGGAAATTACCGGCATTCCCGGGGCCATTATCACGCAGGCAGCGGAATTGATGACTGGCTACGGCCCCGTCGCGTTTTACGGCTGGGCGGGGCTGAACCAGCATAGTGAGGCAACACAGACCGGTCGGGCGCTGCATCTGTTATATACGCTTACCGGGTGTTATGACGCTCCTGGCGGCAACGTGTTTTTCACTAAAACGCCGATGCGTAACGCGATGGGCAGCGAGCTGCTGCCGCCGGGACAGGCATCCAAGGCGCTGGGGTTAGGTTCGCGGCCTCTCGGTCCAGCCGGGAAGGGATGGATTTCCGAGGCTGATTTGTACAGTGCCATCATGGACGGGAAACCGTATCCGGTTCGCGGATTGCTGTCCTTCGGTTCCAATCTGCTGGCTACCCGAGCCGAGCCGAAACGGGGGCAGGAAGCATTGCGCAGATTGGAGTTTTACGCGCATGCAGATTTCTTTCCTTCCGCGATGAGCCGCGATGCGGATATCCTGTTCCCCGTCGCCATGCCATGGGAGAGGCAGGGTTTGCAGGCAGGATTCTTCGTGAACCAGGCGGCGGAATCACTGGTTCAGTTGCGCACCCCGGTGGTAGCGCCCCAAGGCGAGGCACGATCAGATGCCGCCATTGCTTTCGATCTGGCGGCACGCCTCGGTTTGAATAGCCATTTTTTTAGCGGTGACCCCGAGGAAGCATTGCGCTACGTGCTTGAACTCACCGGCTTGACTCCAGAAGTTTTGCGGGACGCACCTGAAGGCGTGAAGCTGTTGCTCGATACGCGTTATTTCAAATATCTGGAGAAGGGCTTTGCCACACCCAGCGGGCGAATTAAATTCTATTCCGAGTCGTTGCAGCGCATCGGCCAGCCGCCGTTGCCGGAATTCCGGCAGCCTGAACTTAGTGCGGAATTTCCCCTGCTGATTACTTGCGCAAAACTTCCCGACCATTGCCACAGCCAGAACCAGCAAGCGGAGCGTCCAGGGCGCAAGCCGCGACTTCCTGCGGTATCTCTTAATCCCATAACGGCAGGAGAGCAGGGCATAGCGGAAGGAGATGTGGTTACTGTGCGTTCGCCCCACGGCGCTATGTTAGGGCGCGCAAAACTGGATGCCACTCTCGACCCGCAGACGTTATGGGCACATTACGGTTGGTGGCAAACGGTTCCCGGCGAAGCAGCGGAAATGACTGCCAACTACACTGCCTTGGCCGGGCAGGAATGCGACCCAGTAAGCGGTTCGGCGCTGCTGCGGGGGATTTGTTGCCGGGTGGATAAAACCTTGCTGCCTTAAATTGATCCGGCGCCGGATATACCGTGCTGGTCGCACCGCTGCCTAGTTTCCTGACAAGCTCATAATTTGCCGACATGCTTCATTGATTATGGTTTCGCCTGAAGGGCTGCCTTCAGTTGTTGCGCCAGATCGTCTGTGGTTTTTGCCGCCGGTTGCGGTACCTCTATTTTTCCTTAGCCCAGTCCGCCAACTCTCCCGCACCCCATGACACCAGCGAGGCGAGAGAAAAAACCAGTATCTTGCGTGTCATGCCCTTGGGGATTCCCTGCTCTTCCAGATAACGGTGAAAATACCAGGCGGCGACGAAGAACACGATGGTGGAGATGATCAAGTTCCACATGGAGGGCAGCGTGAACATTATTTATTCTCCTCATGGGTTGAAAAAATTATCCTAGGCAATCCGCCCAGTTGTTCGGGGTTTCGTAAATGCGCACCCGTTCCAGTTGCAGATGGTTGCCATAGGTGTCGCGATAGGCACTGTCGAGTTGCTTGAATGCGAGCATCGCCAGGTTTTCTGCGGTGGGGGGCACTTCCATCACCACGGTCTTGTGGTCGGGCAAGGTGTTTAAAAAATCAAGCACCACGCGGTCGCCGCGATACACCAGAAAGGCGTGATCCCATGCATCCACCAGTTGCTCCTTGGCGATACGCTTCACATCTGAAAAATCCATCACCATGCCCTGCTCGGACACACCTTCGGTGGTGATGATGTCGCCGGACAGGGTGATTTCGATGGCGTAGCGGTGACCGTGCAGGTGCTTGCACTGGCTGTTGTGGTTGGGGATGCGGTGGCCTGCATCGAATTCGAGTCTGCGGGTGATTTGCATGGTGTGCTTGTGCGGTGAGTATCTGCGAATTATAACTTGAATGCCGCAACTGCGCGGTGCAAGGCTTGCAATGCACCGGTGTCGAGCTGTCCCCCATAGCGCAACGCGACATAGCGCGTAGTGATGTCGGCGATGGCGGGGGCGAGTTGTGGTCTTGTTTGCGCGGCGCGGGCGGCAAAGTCCTGCGGCCCTTCGTGTGCGCCGCGCACGAGGCCTCTTTTCGCCAGCTTGCGGCAGAATTTCAGGTACAGGCGTTGTGCTTCGTCTTTATTTCGCACCGTCAGTTGGCGCAGCATGAGCAGGGTGAAGACTCCGACCAACAGCGCCATGCCACCCAGTATAGTGAACGCCATGCGCTGCCAGGTGATTTCTTCCATCCCCATCCGGGTAAGGAACGCGAATTGCCGTTCCGTGTTGTAGCCCAGCACCCACTGGTTCCACTGGTTGGTCAGCGCGTCCAGATTGAGCCTGAAGTTGATCAGCCATGGAGATTGTGCGCGCGCCATCCAAGGCAGCGTAGCGCTGTCGCTCTGAGGTAGGGCGGCTGCCATGCCGAGTTCCACACGTGTCGGGGCGACGGCGGCGGTGGGGTCGATGCGCACCCAGCCGCGCCCGCGCAACCATATTTCGGCCCATGCATGGGCATCGGACTGGCGCACGATGTAGTACTTGCCGAGATCGTTGTATTCACCGCCCTGATAGCCGGTCACGACGCGCGCCGGAATGCCCGCCGCGCGCATCAGGAACACAAAGCTGGAAGCATAGTGTTCACAGAAACCCTTGCGCGTCCCGAACAGGAAATCGTCTATCTCATGGGTACCCAGCGTCGGCGGCGACAGAGTGTACTGGAAGCCTTCACGGTTGAAATAAGCGAGAGCCGTGCGCGTTATGGCCTCGTCGTTGTCCGAATTGGCGTGCCACTCTGCGGCGAGTTTTTGCGCGCGCGGGTTAAGGTTGAGTGGGATGGTCAAGGCCCGCACTAACTGGCGCGGATCTTCCTCTGCATTGGCGCGGTAGCCGAGTTGTGAATGTGCGGTATAGCGCAGGCGTGATGTGACTGGGGCTTTTTGCCGCACCTGAAAGTCGTAAGTCATCCCGGCCGGAACCGAAATCTGGGTGGGCATTTCCAGCATGAACAGCCAGGTTTTGTTGTGCGGTTCCAGCGTGACCGTGTAATCGATGGGATAGGCCAGATTGTCCAATCGAGTGGGTTTGACGCGCAAATAGCCACTTCGGCCCGGTGTCCAGGTCTTCCCGTCGAAATCCCACAACACCGGCCCGCGCCAGTACATCTGATTGCGTCGCGGCGGCTGTCCATTGAACACTACGCGGAACGCGACCGCATCGGACAGCGCAAGATGGCCTACGCTGCCGGGCGACATCTTGTCGTCCAGACCGCTGGTAGCATAAGCATCCTGCGGCAACCCCCACAGCGGCCCCTGCACGCGCGGGAACAGCACGAACAGGATGAGCGTGAGCGGGATCGCCTGGAGCAGCAGTATCCCGGCAATGCGCAAGCGCAGGCGCAGGGCCAGAGTACCGGATTGCAGATGCACCCAGGTCGCCAGGACGACCAGCAGCGTGGCGAACATGAACAACGCCGTGAGCATGCTTTGCGAATATAAAAATTCGGTGATGATGACGAAGCAGGCGAGGTAAATCGCGACTGTTGCATCGCGTGCGGAACGCACTTCCAGCAGTTTGAGCGTGGACAGCAAAACCAGCAAAGTGACCCCCGCCTCGCGTCCGAATATCGTGTGGAAGCTGATGAGGATGCCGCCTACGCTGCCCGCCACGATGCTGAGCAGCAGCCAGCGCGGCGGCAGCGGTTGATTGCTGTGAGCTAGCCAGGCGCGCCAGCCCAGCAGTATGGCGCTCAGAGAGATGACCCAAAGCGGCAGATGTTCGATGTGCGGTGCGCTGATCAGCAGCACGCAAGCGAGCAGGCCGTAAATTAGATGGGAGTCGAGTTTCATGTTGGCAATCCGCACAAAGCCAGTGCGCGCAGGCATTCGGTCCGGTGCGCCGCACCATGTACCGGTGGCAATTCGATGTCCGGTAGGCGCAGGCCGTAATGTACTCCCCGCGCATCGGCGTCCAGCACCCAGCGCGTCAGTATCTCCAGTTTGCGCTCGGTGGCCAGTGCGGGCAGCAGCGCCCAGTCCAGCCATAGTTCCTGCCCCTGTCGCGAGCTGAACTGCTTGACCTGCAAGCCCTGCTCGCGCGCCAGCGCTTTCCATGCGATGCGCGGCAGCGCGTCGCCCGCCACGTAGCTGCGCAGCCCGGAAAAATCCTCATCGCCCGCCACGTTGAATTTTCCCGTGCCGCCTTGCTCCGAACTGGCGGGCAGCGGCTGGTGCGCGGCAGGCTTGGGATACACCAGACAGCGCGTATCGAATTGCAGGTACGACCATGCATGATACAGGCCGAGCGGAAATTCGGTATGCAACGTCAGGCTGCCAGAGCTTAGCCAGCCGCGCTGTGCGGCGAGAAGGGGAAGTTTTATCTCTACGCCTTGTTGTGCAGGGATGTCGAACGTCACGCTGTGCCCATTGCCATCGTGAAGTTTGAGGTGGTAGCGCGGCAACCTGCCGTTGTTATGGAAATGGAACACGAACTGCGCCATATCTCCGGCGAATACCGCGTCGGCACGCCCGGCGCGTATTTCCAGTTGTGCCATATTGCGGAAGGTGTGCATCATGGTCATCAGGGCCGTGGTACCGAGCAGGAAAGTCAGCACGTAACCGAGACTCAAGTTGTAATTGATATCGCCCATCAGCATCAACAGCAGTACGAAGACGAAACCTATGCCTTGCCGCGTGGGGATGATGAAAATGCGGCGCTGGTTAAGTGTGATCGTTCCGCTCTCGATTTTTGGGCGGAACAGCCAGGTGCGGAATTGTTGTTTGAGTGCGGTAAGCACGTTGAAAATCTCTATGGAATGGCCACGGCCTCGATCAACTCGCGCGCCAGTTTGCCGCCATCCGAGATTTGCACATCCTGTACGCTTTGCAGGCGGTGGCTGGCAACACCGGGCAATACCGCCTGCACGTCTTCCGGGATGACGGCATTGCGTTCATCCAGCAATGCCCATGCACGTGCCGCAGCGAGCAATGAGAGTCCGGCGCGGGGCGAAAGGCCGTGCACGAAGCGCGCCGATTCGCGCGTGTGGCGCAGGATGGCCTGCGCGTAGTCGAGCAGGGCAGGGGAGACGTATACCTGCCTCACTTGCTGTTGCAGGGCGAGCAATTCAGACGCTTCCATCTGCGGCGTGAGTTTGGATACGATCTCGCGCCGCTCCACTCCGGCGAGCAAACCGCGCTCTGCTTGCGCATCGGGATAGCCGAGTTCAATGCGCATCAGGAAGCGGTCGAGTTGCGATTCCGGCAGCGGAAAGGTGCCGATCTGGTAGGTGGGGTTCTGCGTGGCGATGACGAAGAATGGCGTGGGCAGCGGGCGCGTGACGCTCTCGGTGGTCACCTGCTGCTCCTCCATCGCCTCCAGCAGCGCGCTCTGCGTCTTGGGCGTGGCGCGGTTGATTTCATCAGCCAGGATCATCTGCGCGAAAATCGGGCCGGGGTGGAATTTAAAATCCCCGCTTTCGCGCTGATATACCGACACACCGAGAATGTCGGCGGGCAACATGTCGCTGGTGAACTGGATGCGCTGAAACTGCAAGCCGAGCGAACGCGCCAGCGCATGCGCCAGCGTGGTCTTGCCCACGCCCGGCAGGTCTTCGATCAACAAATGACCGCGCGCCAGCAGACAGGCCAGCGCCAGCCTGATCTGGTGCGGTTTGCCGAGAATGACCTGTTCGGCTTGGGAGATAACGTTGTGCAATGAATTGCTCATGGGTGATGCTCGCATAATCTATGATGGTGTTGCGAACGATAAGCTACCTAAGCGGCTTTCACAATAGTTACCCGTGCCAGATTACAAACTTCATGTTTCGCCCCTTATTGATCACTGATTTGCGCTTAGGAATTATTTTTGCTGCGGAAGCGAGCTACTTTTCTAAATCCTGTATATCATAAGCAGTGATCGCGGTATTCTTATAACTTTACGCAATGCTAGCATTATGACCATATCAAATATATTACCTGAACAATTTTCCGATCTCCCCATTTCAAAAGAGCTAGGTGTCCGCTATAGGATATTGAGGCAAATTGGATTGGGTGGATTCGGCGTGGTTTATCTTGCGCTGGACAATTTCGAGCAACGACAAGTCGCTATTAAGGTTGCGCGTTGGGGTGATGCTGTTGATGTAAAGAAGAAGATGTACAGACTTTGGATGAATGAAGTGAAGTCGACTGGGCAACTAAAACACCCGTTTATCGTGGAAACCTATGAAGCTGGATTGGTAGCGGGGGGTGAATATATTGTTATGGAATACCTTTCTGGCGGGACACTAAAACCCTTTATTCAACCAGAAAACTTACTACCCATTGAACGAGTGGTTGAAATTATATTCAAGGTATGCAAAGCGCTTGAATACGTTTATTCTTTTAATATATTGCATCGTGATATCAAACCCAGCAATATTCTTCTTAATCATAATGGCGACATTAAGGTCTCAGATTTTGGCTCTTGTTATCAAACCGATAGCAGTGAGACACAGGTGCTCGATGTTGGCACGTTTGATTATGTGCCGCCTGAGCAATTCAAGAAGGTTTCTCCCAACGTTCAGTTTGACATCTATGCCACTGGATTGATGGCATATCAGTTGCTTACCGGCCATGCGCCATATACTGGCGACACCACCGAAAGTCTAATTTATCAGAAGCTTTATGTTGATCCTCCCCCTTTATCGGAATGGCGTCAGAATATTCCGGCAAGGCTCTCTGAAGTTGTTTTGCGAGCAATTGCGCGCGACCCGGAGCAGCGTTACTGCGAATGGAAGACCTTCAGCGATGATCTTGAGGGAGCAATGTCAACTGCGGGCAAGGCCAAGGAGATTGCCAATGACAGTTCCAAATACACCGCACTGTGCAAGCTTGATTTTTTCCGTGAATTTGACCAGAAAGAACTTTGGGAGACTATTCAAATTAGCAATTGGATACGCTACAAGGCTGGTGAGGTAGTTTTTTCTGAAGGAGATGCCGGCACAAGTATTTATGTCATCATCATCGGAGAGGCAGATGTATTGAAGGGGGACTTGGAAATAAACCATATGAGACAGGGAGCTTGTTTTGGCGAATTGGCTTATATTGATAAGGTAAGCCATTTGCGCACTGCCAGCGTGGTAGCTTCGACAATGCTGGTTGCTCTATGTATTGATGGTGAGCGTTTGCGCAATTCCAGTGACGGGCTTCAGGCTCGTTTTTCAGGTGCATTGCTAAGAGCGGTGCTTAGCAAAATTACCCAAGCTGACAAGCGTTATATAGCCATGATCGAAAATGGCAATATATCGTTTTAATTCAGTTAGGTAAACCTCAGGCTATGCCGGGGGGTTCAGTTAGGTTTGACCGTTCCGGCGGTCATTGAAAAGCAACGTTAAAATTCAGCAACATCATTCCCTCCCCCTTGCAGGGGGAGGGGTAGGGAGGGGGTAGAAACTAAGCATGAGCATAATCAAAATTTCTACCCCCATCCCAACCTTCCTCCTGCAAGGAGGAAGGAGTAAAAAACCCGCCGCCTTCAGGCGGCTCACGGTTTTATCGGCTCCTTTGAGGGGCTGACCTAATAAGCCCCCGGCTTTGCCGGGGGTAATTTAACTAGGCCGTCTTGCCAGTTAACCGGTGAATGCAACGATGAAGACTTGGTTATTAATTCTGTCAGAGTGGTGTGTATTTTCACGCTGAGGCCGGGGCAATCGAGAATTCCACAAGATCGTGCGGATTGTCTGAATAAGGTTGCCCTAGACTGATAGAGCCAGAGTTGCGCAGGACAAGTTCCTCGCGGCCAAGACGAACCGAGTTACCATCGGCGAAACGGACAAAAGTTCCATTTGTGCTCTGATCCGCAATTACGAATTTTCCGAAACGCAATTCGATGCGTGCATGTTGTCGCGAAGCGAAATCATGTTTTACCAACATATCACAGGCGTCATCGCGTCCTAATATGGCACTTTTTTGATGGTCATTTATTTTGCATGTCTTGTCGCGATAACGTAGCGTCAATTCACTGTTGCCTTCCTGTGAATTGCGATAAGTGGGCTTGCCTATTCGAGTAAGAACCGCATCGTCGTCTTCCCATATGATCCGAAATATATCGAGCTGCTCTTGTTTGCCTTTCAAAGCCGCACGCATTATCTGCTGAGTTTTGCTGCGCAAGCCAGAAGGCAGTGAATTAACGGCAGCCAGAGTAGCAATGATCTGGCTGGCACGGGTTATTGAGGCAACACGTGCCGCAACATTGATTGTGTCGCCATACACTTTTCCCGATTCGCTAGTCACGCTGCCGTAGTGAAAACCGATACGAATGTGCATCGGATGCTCTCCCCAAAAATCGCCATTTTCTACCATCTGTTGCATGGCACAAGCAGCATTCATGGCGTTTTCAGCGCTGTGAAAGGTGCATAATATTTCATCGCCTATTGTCTCGATCAGCGTACCCTGATTGGCAGTCATTCCGTCAATCATGATAGAAAGACACTGCGTAATCAGTCGATGGGCTATCTCATCACCGCAGCTCTCATAGAGCGCAGTGCTCCCACAAATATCAGCAAACATGACTGCGAGTTCTTCTGTGTGTTTGGACATGCCTGGATTTCCTTAATTCTAGTAGTGCGCTTCAATAAAATATTTACACAAAACCGTTCGGCCTGAGCTTGTCGAAGGCTAGTGGCAGCAAGGCGCCAGCGGTTCGACAAGCTCACCGCGAACGGTAAAGGTTTTGCTGAAACGCACTGCTATTTTCCCATACACTTTCGTAAGCAGGGAATTTGAATTAGGCGCGCTGCAATGCCTCCGGCAGTTTATCCGTGCTGCCAAGGAGAAAGTGGCCGATGTCCTCCAGCAACGTCGGCGTAACATCTTCTACTTTGAGTTTGAAGTCGATGTCGCCGAAAGCTTCGATATTGTTGGTATGCGCGTCGATGCAGTCTTCCCTATAATTGCCCTTGAACTGAAGCTGCATAGGAAAATCAGGAGCCAGATGCACTTGAACCCACTCCTCCTGCGCGCCCTTGCTGAGCACATCTAGGTCGTCGAGCGAGTGCAGCTTCAGCTTGTTCAGTTGATCCTTCAGCGCGTCAAGCATATCCCGTGGCCGCGAGATCACCATCGGCGCAGGCGCACACAAAATAATACTGAGAGAAACATAATCCAGCAATCCTGAATCAGAAGGGGCCAGCCTGCGGCTGTCGGTGTGAGCGCTCCGGCACGTCAGGTTTCTGTAGATCGTCCGGCGACCGAAGTTATAGGATCGGTTGATTGTCGGCTCCTCTTTTTTTACATGCTGGGCAAGGGCGTCGAGGAAGCTGGCAATGCTTCCCAGCGTCTCGTGCAGGCGCTGGGCTTTGGTTTGTTGCTCAACGGCTTGCGGCACGGATTGCTTCGCTTCAAGGTTGCCCTCTGCCTTGAGTGCCAATCCGGCGGACAGGGTCGATTCGCTCACGGCCTCCCGTACCGGCTGAGGCACAACAGTATCCGCAATGGGGGCCAAGGCTAATATCAGCGTCTGATCGGACTGGGACAGTGCTGGTTTGCTTGTTCCGAGGCTGGTACTCTGCTTCGCTTCCTCCAGTTGCTTCTCAATGTTCGTACTTAGTGTCCCCAGATCGAAATTAATAACCGGAGCCGGGATATTGTCGTTCACCTGCGGGTCTTTAGTCGTCTTGGGGATTACCAACGTCGCATCTGAAGTTCTGGAAATTACCAATGTCGCATCTGCATCCAACGTTTGTGCTAAAGAAACGGCGCCGGGACTTGTTGCCAGATTAAGTGCTTGCTTGAATTCCGCAGCCGTCTGAAAGCGGTCTTCCTGCTGCTTGGACATCGCTTTTGTTACGACCTCTTCGAGGGCTTTCGATATCTCAGGGTTAAGTTCAGATGGCAGCACAGGCGCTTGGCACAGCACCTTGTGCATGAGGGTGGTCGGATTGCCGGTAAATGGCCGATCCCCGGTCAGGAACTGATACAGGATAACGCCTGACGAGTAGATGTCGCTGCGACGATCCACAACAAGCCCCCTGAACTGCTCCGGTGACATATAGGCGGGCGTGCCAAGCACCGTACCAACTTGTGTGAGATCCGATGATTCGATTCTGGCAATGCCAAAATCGACAACCTTTATCTGGTTGTCTTTGGTGATAATGATGTTGGAGGGCTTGATGTCCCGATGCACCACGCCACGGCCGTGCGCATAGTCGAGTGCGTCAAGGATCTGCTGCATGATATGCAAGCTGTCCTTTATCTGGAATCGCTCTAGCTTGTCAAAATATTCCTTCAGTTCTTTGCCGAGGATGAATTCCATAGCGATGAATGCCATGTCGTCTTCCTCGGCATACTCGTAAACAGCAACAATATTGGGATGCGTGAGGCGTCCTGCCGCCTGCGCTTCGCGGCGAAACCGGCTGAGCGCTTCCTGGGCTTCTGATTGATCGATCAGGGATTTCTGGACTGTCTTGATGGCGACGGTACGCTCTATGAATGGATCAAAACCTTCATAGACAATACCCATGGCTCCGCGCCCAAGCTCGCGCTTGATCTCGTACTTGCCGAGTTTAGTTAACACGCTCTCCCCTTAATTCTTACTGATACAGCGTTTGTATAGTGCCGTAGCCAAGAGAGAAAATAAAGCGCTAATTTTCTAGCCATTTACTTAAAGTGTTGGGGAATCCACAAAACAATTACAGGACAATGATTTGCCGCTGGTTAGCGCTGGTCGTGCTGCTGCGCTGAGTGTGCTGGATTGTCTGCCGTTCGCGAAACGGTTTGTGGCGAAGAGGATGATGTTTGGGGTAAATGGTTAAATAGCCGTTCGCCCTGATAACCAGCGACTTGGCTGTCGTCTTTTGACAGTTTAGTCGAATGGCTATGTCGAAGGGTGAATGACAAAAACCAAGCAAATTCGCCGGTGGCAGACCGGCAGCTGATTACCTTTCTTGTCTTGCCAAGAAATGTAACCGAAAGAAGGCGTCCCCAATCCGCCATCCCTTACGGGATTCCCTGCGTTGCTCGACTGGCCAGGCTTCCTCATAAACTCGCACGATCCGCTACGCGGCCACGTGCTCAAACATATTCGTCAGAATTCCCTGACCAGTCTCCGCTACTCGGTGGCGGAACAGGGGAAATTAGTGGTGCGCAATGAGTGCACGACAAAGATTGATGGACTATGCACGCTAATTATTCTGTTAGGATGTTCACGTTAAATTACACGAAAGAGAAATCATGAACACTCCCAATTATTCAGGTTACTGGACTGGCAAAATTGAGGGAACGAATCATGGAGGGGTGGCTCTTGATATCCAGCAAGAAGGCGAAAAAGTCACTGGCGTTGGAAAATTCCATGAACCCGAGTTAGGTCAGTATGAGTATTTCATCGAGGGTCTTGCAGCAGATAATCTCTCTTTACGGCTGACCCCGGGGCGGCAAACAGGTGGTTTAAGTCTAGGCATTGTCCAAGTTGTATGTGCAATCGACGCCAATGGCAATCTGACTGGTCGGTGGAAATCTGAAATAGGGACAGAAGGTGTTTTCTCTGCAAAAAGATTTGAGTCACCGCAGCTAGCTCCTGACCTTCCGAAGAATAATTCAATATTCCTCGTTCATGGCCATGACGAGGGAGCAAAGCATGCCGTTGCGCGGTTCATTGAACAATTAGGTGTGACCCCGGTAATCTTACAAGAGCAGATCAATCGAGGAATGACGGTTATAGAAAAATTCGAAGATTTCGCCGCACGTGCCGGGTTTGCCGTCGTTTTGATGACACCAGATGATATTGGGCACCCTGTCGGAAAAGATGATGAAAAAGCTCCGCGCCCAAGACAAAACGTCGTTCTTGAACTTGGATATTTCGCTGCGCTGCTTGGGCGTGGCAAAACCTTTGTACTTACAAAGGGCGAGATAGAAATGCCTTCAGATATATTTGGCCTAATCCACGAACCAATGGACAAGAGTGAGGGTTGGAAAATTCGCCTTGCACGGGAACTCAAAGCAGCAGGCTTCCAAATTGATCTCAACAAAGCCATCACATAAAGCCGCTTTCGAAATAGGGATCGTAACCCGGCAATTATTTTGTAATGTGCTCGTTGCGTACCGCCCAACTCCCCTCATCCGCCACCGAGTAGCGGAGACTGGTCAGGGAATTCTGACGAATATGTTTGAGCACGTGGCCGCGTAGCGGATCGTGCGAGTTTATGAGGAAGCCTGGCCAGTCGAGCAACGCAGGGAATCCCGTAAGGGATGGCGGATTGGGGACGCCTTCTTTCGGTTACATTTCTTGGCAAGACAAGAAAGGTAATCAGCTGCCGGTCTGCCACCGGCGAATTTGCTTTTAGGTAGGTGGTTCGACAAGCTCACCACGAACGGTTAAATGGTTGCCCCAAACAAAAATCCCCTGTCAGAAATGGCAGGGGATTTTTCATTACAACCTGAACAACAAACCTTACTTGTGTACGCCCAGCTTCTGCCTCCACCCCGGGAAAATCTTATCCGCATCCTTCGGGAAGGACTCAAACGCGCGGGCAAATTCCTTGTGCTCTTTGGCGAATTCGATCGGGTCGGCTCCGGACTTCCAGCACTCATAGGACTGCTTCAGGGACATCGCACCGGCAGCCGGGCTGTCGATGTGGCCGTAGGAGCCGCCGCCTGCGGTGTTGATCACGTTGCCGTGGCCGAGGTTCTCGAAGAAGCCGGGCAGACGCAGCGCGTTCATGCCGCCAGAGATGATCGGGGTGGTGGGCTTCATGCCGTACCACTTCTGGAAATAGACCGGGCCTTGGCATTCGTCGCGCTCGATCATGTAGGCGATGATCTTGTCGTCGCCTTCGCCTTCCATCTTGCCGTAGCCCATGGTGCCGACGTGGATGCCGGAAGCGCCTTGCAAACGGCTCATCTTGGCCAACACGAACGCGGTGTAGCCGCGCTTGGCAGAGGGCGAGGTCACCATGCCGTGACCGGCACGGTGGTAGTGCAGATATTGGCTGGGATATTGACGACGGGCGGTGGTCACCATACCGGGACCGCCGACGAAGCCGTCAACCAGGAACGCCACCTTGTCTGCATCGGGACCGAATGTTTCCAGCGCGAAGTCTGCACGGGCGCACATTTCATAGTGGTCGTCGGCGGTGATGTTCATGGAGAACAGTTTGGCTTCGCCGGTTTCGTCCTGAGCGCGCTTCATCGCGTCATAGACCAAGGGCAGAACTTTCTTCAATGGACAGAACACCTGATTGCCTTGCGGCTCGTCGTTCTTGATGAAGTCGCCGCCCAGCCAGAATTGATACGCCGCATTGGCGAATGGCTCGGGACGCAGACCCAGCTTGGGCTTGATGATGGTGCCTGAGATGTAGCCGCCATTTACAATCGGACGCCCCAGGATGCGCCACAAATCGGAGATGTCCTTGGCTGGGCCGTCGAACAACTGAACCGCGCGCTCAGGCACGTAGAAGTCAATCATTTTGGCGTGTTCGATGTCGCCCATGCCCTGATTGTTGCCGATAGCCAGAGTCAGGAAAGATACCAGCATCATGCGGCCGTCGATCACGTTGCGGTCGAACAGTTCCAGCGGATACGCGATGCGCATATCTTCGGTGGCTTCGTCGATGTAATAAACCAGCGCGTCTACGCCTTTGGTGAAATCGTCGGTGGTGCTCACTTCCACGTTGGTGCCGGTGGAGGATTCGGCTGCGAAGTGGGCTGCGGCTTCCAGATAGCCAAGGTCGCCCTTTGGCTTCATCTTGTAGGCTACCAGAATGTGCTTGCCACCCTTGATCAGGTCGGCTTCCTTAAGGTCAAGGTTGGAATAACGATTGGATTGATCCATTTCTAATTCTCCTGGTTGATTAGCAATTAAATTTCGATGGATGCAACTATAAGGCGGTCTAACTATAAATAACAGTCAAACTTTTTTATTAAATCAATAAGTAATGCTTATGGATTGAGGTAAAATACCCAGATCATGTTCCATGTCACCTTGAGACAATTACAAGTATTCGAGTCCGTCGCGCGGCTCTTGAGCCACTCGCGCGCGGCAAAGGAGCTATACCTGTCACAGCCCGCCATCTCCATGCAGATCAAGCAGCTGGAGCAGGGCGTTGGCTTGCCGCTGTTCGAACAGGTTGGCAAGCAAATCTATCTGACCGATGCCGGGCGTGAGATGCTGCATTACAGCCGCACCATTTCACAACAATTACAGGAGTTGGAAGCGGTGTTCGCCGAAATGAAAGGGCTGGAGCATGGGCACCTGAACATTTCAGTGGTCAGCACCGCCAACTATTTCATGCCGCAGTTGCTGGCAAAATTTTGTCAGCAACATCCCAAAATACAAATCAGCCTGCACGTCGCCAACCGCGATGCGGTGCTCAAGCAACTTGCCGAGAACAGCAGTGATCTCGCCATCATGGGGCAACCTCAGGAAGGAACCGAGATGCTGGCGCAGTCGTTCATGAAAAATCCGCTGGTGGTCATCGCGCCTCCCAACCATCCATTATGCAAACTGAAGCGCGTCAAGCTCCAGCGGCTCGAACAGGAGAGTTTTCTGGTGCGCGAACAAGGCTCGGGGACGCGCGGCGCAATGGAACGTTTCTTTGCCGAGCATGGTATCCAGTTTCGCGCCGGGATGGAAATGGGTACCAACGAAGCCATCAAGCAAGCCGTGCAGGCGGGCATGGGGTTGGGCATTCTCTCACTGCACAGCGCCGAACTGGAATTGGAAACTGGACGCTTGGTTGTGCTCAATGTGGAACATTTTCCCGTAGTGCGTCACTGGTACATTGTGCACCGCCAGAATAAACGCCTTTCCACTGCGGCGCAGGCGTTCAAATTGTTTTTGCTGACCGAGGCGGAACGACTGGCTGCGCCGCCCACCAGCGCAAAGAAAAAGGGCTAAGGAAATAGTTGCGCATCTGTCCCTTCCTCCTCTCAGGGGGAAGGTTAGGATGGGGGTAAAGTTGCTGAAATACTAGGTTTCTACCCCCTCCCTAGCCATCTGACTAAGCTGCAAAAACGCAGCAAGTCATTGGTTACCCCTGCAAGGGGGAGGGTATTGTTACTTGACGATGGCGTTCAGTTCGCCCTTGCTGTAGCGGGTTGCCATCGCGTCCAGCGAGATCGGCTTGATTTTCGCAGCTTGTCCGGCTGCACCAAAAGCTTCATAACGCGTCTTGCAGATTTCCTTCATCGCTTTGGTGGTAGCGGCGAGGAATTTGCGCGGGTCGAAATCCTTGGGGTTTTGTGCAAGATAGCGGCGGGTCGCGCCGGTGGAAGCCATGCGCAGATCGGTGTCGATATTCACCTTGCGCACGCCGTTCTTGATGCCCTCGACAATTTCTTCGACTGGCACACCGTAGGTCTCACCCATCGCGCCGCCGAATTCGTTGATGATCTTGAGCCATTCCTGCGGCACGCTCGATGAGCCGTGCATCACCAAGTGGGTGTTGGGAATGCGTGCATGAATTTCCTTGATGCGGTCGATGCGTAACACTGCGCCGGTGGGCGGGCGCGTGAATTTGTACGCGCCGTGAGAGGTGCCGATTGCAATTGCCAGCGCATCTACGCCGGTTTTCCGTACGAACTCAGCAGCTTCTTCGGGATCGGTCAACAGTTGGTCGTGGGAGAGTGCGCCTTCCGCGCCGTGGCCGTCTTCCTTTTCGCCGTGGCCGGACTCAAGGGAACCCAGGCAACCTAATTCACCTTCGACGGATACGCCGACGGCGTGCGACATGTCCACCACGCTACGTGTGGTATTGACGTTGTATTCAAAGCTGGAGGGGGTCTTGCCGTCGGTCATCAGAGAGCCGTCCATCATCACGCTGGAGAAGCCGGAGCGGATGGCCTGGATGCAGACCGCAGGGGATGCGCCGTGATCCTGATGCATCACCACCGGGATGTGCGGGTAGGCTTCCACAGCGGCTTCAATCAGGTGGCGCAAGAATGCTTCGCCTGCATATTTGCGCGCACCGGCAGAGCCTTGCATGATTACGGGGCTGTTGGTTTCATCCGCCGCTTCCATGATCGCCTTGACCTGTTCCAGGTTGTTGACGTTGAAAGCAGGCAGGCCGTAGCCATTTTCTGCCGCATGATCCAGTAATTGACGCAAAGATACGAGAGCCATTTTCTTTTCCTTCTAGCTAATAAAAATTATTAAATCAGTTGTTAGATGCTAGTCGTTAGGCGTTAGTTAAAACAAAACCCGCGCAGCGGACAACGCCAACTAGCAACTGTTTTTAACTCTTGTGGTCACCCACACGCACGATTTTCAGCGTATTCGTATGACCGCTTTTACCGATGGCTTCACCTATGGTCAACACCATCAAGTCGCCATCTTCCACTAAACCCAGTTTCACCAATTCCTCTTCCGCTTCCCGCAAGGTGGCCGATGGATCCTTGGAGGTCGGATGGAACGCTATTGGATGCACCCCGCTAAACAGAGTGACTTTTGTCAGCGTTGCCTTGGTCGGCGTCAGTGCAAAAATTGGAACATCCACATTCATCCGCGACATCCATAATGCGGTTGAGCCGGACTGGGTAAGCGCCACAATCGCCTTCACCTTAAAGTGGGATGCCGCATACAGCGCAGACATGGCGATGGACTGGTCAACCCGTGTGAATTTATTCAGCATCAGGCGATGATCCAGAGCGTTTTCTTCCAGTTCTTTTTCGGCCTGAATGCAAATGCGCGTCATAGCCTGTATGGTCTCGATGGGATAATCGCCGACAGCGGTTTCTGCCGACAGCATCACCGCATCGGTGCCGTCCAGCACTGCATTCGCCACGTCCGATACTTCCGCACGGGTAGGGATCGGGTTGGAAATCATGGATTCCATCATCTGTGTGGCGGTGATAACCAGTTTGTTTCTGGCGCGCGCCATTTTAATCATGCGCTTTTGCAAGCCGGGCACTGCGGCATCGCCTACTTCCACGGACAAATCGCCGCGCGCCACCATGATGGCGTCGGACGCATCAATAACTTCACCCAACACGTCTATGGCTTCTGCACGTTCGATCTTGGCCATCAGCAGGCTCTTGCCGCCTGCCTCGTGCATCAGTTCGCGCGCCAGTTTCATATCGGCCGCCGAGCGTGGGAAGGATACCGCCAGAAAGTCAGCCTTGATCAGCGCCGCCGTCTTGATGTCTTCTTTGTCTTTGTCGGTCAGGGCCGGTGCGGTCAAGCCGCCGCCTTTGCGGTTGATGCCCTTGTTGTTGGACAGCACGCCGCCGCGCACCACTTTGCAGATGATCTCCGAGTCCTTGACCTCAATCACATCGAATTCCAGCATGCCGTCGTTCAATAGCAGCACCGAGCCGCTGCTGACATCATTGGGCAGTTCCTTGTAATCCAGCCCGACGCGTTCCTGGTTGCCGAGCGCATCCCATGCGGCGTCCAGAATAAAAGTATCGCCCTTGTTCAGGATGATCTTGTCATTCTCGAATTTGCGCACGCGTATCTTGGGGCCTTGCAAGTCGGCCAAAATGCCAACTGTGCGGCCACAAGCTGCAGCAGCGGCGCGTACCTTGTCGGTGCGCGCCATGTGGTCTTGCACCGTACCGTGCGAGAAATTCATGCGCACAACATCCACACCCGCGCGGATCATTTCCTCCAGCACTTTGGGGTCGCTGGAGGCAGGCCCCAGAGTCGCAACAATTTTTGTTCTACGCAGCATGATTTTCTGATGCCCGGTTATTTTGCAGCACGTTGTTCCAGAATCTCGACGGCAGGCAATGTCTTGCCTTCGAGGAATTCCAGAAACGCACCGCCAGCGGTAGAAATGTAAGACACCTTGTCATAGATGCCGTATTTCTGGATGGCGGCAATGGTGTCGCCGCCGCCGGCCAGGGTGAATGCCTTGGTATTGGCGATTGCCATGGCGATGGTCTTGGTGCCCGCGCCGAACTGGTCGAACTCGAACACGCCGACCGGGCCGTTCCACACCACCGTGCCAGCCTTCATGATGATGTCGGCGAGTTCTTGAGCAGACTTTGGGCCGATGTCGAAAATCATGTCGTCGTCCGCCACGGCGGAGGCATCTTTCAGCACAGCCGGTTCGTTGGCATCAAACTTCTTGCCGCACACCACATCCACCGCGATGGGTATCGTCGCGCCACGTGCAGTCATTTTTTTCATCAGTGCCTGGGCGGTGGGTACCAGATCATCTTCGCACAGCGACTTGCCGACATTCTTGCCCATAGCCTTGAGGAAAGTATTGGCAATGCCGCCGCCGACTACCAGTTGTTCGCACTTTTCGGATAGCGATTCCAGTACCGTCAGCTTGGTGGAAACCTTGGAACCCCCGACGATAGCTACCATCGGACGCGCCGGATTGAGCAGTGCCTTGGTCAGCGCGGCCAATTCTTCGGTGAGCAGAATGCCTGCTGCCGCTACCGGCGCATACTTCGCCACGCCATGCGTGGAAGCTTCGGCGCGGTGTGCCGTGCCAAATGCGTCCATCACGAACACATCGCACAACGCGGCATATTTTTTCGCGGTTTCGTCTACATTCTTTTTTTCGCCCTTGTTAATACGGCAATTTTCCAGCAATACCAATTCGCCTTCGGCAACTTCGAAGCCGCCATCCACCCAGTCCTTGATCAGGCGCACTGGCTTACCCAGCTTGGCGGCGATGACATCCGCTACCGGCTTGAGCGAGTTTTCTTCGGAATACTCGCCTTCCACCGGACGCCCCAAGTGAGAAGTCACCATCACTCGCGCACCGGCTTTCAGTGCGAAATTAATGGTCGCCATCGAGGCGGTGATACGCGCATCGGAAGTGACTTTGCCGTCTTTGACTGGAACGTTGAGATCAGAGCGGATCAGGACACGCTTGCCCTTGAGATCCAAATCGGTCATTTTGATAACGGACATATTTCTCTCCTGAAAAGTAAAATGTAAGGAATGGGCGAACCCATGCCTTACAACTCACATAAGGGGGCTAGTAGCAATACCGTTCACTTAACAAATCCCGTTCGCCCTGAGCTTGTCGAAGGGTTCTGGTTAGTTGCTGATGGTTCGACAAGCTCACCACGAACGGTTAAGTGAACAGCATTGGTACCCGCTACTAACTGATTTATTTCGCGACGTGCTGCACCAAACGCAGCATATTGCAGGTATAGCCATACTCGTTGTCATACCAGGCCACGACCTTGACGAAGGTGCTGTCCAAGGCGATACCTGCACCGGCATCGAACACGGAGGGGCAAGTCTCGCCGCGAAAATCGGTGGCAACCACCTTGTCTTCGGTGTAGCCAAGCACACCTTTCATCGCTCCTTCGGAGGCCGCCTTCATCGCCTTGCAGATGTCTTCGTAGGAAGCTTCCTTGATCAGCTCAACCGTCAGGTCGACTACGGACACGTCGGAAGTCGGCACGCGGAAAGCCATGCCGGTGAGTTTTTTGTTCAACTCGGGGATAACCTTGCCCACAGCCTTGGCGGCGCCAGTGGAAGAAGGGATGATATTTTCCAGAATGCCGCGACCGCCGCGCCAATCCTTGTTGGAGGGGCCGTCCACGGTCTTCTGAGTGGCTGTGGCAGCATGCACTGTCGTCATCAGGCCGCGCTTGATGCCCCAGTTGTCATTCAGTACCTTGGCAACCGGAGCCAGGCAGTTGGTGGTGCAGGAAGCGCCGGAAACAATGGTTTCGCCGGCATATTTTTGGTGGTTCACGCCGTACACGAACATGGGAGTGTCGTCCTTGCTCGGTGCGGATTGAACCACCTTTTTGGCACCCGCTGTGATGTGTGCCTGGCAAGATTCTTTTGTCAGGAAGAAACCGGTGCAGTCGATTACGATGTCGGCACCCACTTCGTTCCATTTCAGTTCGGCGGGATTTTTGACTGCGGACAGGCGAATCTTCTTGCCATTAACAACCATGTTGCCGCCATCAATTGAGACATCGCCTTTAAAACGGCCATGCACGGAGTCGTATTTCAGCATGTAAGCCAGATAGTCCGGCTCAAGCAGGTCGTTGATGGCAACGATCTCGATGTCTTTGAAGTCCTTGGCGACAGCGCGGAACACCATGCGTCCGATACGGCCAAATCCGTTGATACCCACTTTTATTGCCATGATTTACTCCTTGGAGGTTGAACTAGTAATTATTATTGGATCGCCAGAACGAAAAATATTTTACGCCCCGGCGATGAACGTTGTATTACAGAACTCTTTTTACCGTGTTGACGACATTGTGGTTTTGGCCGGGGCTACGCCCCTTAACATTCCCTACGCTCATGTTAGCCTCCGCCGCAATGAAGTCGCCAACAAGCTAGGCACTAATTACTTTCTTCACTTTATGTTGCATTGTAGTTCCGGCATAACGTTGGCCTTCGGCAAACGTTAGCCTACACTGAAATGTCGTCAACGTATCTTATAGAATACTCTTAACTGTTTTGACGACATTTTCAACCGTAAAGCCAAAGTGCTTGAACAGTTCGCCAGCCGGAGCGGATTCACCGAAACAATCCATACCGATCACCGCGCCTTCCAGCCCGACATATTTGTGCCATAAACCGGTTACCCCGGCTTCTACCGCCACGCGCTTGACACCCTTGGCCAACACGCTGTCTTGGTAATTTTTATCCTGATGGTCAAACACGTTGGTCGAAGGCATGGACACGACGCGCACGTTAATGCCTTCGGCGGCCAGCGTGGCTTGCGCCTTCATTGCCAGATCCACTTCGGAGCCTGTGGCGATAATGATCGCTTGCGGTTTGCCATTGGCGGCTTCGGACAGCACATAGCCGCCCTTGCGGATGTTGGCGATCTGCGCCGCATCGCGCTTCTGGAAGTTCAGGTTCTGGCGGCTGAAAATAAGCGAAGTCGGGCCGGTCTTGCGTTCAACTGCCGCAACCCAGGATACGATGGATTCGACGGTGTCGCATGGGCGCCATACATCCATGTTCGGAATGAAGCGCAGGGTGGTTGTCTGTTCGACTGGCTGGTGAGTCGGGCCGTCTTCGCCCAAGCCGATGGAGTCATGGGTGAACACATAGATCACGCGCTGCTTCATAAGGGCCGACATGCGCAAGGCATTGCGCATGTATTCCGAGAACATCAGGAAGGTGCCGCCGAACGGCAACAGGCCGCCATGCAACGCCATGCCGTTCATGATGTGTGCCATGCCGAATTCGCGCACGCCGTAGCTGATGTAATTGCCGGGTTTCTTGCCATGCACATGGTGCGCGCCTGTCCAGTTGGTCAGGTTGGAACCGGTCAGGTCAGCAGAGCCGCCGAGGAATTCAGGTAGCGCAGGAACCAATGCGTTGATGGCGTTTTGCGAAGCCTTGCGCGTGGCGATGGTCTCGCCCTTTTCATTGATTTGCGCAATCGCCTTGGCGGCATGCTTTGCCCAGTTGGCTGGCAGATCGCCCTGCGTGCGGCGCTCGAACTCGGCAGCTTCCGCCGGGAAAGCCTTGCGATATTCTGCAAATTTGTTACTCCACAGCTTTTCCAGCCCGGCGCCCCGGGTGCGCGCATCCCATGCTTCATACACGTGCTGGGGGATTTCAAACGGGGGATAATTCCAGCCGATGTGCGCGCGGGTTGCGGCGATTTCTGCATCGCCCAGCGCCGCACCGTGCACGTCGTGCGTGCCTTCCTTGTTCGGCGAACCGCAGCCGATGATGGTCTTGCAGCAGATCAGCGAAGGTTTGTCGGTGACGGCCTTTGCTTCGTTAATCGCCGCGTTCAGTGCTTCGGGATCATGCCCTTCAACATCGGCGATCACATGCCAGCCGTAAGCTTCGAAGCGCTTGGGTGTATTGTCGGTGAACCAGCCACCGACATGACCGTCGATGGAAATGTCGTTGTCGTCCCAGAATGCAACCAGCTTGCCCAGACCCCAGGTACCGGCCAAGGCGCAGGCTTCGTGCGAGATGCCTTCCATCATGCAGCCGTCACCCATAAACACGTAGGTGTGGTGGTTAACAATTTCATGGCCGGGACGATTGAATTCATTGGCCAGCAATTTCTCCGACATGGCAAAACCCACGGCATTGGTGATGCCTTGGCCGAGCGGCCCGGTAGTAGTTTCCACACCGACGGTATAACCGTATTCGGGATGTCCCGGCGTCTTGGAATGCATCTGGCGGAAACGCTTGATCTCTTCCATAGGCAGGTCATAACCAGACAAATGCAGCAAAGCATAAACCAGCATGGAGCCATGACCGTTGGATTGCACGAAACGATCACGGTCAGCCCATTTAGGATTGGACGGATTATGGCGCAGGTGGTGGTTCCACAGCACCTCGGCGATTTCCGCCATGCCCATCGGTGCGCCGGGATGCCCGGAGTTGGCTTTTTGTACGGCATCCATCGCCAAGGCGCGGATCGCGCCGGTAGTGTCGTTAAACTTGGGGGGTCTTACATTGCGCGTCGTAGCCATCTCTCACGGGTCTCCTGGACATCTCTGGAACGGGTTGAATTGTTACATCTTTACAATAGGGGAGGGCGATTATGCCGCACCGCCCTGTTTTGGGCAATACGCAAATCCGGGTAGCCCGGTTGGAATTCCATAATTCCGACAAGGATATATCGGGTTGAATTATTGCCTCAGTACGTTGCGGCACATAGCACGGATGTGCAGTGTAGGGTGCCTCTAACAATCCAATTTTTGTCGCTATGCTGCGTTGCTCACAAAAAATTACTTCTTGCATATCAAACATATGCGGCGGCGTAATTTTTTGATCGCGCCTTGCCTAGCTTATAAAATTAAATTTTTAGAGGCACCCTGTAGCCGACTAGGCAAACCCCTGCTAACTGTCATCGGCGGATTTTTTGGCAAATTTGATATCGAGTTGTTTCAACTTGCGGTACAGGTGGGTGCGTTCCAAACCAACGTTTTGAGCTATGCGAACGATGTTGCCGTTCTCTTTTTGCATGTGATGGTTGAAGTACAGGGTATCAAAATGGTCGCGCGCCTCGCGTAGCGGCAAATCGAGCGGCAGCGAGTATTGTGGCTTGGTATTCGCAGCTTCGTCATGATCCGCCGGACGGATGCGCGGCGCGCCTTGCCGGATCGCCTTGGCGACGGTGGCAAGCAGTTTCTGCAAGGCGACGGGTTTTTCCAGAAAATCCGTTGCGCCGATGCGCGTTGCCTCAACAGCGGTTTCTATGGTGCCGTGGCCGGACATCATGATAACCGGCATGGTCAGCAAGCCTTCTGCCACCCACTCTTTGAGCAGTGTGACGCCATCGGTATCAGGCATCCAGATGTCCAGTAACACCAAGTCGGGAGCCATGCGGTTGCGGATGGCGCGCGCCTGCGCGGCGTTTTCTGCCACAGACACGTGATAGCCCTCGTCGAACAGGATTTCCGAAAGCAACTCGCGTATTCCGATTTCATCATCCACTACCAGAATTTCTTTGGCTGCCATTACGCGACCTCCATCAATAAGGGCAAGGCGACGCTTACCAGCGTGCCGCCTTCCGCCAGGTTTTCGATGGCGATGTTACCGCCATGTTCTTCCACAATTTTTTTCACAATCGCCAGACCCAGACCGGTGCCCTTGGACTTGGTCGTGACATAAGGTTCAAAAGCACGCGCCAGCAGGTGTTCCGGAAAACCATTGCCGTTGTCCCGCACGCACAGTTTTAGTACCCCATCCTCATCCGCCGTGCTCAGGATTATTTCCGGGGAAGCCACATCCTGCAATTCGTCCTGTGCGTTTTGCAGCAGGTTGTGAATTACTTGACGCAAGCGCGTTGCGTCGCCATTCACCAAAGCTTGTGTCGCGTCAAGGCGCATAGTGATCGGGCTGTTGTTCGCCTCGTACAGGCCGAGCACCTCGCGCAACAACAAGTGCAGATCCAGCGCCGCCAGCTTGGGCGCGGGTGCGCGCGCATAATCGGAAAATTCCATCACCATGTTTTTCATCGCCGCCACTTGGCTGACTATGGTCTGCGTGGCGCGTTTTAACAGTTGCGCATCTTTCTCGTCCAGCTTTGTGCTCAGTTTGTGCTGCAACCGCTCTGCGGAAAGCTGGATGGGCATCAGCGGGTTCTTGATTTCGTGCGCCAGGCGGCGCGCCACTTCGCCCCATGCGGCTTGGCGCTCCGCTTGCAGCAGATGAGTGATGTCGTCGAACACCACTACATAGCCGTTTTCCACCGCCGTCTCTAGCCGTGTGCCACGCATCAGCAGCATCTGGTTGCCGTTCTTGCTGAGCCGCTCGATCTGGCGCTGCCATTCGTTGCCCGGCGCTTCGTCGAACGCCTGCATCACAGCTTCGCAGAAAGGCCGCAGCAAAGGATGGTGGACGGCAATTTCCTGCAGGGGTATGCCCTGCATGTCCGGCAGTGGCGCATCCAATATCTGCACCGCGCTGCCGTTGACGGTGCGCAGCCGGAACTGTTCGTCTACCACCAACACCCCGGAGGACAGATGCGCCAGCACGCTTTCCAGATACGCCTTGGCGTTCTTCACCTGGAGCTGCTGGCGCTCGCTCATGGTTTTTGCATCGGCCAGTTGCGAGGTCATCTGGTTGAACAGGCCGGTCAACGCGCCCAGCTCATCGCTGCTTTGCACCGGGTGCTGGTGCGTGAAGTCGCCCTGCGCCACCGCGCGCGTGCCATCGGCCAGAGCGGCGAGCGGCTCGCTCAGCCGGTTGCTGATGAAGAATGCCGCCGATACCGCGCTAAGCAGCACGATCAGCAGCGACAGTGTGAGTGTGATGCCATATAAGCGCTTTAATCCGAGGCGGGACAGCGATAGCTGCTTGTAGTCTCGGTATACCTCCTGCACCGTTTCCGCATCTTCGGCAAGCTGCTTCGGCACTGGCTGGGTGAATTGCAGAATGCGCGCTTCCTGCGACAGACGACCCGGCTTGACCGGCACCAGCACGCGCAACGTCAGGCTGTTGTCGGGCAAGGTGTCTATGATGCTGTACACGCCCTGTTTGCGCGCCTCGCGCAGCATCGCAGCGTCCGGCATGTCGGGTGACGACTTGTGGCTGCTGCTGGCAAAGGCCAGCAGCTTGCCGTTGTTGTCGAACAGCGCCGTTTCTTGCGCCGTACCCTCGTCTATCAGGCGGGCCAGCGTTCCGGCGTGCTGCTCCGGCGCCTGTTCCGCCAGCAGCAGGGCGATGAACTGCCCCTTCTTGCTCAATTCCTGGAGTCCGTTGTCAAGCGCACTGCGCCCCAGATTCAGGCCGCCTTCCAGCGCCTTTTCCACACGCACGTCGAACCACGATTCGATGCTCTTGCTCAGGAACTGCACCGACACCGCGTATACCAGCAACCCAGGCAAAATTGCGATCAAGGTGAAAAACAGCGCCAGGCGCAAGGTGAGTTTCGCGCCGAACACTTGCGCTTTGATCTTGCCACGCAACTGCCAGAGTTGGTAGCCCACCAGCAGGGTGAGGCACAGCGCCAGCAGCCCGGCCAGTGCCAGCAAAGCGTAGTAATTGCGCGAGAACAAGTCGGTGTTGGCACTGGCGCTGGTCAGCAGGTAAAGTAGCAGACTGCCGATCAGTGCACTGACGATGGCCAGGTATTTCACGGCCTATTCGTCCTTGTTGCGTGCAGCCGCTTCGGGGCGCACGAACCAGCGATACCAGTCGGAATCGAGGCTCCAGTCGTCACTGGTCAGCGCATTGACCTGTAGCGGCTTAGGCAATTGCGTCACGTCCAGACGCAGGCGCACTGCCGCGACGTAGTTGTTGTCTTTCTTGAACAGCTTCTCCGAAATATAGCCGCCGCCCTTGAACAGTTCTACCGGAATGGGCGCGGCTGACGGGTGCCCGATGACGCGTAATGCGTCATCCAGGCTGGCGAAATTCTGGAACAGTGCACCGCGTGTAATACGGTACTGACGCGTCAAGGTGTTGTAGGACAGCTTGATGGTCTGTTCGCTGTGCGTAACCACCTCATCCATCCAGTACCAGCGCGGGTGGGTCAGGGTGAATTCGCTGATGAAATATAGCGGTACTCCTTGCTCCAACGCCTGCTCGACCACGAAATTGAACCTGAGGTTAAAGTTGGCGGAAAGCTGATAGCTGTCATCGGAAAAATGTGCTTCTGCCTTGCTCAATTCTATGCCGTCGGCGCGGGCGGCGGAAATGCCCGGCCACAGCAGCGCCAGCGCCAGCAGGATAGTCCGCAAAACCACCCGCAATGGCTTAAGCAGGTTTGTGCAGTAACACATAAAAGAAACCGTCATGCTGGTCATCGGGCAAAAGTTGGCCTTCGTTTAAATTGGGCGCGGGCAGCGACAGTTGCCGGGCATCATCGCGTTGCCGCAAAAATTCGCTGATGACCTGCTGGTTTTCCCGCGCAAAAACGGAACAGGTCGCATAAAGCAATTTACCATCTCTTGCCAGCAGCCGCCACAGCGCATCCAGAATTTGTAGTTGCTGTTGCGCGAATCCGTCTATGTCCTCCGGGCGGCGTAGCCACTTTATGTCTGGATGACGGCGCACCACGCCGGAGGCGGAGCAGGGCACATCGGCGAGAATGCGCTGGAACGGCTGACCGTCCCACCAATCGTCCGGCTGCGCCGCATCACCGATTTGCAGGCGCGCGGACAATTGCAGGCGCTGCATATTTTCGCGCACCCGCTCCAGGCGTTGTGCATCCTTGTCCAACGCGAGCAGGTCGAGTTGGGCTAGCTCCAGCAGATGGGTACTCTTGCCGCCGGGTGCGGCGCAGGCATCCAGCACACGCATTCCGTCACTCACATCGAGCAGCCGCGCTGCATATTGCGCACCTGCATCCTGCACCGAAACCAGACCGTCGGAGAACCCCGGCAACTTGTCCACCGCCATGGGATGTTCCAGCAGCACGGCATCCGGGGCTATCAGGCTGGCCACTATGCCTTGCGCCGTGAGAAGTTCCAGATAAGCGGTGGGCGTAGTGCGCCGGCAGTTCACGCGCAACGTCATCGGCGGATGCTGGTTGCCAGCCAGCAGGATGGCATCGGCGTGTTCGCCATATTGCATCTTGAGCGTATCTATCCACCATTGCGGATACGAGTAACGGCCTTCTTCGCTTTCGGCGGCGGCAACCAGCAGTGCGTCCCGCTTGCGCAGGAAATTACGCAGCACCGCATTGGCCAATCCGCCTGCCGCCCCATTGTGCTTGCGCACCGCTCGCACGGCGAAGTCTACCACCGCATGAGGCGCCGCTTTGGTGTATTGCAACTGGTACAGTGCAACCAGCAACAAGCAGTGCAACTGTTCATCCTGCACCGGCTTGTGCAGCAATTGTTCCAGTACGCGCACCAGTTGGCCGTAGAAGCGCAATGTGCCGTAGCTCAAGTCCTGTAGCGCGCCACGCTGTTGCGGCGACAATCCGGGCGCGGTCTGCAAGGCCGCGCTCAACACCTGGTTCAGGTTGCGTCCGCTCAATACCTGGCAGACCACTTGGGCTGCTGCTTGTTGTGTGGTGTGCATATTAGATAGGAGATGTGAACTGGTTGCCGGGATGCAGCGCAAATCCCTGCACAAATTGCGCCGCAGGCAGCGCCTTGGCGTTCGGGCGTTGCAGGATTTCCAGGCGTAGCGCACCTTGGCCGCACGCTACAACGATGCCGTCTTTGTCCACAGACAATACTGTACCGGGTTTGCCGACCAAATCGGCACGCGCACTGGCCTGCCATATCTTGATGGGAGTCGCGTTGAGGGTGGCGGTTGCGACCGGGAAGGGGTTGTAAGCGCGCACCGCATTTGCAATGTGGGTAGCGTCTCCCGTCCAGTCGATTTGCGCTTCGGCCTTACTTAGTTTTGCGGCATAGGTTGTCAGCGCGGCATCTTGCGGCGTGCGCACCAATCGATTTTGCTCCAATAAGCGCAACGCCTCGACAATAGCCGTAGCGCCCAGTTCTGCCAATTTGTCATGCAGCGTTTGCGCGTTGTCGTGCGCGGTAATCGGACAGGACTTTTTCAGCAGCATGTCTCCGGTGTCCAGCCCCGCATCCATTTGCATGACGGTGATGCCGGTTTCGCTATCGCCAGCCAGAATGGCGCGCTGAATGGGCGCCGCGCCGCGCCAGCGCGGCAGCAGCGAGGCATGGATGTTCAGGCAACCGTGGCGTGGCAGTTGCAACACCGCCTGCGGCAGAATTAATCCATAGGCTGCGACTACCATCACGTCAGCAGCATAAGCGGCGAGTTCGAGTTGGATGTCGGCATCCTTCAGTGAGCGCGGTTGCAACACGGGTAGGCCATGCTGCAAAGCTAACTGCTTGACCGGGCTGGGAGTGAGTTGCATGCCGCGCCCGGCGGGGCGGTCGGGCTGGGTTAATACTGCGGCCACGTCGAACTGCTGCGCCAGCAATGTTTCCAGGGCGGCGGCGGCAAAGTGCGGGGTGCCGGCAAAAATGATTTTCATAGTGAAATTAGTCCGACAAAAACCTTTGTACAACGTAGCGAGCGAAGCTGAGACAAGGCAAAAAATGGCGAAAAACCGGAGTGTACATTTAGTACATGAGGATTTTGAGTCATTTTTTAACGCAGTATCAGCAAGCGCATAACCAACGACTTAGTTGGCATAGTTTGGCAACTTAGTCGGATGGCTAGTTGTTTCATCGAGTAGTTGTGCAAAAGTTTTTTACATAATCTCGCGGCAATGCTTCTTGAGCTTGGCGCGAATCCGGGATTGTTTGAGTTGCGAAAGGTATTCGACAAATACCTTGCCTATGAGGTGATCCATTTCGTGTTGCACACAGGTCGCCAGCAAGCCTTCCGCCTCCAGAGTAAAAGACTCGCCCTGTGCGTTCAACGCGCGCACGGTAATCCGTTCGGCGCGGCGCACATCTTCATACACTCCGGGAACCGACAAACAGCCTTCCTCGCGCTCGACCTCGCCGCTGCGGGCGAGGATTTCCGGATTGATGAGCACTAGCAGATTGTCGTGGGTTTCGGAAATATCTATCACGATGATCTGCTCGCGTACGTCCACCTGCGTTGCGGCCAGCCCTATTCCCGGCGCGGCATACATGGTCTCAGCCATGTCGCTGATGAACTTGCGGGTAGCGGCAGTCACCGCCTGCACCGGCTTGGCAATGGCATGCAGCCGCTTGTCCGGGTATTGCAATATTTTGAGAATCGCCATAAATGCTTGCTAATTTAAAAGACTAGATGCAGAATTTAAGCCGTTGCGTGAGCATTGTGCTACGCTTACTTCTACTTTGCTGGAGTTTCCATGCATAAGCTTATTATATCGCTGATTTGCTGTTTATTGCCTGCCTTCGCCCTCGCCGGCGTGCCTGAAATCCGTGACAATGCCCCTGATCGACACATCGTGGTGAAAGGCGATACGCTGTGGGGCATTTCAGCCACTTTTTCAAAGACCCGTGGAAATGGCCGCAAATCTGGAGCCTGAACAAGGACACCATCAAGGATCCGCACTGGATTTACCCCGGTGATGTGATCGTGCTGGATCGTACCACCGGCACACTGCACGTTGATGAAGGAGCCTCAACGTCCGGCGCTGGCACCATCAAACTGTCCCCCGGCGTGCGCGAAGAAAGCAGCGAACATGGCGCCATCCCCAGTATTCCTGTCGCCGACATCGCGCCCTTCCTCAGCCAACCGCTGATTATTGAGAAAGATGGCTTGTCCGGTGCGCCAATCATTACGGGAACCTATGAGCAACGCGTCATTTTGGGCAACGACGATATCGCTTATGTGAAGGGCCTGAATGAGGGCAAAGGTACGCACTGGCAAATTTATCGCCCCGGCAAAACGCTGCTGGATCCGGATAGCAAAGAAGTCTTGGGATACGAAGCTATCTACCTCGGTGATGCAGATGTCGAAAAATTCGCCGACATCAGCACCCTCAGGATCAACCAAGCGATTCAGGAAATCAACAAGGGTGATCGCCTCGTCCAGACCCCCGGCGTATCTACTGGAAATTATGTGCCGCATGCACCGGAAAAACAAATTACCGCGCGTGTGATTTCGATTTATGGCGGTGTTTCGCAAGGCGGGCAGAACACTGTCATCACCCTCAATAAGGGGCTCCGCGATGGCGTGGAAGACGGCCATGTATTGGCCCTGTATCGAAAAGGCGAAATCGTAGATAAAAATCTTACCCTGCCGGATATGCGTTACGGCCTGCTGTTCGTGTTCCGTACTTTCGACAAGGTGGCTTATGCCTTGGTAATGCAAACCTCCCTGCCGGTAGAATTGCTGGATCGAGCGCAGACCCCTTGATGTCGACAACTATGGACGCAGAGCTTGCGTCGTGGCTTGCCTTGAACCAGGTATCCGGTTTGGGCAATGAGGGTCTGCGCCGTTTGCTGCAAGCCTTCGGCACTCCTGCACACATTTTCGCCACCCCGACCCATGCCCTGCGACAAGTAGTCAAGTCCGCCGTGGCGGACGCTATTGCGCAAGGCGTGGACGAAGCCGTGCTGGCACCTACCGCGACTTGGCTGGAAGACCCGAACAATTGCGTCGTCACGCTGGCTGACCCCGACTATCCGCAAGCCTTGCTTAATATTTCCGATCCGCCGCTGCTGCTGTATGTGAAAGGACGACGCGAATTGCTCAACCGCCCGGCACTCGCCGTTGTTGGCAGCCGCAACGCTTCCGTACAGGGACTGAAAAATGCGGAAGCATTTGCGCATGCGGCGAGCACCGCCGGGTTGTGCATTGTCAGCGGCATGGCGCATGGCATTGACGCCGCCGCGCATCGTGGAGGGCTGCACGGTATCGGCTCCAGCATAGCCGTGATCGGCACCGGGCTGGACAAGGTCTACCCCGCCGCCAACCGCGAACTGGCGCACCAATTGGCTGGAGAAGGCGCGCTAATTTCCGAATTCCCTCTCGGGACACCGCCGCTGGCGGCAAATTTTCCGCGCCGCAACCGCATTATCAGCGGCCTGAGCCTGGGGTGTCTGGTGGTTGAGGCTGGGCTGCAAAGCGGCTCGCTGATTACCGCGCGCATGGCGCTGGAACAAGGACGCGAAATATTCGCTATCCCCGGCTCCATTCATTCCCCGCAGGCCAAAGGCTGTCATTACTTGATCAAGCAGGGCGCAAAACTGGTGGAGTGCGCGCAGGACATTCTTGAGGAGCTGGGCTGTTTTGCAACCGGCCTGACACCGCCAGCCGCCGCGTCGAAAGACCATCACTTGTTCGAACATATGGGCTTCGATCCGGTGGATATGGACAGCTTGTGCCAACGCAGTGGCTTGACGATTGAGGCACTATCCGCCATCCTGTTACAACTGGAGATGGAAGGCGCTTGTCGCCACCTCGCCAGGAGGACTATACCAACGTATTAATTAAAATAAGTTTTTTCGGGGTGCCATGTTTGATATTTTGATGTTTTTATTTGAAAGTTATTTTTATGCTGGCAGCTACCCCGATTCCGACAAGCTCTCCCTCAAGCTAAGCGCTGCGGGGTTTGAGGATGACGATATCCACCGGGCGCTGGACTGGCTATCCGGCCTGAAGCAACTGACTCAGGCCGACTATCCTGCCGCCATCAACAACAGTGGGTCGCGCTGCTATGCCGAGCTGGAAACCAAGCGCATCAGTCCTGAAGCGCTGCGCTTTCTGGTGTTCTGGGAGCACAACAAAATGATTACGCCAGTCGAAAGGGAAATGATCCTGGACCGTGCTGTCGCACTTGGCCGCGAGAATTTGCCGCTGGATAAGGTCAAATTGATCGCACTGCTGGTGTTGTGGAACCAGCACGAAGAACTGGATCCCATGATAGTCGAAGACCTGCTTACTCCGGCTGACTCAGGTCGTTTACATTAATTTTGGAAGCTAGTAGCTAGTGGCCAGTAGCTTGTAGCTAGACCGGTTGGCTACCCGCCACAAGCTACCTGCTTAGAACTAATGTTGAATAATTTACGGATTACCACTTATGGCAAGCAATCTACTGATCGTTGAATCCCCGGCCAAGGCCGTCACCCTGAAAAAATATCTGGGCAAGGACTTTGAGGTGCTGGCCTCTTATGGTCACGTGCGCGATCTGGTTCCCAAGACCGGTGCGATTGATACGGAAAACGGTTTTATCATGCAGTACGAAACCATCGCGCGCAACAGCAAACATGTAGACGCCATCGCCAAAGCCGCTGCCGCTGCCGACAACATCTTTCTGGCGCCCGACCCGGACCGCGAAGGAGAGGCCATTGCCTGGCATATCGCCGAGTTACTCAAGAACAAGCGCGGCATAAAAGGCAAGACTATGCAGCGAGTGGTGTTCTATGAGATCACCCAGAGCGCTGTGAAAGAAGCCGTCGCCCATCCACGCGAAATTTCCATTCCTCTGGTCAATGCACAGCAGGCACGGCGCGCACTGGATTATCTGGTGGGCTTCAACCTTTCACCGTTGCTGTGGCGCAAAATCCGCCCCGGTCTTTCCGCCGGTCGCGTACAAAGCCCGGCGCTGCGCCTGATCGTGGAGCGCGAACTGGAAATCGAGGCGTTCCGTTCGCAAGAATACTGGACCGTGCATCTCGACAGCCAGAAAAACAGCGTGCCGTTCGCCGCTAAACTGTTCCAGTATCAGGGTAAAAAACTGGAACAACTGAGCATAGGCAGCGAAGCGGAGTATCGCAAAATTTTCGACAGCCTCAGCGCCGCCAAGTTGCCGCCCAAAGTGGTGCGTGTGGAAAAAAGAGCCAAGCAACGCTATGCCGCCGCGCCTTTCACCACCTCCACGCTGCAACAGGAAGCCGTGCGCAAACTCGGCATGACTTCAGAGCGCACCATGCGCATCGCGCAGCAGTTGTATGAAGGCGTAGACATTGGTGGCCAGACTGTGGGTTTGATTTCCTACATGCGTACCGACTCCGTCTCGCTGGCCAAGGAAGCAGTGCAGGAAATTCGCGGCTACATCACGGAAAATTTTTCGACAGACTATTTGCCTGCTTCAATTCCGACCTTCAAGAACAAATCCAAGAACGCGCAGGAGGCTCACGAAGCGGTGCGTCCCACCTCCATTGCACGCACCCCGGACAGCGTGCGCGAGCATCTCACTATAGATCAGGCGCGGTTGTATGAAATGATCTGGAAGCGCACGCTGGCATGCCAGATGGCACCCGCGCGCTTCGACACCGTCAGCCTCGACATCCGCCTCGGCGGCGACGACACTCTGTTCCGCGCCAGCGGTCAGACGCTGGTTTTTCCCGGCTTCATCGCCGTGTATCAGGAAGACACCGACGATAGCGAAGAAGAGGAAAGCAGCAAACTGCCGCCATTGGCAGAAGGCGAAACCATCCCGCTCGACAAGTTGTTCGGCGAGCAACACTTCACCCAGCCGCCGCCGCGTTTCTCCGAGGCCAGTCTGGTAAAAACACTGGAAGAACACGGCATTGGACGCCCTTCCACTTATGCCAGCATAATCTCCACGCTACAGGCGCGCGAATATACGGTGTTGGACAAAAAGCGCTTTCAGCCCACCGACGTGGGGCGCGTCGTCATCAAGTTCCTCACCGAACATTTCACACGCTATGTGGATTACGGTTTCACCGCGCAGATGGAAGATGAACTGGATGAAATATCCGAAGGCAAGCGCGACTGGATACCGGTGCTGGACGAATTTTGGAAGGGCTTTAACAAGCTAATCACCGACAAAAAGGACGTTGATCGCCCAGGCACGGAATTGCTGGACGAACTCTGTCCGAAATGCGGCAAGCCTTTGAACAAAAGGCTCGGCAAACGAGGCAGTTTTATCGGCTGCACCGGCTATCCCGAATGTGACTACACGCGCAATCTCACGGGTGAAGCCGATGCCGGTGAAGTGCGCAAGGAACTCGGCAGTGATCCGGCCAGCAATCTGCCCGTGCTGTTATTGCGCGGCCCTTACGGCTATTACATCCAGCTCGGCGAAGTAGAAGAGGGCGCGAAGAAAAAGCCCAAGCGCATTTCCTGGCCGAAAGAACTGCCGCTGGAAACCGCCGATTTGGCTGCGGCCTTGAAGTTGCTGCAACTGCCAATAGAGCTGGGCGACCATCCCGAAACCGGGAAAAAAGTCATCGTCAACATCGGGCGCTTCGGCCCCTACATCGGCCACGACGGAAAATTCAAATCCGTTCCCAAGAGCGACAGCGTATTCACCATTCAGATGGATCGCGCCGTTGCCTTGCTGGCCGAAGCCAGAACCTCCAACACCGTGTTGCGCGAACTGGGTGTACACCCGGATGATCAAAAACCGGTAGATGTTTGTAGCGGTCGTTACGGCCCCTACGTGCGGCATGGCAAAGTTAACGCCACTCTGCCCAAGGACACGACTCCGGAAGAGGTTACGCTGGAAGAAGGTTTAGCGCTACTGGCCGCGCGCGTGGCAAAAGGGCCGGTTGTCAAGAAAGGCGCAGCCAGGAAGAAACCGGCTGCAGAGAAAAAGCCAGCGACTAAAAAAACCCCTGCTGCCAAAAAAGAGCCTGCCGCCAAGAAGCCTGCGGTCAAGAAACCCGTTGCAAAAAAGAAGGCTTCGGCAAAGAAACCAGCAGCCAAGAAAACGCCTGCTTAACATGTTGGAGCGGCTAGTAGAGTGTTACGCAAATCAGCTTTGCACTATTGTTAGGATGGGAGAATGCCGTAGAATATCTGTGAAACTTATAGCCGGGCACCCGGGTGAAGCGTAGCGTAACCCATCAATGTTGCTATCAAAGCTAAAACGATGGGTTACCCCCATCCTACTGAAAACCATCGCGAGCTGGAGTTATCGAGCATTTAGCGCCCGGATCGGCACGCCAACACGCGAAAATCTCCCTTTTCTGCGCTATTTTTGCTAAATTGCCTACTTTGCAGAAGTAGTTTAAATTATTCATATGGTCAACCCTCGTGTTGCTCTGCTTTTCAAAACGCTGCCGGCAAATTATCCGCGTCGTCTGGAGCGAGACCACGTCCATATATTGAACCGCTTGATGAAGTTGTGGGGCACGCCGGAATTCAATTCCTACATACAGGATCTGCTGATAGACACGCGTGGCGGGCGGAATGGTTTCGCTCTTGAAGTAGTAGCCGAACTGATGTTCATTAGCGAGTTGCACAATATTTTCAAAAGCGAAGGGTTGCGTTTCCCGGAGGTCGCGGAACCTTTTTCCAAGGTCACGGATACATGGGCATCCATCCCGATCGCCGATCCCACTCCCCAAGGGTTCCAGCATGCGATTGAGCGCGGGCAACAAGATGTAATCCTGTCTTTTCTTGATGCCGGGATAGAGGTTAACTACAGGTTCGAGAAAGGACAAACCCCTTTGATCATTGCCGCCATCAGCGGGCAACTGGGCGCCGTGCGTTGCCTTATTGAGCATGGTGCGGAGGTTAATCTGTGCGATGAGGGGAAATACACCGCCCTGCACTGGGCAGTCTATTACCATCACGAACAAATTATCGCCACCCTGATTGATGCCGGTGCGTCAATCAATGTCACGCAAAATAGCGGGGACACGCCGCTCGCGCTTGCCGTAACACGCGGTCATCTGGAGGCTGCAAAACTGCTGCTGGAACGCCAGGCCGACCCAAATATTGCCGACAACAATAGCTTGCCTCTCGCCATTGCCTTGCGCAGAAATAATCCGGAGATGATTGCATTGCTGAAACAATTTGGTGCGCACCCTTAAGGGAGCCACACACCAAGAGCGCCGCACGCTTATACGAGATGAAAAAAGGCCGTCTTGCGACGGCCTTTTAGCTTTAGTGCTAATGCCACAACCCGCTGTTATGGGTATGTAAAGTTATCATTACCAATGTGAGTGATAGTGATCGGATCAGAACCACCCGCATTCACAGTCACGCTACCGTTTCCAGTGTTGGTCACTGTCACATCAGCAGTGTCTGTGCTGTTAATCGTCATTACACCATTGCCATTGTTGGTCGCAGTAATCCCTGCACCCGTATTGACGATGTCGATCGTTCCAGTTCCGGTTTCAGTAACCGTATCAAACCCCGAACCATTATCGACGACTTTGATTTGTGCGACTCCAGTAATGTCGTTAATCGTTGTGCTTACAGCACCCGCATTGCTACCAGACACGGTAATATTGGGATTGGCGACGGCACCTAGGGGTGCCTGGATTACCTGAGTAGCAAATGAGCAAGTGTGGTCAAGACCGTCGGTATAACTACATGTGATCCCTGCCGCATCAGCCAAAAGCGTAGTCACTGTAATATTGCCATTTCCAACATTGGTAACTGTCACAGCAAAAGCCGATGCTTTGTTAATCGTCATCACGCCACTGCCCACGTTGGTTACGGTAAGACCGCCAGCAGCAGTATCGCTGACCACGTTAATCGTTCCCGATCCGGTTTCAGTAGCGGTAATCGCACCAGCAGCAGCACTATTAACGACGTTGATCGTTCCTGTTCCGGTTTCAGTAACAGTAACTCCCGCCGCGCCATTCTGGGTCACGTTGATAGTGCCAGCGCCAGTTAGTGTTGGAGTCACGGCACCAATACCGGCACCAGATACCGCAATGCCAGTCGTTACGATATTGCCGAGGCTACCGCCGAGGCCTGCTCCGGCTACTAATGGATAAGTAACGTTACCATCACCGGTGTAGGTGAGGGCAATCACAGACGAACCCGTCGCATCCACCGTGGTGTTGCCATTTCCAGTCCTTGTCACTGCCACACCACCCGTAGCATTGCTGTTAATCGTCATCGTACCCGTGCCAGTGTTGTTCGCAGCCACCACCTGACCATTGTTGGTGATTGAGATCGCTCCTGTTCCGGTTTGAGTAGCCCCAACATGGGCGATGCTATTTTGTTTCACGTTGATAGAACCGCCGCCATTTACCACTGCAGCCACATTAGTGAGCGTACCGGTACCAGTCACAGTAATGCTTGGATTGGTGCTGGCACCGAGGTTGGAACCGAGGCCTGCGACAGGAGTAGCGGCTAAAGTCAATGGGTAAGTCTGGTCACCAGCACCAGCAGCGGGGTAGGCAAGGTTGAGCGGAGTCGTTCCAGTCGCATGTACTGTAATATTGCCATTCCCAGTGTTGGTAACTGTCACATTACCGGTATCTGTGCTGTCAATTGTCATCGTGCCGGTGCCAACGTTGGTTGCAGCCATCACGCCACCATTATTAACAACCGAGATCGCTCCTGCGCCAGTTTGAGTAGCTGCAACATGAGCACCATTATTGACCACGGCGATAGAACCGCTGCCAGTTACCACGGGTGCTACATCGCTAGTATGGGTGCCTGTCACCGTAACGTTGGGCGATGCTGGGACACCGAGCACAACTGGGACACCGCTCACAGCTAGGCTAGACACTGAATAGCTGGAGTTGGCGCCGAGTGCGGCGGCGGCTGGAGCTGATGCTGCTGGCGATGAGCCTCCACCCCCGCAACCGGCCATAATCGCGGTCATCAAGATCGACATCGACCACACCACTGGTTTATTAATACTTTTAAATTTGTTCATTTTGGTTCTCCTAATATTTAAGAAAAAAATCACAGTTATTTACCTTGGTGTGCTATGTCAGCATTCGCTGTTGACCTGCCTGGCGAATATTGCGAGCCTCCGTTTGGCCTGTTCCAATTCCAAATCAGATCAACCGGAACCAAGGCAATTCGTCACACCGACTGCACTATCCGGTTTTCGTCCATGACGTTCCGTGCGCTGACGCACATAGAGGAAATTATTTTTGGGAAGGGTCAACGGAGCAGTATTTGAGATGCAACTGGTGACGGCGCGGATCAGAGCCTGATCGCGATGGTGTGGGGCTTGAAGCGAATGTTTATGTTGGCGGGGTGGCGGGTATGTCCCTTCCCCCTTGCAGGGGGAAGGTTAGGATGGGGGTAGAGTTTCTGGTATTACACGTTTCTATCCCCTGATGAAACAATTAGCCATATCACTAAGCTGCAAAAACCGCAGCAAGTGATTGGTTATCCCTAGCCCTCCCCCTGCAAGAGGGAGGGAACTAACTGTGCTTTTATCCGCACGAATATGCCATTGAATTATTGGGTTTCGATAGTGCCGTTAATCTGCACTGTCATGCGGCTTTCACCACCGGCGAGTTCCGGTGCGGGAATCGCTGTAGCTCCCATTGCCATGGCGCGCAACATCGGTATCGGACGCGGGGAAGGCATGCCACCGCTGTTGATCGAAAAATGCACGGTCTTGTAAGACTTCGCACCAACGGCGGCGCGTATCGCATCGGCGCGCATCTGGAATGCCTTGATGGCTTCGGTAATCAGCGCATTTTCGATTTGCGCGCGGGTGTCCGGCGCGATGGTGAATTGCATGCCGCCGAGTTGCAGGGTGGTTTGCAACTGCATGATAAGTTCTCCAGCCGCCTTGAAGTCATGGCTTTCCAGACGAATCTCGCCGTGGCCGCGCCAAGTGTCTATCTGGTTGTTTTTTCCATACACCGGATAAGTGCTCTGGTTACCGCTGCTGGCTTTTACGGTATCGAACACGGAGGCTTTCTTGAGCGCATCGTTCAGCGCCGTATTGATTTGCTGGGCGACACGGCCAGGCTGCGTGTCCTGAATTTCAACCGTCATCGTGGCTGCCAACAAATCATTGGCGACTTCGCGCGCGGCCTCCACTTGAAAATCCACGCGGTTATACGACTCCGCTTCGGCGCTGGCCCAAGCGTTGACAGACAGCAATCCACACAACAATGCAAAGCGTAACATGGCGTTCTCCTTGAGTTGAACAGCAGGTATGCTAAAGCAAAACGGGTAAAATGTGGGCAATGAAAAATAATGAAGAAACAGGGATGGGAGCAACAATGGATTTAAAAGAAACGTGCCTCGATTCCGCTGTCGTCTATGATGGCGATTTCATCAAGGTGCTCAAAGATAATGTGCGTCTGCCGGACGGCAGCATAAGCTCGCGCGAACACATCAAGCACCCCGGTGCGGTGGCGGTGCTGGCGATTCTGGATAATGGCAAGCTGGTGATGGAGCGTCAGTTCCGCTACCCGCCGCAACGTGAATTCATTGAACTTCCTGCCGGGAAAATTGACCACGGTGAAGATATTCTTCTTTGCGCCCAACGCGAGTTGCTGGAGGAAACCGGCTACGTCGCGCGCGAGTGGACGCATCTGTCTACGGTGTGGCCGAGCATCGGTTACGCCGATGAGCGCATGGAATACTTCCTCGCGCGCGGTCTCACCCACCAAGGTAGCCAACTCGACGACGGTGAATTTCTTGAAGTGTTCGAGCTATCGCTGCCCGATGCGATAGAGTGGATCAAGCAAGGCAAGATCAACGACAGCAAGACCGTCCTCGGCCTGTTCTGGCTGGAGAAAATGCTGAAAGGGTGGGAGTAAACCCCGGCTCTGATGAAACTACTGATAGAACTACTAGCCATTCACTTAGCAATCCAAAAACGATTGCTGAGTGGCTGGTTATAGCCATCTGACTGATGAACTAGCTATTCGGCTAAACTGGCAAACAGCCTTGCATAGCCAACTGACTTAAGCCATTTTTGAACCACGAGCGAAACAAAAACGGGCCTTGACGGCCCGTTTCAATCATCCAGACTTTGCCTGAACCTGGCGAATTATCAGTGGATGTCCTTCCAGAATTCATTCTTCAAGGCTACTGCCAACACGAAGAAGACGGCCAGGAAAAGCAGCACATAGATACCCATCTTCATGCGCTTTGCCTTCGTCGGTTCGCCCATGAAGTCCAGGTAATTCACCAGATCTGCCACCATGCCGTCATACTGAACTGGTGTCATGGTGCCCGGTTTGGACAACACCAGCTTCCAATTTTCGTGCTCGCCGTGCTTCTCCACCTGCAACACCTGCTCGCCCTGAAGCTCAGCCAGCACGTGCGGCATAGCCACCTTGTCGAACGCCACGTTGTTCCAGCCGGACGGACGAGTCTCGTCTCGGTAGAAGCCGCGCAGGTAGGTGTAGAGCCAGTCCACTCCACGGAAACGGGAAATCACGGAAAGATCGGGAGGCGCAACGCCGAAAGCCGTCACTGCGGCCGCCTTGTCCATGCTGCTGCTCATGGTATCGCCTACCTTGGCTCCGTTCGAGATCAAGTTGTCCTTGATCTGCTTCTCGGTGAAACCAATGTCCTGCAGGCGGTTGAAACGCATCGCCTGCGCGCTGTGGCAAGCCAGGCAGTAGGTGACGAAAGTCTTAGCGCCGCGCTGCAACGACTGCTGATCATTAAAATCTGCAGGCGACTTGTCCAGATGCAGGTCGCCGGAGGCGAATGCCATAGTTGAAGCCAACAGGCTTACGAGGAACAGTATCTTTTTCATTATCCTGTCACCCTTTCCGGTTCCGGTTTGCATTTGTCTATTTTGGTGTACCACGGCATCAGGAAAAAGAATGCGAAGTAGATCACGCCAAAAATTTGCGCAAGAAGATTATAAAATGGATTGGGTACCTGGGCGCCAAGGATGCCCAAACTGATGAAGCTGATCGTAAAAAGAAACACTGCGGTTTTGTAGATCGGGCCGCGATATCTGATGGACTTGACAGCACCTCGATCTAGCCAGGGCAGGAAGCAAAAGATCACGACCGCCAGCCCCATCGCGATCACCCCCGGGAGCGGAGAACCGAACATCGGCGGCGTCGCGCGCAAAATGGCATAGAACGGGTTGAAATACCACAATGCGCCTATGTGCTGCGGCGTTTTCATGGTGTCGGCAGGAACGAAGTTGTTATCTTCCAGGAAGTAGCCGTGCATATCCGGCGCGAAGAATAAGATCGCGGAGAACACGGCCAGGAACACGACGATACCGACAATGTCTTTTACCGTGTAGTAGGGATGGAACGGAATGCCGTCGAGCGGGATGTGAGTGACCGGATCCTTGTGCTTCTTGATTTCGATGCCATCGGGGTTGTTCGAGCCAACTTCGTGCAGCGCGATAATGTGCGCAACCACCAGGCCGATCAACACCAGCGGCACGGCGACAATGTGCAAAGCGAAAAAACGGTTCAGGGTGGCGTCGGAGATCACATAGTCACCGCGAATCCACACCGAAAGATCGGGGCCGATAAATGGAATGGCGTTGAACAGGTTCACAATAACTTGCGCCCCCCAGTAGGACAGCTGGCCCCAGGGAAGCAGGTAGCCCATGAAGGATTCGGCCATCAAACAAAGGTAAATCACCATGCCGAAGAGCCAGACCAGTTCTCGCGGCTTGCGGTAAGAACCATAGATCAGGCCACGAAAGATGTGTAGATAGATCACGATAAAGAACATCGAGGCGCCGGTGGAGTGGATGTAGCGGATCAACCAGCCCCAATCCACGTCGCGCATGATGTATTCCACCGAGTAGAAGGCAAGGCCCGCATCCGGCTTGTAGTTCATGGCAAGGAAGATGCCGGAAACAACCTGGATTACCAGTGCCAACAAAGCCAGCGAACCGAAGTAATACCAAAAATTGAAATTCTTGGGTGCGTAATATTCGGAAAGGTGTTCTCTCCATAGCTTGGAAAGGGGGAAACGCGCATTCACCCAATCAGACAAACTTATCAGCATATTCATTTATCAAGCTCCCTTGCTGTCATCGCCAACCAGAATGAGGTTGGAGCTTAAATACTTGTAGGGTGGAATAACGAGATTGGTCGGCGCCGGCGATCCTTGGAAAACGCGCGCCGCCAGATCGAAACGTGAGCCGTGGCAGGGGCAAAAGAATCCGCCCGGCCAGTCGTTAACCATGCCATCGCTGGGGCCGGGCTTCAGTTTTTGGGAAGGTGAGCAACCGAGATGGGTGCAGACTCCTATTGCCACCAGAATATTTGGGTGTTCCTGGCGGGAACGGGTCGCGTTCTGGCAATACTCCGGTTGCTGTTGCACCTCGGATTTTGGGTCGGACAGCTTGTCATCATGCTTGCCCAGCGCATCCATCTGCTCCTGGGTGCGGTTCACGATCCACACCGGTTTGCCGCGCCATGCAACAGTCATCAATGTGCCCGGCTCAAGCTTGCTGATATCTACTTCCACCGGCGCACCGGCCGCCTTGGCACGCTGACTCGGCGACCAACTCGAGAGAAACGGAATAGCGACCCCGACCGTCGCCACTCCACCGACTGCGGTCGTCGCAGCAATCAGGAACTTCCTTTTGCTGCTGCTCACGTCATTTTGGCTCATACATTGAACCCTTCTTTTGAAAATTCTGAAGGCACATCCAGCATGGCTGAATTCTGATCTTGCGCTCGCCAGATAGCTGACTTGCGCTATGGTCTTTTTGCGGTAATTTCATTACTTGATCGTTTCCTTTTGTGGCAACCCGATCAGGGTTGTTGAGCTAGATGCTTATCACTTCTATGCTTTTGATAGTACTTTATCATTTATTTTGTGGCAATTCTCAGCTGTCGCCTATTTTGAAAATATAGCAACAGTGAAACACATCTCCGATTATCGTAATAATTGTCGGCGCCGTGTTTAATCCTCTATATAATTTTCAGTAGGATGGGTGAAGCGTAGCGTAACCCATCAATGTCGCAACCTATCAAAGCTAAAACGATGGGTTACTACTGAAAACCATATAGAGGCATAATTTTTTATGATCCGATGTCTATCGGATTTTCCGGGTTTAACACTTTTGTTGCGCAGCCCGTCTCCGTGTTGACGCGCACCGCGTTGCCTCCCATAATTGCGCCCCCCATCATTTTACTAGCCGCGCCATGACCACCATACGCCAGCAGGATCTCATTGACAGCGTCGCCGATGCATTGCAATTCATCTCCTACTACCATCCGCTCGACTACGTCCAGGCGCTGGGCCGTGCCTACGAGCGCGAGCAGTCGCCTGCCGCACGCGACGCGATTGCACAAATCCTCACCAACTCGCGCATGAGCGCACAGGGACATAGGCCGATTTGCCAGGACACCGGCATCGTGTCGGCCTTCGTTAAGGTGGGCATGGACGTGCGCTGGGATGATGCGCAGATGAGCGTTTCCGACATGATCAACGAAGGCGTGCGCCGCGCCTACCTGAACCCGGACAACATGCTGCGCGCCTCGGTGCTCGCCGACCCTGCCGGTGCGCGCAAGAACACGCGCGACAACACGCCCGCCGTGATCAATTACGAGATCGTCCCCGGCAACGAAGTTGAGGTCATCCTCGCAGCCAAGGGCGGCGGTTCGGAGAACAAATCCAAGTTCGTTGCACTTAATCCCTCCGACAGCATCGTGGACTGGGTGCTGGAGACCGTACCCGAGATGGGCGCAGGCTGGTGCCCGCCGGGCATACTCGGCATCGGCATCGGCGGCACGGCGGAAAAAGCCATGCTGCTCGCCAAGGAAGCGTTGATGGAGCCGGTGGACATGCACGAACTGCAAGCGCGCGGGCCGAAGAACCGCATTGAGGAACTGCGGCTGGAACTGTTCGACAAGGTCAACGCGCTGGGCATAGGCGCGCAAGGCCTGGGCGGACTCACCACCGTGGTAGATGTGAAGATCAGGGACTATCCCACGCACGCCGCCAGCTTGCCGGTCGCCATCATCCCCAACTGCGCCGCCACGCGCCACATTCATTTCACGCTCGACGGCAGCGGCCCCGCAGTGCTGACGCCGCCTTCGCTGGATGATTGGCCGAAGATCGAATGGAAGGCTTCCGCCGAATCGCGCCGTGTCAACCTCGACGGCATCACGCGAGAAGAAATAGCAAGCTGGAAACCGGGCGAGACTTTGTTGCTGAACGGCAAGCTGCTCACCGGCCGCGACGCCGCGCACAAACGCATCGCCGACATGCTGGCGAAAGGCGAAAAGCTGCCGGTGGATTTCAACGGGCGCTTCATCTACTACGTCGGTCCGGTTGATCCGGTGCGCGACGAAGTGGTCGGTCCCGCCGGCCCCACCACCGCCACGCGCATGGACAAATTCACCGAGATGATGCTGGCGCAGACCGGTCTCATCGGCATGGTCGGCAAATCCGAGCGCGGCCCCGAAGCCATCGAAGCCATCAAACGCCACAAGGCTGTGTACCTCATGGCCGTGGGCGGCGCGGCCTACCTCGTGTCCAAGGCGATCAAGGCATCGAAAGTGCTGGCCTTCGCCGAACTCGGCATGGAAGCCATCTACGAATTCACTGTGCAGGACATGCCGGTGACCGTGGCGGTGGACAGCAACGGCACCTCGGTACATGAAACTGGCCCGGCGGAATGGCGTGGGAGGATTGGAAAGATACCGGTGAAGGTGGGGTAAACTGGCATTTCTTGTGTCGCCTAAATTACGTTAGAAGTTATGGGAATATTCTGCATATGAAAAAGGTGATTTATAAAATCACGTATCCGAACGGGAAAATTTATATTGGCAAAGACCTTACTAATTCACTAACGTACTTTGGTAGTGTTAATAGTGAGGCGGTCGCACATGATTTCTCAGAAGAAGAGCAACGTGATTTTTCAGTGCGAAAACAAATAATTTTTGAGTCTGAAAATGCAGAGGAAATAAATAAAATCGAGGGGCAATTTATTACTGAGCATGGTGCCAATAATCCTGATATCGGTTACAACAAGTGGCCAAAATTTAAGGTTTAGCGCGGTAGGCTGGGGTAAGGAACGAACCACAGCATTTCCTATGTCGAGCAATGCTGGGGTTCGTCCCTCACCACCAGCCTACAAGCCCGAATGGAATACAGTAAAATCCGGCATGTTCAGAGTCCCGTTTCCTCGGCATTTATTCGTTAGCATGGATTTTACCCGCCGTTTCGTCTATCATGCCGCCTCGGTTCCGCAACCACAGAATTCAAGAATTGGCGGGCCTCCCCGCATTGCGGCATGGTGAATCTGGTCAGGTCCGGAAGGAAGCAGCCACAGCCAATCGTTGCAAGTGCCGGGGGCAAGGCTCGCCTCCTATTTTTCGAGAGCCGTTTTTTCCAAAGTAAAAGACAGCACCTCGATTTTATTGGCAGGCAATATGTCGGCAACATCGGTTCTAGCGCGCAAATGGCGCCCCAAGACCTTCGCGCAACTGGCGGGGCAGGAGCATGTCGTGCAGGCTTTGAGCAATGCGCTGACGCAGAACCGCTTGCATCATGCCTATCTGTTCACCGGCACGCGCGGTGTGGGCAAAACCACCATCGCGCGCATCTTCGCCAAATCCCTGAATTGCGTTAACGGCATTACCGCCATTCCATGCGGCGTGTGCAGCGCCTGCACGGAGATCGACAGCGGGCGTTTCGTCGATCTGATCGAACTGGATGCAGCGTCCAACACGCAGGTGGACAACATGCGCGAACTGCTGGAAAGCGCGTTGTATGCGCCGACCAGCGGGCGCTTCAAGGTGTATATCATCGACGAAGTGCACATGCTGTCGAAATCGGCCTTCAACGCGATGTTGAAGACGCTGGAAGAGCCGCCCGCGCATGTAAAATTCATCCTCGCCACCACCGACCCGCAGAAAATTCCGGTCACTGTGCTGTCGCGCTGCTTGCAGTTCAACCTGAAACAATTGCCGCCCGCGTTGATCATCACGCATTTGCAGTATGTGCTGGTGCAGGAAAAAATACCGTTTGAGGCGGGCGCGCTGGCGTTGCTGTCACGCGCGGCGCAAGGCAGCATGCGCGATGCGCTGAGCCTGCTCGACCAAGCCATCGCCTATTCCGATTCGCGGGTGGATGAGGCGACGGTGCGCAACATGCTAGGAGCGATAGACCAGAGCTATTTGTACGACTTGCTGCAAACCTTGTTGGCGCACGACGGCGCAGGTCTGCTGCGCATTGCCGACGACATGGCGATCCGCAGCTTGGCGTTCGACGCCGCCTTGCAGGATTTGGCGACTCTGTTGCATCGCGTCGCACTGGCGCAAACCGTGCCGCAGGCCATCGCGGAAGACGAGCCGGAACGCGCGCGCTTGCTGGAACTGGCACAGAATTTCAGCGCCGAAGAGGTGCAGTTGTTCTACCAGATCGCTATCCACGGACGCAACGAGATTGACCTCGCGCCCGACGAATATGCCGGGTTCACCATGACGCTGCTGCGCATGCTGGCTTTTATGCCGGGGGGAAAGCAAGCAGTGTCTGAACGGCCTGCGACCAAGGCTGCTGCCGCTCCGCCTGTGGCTCGGGCGAAGCCACAAACAGCGCCAAATCCAGCGCCAACTGCTGCTGCCGCGCAACCGATGCAGCAGCCTCAATCGAATTCGGTTCCAACCTCTGTTCAGGCAAGCAAGCCGGTAGCGGCAGGCGCGCTCGACTGGGGCGTGTTGCTGGCGCAATTGAATGTGCAAGGGATGGCAAAGGAATTGGCCAAGCACTGTACGCTGGAAAGTATGGTCGATGGGCGGCTGACGCTGAATCTGGCGCCACAGCACAAACATTTGCAAACCAATAAAATGGCGCAGGACAAATTGCAGACAGCCCTCACCGAGTATTTCGCCCAGCCGGTGCGGCTGGCGGTGACTCTGGGAACGGCTAATGCCGCCACTCCCGCCGCTGTCGAACAGCACGAGAAACAAACGCGCCAGCAAGTGGCGACAGAAGCGATCACGCAAGACCCGTTCGTGCGCGAGGCACAGGTACAATTGGGTGCGCAAGTAATAGAGGATTCCATTAAACCAATACAGCAGGAGAATGCACGATGATGAAGGGCGGGTTGGGCGGCTTGATGAAACAGGCCCAGCAGATGCAGGCAAATATGAAGAAGGCACAGGCTGAACTGGCGACGGTCGAAGTGGAAGGCCAAGCCGGTTCCGGCATGGTAAAAATCACCATGACTTGCGCGCATGAAGTGCGCCGCGTGTCGCTGGACGACAGTTTGTTATCCGACGACAAAGAAATGCTGGAAGACCTGATCGCGGCGGCAATGAACGACGCGGTGAAACAGGTCGCAGCCGTGTCGCAGCAAAGAATGAGCGGATTTACTGCGGGACTTAATCTGCCGCCCGGCATGAGTTTGCCGTTCTGATATATAGATGTCCCTTGCCCATTAGCGAAAAACTGCGAAACGCATTTGTGGGAGCGGCTTCAGCCGCGATAAAAATTCAATGGATGGCGTGGCAATCGCGGCTGAAGCCGCTCCCACAAAGAAAGTTTGGCTATTGGATGACATGCAAATTTCCCTAATGAAACATTTGTAATGAACACTCCCTCCAGCCTGGAAGACCTGATCGACGCATTGCGCTGTCTGCCCGGTGTTGGGCCAAAGTCCGCGCAGCGCATGGCTTATCATTTGTTGCAACGCGACAAGCCGGGCGCATTGCGGCTGGCGCAGTCTCTCAGCCATGCGGTTGAAAGCATCCATCACTGCGCTAAGTGCAACAATTTTTCCGAAGAAGAAGTTTGCGCCTTGTGCCGTTCGCACAAACGTGATGCCAGCTTGTTGTGCGTGGTGGAAATGCCTGCGGACTTGCTGATGATGGAACAGGCGCAGTGTTATCGCGGCATGTATTTCGTGCTGATGGGCAGGTTGTCACCGCTGGACGGCATCGGAGCGCGTGAACTGCACTTGGAGCGTCTGGTCAGGCGTGCGCTGGAGCAGCCGTGCGAAGTTATACTTGCCACCAACTTTACCGTGGAGGGCGATGCCACGGCACATTACATCGCCACCTTGTTATGTGCTCAAGGCATCAAGGTGTCGCGCATCGCGCGGGGATTGCCGGTGGGCGGAGAATTGGAACATGTGGATAGCGGCACACTGGCGCAAGCCGTGCTGGAACGGCGCGAGGTGATGGGATGATGGAACAGGAAGAACAACAAGAGCCGCAAGATAAACAGGCGGGCGAACGGCTGCAAAAAGCGCTGGCGCAAGCGGGCGTAGGTTCGCGGCGCGAAATGGAAGAGTGGATCAGCGCCGGACGTATTACCGTGAACGGTGAAGTGGCAACGTTGGGGATGCGCGTAGTCGAAGACGATATAGTGCGTGTTGACCAGCGTGTTGTCCGCCTCAAGGCACCGAACGAGAGCATACCGCGCGTGTTGCTGTATCACAAACAGGAAGGCGAAATTGTCAGCCGCGATGACCCGGAGAAACGCGCCAGCGTGTTCGACAAACTGCCCAAAGTGCGCGGCATGAAATGGATAGCCATAGGTCGACTCGACTACAATACCAGCGGTTTGTTGATATTCACCAGTTCAGGAGACTTGGCCAACCGCCTGATGCATCCCCGCTTCGAAGTAGAGCGCGAATATGCGGTGCGCGTACAAGGCAGCATGACCGAAGAACAGATGAAGCAGATGCTGAAGGAAGGCATCATGCTGGATGACGGGCCGGTGAAATTCGAAAAGCTGCTGGATGAAGGCGGCGAGGGCTACAACCACTGGTATCGGTTAATCATGAAGGAAGGGCGCAACCGCGTCGTACGCCGCACTTTCGAGGCGCTGGGGCTGCCGGTGAGCCGCCTGATGCGTGTGCGCTTTGGCATCGTCAACCTGCCACCGCGTTTGAAGCGCGGCATGTTGGTAGAACTTGGGTCGGGCGAAGTCAATGCGATTCTCGATTGGGTCGGCATGGAAACGCATGTTGCCTTGCAACTTTCACCCCAGCAAGTGGCTGCGAAATCCGGGCGCGGGAAGTTGGCCAAGCCTCATCACGCCGACAAGTCGAGAACATCTGAAAAGCCGAAACCATCCGGCAAGCATGGCGATAAAACCGGATCAGGCCACCACAAGGGCAGATCGCAAAATGTTCCCGCTACCGCGCCGCGCGGCAAGGCAGATGCACCACGCGGGAGGCGCGCAGTAAAATCCCAAGATTGACTGTCAATTAAAATGAAAAACGTGTGATTCGCAGCCTTCTTATAAATCCGGCGATTTTGAATGATTAGTCATTTGGGGCGATATGAGATTATCGGCGAGCTCGGTCAGGGCGCGATGGGCCTTGTCTATAAGGCGAAAGATCCATTAATCGACCGCCCCCTTGCGATCAAGACCATCAGCCTGAATTTGGCTATGGAGGAGGATAAAGCTGAATATGAGGCGCGTTTCTATCAGGAAGCCAAGGCGGCAGGCAGCCTGAGCCACCCCAATATCGTCACCATTTATGACGTGGGTAAGAGCGGAGACGTCGCCTACATCGCGATGGAGTTTCTGCAGGGCCGCGAGTTACGTGATGTTCTTAATGAATATCCGCTCTTGCCGATCGATCAGGTGCTCGATATTGTGGTGCAGGTGGCGCAGGGCTTGGCTTATGCACATGAGCACGGCATCGTGCATCGCGACGTGAAGCCTGCCAATATCATGGTGGTGCGCGATGGGCATGTGAAAATCACCGACTTCGGCATCGCACGCATGGCGTCTGCCTCAGTGCGCACGCAAACCGGCATGGTGCTCGGCTCGCCTAAGTACATGTCGCCGGAACAAGTATTGGGTAAAACGATCGACCAGCGCACGGACATTTTCTCGCTTGGTGTAATGCTGTACGAAATGCTCACCGGCCAGCAGCCCTTTGTCGGCGACACGATTAACGCCATCATGTACCAGACTATAAATACAGTACCGCGCTCCCCCAACGCCTTGAATCCGGCGGTGCCTGCCATGCTCAATTTTATCGTTGCCAAGGCGTTGGCGAAAAATCCGGATGACCGTTATCGTGATGCAGAGGAATTTGCCAATGACTTGCGCGCTTGTCGTGATACCGTGCCACGCTCCGCTACGCGTGCTGATCTCCGACGTGGCCGCCTGCGCCAACCAGATGCGCAATTAACGGCCCCTATTCAAATGATCAGGCGCGGGGAGGCAGGAGTGGAAGATTCCGAAGAGTTGGGCAAGACGCTAAAGATAACACGCTCAAGCCCGGATACCATCAATCAGACCGCTAAACCCAAGGCAGCCCCGGCACCTATAACACGCACCATTCCCCTTCAGGCGAGCAAAGGCAAGCGTGCGGATGCGCCCCGCTCCGCCAGCAACAGCAAATTGCTGCTGACCTTGATCGCCTTGCTGGTGCTGCTCGTCTTGGTCCTCATTCTCTAGCCCGGCTACAATCTTCCCACCAAAAAATGAGTATGCAGCGACAATTCAAACTCCAACCCTCGCATTATCTCGCAGCTATGCTAATTGCCGCGCATGGCGCAACACTTGCTGCTTTATTTCCACTGGCTTTCCCGATCTGGGCAAAAATGGCACTGGCATTTTTTGCATTGCTCAGCTTGGGATACCACCTGTGGCGAGAAGCCTGGCTGTTCGCGCCATCCGCCTCTGTGGCGCTGATGCTGGAAGGTGATCAAGTCGTGCTGAGTACACGCGGCGGAGAACAGTTGACCGGGCAAATATTGCGCGACAGCCTGGTCACGCCTTACCTCACCGTATTGAACGTGTTGCCGCAAGGCGCGCGTTTTTCACGTAGCGTGCTTATTCTGCCGGACAGTCTGGATGCGGAATCATTCCGGCAATTGCGGGTTTGGTTGAAGTGGGAAAGTTAGCGCTGTATGAGCCGCTAAATAGAGTACGGCAGTCCTGATTTGACGTACCGGGGACTGCGCCTTGAATGTGCGCCATGCCCCGACATTGCTTGCTTAAGGGTGCCCCTCAATCAGGCAGCCAACGCTTCCATGGGATACCCGGCCATCAGGATAGCAGTGTGCGCCTGCGACATCATTCGGTCCTTGTTGTAATCGGTAATCATGTTGAGCAGCAGTTTCTCATCGAAGCGGAAACCGCACAGCAACATGCTGGATGCCGCCATTTTGATCAACTGCGCCGGACTCAGATCGGCAATAAGTTCAGCCATTTCCTCGCTGATACCAAGACGGAAGATGGCCGTATCCTGGTCATCCTGAATCATCTGCCGCGCAAGCAGCAAATAAGAGAGATTGGCTTCTTTAATTTCTTCATGCAGCAGAGTTGTATTCATGATTCGTCCCTTTAATCTGACAACACTGTCTCTTTCGACAGTCGCATCTTGCGCCACAAGCGGAGCGGAAAAAATCGGAAGACTTCCAATTTGTTGCTAGGAAACCTTCCTACAGAGAAACAAACGATGTTGGGGGATTAGTTTTTTCTTTAGCCGCACTTAACCGTTCGTGGTGAGCTTGATATAACTACTAGCCATTCGACTAAGCTGTCAAAGGACGACAGCCAAGTCGCTGGTTATGTCGAACCACCAGCCACGCAACCAGAACCCTTCGACAAGGCCTTTAGTCCTGAGCATAGTCGAAGGATCAGGGTGAACGGAATTTAAGTGAACAGTATTGGGGTTAATCACTGTACCCTGCATTGGCTTCCTTTTAAGGAGCAGCAGGCAGCGGCAATATGACCGTCACATTAAATCCCCCACCGGGCGGGCTGCCGATTTCGATCTTGCCGCCCAGTTGCATGGCGCGCTCGCGCATGCCGCGTATGCCAAAAGAAGTCGGGGCAATAGTGTGTCCTTCCGACAAGCCGCGACCATTGTCGCTGATCGACAGAACAACTTCGTTGCCATCGGGTCGTAATTCGACTTCCACTCTGGATGCGCCGGAATGCCGCGCAACATTGGTAAGAGACTCCTGAAAGATACGGAACAGGTTAATCGATAGCGTCTTGTTCAACGTGTATTCACAGTCTTTGCAGCCTTTGCAGTCTTCGTCTTTGTTATGGATGCAGGCGACCCGGCATTCGATTCCGGCGTGTTTGTTGAATTCGTCAGCTTGCCATTTAAGCGCATCAAGCAGACCGTAATCGTCGAGTATAGTCGGGCGCAAATCGGTGATGATGCGGCGCGTGGCTTTTATCGCATTATCGAGCAGGGTCACCATGGGTTCTACGCGCATAAACAGCGGTATTTTTTTCTGCTCGGCAGACAGTCCTTTATCCAGCATATGTATTTCTATTTTGAGGGCAGCCAGCGTGCTACCCAAATCGTCGTGAATTTCGCGTGCGATATTGGCCTTTTCTTCCTCGCGCGCAGTCAGTAAATGCGCCGACAGCTCGCGTACTTGTTGTTCCGCGTGCTTGCGTTCGGTGATGTCGCGGAACATCACTACGACACCGATGCATTTCCCCCGGTCGACAATTGGTGATCGGGTGCAACTCACCGGGAAGGTGCTGCCGTCCTTGCGCCGGTATATTTCATCACCCTTGTGGCAGGTAGTGCTGCCATCGAGCGAAGCCAGGACTGGGCAATGCGCAGTAGGACAGGCACTGGCGGCAAATCTGGTGGGGTGGACGATTTCATACAGGGATAGGTCATACAATTCTTCGACGTTGTAGCCCAGCATTATTGCCGCAGCCGGGTTGATAAAATTAATCCGGCCTTTTTTATTTATACCGCAAATACCGTCTCCCGGCGGTGTTCAGAATGAGTTCGTTCCGCTGTTGCAGTTCGGCAACTTTGCGCTCTGCACGCTTGCGTTCGGAGATGTCGCGTGCCAGTACAATTTTTAATGTCTGGCCTTGGTATTCGAACAATGAATACCTGATTTCCACGGGATACGTACTGCCGTCGCGCCGCCGATGGCGGGTTTCAATCGTGAGCGTGCCTTCGGCGAGCGCGCGTTCCCGGATATACCGGGTTTCTTCCAAGGTGACGTCAGGGTCGATGTCGAACGGGGTGAGACGGAGCAGTTCATCGCGTTGGTAGCCCAGAACGCGGCAGGCTTCATCGTTGACATAGACGAAGCGCATGTCGTTGTTGCTCAGATAGACGGCATCGCGCGCATGTTCGAGGATGAATTCCTTTAACCTGAGATCTTGTTCCAGAAGCTTGCGCTCGGTGATGTCGCGAATCACGCTGAAAAACCGTTGTTCTCCGTTAATATGAATAATATTGGAACTGACTTCTACCGGCATGACTGTTCCGTCCTTGCGCACATGGGCAGCTTCGAATGTCATCTTTCCTTTCTTCATGAGTTTAGCTATGCGCTCCGGGGTCAGGGCTGCGTGTTCCGGGGCATCGAATTCTGCGATTCGCCTGCCCAGCATTTCATGCTCTTCGTAACCGAGACGCTCGTGTCCGGTACGGTTGATGTCGATAATCCGTCCATCCATATCGAGAATGAGCATGCAATCGCTCGCAGATTCGAAAAGGGTGCGGAACCTGCTTTCGCTTTCGCGCAGGTTCTTCTCGGCCAGCTTGCGCTTGGTGATATCGCGGGTGAACACAAAATTTACGCCGCTATCTAATTCCGAGTGAGTGACGCTTACTTCGAGATCGACCAGATGCCCCTGCTTGTGGCGGTGGCGTGCCTCGAAGCGGTCATAGCCGACTTCCATGATTTTTTTGATATGGGCTGCTGTTTCCGCAGGCGATTCGTCCACTTCCAGATCAGAGATGCACATGCTTAACAACTCTTCCCGCGAATACCCTACCATGCTGCAAAATGCATCGTTGGCATCGAGTATCCGCGCATTCTGTATGTTTGCCATAAAAAATCCATCCAGAGAGGTCTGGACGATTTCCCGCTGTTCAAGCAAGCGCAGATAGGTTTCGCTTTCGTGCAAAGCGACTTCCGCCAGCTTGCGCTCGGTGATGTCGGTCAGCGCGATGCGCACCACGGGTGCCTTGCCATCTTTTTCCAGACGCAGTGAATCAAGCTGGACGGGCAAACGCGACTTATCTCCGCGATGGATTTCCAGTTCGCAGGTCTGTTTGCTGTCGTGTTGCAGCACGGCCATGAAATGCCGATGCCAGAGGTCGAGGTCTTCGGGCGCAACGAACTGGGCAAAGCGGCGGTTCGTCAGCTTGCTGCGTTCCTTCCCCAGTAGCGTGGCCCCGGTGAGGTTGATTTCGGTTATCAGGGCTTCGCGGTTGAGGGTGATATAACCGGTGGGAGCGAAGTCATAGAAGTCAACATAACGGTCGCGGGATTCTTCCAGAGTGATCTGGGATTGCCGCAGTGCCTCGTTCTGCATTTCCAGTTCGATCTGATACCCCCGGAGTTCGTGCAGAAGTTCTTCGACGGAACGGGGCGGTATTTCCTTCAGCGTTAAGTCGGCGAGTTGCGCCTCCGTTTCGGCGCGCAACGGGTTTTGCTCTGTCGGCTTATTGCTCATAGTGCATCCTTCAAGTTCGCAGGAGGGATACGTCGCAGGTATTGATCATACTTCACCTGTTTTCGGCGTGTCCAGCAGCGCAGGCAACGCAACGAGTTGGAGCTAACAATACCGTATATCAGGTATTGGGGGTTAAAATGGATTGAACTAAACTACGCGATGTTGGACAATATAAAAAGCTGGTCAAACATGCGACTGTGGCAGCGAGATCAGCATGGATGTTCACCACAACCATGTCAACAGGAGTATCTCACCGTGACTATTCGAGTAGTTCTTGCCGACGACCACAAAATCTTGCTCGATACTTTGAGTTTGTTGTTGGAGAATGAGAGCGACATAAAGGTAGTGGGAGTGGCCACTGACGGGCGCGCAGTGCTGGAACTCGTCGCATCATTACTGCCGGATGTGGTTGTGATGGACATTAGTATGCCCGGCATGAACGGCATCGAAGCAACGCGGCGGATGGTTGCGGAGCATCCGAAAATAAAGGTTGTCGCATTGTCGGCTTTTGCCCATAAACAGTATGTTCTGGAAATGCTTGAGGCCGGCGCCTCCGCCTATGTCATCAAGGAAAATGCCGGCTGTGAATTGGTGCGTGCCTTGCAAGCTGTAATGAAAGGCCAAAAATACCTGTGCCCGGAAGTTGCTGCGGTGGTGGTTGATAATACTGGCCATCGCGCTATGGAGGTTGTCCCGCAACTCGGCAAGCGCGAGCGCGAGGTGCTACAACTCCTGGCGGAAGGCGACACCTCCCCGGATATAGCAAAACGCCTGTTTATTTCCACCAGCACGGTTGATGTACACCGCCGCAATATCATGAAAAAACTCGACCTGCATAGCATTGCCGAATTAACCAAATACGCTGTCCGTAATGGATTGACGGCTGTGTGACGCTGAATGGCGTATAAGTTCGGCTAGTAGATCGTTCTGTCAAAACCGTTACCGTTCGCGGTGAGCTTGATAGAACTACTAGCCACTCGACTAAGCTGTCAAAAGACGACAGCCAAGTCGCTGGTTATGTCGAACCGCTACCACCTTGCCACTACTAGCCTTCGACAAGCTCAGGCCGAACGGTTTGTTGTAATTTTTTTGGTGGAACGATCTACTGGTGAGCAAGCCGAAGGACTGCGTCCGTCGTTACCGGCCTTCAGCTTTGCCTGCCCAATCGCTTTATGGCTTCTAAACTGTCCCGATTACGATGCCTCACCATACGAAGCCGACCAATTTCATTATGGGCGTTTCCTAATTTCTCGGTTACTGTTAGAAGCCCGTTTACCAATCGTTCATTCGCCGACTCCAAGCTGCCATTCACGGTTTCAGCATCGTAGAGTTTTAGGGTCAATTCAGCGTTTTCATTAACAAGTTCATCCATGCGTTGATAGAGTTCATTAGTCATGGCGCAATACTCCTTTCAATTATGCAGTAATTCAGTGCCCATCTGCGGGTTTGCACAAGTCATTTTAGTGATCCTGCAAAAAATCTTAATACCCTATTTAGCGTAATCAGCAACAACAAACTCAGGTAATTTTCGGATAAGAAATAATTACAAAACTGCCTGCTCTGGACAGGAGTCTGCATTGCTTATTCATGCTCTTGAAAAATTTCATTAAAACGCTGACAGCATCAATATTCTGTATCTGGCAATACGTTCGCAACCCATCTGTGAAGTCGTCTTCATGGCGGGTCGTGCTGATACGGAATGTCAACTAATGGCATGTTTAATATAAAGTTAATGATTTCGCAAGGCATGCGCTGACACTGCTCATCAAAATTACGGTGTTCCATAAAAGAGAAATACGCGGAATTGGATATTTTTATTTCTGTCCGGTCAGTTCAGGATGAGCCATCCCAATTGAACGAATGCCCTTGACGAAAAATTGGGATCGAGTTCGTCAATTGCTGATGGAAGTTTGTCATGGTTAATGGACATGCTTTTTCGGACAAGGAGTATTAAAAATGAAAAGCTCATTATTGGTTAATGCAATCTTGATCGTGTTTATCCTGACGTATGTTTATTCGGCTTTTACTTTCATGATGAAACAAAGGCTGGGAGGTTCATTTATAGCTTCTTTTGACAAGGCGATGGTAAGGGGAGGCTGTTTCTTTGTTTTGGGGTCAGGGCTGACTTGCCTTTCGATAATGTATGGCAATTTCCCGCAGGTGTTTATATGAGCGCCTGATTAGGGATGGTACTAACAGGAAAATAGTTTATCAACCGGCAACAAGTGATACGCGATTCAATAATCAAACTGAACCACAGGAAATGACCGACCGGAGTATCCATATATGGGCAAACAAATGAAATTGATTTTGATCGTAGACGACAATCCCAGCTGCGTGGAGTTTCATGAGGCAATACTCAAGCCGGAAGGTTATCGCATCTTGAGCGTTAGCAACGGCAATGATGCGCTGGCGGCAGTGGCGCAGCAACCGCCCGACCTGATTTTGCTCGACGTGGTGATGCCCGGCATGGACGGCAATCAGGTGGCGAGGAAACTCAAACTTGATCCCCTCACAAAAAATATCCCCATCATCATGGTGACAGGTTTGGGTGACCGCAATTCCAGGCTGATCGGGCTGAACAGCGGGGCGGAAGAATTTATGCTCAAGCCTGTGGATAGTGCCGAGTTAAGGATGCGGGTGAGAAATATGCTGCGCCTCAAGGAACACTCCGATTTCCGCGATCAGCATAACAACATTCTTGAGAAGCGAGTGCTGGCGCGCACGGATGAATTACATAAAAGTCATGTAGAAACCATTTATGCCTTGACCCGCGCCGCCGAGCACAGGGATGACGACACCGGCATCCATGTGCGGCGCATCAGCCATTATTCCAGACACCTGGCCGAAACCTTGGGCATGGATCGCGCTTATTGCGAAATGATCCATTACGCCAGTCCGATGCATGACATTGGCAAGATCGGCATCCCCGACCATATCCTGCTCAAGCCATCCGCGCATACGGCGGATGAATCTGAAATCATGAAATCCCATTGTGTGATGGGTGCTGAAATTCTCTTTGGCTGCGATTCACCCTTCCTGAAGATGGGCGCCGAAATCGCCATCAGCCATCATGAGCGCTGGGACGGTACAGGTTATCCGGCCGGGCTGGCCGGAGATGCGATTCCGCTGGCGGCACGGATCATGGGGGTGTGTGATGTTTATGACGCGCTGCGCTCACAACGCCCCTACAAGCCAGCCTTCGACCATGACAAGACGATAGGGATAATCGTCGATGGGGATGGACGCACCCAGCCTGAGCATTTCGATCCGGCGGTGCTGGATGCATTCAAGCATTGCGGCCAGCGTTTTAATGAAATCTATCAGGAGCATGAAAATGCGGATTCATGGCTGTGGTCGGGCCGTTTTGAAAATAAATCCCATATGAAAATAATCTGATTTTGTGGCTATTTTTACCTAGAACTGGGTATTAATAATTCTTGCAGAATCATTAATAATGACCCGAGAAAATTTCGCAGATAAGTACGAATTACTGCACAGCCGGAAGTTATCAATCTAATGGGGGAACAAATGGAAAAATATCTTATGTACCCGTTCTATCAAACCGACGAATTTCAGGTTAGTCCATCAATAGCGTTTGATGCTTGTGGAATGTGGCGAATGGATGCGGCGGCGGAGCAGTATTTGCAGAGGCGGGCCGCGCGCAATGTATCCGGACGTGAAAATTTTGTATTACCGGCTTTGCCCGATTCGGAGCCAAGGGCGAATTAAGTAAAATGAGCATGGAAAACGGGCCGCGTTTGCTGAGTGTCGCTGGCGTGTTCGAGCAAAGCAGGGATGCCGGACTTGAATCTGTATGCCGTGATGGTTATCCCCAGAAAGCGGTACGTGACAGGTACAAGGTAGAACGCAAATTGCCGGAACCTACATTGTGCCCGGGGTGTGGCGCGGTATTCAAGGATGGATGCTGGCAGTGGCAGGAATTGAGTGCGGCGTATGAGGCGCTCTGTCCTGCTTGCCATCGGCAACACGACAACTTTCCGGCTGGATTTGTAACGCTTTCAGGAGATTTTGTCGCCGCACATGAGCCAGCCATCTTCGGGGTTGTGCTCAGTCAAGAGGAGCATGAGAAGGTCGAACATCCGCTGAGACGAGTGATGGACATCGAGAAATCGGCTGATGGTTTTCTGGTAACCACGACTGATGTCCAGCTTGCGCGCGATATCGGCGAGGCGCTACACCATACTTTTCATGGTGAACTGGGTTTAGATTACAACAAGCAGGCGAAGCGGTTGCAGGTGTACTGGCGGCGTTAGTAAATATTGAGGCTCCCTCGGATGCACATCCTGTTGGCAGCATGCGCAGATGTAAGTCCTGAAAAATATTCTTCTTCATTCTTGGGTTAAAATCCCATATCAAATCAGTCTTTGATGATGCCATACGACGTGTACTGACTATTCTCCGCAGGGACTTATAACGAAACAAACCTGTCTATACGTTGAGAAAACGGCAGCGCAATGCTTGCCGCCTGATGGAGTAACTTCAAGGTATAATCCGCCCCCGTCGATAAGTTTGATGAGTTTTGCTGCGGGCTCAGTGTTCTTTCATCTGGGTATCGGTCAGCAAAAGCCTCCAGTGTGGTAGCAAATTATCAAGAATGGTTCTAAATGCAGGTTTCAGAGCATTTGAGGGTAGATTGAGAATGTGGTTTTATCCTACCCGCTCCCCTTCCCTCATTTTATTGAGCTTATATGAGATGGTTTGATACGCAACGAATCGAATAAACATTATTAATTATAAAGATACAGTGGCAAACGATATGCCATCAACCCGTCTGATACAAGTCTAATACGCATGCAATATATTCGCAATTTTTCCATTATCGCCCACATAGACCACGGCAAGTCCACTTTGGCAGACCGCATCATCCAGTTGTGCGGCGGCTTGTCCGACCGTGAAATGGAAGCGCAGGTGCTCGACTCGATGGATATCGAACGCGAGCGCGGCATCACCATCAAGGCACAGACTGCCGCGCTGAAATACAAGGCGCGCGACGGACAGATATACAACCTCAATTTGATCGACACGCCGGGGCACGTGGATTTTTCCTACGAGGTGTCGCGCTCGCTGTCCGCTTGCGAAGGCGCGCTGCTGGTGGTGGATGCGTCGCAGGGCGTGGAGGCGCAGACCGTGGCCAACTGCTATACCGCGCTGGATCTCGGCGTGGAAGTGGTGCCGGTGCTGAACAAGATCGACTTGCCTTCTGCCGACCCGGACAACGCCATTGAGGAAATCGAGGAGGTCATCGGCATCGACGCGCACGATGCGGTGCGCTGCTCGGCCAAGACCGGCGAGGGCGTGCAGGATGTGCTGGAAGCGATGATCGTCAAGGTGCCGCCGCCCAAGGGCGACCCGAATGCGCCGTTGCAGGCGCTGATCATCGATTCCTGGTTCGACAATTATGTCGGCGTGGTGATGCTGGTGCGCATTGTGAACGGCGCCTTGAAGCCCAAAGATAAAATCCTGTTTATGGCGACCGGCGCGCAGCATCTGACCGAGCACGTCGGCGTGTTCACGCCCAAGTCGCAGCCGCGCGAGACACTTTCCGCCGGGCAGGTGGGTTTCGTCATCGCCGGCATCAAGGAACTGAAAGATGCCAAGGTCGGCGATACGATAACTTTGCAGAGTAAGCCTGCAAGCAGCGCCTTGCCGGGTTTCAAGGAAGTGCAGCCGCAGGTGTTTGCCGGCTTGTTTCCGGTCGAGTCCAACCAGTATGAAGCGCTGCGCGATTCGTTGGAAAAGCTGAAGCTGAACGATGCCTCCTTGCAATACGAGCCGGAGGTGTCGCAGGCGCTGGGCTTCGGTTTTCGCTGCGGCTTCCTCGGCCTGTTGCACATGGAGATTGTGCAGGAGCGGCTGGAGCGCGAGTTCGACATGGACTTGATTACTACTGCGCCGACGGTGATTTACGAAGTGGTGCTGCGCGATGGCACGGTGCTGATGGTGGACAACCCGTCCAAGATGCCCGACCCTTCCAAGATCGAGGAAATCAGGGAACCAATAGTTACTGTCAACCTCTATATGCCGCAGGAGTACGTCGGTGCGGTAATTACACTATGTACGCAGAAGCGCGGTACGCAGATCAACATGAGCTACCACGGCAAGCAGGTGCTGCTGGTGTACGAGATACCGATGGCGGAAATCGTGCTCGATTTCTTTGACCGTTTGAAATCCATTTCGCGCGGTTATGCTTCGATGGATTACGAGTTCAAGGAATATCGTTCGGCTGATGTGGTGAAAGTGGATATGCTGATCAACAGCGAGAAAGTCGATGCGCTGTCCATCATCCTGCATCGCAGCAACAGCATCTATCGCGGTCGCGAAGTGGCGGCCAAGATGCGCGAACTGATCCCGCGCCAGATGTTCGACGTGGCGATTCAGGCAGCCATCGGCGCTAATATCATTTCGCGCGAGAACGTCAAGGCGCTGCGCAAGAACGTGATCGCCAAGTGCTACGGCGGTGACGTCTCGCGCAAGCGCAAACTGCTGGAAAAGCAGAAGGCAGGCAAGAAGCGCATGAAGCAGGTTGGCAGCGTGGAAATCCCGCAGGAAGCGTTCCTCGCCATCCTGCAAGTGGGCGACAAATAGGCATTATGTTTCCTCCCCCATGCAGGGGGAGGGTTTAGGGAGGGGGTGGAAACGTGGTATACCTAAACTCTACCCTCATCCTAACCTTCCCCCTGCATGGGGGAAGGGACAATTAATGTTTTTCCAGGTTGAAAGGAAGTTTAGATGGATTTTGCTTTGATTATGTTTTTGCTGCTGGTTATCACCGGCAGCGCGTGGCTGCTGGATTATTTTATGTTGCACCCGAAGCGGGCGGCAGAGGCGAAGGAGCCTTGGTGGGCTGAGTATGCCAAGAGCTTCTTTCCTGTGATTCTCGCGGTGTTCCTGTTGCGTTCGTTTCTGGTCGAGCCGTTCAAGATACCGTCTGGTTCGATGATCCCAACCTTGCAGGTGGGCGATTTTATCTTGGTCAACAAATTCACCTTCGGTATCCGCTTGCCCATCATCAGCAAGAAAATCGTCCAGATCAACGATCCTCACCGTGGCGATGTGATGGTGTTCCATTACCCGGAAGATCCCTCGCTGGATTATATTAAGCGTGTAGTCGGCTTGCCTGGCGACAAGATTATGTACCGTAATAAAAAAGTGTACGTGAATGGCGTGTTGCAGGAGCAACAGCAAGACGGTGAATACAACTATGTGGAAAGCGGATTAAAATTCGTGCATACCGAGCTTCACAGCGAGAGCCTGGATGGACACAACCATGCTTTGCTGATTAACCCGGAGATGCCTGACGTGCACCTAGGGGCGGTAGCAGAATTCCCGCATCGGGATAACTGTAGTTATAATGAAGAAGAGATGCGCTGCACGGTGCCGGATGGGAATTATTTCATGATGGGCGACAATCGCGACAACAGCCGCGATAGCCGTTACTGGGGTTTCGTGCCGGATAACATGATAGTCGGCAAGGCATTTTTGATCTGGATGAATTTCAGCGATCTGAAACGTATCGGCTTATCCATTAACTGAATGGCACTAAGGGGGACATGATGGGAACAATGACGAACAAGCAGCGCGGTGTAAGTTTGGAGGGTTTTCTGGCAGTCGTGGTTGTTCTCATATTTGTGGTGGTTGGTTGCGTGAAGGTGGTTCCATCCTATCTTGATGATTATGCAATCAAGAAAAAGTTTAGCGAGGTAGCTCACGACCCCAATCTGAAAAATGCTACGGTGCATGACATACGGCAGTCATTTATCGCACATGCTTTAGTGAGTAATATTACTGCCATTAAAGCAGACGACATAGAAGTGGCCAAGGATGCGGACGGAATTACCTTGAGCGCCAGCTATTCGGTGAAGATACCGTTATTTGGCAATGCTAGCCTGGTGCTCGAATTCAACCCGAGCAGTTCCGACAAATAAACTGATGAGCCGCAATGCGCTGTGCCGCCAGCTCGGCTACGTGTTTACACAGCCGCAGTTGTTGCAGCGCGCACTGACGCACCGCAGTCACAGCCAGGCGCACTACGAGCGCCTGGAATTTCTGGGCGACAGCGTGTTGAATTGCGTCATCGCCAAGCACCTGTATGACAGTTTTCCCGATTTGCCCGAAGGCGACCTGTCGCGCCTGCGTTCCAATCTGGTGAACCAGCAGACTCTGTTCATCCTCGCGCAGCAATTGCATCTGGGCGAACTGCTGCTGCTGGGCGAAGGCGAACGCAAGAGCGCTGGATTCCGCCGCCCATCCATTTTGGCCGATGCGCTGGAAGCCCTGTTCGGTGCTGTGTTTCTGGATGCCGGTTTCGTGGCGGCGCAACAGGTAGTGCTGGGGCTATACGTGCCGTTCATCGTGCAGGCCGATGTGCAGACGCTGGGCAAGGATGCCAAAACCCTGTTACAGGAATATCTCCAAGGCAAGCGGCTGGCATTGCCAAAATACACAGTGATTGCCACCCAGGGCGAGGCGCACGCGCAACTTTTCCAGGTCGAATGCGATATAGCACAACTAAAACTCATCACGCGCGGCGAGGGCGTCAGCCGCCGTGCTGCGGAACAGGCCGCCGCCGAAACCGCCTACTTACAACTTAATACCAAAACATGAGCGATAACACTCCATTTCATAGCGGCTTCATCGCCATCGTAGGACGCCCGAACGTGGGCAAGTCCACGCTGCTCAACCATCTGATCGGGCAGAAAGTCAGCATCACCTCGCGCAAGGCGCAGACCACGCGCCACCGCATCACCGGCATCCTGACCGAAGAGCACAGCCAGTTCGTGTTCGTAGACACGCCCGGCTTCCAGACCCAGCACATGAACGCGCTCAATCGCGGCATGAACCGCGTGGTGAGCAACAGCATGCGCGACGTGAATGTGGTGCTGTTCGTGCTCGAAGCGCGGCACTATGATGAGCGCGACCAGCAGGTATTAAAGATGCTGCCCAAAGACGTGCCGGTGATTCTGGTCATCAACAAGGTGGATGTTATGGTCGACAAGAGCGAATTACTGCCATTCATCGAGGGCATCGCCACCGAGTTTCATTTCGCCGCCATCGTGCCGGTGAGCGCAAAGCTGGACAAACAACTGGACACCTTGCTGGAAGCCATCCGCCAGTATCTGCCGCTGGGCGACCCGATCTATGCCGCAGACGAAATCACCGACCGCAACGAACGTTTTCTTGCCGCCGAGTTGCTGCGCGAAAAAATATTCCGCTTTACCGGCGAAGAACTGCCTTACTCGGTCAGCGTGATAATCGAGCAGTTCAAGCAGGAAGACAGCGGCATGCGCCGCATCCACGCCGCCATTCTTGTGGATAAGGAAGCGCACAAAGTCATGCTGATCGGCAAGAACGGCGCCAAGCTGAAAGAAATCGCCACTCAGGCGCGGCTGGACATGGAGAAAATGTTCGGAGCCAAAGTGTTTCTCGAAGTGTGGATCAAGGTGCGCAGCGGCTGGGCGGACAATGCGCAAGTGCTGAAGTCGCTGGGTTATGAATGACCGCGCATAAACATCGGCTGGAAGATCAGCCAGCCTTCGTGCTGCACAGTTATCCTTACCGCGAAACCAGCCTGGTGATGGAAGTACTCAGCCGCAACTGCGGTCGCGTTGCGCTGGTGGCGCGCGGTGCGCGGCGACCGCGTTCCGCGTTGCGCGGGCTGCTCATGGGATTCCAGCCGTTGACTCTGAGCTGGTTCGGCAAGCATGAATTGCGCACGTTGCACAGCGCCGAGTGGCAGGGCGGGCAACCGCAGTTGCAGGGTACGGCGCTGTTATGCGGCTTCTATTTGAACGAACTGCTGCTCAACCTGATGGCGCGCGACGATCCCCACGAACAACTATTCGATTATTATCAGCAGACCCTGCAACGGTTGGCGCACGAACAAGATCATGCTGCCACCCTACGCTGTTTCGAAAAACACATGTTGCAGGAACTGGGCTATGCGCTGCTGCTGGAACACGAAGCGGACAGCGGCAAGCCGATAGAGCCGAACGCACATTATCGTTATGTAATTGAACACGGCGCATCGCGTGATGCGGAAGAGGGTTTGCCGATCCTGGGTAAAACCCTCCAAGACATGGCAGCAGACGACTACCGTGACCCGCTCAGTGCGCAGCAAAGCAAGCAGCTGATGCGCATGCTGCTGAACCACCATCTCGCAGGCAAGCCGCTGCATACGCGGGAATTGATAAAAGACCTGCAGAAGCTGTAATACCCGATGCTCTTGCATCCGGCGGAACCGCAAGCGTTTCGCGTTCCGCAGGTTTGAATAATGGGATCGAAAAGTTCGGATTGCTCCGGTTTTCGTGTTTGGTGGGCGGTATTGGTTTCGAACCAACGACCCCTGCCGTGTGAAGGCAGTGCTCTACCGCTGAGCTAACCGCCCATTTCAAGGGCGCAAATTAAATCATATCGTGTGCTGGCAGGTCAATTCTTTGCTCAAGCGAGATTCATTTAGCAAGATTCCTTCCTTTTGAGGGGAAGGGCGTTTTACGGTATGATTACGTCCCATGACAAAATATATCTTCATTACCGGTGGTGTGGTGTCCTCGTTGGGCAAGGGGATTGCTGCCGCTTCTCTCGCGGCTATTCTTGAATCGCGCGGCCTCAAGGTTACGCTGCTCAAGCTTGATCCTTATATCAACGTTGATCCGGGCACCATGAGTCCTTTCCAGCATGGTGAGGTTTTCGTGACCGAAGATGGCGCGGAAACAGATCTTGATCTTGGGCACTACGAGCGTTTTGTTTCGGCCAAGATGCGCAAGTCCAATAATTTCACCACTGGTCAGATTTACGATAGCGTAATCCGCAAGGAACGTCGCGGTGAATATCTTGGCAAGACGGTGCAGGTAATTCCGCACATCACTAACGAGATTCAGGCGTTTATCGAGCGCGGCGCGGCGGCTTCGTATGATGGCAAGGCCGATGTGGCTATCGTCGAAATCGGCGGCACGGTGGGCGACATTGAGTCGCTGCCTTTCCTTGAGGCCGCACGCCAGATGGGCCTGCGCCGTGGCCGGGGCGATACGGCATATGTTCACTTGACGTTGGTTCCTTACATTGCTAGCGCGGGCGAACTGAAAACCAAACCGACTCAGCATAGTGTGCAAAAGTTGCGCGAGATCGGTATTTTCCCGACTGCGCTGCTGTGCCGTGCGGATCGTCCGATTCCCGATGATGAGCGCGCCAAGATTTCGTTGTTTTCTAACGTGCGCGAAGAAGCGGTGATCTCGATGTGGGATGTGGACAGCATCTACAAGGTTCCTCAGATGTTGAACAAGCAGGGTCTGGATCGGATTATCTGTGAGGAATTGAGGCTGGATATTCCGCCCGCCGATCTTACGGTCTGGGGCAAGTTGGTGGATGCATTGGAGCATCCGCAGCATGAAGTTACCGTCGGCATGGTCGGCAAATATGTTGATCTGACCGAATCCTACAAGTCGCTGATCGAGTCCTTGCGTCATGCAGGCATCCATACTTCGACGCGAGTCAAAATCGAATACATAGATTCCGAAACAATCGAAAGCGGAGGCGTAAACGACCTGAAACATCTCGACGCGATACTGGTGCCGGGCGGTTTCGGCGTGCGCGGCACCGAGGGCAAGATCACGGCGATACGTTATGCACGAGAGAACAAGATACCCTACCTTGGCATCTGTCTCGGCATGCAGTTGGCGGTGATCGAATATGCGCGCGATGTGGCGGGCATGACGGATGCGAACAGCACCGAGTTCAATCCGGAAACTGAACATCCGGTCGTGGCGCTGATCACAGAATGGCTGGATCGCGACGGCAAGGTGGAGATGCGCAGTGCGGACTCCGACCTTGGCGGCACCATGCGTCTAGGTTCGCAACGCTGTCCGATCAAGGCGGGAACGCTGGCATCGCGCATCTACGGTGCGGAAGTCAACGAGCGCCACCGCCATCGTTATGAGGTCAACAACCATTACGTGCCGACGCTGGAAAAAGCCGGCCTGATAATCGCCGCGCGCACGCCGAGTGAGTCCTTGCCGGAGATTATGGAATTGCCGCAAACGATGCATCCGTGGTTTGTCGGCGTGCAGTTTCACCCGGAGTTTACTTCCACTCCGCGCGACGGGCATCCGCTGTTCAAATCTTATGTCGAGGCGGCGGTGCAACATCGGCAGGCTGCACAGAAGGCAGTCGTGTGAAGCTGTGCGGATTTGATGTGCAGCCTGGACACGGCGGCGCGCAGCGCATGGTAACAAAGTCAGGCAATCCACTATGCGATAAATCGCATGTGGAGTTGACACGGCGGGTAAGGCTTGCCCGACATCGTGCGGAAAATGGTGGGATATGAAGCTGTGCGGATTTGATGTAGGTCTGAGTCATCCACTGTTTCTGATTGCAGGGCCGTGCGTGATCGAGTCCGAGCAGATGGCGCTGGACACGGCGGGGCAGTTGAAAGAAATATGCATAGAGTTGGGTATTTCTTTTATTTACAAGTCGTCTTACGATAAGGCCAACCGCAGTTCAGGCAAATCCTTTCGCGGATTCGGTCTGGATGCGGGCTTGAAAATTCTGGGCGAAGTCAAAAAGCAGATTGGCGTGCCGGTGCTGACCGATGTGCATAGCATTGAGGAGATTGCGCCGGTGGCGGCCGTGGTGGACGTGCTGCAAACGCCCGCCTTTCTTTGCCGACAGACAGACTTCATTCATGCGGTAGCCAGTTCCGGTCGTCCGGTTAACATCAAGAAGGGGCAGTTCCTGTCGCCGTGGGACATGCAGAACGTGGTGGAAAAAGCGCGCGAAGCAAGCGGTGCGGACAACATCATGGTGTGCGAGCGCGGTGCATCGTTCGGCTATAACAATCTGGTGTCGGATATGCGTTCGCTGGCGGTGATGCGCAACACCGGATGCCCGGTGGTATTCGATGCCACGCACTCGGTGCAGTTGCCGGGAGGGCAGGGGACTGTGAGCGGCGGACAGCGCGAATTTGTACCGGTACTGGCGCGTGCGGCAGTAGCGGTGGGCATTTCCGGCCTGTTTATGGAGACACACCCAGAGCCATCCAAGGCATTGTCGGACGGACCGAATGCCTTTCCGTTGGGACATTTGAAGGAGCTGTTGCAGACATTGAAGGTGTTGGATGCAACGGTGAAACAGCAAGCGCCTGATTGAACAACGCGTGAATTTGCATAGCGTTTGAAAATATGTAGGTTGGGTTAGCGGCTTTATGGTTCGGCAGGCTCACCACAGACGGACGTAACCCAACAAACACAGCTAGTTTTAAGTGAATTTAAGGAAAATATAATGAGTGCAATCGTTGATGTCATAGCGCGTGAAATTCTGGACTCCCGTGGCAACCCCACGGTCGAGGCGGATGTGTTGTTGGAGTCTGGCGTAATGGGACGTGCCGCTGTGCCGTCCGGTGCGTCTACCGGCACCAGAGAGGCCGTGGAGTTGCGCGATGATGACAAGCAGCGCTATCTCGGCAAAGGTGTGTTGCGGGCAGTGGAAAATGTGAACACCGAAATCGCCGAAGCGATCATCGGCCTGGATGCCGCAGAACAGGCCTTTATTGACCAGACCATGATTGATCTGGATGGCACAGAAAATAAAGCCCGCCTCGGCGCGAACGCCATCTTGGCGGTATCCATCGCAGTCGCCAAGGCCGCTGCGGAAGAAGCTGGCCTGCCGTTGTACCGCTATTTTGGCGGTGCTGCGCGCATGGAAATGCCGGTGCCGATGATGAATATCATCAACGGCGGGGCGCATGCCACCGGCGGTGCGGACATTCAGGAATTTATGATTATTCCGGTGGGCAGCCAGAATTTCCGCGAGGCGCTGCGTTGTGGCGCGGAAGTATTCCATAATCTTAAAAAGATACTGCATCATCGCGGCCTTGCCACCACCGTGGGCGACGAAGGCGGTTTTGCGCCAGCACTGGGTTCCAACGAAGCCGCATTGAAAGTAATCGTGGAAGCCATTGAAGCAGCCGGTTATGTGCCCGGCAGGGATGTGGCGATAGGCATAGATGCCGCCGCCTCCGAGTTCTACACGGAAGGCAAATACCACCTGAAAGCGGACGGACTGACTCTCAGTTCCGCGCAGATCATAGACTTGTACGCCACTTGGGTGGACAAGTACCCCATCATCAGCATTGAGGACGGCATGAGCGAGCACGATTGGGATGGCTGGAAGCTGTTGACTGACCGCCTCGGCAAATCCATTCAAATCGTGGGCGATGATATCTTCGTGACCAACACGAAAATCCTGCGCGAAGGCATCAAGCGCGGCATCGCCAACTCCATCCTGATCAAAGTTAACCAGATAGGCACCCTCACCGAAACTTTCGCGGCGATTGAAATGGCCAAGCGCGCAGGTTATACCGCCGTGATCTCGCATCGTTCCGGCGAAACGGAAGACTCTACCATCGCCGACCTCGCCGTCGCCACCAACGCCTTGCAAATCAAGACTGGCTCCCTGTCTCGCTCTGATCGCATTGCGAAATATAACCAGTTGCTGCGCATCGAAGAAGACCTCGGCGACAGCTCGTCTTACCCTGGGCGTGAGGCGTATTACCAATTGGCATAGATATGTGCCGCTAAGGGCACCTCTAAAATTTAGAATAGATGCGCTGGATATCGCTGACACTCGTTGCCCTGATCCTGCTGTTGCAGTACCCCCTGTGGCTGGGCAAGGGCGGCTGGCTGAAGGTATGGGATCTCGGCCGACAGGTCGAGGCGCAAAAGCAAATCAACCAGCAGACACAAACGCGCAATGCCATACTGGATGCCGAAGTTCGTGATCTCAAGCAAGGCACCGAAGCCATTGAGGAACGCGCACGCAGCGAACTCGGCATGGTCAAGCGCGACGAAGTGTTCTTCCAAATAATCGGCAACCATCCGACGGTGGCAGTATCGGCGGTGTCTCCAGTCAGTCCGAAAAATAATTAACGGGCAATTTTTACGGTAGCGGGGTGATTGCCATGCAAGAAAATTTGACAATTTCCCCAATGTGCTTAAAATGCGCCCCTCAGTTTTATCACATTGGGTTGTTAGCTCAGCTGGTAGAGCAGCGGACTCTTAATCCGTTGGTCGTGTGTTCGAATCACACACAGCCCACCAATAAATCAAAGGCTTGCAGTGATGCAGGCCTTTTGTTTCAGTCCGCAATTCCGGTTTCAGTCCGCAATCCAGTCGTTGCACGAGCAAATCTTAAGCTGATTTTACGGTGTGCGCTGCATGCAATACACTTGAGCACAAACAAAAATCAAAGGGGCTTGCAAGGTGGCTGATAACGCGATTTTCAAAGACTATCTGGCGCTGATAGAGCAAGCCTACAAAGCGGGCAACGCCACCGAGCATACTCACCGCCCCGCGCTGAAAGACCTGCTCGAAGCTTTTCAATCCGGCGTCACAGCCACCAACGAACCCAAGCGCATCAAATGCGGCGCACCGGATTACATCATCACCCGCAAAGATATTCCGCTTGGCTTTGTCGAAGCCAAGGATATCGGCATATCGCTCGACGACACCGAGAACAGCGAACAACTCAAACGCTACCGCGACAGCCTCGCTAATCTTATCCTTACCGACTATCTGGAATTCCGCTGGTATGTCAGTGGCGAGTTGCGCCTGACCGCGCGCCTTGCAAAACCTCAAGCCAATGGCCGATTGCGTATGGAAACGGAGGGGGCGCAAAAGCTTGCCGAACTGTTGCAGGCATTCTTCGCCGAGAACACCCCCGTCATCTCCAGCCCCAAGGAACTCGCCGTGCGCATGGCGGCGCTGGCAAAGTTGATCCGTTCCATCATCAGCAAGACCTTTGCGGAAGAAGGCGAACAAGGCGCACTGCATGAACAGATGGAAGGCTTCCGCAAAGTGTTGTTGCATGACCTCACGGCGGAGCAGTTCGGCGACATGTATGCGCAGACCATTTGCTACGGCCTATTTGCCGCCCGTTGCAACAGCATAGGCGCACATTTCACCCGCACCCACGCCGCCTATGATCTGCCCAAGACCAACCCGTTCCTGCGCAAACTCTTCACCCACATTGCGGGGCCGGAATTGGATGAGCGCATCGTGTGGGCGGTGGATAACCTTGCCGAATTATTGGCGCGCGCCGACATCGCCGCCATCCTGCAAGACTTCGGGCGCTCAACAAGGCAAGAAGACCCGGTAGTACATTTTTACGAAACTTTCCTCGGTGCCTACGACCAGAAAATGCGCGAGGCTAGAGGAGTGTACTACACGCCGGAGCCGGTAGTGTCCTACATCGTGCGCAGCGTGGATGCCATCCTGAAAAAAGATTTCAAGTTGAGCGCTGGGTTGGCCGATGCCAGCAAAATAAAACTCACCCGACCGAAGAAAGTCGGCAAGGGAACGGAAACCATCGAAACCCACAAGGTGCAAATCCTTGATCCCGCCACCGGAACCGGCACTTTTCTGTATAGCGTAATTGGGCAAATCTACCAGACCTTTGCAGGAAACAAGGGAATGTGGCCGGGCTATGTGCAGGAAAATCTGCTCCCTCGCTTGTATGGTTTCGAGTTGCTGATGGCTCCCTATGCCGTGGCGCACATGAAGCTTGGTTTGCTGCTGCGCGAAACCGGCTACGATTTCAGCAGCGATGAACGCCTGCGCGTATTCCTCACCAACACGCTAGAAGAAGCGCACGAACTCACCGGCTTGCCGTTGTTCACCCAATGGCTGGCGGAAGAAGCCAACAGCGCCAATCAGGTGAAGAAGGAATCGCCGGTGATGGTCGTGCTGGGAAATCCGCCATACTCTTACGAGTCGGAGAATAACGGCGAGTGGATTGCCGGGCTACTACGCGGCAGCGACAGCGCAACCGGGCAGAAGACCGGCAACTATTTTGAGATGGATGGTGCACCGCTGGGCGAACGCAATCCGAAAGGGTTGAACGATGATTACGTCAAATTCATCCGTTTTGCACAATGGCGCATTGAGCAAACTGGCTACGGGGTGCTGGCCTTCGTCACCAACCACGGCTACTTGGACAATTCGACCTTTCGCGGAATGCGCCAGAGCTTGATGCAGAGCTTCGACGACATCTACCTGCTCGACCTGCACGGCAACAGCAAGAAAAAAGAAAAATCGCCGGACGGCAGCAAGGATGAAAACGTATTCGATATCCAGCAGGGTGTCGCTATTGGGTTATTCGTAAAACACAAAGCTGTCGTCATTCCCGCGAAGGCGGGAATCCAGTCTTTAATAAAACCACTGGACTCCCGCCTGCGCGGGAGTGACGAAAAGGGTTTGAGTGCCAAGGTTTATCACGCCGACCTCTATGGCACGCGCGAAGGTAAATACGCTGTGCTGGCAGAATACGAAGTATCCACTACCCACTGGCAAACACTCAAACCGCAGGAGCCGTTTTATCTGTTTGTTCCGCAAAATATCGAGTTGTTGCCGGAATATGAACTGGGTTGTAAGGTAACGGAAATTTTTCCTGTCAATTCCGTTGGTATTGTCACCTCGCGTGACCACCTGTTGATTCATTTCTCCAAAATGGAAGCAGAAGAAACTCTTGCCGAGTTTTCCCGCTTGCCCGCCGAGGAAGCTCGGCAGCACTTCGACCTTGGGAATGATTCGAGAGACTGGCAGGTGTTGTTGGCTCAGGCCGATCTTCGGCGTACAGGAGTCCTTAACGGCAAACCTGCTACCATTTCCTACCGCCCATTCGACAACCGTTTTACCTACTATACCGGGCATTCACGCGGCATTCACAGTATGCCTAGACCTGCCGTTATGCGGCACATGGTGGGCAACAGTCTGGCGCTGCTCACCAGCCGGATGACCAAGGGCGAGGCATTCGCCCATACTTTTGTCACTCGCAGCATTTCAGAAAAAATATACTTGTCGCCGAAGACTTCGAACAACAGCTTTCACTTTCCTCTTTACCTTGTCGAAAGCGATTTGCTGGCCGAAGGTCGCCGCCCCAATCTCGCGCCTGAATTCATCGTCGATTTTTCTGCACGGCTACAACTGGATTTCGTGCTGGATGGTTGCGGTGACCTGCGCAAGACCTTCGGGCCGGAGGATGTATTTCACTATGCCTACGCGGTGTTTCATTCGCCGACCTATCGCAGCCGCTATGCCGAATTCCTGAAAATAGATTTCCCGCGCCTGCCATTGACGCGCGATGTGGCGCTGTTCCGCAGTCTGTGTGCCTTGGGCAAGGAACTGGTGGCGCTGCACTTGATGGAGCAGCTTCCCAAACTGGAAACACGCTACCCAGAGGCTGGGGATAACACGGTGGATGCGGTGCGTTATTCCGAACCGGCAAACGGCGCACCGGGGCGCGTGTGGATCAACCAGAAGCAATACTTCGATAACGTGCCGCCGGAAGTGTGGGGCTACCATATCGGCGGCTATCAGGTTTGCCAGAAGTGGCTGAAAGACCGCAAGGGGCGGCAGCTTTCCTACGATGACCTGACCCACTACTGGGGCATCGTCGCGGCACTGGCGCGCACCATCGAGCTACAGGCCGCGATTGATGAGACGATAGGCGAATGGCCGTTGCAGTAATACTCATTCTGGGCGAGGCGTAGAACATGAGCGGCGAGATCGTTTTTTACCAAAGTGATGACGGCACAATACGGCTGGAAACCCGTCTGGAAAACGAGACATTGTGGCTGACGCAGCAGCAGATGGCGGAGTTGTTTCAAACCACGGTGCCCAATATCAGCATGCACGTTAAAAACGTGTTTGACGAAGGCGAGTTACAGACCGGGGCAACTGTTCAGGATTTCTTAACAGTTCGCCAGGAAGGTGGGCGGCAAGTGCAGCGCAAGCTGACGCACTACAATCTGGACATGGTGATCTCGGTCGGCTATCGCGTGAAAAGTCTGATCGCTACCCGCTTCCGCATCTGGGCGACTCATCAACTCAAGGAATACATCGTCAAGGGCTTTGTCATGGATGACGAGCGCCTGAAAAATCCGCCCGTTGCCGGTTCGGTGGTACCCGACCACTTCGCCGATTTGCTGGCGCGAATTCGCGATATTCGTGCCAGCGAGCGACGCATGTATCTGCGGGTGCGCGAGATTTTTGCAATGGCGGCTGATTACGAACCCTCGTTGCCGGAAACCAATCAGTTTTTCAGCATCATTCAAAACAAGCTGCACTTTGCCGCGACGGGACACACCGCAGCCGAGTTGATTAGCCAGCGTGCCGACCATGCCTTGCCGAATATGGGCTTGACCAGTTGGGCGCGCGATGAGGTGCGCAAAACCGATGTGACGGTAGCCAAAAATTATCTGGATGGCGATGAAATCAGCGAGTTGAACCGCATCGTTTCCATGTGGCTGGATTTTGCCGACGATCAAGCCACGCGGCGCAAACAGGTGTTTATGAGGGACTGGCAAAGCAAGCTGGATGAGTTTTTGCGCTTTAACGACCGCGAGGTGTTGCCGGATGCGGGCAAGGTAAGCAAGAAAATGGCGGATGAAAAAGCGCAGACCGAATTTGAACAGTTTGCGGCACAGCAACGTGAAGCGAAGGAGTTGCTGGGGGAGGAAGAACTGATGAAGCAACTCGAAGCCGCCACCAAGCTAATCCCGCCACGCAACAAGAATGATAAGAAATGAACGAAAGCGGCTTACAAGAAAGGGATGATACGCCTCGACAGATTTTCGTCGAGTAGCAGCTTCATTACACCGCCATGGTGTAAAGATTGTGTTCGCGGTCAGAGGCAAAGGCCAGACAGGCGCGAATATCGGCAGTTTCGAGTTCAGGAAAATCTTCGATGATGTCCGCTTCGCTCATGCCTTCGGCCAGCATGTCTAATACGTCATAAACGCTAATGCGCAGGTTACGGATGCAAGGGCGTCCACCACGTTTGACGGGATCGAGTGTGATACGTGAATTAGTCATGTTTCACCACCTTCCCGGTTGAGTTGTTGAGTGCGCGTTCCGCAGCTTTTTTGACGCCTTCAATCGCAATCGAGGAAAGCACACTGGCACGCAAGGCGCGCTGATATTCCTGCGCATTGCGCAAGTGGGGATTGTGTTCAAGTAGTGATTTAGGAGCCATGACCGCACTATAAGGGACATGGAGCGATAATTCAACAGCCACAAATGCTGTCCCCCTGTTCGGCTGTGTCGTTATTTTTTGGCGCAACTGTTGAGGCCATGTGCCTACGGCTGTTAGTGCAGATAAATTTAAGCAGCGACTTCCCGAAGAACTTCTGGCCTACGTTCGGCAATAGCGATGAGTGTCTTGGCCGCACCGCTGGGTTGGCGGCGGCCTTGTTCCCAGTCTTGCAGAGTGCGCACGGAAACGCCAAGTAGTTTTGCAAAAGCTGATTGTGGCAGGCCTGATTTCATGCGCGCAGATACAACGGGGGGGATGGAAACCTTGTGGATTTTTCCAGCTCGTCCAGCTTTCATTTGACGTACGGATTCAAGCAATTCAGCGCCGAGGTTGCGCTTTGCATCGCGCATTTGCAATTCTTTCTCTGTCATGGGCATGATATTTCCTCCTTCACAGCCTTCAATATGTGGGCGGGTATGTTTTCGTGCTCGTTCTTCGCGTAAATCAACAATAGCCAGATCGTGCCGTCATTAAGCGTGTTGTAGTAGATGACACGAACACCGCCACTTTTTCCAGTTCCTTTGCGCGCCCATCGTACTTTGCGGCAACCGCCGGAACCACGCACTACATCACCAGCGTCGTAATGCTCTGCTATCCATGCAGCAAATTCGCCGCGCTCATCCTCTGTCCAATAATCGGTAACGTATCGACTGAAAACTTCGGATTCCGCGATGGTAAGCATAAGTAAATTGTACGGCAAAGCCGTATATTGTCAAGTTGCTTGGCGGGCTTGGTTCAATGGTAATTCAATTATATCGGCGGAGGGGACGACCCCGGCACATTTGAGCAGGTAATCGGTGATTTTTTGCATGGGAGGACGAAGCCGCTCAACGTCGCTGATGATGTATCCAAAATACCGATAGTCCGTGGGTGGGTGCGGTGGGAAGTCCGGTGGTGAGTGGCAGTGGGAGTACTGTAGTGGGTGACAGGGGAGTCCGTAGGTCTGCGTCAGCGGTACGGTGGTGGGGGTGTGGACTAGCCACAGTCTGACTACGGGTCACTGGGTGGCAAGGGACTTCTTCATTGGTTTTTTATTAGTAGAGTGCAATTTGTCTACAGTTGATTGAAGCACTGAGTCAATAATTTCTTGTTCCTCTGGAGAAGGTTTATAACTCCGGTCAAGTCGTTTTTTTTCCATAACAGCTTCGATAATTTGGCTTTTTTCGTCATCCAACATTTTCACCTCAACCATAGTTTATTCACTTAATCAGTAACGATTTTAATGAATCAAGTGTAATTCCGCAATAAATCAAATTTAGTTATACCGATAGTCCGTTGGTCGGTGTGGCGGAAGTACGTGGGTGAGAACTATGACCTACGATACGTTCAGTTGTCTTTTCGACTTTCTTCCGGGGGCTGCTGGGGGAATAAATCCAGCGATACGACAACTTGTACCCTCGACCTTCTTCTTGCCCTCAAACCTGGTGGTATGACACGTCATAATTTCCCCTTTGGCAGTAAGCTCTGCCAAATGAAGGCGCAAGGCTGGAATGGCGATGCCTGTGGCTTTGGCAATGTCTGTGTCAAGCTGCTCACCATGTTTGTTCAAGTATTGCAGGATTTCTTTCACGATATGTCCAATTCCGCTAATTTAGCCTAATCTGTAACTCACTTACACCCAATATTAGTGCGATGTACCCGCACTCAGATAACAAAACCCCACTCAAGTTCAAATTAGTCAGCCATATATTTCCTCAGCCATATATTTCCTCAGTCATGATGTTCATCCGTCCATAAAAAAAATCCCCTAAGCTTGCGCCTAGGGGAAACATGTTCCAACGGGGAGTCGGAACTCCTGCTCATAGGGGAGAATCATCAGGGGGGGATGAAGAATAAGCAGATGTTGAGCAATCTACTATACTTTATGATTTTAGTCAACTAATAGCAGCCTCGGCATTAATTTTAAGTTGGACTGACAAAAGAGCGATCATTTCTTGAGGGTGCAGCCATTCTCCTGTTGGCAGCACCTCCAATGACTACTCCACCGCATCATTCCGTCCTGTTCCCTGCTGTGGGCATGTAGCCTACTCGACTCCTTCTATTTAGACACAAGGTTGCAGCCGGTTTCCCATCTCCTGCCGACGACCATATTGAGGGGCGGTTGAGCCTGAACGAACATCTGATTCAGCATAAGGAGGCCACATGTTTGAGGCGACAGCACACGATCCGCGAGAAAAAATAAAACACGACACGACAATTTACACCGCGCCAAAGTATATACTGGCAAAAGGCAGGAATGTGCTGCCAATACCTGCTGTTCGCCATAGTCTGCACTTTTGAATGAGCAGCGATAACCACTTGAATATACTAGCCTACTGTTGTTGTGGCATCAGGGCTTGATAAAAATTGCGCAAGGATAACCGTAATGCAATTAAGTTGGGCAATGTCATGAAAAACCCATTTGAAGTTTTTCCTTGGACCGATAGTTTTGCTACCGGCATACCGCAGATTGATCAGCAGCACCAAATATTAGTTCAGTTTTTGAATGCCTTGTCCAGCAGTCTAACCTTTCAAATTAACATGCCATCTTCAAGGATTCTTTTCAAAGAACTGGTTGAATATGCGGATTACCATTTCCAAACAGAAGAAAATATCTGGCATCAATACTTTGCGGATGATTCTTGGGAAGCCGAGCACAAAAAGTCACACAATGATTTTGTATCTCATGTGAATAGGCTGAAAGGTGAAGAGAACAGCAAGCCTTTAGAAGAAGTTCTCAGTGATGTTGTACCATTCCTGAGTCTTTGGCTGGTGTCCCACATATTGGAATCTGACAAACGCATGGCCAAAGTTGTACTGGCAGTGCAATCAGGCTTGTCGCTCGAACAGGCTAAACAGCAAGCAAATCAGGAAATGCTTGCGGAAAAAAATAGTGCTAATTGATACCCTCTTTTCATGTGCGACACTTTTTCTGCATACCCAATGCACATTGGATCAGTATACGGATAATCCGTAGGTCGAAATAGGGAATTCTGGGGGCAGTGGCTCTCTGGTTGGATTAATTCTCTGACTCATGCCCTAACCACATTGCCGAAAACCTGGCGGTATCGTCCACGCGTATCAACCACTAATGTGCTATTTTTCTGGATACTTTCATAGTCAAAAATATCATGGTCAGTGGCGATGAGTACGCAATCCATACGTGAAAGAAGCGCAACAGAGGGTTCAACCGACCTGAGGTCAAAGTGATGATTGCGCATTTTCGGAAACACCGGAACGTGCGGATCGCTATAGGAAACAAGTGCCCCTTTGGCGGTAAGCAACTCCATCAATTTGACCGACGGAGATTCCCGCATATCGTCAATATTCTTTTTATAAGCGATACCCAACACCAAAATTCTGGCTCCGTTCAATGCCTTTTTCTGATTGTTAAGTGCGTCCATGACCTTCCCGACAACCCATTCCGGCATTCTGGTATTTATTTGCCCGGCAAGCTCAATAAAGCGTGTATCAATGCCGTATTCCTTTGATTTCCATGTCAGATAAAAAGGGTCTATCGGAATACAGTGCCCGCCAAGGCCGGGGCCGGGGTAGAACGGTGTAAAACCGAACGGCTTGGTAGCGGCCGCATCAACCACTTCCCATATATCAATCCCCATGCGATCAGAAACAATTTTCAGTTCGTTGACCAGTCCGATATTCACTGCCCGGTATATGTTTTCAAGAAGCTTGCTCATTTCCGCGACCCGCGTGCCTGAAACCGGAACAATCTTTTCGATCACGCTCCCATACAAGGCCTTCCCGACCTCAAGGCAAGCAGAAGTTGAGCCACCCACGACCTTGGGGGTCGTCCCGGTGGTGAAGGACAAATTGCCGGGATCTTCGCGTTCCGGCGAAAAAACCAGAAAAATATCTTCCCCAATGCAATGGCCGCAATTTTCAATACGAGGCCGTAACTCCTCTTCAGTTGTACCGGGATAAGTGGTGCTCTCCAGACTTACCAGCTGGCCTTTACGCAGATGGGGAAGAAGGGATTTGAGCGTGGTGATGATAAAAGAAAGATCGGGTTCCTGATGCGTGCCCAGCGGAGTAGGCACGCAGAGAATTAGCGCATCTGCTTCGGCGGCTCGCGAAAAGTCGTTGGTCGCTTCGAATCGCCCTGTGCGGCACATAGTTGCCACCTTCTCCGAGGCGATGTGCTTGATGTAACTTTCTCCATGATTGAGTGTTTCAATCTTCGCCACGTCTATATCAAAGCCAATGGCCTGAAAACCCGCCTCCACAAACCGTAGCGTCAAGGGCAGGCCGACGTATCCAAGGCCGATAATACCTACGATGGCTTGCTTGGAATGGATTTTCTCCAACAATTCTCTTTTCATTTTTGTGTTGCTCCTTTTGCGGGTATCCATAATTCCTGCACCCTGTCTCCCATGTATGAAAATGGTACACGAACAATAGCTTGTGGAGATGCATAAAGCTGCATATTTTTGCCAGCCGGATAGCCCTATACAAGCAAGAACCTTTTCGTTGAGTCACCATGCACTTGACCGATGGTTGTAAACGGCTAAACTTCACATCCCGGCGAAAATACACCTGCCGCGTTGGAAAACTTAACCAGCCAAGCCAATCGACTTATGCAGCTTCATGTTCATTACCTTACGGGGGCAAAGCATTGCCCGGCCCGTCCGAGGAATACCGGATGAAAATTCCGGTCAGCGAGTTTCTCGTCAGATATATGGAACGCCTGGGCATCGAATATATTTTCGGCATGCCCGGCGCCCACATCCTGCCGGTATACGACAGCCTTTACGATTCAAGCATCAACAGCGTGCTGGTCAAGCATGAACAAGGCGCGGCGTTCATGGCTGGCGGCTATGCCCGCGCTACGGGAAAAGTCGCCGCCTGCATCGCCACTGCCGGCCCCGGCGCAACCAATCTGGTTACCGGCATCGCCAACGCCTACGCGGACAAGTTGCCCATCCTGATTATCACTGGGGAAACCTCCACCTACATTTTCGGCAAGGGTGGCTTGCAGGAGAGCTCCGGCGAAGGGGGAAGCATCGACCAGTCCGCGCTGTTCAAGGGGCTGACCAAATACAACCGAATCGTCGAAAGAACCGATTACTTGGTGAATGTCCTCACCCAAGCTTCGAAAATTCTGCTTTCCGCCAGTTCCGGCCCGGTATTGCTCAGTTTTCCCTACAATGTTCAGAAGGAAATGATCGAGGAAAACCTGCTGGAGCGCGTCGTCACCCGGCGCAGAGCGCATTCTCTTGACCGTCGTCCTCCCGTCGTGGATGCGCTACTGGCGCTACTCGAAGAAGCGGAACGTCCGGTCATCGTGGCGGGCTACGGCTGCATCCAGGCAAAAGCACAGGAGGTACTGTCGCAATTCAGCGCAAGATTGGGTATCCCGGTGACCACCAGCCTCAAAGGCATGGGAGTGATCAGCGAAGCGGCAGGGCTGTCGCTCGGAAGCCTGGGCGTCACCTCGAACGGCAACGCCTTCCGTTACATCGCCGATCACGCAGATATGCTGATTTTTCTTGGTGCCGGTTTCAATGAGCGCACCAGCTACCTGTGGGACGAGCAACTCCTGGCGAACAAGACTGTCGTGCAAATCGACCACGATTCCGAACAACTGGAAAAGGTGTTCAAGGCGGACGTGGCGATTTACGCGGACATCCGCGAAGCTCTGATTGAGATACTGAATAAGGTCGAGGTAAATGGGACGGGCGCGAAAAAACTCGACCGCTTCCATGAATTCTCCGAAAAGCTGCGGCAACCCTCCGCCGAATTGCATGCCGTCGTACCCCACGCGCAATTCGCGCTGGCGGAGAAATTCTTCGTCAGGCTGGAAACGCATTTCCCCGAAGGTGCGCTGATTTTTGACGACAACATCATCTTTGCCCAGAATTTCTTCAAGGTGTCCGGCTGCAACCGCTATTTCCCCAATTCCGGCATTTCCTCTCTGGGGCATGCTATCCCGGCGGCAATCGGCGCGCGCTTTGCGGAGAATAAGCCGACTTTCGCCATTCTCGGCGACGGCGGCTTCCAGATGTGCTGCATGGAAATCATGACGGCGGTGAATTACTCGATTCCCCTCAATGTGGTGGTATTCAATAACTCCACCATGGGCCTGATCCGCAAAACCCAGCATAAGGTTTATGACCAACGCTTCATCGATTGCGATTTCGTCAACCCTGATTTCCACTTCCTCGCCAAATCGTTCGGCATTGCCCATCTGCGGATTGACAACGAAAAAGACCTGGATACCCTGTTTGCCGACTACGACCTCGTCAACGCTATCAATCTGATCGAAATCGTCATCGACAAGAACGCCTTCCCCAATTATGTCTCCCGACGTTGAGATGCTGAGGGCATTGCTCGCTTCGCCGCCAAGCGGCACGGCGACGGATACGGCATTGCGGATGCTCGCCGGTGAGCAATTGGAACCGCCAGACGCCGATCTCGCCGAACTAATCTTCGCTATTCGCGCGCTGATACCTGTCATCGAGCAGGCGATGTGGGCACACGGGCCAGACATCGACACCACCCTGCTGGAAACTTATCAGGCGACTTTTCGCCACATGGAACATCTGATTGCCCGGCAAGGCATCGACCTGCGTCACCGCTTCGTCGTCGTGATCCCCGTTGCCGATCGGCCATTACACCTGAGTAACTGTATGGAAAGTCTGCTCCGCCTGTGTCGTACCTACTCCTATGGTGGATTGGCCGATGCACGCTATCGCAAGGTGGCGGTGGTCATTGCCGACGACAGCAAATCGGCGGAGAACATCGCCGTCAACCGCACCATCGCGGCGCGTTTTCGCGACGCTGGAATCGACGTCGATTATCTCGGCTTGGAAGAACAGCTTGAATTGCTCGACACTCTGAGCGATGCGGAACGGCAAGCGCTGAGCGGGATTCTTGGCACGGACGGGCGGACGGAGTTTTATCATAAAGGCGCGTCGCTGATGCGCAACATCGCTTACCTCAAGCTCAACCGACTCGCCGACGCGGACGAGCGGACGCTGTTTTACTTCATCGACAGCGACCAGGAATTCCAGATCAGAACACCCGGCCCCGCCGGAGACCGCGAGCTTTTTGCGACGAACTTCTTTTATTATCTGGATCAGGTATTCACCCACAGCGGAGCGACCATACTCACCGGCAAAGTGGTGGGTGACCCACCGGTATCACCTGCCGTGATGGCGGGAAATTTTCTGGATGATGTCATCGCGTTCCTGCGCCAAATTGCCACCGAGTCCCCGGCGGACGCATGCCAATTTCACGACGACCACGGTTGGCGCGGCGACGACGCTTCTTATCACGACATGGCCGGTTTATTCGGCTTCGCGGCCAGCAGCGCAGCCTACCGCTATCGCTGCACCTTGACCGGCACACATCGCAATGCCGACTGTTTCGGCGATTTTTCTGCGCGCCTGCACCGCTTCTTTTACGGAGAACATCCCACACGCAGCACCTATTACCGCCACGAAGATACCCTCGCCGGAGTACGCCCGGCGCGCACCGTCTATACCGGAAATTACGTTTTCAAACCTGATGCGCTACGCTATTTCATCCCCTTCGCGGCGCTCCGATTGCGCATGGCGGGGCCGGTGCTGGGACGGATCGTTCGCGCGGAAATTCCCACCGCCTTCGTCTCGGCCAACCTGCCGATGCTGCACCGGCGCACCGTGCGGGAAACCGGTCAGACCGAATTCAGGCCGGGCATCGCGGCGGCGGAGGAAGACATCGATCTTTCCGGGGAATTCGAACGGCAGTTTTACGGTGACGTGATGTTGTTCACTATCGAGAAGCTCACCGATGCCGGGTTTCCGTCACACCTGCCGACGCGCGCTCAAGTCGTCGAAACGCTGGAAGCCACCCATCGCCATTTGTGCGATCTCTACAACCAGCGGCGCCAGCTCATCGCGGAAAAACTCGGGGAACTCACGGCTATTCTCCACGCCCCGGAAAACTGGTGGAACCGCGCGCCGGGAACTGCCGCCGCGCGTGCCGGCTTCGATGCCTTTGTCGCCAACATCGCGCAAAATTTCGGCGAACAGTCCTATGCAGCCATGCAAGCGCCCACCCTCTGTGCGCAACGTCTCGACGAAATCGCCACCGCCATTCTCCGTTATCCGCAAGACCGCGCAGCCTGGCAGGAAACTCTGGCCCGGCACGCCTGTTGACCTGCGTCTGCCCGCATTCTGCACATGACCCACCGCCTTAAACACGCCCTGCAACGTCGCCTGAACCGGGAAAGATACCGTCTGCTCGACGAATTGCTCCACAACCAGACGCTGAGCAGGGCGCAACTGCTCGACAAACAGGCGCAGGAACTGACCGGCATTATCCGCTTCGCCTTCGACCACACTCCCTACTACCGCGACAAATTTGCCGCACTGCCCGACCTGAATCCGGCAACGCTGCCCATCCTGCGCAAGGATGAAGTCATTAGCCACCGCGACGCCATGGTGGCGCAGGGACTCGACAAATCTCTATTAAAAATCGGCAGCACCGGCGGCTCCACCGGCGTGCCGGTATCTTTCTACTACGATAACCACAAAAGCCAACTGATGCGCGCCGGAATGTGCCGAAGTTATATGGGATCGGGCTGGCGCCCCGGCCAGAGAATTCTCAACTTCTGGGGAAGCCCGTCAAGACATTAGCGGCAGCGGTGTAACGCAACGCCTGCGTGACTTCATCGCCGCCGAGCAAACCATCCCCGCCTACCAGCACAGCGAAGCGCAACTCCAGCTATGGGCAACGGCGATCCGCACCTACCGCCCAGTTCTTCTGCAAGGCTACGCTTCCATCCTTGTCGAACTCGCCCTCCACATCGACGATAACCGGATTACACTTCCCAATACCCTGATAGGCGTTTATTCCACCGCCGAAGTTCTCTACGGCTGGCAGCGCGAACTGATGGAGCGCGTCTTTCGTTGCAAGGTCTACAACCAGTACGGCAGCCGCGAAATTCCCAACATCGCCTGCGAATGCCGACACGGCAACCTGCACGTTTTCACCGACATGGTGTACCTCGAATCATGTCCAATCGACGGCGAAGAGCGGATCGTTCTTACCTCCCTGACCAACCGGGCCATGCCCTTCATCCGCTACGAAAACGGCGATTCAGGCCGCCTCCGCGAAGGTGATTGCCCGTGCGGCTCCCCCTTCCCGCTGATGGAAATGGGCCTGTGCCGCAGCAACGACCTGATCCGAACGCGTCACGGCAAGCGCGTCTACCCCTCCTACTTCACCCACCTTCTGGACGGCCTGAAAGACATTCGCCAATTTTGCTTCATCCAGGAAACACCGGACAAGATCACCCTGCAACTGGTCACCCCCAACCACCTCGACCGGGAAACCGAAAAAGCCCTGCAAGCCAGAATTCGCGCGGAAGTCGCTGATGAAATGGTACTGGAAATCCGCTACCTTGCCGAAATCGAGCGGACATCCTCCGGCAAGCACCGTTTCGTGATCTGCAAGCTGGCTTGAGAGTGGACAAGGACAAGTCGCCAATGGGCAGATAGCAAAAAATCAGTACCTTTGAGGTAGCGGAATTCATTAGAATACGCAAATTGCCATAGAACTTAACCAATTTCTGGGTAAACCGAAAAATAGGGGTAAGGTCGCTTTACTTGTTAAGTATGGGCTGTCAATTTTTTCTGCCAATGAGTCTCATATAATTTTCAAATCTATGGATAATGATAAGGTCAGCATCGTTTTTATTTGCATGGGAAATATTTGTCGTTCACCAACAGCAGAGGCTGTGTTCCGTGCAAAGGTTGAAGAGTCTGGCCTTGAGAAACACTTCTTTATCGACTCGGCAGGAACTCACGATTACCACATTGGAAAACCTCCCGATCAGCGCTCGCAACGTGCAGCCAAGCAGCGCGGTTACGACATGAGCATGTTGCGCGGAAGGCAGGTCGTGGTTGAGGATTTTTTCCGCTTTGATTACTTGTTGGCTATGGATGAAAACAATCTCAGTATTCTCCATAAACTGCGTCCGCACGGAGTAAAAAGTCATCTTGGCCTGATTTTAGAATTTGCCCAACACCATCATGAGCGTGAAGTACCTGATCCTTACTATGGTGGGGTGGATGCATTTGAGCGAGCATTGGATATGCTCGAAGATGCATCAGAGGGTTTGTTGCTTCAAGTCAGGAAACAACTAAGCAGAGATTGATTTTGATAGAAAACAACAATCCATGCCTATCCCGATTGGACGGGGATCAGTCTTCGGGTTTAGAATGCTTTTGGACGATTTTCAAAACACGTTTCTGGTCAGCATGTCAGTGCGTTTTTTTGAGGTGCCCGCTACCAATTCCGTAAAAAAACCATGTCAAATTACCATGTTGTGAGAAATGGCATAAACAGCGTCCCATTGAGCTTTTGAAGCTTATCAATTAAAATTCCGACATGCCTGCCAAGCCATGTCATGTGTAAAAAGGTTTTCAACTCCTTGGTCGGCTGCGTGAATTGCCGCGTTTTCTGATTTTTGTGAAACCCTCTGGCAGGTCGGCAAACCCACCTAAGGTACGTGATGTATTTACTCGGTAAGGGCGCAGAGTTGTCGTGCGCATAGACTGGAGTGCTGAACTGCGCGCACTTGGTTTGAGTTGGAGCGCTGAAGCAAACCGGCCAGAAAAGGAATGGGCGCCAGAATCGAAATATTTTGGAACGGCTGCCCAAGATCGTGGTCTAGCTTAAACGACTATAAATTTCACCATTAAACTTTAGAGGCAATATACTTGAATAAAAATGATCTGATCATCCGCGTTGGCGGCGAAGGTGGCGAAGGCATCATCTCTGTCGGCGACATGATTACCCAAGCCTGCGCACGCGCGGGACTCGATGTTTACACTTTCAAGACCTTTCCTGCCGAAATCAAGGGCGGGTACGCCATGTATCAGGTGCGCGCCAGCACGGAGCCAGTTTACAATCATGGCGACATCTTCGATGTCCTGTGCGCGTTCAACGGCGAGGCATACGACCTGAACAAAGCGCACCTGAAACCGGGCAATGCTTTTGTCTATGACTGCCCGGGCGACTTTGAGCCGGAGATACCGGAGGGCGTGTTCGCCTACCCCATCCCCATGACCAAGACGGCGAAGGCGATGAACAACCCGCGCGCCAAGAACATGGTGGCGATGGGTGCGCTGTCTGTCTTGTTTAATATTCCCGAGGCAGCGTTGCGCGAGGTGATTGAGACAAAATTCATACGCCGTGGCGATGCCGTGGTTCAGGGCAACCTGGCCGCATTCGAGAGTGGCCGCGAACTGGCAGCGGCATTGAAAAAGTCGATCCGTGGGTCATCGGCACGCCGAAAGAAACCAAGCGCGATGTCATCGTCATGTCGGGCAACAACGCCATTGGCCTCGGCGCGCTGATCGCGGGACTGGAATTCTTTGCCGCCTATCCCATTACCCCTGCGACCGAAGTCGCCATCTATGTGGCCAAGCATCTGCCCAAGCGCGGCGGTACGCTGATCCAGGCTGAGGACGAAATTGCCGCCATCTCCCAAGTCGTCGGCGCTTCCTACGCAGGCAAAAAATCGATGACCTCAACTTCCGGTCCCGGCCTCTCGCTGATGAGCGAAATGCTGGGCATGGCGTTCATGAGCGAAACCCCGTGCGTGGTGGTGGACGTGCAACGCGGTGGCCCGGCCACCGGCTTGCCGACCAAACATGAGCAGTCGGATTTGTTCCAAGCGGTACACGGTTCACATGGCGATTCCGGGCGCATCGTGCTGTCCGTGGAAAACGTGCATGACTGTATCGGCCTGACCGTGACGGCGTTCAATCTGGCAGAGAAATATCAATGCCCGGTGCTGCTGCTTTCCGATGGCTCGCTGGCGTTCTCGACGCAGAGCGTGTCTTATCCGAATCCGGACGACTACCCCATCGTGAACCGTTTGCGCTGGGATGGCGAAGGCGAATTCAAGCGCTATGCGCTGACCGAGAGCGGCATCTCGCCGATGGTCGACCCGGGTACGCCTAACGGCATGCACATCGCCACCGGCCTCGAACACAACGAATCCGGCACACCCAACTATACGGGGGCCAACCATGAGGCCATGCAGGACAAACGTTTCCGCAAACTCAAGGCGGTGGTCAACGACGTTCCCCCGACGGAAGTGGATGGCGAGGGGGCAGCAGATCTCGGCGTGATCGCTTGGGGCAGCACCATTGGCGTGGTGCGCGAGGCCTTGCAACGCCTGCGCGCCCAAGGCTATAAGGTCAAGGGTTTCTATCCCAAACTGCTGAATCCTTTGCCGGTGCAACAGTTCGAGGATTTTAACGCGACGTGCAAACGCATCCTGTTGCCCGAAGTCAATTATCAGGGCCAATTGGCTCACTTCGTGCGCGCAGAAACCTCCTTGCGCCCCGAGTCCTACACCATATGTGGCGGGCTGCCTTTCACGCCCGAAATGATTGTTAACCGAGTACGGGAGATGCTGGCATGAACGCACCCATTCAATCTCAAGAACGCTTCCACCAAGTCCAACTCACACCCAAGGACTACCGCGACGGCGTTTCCTCGTTCTGGTGTCCCGGTTGCGGTCACTATGGTGTATTGACCTCGCTGCAACGCGCGCTTTCCGAGGTTGGCATTGATCCGCAATATTTGCTGAGCATTTCCGGCATCGGATGTTCCTCGCGTCTGCCCTATTTCGTGCGCTCCTACAAGATGCACACCCTGCATGGGCGTGCGGGTCCGGTGGCGACCGGCGCGCAACTGGCGCGTCCCGACCTTGCCGTGGTAGTCACCGGCGGCGACGGCGACGGTTTTTCCATCGGCGGCGGACACATGCCGCACATGGCGCGCAAGAATATCAACATGACCTACATCCTGATGGACAACCATGTTTACGGCTTGACCAAGGGGCAGGTATCGCCCACTTCACACCGGATCATGAAGACCTCCACCACGCCTTACGGTGGGATGGAAGAACCCATGGACCCGATCATGTACATGCTGGCCTACGGCGCCACTTATGTCGCACAGGCATTCTCCGGTAACGTGAAACTGGCATCGCAACTGATCAAGGAGGGGATGGAGCACAAGGGTTTTTCTTTCATCAATCTGCTTTCCCATTGCCCGACCTTCAACGAAATTGATACCGCCAAGGTTTTCAAGAGCGCTTGCGAGACATTGGATGTCGGCCACGATGTGACCGATCTGGATGCCGCCATGCATACGGTGCAGCAGGCAAAACGGGAAGGGCGTATCCCCACCGGGTTGTTTTACAAGGTCGAGCGTCCTACGCTGGATGAACGCATGGCTGAGCTGGTGACACGCGTCGGCGGACACAAGGATTATGATCTGCGCAAGGTCATTGATCTGTCGCGCCCATGACCGATAAACATGCCTCGGCAAGCACGGTTGACGAGAGTCAGCCTATTGCTCTGACCATCAATGGCCTTGCTGTCAATGCGCACGCGGGCATGACCGTGGTCGAGGCCGCTTGGCATGGCGGTGTGCCACGGGTGACCGGGGTCGGCTGCATGGAAGGTGTGTGCGGCTCCTGCCGCATCATGCTGCGCCGGGGCGATCAAGTGTCGGTGGGTCTTGCCTGCCAGACTTTCGTCGAGAGCGGTGTCGAGGTCATCTTCCTGCCCCCGGCATCGGCGCCCATGCATCATTACGAACTTAATGATTTCAAGGACGGCTGGGACATCCACGCGCGTTTTCAGGATATTTTCCCCGAAGCGGCGCGCTGTCGTCATTGTCACGGCTGCGATGTGTCCTGCCCCAAGGGGATTAAAGTCGAGGAAGGGGTTGCGCAAGCCTCTGCGGGCCGTTTCCGCGATGCAGGAGAAATATTCTTCGAGTGCGTCATGTGCGAACTGTGCGATGGCGCCTGTCCTGAACTGATCGCACCGGCACATGTGGGGCTGTTCAGCCGGCGCGTGACGGCGCATTTCCACCTGCGCCCGCCCAACCTCATCCACCGACTGGAAGAATTGCGCCAGGATAAAGATAATCAGGATAAATCAGGAACGACTCAGGAAGAAAAAGATGAATAACAGCATCTCTCTGACCGAGGCACTGGCACGCTACCGCCCCGACGCGGAGCTAGGGCCGTTGCCCGAGTTGAGCGATGTAGATACCCTGCTCAACACCTACCACCCTGACCACTTGCGCGACAGCGTGGTCAAGCTGACGGTGGGTGCGAACGCGGGCGACAGTTGCCAGCGCGAACTGGCCGAACTCCTGCAATCCGAAGCCTTCATCGACGAGGCCGACTTGGCCGGCACTCCGGTGACCGATGTCGATGTGCTGGTGATCGGCGGCGGCGGCGCGGGTTGCGCGGCAGCGCTGATGGCAGCAGAGAAGGGCGCACGCGTGCTGCTGGCCACCAAGCTGCGCCTCGGCGATAGCAACACGGTGATGGCTGAAGGCGGCATTCAGGCCGCCATCGAACCGGACGATTCTATCCAGCGGCATATTCAGGACACCTTGCGCGGGGGACACCATGCGGGCGACCCGGCACTGGTATCCGCCATGGCCGAGGACGGCCCGGACGTGCTGCGCTGGCTCATTCAGCAAGGCATGCAGTTCGAACAGACACCCAACGGCGACTTGCATACGCGGCGTGCGGGCGGCATGAGTGCCCCGCGTCTGGTGCATTGCCGCGACTATACCGGCCTGGAAATGATGCGCGTGCTGCGCGAAGCGGTCATCCAGCACCGCAGCATCGAGGTATGGGAACAGAGTCCCGCCGTCGAGCTGCTGTCCAACGAGACTGGGCAGAAATGCGTAGGCGCGGTGCTTACCTCGCTGCTTGACGGGCAATTGCGCATCGTCCGCACCCGTTCCGTTATCCTCGCCACCGGCGGGCTGGGACGGCTGCATCTGAACGGTTTCCCGACTTCCAATCATCTGGGGGCAACGGGCGATGGACTGGTGCTGGCGTATCGCATCGGTGCGCAACTTCGCGAGCTGGATTCCTTCCAGTATCACCCCACGGGTTTGCTGCATCCTTCCCATTTGTCCGGCAAGTTAGTGACCGAAGGTGTGCGTGCAGCGGGCACTCTGCTGGTGAACGCTCTCGGCAACCGCTTCATCGACGAATTGCAACCGCGCGACGTGGTGTGCGCCGCCATCCTGCGCGAATGCAGCGAAGGACGTGGCATCCGCGTTGACGACCAGCGCGTCGGTGTGTGGCTGGACACGCCGCGTCTGGAACGCGCCAATCCGGGCCTGCTGGAGAAACAATTCCCCAACCTGATGACACGTACCCGGATCGCGGGCATAGACCCGCGTGTCGATCCCTTGCTGGTGCATCCGACCCTGCACTACCAGAACGGTGGCGCAGTCATTGATGTCAACGGCGCCACCACGGTGCCGGGCCTGTACGCGGTGGGCGAAGTATCGGGAGGCATCCACGGGCGCAACCGCATCATGGGTAATGCCCTGCTCGAGATCATCAGCTTCGGTCGACGCGCCGGTGCTGCGGCCACCGCCAATCGAGATCGCGGCCCAAAGAAGGTCACGCTGGAACATGTGAACCGGCTGCGCCGTGCCCTGACCATCGCCGGATTGCCCATGAATCATAGGGCGCCTCAAGTCTTGCCGGATTACGCAGCGGGGGGAGCATGGGATCGCTGAAATCTGAAATGAATAATAATATTGAAACCCCATTAGTTTTACTCCATCCAGACCAGCGTGTCGGCGCCGACATGGTTAGTTGGCGCAAGTCTGGCGGCGGTGAAGCGTTGGCTCATGCTGCGCAAGACCCCGCCGCCGTGCGTGAAGAAATACGTATTTCCGATTTGCGCGGCTTAGGCGGCAGCGGTTTTCCGGTGTGGCGCAAGTGGGAAATGGCCGCTCCAGAAATCCCCAAGCCGGACAAATATCTGGTGGTCAACGGCAACGAAGACGAACCCGGCACCTTCAAGGATCGCCTGCTGCTGGAAGAAACGCCGCATCAGGTGATCGAAGGCGCGGTGGTGGCAGCGCTGGCAATCGGCGCCAATCGCATCGTGTTCTATATCAATCCCGACATTAAGCGCTCCCTTGCAGTGATGAGGATAGCGCTGGAACAATGGCAAACTTCGGATCTGCTGACGGTCGCCTCGACCGCACTCGGCAAGCCGCTGGAGCTTGAATTGCGCCCCGGTTCCGGGCACTACATCGGCGGCGAAGAAACGGCGGCGATGGAATGGATCGAGGGGCGCTTTCCCTTTCCGCGCGGCAAGCCGCCTTATCCGGCGCAAGCAGGCGTGTATGGCAACCCGACCGTGATTAACAACGTCGAGACATTGGCGCACGTACCCCACATCGTGAGAAATGGCGGCGCATGGTTCAAGTCCCTCGGCAAAGGCGCGGGCAGCGGTACCAAACTTTATTCCCTGAGCGGTGACGTACTGCATCCCGGTGTGTTTGAGCTGCCCATGGGCACATCGCTGCGCGAACTTATCTTCGTTCACGGCGGCGGCCTGTTGTCCGGCAAGCCGCTCAAGGCAGTGTTTACTGGTGGACCCTCAAGCAATTTGTTGACACCCGTTGACCTCGACGTGGCTTTGGATTTTGAATCCGTGCGCGCGCGCGGCAGCAGCTTGGGCACGGGCGCGATGATCGTCGTTTCGGAAGGCACCGGCATCGTCAAACGCGTGGCCGAATACATGCGCTTCTTTGCCCATTCCTCCTGCGGCCAATGCGTATCGTGCAAAACCGGCACCGCCACCATGAGCCGTCTGCTGGATCGCATAGACACCGGACACGGCACCGCAGCCGACCTGAACACCCTGAAAAACCTCTGCACCATGTTGCCCGGCAGCGGTCGCTGCCATCTCATCAATGGCGCCGTGCTACTGCTCGACAGCGCCTTCCGCCATTTTCACGAAGAGTTCAAGCAGGCTTTGCACTGAACTGGATGTGGATTTGCCACATAAGGTTTTCAGATATGAACGGGAAGCCGAAGAAAAAATGTGCCGAGCGCAAATTACTGAAGGAATTGCTCAGGCAGGAGCTGGACGCAAGGAGAATCAAATGAAACGCAACTTGTTTGATGAACTGAAAGAAGGATTCACTGCACTAGAATCTGCACGCAAGGGCAAGATTACCTTGCGCCAGCATGTGGTAGAAAAGAAACCCGCATCTACCATCACCCCCTTCTCGACCATACACGGCTAGAATTCAAACTCAAGCATTTCACCGACTTGCATTTGGTATGAAGAGGGAATGTTGCTTGGATTTTTTAGTACGTCACATATAGCTTGGCCTACTGCATATGCAAGATTACATGGAACCGCGTTCCCTATCTGGGAAAAGACTTTACTTTGCGGTCCAATAAAATTGTAATTTGCAGGAAAGCATTGGAGTAATGCAGCTTCATCAACTGTTAATCGGCGCAAGGTAGGAGGAGCTTCACCAAGTTGCAATGGTTGCCCACCGGACATTAGGTGCGCATGGTATTTTTCCACCCAACTCTTCTCATTGTCGAATAAATGCCCCTCGTCAATAATTGGGGTTCTGTTGCCGCCCATACTTGCAGGCAGTGTGCTTGACCATCCATCAGGGTTTAATGGTCTTCCTTGCCCATTAAATAACATCCCCGCATATGGAGATTTTCTTAGTATTGGAGTTGTAGCCAGTGTAATTTTTGCATTGCAAATTCTGGAATTATATTTCGTTCCAGCCTTTCCAAGATGAGAAATGGCCTGTCGCAAAGAAACCGCTTTTTTCTTATATTTGTTGAGATTTCCGATTTTAATATTCGCATGTGGTCGACGAACACCAATAAAAAAAACACGCTCCCTAGATTGTGCAGCACCAAAATCCTTTGCGTTTAATATCATCGTTGAGACTGAATACCCTGCATCATAAAATCTTCGAAATAGTTCATTACGCACGGACTCGAATTTTGATAATGCACCGAGCGCCTTTACATTCTCCATCACAAAGGCAAATGGTTTTAGACGGTCAATAGTATTAGCAAAAGCAAAAACCAGTTTGCTTCGCGGGTCTTCGGCATTCATCTTCCCCGCCACAGAAAATCCTTGGCAAGGAGGGCCTCCGAATACTAAATCAACCCCCTCATAGTTGGCTAAATTCTCTGCGTGCGCATTGATATCCCCACGAAAGAGAACCGAGTCTGGGTGATTCGCTTCGTATGTATCGCATGCATAAGCATCCAGCTCATTTGCTGCGAGTACATTGAATCCTGCTTTTTTGAAGCCGACATCCATCCCGCCAGCACCACTAAAGAGCGAAATAGCAGTAAATTTCTTCATAAATTATTCGATATCCGCATATTTTGTTTATGGTAGCACAATGACACGCATATGAGTAAAAAGACTATACATGCTAGGGAGTACGCCCTGATTATAGAGGTGCTAACTTCTGAAAGGAAAAGACTTGGTCTTTCCCAAGTAGAGGTTGCAACTGCACTCAATATGTCGCAATCGGATGTATCCAAATTCGAGACTCAGGAGCGAAGACTGGACATCTTGGAATTTAAGCGCTTGATTGATTTATATAGAATAAGTGAAAACGCAACTCTCCGTTCTCAAATAAAATCTTTTTTTGGACTATGCGACCTTGAAAGTTGAAGCACGCAATCAGCATGTTCAATACATGGTTAGCGCAAGGATTGAACACGTCAAAACGTTGACTGAATCAGATTTTACAAGAATTAAAAACAAGTCCGAAATCGAGAAAATTTTAGAGGCGTTGATTGAGATAAACGTTAACGGCTTTCGTGGCGTTGTGTTAACGGCACTTGTTGGAATGAAACTGGACGATCACTATAACCCACTCACAAATTTCTATGAATGTAAGCCGCGCGCAATCTTCGAGCATGGAATCTGGTATGCGCTAACTCAGCACAATATTCCCTGTGGAAAATCCGACCCCTTAAATGTCGCAAAAAACATTCAAGAACTCAACGAATCATGGGCAACAGGAAGGCGACCACAATCTGCCGCTCTCGCGGCGGTCAATTTCCTTAGGGCTACGCTGATTAAGTCCACCGATTCCATAGGTCGTGCGTTATAGCCGTAGTAGACAAACATGGTAGATGGCAATGAAACAAAATACTCTGGCGATGGCAGCGAAACACGAAACAGGATTTGAACAACACCGCAGACCGACACGGCGCGACGAATTTCTGAACACGATGAATCGCATCGTGCCATGGGTCGATCTATGTGCCGTGATCGAACCGCACTACCCGAAGCGAGGCAATGGCCGTCCACCGATTGGCTCGAACGCATGTTGCGCATCCACTTCATTCAGCACTGGTTTAATTTGGCCGACTTTGCCTGTGAAGAAGCACTCTACGACATCGCCAGCTTGCGCCATTTCGCTGGCATCGACTTGGGATGCGAAGCCGTACCGGACGCCACCACGCTGCTAAAGTTTCGTCGCCTTCTGGAGAAACACAATCTCAATGAGCAACTGTTTGCCGAAGTCGGGCGCGTACTCCAAGGCAGCGGCATGACACTCAAGACCGGCACGATTGTCGATGCCACCATTATCGCGGCACCCAGCTCAACCAAGAACGCCGATAAGAAACGTGATCCTGAGATGCACCAGACTCGCAAGGGACAGCAGTGGTACTTTGGCATGAAGCTGCACATTGGCGTGGATAGTCAAAGCGGCCTGGCGCACAGCGCCGTCGTCACCCCGGCCAACGTGCATGACAAACATCCTCTGCCTGATTTACTGCATGGCCAAGAGCAGCGTGTTTATGGCGATAGCGCCTATGCCAGCCAAAAGGATTTGATTCACAGTAAATCCCCCCAAGCCCGCGACTTCACCAACTGTCGCACCCGTAAGCCGGGTGGTGAAGTCGATGAGGTCAAGCGCGGCAAGAACCGCAATAAGTCAAAGATAAGAGCCCGTGTCGAACACGTCTTTGCCGTGGTCAAACGGCTGTGGGGTTTTACGAAAGTGCGCTACCGTGGTTTAGCCAAGAATTCCGGCCGCGCATTTACTGCGCTGGCATTGGCGAATATTTACTTGTCTCGAAATCGATTGATGGCACAAGTCCGCCCATAGTGGGCGAATGGCGGGCGAAAAGCCCGAGGAGTAGCCCGAAAGGGTAAAACAATACGGGCTGAACTCGTCTTTTTGCACGATCACGCATATTTCGCAATTTGAATCTTGAAAATGCGGGGCTTGTTCAGCGTAGCCTTAGAATAATCGTTAACTCAAAAAGTAATGAAGATCGAGCCTTGCTTGAGGATTATTTCTACTTCAAGCTTGTAAATTATGCGAAGAAGGTCTCAAGCATCCGAGTTAACGAAGCTATTATTGATGTGATCTCAAAGCAGGAAATCGCAAATAAATTATGCAAATTCGCCCTTGGGAATCCAGAATCGGGTGCTACACCTCAACTGCTAATTGGCAAGATTATTAAGGCACTATTTTCATCGTCCAGTCTTGTCGTAATAGGTGATGAAGAAAGTGTTTTTGGCACAAACACCACATCAAAAAAACCAGCAGATATTTGGATCGAAAAAGACAATGAAGTTATATTTCTTTTTGAAGTTACTTTGAAAAAGGTTGATCTAAAGCGCCTTGATGACTGCATAGGAACGCTTTACACACAGGGGATTTCCGGTCTGCCTATTACGTTTATCTGTAGACTCCCCGAAGATGTATCATCCATTCAAGCCGTGGGGCTAGATGGAAATAGCCTTATATACAAAAACAAGAGATTTGAATTTGTTGATTTTTCGGCTTTTGTTACATCCTGTTGTGCGCTGCTTACAGACGAGCAAATAACGCAACTCACATCAGAAATTCGCGAGTTTGTAATGGCTGTCACTACGTTGATAAAAACAAAAGATTCATGGAACGAAATATTTAACGCCTAATATCATTACCTATAGGAAAACACGCGTATAAACACGGGGTCACCACATCCTACAAAAATCCGCGCAATTGACCCTACAGTTGCTTAAAGTGCTTGGCTAATTTAAGGCTCTGTCCTTGATAGTTCGAATTGATGTCTTGACCGTACAGAAGCTCTGGACGAGCTGCCATACGTTCATAGCGAAGCCATCCGACCGTCTGTCCATGCTCAAGCAGAAAGGGTACCTCGTGCGAGCGCACTTCCAGAACCCCTCTGCTGCTTCCCGCTTTATTTAATTTTGTATTCCAGCCGAAGCCAGGATCAAAAAAACCTGCATAATGGACGCGGAATTCTCCAGCACGGGTATCGTACGGCAACATCTCAGCAGCATAATCCGGGGGCACTGCGATCGCTTCTTTCGTCATGAGAATATAGAATTCATCAGGGTCTAATATCAAAGAAGACGTTTTGTGAAAACGGATTGGCTCCCAGAAATCCAACGGGTCATAATCCCGCCTTTCCAGATCAATACGTTTGGCATGTTTTTTCGCGCGGTATCCGATTATGTCGTTTTCCTTGCCGGAGCCTTCCAAATCCACGGTAAAGGGCAGTAAACCTGTTTTGATTGATTTCGCGTTTTTCTCGTGGTCACTGAAACCAACAATCTGATCTTCATCGAGAAGCTTTTTCCATTCTGAGGCCGAGATGGGTTTCGCTCCCTCTCCTCGTGTGCGGCGAAATCTTAACTGGTTCAGGCGGGTGCCAGTTTTTGCCACTACACTGAAACTCCGGGGCGCAACCTCTATATAGAGTTCGCCTTTATAACCCTCGCCTACCTGATCAAAACTGGTCGCGTAATCGGCAATTAAGCGCGTCAAAATATCCAGCCTGCCTGTTGAGCTCTTCGGGTTAGCGAAGGCAGCTACGTCACTTCTCAAATTAATGGCTTCCAACAGAGGGATAACATATACGCGCCCCTTTTCAAGAACAGCGCCTTTGCGAAGATCGATTCCGAAGTCAGCAAATTGGTCATCAAGCTGTTTCATCTTATCGAGTACTTTCATTCCTTTGCCGGGAAGGAAACTTGTATCTACGGGATAAGCCCAATCGCCTAGGCGCAGATCTATGCTGGCGGGCTGGACTTGGTCGTGATCAATGCTCATCACCGTCTTGATCTCGTTGCCTTTCAGCATCTCCTCAATCTTCTGACTCGGAAGGATTCCGGTATAGTCGCTCATGCGCGTCGGAGCCATCAAATCAGGATTGGCAGTTGAATCGGTCTTCGTTATCACTTCATTCATCTGATTTACTCTTCTGTACCCTGTTTTGATGCCGTCGTATCAGTATTGGAATATCTCATAAGAAGTGTTGCAAATAACACCTCAAGCAGTAATTATAACCAAATTTAAAGAGGCCAGGCTGAGCTAACCCGTGAGCTAATGGAGTTGGATCAGCTTTGCTTTTGGCGAAAGGCGCGGGATCAAGTCTATAGCAAGCGTAGCCCGGATGGAACGCAATGTAATCCGGGCTACGTACTAAATTAGAATGCGTACCCCAATCCAAGTTTGACCGTTGTGTAATATGTGGTGCTGTCAGGTTCCCATGAGCCACCGTTGACGGGATACACCGCGCTGATGCCATACTTGAAACCCGTATAATCAACACCGACGTTTCCGTGGAACTTTTGCGTAAACGCATAATCTGCGTAGGCGCCCACCTTGAACAGTGAGGAATTGCCAAGTCCTCCCGAGAAGCCATTCAGGCCAAGGCCGGAATTAACAGTAATGGCCGATCTGAACGTGCTCCCTAACATGCCATTGGCCGAAAAAACCCACTTGCCGACAGGCGAGTATTGGCCCAGCGCACCGATCCCATAATAATTGTGAGTATAGGTCTCACCAGAATTAACACCCCTGTCCCATTTATGGTGGCCAAGTTCAGCGTAGGGGGTCAGCATAAACTTGTCATTAACAACGAAGCCTTTTCCGTAACGGGCGCTGTAATTAGTGAGCGTTGCACGAGAAGTTCCGACTGTTGGCCCCCCACCTATAAGCGAGCCTGCATAGTTCGTGCTACCGCTGGAATGGTCGTACTCGGCTTCGAAATAGCCATTCCCGAGCCATATATCCTTCATCGCGGATAGGGACAAGGCATAACCTGGTACAGCGCCCGTCTCCGTGTCAAGCAAGCCGGTCGCAGTACCGAGCCTTCCATTACCAGTTTCTGCGTAATTGACATGCGTTGAAATGATCTGAATGCCGATCTGGTTGTTGGATGCCTTGATATCAGACGTGTCCGCAAACGCAGTTGCAGAAAACATCACGCACCCCATTGATAAAGCTGCTTTACGCAACATGACATTCTTCGTACTCATAACTTTTCTCCTTATTCCTGCCAATCGATTTAACATCTATAGGGGGCGAGCTTTAAAAACCGAAGTAGGCCGAGATATGCCCGCTGAGATCACCGGCTTTCTTGCTCCCGCCTGCGTTCATTACCCGCGCCAAGTCGAGGCGCATGTTGAAGTTCCTCTGGATGTTCCAGCGCAACCCAGCGCCTATGTCGGAGATCACGGCCTGTTGTTTGGTTTCTCCGGCCAACGGATTGTTGGCAGCGCTGCCGATGTCATAGAACAGCAAGGCGCGCAGGTTGCCCTCGCCGGGGATCAGTTTGCCCTCCAGGTTGGGAGTATAGAGTTCGAGGTTGGCGAAATAGCCGGTATCGCGGGCAATTTCACGTTCCAGAAAGCCGCGCACGGCGGTCGCGCCGGCAATGCCGAACTGCTCGCCGGATACGAGTGCATCCGGAGTGTGCTGTGCGTTGACAGCGGCGCGGACTTGCCAGTTGTTCTCAAAGGCGTTCACCATGCTGGCGCCAAAGCGCAGGATCGTGTAACGGGAAGGCGCCCCATTCCCGCCATCAGGACTCGGGCGCACCGCATTGAAATCACTCTCCTGACCATTAGCTCCCCCAGGAATATTGTGCGCTAAGGCAACATAAAAGTCGGAGATTCGCCCGGGCTTTGCCCAATTGCCACTGTATGTCAGGCTGACTGGCCTCACGGTGATATCCGCTGCGGACGGCCCGCAACCGGCCGCGCCGAAATTGCCGAGCGTGCAGTCGTTTTTGTAGGCGCGATCATCGAGGCCGTAAACAATCCGATGCGAATATTCGCCGCGCCTCTCCAGCAACTGATTATAGCGCAAGCCGTAAACAGTACCCTTGCCGGAGAAAGTGAGCGGCCCCGCGACGGTCTGCGCGGTGCCAGCGCTGACGTCCGAATAGGCGAGGATGAAATCCATTGAATCACCACGCGAATACAGCGGCATGCGATAGCTCCCGCTGTAGAGGCTGACCTGATTTTCCTTCCCCGGCGAGGTGACGTAGTTGAACGTGCCAACATCGTCGCGGTTGAGCAGATTGGCATGCTGCACGCCGACGCCGAGCCTAAAGTCGCCAGTCTGCGGGTTGCCGGTATTGTCCAGGGTCAGGAAGGCTTTAAGCGGGCGTACGTCGATGACATTGACGATGGCGTCCACCTCGCCCAGTTTTTCGCTAGGGCGCAGCACTACGTCCACCTGCTTGGCCGGATTCTCGTTGGCAAGCTGCGTGTTCGCTGAAATATCCCCAGCTCTGGGTGGAACATTCTCCCTGAGCGCCGGAAGGCTGGCGCGTATGTTCGCATTATCAAAAAAATTATTGCCTGCGATGGTGACCTTGCCGATGTGCGCTTCGATGACCTGTAGCGTGACTACACCCCGATCCAGATTCTGCTCAGGTGCAACCACCCACACCACGCTGAAACCTGCGGTGCGATAGCACTGCCTGAGAGCTTCGATCGCACGCTGCACATCGCCATACTCACGCTGTTTGCCGGTGAAAGGCTTGAGCACAGCGTCGATCTCATCGGTCTTGAGCAGCGTATTACCCTCGATGTTGAAACGATCAATATCAAAATGCTCGGTTTGTGTCTGTGCAAGGGTGGCCAGATTCTCATTGGCGAGCTGAGCGTTCGCCAAGATTTTCCCTGCGCTGGGCGAAACTTCCTCCTTGAGCACCGGAAGGCTGGAACGGATGTTCGCATCATCACCCAAGCGGTAACCTTCGCTGGTGAACTTGCCGATCCGCGCTTCGATGACCTGTAGTGTGACGGTACCCCGGTCGAAGTTCTGCTCGGACGCGATCACCCCCGCTATACTGAAACCTCCAGTGCGATAGCGCTGCCTGAGAGCCTCGATCGCGTGAAGCACATCGCCATACTCGCGATGTTTGCCGGTGAATGGCTTGAGCACCGCTTCGATCTCATCGGGTTTGAGCAGCGTATTGCCCTCGATCATGAAGCGATTGATATCGAAATACTCGCTCTGTGTCTGTGCAAAGGCCTGTATCTGCGCAAAGGAAAGCGCCAATGTCAGCAGCGCCACCGCAAGCCCCACGCAGCGAATTATTGACGACATGTCGCACCCCTTCTGAAACCCGTAAATCCTGCACGAATACTCATTTTTTATCGACTTTCTCGAATTGCTGCGGGAATGACCATGTTTCACAAGCCCCACTATCGCAACCGCTCAAGTGTCGGATCGAGGTTGAGTCCAAATCGTTTGTTCCCCTCATTACGTCGAATCCCTGGTCAGTATTGTTTGCATTCAGAGAGATATGCCAGAAATTACCCGGACGGTAGTAGAACTCGTTATTAATGACTCCAGCAAAAATAGCCTGTCCCGTGTTGAAACTCAAAATCGGCTCTGCGGCAATACCAGTACCCGTGCCTGTGCCCAAAATTGGCTCTGCAACAGCACCCGTGATGATGAGATTGTTGTGCGTAAAGCCCAGGGTGTAATTGCTGTTGGCCGCAAGGCTGCCCTGGGTGATGGCGTACGGGCCGCCCAGAACGGTCTCACCGCTGGCGCGCGTGAGCGCGCCCGAGAGCACGGTACCTGCGGTGTCAACGACGCCGAGCGCCGGGTTGTTTACCAATCCCATAACGTTAAAGGTCAACGCGGGATCGCTTGTGCCGAAGATCTTGCTCTGGGGATTCGCGGCAACATTAAGCGCAGCCGGGGTGATGCCCAGATTGTTGGCGGTGTAGGCAACGGTGTAATTCGCGTTCGAACTCAGGGTGTTCTGGTTGATCGGGTAAACCGCAACGTTTTCACCGCCGCCACGCGAGAGTGCGCCGCTGAGCACGCCCGCCGCATTGTCGCTGAACTGGAAGCCGCTGGCGCTGTAGGTCAGCGCCGGGTCGCTTGCACCATAGATTTTTCCCAAGGTGTTCGCCGTAACAGCCAGCGTTGCAGGGGTGATGTCGAAGTTGTTGCCGACGTAGGTCAGCACGTAGTTGGTGTTGGCGGCGTTAGTCAGAGTGCCCTGTCCGATTGCGTAGGCGCTGACGTTCTCGCCCGCCGCGCGGTCAAGCGCGCCCAGCAGTGCCGTGCCCGCGCCCAGACTGGTGCTGGTGTAGGTGAAACTGGCCGGATCGGCGTTGCCGTAGGTTTTGGTCTGGCCCGCATCGGCGGTGACGGTGACGGCGCGCTGGGTGATGCCAAAGTTGTTGCCAGCGTAAGTCAGCACGTAGTTGGTGTTGGCGGCGTTAGTCAGGGTGCCTTGATTAATTGCGTAGGCGCTGACGTTCTCGCCCGCCGCGCGGTCAAGCGCGCCCACCAGTGCCGTGCCCGCGCCCAGACCGGTGCTGGTGTAGGTGAAACTGGCCGGGTCGGCGTTGCCGTAGGTTTTGGTCTGACCGGCACTGGCAGTTACAGTAACAGCGCGCTGAGTGATACCGAAGTTGTCGCCGGTATAGCTCAGTAAATAGTTTGTATTGGCGGCATCAGTTAGTGTTCCCCGTCCAATCGCGTAGGTGCCGACGTTCTCGCCCGCCGCGCGGTCAAGTGCGCCCAGCAGTGCCGTGCCCGAACCCAGACTGGTGCTGGTGTAGGTGAAACTGGCCGGATCGGCGTTGCCGTAGGTTTTGGTCTGGCCCGCATCGGCGGTGACGGTGACGGCGCGCTGGGTGATGCCGAAGTTGTCGCCAGCGTAAGTCAGTAAGTAGTTGGTGTTAGCGGCGTTAGTCAACGTGCCCTGTCCGATCGCGTAGGCGCTGACGTTCTCGCCCGCCGCGCGGTCAAGCGCGCCCAGCAGTGCCGTGCCCGAACCCAGACCGGTGCTGGTGTAGGTGAAACTGGCCGGGTCGGCGTTGCCGTATGTTTTGGTTTGACCGGCATTCGCGGTGACGGTGACGGGGCGCTGGGTGATGCCGAAGTTGTCGCCAGCGTAAGTCAGTAAGTAGTTGGTGTTAGCGGCGTTAGTCAACGTGCCCTGTCCGATCGCGTAGGCGCTGACGTTCTCGCCCGCCGCGCGGTCAAGCGCGCCCAGCAGTGCCGTGCCCGAACCCAGACCGGTGCTGGTGTAGGTGAAACTGGCCGGGTCGGCGTTGCCGTATGTTTTGGTTTGACCGGCATTCGCGGTGACGGTGACGGGGCGCTGGGTGATGTCTGCCGTCATAGTGCCAGCACTGGAAAAAAGAGCGAACTTATTTGCGTTTGCGCCGCCAAGGCTATAGCCACTGTAGGTGACCGTTTTGCCAGCGCCTGCGTTGCTGGTGTCAAAGTTGGCTGCACCGGGGATCAGAGTAACGGTGCCACCGGTGGTGGGGCTGCCGACGAAAGAAAGCAAGGCAGTAGTCAAGCCGTCGTAAACTTTGCTATTCCCTTGTGCGAACACCCACATGCAGGAAGTCAGCGTGCTTGTACTTAAGGTAAAGTAACTCGAATAATCTGTCGGGGCTACGTACAGCCGGATTGTAATAAATGCTGGCCGCACCGCGAGTAAGGCTAGCTCCGCCACCAGAAAAAAAGGCCACGGTACCGCTGCCAGTACCATCATTACCGGCACGCAGTACAACATTGCCATCGGTCGTCGTAATGACCGCTTTCACATTTACATCGCGTCCGGCGTTCGCCACAAAACTGCCATTGGTGGCCGTAATTGCCGAGTTCACGTTTACGTCCCGAACCGCGCTCAACGTCAAAATCGACGGTGGTGGCAAAAATGCTGACCTGTCCCAAGTGATCACCGCATCTACGCTGATATCGCCATTCCCGTTTCCGCTTGTGCCGCTGTTTGCTGTGGTGACAATGACATCGGTACCAAGGTTCAGCGCAGTGGTAAGGGTGGTGACATTTACATTGGACGTGCTCAGTCCGAAGCCGGCGAGAAGACGTCAGGGTTGCCGCCGCTGTACGATCCTCCACCGTCCACCGCGCCCGTGATCGTTACGTCGGACGGGTCGAGCAGCCATGTGCCGCGCTTGCCATTCGGCGCGCTGGCATTGACGTTGATACCCGACACGTCCAGCCAGTGGCCAGAAGTTTCGATCAACCCGCCGCCGCCACCCCGGACACCTCCGCGCGCTGTAATACTGCCGTAAGCGCGCGTCGAGTTGTTTGACCACAGCACGATCTTGCCGCCGCTACCATTCGTGATGGCATCAGCAGCAATTGTGGAGTCCGCGCTCATGTAAGTCGCGGAGGCATTCTGGACGGCAGAGTTTGCACCGTGCAGATCGCCGCCGATCAAGACAGTGCCGCCGCCCGCCGTGCCGGATGCATTGACGTTTGCCATAATCAGGCCAACGCGGTTGCCTAGCAGTTGGACGGTGCCGCCTATGCTTGCCGCGCCCGTGCCTTTGGCTTCAATTATGCCGGACACCAGCGTGTCGCCGGTTTCGGATTGAACCATTATCGCGCCGCCCTGTTCGCCGTTTGCACTGATGCGGCTGTCGGCTTCGAGGGTCACATCCTGTGTCGCGCGCAGAACGATTTTTCCGCTTGCGTCTCGCCCCACTTGGTCGGCATTGATAATGCCAGCGTTCCGAAGCGCTGCGCCATAAATGCCTACTTGCCCACTATGCGCAAGAATCTCTCCGAGGTTGACGGTGGCGTTATCGCTTGCCGTGATTTCGACTCTCACCCCCGGCGTGCTGGTGTCGAAGATATTCACCGACTGACCAGCGGCCAGGATCACGTCACCCTGCGGGCTGTTGATGATGCCGCTGTTGGTGACATTTGATCCGACCAGATAGACGCTGCCGCCAGAAGGTGTGGTGATACTCCCCTGGTTTTCCACATTGCCAGCTAGCGGATTGGACGCAAAATTGAGTCGACCCGCGAGAAAGTCCTGATTGTTCAGGTCGAGCGTTGAGGCCACCAGTCCGGCCACGTCGATGCGCGAACCTTGCCCGAACAGGATGCCGCTCGGATTGATCAGGAAGACCCTGCCATTGGAGGTGAGCGTCCCGAGAATGACTGAAGGGTCGGAGCCGATAACGCGATTGAGGACGCTCGATGCGGCGCTTTGCTGGATGAAGCGCGTGGTTTCACCCGCGCCGATCGAGAACCCCTGCCAGTTGATAATTGCCCCAGGGCTGTTGGTGATGCTTAGCGAACTACCAAGAGTGGAGAAGCTGGCCTGACCCGAAACCACGGTTGGAGCCGTGCCATTTGCCTGGGCTTGGCCTGCGGTAAAGACACACGCAAGCGCTACGGTAACAGCACTCAGCCGCCACAAGGTCGAAACAGGGTTGCCTCCCGCCGTCATTTCGATGTCACCCGCGCGCAAGACGTTTAAATCGTCTAATACAGAAGGTGATCGGAAAGCCTGCCAACAGGATTACTCAAGGTGATATTCATGACGGATTCCTTTGTACGCAGAAAGTTAAACTCGTCCAAAGATATCCATTTTGCCGGGAATGCTCTGTGCGTTAGCGCACGCAAGATATTGGTTCTATCGTCAATATGCCTGAGAGGCGTTTCCCGTGAGCAACGTATTTTTTAACTGTGGTGAATAGCGAACGGCTGCTTCAAGTCGAAGGCCGGCTTGGAGGGGAGCGACCTTCTGCATCGCGCCCTGAGCAAAATTGCTGGAGGGGGCTGGTTTATTGGAGGAAGTGGAGGCGGGGGTCGGAATCGAACCGGCGTTAACGGATTTGCAATCCGCTGCATAACCATTTTGCTACCCCGCCGTGCTGGAAATTACCAGGAGCTAGAAAATTAAAGGGAAAGCATGCGCTTTCCCAGAGAAAATTTGGAGTGGGAAGCGATCTCCAATTTTCATTATAACATTCAGATTTTAAAGCTATGTTTTTATGAAAAAAGAGAAATATTCCCATCTCTATTCCCAAAAAACACGCATTAAAGAAGTATGAAACTCTACAAACGCGAACATTATAGCTAATCACAGAGACCTGCGCAAATACGGGCTAAGGCACTGTAATGCACCAAGTTCCGGCATGAAACGAAGATGTATCGAATAATCCAAAAAGCTTGCAGCAATATTCGATTGTCGAAGAGCAATAGGTTGGTGCGCCAATCAACCTCATGTCCCCACAAGTAATGATTGCGACTGACCAAGCTGAATAATATCTCGTCAGGTAGCCAGTCCAGCAAAGGTGTCGGTTCAAAAAACTGGTTGGAATTTTCCATCTTCGTGTCCATGACTACTTCGGTAATACTCTGATAGTGCATATTCCGGTATCATCACTAATGGAGATGGCAGGTAATTGGCAGTAGCCGGGCATGTGGTTTATTGATCGCATTTCATCTCCTTGCATTTACAACTTTAATAGTCGATTTACGACTTTAATAATTCATTTACGACTTTAATAGCGCGGAATAATAGAAATGTTGGCAATCATAGGTGGAACGGGGCTGACGCAGTTGGCCAATCTGGAAATTACGCACCGGCAGGTGATGCGCACGCCTTATGGCGAACCGTCCGGGGCATTGACCTTCGGCACGATCAGGCAGCATGAGGTGATGTTTATTGCGCGCCACGGTTATGGGCATACCATCCCGCCGCACCGGGTGAATTATCGTGCCAACCTGTGGGCGCTGCATAATCAGGGAGCCAAGCGCGTGGTAGCGATCGCGTCGGTGGGCGGCATACGTGAAGATATGAATCCGGGTGTCATTGTTGTTCCAGACCAGATTATTGATTACACCGCTGGCCGTGATTTCACTTATTTTGATGGCATAGATCGTCCGCTGACACATATTGATTTTACTCATCCCTATTGCCCCGAGTTGCGCGCCAGGATTCTGGATGCGGTACGCTGTGCCAATGAGTCTTGTGTGGATGGAGGTGCGTACGCTGCCGTGCAGGGACCGCGCCTGGAAACGGCGGCGGAGATCACCCGTTATGAGCGCGACGGCGCGGATATGGTCGGCATGACTGGTATGCCGGAGGCATCGTTGGCAAGGGAACTGGGCCTGAGTTATGCGACTATCGCCGTGGTGGTGAACCATGCCGCCGGACGCGGCAGCAGCCGTGATGCTATTCATCTGGAAGCAGTCAGTGCAGTGGCGCAACCGGCAATGGCGCGCGTGCGCAACATTCTCGAATGCGTGGTGGGGAGCGATGGCGATTAAGACTGTGCTGCGCATGGGCGATGCCCACTTGTTGCGCCGTGCCGAAGAACTGACTTATTTCGACACGCCGGAACTGCATGCCTTACTGGCTGACATGCGCGATACCATGAAAGCGCTGGATGGCATAGGCTTGGCCGCACCGCAGATCGGCGTGGGTCTGCGTGTGGTGATATTCGGCGCGCAACTCAATCCGCGTTACCCTGATGCCGAACCGGTGCCGGACACAGTGTTGATTAACCCCGTTATTACTCCGCTTGGCAGCGATACGGAGGAAGATTGGGAGGGCTGTTTGAGTGTGCCAGATATGCGCGGTATGGTGCCTCGTTTAAAGTGCATCCGTTATCAGGGCTGCGATGAATACGGTGCTTTGATAGACCGTACCGTGAGTGGCTTTCATGCCCGCGTGGTACAACATGAGTGCGATCATCTGGATGGGATTTTATATCCGATGCGTATACGTGATTTTCGCCTGTTCGGCTTTACCGATGTATTGTTTCCCGACCGTGAGCTAAGGGACGAATAATGGGATGCTCTAAATGAAGCTGTCTGAATTAAGTTCCTCGCGCGTCTATCGCAGCTTTGCCTGGTCGTCATTTGCCATGATGCTGATCCTGATGATAGGCACGGTGGGTTATCGTGTGATAGGCGGCCCGGAATACAGTTGGGTAGATTGTTTCTACATGACTTTTATCACGGTTGCTACGATAGGTTTCGGCGAGATAATCGACCTTTCGGAAAGTCCTGGCGGCAGGCTGTTTACCGTATTTATTGCAATTGCGGGAATCGGGACGATGACTTACATGTTATCCACCCTTACGGCATTCATACTGGAAGGCGATATCAACCAAGTTTGGCGGAGAAAGAAAATGCAAAACAAGATCGAGAAGCTGAAAGACCACTACATTGTGTGCGGCGTGGGGCGCGTAGGCAGCAACGTAGCGCATGAACTGGTGATGACCGGGCGCCATTGCGTGGTTGTAGACACAGATTTGTCACACATCGAGAATTACCTGTTCAGACATCCCGAACAGCTATACCTGCACGGTGACGGTACCGACAATGACATTCTTCTTGCCGCCGGTGTCAAGAATGCGCGCGGAGTTTTCGCGGTAGCGTCGGACGACAGCCAGAATTTGGTGATCAGCCTCAGCGCCAAACAACTTAACCCGAAGTTGCGAGTGGTGGCGCGTTGCCATGACGTGAAGAACGTAGAAAAAACCCGTCGCGCAGGTGCGGATGAGATCGTGTCGCCGGACTTTACCGGCGGTCTGCGCATCGTGTCGGCGATGGTGCGTCCGCATGTGGTGTCCTTCCTCGATGAAATGCTCAAGACGGACAACAACCTGCGCATGGAAGAAATCCTCGTTCCATCCGGATTTTCGGGCAAGACACTCGCTATGCTGAATTCCAACTCGCGTGAATATGTAGTGCTGGCCATTCAGCAGGGCGGGCAGTGGGTGTTCAACCCGCCCACGCAACACATCGTGCATGACAGCGACGTATTGATGGTGATGACCACCCCGCATGGACGCACCAGGTTGGAGCAGTTAATTCAGGGTGTGGTTTAATCAGGATTCGTTATCGAGGATAAAAATGGGCAGGGTGATCCTGCCCATTTTTATTTTGTGGCGAACTGGTTACTGTTTTTATCGGGCGATTAGTTCACGCAACACGTAAGGCAGGATGCCGCCGTGGCGGTAATAGTCCACTTCAATCGGCGTATCAATACGCAATAACAGAGACACCTGCTGAGTGCCGCCATCCTTGCGCTTGATGGTGAGCGTCACATCTTGTTGCGGCTTCATGTTTTCGTCTATGCCGCCGATGTCGAAGGTTTCGTCGCCGCTGAGGTTGAGTGAGAACGCGCTGTCGATACCCTTGAACTGCAGAGGCAGCACGCCCATGCCCACCAGATTGCTGCGGTGGATGCGCTCATAGGATTTGGCAATGACCGCCTTCACACCCAGCAGTTGCGTGCCTTTCGCCGCCCAGTCGCGGCTGGAGCCGGTGCCGTATTCTTCCCCGGCAAAAATCACCGTCGGCGTGCCGTCGGCGATATGTTTCATTGCGGCGTCGTAGATCGCCACCTGCTCACCGTGATACAGCGTGTAGCCACCTTCCACGCGGCTGCCGTCGTCCTTGGTCGGTAGCATCAAGTTCTTGATGCGCACGTTGGCGAAGGTGCCGCGCATCATTACTTCATGGTTGCCGCGCCGCGCGCCGTAGCTGTTGAAATCCTTCACCGCCACGCTATGATTTTGCAGGTATTTGCCCGCCGGAGTAGATGGCTTGAAACTGCCAGCAGGGCTAATATGATCGGTGGTCACCGAGTCGCCGAATAGGGCCAACGCCTTGGCGTTTTTTATTTCTGAAATATTGCCAACAGCCATACCGAAATTTTCAAAGAAGGGCGGGCAGGCGATGTAGGTAGAATCGTCCCATCGGTACTGATTTCCGGTGGGAGCGGGTATTGCATTCCACAGCGGCAGGTCTTTGGTCAAATCGCTATACAGCCTGCGGAAGACTTCCGGGTCGGCGGCATATTTCATTACCGTTTGTACCTCGGCGCTGTTCGGCCAGATGTCGCGCAAGAATACCGGATCACCATCTTTGCCGACACCCAGCGGCTCAGTGTCGAGATTGATATTGACGCGTCCCGCGATAGCGTAGGCCACTACCAGCGGGGGCGAGGCCAGGAAGTTGGCCTTGATGTTGGCGTGGATGCGCGCTTCGAAGTTGCGGTTGCCGGAGAGCACGGCGGCGGCGATCAGGTCGTGCGCAACGATGGCTTCTTCCAGTCGCGAATCCAGCGGGCCGGAATTGCCGATGCAGGTGGTGCAACCGTATGCCGCCAAGCTGAAGCCGAGCTGTTCCAGATAGCCGAGCAGCCCGGCCTTGGTCAGATATTCCGTCACCACACGTGAGCCGGGGGCAAGCGAGGTCTTGATGTGAGGTTTGACGCGCAGGCCTTTCGCCACGGCCTTCTTCGCCAGCAGACCCGCCGCCAGCAGCACGCTCGGGTTGGAGGTGTTGGTGCAGCTCGTGATCGCGGCGATCAGCACATCGCCATGACCGACCTCGACTACTGCTTGCGTTTCTTCTGCGCGTTGCGAGTGCTGCGCCGGGGTAGGGTGGCTGTCCATCATCTCGATTTCGCTGGCCGCGCTGCTGCTGTGGCTACCCAAGGCAGGTTTACCTGCGGGCGCACTGTTGCTGTCGGTTAGTCCGCCCCCGGTAACCGGAATGCACACCTCACCGCTGTACTCATGTAGTTCCGTGGCGTAGCGCTTGCCCAGTTCGGCAGCCGGTTTGTTGAAACCGTTTTCCGCCACCGATTTGCTGAATACGGTATTGAAAGTTTCGCGCATCGCGGACAGCGCCACGCGATCCTGCGGACGTTTCGGCCCCGCCAACGAAGGTTCGATGCTGCTTAAATCAAGTTCCACTACGCTGCTATAATTAACCTGATCCTCTTGCGGGATGCCATACAAACCTTGCGCTTTGAAGTAAGACTGGAAAGCATCCACTTCCTCGTCAGTGCGCCCGGTGTAGCGCAGGTAATCCACCGTCGCGTCGTCAACCGGGAAGAAGCCCATGGTCGCACCATATTCCGGCGCCATATTCGCAATCGTGGCGCGATCCGGAACGGTGAGCGCGGCGGTGCCCGCGCCGAAAAATTCCACGAACTTGCCCACCACTTTCTGGCGGCGCAAGAGTTCGGTGACGGTCAAAACAAGATCTGTTGCCGTGACGCCCTCGCGCAGTTTGCCCTTGAGATGCACTCCCACCACATCCGGCGTCAGGAAATATACCGGCTGACCGAGCATGCCAGCTTCCGCCTCGATACCGCCCACGCCCCAGCCAACTACGCCGATGCCGTTAATCATGGTGGTATGGCTGTCGGTGCCGACCAGCGTGTCCGGGTAATAGAGTCCATCTTTGTGCTGCACGCCACGCGCCAGATATTCCAGATTGACCTGATGCACGATGCCGACGCCGGGAGGCACTACTTTGAACGTGTCGAACGCTTGCATGCCCCACTTCATAAACTTGTAGCGCTCGTTGTTACGCTCGAATTCCATTTCCATGTTCAGCCGCAGCGCATCCGGGCGGTTGTAGTAATCCAACTGCACCGAATGATCCACTACCAGGTTCACCGGCACCAGAGGCTCTATGATCTTGGGGTCTTTGCCCATCTTCGTGGCCGCATCGCGCATCGCGGCGAGGTCGACCAGCAGCGGTACGCCGGTGAAGTCCTGCAACACGATGCGCGCCACCACGAATGGGATTTCTTCGGTGCGCGGGGCATTCGGCTGCCAGTTAGCCAACTGGCGGATATGCGCCTCGCTCACCTTCTTGTCGTCGTAATTGCGCAGCACGGCTTCCAGCACGATGCGTATCGAAACCGGCAGGCGCGAAACCATGCCGATCCCGGCAGTTTCCAGCGCTGGCAGAGAGTACAAAAAACCGGCTTTGCCGCTGGCGAGGTTGAAGGTCTGGTGAGTGTTGAACAGGTTATGTGGCATGGTGAACTCCCCGTCTGGTTGCAAGCATGTACAGCACATACTGATTCAGGCTTATTCTTTGTCGTTTGGCATGGAGTGCAAGTTCGGTGTGCAGGTAGCGCGGCACACGCATCATCAAAGCGCGCGGCCTTGGGATTGTTGCAAATTTCAGCAAGCAGTTTTTCGTGTTTGGTTATTCTGACTTGTATCGCATGTAGTATCAAGTGCAAAGCATCAGTTCCAAAGCTTGCTCGGACAGTATTGGCCTGGCTACTTCACAGTAAACACCAGCGCGAGATTTCGGAACGAACTCTGAAAATTGAAGAAATGGCCAGATGGAATTGATTTCTAAAGGTTTCCTATATGGAAGCGAACACGGTGACAGGCTAGGCCATCCGTGTGAGCCATCCTACCAGCAAGGAAAGCGGTTATAATGGTAACCAATCATTTCATTCTGGATTATTGTCATGCAACACCTGACGCCCAAGCAAACGCAGGAATTTCTGAAATCCAATACGGAAGCCGTTTTCATTGACATACGCAGTGAAATAGAACACCTGTTCGTCGGCCACCCGCAAGGTTCGATGCTGATTCCATGGGTGGACGGCCCGGATTGGGAAATTAATCCGGACTTTGTCGCACATGTGAAAAAAGCCGCCAGTTTAAACCGTCCTGTCGTGTTGATCTGCCGCTCGGGACGGCGGTCGGTGGATGCGGGACTGGCCTTGGAAAAAGCCGGGTTAACCGATGTGTATAACGTGCTGCATGGCTTTGAAGGCGACCTGAACGACCACTATCACCGCAACTCCATCAACGGCTGGCGCGTTGATGGACTGCCATGGGCGCAGACATGAACTCCATTCCCGATTTTACCGAAGCTGAGCAGAAACTGGTTTCTACCCTGCTGCTCAAACGCTATGGCAAGCTCTTATCATTGCAGTTGGCCGACAGCGAATTGCAGCTTGGTGCCGATCCAGAAGATTTGACCTTATGTCCAACATTCTACTGGAATGAACGTGGTGCGCATTTCGTGGTGTGCAAGATTGGTGCTGGTCGTTACCGCTGCCAGTTTTTCTATTCCGACATTGAGCAATACGGCACCGGACATGACGAATACACCGATCTTGAAAATTGCATCATGACCTTATTGCGTGTGCAGTCAGATCACGAGCGCGAACTCGCCAACGTATCTTCAGGTGCCACCGCCGCCAACCTCAACGATGACGATTACTTCGGGCCGCTGGTGGTGTGATCCGTTTCTAAGTTTTTCTGCGGACACTAGATAAAATAGTATGTGTGTATTACCGATTGTTGGACAATTTTTAGACGATTATCATGGAGTTTTGTTATGAAAGACGTTGAATCAATTTTAATAACATCGGCAAGTTTTGATCAAAGAGAAAAGCATAGGAGTTCACTTTTTTCTCACACTTGGAGCGAATTAATTCCCAAGGTTTTTGAAGATGTACCAAAATATTATCGTCCTGGAAATATTGTTGCGAGTTTGGGTTTATGGGAATTATGGGTTTGGCAGTTCGTAAGAACAATAAAGCTGAAACCGGGTTATAAGGCGCTTGATGTCTGCGCCGGCACCAACGACATTGGAATCAGACTGTTGCGGAAACAGCCTGATATTTCGGTCACAGCGATCGATCGTAGCAAAGAAATGCAGGAAGAAGGCCAGAACCGCGCCAGAAAATATGGCGTTCATATCGACAGTGTGATTCAGGATGTGCATACACTTCCCTTTCCGGACAATTCGTTTGATGTGGTTACGCTGCAAGCCGCATCGCGCCATTTACAGTTGGACAAGGTATTGCCGGAGATACTGCGCGTGCTGAAGCCGGGCGGAAACTTCTATCATTGCGATATGTTGAAGCCAAGCACACGTATTGTGGAATGGTTTTATCTGCGTTTCTTGCTCCTTTCGGTCTCATGGACTGCATTGATTTTTGGATCGACTGAATCGTCCAAAAATTGCGGCAACTATTTCAAGGATGCGATTGCCCATTTCTATACGCCGGAAGAATTGTCGGAGGTGTTTCGTCTGGTCGGTTTCACTAACGTGACTTGCAAAAAGAGCATTTGGGGTGGCATGGTTGGCTACCATAAGTCGCATAAGGGATAAGTTAAACTGACAAACTGCTGCATGATGCTTTTACGTGGCGTCTCCTTTGGTCATGTAATAGTGGGTTTGGCGGTTCACCTTTACACCATATCTTAAGCCAACGTCATAATCTGTTTTGGATTAGAGTGGTGCTGGATCGTAATTTTTTCGCCATCCTGAGTTTCCGCGACAAGCAGTTCGGCTGTGTGCCACGCACGTCGAGAATCGATGTCGGGTGCGGTACGTAACTGCCCCGGGCGACGTTTTGAGGAGCTTGCCGGAAACCACTGCCAAGGTGCCGCGCTTCAATAGAGGTGTCGAGTGCACCTTTGTTTGTGGTGGTATCGAATGCAAATTTGTTGAGGGTCAGGGGCGATTCATGTTTGGAATTTCCAACTGGATAGCTCCTTGTAGATTGTGAGTATATGAAATTCCCCCACCCCCTTCTGTTGCTCAAGAACATTGTCTTCGCCGTAGCGTTGCTGGTGGCTGCGGTCGCGCTGTACCAACTCGCCGCACGCCATCCAATGCAATGGGACTTCACGCAAAGCGCCAGCAATACTCTGGAAAGCAGCAGCGTGGACGTGCTGAAACAACTGCCCGGCGAAATCAAGTTGACTGTGTATGCCACCGGACAGGACGCCAATCTGGGGGATATACACAAACTGATTCGCGATTTCGTCGCCCTGTATCAGCGCTACAAGCAGGACATCACACTCACGTTTATTGATCCGGTGAAGCAGCCGGAGGAAGCGCGCAAGGTCAACATCCAGGCCAACGGCGAGATGCTGGTGCAATACGGCGGACGCGTCGAGCACCTCACCGTACTCAGCGAACAGGCGCTTACTGGCGCGCTGCTGCGGCTCGCGCACAGCAAAAACAAGCTACTGATGTATCTGGACGGGCATGGCGAACGCAAGCTGGATGGCATTGCCAACCACGACCTCGGTGAATTCGGCAAACGGCTGCAACAGAATGGTTACCGCATCAGCAGCCTGAACCTGACTATTGCGCCGGATGTGCCAAGCAACGCCAGCATGCTGCTCATTACCCAGCCGCAGATTGACCTGCTGCCGGGCGAAGTGGACAAGCTGCTGCGCTACGTTGCGCAGGGCGGAAATATCCTATGGTTGCTGGATGCCGAGCCGTTGCACGGGCTGGAGATGCTCGCCGAAAAACTTGGCCTGCTGCTCACCACTGGTATCGTGGTTGACCCAGCAGCAGAAGAAATGCGCGCCCCGGCAAACTGGGCGCTGGCTTCAGGCTATCCGCCGCACCCTGTCACTCACAATTTCAACCTGATTACCGTATTCCCGTTCGCACGCGCCATCGGCTCGGAAGAAAATGAAGTATGGCAGCGCACCACGCTGGTGGAGGCCGCATCGCGCGGCTGGGTGAGTAGTCGCACCGTGCAAAGCAAGCCGCAATTCGACAAGAACCACGACGTACCCGGCCCGGCGACTATCGCACTCGCCCTGCAACGGGATGTGAATGACCGCGACCAGCGCATTGTTGTCGTCGGCAGCGGTTCATTTCTCGCTAATGCCTATTCAGGCAATGGCGGCAATATTGATCTAGGCATCAACATGGTGAACTGGCTCGCCAACGAAGAAAGACTCATCGCCACTCAGCCGCGCGCGGTAAAAGACAGTGCCGTTACACTGAGCAAAACCAAGCTGTCTATCATCGGTGGCGGCTTTCTGCTTGCCTTGCCAACGCTGCTGATGCTGGTGGGCGGCGTGCTGTGGTGGCGCAGAAGATAATTAGAGTTGTTTAACGCATTTCTACAGGGCTTGGCAATATCTTCGTTTGTGATTGTATCCGCTAACAAGGTAAAGATTGGGCATTAGAACAACCCCTGCAAAGTGAACATCCACAAGTGCGCTACCACCCATCTGCCGACCAATAGCAGTTACTGGCGTGTTGGCTTGGGCAGCGTAAATAAATTAACGCGACAGCTAACCATTTAAAGTTTTCGGTTTGATTGTGTAATTCCACTCGTTATGAAATCTTTTTCGTCCCATGTTTATCAGCTTCATTTTCTCATCACTAATTCTTCGTCCTGCTGGATATTTTTGGCGATCTAATCTGCACTTAACTTTCAATTCTTTCGCAGTAGTTGTGTTGGCAATAAGTTTGACTACTGTCTCGTAATCATGCAACGGTTCTCCGCGCCAATTTGATGTGATAAAGGAGAACAGCGGATGCTCGATGTTATTCCACTTACTTGTACCCGGAGGGAAGTGGCAAATCGATATATTTAAACCCGTTTGATCCGCCAGCTTTTGCAACTCAAATTCCCCAAGTCGTAACTGCGACCCATTACTCCCACCGTCATCGGCGGTGATTAAAAGTTCTTTCGTTTTTGGATACAGTTTTATTCCTTCAGTACACCACCATCCACGAATAGATGCTACCGTAAATTCTCCTGTGTCGTGACCAGTTCCAATGTTAATAAATCCAGGGTTGCTCCCAAGGTCATAAATTCCATATGGATATGCGCGAGGTAATTCTGGATTGGAAAAGCCATGTTCTTGAACTTTGACAGGCTCCTTAGCTGGAAGCCATTGTTGCCCGTCGTTTATATAGTTTCCGATAAGCTCCTTCTTTTTTGTGCCAACAGAAATTACAGGGATGTTTTGCGCCAAGCATGTTTTTACTGCTGCGTTAATATGCCTGAATTGAGCATCAGGGTCGGGGTGATCATCACCCGCAGCCGTCTTTCTGTTGCCCTGCAAACTATAGTTCAATTCATGAAGTAGCTGCGCCACTTTTGTATGGCTAACCGGGTGCTTTTTTTTGCTCAAAGCGAGTGCTATCGCGCGCGTACTTATACAAATCCATCGCAATGGGGATTGCGGATCACCTTGCGTTTGACAATCAATAATTTCCTCCAAAGAGGAAAGAATTTTTGGATCGGAAACCGTAATGGATTTACGTCCGGCGCCAGGGCGTCTAACGTGCCCCGAAAGATCGCTTACACCAGCTTTAATTTCATGAATTCCTTGCGTGATTGTTTGTCGTGATAATCCACTCGCACGACTCATTAAAGAGACACCACCATAACCCAAACTTAAAGCCTCAGTGGCAGCTGCAACGCGACGCGCGCGCTCATCCAAAACAGACCACGTAACATGAAATTTCTGCTTCGAATTTTCTGGTTCTTTCATGGGTTAAAATAATATACACACTGATTCTTACTCGTCAAGTTAATTTATTTACGACAGCTAAATGCGATACACCACTGTAATTTTCGCAAAAAGTTGATAGAATGCTGCCGCCGTGACGTAGTAACCTGCTATGACTCGCACTCCAATTAAACTTTTTACTTTAAAGGAAATGATAATGAAGCTCTCCGCTCTAGTTGCTGCCCTGTTTGCCCTTTCCCTGACCGCTTGCGGACAAAAGCCTGCCGAAGCACCTGCTCCTGCACCCGCACCAGTTGCCGCTCCGGCTCCTGCTCCTGCTGCTGAGGCAGCTTCCGCTCCTGCCGCTGCTATGGCTCCTGCTGCTGCTCCTGCCGCTGCTCCGGCTCCTGCCGCTGAACCAGCAAAGAAATAATTCGTTTTAAAAGCCGACACAGGTTATAGAGTGTTGTAGCTCTGTACTAATCGGATGCAAAAATGGCCACCCTGATTTATTAGAGTGGCCATTTTTAATGTCTCAAAAATTCAATATGTGGCGAAAATGGGTATCCACTTCACGCCCCTGATGCCGATCCACCGGAGAAAATGGAATTGAAGAGAGACGGGCCGACTGCAACTGCCTGTAGGGGTAGACGATGAAAGAGTGGCTCGTGGGTCTAAGCGACCCCGTTTAGCCGCTTTGAGCGGCTCACAAAATAAATCCCCCGGCTTTGCCGGGGGATTTTATTCGTTGTACATTTTTCCCTAGATACGGATTTGCATCCGTTTTTTCGGAACCAACCGAAGCTTACGCTGCGGTTTTGGTGCTGCGGGCTGCCAGTTTTTCCTTGATACGTGCCGACTTGCCGGAGCGGTCGCGCAGGTAGTAGAGCTTGGCGCGGCGCACGTCGCCACGACGCTTCACTTCGATGCCAGCGATGCTGGGAGAGTAGGTCTGGAAAGTACGTTCCACGCCTTCGCCGGCGGAAACCTTGCGCACGATGAATGAGGAGTTGAGTCCCTTGTTGCGCTTGGCGATGACCACGCCTTCGAAAGCCTGGGTACGCTTGCGCTCGCCTTCCACAACGTTCACGCTGACGATCACTGTGTCGCCAGGGCCGAAATTCGGAATTGTTTTACCCAGACGGGCAATTTCTTCTTGCTCAAGTATTGCGATCAGATTCATTTTGTTTCCTCTTGTTGTACGGATGCTTGTTCCTGCTGGTACTCTGCCAGTAGCCGAGCTTCCTGTTTTGTTAACTGGCGCTGTGCCAGCAAATCCGGGCGACGTTCCGCAGTCCTGCCTAACGCCTGCTTCAATCGCCACTTTTCTATCTCGGCGTGATGCCCGGACATCAATACTTCCGGAACACCCTCGCCGTTATAAACCTCAGGCCGCGTGTAGTGCGGACAATCGAGCAGACCCTTTACAAATGAGTCCTGCTGCGCCGATGCGTCATCGCCCAACACACCGGGGATCTGCCGCACCAGACTGTCCATCAACACCATCGCTGCCAACTCTCCACCGGACAACACATAGTCGCCGATGGAAAGCTCTTCATCTACCTGCTGCCGGATCAGACGCTCATCCACGCCTTCGTATCGACTCGACAACAATATCAATCCTGCGTCGCGCGCCAGCAACTCTATCACCACTTCGTGGGTGAGCGGCCTGCCTTGCGGCGAGAGATGAATCACGCAACTCTGCGCTATCCCGCTTGCTCCCTGCGCGGCTTTCGCTGCGTCGATCGCTTGTGCCAGCGGCTCCGCCAGCATCACCATTCCGGGACCACCGCCATACGGGCGATCATCCACGGTGCGGTAGTTGTCGGTCGTAAAATCGCGCGGATTCCACGTCTGCAACACAAATTTGCCCTGCTCCGCCGCGCGTCGCGTTACGCCATACTGGGTAATCGCGCCGAACATCTCGGGGAACAGCGTGATGACATCGAAGCGCATCTCAGTCAGTGCTTCTCGGCCCAATCAGCAGCCCAGTCAACACGGATTATTTTTTCCGCCAAGCTTACTTGCTTGATGGCGCTAGCGATGAACGGAACCAAAATCTCACCGCTCGTCCCTCGCACACACAGTACCTGATTGGCGCCTGTATCCATCAAATTATCTACCGTACCCAGGCTTTCGCCTGCGAGGTTGACCACATCGAGGCCGATCAAGTCCGCCCAGTAATACTCATCTTCAGCTTGTTGCGGCAGGCTGCTACGTGGCACTGCCACCAACAGACCCCGGTATTTTTCGGCGGTGGTGCGGTCGTTGCAGCCCGGAAACTTGGCGATCAGGCCTTTGCTTTGTACCGCAAATTTTTCCACGGCCATCTCGCGCCAGGGATGTTTGTCATCCCCCAGCCACCAGACCGGAAATTCGACAAGATTATCCGCGAACTCGGTGTAAGTCTTTAGCTTCACCCAGCCGAGTATGCCCTGCGCACCCGCCACCCGCCCCATGATTACCATGGGGTCTGTTTCGTTACGCTTTGGCTGCGGCACCAGCGCGCTTGACCAGCTTGGCAACGGCTTCGCTAACTTGCGCGCCCTTTTCCTGCCAGTGCGCCACGCGATCCAACTCGATTCGCATGCCGTCCGCGCCTTCAGGAGCAACCGGGTTGTAAAACCCGATACGCTCGATGAAACGACCATCACGGCGATTGCGCGAATCCGCTACAACCACGTTAAAAAATGGACGGTTCTTTGAACCGCCGCGTGCAAATCGAATGACAACCATAGTTAACCTACTTTTCGTTAGCAAATGCCCCCTTAGCGAATACCAAGGGGCGCGAATTCTACGACACTTTCCAGGGTTATGGCAACAAGATATAACACGTCGGGTAGTGGTTCAGCTTGAAAACAGCCCCTAAATCCCCCTTTCGTAGGCCGAAATCTAGTGCAGCACTCATTCCGCCAACGTCGGATACAACCTCACTGCGACGAATAGCAGGGCAGCGAACACCAATAACAAAACCCCGAAATCAACTGCGTATCCGTGAACATTTTCTCCCCCTGTGATCATGAGCCCGCGTAGTGCGTCGATCAGATAAGTGAGTGGATTGATCTGCGCAATGACGCGTAGCCAACCTGGCATGATGTCCAGCGGATAGATCGCGTTGCTCGCAAAAAACATCGGCATAGTCAGGAGTTGCCCGATACCCATGAAACGTTCACGCGTTTTTACGATACACGCGATGATGAGCGAGAAAGTGGCAAAGATTCCCGATCCCAGCATCACCCCGGCCAGCACGGCGAAGATTGCCAGAGGATCAAGCCTGAGCGAAACATGCATAACCAGCGCGACGAGATATATGACAACAGCCTGCACGAGGCCGCGAAATCCGGCTGCGACCGCTTTGCCAAAAACCAGTGAACTACGCCGGGCAGGACTCACCAGAAGCTTATGCACCACGCCAAGGTCGCGCTCCCAGATAATTGCGATGCCATAAAAGATCGCGCTGAACAGAACGCTCTGCGCAAGGATTCCGGGCGTGATGAACGCGAGGTAACTCAACTGCCCGGTGTGGATGCCGCGAACCTGAGCGAGAACCTGCCCGAACACTACCAGCCACAGCACGGGCTGCACCGCGCGGGAGATGATTTCAGTCGGATCGCGGGCGAGCTTGATTAGCTCGACTTCTACAATTGCAGCTGTCTCGCGGATGAATTGTTTCATTTGTATTCTCGCTCAGCCAAGGCGGTGAGCCGTCCTGCGGGTCTGGGAGACCTCGCGGAACGTCCCGCCTTCGTGTATCGAGCCGCCCGCGAAATGCACGAACACGTCATCCATGGTCGCGTCCGCCCCAAGCCCAGCGCGCAACTCGGCTGGCTTGCCGACCACGCTTACTCGTCCCGCATGCAGAATCGCCAGCGTGTCACAAAGCGCCTCGGCTTCTTCCATATCGTGCGTGGTAATGAGAACGGTCATGCCATAGTCACGCCTGAGATCCAGCAACCGATCCCACACCATGCGGCGCGCAACCGGATCGAGTCCAATCGTCGGCTCGTCCAGAAACAGAATCGCCGGGCGATGCAACATGGCCTGGGCCAGTTCAAGCCTGCGGATCATGCCGCCGGAATAGGTGCGCACCAGCTTGTGCGCCGAATCGCTAAGGCCCATGAAGTCCAGTGCATCGGCCATGCGTGCGCTACGCTCAGCTTTCGGCAGACCATAGAGTTTGGCCGACAGGCGCAGATTCTCGTAGCCGGTCAGGGCACCGTCTGCCGACACCAGTTGCGACACGTAACCGATGCGTTTTCTGACCTCTCCCGGAGATTGGATGATGTCGAATCCCCCAACTTCCGCTGCCCCGGATGTTGGCGACAGCAGAGTCGTGAGCATCTTGATCACGGTGCTTTTTCCCGCACCGTTTGCACCGAGCAAGCCGAAAACTTCTCCATAGGAAACCCGCAGCTCGATGTGATCCACCGCAGTCAAGTTTCCAAACTGGCGCGTCAGTTCAGACGTATGGATGGCAAGGCTGTCGGATGCTGCTGTGTTCATATAAGAAAATGGCGGGCGCGTTAGCTCTGCATGGATATTCGACTAAGCCGTCAAAAAAGACGGCTTAATCGCCGCTTACCGCCCCGTCGAACCCGGCGGCGCGGCGCGTAGATATTGTTGCGGCCAAGTCGCCGCCTGCTCCAGTGCTTGGGCGGCACTCAGTGGCCAGTAGGGGTTACGCAAGATTTCACGACCGAGTAGCACCATGTCGGCTTGCCCGGTGCGGACGATGTGATCGGCCTGCGCCGGCGAAGTGATCAGACCGACGGCGGCGGTGGGGATACCCGCCTCATGACGCACCCGCGCGGCGAATTCGGTCTGAAAGCCTGGGCCAGCGGGGATTTTTGCCGTCGGCACCAGACCGGCGGTTGAGACATCCACCAGATCGACACCGAGTCCCTTCAGCGTGCGGCATAGTTCGACCGTCTCGTCCGCGCTCCAACCACCGTCAACCCAGTCGGTAGCCGACAGGCGGATCAGCAGAGGGAGTCGCTCCGGCCATTCGGCGCGAACTGCGGCGACCACTTCCCGCACCAAGCGGGTACGGTTCTCGAAGCTGCCTCCATAAGCATCGGTACGGCGGTTGGACAGCGGCGACAGGAACTGGTGCAGCAGGTAGCCGTGCGCCGCATGTATTTCTATTGTCTGGAAACTGGCTTCGCGTGCACGGCGAGCACCTGCCGCAAACTGGGCGATCACTTGGCGAATGGCGGCCTCATCGAGTTCGCTCGGCACAGCATAGCCTTCGCCGAAGGACACGGGCGACGGGGCGACGACCATCCAGCCGCCTTCGCTCGCGCTCAGCGTGCTCTGCGCCTGCCAACCCAGCCCGCTACTGCCCTTGCGACCGGCATGAGCCAACTGTAGGGTGGCCACGCAGCCCTGCTCCTTTGAGAAGCGCACGATGCGCGCCAGCGGCTCGATATGTTTATCGTCCCAGATGCCGAGATCGCCCGGGCTGATCCGCCCCTCCGGTGTTACCGCCGTTGCCTCGAGGATCATCAGTCCAGCGCCGCCGACCGCGCGGCTGCCGTAATGCACGAAATGCCAGTCCGCCGCCACCCCGTCGTGCGCCGAGTATTGGCACATGGGCGGAATGCCGATGCGGTTGCTAAGGACGATGTCACGCAGCTTGAGAGGTTCGAATAGATGGGCCATGCTTTGACTCCTGATGAAAGGGTTAGCTAAGTTTACCATCCGGCAGACGGGCTGATAAAGGTTAACTAGCGGCCTCGTACCATCCCTTGCTGCGATTTACCAGATACACCACCGATAACATCACCGGTACTTCGATCAACACGCCGACCACAGTAGCCAGCGCCGCGCCGGATTCGAAGCCGAACAGGCTAATGGCGGCAGCCACTGCGAGTTCGAAAAAGTTGCTTGCCCCGATCAAGGCCGAAGGCCCCGCCACGCAATGCGCCACACCAAAACGGCGGTTCAGCCAGTATGCCAAGCCGGAAGTAAAATACACTTGGATGGTAATGGGCACGGCCAGCATGGCGATGACCAGCGGCTGCTCGACAATGGCCTTGCCTTGAAACGCGAACAGCAACACCAGCGTGAGCAGCAATGCGGACAGAGATAATGGATGCAGCGCGTTCAGTGCGCGCTCCAGTGTATCCGTACCGCGCGCGAGCAAATATTTGCGCCACACTTGCGCCAGCAGCACCGGCAGCACGATGTACAGCACTACCGAAACCAGCAGCGTATCCCACGGCACCACAATGGCGGACAGCCCGAGCAGCAGGGCGACCAGCGGCGCGAAGGCAAAGATCATGATGGCATCATTTAGCGCGACCTGGCTCAAGGTGAACAGCGGCTCGCCGTTCACCAGACGGCTCCATACAAACACCATCGCGGTGCAGGGTGCGGCGGCCAGCAACACCAACCCGGCAATATAGCTGTCGAGTTGCGCAGCCGGAAGATAGGGGGCGAACAGGTGGCGGATGAACAGCCAGCCGAGCAGCGCCATGGAAAAGGGCTTGATCGCCCAGTTGATAAACAGCGTCACGCCGATGCCGCGCCAGTGTTCGCGCACCTGATACAGCGCGCCAAAATCAATGCGCAACAGCATGGGGATAATCATCACCCAGATCAGCAAGCCGACCGGCAAATTCACCCGCGCTACTTGCAGGCTGCCGAGCAACTGGAATAGCGCAGGGAAGACTTGCCCCAGCACTACGCCGATAACGATGCACAGGAATACCCAAACGGTCAGGTAGCGTTCAAACAGTCCCATGTTATACCCTCCCGATTTCCTGCAATTTTTGTTTCAGGCTCAGCGCATCCAGTTTGGCGAAGGGCAGACTGATCAATAGCTGAATGCGTCTGGTCAGTTGCTGGCAGGCTTGCTCGAACAGCTTATCCTGCTCGGCCTCGTCGCCCTTGCACGTAGCGGGATCTGCCACGCCCCAGTGCGCCGTCACCGGGCTGCCCAGCCACAGCGGGCATTCCTCACCGGCGGCATTGTCACATACGGTAAAAATGAAATCCATCTGCGGCGCATCCGTTGCGGCGAACTCGTCCCAGCTTTTGCTGCGCAACCCTGCGGTGGGCAACCCCATGCGTTGCAGCAAACGCAGGGATGCGGGATGCACCTTGCCGGATGGCTTGCTGCCCGCGCTGAAGGCATGGAATCGCCCCGCGCCTAGATGGTTCAGCGTAGCCTCGGCCAGGACGCTGCGCGCGGAATTTCCGGTGCACAGGAACAACACGTTGTAGGTTTTTTCTGCTTTCATTTCATTCTCCAGCTTTTGACAAGACTTGCGCGGCGCGCATTGAGCCGCATCTCCCGCGCAGCAGTGCTCGGTCAAGTAAGCGATCAGCTTATCCATCTCGGCATAGTTGGCGGTGTAAATTACGTAGCGTCCTTCAGTGCGCGACTTGACCAGCCTGGCATGTGCCAGTCCCTTGAGATGGAACGACAGCGTGGCAGGTGGAATGCCAAGCTTTTCGCTCAGCACGCCCGCAGCCAGCCCTTCCTTGCCGGCCTGCACCAACAGGCGAAAAGCTGACAGGCGCGATTCCTGCGCCAGCGCCGCCAAAGCATCAACCGCCGCTGTAATTTTCATGTCCGCACCGTTAACATCGTTTTCATGTTTCCAATAATATAGAAATATTGTTCGTATCACAAGCCCAATCCGGCATGGCAGCACACATTGAACTCACAATATCGCCGATACAAAAAACTGAAGGGGCTTGCGCCCCTTCATCAAAACATAAAGCAGAAAACTTTATCCGCGACGCACGGTGCGCGTAACCAGCGAGCTTTCCATCCACTTCTTGATGCGGTTGGCATCACCGATGCGCGTGCTCTTACCCTGCGAATCGAGCAACACGATCACTAGCGGGTGCTGCTTGATAGTGACTTTCATCACCAGGCATCGCCCCGCTTCGTTGATATAACCGGTCTTGCTGACGCCGATGTCCCAGGACGCATTTCTTACCAGCGAGTTGGTGTTTTTGTACAGCAGTGGACGGTATCCCGCCGGTTCGACCAGATGGGAAGAAGACGTGGTCGCGTTATGGATAGGCTCATAAGTTTGCGCCGCCAGCACCATCTTTACCAGATCCTGCGCGGTGGAGACATTGCCGCTGTTCAGGCCGGTGGGGTCGAGGAAGCGTGTGTCCTTCATACCCAGTTCGAGTGCTTTGGCATTCATCTTCGCCACGGCTGCTTCGGTGCCGCCCGGATAGGTGCGCGCCAGTGCGGCGGCGGCACGGTTTTCCGAAGCCATCAGCGCCAGCTTGAGCAATTCGCCGCGTGTCAGCGTCATGCCGGGACGCATACGCGAATGAGTGTTCTTGAGCGTATCCATATCCTGCTTGCTGATGCTGATCTCTTCATCCATCGGCAACTTCGCATCCAGCACCACCATGGCAGTCATCAATTTACTAATGGAGGCGATAGGCGCAACAGTATCCGCGTTCTTGGTGTACAGGGCACGCTGACCCCGTTCATCGTAAATCAGCGCAATTGAGGAACGCAACTTCGGTGACGAGGTGTGCTTTAGCACCACACTGGTCAGTTCATCTTCCTGCTTGAGTGTTACCCCTTCATTGGGCGCCGCCTGCGCCATCAAGGTATGGGTCAGCAAGATTAGCATTATGAATTTTTTGTACATATCTTCTCCGAAACCAAAACTTTAATGGTGCAAAGGATACCGTAAAATCAATATAAATCAAGGCGAATATCAATCAGACTTAATAAATTACTTACAAGTTCAAGATTCCTCTAAAAATAAATTTTCCGCTCAGCCGTCAACTAAATAATTTTTGAGTGACATTTTCAACTGTCTTCCTGCTGTTGTAGCGCCCACATCTGCGCATATACCTCTTGCCGTGCCAGCAACTCGCGGTGCGTGCCGCGCTCGATGATGCGTCCTTTATCCATCACTAATATCTGCTGCGCATCCACGATGGTGGAGAGGCGATGTGCGATGACCAGCGTGGTGCGGTTACGCGCAACCTGACGCAACTCATCCTGTATCGCCTTTTCCGATTTTGAATCCAGCGCAGAAGTCGCCTCGTCAAAAATCAGGATAGCGGGATTTTTAAGGATGGCGCGCGCAATCGCTACGCGCTGTTTTTCGCCGCCAGACAGCTTCAGCCCGCGCTCGCCCACCATGGTGTTATAGCCATGCGGAAGTGATTCGATGAAGGCATGAATATGCGCCGAGCGCGCCGCCTGTAGCACCTCCTCGCGCGTGGCATCGGGGCGTCCATAGGCGATGTTGTAATAGATGTTGTCGTTGAACAATACTGTGTCCTGCGGCACGATGCCGATAGCCGCGCGCAGGCTGGCCTGCGTCACTTTGCGGATATCTTGGCCATCGACCAGGATGCGCCCCGCATTCACATCGTAGAAGCGGAACAGTAGCCTGGACAAGGTAGACTTGCCCGCCCCGCTCGCTCCTACCACGGCAACGGTGTGTCCGGCGGGAATGTCGAAACTGACCTCGAATAATATTTGCCGATCTGGATCATAAGAAAAACACACCTGCTCGAAACGCACTGCCGCATTATTCAGCTTCAGCGACACGGCATCCGGCGCATCTTCGATTTCGCGATGTTCGCCGAGCAGACGGAACATTTTTTCCATGTCCGCTAGCGAGTGCTTAATCTCGCGGTAGACGAAGCCGAGGAAATGCAGCGGCATGTAAAGTTGCAACATAAACACGTTGACCAACACCAGATCGCCCAGCGTCATCGTACCTTTGACCACCCCATCCGCCGCCAGCAACATCAGCGCGGTGACACCGATGGCGATGATGACGCTCTGGCCGGAATTTAGCGCAGCCAGAGAGGTCTGGTTGCTTACCGCAGCAGTTTCCCACGATCCCAGATGTTCATCGTAGCGCCGCGCTTCATAGCTCTCATTGCCGAAATATTTCACCGTCTCATAGTTTAGCAGGCTGTCTATGGCGCGCGTGTTGGCCTTGGAATCCATGTCGTTCATGGTACGGCGAAACACCATGCGCCACTCGGTGATAAACAGGGTGAACACAATGTACACCACCAGCGTCGCGAAGGTAATGACGGCAAACCACGGGTTGTATTTTTTGAACAGGATAACAGCAACCAAAGTGATTTCCAGCAGCGTGGGAAGAATGTTGAACAGCATGAAATTGAGCAGGAAGCTGATGCCCTTGGTACCGCGCTCGATGTCACGCGACACGCCTCCAGTCTGTCGCTCCAGATGGAAGCGCAGACTCAGGTTGTGCAGGTGGACGAAGAGTTTGAGCGCAACGCGGCGGATGGCGCGTTGCGTGACTTTGGCGAACACCGCGTCGCGCAACTCCCCGAACAAGGTGCTGAACAGGCGCAACAAGCCATAGCCAACTACCAGAAATACAGGCACGAATAACATTGCTTTGGGCTTGTTCATCGCGTCCACGATTTCTTTGAGCACCAGCGGCACCGCCACATTGGCCAGCTTGGCCAGCACCAGTAACGTCAGCGCAAGTACCACTCTGCCCTTGAACTCCAGCAGGTAGGGCAACAGGGTGCGAATGGTGCTCCACTCGCCGTGCGGCGCAGATTCTGGGGAAGCGGGATGGGGGCGCATGGTGAGTACGGGAAATGGATAGGCGCATTATAGCCGCGCATGAAGCTGCCGATAAATCGCACGAAAACAAACCATGAACCTAAAAGAGCAGTTACACGGTCACGTCGTCATTTCTGGGACAATACCTGCCTAAATGTCATCACGCCCGCGTGCGTAACCGATCACGCCGGTCAGCACGCGCACCAAGGCATAACTGATACGTGTAAGAAGGCGCATCCACGCGCTTCTCTTGCTCCAGGTGGAATGTTCAAGCCTCAGTGCGCCTTGCGCCATTTCTTGCAACAGGCTGGCGCGCAACGATCCGGCAAATCCTGCGTCGCGTACCACCAGATTGGCTTCGCGCGCCAGCCACAGGCTGAACGGTTCGATGTTGGATGAGCCGACAGTCGCCCAACTCCCATCTACCACCGCAACCTTGGCGTGCAAATAACTGGCATGGTATTCGTGGATTTCCACGCCTGCGCGCAGCAGTTCGTCATAGAGCGCAAGCGTGGCGTAATGCTGCATGCGGTACTCCACTTTTCCCTGCAACAGCAGCACCACTTTCACGCCGCGCTGCGCCGCATGCAGCAAGGCACGGCGCAGGCGCTGGCTGGGCAGGAAATAGGCATTGGCAATGATGATCTCATGCCGTGCGCCACCTATAGCCTTGAGATAGGCATGCTCGATGTCGCGCCGGTGACGCAAGTTATCGCGCAACATAAAAATTACTTTTTGTTGCGCCGCATGGGCACGTGCAGGCTGGAGTTTTTCCAGCTTGTGCTGCCGCTTAAAGTTCGTCCACGACACCAGCGTCCATAAGCGCCGCATGGACGCATGTATTTGCGCCACCGTATCGCCTTGTACTTCCACCGCATAATCGAGGCGAGGTTTCAGAATTTCGCCGCCAGGCACGTCGTCGCTAATGTTGATGCCACCGACAAAAGCAATACGCTCGTCCACCACTGCCAGCTTGCGATGCAGGCGGCGCAGACGCTGGCGGCGAAAAGAAAGCCAGGAGATTGCCGGGCGGAACTTTAATACTCCTACGCCTGATGCGCGCAACTCCTCCAGCCAAGCGGCAGACAAGTGGGCGCTACCGTAACCATCCAGCAGCAAATGCGTCCTCACTCCGCGTCTGGTCGCGCGCTGCAAGGCTTCCGTGACCATACGTCCGATAGCATCGGTAGCATAAATATAAGTTTCCAGATAAACCGAATGGGTCGCACTGTCAATCGCAGACACGAGGCGCGGGAAATATTCCCCGCCGTTGTACAGCAAGGTAAGCGTGTGGCCGTCAATCAGATGTGTGCTACTCATGGTGCCTCATGGCAATACCAAGGTCGCGGACAACGCCGCATGATCGGAAATTTGTCTCCACGCATACACATTGCTGTGGCTCACCTCCAGCCCGCGCACATAAATACGATCCATGCGCAGCAACGGCAACCCCGCCGGATAACTGCGCGCCAGCTTGCCGTTGCTGGCGTCAAACACCTCGTGCACTTGCAACTCCTGCGCCAGAAAATGACTGGCATGGTTATTCCAGTCGTTGAAGTCGCCCGCGATAATTAGCGGCGCGCCCGCCGGAACCATCCGCTTAATACGCTCGACCAGCGCAATGAACTGCTGCCCACGTCCGCGCTTAAACAAACCGAAATGCACGCACAGACAATGCAGCGGCGCTTCCATACCAAGCAAAGAAATTTCGCAATGCAGCAGGCCACGACTCTCGAAGCGGTGTGCGGAAACATCCTGATTTTCCCAACTCGCAATCGGGAATCGACTCAGAATGGCGTTGCCGTGATGGCCTTCGTTATATACCGCATTCTTCCCATACACATGATGCTGCCAAACCTTTTCCGCCAGGAATTCATGTTGCGGCAACACGGGATAATTGTCATGGAGTTGCGCATCCTTGGTGTTCTCACCCTGCACCTCCTGCAAGAACACGATGTCAGCGTTGAGTTCGCGCAGTCGCTCGCGCAACTCGTGCAGCACCATGCGCCGATTGAAATGGGAGAATCCCTTGTGAATGTTGTAAGTGGCGATGGTGAAGGTGGTCATGGGGGGTATTCTACCTAATGCCGAGGTGGCTCGGCAGGTAGGTTGGGTTAGCGCGTAGCGCGTAACCCAACATCAAAAACAAAACCGCCGGTGGTAGACCGGCAGCTAGTCACTTTCTTTTGCTTCGCCAAAAGAACGGTATTATGGTGCTGTAGCCCAAGCAGTTCGCAATCAACAGGTTATCCAGTCTAGGCCAATCCAGTCATAAGTTGTAACATGTTTCACGGCGCAAGCCATCCACCAGATCAAGCGACCTCCAGCATTTTACGCTCTTCATCATTCAGCCCATAAATCGTTTCGATAGCATCTTGAATCTGGCTTTCAACTTGACCGACAAACCGCTGAAACTGCACATTCTCGGCATCAGTTTTGATGCTGGGCATCTGTTGCTTGCATTCAATTATTCGTTGAACAAATTTGGCTATTTTCTCCTGTTCTGTCTTCGATGGAACGCACAAAGGAATTTCCAGCAACGGTTCTTTATCCACCTGGAAATTTTGTCCCTGCATTTTGCCACGATGTTTGAGCCAGAACCGCACCAGCCTTGAATTTAACAAGCCAGTAAGAAATAGCAGATTTGCACGCTCCGTAATAATGACATTGAATGCCATCATCACGTATGCCTCGTTTTCGGTGTAGGTGAAAGTTGGTTCATCACATTTTCGGGCAGATAATATTTTTGCACCTTGCTCAAAAAAACGCTCCTCACGCGGCCAATGTAGTTGGAAAAACTCAAGCCGACCAAGTTGGTTTTCTCTTCTTTCTTCCATAATTTCCCTGTATCGCTCCAGATGACTAAGCAAGCGAGACGGAAGAGGCGCATGAGCGGTGTTGGCACGAGTTGAATAGATGATGCTCTTTGCTGGCTTGTCAACGATTGCATATCTACCGATATCGGACGGCTCATATAGTGGCTTGAGAAAACGTTTTTCCAATTGGCTGGGAGCGGCAAAATATCCATCATTTACGACAAACACCCCTTGCCCTGCCTCAATACCCTCTTGCTGCCGTTTCTTATATGGGATTATTTCTAATGCTCTTGCCGAAACAACATCAGGGTTGGGCACAATACCTTGTGCCACTTCCATCTTTCCATTCAGTTCAAAATTCCGTTTGGCAGCAATCTTATCCAGCAACACTTCAACGCTGGAGTTGGAAAATGTCAGTGAAGCAGTTGGTATGCGGCTTCGATCTAGCGTTGGTGTAAGTATTTACGCCCATCACCTTCCAGTTTTTCTAGTAGTGCCTGTGCGTCCGGCAGGTGGCTCTTCACTCCTGCCAGGCGTCGATAGTCGAATTGGTAGCGCTCTGACTTCTGGCTTTTCCTGGCAATCAGAATTATGGTCTGAATGCCTGCATCACGGAATACTT
>CAVRDK010000005.1:0-163780 GCA_963719855.1 uncultured beta proteobacterium
AGTAAAGGAATGTGAAGGGTAAAGAGGGAAGAGGGAAGGGTTTGACCCTTTTCTCTTCTCCCTTCTCCCTTCTCGATTTTAGGCCAGTAGCTCAATTGGTAGAGTATCGGTCTCCAAAACCGAGGGTTGGGGGTTCGAGACCCTCCTGGCCTGCCAGTTATTAAGTAAACGGACAGAACGCGCATGACTGACAAGATTAAATTAGGCGTGGCTTTTCTGCTGATTGTGGCGGGAATTACAGGGTTCTACGCGCTGCACGAGAGCGCTGCCGTGGTGAAACTGGCGGTGGTGTTGCTGGGTTTATTGCTAGCTGCGGGGATCATCTGGACGACTGATCCTGGCAAGCGTCTGTTTATTTTCGGCAAGGAATCTGTGGCTGAAGCGAAGCGCGTGGTATGGCCGACGCGCAAGGAAACCATACAGACGACCGGTGTTGTGATCGCGTTCGCGGTGGTTATGGCGTTGTTCTTGTGGGCGGTGGATGCCAGCCTGATGGTGGTGGTCAATAAATTGATGGGACGGAGTGAGTGATGGCCAAGCGTTGGTATGTTGTTCATACGTACTCGCAGTTCGAGAAAAGCGTGCAGCGTGCACTGGTGGAGCGCATTGCGCGTACCGGCATGCAAGACCTGTTCGGCCAGATTTTAGTGCCGGTCGAAGAGGTGGTTGAGTTAAAGGCTGGTCAGAAGAGCATCAGTGAGCGCAAGTTCTTTCCCGGCTATGTTTTGGTCGAGATGGAGATGACCGATGAGAGCTGGCATTTAATCAAGAGTACGCCCAAGGTCACCGGCTTCTTAGGCGGTTCGGCGATGAAGCCCACGCCGATCAGCGAAAAGGAAGTGCAGACCATCATGCAGCAGATGCAGGCGGGTGTCGAGAAGCCGCGTCCCAAGGTGTTGTTCGAGGTGGGCGAGGCGGTGCGCGTCAAGGAAGGCCCATTCACCGACTTCCACGGTACGGTGGATGATGTCAATTACGACAAAAATAAGCTGCGGGTGGCGGTAACCATTTTTGGTCGCGCGACACCAGTGGAATTGGATTTCGGCCAAGTAGAAAAGGCCTAAAAGCGGGAAGGGATAAGGGAGAAGGGATAAGGGCGGACCTGTGCGGTTTTACCCTTGCCTCTTTCCCTTTTCTCCTTCTCTGTATTAAACGGGGAGCGTATCGGAGTAACGGCGGTATGCGTTTAACCCACTGATAAGGAGTAGTAACGTGGCAAAGAAAATAATCGGCTATATCAAGCTGCAAGTGCCTGCTGGTAAGGCAAATCCCAGCCCGCCAATTGGTCCGGCATTGGGTCAGCGCGGTTTGAATATCATGGAGTTCTGCAAGGCGTTTAACGCCCAGACTCAAGGTGTGGAACCCGGCTTGCCGATCCCCGTCGTGATTACCGCCTTCGCGGACAAGAGCTTCACCTTCATCATGAAGACTCCGCCTGCGACCATTCTGATCAAGAAGGCCGCCGGAATTCAGAAGGGCAGCAAGACGCCCCATACCGACAAGGTGGGCAAGCTGACCCGCAAGCAAGCGGAAGAAATTGCTACAACCAAGATGCCGGATCTGACCGCAGCCGATATGGATGCCGCCGTGCGTACCATTGCGGGCAGCGCGCGCAGTATGGGTATTACCGTGGAGGGCGTATAACATGGCACATATTTCCAAGCGTTATAAAGCACTGGCTACCAAGGTAGACCGCAACAAGCTGTATCCACTGGCCGATGCATTGAATCTGGTGAAAGAAACCGCCAAGGCAAAATTTGATGAATCGATAGACGTGGCAGTGAACCTCGGCATCGACGCCAAGAAATCCGACCAGTTGGTGCGCGGTTCCGTCGTGCTGCCCAAGGGTACCGGCAAGACTGTGCGCGTGGCCGTATTTGCTCAGGGCGCCAAGGCTGAGGAAGCCAAGGCTGCAGGTGCAGATATCGTCGGTTTCGAAGACTTGGCCGAAAGCATCAAGGCCGGCAAAATGGATTTCGATGTGGTGATCGCTTCCCCGGATGCAATGCGTATCGTCGGTCAACTGGGGCAGATTCTCGGCCCGCGCGGTTTGATGCCTAACCCCAAGGTGGGTACGGTTGCTGCCGATGTGGCGGGTGCGGTGAGAAATGCCAAGGCCGGTCAGGTGCAGTATCGCACCGACAAGAACGGTATCGTGCAATGCACTATCGGGCGTGCTTCGTTCACGCCGGAAGCGTTGCGCGAAAATATACTGGCACTGATCGATGCGCTGAACAAGGCCCGGCCTGCTGCTGCCAAGGGCGTGTACCTGAAAAAGGTGTCCGTCTCCAGCACCATGGGCGTCGGCATCCGCGTTGAACAAGCTAGTTTGGCTGCATAGTTTGAATTGAATTTGCGGCATGGCGTGGACGCCATTGCCGCTAGAAGGCTTTGGACTGCTGGCTGGATAAGCAGATCAAAGACCGTAGGTATCGGAGGAGCAGTTGGCCGATGGTTTAATTGACGGAGCGACCCGTCAACCCACGTAGATGGTGTGCCCGCAAGCAGGAGAATAGATGTTTTCTTCCTGACTTAAGGACGCTGTTGTTAACCTAAGGAACGCGTGAGTGTTCCGGTTTTAGAAGGAGGAAGACTTTGGGTCTTAATCTGCAACAAAAACAGGCGGTAGTGGCTGAAGTCAGCGCACAAGTGGCGCAGGCTCAGACTATCGTTTTGGCAGAGTACCGTGGCATTGGAGTGGCTGACATTACCAAGTTGCGTGCGAATGCGCGCAAGTCCGGTGTGTATTTCCATGTGTTGAAAAATACGCTGGCACGCCGTGCAGTGCAGGGTACTCCATTCGAAGCTTTGGCGGAAAAAATGGTCGGCCCGCTGGTGTACAGCATCAGTGCCGATGCTGTCGCGGCGGCGAAAGTGGTGTATGAATTTGCCAAGACGAACGACAAGCTGGTGGTCAAAGCGGGTGCTTACAACGGCAAGGCGCTGGATGCTGCGGGCGTCAATGCCTTGGCTACCGTTCCTCCCAAGGAAGTGCTGCTGGCGCAACTTTGCGGTTTGCTGCAATCACCGCTCTCCGGTTTTGCACGCGTACTGAGCGCTGTGGCAGAACAAAAAGCAGCGGCTTAACCATCCACAATTAATCTTTAAGTTAGGAAATATAAAATGGCATTCGATAAAGACGCATTTTTGGCAGCATTGGACGGCATGTCCGTTCTGGAACTGAATGAATTGGTAAAAGCAATTGAAGTGAAGTTTGGCGTTTCCGCCGCTTCGATGGCAGCCCCTGCCGCAGCCGCTGGCGGTGGTGCAGCTGCCGCCGCTGAACAGACTGAATTCACCGTGATCCTGAACGCCGCTGGAGACGCCAAGGTGAACGTGATCAAGGTGGTGCGCGCGATTACCGGCCTGGGCTTGAAAGAAGCCAAGGATCTGGTGGACGGTGCACCGAAGCCAGTCAAGGAAGGCGTTAACAAGGCTGATGCTGACGGCATCCTGAAACAACTGATCGAAGCAGGCGCAACCGCTGAAATCAAGTAATTGTTGCTCGTGGCAAAAGGCTGACGGAACTCGTCAGCCTTTTGCTGCTTTATAAGAAGCCAACGGTCAGCGGGCGTTGATTTCGCCTTTTGTCCCTTGTCTTTTACCTTGGTCGTGGAGATATCATGAACTATTCGTTTACTGAAAAAAAACGTATCCGTAAGAGTTTCGCAAAACGGATCGGCGCTTTGCCGGTGCCTTTTTTGCTGTCCACCCAACTGGAGTCCTATAGCGATTTCCTGCAGGCCAGTTTGCAGCCCGAGCAGCGCATCAACGACGGTTTACAGGCCGCGTTCAATTCGATTTTTCCGATTGAGAGTCATAACAAATATGCGCGGCTGGAATTTGTCAGCTACGCGCTGGGCATGCCTCCGTTCGATGTGAAGGAATGCCAGCAGCGCGGACTGACTTATGCCTCGCCGTTGCGCGCACGCGTGCGTCTGACCCTGTTGGACAAGGAAGCGTCTAAGCCGACGGTGAAGGAAGTGAAGGAGCAGGAAGTGTACATGGGCGAAATTCCGCTGATGACGCACACCGGCTCGTTCGTCATCAACGGCACCGAGCGCGTGATCGTGTCGCAACTGCATCGTTCGCCTGGTGTGTTCTTCGAGCATGACCGCGGCAAGACTCATAGCTCCGGCAAGTTGTTGTTCTCTGCGCGCATCATTCCTTACCGTGGTTCCTGGCTGGATTTCGAATTCGACGCCAAGGACTATGTTTATTTCCGCATTGACCGTCGCCGCAAAATGCCGGTCACAATTTTGCTAAAATCGCTGGGTTACACGCCGGAACAAATATTGGCCGCTTTCTTTGAGGTTGATACTTTCTTGTTCGGCAAAAAGGGCATTCAGTTCGAGGTAGTGCCAGAGCGTTTGCGCGGAGAAATTGCGCGTTTCGACATTGCGGGCAAGGGTGGTAAAGTTATCGTGGCTGCGGGCAAGCGCATTACCGTTCGTCATGTCCGCGAGATACAGGAAGCGGGCATCGACAAGCTGGCGGTGGGCGACGACTTCCTGTTGGGTCGTGTGTTGGCGCATAACGTGGTGGACAAGGACAGCGGAGAAGTCATTGCCAACGCCAACGACGAGATCACCGAAACCCTGCTCGCCAAGCTGCAAGCGGCGGGGATCGCCAAGATTCACACCCTGTATACCAACGATCTGGATCAGGGCGCTTTCATTTCGCAGACCCTGCGTGCCGATGAGACGACTGACCAGTGGACGGCGCGCGTCGCCATCTACCGCATGATGCGCCCTGGCGAGCCACCCACAGAAGATGCGGTGGAAAACCTGTTCAACGGCCTGTTCTTCTCTGAAGAGCGTTATGATCTTTCGGCCGTAGGGCGCATGAAATTCAACCGTCGTGTCGGACGCGAAGAGTTGACCGGTTCCGGTATTTTGTCCAACGATGACATCGTAGCGGTAATCAAGATTCTGGTTGAATTGCGCAATGGTCGCGGCGAGATTGACGATATCGACCACCTCGGAAACCGTCGCGTGCGCGCGGTGGGTGAGTTGGCGGAGAACCAATTCCGTGCCGGTCTGGCGCGCGTCGAGCGTGCGGTGAAAGAGCGTCTCGGCCAAGCCGAAACGGACAACCTGATGCCGCATGACCTGATCAATGCCAAGCCGATTTCGGCTGCGGTGAAGGAATTCTTCGGCTCCAGCCAGTTGTCGCAGTTTATGGATCAGACCAACCCACTGTCGGAAGTGACGCACAAACGTCGTATTTCCGCGCTGGGTCCGGGCGGTTTGACGCGCGAACGCGCAGGTTTCGAAGTGCGCGACGTACATCCGACGCACTATGGCCGCGTGTGCCCGATCGAAACGCCGGAAGGCCCGAACATCGGCCTGATCAACTCCCTGGCGCTGTATGCGCGCACCAACAATTACGGTTTTATCGAAACGCCATATCGCCGCGTGATCAAGGGCAAGGCGACTGATGATGTGGATTACCTGTCCGCTATTGAGGAAGGCAAGTTCACCATCGCGCAGGCCAACGCCGAATTGGATAAGAAAGGTCATTTTACCAATGACATCGTGTCGTCGCGCCAGCACAATGAATTCGTGTTGGCCACGCCGGAAAAAATCGAGTACATGGACGTGGCGCCAGCCCAAGTGGTGTCGGTGGCTGCTTCGCTGATCCCATTCCTGGAACACGACGATGCGAACCGCGCCTTGATGGGCGCAAACATGCAGCGTCAGGCTGTGCCTTGTCTGCGCGCGGAAAAAGCGCTGGTCGGCACCGGCATCGAACGCACCGTGGCGGTCGACTCCGGCACGACCGTGCAGGCATGGCGCGGCGGACGCGTGGATTATGTGGACGCAGGCCGTATCGTGGTGCGCGTCAACGATGATGAAACGACGCACGGCGAAGTCGGCGTGGACATCTACAACCTGACCAAGTACACCCGTTCCAACCAGAACACCAACATCAACCAGCGTCCGCTGGTCAGGATGGGAGACGTGATTGCGCGCGGCGACGTGATCGCCGATGGCGCATCGACCGACATGGGCGAACTGGCTCTGGGTCAGAACATGCTGGTGGCGTTCATGCCTTGGAACGGTTACAACTACGAGGACTCGATCCTGATTTCCGAGCGCGTGGTAGCAGAAGATCGTTTCACCTCCATTCATATTGAAGAACTGACGGTGGTGGCGCGCGATACCAAGCTGGGTTCGGAAGAAATTACCCGTGACATTCCCAATCTGTCCGAGGGACAGATGGCGCGCCTGGATGAATGCGGTATCGTGCACATCGGCGCGGAAGTCAGCGTGGGCGACGTGCTGGTCGGCAAGGTTACGCCCAAGGGCGAAACCCAGTTGACCCCGGAAGAGAAACTGCTGCGCGCCATTTTCGGCGAAAAGGCATCCGATGTGAAGGACACCTCGCTGCGTGTGCAGGCCGGTATTTCAGGGACTGTGATCGACGTGCAGGTGTTTACCCGCGAAGGACTGCAACGCGACAAGCGTGCGCAGCAGATCATCGACGACGAACTGAACCGCTACAAGAAAGATTTGGCTGACCAGATGCGCATCGTCGAAGCGGACGTGTACACACGTCTGGAGAAGTTGCTGCATGGCAAGGTAGTCAACGGCGGGCCGAAGAAGCTGGCCAAGGGTGCCAAGCTGGACAAGGCTTATCTATCCAGCCTGGAACATCACCAGTGGTTCGACATCCGCCTCAGCGATGAAGAAGCTGCGGCACAACTGGAACAGGTGAAGGAAAGCCTGGATCTGAAACGCGTGGAATTCGACGCGGCATTTGAACTGAAGAAGCGCAAGCTGACTCAAGGCGACGAACTGCAAGCCGGTGTGCAGAAGATGGTCAAGGTGTATGTGGCAGTGAAGCGCCGCTTGCAAGCCGGTGACAAGATGGCCGGTCGTCACGGTAACAAGGGCGTGGTGTCGCGCATTGTGCCGGTGGAAGACATGCCTTACATGGCGGACGGTACGCCGGTTGATGTGGTGCTGAATCCGCTGGGTGTGCCGTCGCGTATGAACATCGGCCAGGTGCTGGAAGTGCATCTGGGCTGGGCGGCCAAGGGCTTGGGCAAGAAGATCGGCAAAATGCTTGAATCAGAAGCCAAGATTGCCGATGTGCGCAAGTTTTTGGGCAAGATTTACAACACCAGCGGACAGACAGTGGATATCGCTGCGTTTAGCGACGATGAAGTGATTGAGTTGTGCCGCAACCTGAAGAGCGGCGTGCCATTCGCTACGCCGGTATTCGACGGCGCGGACGAAGAAGAAATCAAGCACATGCTGGAACTGGCGGATTTGCCGCGTTCCGGGCAGATTGCCCTGCATGATGGCCGTACCGGAGCTGCATTTGATCGCCCTGTCACAGTAGGTTACATGCATGTGCTGAAGTTGCACCATCTGGTGGATGACAAGATGCATGCGCGCTCGACCGGCCCATACAGTCTGGTGACGCAGCAGCCTCTGGGCGGTAAGGCGCAGTTTGGCGGACAGCGTTTCGGTGAAATGGAAGTGTGGGCGCTGGAAGCGTATGGCGCGGCTTACACCTTGCAGGAAATGCTGACGGTTAAATCCGACGACGTGAATGGGCGCACCAAGGTCTATGAAAGCATCGTCAAGGGCGACCACAAGATTGATGCCGGCATGCCGGAGTCGTTCAATGTGCTGACCAAGGAAATACGCTCCTTGGCTATTGATATCGATCTGGAACGCCACTAAACATTGTTCGTCGGGCATAAGGCTTAAAGGAGCTACACATGAAAGCATTGCTGGATTTGTTCAGACAGGTAACGCAAAAGGAAGAGTTCGACGCGATCAAGATCGGGTTGGCTTCGCCGGAGAAAATCCGTTCCTGGTCCTACGGCGAAGTGAAGAAGCCGGAAACCATTAACTATCGCACCTTCAAACCGGAGCGGGACGGCCTGTTCTGCGCCAAGATATTCGGCCCGACCAAGGACTACGAGTGTCTGTGCGGCAAGTACAAGCGCCTCAAACATCGCGGCGTGATTTGCGAGAAGTGCGGCGTGGAAGTGACGCTGTCCAAAGTGCGTCGCGAACGCATGGGTCATATTGAACTGGCTAGCCCGGTTGCCCACATCTGGTTTCTGAAGTCGCTGCCATCGCGCTTGGGCATGGTGCTGGACATGACGCTGCGCGACATCGAGCGCGTACTGTATTTTGAAGCCTATGTGGTGACCGAACCCGGCATGACCCCGCTGAATCGCGGTCAGTTGCTGTCCGAGGATGACTACCTCGCCAAGCTGGAAGAATTTGGCGATGAGTTTTCTGCCGTGATGGGCGCGGAAGGTGTACGCGCATTGTTGCGCGCGCTGGATGTGCCCGCTGAAGTAGAAAAGATTCGCGCCGAACTGGAAGCGACCAGCTCCGAAACCAAGATCAAGAAATACGCCAAGCGCCTGAAGATTCTCGAGGCGTTTGTGTCTTCCGGTATCAAGCCGGAGTGGATGGTCATGACGGTATTGCCGGTATTGCCGCCGGAACTGCGTCCGCTGGTGCCGCTGGACGGCGGACGTTTTGCGACTTCCGATTTGAACGATCTGTATCGCCGCGTGATCAACCGTAATAACCGCTTGAAGCGTTTGCTGGAATTGAAAGCGCCGGAAATCATCGTGCGCAACGAAAAGCGCATGTTGCAGGAATCAGTGGATTCGCTGCTGGACAATGGTCGTCGCGGCAAGGCGATGACCGGCGCCAACAAGCGCCCGCTGAAATCTCTGGCCGATATGATCAAGGGCAAGGGCGGTCGTTTCCGCCAGAACTTGCTGGGCAAGCGCGTGGATTATTCCGGACGTTCAGTGATCGTGGTGGGGCCGCAATTGAAATTGCACCAATGCGGCCTGCCCAAGAAAATGGCGCTGGAATTGTTCAAGCCGTTTATTTTTCACAAGCTGGAAGTCCTCGGTCTGGCCACTACCATCAAGGCAGGCAAGCGCATGGTGGAAGCGGAAGAACCGGTGGTATGGGACATACTGGAAGATGTGATCCGCGAGCATCCGGTGATGCTGAACCGTGCGCCTACTTTGCACCGTCTGGGCATCCAGGCATTTGAGCCGATCCTGATTGAAGGCAAGGCGATCCAGTTGCATCCGCTGGTGTGTACCGCATTCAACGCCGACTTCGACGGTGACCAGATGGCGGTACACGTGCCATTGTCGCTGGAAGCGCAGATGGAATGCCGCACCCTGATGCTGGCCTCCAATAACGTGCTGTCGCCCGCTAACGGCGAACCGATTATTGTTCCATCGCAGGATATCGTACTGGGCCTGTATTACATGACACGCGAGAAAATTGGCGCATTAGGCGAAGGCTCGATGTTTGCCAACGTGTCCGAAGCGTTGCGTGCCTATGAGTCCGGACATACTGACCTGCAAGCCAAGGTGGTGGTGCGTATCAAGGAAATGCACGCCGACGACAACGGTGTACATCAGGAAAAACTCACCCGCTACGAAACCACAGTGGGGCGTTCCATCCTGTCGGAAATATTACCTGCGGGTCTGCCGTTCAGCCTGATTAACAAGGCGCTCAAGAAAAAGGAAATCTCGCGTCTGATCAACACCAGCTTCCGCCGTTGTGGTCTGCGCGACACGGTGATCATGGCGGATAAACTGATGTCCACCGGTTTTACTTATGCGACCCGTGCCGGCATCTCGATCTGTCTGGACGATATGCTGGTGCCGCCGCAGAAGAACGAGCTGATCGGCGCAGCGGAAAAAGAAGTGCATGAGATCGACGTGCAATACACCTCCGGCCTGGTAACCCAGGGCGAACGCTACAACAAGGTGGTGGACATCTGGGGGCGCACCGGTGACATCGTGGCTAAAGCCATGATGGATCAGTTGGGCAGCGAGCCGGTGGTCGACCGTGCCACAGGCGAAGTGCGCACCGACAAGAAGGGCAAGGTCGTGATGCAGGAGTCGTTCAACTCTATCTACATGATGGCTGACTCCGGCGCGCGTGGTTCCGCTGCACAGATTCGCCAGTTGGCAGGTATGCGCGGTCTGATGGCCAAGCCGGATGGCTCCATCATCGAAACGCCTATCACCGCGAACTTCCGCGAGGGCTTGAACATGTTGCAGTACTTCATTTCGACCCACGGCGCGCGTAAGGGCCTGGCCGATACCGCGTTGAAGACTGCGAACTCGGGTTACCTGACGCGCCGTCTGGTGGACGTGACGCAGGATCTGGTGGTGATTGAGGACGATTGCGGTACGACCACTGGAGCCTCGTTCAAGGCACTGGTTGAAGGTGGTGAAGTGATCGAGGCATTACGTGAGCGCATCCTTGGTCGCGTCGCCACTACAGACATTGTCAACCCTGAAACCGGCGAGACCCTGTATGAAGCAGGTATGCTGCTCGACGAAGATATGGTGGAAACCATCGAGTCGCTGGGTGTGGATGAAGTGCATGTGCGCACCCCGCTGACCTGTGAAACCCGTTATGGCCTGTGCGCCAAGTGTTATGGCCGCGACCTGGGTCGCGGCGGCCTGGTGAATAAGGGCGAGGCGGTCGGTGTAATCGCCGCGCAGTCCATCGGCGAACCGGGCACCCAGTTAACCATGCGTACGTTCCACATCGGCGGCGCGGCATCGCGTACCGTGGTGGCCAGCCAAGTCGAAAGCAAGTCCAATGGTTTGATGAAGTACAGCGCGAACATGCGTACTGTCAGCACCGCACGCAACGAATTGGTGGTGGTAGCACGCAGCGGCGAACTGATGGTGACCGATGACCATGGGCGCGAGCGCGAACGTCATAAGGTGCCTTACGGCGCGATGTTGACCGTGCGTGAGGGTAGTGCTGTGCGTGCCGGTGAAGTATTGGCTACATGGGATCCGCACACCCGTCCTATCGTTACCGAATATGCAGGTCGCGTGCGCTTCGAAAATGTGGAAGAGGGCGCTACTGTAGCCAAGCAGATTGATGAAGTGACCGGATTATCCACCTTGGTGGTGATTGACCCCAAGCGTGCCGGAACGCAAGGTAAGGGTGCGTTGCGTCCATTAGTGCGACTGCTTGATGATGAAGGCAATGAAATCAAGATTGCCGGCACCGATCTGTCAATTTCGGTGACTTTCCAGACCGGCAGTATTATTACTGTGGAGGACGGTCAGCATGTTGGTGTAGGCGATGTGCTGGCACGCATTCCGCAGGAAAGCAGTAAAACCCGCGACATTACCGGCGGTTTGCCGCGTGTGGCGGAATTGTTCGAAGGGCGTTCCCCCAAGGATGCAGGCATGTTGGCCGAGGTGACCGGCACGGCATCGTTCGGCAAGGACACCAAAGGCAAGCAGCGCCTGGTTATTACCGATGTGGAAGGCGTGGCGCACGAGTTTCTGATTACCAAGGACAAGCATGTTCTGGTGCATGACGGTCAAGTGGTGAACCAGGGCGAAATGATTGTGGATGGACCTTCTGACCCGCACGACATCCTGCGTTTGCTGGGTGTGGCGGCCTTGGCGCGTTATATCACCGACGAAGTGCAGGACGTGTACCGTTTGCAAGGCGTGAAAATCAACGACAAGCACATCGAGGTGATCGTGCGCCAGATGCTGCGCCGTGTACAGATTCTGGATGCGGGTGACACCACATTCATTCCGAAGGAGCAGGTCGAACGCGCCGAGTTGTTGCAGGAAAATGAGCGTGTGGTGGCAGAGGGCAAGCAACCGGCAACTTTTGAATATATGTTGCTGGGCATCACCAAGGCTTCCTTGTCTACCGATTCGTTCATCTCTGCGGCTTCTTTCCAGGAAACCACGCGCGTGCTAACTGAGGCCGCAATCATGGGCAAGAAGGATGATCTGCGCGGGCTGAAGGAAAACGTAATTGTTGGCCGCCTGATCCCGGCTGGCACCGGATTGGCGTACCATACCACTCGTCGCAGGCAGCGTTTAGGGTTGGATATGGCGCCAGCGACGGTGCTGGGCGAGGGTGATCAGCCGACAGAGTCGCAGGACAATGCGCAGCCTGCTTGACAGTTGGGGCTTTCCTCAATAGAATGCGCGGTCTTTTTAGCCGTCACGGCGAGATGAAGCAGTGTTGCTGTGACGGCTGTTGTTTTTGCATCATATTGATCCATAAGAATTTTAGGGATATTTAAGGGATATTTTGAAATCATGCCAACCGTAAATCAGTTAGTTCGCAAGGGCCGTACGGCCGAGCCTGTAAAGAGCAAAGTTCCTGCGCTTGCAGGTAGTCCGCAGAAGCGCGGCGTATGCACCCGCGTATATACCACTACGCCGAAAAAACCGAACTCTGCTTTGCGCAAGGTTGCCAAGGTTCGCCTTACCAATGGTTTCGAGGTGATCTCCTACATCGGTGGTGAAGGCCACAACTTGCAAGAGCACTCGGTGGTATTGATACGCGGCGGTCGTGTGAAGGATTTGCCGGGTGTACGTTACCACACCGTTCGCGGCAGTCTGGATACTGCTGGCGTGAAAGACCGCAAGCAGTCGCGTTCCAAGTACGGCGCGAAGCGTCCCAAGAAAGCTTAAGTTTTAAGTTAAGAGCGTCTCTAAAATTCAGAGTTCGCCCAAATGCAAGGCGCGGAAAAAATTTCGCCGCGCCGCATATGTTTTATATGTAAGCAAGAAATTTTTCTCCGCAACGCAGCAGTTGGGATGAAATGTGAATTTTAAGTAATTTAATTAGCCTGATAACACGAGGTTTAGACATGCCAAGACGTAGAGAAGTCCCCAAGCGCGAAGTCCTGCCGGATCCAAAGTATGGCAATCAGGATCTTTCCAAGTTCGTAAATGTCCTGATGACGGCTGGCAAGAAGTCTGTTGCTGAGCGCATTCTTTACGGTGCTTTGGAGCAAGTCGTGAAAAAGAGCGGCAAAGACCCGATTGAAGTATTTAATCTGGCGCTGACCAATGTCAAGCCTCAGGTTGAGGTAAAGAGCCGTCGTGTCGGCGGTGCCAATTATCAAGTTCCGGTCGAAGTTCGTCCTTCCCGCCGTATGGCATTGGCGATGCGCTGGCTGAAGGATTTTGCGCGCAAGCGTGGCGAAAAATCCATGGGCATGCGTCTGGCGGGTGAGTTGATCGATGCGTCCGAAGGGCGTGGCGGCGCAGTCAAGAAGCGTGAAGAAGTGCATCGTATGGCTGAAGCCAACAAGGCATTCTCGCATTTCCGATTTTAATTTGAGCTTGTAGCTTGTAGTGAGTAGCAAAACCGGGTTGGCTACAAGCCACCAACTACAGGCTTCAAACCCCAGCTTAATAATAATTTAGTTAGGTAGCTACCGTGGCACGTAAAACACCAATTGAGCGATACCGCAATATCGGCATCAGCGCGCATATCGATGCGGGCAAAACCACGACTACAGAACGTGTTCTGTTCTATACCGGCGTATCCCACAAAATCGGCGAGGTGCATGATGGCGCCGCCGTGATGGACTGGATGGAGCAAGAGCAAGAACGTGGTATTACCATCACTTCTGCTGCGACGACCTGTTACTGGAAGGGGATGGACAAGAACTATCCTGAACACCGGATTAACATCATCGATACCCCGGGGCACGTGGACTTCACTATTGAAGTTGAGCGCTCGATGCGTGTGCTGGATGGCGCTTGCATGGTGTATTGCGCGGTCGGTGGCGTGCAGCCGCAGTCGGAGACGGTGTGGCGTCAGGCCAACAAGTACGGTGTGCCGCGTCTGGCTTTCGTCAACAAGATGGATCGTTCCGGTGCGAACTTTTTCAAGGTGTATGACCAGATGAAGGTGCGTTTGCGCGCCAACGTCATTGCCATTCAAATACCGATTGGTGCGGAAGAAAAATTCGAAGGCGTGGTCGATCTGATTCGCATGAAAGCCATCTACTGGGATGACTCTACGCAAGGCATGAAGTTCGAGTTGCGTGATATTCCGGCCGATTTGCTGGCAACGGCAAAAGAGTGGCGCGAGAAAATGGTGGAGAGCGCCGCCGAAGCCAACGAAGAGATGATGAATAAGTATCTCGAAACTGGAGACTTGTCCGAAGCTGAAATCAAGCAGTGCTTGCGTACTCGCACCATCGCCGGGGAAATAGTGCCGATGTTGTGCGGTTCTGCTTTCAAGAATAAGGGCGTGCAGGCCATGCTGGATGCTGTGCTTGACTACCTGCCTGCCCCGACGGATATTCCGCCGGTGAAAGGTGAACTGGAAGACGAAACTATCGGTGAACGCAAGGCGAGTGACGATGAGCCGTTCGCTGCGTTGGCGTTCAAGATTATGACTGACCCGTTTGTCGGCCAGCTGATTTTCTTCCGCGTGTATTCAGGCATGCTTAAATCGGGCGACACGATTTTCAACCCGATCAAGAACAAGAAAGAACGTATCGGTCGTATTTTGCTGATGCACGCGAACGAGCGTGAAGAAATCAAGGAAGTATATGCCGGTGACATAGCCGCTGCAGTCGGTCTGAAAGATGCGACTACAGGCGATACGCTGTGCGATCCGTCCAAAGTGATTACTCTGGAACGCATGGTGTTTCCGGAGCCGGTGATTCACGTTGCAGTAGAGCCGAAGACCAAGGCGGACCAAGAGAAAATGGGTATGGCGCTGAATCGTCTGGCGCAGGAAGACCCGTCTTTCCGCGTGCGCTCCGATGAGGAATCGGGACAGACTATTATTTCCGGTATGGGCGAGTTACATCTGGAAGTTCTGGTTGAACGCATGAAGCGCGAGTTCGGTGTGGAAGCTAATGTGGGTGCGCCGCAAGTGGCGTATCGCGAAGCTATTCGCAAGGCGGTTGAAGTTGAAGGTAAATTTGTCAAACAGTCTGGTGGTCGTGGTCAGTACGGTCATGTCTGGTTGAAGATCGAGCCAAACGAAACGGGCAAAGGCTTCGAGTTTGTGGACGCCATCAAGGGTGGCACCGTGCCGCGTGAATTTATTCCCGCTGTCAGGAAGGGCTTGGAAGATACGTTGCCGAACGGCGTGCTGGCCGGCTTCCCGGTTGTGGATGTTAAGGTCACGCTGTTTGACGGCTCCTACCACGACGTTGACTCCAACGAAAACGCCTTCAAGATGGCGGCTTCGATGGGCTTCAAGGATGGTATGCGCAAAGCCAGTCCGGTGCTGCTTGAGCCGATGATGTCGGTGGAAGTGGAAACACCTGAAGATTACACTGGTACAGTGATGGGCGACCTGTCCTCCCGCCGTGGCATGGTGCAAGGCATGGACGACATGGCAGGTGGTGGTAAGGTGGTGAAGGCCGAGGTTCCGTTGGCGGAAATGTTCGGTTATTCCACTGCGTTGCGTTCCGCGACTCAGGGGCGCGCTACTTACACGATGGAGTTTAAGCACTACACCGAAGCGCCAAAAAATGTGGCCGAAGCGGTGATGAGCAGCAGGAAATAAAAAGCAGTCGTTATGACGTTAGTCGTTAGTTGTTAGTTAAAACCAACTGCTAACCAGCAACTAGAGACTAACAGTCAATAACTGTTAGATACAGAAACAACTATTAGATAGAGGCGATAATCATGGCAAAGAGTAAATTTGAACGTACGAAGCCCCACGTAAACGTGGGCACCATCGGTCACGTGGACCATGGCAAGACGACCTTGACGGCGGCGATCACGACCGTGCTGTCGAAGAAGTTTGGCGGCGAAGCCAAGGCTTATGATCAGATTGACGCGGCACCGGAAGAAAAGGCGCGCGGCATCACGATCAACACCGCCCACGTCGAATACGAAACGGCCAACCGCCACTACGCTCACGTTGACTGCCCCGGCCACGCCGACTACATCAAGAACATGATTACCGGCGCTGCCCAGATGGACGGCGCGATTCTGGTCGTGTCCGCCGCTGACGGTCCGATGCCGCAGACCCGCGAGCACATCCTGCTCGCTCGTCAAGTTGGCGTACCCTACATCATCGTCTACATGAACAAAGCCGACATGGTGGATGACGCCGAACTGCTGGAACTGGTCGAAATGGAAGTGCGCGAACTGCTCACCAAATACGACTTCCCTGGCGACGACACTCCCATTATTATCGGCAGCGCACTCAAGGCATTGCAGGGAGACCAATCCGAAATGGGCGAGCCCTCCATCTTCCGTCTGGCAGAAGCGCTGGATACCTATATTCCCCCGCCTGAGCGTGCACTGGACGGCGCCTTCCTGATGCCCGTGGAAGACGTATTCTCCATCTCTGGTCGCGGCACTGTGGTGACCGGTCGTATTGAGCGCGGCATCGTCAAGGTTGGTGAAGAACTCGAAATCGTTGGTATCAAACCTACGCTCAAGACCACCTGCACCGGCGTCGAAATGTTTCGCAAACTGTTGGATCAAGGTCAGGCAGGCGACAACGTCGGCGTACTGTTGCGCGGCACCAAGCGCGAAGAAGTCGAGCGCGGTCAAGTGCTGTGCAAGCCGGGATCGATCAAGCCGCACACCAAGTTTACGGCTGAAATCTACGTTCTGAGCAAGGACGAAGGTGGCCGTCACACCCCGTTCTTCCAGGGCTACCGTCCGCAGTTCTACTTCCGCACCACCGACGTAACCGGCGCGGTTGAGTTGCCGGCAGGCACCGAAATGGTGATGCCGGGCGACAACGTGTCGGTAACGGTTGCGCTGATTGCCCCGATTGCGATGGAAGAAGGTTTGCGCTTCGCTATTCGCGAAGGCGGCCGTACCGTCGGCGCGGGTGTGGTTGCGAAGATCATCGAGTAGAGAAACAAGAAGGGCAGGGGAGGAGGGGCTGACCCTTCTCCCTTTGTACTTTCCTGCTCAAGTTTTATTTGCAAAGATTGTTGAGTAAGACTACAATGCGCGCCCTCGCGGGGTTCCGCCCTCGCGATTTCGTTCTTTAATCCGCAGTCGGCATGTAATGTCAGGCTGCAAAAGTAGAGTGGATATTATGCAAAGCCAGAAAATTCGCATTCGCCTGAAGGCGTTCGATTATCGTTTGATCGACCAGTCCGCATTGCGGATCGTGGAGACAGCAAAGCGCACTGGCGCTGTGGTAAAAGGGCCAATTCCCCTGCCCACCAAAATTGAACGTTTCGACATATTGCGTTCCCCGCACGTCAACAAGACCTCGCGCGACCAATTCGAGATTCGCACGCATTTGCGCATGATGGACATTATCGATCCTACGGAAAAAACCGTGGACGCACTGATGAAGCTGGATCTGCCAGCGGGCGTAGATGTGGTAATCAAGCTTCAGTAATAATTGCAGGGGCGTATGGCATACGCCCTGCAGTAGTGGTTTTATTGCAATAAATGGATCGGTTGGCCAATTGTAGTCAGCCCCTTAAAGAAGGATATAAAAAATGAGTTTAGGACTTGTCGGTCGCAAGATTGGCATGACCCGCATCTTTACTGACGACGGAACCTCGTTGCCGGTGACGGTGTTGGACGTGTCCAACAATCGCATTACCCAAATTAAAACCGCTACCACCGATGGCTACAGCGCAGTGCAAGTTGCGTTTGGCGTTCGTCGCGCCAGCCGCGTGACCAGGGCTGCTGCGGGTCATTTCGCCAAGGCGGGCGTGGAAGCGGGTAGCGTGCTTAAAGAATTTACTGCCACTCCAGAGCAGGTATCCGGTTTGCAAGCCGGTGGTGCGCTGGGTGTGGATCTGTTCAAAGTTGGCCAGAAGGTTGATGTCACCGGCGTAACCATAGGTAAAGGTTATGCGGGTACGATTAAACGTCACCACTTTAAATCTGGCCGTGCCTCGCACGGTAACTCCAAGTCGCATAACGTACCGGGTTCTATCGGTATGGCGCAGGATCCGGGCCGTGTGTTTCCAGGCAAGCGCATGACAGGTCACTTGGGTGACGTGCAGCGCACCGTACAAAATCTCGAAATCGTTCGTATTGATGCCGACCGCCAGTTGTTGCTGGTGATGGGGGCAGTACCCGGCGCCAAAGGTGGCGACGTGGTTGTGCATCCGGCAGTGAAGGCAGGTGCATAATGGAACTTAAAGTCATTAACGACAACGGTCAGGCAGCCGCCAGTCTGTCTGCTTCAGACGATCTGTTTGGTCGCGAATACAACGAAGCGCTGGTGCATCAACTGGTGACGGCTTATCAGGCCAATGCCCGTTCCTCCAGCAGCAAGCAAAAAGGCCGCGCCGAAATCGCCAAAAGCACGCGCAAGCCATTTGCACAAAAGGGTACTGGACGTGCTCGTGCCGGTATGGCGTCCAGCCCATTGTGGCGTGGCGGCGGCAAGATTTTCCCGAACGGCCCGGAAGAAAATTACACCCAGAAGGTCAACCGCAAAATGTACCGTGCTGGTCTGGCTTCGATTTTCTCGCAGTTGGTGCGTGAAAACCGGCTGACGGTGATAGATAGTCTGGTCGTCGAATCGCCCAAGACCAAGTTACTGGCGCAGAAAATGAAGAGCATCGGTCTGGGTTCGGGCCGTGTGCTGATCATTACCGATAATTTCGATGAGAACCTGTACCTGTCTTCGCGCAACCTGCCGAATGTGCTGGTGCTTGAGGTTCATCAGGCGGATCCCGTCAGCTTGGTGCGTTTCCCTCAGGTGCTGGTGACGCGCAATGCAATGGCGAAAATTGAGGAGATGCTGGGATGAGCAACCAAAAATTCAGTCAGGAACGTTTGATGAACGTGCTGCTCGCTCCGCAAATTTCTGAAAAGGCGACTTATGTTGCCGAGAAGAATGAGCAGGTGATTTTCCGCGTGGCCTCTGACGCCACCAAGCCGGAAATCAAGGCAGCAGTCGAACTGATGTTTAAAGTGAATGTTGAGAACGTGCAGGTTTCTGTCGTCAAGGGCAAGCAAAAGCGTTTCGGCAAGTTCATGGGGCGGCGCAAGGATTGGAAGAAGGCATACGTATGCCTCGCGCCTGGTCAGGAAATCAATTTTGCCGCAGGCGAGCAAGGGTAAACATCATGGCACTGATCAAACTAAAACCAACTTCTCCAGGACGCCGCGCCGTTGTGCGCGTGGTCACTCCCGGTCTGCATAAGGGCAAGCCTCATGCGGCGCTGGTGGAGAAGAAAAACAGGACGGCTGGGCGTAATCATAACGGGCATATCACTGTCCGTCACATGGGCGGCGGCCACAAGAAGAATTATCGCGTAGTCGACTTCAAGCGTGACAAGGATGGCGTTCCCGCCACTGTTGAGCACTTGGAATATGACCCGAATCGCACTGCGCATCTGGCATTGCTGTGCTACGCCGACGGCGAACGCCGTTACATCATCGCCCCCAAGGGCGTTGCAGTAGGTACGCAACTGGTGAGCGGTGCGGAAGCTCCGATCAAGGCAGGCAATGCTTTGCCATTGCGCAACATTCCGGTAGGTTCGACCGTGCATTGCATCGAAATGTTGCCAGGCAAGGGTGCGCAACTATCTCGCTCAGCCGGCACTTCGGTGCAGTTGTTGGCGCGCGAAGGTGAATATGCGCAGCTGCGTTTGCGTTCCGGCGAAATTCGCAAGGTGCACGTGAATTGCAAGGCAACCATAGGGGAAGTGGGCAATGCCGAACATAGTCTGCGCTCCATCGGCAAGGCCGGTGCGATGCGTTGGCGCGGTGTGCGCCCGACAGTGCGTGGTGTGGCGATGAACCCGGTCGACCACCCGCACGGCGGTGGCGAAGGCAAGACAGCAGCCGGACGCAATCCGGTTAGTCCATGGGGTGTGCCGGCCAAGGGCTTCCGCACACGTCGTAACAAGCGCACCAGCGGCATGATTGTCCGCCGCCGCTTTCAGGTTTAAGGGGTAAGAATATGGCACGTTCCATTAAAAAAGGTCCATTCGTTGACGCGCATCTACAGAAGAAGGTTGAGACAGTGCGCGCGACTAACGACAAGCGTCCGGTGAAAACATGGTCGCGTCGTTCCACAGTGCTGCCCGATTTCGTCGGCCTGACTATTGCGGTGCATAACGGCAAGCAGCACATTCCGGTATACATTTCCGAGAATATGGTGGGGCATAAGTTGGGCGAGTTTTCTTTGACCCGCACATTCAAGGGACACGCTGCTGACAAAAAAGCAGCGGTCAAGAAATAGGAGGCATGATGAACACTACTGCAGTAGTAAAACGTGTTCACCTGTCGGCCCAGAAGGGTCGCTTGGTGGCTGATCAGATACGTGGCTTGCCAGTGGACAAGGCGTTGAACCTCTTGACGTTCAGCCCGAAGAAGGCCGCCGTGATTATCAAGAAAGGCCTGGAATCCGCGATTGCCAATGCCGAGCATAATGACGGCGCCGATATCGACGAGTTGAAAGTTGTCACGATCTATGTGGACAAAGCCTCCTCGATGGCGCGGCAAATGGCTAGGGCAAAAGGTCGCGGCGCTCCGATTGAGAAGCAGTCTTGCCACATTACGATAACTGTCGGGAACTGAGGATAAATATGGGACAGAAAATTCATCCAATCGGTTTCCGGTTGAGCGTACAAAAGAACTGGACTTCCAAGTGGTATGCCAATAGCAAGGATTTTGCCGGCATGTTACTCAAGGATATTGAGGTTCGCGATTATCTGAAGAAGAAATTGGCTGGTGCTGGTGTTTCCAAGATTATCATCGAGCGCCCTGCGAAGAATGCCAAGATAACAATTTATACCGCGCGTCCTGGTGTGGTGATCGGCAAGAAAGGCGAAGATATTGAAGCCTTGCGTGCCGAGTTGAGGAAGCGCATGGGATTGCCCGATGTGGCGTTGAACATCGAGGAAGTACGCAAGCCGGAAGTGGATGCGCAGTTGATCGCTGAGAGCATCACCTCGCAACTGGAAAAGCGCATTATGTTCCGTCGTGCCATGAAGCGCGCCATGCAAAACGCCATGCGTCTGGGCGCACAAGGCATCAAGATCATGAGTGCGGGACGCTTGAATGGGATTGAAATTGCGCGCACCGAGTGGTACCGCGAAGGCCGTGTGCCATTGCACACATTGCGTGCCAATATCGACTATGGTACCGCCGAGGCGAAGACTACCTATGGCATCATCGGTGTCAAAGTATGGGTATACAAGGGCGAGTACACCGGAGTGGAAGAGACGGTTGCGCCAGCGGCGTCCGAACCAGAAAAAAGAGTAAGAAAGTCGGGAGCAAAACATGCTACAGCCAGCTAGAAGAAAATACCGCAAGGAGCAGAAGGGCCGCAACACCGGCATCGCTACACGCGGCAACAAAGTCAGCTTCGGTGAGTTCGGCCTCAAGGCCGTTGCCCGGGGTCGATTGACTGCTCGCCAGATCGAGGCGGCACGTCGTGCCATGACGCGCCATATCAAGCGCGGTGGACGTATCTGGATACGTATTTTTCCGGATAAACCTATTTCGAAGAAGCCTGCAGAAGTTCGGATGGGTAACGGCAAGGGTAATCCAGAGTACTACGTTGCTGAAATTCAGCCAGGCAAGATGTTGTATGAAATGGACGGCGTCGAGGAAGTGATAGCGCGCGAGGCGTTCCGCCTGGCTTCAGCAAAGCTGCCTATCGCTACCACATTCGTAGTCAGACAGGTGGGGGCGTGATTATGAATTCAAACAAGAAGGCAAGTGAACTGAGAGTGAAGTCCGCAGTGGATCTGGAGCAGGAATTGCTGTCCCTGACCAAGGCGCAATTCGGCCTGCGCATGCAAGTGGCGACCCAACAGTTGAGCAACAATAGCCAGCTGAGCAAGGTGCGCCGCGATATTGCCCGCGTGAAAACCATATTGACAGAAAAGGGTGTGCAGCAATGAGTGCAACGAATCTGAAACGTACACTGACCGGTACGGTGGTGAGTGACAAGATGGATAAGACCGTTACCGTATTGGTTGAGCGCAAGGTCAAGCATCCGCTGATGGGCAAGATAATCAGCGTGTCGAAGAAATATCATGCCCACGATGAGAATAATGATTTTCACCAGGGCGATGTAGTTTCCATAGAGGAATGCCGTCCATTAGCCAAGACCAAGAACTGGCGCGTAACCAAGTTGCTGGAAAAGGGTCAAACGGCCTAGCTTGGGCATCCAAACTTGGCTTTATTAAATATAATTGCATTTATCACTTGTGTTTAGTCGCAAGTTTGAATAGAATGCGCGGCTTCGTTTCACACCGCCGCTTGTGGCGGCCTAACCCGAACGGGTTCCAAAACTAGCCGCTGTGAGCGGATAAAGTTGGAGAGTTGAAAAAATGATACAAATGCAAACGGTTTTGAATGTTGCCGACAACACTGGCGCGCGCTCTGTCATGTGCATCAAGGTGCTGGGCGGCTCAAGGCGACGCTATGCGGCGGTTGGTGATGTCATCAAGGTCAGCATCAGAGATGCCGCTCCTCGCTCACGCGTAAAGAAAGGCGAAGTTTACAGCGCTGTTGTGGTGCGTACTGCCAAGGGTGTGCGTCGTCCTGACGGTTCGCTGATCAAGTTCGACGGCAATGCTGCAGTATTATTGAACGCCAAATTGGAGCCGATTGGCACGCGTATTTTCGGGCCGGTAACGCGCGAGTTGCGTACCGAGCGTTTCATGAAGATCGTGTCGCTGGCTCCTGAAGTGTTGTAAACAGAGCGTAACGCAGTCAAGGAAAAATCATGCGCAAGATTAAGAAAAATGATGAAGTCATTGTCATCGCCGGAAAAGATAAGGGCAGTCGCGGCAATGTGCTGCGGGTACTGGATGATAGGCTGCTGGTGAGTGGCGTAAATAAAGTCAAGAAACACCAGAAGCCTAATCCGGTAAAGGGCGAGGCTGGCGGGATTGTGGAAATGGAAATGTCCATCCACGCATCCAATGTGGCCATTTATAACGCGATGTCGAAAAAGGCTGACCGTGTTGGTATCAAAACGCTGGAAGACGGACGCAAGGTGCGCGTTTTCAAATCCAGCGGCGAAACGATTGACGCGTAAAGGGGTAATAGAGCATGGCTCGTTTGTTTGACTACTACAAGGATACAGTGGCGCCGGAGCTGATGAAAAAGTTCGGCTACAAGTCCGTTATGCAAGTGCCGCGTATCGAAAAAATCACCCTGAACATGGGTGTTGGCGAAGCGGTAGCTGACAAGAAAGTGATGGAGCACGCCGTGGGTGACATGCAGAAAATTGCAGGCCAGAAACCGGTGGTGACTAAATCGAAAAAATCCATTGCGGGTTTCAAGATTCGTGAGAATTATCCGGTGGGTTGCAAAGTAACCCTGCGTAAGGCTCGCATGTATGAGTTTCTGGATCGTCTGGTAACAGTAGCGATTCCTCGTATCCGTGACTTTCGCGGTGTTTCCGGCAAGTCCTTTGACGGTCGTGGCAACTACAACATGGGCATCAAGGAACAGATCATATTCCCGGAAATTGAGTACGACAAGATTGATGCATTGCGTGGCATGAATATCACCATCACCACCAGCGCGAAGACCGATGAAGAGGCGCGAGCCCTTCTGCAAGCGTTCAAATTCCCATTGAAGAACTGAGGGCAAAATGGCCAAGTTATCTGTCATTAACCGTGATTTGAAACGTCGCGACACCGTAAAAAAGTATGCTGCAAAGCGTGCTGAGTTGTTGGCGATTATTAGCAACATCAAGTTGAGCGAAGAAGAACGTTATGCCGCGCGTCAGAAGCTGCAAGCGTTGCCGCGCAATGCCAGTCCGGTGCGCTTGCGTAACCGTTGTGCATTGACCGGACGTCCACGCGGCGTGTTCAGCAAATTTGGTCTGGGTCGCACAAAATTGCGTGAATTCGCGATGCGCGGTGAGATTCCTGGTGTAATCAAGGCAAGCTGGTAAGGGTGAATTTATGAGTATGAGTGATCCGATCTCCGACATGCTGACGCGCATCAGAAACGCGCAGATGGCGGAAAAAGTAACAGTTAAGATGCCTTCTTCCAAGCTCAAGGTGGCAATTGCCAAGGTGTTGCAGGATGAGGGCTATGTGGAAGGATTTAATGTTTCCAGCAACGATGGTAAGCCACTGCTGGAAATTGGCCTGAAGTATTATGCCGGTCGCCCTGTGATCGAGAAAATCCAGCGCGTTAGCCGTCCCGGTCTGCGTATGTATAAAGGTTGCGAGGACATACCCAAGGTGATGAACGGCCTGGGTATCGCCATCGTGTCTACCTCAAAAGGGTTGATGACTGACCACAAAGCACGCGCCAATGGAATCGGCGGCGAAGTTTTGTGCATCGTCGCGTAACGGGGTAATCATGTCTAGAGTCGCTAAAAATCCTATCGTAGTGCCTGCAGGTGTTGAAATAACGCTGGCCGCTAACGAAGTTTCTGTAAAGGGTCCTTTGGGCACCTTGAAGCAAGCATTGAGCAGTGATGTCACCGTGCAACGTGAAGGTGAGCAGTTGCAGTGCAAAGCTACCAATGATTCCATGCAGGCGAGCGCCATGTCCGGTACGGTTCGTGCGCTGCTTGCCAATATGGTGCTGGGTGTGAGCAAAGGCTTCGAGCGCAAGCTGACGCTGGTGGGCGTGGGCTATCGTGCCCAGGCTGCCGGTGAGACATTGAACCTGACTCTTGGTTTTTCTCATCCGGTCGCATACAAAATGCCCAAAGGGGTGAAGGTGGAAACGCCTACCCAGACCGAGATCGTGCTAAAGGGATATGACAAACAGCAGGTCGGGCAGGTTGCCGCCGAGATCCGCGCGTTCCGTGAGCCAGAGCCTTACAAGGGCAAGGGCGTGCGTTACGCCGATGAGGTGGTGATTCTGAAAGAAACCAAGAAGAAATAATTGAGGCGGATATGTTAAACAAGAATGAATCGCGTCAGCGCAGGGCACGCAAAACCCGTGCACGTATTGCTGATCAAAAGACGAATCGCTTGGCGATTCATCGCACCAACCTGCATATTTATGCTCAAGTGATCTCGGCTTGTGGCAGCAAGATATTGGCCAGTGCTTCCAGCCTGGAGGCTGAAGTACGCAAGGAGCTGGCAAACGGCGGCAATGTCAAAGCTGCTGCTATAGTGGGTAAGCGCGTTGCCGAAAAGGCAAAGAGCGCAGGCATTGTCGAGGTCGCATTCGACCGTTCCGGCAACAAATATCATGGTCGCGTAAAGGTGCTGGCTGAAGCTGCGCGCGAGCATGGCTTGAAGTTTTAACTTGGGGTAAATGATGGCTAAGTCACAAGGAAAATCGCAGCAACCTGAAGATCGTGGGGATGGTCTCATCGAAAAGATGATTTCGATCAATCGCGTGACCAAGGTTGTGAAGGGTGGCCGTATCATGGGTTTTGCTGCGCTGACCGTGGTTGGCGATGGCGATGGCCGCATCGGCATGGGCAAGGGTAAATCAAAGGAAGTGCCGGTAGCCGTGCAGAAGGCGATGGACGAATCGCGCCGCAAGATGGTCAAGATCAGCCTGAAGAATGGCACTCTCCATCATGCAGTAATCGGACGTCATGGCGCAGCCAAGGTTTTCATGCAGCCAGCATCGGAAGGTACCGGGATTATCGCCGGTGGTGCAATGCGTGCGGTGTTCGAAGCAGTGGGCGTGCACAATATTTTGGCCAAGTGCATCGGTTCGAGCAATCCCTATAACGTGGTGCGTGCGACTTTGAATGGCCTGCAGGCGCTCAACTCTCCATCTGAGATTGCCGCCAAGCGCGGCAAGACCATAGAAGAAATTCAGGGGTAATCATGGCACTTGCTAAGAAATTATTAAAGGTCACGCAGGTAAAAAGCGTGATTGGAACCAAGGAATCGCACCGTGCGTGTGTGCGTGGCCTGGGCCTGCGTCGCCTCAACCACACCGTTGAAGTAGAAGATACTCCGGCTGTGCGCGGCATGATTAACAAAGTGTATTACCTGGTTAAATGCGAGGCTTAAATGCAACTAAATAAAATCAAACCCGCAGAAGGTTCCACTCATTCCAAGCGTCGCGTTGGGCGTGGTATCGGTTGTGGTCTAGGCAAGACTTGCGGTCGCGGACATAAGGGGCAGAAGTCTCGTTCCGGCGGCTTTCATAAAGTCGGCTTTGAGGGTGGGCAGATGCCTCTGCAACGCCGCTTGCCGAAGCGTGGCTTTGTTTCGCTGACGCGTAACGACACTGCTCAGGTACGTTTATCCGACCTGCAAAAAATGCCGGTTGATACCATCGATTTGTTGGCACTCAAGCAAGCAGGTGTGGTCCCCGCTATTGCGCTGACTGCCAAGGTGATTTTGTGCGGCGAGCTGACACGTGCAGTCAAGCTGCAAGGTTTGACGTTCACTAAAGGCGCGCGCGCTGCGGTCGAAGCTGCCGGCGGCAGCATCGCGGAGTAAGGAACGCTTTGAACGCAGTAGCCAAGAATGGTGTAAGCAAGGGCAAGTATGGCGACCTCGGGAGCCGTCTGTGGTTCCTGTTGGGTGCATTGGTGGTATACCGCATCGGGGCGCATATCCCGGTGCCGGGAATTGATCCGGTGGTGTTGGCCGACTTGTTCAAGTCGCAGAAGAACGGTATTTTGGGCATGTTCAACATGTTCTCCGGCGGCGCGTTGTCGCGCTTTACGATATTTGCGCTGGGGATCATGCCCTACATCTCCGCCTCTATCATTATGCAGTTGGCTACGATTGCCGTGCCGCATCTGGAGCAGTTGAAGAAAGAAGGCCAGGCGGGGCAAAGGAAGATTACGCAGTACACGCGTTATGGCACATTGGTGCTGGCGCTGTTTCAGGCGTTGGGTATTTCTGCGGCATTGCAGTCGCAGGCAGGTTTGGTGCCGCATCCGGGCGCGATGTTCCAGATGACCACAGTAATCACTTTGGTAACCGGCACGCTGTTTTTAATGTGGCTGGGTGAGCAGATCACCGAGCGCGGTTTGGGAAATGGTATCTCGCTTATTATTTTCGCGGGTATTGCTGCTGGTTTGCCGCGCGCGATCGGCAGTACGCTGGAAATGGCACGTACCGGTGCGTTTTCCATACCTTTGGTATTGTTTCTTGTAATCGGGGTGGTGGCGATTACCGCGCTGGTTGTGTTTGTCGAGCGCGGACAGCGCAAGATACTGGTGAACTATGCCAAGCGCCAGGTAGGTAACAAGGTATATGGCGGGCAGAGTTCGCACTTGCCGTTGAAGCTGAATATGGCTGGAGTTATCCCTCCAATTTTTGCCTCCAGCATCATCCTGTTTCCGGCGACGCTGGCGGGATGGTTTGGCAGCGGTTCCGGCATGACTTGGTTGAAGGACATCAGCGACAAGCTGTCTCCCGGCCAGCCGATTTATGTTTTGTTATACGCGTCAGCAATTATTTTCTTCTGTTTCTTCTACACGGCGCTGGTGTTCAGCCCGAAAGATACGGCAGATAACTTGAAGAAAAGCGGTGCTTTCCTGCCCGGTATACGACCCGGTGAGCAGACCGCGCGGTATGTTGAAAAAATTATGTTGCGCCTGACTCTGGTCGGAGCTGTATATGTGACGCTGGTGTGTTTATTGCCGGAATTTCTGGTGGTGAAGTGGAACGTACCGTTTTATTTTGGTGGTACTTCGCTGCTGATTCTGGTGGTGGTAACGATGGATTTTATGGCGCAGGTACAGTCTTACATGATGTCGCACCAGTATGAAAACTTGTTGAAGAAGGCTAATTTCAAAGGCGGGTTAGCGCGCTGATGGCCAAAGAAGAAGCGATGCAAATGCAGGGGGAGATAGAGGAATCCCTCCCCAATGCGACCTTCCGCGTGAAGCTGGAAAACGGTCATGTCGTGCTGGGGCATATTTCAGGCAAGATGCGGATGCACTATATTCGTATCCTGCCAGGTGACAAGGTGACGGTTGAATTGACGCCGTATGATTTGACCAAAGGGCGCATCATATTCCGCGCCAAGTAGTAAATTGAGGAGAAGCAAATGAAAGTTCAAGCATCGGTAAAAAAAGTTTGCCGCAACTGCAAGATAGTTCGGCGCAACAGAGTGGTACGCGTGATTTGCAGTAGTGATCCGCGCCACAAGCAACGTCAGGGCTGATTAAATCAAATTGCAGTTGGATGGTATAATATCCAACTATTTTGAATGCCGATTTTTTAAATGCCGTTTTTAAATGATAGGGTAGCTGCATGGCTCGTATTGCCGGGGTAAATATTCCCAACCACCAACACGCTGTGATCGCACTGACTGCGATCTATGGCATAGGACGCACCCGCTCGCAAAAGATTTGCGCTGCTGTCGGGGTTAACACATCCACCAAGATGAAGGATCTCACCGACGCAGAGTTGGATAAACTGCGCGATGAGGTCGCCAAGTTCACCGTGGAAGGCGATCTACGCCGCGAAATTTCCATGAACATCAAGCGATTGATGGACTTGGGTTGTTATCGCGGTGTGCGTCACCGTCGTGGTTTGCCGGTGCGCGGCCAACGTACTCGCACCAATGCGCGCACCCGCAAGGGGCCGCGCAAGTCTGTTGCCGGCGCCAAGAAATAACCGTGCTAAAAATACTAGTGCCAAAAGCAATTTAATAGAGGATTCGAGACATGGCCAAGACCAGCACGCGAGTGCGCAAGAAAGTTAAAAAGAACGTAGCTGAGGGTATCGCCCATGTGCATGCTTCTTTTAACAATACTATCGTGACGATCACAGACCGCCAAGGTAATGCCTTGGCTTGGTCTACCAGCGGCGGCAACGGCTTCAAAGGCTCGCGCAAGAGCACGCCGTTCGCAGCCCAGATTGCTGCGGAGACGGCTGGTAAGGCAGCGGTGGAATGCGGCGTGAAGAACCTCGAAGTGCGCATCAAGGGTCCCGGCCCAGGCCGTGAATCAGCAGTGCGTGCTTTGAATGCTGCAGGTTTTAAAATCACCAGCATTTCCGACATTACGCCGGTGCCGCATAATGGTTGCCGCCCGCCGAAAAAGCGTCGTATCTAATTTTTAGGAGTTAGCCTTGGCTAGAAATCTTGATCCAAAGTGCCGTCAGTGCCGCCGTGAAGGCGAGAAGCTGTTTCTGAAAGGCGAAAAGTGTTTTACCGACAAATGTGCAGTGGAGCGTCGCGCCTATCCGCCCGGCCAGCACGGACAAAAGAAAAACACCCGCATGTCCGACTACGGCGGCCAGCTGCGTGAAAAGCAAAAAGTACGTCGTATCTACGGCATGCTTGAGGGGCAGTTCCGCCTAACTTATCGTGCTGCTGAAGTTCAGCGCGGCATCACCGGCGAGAACTTGTTACAGACATTGGAATCGCGTCTGGATAATGTTTCCTACCGCATGGGTTTCGGTGCTTCGCGTTCCGAGGCGCGGCAGGTTGTGCGCCATAACGGCATTCTGGTGAATGGCAAGCGCGTCAATATTCCGTCGTTTCAGGTTCGTCCTGGCGATGTGGTCGAGATAGCCGAGAAGACCCGTGCCCACCTGCGCATCAAGGCTGCAGTGCAAGCCGCCGAACAGCGCGGTTTCCCGGAATGGCTCGAAGTCGATGCCAAGGCAATGAAAGGGACGTTCAAGGCCAAGCCGCAACGCTCTGAACTGCCTGCCACGATCAACGAGCACCTCATTGTTGAATTGTATTCCAAGTAATCCACGCGGAGCCGGTTATGCATAAGAATGATTTTCTGAAACCACGTATTATCGATGTACAAAGAGTTTCCGCCACGCAAGCCAAAGTGGTGATGGAACCCTTCGAGCGCGGTTATGGACACACGCTGGGCAATGCCTTGCGTCGTATCCTGCTGTCCTCCATGCCGGGATACGCTCCTACCGAAGTCAAGATCGCAGGCGTGCTGCATGAGTATTCGTCCATCGACGGTGTGCAGGAAGACGTAGTGGAAATTCTGCTCAACCTGAAGGGATTGGTGCTTAGACTGCACAATTCCAGCGAAGCCGTATTGACCCTGAAGAAGGAAGGCGCTGGCGTAGTTACCGCCGGTGACATCGTTACGGGTGCTGATACCGAAGTCGTTAATCCCTCGCATGTTATTGCCCATCTGACCGCAGGCGGCAAGCTGGACATGGAAATCAAGGTTGAGCAAGGCCGTGGCTATGTCTCCGCCATCGCGCGCCAGACTCCCGGTGAAACTCGCGCAGTGGGCCACATCGCACTGGATGCCTCATTCAGCCCGGTGCACCGCGTTAGCTACGCTGTGGAAAGCGCGCGCGTGGAACAGCGCACCGACTTGGATAAGCTGATCATGGACATCGAAACCAATGGCGCCATCGATCCGGAAGAAGCCATCCGTTATGCCGCACGCGTTCTGGTTGAACAGTTTGCCGTGTTTGCCGCACTGGAAGGTACGCCTGCTCCGGTAGAGAAGCCGCAAGCACCGAAGGTTGACCCGATGCTGTTGCGCCCGGTGGACGATCTGGAGTTGACTCCGCGTTCCTCAAATTGTCTCAAGGCACAAAGCATCCATTACATCGGCGACCTGATTCAATACACCGAAAATGACCTGTTGCGCACACCTAACCTGGGCCGCAAGTCGTTGAACGAAATCAAGCAGGTGCTAGCCGAACACGGCCTGTCGCTGGGCATGAAATTGGAAAACTGGCCTGCGCCGGTTGAGAAATAAGCCAGCGCTTCAGCGCCTATAGAATAGAAGCAAGAAAGGATAATCATGCGTCACCGTTTAGGACTCAGAAAACTCAATCGCACCAGCAGCCATCGTTTGGCCATGTTGCGCAACATGACCGTTTCCCTGCTGCGTCATGAAGTCATCAAGACTACTCTGCCCAAGGCCAAGGAACTGCGCCGCGTGGCAGAGCCGATCCTGACGCTGGGCAAGAACCCAAGTCTGGCTAATCGCCGCTTGGCGTTTGCCCGCCTGCGTGACCGCGAAATGGTAGTCAAGTTGTTCGACGAACTTGGCCCGCGTTATGCAGCCCGCAATGGCGGTTATTCGCGCATTCTCAAGTTCGGTTTTCGCAAGGGCGACAATGCGCCGATGGCGCTGGTTGAACTGATGGATCGTCCGGCTGAAGCGCTGCCTGTCGAAGTAGCTGACGAGTAAGCGAGATTCTGTGCAAAAACAAAAAGCCGGGGAAACCCGGCTTTTGTATTTTAGAAACGCCAATAATCTAATCCGATCATGGTGAGCCTGATATAACTACTAGCCAATCCACTAGCTCCAATTCCCATTTAAAATAGCATTAGTTGTGGGAGCGGCTTCAGCCGCGATGTATTTGAGTTTCGCGGCTGAAGCCGCTCCCACATCCAGTGGAGCTATTGTCGTTTTTAACGGGAATTGGAATAAGCCAGCAAACAACGGTGGCAAGTGGCTGGTTATAGTCATTCTACTAAGTTGTCAAAAAGTGCCAGCCAATTATTTCCTGCGAAACACCAAATCCCACACCCCATGCCCCAGCCTTAACCCGCGTTGCTCGAACTTGGTGAGCGGGCGGTAGGCAGGGCGCGGCGCATAATCTGCCGCCGTGTTTTGCAGCAGCGGCTCGGCGCTCAATACCGCCAGCACTTGTTCGGCATAATCCTGCCAGTCGGTGGCGACGTGGATATAGCCGCCGGGCTTGAGCTTCTGCACTAGCTGTGCAACAAACGGCGCTTGAATCAGGCGACGCTTGTTGTGACGGGTTTTGTGCCAAGGGTCGGGGAAAAAAATGTGTACGCCGTCGAGCACGTTGCTGATCAGCATGTCGCGTAGCACTTCCACCGCATCGTGCTGGATGATGCGGATATTGACTAGCTGTTTTTCCTCAATCTGCTTGAGCAGGCCGCCCACGCCGGGTGTGTGCACTTCAAGTGTGAGGTAATCGTTTTCAGGATGTGCGAGAGCAATGGCTGCCGTGCTTTCGCCCATGCCGAAACCAATTTCCAGTATCTTCGGGGCGCTCCTGCCGAAGGCGGCATCCAGATCGAGCGGCTGCGCGGCATAGGGGATGCCGTATTGCGGCATCAGTGTGTTGTAACAACGCTGCTGCGCATTCGAGACGCGGCCTTGACGCAGCACGAAGCTGCGGATGTGCGTGGAGCGTTGCTGCATCAAGGTTTGCCGATCAACCCGCTGGTCGGTGAACTCGGCGTGGCGCTGTACAATTTCTTCGGCATGCGCCCGGCCAGAAATGCTTCGCGCCCTGCTTCCACCGCCTTCTTCATGGCCTGCGCCATCAACACCGGATTCTGCGCGGCAGCGATGGCGGTATTCATCAGCACGCCGTGGCAGCCGAGTTCCATGGCAATGGCCGCATCCGAAGCGGTGCCCACGCCTGCGTCCACGATCACCGGAACTTGCACGCGATCCATGATGAGTTGCAAATTCCACGGATTGAGAATACCCATGCCGGAACCGATCAGCGAGGCCAGCGGCATGATGGCGACGCAGCCGATATCTTCCAGTTGCTTCGCGATGATGGGATCGTCCGAGGTATACACCATCACCTGAAAGCCTTCAGCCACCAGCGTCTTCGCGGCGGCGAGGGTCTCCACTACGTTGGGATAAAGCGATTGCGGATCGCCCAGCACTTCCAGCTTGACCAGGCTATGCCCGTCCAGCAGCTCGCGCGCCAGACGCAGGGTGCGCACCGCATCGTCCGCGCTGTAACAGCCCGCCGTGTTGGGCAACAGGGTGTATTTCGATGGCGGCAGGATTTCCAGCAGACTGGGTTCGTTCGGATTTTGCCCGATATTGCTGCGGCGGATCGCAATGGTGATGATCTCCGCACCGCTGGCCTCGATGGCCGCTTTGGTTTCCGCAAAATCCTTGTACTTGCCGGTGCCGACCAGCAGGCGCGAGTTATAGTTTTTGCCTGCGATGAGCAGGGTGTCGTTTTTCATGGATGTGTTCCGTTTATCCGCCGCCGACCGCGACAACAATTTCCAGCTTGTCGCCGTCAGACAGCATTAGTTGGGTGAATTGGCTGCGCGGCACGATCTCGCAGTTGCGTTCCAGCGCAATGTGCTTGCCGCCCAATTGCATTTGTTCGAGCAGTGCGGCGATGCTGATAGGAAGGTCGAAATGGCGCGCTTCGCCGTTGATTGAGACTGAAATCACTTTCAAATTCTTGCTGAGTTAAGGTAACGTCCATTTTACACGATGCGGGCGTCGTATAAGGTGCACGTAAGGTGCACGGGAACCATCATTGTTTAGATATCCTGTAATGCGCCGAATAGTCGCGTTCCGTTCCCCAATAATGGTGTACCAAATTGCCATGCACCATTTCAATGGACTCATGGTCAGTTACCCCAGGGCACTTCCAGTTATCCTGGTTAAAATACTGACAACGGTCGTAATTTCGGATGCTACTACTGACCTTACCACCCATCGGCTTAAAATCTTCGAGCATCGTCAGCTTTTGAGTTGATGGGTCAAGATGGATCAGAACCGTAAATACGCCGACTGGCTGTTCATTCTGCGGCCACGAATATACTTTTTCAACCCAGTTGCAACCGGATAGTAGCGACAGAGCGCATATGACGCTGATAATGAGTTTTAGATGTTTCATCTTATACAACAATAATTTGTTTGCAGCACGTAGCCAAAATCACTGCATTTTGTGAGTGAATTTAACGGCTACAGGCTTCTGTATGAACGTTCAGACCAAAAAAGAAGTTAAATTCATGCGTGACAAAAAAGGCAAAATGCCATTAATATATTTTTGCTGTTTGTTTTAAGCGTATCGGGAATAGTTTTCGCTAATTCCTTCCTCTTTGCGAGCCAAGTATTCTTTATATTCTGGATCGCCCTCGCTGTAATAGAAATTAACGCCATCAATGACAACTTTTCTAATGACACCTTCATTAGCGAGAGCGTCCATAAATGCATCAAAATCTTTGTCGAGTTGATCCATATTGTTCTCCAAAATGAGTTGTGCGCTTTTCGCGCAAAAATTCCCCGAATCCTGAAAAACCACTATATGTAGAGTTTTTTCGCTTGGTTTTCGCTAATGCTAGTGCATCTAAAAATTTATGCAAGCGAAATTTCGGCCCAGATAATTTGATCCGGCTGAAATATCAACCAACGCATTTTCAATAAATAAATAGGCTGATTTATCAGAGGGATGGTCGGCGCCCCAGGTTGGCATATTTCTACTTTCTTTAGTTCGTTCTGATTTTTTGCTTTTCAGCGTTTGGAAGGATATGTGACCCATGACAGGAATAAATGCTTTGGAGGGTTCGTGGAGCGGCGATGGGAATCGAATGCACCGCGCTAACCAGCATGAATGCTAGGCATAGTTAGCTCGTGTGCGGCATGTTGCCCCCAAAGTTGCCCCCACGCATAGTTTGCTGCCCCCGATTATGCCCCCAGACGTGGCGGGTTAGGGGCTAGGATCGAAGAGAAAACGCCGTGCAATCTCTAGCGGCGGCGGTTAGGCTCATTTTCAGAAAGTTATGCTGTAGTTTTCATTCAACACGCTTAAAGCCTGCCGCGCCAGCATCATTCAAACACTTATTGTATTCAGTCATCGCACCCATTGAAATAAGTGTGTGGTCGTTAGCAAGATAGCAATATCTAACTTCGCCCTTATCGTTTTTCATTGTTGTTTGGGTGTGGGTAGTGGCACAACCAGTCAATGCAACAAGACCAATTAAAATAAAATTTCTCATTCTTTTTTCTCCTGATTTATCTACTGCAATCTTGAGCCTCAATCGGGATGAGGTCAATATGCCGAACGGCCTATGCAATCTTGTTTACTCCCCATCCACCCCAAGGTACTCCCTCAGGATCAAAATTTCATCCCGACTTTCTCAATCATCCGCTCAAGCATGCCCATCTTTTCCGCCATGTGAAAGCAAGAAATTTTCCCAAGTCGTAGTGATTCCCTCTGAAGGCTAATATATGTTTTCCAGTGCATTCCTTTGGGTTTGTGGGGGAATGGCATAAGCATATTTGCCGATCCGCCTAGCCGTTTCCTGATGGCTTGCGCGCGGCTTAATGCCCGGTCGCCTGCATCTTCGCGCTGGCTGGAATACGCGAGGTCGCCGCAGTGTCGGCAAACATAGTAGCGGCCTACGCAATAGAGTTTGGCTACGCGCCGTCCGCAGCCGCGACCGGGGCAAACAAACCAAGTGCGTTCGCCTCCAAACCTGCATGGTGTCCGCGTGAGTTGAATGCAGTAATTTACATCCGTCCAATCCACTTCGCCACCGGAGCGGGTGCGATAGATCAGCCGAATAGCCCAAGCCGATTCGACGCGCACGTTGATAGAAGATGTGCTCCCATCACCCCACGTCCATTGCCAACTGAATGACCGGCCAGCCGTGAGGTTGCCCTCTCGCGCCCAGCGATTTATATCCAGACTGGTGCGCCCCTCTACGGTGCTTTTGGTGTTGTAACGGTAACGATTACCGGAGCCGATGCCGCCCATATTTTATCGAAATCCTTTGGCAAGTTTATACATTCAGAAACCTATAAAATCGCTGCAATCCTTATGGATAAAGGATTTCTGCATGGTTTCCACTTTGGTCATTTTGTACGCATTTTTCCGCACATAACTCATCTGTCACCCTTTCCGCTGCATGGCGTCCCCCTGTTGTGCAACCTTGCCCCTGTAACCACATACCCAACAAGATGCACTGGTATAGATGGTAATTCTATAGAGCACTACGCCTGCCGTAGTAGAGAGGGCGGGGAAATTGCCCGCATAGCTACGGCTACCGTAGTAGTAGCGCCATTTTTTCGGCTTCCTTGCTACGCCTGCCGTAGCTATCCTGAGCGCTCTACTACGGCTGGCGTGGGTCGGATTGCGTTTTGCATCACGCGCGGAACGATAACCGGGCGCGGGTCTTTCAGCCTGTATGCACCACGCGGGAATGATCGAGCGCTTATATCCAGCTTGCCGCCGCAATCATCCAGCGCGTACCACGTCAAAGCGAACAGGCTGCATTTGTTTGGGCGCGCACCCTTGCGTGTTTCCACGATCAGGCCAGATTCGAGCAAGTCGCGCTTGGCCTTGCCCAGTGTTTCTTCTGACTTCCAGCCGCGCGGGTGCATTAGTTTCCATGCCGCGCACAAGTCGCCGTTGTTGTCGCCGCGATACTGAGCGGCAAGATCAAACAGCAACATGCGCGCATGAGCATTTAGGCCAAGGTACGCCGCGCCACTCAACACGCTTAACGGCAGCGTGATAAATGCGCCGCCGTCGCGTTTCTCCGTTGCATTCTTGAATCTGCTTTTTGCCATCGCCTAACCATCCGCTAGGCGTGACAGAAAGCAATACAAGCCCCACGCTTCGACTATAGACAGCGCGGCGAGGTCAGCGCCTATACCAAGGTATGAAAACCGATTGCAGAGCATTGGCAGACGTTCCAACCAGTCTAGGTTATCCATCGGACAGGCTCCCCGGCAGCAGGACATACAGCGCGACACTGTGAACTTTGCCGCAATCGGTTTGACGATCCACGCGAACGGTATCAATACGTTTGCCGCGCCGCTTCAATTCCATGATGCGCGCCGCCGGGTGCATTACATCCAGCTCACGCCGCGCAGTTATGGTGTCCACTGGCGCAACTTCCAGACGTGCCAGCAGGCGCAACCTCTGCGAGTGTGCAGAATCATCCTGTGGTGCTTTCTGGGTAGTTGGGTTACTGATAGAATCGCTTTGAGTTTTAGCATCAGCCGCCGGACTGGTTTGGTCGCCCACGGCGGCTTTTTCATTTTCGATATTCTCCATGATCGCGCCCCCTTATTTCGCAGAGGTGCGGCTTGCTTCCCATTGCAACAGGTCGGCAAGTTTCCAGACGGTCGTATTTGCCCCCAGCTTATGCGGGGCAGGCAGGTCATTCGTTTTGCACCAGTTCCAGATCGTGCTGCCCGATACACGGTAACGGGTTCGCATATCGGCAAGGCGCAAATAGGCGGGGGGTTGCGGGGTTTGTTTTGTTTGCATAGCATCGTGTCCAGTTCACCGTCACGCGACGGCACGATGCGAATTCTGAACATGAAGCAATGATGCGCGAACACCCTATGCCAAGCAACGGGTGCCCTGTGCTATGCAGCGGGCAGGATTATTCTTGCACCTTCTTTTTTGCAGGCCAAGGGCTTGGATCAGGCGTGTTTTTTAAGGCTTCGCGTGCAGTTTTGTATGCACCAAAACCAAGCCCCGCATACTCTTCTTCAGCGCAAGTGTTACGGTCAGTGAATTTACCAGTTGCCCATATAGTGCGGATTTTATCGGCTTTCTCGCGATTGCCTCCCGGCTTGCCATGCAGCGCGTTGGCGGCGCGTTTCCCCATCAAGGATTGACGCTTTTTGACGGCCAAGAAAATCAATAATCCAACGGTCTCAGGGCTTGGCGGGTTCTGTTCAATGTATCGCTTCCAGTCTTCGAGTTTCTGATAACGGTAGAAGGCATCAATCAGTAAGTCTGCCTTCGCTTCATGCCAGATGCTTTCAATGCGGTGAAGCGCCTCATGGTCGAGGTCTTGCAGCGCCTGCAATATTCCTGCGCCGTAGGTGAATTTATTCTTGCTCACTCTGCCCGCTTCCTAAAAAGTACCAATGGGTTTGCCAAGCCAATCATGAGGTATTGAAGCAGCACGATACAAAAACCGAGAAATGCAACTATTCCGAAGCCTGCGAGCATAGGAACAACATTGGAATATTTCGGTAGAAGGGTGACTTTTGTACCGGGGGGCGGATAAATTTTGCCAGACCGCATATCCTCTTCAAAATCTGAATTTTCTTTCAGAATTCATCTTCCGAGTTTGGTACGCATCAACAACGGACTGAGGAATTTCGGAACCTGCATCCTGCCGTCGTTTTTGAGCAGAAAGAATGCGGGCATCATTCATTTCTCCTTTTTTCTCCGCTCGACTAATCGCTTCGTTTAGCTGAACTGGGTTATAGGATGAAATAGTTTCACCCTTGGCTGTTTTGGCTATCCAGTAACTGCCAATTACCCCCAAAACAGACGCTGAACACAGAATAGCCCAAAGCACCCACAGAACAATCACCACGCGTTCTCGGAATGGTCGCATCGATTACCTCACTCACTTTATACCGTCATTGACGATGTCGTACATTTAAACGATGTTACTTTGCCATCATTCTACCTTCTCCGTCCTTGATTTCGGAGCCGCGCCAGCAGGACAAGGGAATCCTGTTTTCGCCCTCATGGATCAGCTTCGTGCTAGGCGTGGATAACTCGAATTATGCGCGCAGTGGTATCACTTCCGCGCCTGCCTTGAGTTTGTCCAGATAGTCCGCCCATTGTTGCATCATTATGCGGCGTTCGGCCAGATGTGCCGTGCGATTGTATGCGCGCCCGTTAGGATCGCGCACAGCATGGGCAAGCTGGTGTTCGATGAAGTCAGGGCGCACCTGTAGCACTTCGTCCAGAATGGTGCGCGCCATCGCCCGAAAACCGTGTCCCACCATTTCTTCTTTAGAATACCCCATACCACGCATGGCAGCATTAACAGAGTTTTCAGACATTGGGCGCTCATGGCTTCGCTCACCGGGGAATACAAATTTTCCATGTCCGGTCAGAGGGTGGAGTTCGCGCAATACACTTACCGCTTGAGTCGATAGCGGCACTAGATGCGGGAGTTTCATTTTCATCCGCTCGGCGGGTATATTCCACTCGGCTTTGTCCAGATCAATTTCAGACCATTCTGCTTTACGCAACTCACCGGGGCGCACGAATGTTAAAGCCCCTATCTTCAGCGCACATTTAACAATCAGGCCACCGATATAGCCATCTATCGAGCGCATTAGCGAACCAACTTTTACTGGATCAGTGATGGATGGGAAATGGTTGGTAATTGGAGAAGACAGCGCACCTTTAAGATCAGGTGTTATATCCCTCTCGACACGTCCTGTTGCAACAGCATAGCGGAATACCTGCCCGCAACATTGAAGGGCGCGTTTCGCAGTTTCTTTTGCGCCACGGTCTTCAGCTCTACGCAAAGCGGTAAGTAGCTCCATAGCTTTAATTTCAGCAATCGGACGAGTGCCAAGCCAAGGGTAGATATTTTTCTCAAAAATACCTTTTACTTTTTCCGCTTGAGCGGGTGCCCATTCCGGTAATTTTGATGCGTACCACTCTCGCGCCACCACTTCAAAGCTGTTCGCTCCACGTTCAGACTTTGCAGCTTTCACGGCTTTGCGGTTATCGCTTGGATCTACACCATCTGCCAACAGCTTGCGTGCATCATCGCGCCGCTGCCTCGCAACTTTCAGGCTAACGTCGGGGTAGACGCCCAGGGATAGTCGCTTTTCCTTGCCGTCGTATCGATACTTGAGTCGCCACCACTTGCCCCCGGCGGGGGAGACCTCCAAATACAGCCCACCACTATCAAACATGCGGGCGGTTTTGCCGCTAGGCTTAGCATTTTTTACTGCGGTATCAGTCAGTGGCATGGGGGCAACTCATTTTGGCGGTTGGTCAGTGTTCCCCAATATTGCCCCCAGTTGCCCCGGATGTCAATGGACGAGGAAAGACGGCAAAAGGCGATAAATGCGCTAATTGCTAGTGCTGGCGTTGGTTTTGTGTACGGGAATGGATGGGGTAAAACAGGAGGTTGGAGCGGGCGATGGGAATCGAACCCACGGCTCTAGCTTGGGAAGCTAGGGTATTACCATTATACGACGCCCGCACAGTTGCAATTCTACGGGTGTTGCCAACATTACTCAATAACAGTCTTGCAACGGCGGGGATAATATTTGGGAGGCTGTTGAAGAACTGAGTGCTTAATAGAGTTCTAATTGGCTCGCCAGTCCGGACGAATCTGGGCACTGGAACGCCTTGATTTCCTTACCCTAGGCATTCCAGTTTAGTGTGCCGGCTTTATGTCATAGTAAGTTTCTGTTTGAACTACAACGCAACCTGTCACCATTGGCATAAAAATTGAATTCTTACTTCCATTGGGTGCTTCTAAAGACATTAGCCCCGCCATTTCCCCTTTAAATTTCCAGTCCTTAAAGTCTGTTTCCCTAAGCACAACACATGATTTCTCACTTGTATAAATAGAACTGTAACTGCCATCACATTTTCCACTTGGATTTGGGGTCGAATTGATTACTGATATTGAATTTCCATCCGAGTATTTAATAGAAACCTGCGAGTTAAATAAGTGTGAATTTGGTGATTTCGAGTTCCATGTGGAAAGTGACGAATGATCATGATCTTTCAATAACATATTTGCTGTATCAGCCAGATCATTTAAGCATTTGTTATAGCCATGTTCCTTCGCTTGTTTTTCCACTGTTGTTTCAGCAATAGCTTGGCAGCTATACACTCCAATGAATAGAAAAATCGCACACGTAGTTTTAAACAATATATTCATCTTCAAACCCCTTTGATTAATCTTAAAATTTATTTTTTTGTGTAAACCAATAATGTATTTGCCCCGTCCAAGTAACATGGGGGCTACGGATACATAGCTTCGTAATCTATCTGTAATAACCATTTAGCACAAGTTGAAATAAGGTCTATGCATTTTGGACTGCGGCCATTTAGTTCGAGTCCAAGTCAGGGAGCAAATCAGAGCTGGATTGACATTTTCAACCCCCGATCCCGATTCTTCGCTCCCCGCCCTTCATTCCTGTCGCCAATCTCATCGCCTTCTGAAAATACTCAAACGCTTCATCCGGTTTCTGTAACTTCTCTGCCAGTTGCCCCAACGTGGTATAGGCAGCAGGGCTGGGAGCCACGCTGACGCTGGCTTCCAGATAGCTCTGCGCCTTGCCCCACAGCCCTTGATGCAGGCATAGCTTGCCCAGCGCCAGCAACAACCCGGCGTCATCGGTATGTTGTTTCAGCCAGCGCTCTGCCTGCTCAATCTGATTGATTACATCGCCTGTCGGGCAGTCTCCGTACAGTTTTATCAGGTCGCTGTCCCATTGCGCATCCAGGCTGCCGGTGAGTATTTGCTGCGCATTTTTACAATCGTTCAATTTGAAGAATGCGCGCGCGGCAGCGGTGGCAATCTTGGTGCGTTGTCTGAATTCGTCTGGGACGCTTCTCCATACAGCCAGTAGCTTCGAGGTGTCTTGGGTTTGCGCGCGGATTTTTTCCAGCCAGGCTTGTTGGCGCATCTGCGCGGCGTAGGTGGCGTTGATCGCTTCGCGCTTTTCCAGTCGGCTCACCACATCCAGCACTTCATCCCAGTTGCCTGCTTGCTGCTGCGCCTTGAGTTCCAGATGCAGTGCGCCGACATGGCCGCGCACCCCGGTTTCGCGCAAGGCTTTCAGCGAGTCCAGTGCCGCTTGCGGCTGGTGCTGGTCGAGGTTGAACTTGGTGGAGGCCATCAGACGCATGGTAGATTCGCCCACCGTTTTGCCTTCGGCTGCGGCGAGATAAGCGTCGCGCTTGTCGAATTCACGCAGTTCGTGCGCGGCACGCGCGGCGATGATAGGGTTGATGCCGGAATTTTCGCCCAGTTCCATCGCGCGTGCCGCCGCTTTTTCCGCTGCCGCATAACGCCCTTCGAAAAATGCGCCCAGCGCTTCCATCATCGCCGCTTGTCCCTTGGCATGGGCGCGCTCGGAGCGGAACTGGCGCACGTAAGCCGGCAGGTTCAAGGCGGCGGACAGCAGTCGCAGCGCCAGATGACCGAGCACGAACAAGGCCAGCAGTCCAACTGCAAACAGCGAGAGCGACATTTCGATGCGGTAGGGGGCATACACCAGCAGCACGTAGCCGGGATTGTGCGCGGCCAAGGTCAGCGCCACGGCCAGCGCAAACAGCCCGAGTAGCCAGAACAGAAATTTCATCGCGCCTGCTTTTCTCGCGGAACCTCGCGGGTAACGCGGTAATTGCGCACTGCTTCCAGGCTGGTGCTGACATCGGGCAGTTCAATACTGATGTTGGATGCGCGCAATTTTTTCAAGGTGATGACCGCCAGAGCGCCGTCGGCGGATTGGGTATCAAAGTAGCGCATTACCCATTCCTGTCCCGCTTGCAGATCATGCTTGAAACTGGTTTCGTCGCGCGCCAACAGAGCCAGGCGAGCGGACAGCAGACGCAGCTTCAGGTTCTCGCGCAGGAAGAAGGTCTGCGTGGGCGAGAGCAAGGGCAGTTCTTGTTTCTGTGTGTTTTCGATGCGCACCAGATGCTTCGCGTCGTCCCATATCTCATGCAGCAGCCGCTGCCAGCTCGATCCTGCAACTGTGGCGGGTGCGGCGATCACGGTCTCTTGCGGCAAGCGGATGTCCTGCGCCGGCGGCAGCGCATCCACCGTGGCGATGAGATTGTCGAGGCGGAAATTGATGCCCGGCACATCCACATTGGGCAGCGCGCGCAGCTTGTCCATGTCGCGGCCAATCGTCTTGCGCAAACCGTTCAGGGATGCCCTGTCCATGCGTTTGAGGTAATCATCTGCCTGCTGCATGGCGATCAATGCGGCCTTCACATTGGCAGAAAGCTGCAACTGTTGTCCGGCGATCAGCAGCATCTGTTCCACTTGTGCCAGCACGGTTTCGTCGCGGCTGCTGGACAGCTCCTGATATAGAGTCTCCAGTGCGGCGCGCTGGTTCTGCGCCTCGGCATAATGCGCTTCCAGCAGCGCCACCTTGGCGGACAGCTCGCGCGTGGCTTCCTGCCCTTGCGCTACCATCATCTGGCTGGCCTTGTTGTTGCCTTCCATCTCGGCTAGGCTGCGCGCCAGTTCCTGCTGCATATTACCGATCTGGCGGTGCGCGTCGAACCATTGCCACAGGAATATCACCAGCACCACGGCCAGTGTCATCTGCGCAATACTCATGCGCGCAATGACATTCGCCACAGGGTTGTTATGGGGCGCGGCGTTTTCCTGAGGCGCAGCGGCAGACACCGCCGGGGTCTCAGGCGCGGCTGGGTTGTTTGGTTCTACGGGTGATACTTGCTCGTTCATAAGCTTGATCCCAGTTTTTTGCGAACCTCTATAAATTCGTCATTCCCGCGAAGGCGGGAGTCCAGCGGCTTTATCAAGAGCGTTCCATTGCCCATGCTACCAAACTTGAGAGCAACCCGTCATCTCCCTTCGCAGTTGTTATCACATTGCTCCAGCCCTGACGTTCTGCGGCAACGGCGATACGGGTATGCGGCACGAACAGCGGCACGACCGCCAGCCGCGCCCTGCCGACCTCATCGAACATGTCCCACAAATAAGCCAGCGCTTCGCTGCTGGTCACGATGATGGCATGCGGATCGGCGGCGAGCAATGTTGCGGCATCCTGCTGCGGCTTGGTGCGCTGGTAGCATTCTGCATATTTTACCGTCGCCCCGCGCGCTTTGAGCGTGTCACCCAGCAGTTCGCGCCCGCCGTTGCCGCGAAAAATCACCACGCGGTTGCCGCTCACGTTTTGCAATGCAGACAAGGCAAGCAGGGCTTCGCTGTCGAAACTCTCTTGTGGTGTGATGACTTCCTGTACACCCAGATCGCGCAACGCCTTGGCGCTGCCTTGCCCGACGGTGGCGATTTTTAACTTGGCTGGCAATGCGCCCGCTGCGCGAATGGCTTCCATGCCGTAGCGCACTGCATTGGGACTGATGAAAATGGCGAGATCGAATTCATGCAGGCGCGCGACGAGTGCGCGCAAGGGTTGCGGATCGGCTGCCGGGCTGATCTCCAGCAGCGGAAACAACACAGCCTTGCCGCCCGCCTGTTCGATGCGCTGCGCTAGTTGCGCCGCCTGCTCGCGCGGGCGGGTCACTACAATGTTCAGTCCGGCAAGAGGGAGGGTGGAGATCATAAATTCATTTGCCACAGTCATTGTGGGAGCGGCTTCAGCCGCGATTGCCACATCATTCACTGTATCGCCTATCCTATCGCGGCTGAAGCCGCTCCCACAAAAGCAACCCGTACTAATGAACAATTTGGGTTAAATTGTTTTCCAGTTTTACAAAGCCAGCGCAGCGAGAATTTCGCCCGCGCCTTGCGCCAGCAGGTCTTGCGCAACGGCGTTGCCCAACGCTTCGGGATTGTTCACGCTGCCGGTTTGTTCGGCGCGCAGCAGGCGTGCGCCATCGGGCGTGGCGACAAAACCGCGCATGCGCAGTTGGTTACCGCTCACTTCGGCGAAGCCGCCCAGCGGCACTTGGCAACTGCCTGACAAAGCGCGGCTCATGGCGCGTTCCGCCAGCACGCAGGCTGCGGTGTCGGCATGGTGTAATGGCGCGAGTATGCCGACCAGATCGGTGCGGTCAGCGCGGCATTCGATGCCGAGCGCGCCTTGGCCGACGGCGGGCAGGCTGTCTTCGCTGGTGATGATGTCGCGGATACGGTTACCCAGGCCCAGCCGCTTTAATCCGGCGGCGGCGAGGATGATGGCGGCGTATTGCCCTTCGTCCAGCTTGCGCAGCCGGGTCTGCACGTTGCCGCGCAGCGGTTCGATTTTCAGGTGCGGGAAACGCGCGCGTAACTGGCTTTCGCGGCGCAGGCTGGAAGTACCGACCACTGCCCCGGCGGGCAATGCTGCCAGATTGGCAAAATTATTTGAGACGAAGGCATCGCGCGGGTCTTCGCGTTCGCCAATGCAGGCCAGTATGAAACCTTCCGGCAAATTCATCGGCACGTCTTTCAGCGAATGCACGGCGATGTCGGCGCTGCCGTTTTCCAGCGCGGTTTCCAGCTCCTTCACGAACAAACCCTTGCCGCCGATCTTGGAAAGAGTGACATCAAGTATCTGGTCTCCCTGCGTGGTCATGCCCAGAATGCTGACTTGGGTTTGTGGATATAATGCACGCAGCCTGTCCCGGATGTGTTCGGCCTGCCACATGGCCAACGCGCTTTCGCGCGAAGCGATCACTAAACGGGAGGGGGTTTTATTGGGCGCTTGGCTCATCGATTTCTTGTAATTCAGTAGTTTTAATATACGGCGCATTCTAACATAGGGCGCGCTGTGCTTTTGCGTCTACGTTGTTGAGAAGAATGTAATGAATTTATTTTCTGCCCCCTCAGATATTTCCAGCAAGGACTTGCCGCTGCGCGAGGACGTACGCCTGCTTGGCCGCATTCTCGGCGAAACGCTGCGCGACCAGGAAGGCGAGGCTTCTTTTCAGTTGGTCGAGAATGTGCGCCGTGCCGCCGTGCGCTTCCGCAAGACGCAGGACGAACGCGATGGCGAACAGCTTGAGCATATGCTGGATTCGTTGTCGCCCAGCGAAACGTTGGCCGTGGTGCGCGCCTTCAACTACTTCTCACAACTGTCCAACATTGCGGAAGACCTGCATCACAACCGCCGCCATCGCGCCCACCTCAAAGCGGGTAGCGTGCCGAAAGATGGCAGTCTGTCGCTGGCGCTGGAGCGCATCGAAGAGAAACAGATCAGCAAGGAAACGCTGCAAGCCTTCCTGGACAATGCGCTGATCTCGCCGGTGCTGACCGCGCACCCCACCGAAGTGCAACGCAAGAGCATCCTCGATTGCCAATTGATCATTTCGCAACTGCTGTCCGAGCGTGACCGCATGGACATGACGCCGGATGAACTGGCCGACAACGAAGAAACCCTGCGTCGTTTCGTGCTGATCCTGTGGCAAACGCGCATGTTGCGCACCGCCAAGCTGACCGTGGACGACGAGATCAAAAACGGTCTGGAGTTTTACCGCTACACCTTCCTCACCGAAATCCCCAAGATTTACGCCTATCTGGAAAAGCAACTGGAAGCTCGTTTCGACAAGGACATTCGCATTCCTCCATTACTACGTGTAGGCAGCTGGATCGGCGGCGACCGCGACGGCAACCCTTTTGTCACTCACGAAGTGATGCTGGGCGCAGTGCAGCAACAGTCCGCGCTGGCGTTTGAACATTATCTAGGAGAAACGCATATTATCGGCTCACGCCTGAGCCTGACTGATCGCCTGGTGGATGCCAGCGCTGAATTGCGCCTGCTTTCTGATGCCTCGCCGGACAAGGCGATCAGCCGCAAGGACGAGCCTTACCGCCGCGCGTTGATCCTGATTTATTCGCGTCTCTCCGCCACCGCCAGACAACTTGGCCATGAAATCACGCACCTGCCGCCGGTGGATAAAGCGGCACAGCCTTATGCCACGCCGCAGGAATTCATATGCGATCTGGATGTATTGATCGACTCCCTGTTAAAGCACGGTGCAGTGTATGTGGCGCGCGGCCGCGTCGCCTATTTGCGCCGCGCCGTGGAAGTATTCGGCTTCCATCTCGCGCCGCTCGATATGCGCCAGCACAGCGCGATCCATGAGCAAACCGTAAGCGAATTATTCTCTCACAGCACAGGCAAGGCTAACTACAAAGACCTGGACGAAGCCGCGCGCCGCGAGGCGTTGCTGGCTGCATTGCAAGCCGGTGAGCCGCTGATTGCCGACCTTGAGCAATACACCGATGTGGTGCAAAGCGAACTGCGCATCTTGCAGACTGCAGCAAACGTCCATCAACGTTTTGGCCGTGCCGCGCTGCCCAATCACATCATCTCCATGACTGAAGCGGTGAGCGACATGCTGGAACTCGCCCTGATGTTGCAACAGGTCAAGCTGCTGGAAGGAGGCGAGAAACCGGTCCTGCACGTAAACATCATTCCGCTGTTCGAAACCATCGAAGACCTGCGCGGCTGCGCGACTATCATGGATGAACTATTCTCGATTTCATGGTATCGAAACCTGTTGGCCAGCCGTGGTCATACGCAGGAAGTGATGCTCGGTTACTCCGACAGCAACAAGGACGGCGGCTACATCACCGCCAATTGGGAGCTGTATAAAGCCGAGGTCGAACTGGTGAAAGTGTTCGTCAAACATGGAGTCGAACTGCGCCTGTTCCATGGTCGCGGCGGCACCGTCGGTCGCGGCGGCGGCCCCAGCTACGACGCGATTCTGGCGCAACCGCCGGGCAGCGTGAACGGGCAAATCCGCATCACCGAACAGGGTGAAGTGATCTCCAGCAAATATTCCAATCCAGAGATCGGCAGGCGCAATCTCGAAACATTTATCGCCGCGACCATGGAGGCCACGCTGCTGCATCACCACGGCGCGGATAGCACCATGCCGGAATATCATCGCATCATGGAGTTGTTGAGCCTGGATGCCTACGCCGCCTACCGCAAACTGGTGTATGAAACCCCCGGCTTCACTGAATATTTTTTCACCTCCACACCGATACGCGAAATCGCCGAACTCAACATCGGCAGCCGTCCCTCGTCACGCAAGGCAAGCGACAAGATCGAAGACCTGCGCGCCATTCCCTGGGTGTTCAGTTGGGGCTTGAACCGAACACTGTTGCCGGGCTGGCTCGGCTTCGGCAGCGCGGTGAAACAATTCATCGCGCAAGAAGGCGAAACCGGGCTCGCGCAACTGCAAGCGATGTATAAAAACTGGGCGTTCTTCCGTGGCATGATGTCCAACATGGACATGGTGCTGTCCAAGACCGACATGGGCATCGCCTCGCGCTACGCCGAACTGGTGGAAGATATCGAACTGCGCGAACGGGTTTTTGGCGCGATCAACAGTGAATGGGAAAGCACAGTGGAAATGCTGTTTGCCGTCACCGGCAACACCACGCTGCTGCAAGACAACCCGACGTTCGCGCGCAGCCTGCAGACCCGCACCCCGTACATCGACCCGCTCAACCACTTGCAAGTATCGCTGTTACAACGCCATCGCGCCGGGGACAATAACGAATTGGTGAAACGCGCGATTCATCTGACGATCAATGGGATTGCAACAGGGTTGAGAAATAGCGGGTAGTCTAATTGATGTGCACTTTTAACGCGTAAGGTAGAACCCGCCGTTACTACATCAAGTCGGCACACTCTTCACTCGTGTGATTCTTACCACTTCGGGTATGCCGCGCAGGCCGCGCATCACCTTGGCCAAGTGCTGGCGATTGCCGACTTGCAGGGTGAAGTACAGCGCGGTGTAGTCGCCTTCGTTGCTGAAGTGTACGTTCTCGATGTTGGATTCGGCCTCGGCGATGGCTGCCGCGACTTTTGCTAGCACGCCGCGCTGGTTGGCGACGATGAGTTTGATGCTTACTTCGAAGGGACGGCTGATGTTTTTGTCCCAAGTCACATCCAGCCATTTGTCCATACCGCTGCGTCCCTTGCGCAGCGAGGGGCAGTCGTGGGTATGCACAACCAAACCCTGCCCGCTCTTGATGACGCCGACGATGGGGTCGCCCGGAATGGGGCGGCAGCATTTGGCGAACTGTACCGCCATGCCTTCCGTGCCGAGAATGGTGACTACGCCGCTGGAGGCGGTATTTTCTGGCGAGCCTGCTTCGCCGATCCGTGCTAACTGGCGCGCGATCACCATGTTGAGGCGGCGGCCCAGGCCGATGTCGGCGAGGACTTCTTCGCGCAATTTCGCATCGCTATCTTTGAGCAGCTTTTGCCAGTGGGGATTGTCATCGATATCCTGCGGCTTTAGGCCGAGCGAAGTGAGCGCTTGATGCAGCAGGCGTTCGCCCAGCGCGGCGGACTCCTTGAAATGCATGGTCTTGAGGAAATGGCGGATGTGGCTGCGCGCCTTGCTGGTCACCACATAGCTCAGCCAGGCCGGGTTGGGCTTGGCGTGCGGCGCGGTGATAATTTCCACGCGGTCACCGTTCTTCAACTCCGCGCGTAGCGGCACCAACTCGAAATTCACCTTGACGGCCACGCAGCGGTTGCCGATATCGGTGTGCACACTGTAGGCGAAATCAACCGCCGTTGCACCGCGCGGCAGCGCGAGAATCTTGCCTTTCGGCGTGAACACATACACCTCGTCCGGGAATAGATCCACCTTCAGGTGTTCCAGGAATTCGACCGAGTCGCCGCTTTCTGCGAGGCTCTCCAGCAGGCTTTGCAGCCACTGGTGGGTCTTCTGGTGCAGGTCGTTGATCGGTGCATGCACACTCTTGTATAGCCAGTGCGAGGCAACGCCTGCCTCGGCAATCTTGTGCATCTCCACGGTGCGTATCTGCACCTCGATGGGCGTACCGAACGGGCCGAACAAGGTGGTGTGCAGCGACTGGTAACCGTTGGCCTTGGGAATGGCGATGTAGTCCTTGAACTTGCCGGGAATCGGTTTGTATAGGGCGTGCAGTACTCCCAGCGCCAGGTAGCAGGAGGGCACATCGTCTACCTGTACGCGGAAGCCGTAGATGTCCAGCACTTGCGAAAAGGCTAGCGCCTTTGCCTGCATCTTCTGGTAGATACCGTACAGGTGTTTCTCGCGCCCCTGCACTTGGGCGTTGATGTGTTGCTCGGTCAGGCGCTGACGGATCGCTTCCAGAATCTTTCCGACCACTTCGCGGCGGTTGCCGCGTGCGACCTTGAGCGCTTTGGACAGTACCGAGTAACGGTTGGGGTGCAGGTGCTTGAAGCTGAGGTCTTCCAATTCCTGATAAATGGAATTGAGTCCCAGGCGGTTGGCGATGGGGGCGTAGATTTCCATGGTTTCGCGCGAGATTCGCTCGATTTTCTCGCGCGACATCGCCCCCAGCGTGCGCATATTGTGCAGCCGATCCGCCAGCTTGATGAGAATCACACGCACGTCGCGCGCCATCGCCAGCAGCATCTTGCGGAAATTTTCCGCCTGCGCGTCTTCCTTGGTTTCAAACTCGATGCGGTCGAGCTTGCTCAGGCCATCAACCAGATCGGCTACCGGCTTGCCGAATTTTTTGGCGATGTCTTCGTTGCGGATGTCGGTGTCTTCCACCACGTCATGCAGCAACGCTGCCATGATGGCTTGTGCGTCGAGATGCAAAGGCGTGAGGATGCGTGCGACGGAGATCGGATGCGAGATGTACGACTCGCCGGATTGGCGAAACTGGCCGTGGTGGGCGGCGTCGCTAAACTCGAGCGCCTGCCGGATGTACTCGACATCCTTGGGTTTCAGGTAGGTGGAAACCTCCTGCAGGAGTGTTTCGGCATCGGACATTTTGTCATGACTGCGGCTGAAGCGTCTCCGGTACACATGTCCGGGGACAGCATTAATCTAGATTACCCATTAGAACTAGCTTTGTCCCTTCCCCTTCTCAGGGGGAAGGTTAGGATGGGGGTAGAGCAGTTGGAGTCCTACGTTTCTACCCCCTCCCTAGCCCTCCCCCTGCATGGGGGAGGGGACATTGGATTTAACGGAAAATCTGTGATAAATCAGGCCATCCCTCGATTAAGGATTTCCAGCCCAACCTTGCCTTCGCTGATTTCGCGCAGGGCGATCACGGTGGGCTTGTCCTTGCTTTCGTCCACCAGATAGCTGGCGCCGTTGGCCAACTGGCGTGCGCGGTAGGCGGCGGCTAGGGTGAGTTCAAAGCGATTGGGGATGCGTGCCAGACAGTCGTCTATGGTAATGCGGGCCATGGTGTACCTTTCTTTCTAATTTTGCAGTTGATTGATTAAATTTTGCTGGCGCGCGAGTTGCCTGTCGCGGCGGAGTCCTGCGGCAACGACGACGGCATTCAATTGTTGCAGAGCCTCGTCCAGCTTGTCGTTGATAATAACATAGTCGAACTCCGCGACATGCGCGACATCTTCCTTGGCGGAAGCGATGCGCCGCGCGATTACCTCGTCACTGTCCTGTTTGCGGCCTTTCAGGCGGTCTTCCAGCGCTTTTAGCGTGGGCGGCAGGATGAAAATACTGATGCAGCCCGGAAATTTGCTGCGCACCTGAGCCGCGCCCTGCCAATCGATTTCCAGCAGGATATCGCGCCCGTCGGCGGTTTGCGTCTTGATCCAGGATTGAGAAGTACCGTACAGGTTGCCGTACACCTCGGCACTCTCCATAAAATCGCCGCGTTTGGCCATGTCCAGAAAGGTCTCGCGGCTGACGAAATGATAATCCTTGCCGTCGGTTTCGCCGGGACGCGGCGCACGCGAGGTGTAGGAGACTGACAGGTTTATGTCCTTGTTGCTGGCCAGCAGGGCGCTCACCAGGCTGGTTTTACCCGCCCCGGAAGGCGCGCTGACAATAAAAAGATTTCCGCTCATGGTTTTTCCCTATTCAATATTCTGAATCTGTTCGCGCATTTGTTCGATCAGCAGCTTCATTTCCATTGAGGCGCGCGACACTTCCGCATCCACCGATTTTGAGCCCAGCGTGTTGGCCTCGCGGTGCAATTCCTGCATCAGGAAATCCAGCCGCTTGCCTACCGTGCCGCCTTGCGCCAGCACCCGCTTCATTTCCGTCAGATGAGTGCGCAGGCGCGATAGTTCCTCGTCCACGTCTATCTTGCTGGCGAACAGGGCGATCTCCTGATGCAATCGCTCGTTATCGTCGCCCTGCAACGCAGTGCGCAGACGGGCAGACAATTTTTCCTCATAGGCCGCGACTGCCGCCGGAATGCGCGGCGCAACATCGGTACACAAAGTTTCGATCTGCGCCACACGCTGCAACAGGAAATCCTTCAGCTTCTCACCCTCGCGCTCGCGCGCAGCAGCGAAGTCGCGCAACACCTGTTGCAACAGTTCCAGCACCGTGGCGCGCAGGGTGTCGGCGGACAGCGTAGCGCTTTGCAGCACGCCGTTCCAGCGCAGCACATCGGCCACGCTCAGGCCATGCGCATCAGGCAACACGGCCTGCACCTCGCCGCTCCATTGCGCCAGTTGGCGCAGCAGTTCCTGGTTGAGTTGCGCCGGATTTTGTTCGGATTGCCGCGCGGCGAAACCGATGCGGCATTCCACCTTGCCGCGTGTCAATTGCGCGGAAATGGTCTCGCGCAGCACGGACTCCAGTGAGCGCAACTCGTCCGGAACGCGCAATTGGAGGTCGAGGTAGCGGTGGTTCACCGCGCGCAGTTCCAGCACGAGCGAACCGACGTCGAGTTCTGCGGCAACAGTGGCAAAGCCGGTCATGCTGCAAATCATTGAGGTTCCCTAAACAATAAAAAACTAAGCTGAGTGCCGCATATTATATTACGATTACCCCTATGAGATTTTCTGTATATCAAAACAGCCGCGTCGGTGGTCGCAAATATAATCAGGATCGTGTGGCTTATGCCTACACCGATGAGGCGCTGTTGTTGGTGCTGGCCGACGGCATGGGCGGACACTTGCATGGCGAGCTTGCGGCAGAGATAACCGTTAACACTTATATGCAGGCTTTTGAGCAAGCCGCGCATCCCCGCGTATCCGAGCCGGAAAAGTTTCTGAGTGGAACCATGCGCAACGCCCATAACGCCATAGTCAAATTCGCGCAGGAGCATCAACTTGGAGGCAAACCCGGCACCACTTGCGTGGCGGCGCTGGTGCAGGACGACAAGGTATGCTGGGCGCACGCCGGTGATTCGCGCCTTTACCTGTTGCGCGGCGGCGCGATCGCCGCTGTGACGCATGACCACTCGGTGGTGCAGCAGTGGGCGGACAAGGGCATCATCAGCATGGGTGAAATGAAGACGCATCCTGAACGCAACAAAATAACCAATTGCCTTGGCGGCGTGGGGGATCGGTTCTACGCGGAACCCACTGCCGCTGTGCCGCTGCACTCCGGCGATGTATTGCTGTTGTGCAGTGACGGGTTGTGGAGTCCTTTGGTTGATAAAGAAATAGCGGCAGGTTTTCTCACCGCCCCTCTGGAGGCGACCCTGAATCAATTGATGGACATGGCCGTGGGCCGGGAAGGCGCACGCGCTGACAATACTACTGCCGTGGTTGCACGATGGGGCGATGGCGAAGATGCGCATGTCGCACCTGCGCTGGTATGTATGGTGCTTGACTTGGATGAGTTCGGATCGGCATCACACATTCCGGGCCGCACCTGTGCCGACATACAGCCGCTCTCTGGCTGAAGGGAACCTCTATAAATCCAATTTTCGTCGCCATACTGCGTTGCTCATAAAAAATTACTTCTAACATATCAGGTATATGCGTCGTCGCAATTTTTTAATCGCGCCTTGTCTGGCTTAGAAACTTGGATTTATAGAGGCTCCCTGAACTATATCGCTGCCTCCGCAGCTTAATTTTTTCACGTTTCAATTTATGAGGTTTTTTCCATGCGTCCCAGCCAGCGTCAGTCCGACCAATTACGCACTATCCGCATCACCCGCCACTACACCAAACATGCCGAAGGAGCGGTGCTGATCGAATGCGGCGACACCAAGGTAATCTGTACCGCCAGCGTTGAAGAAAAGGTTCCTCCGCACAAGAAAGGCTCCGGCGAAGGCTGGGTCACGGCGGAATACGGCATGTTGCCGCGCTCCACCGGTAGCCGCATGGCGCGCGAAGCGGCCAAGGGCAAACAGTCCGGGCGCACCCAGGAAATCCAGCGCCTGATCGGACGCAGCCTGCGCAGCGTGGTGGACTTAAAAAAACTCGGCGAGCGCACCATCCAAGTAGACTGCGACGTGATCCAGGCCGACGGCGGCACGCGCACCGCCAGCATTACCGGCGCCTTCGTCGCGCTGCACGACGCAGTGAGCGGCCTGCTCGGCAAGGGGCTGATTAAAGAAACTCCCTTGCTCGATTTCGTCGCGGCGATTTCGGTGGGTGTCTACCAAGGCGCGCCGGTGCTCGATCTGGACTATGACGAAGACTCCGCCTGCGACACCGACATGAACGTAGTGATGACCGGGGCCGGAAATTTTGTCGAGGTGCAGGGCACAGCGGAAGGCCATGCTTTCACGCGTGCGGAAATGGATGCCTTGCTCGACCTGGCGCAGGGTGGAATTGCGCAACTGGTTGAGATGCAGAAGGCGGCGTTGGCTGCGTAAGTTATTAAGGGAACCTCTATAAATCCAATTTTCGTCGCCATACTGCGTTGCTCATAAAAAATTACTTCTAACATATCAGGTATATGCGTCGTCGCAATTTTTTAATCGCGCCTTGTCTGACTTAATAACCAGCCACTTGGTTACCGTCTTTGGGTAACCTAGTGGAATGGCTAGTTGGCTTCATCAGAAAATTGAATTTATAGAGGCTCCCATAAGCGGGAAAATCCGGAACCCAATGTACGGCGGGTTGTGTCTTACGCGAGTTGCCGTATTATGCGTGAGTTCATTGATTGTCAGAAATGACTTCCCCGCCTTCTGCCAAATGTTTTCCCTTTCAATATACGGTGCGCCGATTAGAGTTTTGTCGCCAGCACTTTCTCCAGTTTGATCTGGTCTGCGGTGAAACCGCGTATGCCTTCGGCCAGTTTTTCCGTGGCCATGGCGTCCTCGTTCATCTGCCAGCGGAATTCGGTTTCTGTCATGCGCGCCGGGCGAGGTTGGTGCGCTCCCGGATCGGCCAGGCGCCGTACTAGTTGTCCCTGTCCCGCCGCGAGTTCTTCCAGCAAAGACGGGGCGATAGTCAAGCGGTCGCAGCCTGCCAGCGCCAGGATTTCACCCATGTTGCGAAACGACGCGCCCATGACGATAGTCTTGTAGCCGTAGGCTTTATAGTAGTCATAAATCTGCCGCACCGACAACACTCCTGGATCTGCCTCGGCCAAGAAGTCATGCCCACTGCGCGCTTTGTGCCAGTCGAGGATGCGACCGACGAAGGGGGAAATTAATGTCGCGCCAGCCTCGGCACATGCCCGCGCCTGCGCGAAGCCGAACATCAGGGTGAGGTTGCAGTTGATGCCTTCGCGTTCGAGAGTTTCCGCAGCCTGAATGCCTTCCCAAGTAGAGGCGATTTTAATCAGCACACGATGGTTTGCGATACCGGCCTTGTTGTAGAGCCCGATCAGTTTGCGCGCTTTGTGCAAGGTGGCTTCCGTATTGAAGGAGAGTCGCGCATCCACTTCGGTCGAGATGCGTCCGGGCACAATCTTGAGTACTTCCAGCCCGACATTCACCGCCAGCTTGTCCAGTGCATCGTGAACCTGCTGTTCAGGATTGGTGCCTTGCGCTTTGGCCCAGGCAATCGAATCTTCAATGAGAGGTGCGTATTGTGGCAAGGATGCAGCCTTAAGCAGCAGGGAAGGGTTGGTGGTGGCATCCTGTGGGTGATGATGCCGGATCGCCTCGATATCCCCCGTATCGGCCACAATTGTAGTCATGGATTTCAGTTGTTCAAGTAAATTGGCCATGCGTATTTCTCCTAATGAAATGATACTGAGCTTGTAGCCCGTAGCGAGTAGCCTGTAGCAAAGCGCACACCAAGCTACAAGCTAACATAAACCCAAATATCCCAAACATAGATCGCGGATCATTCCTTCCTCATCAGCAGGAACGACCAATATGGGTTTGGAACCGGGCAAGCCAATACTGCACCGACTGGATTGATTGGATGCATTATCCAGTTCAAAACCAAGAAATGCCAGCAGGTTGCATATGCCTGTGCGAATATCGGGTGAGTGTTCTCCGATGCCACCCGAAAAAACCAGTGCGTCTATGCCGCCCGATTTGGCGGCGAAGCCGCCGATTGCGGCGCGCACATGCCGACAAAAATATGCGGCCGCAAATTTTGCTTGTTCGCTTTTGCTGGATAGCAGGTCGCTCATCTCGGAACTTTCACCGCCGGATAGCGCGAGCAGCCCCATCTTGTGAAACACCATGTCGCTCAATTGTTCCGGAGTATAACGCTGTGCCAATTCCAGCATCACACCGGGGTCGAGGTCGCCGCTGCGCGTGCCCATAGTGATGCCGCCAGCCGGGGTGTAGCCCATGGTGGTATCCACCGATTTCAGGTTCTCCATCAGGCACAAGCTTGCACCGCTGCCCAGATGCGCGACGACAATTTTGCCATGCGCGGCCTCGCCCAGAATACCAGGCAACACCTTGGCGATATGCGCGTAATTAAGCCCGTGGAAACCAAAGCGGCGCAGGCCAAGTTCGTTTGGGATGGGAAGGCGTTTGGCTAATTCGGGCATGGTGACGTGAAACGCCGTATCGAAACACGCCACTTGAGGCACGGTAAAACGTTGTGCGCATAAATCGATGCCGAGCAGATTGCCCGGCAAGTGCAGGGGTGCAAGATGAATCAGATTTTCTAGCCGCGCCCGTTCTGCGGTATCAACCAGCCTCGCCGTCTCATTAATGTCTCCGCCGTGAACGAAACGATGTCCCACAACTCCAGGTATATCGCTGCCCAAGTCAATCATCAGCCGGTCGAATGCTTCCTGTGGTTTGCGCACATGCCCATAATGGAAATAGCGCCGCGAACCGTCGGCATGAAACAGGCTCGCCTTTAGTGACGACGAACCGCTGTTGATGGTGAGGATGGTTTCCATGTGTTTAGCCAGTAGCTTGTAGCTTTTGGTGTTGATCAGCTACCCGCTACAAGCTATCAGCTCAATAAGGCCAAGTCCAGCCATCCACTTCAGGCAAGTCTATACCGTTTTCATAAGCATAGTTGCGGCACTCTATCTGCTTGTCGAGCATCTTTTGCTTTACGTGCGCTCCCGCCACATGCAGGGCGGGGATGCGGTCAATCACGTCGATCACCAGGCTGAAACGGTCGATCTCATTCTGGATCGCGAGTTCCAGCGGCGTGTTGATGCTACCTTTTTCCTTGTAGCCGCGCACATGAAAATTCTTGTGGTTGTTGCGGCGGTAGGCGAGGCGGTGGATCAACCAGGGGTAGCCGTGGAAGTTGAACATGACTGGTTTGTCCAGTGTGAACAGGCTATCGAAATCTTTGTCCGACAGGCCGTGCGGATGCTCACTGGAAGGGGTCAGCTTGTAGAGATCGACCACGTTGATAAAACGCACCTTGATGTCGGGAAAGTTTTCGCGCAACAGAACGACCGCAGCCAAGGCTTCTTTGGTTGGGATGTCGCCCGCGCTGGCGAGCACCACATCTGGTTCGCCACCTTGATCGTTGCATGCCCAGTCCCAGATGCCAATGCCTTTGGTGCAGTGTTTGACTGCCGCATCAATGTCCAGAAACTGTAAATGCTTTTGCTTGTCGCAAACGATGACGTTGATGTAGTTGGTGCTCTTCAGACAATGATCGGCGACCGTCAGCAAGCAATTCACGTCGGGCGGCAGATAGATGCGGGTGACGTCCGGGCTTTTGTTTACCACCACGTCGAGAAAGCCGGGATCTTGATGAGTGAAGCCGTTGTGATCCTGCCGCCACACGGTAGAAGTGATGAGCAGATTCAGCGATGACACGGGTGCGCGCCACGGCACGTCCTTGGACATGGCGAGCCATTTGGCGTGCTGGTTGAACATTGAGTCGATGACGTGGACGAAGGCTTCGTAAGTAGAGAAAAAGCCGTGGCGTCCGGAGAGCAAATAACCCTCCAGCCAGCCTTCCAGCGTGTGTTCTGAGAGCATTTCCATTACGCGCCCATCCGGCGACAACTCGCCTCCACCCGCATCTTCCGGCAGATAATCGGCCAGCCAGGTTTTCTTGCTGACTTCATAAATGTTGTCCAGTTTGTTGGAGCTGTTTTCGTCCGGGCCGAACACGCGGAAGTTGTGCATATTATCGCGCATGATATCGCGTAAAAATTTGCCCAGCGGACGGGTATTCTCCGCTGTAGTTGTGCCCGGTTTGGTCACTGCAATTGCATAATCCTTGCAGTCAGGCATGTGCAATGCCTTACGCAGCAGACCTCCATTGGCATGACGATTGGCACTCATGCGGCGATTGCCTTTTGGGGCCAGCGCTTTTAGTTCAGGCAACAGCGCACCTTTCTCGTCAAACAACTCTGACGCCTTGTAACTTTTCAGCCATTCTTCCAGCTTGGCGAAGTGTTCCTGTGTCTTTACGTCACCGATTGGCACTTGGTGAGCGCGCCAGAAACCTTCCACCTTCTTGCCGTCCACTTCTTTCGGGCCGGTCCATCCCTTGGGTGAACGCAGTACAATCATCGGCCAGCGTGGGCGAATCGGTTTGCCGCTGTTGCGCGCTTCCTGCTGCATGCGACGAATTTCCAGTACGCATTGTTCCATGGTGGCAGCCATCGCCTGATGCATGGTGTCGGGGTCGCTGCCTTCCACGAAATAGGGTGTCCAGCCATAGCCCTTGAACAGGTTCTCCAGTTCTTCATGTGAGATGCGCGACAGAATGGTGGGGTTGTTGATCTTGTAACCGTTGAGATGCAGGATGGGCAGTACAGCGCCGTCGCGGATCGGGTTGAGGAACTTGTTGGAATGCCATGAGGTGGCCAGCGGAGCGGTTTCGGATTCGCCGTCGCCCACCATCACGATCACGATCAGATCAGGGTTGTCATACGCTGCACCGAACGCATGCGAAACGCTGTAGCCGAGTTCGCCGCCTTCGTGGATCGAACCCGGTGTTTCCGGTGTGCAGTGACTGCCGATGCCACCTGGAAATGAAAATTCCTTGAAGAACTGGCGCATCCCTTCTTCGTTCTCTCCCTTGTTTGGATACACTTCGCTGTACCTGCCTTCCAGATATACCGGGCCAAGAACGCCGGGCGCGCCATGACCGGGGCCTGCCATGAAAATCGCATCCAGATCATATTTGTTGATCAGGCGATTCATGTGAATGTAGGCAAAAGCCAAGCCGGGGCTGGAGCCCCAGTGCCCCAGCAGACGGTTCTTGATGTGTTCGAGTTTGAGCGGTTGTTTGAGCAGCGGGTTATCGCGCAAATAAATCATCCCTGCGGCGAGGTAGTTGCAAGCGCGCCAGTAGGCATCGATCTTGCCGACTTCTTCCGGAGTCAATGCCATTTGATCTGATCGTATAATATTTTCTCTTAATATGTTCATAACATTATTCCCTTAATTAAAAATCTTCTCGGCTGATGGCTGTTCGGCAGGAGCGAATGACTCGGCACCCCAGATTTTTTCGGCGTACTGCATGATGGTGCGGTCGCTAGAAAATTTACCCATATTGGCGACGTTCAAGATGGCTTTTTTTATCCACATATCCGGATTCCTGTACGCGGTCTCTACTTCTTTCTGACAGGAAATATAAGATTCGTAATCCGCAAGCAGAAGATAGTGATCCCCATGCGCAAGAAGCGTATCGACTATCGGTCTGAACCGATCCGGCTCGTCGGGCGAGAAGAAACCGGAAGCGATCATGTCGAGCACCCCGCGTAATTCATGATTTGTGTGGTAATAATCCAGAGGGCAATAGCCGTTGTGTTTCACCCTTTCGACTTCCTTTGCATCCAGGCCGAAGATGAAAATATTGTCCGTTCCAACTTCCTGCATAATCTCGATGTTTGCCCCGTCCAAGGTTCCGATGGTTAGGGCGCCATTCAAGGCCAGCTTCATGTTCCCGGTGCCCGAGGCTTCGGTTCCTGCGGTGGATATCTGCTCGGAAAGGTCTGCTGCGGGAACGATGCTTTCAGCCGTGGTAACGCCGTAATTGGGCATAAAAACCACTTTCAGGCGATTCGCTACGGACGGATCATTGTTGACGATATCGGCGACATCGTTGATGAGTTTGATGATGAGCTTGGCCATGACGTAACCAGGCGCCGCCTTGCCGCCGAAAATCACCGTGCGCGGCACGGTGTCTTCGCCGTTGCGGATGCGGTTGTATAACGACACCACATGCAGGATATTCAGCAACTGCCGCTTGTATTCGTGTATCCGTTTGATCTGGATATCGAAAAGGGAGTTGACGTCAATATCGATGTCCAGCCTTTGCTTCAGCATTGCGGCAAAGCGTTCCTTGTTGGCGCGTTTGATATCTGCAAACTCCTTGCGGAATGAAGCATCCTCGGCAAGCGGAATCAGGCGCTTCAACTGACTCAAATCCTTGATCCAGCCATCGCCGATTCTGGAGGTGATTAGCGACGACAACAGCGGATTAGCCTGGTTCAGCCAGCGGCGTGGTGTGATGCCGTTGGTCATGTTGATGATCTTGCCCGGATAAAAACGGTCGAAGTCGGCAAAAATGGTTTGCTTCATGAGCTCGGTGTGAATTTGCGCCACGCCATTCACTTTGTGACTGCCGACGATGGCCAGATGCGCCATGCGGATGCGTTTGCCTTCGCTTCCGCTCTCATCAACGATGGACATGCGGCGCAGTATTCCGGTGTCGCCCGGATAACGGTGCATGACATCTTTCAGAAAACGGTGGTTAATTTCGTAAATGATTTGCAAGTGGCGCGGCAAGATGCGCTCGAACATATCCACCGGCCATGTTTCAAGTGCTTCTGGCATCAGGGTGTGGTTGGTGTAGGCGAACACACTGGTAGTAATGTCCCACGCCTTCTCCCATCCCATATGGTGCAAATCCACCAGTACATGCATCAGTTCGGCAATGGCGATGGATGGGTGGGTGTCGTTCAACTGGATGGCGACTTTGTCGGGAAATGCATCGAAGTTTTTATGATATCTTTGATAGTGTCCAAGGATGTCTTGCAGTGAAGCACATACCAGGAAGTATTGCTGCTTCAGGCGCAACTCGTGCCCGACTGCGGTGGAATCGTCCGGATAAAGCACTTTGGAGAGATTTTCCGACTCGTTCTTTTTCTCCACCGCCTTGATGTAATTGCCTTCGTTGAAATAACGCAAATCGAAATCGCGGGTTGCATGGGCAGACCAAAGCCGCATATTGTTGACGGTCTTGGTGGCATAGCCCGGTATCGGATTGTCGTAGGCCATCGCCAATACATCATCGGAGTCCACCCAATGATGCCTCCGTATTCCTTCATCGTCTTCGTGCGTGATCACCTTACCGTTGAACTTGACATGGTAAAGGACTTCGGGACGCGGGAATTCCCAAGGATTGCCATAACGCAACCAGTTGTCGGGATGCTCGATCTGCCTGCCGTTCTCAATGCGTTGCGAGAACATGCCGTATTCGTAGCGAATGCCGAAGCCGTGACCGGGAAGATTGAGCGTTGCCATGGAATCCAGGAAGCAGGCCGCAAGCCGGCCCAGCCCGCCGTTTCCCAGTGCGGCATCGTGTTCCATTTCTTTGACTTCATCCAGATTGATGTCTAATTCTTCCAACGCCTCACGAAAATCCTGATCAAAACCCAGGTTGTGCAGGCTGTTCATCAGCGTGCGACCCATCAGGAATTCCATCGAGAAATAATATATCCGCTTCGCATCATGGATGTGATAGTTGCGCTTGGTTTCAATGCGGCGCTTGATCAGGTGGTTTCTCGCCACATAGGCTGCCGTATAAAACCAGTCGCGCTCGGTAGCGGCCCGATGATCTTTACCCACGGCATTGGTTAAATGCTCGGAGAGGGATTGTTTGAGAGCCACGGTATTTAGAACAGTATTGTCGTGTGCAACGGTAGATTTATCCGGATTGCTTGACACGAGTTCTATAGGCTTATTCATGAGCTTTATCCTGTTAGGCGTATTCAAACTTGAATCCGCATCTTGACTGGCCCATCTTAGTTCCACTTTGTTTCAGCAATATGAACCATATCCGCGACAACTGATTGGCTCGCGCGTATGGGAGATTACTGACCGTGTCGATCATCAGATGATGAACTATGTGTTGGTGATGCGAGGGGATGAAGGATTGTTTGTCACGTCAGATCATATGGGCCGGAATAAATTCAGGGACTACATTGATACGATGCATTTGCAAGCCAACTATCCTGGCATGCAAGGTGTGGGATTCTCGATTACCCATGGCGGCGGCAGAATTTAAGCAATGGGAAAAGCAGTGGGAATGTGTGTAACCTCAATATTGCAACCGGCGATATACAGTGGTACGCGAGACTGACAAAATTCACAAAAACTTAATGGAGCCATTAACAAATAATTAATACTGGTTATCCACAATGGTTAAAACAGCCATTTCAAATAGCTGCCATTTATAAAAAGATTATTGCCCATAGGAGGGTGTTCCCAATGAGTATTCGTCATCGCATTACGTTACTGATCGTATTGTCGTTTCTTGCAATTTTCTCAATTGGTGGCTACGCCATCTTTCAAGCGAGAGTGAATGCTACTGAGGTAAAAAAAGTTACTGAAGGGGTGGTGCCAAGCGCACTTGCGTCTGCCGACCTCGTATCGCAGCTAAAAGAGGTGCAACTATTAACTGTAGCATTGGTTTCAGAGCCAGATAATAATCTGGCGGCTCAAACCAAGGAAAAGCTGACCAACAGTAAAGTAAAACTCCAGGAAGGAGTTGATTTTCAATTAAGGCAAGCTACCGACAAAACTCAACAAGGCTTGGCCCAACAAGTAAAAGAAGGATTAAGTGACTACTTTGGCGCAATAGATGACACGGTCAAATTCAAGCTTGCCGGACAGTCATCGCTGGCTGAGGCAAGTTATGCTGCTAATGTTGTAGTTTACCAAAGGGAATTGCAGCAGATTGTTAATACCTTGCGGGTCGAGAAAAGTCGGAGTAAAGACAGTGCAATTTCTGCGCTGAACGAGAATCTATCGAACACTGCAACAGGCGTATCAGTCGTATCAATCATTACCATAATTGTATTAACCACTTTCGGCATTATTCTTTATCGGCAAATTATTTCTCCCATTAGCCAGATGCAAGCAATGACGAGCGAGATCGCCACCACTCAGGACTTTACACGCCAGGTTCCCGTCCAGCGTATGGATGAAATAGGTCGATCTATTGTTGCCTTCAACATGATGATCGACAAGATTCAGGAGAGTTCTGCATTATTAAAGCAGAAGACAACAGATATCCAGACAATGTTGCAAAACATGCCGCAAGGTATTCTGACAATTACCAATGGCAACAAGGTTCATCCAGAGTATTCGGCCTATCTGGAGACAATTTTTGAAAAGCAAAACATCGTAGGTCACGACGTGATGGATCTCGTGTTCTCCAATACAAATCTTGGGGTTGACGCCTTGTCACAGATAGAAGCGACAGCAAGTGCTTGTATCGGCGAAGACGTAATGAACTTCGAATTCAACAAACACCTCCTGGTAGGTGAGATTGAAAAGAAAATGCCAGACGGACGGATAAAGATTCTCGACCTGAACTGGTCACCCATCACAGATGACACAAATAATATTGTTCGCCTGATGCTGTGTGTTCGCGATGTCACCGAACTCCGGGAACTGGCGGCTGAGGCAAACAAACAAAAGCGCGAGCTGGAGATTATTGGTGAAATCCTTGCAATATCGCAGGAGAAGTTCCACGAATTTATCACCTCCTCTCTTAAATTTGTCGACGAAAACGAACTTTTGATTCGTGAAAACCCGGAGCATAATTCCGAAGCGATTACCAAGTTGTTCCGCAACATGCATACCATCAAAGGCAACGCTCGTACCTATGGCCTACGCCACCTGACCAACATTGTTCATGAAGCAGAACAACCTTACGTTGAATTACGCAAACCAAGCCCTGACATTGCATACGATCAGACAACGCTGATGGAAGCATCGTTTTCTGTAAGAGATGTGCTTGAACATTACGCCAGAATCAATGAGGTTAGTTTAGGCCGGAAGGGGCCGGGGCGCCGGGGGGGCATTGAGCATTTCCTGATGGTAGACAAGAACCAGATTCAGGAGACGATTCGTCGACTGGAGAATGCCAATACCGGCAATCTGCACGAGTTGCTCGCAGTCCACCATGCAGTCCACAAGACCCTGCGTTTAATGGGTACTGAACGGATCGTCGAGACACTGGAGGGGATTTTTGATTCGTTACCTTCACTGGCTCAGGAACTTGGTAAGGTGCCCCCGATCATTAATGTTCAGGATAATGGATACGTTATACGCACTCAAGTCGGTGGCACTCTAAAAAATGTATTCATGCATCTACTCAGGAACTCAATGGATCATGGACTGGAAAGCCCGGAAGAGCGATTGGAACAGAACAAGCCGACGGCTGGAACGATTCTGCTACAGATGGATGTTCGGGATGGCAAGCTGCAAATCAAGCTTGGCGATGACGGTCGCGGACTTGCTCTGGCCCGTATACGTAAGACGGCCATAGAAAAAGGGCTGATCAATTCTGATGAGCAACTTGATGACGATGAAATAGCGAACATGATTTTTCGCCCCGGTTTTTCCACTGCCGAAAAAGTAACAGAAGTTTCAGGGCGTGGTGTCGGCATGGATGCGGTACAGAATTTTGTTAAGAGTGAAAACGGAAAAATAGAAATAAACTTTAACGATGATAAAGTTGGTGCTGATTTCCGTAAATTCGAAACTATAGTGTATCTGCCAGAGGCTTTATCAGAAAATATTGAGGGGTTCGATTTTCATCCTCAAGGTGGAACTGAGGAAACTTTAGTAGATATCAAGTTTGATGGAAGAAAAGTATCTTCCAAACAAGCAGGAATTCAGGCTATTCGATCATGATAGTTGAGTACATTGCTTGCGCATTGGTTGGAGGCTTGTTCTGTTCAGCCCTTAGCTTTGTCATTCTCGGTTCACGAAATACAAAAATAGTAGCTGGGGTACAGGCAGACCTTAACGCTCAAATCGCTGCCTTGAACGACACCAATGCTCGCTTGGGTACCGAACTCATTGAGAGCAACGACGCAAGGGGTGCGACTGAATCAAAAAATGCCGCTCTGCAAGCGGAGGTGGAGGAGTTGGCTGCGACTGTCGATCAATTGAACTCGCGCATTGCAGACATGCAGAACGAAATTGCGAATAGCCTCCAAAATTCAACAACAATTCAGGAGGAACTCAAGTCCAGTCTCTCACTACAGATGAAAGAACTCGCAGACGAAGCGGCGCGGCTCAAAAAAGTGGCGGTGACGTTTGAGCACTGGCATGAGGAAATGACTTCACTGATGGAACAAAACAGCCACATGCGCACCAAGAATCTGGAATTCGCGTCTATTGTCAAGCATGTGATTCTTGTTGCCTTGAACGCGTCAATCGAGGCAGCGCGTGCCGGTGAGTCGGGGCGTGGATTCGCGGTCGTTGCCGATCAGGTAAAGTCTCTTGCTGGGCGCTCTGAAAATACTTTCTACGGAATACGGCAATAGTCTTCACAAAAACGACTTGATTACCACCGTTACATTTCAGGATATCCAGGCGAGCGGGAAGATGATGATGGCGGCCCTCAGTGCTATGGATTCGAAAATCAGCCAATTGCGATCAACTCTCCATTAGGGGACCAGCGTGATAAGTCAACAAGCCAAACAGGGCATCGATTATATTTTTGCCAAGTCAGCCAAAAAGAGTCTCGTTCTGGAACCGGGCGATGTTTGCGATATTGAGATGTTGCATGAAAGCATGAGACATAAGTTTCTGGAAAAGGATATCGTTGTCTTGACGATATCGTCATTTTTGTTCAGGGTTTTGACAATCTTCCATATCGGCGAAGACGAAGCGACAAAAAATTACTTTCTCAAGAAGTCGCCCAATAAATCCCTTACGGAGGTCTTTTCGGAGGTCGGTAACCTCTGTAGCGGAGCAATGAACCATGAGTTATTGCAACATTTTCCTCACTTGGGTATGTCGACGCCCTACACGTTGAGCAGTCGGTGTCTTTCTTTTTTGAGTGACCTTAATCCGGGACACCTGTCTCGCCACGCCATAACAATCAACGGCTCCGCTCGCCTGCAAGCAACGGTTTGCATGTGTGGGTATGCGCCAATAGATTTTACCGTAGACACGGCCACTACTGTCGATACGTCAGGCGAGCTGGAATTATTTTAGAGGTGACCTTAAATCATGAATGCAATTGAAGGTAATGTAATGACCGAGAATCTTGTTAGCAAGGTACTGGTACTCGATGACAGTCGCGATCATTCACAGGCAATCAAAGAGTTTTGCGATGAAAACAACCTCGTCGCACTCAAGGTGCATAAGAACCGCCTGATGTCTGTGTTGCAATCCAACATTGACCTTGGCGCGATTCTCTATTCTGAAAACTACGGAGACTCACCGGAGGAAAACGCCGAGATCGTGTTGAAGATACACACGATTCGTCCAGAATTGCCGATTATTATTCGCCGCGAGAAGATGGCGACACTTGACGATGTTTCTGAAAACGTACGGCGAGCGTTTTGTGCGACCTATGTCGCCAGTGACATGGCTGGTCTTCGCAAAGTGATTGACGAATATATCTTCTGTCTGGTGTATCCGAATGCGCTGGTGCGTGGCATTTCAGAGATTACTGAAGCGGTACTAGCCAGCCAGCTCAAGGCACTAACGATCTCTTTGGATACCCCATATATCGTCCGTGATCGAGTTATTTTCGGTGAGGTGTTAAGCCTGATCCCTGTGGAAAGTAGTTGGTGCCGTGGCTACATGATGCTGCAAACCGAGGAGGAACCGATCCTTGGTTTACTGGATCGCTACAGTCAGTCTGATGCAGGTGCAAACTTCCGCGCAGTGAACAGCCTGCTGGGCGAAATCACCAATCTAATCTGGGGTTCATTCAAAAACCGCTTTATCGACGATGCGGCAGCCTCGCCCGGCAGTCAGATACAGGTGCCGCTGGTTGTTAATCACAAGCATAAATACATCTCTTTTGGTACGGAGAATCCCCAGCTATGTTTTCTTTACATCCTACTGGACGAAAATTCAGGCCGAAAGGTTAAGCTCTATCAACGTTTTATTTTCAATCTCAACTGGTCGCCGGAGGGCTTTAAGGAAATTGCGTACGACGTTGAGGATCTTGTTGATTCCGGCGAATTGGAATTATTCTAAACTAATCACTTAAGGAATAAAAATGGCAAAGATTCTCGTTGTAGACGACTCAAGTACTGTACGCGATGAAGTTGCAGGCTTCTTAAAGAAAAGTGAGCTGGATGTTGCGACTGCGGTGGATGGCAAGGACGGGTTGGCTAAAATGAAAAGCGACCCGGGTATTAAGCTGGTACTTTGCGACATCAATATGCCAAATATGGATGGCTTGACTATGGTCGAAAAGGTTCGCGGCGAACTGGGTAACAAAACGGTCAATATCATCATGCTGACTACCGAGAGTAGCCCCAGCATGAAGGAGCGTGGAAAGGCCGCCGGCATTAAGGGTTGGATTGTCAAACCATTCAAAGGTGAAGCTGTTCTTGAATCTATTAAGAAGTTGGCTGCATAAACACGCGCCCCGACTCCTTGTGGGATGAAGCTTCCTCGGCAAGTGATATCAGCGCCTCAGTTGGTTAATATCCTTGATTAATCCATCGCCGATTCTAGATGTGATGAGAGTCAACAGCAGCAAATGTATCTTGTTCATACAACGGCACGGTGATGCCGTTGGTTATGTTGATATGTAGCGAACTCGCGTTGTTCGGTTACGGGTAACCATCTCTTCTACGCAGACGATCCGCCATCGGTTGCGCCGGTTCATCAGGCTATTTGTCGTGCTGTGACGGCACGTTGCAAGTTGGACAGCATCTCCAGGATTTGGTCTCTAAGCCGATAAAGTTCCGGCAGTAGCGCCCTTGCCGCTACAACATTCCCGGCTTCCATTTGCCAGACGATTTCCAGGCCGACTTGATGTACCCGCAAGTGGATGGGTTCAATGTCGCCAAACTCCGACAGATTGCCGTAGCGTGTTCGACCGTGCGTGTCGTACCAGCCGCCGAATCTGCAACGATGGTGATCGTATACCTCGTTCTGGTCGAGGTGTAGCGTGGCACCCTCGACCAGCCGCGTGATGGATCTTACCCATCCGGTGTGATCGCTTTGGGCTACCAAGAGGGGAAAGTCGGAATAATTCCAGGGAATTTCTGCCCATAACGCCCACTGCGGGTCGGGTCTGAAATTCCTGTGCCATTCTATAACATTCGCCGCAGGCATCGGTCGCGCGATTCCATAACCCTGCGCCAGATCGCATCCCAAACGCATCAACATGATGCCATGTTCCGGCGTTTCAACGCCTTCCCCGATGACTTTCCGCTGAAATACCTTGGCTAGTGTCACCACTCCTTCGACGATGGCCAAGTCTTCCGCATTATCCAGCAAATCGCGCACGAAAGACTGATCGATCTTCAGCATGTTGATCGGCAGGCGTTTCAGGTAAGAGAGAGAAGAGTAACCCGTTCCGAAGTCATCGAGCGAAAAGCTGACACCGATTCCCTGGCAAGAGGTGATCAACTGACTAATGCCCGCGATGTTTTCCAGCGCGGCTGACTCCACGATCTCCAGTTCAAGCTGGCCGGGCGCCAGTTTTGGATATTGCGCGATGTGCTGTTCCAATCTGTGGATAAAATCCGGGTGCTGCAGGTGGCGCGGCGCGATATTGACGCTGACGGAAATGCCGAACCCCTCTTGCGACCACCGATGCATCTGTTCCAGGGCTTCATGGATTACCCAGTCGCCGATTTCGATGATAACGTCACTATGTTCCGCCAGCGGCAGAAATTCACCGGGAGAAACCAGCCCTCTTGACGGGTGGTTCCAGCGGATCAGCGCTTCCAGACCAATCACTTCCCCGCTGCGCATGTTGACCTTGGGTTGGTAGTAGAGGGTAAATTCCTTGTTCGCCAAGGCTAGACGGAGGCGCTCCAGTTGTTGGAGGCGGCTCTGGGATTGATGTTCTTCTTCGGCATTGAATACATGGTAGCGATTGCGCCCGGCCCGTTTGGCCATGTACATTGCCTGATCGGCGTGGCGCAAGAGAGTGTCGGGTTCTGCATCATCAAAAGGATAGAGCGTTACTCCAACACTGGCTGAAACTCTCAAATCGAAACCATCGATGAGATGTGGAGCTGCGGCGGCTTCCATGATTCGCGACAGGATCAGCTCCAGTTCGTCCATGTCTCTCAGGCATGTAATCAGAAGCACGAACTCGTCCCCGCCTATCCGCGCCATGCTGTCAACGGCACGCAGGATTTTGTTGAGGCGGCTTGCCACGCTTATGAGGAGCTTATCGCCAATCTGATGACCATATTTGTCGTTGACCGGCTTGAATTCGTCAAGATCGAGAAAACAAACCGCCAGCAATTGATTTTCTCTGTCAGTACGGGCAATGCCCTGTTCCAGCCGGTCGGCCAACAAGGCGCGATTGGGCAACTGGGTGAGTGCATCGAAGTGTGCCAACTGCTCCAGCTTTTCCTGGCTTTCTTTCATGGAGGTAATGTCGCTGAATATCGCAACATAGTGGGCGACTTCGCCGTTCACATTATTTACCGCAGTGATGTCCAGTGATTCAATATAAAACTCACCGCTTTTTTTCCGGTTACAGATTTCTCCCCGCCAGTGGCCGGTTTCATTGAGCGATTTCCAGAGAGCTTGGTAGAAAGAGACTTCATGACGGCCAGACTGGAACATCCGGGGATCATTGCCCAGCAATTCCTCCCGCGCATAGCCCGTAACGGTTGAGACAGCCTGGTTCACATCAACGATCCGGTTCGACGCATTAGTGATCAAAATGCCATCGTTCGAGTTTTCGAAGACGCTGGCGCTCAGGCGGAGTCCTTCCTCGGCCTTTTTGCGTGCCGCGACTTCCTTTTCGAGATCCAAGGCGCGCCGGGTGGCCAACTCGTCGTGTTTTTTAATGGTGCGGTTCAGTGAAAAAAAGCGAAAAACGATGAACAGCGACAGGCCCAAAGCGAAAAGCAACCCTAAAATTACCGGGAAGCTCATATTTATATGCAATGTCTCCCACAGAAAATTGATCCGGAGCGTCATAGGGAGGAAGCCGCATTACTCTCATTAGCTCATGGACAGACTGGTAATCAGAAGGAATGATCCAGCCGTAATATGCTCCCTTTTTTGCGGTTTCACTTTCAGGTGACAGGCTTAACAAGGCGATGGCAACTCGACTGGCAAGTTTGGCGGATGTGTGTGGGCTGGCCGCAAAGGGCCATTCCGGATAAAGACGGGTGGACAAGACAAAGGGGAAATTCGGATTGGTTCGCATACCCAGAATTCTGAAATCCGAGAGTTTCAGTTTTCCGTCTTTGGCCAGTTCTTCCAGAAGGCCGGTTCTGACGAATCCAACATCGGCTTGGCCTCTTGCCACTACTTGAACCACCTTATCCTGTGGCTCCCCGGTAAATGAAAGATTGGCATCTTCCCGAACATTGATGCCGAGCTGAAGCAACTCAGCGGCCTGAGCCTGGTAGGCACCAAGCCATTCGACACCCGCTGCTGAAACTTTTTTCCTTTAATGTCATTTAAATCTCGGACATCGTTCCTGTCGGATCGCACAAATATCACACCGCCAAATTCCTTGAGAGGTTGTCCATCAACCGTTCTAACCAGTGTCGCAACACGCGTTATCCGATGTTTTGCCTCCAGGTAAACATAATGCGCGGGGTTGGTCAGGACGAAATCCAGCTTGTTGTTCGCCACTGCGCCATTTAATCGCTCGATATCCAGCGGCTCGATCTTGAACCGGAAACCGGGGATGGATCGGGTCAGGTAATTTGCCGTCGGTTGCCAGTCAACCAACGTTTGTTCTGGAGGGCGGATAGTCAGAACGCCAATGGAAACTTCCTGCAAATCTTGATGAGTGATCGCCCATGCAGGCCAACTGCTCCACAATAAAAACAGGCATGCGATGAAGAATATCGGTTTCCCGGAGCGGGTTTCCTGACAAATCAGGGCAAATGCTTTTTTCATCAAGTTACTAAAACGTAATATTTAGGAGTAGCTTAGCATCTTAAGCAAGTAAGCTCGTCAGTCAAGTGTACTATAGCCGGTACCCTTTGCGCGGTCTCATTTTTCTGTTGACCACCATCCAAAAATCGTCAGGTTGCTCAGCAGCATCTAAGAAATGCGAGTGATTCTGCTCGTTTGTTTTTTCCCTTTTGCTCCCGTTGCTTTAAGCGCATTCGCTTGGCTCCCCTACTTGGCGCGTTCCTCTGCACCAAGAGAACGCAGTTTTTGCACCGCGCGAGCCAAGTGCGCTGCATCTCGGTCCGTCGGGAACACCATGTAGGCAGGCAGGGTAATGAGAGAGCTCTGGTGAACCCGCCACAGTCGCCCCTGATCAATCGCGGCGCGTACCGTGCGCAGGGGAAGGTAGGCCGAACCACCGTGAGTCTCAATTAGTTGCAGTCCGATCCAGCCGATATTGGCGATACGGGCGGGAGTTTCCACGTCAGGAACACGAGAGCCAAACTGGGCATGGAACTCCGCGCCCCAATCAATGTGGATGTAGTCAGGATCAGGCCAAGGGCGGCCCGGATTGCTGGTGACCAACACCAGGGATTCGTCGAACAAGTACTCCACAGCCAGACCGGGTCGGCTCTCGGGGGTGTACATGACACCGATATCCACGGTTCCCTGCACCAATCCTTGCATGATGCCCTCCTCAAAGCCGAGTTCCAGACGCAGGGAAACATCAGGAACGGCGGTGCGCATCCAGCTTACCCAGCGCGGCAGAAAGTCTTCCCATAAGGCGCTGCGTCCGCTCAATGTCAGCCCCCCGCTGAATCCGCTGGGCAAGCCGACTTCGTGGCGGGCTTGTTCCAGCGTGAGCACGAGGGTCTTGGCATAACGCAGAAAGCGCTGGCCGGCGGCAGTGAGTTCCGCGCCACCGCGTCCACGCCGGAGCAGCACCGCCCCCATCTGGGACTCCAAGGTCTGGATGCGGGAACTGACAGTGGATTGTGTGACATGCAAGCGGGTTGCCGCTCCAACGAAATTGCCTGCTGCCACCACAGCCAGGAAAGTTCGGGCGAGTTCGATGTCCATGGAAAGTAGTCTATGTATTCAACATTTCGATATATAGCATAAAAAAATATCGTTTGTCGAATATTAGACTACACGCATATACTTCTCTTGGCAAATCTTATCCAGGAGGATGTTATGAATATGAAGATTGTGGGAAAGTGGACAAACTTGTTTGGCGAAGACCCTCATCCAGCAAGCCATGGTGAAAAGCTGCTATCCGCTTTGGGTGCCTTTCTCGGCATTCTCGGGGTGATGGTCGTCAGCCACGGTGTACTTGGAGCCCAGGGAACCGCACTGGTCGTCACCTCCATGGGAGCCTCCGCCGTGCTGTTGTTTGCTGCGCCTCACAGCCCCATGTCGCAACCTTGGCCGGTACTGGGTGGGCACATGCTGTCGTCCGCTATTGGAATTACTTGTGCGTTGCTCATTCATGACATGCTAACCGCAGCGGCGGTGGCAGTGGCGCTATCCATTGCAGTGATGTACTACTTGCGTTGCCTGCACCCGCCAGGTGGGGCGGCAGCCTTGGCGGTGGTAATGGGTGGGGAAACAGTGCATACATTAGGTTATGCCTACCTGGTAACCCCCTTGCTGCTTAATGTGTTGATATTGTTAACTGTGGCGATGCTGTTTAATGCGCCCTTCAAACACCGTCGCTATCCACTCTGGATAGCCAAACTGGACTCAACCGATAACTCAGTCAAGACGACGAAGAAATCAATAACGAAGATCAATCACAGCAACCTGACCTATGCCCTGTCTCAGATCGATACTTTTGTCGATGTCGCAGAAGAAGACTTGCTGCGGATTTACAACCTTGCGACGGATCATGCCCATTTATCCGAAATGCAGGGGATGGGGAATGGGTGAAATCGGTGGAGATAAGTTGGAAGTTGCTATGCAAGCGAACAGCTAATTCTTGATCTACATCAAAGAACCAGGACGGGAATTGTTTTATCTTGCGAGATAGAGGTAGCTTTCAGATTGCTATCCGGGCCTGAGGCGGCTTCGGGAAGCAGCGACCCAAGAGCATTATGAGGAGAAAATATGCGGGTGCCTGACACTGATGGTGAGGGATATTTGGTTGATCCATTTGATTGGAGTGAAGATATTGCCAAGGAATTTGCTCACCAGGAAAATATCCAACTGACGGAAGATCATTGGGACGCGATTAATTTCATGCGCCAATATTACTCAGAAACATCAAGTCCCACCGGATGTTCGTCATGTGACAAAACATCTTGCCGCGCGGTTGGGGCCTGGATCGCGCAATATAGTATTTGAGCTATTTCCATACGGCTACGTGAAACAAGCGTGCAAGATCGCGGGCATGAAACGCCCGAGAGGTTGGAGTACCGGATAATTGTTTTGACGACAGCTTTGACGTTTCTCCTTAACATAAACATGTAATAAATATATTAATAAAAACATGTCTCCTGAGTATCCTATCTATATATAACTGGCTGGCTAAGTTTCCGAGAGTTGCGTAATCGGAATTGTTCGTGTTTGTGGTTTCCATTTGTGACCGTGTGTTAATTTGGAGAGATGCCATGGCAACAATGCAATACAAGGCTTGGTCGGTAGTAATTATGAGCACATTGGCGTTTACGGTGTGCTTTATGATCTGGATGATGTTTGCGGTGATAGGTATCCCGATCAAGCAGACACTCGGGCTTAACGAAACACAGTTCGGCGTGCTGGTCGCTATGCCGGTTCTTACCGGCTCTTTGATCCGCTTGCCCTTGGGCATGTGGACAGACAAATTCGGCGGACGCATCGTGTTTTTCGTGTTGATGCTTTCCACCGTGTTTCCGATCTGGATGATTTCCCGCGCGACAGAGTACTGGCAGTTTCTGGTAACGGGCTTGTTTGTTGGGGTCGCAGGCGGCTCGTTTACGGTGGGCATCTCTTACTGCGCGCGCTGGTTTCCCAAGGAACGGCAAGGTCTGGCCATGGGTATTTTCGGCGCCGGCAATACCGGGGCAGCGCTGACCAAACTGATCGCGCCTAGTATTGTGGTGGCTTACGGTTGGGCAATGGTGCCGCAGGTTTACGCAGTCCTGATGCTGGCCATCGCCATCCTGTTCTGGTTCTTTACTTTTACCGACCCAGAACACCATGTGAGTGAGTCGGTTACGGTGCGCGAACAACTCGCTACGCTTAAAGATCTCAGGGTGTGGCGATACAGCCAGTATTATTCCATTGTGTTCGGCGGCTATGTGGCGCTGGCTTTGTGGATGACCAAATATTACGTTTCCGAGTACGGCTTCGACCTCAAAACAGCGGCATTGATGGCAGCCGCATTCAGTATTCCGGGAGGCTTGCTGCGTGCGATCGGCGGCTATTTTTCCGACAAGTTCGGGGCGCACACCATGACATGGTGGGTGCTGTGGGTATCGCTGGTGTGCCTGTTCTTCTTGTCCTATCCGCAGACCGAATTCACCATCCGCACCGTGACTGGCCCGCAGACATTTCATGTCGGACTCGGCCCGACCATGTTCACCATCATCATGTTCACCATGGGCATCGCTTTCGCATTGGGCAAAGCCTCAGTGTTTAAATACATTTCCGATGACTACCCGGAAAATATCGGCGTGGTCTCCGGCGTGGTGGGGCTGGCGGGCGGCATGGGCGGCTTCATCATGCCCATCATGTTCGGCGCGCTGGTCGACCTGACCGGCATCCGTTCTTCCGCGTTCATGCTGATGTTTGGCGTGGTGTGGATTTCGCTGATGTGGATGTACTGGGCCGAGGTGCGACCCATGGATGTGGCGCGGGAAAAGAACCGCGTCAACAGAGCCGACAACATCGAGTGAGGTTAGCCAAGATGGCGCTTGCTTCTGTCTAGGAGCCGGTCGGAGCATTTGCCAAGGAATATAACTTTCTTCAGTTGACAAGGATAATGATGGCGGGTGAAGGGCGTTGGTGTGGGTGGATAGCAAGTTTAATTTAACGATTCTTAAAATAACCAGGGGGGGTAAATTAATGATTAACAAGAAAGAACAGCGGGGGTCGGTGGGTACCGAAGACTCAGCCAGCTACAGCTCTGCCGACATTGCGGAGTGGAATCCGGAAGACAAAGCCTTTTGGGAATCGAAGGGCAAGAAAATCGCCAACCGCAACCTGTGGATATCAATTCCCAACCTGCTGTGCGGCTTTGCCGTGTGGGCGATGTGGGGCATGATTACGGTACAGATGATTAACCTCGGTTTTCCCTTCAAGCCTGCGGAGTTGTTCACCTTGACCGCGATTTCCGGGTTGATGGGCGCGACACTGCGCATACCCGCATCGTTTTTTATCCGTATCTGCGGCGGGCGCAACACGGTCTTCCTGACTACCGCGCTGCTCATCATTCCGGCCGTCTTGACGGGCATTGCGCTGCAGGATAAAACCACGCCGCTGTGGGTATTTCAGGTATGTGCGTTCCTGTCCGGTATCGGCGGAGGCAACTTCTCTTGTTCCATGTCCAACATCAGCGGTTTCTTTCCCAAGCGGCTGCAAGGAACCGGTCTGGGTCTCAACGCGGGTATCGGCAACTTTGGCGTGACCACCATGCAGATTCTGATCCCGCTGGTGATGACTGCCAGCGTCTTCGGCGCGCTCGGCGGCGCGCCAATGACATTGCTGAAGGATAGCGGCTGGATTCTCGGCAAGATTGTCGCCGGTACACCCACCTTCATCCAGAACGCCGGCTTCATCTGGGCAGCGATATTGATCCCTCTGGTGATTGCTGCCTGGTTCGGCATGAACAACCTGCTGCCGCTGTCACCCAACTACGGCGGTACGCTGGCGGCTTTCGCCAAGATATTCTACCTGTGGGGGCTGACCTTCATTGTCGGCGCTATCGGTCTCTACTTGTACCTTCCGGCACCGGCCGGCCTCGGCTTGCTCAACATGTGGGTAGCGTTGCCGCTGATCATAGTGGCTACGCTGTTCGTGATGAAGCTCGCGGCATTCGGTGAGATGAAGGTCAACATCGCCAAGCAGTTTGCGATTTTCAGCAACAAGCATACTTGGTCGATGACGGCGCTCTACATCGTCACCTTCGGTTCGTTTATCGGCTTCGCGATGGCGCTGCCGCTGGCTATCACCGTGATCTTCGGTGTGCAGCACATTCCCGATGCATCTGGAGTCATGCAGCATACCCTGAAAAATCCCAATGCCCCTTCCGCGATGACCTATGCCTGGATGGGCCCGTTCATTGGCGCGCTGATCCGCCCGGTGGGCGGCTGGATCGCCGATAAGGTCGGCGGCTCCATCGTCACCCAGATCATTTCGGCGGTGATGGTAGTGGCCTCCGCTTCGGTGGGCTATGTGATGTTGCTGGCCTACAAGTCGGCGACACCGGAACAATATTTCATGATATTCATGGTGCTGTTTGTGATCCTGTTTGCCGCAACGGGATTGGGCAATGGCTCCACCTTCCGCACCATCGGCGTGATCTTTGACCGGCAACAGGCCGGCCCGGTACTCGGCTGGACCTCTGCTGCTGCTGCCTATGGCGCGTTCATCGCACCGGTGGTAATCGGCGCGCAGATCAAAGCCGGCACGCCGGAGTATTCCATGTACGGATTTGCAGTGTTCTACGCAGTGTGCCTCGTTTTGAACTGGTGGTTTTACTTGCGTAGCGGTTCAGAGATCAAAAACCCGTAACCCTGAAATACAGTTGTCCTAATAACCAGCGACTGGGTTGGCGTTAACCATAACCAATCACTTGGCAGCTTGCTGCCTAAGTGATATGGCTATGCAAAGCTATTGTCAACCTGGTCAAATGGCGAGTTAGTGACATCAGATTACAACGGTTGGAATAACTGTCTGGCGCACCAAGCGCAGAAAATATAAGTAGCATTTTTTAAAACCTGCGGAGATATGTGTAATCTGCGGATGCAATCGCCGTTTTTAAGATTTAAGGAGTAACAAATGAGTCACTTTCTAGACCGCTTGAAATTTTTTACCCGGCTCAAAGAGCCTTTCTCAAACGGCCACGGTATCGTTACCAACGAGGACAGGGAGTGGGAAGATGCCTACCGTCATCGCTGGCAGCACGACAAGGTAGTGCGCTCCACCCACGGGGTGAATTGCACCGGCGGTTGCTCGTGGAAGATTTTTGTAAAGAACGGGTTGGTGGCGTTTGAAATGCAGCAAACCGATTACCCGCGCACCCGCGATGACCTGCCTAATCACGAGCCGCGCGGTTGTCAGCGTGGCGCCTCGTTTTCCTGGTATCTGTACAGCCCGCATCGGGTGAAGTATCCGCTGATTCGTGGTCGCCTGCTCGATTTGTACCGCGCTGAACGCAAGTCCGGCAAAGACCCGGTGGAAGCCTGGGCGGCGATTCAAGCTGATGAGGCAAAGCGCAAAAAATATGTCGCAGTGCGCGGGTTGGGCGGTTTTGTGCGTACCAACTGGGAAGAGGTCAATGAAATTATTGCCGCCGCTAACGTGCACACCATAAAGAAATGGGGGCCGGACCGGATTTATGGTTTCTCGCCGATACCCGCAATGTCGATGATTTCCTATGCCGCAGGATCGCGCTACATGTCGCTGATCGGCGGCGTTTCCGGCTCGTTCTACGATTGGTACTGCGACTTACCCGCCGCTTCGCCGCAAACCTGGGGTGAGCAGACCGATGTGCCGGAAGCCGCCGACTGGTACAACTCCACCTACCTGATTATCACCGGCGCCAACCTGCCGATGACGCGCACGCCGGACGCACACTTTGCCAGCGAAGTGCGTTACAAGGGCGCCAAGATTGTGTCGATGGCGCCGGACTATGCCGAATACGTCAAGTTCGCCGACCTGTGGATGCCGGTGCGTCAGGGTACCGATACGGCGGTCTTTCTGGCGATGGGCCATGTGGCCCTGAAAGAATTCTTTATCGACAAACAGAACCCCTACTTTACCGAATACGCACGCAAATACACCGACCTGCCGATGCAGGTGATCTTGCGCAAGTTCGGCGATAGCTATGTGCCCGACCGCAATCTGCGCGCATCGGATTTTGCCGGCAATCTGGGTGAAGCAAATAACCCGGAATGGAAAACCATTGTTTATGACGCGACCAGCAAATCGTTCATCGCACCTAACGGCTCCGTCGGCTTTCGCTGGGGCGAGGAAGGCAAGTGGAACCTGCTGCCGAAGAATGCGGCCAACCAGCAGGATATCGTTGCCGAATTGAGCTGCATCGACAGCAAGGATGATGTTGTGTCTGTCGGGTTTCCCCACTATCAGTCGGGCGAAGACGCGCTGCTCTACCGCAACGTGCCGGCACGCAAACTGAAGCTGGCAAACGGCGCGGAAGTTTTTGTCGCTTCCGTGTTTGACATGCAGATCGCGCAATACGGTGTTGACCGTGGCTTGGGCGGCGGCAATGTGGCTGCGTCATACGACGATGCCGACGTGGCCTACACCCCGGCTTGGGCGGCCAAGGTTTCTGGAGTGAAGGCGGCAGACATCGAACGTACCGGGCGCGAGTTTGCCTATAACGCTTCCAAGACCCATGGCAAGTCGATGGTGATCATGGGTGCGGCGATCAACCACTGGTATCACAATGACATGACCTACCGTTCCATCATGAACCTGCTGCACATGTGCGGCTGCGTGGGACAGTCTGGCGGCGGCTGGGCGCATTATGTGGGTCAGGAAAAACTGCGCCCGCAAGCGGGTTGGGCGCCGATCGCGTTTGCTCTGGATTGGCAGCGCCCGCCGCGCCAAATGAATAGCACCTCCTACTGGTACTTCCACACTGACCAGTGGCGCTACGAGACCATCAACCCAGACGACTTGATGCAACCTGCCGCCAAGGGAAAATATAAGGGCTATTCGCTGGCCGATTACAACGTCGTTTCGACACGCTTGGGTTGGTTGCCTTCCGCGCCGCACTGGAATGCCAACCCGCTCGATCTGGCGGCGGATGCCGAGAAGGCGGGCGCCACTGATGAGGCGGGTATCGCCAAATATGTTGTCGACAAACTCAAAACCGGCGAACTGGACGTGGCTTATGCCGACGTGGACAACCCGGTCAACTGGCCGCGTAATCTGTTCGTGTGGCGCGCCAACCTGATCGGCTCCTCTGCCAAAGGACATGAATATTTCCTCAAGCATTTGCTCGGCGCACAGAACGGCGTGTTGCAGGAGAGCGGTTTGGGGCGTGACAACAAGGAAGTAAAGTGGCATGAGAATGCGCCCATCGGCAAACTGGACTTGATGGTCGACATTAACTTCCGTCTGAACTCTACCGGTGCTTATTCCGACATCATCCTGCCGACCGCGACCTGGTATGAGAAGAACGATCTCAATACCACCGACATGCATCCCTTCATCCATCCGCTGTCGGAAGCCGTGTCCCCGGCTTGGGAATCCAGATCAGACTGGCAGATATTCAAGTCCATCGCCAAGGCTTTCTCGCCGCTGGCGGGGAAGCATCTGGGTAAACGCAAGGATATCGTCGCACTGCCGATGCAGCATGACTCACCGTTTGAGTTGGCGCAGCCCTTCGGTGAAGTGAAGGACTGGAAAAAAGGCGAATGCGAACCGGTACCCGGCAAGACCATGCCGCTGCTGAAAGTGGTGGAGCGCGACTATGCCAACACCTACAAAAAATTCACTTCGCTCGGGCCGTTGATGACCAAGCTGGGCAACGGCATCAAGGGGCTTGACTGGAATACCGAGCATGAATACGAAGAGTTGAAACACGTCAATTACACTATCAAGGAAGAAGGCATCAGCAAAGGCATGCCTTCGCTGGAAGAGGATATTTCGGTGTGCGAGTCCGTGCTGCGCATGGCGCCGGAAACTAACGGCGAGGTGGCGCACAAATCATGGAGCGCGCTGACCAAGAAAACCGGCATCGACCACCATCACCTGTATGCCGGGCGTCAGGAAGACAAGATCACCTTCCGCGACATTCAGGCGCAGCCGCGCAAAATTATCACCGCCCCCACCTGGTCCGGCATCGAGTCGGAAAAGGTTTCTTACACGGCGGGCTACACCAATATCCACGAGCATATTCCGTTCCGCACCTTGACCGGGCGCGCGCATTTCTATCAGGATCACGAATGGTTTCTGGACTTCGGCGAAGGCTTTTGCACGTTCAAGCCGCCGGTCGATATGAAGACGCACGAGGTCATTCCGGATGCTGTCCGCAAGAAGCCGCATCTCGCGTTGTCGTGGATCACACCGCATTCCAAGTGGGGAATTCACTCCACTTATCAGGATAACTTGCGCATGCTGTCATTGTTCCGGGGCGGGCCGTATATCTGGCTGTCGGAAGACGACGCCAAGCAGATCGGCCTGGAAGACAACGACTGGGTGGAAGCGGTGAATGGTAATGGCGCCGCCGTGGCGCGGATCGTCGTCTCGCAACGGATTCCGCGCGGCATGGCGATGATGTACCACGCGCAGGAAAAGAACGTGAACGTGCCCGGCTCGCCTTCCACCGGCAAACGCGGCGGTATTTTAAATTCGGTGACCCGCGTGATTGTGAAACCGACCAACATGGTTGGCGGTTATGTGCAGTTGGCCTACGGCTTCAATTACTACGGCACCGTGGGCTGCCAGCGCGACGAAGTGGTGATCTTGCACAAGATTGCGGATAAGGATGTGGACTGGCTGGAACGTCCGCTCACGCCCGAGCGCGAAGCAGCGCTCAATCCGCCCGGCATCGGCCCTCGTTGAGACAGAGTGAGCGTGTAGCTGGTTGCCGGTAGCCCGTAGCAAAAACACGCGGCAAAGCCGCGCAACCTGGTTACCGGCTACAAGCTACCAGCTAAAGTATTTAGGAGAAAGAAAAATGAAAGTCAGAGCTCAATTTGCATTTGTCTTCAATCTGGACAAGTGTATCGGTTGCCACACATGCTCGGTGACCTGCAAAAACGTGTGGACCAACCGTAAGGGTGTGGAATACGTCTGGTTCAATAATGTCGAGTCCAAACCCGGCATCGGCTACCCGAAGCAATGGGCGAACCAGGAAGTATGGAACGGCGGTTGGACTCTGGTCGACGGCAAGCTGCAGTTGAAGTCCGGAGGTCGCGTATCGAAGCTGATGAACATCTTCGCCAACCCGGATATGCCGGAAATCGACGACTACTACGAGCCGTTTACCTTCAACTATGCGCGCCTGCAAAATGCGCCGTTGTCGGAGGCTGCGCCGACCGCACGCCCGATCTCGCAGATTGACGGCAGTTCAATGGAAAAAATCCACTGGGGGCCGAACTGGGAAGATGACCTCGCGGGCGAATACGCGAAGCGTAGCAAAGATAAAGATATGGACGGCATCCAGAAGGAAATGTACGGCCAGTTCGAAAACACTTTCCACATGTACCTGCCGCGCATCTGTAACCACTGTCTGAACCCCGCATGCGTGGCGGCATGCCCTTCAGGTTCCATCTACAAGCGCGAGGAAGATGGCATCGTGCTGGTGGATCAGGACAAGTGCCGGGGCTGGCGTATGTGCGTCAGCTCCTGCCCGTACAAGAAGGTGTTCTACAACTGGGAATCGGGCAAGGCTGAGAAGTGCATCGGCTGCTATCCGCGCGTCGAATCGGGCATGCCGACGGTATGCTCCGAGTCCTGCGTCGGTCGCATCCGTTACAACGGCATTATGCTCTATGACGCCGACAAGATCGAAGAGTTGGCCAGCATGCCGGACACGCAGGACTTGTATCAGGCGCAGTGCGACATCTTCCTCGACCCCAACGACCCGGAAGTAATCGCAGCCGCGCGACGCGACGGTATCAATGAAGACTGGATCATCGCTGCGCAGAAATCGCCCATCTACAAAATGGCCATCGAATGGAAAATCGCTTTCCCGATGCATCCAGAGTTCCGCACGCTGCCGATGGTGTGGTATGTGCCGCCGCTGTCGCCTGTGCAATCGCAGATTGACCAAGGGAATCTGCCGGTTGGCCCGGACGGCGCGATCCCACTTTCTGGCACGATGCGCCTGCCGATCAAGTATCTCGCCAACCTGCTTACCGCAGGCAAGGAAGCACCAATCGAACTGGCATTGAACCGCCTCATTGCCATGCGCAGTTATCAGCGTTCGGTGCATGTGGAAGGCAAGGCCGATCTACGGGCGCTGGATACAGTCGGGCTGACGGAAGATCAGGCTAAGGAGATGTACCGCTACCTCGCCATCGCTAACTACGAAGATCGTTTCGTGATTCCGACCGGACACGCCGAAGTCAGGCTGGAAGATTTCTATGCCTATCAGGGACAGAACGGTTTTACTTTCGGCAATGATTCCTCGCAAGGCATCAGCGGCAATTCATTGTTTCCAGAGCGTCGCAAGGAATCGGTCGAATCGCTCGAACCGCCCATTTCTGCCGACGAGCGCTAGGAGGAGATGAATATGTTGTTCTACAAAGTTCTTTCTGCGCTGCTGGAGTATCCCAGCGCGGAACTCAAGGCGGCATTGCCGGAAATCCAGGTCATGCTGGCCGCTGATGCTTCTATTGAAGATGATGAACGTGCGGTGCTGGGGAAATTTCTGCGCTGGCTGGGAGAGTCTGATTTGACCGAACTGCAAGCAGGCTATGTGCAGACATTCGATCTTACCCCGGAGCACAGCCTGCACCTGACCCACCACCTGTTCGGCGACGATAAGGGGCGCGGCCCGGCGCTGATCGACTTAACCGAGTACTACAAGGATTATGGCCTGCAAGCCGATGAGCGCGAGTTGCCAGATTACCTGCCGATGATTCTGGAATTTGCTTCCACCCTGGAAAAAGTCGAGGCACAGGTATTTCTTAACGAGACGGTGAAGGTGCTAACGCAGCTTGCCGCTAATCTGGAAAAGGCAGGCAGTACCTATGCGCCGCTGCTGCGCCTAATTGAAAGTCGCGGGGGCTTGATGACCCGCTTGGCTGCTTAAGGAGAATGATATGGATCTGCACAATTTGATTTTCGGGGTTTATCCCTATGTGGCAACAACTGTATTCCTGCTTGGTTCCTGGATACGTTTCGATCACGAGCAATACACTTGGAAGAGTGATTCCAGCCAACTCCTGTCGAAACCCTATATGCGTTTTGCCAGCAATGCCTTCCATATTGGCGTACTTGGTTTGTTCGGTGGCCATGTGGTTGGCTTGCTGACTCCACATGAAATCTTTCAAGGTATCGGGGTCGGGGACATGGCCCACCAATGGTTAGCCATCATTGCCGGCAGTCTGTTCGGCCTGCTATGCCTGACCGGGGCCGTGACACTATGGTTACGGCGCTTATTCAATAACAGGGTGCGTGCCGCCTCGCGCTGGATGGACATCAATATTCTGGGGTGGTTGGCGCTTACGGCGGCGGTAGGTCTGTCCACTATTCCGGTTTCCATTGGCCATGCCACAAGTGGCAATCCCGACGTAATGCTTGTCCTGGCAGAATGGGTACAAAGCATCATTTACCTGCACCCTAATCCGGATTTGATGCGTGGCATGGGCGCAATCTACAAGCTGCACTTGTTCTTGGGGATGTCGGTATTCCTGTTTTTCCCTTTTACCCGTCTGGTGCATGTATGGAGCGCGCCGTTCGCCTATCTGGCTCGGCCTTATCAGCTCGTGCGCACCAAGCGGAAAATGAAGAATGTGTAATTAGGGGGTATCAAATTGCGGCTTTGCCAATTGTAAATCTCGCGACAGCCGCAGGGTCGGGTCTATTGAAAGTTTAACTGCCCTGATACCCCATCGGACTTCTCTTCGCCTTTGCTAGTGACAACTCCGCATTAGCGTTAGCTAATAGCGGATTGTCTGCCTTTGGTATAATCGCATGATTATTCACCAACCGCGTTTCCATCAGTGACCAAGATTCGCTTCTATACCGGCTCGACAGACAAGCTGCGCACCGCCTGCCAGTTGAGTCACAAGGCGATGCAAAGCGGCCTGCGCGTTCTGCTACACACGCCGGATGAGGCTATCACCGAGGCAATAGATAAGCTGCTATGGCATTACCCGATCACCGCCTTCATCCCGCATTGCCGCAGCCATGAACACGCGGCGCAGGAAATGCCAGTGGTAGTCGGACACGATGCGGATGCACTGCCGCACCACGAGTTGCTGATTTCGCTGCATTCCGTCACCCCGCCCTTTTTTAGCCGCTTCGAGCACCTTGTCGAGATCGTTGGACTAGAGGAGGAAGACAAGCGGCTGGGGCGTGAGCGTTACAAGTTTTACAAGGATCGCGGCTACGAACTGCACCACTTTGACCTGAGCAAAAACGAAGGACGCGACAGTGAGTAAACAAAGTGGCGACATACAGTCGGATCGGCATATGTCGGACAACAGCATTCCGGTACTGACCGAAGTAGTGGGTGAGGATATCAAAATTCCTACCCTGACCGAGATCATAAATGAAGAAGCCCAAACGCTTATTGCGCAAGTTGCTGCGCCCGTTTCGCTGACCGATCCAATTCCATTGTCCGATATGGAATGCCAGCGCATCGCGGCACAAATTGCGCCGCAACTGGAAAAGTTGCTGCGCGACAAACTTCTTGATCGCGCAGCCGAAGGGTTTGCCACGCAGTTTGAAGCGCTATGGCAAGAAGCATGGCGCGAGGCGCAAGCCGGTTTACCCGGACTGATTCGCGCCCAGCTTGTCATTCTCCCTGCACAGCCGCAAGCCGCATCTGCCGCAACTGGTAGTGTCAATTCCGCATCTGCTTTAGCTGATAGCGGATTGCCTGCCTTTGGTATAATCGCGCCCCTTTCCGCAACGCCGGAAACACCAAAACCAGAAACACAAGAACCGAATATGCCTGAGTCAAACTTGCCCAAACCAAACACGATCACAATGGAACTCGCAAAAAGCTTTGAGCCTAAAGCTATCGAAGCGCACTGGTATCCAAAGTGGGAGGACTCCGGCTATTTTCAGGCCGGACTCGACACGTCGAAGAAAGAAAATTTCTGCATCCAACTTCCCCCTCCGAATGTCACCGGTACGTTACACATGGGGCATGGCTTCAATCAGACTTTGATGGATGCGCTTACGCGCTACCACCGCATGAAGGGTGATAACACGCTGTGGCAGCCGGGTACCGACCATGCGGGCATTGCCACGCAAATCGTGGTGGAACGCCAGTTGAATGCAAAAGGTATAACCCGCCACGACTTGGGGCGCGAAAAGTTTCTGGAGAAGGTGTGGGAGTGGAAAGAAGAATCCGGCTCCACTATCACCCGCCAGATGCGCCGCCTCGGCACTTCGCCGGACTGGTCGCGGGAGCGCTTCACCATGGATGCCGGACTGTCGAAGATCGTCACCGAAACCTTTGTGCGCCTGTATAACGAGGGACTCATCTATCGCGGGAAACGCCTGGTTAACTGGGATCCGGTGCTGGGCACGGCGGTGTCCGACCTTGAAGTGGTGTCGCAGGAAGAAGACGGTAACATGTGGCACATCGCCTATCCGCTGGCAACTGGCGTGGGCGCGCTGATCGTCGCCACCACCCGCCCCGAGACACTGCTCGGCGACGTTGCCGTGGCGGTGCATCCCAAGGATGCACGCTACAAGCACCTGATCGGCCAGAAACTGAAGCTGCCGCTCACCGACCGTACCATCCCCATCATTGCCGACGAGTATGTGGATCCGGCCTTCGGCACCGGTTGCGTGAAAATTACTCCGGCACATGATTTCAACGACTATGCGATGGGGCAGCGGCATGGTCTCACGCCGATCAGCATTTTCACGCTGGACGCGAAGATCAACGAGCATGCGCCTGCCGCATACCAAGGGCTGGATCGCTTTGAAGCGCGCAAGCAAATTCTCGCCGATCTGGAAGAACAGAAGCTGCTCGCCGCTACCAAGCCGCACAAGCTGATGGTGCCGCGCGGTGATCGTACTCACACGGTAATCGAGCCCATGCTCACTGACCAGTGGTTCGTGGCGATGAGCGAACCTGGAAAAGATGGCAAGTCCATCACCGCACAGGCGCTGGAAGCCGTGGCTTCCGGCGAGATCAAGTTTCACCCGGAGAATTGGGTCAACACCTACAACCAGTGGTTAAACAACATTCAGGACTGGTGCATCTCGCGGCAGTTGTGGTGGGGGCATCAGATTCCGGCATGGTTCGGCGACGATGGGCGCTTCTATGTCGCGCACGACGAGGCCGAGGCCATACAACTCGCGGCAAAGGATGGCTACACCGGCAATTTGAAACGCGACGACGACGTACTCGACACCTGGTTCTCGTCCGCGCTGTGGCCGTTCTCCACATTGGACTGGACACCGGAATATCCGGCGAAATCCAACCCGGCGCTCGATCTTTACCTGCCCTCCACGGTGCTGGTCACCGGCTTCGACATCATCTTCTTCTGGGTTGCGCGCATGGTGATGATGACCAAACACATCACTGGCAAGATTCCATTCAGGGATGTGTACGTGCACGGCCTGATCCGCGATGCGGAAGGACACAAAATGTCCAAGTCCAAGGGAAATGTTTTAGACCCGATAGACTTGATCGACGGCATCGGCATCGAGGAACTGGTGAAGAAACGCACCACCGGGCTGATGAATCCGAATGACGCGCCAAAAATCGAGAAACGCACGCGCAAGGAATTCCCGGAAGGCATCCCCGCGTTTGGCACCGATGCGCTGCGCTTCACCTTCGCCTCGCTCGCCTCGCCCGGACGCGACATCAAATTCGATATGCAGCGCTGCGATGGCTATCGCAATTTCTGCAACAAGCTGTGGAATGCCACCCGCTTTGTCTTGATGAATTGCGAAGGGCAAGATGTCGGATTGGATGAAAGTTTGCCGCTGGAATTTTCCGCTGCCGACAAATGGGTGATCGGCATGTTGCAACAGGCTGAAGCCGAAATGGCAAAACACTTTGCCGACTACCGTTTCGACATGGCCGCGCGCACGGTTTACGAGCTGGTGTGGGACACCTATTGCGACTGGTATGTGGAACTGGCGAAGGTGCAGATCGCCAACGGCAACGAGAAGGAACAGCGCGCCACGCGGCGTACGCTGGTGCGGGTGCTGGAAGCCATGCTGCGCATGGCTCATCCTATCATCCCGTTCATTACCGAAGAGTTGTGGCAGAAGGTCGCGCCGCTTGCGGGGAAAGTTCCCTCCCATGATAAGGGGAGGGCGGAGGGAGGGGTTTCCATCATGTTGCAAGCCTATCCGCAAGCCAAGCCCAGCCTGATAGACCAAGCCGCACTGGATCACATCAGCCTATTGCAGGAAATGATCAATGCTTGCCGCAAGCTGCGCAGCGAGATGAACCTGTCGCCCGCGCAACGAGTGCCGCTGCTGTCCGCAGGCGATGCCGCCACGTTGCGCGCTTGCGCGCCCTATCTGCAAGCGCTGGCGAAGTTGAGCGAAGTCAGCGTTCAGGATGAGCTACCGGATACCGATGCACCGGTCGCCATCGTCGGCAATTTCAGGCTGATGCTGAAAGTCGAAATAGATGTGGTCGCCGAACGTGAACGCCTGGACAAGGAGATTATCCGTCTGTCCGGTGAAATCACCAAAGCACAAGCCAAGCTCGGCAATGCCAGCTTCGTCGAGCGTGCTCCCGCTGCGGTGGTGGAACAGGAGCGCAAGCGCCTGGACGATTTTGGCACCATGCTGATGCAATTGCAGGCGCAGCGGGGAAGATTGGGTTAAACCCAAAAAGTTCATTAGAACTGGCTTTGTCCCTTCCCCCTCTCAGGGGGAAGGTTAGGATGGGGGTAGAGCAGTTGGAATGCCGCGTTTCTACCCCCTCCCTAGCCCTCTCCCTGCAAGGGGGAGGGGATATTTGGCCTAATGAATTTTTGGGTTAAACCTACAACTGGTGGTCTACTAAACATGACGTGCAAAGTATTGCCAAATTCATGCAACACAAACACAGCAATAAGTTAACCGGGTTTTGGTGATTACTTTTTCCACGCGCATCATCAATTGGCAACGCCAGCATGGCCGCCACGGACTGCCGTGGCAGGGCGCGGATGCTTACCGTGTGTGGTTGTCCGAGATCATGCTGCAACAGACGCAAGTTGCCACGGTCATCCCTTATTACCAGCGCTTTGTCGCGCGCTTCCCTGATGTTGCCGCACTGGCGGCGGCAAGCGAAGATGAGGTGCTGGCACACTGGAGCGGTCTGGGCTATTACTCGCGGGCGCGCAATTTGTTCCGCGCCGCGCTGCTCATCATGCAGCTGCATGATGGAAAATTTCCGCATCGCTTCGATGATATCTGCGCACTGCCCGGCATAGGCCGCTCTACTGCCGCAGCTATCAGCGCCCTGGCATTTCATGAACGGCACGCGATTCTCGATGGCAATGTCAAGCGCGTGCTGGCGCGCTATTGCGCCATCGAAGGTTACACCGGCGAGAAAAAAATTGAGGCGCAACTCTGGCAGCAGGCGGAAGCGTTGTTGCCGCCGCGTGACATCGCCACTTACACGCAGGGTTTGATGGATTTGGGTGCGCAGTTGTGTACTCGCGGCAAGCCGCGATGTGAGGTCTGCCCGCTGCGGGGCGATTGTGCGGCGCACATGCGCGGGCTGGTCGCACAATTGCCCACCCCGCGTCCGCGCAAGGTGCTGCCGGAAAAACACAGCACTTTCCTGTTGTTGCTCAATGGCTCCGACATTCTGCTGGAGAAACGCCCCGGCAGCGGCATCTGGGGCGGCCTGTGGTGTCCGCCGCAACTGGATGAAGGGCAGGATGTTGCCGCCTACTGCGCGCAACGCTTCGGTGTAGATGTGGCTTGGGCAATGGCATTGCCGGTGTTCTCGCACACTTTCACCCATTTCAAATTGCATATCGCGCCGCTGGTAATGCAGGTCGTATGCAAATCCAGACAGATGCAGGAGCCGGGCAGGGTGTGGCTGGATGTGGATGATGCCTTGCGCGCCGCCATTCCAACGCCGGTGCGCAAGCTGTTGCAGGCGTTACTCAAATATCCTGAAACATCCGGGCTAGCATGAGATTTTCAGCATCACCAGCCCGATGCTCCCAAGGGCCGCCGTGACAATAACAAACCAGAAAAGGGAGCTGGATTTGTGCGGAATGCCTTGCTTCTTGTTATCAAAATAGTTGAATACTTCGCCCAGCGCCAGCATTCCACCGAAGACGAAGAACAGAAGGATGTTAAACATCAGGTAGGCGCTCATGTTGCTGGCATCAAAGCAGCTTCTCATGCTCATCATGTCGAAATTGATCAGCATCATCGCGGCAGCCACTAGGAATCCCACTACCGTCGCACCGACGGCGACGATGCCCCAGAATTCCCGTGTGCACATCATGGTGATCCACTCGTCAAGCGTGCGTGCGATGGAGTCCACCATTCGATCCAGCCAGCTTTTGTGTTGCAACATGACTCTCCTAAAATAACCCGCTATTAAATTCTATGGCTATGCAACGCTAACTCACTGCTACCCGCCCAAACTTACGTTTGCCAACCTGTGCCACCACTATCGTGCCAGCCTTGAGTTGCAAAGCCTTGTCGTCTATGCGTGCACCGTCGAGTTTGACCGCCCCCGCTTGAATCATGCGCATTGCTTCGGAAGTGCTTTCCACCAGTCCGGCCTGTTTAAGCAATTGGGTAATGCCGATAGCGCCGTTTATCGATGCAACCGTCACTTCTGACATATCGGCAGGTAACACTCCTTGCTTGAATCGCGCCTCGAATTCCGTCAGCGCATCTTCCGCCGCTTTGCGGGAATGGAAGCGGGTAACCATTTCCTGCGCCAGCAGCACTTTGATGTCGCGCGGATTGCGCCCCTCCTCCGTCTCGGCTTTCCATTTGGAGATTGTACTCATCGCTTCGAATGACAGCAGTTCCAGATAGCGCCACATCAGGTCGTCTGAAACCGACATTAGCTTGCCAAACATTTCCTGCGGCGATTCTGTGATGCCGATGTAATTGCCGAGCGACTTGGACATCTTGTTTATGCCATCCAGCCCTTCCAGCAACGGCATGGTGAGCACGCACTGCGGAGGCTGACCATAATGTTTCTGCAACTCGCGCCCCATCAGCAGGTTGAATTTCTGGTCGGTGCCGCCCAGTTCCATGTCGGCCTTGAGCGCCACCGAGTCGTAGCCCTGCACCAGAGGGTAGATGAATTCGTGGATGGCGATGGGCTGATTGCCCTTGTAACGCTTGCCGAAATCATCGCGTTCCAGCATTTGCGCGACAGTGTGAGTGGCCGCCAACTTGATCAGATCCACCGCGCTGAATTTATCCATCCAGGTGGAGTTGAACACGATCTCGGTCTTGGCTGGGTCGAGCACCTTGAATACCTGCTCGCGGTAGCTCTGCGCGTTCGTTAGCACTTGCTCGCGCGACAGCGGCGGGCGGGTCGCGTTCTTGCCGGTTGGGTCGCCTATCATGCCGGTGAAATCGCCGATAAGGAATAGCGCATGATGCCCCAGTTCCTGCAACTGGCGCATCTTGTTAAGCAAGACCGTGTGCCCAAGATGCAGGTCGGGTGCGGTGGGGTCGAACCCGGCCTTGATGCGCAGAGGATGACCCAATGCCAACTTTTGTTTCAGTTCGGTTTCCAGCAGCAGTTCGCTGCAACCGCGTTTGATCAAATCCAGTGTGTCTTGTGGTGTCATTTTTTTCTCGTTAAATCCAAAACTATGCAATTCGCCGTCCATTTCCGTTTTTCTGCCGCCCGTCGGCAGTGCTTCGCCTTTTATTCCGATGGCCGCAATTGGCCGGACGGATTTTGATGGATGGCCACTTTCTGGTACAGTAGCGCCCATTTTGAACAACAAGCGTTCGCAACCTTGAAGAACGCGGCAGCCGGAGAGGCGCAAATGTTAACCCAAAAAACCCTGACGCAAGGGCGCAAATTGAAATTGCGCTGGTTTGTCGCCTTGTCCAGCTTGCCTTTGCTCGGCGTGGTCACCGCATTTGGTATCATGCCACAGACAGAAATTATTACTGCCCCACTGAAAATCGTGGTGGAAGAAATTGCTCTGCCGCAAGTCCCCCCGGTTACCAGCAGTGCCGCCACTTTTTGGCGCAATGAGCGTGTGCAGCGAGGCGATACCGTGGTCGAACTGTTGCGCCGCATGAATGTGGAAGATGCCGCTGCCAGTGAATACCTGCGCAAAAACCAGACTGCGGAATCATTTCGCCATCTTGCCGCAGGCAAGTCTGTGCAAGCTGAGACCGGGGCGGATGGAAGCCTGCTGTCATTGCGCTATCTCAACAATAGCGGTAGCCAAGTCGTTATTGAGAAAAACGCTGGAAGCACGGACGGATTCAAGACCAGCGTGCTGCCTCCCCAGTTTGAACAGCGCCTGAGCATGCGTACCGGGGTGATCAAGACCACCTTGTTTGATGCGACTGACGAAGCCGGTTTGCCGGATGCAACCGCCAGTCAATTAGCTGAAATATTCGGTGGCGATATCGACTTCCATCGCGATCTGCGCAAAGGCGACAAGTTTTCCGTGACCTACGAGGTGACTTACAGCAATGGCGAGCCGGTGCGTAACGGGCGTATCCAGGCTGCTGAGTTCGTTAATCAGGGCAAAGCTTACCGCGTGGTGTTTTTCCAAACCGACAGCAGTCATGGCGATTACTACACCCCGGATGGCAAGAGTGTGCGCAAGGCCTTTCTGCGCTCTCCCGTGGAATTTTCGCGGATCAGTTCCGGTTTTACGTCTGCACGTTTCCACCCGATACTGAAAAAATGGCGCGCTCATAAAGGCGTGGACTATGCGGCACCGATTGGAACACGGGTTAAAGTCACAGCGGACGGAATCGTAGCATTTGTTGGCAAGGAGGGTGGCTATGGCAACGTCATCATGGTGAATCACCAAGGCCGCTATTCTACCGTGTACGGCCATTTGTCCCGCTTCGCCAACGGGCTTCGTCGTGGACAACACGTCGGGCAGGGTGAAGTCATAGGCTATGTTGGTATGACCGGATGGGCCACCGGTCCGCACCTGCACTACGAATTCAGGATAGACGGCCAACAACGCGATCCCTTGCGCGTCGCACTGCCGAATGCCATCCCGATCAGCGCATCGCAGATGGCCGCTTTTGAAGAAGCTACCCACCGTCTGACGGATCGGCTCAGTTTAATGAGCAACACCAACCTGTCCAAGCTGGAATAACAGCTTCCTGACGCAAGTGTGAATAGCCCAGAACTCTATGTAGGCATCATGTCCGGCACCAGCTTGGACGGCATTGACACCGCGCTGGTTGAATTCTCAAACGGGCAAGTTCAACTTAAAGGCAAGCATTATCAGGCTTACGGGCAGCCCCTCAAGGATGCATTGCTCGCCCTTCACCACCCCGCAAACAATGAACTGCATCAAGCGCAGTTAACCAGCAATGAACTGGCGCGACACTATGCGGCAGCAGCAGCAGTCCTGCTGAAAAAAAACAACATCACGCCGAATCAGGTGCGCGCCATCGGCTGCCACGGTCAGACTATCCGCCATCGCCCCGAACATGGCTATACATTGCAACTGGGCAATGCCGCCCTGCTTGCTGAATTAACCGGTATCACCGTAATCAGCGATTTTCGCAGCCGCGATATCGCAGCCGGAGGGCAAGGCGCGCCGCTGGTTCCCGCGTTCCATGACAAGGTGTTGCGTCATCCGAACATCCACTGCGTCATCGTCAACATCGGCGGTATCAGCAATCTCACCGACTTGCCGCCTGACCATCCCACTACCGGTTTCGACTGCGGCCCCGGCAACCTGCTGATGGATGCATGGTGCATGCAACACCTCGGCAAGCCCTTTGATGATCGCGGCACATGGGCAGCGACAGGCAAGGTATTGCCAGCGCTGCTGGAACAGATGCTCAATGAGCCATTTTTCGACCTGCCGCCACCCAGAAGCAGCGGACGCGATCTGTTCAATATGGCATGGCTGCATGACAAATTACAAGGCAGTGAACGGGCAGAAGACGTGCAGGCCACCCTGCTGGAATTGACTTGCCGTACCATCGCACAAGCCATACAACAACACTGTGTCGGGGCAAAAGAAGTTTATTTGTGCGGTGGCGGGGCGCATAACCCAACGCTGCATAACCGCCTCGCGGCCTTGCTACCTGACAGCACCGTGCAAACGACCAATGTCCTCGGCGTGGACGGCGATTATTTGGAAGCCATCGCCTTCGCCTGGCTGGCGCAGCAAACCTTGCACGGACAAGCCGCCAACCTGCCCGCCGTCACTGGGGCACGTCACTCTTGCATACTTGGCGCGATTTATCCGGCATGAATCCTTGAACGTAAAAAAGCGAGAGGGCTTGCGCGCTCTCGCTTCATCTTCCACCTATTTCGATTAAACCTAAGCTGGGCGAACCATAACCAAATGTAGGATGGGTATACCCATCCTACGGTTGTCGGCTTAAGCTGCGAATGATGATCCGCAACCGCAAGTCGTGGTCGCGTTCGGGTTCTTGATTACGAACTGCGAACCTTCCAGACCTTCCTGATAGTCAATCTCCGCGCCCGCCAGATACTGGAAACTCATCGGGTCGATCAGCAACTGCACGCCGTTCTTGGTCAGTACGGTGTCGTCCTCATTGGCCACTTCGTCGAAACTAAATCCATACTGGAATCCGGAGCAGCCACCGCCGCTGACGAATACGCGCAGCTTCAAATCCGCGTTACCTTCTTCCTCGATCAGTTGCTTCACCTTGTTTGCCGCGCTGTCGGTAAACAGTAGCGGGTCTTCCAATTCAGTTAATGTGTTCATGTTGCCTCCTTAAAAAATGTTTAATCAGTGCCATTGCTTAGTTTAAGTGCCACCACCTTGTCTGACATTGCATCTTCCAAATGGAAGAGCTTGCCTTCGACTGTCGCGCCCAACTGTATTTCAAGCGTTTTGTAATGCACATCTCCTGTGACCTTGGCTTTGCCTTGTAGTTCCAAATATTCAGCCGCATGCACCGGCCCTTCCACCACGCCGTTCAACATTAGATGGGTCACGCTGATCTCGCCGTTGACGCGCCCGTGTTCGCTCAGCACCAAGGTGCTGGGCTTGCCCGGCACGGCTATGATGTTGCCGTTGACTTCGCCGTCCACGCGCAAGCCGCCGCTGAAACTGATGTTGCCCTCTATTCTGGCTTCTGCACCGATCAGAGTATTAATACAGTTTTTCGGCTTGCTGTGCCGTTTACCAAACATGGCCTACCTCTCTTTTAAGACAAGCTAACGTTCTGCTGGGCTTTGGGTTCATGTGCACCGTGCTCAAAAACCCGCACTTGAATACTCTCGACTGACGTGTCCGGCGGCAACTGGAAACTGTGCTCGACATGCTGATAATACTTGAAATTTAGCTGGTATGCAGCATCTTCTGCTGCATTTTCCTGCGGAAATACTATTACCGCTTTCTTGCCGTTGCGCTGCGTGTTGACCAGCAATTGCAGACTGCCCTGAAACTCTTTTGCGCGTTCAGTTCCGTTTTGCACCAATAGCAGGCGATAACGGTATTCACCGGGCAGGGTGTCGTGTTCAACTTTCAGGCGATGAATGGACAATTCCGCTTCACGCTTGCCGGACGAGGTCAGACTCTGGAAAAACGCCAAGTCTTCCTGAATACGGGCGTTTTCCTCATTCAACCCTTTCAGTTGTTTTCCAGTTTCCTTATTGGCGGCGTGCTCAACCTGAGCTTGTCTCTCAAATGATGCTGCTTGGCTGGATAACTTGGCGTTTTCAGCTTTCAGGGCAGCGACCTGCTCGCGCAGTTGGGTTAATTCATGCTCCGTTTGCCCGCGATGGAAACCGGCGAATTCCAGGCCCGAGTCATAAGAAGCCCACCACACCAACCCAGCTCCCAGCACAAAAGGCAGCACGATGTCCCAACGCACATACCACGGCACATGCGGGCGCACCGCCAAGCGCGGTGCTGAAATGCCAAACTTGCGCTTGATCCGGCGTATCACGTACATCTTAAAATGCAACTCGCGTAGCGAGCCGTTTGCCCCTTCCCCTGCTTGCGGGGGAAGGTTGGAATGGGGGAGGGCATGACGGGTTCTTCATCTGTCCATGCCCGTCAGGGCAGCAAAGGAATGATGGTCAGCGCTGTCGTTTCAGGCAAACCGAACATGATGTTCATATTCTGCACCGCCTGACCTGCCGCACCTTTGACCAGATTGTCGATTACGGAAAGCACCACCACGGTATCGCCTTGCTGCGGGCGATACACCGCAATACGGCAACGGTTCGAACCGCGCACCGAGCGGGTTTCCGGCTGACTACCGACAGGCATCACATCGACAAATGGCTCGTTGGCATAACGCTGCTCGAACAGCGCCTGTAAGTCCACGTCGCGTTTCAAACGGCCATAAAGCGTGGCGTGGATGCCGCGAATCAGGGGCGTCAGATGCGGCACAAAAGTCAGTCCGACTTCATGCTGAGCCACCTGCGCCAGCCCCTGCCTGATTTCCGGCAAATGGCGATGCCCCGCCACACCGTAGGCTTTGAAATTGTCCGACGATTCGGCAAACAGAGTGCTGATCTCTGCCTTGCGTCCGGCACCGGACACGCCGGATTTTGCATCGGCAATTAGCCCGCCGATGTCCACCAGCCCGGCCTCCAGCAGAGGAATAAAACCGAGTTGCACCGCTGTCGGATAACAGCCCGGATTGGCAACCAGACGTGCCTGCCGGATATGCTCGCGGTTAACTTCCGGCAAACCGTACACCGCTTCGGAAATCAGGTCGGGACAGGCGTGGCTCATGCCATACCATTTTTCCCATTCCGGCACATTCTTGATGCGAAAGTCCGCTGCCAGATCGATCACTTTTACGCCTGCATCGAGCAAGGCACGAGCTTGCTGCATGGCAATGCCGTTGGGCGTGGCAAAAAAAACCAGATCGCACTGATCCAGATGTGCCTCGTCCGGGTGGATGAAACACAAATCCACATAACCGCGCAAACTGGGAAACATCTGGCTGACCGGCGTACCTGCATCGGCACGCGAAGTGATGGTGCGCAATTCTACCTGTGGATGCAGCGCCAGCAGCCGCAGCAATTCCACCCCCGTATAACCTGTTCCACCTACGATACCAACCTTGATCATGTCTTGCTCCACTTGAGTCTATTCCCTGCCCATCTTAATGGCAGAATGATACACGGAAATGACAAAGCCGCCCAAAGGCGGCCTTGTCTGACAATCCAAGCCCTTCGACAGGCTCAGGGCAGGCTTTTTTAACGCTTTGAGAATTGTTTGCGGCGGCGCGCCTTGCGCAGACCGACTTTTTTACGTTCCACTTCGCGCGCATCGCGGGTAACCAGACCTGCTTTGCTCAATGTCGGCTTGAGGTTGGCGTCAAAGTCGATCAGGGCGCGGGTAATGCCATGGCGCACTGCACCGGCTTGACCGGACTCGCCGCCGCCGAAAACGTTCACCATGATGTCGAACTTGTCCAGCATTTCGGTCAGTTCCAGCGGCTGACGCACTACCATGCGCCCGGTTTCGCGGGAGAAGAACACATCCAGCGGCTTGTCGTTGACGACGATGTCGCCCTTGCCGGGCTTCATGAACACGCGTGCTACCGCGCTCTTGCGACGGCCGGTGCCATAGTTGTAATTAACGCTCATGGTTATGCTTTCAACAGGTCAATAGGTTTCGGTTGCTGGGCGACATGCGGGTGATCCGTGCCGGCGTAAACTTTCAGCTTGCGCAACATGGCGTAACCGAGCGGGCCTTTCGGCAACATGCCCTTTACTGCCTTTTGCAGCACGCGATCAGGGAAACGCCCCTGCAACTTGGTGAAGTTGGTAGTGTACAACCCGCCCGGATAACCGGTGTGGCGGTGATATACCTTGGCCTCAGCCTTGTTGCCGGTCACGCGCAGCTTGTCGGCATTGACCACGACGATAAAATCGCCGGTGTCCACGTGCGGAGTATAAATTGCTTTGTGCTTGCCGCGCAGGCGAGCTGCGATCTGGCTGGCCAACCGGCCTAGCACTGCGTCTGCGGCGTCCACCAGAAACCAGTCATGCTGGACTTCATGGGGTTTAGCGGAAAATGTTTTCATGGCACTTCCTAAAACAGGATTAGTAAATCTCGAAGGGCGCGAATTCTAAGCCAGATGACAGTCTCGTGTCAAACCATTTTACTGTCGCCGGATTGTTAAGCCTAAATTCCTCACCACGTAGATGCAGCCAAGGGGGGCGAACCACCTTATTCTCCCGACATCATGCCCCATTTACGCAACTCCCCCCGCCGCTTCGCATAATCCGGGCACGCTGTCTCCACCACACTCCAGAATGCCGCAGAATGGTTCATCTCGCGCAGGTGAGCGAGTTCGTGCACCACGACATAATCGACCAGATGCAGTGGCATTTTGACGAGTTGCCAATTCAGCCGCACTGTGCCGCGCGTGGTGCAGCTCCCCCACTGGGTGCGAGCAGAAGAAAGTTTTATTTCGACTGGGGTTACATTCATCATCGGAGCAAAGTGTCCAACGCATTCGGTGAATAATTGCAGTGCTTCATGGCGATACCAGCGCATGATGATTTTTTCTATCACAGCCGGATTATCCGTTCTTGAAACATGGACGATCAATTGTGTGCCATGCAGTTGCGGCGGCGCATCGAACAGACTGGGGATGATGCGCAGCGCGAATGTCTCGCCGCGAAACAAAATCGGCTCGCCGTCCGTCCATTGTTGCGGCGTAGGTTTCTTTGACTGCCAGCTTTCGAGTTTCTCTACAACCCACTCCGCTTTTTCCTGCAACACGCTGTGCAGCCATTTCTCCGAGGCGCGCAATGGCATGTTAACGGTGAGGCCACGGTCATCAATGCGCAAGCCGATGCTGCGGCGCCTGCAGGTGCGCTTGAGAGTGTAGGTAACTGGTTTGCCCGCCAACTGGATGCTGCGTTGCTCGACAACGGTGGGGGCGATCAGGCGGTGTAGCTTTTTCAACATCAGGCCAGGCGTACCATTTCGTTCTCAATCCACTCTTCCGCGCGCCGGTTGATTTCATCAGCCTTAAGCCCCGCAGAATCTATCGGTATGCCTATGCTCATGGTAATCACGCCGGGATATTTGAGGAATGAGTTTTTGCCCCACAGCTTGCCTGCGTTGTGTGCCACCGGCACCACCGGCGCGCCGCAGTGCGCGCCAAGCATCGCGCCGCCGATCTTGTATTTGCCGCGCTGGCCGTAAGGGATGCGCGTGCCTTCCGGGAAAATCACCACACAGAAACCCATTACCAAGCGATCCTTACCCTGCTTGAGCAGTTGTTTCATCGCCTCGCGACCTTCGCTACGTTTAATCGCGATGGGACTGGTCATCGCCAGCCCCCAGCCGAAGAAAGGCAACCACAGCAGTTCGCGCTTGAGCACCCACACTTGCGGCGGAAACACTTTTTGCAGCGCGATGGTCTCCCAGGCGGACTGATGTTTGCACAGCACGATGCATGGCTCCTTGGGAATATTCTCTATTCCTAGCACCTCCATGCGGATGTCGCACAGCACGCGCAGCAGCCACATAACAGTGAGTGCCCAGCCGGAAATGATGCGGTAGCGGGTGATGGGGTGGAACGGGAAAGACAGCAAAGCGAGCAGCGTAAACAGCGGCGTGATGAGGATTTGCAGCAGCAGGAAAATCAGCGAACGCAAAAATACCATATCAAACCAATGTCGCCACAGCCGCCGCAAGATCGGGATAAATCAGCGTACCTTCCGGCAGATCGCCCGCAGCCCGAGTCTTGATTCCCTTGCCGGTGAGCACCAGTATCGGCTGCGCGTCCATCTTCGCGGCACAATTCAGGTCGCGCAACGAGTCGCCCACTGCGGGCACGCCTTTCAGGCTGATGTTATAACGCGATGCAATTCCTTCCAGCATGCCGGTCTTGGGTTTGCGGCAAAAGCAGTCCATATCCGCCAGATGCGGACAGAAAAAAATCGCATCAATGCGTCCCCCCGCCAGCGCCACCGCCTTGTGCATCTTGTCGTGGATGGCGTTGAGCGTATGCACGTCGAACAGGCCGCGCCCGATCCCGGACTGGTTAGTCGCCACCACCACGCGATAGTCTGCTTGGCACAGGCGCGCGATGGCCTCAAGGCTGCCGGGAATAGGCTTCCACTCTTCCGGGCTTTTGATGAACTGGTCGGAGTCGTAATTGATGACGCCGTCGCGGTCGAGAATGATGAGGTTCATAACAGCAGTTAATAGTCGTAAGTTATTAGTCGTTAGTTGGAACTGGTAGCAATGCTACGCGACTTTTCTATATTAATCATGCTGCCAATTTTGAAATATCGGCGACGCGATTCATCGCCTGATGCAAATGCGACAGCAAAGCAAGGCGGTTGGCGCGCAACTTCTCGTCTTCTGCGTTTACCATCACGTTGTCGAAAAATGTATCCACTGGTTCTTTCAATGCAGCCAGAGCTTGCAACGAAGAGGTGTAGTTGCCTGCCTCAAAAGCCTCTTCGGCCTTGGGTGCGACTTGGCTCAACGCCCGATACAATGCTTGTTCGGCTGGCTCCTGCAATAGCGCAACGTTAATTTCAATCCGTTCGCCCTGAGCTTGTCGAAGGGCAAGATCACCATATGCTTTTTTGAGAATGTTGCCCACACGCTTGTTGGCGGCGGCTAGAGCAGGTGCTTCTGAAAGTGTCGCGAAAGCTCGTACCGCTTCAAGCCGCTTCGGCACCAAATAAATCTCTGTTGGCCTCATACACAACACCGCATCTGCTTCATTTGTCGAGAAACCTTGCTCGCGCATCATCCCGCCAAGGCGTTCAAATACAAAAAACTCCACATCAGTATGCGCATCACCCACCAGACCTTTAGGAAAGCCTGCGAAAGCGATGTTGATCAGATCGAACAAGCGTAGCGGCAATTCCTTTTCAATCAGCATGCGAATAATCCCAAGCGCATGTCGGCGCAACGCAAACGGATCTTTGTCACCCGTCGGAATCTGTCCGATGCCGAACATGCCAACAAGGGTTTCCAGTTTATCCGCCAGCGCTACGCAAATTCCAACCATATTGCGTGGCAGCTCATCGCCCGCGAAACGCGGCTTGTAGTGGTCTTCGATGGCGTAGGCAACGTCATCCGGCAAGCCATCATGCTGCGCATAGTAGCGACCCATGATGCCTTGCAATTCGGGAAACTCGCCCACCATGTCGGTGAGCAGGTCGGCCTTGGCCAATAAAGCTGCCTGGTCGGCCTGAGCTGCTAGTGCATCTCCGCCTAAGTGTTCTCCGATGGCACGGGCAATGGCTTGAACTCGCCCCACACGCTCACCTTGCGTACCAAGCTTGTTGTGATACACGACCTTAGCTAAACCGAGTACGCGCGAGTCCAGAGGTTTTTTGCGATCCTGATCAAAGAAAAATTTCGCATCGGCCAAACGCGGACGCACCACGCGCTCGTTGCCGCCGATCACCGCCGACGCATCATCCGGACGAATGTTGGAAACAACAAGGAACTGGTTGGTAAGTTTTCCGTTGCCATCCAGCAGCGGAAAATATTTCTGGTTTGCCTTCATGGTGAGGATCAGGCATTCCTGCGGCACCTCAAGAAACTGCTCCTCGAAGTGGCACAGCAGGACGTTGGGACGCTCGACCAGTCCGGTCACTTCGTCCAGTAAGGCATCGTCCTCGATGGGCTTTACTCCGCCGCCCACCTTCGACGCAACCTCCGCCAACTGGCGCGCGATTTCGGCACGGCGTTTTTCAAAGCTCGGGATCACCGCGCCTTCATTTTCCATTTGCACTTCATAGCTGTCGGCATCGCGAATTTCCAGCGTCGCGCTTGTTGCCTCGAAACGATGGCCTTGCGTGGTACGTCCGGCCTGTAAGCCGAGCATCTCTACCGGACGATCCGGGTGTCGTGGATCAACAGAAATAATCTCCGAACCATATAACGCCACTAGCCGATGCACCGGACGCACGAACTGCACGCTGCTCCAGCCATCAGCTAGTTGATACGTCATCAACTTGGGAATAGGTAGATTATTCTCGATTCGAGCAAGTCCTTTTTGGACTGCATGCGAAAAAGGTTGGGGATTAGGCTGATCTACATAAAACAGTGAGTCCGCCTTACCATCGCTTTCCCTCAATATGCGCATATCCCAAACTATTTGGGTAGCCGTCAGAAGGTATTCCAGATTAAGTCCTTGGAGTTTTTTGACTAGCGCTGGCGTTGGTTTGCCATTCGCATCAAGCGCAATAGAAACTGGCATCAGCTTAATTTTTACTGGTTTCTGCGCACCTTCAGATAGCACATTGGAAACATGCGCAGCCAACCGGCGCGGTGAAGCAAAAATGGTTAACTTTGCACCTTCACCAAGACAATTTGAATTCTGAAGCTCAGTGAATAACAACTGCCCGAATGCCTCGCCCAATTTCTTCAGCGCCTTCGGTGGCAATTCTTCGACGAACAGTTCAACTAATAAATTCTTTGTCGTCATGCCGCTGCTCCTTCGACTTTGCTCAGGACAGGCTTCTTTTCCAATTGCGCCAGCACCTCGTCCGCCCAAGCGCGCGGCGCCATCGGGAAGCCCAGACGGGCGCGGCTGTCAAGGTAGCTCTGCGCCACGCTTCTGGCAAGATTGCGAATGCGTCCGATGCAGCCCGCGCGCTCGGTGACTGAGATCGCGCCGCGCGCATCCAGCAGGTTAAAGGTATGCGCGGCTTTCAACACTTGTTCATACGCTGGCAGGGCGAGCTTTCGTTCCATCAGATGCTTCGCCTGTTTCTCGTGTGCGGAAAATGCACCGAGCAAGAATTCCACATCGCTGTGCTCGAAGTTGTAAGCGGACTGCTCCACTTCATTCTGAAAATAGACATCGCGATAAGTCAGCCCTTCCGTCCACGTCAGGTCAAATACGTTCTCCACTCCTTGCAGGTACATTGCAAGGCGTTCCAGGCCGTAAGTTATTTCGCCGGTGATCGGCTTGCAGTCTATGCCGCCGACCTGTTGGAAATAAGTGAACTGTGTAACCTCCATGCCATTCAGCCACACCTCCCAGCCCAACCCCCATGCACCGAGGGTGGGATTCTCCCAGTCGTCCTCGACGAAGCGGATATCGTTCTTCTTGAGGTCGAAGCCCAGCGCTTCGAGCGAGCCGAGGTAGAGTTCTAGGATGTTTCCCGGTGCGGGTTTCAACACCACCTGATACTGGTAATAATGCTGCAAGCGGTTCGGGTTCTCACCGTAGCGCCCGTCCTTGGGACGGCGCGAAGGCTGCACATAAGCAGCCTTCCACGGTTCCGGGCCGATGGCGCGCAAGAAAGTCGCGGTATGCGAAGTCCCCGCGCCCACCTCCATATCATAGGGTTGCAGCAGCGCGCAGCCTTGCTTGTCCCAGTAATTCTGTAGCGTCAGGATGATTTGCTGAAAGGTCAACATCATTAAGTTTGGCTGGATTGCAAAGCGCGCATTTTACTAGCTTTCGCTTGTCGGCGCAGAACGAATCCACCCAGCGCTACTCCGGAGAAAAAGCCGTGGGAAAAGCACCAACAACAAAAACCTAGTGCTGCACTCAAGTTTTCGGCGGATCATGCCGAAAAACAATACATGGGGTTTATTTCTTTATCGGAGCCGACAAGGGAGGGAAAAATGAAATACTTATTGGCAGGTTTGGTGATTTCGTCTGTGCAAATATTATTTATGCTCGCCTTCACTGTATGCGCACTGTGCATCGGAATGTCTGCACTGGTGGGCAAGCTCAAGCCGAGAAAAATATCGGACTGAACTCTTCGAAAAAGTCTGCGGCATCTTCTCTTGTGGATTAAGGAGAGCGGTGTTTCAGGTTTGCATCAACCAGCGCCAACTTCGCAGTGCGCGGCAAACCCTTGATCTCAATCTCACGCTTCAGCGCGGTGGATTTATCGGCACAGCATTCGCAATAGACCATCTTTACCGGCGTGCGTCCGCGCGTATACTTCGCCCCCTCGCCCGCATTGTGCGCGGCGAGGCGCTTATCCAGATCGTTGGTTATACCGCAGTACAAGGTACCGTCGGTACATTCGAGGAGATAACACACCCAGCCAGTTGGAGTCGCAATCATGGATGCTATTGTAGCCCCTGCCCTTAGATACAGAAAAACCAAAGCCAATGGAAATCAGCCTTCAACCCCATGTTCTGGTGCGTTCCAGTAAAACATTTATACGTAACCGTTCGGCCTGAGCTTGTCGAAGGCTAGTGGCAGTAAGGTGCCAGCGGTTCGGCCTGAGTAGGCTAAGTGCGATCCATTTTGCCCTTTAGCATTTCATAAAAAGCGCTGAAGACTTTGCGCATCTGCGGTTGTTTGTAGGGGAAAATATCCACCGGATCCATGGCGTGAATTAACCCGAGATTGTCAGCTTCGAAAATCAGCAGGTCACCTTCGGGTGTTTCCCCGCAATCTATGACGAGGTAGTCGAGCCCCAAGCGCTCGCCGATAACACGGAAGGCTTCTTTGTGTCTGTGACCGAAGTCCTCATCAAAGTCAACCATAAAGCTCTCTTCCTCGGCGCGTTTTGCGGCGCTTTCCGACATCCCCGCATTTTTATAATGGATCATCCAGTTTTCGGATATGGCCAGATGGCATGCGAACGGTTTGCCGTCGATCAGGGCTATGCGGCACTTCCGGTACAAGCCATCCGGTCCACGGTAATCGACGAAGCGTGCAACATTGAATTCATTCTCCGGTGTTGCGTTCAGATATTCCTCAATAGCTGCCGGGCTATCGATTTTGTCCAGTCCTTCGCCTGCATGCGAACCAAGCGGACGCACGATAAACGGAAAATTTGCATCTTTCAGCAGGGCGGTAATTAATTTTTCTCCGCGACCAATTTGTTGCAGGTCCTGTCTGCCGATTCGTGCCGTGATGGGTATTTCTACTCCGGACGTGGATTTTAGCAAGGCGCTGACGCTATCCCGTGACAAGCGGGAAATTCGGTCCGGCATGTTGAGTATGGGGTGCGGCGAAGATTTTATGAGCTTCCCGACTTGTTCCAGCAGCGGTTGATTCTGGTCGGATTCGCCTATGGCGACGATAAGCAGATCATGGTCCGGCAATGATGTCGGGAAAGGCAAATCCAGAGACACGTAGAGAATATCAAGCGCGACATCGGAGCCTTCCAGCAGAAAATCCACTGGCGTGTTATCCATTATGTCGCCTGGCTTCATGATGGCAAGCAGCCTGATTCCGGTTTGGCTATTGTCGGGGGATAAATGGTAGAGCTGCCGTATTCCCAGTGCTTTCCCTTGCAGTTCCAATCCCATCTCACGGTTCCCCGTGATCTGAAATATTATCGACAAACCCATTAACATATTCGCGTCATTCGGGTTGTATGCCGCGACGTTTACCAAGTGGGCCAGATCCGCTCCGGACAAAACCATGCGCATCAGTGAGGCAAGACCAATGAACGGTTTTTGATCACTGCAATTTGTGGTGATGGGCATTGGAATGTCTAGGAGGATTCAACTTTGGAGTAAAACGTGGGTAAGTAATTTTTACCGCACACCCTGCTAACCCTGTTGATTTTTTCTCGCGAATGCGACGAAGTCCTGAGGGCTGATGGGGCGGCTAAAGTAATAGCCTTGGATCTCATCGCACATGAGTTCCTTAAGGATGGCAAGCTGCTCGGCAGTTTCAACCCCTTCTGCGATTACCTTGAGTTTCAGGTTATGCCCCATATTGATAATGGTTTCGATAATCGCGTTGTTGTTCGAATCTTCTGTAATGTCTTTAACGAAGGATCTGTCAATTTTTAGCTTGTTGATCGGGAAATGCTTGAGGTAACTCAAAGAGGAGTAACCTGTGCCGAAATCGTCGATTGAAAGGTGTAATCCAATCTTTTTTAATGAACGGAGCAACTCAAGCATCGATTCGGCGTTTTTCATGACGGCTGACTCCGTGATTTCGAGTTCAAGAAGATGGGGGTCGAGTCCTGTATCGCTTAGTATCTGCATAATCGATTCCTTGAAGTTTTTCTGATGGAATTGTTGTGCAGAAATATTCACGGCGGTCAGGACCGGATCCAAGCCTTCTTTCTGCCAGGTTATATTTTGGGCGCATGCGGTCTTGAGTACCCATTCTCCGATTGGCACTATAAGTCCGCATTTCTCTGCGAGAGAGATGAAATCATTTGGCGGGACGAGCCCTTTTCCGGGTGCTGCCATCTGATCAGAGCTTCAGCCCCGACAATTTTTCCCGTCAGGACATCGATCTGGGGTTGGTAATGGAGAAAAAATTCTTCATTTTTAATCGCGCGTCTCAGATCGTTTTCGAGAGTAAGCCGTTCAAAAGCCTTGTCGTTCATTGCTGAGGAAAAGAACTGGAAGTTGTTTCTCCCGTTCTCTTTTGCGTGATACATCGCTGCATCTGCATTCTTGATCAAGGTTGGATAGTCCAGTCCATTGTCCGGGTAAATGGAGATTCCAATACTTGTGCCTATGTGGACTTCATTTCCGTCGAGCATGAACGGAATGGCGATGGTTTCGACCACTTTCTGTGCCACAAGCGCTGCCTCGTTCGGCTCCTGGATGCCGTTAAGTAGTATTACAAACTCGTCTCCCCCCAGCCGTGAGACTGTATCCGATTCCCTTATGCAACTTTTTAATCGCTCAGACACTAGTTTCAGAAGCAAGTCTCCCGCATGATGGCCGAGAGAATCGTTGACGATTTTGAATCGGTCCAAATCGAGAAAAGCTATTGCGAGTTGTGCTTGGCTGCGCTTCGCCACCGCAATAGCCATATCGAGGTGATCGTTCAATAGCGCCCGGTTGGGGAGACCGGTAAGCGCGTCGAAATGGGCAAGGTACTGGATACGTTCGTACGAAGCTTTTCTTTCGGTAATGTCTGAAAATAAGGCGATGTAATTCGAGATGTTGCCATTTTCATCCCGGACTATGGTGATTGAAAGCCATTTTGGATAGATTTCGCCGTTTTTCCTACGGTCAACCAGTTCGCCCTGCCAGTTCCCGGTTTTGAGCAGGTTTTTCCACATGCTCTGATAAAACTCCCGGTCGTGCTGGCCTGACTTCAGTATGCGTGGATTTTTTCCGATGGCTTCTTCCGGCGAATAACCGGTAATCTCGGTGAATGCTTTGTTGACCTGGATAATATTATTTTCGACGTCGGTGATGACAATCGCTTCCATGCTGTTCACGAAAACCTGGGCGGACAGCTTCAGTTGCTCCTGGCTCTCCTTGACTTCGGCGACACTCTGTTGCAAGCTGCCAGCCAATGCGTTGAAGGCACTTGCCATCCGTCCTATTTCATCTTTGCCGGTTATGCCGACACGCCTCGACAAGTCGCCATCGACCTGCATTGCCGTCATCACTTCCTGAAGTTTTTTGATTGGCTTGGTGAAGGATCGGATCATTACGCCAATAACAAAGAAAAGGATTACTTGCAGCGCAAACTGACCCAGCCATAGCCAGCGGTTAATCGATTTGATCGTGTTCGATTCTTCGGTCAGGTCGAGCATGATGCTCGCGGCACCGTTGACACTTCCAGCCTCGACTTGATGGCATGCCAAGCAGTCCGTGCCCCTGAAATTACGGCCTACGACAAAAGGAATCACCGCCCTCAGCGATAGTGATTTGCCGTCCAGCCGGTTGAAATAGAGCTTCCCCGTGTTCATGACACTTTGGACGATTTCGTCTGCGGCTTGCTCTTCAGGAAGGCCTGGGCCGTATTGCTTGGTCACCTGCGCTGCTCTGAAAATACGCAGTTCCGTGATGCCTTGGGACTTACCCATCTTCTGGATAAAAAGAATTCTGTTTTTCGGATCGCTGATTTGTCCTGTCACCATCAGCATATTCATGCCGTTTATAATGCCATCGGCGGCTTCCATGGCCCGACTTTTTGCGGACTCAAAGATTTTCTCTTCAAGGCTGGACATGATCCAGCGCTGGGCAAAAACCAAGACGACGAAAAGACCCACCTGAATCAAAAGGGTGAGCTTGATTTGAATGCTTAAGGAATTCCACCAATTTTTGATCATCGGTGATTCAATCTGTTTTTTTTCATGTATTTCAAACAATGGGACATTTTGGCAAAATTTAGCGTCCGCAATCTAGCAGTAAATAACCATTTGCGCTACGCGGATATGAGAAAATTTGGTCAATGCGAGGTGATTAGCGTGGTGGGGTAATGCGTCGCGCGCCATTATAGCGGTTCTGCCAATAACTCTCCCTCATACTCGCTATGACAATGGCCTTGCCGGTTTTAGGCGCATGTACAAAGCGGCTTTCCCCCACATAGATACCGACGTGCGAATAAGGTTGCTGCTGCGTATTGAAAAACACCAAGTCCCCAGGATGCAATTGATCTTCTTTTAGTGGTTCGCCCACTTGGCTCATTTCCAGGCTTGTGCGCGGCAGCTTCCATCCGAGCGACTTCAAGAACACATGATTTACAAACCCGCTGCAATCAAAACCGGTCTCTGGAGAATTGCCACCGTATTGGTACGGTGTTTCGGCCAGGCTCATCGCGTAAATTGCCAGATCGTTCATTGCTTCACTCGAAAAATTCTCCAATTTTTTTGAGGGGGCAGGAACGTCACGCTGTGTGGTCGCACAAGCGCCGCATAGCAACATTAACAAAATGAGCAGGATTTTCTTCATAAGCATGAATTTACGGTAGAGTAGTGGTGTTTGTAAAGAGCCGCTTTATAAAATGGACGCCAATCAAACTGATTACACAAGCCAGCAGACGCTTATTGCCGCTTTGCTGGACAAATCCTGCTTCCCCCATGCGGCGCAGGGAGTGCGCCTGGTTGAAACGCACATTTCCTGGGTGCTTCTAGCCGGGCGTTACGCATACAAAATCAAGAAGGCGCTCGATCTGGGTTTCCTGAATTTTACCAGTCTGGAAGTGCGCCGATTCTATTGTTCCGAGGAGATCAGGCTCAACCGCCGCTTGGCACCCCATATTTATCTCGATGTCATTCCTATCGGCGGGAAGCCGGATTCACCGGAATTCGGCGCGCAACCCGCCATCGAATATGCCGTCAGGATGCGGCGTTTCGATATTGCAAAACAGCTTGATCACTTGCTGCCGCGTGGAAAAGTTTTGCCGCAACACATGGATAATCTGGCTGCTGCGCTAGCGGTCTTTCATGGAGGCTTGCCACAGGCAGAATCGGGTTCTGCATTTGGCACGCCAGCGACAATTCGTGCAGCGGCCATGCAAAATTTTGAGCAGTTATTGTCATTACTGACAGAGCAGCCTGACCGGGATGCCGTGGCAGAGTTAAGGCGATCTACTGTGAATGCCTACTCTGCGTGTGAAAAATATTTCATTCAGCGTCGGGTGCAAGGCTGCGTGCGCGAATGCCACGGCGATCTGCATCTGGGCAATATTGTGCTCATCGGCAATCAACCCGTCCCCTTCGACGGCATCGAGTTTAATCCTGCGCTGCGCTGGATCGACGTAATGGATGAAGTTACCTTTCTGGTCATGGATTTGCTGCACGGCAAGAACCCCGAACTGGCCTATCGTTTTCTGAATGCTTATCTGGAGGCGGCGGGGGATTACGCGGGCGTATCGGTATTGCGCTTCTATCTCGCCTACCGTGCCGGGGTGCGCGCCAAGGTCAATGCCATCCGCGCCTTTCAGTCTATCCCTGATGGAACTACTGATAAGCCTATTAGCCATTCCACTTGGCTATCAAAAGACGATAGCCAAGTGGCTGGTTATCAGCCCGATCACGGTCAACTGGTGCAGACGCAGGCACTGGCGGCTTGCCGCAACTATCTGGCACTGGCCGCTGAATGTTTAGCCCGTCGTCGCACCGCACTGATTATCACCCACGGCCTGCCGGGTTCCGGCAAAAGCACCTTCGCCCAGGCCGCGCTGGAACGGTTGCAGGCGATACGCATACGCTCCGATGTGGAGCGCAAACGGTTGTTCGGCATGAACCCGCTGGACGACAGTTGCTCAGGCACAAACAATGGCATTTACAGCGCCGATGCAACTCGGCGCACTTACGCACGTCTGCATGAACTGGCGCGCGATCTGCTCAATGCAGGCTTCCCGGTGATTGTGGATGCAGCCTTCCTCAAACAAGACGAGCGCGAACAATTCCATACACTCGCACTAAGCCTTTCCGTACCGTTTGTTATCGTGGATATGCAGGCAAGCACGGCCATACTGGGCGCGCGAATCATGCTGCGGCGCCATGCGGCAAACGACGCATCGGAAGCCGACCTCGGCGTGTTGCAAATGCTGCAAGCCGCACAGCAACCATTGCTGCCGCATGAGCTTGTGCGGACGGTGGAGTTTTTAAATGATGCAGATCACGGCGGTATTCCCGCTGACGCGGCAAGCTGGGGCAGGTTGGATGAGTTGTTGGCTGAGTAAAAATATCAGGTTTTCAGTAGGATGGGTGGAGCGCAGCGTAACCCATCAATAACGAACCCCTTATTATAATTATGGCTTTGATGGGTTGCGCTGCGCTCCACCCATCCTACATATAGTGCCAATCTGCAATTACAACTCCAGCATCCCGCCCGTACAACTCTGCGCTTGTTCCAGCCGTGTCAATGTCGGCAGCAAGTTGAGGCCGGTGCTTCTCTTCAATTCGACCGCCTGTTCCTTGAGGTCGTCCAGATCGATGCTGATGGCATCGCCCGCTGCCCCGAAGGCAATGGTGTTGCCGCTGTCGCAGGAGGGAAAGGCGAGGGCGCGTCCCTCGAATGCGGCATGGATTCGTTCCAGGCTGGCCTCGTAGCCCTTGCTGCGCCCGAGAAGATTGACGGCCATGATGCCGTTGCTGCTCAGGCGTGCCTGTGCGGCCTGATAGAACGGCAGGGTATCGAGAGCCCCGGCGCGTGCATCGGCATCGAAGCCATCCACCAGTATCAGGTCCCAGTTCTTGTCGCTGGCCATCACATACTCGACGCCATCGCCGATCACCATATTCAGCCGCAACGGGTCTTCCGGCAGCTTGAAAAATTGCCGCGCGGCGGCCACTACCGCAGGTTCAATCTCCACCACCGTCAGCTTCGCCAGCGGGTAATTGCGGTACAGATACTTGGTCAACGAGGCCGCGCCGAGGCCGATCAGCAAAACCTTGCGCGGGAAGCGCGACTCTTCCCGCAGTAGCAGGCTTGCCATCATCTCCTTGGTGTAGTCGAGTTCCAGATTCCACGGACGCGCGATGCGCATCGCGCCTTGTATCCACTCGGAGCCGAAGTGCAGCGTGCGCACGCCGGCTTCTTCGCGTATGTCTATTGAGATTGCCATTGGTTTATCAGCCACCTTGCCCATTCTGTTAGTTCCGTTGCCGTCATGCCGACGGCAATTCCTTTTTCCGCCAGCGCATCACCCGCCGTGCCGTGCAGGTGCGCTGCCAGCAGCAGCGCCTGATCTGCATTCAGCCCTTGCGCGATGAAGGCGGCGATCATGCCGGTCAGCACATCACCCATGCCGGGCGCGCTCATGCCGGGGTTGCCGGTTTTGTTGAGATACGTCTTGCCGTCGCGGGTGACGCACACGCTGTCCGCGCCCTTGAGTACGACGCTGCAATGCAGTTTTTCCGCAAGCTGTTGCGCGGCTGCGGTGCGTGCGGCCTGTACTTCTGTTGTCGTCATGCCGAGCAGACGCGCGGCTTCACCGGGATGCGGGGTAATGATGGTGGCGGCTTTGCGCGCGCGCAGGTCGTCTTGCAAATCGGGGTGGCGGGCGAGCAGGTTGAGTGCGTCGGCATCCAGCACCAGCGCGGTGTCCAGCTTGAGTACGTCGAACAGGAGTTTTTGCGCGGGGATTGAGGTGCCCATGCCGCAGCCGATGGCGAGCACGTCTGATTTAGTCAGGCGTAACGCACTGTCGGCCCGGTGCAGCATCAGTTCCGGCTGAACCATATCCACCGCTGGCGCATCCTCCGCCAGCAGGCCGACATGCACGCAGCCCGCACCCAGCTTTAGCGCGGCACGCCCGGCCAGCAATGCCGCACCGACCATACCGGAAGCGCCGCCGATCACCACCACCGTGCCGAACTGGCCCTTGTGGCTGTCGCGCGGACGCGGCTTGAGGAAGACGGAAACCTGTTTGTGGGTGATAACGGGGATGCGTTTGCTCATGTTTCAAGGGGGCACTGGCATATGGATGTGCATAGTATAATCGCGCTTTGCCATTTCATTGCCATCGTATGCCCATGTTTCGAGTCTCTGCCGGTAAAACCGCCCTTTCCTCCTTCCGTCTCGAAAAGCTGCGCGCCGCCCTCAAGGAGGCCGCTCCCAATGTTGCGCTGGCGGATACACGCCACTGGTATTTCGTAGCCTTCAAGAACATGGCGCTGGCGAAGGGCGACGCGGCGCTGCTGGATCGCTTGCTTGGGCTGGATGAGTTGGCGGGAGAGCCGAGTGGCGCGAACATGCTGGAGCATCTGCTGGTGGTGCCTCGTCTGGGCACGATTTCACCGTGGTCTTCCAAGGCCACCGACATCGCGCAACATTGCGCGCTGCCGCAGGTGGAGCGCATCGAGCGCGGCGTGGCGTATTACTTCAAGACTAAAAACGGCAAGGCGCTGACCGAAGCAGAGCGCAAGGCGGTGTTGCCGCTGCTGCATGACCGCATGACGGAATCCGTACTGGATAAATTCGACGGCGTGGCGGAAAAAATATTCCAGCACGGCACGCCACAGCCACTCAAAAGCGTGGACATCCTTAAAGGCGGCAAAGCCGCATTGGAAGCGGCCAACCGCGAACTGGGGCTGGCGCTTTCCGCCGACGAGATTGATTACCTGGTGGAGAATTTCCAGCGGCTCGCGCGTAATCCCACCGACGTGGAGTTGATGATGTTCGCGCAGGCCAATTCCGAGCACTGCCGCCACAAGATTTTTAACGCCGACTGGATTATCGACGACGAGCAGCAAGCCATTTCGCTGTTCGGTATGATCCGCAACACGCACAAGCTGCATCCCGCAGGCACGGTGGTGGCGTACTCCGATAATTCCTCCGTCATCGAGGGCGCTACTGTCGAACGCTTCTACCCGCGCGCCGACGGCGGCTATGCCTTCAGCTCCGAACTGACGCACACGCTGATGAAGGTGGAGACGCACAACCATCCTACGGCGATTGCGCCGTTCGCCGGTGCGGCGACGGGCGCGGGCGGCGAAATTCGCGACGAAGGCGCGACCGGTATTGGTTCCAAGCCCAAGGCGGGGTTGACAGGTTTTTCTGTTTCCAATTTGAATATTCCGGGGTTTGTGCAGCCGTGGGAGGGTAATGGATACGGTCGTCCCTCCCGCATTGCCTCCGCGCTACAAATCATGCTCGACGGCCCCATCGGCGGTGCGGCGTTCAACAACGAATTCGGACGCCCGAACCTGTGCGGATATTTCCGCACCTTCGAAGAAAACGTCAACGGCGAGATGCGCGGCTACCACAAGCCGATCATGCTGGCGGGCGGCCTCGGCAGCATCAGGGCGGAGCACACGCACAAACATCCGCTTACAACGGGCGCGCTGCTGATTCAACTCGGCGGCCCCGGCATGTTGATCGGTCTGGGCGGCGGCGCGGCTTCCAGCATGGACACCGGCGCGAACGCGGAGAATCTGGACTTCGATTCGGTGCAGCGCGGTAACCCAGAGATGCAGCGCCGCGCGCAGGAGGTGATAGACCGCTGCTGGCAGATGGGCGACAACAACCCCATCCAGTCCATCCACGACGTCGGTGCGGGCGGCATTTCCAATGCGCTGCCGGAGTTGGTGCATGGTGGCGGCAAGGGTGGACGCTTCGAGTTGCGCGCGGTGCCGAGCGAAGAGCGCGGCATGTCGCCGATGCAAATCTGGAGCAACGAGGCGCAGGAACGCTATGTGCTGGCGATTCCGCCGCAACGCTTGGACGAATTCAAGGCGTTGTGCGAACGCGAACGCTGCCCATTCGCCGTGCTGGGGCAGGCGATAGATGACGACAGCCTGATCGTGCATGACGAAGAATTCAACAACAACGCAGTGAACATGCCGCTGTCCGTGTTGCTCGGCAAGCCGCCGAAGATGACGCGCAAGGTGAAGCGCGAATCCGTGAGATTGCCAGCGTTCGATGTGAGCAAGATCAATCTGAAAGAAGCTATAGAGCGCGTGCTGCGCCTGCCTTCCGTGGCGGACAAGACTTTCTTGATCAGCATCGGTGACCGTACCGTGGGTGGCATGACCGCGCGCGACCAGATGGTCGGCCCGTGGCAGGTTCCTGTGGCCGACGTCGCCGTGACACTGATGGGTTACAACACCAATCTCGGCGAGGCGTTCGCGCTGGGCGAACGCACTCCGCTGGCAGTTCTGAATGCACCCGCTTCCGGGCGCATGGCGGTAGGCGAGGCGATCACCAACATCGCCGCCGCGCGCATCGCAAAAATCGGCGACATCAAACTTTCTGCCAACTGGATGGCGGCGGCGGGGCATCACGGCGAAGACGCCGCGCTGTTCGACACCGTCAAGGCGGTGGGTATGGAACTGTGCCCACAGCTAGGCATCAGCATTCCCGTGGGCAAGGATTCCATGTCCATGAAGACTGCCTGGAAAGAGAGCGAACAGAACAAGGCTGTCACTGCACCGTTGTCCCTCATCGTAACCGCCTTCGCACCCTGCGCCGATGCGCGCCAGACCCTCACGCCGCAACTCGCGGCCGATCTCGATACCGTGGTGCTGCTGTTCGATCTGGGCCAAGGAAAAAATCGCATGGGCGGTTCGGCGCTGGCACAGGTGTACAAACAGGTGGGCGATGTCGTGCCGGATGTGGATGATGCGCGGCAACTCAAAAAATTCTTCGAAATGATCCAGCGCCTGAATGGCGCGGGGAAATTGCTGGCCTATCACGACCGTTCCGATGGCGGCATGCTCGCCGCATTGTGCGAGATGGCGTTCGCTTCCCACATCGGACTGAGCGTTGATCTGGACGAACTGAAAGGCGATGCCATCAGCGTCCTGTTTAACGAAGAACTTGGCGCGCTGGTGCAAGTGCGCCGTAGCGACTTGGCGGAAATCTTCGTGCAGTGCGACGAAGCAGGGCTGGTTGCGGTGCACGAAGTGGCGAGGCTGAATACGCGCGGCACCATCGAGATCAAGCGCGCGGGAAACATATTATTTAGCGAAAACGCAATCGTGCTGCAACGCATCTGGTCGGAGACAACACACCAGATGCAGAAGCTGCGCGACAACCCCGCCTGCGCGCAACAGGAATATAACCGCATCCTTGAAGCCAACGATCCCGGCCTGCATGTGAAGCTGACTTACGACCTGAACGAAAATCCTGCCCTGCTCCTTCCCCCTTGCAGAGGGAAGGCTGGGATGGGGGTAGAAGCTCACTGTGAAAGCCAAGTTTCTACCCCCTCCCCAACCCTCCCCCTGCAAGGGGGAGGGAGCATACTGTCACGCCCCAAAATCGCCATCCTTCGCGAACAAGGCGTAAACGGCCATGTTGAAATGGCCGCTGCCTTCGACCGCGCCGGATTCGGGGCGGTGGACGTGCACATGAGCGACATCATCGCCGGGCGCATTGCGCTGGCCGATTTCAAAGGCGTGGCGGCCTGCGGCGGTTTTTCCTACGGCGACGTGCTGGGCGCGGGCGAGGGCTGGGCCAAATCCATCCTGTTCAACCCGAGAGCACGCGACGAGTTCGAGGCGTTCTTCCAGCGTAACGACACGTTTGCACTGGGTGTGTGCAACGGCTGCCAGATGATGAGCAACCTGCACGAGATCATTCCCGGCGCTGCACACTGGGCGCACTTCGCTCGTAACCAGTCCGAACAATTCGAGGCGCGCTTCGTGATGGTCGAAGTGCAAGCATCCCCCTCGATCCTGTTCGACGGCATGGCGGGAAGCCGCATGCCCATTGTCGTGGCGCACGGTGAAGGCTATGCCGATTTTAGTTCCGACATCACGCCCGCAAGCGGGCATGAGTCTTCTCTGAAACTTCGTTTTGGCAATGCGAAAAAACTGCAAGCCGCGCAACCGCTGGTCACCCTGCGCTATGTGGATAACAGCGGCGAACCGACTGAAATTTACCCGCTCAACCCAAATGGCTCCCCGCAAGGTATCACTGGGCTTACCACGTCGGACGGACGCTTTTCGATCATGATGCCGCACCCCGAGCGCGTGTTCCGTGCCGTGCAAAATTCCTGGTATCCGCGCGAGTGGCAAGAGAACGGTGCATGGCTGCGTCTGTTCCAGAATGCAAGGAAATGGGTGGGGTAGTTTCTTAGAGGCGCCCTAACGGGCATGGCAATTGCCACCCTGAATGATGAAACAAATGCAAATCCCCCTCCACCGGGTGCCCGGCCAAAAGCTTTTCGGATTCGCTCCCCCCTTTTTCCAAGGGGGGTTGTTTACCCACTTTGGGAAAGGGGGGCTAGGGGGGATTTGATGTTGTTTCACGTTAAAGCAAAACAGGCAAGATGTTCGAAGTAAAACTCTGGATACGCCAGCCATGCCAAACCGCCTCGCCCAAGAAACCAGCCCTTATTTGCAGCAGCATGCCGGTAACCCGGTGGACTGGTTTCCATGGGGCGAGGAAGCGCTGCGGTGCGCGCGCGAACAGGATAAGCCCATCCTGCTTTCCATCGGTTATTCCGCCTGCCACTGGTGCCATGTCATGGCGCATGAGTCGTTCGAGGATGCCGAGGTCGCGGCGGTGATGAATCAACATTTCATCAACATCAAGGTGGATCGCGAAGAGCGCCCTGATCTCGACCACATTTACCAGACCGCCCATGCCATGCTGACCCAGCGCAATGGCGGCTGGCCGCTTACCTTGTTTCTGACGCCGGATCAAACGCCGTTTTTCGGTGGCACTTATTTCCCCAAACAGGCGCGCTACAACTTGCCCGGTTTCGTGCCGTTGCTGAAACAAGTGGCCGAACTATACCGCACGCGCCGAAATGATATTGCCAAGCAAAATGTGTCACTTCTTCAAACGCTTGGCGCCATGCTACCCAGTGCGGAAGGTCGAGTCAGTATCAGCAAGACGCCGCTTGATGATGCGTGCAATGAAATGCGGCAAACCTTCGATCCCGTTTATGGCGGCTTTGGCGGTGCACCCAAGTTTCCGCGCCCGACCGATATGGGGTTATTGTTAAAACTGGCCGCTCACGACGGCGACTCTGATAGGCGCAACATGGCGCTCCATACACTGCGCAAAATGGCGGAGGGCGGCATCCACGATCAGTTGGGCGGCGGCTTTTGCCGCTACAGCGTGGATGAGCGTTGGGCCATACCCCACTTTGAAAAAATGCTGTACGACAACGGCCCGCTGTTGGCGCTTTACGCCGATGCAACTACGCTGACCGGCGAGGCATTGTTCAAGCGCGTGGCGCAAGGCATTGCAGGCTGGGCCATGCGCGAGATGCAAGCGCCCCAAGGCGGTTACTATTCGAGCCTGGATGCGGATTCCGAACACGAGGAAGGCAAGTTTTACGTATGGACGCCGGAGCAGGTCGCCAGCCTGCTGAGCGCGGAGGAATACGCCATCGCATCTGCCCACTATGGCCTGGATCAGCCGCCCAACTTTGAAAACAGGCATTGGAATTTACTCGTTACCAAGCCGTTGGACGCAGTGGCGCAAGCGCTTCATCTGCCGCTGGAACAAGTCGAGCAACGACTCGCCAGCGCGAAACAAAAACTGTTCGCCGCACGTGCGAGCCGGGTGCGCCCGGGGCGCGACGAAAAGATTCTGGTCAGTTGGAATGCGCTCATGATTAAAGGCATGGCGCATGCAGGCAGAATGCTGGATCAACCGGCATGGATCACTTCTGCGCAGCGCGCAGCAGATTTTATCCGCACCGCGATGTGGCAAAATGGTCGCCTGCTGGCGACCTGCAAGGATGGCAAGGCGCATCTAAATGCCTATCTGGATGACTATGCCTTTATGCTGGATGCCTTGCTGGAATTGCTGCAAGCGCAGTTCCGCCGGGTTGATCTGGAGTTTGCCCGCGCACTCGCCGACGTATTGCTGGAACAGTTCGAGGATCGGCAGGAGGGTGGCTTTTTCTTCACCAGTCACGATCACGAAAAACTCATCCATCGCCCCAAGCCCGGCCATGACAACGCCATGCCGTCTGGCAATGGCATCGCGGCATTCGCTTTGCAGCGCCTTGGACATCTGTTAGGTGAGGCGCGCTATCTCGAAGCAGCCGAGCGCACGCTGACACTTTTTATCCACAGCTTGCGCAACAACCAGCGGGCTTTACGAGCCAGTTGATGGTGTTGCAGGAATATCTCATACCGCCGCAAATCGTTATTCTGCGAAGTGCGCCGGGAGCAAGCGCGGCATGGCGATCACAACTGTTGCAGCACTATTGGCCCGGCACTCTGATCCTCGCATTGGAAGGTGATTTCGCCGATTTGCCGGAGACGCTGGCGAAACCGAGTTCGCAAGGTGTCAGCGCATGGGTTTGTCAGGGCGTAAAATGCTTACCGGCCATCAACGATTGTCAGCGATTGATTGATGTTTGCCAATCAGGTGAGACAGGCTAAATTCAAGGCTCCCTTTATTCCTTCCACATCATCGTAAATGCCGGGTACATATCAGGACGGTTTTGCAAGTCCATTAATTTGTGGTTTAGAAAAGCAGGAACAAACACAAAGGTAAATTTAGAGGGATCTTTTTTAAAAACACTTTCCGTTTTAACACTAGGATAATTGGGAGTCGCTGCTTGTTGTACCAGATGGTCAACCATCGAAGAATTTGCACCTTCATTTTCCAGCGCAATAGCTTTGAACTGTTCAGACTCTGTGATTTGCTTCAAATACCATTCATGATTTCTAACAGGCTGAGTTATTTTCTTATCATGTAACCGATGTTTAACAGGAGCAACAGTCTCATTATTGCCCTGTGACTGGTCGCGTATCTTATCGCGATCTTGCCACTGTTCAGCCGCAAAGGATTGAATGTGGGCAAGGCTCAATAAAAAGAGCAGGACTGTTAACGTGGTTTTCATAACAAAATAGTCTCACCTATTACACAAATATCAAAAAACTTGCGGCAGTTCCGGAGGGGATGCCACTTTCATTCCCCCTGAGTCTGCATATAGATAAGCGTGTTGTTTTATCACTATGAATTTGTTCGTGTCTTTCGTTAACCAATAACTTAGCGCATGTTTCATCGCAATTAGTCAGTGAGATGGCTAGTTAGTTCATCAGGGCAACTGCTTTTTCTAGGTTTTTCTGGCATCTTCATTATCCTTTCGTTAGCATAGTGAATGATGTTGCATTGAGCAAATGCGGTTGCAAACGGATTGCATTTTCAGAAATAAACTTAACAGGGAAAGGCCCGCATCGCTGTAAGCCTTATTTTATATGGTGCCCCGAACACGAATCGAACGTGTGACCTACCCCTTAGGAGGGGGTCGCTCTATCCACTGGGCTACCGGGGCGTGCCGGTATTCTAACGTAAAAGCGCTACCCACTGCATGAGGAAACGCAGGATAAGGAGTGTGAAATGAAATGGTTGATCCTGGTGGGTCTGCTGGGTGCGCTGGCGTTGCTTGTCAGCAGGATGGCGCAGGCGGGCGAAGTGCCGAAAGCAGGAGAAGCCGCGCCGGATTTTAATCTGCCGGATCAGCATGGCCAGATGCATACGTTGCAAGAGTATGCTGGCAAGTGGCTGGTGCTGTATTTCTACCCCAAGGACGATACGCCCGGTTGCACGCAGGAAGCGTGCGCCTTCCGTGACGACTTGCATCAATTGACCGATCTTGGCGCGCAGGTGGTGGGGGTCAGCGTGAACGACAGCAACAGCCATGCTGAATTCGCCCAGAAATATCATTTGCCGTTTCCGTTGCTGGCAGATAAAAACGCCGAGGTGGCGGCGCGCTACGGCGTGTTGATGAACATGTTTCTGTTCAAGGTGGCGCGGCGCTATACTTTTTTGATTGACCCACAAGGCCGGATTAACAAAGTGTATGACAAGGTGGAGACCTCACGCCACTCCAAGGAAATTATCGAAGACATGAAGCGCGTGTCAGGCAGGGTATAATCCCGCTTCGTCACATGGGAGGCGCGTTTGCCGCCCATCAATAATCCTCGATCCGTAAAGAATAATTCTGATGCCATACTTAACGCTTGATAAGGCCGCGCTTGCATACGGCCATGTAGCACTGCTCGACCATGTTGACTTTTTGCTCGACGAAGGTGAACGCGTCGGCCTGATCGGGCGCAACGGCGGCGGCAAGTCCAGCATGTTGAAAGTGCTGGCCGCTCAGGCCGCGCTGGATGACGGTATCGTGTGGCGCGCGCCGGGCGTGCGCATCTGCTTTGTGAGTCAGGAGCCGGTGCTGGATGCCGACGCCAGCGTATTCGACGAGGTCGCACGCGGGCTGGGCGACCTGCACCAAATCATTACCGATTACCATCATCTGTCGCACCAACTCGCCGAACCGGACGCCGATTATGAAACCTTGCTGGAGGCGATGCAGCCTTTGCAAACCGCGCTGGAGGCGCAAAATGGCTGGGCGGTGCAGGCACGTATCGAGACGGCTATCCAGCGGCTGGAACTGAACGCGGATAGTCGCGTGGGCGATCTGTCCGGCGGGGTGCGCAAGCGCGTGGCGCTGGCGCAGGCACTGGTGGCCGAGCCGGATGTGTTGATCCTGGACGAGCCGACCAACCATCTCGATTTCGCTTCCATCGAGTGGCTGGAAGGGCTGCTGAATAATTTTCGCGGCAGTGTGCTGTTTGTGACCCATGACCGGCGCTTCCTCGATAACGTCACCACGCGCATCGTCGAACTGGATCGCGGCAAGCTGGCTAGTTTCCCCGGCAACTTCGCGGCCTATCTGCGCGTCAAGGAGCAGATGCTTGCGGATGAGGCGGTACACAGCGCCAAGTTCGACAAGGTGCTGGCGCAGGAAGAGGTGTGGATACGCCAGGGCATCAAGGCGCGCGGAGTCCGTAATGAAGGGCGCGTGCGGAGGCTGGAGCAGTTGCGCCGCGAGCGTGCCGCGCGGCGGGAGCAGGTGGGCAAGGTCGAAATGAATCTGGAGGCGGGTGACCGCTCCGGAAAGCTAGTGGCGGAACTCAGCCACATCAGCAAGCGGTTCGGTGAGCGTAAGGTGATTGATAATTTTTCCTGCCGCATCCAGCGCGGCGACAAGATCGGTTTGCTCGGGCCGAACGGCGCGGGCAAAAGCACTTTGCTCAAAATTATTCTGGGAGAAATGCAGCCGGACAGCGGTGAGGTCAAGCTGGGTACCAAACTCAGCGTGGCGTATTTCGACCAGTTGCGCGCACAACTGAACGAAGAGGCCACGCTGATCGACACCATCAGCCAAGGTTCGGATTTCATCGACATCGGCGGCGTGAGGAAACACGTCATCAGTTATCTAGGTGATTTTTTATTCGCGCCGGAACGCGCTCGCTCGCCGGTTAAGAGTTTGTCCGGCGGAGAGCGCAACCGGCTGTTATTGGCGCGCCTGTTCACCCGTCCCGCCAATGTGCTGGTGCTGGACGAGCCGACCAACGATCTCGACATCGAAACGCTGGAACTTCTGGAAGAGTTGTTGGCACAATACGACGGCACGCTGTTCCTGGTCAGCCATGACCGTGCTTTCCTCGATAATGTGGTGACGCAGGTCATCGCTTTCGAGGGCGACGGCAAGCTGATGGAATACGTTGGCGGCTATGAAGATTGGGTGCGGGTGAAGAAATTCGAGACGGCACAGCAAGCGCCGCAACGCGAAGTTCCCGCCAAACAAGCCCCCCCAACGGCTGCACCTAAAGCAAAAAATGCCAGCAAGCTGAGTTTCAAGGAGCAGCGCGAACTGGACGAGATTCCGCAGCGCATCGCGGCACTGGAACGCGAGCAGGAAGAAATTGCCGCCGCCCTGAGCGCCGCTAATCTTTACCGCGACAATCCTGCGCATGCCAAACAGCTACAGGAGCGTACCTCGGTCATCGAAGAAGAATTGCTGCGATTGATGACGCGCTGGGAACAGATGGAAAGTCGGCAGGCATAGCCGGACGGCATATTGACAGCGCAATTACCTTAAACCTGGATTTCGCTGTTGCGGTAAAATGAAACCAGGCTGATAACTACCGCGCTTTAAATTTGCACTGAGGAACACTATGGAAAGCAAAAAATTTCGTTTGGTGACGCGTAGCGATTTCGATGGTTTGGTCTGTGCGGTTTTGTTGAAGCATCTCGACATGCTCGACGATATCATGTTCGTCCATCCCAAGGATATGCAGGATGGCAAGATCGAAATCGGCCCGAATGACATCACCACTAATTTGCCCTACGTAGCTGGAGCACACGTAGCATTTGATCACCATCTGTCTGAAACCATTCGCAACACTGGTGAGCGCACCAACCACATCATCGACCCTGATGCGCCTTCTGCTGCACGCGTGGTTTATGACTACTACGGTGGCCTCAAAGTATTTCCGGCGGAGTGGAATGACATGATGGAGGCGGTGGACAAGGCCGATTCTGCACAGTTCTCGCGCGAGGAAATTCTTCATCCGCACGGCTGGGTGCTGCTCAATTATCTGATGGATTCGCGTACCGGCCTTGGCCGCTTCCGTACTTTCCGCGTCCCCAATTACGCGCTGATGATGGACTTGATTGACTACTGCAAGAACCACAGCATTGATCAAATGATGCAACTGCCGGACGTAAAAGTGCGCGCGGACATGTATTTCGATCATGAAGAGAGGTTCAAGGATCAGCTTCAGCGCTGCGCCAAGGTGTACGGCAATCTGGTGGTACTCGACTTGCGCCGGGAGGAAACTATCTTTGCGGGTAACCGCTTCATGATTTATGCACTGTTCCCGGAGTGCAATATCTCCATTCACGTGCTCTGGGGAGTGAAGCTACAGAACACCGTGTTCGCCGTCGGCAAGTCTATCGTTAACCGCAGTTCGAAAACCAATATCGGCGAGCTGATGTTGCAATATGCGGGTGGCGGCCACCAGAATGCCGGTACCTGCCAGGTTGAGAACGATAAGGCGGAAGCAGTGCTGAACGAGTTGATTGTTAAAATTAACGCGGATGGCTGAGTGAGGCGCGATACAGGGCTTTGCTTCTTGCAGGATGCGTCTTGGCTATATACGGAATGTGCGCACCAGGCACTTCGTTTTTACAGATTTGGTATGAATGCCGATAAGCGGTGCGATGCGCAGGAATACATAAAAAATAGGGTGGTTTTGTGAGTTTGGAAGACGCAAGCGTTTATCAGAGGAAGCGCTCAGTGGGAACCGCTGAGAATAGAAGGCATTACAGGCATCCGATCCATTGGCGGATCGCCCTTGTCCATAAGAATGGCGACAAAAATGATATTTATCATGGTCGGACCCATGACTTGTCTGTGTGGGGGGCGAGCATCTTTGTCGATCACAATATTTTCATGATGACGGAAGTGGTCATATTGCTTGCGATACCACCGCTTCATATGGGGCAAAAAGAGACTATTGTAGAAATTCAATGTCGTATGGTCTATACCGTACTGGATTCAGAGCAGAGCCAGTTTCGCATAGGGATACGCTTCTTGCATTTTAAGGGGGAGGGCAAGCGTATCCTGTCGGACATCCTGTCCAAGCGAGTGATACCAAAGTCTGGGTCACTTGGGTAGGCTGGTTTAACCTGAGCTAAAGCCGCAACGGCTTAACCACCGCCACCGCTTCTGGGTTGTCTTTCCACAATGCCGGGTCGGCATCCACATATAGTTCAATTTCGATGCCATCAGGATCGGTCAGGTAGAGTGACTGACTGACGGCATGGTCGCTCATGCCGAGGATGAGGACACCGTGCTGTTCCAGATGTGCCTTGCACTCGCGCAGTTCATCCAGCGAATCGCCCACCTTGAAGGCGACATGGTAGAGGCCGAGGCTGGACGTATCGGGTAGTGTAGCTTGCTCGCCGAGTTGCAACAGGCCGAGGTCGTGATGATTTGAGCCGAACGAGAAGAACACCATCGCTCCGCGATAGCGCGCTACTTCTTTCATGCAGAGAATGTCGCGGTAGAAGGCGACGGAACGTTCCAGGTTGCGCACCTTGAGGACAACGTGGCCGAGTGCTTTGACTTGCATGGTTGTCTCCTGAAAGAGCTTGTAGCTTGTAGCTCGTAGCCTGTAGCTTGTAGCCAACTACATGGCTTTTAGCTACGAGCTACAGGCTACCAGCTTGATTTTATCCGAAAAACGCCTTTACCTTGTCCATCCAGGATTTTGCACGCGGGCTGTGGCGTGCGCTGTCCTTCTCGTTGATTGCCTCGAACTCGCGCAACAATTCTTTCTGCCGGTCGGTGAGGTTGGACGGGGTTTCTACCATGACGTGACAGTGCAGGTCGCCGTAGCTTGAACTGCGCACACCCTTGATGCCTTTTCCGCGCAGGCGGAAGATTTTTCCGCTTTGCGTTTCTGCGGGAATTTTTATTCGGGCTGAGCCATCCAGTGTAGGAATCTCGATTTCGCCGCCCAAGGCTGCTATGGCAAAACTGACCGGCATTTCGCAATGCAGGTCGTTGTGATCGCGCTGGAACACTGCATGTGCTGCGATATGGATAACCACGTACAGGTCACCCGTCGGGCCGCCGTTGGTGCCAAGCTCGCCCTCGCCGGACAGCCGGATGCGGTCATCATTATCCACGCCTGCGGGGATTTTTACCGATAGGGTTTTGTGCTGCTTGATGCGCCCCGCGCCGTGGCATGCGCTGCAAGGGGAGGAGATGACCTTGCCGCTGCCGTGGCAGCGCGGACAGGCTTGCTGGATAGAGAAGAAACCCTGCTGCATGCGCACCTGTCCATGACCGGCACAGGTGGTGCAAGTGGTCGGGGTGGTGCCGGGTTTTGCGCCGCTGCCTTTGCAGGTTTCGCACTCGGCCATGGTCGGCACACGGATTTGCGTCTCGGTGCCGCGCGCGGCTTGTTCCAGCGTAATCTCCAGGTTGTAACGCAGGTCGGCGCCACGATGCACATTGCTGCGCCCGCCGCCGCCTCCGCGTCCCCCGCCGAAGATGTCGCCGAAGATGTCGGAGAAATCGAAGCCCTGCGCGCCCGCGCCGCCCGCACCGAATGGGCTGCCGCCACCCATGCCGCCCGACTCAAACGCGGCGTGGCCATACTGGTCATAAGCCGCGCGCTTCTGGCCGTCGCTCAAAGTTTCGTAGGCTTCCTTGGCTTCCTTGAAGTGATCTTCCGCTTTCGGGTTGTCAGGATTGCGGTCGGGGTGATGCTTCATCGCCAACTTGCGATAAGCTTTTTTTATTTCTTCGTCCGATGCGTCGCGGTTGACGCCCAGCACTTCATAGTAGTCTTTTTTGGCCATAGTTATTAGTCGTAAGTCGGAAGACGTAAGTTGAAAAGCACCCCGGAGTTTGCTTATAACTTACGTCTTAAGTCTTACGTCTCAGGTTTTTCCAGCTTATTTTTTATCCTTAACTTCAGTGAACTCGGCATCCACCACGTCGCCTTCATCTTTCTTGTGGTCGGCGCATTGTTCGCCCGGTTCGCAGCTTCCACAACCTTCACCACCCGCTTGCGCCTTGGCTTGTTCGGCGGCGTACATTTTTTCGCCCAGCTTTTGTGCCGCAGTTGCGAGTGCTTCGGCCTTGGCATCGATGGCAGCCTTGTCGTCGCTTTTTACGACTTCTTCGGCTTCTTTCATGGCTGATTCGATGGCGGCTTTTTCATCGGCAGTCAGATGGTCGCCATATTCCTTCAGCGATTTCTGTGTGGAGTGGATCAGCGCATCCAACTGGTTGCGCGAAGTCACCAATTCAATGGCTTTGTGGTCTTCGTCGGCATGCGCTTCGGCATCCTGCACCATGCGCTGGATTTCAGATTCACTCAAGCCGGAACTAGCCTGAATTTTGATCTTGTTTTCCTTGCCGGTCGCCTTGTCCTTCGCCGATACATGCAGAATACCGTTGGCATCGATGTCGAAAGTTACTTCGATCTGCGGCATGCCGCGCGGAGCGGGCGGGATGTCGGACAGGTTGAATTGCCCCAGGCTCTTGTTGCCGGAAACCACTTCGCGTTCGCCTTGCAGCACGTGGATAGTCACCGCGTTCTGATTGTCGTCGGCGGTGGAGAACACTTGCGAGGCTTTGGTCGGGATGGTGGTGTTTTTCTTGATTAGCTTGGTCATCACGCCGCCCATGGTTTCGATACCCAAGGACAACGGCGTCACGTCCAACAGCAGCACATCCTTCACTTCGCCCTGCAGCACGCCACCTTGGATCGCTGCGCCGACGGCCACGGCTTCGTCCGGGTTTACGTCCTTGCGTGGTTCCCTGCCGAAAAACGCCTTCACTTTTTCCTGTACCATCGGCATACGGGACTGACCACCGACCAAAATGACGTCGCCGATGTCGGAAATGGAAACCCCAGCGTCCTTCATGGCGATCTTGCATGGCTCGATAGTGCGTGCGACCAAGTCTTCCACCAGGCTTTCCAGTTTCGCGCGGGTGATTTTCACCGCAAGGTGTTTCGGGCCGCTCGCATCTGCCGTGATGTAAGGCAGGTTCACTTCGGTTTGTTGCGCGGAAGACAATTCGATCTTGGCCTTTTCCGCCGCGTCTTTCAGGCGTTGCAGGGCGAGCATATCCTTTTTCAGGTCGATGCCGCTTTCCTTCTTGAATTCATCCACCAGATGTTCGATCACGCGCATGTCGAAGTCTTCGCCGCCAAGGAAGGTGTCGCCGTTGGTGGACATGACCTCGAACTGGTGCTCGCCTTCGATTTCCGCGATGTCGATGATGGAGATGTCGAATGTGCCGCCGCCCAGGTCATATACCGCGATCTTGCGGTCGCCTTCCTGCTTGTCCAGGCCGAAAGCCAGCGCGGCTGCGGTGGGTTCGTTGATAATACGCTTTACATCCAGCCCCGCGATGCGACCGGCATCCTTGGTGGCCTGGCGCTGCGAGTCGTTGAAGTAGGCAGGCACGGTGATGACCGCCTCGGTGACAGGCTCGCCCAGATAATCCTCGGCGGTCTTCTTCATCTTCGCCAGCACTTGTGCGGAAATTTCAGGTGAGGAAATTTCCTTATCGCGCACCTTGATCCAGGCGTCGCCGTTCTTTGCTTTGACGATACTGTAGGGAACCATGGCGATGTCTTTTTGCACCATCGGTTCCTCGAAGCGGCGACCGATCAGGCGCTTCACTCCGTACAGCGTGTTCTTCGGATTGGTCACCGCCTGACGCTTGGCCGGTGCGCCGACCAGCACTTCGCCGTCTTCCATGTAAGCAATAATGGATGGCGTGGTGCGCGTACCCTCGGCGTTCTCGATCACCTTGGGTTTGCCGTTTTCCATGATGGCGACGCACGAGTTCGTGGTGCCCAAGTCAATGCCGATAATCTTTCCCATGTCTTTTCCTTTCAGTTGAATATTGAAAACCGTTGTCGTCTAAATGCGGGCGGCTGATAACTATTTCAAGTACTGCCAGCAATTCCTGATTCAGTTCCTTCCCCCTTGAGGGGGAAGGTTAGGATGGGGGTGAAATAGTTGCATAAATTAGAGCCATTTTTATGACGCGTTTCTACCCCCTCCCCCTGCAAGGGGGAGGGGAGTGGTTATTCCTTCGCCTTTGCCACCATCACCAGCGCCGGACGCAGCACGCGGTCATGCAGCGCATAACCCTTTTGCATCACGCTCACCACGGTATTGGGCTCCTGATCGCTGTCCAGCATGCCGATGGCCTGATGCTTGTGCGCGTCGAACTTATCGCCTACGGGGTTGAGTTCCTTGATGTTGAATTTCTCAAACACGCTGGAAAGTTGCTTGAGCGTCAATTCCATCCCGCTCTTGAAGCTTTCCACCGTGGCGGTTTCAACGGCTAACCCCGCCTCCAGGCTATCCTTCACCGCCAGTATCTCGTTGGAAAAGCGCTCCACGGCGAATTTATGCGCCTTGCTGATATCGTCCTGCGCGCGCCTGCGGATGTTCTCCCCCTCGGCCTTGGCGTACATCCATGCATCATAATGTTCCTGAGCCTTCAGCTCGGCTTGCCTGAGCGATTCCTCCATATTAGGCATCACTTCCGGGCTGGGCGTTCCTTCGGCCCCGGTTTGAGCTTGTCCAGCCTGACCCTGTGGTGGCGCTGCTTCGTTTTGTTCCATCTGCTTTTTTCTCCAGAAAAGGCATTCGGGTTCTCTAAAATACGTGCAAGCGAAAATGGAGGCGATTTTCAGGATTTCAAGGGTGCTGAGTAAAATTATTTTGCCCGCATGAGATAATGCGGCCTTGCGGGTGATATGCCTTTGACCCGCGTGACGTTTAGACTCGCCGTGACCACTCATAAAAATTACCACTGGCGCATCGCCGGGTTTTATTTCTTTTACTTCGCCTTTGTGGGCATGTTCGCTCCCTACTGGAGCCTGTATCTGAAGTCCATCCAGTTCGATGCGGTGCAGATTTCCATCCTGTTGTCGGTGCAGCCAGTGATGCGCATGGCCGCGCCCAATATTTGGGGGTGGCTCGCCGACCATACCGGCAAGCGCCTGTTGGTGGTGCAATTGGCGGCGCTAGGCGGCGCGGTCAGCTACTTGGGGGTGTTCTTCACCACGCAGTTTTACGGCATGTTGCTGGTGCTGGCAACGATGGGTTTTTTCTGGAGCGCCTCGATGCCGCTGGTGGAAGCGACCACGCTGACCTATCTGGGCAAGAACACGGCGCATTATGGGCGCATCCGCTCCTGGGGCTCGGTCGGCTTCATCGTGGCCGTGCTGGGACTGGGCTATGCTTTCGATTACATCGCCATCTACTGGCTGCTGTGGGCGGGGCTGTTCATCATGCTGGGCATCCTGTTTTTCTCGCGCCAGATTCCGCCGACCACCGTGCTGGCGCACCACACCGACAACCAGCCGATCATGAGCATCGTGTTGCAACCGCAAGTGCTGGCATTGCTGGTCGCGTGTTTCTTGATGGCCGTCGCACACGGCCCGTACTACACCTTCTTTTCGATTTATCTGGTTGAACACGGTTACGCCAAAAGCGCGGTGGGCATGTTGTGGGCGCTCGGCGTGATCTGCGAGATATGCGTATTTTTCCTGATGCCTTGGCTGACGCGGCGCTACACCTTGCCGCAAATCTTGCTGGTGAGTTTTGCCTGCGCGGTGCTGCGCTTTTTACTGATCGGCTGGGGCGTGGATTCCCTGTGGTTGCTGCTCATCGCACAAGTGCTGCACGCCGCCACCTTTGGTTCCTTCCATGCAGCGGCGGTGGCGCTGATCCACCATTTTTTTCAGGGACGGCATCAATCCAAAGGCCAAGCCCTGTTCGGCAGTCTCACCTACGGTGCAGGCGGCGTGTTGGGCGGCTTGGCCAGCGGCCCTATCTGGCAACACTACGGGGCAAGCGTGCTATATTCATGCAGCGCGGGCATGGCGTTGCTGGGGCTGTTGCTGATGGTGTGGAAGCTGGGGATGGCGCGCCAGTAAAACGTTAGGTTCCCATTATTCTGAGGTAATTCAACGGGGGGGCAGCATGAAGAAACTGAAAAATGAAGCAGCCTTGTTTAAAGAAGCGTTACTCGCAGGTGTGAAATATGCGGAAGGGCGCGGCGTGGTCGAGTTTGAAGCAACTGATTCGGCGAGCGAGAAGCTGTTATACATCTACAGGCTTCTGGTTTACGATAAAGTCATTCAACCCTTACCGGAAGATCAGGTCGCCGAGAAGACTTTGCGGCACAAACTTGCAATCTGGTATGCAAAACAATTGCCCCAAGATCATCCGCTTTTATAAAGGACATCTCTAAACCTGCTCTGGGACTTTTGGTGCGAGATTGAGATTTGCAGGTCAATACATCTCTGGGTGTGAAACATCCGGGTTAAAGGCTACCCTACACGGAAACTTCGTTTCCCGCGTCTTACAGTTGGGTGAACTCAGAATTTTTGAGGCACTATGTTTTGAAATGGCTTACCAATTCGCGCAGAACGCCGACCAGTTCTTCCATGTGGTGCGTGGCTTCGGTATTTTCCTGGATTGCCGACTTGTTCGCTTCAGCCATTTGCGCAATTCTTTCCACGTTCTGGGCTATTTCGTGGCTGGCTGTTTTTTGCTCATTCACGGACATGGCGATATTGTCCACGCCCTGTGTTGACTGTGCCACTGACTTATTGGCCTCGCCCAATACCATGGCGACGTTTTCCAGGTAATCCTGACTGGTTTGCAATGACTTCTGGCTATTCTGGATCGCGTTTGCCACAGCGGTTGATTGCGAGCCGAGCGTCATCGTGACCTGATCAATCTGGCTGGCGGATTGCGCCGATTTTTCAGCCAGTTTACGCACTTCGTCTGCCACCACGGCAAATCCGCGCCCCTGCTCGCCTGCCCGTGCTGCTTCAATCGCGGCATTGAGCGCCAACAGATTGGTCTGTTCCGCAATGTCCTTGACCTGCTGCGTCATATTGGTAATAGCTTCCGTGCTAAGGATAAATTCAGACACCGATGCGGCGATTTCCTCCACGGAAGACTCAACTATGGTGATTTCCCCAATCAATTCGGACAGGCTTACGTTACCTTTTTCGGTGTGTTCCATCCCATCCCGGGAAATCTGTTTTACATTGTCGGCATTTTCCGCGACTGAACTGATACTGACGACCATCTCCTCAACCGCAGTAGCCGTGGCTTCAGCCGCTTCGCTCTGCTGGTTGGAGCCGCTGGTAACCATGCCTGCCGTGTCGGAAAGCCTGGACGCAGTAGTGCAGACTTCCGACGTAATATTGTTGACCTTGGCGATAATGCCACCGATGTCGATGCGAATTTGCTCCGCGCTGACCGCGATTTTGCCGAGTTCATCTGCCGTGGTACAAGAGATGGCGGATGAAAAATCGCCCTTAGCGAGCCTGTCCAGATCACGAACCAATTGGTTTGCGGGGTTCAGGATATTTTTCTGTACCAGCCATAAGAAGGCGAAGAACGCTATAACTATGGCAACTGCCATCAGCCCGAGGCTGATCATGATGCCGTTCTGGGCGCTTGCCATGGTTTCTTTAATCTGGATTTTGGGAGCTTGTGAAGCAGCTTGAGTCTGTTGCCCTGCATTCTGGTAAGCGACCACTTCCTGCTCGAGCAATTGAATGTTGCCCCAAGCAAGCCATAGTCCGAGCAGAGAGGCAGCAAGAAGGAGTGTTGTCCCGGTTCCTGATATCAGGAACAGTTTGTTGCGAATACTGCCATTAATCCAGTTCATGAGTGCTCTCCTTTGTGCAGATTTATAATTATTTTATGTGCAGACAAAAAATGTTCATGCCATCTACGGCATGTGCGCAGACATACGGCCAACCTGATGCCAGAAGGTGTGCTACGCATGCTGATATCATACTCGCTTTGCAGGCCGAGCCACTTTTCCAAGGATATCTGTCTCCATGTTTTGCTATCGGCCAAAACTAAATTTAATTTAGGGTTCCTCTAAAGATTTACCTTTCATTCCAACTGAAGGAGCTTCTTGGGTACGTTGCGGAAGTGGGGTAATACCAATTCCCCTTCAATAGTGATGTATTGGTCTGTGAAACTTTTAGCCGGGAGGCCGCTCCCACGAAACATTATTTCCGTATTAAATTGGAAGTGGGGCAAGCAAGCCGCGAAGCGGATGTTCGCAAAATCAGCCCTTTAATGATGCGGGGCAAGCCAGTTTGGCATACCTCTGCCTTTCCACGGTATCACCGAAATGCAACGCCTCCTTGCCAGCGTCCTAAGCTTGTTGGGCTGATGGCATAGGGCAAACGCTGATGTTTTAAAACGCCTGTTTCTGTCAGAATGTGTATCGTTTGCCATAACTTCATGCTGATGGGCTGCCAAGTAAGCCCGTCACGGCAACGCATAACTAGCGGTGGCATGCGGTAATGTGCTATAAAACCGTATCGTAATAAGGAGTTCGCACATGCCCACTGACCACGCTCCCGACTCTACTGTGTGGGCAACCAGACTCGTGCCTCCGGTTGCGCTTCTGGCGATGGTCATGGGCGTCATGGTGCTTGTCGGCTGGGCATTTGATATCGCCGCGCTGAAAAGCGTCTTGCCAGGCTGGGTTTCCATGAAGGCGAACACCGCCGTCTGTTTCATCCTGACGGGGGGCGCGCTGTTGTTGACGGTCCGTCCGCTCTCAATTTTTAATCCACAACGAGCACTTTTACTCTCTCGTCTTGCTCGGCTTTGCGGCTTGCTGGTTAGCCTGTTTGGCGTATTGTCGCTGGCTGAATATATTTTCGGTTGGAATCTCGGCATTGACCAGTGGCTATTTGTGGAGCCGACCGGCACGGTGGGCACGTCGAATCCGGGGCGGATGGCGCCGGAGACGGCGTTGTGTTTTGTGTTACTGACGGCAGCGTTGTGGATCATCGGTGGTTCGCGCAAGACCCGCTGGACAATCCTCACGTCGGTAAACTGCGGCCTGCTTGTGGCGGCTCTCGCGCTGGCGGCGGTGCAGTCGTATTTTACGCCGGGTCTCGGCCCATACGGATGGTTTGGCCTCACCATCATGGCGATGCACACTGCCATATTGTTCGCAATACTGGGTATGGCCGTCATTGCAATTAGTTGGCAGCCGGATGTTTTGCCGTGGTCGCTCAGCGGACGCACCACAACGGCGCTTGTCTGCGGCATGACACTGCTGGTGTTCGTCGGTCTCAACACTAACCGCAGCCAATTCTGGATAAAAGAGAAAACCAACCAGATCGCGTACAGCGAAGAAGTACTGAGTAATATCTTGAGCATTCAGCTTGAACTTACCGAGGCTCAAGCCCATAACCGTGGCTACATCATCACTGGCGACAAACAGTTTTTGAATTCCTATCTTGAGGACATTAGCGACTACCGCAAAAGAATGGGTGCATTTCGCCAATTCTTCGCCAGCGATCCAGATCAAAAGCAACAGTTATCCTTGATCGAGAAGGATGCCGATTTGTTGCAGCGGTGGTCACAGCAATTCATTGATACCCCGCGAACCGACATGAGCATTACTGCCCACAACAAGATGGTAGTTCAGGGTGATGCCATGTTGGATCGCATTCATATCACATTTGATCAGATTAAAAGCAAGCATCAGCAGCACATCAGCGAATTGAAGCAAGAATTGGGAAGCTTGACACGAACCTCATTTGTCAGCATTGCCTCCAGTACGTTCGCCAGCCTGCTGATTTTTCTTGTTGCGATATTCAGGCTCAACTTTGCCGTGAACGAACGTAAGCTCTCAGAGATAAACTTGAGTGAAAGTGAAGAGCGTTATAGCTTCCTGTTTGAAAATATGCTTGAAGGCTACGCGTATTGCAGAATACTGTTTGAGCATGGCACGCCGGTGGATTTTATCTACCTCAACGTCAACGACGCATTCGAAAAAATTACCGGGCTGAAGGATGTGGCAGGAAAAAAAGTCACTGAGGTTATTTCGGGCATACGCACAACGAACCCGGAGTTATTTGAGCTCTATGGTCGGGTAGCCTTGACCGGTCAGTCGGAAAAATTTGAGACGTATGTGGATGAGCTGGGAATCTGGTTTTCCATTACCGTCTATAGTCCGTGTAAGGAATATTTTATCGCTATGTTTGAAAATATCACCGAACGCAAGCGCGCGGAAGAGTCGCTGAAAAGTATGGCAGTGAAATACCGTACCATGTTCGAATCATCTTCCGAAGCGTTCTTGCTGAAAGATGAGAAAGGCTTTATAGACTGCAACTCGGCCACTCTGCAGATGTTTGGCGGTATCACGCGCGACGAGTTCATCGGCAAACATCCTGCCGATCTTTCCCCGCCCACCCAGCCCGGTGGCGAAGATTCGATGATACTGTCCAAGGAATACATCGCCAAAGCTTTCAAGGACGGCAATATTCAGTTCGAATGGATGCATCGTCGGTACGATGGCACCGAGTTTCCCGCCGAGGTGTTGCTGACCGCCATGGAACTGGAGGGCAAGCCGGTGCTGCAAGCCACGGTGCGCGACATCACCGAGCGCAAATGGGCGCAGGCTTCAGAGGAGCGCTACCGCCGTCTTTTCGAAACGGCCAGGGACGGCATTTTAATTCTGGATTACGAGACCGGTATGGTTGTGGATGCGAACCATTTCATGTTTGAGTTGCTGGGCTACTCGCATGAAGAATTCCTCCAGAAGCACATCTGGGATCTGCGTTCCTTAAAAAATGCCGTGGCAAGCAAGGAAAAATTCCAGGAGTTGCAGCAGAAAGGTTATGCGCGCTATGAAGACATTCCGCTGGAAACTGAATATGGCAAAACAGTACGTGTGGAGTTTGTCAGCAATGTTTATCTGGTGGGCAACACCAAGGTAATCCAGTGCAATATTCGTGACATCACGAAAAGGAAGAGTGCAGAGGATAACTTGCGCAAGCTCTCGCTGGCGGTAGAACAAAGTCCCAGTTCCATCGTGATCACCGGCATCGATGGAAGCATCGAATATGTCAACGAGGCATTTTTCAAGACGACCGGCTACAGCAGGGAAGAGGCCATCGGTCAGAACCCGCGCATGCTGCATTCCGGCAAGACTCCAAAGGCAAGCTATGACGATATGTGGGCGCACCTGGCCCGTGGCGAGTCATGGAAAGGCGAATTCATCAACCGGCGCAAGGACGGCACCGAATATACCGAATTGGTGTGGGTTTCGCCGGTGCGCCAGGCCGATGGACGTGTAACCAACTATCTGGCCATCAAGGAGGACATTACCGAACTCAAGGGGATAAATCAGGTGTTGGGCGAGAAAGAAGCCTATTTGCACGCCTTGGTGGGAAGCATACCCGACCTGATTTGGGTGAAGGATACGGAAGGTGTCTATCTGAGCTGCAACCCGACTTTCGAGCGCTTCGTGGGCGCAAAAGAAGCGGACATCATCGGCAAATCGGATTACGATTTTGTGGACAAGGAACTGGCAGGCTCCTTCCGCGAGCATGACCGCAAGGCTATGGCGGCGGACAAGCCTAAACGCAACGAGGAATGGGTGCGCTTCACCGATGACGGCCATCACGCCCTGCTGGAAACCATCAGAACACCGATGCACGATGCTGATGGCAAGCTAATAGGCGTGCTGGGTATCGCGCGGGATATCACCGAGCGCATGCAGATGGAGGCCGAGGTCGTTAACCTCAACGTTGAATTGGAAAGCAAAGTGACGGCACGCACCGCCGATCTGGAGCGTGCCCGGCTTGAGGCCGAACAAGCCAACCGCGCCAAGTCGGCTTTCCTCGCCACCATGAGCCACGAAATCCGCACGCCGATGAACGGCGTGGTCGGCATGATCGACGTGTTGCAGCAGAGCAGCCTGAATGGCTCGCAGATGGAGATGACTAATATCATTCATGATTCGGCATTTGCACTGCTGGCTATCATTGATGATATTCTCGATTTTTCCAAGATCGAGGCTGGCAAGCTCCAGATTGACATTGCGCCAATGTCTGTCGCCGAGGTGGTGGAGAATACCTGCGAGACTCTGGCTTCCATGGCTTTAAAGAAAGGGACGGAGCTGACGTTGTTCACCGATCCGTTAATCCCCTCATCACTCATGGGCGATTCGGGGCGGGTGCGCCAGATACTGGTTAATCTGGCGAACAACGCCATAAAATTCTCCAGCGGGCAGCAGCGGCAGGGAAAGGTATCGGTGCGCGCCATGTTGTATAAAACCACACCGGAACAGGTTACGCTGAAATTTATCGTGACCGACAACGGCATCGGCATCGATAAAGAAACTCAGAAACGGCTGTTCTCTGTATTCACTCAGGCCGACTCTTCCACTACCCGGACTTTTGGCGGAACCGGGCTGGGGCTGGCCATCTCGCGACAGTTGGCAAATATCATGGGCGGCGAGATTTCGGTGCAGAGCGAACCGGGCAAAGGCTCGAAATTCATCGTGCGCCTGCCTTTCGACTTGCCACCGGAACAACCGAATACCCTCGTGGCGCCCTCTTTGGTCGAAGATCTGTCCTGCCTGGTGGTGGGCGTTGCAAAGAGTCTGGCCGATGATCTTGCCGTCTATCTGGTGCAAGGTGACGCAATGGTCAAACGGTCGCCGGATATCGCTGACGCACAACAATGGATAGCCAGCCGCCCATCCGGCCTGTATGTCGTGGTCATCGACACGGCGGGTAACAAAGTGCCGTTGGATGAATTGCGCGCCGCTGTCAATGCCCAGCAAAATGTGGACATGCGTTTCGTCGTCATCGGGCGCGGCGGACGCAGGCAATACCGGGTTGTGGCAGATGGCCATGTCGAACTGGATGCCGAGGTGATGCTTCGCCGCACATTTCTGGAGGCGGTGGAGGTTGCCGCCGGGAGGGTCAAACAGCCTGACTGGGAAGGCTTGTCCGGCGAAGCCAGAGCACTCGCGCCGCCGTCGCGCGAGGAAGCGCGCCAACGGGGCCACCTGATCCTGATCGCCGAAGACAATGAGATCAATCAGAAAGTTCTTGTGCAACAGCTCATGCTGATCGGGCGGGCAGGCGACATCGCCAACAATGGCCGCGAGGCATTTGAACTCTGGCAGAAGGGCGGTTACGGCCTCCTGCTTACTGATCTGCACATGCCGGAGATGGACGGCTACGAGCTGACCGCCGCTATCCGTGCTGCCGAAAAAGCCGGAGCCGGTGAAATGGGCAAGCCCCGCCTGCCGATCATCGCCATTACCGCCAATGCGCTCAAAGGCGAAGCCGATCGTTGCCGAGCTATTGGCATGGACGATTACCTGAGCAAGCCGGTGCAATTGGTCAACCTGAAAGCGAAGATAACTAAATGGCTGCCTGCTGTTTCTTCTGACCCGATAGCGGCTGAAGTTACATCAATCCCACATAGTCAGTCCCGTAGCCCGCATGATAATGCGGGAAATGCTCCCGGATTTCATCCGGGCTACATTGCTGAATCCGCTATTACGGCACCCGTCCCGGTAGACGTAAACGTACTCAAGGCATTGATCGGAGACGACGAGGCGATGGTCCGCGAATTCCTGTATGACTTCCGCCTCAGCGCGGCGAAGATAGCGGTGGAGTTGCGCACCGCCTGCGCAGCGGGTCAGGCAACAGTTGCCGGAGCACATGCCCACAAGCTCAAGTCCTCATCCCGCTCGGTGGGTGCGCTGGCGCTGGGCGAGTTATGTGCCGGGATGGAGAAGGCGGGCAAGGACGGCGATATGGCAGCACTGGCGGTGTTGTTGCCCGAGTTCGAGCAGGAATTGGCAAAAGTAGAAGAATATCTTGACGGGTATTGAAAGCTATATTCGGCACAGGACATCAACGAATTTACGAGAGGGAAATTTATTATGAACCAGCACACTGACCAAATTCTGGTACTCGACGACGATGCTTTTACGCTCAAGCTGCTCGCCCGTATGCTGGCAAATTTGGACTACAACTCGGTTACGCTCTGCGATAGCGGGCGTGTTGCGCTGGAACAGATCGATAGTCCGGTTAATCGACCGGATATGATCCTGCTTGACCTGAACATGCCGGAAATGGATGGAATCGAATTCGTGCGTCACTTGGCCGAGCGCCACTACACGGGCAGTCTCATCCTGTTCAGCGGTGAAGATGATCACATGCTGCAGGCTGCCGAGAATCTGGTGCAGTTGCATGCAATCAAGGTTTCCGGTAGCTTGCGCAAGCCTGTTACGCCGGAAAAGCTGGCGGCGTTGCTCGAAAAGTGGGCATCATCCACGCAAGCCGGCGCGCAGGAGGTTGTAAAGGTTCACAGCGCAAACGAACTGCGTGCGGCCATTGACAACGGCGAGTTGCTCAATTATTACCAGCCTAAGGTGGAACCTGCGACCGGCTGGGTGATGGGTGTGGAAACCCTGGTGCGCTGGCGCCACCCTCATGATGGCATGGTGCTTCCCTGTGAGTTTATTGGCGTGGCAGAAACACATGGCCTGATCGACGATTTGACCCGGGTGGTGCTGGCAGGTGCACTGGCGCAGGCTAAAACTTGGCAAGAATCGGGGCTGTCGTTGCAGCTGGCCGTCAACGTGTCAATAGACAATCTAGCCTCACCGGATTTTGCGGATTTCGTTGCCACGCTTGCGGCAGAGGCAGGCATAGAGCCGCAAAAGGTGGTGCTGGAAGTGTCGGAAAGCCGCATTCCGATGAATGATATGAGCGTGCCGCTGGAAACATTGACCCGCTTGCGCTTGAAGCGGTTTCACCTTTCAATCGACGAGTTCGGCACCGGACATTCCTCACTGACCCAGTTGCGCGGCATCCCATTCGATGAACTCAAGATCGACCAAAGTATTGTGCATGGCGCCTGGTCTAACAAGAAGGTGCAGGCGAAGTACGATGCTTGTCTGGCTATAGCAAGGCAGTTGGAGATGGAAGTCGTGGCTGTAGGTGTGGAAGATGTAAACGACTGGGATTATCTGCGCCACACGGGGTGCGATCTTGCTCAGGGTTATTTTATTGCCAAGCCCATGCACGCCGCTGAACTGCCCGGCTGGATTGAAACCTGGCAAGCACGGATGCGGGAATAACTCCAAGTTTGCAACCGTGAAAATATTTTTGCAGGGTCATTATTAAGGAAGCAATCCGCCATGAACACTCCAAAATCAACTGCCGCCACAATCCTGATCGCCACAGACATCGTTGGTGATGCCGCGTTGGTGAAGAATATGCTGAACGAGGAATTCGATCATGTCTTTACTTCCACCGATCCGGCACAGGCAGTAGCTGACTTCGAGCAGCATCGACCCGACGTGCTGGTTCTGGCCTTCAACGAGTTGGAAAAATCGGAGCGTTACTATCTGGGGTTATACCGTTTGTGTCCAAATTTACATCAGCATCCCCACCACAGCGTGATCCTGTGCGGCAAGGATGAAGTGAAGCGGGCTTATGAGCTATGCATGAAGGAATATTTTGACGATTACATTCTGTTCTGGCCGATGACCTTTGACTCATCGCGGTTGCTTATGTCAGTACATAATGCACTGCGCGATTTGGCATTGCTCGTACCCGGTGAGCCGGTGGCGGAGGTCGCTCAACCCCAGAATCCGTGGACGCAGAAAGTGAAGCAGGAACGCGAGTTATTGCAGGAATCAGCCAGCGTCGCGAATACGATGGACGAGCGCATCCGGCCTACCGTGCTGGTGGTGGACGACGACGAGTTCCAGCGCAAAATAATCGGCCAGATTCTGGGAGCGGAAAACTATCATCTCATTTTTGCCGGCGATGGTTTCGAAGCACTCAATCTTCTGCGCAAGACGCAGCCAGATGTCATTCTCATGGATGTCATGATGCCCAATATGGATGGCATGGAGACCACGCGGCGACTGAAGGCGGCACCCCAGTCCGCCAAAACGCCGGTAATCATGGTTACCGGCAAGAGCGAAGGGAAAGTCGTAGTTAACAGCCTGAAGGCCGGCGCGGTTGATTTCGTGGTAAAACCTTTCGACCGCGCTACCTTGGTTGCCAAGATAACTCGTGTGCTAGGCGCATCAACTCCGCCACCGCCACAGTAGCCTTGGTTGGGGAAAAACAGGTTGCGGGATATATAGTTGTGGTCAGGCGGGGCGTGGTTTAGAATGCGCGCTCTAAAATCAAGCTCAGGTTTCAATACGTGTCATCCCAAGCGCTAGTCGAAATCCGCGATGTTAATTTTGCCTATGACAGCCGCCCTATCCTGAAAGGCATCAACATGACCTTCCCCAAGGGCAAGTTGATCGCCGTCATGGGCCTGAGCGGCTGCGGCAAGACGACGATATTGCGTCACATCGGCGGGGTGCTCAAGCCGACCAAGGGCTATGTGAAAGTGGACGGGCAGGTTATCCACGATCTGGATCAGGACGGACTGTACCGGATGCGCCGCAAGATGGGGATGCTGTTCCAGTTTGGCGCACTGTTCACCGACATGACGGTGTTTGACAACGTGGCATTCCAGATGCGCGAACATACCGACCTGCCTGAGGAAATTATCCGCGACTTGGTGATGATGAAGCTGCACGCGGTCGGGCTGTATGGTACGCAGGATTTGTTGCCCGCCGAGCTTTCCGGCGGCATGGCGCGGCGCGTGGCGCTGGCGCGCACCATTGCGCTGGATCCTATGCTGATCATGTATGACGAGCCGTTCGCCGGGCTTGATCCGATTTCTTTGACGGTGGTGGGCGAGTTGATCCGCCGCCTGAATGACGCGCTGGGTGCGACTTCCATCGTGGTGACGCATGACGTGCAGGAGTCGCTCAAGATCGTGGATTACGTTTATTTCGTTTCAGACGGCGCGATCATCGCGGAAGGTTCGGCGGACGAAATTCGCGCTTCCGGCGAAGCGTTCGTGCGCCAGTTCGTCCATGGCGAGATGGATGGGCCGATTCCGTTCCATTACCCCAGCGGTGATTTCAACAAGGATTTGGGAGTGCGCGTCTGATGTCTATAGCCAGTAGCTTGCGGGGCATCGGGTCGCGCGTGATAAATGCCGTGTGGCGCATCGGCTATGCCTCGCGTTTTTTTATGATGACGCTGTTCTACTCTGGTCTCAGCTTCCGCCGCTTCCGGCTGACGGTGCGGGAAATATTTTTTTCCGGCGTGATGTCGCTCATCATCATCCTGGTTGCAGGGATGTTTGTCGGCATGGTGCTGGGCTTGCAGGGGTATGAAACGCTCAAACGCTACGGTTCTGAATCGGCGCTTGGCTCGCTGGTGGCGCTGAGCCTGGTGCGCGAACTGGGGCCGGTGCTGGCCGCGCTGCTGTTCGCCAGTCGCGCCGGGTCGGCGATGACGGCGGAGATCGGTCTGATGAAGGCAACCGAGCAGATTTCCGCTATGGAGATGATGGCCGTGAACCCGATTGCGCGCGTGGTGGCGCCGCGCTTCTGGGCCGGGGTGCTTTCCATGCCTTTGCTGGCCGCGATGTTTTCCGCGATGGGCGTGTTCGGCGGCTATGTGGTGGGCGTGGTGCTGATCGGCGTGGACGAGGGCTCGTTCTGGTCGCAGATGCAGGGGGCGGTGGATTTTCGGCATGACGTGCTGAACGGTGTCATCAAGAGTTTGGTGTTCGGCGTGGCGGTGACGGTCATCTCGCTGTTCGAGGGCTATGACGCGCCGCCCACTGCGGAAGGCGTTTTGGGGGCCACCACTCGCACCGTGGTGCAATCGTCGCTGGCCATCCTGATGCTGGACTTTATTTTGACTGCATTCATGTTTCGAGGGGATTGATTATGGAGCGTACTACGCTGGATTTATGGGTAGGTATGTTCGTCGTGGCGGGCATTGGGGCGCTGGTGGTGCTGGCGTTCAAAGTGGGCAATCTGAGCACTTACAACGTATCTGAGGCTTATCAGTTGCAGGCAAATTTTTCCAACATCGGCGGCCTCAAATCTCAGGCCTCGATTAAGAGTGCCGGCGTGCTGGTCGGGCGGGTAACGGGAATTACCCTGGATAGCAAGCAATATGAGGCCAGGGTGGTAATGAGCATAGATAGTCGCTACCAGTTTCCAAAAGATACGATCGCCAAGATTCTGACTTCCGGTCTGCTGGGCGAGCAATACATCGGCTTGGATCCGGGTGGTGATACTGTGATGCTAAAGCGCGGCGATGAAATCAAGCAGACGCAATCCGCCGTGGTGCTGGAAGATATGATCGGGAAATTTTTATATAATAAGGCCGAGAGCGGCAAGCAATAAAGTGGGAGAAGTTGTGATGAAGAAGATTGTTGCGCTGTGTTTTGCGGTGCCGTTGATGGTGGTATCTCTGGGCGCGCGTGCGGAGGTGACGGAGCCGGATGTGCTGATCAAGAACACCGCGCAGGAAGTGCTGGCTATCGTCAAGCACGATAAGGACATTCGGGCGGGCAACCAGAAAAAAATCTTGGAGTTGGTGGATGCCAAGGTGCTGCCGAATTTCGATTTCGAGCGCATGACGCGGCTGGCAGTCGGCAAGGGCTGGCGTAGCGCCACCCCGGAGCAGAAGAAGACGCTGGTGACGGAATTCCGCAACCTGCTGGTGCGTACCTATACCAACGCATTCACGCGCTTCCAGGATCAGACCGTGGAGGTCAAGCCGATCAAGATGCCTGCGGGCGCGGATGAGGTGACTGTCAAGACGCTCATCGTCAAGCCGGGCGCGCAGACGATCGCGGTAGATTATGAAATGGAAAAGACCGCCGACGGCTGGAAGGCTTTCGACCTGTCGGTGGAAGGGGCGAGTCTGGTCACCACTTATCGCGGTACGTTCACCGATCAGGTGCAGCAGTCAGGGATTGACGGGCTGATCAAGATGTTGGTGGATAAGAATGCCGCCAACAATGCAACGCACAAGGCCGACGCAAAGTGATTACACGGGATGGCGACTGTTTGCAGGTATCGGGCCGCCTGACCATGGAGACAGTTGCAGCCGTGTTTAACACCGGCCTGCAGCCGGATGGGGATGGCGCGCTGGTGATAGATTTGGCGCAGGTTGAGACGGTGGATTCCGCCGCAGTCAGTCTGCTGCTGTCCTGGCTGCGCCGCGCGCAGCGCAATCAGGTGGCGATTTCCTTTGCCAATGTTCCGGATAACCTGTTGAGCCTTGCACGCTTGTATGGCGTTGCGGAATTGTTGCCGCTTCGCAACGCTCCTGCCGCATAACCTTAACCGCAATTGTCCACTTAACCGTTCGTGGTGACCCTACGACTACGCTCAGGACTAAAGGCCATGTCGAACCACCAGCTACGCAACCAGAACCCTTCGACAAGCTCAGGCGGGTGCCCGACCAAAAGCTCTATGGGACGAACGGAATTTTCTATTGGTCTTAACCTCCATGTTTCCCGCCGTTGATGCTCGCCAGGTGCACAAGCACTATGGCTCTCTGCATGCTTTGGATGGGGTGGATTTGCGTATCGAGCAGGGCGAATTTTTCGGCTTGCTCGGCCCCAACGGTGCTGGCAAGACCACGCTGATTAATCTGCTGGCTGGACTAGCATTGCCGGATGGCGGGCAGATTTCCGTTCTGGGGTGTGATGTCGTCAAGCAATATCGTGACAGTCGCCGCCTGTTGGGCGTGGTGCCGCAGGAGTTGGTGTTCGATCCTTTTTTTACCGTACGTGAAACCTTGCGTCTGCAATCCGGTTACTTCGGGCTGCGCCGCAACGATGCCTGGATCGACGAGGTAATGCATCACCTGGATTTGACCGACAAGGCAGATACCAATATGCGCCGCCTGTCCGGCGGCATGAAGCGCCGCGTGCTGGTGGCGCAGGCGCTGGTGCATAAGCCGCCAGTAATCGTGCTGGACGAGCCCACAGCCGGGGTGGACGTGGAATTGCGCCAGACCATGTGGCGCTTCATCCAGCAACTCAACCGCGACGGCCAAACCGTGCTGTTAACCACGCATTATCTGGAAGAGGCGGAAGCACTGTGCGGACGTATCGCCATGCTCAAACGCGGCCAGGTTGTGGCGTTGGACAGTACAAAAAATCTGCTCAGCAGCATCGCCGGGTGCCGGGTGCGTTTGAGGCTGGCCGATGTCTTGCCTGCCGCTTTGTTGCCTCAGGTAGTCGAACATACAGGAGAAAATTACCTGCTGGCGTTGTCGTCCTTTCAGGCATTGGAAACTGTGTTGACGGAGCTGCGGCTGGCTGGGGTAACGGTGCAGGAAATGGCGTTGCTTCAGCCAGATCTTGAAGATGTATTTATGCGTGTCATGGGGCGGTCATGCTGAGCTTCTATACGCTATTTTACAAAGAGTCTCTGCGTGTGCAGAAGGTAGCTTTCCAAACATTGCTTTCACCGATTCTGACCTCACTGCTGTACCTGCTGATTTTTTCGCATGTGCTGGAGCGGCATGTCGAGGTATATCCGGGGGTGCGCTACACCGCCTTCCTGATTCCCGGCTTGGTGATGATGTCGGTGTTGCAGAACGCCTTTGCCAACAGTTCGTCCAGCCTGATCCAGTCCAAGATCACCGGCAACATCGTGTTCGTGTTGCTGGCACCGATAACTTACTGGGAGTTCTTTGCCGCCTATGTGCTGGCCTCGGTGGTGCGCGGGTTGGTGGTGGGGGTGGGTGTATATCTGGCCGCCTTGTGGTTTGCGCAACCGCCGTTGCAGTTTCCGTTGTGGATCATATTGTTTGCCGTGTTGGGCAGCGCGTTGCTTGGCTCGCTGGGCGTGGTGGCGGGAATCTGGGCGGAAAAATTCGACCAGCTCGCGGGCTTCCAGAATTTCATCATTATGCCGCTGACATTTTTGTCCGGCGTGTTCTATTCCATTCACTCGCTGCCGGTTTTTTGGCAAGACTTGTCGCGTTTCAACCCGTTTTTTTATATGATAGACGGCTTCCGCTACGGATTCTTCGGCGCTTCCGACATTTCGCCGTGGTTTAGCTTAATGGTGGTGGGTGGGTGCTTGCTGGTCATGACAGGGCTTACCTTGGCGTTGTTGCGCTCGGGATATAAATTACGCGGATAAAAATATGGTCACTCCTGAAAGTATTCAAAAAAATATAGAGCAGGGCATGAATACCGTCCACCTCAGTGTGACCGGAGACGGTCAACACTTCGAGGCGGTAGTGGTGAGCGAAGAGTTCGCGGGAAAGAGTCGCGTGCAGCGCCACCAGCGGGTTTATCAGACATTGGGTGACAGGATGCGCGAAGAAGTTCATGCCTTGTCGATGAAAACCTTTACGCCACAAGAGTGGGAAAACAGTCGGTAGACGTTAGTCGCTAGTCGTTAGTTACTGCCACTTCAAACTAACGACTAACGACTACCCACTAGCGACTAAAATTTATGCAAAAATTAGCCATACAAGGCGGAACCCCGCTACGCGGTGAAGTGCGTATTTCCGGCGCGAAGAACGCGGCGCTGCCCATCATGTGCGCCGGGCTGTTGACGGCGGATGAATTGCATCTGGATAACATGCCGGATTTGCACGATGTCGCCACCATGCGCAAGCTGCTGGTGCAGATGGGCGTGACGGCAGCCGTCGAGCAAGGTGCGGTGACGCTGTGCGGCGCCAAGGTGGACAAGCTGGAAGCGCCCTATGACATGGTGAAGACCATGCGCGCGGCGGTGCTGGTGCTGGGGCCGCTGGTGGCGCGCTTCGGCGAGGCGCGTGTATCGCTGCCCGGCGGCTGCGCCATCGGTTCGCGCCCGGTTGACCTGCACATCAAGGGCTTGCAGGCGATGGGCGCTGAAATCCATATCGAGCACGGCTACATTCATGCCCAAGCGAAACGACTAAAAGGCGCGCGCATTTTCTTCGATATTGTCAGCGTTACGGGCACGGAAAATTTGATGATGGCCGCCGTGCTTGCCGATGGCGTGACTGTGCTGGAAAACGCCGCGCGCGAGCCTGAGGTGGTGGACTTGGCGAATTGTTTGCGCGCGATGGGGGCAAAGATTTCCGGCGATGGCACGGATACCATCACCGTCACTGGCGTGGGTAAACTGCATGGCGCATCGCACCGCATCATGCCGGATCGCATCGAGAGCGGCACTTTTCTGGTTGCGGCGGCAGCGAGCGGCGGCAGTATCATGCTGACCGACACGCGCGCCGACATCCTCGACACCGTGCTGGAAAAATTGGTCGAAACTGGTGCGCAGATTCGCGCAGAGGGCGACCGCATCCATCTGGAAATGAGCGGGCGTCCCAAGTCGGTCAACCTGCGCACTTCGCCGTATCCCGCCTTTCCCACCGACATGCAGGCGCAATTCATGGCGCTCAACACTGTGGCGCAAGGCAGCGCAATGGTGGTGGAAACCATCTTCGAAAACCGCTTCATGCACGTGCAGGAACTGCGCCGCCTCGGCGCGCAGATAGATGTGGAAGGCAACACCTGCATGGTGCGCGGCGTGGATCATCTGGAAGGCGCTGCGGTGATGGCGACTGACTTGCGTGCTTCCGCCTGCCTCGTGATCGCCGGGCTGGTGGCGCAGGGCGAGACCGTGATAGACCGCATCTACCATCTGGATCGCGGCTACGAGCATATTGAGGCCAAACTTTCGCAGCTTGGTGCTAACATTCGTCGGATTAAATAACGGAATTCAAGCAATGATCACCATCGCCCTGTCCAAAGGCCGCATCTTCGAGGAAACCCTGCCGTTGCTGGCGGCGGCAGGCATTACGCCGCTGGAAGACCCGGAGACTTCGCGCAAGCTGATCCTGTCGACCAATCGCGCCGATGTGCGGCTGATCATCGTGCGCGCTTCCGACGTGCCGACCTATGTGCAATACGGTGCAGCCGATCTCGGCGTGGCCGGCAAGGATGTGCTGAACGAGCATGGCGGCACTGGTCTGTACCAACCGCTGGATTTGAATATCGCGCGTTGCCGCATGATGGTGGCGGTGCGTGACGATTTTGATTACGACTCCGCCGTGCGCCAAGGCGCGCGCTTGCGGGTGGCGACCAAATATGTGCAGACGGCGCGCGAACATTTTGCTGCGAAGGGCGTGCATGTAGATTTGATCAAGCTGTACGGTTCGATGGAACTGGCGCCGCTGGTCGGCCTGTCTGACGCGATTGTCGATCTGGTCAGCAGCGGCAATACATTGAAGGCGAACAATCTCAAGGCAGTGGAAGAAGTCGCGCAGATTTCCTCGCGCTTGGTAGTGAACCAGGCTGCACTTAAATTGAAACGCGAGGCGATTCAACCGATGCTGGATGCTTTTGCAGGAGCAGTTTCCAAATGAATATCAAACGACTTTCTACCAAACAGGCGGATTTCAATAGGCAACTTAGTCAGTTGCTGGCATTCGAGGAAACAGCCGACGAAAAACTGGAAGCGACTGTTGCTTCCATCCTCGCCGATGTGAAGCGTCGTGGCGATGCGGCCTTGCTCGAATATACGCAACGTTTCGACCGCCTGAATGTGAGCAGCGCAGTGGCGTTGGAATTGCCGCAAGCCGAGTTGCGCGCCGCATTCGAGGGTTTGCCTGTCGCGCAGCGCACGGCATTGGAGCAAGCCGCACAGCGCGTCACCGCTTATCACCAGAAACAACTGCAAAGCTCATGGAACTATACAGAGGCCGACGGCACGTTGCTCGGTCAGCAGGTCACGCCGCTGGATCGCGTCGGCCTGTATGTGCCGGGCGGCAAGGCGGCTTATCCCTCCTCGGTGCTGATGAATGCGCTGCCAGCGAAAGTGGCGGGCGTGGGCGAACTCATCATGGTGGTGCCGACACCGGACGGGGTGAAAAATCAACTGGTGCTGGCGGCGGCGCATCTCTCCGGCGTAGATCGGGTGTTTACCGTCGGCGGTGCGCAGGCGGTGGCGGCGTTGGCTTATGGTACGGCTACCATCCCGAAAGTAGACAAGATCGTCGGCCCCGGCAACGCCTATGTGGCATCGGCCAAGCGCCGCGTGTTCGGCGTGGTCGGCATCGACATGATCGCCGGACCATCGGAAATTCTGGTGATCTGCGACGGGAAAACCAACCCCGACTGGATTGCGATGGACTTGTTCTCGCAGGCCGAGCACGACGAACTCGCGCAAGCCATCCTGTTGTCGTCTGATGCAAAGTTCATCGAGGCGGTGGCAGCCAGCGCAGATAAGCTGCTGGAGCAGATGCCGCGCCGCGAGATCATCAAGACCGCGCTGGAAAATCGCGGCGCATTGATCCATGTCGCCGATCTGGAAGAGGCTTGTGCCATCAGCAACCGCATCGCGCCGGAACACCTGGAATTGTCGGTCGAGAATCCACAAGACTGGCTGCCCAAACTGAAACATGCCGGGGCGATCTTCATGGGGCGCTACACCTCCGAATCGCTCGGTGATTATTGTGCCGGGCCGAATCACGTCCTGCCCACCTCCGGCACCGCGCGCTTCTCATCTCCCTTGGGTGTGTACGACTTCCAGAAGCGCAGTAGTCTGATTCAGGTATCCGCGCAAGGCGCACAAACGCTGGGCGCGATTGCCGCAGAACTAGCTTTCGGCGAAGGCTTGCAGGCGCACGCGCAATCGGCTTTGTTCAGAAAAGGATAGGCTCCCAGCTTTATGCAAAATTCAGGCTAAGAATACAAGGGGTCTGATGTCCAAGCCGGACGAACCGGAGCTAACCTATGCACCTGTCAGCAGCAAGGACGCGGAGCGTGGGAACGCTATTATGTAGATTGTGGTTTTTCTGGACTAACCTATCTATCCCTCGCGCACGGCGGCTAATTCTACAATGAACATGCAACCCTACAAAAGATGGGATATGGATCGCTCAGCGGTTTCCATTTTTGTCGAGTTAAAAAGGCTTTGATGCCGGGCTTTTTTTCTAAAACTTCAATTTGCAACAATAGGGAAAAGGTTCTAGTATGTTTAAAGGATATCAATAATTCTGCGAGAAAATGCGGAGCACCATGACGTTCAAACCCAAAACCATCAACGCAAAGATACTGGTATTCTTCTCTACCCTGATGGTGTTTCTTGTTCTGGTGCTGGTTGCCATTAGTCTTTATTCCTTCCAGAACTTCTCGCTTTACACCGCCGAACGCCACGCCCGCTCTGTGGCCGAGGCGGTTAAGGTGGGGCTGACCGAAAGTATGGTCAACGGCACCATCAACAAACGTCCTGAATTCCTGCAACGCTTGGGCAACGTTCCCGGTGTACAAAACATTCGGATAATCCGGGGGCCAGCCGTCGATAACCAGTTTGGCCCTGGTCTTCCCCAGGAGCGCCCGACAAACGATGGCGAGAGCAAGGTCATTAATCTCGGAGAGCCGTCCTTTAATGTTATAACCAAAAGTGGTTCGATATTTTTCCACGCTATCATTCCATACACAGCCAACGGACTGGGAACCCCCAATTGCCTGCAGTGCCACCTCGTTACGCAGGGCACTGTACTGGGAGCCGTATCCATCGATATTCCGCTGGACGAGGTCAGGCATCAAGCCATTACTACCATCGGTTTGGTGGCGCTAGTTATATTTTCGACCGCCATGCTGGCGCTGTTTTTGCTTCGGCGCGTGCTCCGGCCCTTGGTTGAGACGACCCACGAACTAAAGTCCGTTGTAGACTGTGCGGTCAGCGGTGAATTCAATGGGCGAATTGCGCAACGCAGCTCGGATGAGGTGGGCGAAATCGCCGGCCAACTCAACCGGTTGATGGGAACCTTGGACGAGGGCATCTCAACCATAGGCAACCGCGTGGGCGAATTGATGAACTACCAGCCCCAAAATACCGGCAACCAACTTACCACGACCACCGAAATGGTGGAAATCCTGGTCGAAGCCGCCCGCTACAAAAGGGCTATCGAGGAAGACATGGGCAAGTTGGAAGTCTACCAACGCTTGGCTCGGGTGCTGTCCGAAAAATTCGACATTGCACATTTCTCGATTTATAAAGTGGCTTCGAGCAAGAATCGCATCGTCCCGATCGTCGTCGACAACGAGTTCGGCGCACCCTGTCGCTGGTGCGACCAGCAGATTTTGGTTGATGCCAATACCTGTCGCGTCAAACGCACTGGTCACGCGGCGAATGCATTGGACTTCCCGGAAATTTGCACCATGTTCCGGGGGGAAGTGGAAGGCGAAAAGCATACACACATCTGCCTGCCGATCACGCAATCCGGCTCAGTTGGCTGCGTGGTGCAGCTGGTTCTCCCCGCAGACCTGGGGCAATACGCCAACTGCCTGATACCATTCATCGTCGTTTATCTGCGGGAAACAGCGCCGGTAATTGAAGCGAAGCGTCTGATGGAACATCTGAAGGAAAGCTCGCTACGCGATGCCATGACAGGCCTTTACAATCGGCGTTTCCTGGAAGAATACGTCACCACCCTGGTTGCTACCAGTCAGCGCAGGAAGACTTCATTTTCCATCCTCATGCTGGATCTGGATTATTTCAAGCAGGTCAATGACACTTTCGGTCATGAAGCCGGTGACAAAGTGCTTAAAACGCTTGCGGAAACTCTTTCCAAGAGCGTGCGATCTTCGGATATGGTGGTGCGTTATGGCGGCGAGGAGTTCCTTATCATATTAATGGATACCAATGCCGAGAGTGCGTTAAAAATCGCCGAGAATATCCGCGCCAAGGTCGAGGATACCAAGATATCGCTTCCCGGTACGATGCTGCAAAAAACCATTTCCATCGGCGTATCGGAGTTTCCGCTTGATACCGACACCTTCTGGCAAGTGGTCAAGTACGCCGACGTAGCTCTCTACGCAGCCAAGATGCAAGGCCGCAACCGCGTGCTGCGTTTCGATCCTGTCATGTGGAAAGAGGGGGAGAAGTACTAGTCAGCTTTGCCTGCGGCACTCAACCCGTTGCTTCGACATACCATCTTCGATTGCTACAGGCGCAGATGCTGCCTTCTGCTGCCCTGATGTGACTCCAAACTGAGCGACAATCCCTATTCCCTTTTGCTTCACAGGCCTTTAGGGCAAATCATAACTGGTTTCGATTGTTATTTTGAACCGGATACAGGATTTGCCACTCCAATGTAAGTGACGAACAGGAGGGAAATATTATGCAACGCAGACAATTCTTATTCGCTTTATCCGGCGCTGCCATGATGTTGGCAACCCGTTCTTTTGCCGACATGGTGTCCGCTGGCGACAATGTAACTATCATGCAATTCTCCGATGACGGAAAACCGCTTGGGCGCGTGACGCTGGCCAAGGTGCATAAAGATGCCGAATGGCGCAAGGTGCTGTCACCTTTGGCCTATCAGGTAACTCGCGAACAAGGCACCGAGCGGGCATTTTCACAGCCGGGTTACGACAGGCACGAGCCGGGGTTGTATCGGTGTGTGTGCTGCGACAATGCGCTGTTTGACGCCAGCACAAAATACGATTCGCATACCGGCTGGCCAAGCTTCTGGCAACCGATTGCCGCAGAAAATGTACGTGAAATTGCCGATCACATGTTCGGCATGACACGCACCGAAGTGCGATGCGCATTGTGCGATGCACATCTTGGACATGTGTTCGACGATGGCCCAAAACCTACGGGTTTGCGCTATTGCATGAATACGGTTGCAATGCGCTTTGTGCCGAAGCCAAAACGGAGCTGACACATCATGCTGATATTTTTCCTGGCGTATCTCGGTGGCCTGCTGACTATTTTCAGCCCGTGCGTGCTTCCGGTATTGCCGTTTATCTTTGCCCGTTCGGATCAGTCATTCCGCCGTAGCGGACTGCCGATTTTGCTTGGCATGGCCGCGACCTTCACATTGCTCGCCAGCTTTGCGGCGGTGGGCGGAGCCTGGCTGGTCGAGATAAATCAATATGGCCGTTATGCTGCGATGTTGCTGTTGCTGTTACTGGGCATGGCGTTGATCTTCCCTGCACTGTCGGAGCGCATGATGCGCCCGTTCGTCGTCTTGGGTGGGCGCTTGCAACAACACGCCGACCAGCAAGCCAACCTCAAAGGCTCGTTGCTGTTGGGCGTGGCAGTCGGGTTCTTATGGGCGCCTTGCGCCGGGCCGATTCTAGGGCTGGTGTTGGCAGGCGCAGCACTAAATGGCGCGAATCTTTACAGCGCCTTGTTGCTGCTGGTGTTCGCCGTCGGTGCGGCAACTTCCTTGGGACTTGCCCTGCTGGCGGGAGGGAGAATATTCAGCCTGATGAAGCGTGGACTGGGAGCCGAGGAATGGGTACGGCGCGGTTTGGGCATGGCAGTGGTAGCAGGCGTGGCGGTCATCGCGCTGGGCTGGGATACACGCTTTCTATCGCAGTTTACTTTTTTAAGCACCGCCAACACCGAGCAAAAACTGATTACTCAGTTAGCTCAAAAACCCGGCGCGGTCGCCAAAACTTCTGCGATATCGCCCTTAATGCCACCCATTTCCGGCGCAACGCAGTGGTTTAACTCGCCGCCGCTGAGCAGCGAGAGCCTGCGCGGCAAAGTGGTGCTGGTAGATTTCTGGACTTACTCGTGCATCAACTGCTTGCGTACCCTGCCTTACCTGAAAGCATGGAATGAAAAATATCGAACTCAGGGTTTAATCATCATCGGCGTCCATGCCCCGGAATTCGCCTTTGAAAAAGATCAGCACAATGTCGAGCAGGCCATCCACGATCTTGGTATCACCTATCCGGTAGCGATGGACAACCAATACGCAATCTGGAATGCCTTCAGCAATAAATACTGGCCCGCGCATTACCTGATAGACGCGCAAGGACGGATTCGCCATCAACACTTCGGCGAAGGCGCATATCAGGAAACCGAGCAAATGATCCAGACCTTGCTCAAGGAGGCGCATCAGGGCGTGCTGGCGATGGACAATGAATTGGTGCAAGTAGAGGGGGTGGGCGCAACGGCTGCTGCTGCGGATAGGGAACGCTCGCCGGAAACCTATATAGGTTATGCGCGCCAGCAAAATCTGGCCTCACCCGAGGCAACCAAGCAAGACATCGCCGCAGTGTACAGCACACCGCGCACGCTCAAACCAAACCAATGGGGACTAAGCGGCAAGTGGCTGGTATCCGCAGAATCAGCCGCTTTGCAAGCACCCGGCGGTGCTATCAGTTATCGTTTTCAAGGACGCGATCTGCACCTGGTGCTTGGATCGAGCAACGACAAACCGGTGCGTTTCAAGGTCACCCTGGACGGAGTCCCGCCCGGAGCGGATCACGGCGCGGATATTGACGCACAAGGAAACGGAGTAATCCACGAACAGCGCCTTTACCAGCTTGTCCGGCAGAGCGGGAAAATTGCAGTTCATACCTTTCGCATTGAATTTCTGGATGCCGACGCAGAGGCATTTGCCTTCACCTTCGGCTGATTTTAACTCGGATAGTTCATTAGACAAAAACCCCCTCCCCCTTTAAGGGGGAGGGCTAGGGAGGGGGTAGAAACGTGGATATTCCACCACTTCTACCCCAATCCTAACCTTCCCCCTTAAAGGGGGAAGGGACTATTCGGTTTTAATGGAATATCTGGAATTAAGGAGTGTCATCATGCTAATCATCAAATATATCCATAGTTATTTATTCAGCGGTAGCCTGTGCCTCATGCTCGGTCTGGGCGTGCTATCAAACGCCAGCGCAGCGCCAGCCGAACAAACGGCGGTATTCGCCGGAGGCTGTTTCTGGGGCGTCGATGCGGTGTTCAAACACGTCAAGGGAGTATCCGAAGTGGTGTCCGGCTATGCGGGCGGCAGCGCAGCCACGGCGCATTACGAACAAGTGAGCAATGGCGACACCGGACATGCCGAATCGGTGCGCGTCCGTTTCAACCCGGCACAGGTTTCCTATCGACAACTGCTGCAAGTGTTTTTCAGCGTGGCGCACGACCCTACCCAACTCAACCGCCAAGGCCCCGATACCGGTAGCCAATACCGCTCGGCGATTTTTTACACCAGCCCCGAACAGCAGAAGATTGCGCAAAGCACCATCCAGCAACTCACCACCGCGCACACTTTTTCTGCGCCCATTGTCACGCAAGTCGTGCCGCTGCAACAATTCTATCCAGCCGAGGAGTATCACCAGAACTATCTGGCATTGCATCCTTACCAGCCCTACATCGTCTTCAACGACATGCCTAAGCTGGAGCAATTGCGCAAACAGTTTCCGGTGTTGTATCAATAACTCTGCTCATTTCATGCAACCTGTAGACGATATTCTCGACAGTGGTTCCATTTCTTGCGGTCAGAATTTTTAAAATCTCATCTGTATCAAGATTGGTCGTTGCCGCAATTGCCTTGATTGTTTCTTCAACTGCCACAACAATTCTTACCGTATCGATGCCTTCAATACCCTTGAGATTTTCGACCGCCGCCTGTACTTCATCCAGCGCTTCTACATTTATTTTGCCCAGAATCTCGACAACTTCATTTTGCGCAAGATGTGTAGTAATTGAAAAGGACTTGATGGATTCATTGACTATCATGCCAAGTCTCTCAATGTCCGTTTTCCCCAGAACCAAAGCTTTTTGCACATTGATGGCAGCTCGCCTGTTTTGGGAGCTTGTAAAATGGGTAAAGTTTCGCACGATGCTCCTGACATAGAAGATTAAGGTGAGCTAACGGAGTTGATCGCCAAAGTGGTTGCGCGCCCATTGCGCATATTCCGTTGATTACCCTGTTTCCATCTGTGCGGTAGCCAACATAGCGGAAGACAGCAAACTATCCGGGTAATATGCTTAAATATGCACATAATAAAAAACGGCTGGGGACATGAACCACACGAAGATTCCAGGCGCGGAAAATCCGCCGCTTGAGGCGAGGCATCACGCTTCTGAATTGAACAGCCAGTTCAATGGCGGGCAATTGGAGTTTGCGGATTATGTCGCGCGTCAGCGGGAGATGATTGCCCAAGTTCGCTCGGGTGCAGGCGCAGCCAATCCCGAAAAAATAACCGACGGCAATGCGCCGTTCGAGCTGAAGCCCACAGGCAATTATCCGGTTGGACAGAAAAAATCCTATAAACGCGGCGTGCTGCTCACCCATGGCTTGACCGACTCGCCTTATTTCATGCGTCATCTGGCCGCGTTCTTCCAGGAAAACGGTTTTCGCGTCATGGCCGTGTTATTGCCGGGGCACGGCACGCAGCCTGGGGATTTGCTTGACATCCACTGGCAGGAATGGGCTAAGTCCGTGGCTTATGGCGCCGACAGACTTGCCTTCGAGGTTGATGAAGTCTATCTGGCCGGCTTTTCCGCTGGCGGCGCGCTAAGTGTTTACCAGAGCCTGCGTGATAGTCGCGTGTGCGGCCTGTTCCTGTTTTCTCCGGCGTTCAAAATCTCACCCAAGGCTGCTTGGGCCAACCTGCACAAGCCTTTTAGCTGGCTGATCCCGTCAGCGAAGTGGGTCAACATCATGCCCGACCGGGATATCTACAAATACGAATCCTTCCCCAAGAATGCCGCTGCCCAGATGTATGCGCTGACGCAGGAAGTCAACGAACAAGCGCTGTTGCACAAGCTGAACCTTCCGGTGTTTACTGCGGCAAGCGCAGACGACGTCACCGCCGACACCTCGGCAACCTTGAACTTCATGATGCGTATGCCGCACCCATCCAGCAAGCTGGTGCTCTACGCCACCGATGGGGGAAAGCATATACATGGCTTCCCGGAAGAAAAGTTGGAACTGGTTTACAGTGTGATGCCCGAGCAAAGAATATTAAGCTCCTCGCACACGGCTATCGTGCTGCCTCCCGATGATACGCACTATGGCGCGACAGGGGATTATTCCAACTGTACGCATTATTATCCCGACGAGATGGAAAAATATGACACCTGCAACAACAAGCCGAACGAAGTACTACAAGGCGAGATCACCGAGCAAAACCTCGCAGCAGGAACGCTGCGCCGCTTGATGTACAACCCGCATTTTGCGGCGCTTAAAATTTCCATGCGGCGGTTTATTGATGATTTACCATGATTAGGTTTAGCAGTAACTAACGAACCTAAAACGGCAACTTATCCACGAAAACTGATGAACCCCCTAACCATTTCACTAAGCGACCGTTCTTTTGTGGCCTAATGGCTGGTAGCTTCATCAGTCAGATGGCTATGCAAAGCGAGCCTTTGCGAGACCCCACCGCCAGCGCCGTTATGGCTTAAACAGCAGCACAAACTCCCCGTTGTTTTCCTTATCACCCGATTGCCGGATTTGGATAATAGCCATATTCCATCTCTAATTTTGTAAGGCTCCTTCCGACAAGAGAATTAGCCATCCTCTTATTTCTTCCGGGCGCATCTGCCTACAAAATGCAATCGTGGAAAAAGGTAGAGGTTCCCCCTAATGATGCTTTATTAAATGGTTGCACTTAGAACTTGAATCTGAACCGGAAAAATCTGACTTGTCCTGGCCTTGGCAAAGGTGCTGTTGGCGCTCGTCTGCCTTTGGCCAGCAAGATTGCTCAAACTGTATTTCTCGGTTTGATGTTGACACTTTTTTCCGGATGCATGACTAAGCGCAGTAGCTACGATGTTCCGGAGAATACAGCTGCCCGCCCAGTACAAAAATTCTCCGCCTAAAGATTCGCATACTTCGACTCCGATGCCCATAGAACCAGCCGTGAAAATCGCGACACCGGATGCTTCGCACGACGTTGGGTTGGTTGAGTGGTGGCGAGCATTCGGGAATTTGGAATTGGTTGAATTGATTGACCGGGGGCTGGCCAATAACCCGGACGTACGTATTGCGACCCAACAAATGGCCGAAGCCAGGACGCGTGTTGATCAGGCTCGCGCTGGCCTGTTGCCGGCCCTAAGTGCGCCTGTTGAATTGGCAAATCAGGCACCGGGTGGTGCGATTGGAGTTGTCACGCCAGGGCAGGGTATTTCTTCCCAGAGGACGTACCAGGCGAGTTTGCAAGGAAACTGGCGTGTGGATCTTTGGGGAGAGCGCAGTTCTTTGGCTGAGTCTGCCAAATTCCAGCTATGGCAGGCAGCGTTTAATCGCGACAACGTGCAAAGAAACATGACGGCCAGTCTCGCCTCCAGCTACGTCGAGTATCTTTCTCTGAATGATCGCTTGCGGCTTGCCCGCGAGACCGATGCTGTATTGAGTCACATGTTGGACAGCGTTGAAAAACGAGTGGACATCGGCGATGCGACACTGATAGAACTTGACCAGCAAAAAGCGGCTGTTTTTGCGGTTCGTGCGACGATACCCACACTTGAGCAGCAACGTGAGGATGCGCTGACGAGCATTGCATTTCTGGTGGGATCTGTTCCCGGATCGCTAAAGCTCTCTAGTGACGGTCTTGACGCACTTTTTCTCCCCACGGTTATTCCAGCGCTGCCTTCCTCCCTGCTTCTTCGCCGCCCCGATGTGCGCATGGCAGAAGCGCGCTTGCTCTCGGCGGATGCGGATGTAGATGTGGCTCGTGCCCGACTTCTTCCTCCCCTGGATCTTTCGGCGCAAGTGGGGCACAGCAGTCTTGCCATGGCGCAGTTTTTTCAGCCTTCGACTCTTTTCTGGAATGCAATCTCCAATTTGACAGTCAGTATTTTTGACGGAGGCAAATTAAAAAGTGATAAGGAGAATGCACAAGCGATACACGAAGAAATGGTGGAAACCTATGCGCGCACCATCTATCAGGCCGCGAGAGAGGTGGAAAGCGCTCTCGCCGGTATCCGGTTGACCGGTAATCGTCTCGCCTCACAGCAGGAAGCTACCACCTCAGCGCGGCGGGCGTGGGATAGCAGTGCCAAGGTGTACGCTGCCGGGGGACTCGACTATCAGGCATTGCTTGATGCTGAGCGCAACTATAACCGCTATCTGGACGATTACCTGCGGATCAAGATGGATAGCTACCATGGGTATATCAGCCTGTTCCAGGCATTGGGCGGCGGTGTGAATTTTGTTGAGCAACTGCCTGGAAAGGGTGCTCGTCCAACTCAAGCCCTGGGCGATGCCTTTGGCTCAGTCGCTCTTGATACCTCGAAAATATCCTTTGCTGCGCCAAAAACAGGCTTCGCAACTGATGGAGTCGATTGGGGTAATGATGCTTTTACCAAGGGCGGCGGCCCATTGCAGGTCGAGAATTTCTGGCAGGTCGAGTTGCCGGGCCTATACCATCGCTCGACGATTGGCGCCACTTGGCGCGATCTGCGGATGCGTTACCCGAAGCTGATGGAAAGTCGTGTTGTACGCCCGCGCCTTGATGGAAAAGTAGAAAATAATACGGATGGGCAGTTGTCCTTATTCCGCTTGTACGTCGGCAAATTCGCAACCCCGGAAGCCGCTCATGAGCTATGTGCAATGCTTAAGGCAAACTACCAGCGTTGTCGTGTTGTCTCCTCGCGTTCGGATGAGGTGGTCGTTGAAGTGCCTTTGTCGCAGAAAAACAAAGCGCCAGTCACGGTGTCCAGTTCGAACGATGTGCATGGTGCTGACGCGTTGTCTGCCAAAGATATCTCCCTTGTGACAGCCTCGTCGAAAACAGCCGAACACGCTGCTGGCGAACCTGATGTGAAATTTGACCCGGCATTGCCCTTCTTGTCAGCGTCGCAGCCGGGATCGACTGCGCTTGCAGTTAATGGCGTTCCAGGCGGTAAAGTCGGCATCCTGGAAAAACAGGATAAGGCCAAAGAAAAATTGGCCTACACGGTGCAATTGGGCGCGTTCGCTACTCTGGAAAATGCGGAAAAATCACAATTGCAGTGGCAAGATAAGGGATACAAAGCCCATGTTTGCGAGATCAAGGATGCGGCTAAGAGGACTCTATATGCTGTTCGCATGGGGGAGTTTGCACAACGCCGCGATGCTTTTGCCGCAATTCGTTCTCTTAAGCGCAATGCGGGTTTTCAAGCCACGCTGGTTCTTGCCGTGGTCGATCATGTCGACAAACCCGTTGTAAACATCAACCATCTCTCTGAGATGAACATTGATGCTACTTTCCATCATCCCACCTGAGTGATTAATGATGGCTGATAAATTTTCCCACACCATTGTTCAGTGCCTCACTGCCATTGCTCAGCATCATGGATTGCAGATTAATCCTGAGCGATTGATCCACGAATACGCATTGACTGACGAAGAGCCTGCGCTTCCTTTGGTGCTTCGCATGGCTACCGAGATGGGCCTGAAGGCGAGGGGCGAAAATATTTCATGGAGTAGTCTTTTTGTTCAGGGGGGGGTGTTTCCCATTCTGGCCCTTCGTGCCAACGGCACGGCAGTTATTGTTGTCGGCGTACGCCCCGGCGAGGGTGAGGCCGATGGTAGTGTGGCGGTTCTTGATCCTTCGGTCGACATGGCCGCCGTGGCGTGGGTTGATCGTGAGAAGTTTTGTAGTCTATGGAATGGCGAAGTCATATTTTTGAAGCGCAGTCATGCTATCACCGACCCAAACCAGCCCTTCAGCCTGCGCTGGTTTATTCCCGAGATACTGAAACAAAAGAAGGCGTTCAGAGACATCATCATTGCTGCTGTGGCGATGAACATGCTGGCGCTGGCATCGCCGATGTTTTTTCAGGTTGTCATCGACAAGGTGCTGGTTCATCAGAGTGTATCTACATTGTGGGTTTCTGTCAGTAGGTGTTGTCTTTGCATTGCTGTTCGATGCGGTTTTTGGATATCTGCGCCAGTTGTTGCTCCTGGTGGCGACCAACAAGATTGACATGACGCTCACACGCCGCGTGTTCGGGCATCTCCTTTCTTTGTCGATTGATTATTTTGAGACCACTTCAGCCGGGGTGATCACCCGCCATATGCAGCAACTGGAGGGTATTCGAAGCTTCCTGACCGGACGGCTTTTTTTTACAGCGCTCGACACGATAGCGTTGTTGGTTTTCTTCCCGATTCTTTTCTCATATTCTTTCAAGCTGACTTTGATTGTTCTGGCATTTACCATTGTTATCGGAGGGATCATTGCCTCGGTTTTGCCGGCCTACACGCGTCGCCTTAATGCGCTGTACTCCTGCGAGGGGAAGCGACAGGCGCTGATGGTCGAGACCATACACGGGATGCGCACGGTAAAGGCGCTCGCCATCGAGCCAGCGCAGCGGCGTTCGTGGGATCAGTTCTCTGCCGAAGCGATCACGGCACACTTTAGTGTCGGAAAGCTATCCCTTAACAGCAATGCCGTTACTGACTTTCTTGGCAAATTGATGCCGATAGCGATTGTTGTCATCGGGTGTCAGGGGGTGTTTGATCAGACGATGAGCGTCGGTGCGCTGATTGCTTTTCAGATGCTTTCTGGACGGGTTACAGGCCCTCTGTTGCAACTCGTCGGGCTGATCAATGAATACCAACAAGTTGCTTTGTCTGTGCGCATGCTCGGTTCGGTCATGAATCGTCCTTCTGAGGGACGTGGTGGCGGAGGCTTGCGACCGCAGTTGGAAGGAGCAATCACCTTTGATAATGTAACTTTCCGTTATCCGGGTACCAGTGCAACCGCGCTTGACCGGACAACGTTCACGATTCCGGCTGGAGCGATAGTGGGTATCGTCGGAAGAAGCGGTTCCGGCAAGACCACGCTCACCAAGTTGATACAGGGGCTTTACCCGGTGGAAGAGGGGATCGTCCGTTTCGACGGGCTGGATGCCCGCGAGATCGACCTGTCGCATCTGCGTAAACAGATTGGCGTTGTACTGCAAGAAAATTTCCTATTTCGCGGCACGGTGCGTCAAAACATCACCATGACCAAACCGGATGCTTCCTTTGAGGAAGTAGTTGCAGCGGCACAAGCATCTGGCGCCGACGAGTTCATTGAGCGGCTTCCGCAGGGGTATGACACACTGTTGGAAGAAAATGCGTCCAACCTGAGCGGCGGTCAAAAGCAGCGGTTATCCATTGCGCGATCACTGTTGTCGAAACCGCGCATCCTTATTCTCGATGAAGCCGCAAGCGCGCTGGATCCTGAAAGCGAGGCAATTTTTATTAACAATTTGTCGCAGATCGCGGTCGGTCGCACTGTGGTGATGATTTCTCACCGTCTTTCGACTCTGGTTAACGCCCATACCATATTGGTCATGCAGCAAGGGAGCTTGGCCGATGCCGGTCGCCATGAAGAATTACTTACGCGTTGCCCAACCTACCAGCAATTATGGAACCAGCAAACAAGCCATCTATGAGCCTGTTGACGAAAGCCAAAGCCAAGACCAAGGCTAAGTTCGGCTTGGCAAAAAAGGCCAAGAAGCCGTCTGTTGATACGGCGGCGCTCGATTTTCTGCCTGATGCAGACGAAATCGAGCGCCGTCCGCTTCCTGCATCGGCGCGTATTACTCTGCATGTTTTTGTGGCGGCATTCGTTGTTTTCATCCTGTGGGCAACTTTTTCGAATGTTGACCGGGATGTTGTGACCCATGGCCGCCTTGTGACACCGTTACCGAATCTTGTCGTTCAGCCACTGGAGACATCAATCATTCAGAGCATCGATGTTCGTGTCGGTCAGGTCGTAAAAAAAGGCGAACGCCTGGCAACGCTGGATCCGACTTTTACAGAAGCCGATGAATCCCAGCTACGAACGCGTCTTCACAGCCTGGACAATCAGCTAGCGCAAATGGACGCGGAGCTTTCCGGTAAAAAGCTCGCAAGGGCTGCGGGTGCGGATGATGATAGCCAGTTGCAGACGAGTTTATCGGGGGAGCGCCATGCCAATTATTCCGCTCAAGTTCTCAAGCTGGATGAGTCGATCGCCCGCTCTCGCGCAACGCTGGAAACCAATCGGCGAGATCAGCAGGGGCTGGCTTCACGAGTCAAGGTTCTAAAAGAAATGGAAGCTATGCAGCAAGATCTGGTTAACCAGAAATATGCCGCGCGATCTCGCCTCCTTGAGATGCAGGATAGGCTGATCGAGGCTGAACGCAGTTTGGAAATGGCCAGAAATAGACAGATCGAGATCGGGCGCGAACTTGCATCACTTCAAGCAGAAAAAATGTCGTTCGAGACCGGCTGGCGCCAGAAAATGATGGAAGAGTTACTATCTGTTTCGCGCGAACGGGACGCAGTGAACGAACAGTTGCAAAAGGCCGATAAGCGCAGCAAATTGGTGGAACTGACATCACCAATTGATGCTGTCGTTCTTGATATAGCCAAGTTATCCCAAGGCTCGGTTGCCCAGGGAGCTGAAAAGCTTTTCACTCTGGTTCCCCTGGATGCCGAACTGGAAGTTGAAGTACAAATTGATGCACTGGATGTTGGTTATCTCAAAGTGGGCGATATGGCTCACCTCAAGTTTGATGCCTTCCCTTACCAGAAGCACGGCATGCTGGATGGTGAACTGCGCACTATCAGTGAAGATGCATTCCGTCGCGAGCCATCCGCCGGTTCGGGTGCGGATTCATACTATACAAGCCGTATTCGTTTAAAATCTACCCAATTGAAAAAAATGCCCGAGGGCGCGAGATTGCTGCCGGGTATGACCGTCACGGCGGAGCTCGTGGTCGGCAAGCGTTCAGTGATCTCTTACCTCTTGTGGCCGCTACTGAAAGCATCGGACGAAGCCATTACCGAACCGTAACGGCTATCTCCCGCTTCACTTCACTATATCCGTTGGTCTGGGCCGTCTGGCAGAGAATAATCCCCGTATTGTTGCATCTTTCGTCGGTGCCAAAATGGTGACCGCGTACTATTTTTCCGCTTGCCGCAAACTGGCGTACTGTTCAATCACGAAAATCGGATAATATTGGCGACCATGAATAATATTATTGCAGGCGATATCGGCGGCACCAAGACGCTGCTGCGGATCAGCGTGGCGGACGGAGGCCGTGCGCAGGGACTCCATCCACCATTTCTGCAAAAATCCTATTCAAGCGCAGATTACGCCGGTTTGGCGGAAATACTGAACGAGTTCCTGCGTGAGGCAGGAACGCCCAACGTTGCTGCCGCCTGCTTCGCCTTGGCAGGGCCTGTTTCCGGTCGGCAGGTGAAGTTGACCAATCTGCCGTGGGAGGTGGATGCGGATGCGCTGGCCGCGCGTTTTGCTATTTCCCGCATTTCTCTCATCAACGATTTCGAGGCTGTGGGTCATGGCATTGCTGCATTGCAGCCGGGCGACCTGCTGACCTTGCAACCCGGAGAGCCGCAAGCACAGGGCGTGCGTGTGGTGGTTGGCGCGGGCACCGGCTTGGGGATGGCATGGCTGTCGTGGATGAATGGGGGTTATGCAGTGCACCCATCCGAAGGAGGACATGTGGATTTTGCGCCTGCCGATGCGATGCAATATGCGTTGTTGCAATACTTGCAGCAACGCCACGGACACGTCTCCTATGAGCGCATCGTTTCCGGCCCCGGCTTGGCGGCGATTTTCGAATTTCTGCGCGACAGCGGGCTGGGATTGCCATCGGCGCAATTGATTGCGGCGATGGGCGAGGAGGATGCCGCTGCGGCGATTACCCGATTCGCGCAGCAGGGCGATGAGCCCATCGCGCAGATGACACTGGATTTATTCGTCCGGATTTATGGCGCGTTCGTCGGCAATCTGGCGCTGGTAGCACTTCCGCGTGGCGGCATTTATGTGGCTGGGGGGATTGCGGCGAAAATCGCCGCAACCATGCAGCGCGGTGATTTTATGCGCGCCTTTCATGACAAAGGCCGCTATACAAAATTGCTCGCATCCTTGCCTCTGCACATTGTGACCAACCCGCAAGTCGGTTTATTGGGCGCCAATCTGATGGCACGATGAGCATCGCAGCCAACGACAATCTGTACAGTGCACATAGTTCGATTATGCACATAGGGTAATTTTGTTATAATGCCTCGCTTTGCAGAGGACGTTTACCATGCGAATTACCCAGAAGGCACTAACCTTTGACGATGTCTTGCTGGTTCCGGCACATTCCAATGTGCTGCCGCGCGATGTCAGTCTGCGCACCCAGCTTACCCGCAACATCAACTTGAACATTCCGCTGTTGTCCGCCGCGATGGACACCGTCACCGAGGGGCGTCTGGCGATTGCCTTGGCGCAAGAGGGCGGCATCGGCATCGTGCATAAGAACATGACAGCCAAGGCGCAGGCGCTGGAGGTTTCCAAGGTGAAGCGTTTCGAGAGCGGGGTAGTGAAAGACCCGGTCACTATTGCGCCTGGCATGACAGTGCGCGACGTGTTGAATCTCACCCGCCAGCACAAAATTTCCGGCCTGCCCGTGGTGGACGGCAAGAAAGTGGTCGGCATTGTCACCAATCGCGATTTGCGTTTTGAAACCAATCTCGACCAGTCTATCCTCAACATCATGACGCCGCGCGAGCGGCTGATTACGGTCAAGGAAAATGCCGACCGCGATGAGGCCCGTGTATTGATGCATCAACATCGCATCGAACGCGTGCTGGTGGTGAATGATGCGTTCGAGTTGTGCGGCCTGATTACCGTGAAGGACATTCTCAAATCCAGCGAACATCCGCAGGCGTGCAAGGACGAACTGGGTCGCTTGCGCGTGGGGGCGGCGATAGGCGTGGGCGAAGGCACAGATGAACGCGCCACGCTACTGGTTGAAGCCGGTGTGGACGTGCTAATTGTGGATACCGCGCACGGCCATTCACAGGGCGTGCTGGATCGAGTGCAGTGGGTGAAGAAAAATTTCCCCAAGGTCGAAGTTATTGGCGGCAACATCGCTACCGGAGCTGCGGCAAGGGCATTGCTGGATCATGGCGCGGATGGCGTCAAGGTCGGTATCGGTCCCGGCTCGATCTGCACCACGCGTATGGTCGCCGGAGTGGGCGTGCCTCAGATCACCGCCATCCAGAATGTGGCCGATGCCTTGCAGGGTTCCGGCATTCCCTTGATCGCGGACGGCGGCGTGCGGTTTTCCGGTGATATTTCAAAGGCTCTTGCTGCAGGCGCGCATGTGGTCATGTTGGGCGGTTTGTTTGCCGGCACCGAAGAAGCACCTGGTGATGTGGAATTATTTCAGGGACGTTCCTACAAATCCTATCGCGGCATGGGTAGCTTGGGTGCGATGCAGCAAGGCTCCAGCGACCGCTATTTCCAGGACAATGAAGCCAACCAGGACAAACTGGTGCCAGAAGGCGTGGAGGGACGAGTACCATACAAGGGCAGTGTGCTGGCGGTAATCCATCAACTGATGGGCGGATTACGCGCCAGCATGGGTTACCTCGGTTGCCCGGACATTGCCACCATGCACACCAAGGCCGAGTTCGTCGAAATCACCTCTGCGGGTATACGCGAATCGCATGTACATGACGTGCAAATCACCAAGGAAGCTCCAAATTATCATACAGACTAAACACTGGGAGAAGGGGGAAGGGTAAAACCGCCGCGCCTTCACCCTTGAGCGCCGAAGGCGTGGTTCCTTTTCCCTTAACCCTATCCAGGTTTTAAACATGCACAAAAAAATCCTCATCCTCGACTTCGGTTCCCAGTACACCCAACTCATTGCACGTCGTGTACGTGAATCAAATGTTTATTGCGAGCTGCATCCGTGGGATATGACGGTGGAGGCGATTCGCGAATTCAATCCATCTGGCATCGTTTTGTCCGGCGGCCCCAATTCGGTGTATGAAGAAGAAACGCCGAAGGTACCGCAGATCGTATTTGAACTCGGTGTGCCGGTGCTGGGCATTTGTTACGGCATGCAGACCATGGCCGCGCAACTCGGCGGCACGGTGGAGAGCGGCAAGGTACGCGAATTCGGCTATGCGGAAATCCGCGCGCAGGGTCACTCAAAATTGTTTGAGGGTATACAGGACAAGACCAACGAACAAGGTCACGGCCTGCTCGATGTGTGGATGAGTCACGGCGACAAGGTGACTTCGCTGCCGCCCGGCTTCACGGTGATTGCTTCCAACGCGGCGACGCCGATTGCCGCGATGGCAGACGAGGCGCGTCGTTTCTACGCCGTGCAGTTCCATCCCGAAGTCACCCATACTTATCAAGGCAAGGCGCTGTTTGCACGTTTCGTCCACGACATCTGCGGTTGCGGGCAGGACTGGAATATGCCGGATTACGTCGCCGAAGCGGTGGAGAAAATCCGCGTCCAGGTTGGCAGCGAAGAAGTGCTGCTTGGCTTGTCAGGGGGCGTAGATTCTTCCGTGGCGGCGGCATTGCTGCATCGCGCCATCGGCGCACAACTGACTTGTGTGTTCGTGGACAACGGCCTGCTGCGTTTGAACGAAGCCGAACAAGTGATGGAAACTTTCGCAAAAAATCTGGGCGTGAAAGTGATCCATGTGGATGCCAGTGCGGAATTCATGAAGCATCTGGTTGGCGTTTCCGACCCTGAACAGAAACGCAAAATCATCGGGCGCGAATTCGTCGAAGTGTTCCAGCGCGAGTCTGCCAAGCTGGCGCAGGTAAAGTGGCTGGCGCAGGGCACCATCTATCCCGATGTGATCGAGTCCGCCGGAGCAAAGACCAAGAAGGCGCACGCCATCAAGTCGCATCACAACGTCGGCGGCCTGCCCGACACGTTGCACCTCAAGCTGCTGGAGCCGTTGCGCGAACTGTTCAAGGACGAAGTGCGTGAGCTAGGCGTCGCCCTCGGCCTGCCGCATGACATGGTGTACCGCCATCCGTTCCCCGGCCCCGGCCTGGGCGTGCGCATTCTGGGCGAAGTAAAACATGAATATGCCGAGCTATTGCGCCGCGCCGACGCCATCTTCATCGAAGAGTTGCGCAACACGCGCGACGCCAGCGGCAAGACATGGTATGAACTTACCTCGCAAGCCTTTGCCGTGTTCCTGCCGGTCAAAAGCGTCGGCGTGATGGGTGACGGGCGCACCTACGAATGGGTGGTCGCCTTGCGTGCCGTACAGACGCAAGACTTCATGACCGCACACTGGGCAGAGCTGCCGCATGCCTTGCTGGGCAAAGTTTCCAACCGTATCATCAACGAAGTGCGCGGCATCAA
>CAVRDK010000006.1:0-7827 GCA_963719855.1 uncultured beta proteobacterium
AACTCGGTATTATGGTGCTGTAGCCCAAGCAGTTCGCAATCAACAGGTTATCCAGTCTAGGCCAATCCAGTCATAAGTTGTAACATGTTTCACGGCGCAAGCCATCCACCAGATCAAGCGACCTCCAGCATTTTACGCTCTTCATCATTCAGCCCATAAATCGTTTCGATAGCATCTTGAATCTGGCTTTCAACTTGACCGACAAACCGCTGAAACTGCACATTCTCGGCATCAGTTTTGATGCTGGGCATCTGTTGCTTGCATTCAATTATTCGTTGAACAAATTTGGCTATTTTCTCCTGTTCTGTCTTCGATGGAACGCACAAAGGAATTTCCAGCAACGGTTCTTTATCCACCTGGAAATTTTGTCCCTGCATTTTGCCACGATGTTTGAGCCAGAACCGCACCAGCCTTGAATTTAACAAGCCAGTAAGAAATAGCAGATTTGCACGCTCCGTAATAATGACATTGAATGCCATCATCACGTATGCCTCGTTTTCGGTGTAGGTGAAAGTTGGTTCATCACATTTTCGGGCAGATAATATTTTTGCACCTTGCTCAAAAAAACGCTCCTCACGCGGCCAATGTAGTTGGAAAAACTCAAGCCGACCAAGTTGGTTTTCTCTTCTTTCTTCCATAATTTCCCTGTATCGCTCCAGATGACTAAGCAAGCGAGACGGAAGAGGCGCATGAGCGGTGTTGGCACGAGTTGAATAGATGATGCTCTTTGCTGGCTTGTCAACGATTGCATATCTACCGATATCGGACGGCTCATATAGTGGCTTGAGAAAACGTTTTTCCAATTGGCTGGGAGCGGCAAAATATCCATCATTTACGACAAACACCCCTTGCCCTGCCTCAATACCCTCTTGCTGCCGTTTCTTATATGGGATTATTTCTAATGCTCTTGCCGAAACAACATCAGGGTTGGGCACAATACCTTGTGCCACTTCCATCTTTCCATTCAGTTCAAAATTCCGTTTGGCAGCAATCTTATCCAGCAACACTTCAACGCTGGAGTTGGAAAATGTCAGTGAAGCAGTTGGTATGCGGCTTCGATCTAGCGTTGGTGTAAGGTATTCACGCCCATCACCTTCCAGTTTTTCTAGTAGTGCCTGTGCGTCCGGCAGGGAGCTCTTCACTCCTGCCAGGCGTCGATAGTCGAATTGGTAGCGCTCTGACTTCTGGCTTTTTCTGGCAATCAGAATCATGGTCTGAATGCCTGCATCACGGAATACTTTATAATTACCCCCGTTGGCCACTTCAAAATCCCCCACCTTTGGCCACCCAAAATCCCCCAGGCAGGACGGGCAGATTATGAGCTTGTTGAGGCGTTTTGAGCAAATCGTGTTGCGGCCTCTTTGAGCCGATAGCTTTTGCCTTCAAATTCGAGCAAATGCGAGCGGTGCATCAGCCGGTCGAGAATGGTGGTGGCCATGGTGTTGTCTCCCAAATATTTACCCCAATCCTGCACGATGCGATTTGATGTCACAACGATGCTGCGTCTGAGTTTGTAGCGCTGGTGAACCAGCATCTGCAACAGTTCGCCGGCACTGTCGCTGATGCGCCTGGCCAGAAACAAATCGTCAAGCACCACCAAGTCGGCGCTGAGCAATGGATGCAGTAGACGTTCTTGATCAACCCGGCTGCCCAACGCGTATTGCGCAAAGACACCGTCTGCCTCCAGGTAGCGAACATCGTGTCCTTGCAGGGTTGCCTGATATGCCACGGCTTTGGCAACATGGCTTTTCCCCGTGCCTGGCTTGCCGATAATCAGCGCATTTTGCCCCTCGGCAATGAATTTTAGGGTGTGTAACTCAAAGCATGCTTGCCGGGGCAGTTTGGGATTGAAACGCCAGTCGAAGTCGGTCAGCGTGGCGCGTTCGTCCAGACCGGACTTGTTGTAACGGCGCTCCATCAGGCATGAACGGCGCCGATCCAGCTCATCCTGCAAGATCATTGAGAAGGTGTCCAGAAAGGGTTCCTGGTTCGCCTGTGCCTGCAATATGCGTGTGTTCAGTGTTGTGAGAATGCCGGACAGGCGCAGCTCACGCAATGCGCGTTCGATTTCGTTCATGGTCATGCTCATGGTAATTCCTCCAAGGTTAGTGGCAAGGCGGCGCTTTGTCGGGCGCCCAGGGTGAACAGGTCGGCATAGTCATCGCTTCCCCTGATCAAAGGATGGCTCTGCGTCAGCACAAGCTCGCATTGAACCGGTGCATCAATGGCATCAAGGGTTTCTTTGAGCAGACGCTCGGTCAGAGTTTGAATCTGTTTGTAGCTGCGCACGCCGTCTCGCAATGCAATCGCGCAGGCTTGGTCGATCAGCCGACGCGGGTAGCGCTTGACCAGACCGACGATGCCCCACAGACGGCGCTGGATGACGCGCCCCTCGCTGTCAAACAGCTTCTGGCACAGTTGCTCGGCTGACGGGCCAATGGCTTTAGCCTGGGCCAGAATGCGATGGGTTTCGCGCGACGGGTTAAAGGGGCGTTCATCGTTTGGCAGAATCAGGCTGCCCGGCTTATCCGCAAGGGGGTGGGTGCGCAGCAGGGATTGGGTCTGTAGGTTGCGAATTTCGAGATGGTGCTCAAACAGGCGCACCAGCACGATGCTGCCGATGGGGGCCGGGCGGGCGGCGTAGCTGCTGTGGTCGATCCGTATGCAGGTATCGTCGTAAACGGTGCGTTTGCATTCGGTAAAATACTGGAAGCCTTGCAGCGGCAAGGGTTTGAGTGCCGCGCGTTCCTCTTGGAACATGGCTTCGACCTGACGCCTGGTGCTGCCGTGAATGCGTTGCGCCGCCCACTTGGTTTCCCAGTGCTCCAGGAATTCGTTCTGCTCCTCGATCGATTCGAAGCGCCGCCCCTTGAGCGCTGTACTCTGGGTATGCTGGATTGCATTTTCGACCGTACCCTTGCGATTCGGATCTCTGACCCTTGCCGGGTCGGCGACCACGCCGTAATGCGCGAGCACGGCGGCATAGACCGAGTTGAGCTCCGGTTCGTACAAGTCGGGTTTGATCACCCCTTCCTTCAGGTTGTCCAGCACGACGTAGGTGGCGCTGCCGCCGAAATACCGCCAAGCCTGCTCGTGCAACTTGGCCCATGTCTCTTGGCTGGACTTCCACACCACGCGCCGGAAACTGCGCCGCGAAAAGCGCAGGGTCATGACAAACAATCGAGGGCGGCGATAGCGATCCGTGCCGGGATAACGGGTCAGTGCCCCCTCCCCGTAATCCACCTGCACCTCTTCACCCGCCGCAAATTCCAGTCGGTCGAACTGCGCCGGGTCATGTTCGATCAGGCTTCCTGCAAAACGCTTTACGCTGTTATAGCTGGCATCAAAACCAAATTGGTCAACCAGATCCTGATAGATCGCGGTGAAGTTTCGGTGCAGCCCAACTTGGGCTTTTATGAAGTCACGATAGGGCTCGCAGGCAGAGATTGATTGCCTGGTCGGCCCCGGTGGCCGGGGTGGGGGAATTTGGCTGGTCGAACCGGTGGCCACCCCGGGGGATTTTGCCTGTTCGGCAACAAAACACTTTTTGAGACGGCGTATCGTCTTGCGATCAATTTTCGTGACGCGCGAAATTTCGTGCTGGCTCTTTCCTGCGGCCAGTAGCGTAAATACCGTTGTTTCCAGGTGCGGTTTCAAGACGTTCACTCCATAACTCCCTCGTTGATTCGAGGGGTGAGGTTAACGTCCTGCCAGTACTCAGACGGCTCGAAAAACGGTGCTTTGTCGCGCCGTCAAACGGGCGTCAGGGTGGGGGATTTTGAAGTGGCCATTACTGGGGGATTTTGACCGGCCAACGGGGTTACCGAAGTCAATAAACTGCTCAATACGTGTATCCACAGTGATCTTGGCACGTAATTTTTTTGCGCCAGCATTTGTTACCCAATTGTTGGTCGCAATGTATGCCAGGATGCCACTTTCTGGTTTAAGCCAATCCAGCCCGCGACAGGCAAACAAATACCAGAGATCCATTTTCCCCTCGTAGTAAGGAGATAAACGGACATGCTCGAATGCCTCCTTGTTGGTGTACTCCTTGATGTAAGGTGGATTACCAATGACCAAATCGAACCCACCTGACCGGAATGCTTGCGGAAATGTCGCCCTGAAATCGAGTGATTTTGTTTCGCGCAATTTCTCCAATGAGAACAGATCGCCGCCGTCATCCTCCAGCGTGACCAACGAATTACCAACTACGATGTTGGCGGAGAGGGAAGGCAGCAAGGCCGCACCTATTTCAATCTGCTGCTGGAGCGCGCTGTAGGTAGTCTCCTCCTCCATGAGCTTGAGGTACAGGGAAAGCTGCGCGACCTCGACGGCCTGCGCGTCTATGTCCACGCCATAAATACAATTCACCAGAATTTCGCGCTTGTGACGCAAAGATAGATGTTGCTCACCATCCCGCATTTCCAATACACCCTTCTTCGCTTCCTTTGGGTACTTGCGGTAGTAAGTTGCAATTGCTTGCAGAAGGCAGCCAAATACCCCAATGAGAAACGAGCCAGAGCCACATGCCGTGTCTATTATTCGGAGCTTGAGAATATCATCAGCCTTCTTGTTTTTAACCTGAATGCCGAGTGATTGATCTACCATATAGGCGACTATGTAATCTGGTGTATAGAACACGCCACCAGCCTTGCGCACGTTCTCTTTTACGACGACCTCAACCGTTTTGTTCTTGGACTGCACTACCTTACCTAAGAATCGCTCATAGATGCGTCCAAGGATTTCAACGGGAATGGAATCGAAGTTGTATGGGGTATGCTCGTCAGTCAGATCGTCGCAAATGTCTGCGAATACACTGTCATCAGGTTGAAATGTGCGGTCATCCAATTCAACAAGTGGCTTGAATACGATGCCGTTATAGGTCTGGTCGAGACGCCTGCATGTTGCTATAAAATCATGCCAGTATTTTTTGTTGGCTTGTCCAAATCTAGCAATGATCTCATCTGGCTCAATCCCCTTGTCTTCAAGGAATCGAATGAACACTAGACGATCAAGGGTGCGCTGCACGAACTCTGTCAGTTGTTCAGCGGTTAGAGCATAGTTTGCTCGATTAAATGCTGATGCAAGGCTTTCACGCCAGGTATCAAGCTGCTGTAGAAAGTCATCGTCAAATTCTCGCATCTCTCCAGCAAACAATTTGTATTGCTTGGTCGCTGCTTGCGGTACTGGCAATTCGGTTGCGGCAAATAATTCTATAGAGCCTTTCGCAACGGCTTCTCGTGAAAGCAGCCAATAAAGCTCCTCAAATTTATCGCGGTCTGAATAATCGCTGCAATACCATTTTTTAACAATGCGTGAATCAGCCGAACTAATGTTCGGACGAAAACGACTGTCTATGATGTAGAGAGAATGGAAGTCTGTAAGAACGGCTATTGGCAAGCCTTTGGGCCAGCTATACCGGATGGCCTGGAAACAATTGTCTGGCGTTGCAATATTGGCTTGTGGACGTTTGGCTTCAACAAAAAAACGTACACGGTTGTAATGTGGCGCAAGTGAAAAAGCATAGTCGGCGCGGCCTTTGGCTTTTTTCTCCGGCTTCTCAAGTTTCATTTCCTGCCGGTATGGATCATCGCTGCGCTCCCACCCCAGCGCATTGAAAAGTTGATTTATAAAATCTTCACGGACATGGGTTTCCTGATATTCATTCGAGAGGTAGTGCTTCTGGTTGGACTGAAACTTTTTGGCGAGGGCTTGTACCGCGAACCACGATTTTTCAAACCGATCATTTTCTTGTTTTTTATGTTCGGCAGAGGAACTTTCAGAAGAGGCAGATTCTAATGCTGGCTGGCTGGCTGGCTGGCTGGCTGGCTGGCTGGCTGGCTGGCTGGCTGGCTGGCTGGCTACGCTTGCGGCGGTTGGTTATAATTTTCTCGCTCATATTATTCTCCAAGCCTGACCGTCTTAATCCCCAGCGCCTTCATGCACTGCGCGAAAAACATAAAGCTGAACGTCCCGCGATTGATCTTAGCGGCAATGCCCGTATAGCTTTCCTGTACGCCAATTTCACCCAGACGGCGAATAAGTTCTTCATATCCAATACCGGCACGGGCCAGCTCCACTTTAATCATGTTGGTCGCCAACTTGTTCCAATCTTCATCAGCCATATAGTTCTCCATTAACCAATTTTTGGAGAATAGCATACATGCAAAACATTATGCAAATATGACGAAATATAGTTAGAAAAGGCTTGTCTTGTTCGTCAGATATGTTATCATATAGCCATAAATGACGAATTAAGGAGATAATCATGGCTCAACACTTTTTACTCACTCCCGCTTGCCGCACCCTGTCCGAAACGAAAGTTGCCCGCATGGGCGAGGAGGAGGCGCGGGACGTGTTCCGCACGCTCCGCTGGGCATCAACCGCAGGCGAGGCAGTATGCCCGCGCTGCGGCTGCGAAGCCTGCTACAACCTGCCTGCCCGCAAGAAATGGCGCTGCAAGGCGTGTTCATACGATTTTTCTGTCACCTCCGGCACAATCTTTGCGGATCGCAAGATGGCTTTCCGGGATATTCTGCTGTCCATTTTCAAATTCGTGAACTCGGTTAAAGGGCTTCCCGCTCTCCAGCTTTCCCGCGAACTCGGCTGCGATTACAAAGTTGCTTTTGTGCTATTGCACAAGCTCCGCGAAAGTTTAGAACTCGAAACCGCAGATCAACAATTGGGGGGCGACGAAACAACAGTAGAAGTGGATGGTGCCTACTTCGGCGGTTATGTCCGCCCAAAGAATCACAAGTCAGATCGCATAGACCGCCGCCTGGTGGAACACCAAAACGGGAAGCGAAGCGTCGTGGGTGTGATCCGCCAGCGCGATGGACGCACCTTGACTACCGTAGTACCCGATGAAGCCGCTCTCGTGCCGATCATTAAGCGGCGTGTATTCAAAGGCACCACCATTCATGCGGATGAGGCGGCGGCTTATGACATTCTCCATGCACACTATGCCATGAAGAGAATTAATCACCAAGAATCCTACAGCCGCGATGGTGCTTGCACCAATAATGCTGAAAGCTTTTTCTCCCGCCTGCGCCGTGCCGAACGCGGCGTTCATCACCGTATCAGCGGAAAACATTTGCACCACTACGCAACGGAAATGGCATGGCGTGAGGATCACCGCCGCCAAGACAACGCATGGCTGACGCAAAGCGTGGCAAACCTCACGATGGTTCACGCCCTCTCTACAAAATGGCGCGGCTATGGTCGCAGGGCGCATTAAGCGTTAGCGATTTTCCAGCGGGCAGGGAAGCCTTCTTCGCCGTTAACCTGCTCCAGCACACCGCGCTGCCACTGGCGGCGTATGACGTTGTATATCTTGTGCTGAAAGGCGAAATACATCTTCTCATCCCCCGCATCCATCAGGCACTCGCGCATAATGACGCGCCCGATCTCGGATGGTGCTGCTGGCTCTTTGGATTCCCTGATCTTCTCCAGCACCCGCCGGGCGAGTTCGCCCCGGCGAAATCCTTCCCTGGTTCTGCGCCGCATGATCTTATTGGGTAACTTGGGCGGTTCCGGTTCTGCCACCCCGAACACCTTGAGCGTTTCTACAATCGCCGTCAGTTCGCGGCGCATCCGGCTGATCTGATCTTCCAAGTCCAGAAGCTGGCCGCCAAGCGAAGCTTTCTTGGCTAACAGCACCGTGATTACCATCGCATCGCTATTCTGAACATCAGTGCTGGCCGGTGTGATAACCTGTAAATCATTCGTGGCATTCATGATTGTTCCCCTGTGAAATAACACAGCGGAATTTTAGGCGGGAATTGGGAAAAGTTCAGGACTGGCTTGGGCTACAGCACCATAATACCG
>CAVRDK010000007.1:0-78148 GCA_963719855.1 uncultured beta proteobacterium
ACACAATTGAGGTTCTCCGCGTTTGTTGACGCCTTGCGCGTAGCGACTGGCGACTACCGGCTGCTGACTCCACCATTGATTTAGCCGCATTGGAGTGAAGGCGCGGTCAATCTGCGACCCCTTGAATTTGATGCCGTCCTGGCTGAATGAATATCCAGCAAGCTTTCCATCTCGTTCATAGCGCCGGAAATCCACCCCAGCGCTGGATAGCGCGGCCTCGAAGGTGGGAATATCAACAGACTGAAAACGCGCAGCGGCAATTGAGTTTTGCAGGCCAGTGCGTGGAATCGGCAAGCCGGTGCGCTGGAATTTCTCGATTTCGTTCTTGCTGGGAACGCGTGCGGTTGGTTGATCTTCGCGGCGTGGGGTAGGACGGTCATGACCGTCTAGGCGCAAGTCGGTGGCAATCTTGCGGGCAGCTTTCTGCGCCAAAGCACCGGAGCGGCGGTCATCCCACAGATGACAATCCTGGGCGACGCGGTTGAAAATCAGGTGGATCGCAAAGCGCGGATCGTCCTTCGTTCCTTCCTGGTGCGCGATTGCAATCCATTGGTGCGCATCTATGCCTCGTTCGGCGGTGTACTGCCGGACAATTTTTTCCAGTTCGCCAGGCTTGGGGATTGTTGAAAACGGGCGACTGAGCACATGATGCTGGACAGGTTTTTTAACGTCCGGGCGCAAGTTGGCAGTTTGCCGCATCTGTCGCGCGATCTGCTTGATGTCGCCGTTGACAAGGTTGCATGCAATGACCTCAGGGGCTTTGTCTTTTATTTGGTCGGGCCGTCGCACGCCGTTATCTGATCGTCGATCAGCGAGTGCATTAACATGCAATAATTTTGTAGAGCGTCCTTCCCTGCCACGTGCCAGACCGCATGCGGACAACTTGCGCAAGCTTGCTTTTCCATCAGTTTGAGTTCTGCCGGCTGCAACTGCTTGAGCACTTCGGATGTGATTTCCATTTAGGTTGTCTCCTTCTGTAAAAAATAGGTCGTGCCCGTCAGCGGCATACATGGCGATGCCCCCGAAGCCGTTTCCGGATTTCTTGACGGTGATGGTCAACGGATTAGTCTGCGTCATGGTCAAGTCCTTGCCGTGCTCCAACCAGTGCGGCGCGAAGTGCTTGCAGTTCAGCCAGGGCAATTCGCTGATTGACGATGCCGGTCTGGTTCAGCCTTTTGGCGAGTTGGTTGAGGTTGCTGGAAACGCGAGACAACTCAGCCCACGCCTGCTGATTTAGCTCTGGCACGATGTTGATTGATCTGCCAATCGAGGTGCGCACGAAAGTAGCCGTTCGCATTTTCTGACCTCGGGCGACTGCGTGCAGGTCGGCGAGTTCGTCAGGGCGAAAACGGACAAGCAGCGCTTTGGTGCGTTGTCCGGTTCGGGTACTGGTTGGCTTGGTGTCTTGCATATCACCTCCTTGAAAATCTAAATCCCAAAAAATTAAATTTCCGCACGAAGCCCGAAGGGCGCATTCCACCGGAAGACAATTCTTCCGAAATGCCCCGCAGGGCAGGCGAGCACGAAGTGCGAGGTCTATGGCGATAGCCATAGACACATCCTGCTACTGAGGGGCAAAGATTCGTGCGGTACCTTATGCCTTTGGAAATGATTGTCATTAGGGTTTCCCTCCTGATGCTCAGAGCCATCGCGGTATCTTCTCGCCTTCAATCGCGTCAATCGGCTTTCCTCCTGCCCAAGCAATGCGATTCACTTCATGAACGTGGCGCATGATCGCGATTGCATTGTCTTTGGAGAAATACAGCGTTACTTCTCGCTTCGTGTCGCCCTCGTTGATCTCAATACATAGGGAAATGTCTCGATATCCTGGTGCGTCTCCGTAGGTCACCAGCTTGTCTGTATGGATCGTTCCGTCTTTCGTCAACATGTCGTTCTCCTAGTTAAAAAGTTTTCTGATGAATCAAAAAAAGTGTTGCGCTTCACTGCTCTGTTTTCTGCCTGCGGTTGTGGTGTGATACCGGGGTTGTCTCGCTTCCCCGCAGGGGACGGGAGGGGAGGTTTTGTATTTGATTTTTTTCTGCTGGTTTCATTTTTTCATCTCCGTTTTAGTTTGCATTCACACCGTTCGTCGCCTCACTCGTAGCCCTGGACCCGCCGCGCGTTTACGGAAGGCAAGGGCGGTTCCAGAAGGAGCGGTGGGGGTGGAGCGGCCAGCGCGCAGGGCGCTTTTGTTTTTGCCTGAGCACTGCCACGGCCCCAGCGCGTCGCCGCGAAGCGGTGCCTGGAAACGCCGTTGCCTGGAGTGCGGCGGGGAAGCGCCAGAGTGACGAACGGTGTGAATGCAAACTGGAATGGACAGAGAATGGAAACCAGCAGAAGCAAAAGTTCAAAATCAACCCCGTCTATATGAGGGGGGTACAGCACGGAACGCGTGCAGCATGGGGGCAAGGTCACACGCAATCGCCTGCGGCTCGTGACGGCGCAGGACGGCTGCGCCCCACCCCCTCGATGCAGCGCTTCGATTATCGTTTTCATTGATTTACTCCGGCAACGGCAGGATCGGGCGGACTTCGTCCGACTGTTTTTGATATTAGTGGGGGCGGCGCCCCCAGCACCCCCGCTGAATCGGGGTGGATTGGGCTTTTGCTTGAGTAATTAGTATTAAGTCTAACTCCCTTTAGAATCGTGGCTTTCATCCGCAGCCAGCCGAAAATTGGCAGGCCGATTCGGTGCTGGATGGAGTTCGCTTTGGCTGTTGGGTCGTCGTTTTGCTTGAGGCGGTACGTCCTGTTTTTGCGTTTGCAGTTCAGTCCGCCGGTGAGCCGCAGGAATTCTGCAAAGTCACCTGATCGGACGGCGTACCAGAGCGCCGACGCGTCGGCGCGGTCAGGGCATTCCTTGAGCCGGCCGAGTTCGTTCCAAAGGCTCATTTGCGGCAAGCCGAGCCATGAGAATTTGCGGATTGACCAGCAGGATGACCATGCCGCAATCGGCATGGCATCCGGCTCGCCGGTTAGCGACTTGATGATGTATTTAGCAACGTAGCTGGCCGGGCTGGCTTTTTGTTTTCCGTTGGTCGGCGAGTCTGCCAACCAGCGGATGTTGTTAGGTACATCAGGATCGTCGCAAAGCGACGGCCAGGACTTCCGAAATGCGGAAAGAACCTCGTCGCGGCATCCAGCCGGGAAGGCTAACCATAAATGAGTGTGAGGGCAGCCGTCTCTGTGGGGTTCGTTGACGCGAATTCCGTGCGGCTGTATGCCTTCTTCACCGTCCTTTTTCCCAACCTTCTCAAGCCGCGCCCAAACCCTCCCGAGTTCGTTATTCAGCCAGTCCTGTGCCTCCCGCATGGTCGCTCCGTCCCATGTGCATGCACCATGGGACGGGTTGGGGTGGAAGGCCGCAGGCGCTGTGACGGTGATGAAGGCGAACTCCATGCCTTCGTGCTCGGCGGCTTTTTGGATGCCTTTGAGGGCAGCGAAAATAAAGGCGCGGCGGCCTTTCTGATTAGTATTGATGATCTGTGAAAGCGGGATGCTATCGGGCATACCGTGGGCTTGGACTTGGATGCCGTCAGCCCATTTTCCGTTTTTGGCATCCATCGTCACGCGGTCGCGGCGCATTTCGCGATCAGTCCACTTTGTGGCACCACGCCCAACGAGCTTTAGGTGGTTGGCGATCTGGGCGCGGTTCTGGCGCAGGCGCTGTCGGAGTGCTCGGCGGATTTTCTTTTCGTCGGGCATGCCCGTGTCCGTGCCGGTGCGGCGCTGATCTTTTGCAAGGGCGTGGATCTGCGCTCTAAATTCGCGGTCGACTGCCTGGCGTAGAGCGTCTTCACCCTTCGCGATAGCGATGGGTGAAGCAGACATGTGATTGCGGATGGTGTCGCGCAGGATCGCCCGCGCTTCTGGCGGGCGATCCAGGTGTTGCTTGAGGAGCTTGAGGCTCCAGAATTCCGGCAGGTTGTCGGCGATACGGCGGAAATCTACATGCTCGCGGAGTCCAGCAAGGTAGCTGTGGTCGTCCTGCCGGAGTCTGCGTAGGTGCGAGCACAGATCGCGCCCAGCCTCGCGCTCTGCCGTGGAGATAGCTAGTGCTAGGCTGTATGCCTCGCGCTGGTGCGCATCAGCGGCAGCGGCTTCTTCCTGCTCTTTGTTGTAGGTATTCCAGTCGAACTGCGCAACGCGCAGGGCGTCCCGCACCTGCTCGGCAGAGTGCATGGGGATGCGGGGGGTAGAATGGCGTGCCATTTTCTTTATTCGATAAACGAATAAAGACTTGACGAAAAAACGTAGGATGGTTATATTGATGGTGTATTCAGAACGACCAGCAGTACCCGAGACCTGACGCTTCCCTCGTCAGGTCTTTTTATTTCAGCGAGTCAATCCATTTTTGTACATCGTCCTGACGCCAAGCGCTACGGCGTGCGCCCGGGATGCTTACAGGGCGCGGAAAGCGGCCTTCGGCGACGAGGCGGTAGATGACTGAACGGCAAAGTGTTGTGCTTTTTATGACGTCTGGCAGTGCGAGTAGCATAATCAAACCCCTTTAAGGTGTTCGATCTTGGCCTGCCAGGCTGATCAGGTGCGACGTCGAGAGGTTCGTTGTCGAGGGCTAGTGCGCTTTTCATCGCACGATGGATCACTTGTTGAAGTGTCCGGCATAGATGGCTATCCCATCACTATCTGAAATTCTCTCGCCGTTCGCCCGTTTGCGAGTAGAATGCCGCAATTATATGTATTTTTCTGTGTCTGTCAAGGTTTGTTTAATGCAATCAACTATATATAACTTATATATAGAAAACCATCCGATTTAGTGATGGGGGTAGTATTGGGGGTATTTCCACAGACGCACGGCTGGAAGCCGCACCATTGCTTGCTGTTCGTACTCCGTTGGGACGCCAACACACAGAAAACAAGCCACTGAATCTGGTGGTTTTTTTCTCGTCTATAGCTCAGTTAGCGCCTAGAATTTTTTCAGGCTGGTCGAAAAAAGAGTTTTTCAACAGAATAAACCCAAACCAGCCAGTCGCGACTCCCAATAGCGGTCAGACAAACGTACGAGGGTATCCTCCAATTCTGAGGATCAGAATGCTCTTTGGTCAGCTACCACACTCCCTTGCCAATCTCTGGCTGAATCGGCCTATATATATTTCAGAAAATGCATAGGCAGTTCGGCATATATGATTATTTTTGTCTTGGGTGTATCTTTGCTTTTCAAAGCAGTAGCTTCAATACTTATGCCACGAAACCCAATATCTATAACAATTCACTGTTGCTTCATCAACCACAACTAAGGGAACAATTAAATGAACCGTAAAGAACTCGTTGAAGCATTAGCAAAAAGCACTGCCACAAGCAAAGCATGTGCTGACTCCACTATCGCAGCTTTCATTGACATCATCTCTGGCGCACTCAAGAAGGGCGATAAAGTGGCACTCGTTGGTTTTGGCTCATTCGAGGTGCGCAAACGCGCTGCCCGCGTTGGCCGTAACCCGAAGACTGGTGCCGAGTTGAAGATCAGGGCATCCAAGGTTCCTGCATTCAAAGCTGGTGCCAAGCTGAAAACGGCAGTCAACGGAACAAAGAAATAATTGTCAGAACAATGAGGCCCGTAAAAGTCTGGCCTTCCCACAATACACTCATGGTATCAGTGGATTTATGATTGAAATTCTGCAATACCTAAAAACGCATGGCGAGCAACTCGACACAGCCATCGCTGAGGCAATGGGTATCTCACTTGCCGCCACTCACCTTCATTTATTCGAGCTCGCCGCTAAACATGAGGTCATTGCGTGCCATACGACTCGGTTTGATAAGGGCAAGAAAGTCGAAGGAATAACTTGCCGAATAGCTGGGTTCACTCCCAAAGCAGCACCTGGACCGAAGTTGAGTGGAAAATCGAAAGTGCAGTTGAAGTTATCGTAATACTCCGTATTGCCCAGCAACAATAATTAAGGGGTACGATCATGGCTAAGGGACAGCAACGGAAAAACAAAGAAGCAAAAAAACCCAAAAAGAAACCGACGCCTGTTGCGTTCTCCGGCTAACTGGGTATTGTCGTTGTTTAGCATGGCCGACAATAACCGGTGCGTGGTATAGGATATCAGACAATATTCATTGCAGTTATAGAGTTGCTCTTGCATATTCAACCCGTACAACCAAATGAACTTATTCAAACGCATTGCAATTTCCATCCTTCTGGGAACTTTCCTTTTTATGGCAATCGCCGCTAACGCCGAAGAAGGCGGTAGTAAAGAAAAAGAAGGTGACAAGAATTTGGTTGCAAGTGTGGATTCTATCGTAGTCAATCTTATGGGGCCGACTCAACAATACATTCAAGTAGGAATGACACTCAAACTCTCCAAACCAGAAGTAGCAGATAAAATTAAGCTATATATGCCTGTCGTTCGCAACAACTTGATTCTTTTACTTACCACCAAGAGTGCAAGTGAGGTGGAGACGCTAGATGGAAAACAGAAGCTGGTTAAGGAATCCAAAAACATTATCAATAAAGCCATCGAACTCACCGGGAAGGAAGGCGTAACCGATGTGCTTTTTACCTCTTTTATCATCCAGTAAAAACCATGCATTGCCCTATTTTATGTTGGTTATATAGTATTAAGGCAATGGAGTTCAATTCTTCTAAATAGAGACGCTGATGTGCCATAAATCGTCGAGCCATAGTGTTACGTCGTGACGAATGAACCGCATTTGTTAGGATCGTAGTTGAATCCCTTTGTTCGATTCCTCATTGCATCGACTCTCCTGTTTTGGCTGGATGTACAACTTTGCATGGCGGATATCACCGAAGGGCAGATCAAAGCGGCCTACGTGCTCAATTTTGTCAAATTTACTGAGTGGCCTGACGGTATCATATCTAATGATGACAATGTAACGCTCTGCGTGGTAGGTAGCAACGCCTTGAACGGGGCGCTTGCGAAGCTAGACGGTAGCAGCGCGGGAGTCCACAAACTTCATGTCGTCCAATACCCTTCCGAAAACTTTTTGGCATGGTACCAAAATGCAGACAGGGTGTTTAGCAGTTGCCAAGTGATGTTCATCGGCGAATCAGAGCAGCGCCACTTCGTTCCAATTATCAAATCTCTCGGTAATTCTCTTGTACTGACCATTTCCGACATAGACGATTTCGCGGAAAAAGGCGGTTGCATCGGGCTGCGCTATCAACAAAACAAGATCATTTTTGATGTAAATATGGCATCATTAAAAAAATCAAAGTTGCGTCTGCCTGGACAATTACTGAATCTCGCTTCCTATGTTTTCTGGAAGTAAGTCTATAAAAGAACAGATTGGCCTTTAATTGATAAAATTAATGAGGTTGGGAATGAGCGATCATAACAAGCCAAATCGAGCCGCCATGAAAATCTGGGCGATGGTAATTCCTGCCTTGCTATTATCATTGGTTGAAGATTCCTGGGCCAATGAATTGGATGCAGCTTTTGCTCAGATCGAAAATTTGTCTATCACAGACTTGATGCAGATTGAGATTTCTTCGGTTTCCCGAAAATCGCAAATCCTGTCCGATACTGCTGCTGCGGCTTTTATCATCACTCAGGAAGATATCCGCCGCTCCGGTGCGACCAGCATCCCTGAGGCATTACGTTACGTCCCCGGCCTGCAAGTCGCGCAAAGCGGAGCGCACACTTGGGAGATCACTTCACGCGGTTTTAACGGCGAATATGCTAACAAACTGCTGGTGCTGATGGATGGCCGCACTGTTTATACGCCGCTATTTGCCGGGGTGTTCTGGGAATTGCAGGACACAATGATGGAAGATATCGAACGCATCGAAGTTATACGTGGGCCAGGTGCCGTCATGTGGGGCGCTAATGCCGTCAATGGTGTGATCAACATCATCACCAAAAAAGCAAAGGATACGCAAGGTGATTTGGCCGTCTTGGGAGCGGGGAATCAGGAACGTGGTTTCGCTGAATTTCGTCATGGGGGTTCGTTCGGTGACAACGACAGTTTCCGTATCTATGGCAAGGGCTTCTCGGATAAAAGCACAGTTAATGCCGCTGGGCAACGACAGGATGACTCTTGGGGTTCCGGCCAGATGGGATTCCGTATGGATAGCAACGTTTCGTCCGATGACAGACTTACCCTGCAAGGAGATGCCTACAACATGAGCAACGGCACTCCGTTGACATCCAATGCCGTGCTCGTTCCGCCCTATACGAGCTACACACCCAACAATGCTCCCGTCCATGGTGGCAATCTTATGACGCGCTGGGAAAGCACCCTCTCCAATGGATCTGAAATGAGCTTGCAGGGTTATTATGATCGGGTTCAGTTCAACACGCTCTATGTGGGCGAAGATACAGAAACTTACGATATTGATTTCCAGTACCGTCTGCACCCCAATGCGATGAATGACCTGATGTGGGGTGCAGATTACCGCCACATTCATAATGCGGCTAATAATACTGTCAATATGTCCTATTCACCGTCCAGCTTTGGCTACCAAAATTACAACGTATTCGTCCAGGACGACATCACGCTGATTGCCAACCGCTTGCGTCTGACCTTGGGTGCCAAGGAGGAAGACAGTTATTTCAGCGGCATGCAGTTCCAGCCCAATGCTCGCTTGCTGTGGACACCTGACAACAGGAACTCGGTGTGGCTTTCCGCTTCGCAAGCCGCCCGCACTCCCGACTTAAATGAAGCTACAGGAACAACCTCCCTGACCGTTGTTCCTCCGTTCACACCAAACAATCCCTACCCTATTCCAATGCAGTTTTTACTTTCTCCTAATCCGAATTTGGCAGCGGAAAAAGTAACAGCCCTCGAAGTAGGCTACCGCACACAATGGAGTCAGCGCCTTTCTACGGATATCGCGGCTTACTCCAATGACTACCACAATCTCATTCAATGGGCCTACGCTGGCGGGGTACCCACGCCAGCACCCATGCCCGCAGGTGGCATCCCGACTTATTTGCTCGTACCGATGATTTACAGTAATGCAACTTCCATAACACAAACTCACGGACTGGAAATCTCTGCGGACTGGCGCGCGCTCGACTGGATGCGTTTGGAAGGTGCATTCACCTATGCCAAAATGAACGCGCCGCCCTGGGATGGTATTAACTTCGATTTCGCCAATTTGACTCCACGCACTCAGGAATCATTGCGCAGCTTGATGGATTTAAGTGAGAAAACCAAACTTAACGTCGCCTTGCGCCACGTCGGAAATCTTCCCGCCACAATCCAGAACGTACCAGCTTACACCACTGTGGATGCCAACGTGGCCTATACACCACATAAAGGATTGGTTTTTTCCTTGGTTGGTCAAAATATGTTCTCACCTCAACACGCTGAGTTTATTGCGCCCGGCAATCCGCCCAGCCAAATCCCGCGCAGCATTTTCGTCAAAGTCACTTGGAGCCATTAAGTTCCTAATAACAGGAGATTCGCCATGAGCAAATTCTGTAAAAATCTGCCTTGGCTTATTGCGTTGGTCATCGTAATCGCTTGCCTGATCTGGCTGCATGACCTTTCTTGGCTGGTGGCGATAGCTGTAGCTATGATCTGCTACTTCATGCCTCGCCGAGGATTGATCGGCCCAGTTGAATTGCCTGCCGACGATGCATACCTTCCTGAACAAAAGGTGCAGTGGTGGTATTGGACCGGACACCTGCATACCGAAGAAGGCAGGCGCTTTGGCTTCGAGGTGGTGTTCTTCACCTTCGACAACTTCTCCATCTTCCGCGACCAGCTGGTGCAGGCCGCAATCACCGATGTGATGGAAGACAGCTTCAAGTTCGAGGAATTCATCCGCTTCTATGCGCCCAAGCGTATCAAAGACTCTTTCGACCTCAGCTCAGGCTCCGACAACAAGGTCACAGCCGCCGGAGGAAACGGAGTAGACAAACTGCACTTTGCGGTAGATAAATACAAGCTCGACATCGATCTCATATCCACCAAACCGGTGGCTATGCATTATGGCGGCAACGCGCATCCCTACCGCTTCGGCGGTTACACCTATTACTATTCCCGGCCCCACATGGAAACCAGCGGCACACTCACCATAGATGGCAATCCACACAAGGTGAGCGGTATCACATGGTTCGACCGCCAGTACGGAGATCTGGAACAAGCCATGTTCAAGGGCTGGCAATGGTTCGCCATCGAACTCGACGACAACCGTCAGTACATGCTGTTCGACTTTCTCGGCGATGGCAAGGATGCATCGGCGGAAAAATCTGGATCAGTCACCGATGCGGCAGGTCAGACCCGGACGTTAGCCCCGCAAGAATTCCAAGTGAAAGTGCTAGGCCACTGGAAGAGCCCTCACAGCGAAGCCAATTACCCTTCTGGCTGGGAAGTTACAGTGGATGCACAGACCTTTATTATCCAGCCGCTAGTTAAAGACCAGGAGTTGACCGGCAAGCGTGGCGAGTTGTGGGTCGGAGTATACTGGGAAGGCGCGTGCAGCGTGAGCGGTGCGGTTAATGGAAAAGCCTATGTAGAACTCAACGGCTTTGCCACCCCCGTTCAGGTATGAGGAAAGCTGATTCCCAGTTTATTGCCAAAACTCTGTCATTAGCGCCACTTCGCCAAGTGCCGCTTCAGAAAAATGAAAATATTGTTGTATTAAAATTAGCCTGCCCGAAACCGGCACCTCGTGAAGTGGCACTATCGACCCACTGCCGCAGGTCAAGGTTAATCTCTACGCTTGTGGGTGATGACCACTAACTCGGTTGCGACCCGTTTTTTTCGCAAAGTACAAAGCTGAATCAGCATCATGTATCAATGCGTCTTTATCTGCATGTGTTGGCATCATTACAGCCACGCCAACACTAACAGTGACTGCAATATCCATATCGTCAAGCTGGAAAGAATGACCTTCCACACTTTGACGTATCCTCTCGGCGACAACGCATGCCATTTCCTTAGTTGCGCCTGGGCATATAATGCAAAATTCCTCTCCCCCATAGCGAAACACCAAATCCTCACTACGAGCATCACCTTGCAATAAGGTGGCAAGCATCACTAGCACTGCATCGCCAGCTTTGTGGCCGTATGTATCATTAATTTTTTTAAAATGGTCAATATCAAGCATCAGGCAGGATAGTGGCTGGTTATTTGCCTTGGCAAAATCCCACTCTGCAGAGAAGGAGTCCAGTCCATGCCGTCTATTTGACAGATGTGTCAACGGATCAGTCATTGCCACATGAGTCAGCCGACGATTTGATCGGGCCCATTCGCCAGCGGAATTTACCAAGTCATTCCGTTCCTTAATAAGTTCTTTTTGAAGTTGAATAATTTTAAAAGCCCCGCGTAACTTAGCTTGCAACGCAAACTCCGTAATTGGTCGCGGCAGAATGTCATCAGCGCCAACATCTAACGCTTGAGCAAGAAGCTCGCTATCTTCGTTGTCGACGATAAAGATGATGTAAGTGGATTGTCCATGAGAATTGCTACGAAACTCATTGCAGAGTGCCGTTCCGTTAATCGTTGGGGCATGCATCTCAATCATGATCAAATCTGGTTTCGCTTCAATAGCTAAAGCTAGGCCATCCGTGGAGTTTGATACGTATTCCACGTTAAAGCCAATCGTTTCCAAATGTCCAGTAATTTCAGATGATTCTGGTGATTCAGTACAGATCAACAATATCGACTTATTCTTTGGCCAAGGGCATGTAGATGAGGTAGATTCAGGTCCTCTAGGCTGAGACGATGCGAGCAACTCAGCAAATGAAGTGATTTTACAGGTATGTATTTTTAATAACTCCCCCCATTTTAGCCAGCTTTCTGTTATGCCATCCGCCATGGAATTCATTTCATCCGTACTGATCCCAAGTCTGGCGGCCTTGGCATAAAGATTGGGCAACATTGCCCAGCGTGCCCCAGTATCAGTCACGCAAATTTCCGCCATGGCGAGTGCGATGTGCAGAGATAATGCCATTCCATGAATCCGTGACCCATCCTGAAAATCAGCCTCATCAGGAGCTTCGCAATGATAAATTGCAGCTACCAGAACTTCGGGCAACCCCCATTCCAGCAGCAATGTGGCGTTCAGTTGACGGTGATCGTTACCAAATGCCATTTGCTCTAATTCGATCCGTTTAACAGTGCCAACGCCAGATGAGGAAATAATTTCACCATAGCGATCAGGGAAAATTGAGGCCAGAGCCAACTCTCCTAGGCTGCATAACAATCCAGCAGTAAAGTTTTCTTCCGCATTAATCTTGGCATACGGAGCTAGTGTCTGCGCTGAGATTGCAGTTGCCAAGGCACGCGACCAAAATTGTTCATAATCGAATTGGGGGCAATGGCCACTGCGATGATCATGAAGCGCAGAAAGAGCGAGAACAAGCACACGCACCCGAAATGCTCCAAGTGTCGTGACTGCTTCTGAAAGTGAAATAATGGGCCGCCCATGGTTAAAAGAGGCTGTATTGGAAAATTTCAACAACTCCCCAGCAATTACAGGATCAGACTGCACCAGACGTACTAGATCATCAATTTTGTAGTCGTCGTGTTGTAACAGCCTCACGATAGACAAAGCCAAGCCCTTAGGGGATGGTAGCCGTCCCGATGCCTTAAGTTTTACATAGCGTATTGGATCGAGAGGCTGCATGATTTTCCAATCTCTTATTAACGAATATCAGTGGCTGTACACTTCGCCTAGAAATATTTAAGCGACCACCTCAATGTTGGCTTTTCTCTCAAGTGGGATAATGAAGCAGAACGGGGGAATATTGATACCACCCACTTTTACATGACATCACCTTACCAAATCTAAGGGGGCAAAACCAATTCCATTCGACGGATTTAATTTATTGGAACGAACGGTAAGAGAATAGTGATAGACGGATAAAAATGACTGCCTAGCGGTACATTATTACGAAAGGTAATGCAGGAGGTGGTGGTGACACATGCCACAGTGGATTTTATATGCTCTTTAATGCAGATGATGAAGTGTCGAAGAAGTTGGATGAGAGTTTGTCTAAATTGAAATTCTTAAATAATTCGTGAATCACCTTAGGCTGCGCTAAAGCCGCACTTCGCGACTTGCTCCTATTGGCACATAGTGCCAATTCACAAACTTCCGCTTCCGGGCAGGCAAAATAAAAATCGGCAAAGTGCTTCGGGCGCGGTAGTGCAGGGTGGACTCAGAGTTTCGCGACTTGGCCGAGGCCGAACCACACGATCGCGTAGTAGAGGATAGCGAAGGCCGCGTTGCTGAACGCCAGCGGCAACCAGATCCGGCGCATTTCGACGCCCAGCCAGCGGAGTGCCACCAGGATAGGCTCCTGTCCGACCAAGGCGCATCCGAGGGTGAGGCCGCCCCAGACTCCCCACCTGTTGGCAAGCGCCACGCTCCTCGGCGTGCGCAGCCGCGCGACCCACCGGCCGACGATACCGATCCGCGTGCTCTCGCCGGCGAGCCAAGCAATGACGAGTCCTTCGAAGTAGCCCGCCACCGCGACCACAGGTAGGAGAACCCACGGGCTGTAGTGCGCCCCGATACCCACGCCCACCGCCGCCGATGACCCCAGCACTAGGTTGGGGGTCATTGACAACCCGACGATGGTGGCCCATGTCCAGAAGGTTGTCATAAGGATAGGAAATTCAATCGCATGAATTGCAGTATCCATGTCCGCCGCACTCCGGTCAATGCCAAATTTTCGTTGAACTCCCACAGCCCGCATTGGACGCAACAATCAACGGATATTGAACCAAATTCTCTAAGCTCTTCGAGCTTGAGAAATTGACACAACCGCATGGAGCTTCACATTCGGTGCTTTGCGGCGCTGAAAGACTAAGCGTAGACTTCCGTCTTGTGCCAGAAACAGCACTTCGGATAAGTGAAATTCAATAGCAGCTACCCTTTGGTCGTATCCATAACTAGCTGCTTAAGCCGTTACGTTGATGTTAGATCCTACAGTCTGGCCTTGCTGAGCCGGTTGAACTTGCGGTGCCTGCTGTACCTGCTGAGGGGGCTGGACTGGCTGAGGGTGCTTTGGTTGCTGGGATTGCTGAACTTGTTGCAACTGTTGCACTGCGTTGCTGCCTGATGTGACTGCGGTAATAGACATGATACCTCCTTTAGATAAACCGCCCCTGCACACTCCGATAATGTTGGCAAAGGCGTTATATGTTGCATAGTTAGGTTACCGAATAAAGCGTTGGTTCATTCCCTCAAATTGTTAGCCAAAACGCCATCTTGAACAATCCCGCAACCTGCGCCCTAAGCCGTGACGTTGATGTTATATCCAACGGTCTGCACTTGTGCCAGATGGGCTTGCAGAGCCTGTTGCGCTTGTTGGTTTTGCACAGCTTGCTGTTCTTGCCCAGCTTGCTGGGCTTGCTGAATATCCTGTTGGGCTTGCAGTGACTGCAAAACCAGTTTTGTTTGCGAAGCCAACTGTGACTGTTGTGTCTGCGCTGGCTGAGTTGTCTGTGTGGTTTGAGTTGTCTGTGTAATCTGGGTAGCCTGAGTTGCCGGTGCGGTCTGAGCCTGTTGGGCTGGCTGAGTCTCTAGCGCCTGCACCCTCTGTTGGGCTTGCTGTACCAACTGTGCCTGCTGTGCCTGCTGTGCCTGCGATTGCTGCTCTACCTGAGACAACTGAGCCAGTATTTCCTGCACAGTCTGTTGGTCTTGCTGCGTCAGTTGAGCTTGCTGAGCCTGCTGTGCCTGAAGAGCTTGCTGAGCTTGCGCTAACTGAACACTGCTGCTGGAGGTGATTGCGCTAATAGCCATGATATCTCCTTAATGACGAGCCAAGTCGTCAGGAATATCGTATCCCTACCCCATGATATTGACAGCAATCCGGCAGTAGATAAATAGTTCGATTAAAAAATTAAACTTTGGTTCATTTCCTCGCAACCTGTGCCGCAGTCAATCCACGAAACTCGGTTTCATATTATTCAGTGGCTTGTAGTGCACTATAGGAAAAGAATACGCCAATTCTCGAATAAATCATATACCGGACTATGGGTATATAAATCTGACACGGTCGCCCGCAATATTTCGATAGCAGATAACACCTCCACCAATTTGATGGCTTGAAAGCGGACACTCGCGAAGGGCCGTTTTTGGGCCGGTTAGCAACCAATCGCCAGTGTCCGTTGACAACATTAACGGACTTCCATCAGTTTGCTGAAGGCCGATTTACAACAAAGCGCCAGGATGTACTCCCATCAAATATCGCCGCAACATCCTCCAAAATAAGTGGCACATTCATTCTGTTCGTGTATCCGCAAGGGGTGTTGTGTCTACGCTTCCACAGCGTTCGTCGAGCCAACTCGAACAGCACGGCGAAGTGATTTTAGCTTAAAGCGCGGCAGCTATACCGTGAACTCACCTACGGCGGAGCGAGTAGCGGCAGCCAGCTTGTCCAAATAGAGGGCAGTTTCGGACGCTTCGCGCGAGGAGGCACGGTTCTCCTCTGACATCTGGGCGATCTTCTCTATGTTCATCGCAATTTCGTTGCTCGCCACACTCTGTTCGCAGAGCGCTCCGGATATCTCATTTACCGCCAAAGTTACGCGCTCCGCGCTTTCGCTAATGCCAAGTATCGAGGCGCTTGCTTGCTGCGCCATATTGACGCCTTGCTCAACACGCGATACTGCTGAATTCATGGTGCCCACGGCACTCTGTGCGCTAGACTGAACTTCTCCGATCATGGCGCTGATTTCGGTCGTGGCCTTGGCTGTACGCTCCGCGAGTTTTCTAACCTCATCAGCCACGACTGCGAATCCTCGCCCCTGCTCACCCGCACGCGCCGCCTCAATGGCCGCATTTAATGCCAGCAGGTTGGTCTGTTCTGCCACCTCCTTGATGACCTGAACAATGTTCGAAATATTTTGCGAGCTATCGCCCATCAATTGAATGGTTTTCGCCGCTTCGCCAACCGCCTGCGATATCTGCTGCATTTCCGCGACTGCGCCTTGAATAATGCTGTTGCCTTCCTGCGTCATGTTGCCCGTTTCAGTGGTAATATTTTTTGCTTCCTTGGCGCTGTCGGAAACATGACTAATGCTTGCCGTCATTTCTTCCACAGCCGCTGACATCGAAGTGGACGAGTCGGATTGAGCTTCCGTTGCCCTTGCTACTTGCTGCGAGGCAGCAGCCAGCTGCTGGGCGGCTGCCGAGACCTCTTCCGCATTCTTCTGCAAGTTGCTCACCATCTTGCGCAAATTCGTCTGCATGCGCCCCGTTGCCGCCATCAGGCTCTGGTCGTCACCTGCCCTTACCCTAATTGCAGAAGTCAGATCACCGGCGGCAATCTTTTCGACCACCGCCTTGGCTTCATCTGGCTCACCCCCCAGCGGGCCAGTTACGGAACGAACGATCCAGGTGGACAGCATTGCCGCAGCAATTGCAGCAATGATCAGGAAGGCGATGAGTTGGATGCGCGCGGCAGAATACGTGGTATGCCCTGCATCCGCAGTTTCTTGAAGAATTTCCCCCTGAATATGAATCAACTTGCCCACCGAACTTAGAAGAGCATCAAGAGCCGGCACAACTTCTCCCGACATTACCTGGGAAGCCTCCGCCACCTTGGTATCATCCAGTAACTTTGCCACTTTGGAAAACGAAGCCACGTAAAGTTTTCTTTTTTCGCGGATATCATTGAGCGCAGCCTTGCCTTCAGGTTTGTAGATCAACTTTTCCAGTTCATCGAGCTTTGCCGTTATTGTATGAACGTTGGCAGCGATCCGCTGTTTCACAGGGGAGCGATCCGCAACATAAAACAGCAGGAAGGTTTCGCGTGCGTTGGCATTCATCAAATCGATAGTATCGTTGGCTAATACAGTCTTCCGCCAATCCTTGCTGACGATGCGATCCATCATGTCGTTAACCGAGTCCAGCCGCGACAGCCCAAGTGCAACCGAAATAAGCAACATCAGGAAGAACACCCCGAATCCTAGCGACAGCCGTTTTGCAATTGTCAATTTGATCATTTCAATCTTCCATTTCTCAAAGTTCTGAAATTCGCCATTAATTGCAACGTCTGCCAGAGACGCTAATCTTGTCCTCTTCTCCACGCTGATGACATCCCGTTCGATGTTATGAAACGTGACATGCGATGCTCACCAGCAACAAAAGCTACTCGACAGACCACTGAACCTTTGCAGCGATACTCGAATTAAAGATTAATGCCATTTTCAGCATGTTTTCAAGGGATACGTTACTTTAGCGGCAGCAAACCTGTATTCTTTAATCTCTATTATATGGGCGATATTCTTCCAAGTCGTTATCTTAAGTGACTTATTGGGCGCGACGTTGCACGTCATATTACTTTTTATCTTCCTGGAAACCGATGCTTGCGCGAAGCGTGCTACGCTTGGCTTAGTTACGAAAAAATGGGCGATCTTGCGACCGCCCAAAAGGAGGAGAGTACAAATATCGGGTGATAACACCCAGCGCTGCACACTCGGTGCTAACAATACGCCTGCTCATTCAGAATTCATATATGCCAAATGGCCTAGATAATTTCCAATTTTGCCTATGCCGCTGCGTAACAAAGAACTCAAAACGATGCTTCTGCGCCGATGAACTTGATCTGGGGCGGTTAGGTCTCAATACTGTTCGCTTAATAAAAATTCCGTTCGCCCCATAGAGCTTTTGGTCGGGCACCCGCCTGAGCTTGTCGAAGGGTTCGGGTTGCGTAGCTGGTGGTTCGACAAGGCCTTTAGTCCTGAGCGAAGCCGAAGGATCACCACGAACGGTTTAAGTGAACAGTATTGGGTTAGGTCTTGAAGGAATTGATCCAGCAGCAATTGGCAGGCCAGCGTATCACCCGGCAACACCTCTTAATATCACATCTACGGATACCTCAATCGCATCCAGTCCAATCGCCCGTCCCAAGCAAATAGTCACGATTTTTGAATCAAAAAGCTGTCGCCTATTTTTTTGGGTTTTTCTCTTCCTTCTTTCCGAACAAGCCTTCGACCCAGCCTCCGACTTTTGCCCCCACAGCAGTACCAAACCCGGGCCCCAACATGGCAGTACCAATCGTCGCACCTGTCATGGTTCCGCCAGTGGGATAGAGTAACGGAGCGTCGACTGTTCCCGCAACATTGAGCGGCATGCTGGTGCCCACTGCGTTGACCTGAGCATTGATGCGTCCCGAAAGCTCCTTTTTCGGCGAGACGTTCACATTGCCATCCACAGTAAACGCACCCGAGACAATCTTGAGTTGTGTGAAACGATAAGCGCCGTGCTCCATGATTAGATGCCCAGACAACTGCTCGAAACGAGTTTCTCCGCCGGTCGCTCCCTGCTTGGTCAGATTGGTGGCGGCTTTCTGGATATCAACACCGTGAAGTGCTCCGTTTTGAACGTTAAAAAACGTTTCCAGCCGTAACGTATTCATAAGCTGATCTGCGGATACCGCCGAGGCGGAGAAAATCGGCTTCGCACTAAACTTGCCGCTGACGTGAGTACCAGGTGATAGCATGGAGGCGACTTGCTGTAACTCCAAGTGACTTATGTCGAGATTACCGTCGAGTTGCAGCCCTTTCTGCCAACGGATAGTTGTTTTGCCAATAACTGTGCCGCCATAGAGCTTGGCGCTCACCTCGCCCAAGCTGACATCGTTCAGCGTCGCCACTCCTTTGACAATCAACTCGTCGAACACAAGCGTCGGCCCGATCGGCAATACCCATGATCTTGCATTGGCATTGATCAGATATTTTGACTTGTCAACCTTGATGAGCACTTTAAGCTTGCCGTCCTGCGTGGCAATTGATGCGTCCTCGGGTTCGCCCTTACTGTCGAGGTTTACGCGCACATCAAACGGACCAAAGTTTGCCTTGCCGAAATTGACCAGTGCGTTATTGAAACGTATGCTCTCGACCCGTACTTGCGGTTGTTGCGACACCTTGCTGGCATCCGACTTGGTCCATGCCGGGATTTTGTCAATTGCCTTCTGCGTCATAGTCAGAGAGTCGATCTCGATGCTCCTGATGACCTTAGTCGACTGCAGCAACGAAAATAGATCTGGGGTCACCAGCACCTTGTCGAGCTTGATGTCATCGGTCGTGCCGACCGTGATATCCTCAACTGTGATATGCGGCAATGGCAATGCGTTGAACCTAATATTCTTTATCGACACCGGCTCTTTAAGCCTGTCTGAGATCTCTTTTTCGATCTGCGGAATGTAATTGTTGAGCGAGATGAAAAACGGCAATGCCACCGCAATTGCGATCAGTAGCATGAGCGTAATCAGTATGCGTTTAAGCCACTTCATGCCATGTTCGCGCAATCAGAATCATCGTTTTTCTATCCTGCTAACTTGTCCATGAACCTTGCTTAGCCACCTCGCTGTACGAAAAGAGTAGTGCAGTAAGGACATTATCGGAATACCTGGAGCCAGTATTCCCCAGTTGGAATCAACGGGGTTGGGAGGTGCTATGGGCTGGCAATCTTGAATGGCGCGCCTTGAATAAACCATAGAATCTTGTGGCACGTTGCCGCACTTCACGTCGTCGAATTAGCTGCGAAGCAGACACTTGCTAAATATTCGATTAAGATACCTCGTTACTGTATTGACCTTAGCCGCTAACACTGAAACCCAGCCAACTGGAAAATTATTGCATTCAGATAAACGAACTGGCGAACTGTATAGCCTGTTCCGCCTCCTCGTCAACTTGCTGTTCCACTTCTTCCGCTTTGGATGGGCATATTCCCAACGCTTCCCACTCTTCGGCGCTGATGCCGGGAGCCACATATTCGTTAAGTCCAAAGGACGGCAGCAGTTTTTCAGTAATATTAATCATGCGCGCCAGCGGTTGCCCTGTCGCTGCTTCGGCTGCGTCCGGATTATGGTGGTAGCGCAACACGGCAATGATTTCTTCCGGCAAATTCCAATGGCGCGCCAATTCTGCTCCCAATTCATCATGGCATATATCCAGAATTTCCCGCTCAATCTCCAGTGATGGGCGCCCGGTTTCTGCGGCCAAGTGTGTATGCAGCATATCGCTGCGATTGGGGTCAAGATAAGCCAGCACCAGATAGCCAATGTCGTGCAGCATTCCGGCAAGAAAAATCTGGTCATCCCGTGGCCGCATCTTTTCGGGCATGAACCGTGCGATACCCAGCATGGCAAATGCGATGCCGATGCTATGCAGCCATAAATCCTGCATGTTAAATTTACCTGCGGGTGCCTTTGCCATCTGAGACATGATGGCAATGCCGGTAGCGATCGATTGGACGCGCTTGATACCTAGAAGCATCGCTGCATCTCTCACGGTCGTTATATGGCGCGATGCGCCGATCATCGCCGAATTGGCCAGCCCGAGGAGTTTCGCCGAGATTTGCGGATCCTGCTCGATCAGCACCAGCAGCATCCGTACGCCTTCTTCAGTATCCAGCTTTAGCGCCAGCAGTTTTTGCGCAATGACCGGCATGGCTGGCAATGCTTCGAGGTTGTTGATAGCCTGCCGGAGATCTACATGTTCCCTTCCATTGATCATGTTGTTCATCCGATCCATCTAATTTGTTTTGTTGGCACAACTTAGCTTATGCACAAAGTATTTTAACCCCGATATGTGTTCTGACGGTATATATATAGGGGCGGTCACTTCCCTTCGCAATCGCTTGCGGCAATTATGAAGAAGGCGGAAATGGAATGATTTTTCGGCTGCTGATGCTAAAAAAGAGACACCTAGCCACAAGGCAATCAGGTAAACGAACTGGCAAACTGCAAGGCCTGCTCCGCCTGCTCGTCTACCTGCGCTTTCACATCTTCCACCTTGGATGGATCTATACCCAACGCTTCCCACTCCTCGGCGCTGATGTCGGGAGCCACGTATTCGATAATCCCAAAGGATGGCAGCAGTTTTTCCACGATGTTAATCATGCGCACCAGCGGCTGCCCCACTGCGGCTTCGGCTGCGTCCGGGTTATGGTGGTAACGCAACACGGCGATGATTTCCTCCGGCAGATTCCAGTGGCGCGCCAGTTCTGCTCCCAATTCGTCATGACAGATATCCAGAATTTCCCGTTCAACCTCCAGCGATGGGCGATCGGGTTCCTGCGGCCATATGGTTATGCAGCTTGTCGCTAAGTATGGGGTCAAGGAATGCCAGCGCAAGATATCCGATATCGTGCAACATACCGGCAAGAAAAATCTGCTCATCCTGAGGCCGCATTTTTGCAGGCATGAACCGTGCGATGCCCTGCATGGCGAATGCGATACCAAAGCTGTGTAACCATAAATCCTGCATATTAAACTCCCCTGCGGGCGGTTTGGTCATCAGGGAAATGATGGCGATACCGGAGGCGACCGATTGGACGCGCTTGAGGCCCAGCAGCATCGCGGCATCTCTTACGGTCTTTATCTGGCACAATGTGCCGACCATCGCCGAATTGGCCAGCCCAAGGATTCTTGCCGATATTTGCGGATCCTGCTCGATCAGCACCAGCAGCATCCGCTCGCCTTCTTCGGTATCCAGTTTCAATGCCAGAAGCCTTTGCGCAATAACAGGCATGGCAGGCAAAGTATCGAGGTTTTTGATAGCCAGCTTTAGGTCTGCATGTTTTTTGTCATTGCGAATTTGCTCTTGCGTCGCCTTGTGTTCCGGGATGTCGGACGGCGTGTCAAGGTTGTGTTCAATCTTTCCTGTATCGTCCTCCATTTCGGTATCGGCCACAATCACGCCTTCCTGCGCCTCAAAATCAGTGGTAACAAAACGAAGGTCTGCCTCCATCTTTCTTTGATTGGTTAGAAAGAAATTCAAAAAGCTTCCGACAATACCAGCGACAAACAGAGATGCAACAAAACCTATCAGGAGGTAGCCATAAGTGACCCCTCCTGTCAGCAGCATTCCCATGCCACCCACGATGCACTCTGTCATGACAATGGAAACGACAATAGAAAATAGCCAAACATGAACAGACGTGAGTTTCTTCATGTAGTCAATCATGATGTAGACACCATCTCCAAAGAAGGCGGCTCATCGGCATGCGTGATTTCGACAGCGGCCCCATGGGTTGATTGTTGTTGCAACAGATGGCTAAGTTGTTTAGGCGTAACCGCCTTGCGCGATGCCATGAATTCGCCGACGCTTCCATCCCGCTTCGGATCGAAATCAGCCAGGAAATTCTCAATGCCCTGCAATGAAGGCAGGTCGCCAAATTTCACTTCGGTATGAACTCCTTGCTGTTGCAACAAGGCTTGATCGAGTTGCGCAAGGGTGATTGCCTTGCGTGCCACCAGATACCCCCCGAATCGCCCATGTTTTTTCGGGTCGAAATCATCCAGGAAATTCTGTAGATCCAGCTTGGACAACACTCCCATCTCCATCAGGATATCCCCGATAGGCCGATGCATGTCAAACAGCGTGCAACACTTTCCAGATTAGGGGTGGAAACAGCGTCCAATAGTTTCCACCTCGGTATGTAACCATCCGGCGTTTTGGCCGGAGGTATCTGGAGTGTTTTACATGGACATTATTTATGAGATTCGCAGGCGACATTCAGTACAGAAGCAAACGATTACAGAAATTTCCCGCGACATGGGGATATCCCGTCCGACAGTGCGCAAACACCTCAACACCATTGAGGAAGCCCAAGTATGTCCGGACGCAGCCTGCCGCACCCAAGCTGGGTCAATTTGAAGAACAACTTAGAAGATGGCTGGAAGAGGAATCCAAGCTCCCCCGGCCACGCCGTCGCAGTGCCCATCGACTCTTTGAAGGATTGCAGGAAAGCGGCTACACCGGTGCCTACGATAGCGTGCAACGTTTCGTTAAACGTTGGAAGTCTGGCAATCATGGCCCGAGACTGACCGAAGCCTTTGTGCCACTACAATTTCAGCCAGCAGATGCTTGCCAATTTGACTGGAGCCAGGAGCAAGTCGAGTTGGGCGGGGTGTTGCAGACCATCAAAGTGGCGCACTTCCGCATGGCCTACAGCCGCCAGATGTTTGTCGTGGCCTATCCAAGAGAAATGCAGGAAATGGTGCTCGATGCCCATAGCCGCGCCTTTGCCTTCTTCGGTGGCGTACCTGCGCGCCTGATCTACGACAACCTCAAAACGGTGGTGGATGCTGTCTACACAGGCAAAGAGCGTCAATTCAATCGGCGCTTCTTAACGCTTGCCAATCACTATCTGTTTGAGCCGGTCGCCTGCACACCGGCATCTGGCTGGGAGAAAGGGCAAGTTGAGAACCAAGTGGGTAATGTGCGGGAATGGCTATTTACGCCACTTGCACGCTTTACTTCATTTGCCGCCTTGAACGACTGGCTCGCCACCCGCTGCAAAGAATTGGCACAGCGCAGTCATCCCGTACAGAAGCAACGCACCATCGCAGCATGCTTCGCTGACGAGCAGTCGTTGTTGCGCCCTATCACTGCGCACTTTGATGGTTATGTTGAGCAGATGATGCGAGTCTCTTCGACTTGCCTGATCAGAGTGGATCGTAATCGATATAGCGTACCGGCCAGCGTAGCCGGCCAGGCGGTTTCTGTTCGCACCACAGCAGATCAGGTGCGCGTCGTGGCTCATGGCGAAGTGATTGCCGCCCACTCGAGAGTGTTTGGGCGAGACCAATTGGTTTGCGATCCTTGGCATTACCTACCGGTGCTGGAGAAGAAGCCTGGCGCATTACGCGATGGAGCTCCATTCGTGGCGTGGGATTTACCCACGCCGATTAAGGCAGTGCGTGATCGTATTCTGAAGCAACCCAAGGGGGATCGTGCCTTTGTCGAATTGCTCATGCTGGCAGGCGAAGCAGGACTCGATGCGCTTACAGTGGCTTGCGAGTTGGCGCTCGAAGGCGGAATCGTCTGTGCGCCCATTGTGATGAATGAGTTGCGCAGGCTCATCGCCCCGCATTTACCTACAGTCGCGATTAATGTGCCGGATGGAATTGCATTGACGATAGAGCCTCTCGCCAATTGCCAGCGTTATGACCACTTGCTGGGAGCGACCAATGTCCACTGATCACATAGCGAGCTTAAAAACGTTGCAGCTCTATGGTATGGCAACGGCATGGGGTGAATTGCAGGCAGAAAAACCCAGGCAAACACACCGTCCAGAGAGTTGGATGGAGCGCCTGATTGCTGCGGAGCAAACGGATCGCCAACTTAAAAGCCTGCGGTATCAGCTTAAAGCCGCTCGCTTCCCGATTCATCGTGATTTGCTTGGCATTGACTGGACTGAAACTCCGCTGTCGCAATCGGTAGTTGAACAATTGGCGAGTGCTGCCTTCATGGAAACAGCGCACAACCTGATTCTTGTTGGTGGCACGGGCACGGGTAAATCGCATCTGGCCACTGCTATCGGGGTAGCTGCGATCCATCAAAGCAAGCGTGTGCGTTTCTTCAATGCAGTCGATTTGGTCAATCAGCTAGAGCGCGAGAAGATCCAAGGCAAGGTCGGCAATCTGGCCAAGCAGTTGTGCCTTGTGGATGCCGTGATTATGGATGAACTGGGCTATTTGCCGTTTCCGGCATCGGGTGGCGCGTTGCTGTTTCATCTCATCAGCCATCTTTATGAGAAGACTTCTTTGATCATTACAACGAATCTGTCATTCGGAGAGTGGGTGCAAGTATTTGGTGATGCGAAGATGACGACTGCCTTGCTAGATCGCGTCACGCATCATTGCGACATCTTGGAGACAGGCAACGAGTCGTACCGCTTTAAGCATCGAAAAAACAGCCCTCAGAAAAGCTGAACAAGTGGAAAAGGCTGGACGCTGACTAGTGGAAAGTGTTGGGCGCTGTTTGACAGCCGATGCAGATTTAGTGTGTCGGGCAATAAGGGCGAGGCAGAGATCCGGCTATTATTATCGGCATACAGTGGGTTATTCGGATCAAGGGTACGCCCCAATGCCCGTATCCCACTCCATGAGGGGCTGTTTTTATGGTGCTTCAAAAATTCGCGTGCGGTGTTCTCGAATTCTGCTGATTTACCGAGAGAGGAATAGATCGATAGCAATAATGGCCACGCATCTGCTTTCATGGGGTGCCGCTTGACAATCTCCTTCAATATTTCGACTGCCTTGGCCGAGTGACCATAGGTGGCATAAAGTCCGGCTTCTTCCAGCATTGAATCTTCTTCAGTCATTTCCTCCGCGATTTTCTGTGCTGGAAGAGGGGGTGATGCGGGAATAGTTCTAGCCGAGCCTGCCTTGAACGGCGCAACAACGGCTGGCGCATGACCACTCTTGACTTGGGAATTAAGTATCTGGGAAGGCAGTTTGATGGCTGGTTTCAGAATGGGTTCTGCGCCCTGTTTCAAGTTCATGCCGATGCGCGATTTTGTTTTGATGTAATAGCGCAACCCTAGCCACAGCGCAAGGATGACCAGCGCTAGCCCAATTGCTACCAATATGTTGTTACGAAAATTCAGCTTGTCTTGCCGTTCCTCTGACTGGTTTATGGCGATGGTTGGCTTAGGGCTACTTCCCTGTGTGTTTGCCGTTACCAAGGTCGTCGTTGACGGTACCGGTGCTGATGCTGGTACTGATATCGGCACTGATACCGTTGCCGATGCTGCTACGGTGGGAGGGCTGACACCCAATTCCGATAATTTTATTTTAATTTCACTTAGTTCACCTTCCAGCTGCCTGACCTGTTGTTGTAAGGTAAGCAAGCGGCCCTCTAGCAGTTTTTGCTGCGCCAGAAGCATTGCGCGCTCTTCCGCGCTGATTTCTCGTATATGGGATTCACCGACCGATTCACTGGAGAGCTTTGGCTTGGAAAATATTGAACTGCTCTGTTTTTTCCTGGGGGTTTGCGCTGGCGGCGGGATGGACAGCGTCTTGGTTATGCTGTCGATGCCGGGACATTGGATATGTAGTCGTAATTTGGCGTATGCATTGTTAAGCGAATCAAGCGAACTGATGCTCACATATTGCCGCTTCCCCTCGGTTTTGAGGGAAAGATTGGCCTTGGTCAGAAAGCCACTGATATCTTCTTGGAGTGGATCGGGGAGGGCTAAAGACAGGCAGGCATCTTTAATATGTTCGTCGTTACCTACCATCAACTCTACTTGGGCAAGCAACGGTTCACCAACCATGCTTTGCAATACAACAACATCACCGATGCTAACCGACTGAACGACGCGCGGAAATGCCAGCACGACAGTCAGCATGAATGTCGTAATGACGTTTGGCGTGAGGAAAAGTTTTCGGATATCCATATATGGTGTGATTGCCCGTCTGCTTACATATTAAAGTTGCAAGGACATATTCGAAATACCATGATTCCGGTATTCCCAACCTGGAATCTTCCTAAGTCTGGATGAGATGTAGGCTGCCATCTTGAATGACGGTCTTTGGAACACAACGGCACTTCATATCGCCATGCGGTCTGTACGTTGTAGCCAACAATTCCATTTCCATGCGTCTTCATTGAACGGCCATCGGGATCGGTGAGCGATAACCGTAGATGTATATCTTAAGAAGTATTGCCGGGTGATACGCTGGCCTGCCGGTTGCTGCTAGATCAACTCCTTCGAAACCTAACTGGCCCAGATAAAGTTCATCGACAAAAACATCGGCCACTCTGGCCGAGTTGGTGTCTGCAACATAGTCGTCGAGCAGTTCCGGCAACAAGGTTGCCTGAGTTCTGTCTTCGCCCTGTATGAATCGCTTCATATGTGTTTCTCCAACGCATTTCCCGATACATCCATTAACGCATAGCGCGTCTTTCGGTGAACATTGAATACTACGTTTTTACACAATCTTGGCAAAACTTGCCGGTCGCGACAGCCTGCTTCAGGGTAGGCATTTGCAATTGCGACATACTGCAACGTGCCAATAGCTACACTTGAGTTTATATCCTGCGGTACCTCAAGATAAAAGGTTATCGAAGGGGTGACCGTTTCCTCGAATCCGGTGGTTACCGAGGAAGTTTGAATATGGCTCTCAGTTTACGCTGAATCTGCTTCTGGGTCATGAGGGGATTGAGCGTTTTATCTATGAAGATAGTTTCTCCTTGAATGCTGCGAGTGGCACCTACGCCTGCCACAGCGGCGGTTCCTGCATCAGCGCGATCTGTTCGCGCAGTTCGAGGATGCGATCCTGCCAATAGCGTTGGGTGTTGAACCACGGGAACGCTTGTTTGAAGGCGGGATCATCCCAACGCTGCGCCAGCCACGCCGAGTAGTGGATCAGGCGCAGGGTGCGCAATGCTTCGACCAAATGTAATTCGCGTTCATCAAAATCATAAAAATCTTCATAGCCCGTCAGCACGTCGCCCATCTGCCGCACCATGTCGGCACGTTCGCCCGACAGCAGCATCCACAAGTCCTGCACCGCAGGCCCCATGCGGCTGTCGTCGAAATCCACGAAGTGCGGGCCATCATCCGTCCACAGCACGTTTCCCGCATGGCAGTCGCCGTGCAGGCGCAACGTACTCACCTTGCCCGCGCGATCAAAACAGTGGCGCACACCGTCCAGCGCCTGCTCCGCCACGCTGCTGTAAGCCGCAAGCAAATCAGCCGGAATAAAATCATGCGCCAACAAATAGTCGCGCGGCGCCATACCGAATGTAGCGATATTCAATTCGGGGCGATGCTGAAACGGCTTGAGCGCGCCGATGGCGTGGATGCGCCCGAGAAAGCGCCCCATCCATTCCAGCGTATCGCGGTTTTCGAGTTCGGGCGCGCGTCCGCCGTGTTTGGGGAAAACAGCGAAGCGGAATCCCTCGAAGCTGTGCAGCGTCTTCCCATCCAGCGCCAGCGCCGGAACCACCGGAATTTCGCGCTCGACCAGTTCCTGCACGAAGGCGTGCTCTTCGAGTATGGCTTCATCCGTCCAGCGCTCGGTGCGATAGAATTTAGCCACCAGAGGAGCGCCTTCTTCCATGCCTACCTGATACACGCGGTTCTCATAGCTGTTGAGCGCCAGCAGACGTCCGTCGCTACGGAAGCCCACGCTTTCCAGCGCGTTCATTACGCAGTCGGGGGTGAGGAGTGAGTACGTTTTGATTGTCATCGTTTAAGTCACTAAGCTAGTAGACAGTAGCGGGTAGCCCAACAAAAAACTGCGCACAGCGCGACAAGTTAGCTACAAGCCACAAGCTACGAGCTAATGTTTTTATCTTTCTGCACATCCGCCAGCCCCAACTCATTCCAGCCTTCATGTCCCAGGCGACGCATGGTCTCGATGTTTTTATCGAAAATATGCGCAGCATCGGGAAACGCTGCCACTGCTTGCTCGATACTGGCTTCACGCAACAAATGCAGGGTCGGATAAGACGAACGGTTGGTGTAGTTAGTTATATCATCCGGCTCGGTGTCGGCAAATTGATATTGCGGATGCATACTGGCCACTTGCAGCTCACCGTCCAAGTCTACTTCCACCAGCGCCGCATCCACCACTTCCAGAAAATCGTTGTAGTCGATGAAATCGGTCAAAACGTGGGGATGAATTAACAGTGTAGTATCAATCGCCGCAGCGCTCGATTCTGCCAAAACCTCGATCTCGCTCAGCAAATCGCGCAACAATTCCTCTGTCGTTTGCGCCGCGCTCACCACGTAACGGATCTGATTCTTGACTTGCACCGCCTTGGCGAACGGGCACAGGTTGAGGCCAATCACCGCGCGCTCAAGCCATAGCTTGGTCGCGGCGATAGCCTCTTCGTTGGATACATTAGCGTTCATTTAGAAACCCATTAGACCGTTCGTGGTGAGCTTGTCGAACCACCAGCTACGCAACCAGAACCCTTCGACAGGCTCAGGCGGGTGCCCGACCAAAAGCGCTATGGGGCGAACGGAATTTTAGTGAACATCATCAGCGTCCACGCCCACCGGAACGATGCAGCACGGGTGCTGCACCACGGCCCGCGCCATGTCCAGCCGCTGGCTTGCCAGCCGCACCACTACGCGGCTGCCCGCTGCCGGTACGTGGCACTGCCTGAGTACGGCTTTGTCCTTGTCCACGACCCTGGCCTTGTCCGCGCCCACCTTGACTGCGATTCTGCCCATTAAGAATCGGCTCTGCCTTGATGCGCGGATCGGGTTCGAAACCCGGTATCTGCACCACCGGAATTTCGCGCTTGATCAGGCGCTCGATGTCCTTCAGCAACTTGTGTTCGTCGATGCACACCAACGAACTCGCCTCGCCTTCGCTGCCGGCGCGCCCGGTGCGTCCGATGCGGTGGACGTAATCTTCCGCCACATTGGGCATCTCGAAGTTGACCACGTGCGGCAACTCAATGATGTCGATGCCGCGCGCGGCGATGTCGGTCGCACACAGCACTTGCAGCTTGCCAGTCTTGAATTCCGCCAGCGCACGCGTGCGCGCAGCCTGGCTCTTGTTGCCGTGGATAGCCATGGAGGTGATGCCGTCCTTGTTTAAATGTTCCGCCAGATTGTTCGCGCCATGTTTGGTGCGGGTGAACACCAGCACCTGAAACCAGTTGTGATCCTTGATCAGTTTGGTCAGTAGCGCGCGCTTGCGTTCGCGATCCACCGGGTAAATTTTCTGCGTAATCAGTTCGGCGGTGGCATTGCGGCGCGCCACTTCGATCAGCGCAGGATTATTCAGCAGGCCGTCGGCCAGCGTCTTGATCTCATCAGAGAAAGTAGCGGAGAACAGCAGATTCTGCCGCTGCTTGGGCAGCAGCGCGAGTATTTTTTTGATATCGCGGATAAAGCCCATATCCAGCATGCGGTCGGCTTCATCCAGCACCAGAATTTCCACATGCGACAGATCAACCGTCCTCTGCTGCACGTGATCGAGCAAGCGTCCGGGGGTGGCGACCAGAATATCCACGCGGGTTTTCAGGCGCTGGATTTGCGGATTGATATTGACCCCGCCAATCATCGTCATCGAATTCAGCTTCAGATATTTTCCGTACTCGCGCACGCTCTCCTCTACCTGAGCGGCGAGTTCGCGCGTGGGGATCAGCACCAGCACGCGGATCGGCGCCTTGCCGCTAACGGGTTTTGCGGAAGCGGAAAGAAGTTGCAGGATAGGCAGGGTGAAACCGGCCGTCTTGCCGGTGCCGGTCTGTGCGCCGCCCATCAAATCGCGGCCAGCCAACACAACAGGAATGGCCTGCGCCTGAATCGGTGTGGGTTCGGTGTAACCGCGCTCGGAAACGGCGCGGAGAATTTCCTCGGACAAGCCGAGATTAGCAAATGACATATTTATACCTTTTGGGTACCTCTATAAATTCAAGTTTCTAAGCCAGGCAAGGCGCGAGCAAAAAATTACGAGACCGCATATTTTTATATGCAAGGAGTAATTTTTTGTGAGCAACATAGCATGGCGACGAAAATTGGATTTATAGAGGTACCATATGAATTACATCGGCCTGTCGCCACGAATGGCGCCAGTCTAAGGCAGACGGAGAGTACAATAAACCGGAATCGGTAGCGGGCAATCAAGACTGAAGCGATTGCCGCGCGGCGCATTGTAACAGATGAGGAACAAGGGTGCCGGGAATCCGAAGTACACTTTTCTTAATCCGCGCTACCGCAACATGCGAACGTTTAACAAAGTTCACCATCGTTCCAGCCCTTGCTGCTAATGGGCTATTTCAATTACTGACAATGATATGGGGAATAAAAAAGCCCCACGAAAGCTCGTGGGGCTAAGCCTTTGCGTTAGGTCGGGGAGAACTGCGCAAAGTTGGGAAGATTGGCCTGCCTAGGCGTATTGCTTCAAACCGTGAATTTCACTACGGAACGCGGCAATTTTAGCCTCGCGCCGGAACTGCATTTCCTGCATGGTTTGCGACAACCCGCTCCTGCGCGGCAACGGAAGGAACCTGATGCCCAGCCTCGCTGAAATAGTGGGCGCGTCGAAGTAAAAATGTTCCCACAACGGGTTTAACAATTTTGGCTACAGATTCGCTCATGTTAAGTCCTTTAATCTTGTGAACATCACCAGTAGTTTCTGGAAAAATCACCAGACAAACGAAAATCATTGGGCAAACCGTATTCTTTCCGATGAGTGCATACCATCATAACAGCCCTCGTTAATTACGTTTGTTGAACACGTCTGCTACAGCTTGGTGGTTATTTTGACGATGTTGGCATAATTAAAACATCAGCGTTTTGCCCAAAATACGTATAGGAAATTCGGTAATCTCCCATCAGTGTTTGTCCTATGCCGGGGGGGTTATTGATAAAAAAGGCACGCCAGTTTGGCGTGCCATTAATATTTACAAACAACAAGTTAGCTAAAAATCACTACAGCAGCTATTTCACCACGCTGTCTATGCTGAGTTTAACGCCATTGCTGCCGGGTTTTAGGGGTGCACTCATGCCCTGCAAATCTCCGGGATGCGGCATTGTGTCACCGGATTTGGCTATGCGCGCAATCAGCACCACTTTGTCTGAATTCGACAGCTTAATTTGCGGCGACATCGCCATGCTGTCATCCAGCGTGAACTGCAAAGGCAAATCCTTCACCTGCTTACGTATCACGGCAAGCGGCATCGGCGGGCCTTCTGTCGCACGCGCCAGCACGAACAACGTGTCGTTCGGACTGACTTGAGCCTTCATGGTGTCGCTCAACGTCACCGTGCCGGTGATGCGTTCCTGGCCTGCGGCCATGGGCTTCTTTTCACCACCTGTCGGCTGTCCGACCATCGATTGTCCAAGCACGGACTTGCCGCCCTTGGCCTGCGCCATGGCACTGCGCGCCTGCTGAATGCCGTCCGCAATCATTTTTGCGTCTTCGGAATCAGGCGGTATCAGCTTGAGCAAATCTTCCCAGTACTTGATGGCGGCAGGAAATTCACCGCGTCCCATCGCCGCCGAACCAGCCAAGGCAAGCGCCTTGGGATTTTTCGGGTCAAGTGCCAGAGCTTTGTTCAATAACATGGTGGGATGTCCGGCCAAGTTCTTGCCGCTCACCATTCCCAAAACATCGGCGAAATCAGCCCACAATTGCGCGTCATTGGGTATCAGTTGGGTCAGCTTGTTGTAAGCTTTTACGGCATCCACAAAACGTTCTTGTTCGGCGTAAGTGCGCGCCAGCATCAACAGGCTGTCCGTGTCTTGCGGATTCCTTGTCACCTTGCCTTCAAGTTCCTTGAGCGCGGCTTCGGAGCGCACGGTGCCAGGATCATCCGAAATAACCTGTCCGGTCTGGGGCAAAAAAGCATCCAAGTTGCCTATTTTCCAGTACAAACCGATCGCCGTGAGCGGCAGCAGCACAGCCAGGGCTAACGCCATCGCCTTGTGAGGGTTGTTCGCCAATGCCCCGGCGGCGCTATCCGTGATTCTTACTTCTTCCAGCAAACGTGCCTGCAATTCGCGCTTGCCCTGCTCATACAACTCCGACGTAAGCAGACCATTGCTAAGATCGACATCCATCTCTGCGACTTGGTCGCGGAAAATTTCCAGATTGGCAGCATCGCGCAATACATGGTTGTCCTTAACCGTGCTGCGCCACAACGGTAGCACAACAAACAGTACCGCAATCACCAAAAGTGCTGCACATATTATCCAGAACGTAATCATGCTTGATTATCTTTATCGTCGTTAAGTAATGCGGCGGCACGCTGCTCCGCTTCCGGTGTCAGCTCGGCTTCCGGTGCGCTTTGGCGCCGTTTGCGCAATTGGTAGAATAGTCCTGCGCTGCCTATCAAGAATAGCGCGAAAGGCCCGAACCACAGCAGCACGGTGTAGCTTTTCACCGGCGGTTTATACAGCACGAAGTCGCCATAGCGCGCCACCAGATAATCGGTGATCTCCTTGTCGCTCTTGCCTGCGCGGATCTGTTCGCGCACTTCGCGGCGCAGGTCTTCCGCAAGTTCTGCGTGGGAACTCGCCAGCGATTCGTTTTGACACACCAGGCAGCGCAAATTCTCGGCCAGACTGACCATGCGCTTCTCAGTCTCTGGATCATCCGCCAAATCACGCGCTACGCCTGCCCAAGAGGAAAGCGGAAGCAAGGTCAACAGAAGCACAGCCAGCCATTTCCTCATGGCTGCTGCTCCAACTTACGTATCAGTGGCAGGATCCTGTCCTTGAAATTTTGCGGCGTCAACATGCCGATAATCTTGTCGCGGATCACGCCCTGCTTGTCTATCACGAAAAGTCTCCGGCACGCCGGTCACGCCGTAATCTATGCCGATACGCCCTTCGGCATCGAACACATTCAGCAGATAGGGATTGCCGGCCCTGGTCAGCCAGCCTTCAGCCGCCTCGCGTTGATCCTTGTAATCCAACCCAACGATGGGCACCAAATTCTGCTGCGCCAATTCTAGCAGCAGCGGGTGCTCTTCCCTGCACGACTCGCACCAGGATGCCCATAAGTTGAACAGCCACACCTTTCCCTTCATGTCCTGCGTCGAAAACTGTTTAGCCGGATCATGCAACTGCGGCAACGTGAACGCGGGTGCCGGTTTGTCGATAAACGGAGAGGGCACTTCACTCGGATGCAGCCCCAAGCCGCGATACAGGAAGCCGACCAGCACCAGAAAGATGATCAGCGGCAGCATAAAACGCATCATGATATTTTCCCTTCCATAGCCAGTGCGACTTTCTTGCCTGATGCTGTGCTATGCGTAGTCTTGTTAGATTTTTTGGCATGAATGCGATAGCGCCGATCACAAATCGCCAATACACCGCCCAACGCCATCAACACACAACCAACCCAGATCCAGTCCACGAACGGCTTGATATAAACACGCACCGCCCACGCGCCATTGCTGTCGGGTATCGGCTCGCCCAACGATACGTACAAATCGCGCAGGAAGCCAACCTGGATTGACGCATTGGTCATCGGCATGCCGGAGGAGTTATATTGGCGTTTCTCTGGATACAACTGGGTGACCGGCACCCCATTCTTGGTGATGGTCACGCGCCCCTGCGATGCCACATAATTCGGTCCCTGTTGCTCACGCACCCCATCGAATGTGAACTCATAGCCACCCGCCTGTACCGTATCGTTTACATTCATACGTACATCACGTTCGGTCTCGTACCCCTTCACCAAGGTCACGCCTATGATGAAAATACCGATGCCGATATGCGCGAACTGCATGCCGTAATAACTGAGCGATTGGCTTTTCAGGCGCTGGATGAAATCACCCTCGCGCCCGCCGATGCGCTTGCGCCCGATGCGCTTGTACATGTCGAGCAGTGCGGTTGTAAACACCCAGAACGCCAGCAAGATACCCAAAGATATCAGCGGAGTCCACTTGCCCATCACTATTGGCAACAGCACTGCGATCACCACACTGGCTGCCAAGGCCCAGCGCACACGCGTCCACATATCCGGCAGGCTGGCCTGCTTCCAGCGCGCAATCGGCCCCAACCCCATCATCAGCACCGTCGGTGCCATCAACGGCACGAATACAGTGTTGAAATACGGCGGACCGACGGAAAGTTTGCCGAAACCAAGCGCATCCATGAACAAGGGATACAGCGTGCCGAGAAACACCGAAGCCGAAGCCACGGACAGCATCACATTGTTGGACAGCAGCATGGATTCACGCGAGACCAGGCCGAACTTTCCGCCCAACCCGATTTTGGGTGCACGCCATGCGAACAACATGAGTGAACTGCCGATCACTACAACAAGAAAGGCGAGGATGAATATGCCACGGCGCGGGTCGGTAGCAAAGGCATGCACCGAAGTCAGCACGCCGGAACGCACCAGGAAAGTACCCAGCAGGCTGAGCGAAAAAGCTGCGATGGCGAGCAACACCGTCCAACTCTTGAACGCGCCGCGCTTCTCCGTCACTGCCAGCGAGTGGATCAACGCGGTGCCGACCAGCCAGGGCATGAAGGAAGCATTCTCCACCGGATCCCAGAACCACCAGCCGCCCCAGCCCAGTTCGTAATAAGCCCAGCCGCTGCCCAGAGCGATACCAAGGGTAAGAAATACCCATGCCACCAACGTCCAAGGCCGCGACCAACGCGCCCAGGTCGCATCCATCTGCCCGCCGATCAGTGCGGAAAGCGCAAACGCGAACGCCACGGAGAACCCCACATAGCCCATATACAGCATGGGCGGATGGATCACCAAACCGGGGTCCTGCAACAAGGGGTTGAGATCTCTGCCTTCCGCCGCCGCAGGCAACAAGCGATCAAAGGGATTGGAGGTGAGCAGCATGAACAGCAGGAATCCAACCGAAACCAGCCCCATCACGCCGACCACACGCGCCACCATTTCTTGCGGCAGATGCTTGCTGAACTGCGCCACCGCCACCGTCCAGACAGTCAGCATCAGCGCCCACACCAGCAACGAGCCTTCGTGCCCGCCCCACACCGCAGATACACGGTACTGTATAGGCAGTTGCGAATTGGAGTGTTCCGCCACATACAGCACGGAAAAATCGTTGTTAACGAAAGCCTGCACCAGACAGCCGAAGGCGATAGCAACAAACACGAATTGGCCCAGCGCCACGGAACGCGACAAACCCATCAGCGAGGCATCACCGCGCGCTGCACCTAATATGGGCAAAACGCCCTGCACCAACGCCAGCAACAATGCAACGATGATAGCGAAATTACCAATCTCTGGAATCATAAAGTGTCTTCTTCCGTTTTATTTAGCTGCTGATGGAGCCGCCACAACTGAGGAAGCCGCCGCTGCGGCTTGGGCCTTGGCGGCCTTGTCCAGTGCATCTTTGGCTTCCGGCGGCATGTAGTTCTCGTCGTGTTTGGCCAGCACTTCCTCGGCGTGGAATACGTTATCGGCCTCCAGCTTGCCCTGCGCTACCACGCCTTTCCCTTCTTTGAACAGATCCGGCAGGATGCCTTTATAAATCACTGGCATGGTTTGCACGGTATCGGTCACATTGAAATGCACGGTCAGTCCATCGCCTTCGCGTTTCACGCTACCCGCTTCCACCAGCCCGCCGATGCGGAAGCTGCGGCCTTGCGGAGCCTCCTTATTGAACACTTGGGTCGGGGTAAAATACAGGCTAACATTGTTTTTCAGCGCATACAACACCAGCCCGACTGCCAGACTCAGGCCGGTAAGCGCGCCTATGATAATGTACATGGTTCTCTTGCGGCGTGGTGTCATGCCTATTCCTCATCCCCTGCATCGCGCATCAAGCGCAACTGTTGTAATGTGATTTTACGTTTATGGCGCACCAACGCGATCTCGACGATGAATATCAGCAACGCCAAACCGTACGAACCCCAGATATAAAAGGCATAGCCCTTCATGGCAAAAAATTCGCTCATGACCGCACCTCCTCCAACTCAGACACCCACTGGGTATTGCGTTCGCGTTCCAAAATGATGCTGCGCACACGCAACAACACCACCGCGATTGCATACAGCCAGCATGCCGCAATCATGGCCCACAACGCCTGCTGCATGGCAACATGCATGGACGTGCCGCTGAACTTGATGGTGGAACCTTGATGCAACGTATTCCACCACTTCACCGAAAAATAAATGATCGGCACGTTGACCGAACCGACGATGGCCAAGAGTGCGGCTGCGCGGTCGGCGCGACGCGGATCATCTATCGAGGCGTGCAGTGCGATGAAACCGAAATAGAGGAACAGCAGAATGAGCTCGGAAGTCAGGCGCGCATCCCACACCCACCATGCACCCCACATCGGCTTGCCCCACATCGCTCCGGTCCACAGCGAAATGAAAGCAAACAGCGCGCCGGTAGGCGCCAACGCGGTGGCCATCATGGAGGAGAGGCGCGTATTGAATACCAGCCCCAATGCGGCATAGCCCGCCATGATCATGTAGATGAACATGGACAGAATGGAAGCCGGAACATGAATGAACATGATACGGTAGGCTTCGCTTTGCGTGGCATCGGTCGGCGCCACGAAGAAGCTGATGTACAAACCGATGGCAAACAGGATTGCGGACGACCACGCGAACCACGGCACCAATTTGCCCGCCAACCCGTAAAAGGAAGTGGGCGCAGAATATTTGAACCAGTTTATAGCCAAATCTTTACTCCATCGAAATTCTTAAAGCCTGCGCCGTGACCCACGGTGTGAACACCAACGCCAGCAGCAGCATTGCGCCCAACAAAGACAAGTGCGATACGACGCTCATGCCGGTCGAAACAGCCTCTACTGCCCCAGCCCCGAAAATCAGCACCGGAATACACAGCGGCAGCACCAGCAGCGACACCAATACTCCACCGCCGCGCAAACCCAGCGTCAGCGCCGCACCGACCGCACCTATCATGCTGAGTATCGGCGTGCCCAGCAACAGCGCGGCGATCAACACCCACAACGCCTGCGCCGACATATCGAACTGCAAGCCCAGCACCGGCGCCATCAATACCAAAGGCAATCCCGACACCATCCAGTGCGCAATGATTTTCCCCAACACCAGCAGCGACAAAGGCTGCGGCGCCAACAGTATCTGTTCCAACGTACCATCCAGATAGTCCGCCGAAAACAAACGTCCCAGCGACAACATGGAAGCCAGCAACGCCGCCACCCACACCACGCCCGGCGCCATCTTGCGCAGCATGTCCAACTCAGGCCCTACGCCTAATGGAAACAAGCTCACCACCATGACGAAAAAAACCAGTGTGGTCAGCACATCGGCGCGGCGGCGCATGGCCAGCACCAGATCACGCCGGATCACCAGGCCCAACAGCCCGAACAAAGACAACTTCTCCTTCGTGGCACCAGACATCGGACTCATGACAGAGACAAGCGCCGCGTCGTTACCCCCGCCACTTCCAGCGGCTGGTGGGTCGTAAAGATTACCATGCCGTTGTTCGCCAGGTGCTCGCCGATCAACTCCTGCATCAAGCCTACCGCGCCCACATCCAGCGCGGTGAGCGGCTCATCCAGTATCCACAGCGGAGCATTCCCGACCAGCAAGCGCGCCAGCGCCACGCGCCGTCGCTGCCCTTGTGACAACACCTTCACCGGTAAAGTTTCACGTCCGCGCAAACCCATGCGGCGCAGCGCGGCAATGGCCTGCTTGTCATCCAGCGCACAGCCCGCCAGTCCGGCATTGATGTGCAAATTCTCCAGCGCGTTCAATTCGTCCTTGATGGCATTCAGATGCCCCAGATAAATCATCTCCGCATGATATTCCTCACGCTGTTCGCGAATATCCCCGCCGCGCCAGCGTACCACTCCCGCCTCGGGCACCATAAAGCCGCATAAAGTTCGCAACAAGCTAGTCTTGCCGCTGCCGTTGACGCCCTCCACTTGCAGCAGATCCCCATCGGACAGGGAAAAATTCAAACCGGAAAACAGTCGGTGATCTCCGCGTGCGCAGGCAAGGTCGCTAATTTCCAACATCGCGGTAGGGGGTTCCGGTATAAACAAACAGCGCGGGATTATACATCAGCGCGATGCTTTGTAATGATAGTGCGGTTATAATTCGCCCCGTCAAAATTAAGAACAAAGGGACAACATGGGATTTCTGGCGAACAAACGCATCCTGATCACCGGCATGATTAGCACCCGCTCGATTGCTTACGGCGTCGCTCAAGCCATGCACCGCGAGGGCGCGGAACTGGCCTTCACCTATCAGGGCGAACGCGTGCGTGATCGGGTTTTGGGCTTAGCCAAGGAATTCGGCAGCGAACTGGTGTTTCAATGCGATGTCGCCAGCGATGACGACATTAACCAGTTGTTCGTCGATCTGAACAAGCACTGGGATGGCTTTGATGGCTTTGTGCATGCTATTGCTTTTGCACCGCGCGAGGCGTTGGACGGAGAATTTCTGGATGGTTTCAGCCGCGAAGCATTCCGCATCGCGCATGACATCAGCGCTTACAGTTTTCCCGCCATGGCCAAAGCCGCGCTGCCGATGATGCAAGGCCGCAACGCCGCCCTGCTGACCATGAGCTATCTAGGCGCGGTGCGCACCATGCCGCATTACAACCTGATGGGCATGGCCAAGGCCAGCCTGGAAGCCAGCGTGCGTTATCTGGCGATGCAACTGGGACGCCAGGGAATACGCGCGAACGGCATTTCCGCCGGGCCGATCAAGACGCTGGCCGCCGCAGGCATTGCCGATTTCAGCAAGCTGCTGAGCTACAACGAGAAGCACGCCCCGCTCAAACGCAACGTCACCATCGAAGAAGTCGGAAACGCTGCGGCCTTCCTGTGCAGCGATCTGGCCAGCGGCATCACCGGCGAAATCACCTATGTAGATGGCGGCTTTAACACCACCGCCTTGGGCACCACCGAAGCATAGACCTTATTCCAATTCTATTTCATCGGTGAAACTGCGTTGGCTTCCTAGATATAACGACTAGCCATTCGACTAAGCTGCCAAAAGACGTCAGCCAAGTCGCTGGTTATCGCTTTCTCCTAGCCGTGCTACAGCACTGTCTGCGTCGTTCGCTCGTCGCCGCCTTGTTTGACCTTCGAAATGAAACTGGAATTGTACACACGAACAAAAATGCCGCCTGTGCGGAATTAGCAAAAGTAGCAAAAACGGCCACGGTGAAAACTATTTCTCTGGGGAAGCTCAGTCATACAATCTCGCGCCAGTCCAACCCTTCCTGTTGGGTCGCCACAGCGATCCAGTCTGCGTTGCAACCCAATGCCGAACTCAATGCAGCAACTGCAAGATCCCGTGTATTGTTCTTGCGGCTCAGGTGCGCCGCCACGATGTGCTGCAAGCGGCAGTTATCCAGCCTGGACAGCAGTGCCGCCGCATCCTCATTATTGAGGTGACCGAAGCGCCCGCCGACGCGTTGCTTAAGACGGTAAGGATAATCGCCGTTGGCCAGCAAGGTGGTGTCATGGTTGCATTCCAGAACCAGCGCATCGCAGCCATTCAGCGTCGCTTCGATGTGCGGCGTGGCACAGCCGGTATCGGTCAGCACCCCAAGCCGTTTTGCTCCGTCGCTGAACACATATTGCACCGGCTCAGCCGCATCGTGCGGCACGGCATACGGCTGTATCTGCAACTCGCCGATAGAGAAAGAATGATGGGGGGAAATTTCGGTCAGGCCGGACAAGTCGTCCAGTGCTTTGCCATGCATCTGCCGCGTGCCATGCGTCAGCCATACCGGGATGGAATGTTTGCGTGCCAGACGCGCCACCCCTGCGATGTGGTCGCCGTGTTCGTGCGTGACTACGATGCCGCTGAGACTGTCAGCTGCCAAGCCGAGACGCGCCAGACGCGCGACCGTGTCGGTCAGAGAGAAGCCGCAGTCCATCAGCACGCAAGTCTGCCCGACCTGCACCGCCAGTGCGTTACCTTCGCTGCCGCTACCGAGTGACGCGAAGCGCATAAAAAACCTATGGCTACTTACCGAGAGCCTTGTACAGCGCGTCAATAATTCGTTGCGTGTTGGAGTTGCTCTCGCCGTTACTGCCAGTGGCCGCCACTTCGCAGCCTGTATTGCCTTCATGCACGGACACCTGGTAACGCGCAGGTTTAGCGCTCTTTTCATCGTCGCGCCAGAAAGCAAGCTTGTCGAGCCAACCCTTTGCCTTGGCATCTTCTTCGACACGCAGGAAGTACACGCCATTGGCCCTGTTCTTATCCTCCACCACGAAGCCTTCATGTTCCAGTGCCAGACCTACCGTACGCCAACTCTTGTCGAATGGCTCGCTCAACAAAATGATCCTGCTTCCGTTGGCCAGCGTTTGCAGTTTGGGTGCTATGACCGCTCCCTGTGAGGATGGAACCGCCATCTGCGCTTTTGCTTGTGCTTGCGCTTCCGCGCCGCCCAGCTTGATCATCAGCATTTGCATCATAGTGGTTTCCAGCTCGGGGTCGTTCGGGCGCGACTGCCACATGATTGTACTCCCGTCCTTGCTCAGCACTTGTTCCTTGCCGTATTGGGTGAGATAAATCTCCGTGCTGTTACCATCCTTGCTGCGTTCCAGACGTACGCGATACATGTCTTTCTCGCCGGAGTCATACAGGTCATCCATCACCTTGCCCAGAATGCTGCGCAGGCCGGTCTTGGGAATCTTGGCGCGGTTTTCCGCCCAATCGGTTTCCATGATGCCAGCCTGAGGATTCTCGGTCTTGATGACCATACCGTTCTCCTGCCAGAATGCCTTGATCACCGGCCACACGTTCTCCGCCTTGTCATCCACTACCAGCCAGTGCTGTGCACCATTGTGCTCTAGACGCACACTCCTGGATTCCGGCAGTACTGCTGAGGAACGGACTTGGGATGACGCATTACCCTTGGCAAAATCAGAATAGTTCGCCACGGCTGCGCTGCCATCAGGAACCGTGTAATGATCTTCGGCAGCAGGCGTGGTCAGGTCGGGCGGAACTTCCAGCGTCGGCACTTTGACTGCGGCAGATTTGTAATCGACACGCTTGCTCTCCATACTCATGCTGCTGCATCCGGCCAAGGTCAGCATTGCAAGGGACAGTGCGGTAATTTGTAGAATTTTCATGTGGTTCCTTGAATTTAATGCTTGTATCACTCAAATTACTCCCGCTTGGCGCATCGCGTCTTCAACCACGCTTTGCGAGGCAACCGATAGCGGCGTAAGCGGCAGGCGCAGCACATTATTTATTTTGCCCATGCGCGCCACTGCCCACTTTACCGGAATCGGATTAGCCTCGACAAACAGATGGCGATGCAAGCCGAGCAAACGGTAATTGATCTCGCGCGCTTTGTCCACTTCGCCGTTCAAGGCCGCAACGCACATTTCATGCATCAGCTTCGGGGCCACGTTGGCGGTGACCGAAATCGTGCCGTGCGCGCCCAGCAGCATCAGCGCCAGCGTGCTCGCATCGTCGCCGCTGTACACCGCAAAATTCTTGGGTGCGCGCTGCAACAGGTCGCTACCGCGCTCAATATTGCCAGTCGCATCCTTGATGCCCACAATATTAGGAATCTGCGCCAGACGCAGCGCGGTATCATTGTGCATGTCCGCGCCGGTGCGTCCCGGCACGTTATATAGAATATGCGGCATATCCACCGCCTCGGCGATGGTCTTGAAATGCAAATACAACCCTTCCTGCGTCGGCTTGTTGTAGTACGGCACCACGGTCAGCGAAGCGACCGCGCCCGCTTTCTTCGAGAAACTGGCCAGTTCGATGGCTTCCTTAGTGGAATTCGCGCCGGTTCCTGCTATCACAGGAATGCGCCCGGCGGCATGTTCCACCGCAAGCTGAATCAACGACTCATGTTCTTCCACATCCACCGTAGGGGATTCGCCGGTGGTTCCCACCACCACGATGCCGTCTGTGCCCTGGACTATATGGAAATCGATCAATGCACGGAAAGCGGCCAAATCCAGGCTACCGTCCTCATGCATTGGCGTGACGATTGCAACGATACTGCCCTTAATCATGTTAAACACTGCCCTTACCCCGTGCCTTGGCACTGCCAAATAAAGTCGGCATTTTAACCGATTCTTAAATGGATTGCGTTACAAAAAGCGGTGCGCTGTGGAATAATGCGAACCTTATCATTTATTGCCGCATCATGCCTGCCGTAGCTCTTTCCACCCTCGTCCCCGGAGAAATCGCAACCATCGTCTCGATCCATACCGAAGGACCGTTGCACCAGCGTCTGCTGGCGATGGGCTTCCGCACCGGAAAACTGATCGAACTGATACGCCGCGCGCGCTTCTCCGGCCCGTTGCAGGTGCGCATCGGCACCACCGACATCCTGCTACGCAGGAACGAAGCGGAGAAAATCATGGTGAAAAAAGTATGAAGCGCATTGCACTTCTGGGTATGCCAAACACAGGCAAGTCCACCCTGTTCAACCGCATGACTGGCGCTTCGGCGCGCGTGGGTAACTGGCCGGGTATCACCGTGGAGTTGCTCACCGGCAAAATTCTGTTGGGCAGCGACATAGTCGAAATTGTTGACCTGCCGGGTATGTACGACCTGCACGGTTTTTCCGAGGACGAGCAGGTCGTACGCCACTTCCTGCACGACAACGTGCCTGACTTGGCATTGGTCGTACTCAACGCCACGCAGATCGAGCGCCAGCTGAGCCTGCTGCTGCAACTCAAGCAGCTCAATCTGAACATGGTGGTGCTGCTCAACATGGCGGACGAAGCCAAAAAATTTGGCATCACCATAGACACCGCAAAGATGACCGAGGCATTGGGCATTCCGATTTTTTTACTCAGCGCAAAATACGGCGCAGGCTATGGTGAAGCCTTGCAGGCAGTTACCAAGGCATTGCGCTATACCACGCCCGGCATGGCCGAACAGTTGCGCGATCAGCTCCAACAGGATGGTCAGATCGAGGCCGAGATGCTGCGCGTGCTGCAACACTCGGTGCAAGTTCCAGCGCGCCTGCCGGATAACCTCACCGACCAGCTTGACCGCCTCATGCTGCACCCTTGGCTGGGCCTGCCGATTTTCTTCGGCGTCATGTATTTACTGTTCCAGGCCATCTTCTTTTTCGGCCAGCCGTTGCAAAACGGCGTCAACAACCTGTTTACCTGGCTGCGCGACGCGGCTATTGCACCGCTGCTCGCCAGCCTACCCGCCGCGTTGCAGGGCCTGCTGCTGGACGGCATCTACAACGGCTTGGCCACCGTCGCCGCATTCGTGCCGCTGATCGTGCTGTTCTTCCTGTTCATGGCAATCGTCGAGGACACTGGTTATTTGTCGCGCGCCGCTTTCCTGATGGATGCGCTAATGGCGAAGATGGGGCTGGATGGGCGCAGTTTCGTTATGCTGCTGATGGGCTTCGGCTGCAACGTGCCCGCGCTGATGGGTACGCGCGTGATGCGCTCGCGCAGCCTGCGCCTGCTCACCATGCTGGTGATCCCATTCTCACTGTGTTCGGCGCGACTGCAAGTATTCGTGTTCATCACCGCCGCACTGTTCTCGCCCAAGGCCGCGCCGCTGGTGCTGTTCAGTCTGTACCTGTTCAGCTTTGGAACTGCCATCCTCACCGCGCTGCTGTTCAAGCGCTACCTGCCCAACAGCGAACCGTTCGTACTGGAACTTCCACCTTATCGCTTCCCTACCCTGCGCCAACTGGTGCTGCGCGGCTGGCACGAGGTATATCACTTCATCCACCGCGCCAGCAAGTTCATCGTCGCGGGCGTGGTTCTGGTCTGGCTGCTCACTCATCTGCCGCCCTCCGCCGCCCCGGCCAGCGCCGATACGCTCGCCGGAATGGTAGGCGCATGGCTGCATCCGTTGTTCAAACCCATAGGCATCACTGCGGAACTCACCATCGCGCTGATCTTCGGCTTCGTCGCCAAGGAAATCGTCATCGGCTCGCTCGCCGTAATTTACGGCTTGGGCGGGCAAGCGCTGAGCCACTCGCTGGCAATGCAACTGGATTGGGTGCAAGCCTATAGCTTCATGCTGTTCACCCTGATCTACACCCCCTGCCTGTCCGCCATTGCCACCCTGCGCAGCGAATCCAAGAACACCGGCTTCATGCTGTTTTCCATCGCCTGGTCGCTGGTGCTGGCGTGGCTGGTCAGCTTCGTGTTTTATCAGGGCGCCAGGGCGTTGGGATATTAAGAACGTCCTTGGTTTTATCAGGTTCAAGAAATTGAGAACAACCCGCACGAACGAGTAATTCCATTTCTAATTTAGAAATGACATGTTGGTGGGAGCGGCCTCCCACAATCGAAATTGATCTTATTTTAAATTAGAAATGGAATTAGCTACGCGACAGTAATTGAAGGTAACGCTCACGATCTTGCTCATTCAGCCCCTGCACAGAGCCTCCTGCCTTTTCAAGCAAAGCCTGCGATTCCTGCTTGCTCTGCCCCTCGCGCTGCTTGGCTAACATGCCGTTAAATTCCGCCGCCACGTCAAACTCATCGCCCCACTGCATGATGTCGGCCTCGGCTGAGGCCAACACTGCTTCGTGCGGAGTGCCCTGAAATTGCTGGATGATGGCGGCAGTGCTGACGGCAAAATCCTGCTCGCGCAAATAGTCGACCAGCGCTGTCACCGTTGCCGCCTCATTCCCATCCATGCTCCATTCGACTGGCAGCTCGCGCGCCAGTTCCGGCTTTGCCAGCAGACAACGCAGCAATGCGCGCAAACCGGGGAATGCATTGCGCGGCGCCTTTTGCGGCGCACGCCGCGCAGGCGCACCGACCGGTTTGATGGCGTACAAACCCTCCAACTCGGCCTGAGTGATGCCCGCCAGCGCCGCCACTTCCTTGCGCAGCAGCAGCGCAGTGGTGGGTGCTGCAATGGCGGTCAGCAAAGGCTTGGCGCGCTCCAGCAAGGCGCTACGCCCCTCCTGCGTCTTCAAGTCAACCTGCGCGGATAGTTCACGCAACAAGTAGCCTGACAGCGGCAGCGCCTCCTCGCCCAGCAAGTGTTCGAAAGCCTCTTTGCCGTGTTCGCGAATATAACTATCGGGATCATGTTCCGTAGGCAGGAACAGGAAGCGCAACTGTTTGCCATCCTGCAAATGCGGCAATGCATTCTCCAGTGCCCGCCAAGCGGCGCGGCGCCCGGCACTGTCGCCGTCGAAACAGAACACCACCTGTTCGGTCAGGCGCAGCAGCTTCTGAATATGGAACGGCGTGGTTGCCGTCCCCAGCGTGGCGACCGCATACTCGACCCCGAGTTGCGCCAGCGCCACCACGTCCATGTAGCCTTCCACCACCAGCGCCATCTTCTCGGCACGGATGGATTTTTGCGCCTGGAACAATCCGTACAACTCGCGGCCCTTCTCGAACAGCGGCGTTTCCGGCGAGTTCAAATATTTTGGTTCGCCCTTGTCCAGCACCCGCCCACCGAAACCGATAATCTGCCCGCGCACATTGACGATGGGGAACATGATGCGGTCGCGGAAGCGGTCATAGCGCTTGCCCTCATCATTCTCTATCACCAGGCCAGTTTCCAGCAGGCTGGCGTCCTGATAATTCAGGAAAATACTTTCCAGATTCTGCCAACCGTCCGGCGCATAACCGATGCCGAAACGCGCCGCGATCTCGCCGGAGAGGCCGCGCCGCTTGAGGTACTCGATGGCGCGCGGCGATTGCTTGAGCTGGTCGCGGTAATAGCGTGTCGCAGACTGCATTACCTCGTACAAATCGGGCGCAACTTTGTGCTGCGCCTGCGTCGAAGCTTCGCGCGGCACGGTCACGCCGATGCTGCGCGCCAGCTCTTCCACCGCATCGACGAAGCTCAGTCCGGCGTGCTCCATGGCAAAACCAATCGCTGTGCCATGCGCGCCGCAACCGAAGCAATGGTAGAACTGCTTGCTCTGGCTGACGGTGAAAGAAGGGGATTTTTCGTTGTGGAAGGGGCAGCAGGCCACGTAGTTGGCACCTGCTTTTTTCAGCGGGACGTAATGCTCGATTACGTCCACGATGTCGAGGCGGTTGAGCAAATCCTGAATGAAGCTTTTTGGAATCACCCCGGCTCCGCTCCCGCATCTTGTCGGCGACGATGCACCGATGAATGTTTTTGGTTAATGCGAACTACAAAAATTACTGTGCCAAACGCGCCTTTACCAGCGCTGAAACCTTGCCCATGTCAGCGCGCCCGGCCAGCTTGGGCTTGAGCAGCGCAATCACCTTGCCCATTTCCTGCGGCGACTTGGCACCGCTGGCGGCAATAGCCTCAACTACGGCTGCAGCCACTTCATCTTCACTCAACGGTTGCGGCATATAAGTCTGCAACACGGTAATTTCAAACTTTTCGGCATCGGCCAACTCCTGCCGATTGGCCGCCTCGAACTGGCTGATGGAATCGCGTCGCTGCTTGATCATCTTTTCGATGATCGCAATCACATCGGTGTCGGAAAGCTCAATGCGCTCGTCCACCTCGCGCTGTTTCATGGCGGCGAGCAACAGCCGGATAGCGCCGAGGCGCGCCGTATCCCTGGCGCGCATGGCCGTCTTCATGTCTTCGGTAATTTGCTGCTTCAAACTCATAGTGGCTTCAAACTCACGGAAAAAGATACAGGCTACGCATCGATGATGCGCAGCACAAACCGCTGAAGATCAATACAGCTTGGGAGGCAGAACTTGGCTGCGCAGGCGCTTGTAGTGGCGCTTCACGGCAGCAGCTAGCTTGCGCTTGCGTTCTGCGGTAGGCTTCTCGTAGAACTCACGGGCGCGCAACTCGGTTAGCAAACCGGTTTTTTCCACCGAACGCTTGAACCGGCGCATGGCCACTTCAAACGGCTCGTTTTCCTTAACACGTACTGTTGTCATGAACAAACTACCCTTCAACAAAAAATAAGGGCGCGATTCTACCAAAATAATGCGTCATTCCACAACCTGAATTTAAGGATGTCCTTAAAAAAACCTCAGCAAAAGGGGATTTTATCGATGTAACAAGACTTCCATCACGAATTTGGTACCCAGATAGGCCAGCAGCAGGAAGACATAGCCGCTCATCGTCCAATGCACCGCCTTGCGCCCGCGCCAGCCATAGAAATAGTGGCCCATCAGCAGCGCCGCGAACACGCACCAGGAAACAACGCCGAACACAAACTTGTGGTTGAGTTGCCACGGCTTGCCAAACACCTGTTCGGAAAACACGACGCCGGAAAGCAAGGTCAGGGTAAGCAATACGAAGCCTGCGCCGATGATGCGGAACAACAAGGTTTCCATGGTGAGAAGCGGCGGCAGGGCTTGCAGCACACGCGGCAGCATGGCGTGATGCAGGCGCTTTTCCACCAGCGACATCAGGCCAGCATGCAAGGCCGCGATGGTGAACAGGCTGTACACCAGCATCGCCGCCATGATATGCGCATCAAAAGCAAATGAAGTGTTACTCAAGGTATGCACCGCAGGGAAAAAGGCGGGCAGCACCGAACCTACCGCCGCCAGCGGCAACACCAGAGTTTGCAAGCTGGCAATCGGGTAAAAGAAACGCGCTACCCAATACACCAGCATGGTTAGCCACAGGATCAGCGACAGCACATATACGAGGCCGAGATTCATTTCGCCGTCCATGAACAAAGTCTGATGCAACAGATAACCGTGCAGCAACAGCGGCAACAACACAGCATGTCCAAATACCCCGTGCCTCAAAGCATTTTCACTTCCGGTCGCTTGCGCGCGAAAAAAATACGCTGCCAGGACGCCATAGGCAAGAAAAGTGACCAAATAAAGAGGAAGGTTAGACATTTTTATGCAGGATGTTTTAGACTTCGCAATTCTACACTATCTACCCCGACGGGAAACAGGGACACCACCATGCTGGATAACCTCACACAACGCCTTTCCGGCGTCATCAAAAATCTGCGCGGACAGGCACGCCTGACCGAAAGCAATATTCAGGACGCATTGCGCGAAGTGCGCCTGGCCTTGCTGGAAGCCGATGTGGCGCTCCCCGTGGTGAAGGAATTCACCACTCAGGTGAAACAAGCCGCGCTCGGCGAGGAAGTGATCGGCAACCTGAATCCGGGGCAGGCGCTGATCGGCGTCGTGCACCGTGAGCTGACCAAGCTGATGGGCGAAGCCAACGTCGGCATCAACCTCAACACCGTGCCGCCCGCCGTAATCCTGATGGCCGGATTGCAAGGCGCGGGCAAAACTACCACCTGCGGCAAGCTGGCCAAACTGCTGCGCGAGCAGATGAAGAAAAAAGTACTGATGGTCAGTTGCGACGTGTACCGCCCCGCCGCCATTGAGCAACTGCGCACCTTGGGGCAACAACTGGAAATTGATTTTTTCACCTCCGACATCAGCCAGAAGCCTGTGGACATCGCGCTGGCAGCACATGACTACGCGCGCAAGCATCACCATGACATCCTGATCGTGGACACAGCCGGACGCCTTGCGGTGGATGCCGCGATGATGGAAGAAATCCAGCAACTGCATGCCGCGCTCAAACCCATCGAGACCTTGTTCGTAGTGGACGCGATGACCGGGCAGGATGCAGTGAACACCGCCAAGGCTTTCGGCGAGGCACTGCCGCTGACCGGGATCATCCTCACCAAACTGGACGGCGATGCGCGCGGCGGTGCGGCGCTATCGGTGCGACACATCACCGGCAAGCCGATCAAATTCGTCGGTGTCAGCGAAAAAATGACCGGACTGGAAGCCTTCCACCCCGAACGCATGGCTTCGCGCGTACTGGGCATGGGCGACGTGCTGTCTCTGATCGAAGAAGCGCACCGGGGAGTAGACCAGGCCGAGGCCGAGAAGTTAGCGAAGAAAGTTCAGAAGGGTCAAGGTTTCGACCTCAACGATTTCAAGATGCAGATCGTGCAAATGCGCAAAATGGGCGGTGTCTCCGCCATGATGGATAAACTGCCCGCACAACTTTCCCAAGCCGCCGCAGGCAGCAAGATGGACGACAAAGCCATCAACCGTCTCGAAGGCATCATCAACTCGATGACACCTGCGGAGCGCACCAAACCTGAGATCATCAAAGCCTCGCGCAAGCGACGCATCGCGGCAGGCGCAGGCGTGCAAGTGATGCACGTCAATCAGATGCTCAACCAGTTCGAACAGACGCAGAAAATGATGAAGATGTTCAGCAAGGGCGGCATGGCGAAGATGATGCGCGGCATGAAAGGGATGTTGCCGGGGATGGGTCGCTAAGCCAAGAAAAAATGCAGGTCGGCCTACTCCTTGCGGGTGCAGCCCTCCCTACGATACTTTCAAAAGCACACCATGACCATCAAAGCCATCATATTCGACGTGGACGGCACGCTGGCCGATACCGAGGACGCGCACCGCATCGCTTTCAACAAAGCCTTCTCGGAAAATAATCTGGACTGGAATTGGGATATCGCGCTGTATGACAAACTGCTCAAGGTGACCGGCGGCAAGGAGCGCATCAAGTATTTCGTCGAGGGCTTTCTGCCCGACTTTGAAAAACCGGCGAACTACGACGGCTTCGTCAAACACCTGCACATAGTCAAGACCGGGCACTACACCGCCATGCTTGGCGATGGCCACATTCCTCTGCGTCCCGGCATCAAGCAACTCATCAACGAGGCACACGCGAGCGGCATCCGGCTCGCCATCGCCACTACCACCTCGCCGGAGAATGTCGCCGCGCTGCTCGAAGTGGGGCTAGGCAAAAATTGGCAAAACTATTTTGCCAGCATCGGTTGCGGCGACATCGTGCCGCACAAAAAACCCGCGCCTGATATTTACCACTGGGTGCTGAATGACTTCATCCTCGCTCCCGGCGACTGCATCGCCCTGGAAGACTCCAACAATGGCCTGCGCTCCAGCCTCGCCGCAGGCATCAAGATCTACATCACAATCAACCACTACACCCGCAACCAGGACTTTGCCGGAGCAGCAGCAGTGTTCGACGATCTAGGCGACCTCGACGCTTTTTACCATGCAACCGGCTTGCCACTTTTCAAATAGCTCATTTGCGTTTAGGATGCGGTTCTTAGTGGGGGTGTAGCTCAGTTGGGAGAGCGTCTGGTTCGCAATCAGAAGGTCGTCAGTTCGATCCTGATCACCTCCACCAGTTCATAGAGACCTGACTCTGAAGTTGTGCCGGAAAGCATAGAGATTTCTATTAGACCTTGTCGAGGAGTGGCAAGACATACTCATCAAATACTTCACGGTTCACCAGTCCGCGAAGGGCATACGTCACTCGCCCATCTCGATCAATCACTACAGTATAAGGGACAACCCCGCTACTGTTGCCCCATCGCTCCATCAGACCACTATTGTCAACAGGATCGGCAACCAGCACGGGGTAATTGATCTCCAGAGTACGCTGTACATTGCGCAGCTTCTTTTCCTCATCCAGTCCCACCCCGATTATTTGTAGCCCCCGTGCTTTGTACTGTTCCTGATAGGCAACAAAATCGGGTATTTCGTACAGACACGGGGAACACCAGCTAGCCCAGAAATTGATTACGATCACCTTCCCATTCCAATCCGCCAGGCTGTGTCTTACCCCATCCAGTCCCGTCAAAGAGAGGGATTTCATCTTGCTCTCTTTATCTGCTTTCGATGGCAGCGTCTTCGAAGTTATCGCTGCCGTGGACTGCTTGGGTGCAATGGCAACGGCACCGTCCCTGCTGCTCTGACCGGGGTCGTTTCCGGCAAAAGCCACTCCAGCCGCAACAACAGCCGCAAGTATAAAAGGACTGTTTTTAAGAATTGTCCTGGAAATTGTCATCGCGCCTACTTTTCTGTTTGTTTTGGCGCATTCTCATCACGCGCCTTGATCACTTTCCACGACACCTTATAGCGCCGCTCCAACTCACCCAAGTAGGGTGGAAGATTTTCATTGATGATCATCTGCCTGATACGATCATGTACTTCCGCGTATGTTTTCTGCCCTTTGGCTTGACGCTCAAGAATCATCAGCAGATGAAACCCCGCCTTTGTCTCAATTACTTCACTGAGCTGGTCATTTTCCAGCTTGCCTAATGCTTTTTCGAGTTCCGGCATTCCATGTCCTGCGACAACCCAGCCCATATCACCATTTTGTTTTTTTCCAACCGGATCGATACTTACTTCGCCTGCCAGGGTAAACAAGCTTTCACCATTAAGGATTCGTGTCCGCAAGGCTTCGGCCTCTTTACGCGTGCTCACCACCAACTGGCCGATATGAAGACGCTCCGGGATCATGGCTACCTCTGGATGCTTGTCAAACCATTCATGCATGGTCTTCTCATTCGGAATCCATTCCTTGGTTTTGGTTTCCATCATGACAGCCGGCAGTTGTTCGCTCTGGTATTGTTTCAACTTGTCGTCGATATTGACGCCTTCTTTTTCAGCTGCTTTTGCAACCAATAGCAATTCGCCGCGATTGTAGAGGTGTTCCTTCACCCATTCAGGGTTCGGTAGTGTCGGATATTCATTGACATCGACAATATCGGCGTATTTGATCTTGAAACTGTTCCCTTCCATCAGCACGGTATCCGCTTTGACCCCTGCTTTTATACGGTCCTCATGCAACTTGGTTTTGTCATGCTGCAGCATGTTGCGCAAGGTGGTCACTTTAAAGGTCTGATACTGCTGAGCAACGTATGCCGACTTGGCCGCAGTCAAGCCTTCATTATTGCCCTTGTACTGATGCTTCATTGCAGCCAGTGTATCCGCCGGAATTACGATGCGTTCACGCAGCTTATCCATATAGAAACGATAAAGCAGTCCAAGGCGGAATTCTTCAATGCCTTGTTGATATGCCTTGGATTTGTCCAAACCCAGTCTTCGTGCTTCAAGCGCCAATAGGCGCGCAGCAACCAATCGCCGTAGCATATCTCCACGCAGACCAGCCTGATCATTCTCATCCATCGAAGCCTGCTGAGTTTCAAAAGGCGAACTGGCCATTGCAGAATTCAGGTCGTCGGAGGTGACTTGTTGTGTGTCAATCGTAACCAGCACCTGCGACGTAGCGTTTGCCTGAAGCGGAACGGTTGTAAGCACTAAAGCTAACATCAGAATCTTAAGCAAATATCTATCAATTTTCATTCGATCAATTCTTTCTTCGTTAAAGTGAAGCTGCTTCTGATGCGATATGCCATTTCAAACCTGAAAAATAACATGTTGGAGTAGAGGACTCCCGACAACGCCAAAGATTATCGGATGGGGGCCGTTCCCACAATTGAAATTTATCTTGTTTCAATTAGAAATGGAATTAATAACGTAATTCCTACCAAAATCGGAACATAAGCAAATCGGGGGCAGATGCCCCCGATTTGTTTAAATCATCACTGATTTATCCTGCCTGGCAAGTCATACCTGATTACTTCTTATCAGGTACCTTACCGCCAAGGTCAGGTGCATTTGCATGCATCCAGCTTACCGCAGCATCGTAGTTATGCAGGATTGGCTTGCCATCCCACACATGTTCCTTCTTGTCTGCAATGTTAGGTACACCTTCCTTGTTCGTTTCATGGCAGGAGGCACACTTGAACGGACCATGCGATCCATCCGGGTTGTACTGTGCTGCCTGTTTGTAGGTAGTAACGTCAGTAGTAGGCGTTACCGGATAGAGACCATGAATCGATTGGTGACAGGATTGGCATGCCAAACCTGAATGGCCCTTGGAATAACGCATGTTGCTATACTTGCCCGGCTGGTTGATCGGGTAAGCCACGCCACCTTGACCTTCGACATACGGTGCAGCGTGGCAATCCGCGCAATGCGGGGCGCCTGGCGACAACCAATAGTCACGACCATCAGTCGCGGCATCGTAAGGCACGGCAGTTGCACCGGTGGCACCTGCTGGCAGCTTCAGTGTTTTGACATCAACAGCCGGATTGGCAGACAGTATTGACACGCTGATGTCACCATCCTCATCCTTGCTCACCAACGGACCGTTGCCCTGCAGCGCAATAACGGCAATGTCAGGAACCATACGTTTAGCTGCCCATGTCTTCAGAATACCCGATTGTTCTGGAGTATCTTCACCTTTGCTGTTGAGTACAACCTTCGGATCAAGGTACTTGGCCTTCAATTCGTCGGTAGTGATGCCTATGGCAGCGGCAATTTCATCCAGCGATTTATTGCGGATAGTTGTGCCTGTTTGTTTAAAGGCATTGGTCAGGTTGTCACGTTGATAAAGTTCGCGAGACAGCTGGCTATGGCAGTTGGTGCACCACAGACCCTTGCCACCCTTGTCATTCCCGATTTTGGATACATTGTCCTGCAACCACTTACCAATGGAATTCAGGTGTTCAGGAGTCTCTGCGCCATCCTTGTCCTTGTTCCGGTTAGCATGGACATCGCGACCGACGAAACAGCCACCTGCCGCATCGCGGTTATCGCCTTGGGCGTAGTTGTTTTTACCCTCTGGTGTGATCGGATAGTTAGCCATTTTGCCATCCTGACGGTGCGCCGGGTGACAGCCTTGGCAGAGACCAGTGCGGCCATCCGAGTCGGGCATTGGCTGCTTGGTTTGGTGAACCGTATGCATGGCTTGGGTCAAAGCTTGAGGCTTAACTTCTTTGCCGGTTCTCGGGTCTTTGAAAGGCTTGGACTGCAGCACACCGATAACGTTGTCGGCATGGCACTTCTGGCACAGTACCGGGTCACGGCCCAGACGGTTATCGAGCGACCGGCTATTAGCATTGTAATTCTTCAAGAAACTGGTACCGGCCTTGTCGTCATGCATTTCCATAATGGAAATAGAAGTCGCCTTCAGGTTGGCAATCCAGTCACTTGCGCCAAGTCCTTTCCAGAATTCACGCTCTTGTTTGTAGAGATTGAATTTGTCGCCATTGGCTGTCTTGTTGCTGTGGCAGTTTGCACAGTTAGGAATGTCGATAGGATTGGTACCAACAAAACGAACCGGCTTACCCGAATGTGAATCGATGACTGGCGCGCCAGTCTTCGCATCGACCATGCTCACCCATGCTTCCTGGAATGGCTGAATATCCGCCTCGGTCAGGGATAAAATATCGCCTGATGCGGCACGATCGCCGAATGGAGTCAATGGCAACCCGAGTGCGTCCCAGATGCCTGGGTTGGTCAACACGATAGGCACATTGTCCAATACCGATGATTTGGTAAAGACAATAGTTCCTTTGTCGCCGGTGTAGTGGAGATGTCCACCCTTCATCGGACTAGGCACTGCGGCACCAGCCGGGCCGTTGTCACGAGGAACTGGAATCTGAACACCTACAAACAGCTTTTCCTTGTCGGCACTGGTTCCCTTAGGGTTGGTACCTTTCAGATCCTTATACACATACAGGTGAGAGAAGTAGGCATCGGCTACGTTTTCACCTTTAGTATATTTGCCGTCGCCGTTGATGTCATAAGGCACATCCCAATATTTGAGCTTGCTACCTTCCGAGAAGGTGTTATCAATATGGCCATATTCCAGTTTAAAGCGCTTATTGCCATCAACCAGTACAGAAGGATCTGCGCTGTCGGCCTCTAGCAGTTCCGGGAACTTGCGCGCGCCTGTGGAGGTTTTTATGACCTGGCTTTGAATTGAGTTGTAGGGAGGAAGCACACAGCAGTAGGTAAAGTCAAACCCGGTGCAGTGCATGCCTAATTCATAGTTGATAGTTATGTTGTAATCATTTTTCGGCTTAGACGAAGCATTAAGCTCTTCAGCATTTGCGCAGCCTACTGCAAACGCCAAACCCAACACTCCCGCCACTAAGGCTTTTATATTCACGGAATACCCCCTTGATGTTGTTATTTCAAAAAAAACTCATACAGAACCAGCCAAGTGAGACACAATCACTGGTTAAGGCATACGATACTGCAAAATCGCCAATGCCTTGGCCAGCTTCCAACCCCCCTCCAACACTCTATTTAAAGCCTACAACGGTGAAAATAAACAACTAAAATATAACAAAATCAATACCCCTAAAGCAACATAATGATGCGATTAAGCTTTGAGTGTCTATAGCCAATATGGGCAATATTGGCATAGCTCATTAGGGGTATCTTTTAATACCCATTTTATAAGTCTACTGCAAAATTCCGCAATACGAACGAAAAATTATGTTTGAAGGCAAAAAAGCGGAGAACAGGCAACCATTGCGTCAGTCGCTTCTAATGGCAACCTCACCCCATATGCCAAAATAATTATTTCCCTCCTGGATTATCCCCCTCATGTGACCGGGGCAGTTTATGCGCTATTCCTTTATGGCAATCAATACAAGTTTTCCCGGAGCCTGCCATTGCGGCCTCAGTATGCTTGCTGCTTGCATGCTTGTCTTGTGCATTCATATCCATCGAATCGAAGCTGTGGCAATTGCGACATCCGATCGAATCCGACTCCTTCATGCGCGCCCATTCGTCTTTTGCCATTTCCATTCGTTTGGCTTCGAATTTTTCTGGGGTATTGATGGAACCCACAATCTCTCCCCAAACATCCTGGCTTGCCTCAAGCTTGCGATACATCATTTTGAACCAATTCTTTTTCGGAACATGGCAATCTGAGCAGAGTGCTCTCACGCCCGCTTGATTGGAATAGTGAATGGTCTTTTTATATTCTTCCAGGTTCTCTCTCATGTCGTGGCAGGAAGTACAGAACTCAATTGAGTGAGTCACCTCAACTGTTTGCGTAAAGCCTCCAATGATGCCAGCCACAATCAACAAACCTGCCAGACCAAACAGTGAACATCGGCAGAACGGATTACGCAATTTCTGCCAGAATCCCCCGGAACATTCTTTTTTAGGATCGGAACATTCTGTTTGAGTAGCCTTTACCATTTCCCCACTTCTCCCCGAAATTACTCATTGCCGACTTCAACCCCTAATCAAAAGGGGAGTGCACGGTCTATAGTTTTAGTTTAGCTACTTCTACTTGTTGATACTAGCGTAGTAATTGATAAGCGCGTCAACATCATCCTTGCTGAGGTCATCCATTTTTACCTTCATTTTTTTAGCGATTGGCCGCTTGCCGGTTTTGAATTCATCGAACGCCTGCTTAAGGTAAGGTATCCACTGACCCGCCGGCATACCGGCATCGTCTTTGGCAACTGTCCCACCTTCAGAGTGGCATTTTTCGCAGTTCATTTCGTGTATATCTTTACCCTTCGCTGCCAATGCCGGATCAAACTTTTGTTTGGCGCGGACAAATTTCTTTTTGGCAAAATACTCCGCCAGCTGCTTTATGTCATTGCCGCTCAGATCCTTGACCATTTTGCACATATCTGTTTTTGTACCCTTTTTGCTTCCAGACTTGTATTCAGTCTCGGGACAATTTCTTTCCTTATCCTTGTATGCCTTCAGATTGTTGACAAGAAATTCCTCAGAATACCCGCCTATGATTGGCACATCAGATTCGGTACTGGCCCCACCTTTGCCATGGCAGCTTGCACAGGTCTCGACCAGCTTGCCCACATCAGCCGCCCAAACACCGTTTATAAGAGAAAAATTGAATACAGCTACGCAAACCAACAATGTATATTCGATATGTTTTTTCGTCATGATTTTAGACCTTCTTGCAGAACTATTTTTAAATCGAAGCGCAATGACAATTGATGTATGAATTCTAGCACCGAAAAGACTGCGCTTCCTAATTATTGCGGTAATTCCTCATATTTTTACCGCATTCTCCAACTCTTCAAAATCGTATCAGTTATGGTTATCGTCGACTATCCGGACTCATTCAGTCCGTAACTCAAACCACCGACGTTGGTCAGTGAACGTCTAGTCTTACTCATGGACGGCCTGCTGCAACGCCTTGCGGATCGCCTCCGGGGAACTCATGATACTCATGAAGCTGTTATTGCCCATCATGGATAGGTCAGGGAAATCTATAGCGATGCGGAAACGAGCATAGAGCGCATAAATGTCCTTACCGGAAACCAGCACTTCGTAGGGCAGGTGGGCAGTAGACCTGATGTCGCGGGAATCAATTACGCTCATGATGAATTTGTCGTCCATGTATTTCTGCGCTTCCGTGGCACCCTTCATGCCAACCCCGAACAGCATTTCCTGTTTGCCCGGAACTTCTACTTGGTAAACCTTACTCACACCGTTTTTGCCAGCCGCCAGTCCCTTCTCGACGGCTTTCACCGCTTCGTCATGGCTGCCGTAACTGGCCAACAGACTGGGTTCATTAAAGTATTCCATACCTATCGTGTAATGGTATTTACGCGCAGCGCTTGCTGTCATGCCCTTTGCACCGAAGTCTTCCACCTTGCCCAACGCGGTTTCCAGCTTGGCGCGCACGTCTTTGAGGTCGCCCTTCATCCGGTAGATATTGGCCATATAAACCGGGTTGGTATAGCTCACCTGGATTTCATTTTTGACCTTTGTCACAGATACCCGCTGAATCGCGCCGAAACCACCGTGTTCTGAATTGGCGGCATTGCTCTTTAGTTCATCGCTGGTCACAACGATGACTTCCGCATCGGGGTAGGGAGAATAAGCGCCAACCACGGTAAATCCATTGGCGGTCAGCGCCGTTTTTGCCGCCTCGGTTTTTTGTTCCAGCGTGCCAGGTCCTTTTGATCCCAATACGAAAGGCTTGAGTATTTCATCATCGGCCAATGCTTGGCCTGCGCCCAGCAGCAACATGGCAGCCAGAAATATGTTTTTCAATATGTTCATAGTCTTTCCTTTTTATTTATCATGAAAATAAAGGGGCACCTCTAAAATCAATCCCCACGTAGGTTGACCTACAAAGCTATCAACTGTTTTCCCCAGACTCAATCATCGTGCTCTTCGTACATCTCATCCTGTTCCGCCACACGCCGTTCCACCGCTTCCTGTTCCATGCGCTGCACTTTTTCATGGTAGCGCACCATGCGTTTAGTGGCGGCATCCTGTTTTAGCGGAATGGTGTTTTCCCCGAACAGAATTTGCTTGAGAAAACGGAAGCCGAACAGCATCAGTTTAGTGTCGTCACCGAGGATGTCTATGGTCTCTTCCGTGTCCAGGTCGTAAAGTTCGTTGAAGCCTTCGCTCACCACAAAGCTGCGGAAACGGTCAACATCGTAGCAGACCATGAAGAAAAGCTGCAAGCTTGATTTCGACGGCTTGCCCACGCTGGGGCCGGAAGATTTCTTCTTGAGAATAAGTTGACGCCAACCGCGCGCCAGTTCGTCGTATTCTTCCGCGCCTTGCTCGATGCGGTACTCGTCTATGGTCAACTCTCTGGGTTCGTTATGCCCCAGACAGTGATCCTCTTTCACTAATGCGAAGGAATGGGTATCGGTGTATTCGTCCTGCTTGCGCATGGACAGCAACGCCACCGGGTAATAGCGGCAGGAAGTCGGGCGATCCTGATACACGCTGCATCCTTCGGCAGTCATGAAGCGGCATGCCTTGCCATTCTCTATAGGACGCAACTTCACTCCCGCGATGCCGCCCTGCTCCATCTCATAAGGTACGGTATATTGCTGGAGGAATTCTCCGGACGAAAGGTTCAGGAGCTGTTTCAGACGCAGGATGTCGTAGGGTGTAAGCGAGATATCTATGTTGCTGCAGCAGACATTCCAACAAGCGATACCCTTACGGCAGAGGAACCGTATCGTCTTGTTACCGTCGCACATCTCGGGCACCACCGGGCTTTCGTGGAAAGGCAGGTCGGATGCCATGTAAGTGTCCATTACTTTTTTTCCTTGGTCAGGTTATAAGCGGAAAAAATCGGGCATCTCGCGATGCCCGATTTCGCCATTCAAACCTATTTACTCACCCGCTTAATGTGGGGCAGCGGCTTTGAACAGCTTGGACTTGTCAACCAAATCTACATGCTTACGCTTGAAGCAAGTCCACTTGTGTGTGTTCTTGTCGTAGATCGAGTTAACGAAGCAGTGCCAGTTCTTTTCATCGACGAAGTTCTTGTCGGTGCGATAGTAGAAGCCAGGATAGCGGCTCTCTTCACGGAACTGGATGTGCTTCATGTGAGCTTCGGCAGTCAGGATGCGATGGTAGTTTTCCCAAGCGCGCAGCAGTTCGTGCAGGTCTTTCGCACGCATCTTCTTGGCGTCTTCCTTCAACATTTCCAGCTTCTCTTCTGCCACGGCAAGCATCTTGTCGTTGGTGTTGTAGTATGTTCCTACACCGGCAACGTACTCGTCCATGATCTTTTGCAGACGCATTTGCAGCATCTTCGGAACGATGTAGTTCGGGTTCACGTCGATAGCAGTGGAGTAGTCCTTGTGCTCAAGGAAGTTGCGTACTGGCTTGTAGATTTCTTCAGCCAGTTGTGCAGCCGGTGTGTCAAGTTCAACTTTCCAATCCTTGTTGTCGAGTGCGTACTTGATCATTGCCTTGGCAGCCAAACGGCCTTCAGCGTGCGAACCGGAAGAGAACTTATGGCCGGATGCGCCCACGCCGTCGCCGGCAGTGAACAGGCCCTTAACTGTGGTCATTGAACGATAGCCCCAGTTCCAGCCGCGCGGCAGGTGAGCTGGTACGCCTTCTTCTTCAGGATCAGCAGCAGTCGGTGCGCCAACGTCAGTTGGACCGGATACCCAGATACCGCAGCAACCGGAGTGAGAACCGAGCAGGTACGGCTCAGTTGGCATCAGTTCAGACATTTTCTTTTCTGGCTCGATGTTTTCACCAACCCAGATACCGCACTGACCGATACACATGTCGAGGAAGTCTTCCCAAGCTTCGGCTTCCAGATGCTTAACTTCTTTAGGAGTCAGCGTGTCTTTCAGCTTGGCGAGCGCAGTAACTGTGTCCATATAAATCGGGCCACGGCCTTCTTTCATCTCTTTCAGCATCAGGTGGTTACGCAGGCAAGAGGCGGGAACCGCAGCTTGGCCGTAAGGAGGATAGTCGTTCAACATCTCCTTGTTCTTGACCATGTAGTCTTCGCCGTATGCATTGGTAGCTTTGGCCTTGAACAACAGGAACCATGCGCCTACCGGGCCGTAACCGTCCTTGAAACGGGCTGGTACGAAACGGTTTTCCATCATAGTCATTTCCGCGCCGGCTTCAGCAGCCATCGCGTAGGTCGAACCTGCGTTCCATACTGGATACCATGCACGTCCTTGACCTTCACCCACGGAACGTGGACGGAACAGATTCACGCAACCGCCTGCGGCGAGCATGATCGACTTGGCCTTGTAGATGTGAATGGTGTTGTCACGTACCGAGAAGCCAACTGCACCAGCAATGCGTGACGGGTCGTTCTTGTCGTTGATCAGCTTGACGATGAAGATACGTTCTTCGATACGGCTCAGGCCCAAGGCCTTCTTGGCTGCTTCAGCGACGATCCACTTGTAGGATTCGCCGTTGATCATGATTTGCCACTTGCCGGAACGTACTGGCTTGCCGCCGTCTTTCAGCGCAGGCAGACCTTCCTTGATGGAATCGGCACCGTCATGGCGCACGCCGGATGCATCGGTCTTCCAGATCGGCAGACCCCATTCTTCGAACAGGTGTACCGAGTCGTCCACGTTGCGGCCCAAGTCGTAAGCCAAGTCGTCGCGGGTGATACCCATCAGGTCGTTGGAGACCATGCGTGCGTAGTCGGCTGGATCTTGCTCCGTGCCAATGTAGGTATTGATAGCGGACAGACCCTGCGCCACGGCGCCAGAACGATCCAATGCTGCCTTGTCGACCAGTTTAATCTTGAGTTCGGTGCCGGATTCAGCTTTCACAGCATCGGCCCAGCGCATCATTTCGTAAGCAGTGCCGCAACAGGCCATACCGCCGCCGATCAGCAGAATGTCGAGTTCTTCTTCGACGATTCGGGGATTTCCAAAAGTTCCTTCAGACATATCATTCACTCCAGTTTCGTTAAGAGGTTGCCTAATATTATTTACGGCGAATCAGTTCTTCCGGCTTACCAGCGCGGTAGCCGCCCATCATGTCCTTGGTGAACAAGTTGTTAATACCCAGATCGGCCATCTTGGGCATTGGCTTGCTGCCGTAGGGATCAATCGATCCTTCAGAGGTGGTGCGAATCGGGAATTTGAAACGCTTCATGACGCCATTGCGGAACTTGATGGTCCACATAATGGAATCTGAACCGCGCAATGGCTGCACCGATCCGCCCAGCGGCACGATGTCAGCATAGTGGCGCACTTCGATAGCGCTCTGCGGGCAAATCTTCACGCAGGAATAACATTCCCAGCATTGCTCAGGTTCCTGATTGAACGCCTTCATCGCATGGCCGGTTTCGGAACCGTCCTTGTCAAGCTTCATCAGGTCATGTGGGCAAATGTACATGCAAGCGGTCTTATCTTGACCTTTGCAACCATCGCACTTTTCGGTACGTACAAAAGTTGGCATCTGTAAATCTCCATTAAAAAACACATTAAAAACAAATTAACAAACTCAATTTCTACCTACAACGCAAATCCGAACGGCGGATTATAACAAAAAACGAACGTGCTGTTCTTATAATAATCCGCCTAAAACGCTTTCCCTATTTCGCCTCTAGTGAAGCATAGTATTCGCGCAGAATAACCAGCACTTCAGGGCGGCTAAATTCAGCGGCCACTTCTTCACCCTTGGAAAGCGCATTGCGCAACTGCGTCCCAGATACCTGCAAGCGATCAGCATCATCGTGCGGGCAGGTTTTGGCTGATGCCATTCCGCCGCACTTGTAACACCAGAAAGAGATATCAATTTTCAGTGCTTCAGTCTCCAACGCACCCTTGGGCACATGATCAAAGATTGCGTGCGCATCAAACGGGCCGTAGTAACTTCCAACACCGGCGTGGTCGCGACCAACTATCTGGTATGAGCAGCCGTAGTTCTGACGGAACACTGCATGCAACAATGCCTCACGCGGTCCGGCGTAGCGCATATCGAGGGGATAGCCCGCCTGCACCACGGTCTTCTTGACAAAATACTTCTCGGCCAGCATACCAATAGCTTTTGCGCGCACTTCAGCGGGGATATCCCCAGGCTTGAGATTGCCCAGCAAGGAATGGATCAGCACGCCATCGCATACCTCGATCGCAATTTTCGCAAGATACTCATGCGAACGGTGCATAGGATTGCGCGTTTGGAAACAGGCAACCTTGTTCCAACCCATCTGGGTAAACAGCGCACGCGTCTCTGCGGGAGTTTTGAACAGTTCAGGATATTTTTCCGGGAAACCGCCTTGCGACAGGACTTTGATAGGGCCAGCCAGATTGACAGCCCCCTGATCCATTACCATCTTGACGCCTGGGTGTTTAGGGTCAGTCGTCTTGTATACCATGGCGCACTCATGCGCTTTGTCGATCACATATTTCTCGGTGACCATCATGGTTGCAAGTATTTCGTCATTTTCTGCATCAATCAGCGCAATTTCCTGGCCCGTTTTGATCGAGTCGGCGTCGGATTGACCAACAGAAAGAGTAATAGGAATTGGCCAAAACAGGCCATTGGCTGTTTTCATGCCATCGCACACACCTTGCCAATCGGCATGCGTCATGAAGCCATCCAATGGTGTAAATCCGCCGATGCCGAGCATGATAATATCGCCCTTCTCACGCGAACTAACTTTGATGCCGGTAAGCGTCAACGCACGTTTGCGCTCCGCAGCCAGCATTGTTCCTTCAAGCAATCGTGGATTAAGATCGCCTCCCCCGTGCGGATTAACGAGCGCCATTAATATTCCCCATCAATAAATAAAGAGGGCGTACATTATTCTATTTGGCATGAAACAACGATACCCCTGTTGGGTTGCTAGCTATACCCATTATGGGCTATGCTATCCCCCCTCATCACGGTTATGGATGGCAAAGCGCCCACTACGCATACTTCGCCCCTCAATAAAACTAGCAGAACGCATGCCTTCAACCCCATTGTACGACCCGCTGGCTCCCCCTTTACCCGACGCAACGACCGAGACTCGCACCACCACCTGTTACATGTGCGCGTGCCGTTGCGGCATTCGCGTCCACCTGCGCAACGGCGAGGTGCGCTATATAGACGGAAATCCCGACCACCCTTTGAATGGCGGCGTAATCTGCGCCAAGGGTTCCTCCGGCATCATGAAACAGTATTCGCCCGCACGGCTGACCAAGCCGCTCAGGCGCAAACCGGGTACAGAGCGCGGAGCGGGCGAGTTTGAGGAAATCAGCTGGGAAGAAACTTTCTCCATCCTCGCCGAACGTCTGGGAAATATTCGCGCCACCGATCCGAAGAAATTCGCACTATTCACCGGGCGCGACCAGATGCAGGCGCTGACTGGCATGTTTGCGCGCCAGTTCGGCACACCCAACTATGCCGCGCATGGCGGTTTTTGCTCGGTCAACATGGCCGCCGGCATGATCTACACCATCGGCGGCTCGTTCTGGGAATTCGGCGGCCCTGACCTCGACCGCGCCAAGCTGTTCATCATGATCGGCACGGCCGAGGATCATCACTCCAACCCGCTCAAAATCGCCATCTCCAAATTCAAGCGCGAGGGTGGACGTTTCATCTCGATCAACCCGGTGCGCACCGGCTATTCAGCCATCGCCGACGAATGGGTTCCAATCAAACCCGGCACCGATGGTGCGTTGATGCTCGCGCTGATTCACGAAATTATCACGATGGGCCTGTATGACCGCGAATTTCTGGCGCGATACACCAACGCGGGCGAACTGGTGAATCTGGACGCGGCACATGACGAGTTCGGCATGTTCGTGCGCTCCGAAGTCCCCAAGGAAGAAGGTTGTTTTGATCCTGAAAACAAGCTGTGGTGGGATCGCATCAGCAACCGTCCGGTGATTACCCATACTGAAGGCGCCGACCCGTTTTTGTTCGGCGAGTTCAAACTCCACGATGGCACGCCGGTCAAGCCTTCCTTTCAACTATTACAAGAACGAGTAAAGGACTACACGCCTGAATGGGCAGCAAAAATTACCGGCATTCCCGCCGATACCATTCACCGTTTGGCCTATGAAATGGGCGTCACCGCGCGCGACCATAAGGTGGTGCTACCCATATCCTGGACTGATTCCTGGGGCAAGGAACATGACACCGTCACCGGTAACCCCGTAGCCTTTCACGCCATGCGCGGACTGGCGGCACACTCGAATGGTTTTCACACCATCCGTGCGCTGGCGATCCTGATGTCTCTGCTCGGCACCATAGACCGTCCCGGTGGCTTCCGCCATAAAGCGCCATTTCCGCGCCCCATTCCGCCATGTGCAAAAACGCCGAACACGCCTTTGGGGATCAAACCGAATACACCGCTGGACGGCATGCCGCTCGGCTGGCCTGCGGATCCGGACGACCTGTTTGTTAATGATGATGGCAGCCCGGTGCGTATAGACAAAGCGTTCTCATGGGAACATCCACTGGCCGTGCATGGCTTGATGCACAACGTTATCACCAACGCCTGGCGCGGCGACCCCTACCCCATCGACACGCTGCTGATCTTCATGTCCAACATGGCATGGAACTCCAGCATGAACACGGTGGGAGTGCGCCAGATGCTCAATGACAAGGATGAGCAGGGAGCATACAAGATTCCGTTCCTGGTAGTTTGTGATGCTTTTGAGTCGGAGATGACGGCCTTCGCCGACCTTATTCTGCCCGACACCACCTACCTCGAACGCCACGATGTAATGTCCATGCTGGATCGCCCCATCTCGGAATTCGACGGCCCGGTGGATGCAATACGCGTCCCGATATTCCCGCCCAAAGGCGAATGCAAGCCATTCCAGGAAGTGTTGATTGAACTCGGCACACGCCTCAAGCTTCCAGCCTTCGTCAAGAAAGACGGCTCGCGCAAATTCCGCGACTATCCCGATTTCATCGTCAACTACGAAACCGACCCCGGCTCGGGCATCGGCTTCCTCTCGGGCTGGCGCGGCCTCGGTGGCGAAAAATCAATGATCGGCGAGCCTAATCCGCGCCAGCTGGAAATGTATGAAGCCAATAACTGCGTCCACCACTATGAACTGCCGCTTTCCTATCAGTACATGCGCAACTGGAACAAAGGCTATCTGGAGTGGTCGCAGCGCAACCGCATCACGCGCTATGCCGATCCGATCCTGATCCATATTTACTCGGAAGTACTGCAAACATTCCGTTTGTCGGCACAGGGCAAGGGAATCTCGCGCAAGCCGCCCGAGCATCTGAAAAAACGTATCGAGAATTTCTTCGATCCCTTGCCGTTTTACTTTGAGCCGCTGGAAACGCAGATTATCGACCGGCACAAATATCCGCTTGCCGCTATAACGCAACGCCCCATGGCCATGTACCACTCGTGGGATTCGCAAAACGCCTGGCTACGGCAGATACACGCCCACAACTACCTGTTCGTCAATCCGGGTACGGCACGCACCGCAGGCGTAGCGGATGGCGGATGGATGTGGGTCGAATCGCAATGGGGCAAGGTACGCTGCATGTGCCGCTACTCCGAGGCGGTCGAACCGGAAACGGTGTGGACATGGAATGCCATCGGCAAAGCTGCCGGGGCGTGGAACTTGACGCCGCGCGCCAACGAATCGCAAAAAGGTTTCTTGCTCAACCACCTCATTTCCGAAGAACTCCCTTTTTCCTCCGCTGGAGAGCTCGCAAGAGGGCCAGCATTGTGTGAGGGAACGATTTCCAATTCCGATCCCATCACCGGCCAAGCGGCATGGTTCGATGTGCGGGTGCGCATTTACCCCACATCTCCGGGCGAGCCTGAGCAAACTTCGCCCCAGTTCGAGCCCATGAAACCCTATCCCGGAACCAAGCCATTCCTTGGCGATTGGCTGGCATATTTTGCGGGTGGCAAAAAGAAATGAAGAGAAAGAACGGTTCCCTCCCCCTTGCAGGGGGAGGGCTAGGGTGGGGGTAGAAGCTATGAGCGAAACAACGCGGATGAGAGTGTCGACGAAACAACACGCCCGCACCCTGCGACGAGAAATGACCGATGCTGAAAAACTGCTCTGGCGACATTTGCGCTTGGAACAGATAGGCGGTTACAAATTCCGCCGGCAACATCCGCTCGGAAATTACATCGCCGATTTTGTATGCCTGGAAGCTGCGCTGGTATTGGAAATTGACGGAGGGCAACATGCGGATTCCGCCGACAAGGATACGATCAGGACTCAATGGCTTGAAGAAAAAGGCTTACACGTAATGCGATTCTGGAACAACGAAGTGCTGAACAACATTGAAGGGGTGAAGTTTGCCGTCTGGAATTATTTATCGAAATTTCAACCCCCATCCCAGCCTTCCCCCTACCAGGGGGAAGGAGTGGATATGCGGCGCAAGGATGCGTAAATGACCCAACTCGCCTTGGTTATCGATCTCAACGTTTGCGTGGGTTGCAGCGCTTGCGTAACAAGTTGCAAGGAATGGAACACCTCAGGGTCAGCCGGTCCTTTGTGCGACAGCAACCCCTACGACGCCGACCCCACCGGCACGTTCTTCAACCGCGTGCAAACCTTTGAAATCGGCGAGTATCCCAAAACCGAGACGGTGCATTTCCCCAAGTCTTGCCTGCACTGTGAAGACCCGCCTTGCGTGCCGGTATGCCCGACTGGCGCGTCCTACAAACGCAAGGAAGACGGCATCGTGCTGGTTGACTATGACAAATGCATAGGCTGCAAATATTGCTCTTGGGCTTGCCCTTACGGCGCGCGCGAAATTGATGAGCAACAGAAAGTCATGAAGAAATGCACGCTGTGCGTGGATCGGATATACAGCACTACCTTGCCCGAGAGAGATCGCCGTCCGTCCTGCGTCATGGCTTGCCCGACCAGCGCACGCCTGTTCGGCGACGTTCACGATCCCGACTCGGTCGTGTCACGCACCATCCGTGAGAACGGCGGTTATGCGTTGATGCCGGAATGGGGCACGCAACCCGCCAACCATTACCTGCCCCGTCGCAAGAGTACCATAACGATACACAAGGATGAGTTGGTGCGCGCAGACAATCCGCTCAAGATAGATGGCAAGCTGCCTAAGCCATCAAAACAGGAAACCACGCTCGACGACGTCACCAGTTGGTAAATGGATAAAAAAACATGAAACCCGCTTTTTCTGTCATTTTTCTCACTACCCTGATCGGCGTTGGCCAAGGGCTGTTCCTCGCCCTGTACACCGGCCAGCTGTACTCTTTCTTCGACCTTCTTCCGGTACAGGACAGCCGCTCCTATTACGCTGTCGGCAGCGCCATAACCTTGGCATTTCTCTGCGCCGGATTATTCGCCTCGTTCTTCCATCTCGGTCACCCGGAACGTGCATGGCGCTGCGCCGCACAATGGCGCACATCCTGGCTATCGCGTGAGGCAGTCGTGCTGCCCGCATTCATGGGAGTGGTGCTACTCTACGGTGCAGCGCACTGGTTCGGCTGGCGTACGCATCTGTTCGAACTTCCCGGCGGTCGTGCCGTTGACCCGACGCTGCTTCTCGGCGCACTGGGTACACTGCTATGTTTCGCGCTATTCTTGAGCACGGCAATGATCTATGCTTGCTTACGCTTCCTGCAGGAATGGCACACGCCGCTCACGGTGATCAACTATATTTTGCTCGGAGGAGCTTCCGGCTTTGTGCTGGCAGGCGCCTTTTCGTCCATGGTTGCGCCCCAGCTATCAGGCTTCTATGCCGGATGGGCGATGATCCTGACCCTGCTCGCCTTTATCAGTCGCTTCGCATCGCTGATGCGCAACGCTCGCCTCAAGCCGAAGTCATCATTGCGCACCGCTATCGGCATCAAACATCCGCGCATCGTGCAAAAAGCGCAGGGCGCGATGGGCGGCTCATTCAACACGCGCGAGTTCTTCCACGGCAAGAGTCCGGCCTTTATGCACGCAATCAAGCCTGTCTTCTTGATTCTGGTCTTTTTCGTTCCGCTGGCATTGCTCGCTGGTGGAATGACCGTCCCTCCCCTATTGATTTTCGCATTCATATTGCAATACATCGGGCTGCTGGCCGAGCGCTGGTTCTTTTTCGCCGAGGCCAATCATCCGCAGAACCTGTATTATCAGGCCATAGGCTGACCTGTTTTATTCTAGGGAAACGCTGAACAAATCCGTTCGCCCTGAGTCCTTTGGTAAATCCAGGAGAGCATTGTCAAAGGGTTGGCGAGCCATCCAATTGATTTTTATCGTCTTCCGAGCATGGCTCGACAAACTCACCACGAACGGAGAACTTGTTCAGCGTTTTTCTATGATAATTATGACCCAGATGGGTTATGCAAGGCTACTCATGTGGGTTATAGACACTAAAGGCCAGATTCTACTTAATGTAGGGGTAGTATTTTGCGTGCCAACGGAGGCTCGCAAACGGAATTTAAACTTTTACGGAGAGCGCAACAATGAACTTTGACAAGGAGTTGGATGCACGCGGCCTCAATTGCCCGCTGCCTATCCTGAAAACCAAAAAATCGCTGGCCGACATGGCTTCCGGACAAATATTGAAGATGATCTCCACCGACTGCGGTTCTGTGAAGGACATGCAAGCCTTTGCAAACCAGACAGGCAATACGCTGGTTGAACAGGCTGAAATAAATAACGAATACGTTTTTTACATGAAAAAGAAATAAATAAATCACTCTCAAGGAGATTCCATGAAAAAAATGGCGATTATTGCCACCAAGGGCACGCTGGACATGGCTTATCCGCCATTCATCCTCGGCTCTACCGCTGCCGCGCTGGGCTATGAAGTGCAGATATTTTTCACCTTCTACGGCCTGCAACTGCTGCGCAAAGACTTATCCGACGTAAAGATCAGCCCGCTGGCCAATCCCGCGATGCCGATGCCCATACCCATGCCGGTGTTTGTGCAAATGCTGCCCGGAATGGAATCGATGGCCACGATGATGATGAAGGCCAAGATGAAGAAAAAGGGCGTCGCCTCCCTCGAAGAATTGCGTGACATGTGCCTGGAAGCCGAGGTCAAGTTCGTCGCCTGCCAGATGACGGTGGACCTGTTCGAATTCGACAAGAGTGAGTTCATAGACAACGTCGAATATGGCGGTGCGGCAACGTTCATGGAATTTGCCGGTGAAACTGACATTTGTCTTTTTGTTTAACCGTTGCAACTGAATCACAACTTTAACCCAAAAAACTCATTAGAACTGGCTTGATCCCTTCCTCCTCTCAGGGGGAAGGTTAGGATGGGGGTAGCGTAGTTAGAATGCTGCGATTCTACCCCCTCCCTAGCCCTCCCCCTGCAAGGGGGAGGGGATATTGGGCCTAATGGATTAGCCGGGTTTAAACTAAATATAGGGAGATGCTTTATGAGTAAGAATAAAATTCTGGTATCGTTGCTGATCGCGGGCGGATTGGTTACGCCGATGGCGCATGCCACCGATGGTTATTTTGCACAAGGTTATGGCATGAAGGCAAACGGTATGGCCGGCGTGGGCATCGCGCTACCGCAGGATTCCCTCGCTGCTGCGACCAACCCGGCCGGCATGGTGATGGTTGGCGATCGTGTTGATCTGGGTTTGACTTGGTTCAAGCCAACGCGGGGCGCTGATGTCACTGGAGCTGGTGGTCTGGGGAATGGATCTTTTGACGGCAATGGCAGGAGCAACTTCTTCATCCCTGAGATGGGCTACAACAAAATGATGAACCCAAACATGTCGTTGGGTGTGTCGGTATATGGCAACGGCGGCTTGAATAGCGGTTATCAAACCAGCCCGTTCGGAGCAAATGCGGGAATTAACATGTCGCAGCTATTCGTAGCCCCGACTTGGGCAATGAAACTGAATGACAGCAATTCGGTAGGCGTGGCTCTTAATCTGGTTTACCAAACTTTTGCTGCCACAGGTCTCGGCGCTTTCGCAGGCTCGACTAGCAATCCTGCCGCTTTGACTGACAACGGCACGGATACCTCCACGGGTGTTGGCTTGCGTCTTGGCTGGACAGGTGAAATAACGCCTATGGTAACACTAGGCGCCACTTATCAGCCCAAGACCACGATGAGCAAATTCAGCAAGTATGCTGGTCTGTTTGCAAATCAGGGTAGTTTCGATATTCCTGCCAGCTATGGCGTAGGCATCGCAGTCAAGGCAACGTCGGCGACGACTATTGCGGCCGATATTATGGCTATTCAGTACGGGGACGTAGCTGCCGTCGGCAATTCACTTTCACAGCTTACGGTTAGTGGCATCCCTTTGGGTGGAAGCAACGGCCCCGGTTTTGGCTGGACAAATACACAGGTGCTGAAACTTGGTGTCAGCCAAGTGATGAGCGACACGCTCACCGTGCGTGCGGGTTATAGTCACAACACTCAACCTATTCCATCCACTCAAACCATGTTCAACATTCTGGCTCCCGGTGTTATACAAGACCATGTGACTTTGGGTGCAACCTATAACGTAACCAAGCAGAACGAAGTGACCGTTGCGTACATGCACGCCTTTGAGAACAATGTTAATGGCGTTGGCGCAATACCCGGCCCATTTGGCGGTGGCAATGTCAATATCCACATGCACGAAGATTCTCTGGGTGTTGCCTATAGCTGGAAGTATTAAACGATAAGCAGAGCAACAACTCTCACCAGCCCGCCATCATCTGGCGGGCTTTTTTACTGGCCGGAACACATGGAATCACGTCCTTTCACCTTGTCAAAACTCGAATCATTGAACGACTACGATCCCGATTCAATGCCTGTAGAACAGGCGCGCCAGTTCATCCGGCAATTTCTTGTTCCGGTATCTGAGCAGGAAATTGTCGATCTGTGCGAAGCCTTGCGGCGCACACTTGCATGCGATGTGTTGTCGCCCATGAATGTACCGCCCCACGATTATTCCGCGATGGATGGTTATGCGGTGCGCCATTCCGATCTGGAAGGCGACGCGACTAAATTGAGCATGACCGGAAGCAGCTATGCCGGGCATCCTTACAGCGGGCAGGTATCTGCCGGAGAATGCGTGCGCATCATGACCGGCGCACTGATTCCTGATGGCTGCGACACGGTGGTGATGCAGGAACATGTCAAAATTGATGGAACAATTGTTGAAATCGGCAGCGGACATAGCCAAGGCCAGAATATCCGTCGAGCCGGTGAAGACATCAGGCAGGGCGCAACCGTTCTGTCTCGCGGAAAGGTAATTTGTCCTGCGGAGATGGGCTTGCTGGCTTCTCTGGGGTTAAGCGAAGTCGCGGTATTCCGCAAATTGCGCGTTGCCATCTTCTCGACCGGCGACGAATTGCAGCAACCCGGCGCGCCGCTGGAAGCGGGCCAGATTTACGACAGCAACCGCTACTCCCTGTCCGGCCTGTTGAGCGAATTGGGCGGAGTGGAAATCATGGACATGGGCAACATCCGCGATGACCGGGACAGCCTCAAGACGGCCTTGCTGGACGCCGCGTCGCAGGCCGATGTCCTCATCACCAGCGGCGGCGTTTCCGTGGGCGAGGCTGACTACATAAAACAATTGCTGACTGAAGTCGGCGAGGTCGTATTCTGGAAAATCGCCATGAAACCGGGACGCCCGCTGGCTTACGGCAAGATCGGCGCCTGCCACTTCTTCGGCCTACCCGGCAATCCAGTCGCGGTCATGGTGACCTTCCAGCAATTCGTGCGCGACGCTCTGCGCCTCCTGATGGGGCAGCAACCAAAACCCGCATTCACACTCAAAGCTGTCTGTACCAGCAAAATCAGGAAAGTACCCGGACGCACCGAATTCCAGCGCGGCATCCTGACTCAGGATGAAAACGGAACACTTATTGTTTGCACCACAGGCGATCAAGGATCGGGTATCCTCAGTTCGATGAGCAAGGCCAACTGTTTTATCATATTGCCGGTATCGCAGGGAAACACCGAAGCTGGAAGCAGCGTTGATGTGCAGTTATTTAATTAATGCATTCTTGAGATATTTTGTATGAACCCAAATAATTCGTCAGACAAAATATTCCCTCCCCCTTGCAGGGGGAGGGTTAGGGAGGGGGTAGAAACGCGTATCTTTCACCACTTCTACCCCCATCCTAACCTTCCCCCTGCAAGGGGGGAAGGGACAAATCGGCTCTACTGGATCTTTTGCAATGAATAGCCCACTACAGGATAGCTTCGGCAGGAAAATAAATTACCTGCGCCTGTCGGTGACTGACCGTTGCGACTTTCGCTGTACCTATTGCATGGCGGAGAAGATGCATTTCCTGCCGCGCGAAGAAATCCTCTCGCTGGAAGAATGCCTGCTCATCGCTAAAACCTTCGTCGGTCTGGGCGTGGACAAAATACGCCTCACCGGAGGCGAGCCGTTGGTGAGAAAGGATTTCTCATGGCTGGCGGCGCGCATCCGCGAACTCGATGGTTTGCGTGAACTGGCGCTGACTACCAACGGCTCGCAACTGGCGCAGTTAGCGGCACCGTTGGCGGAAGCGGGCGTTGACCGCATCAATATCAGTCTCGATAGCCTTGATCCCGAAGTTTTTCAGCGCATCACGCGCAGGGGCGACCTGCGTCAGGTGCTGGATGGCATAGCTGCCGCGATAGCGGCTTTTGGCAGCGCCCGCATCAAGCTGAACGCCGTCATGCTGCGCGGCATCAATCACCACGAATTGCTTGCCATGCTTGAATTCGCGCTGGCGCGCAAGGTAGACATCAGCTTCATTGAACAGATGCACATGGGCGAGACGGAGCACCCTCATGCGGATTCATTTTACGGCAGTGCGGACGCTTTGGCGCAACTCGGGCAACACCATGAACTGATTCCCAGCGTGGAAACCAGCGGCGGCCCGGCACGCTATTGGCGCATTCCCGGTCATGAGTCGCGCATCGGTTTCATCTCGCCGCACACGCATAATTTTTGCGCCGGTTGCAACCGGATTCGCATCTCGGCACGCGGAGAACTGTTCCCCTGTCTTGGCAACGAGGGCATGGTGGATCTGTTGCCCGCCGTGCGTGCGGGTGACGAAGCCGCCTTGCGCGACATGATCCTGCAAGCTGTGATCGCCAAACCGCAGGCGCATGAGTTCGACTTGTCGCAGCCCGAACCTCGCATTGTTCGTTTCATGTCGCACACCGGCGGATAATGCGGCTGCCCATCACCACAGTGATACTCGCGGGCGGGCAAGGCACCCGCATCGGCGGCGACAAGGGACTGCAAACCTTGCATGGACGGCCATTGATTGTATGGGTGCTTGATGCAGTCCGCAGCCAGAGCGACGAGGTGCTGATCAGCGCGAATGATGGGCGCGACGAATATGCCGATCTCGGCTGCTCCGTCATCGCCGACCAGATGCCGGGCCGGGCCGGGCCGCTGGCCGGTTTGCAGTCCGCCCTGAATTGCTCAAGCCACGATAGTGTTGTCAGCGTGCCGTGCGACACTCCATTTCTGCCCAAGGATTTGATCGCCCGCTTGTATGCGGCAGCAGGCAACTCCGAAGCCGCCGTGGCAGTGACGGAAGGCAAGCGGCAACCCACCATCGCCCTGTACCGCAAGAGCGTGCTGCCCAAGCTAAATGCCTATCTCAATGGAGGTGAGCGCAAAGTGGGCGGCTGGCTCGACACGCTACAAGTGAGCGAAGTCGTGTTCGACGATGCTGACGCATTCATTAACATCAACACTTCGGAAGAATTGGAAGCGGCGAATCAAAAGCAATATCTGGACAAGTCCGGCAGCCGTTAAAATCCTACCGCACAGATTCCTTCCTCCTTTGAGGGGAAGGTTAGGATGGGGGGGTACTTTAATGATAGCCAGAAGAATCAGTTTAGTGACGACCGCGAGGGCGAGGGTGTTACGGCGCAGTATGACCAATGTCGAGCGGATGCTCTGGAAGGTATTGAAAAACAAACAACTTAACGGACACCGTTTTCGCCGCCAGCACCCTGTTGGGCAGTACATCACCGATTTTGCCTGCCTTGAGCAAAAAACAATCATCGAACTTGATGGTGGCCAACATTCAGAACAGCTTGCGTATGATGAGCAGAGAACCAGCTTTTTACGTGCGCATGGCTGGAAAGTCTTGCGCTTCTGGAACAACGATGTTTTGAATAATTTGGAAGGTGTCTTTTCAATAATTGTGGCAAATTTAACCGATTCACCCCCATCCCAACCTTCCCCCTTTGAGGGGGAAGGAGTTTAGAGCAAATAACTTATGACAACTAACACACTAAAAATCGGCCTGGTCTCCATCAGCGACCGCGCCAGCAGCGGGGTGTACCAGGATGCGGGCTTGCCTGCCTTGCAGGACTGGTTCGCACAAGCGTTGAGCAACCCGTGGCAAAGCGTCACGCGCCTGATACCGGACGAACAGGCGATGATCGAAGCCACCTTGATCGAACTGGCGGATGACGAAGGCTGTCACCTGATCCTCACCACCGGCGGCACCGGCCCCGCGCCGCGCGATGTCACGCCGGAAGCCACACTGGCCGTGGCGCACAAGGTGTTGCCCGGCTTCGGCGAACAAATGCGCGCGGTCAGCCTGCGTTACGTGCCCACCGCCATTCTGTCGCGTCAAGTTGGCGTGGTGCGCGGCTCATGTCTTATACTTAATTTGCCGGGACAGCCGAAAGCGATCAAGGAAACGCTGGACGGCGTGTTCGCCGCCGTGCCTTACTGCATAGATCTGATCGGCGGGCCGTATATAGAAACCAACCCGGAAGTCGTTCCGGTATTTCGCCCCAAGTCGGCGCAGCGAACGAAGTAGCCAAAAGTGGCCATCAGCGGAGAGTAATCAAGTGGGAAATATTTGGGACGAACGCTATGCAATTGATGAGTATTTTTTCGGCAAAGAACCCAATGCATTTTTGGTTGCGCAGAGGAAACTGCTGAAGCAAGACGAAACCTGTTTGGCTGTGGCCGATGGCGAAGGACGAAACGGTGTATGGTTGGCCGAGCAGGGGTTGCATGTGCATGCGGTGGACAGCTCTGGCGTTGCGCTGAGCAAAGCCAGACAACTTGCACAACAGCGTGGTGTCCGGGTCGATTTTGAGCGGGTGGATTTGCTGGAATGGGACTGGGGCGAGAATCGTTATGACGTGGTGGTAGCAGTATTTATCCAGTTCGTTGATCCGGTTCAGCGTGCGCAGATTTTTGAAAATATTAGGCGCTGCCTTAAACCTGGCGGCTTGTTGCTGCTGCATGGCTACGGCCCGCGTCAACTGGAATATGGTACCGGCGGCCCTTCCCAAGTGGAAAACCTTTACACCGAAGAGATGCTGCAGATTGCGTTTGCCGGGTGGGAGATTCTGAGCTTGCGCGCTTACGATGAACACATCAATGAAGGCGTGGGGCACAGCGGCATGTCGGCCTTGGTTGATTTAGTCTCGCGCAAGCCAGGCGTTTAACGTGAAACTCGCATAGCTTGACTATATCACGGCTCCTAATGTAAACATGTTATTCCAATTTTCGTTAAAAAACGACAATAATTCCACCGGATGTGGGAGCGGCTTCAGCCGCGATGTATTTGGGTTTCGCGGCTGAAGCCGCTCCCACAATTAATACCATTTAAAATGGAATTATGTGCCAAAAATGACAGCGCGCACCATGCGCTCATGCCAACAAGTAAATAAAGGAAATATATAAAATGGAACGCTATGACGACCTGATTACCGAAGCGCTTGCGCGCGTGAAAGAGATTATGCCGTGGGATTTGAGCCGCTCGCTGGCCGCAGGAAACAGACCTATTCTGCTCGACGTGCGCGAGCCGGTTGAATTCGCCAAGCTGCGCATCCCCGGCTCGATCAATGTTCCGCGCGGTGTGCTGGAGCAAGCCTGCGAATGGGACTACGACGAGACTGTGCCTGAACTGGCAAGTGGCAGAGCGCAAGAGATCGTGGTCATCTGTCGTTCCGGCAAGCGTTCGGTGCTGGCAGTTGATATGTTGCTGCGGATGGGGTTTTCCAATGTTGTCTCACTGAAGACCGGAATACGCGGCTGGACCGATTTTGAGCAACCCATGCTAAATGCGAATGGCGAGGCGATTGACGCCGATGCAGGGGATTTGCTGCTTGCGCCGATACTGCGACCGGATCAACGAAAACCACCTAAATCAACTTGATAGACGGCGTTTTCACTTGATGAAACGCTGAACAAGTCCTCCGTTCGTGGTGAGCTTGTCGAACCATGCTCGGAGGACGACAAAAAATCAATGTGATAGCTTGCCAACCCTTCGACAAGCTCAGGGCGAACGGATTTATTCAGCGTTTCATTCAGTGGATTGATGGTGCTCGATTAATTTGTTAATCAGATTACGCAGGAAACTATCCGGCTGCGCACTATGGAAACGATCTATCTCCAGTCCGCGACTATACGCGATAACCGTCGGGAAACCGCGCACGCGATGGCGACCGGCGATGCGCATGTTCTCGTCGGCATCGACTTTGGCCAACAAGAATTTCCCCTCATATTCCAGTGCCAGTTTTTCCAGCTTGGGTGTAAGCACCTTGCAAGGGGCGCACCAATCAGCGCCAATGTCCAGCAATACAGGTAACGTATGGGAACGAGCGACTACCAATTCTTCGAAATTGGCCTCCTCTACGTCGCAAGAAAATGTATTGTGCATAAAGTTGTCGGCTTGCTTGTTCATTTGGTACCTTCCTGTTGTGCAAATGCTAAGTGGTTATGAATGGATTCGAAATTAACCCGGATCGTCCATTAGACAAACATCCCCTCCCCCATGCAGGGGGAGGGCTAGGGAGGGGGTAGAAACGCGTTATTTCATCACTTCTACCCTCATCCTAACCTTCCCCCTGCATGGAGGAAGGAACAAATCGGCTCTAATGGATTTTTTGGGATTAAAGGCGGTTTTCGTAGGGCAGGATTCATCTTCGAGGTAAATCCCGGCCTACGCGCAACCATTGCGCGCCCCCCAACATCAATCCCAACAATCCCAGCACCAGCGCATTCCCCCAACGCACATAAGGCGTACTCCCCACATAGCCCTGCACCATCCCGGTGAGTATGCCTTCTTCGTGCTGCGGCAACATTTGCAGTATGCGGCCACTGCGCCCGATGATGGAGGTGACCCCGGTGTTGGTGGCGCGCAGCATCATGCGCCCTGTCTCCAGCGCGCGCATCTGCGAAATCTGGTTGTGCTGCATCGCGGCGTGGGAGTTGCCATACCATGCATCATTGCTGACATTCACCAGTAAAGTCGCTTCAGGTAACGGTCGAATGATCTCTTCGCCGAACGCATCTTCAAAGCAGATGTTCACGGCGACTTTTTGCCCCGCCACTTTGAGCGGTGGCTGGTCGATGCCGCCGCGCGCCAGGTCGCCCATCGGGATGTTCAGCACTTCGTTGATAAGCCAGCCCAGCACCGGGCGCAGCGGAATGAATTCACCAAGCGGCACCAGATGGTTCTTGCGGTAGCTTTGGCTTTCTGCGGTGCCTAGCGTGAACACGCTATTGTAATACTGCCCATGGTCGTGCTCGAATGCGCCGATGATGATATCGCCGCTGTTCTGACGCACATGGTCGCGCAGGATGGCCGCGTAGTTTTCCGGGACTTCCTGGCGCAGCAGCGGCACCGCCGTTTCCGGCAATACGATCAGACGCGCATCGCTCTGCTGCACCAGCTTGCGGTAGGTTTCCAGCGTTCCGACGAGCTTATCTTCGCGGAATTTCAGCTCTTGCGAAATATTGCCCTGAGCCAAGCTCACTTTGATTGGCTCGCCTTGCGGTTGCGTCCACTCCACCGCGCGCAACGCCACGCCCAAAATCCACAGCAAGGCAACTATCGCCCATGCGATCTTGCCTTGCCTGCTCCAGCGCGCCAGCCCCCGCAAGGAGAACGCCGGTAGGTAACCCGCCGCTTCGCGGCGACCTTTTCGCAGCCACAGCAATGAAAACAAACCGGCGCTCACCGCCACCGCCAGCGACACGCCGTACACGCCGAGTAGCGGCGCATAACCGGCCAGCGGGCTGGCCGCTGCTTGCGAATAGCCGAACACCAGCCACGGGAAACCGGTGAAGATCAGTCCACGCAACCACTCTATCAGCACCCACAATGCGGGCATCACCAAGGTCACCCGCACCCATGCGGGCGCTCGCAACCTCGCCTGCGCGTAACCGGCCAACGCGGGAAACAGCGCGTAGAAAGCGACAAACAGGACGGTGGCAGGCAGCGCCAGCAGGAACGGCATGTCGCCGTAGTCATGCAGCGCAATATAGATCCAGCCAATCCCAGCGCCGAACAAGCCGAAGCCGAATGCCCATCCGATACTGGCGGCGGCTCGCGCATTCTCCGCACGCAGCCATTGCGTGAACAACACAGCGAGCGCAAATACGGTGAGGGGGAAAAACCCGAAAGGCG
>CAVRDK010000008.1:0-195084 GCA_963719855.1 uncultured beta proteobacterium
CGCATCGCTGTCTGCTGCCTTTAACCGCTCGGCCACCCCTCCAAACTGAACCCGCGATTATCCATGTTCTCCTCTACCCTGTCAAAGGGAAAATACAGATTGGGAGCAAGAAGTGGGCCATTTGGGCAGGCCGTAAATGTGAATTGTTCATGGTTTGAGATCGCCGAAAGTATCAAACATGACGCTGCGCGGCGATGACGTTGGGGACTTGATGGATCAGCGCGAGCAAGCGGCTTAGCTGCTCCAGGTCGGATATCTCAATCGAGAATTGCATTTTCGCCTGATTGTTTTTGCTCAGGGTATTCACTCGGGTGACGTTGACCTTTTCCCTGACGAACAGGTCGCCGATGTCGCGCAGCAGGCCTTGGCGGTCATAGGCTTCCACTACAATGTCAACCGTGAAGGTATCGCCTTTGCTGCTCCCCCATTGGGCGCTGAGCATGCGGTCGCGTCGGCTTTCCGGTAGGCGCAGCATCCCGGCACAGTCCTGGCGGTGTATGGTTACGCCCCGGTCGCGCGTGACGTATCCGACTATGGCATCAGGGGGGGCGGGCTGGCAGCATTTGGCCATTTTGGTGAGCAGGTTGCCCACGCCTTCAACCAGGATTCCCTTCGGGGATGCATGTGCGGCGGCGGGTCTGGAAACCAGCGGCTTGGCGACCTCTTCAGTTTTAGGGGCAACCTCTTCCTGTATGGTCTGGGCGATTTGATGCTCGCTGACATCGCCGCGCCCGATAGCGGCCAGAAAATCTTCCAGCTTGTTGAAACTCAACTTCTGCGCGATTTTTTCCTGATTGATGGAAATGACGCCGAGTCGATGCAATTCACGATCAAGTTGCACCCGGCCTTGAGTAACGTTCTCATCGAAGTTCTGGTACTTGAACCAGTGTCGCACCTTGGCCCGTGCACGCGGACTTTGCAAGTAACCGAGGACGGGGTTGAGCCAGTCACGGCTCGGCGCCCCAACCTTTGTGGAGAGGATTTCCACGCGTTGCCCATTCTGCAATTTGTAATTCAGCGGCACGATGCTGCCATCCACCTTGGCGCCGCGCGTGCGGTGCCCCAGATCGGTATGCAAGGTGTAGGCGAAATCCACCGGGGTCGCGCCTTTGGGTAAATTCATCACCTTGCCCTGCGGCGTGAGCACGTAAACCTGGTCGTGAAACAGTTCACTCTTGAATTGTTCCAGCATGTCGCCGTTGTCGGCGACCTCATCCTTCCATTCCAGAATCTGGCGCAGCCAAGCAATTTTTTCATCAAACTTGGTATCGGATTTTCCACCCTCCTTATAACGCCAGTGGGCGGCGACTCCCAGTTCCGAATGCTGATGCATTTCATGCGTGCGTATCTGCACTTCCACCGCCAAGTTGCGCGGGCCGATCACCGCCGTATGCAGGGAGCGGTAATCGTTGCTCTTGGGGTGCGCAATATAATCGTCAAATTCCTTGGGGATGGGTTGCCACAGGTTATGCACCAGTCCGAGCGCCGTGTAACAGCCCTTGATGTCGTCCACCAGAATCCGCACCGCCCGCACATCATAGAGTTCGCTGAAATCGACCTGCTTGCGCTTCATCTTGTTGATGATGCTGTAGATGTGTTTGGAGCGCCCGGTCACCTTGGCCACAATGCCTGCCTGTTGCAACTCCTGTTGCAACAGCGCCACCAGATCGGCGATATATTGTTCGCGATCCAAGCGGCGCTCATCCAGCAACTTGGCCACTTTCTTGTATAGCTCCGGTTCCAGGTAGCGCAGGGAAAGGTCTTCCAGTTCCCACTTGACCTGCCATACGCCGAGACGGTTTGCCAGCGGCGCGAATATCCCCCGTGTTTCTCGCGCAATCCGCTGCTGCTGATCTGCTTTCGCGCCAGACAAGCAACGCATGGTCTGGGTGCGTTCGGCCAGTTTTATCAGCACCACACGGATGTCTTCCACCATGGCCAGCAGCATTTTGCGCAGGCTTTCTATCTGCTGGACATGGTCGCCTTTTTTCTTTTCTTTCCCATGCAGACCCTCCATCTCGCTGAATTCCTGGATTTGCTCCATGCGCGAAATGCCTTCGACCAGGCTGCATATATTTGCACCGAAACTAGTCGTCAGTGTCTCCGACCAGTCATCCTCATACTCCGGCACCGCATGCAGAATAGCGGCGGCTACGCTCTCAAAATCCATGTTCATGCCAGCCAATATCGCAGCCGCCCCCAGCGCGTGCTGCAACAGCGGCGCGCCTGTCAGTTCGGATTGCCCGGCATAGCGCGTCGCAGCCAATTCGCAGGCGTGGCGGATCGCTTCGATTTCTGCGGGAGCAAAAGTGCTCGGCAAGGAATCCAGCCATGACTGGATGTTTTCAGCATCCGTGCCGGATGGGGAAGGTAATTTATGCTGAACGGAAACCATGAGAGGTTAAGGTTCCCTTAAATCGTGTGCTGCCTTGACCGATACACTCAGAATCCCAGCGAGGATAACAGGTCGTCCACTTCATCCTGACCGTTGACGTTGTCTTCGGTCTTGAGGCCGGGGCCGGCAGTCAACCCGTGGGTACTGATCAGAGAATCTTTTGTGTCCGGTGCGTATTCCTTGAGCAGATCGAGCAGGATGCTCTCGACCTCGACCGCAGCGGCCACGATCTTGTTGACCATTTGCCCAGCCACATCGCGAAATTCCTGCGCTTCCATGATCTGCACCAAATTGTGATGAACCACTTCCTCGGCGGCAGCGATTTCACCCAGCATGGAAATGGTTTCTTCCACCAACTTGCCATGCTTGCCAAAGTTGGCGTCAGACAAGCGAATGCTCAGGTCGCTACAGGCGGCGCGATTGCCTTTAATTAACGGCATTGAGACCTCCACCGCGCTGATGGTCTTTTCCGACGCCTCGTGCATGGATTTGTCGATAAAGGAAAGCCGGTCACGCGCATCCGGCATGGTGGCGGCCGACTTTTCCAGATTACGGGTATGCCCCAACTCCTTGAGCAGCCGGTGTAGCCGGGCAGCGGCATGGCCAATTTTTTCGACCTTTGCTTCGGGTAGGACTTCACGTTTCTTGCGTGGCGGCTTGGCTGTCATGGCGAACGATCCTGATAAGAGGTCTCTGAAGTTTAACGTAAACGGTGCCGATATACACAAGCCATCAACAAAAAAAGTGAAGGTGTTTGCCAAGTTTTCTCAGATGAGCATTCCATGATGCGCAGGGATAACAATCGGATTGTCGCTTGTTTGGAAGATGAACAGTCCTACGAAGAAACTGAGAACCGCGATGAAGATGCTCGCAAAAAAGGCCGTCCAGAATCCCGATACCTTGAAGCCAGACACAACCGATGACACCAAAAGCATCATCAGTGCATTGATCACAAGCAGGAAGAATCCGAAAGTGAAGATCGTCAGCGGGATGGTCAGCAAGATGACAATCGGTCTAATGATCGCATTGGCTAACCCCAGCAGAAGTGCCGATATAAACAGCGACTGTTTATTGGAAAAAGAGATGCCGTTAAATATGAACCCAGCAACCCATAGCGATAGCGCCGTGATTCCCCAATGAGCCAGAAATTCAATTATGTTGTTCGTCATGTGGGATTGTCTGGGATTTTGTGTATTTCGTGATTGGTCGATTGTGGCACACGGATTTATAGCACACTGCAATTTCATTGCCAGATATCGGACACTCTACTTTCTATAGCGGCTTTTGGCGCGATTCGCTTCATTCATCGCACCCTGGAATCTTCGCCCGCCACTCGCCGCACGTACTTCCTCGCCACATACTCAGCCACAATTTTCTGGAATTCCTGCGCGATATTGTCGCCGCGCAGGGTGGTCACTTTCTCGCCGTCCACATACACGGGGGCTGCGGGATTCTCTCCGGTGCCAGGCAGGCTGATGCCGATGTTGGCCAGCTTGCTTTCGCCGGGGCCGTTGACGATACAGCCCATCACCGCCACTTTCATTTCTTCCACGCCGCTGTATTGCGTGCGCCACAACGGCATCTGCGCGCGCAAATAGGACTGAATACTCTGTGCCAGATACTGGAACACGGTACTGGTGGTGCGTCCGCAGCCGGGGCAGGCGGTGACCATGGGCGCGAAGGAGCGCAGCCCCATGGTCTGCAATATCTCCTGCGCCACCACTACTTCTTGCGTGCGGTCGCCGTCCGGCTCAGGAGTCAAGGAAACACGAATGGTGTCGCCGATGCCTTCCTGCAACAGCACAGCGAGTGCCGCAGTGGAAGCGACGATCCCCTTGGAACCCATGCCCGCTTCGGTCAAACCGAGGTGCAGCGGGTAATCACAACGCAGCGCCAGTTCGCGATAGACCGCAATCAAGTCCTGCACGTCGCTCACCTTGCATGAAAGCACGATGCGGTCATGCGGCAAGCCCAATTCCTCGGCGCGTTTTGCGCTGTCTAAAGCAGAAACGATCAGCGCCTCGCACGTTACTTCAGCCACGTCTTTCGGCTGCGCCAGCTTGGCGTTCTCGTCCATCATGCTCACGACCAAATCCTGATCGAGGCTACCCCAGTTCACGCCGATGCGCACAGGTTTGTCGTATTGTTTGGCGACGGCGATCATCATGGCGAACTGGTCTTCGCCCGGGTGCCCGGCCAAAAGTTTTGCGGACTTGCGGTTCTTGCCGACGTTGCCGGGGTTGATGCGATATTTCGCCAGCGCTTGGGCGCACTCGGAAAACTCGGTGAGCAGGCGGTGACCGTTGTAATGAAAGTCGCCGATCAATGGAACATTGCAACCCATGCCATCAAGTATCTCGCGGATGCGCGGCACCTGTTTGGCAGCCTCGGCAGTATTGACGGTAATACGCACCAGCTCGGATCCGGCCTGCGCCAGTTCATATACCTGCTGCGCCGTACCTTGCGCATCGGCAGTATCGGTGTTGGTCATGGACTGCACCACGACGGGCGCATAGCCGCCGATACTAACGCCGCCAACCATGACGCGCTGTGTGGCACGACGCTGAATGGGATGCTGGCCCATTGTTATTCCAGCGTCAGGTGCGCGACTTCGTCATTGGCGATGGCTTCCAGATCAACGGCCTTTCCCTTGTAGTACAGGTGCGCAGCCTTGGCATACCCGACCGTCAAAGAAAATGGTGGATTGCCGTTAATGCTCTGTTCTGTGCCAGCGTGATTAAGTTGCGAATGCAGGATTTTCCCGTCCTTATCCCTGATCTCCACCCATGAATCCGCATCAAACGTCATGCGGATAGCAGGCTGTCCGGATGCGGCGGTAGCCGGTTTAACAACCGGCTTGGCGAGCGGAACAGCAGATGGCTGAGTGGGTTGAGCGGCAACTTGCGGCGCGGCTTTGATTTCCGCAGCTTTTTTCTTCTCTGCTGCGGCCACTTTCTCTGCTACGGCTCTCTCTACGGCTATTTTCGCTGCTACTTTCTCTGCACTGGCCTTCTCTGCAATGGCTCTCTCCGCTGCTATTTTCGCGGCCGCTTTCTCTGCGCCGACCTTTTCTGCTTTAGCCTTATCTGCAGCGGCTTTCTCAGCACTGGCCTTCTCCGCAGCAGCCTTCTCTGCGGCTACTTTCTCTTCTGCGACCTTCTCTGCGCCTGTTTTCTCTGCAGAGGATGTCATTGTTACCGGCTCAGTATCGGGTACCGCCGAAACCGGCAGCGTATCAGGCAACGCCAGCGTTTCCACCGTAGCATTTTGCGCACCTGATACCGTTGCCTCCGCTGCTTTCTGCTCTTTCTGTTTGTCGCCAAGCAGCCAGGCGGACAGCCCCAATATGACCGCTACAGCAAGCGCTGCGGACAGCCAGATGATGTTCTGCTTGCGTTCCGTATAGATATCTGGATAAGGCACTTCCGTCAGAGCCTTCGCTTCCAGCGACATGGATTGCTCCGGCGCGTGCGGCAATGCGGCCAGCAATGGCACATCATCGATTTGCAACAAGCGCGCATAGCTGCGCACAAAACCGCGCACGAAAGCAATTTCCGGCAAACGCACAAAATCATCCGCCTCCAGTGCTTCAATCTGTCGCGGCGCAAACTTGATTCGATTGGACACCTCATCCATACTCAAACCGTGGTGCACGCGCGCATCCCGCAAGGCCGTGCCGACGCTGAACGGCACGGCGTTGATGTTGCTCGTAACATCATCCGGAACGACGTTGTCTGGTTGGCTGTCTGTCATTGTCTTTGCAACATGAGTTGTGTTTCGCGCGAATCGGGAAAACGTTTACGCAATTGTAGCGCATAACTATCCTCTGCATTCCTGTCACCCAGTTTGCGCTCAATGCGCACCGCCAACCACAGGTTCTCGGCAGTCAAGTTAGCGGTAGCGCCCTGTGCAAAGTGTGTGAAATTGGATTTTGCTGCCACATAGTCGCCGTTGGCAAAATTAAGTTCGGCCATACCCAACTGTGCTTCCGGCATATTTGGCTGAAGGAGCAGCGCCTTTTGCAAAAACTCCTCGGCATCCTTCATTTCGCCCGCTTTTCTGGAACACACGCCAGCATTCAGGTAAGCCTTTTCCGGCGTCGCATACAAGGGATTTTTCAGCGCGGCCAAGAACTGTTTCACGGACTCGCGTTCGCGCCCGCGTTGGCACAGGAACCAGCCGTAGTTGTTGTGTGCTTCCGAATTGATGCTGTCCAAACGCAGGCTGTGCTGAAAATCTTCTTCCGCTTCCTTGTCCTCGCGTAGCGCCATATGCACCAACCCTCGCACACTATAGGCCGGGGCATAATCCGGATCGGAAAGTAGCGCTTTCCGCAACTCGTCCAGCGCCACGCCAAGCTGGGCACGTTCATAATACAGCTCGCCTAATTCAGTGTGCACCTTGGCGCGGGTCTGCGAACGTGTGGTGGTCTCGCCGCTCTTTTGCGAGACACATCCAACGATAATCAGCACCAGCAGGAAAATGCCCAGCAGCCTCATGTGCGAACCTCCGCCAAGCGATGTAACCTCTTGGTCTTGTCCTGTACCTGCCCGGCCAGTTGCCCGCATGCCGCCGCGATGTCATCGCCGCGTACCTTGCGCGTGGTGGTCACGATGTCGGCCTGCATCAGCACATCGCGAAAACGGCGCACCGCATCGGACGAAGAGCGTTTGTACGGCGCTTGCGGAAATGGGTTGAACGGGATCAGGTTGAATTTGCACGGCACGTCGCGTACCAGCGCGACCAACTCACGCGCATCTCTTTCGCTGTCGTTCACGCCTTCCAGCATCACGTACTCGAAGGTGACAAAATCGCGCGGCGCTTTGTCCAGGTAGCGCTGGCAGGCTGCCATCAGTTCGCGCAGCGGGTATTTCTGGTTGACCGGCACCAGCACGTTGCGCAGTGCATCGTTCGGCGCATGCAGCGACACCGCCAGCGCTACCGGACATTCATCGCGCAACTTGTCCATCGCCGGAACGATACCGGAGGTCGAAATCGTAACGCGCCGACGCGACAGACCGTAGGCATTGTCGTCCAGCATCAGATGCAGCGCGCTCACCGAGTTGTCAAAATTCAATAACGGCTCACCCATGCCCATCATCACTACGTTGGTGACCGGCCAGTTGTTGTCCGCATCCCTGCCGACTTCACGGTTTGCCCACCACAATTGCCCAATGATTTCTGCCGTGGAGAGATTGCGGTTGAAACCCTGCTTGCCAGTGGAGCAGAAAGCACAGTCCAGAGCGCAGCCTGCCTGAGTCGAAACGCACAGAGTACCCCTGTCCGTCTCGGGTATGAATACGGTTTCCACCGCGTTGCCGGTGCCAACGTCAAGCAGCCACTTGCGCGTTCCGTCCGCAGATAGCTCCTCGCGCATCACCTTGGGCGCGCTCACGCAGGCAATTTCCTTGAGCTTGTTGCGTAGCGATAGCGCCAGATCGCTCATCGCATCGAATTCGGCCTCCCCGGACTTGTGCACCCAGCGCAACACCTGGCGCGCGCGAAAGGGCTTCTCGCCCATTTCCGCGAACCACTCAGTCAGCTGCCGTGCATCGAAATTAAGGAGGTTTTCTGCCATCAGATTTTTTCTGGAATTAACGCGAATAGACGTTCATGCTGGGGAAGAAGTAGGCGATTTCCACCGCAGCATTTTCCGTCGAGTCGGAACCATGCACCGCATTGGCGTCTATGCTGTCGGCGAAATCGGCGCGGATGGTACCCTTGTCGGCCTTCTTCGGATCGGTGGCGCCCATCAATTCGCGGTTTTTAAGCATCGCGTTTTCGCCTTCCAGTGCCTGCACCATCACCGGGCCGGAGGACATAAAATCCACCAGATCCTTGAAGAATGGACGCGCACGGTGCACGGCATAAAAACCTTCAGCGTCGGCACGCGACAGATGCATCATGCGTGCGGCGATCACTTTCAGGCCGGCTTGCTCGAAACGGGTATAAATTTGACCGATGACATTTTTGGCAACGGCATCGGGTTTGATAATGGACAGGGTGCGTTCAACGGCCATGCTACTTTCTCCAAACATATAAAGTTAATCAAAAAAATCAGTTTGCTATTTTATCAGGCTTTGCGTCCAATGTCGCTCGCAACATGGGTTTGGAACACCCTGCTGGCCTTGCCATGTCTTAAAACGCGGTATGATTGCAACGTGATACTGACAGATCACATGATAGACACAGTCAAGGAGTTCAGTCGCATTATGAATCATTTGCCTGAAAGGCTCGGCCACGCTGACCGACACGCGGGATTGAGCGGGTATGCTCATGCATCCAAGGTTTGTTGCATCCATCGCGCTGGATTAGCTTCACATAGGGCTATATCGGCTCATGTCCAATTCGAGCGGCGTAAACTTTATCCAGTGCCCGAAAATTTGCTGTAGTGAAAGTGGAGATATGAGAACGGAAAACAAAATATACCTGCCAACCCATCCGTTCTGGCTGGTCGGTTTTCGACCATTCTTTTCACTGGCATTATTATCGGGATTGAGTCTGCCAGTTCTGTGGGCATTGATTTATTCAGGTGAGATCGCCGTACCGCAAACTACGTTTTCCATAGTGCAGTGGCATGCCCATGAAATGATCTTCGGCTTCGGCTGGGCGGTTTTGGGCGGATTCCTGCTGACAGCGACCAAGAACTGGGTTCGAGTGCGTGGACATTACGGTTACGCGCTGATGTTTCTGGTAGCGGCATGGTTATTTGAAAGAACCGGGATGTGGTTTGAGAAAGATTGGCCGCCACTGCTGTTTCTGATTTCCAACAACCTGTTCATTGCTTCTATCGTTGCCATGCTGATGTGGACGCTGATTCGCAACCGCAAGAACGACTCCTACCGCGACAACTACTTCTTATTGCTGATGCTCCCAATTTTCCTGCTTGCCAAGAACCTGATGCTTAGTGCCGATTACTACCTGATCGGCTGGAGCATGGCTATAGGACTGTTCCGCATGGCCTTCTTGGTGATGCTGGAAAGAACGCTTCCCCAATTCATGAAGGGTGCTTTTCAGGTTTCAATTTTGAATAATCAGCTGTTGAATAAAACGATCAAGATTTTCGGATTACTGTTGGTTTTTGCAAGCCTGATGCCGCAGCAACTTTCTGGCTGGATTGCACTGCTGCTCGCGTGCCTGCTGGCAGGCCGCTTCATTTATTGGAAACCTCAATTAGCAATGCAGCGGATCGACATCGGCATCATGTATCTGGGTTACATAGCACTCATCTCACAACTGTTGATTGAATTTATCAGGCAAATTATTCGTCCGGAATGGGCGATGTCCGTGTCCGTCCATGTCTTTACTTTTGGCGTAATGGGCCTGATTATTCCTGCCATGCTGATCAGAATAACGAAAGGGCATACGGGCAGAAAGGTGGTTTTTAACACGCTCGACAAATTCGCCCTGTGGGTTATGGTGTCAGCTTTTGTGTTGCGCATCGTCGCACCGCTGCTTTATCCAGCCGGATATACATTCTGGATTTATCTTGCGGCATCGTGCTGGTTTATGTGTTTTATGCTGCTCGCATGGCGTTATATCCCATTCCTTTTTCTGCCACGAGTTGATGGTAAGGAACATTAGACGCCATTGGCGATTCCTTAAGAACAAATCATAGTGAACTTAAAGTTTTTGTCACCGCATTTTGTGCCGCAGTAATGGCGCTTTGAGTTATCTGTGTGGAGGAAGTGCTGGAGCTTGATGCTGTTGGGGCTGTTAAGCTCAAAAGTGATGAAAGGCTTGAATTATCAGAATTCGACGAGTTTGAAGAACCTGAAAATGACGAGTTTGAAGAACCTGAAAATAATGAGGCAAGCGTATCATTTACAACACTATTCGCGTTCAGCACATCTTGTGCTGCCTGATTTGCGAGTGAAGTTGAGGATGATGACGTAGATGTCGTGCTTGTGCTTGATGAACCAGGCAACCCAACCAGGGATGAGAATATCGACGAGGATGAATTGGACGAACTTTGCGATGTCCCTGAGAACAAGTTATCTATTGTGTTGGTTATGTCGTTGTTGATAGCTTGTTCGAGTTGAGTAATTTGTGCGCTGGTGATTTTACCTAATGAATTATAGGTTAATGGTGTTGATGCTGTGCTGCCTAACGTGACCGATGTATTGTCGGATGCTGTCGAAGTTGCAGGGGTTGACGATGAACCAGCCGATTGAGTCGGAGTGGCGGCTGAAGTCGGCGAATCCGACACCTGAGTCATTGCATTTTGCAGAACAGATGACGCTATGCTGGAAATTGTTGTCATGGCGACCCTCTTTTGATATGGATTAATCGGTAACAATATATCTTGTATATATCGGCACAAGATAGCAATACTTGAGGGGAATTTTTCTGATAGTGGAAAATGTCGAATAATCCTCGCGATAGGACTTGATCCATCCTTTCGCATTGGGGGCTGCAAACCATGATTAGAGACAACAGACACACTTTGTGAAGGCTGGCATAATATTGGGGCAGCGGGTCTGTTGTGTGTAGCCAGGCGTGTAGCTAGACGAGAACGATCTACATTATTAACACCACGCCAACAAAGGGATGCAAGCATCAATGAAGATAGCGATTGCACAAATCAATTGCACGGTCGGCGATCTGTCCGGTAATGCCTCAAAGATACTTGCCTATGCCGAGCGCGCGAAGCAGCAAGGGGCGAAGCTGCTGCTCTCGCCCGAGTTAGGTCTGTGCGGTTATCCGCCGGAGGATCTGCTATTGCGCGACGGTTTCTACCGCGCCTGCGAACTGGCGCTGCTTGAGCTTGCAAGGCAGGTAAGTGGCATCACCGTGGTGGTGGGGCATCCGCATCAGGTGGGCGAGAAGCACTATAACGCCGCCTCGTTGTTGCGCGACGGCAAGATCATCGCCACGTATCACAAGTATGAACTGCCTAACCACAGCGTATTCGATGAAGAGCGCTATTTCGAGCACGGCGACACTCCCTGCCTATTCGAGATGGATGGCATAAAGTTCGCCATCAATATCTGCGCCGATATCTGGGAGAAGCATGCGGCGCAGCGCGCGCTCAAGGCTGGCGCAGGGGTGCTGCTGGCGTTGAATGCCTCGCCCTATCACCTGAACAAGCAACGGTTGCGCTACGGAGTCATCCGCGACCGCATCGGCGAAACCGGGTTGGCGATGGTGTATGCCAATCTGGTGGGCGGGCAAGATGAACTGGTGTTCGATGGCGCTTCGTTCGCCATGGACGCGCAGGGCAAGCTGACCCACCAACTCCCTTCCTTCGAGGAGGCGCTGGGGCTGGTAGAAATTCGCGACGGCAAGCTGGTGCCGGATGAGATCGTGCCTGCACTGACGCAGGAAGAGAGTATCTATCGCACACTATGTATGGGAGTGCGGGACTACATCGGCAAGAACCGTTTCCCCGGTGTGCTGCTGGGTCTGTCCGGCGGCATTGATTCTGCGCTGACGCTGGCGGTGGCGGTAGATGCGCTGGGGGCGGACAAGGTGCGCGCAGTGATGATGCCCTCGCCTTACACCGCGCAGATCAGCCTGGATGATGCGCGTGAAATGGCGTCCATCCTCGGCGTGCGCTATGACGAACTGGATATCAAGCCTGCGTTAGATGCCTACCTCGCGACCTTGAGCCATCAGTTCGAAGGTCTGCCGCCGGACGCTACCGAAGAAAACATTCAGGCGCGCATACGCGGCAATTTGCTGATGGCCCTGTCCAACAAGACCGGCTCACTGGTGCTGACCACCGGCAACAAATCCGAAATGACCGTCGGCTACTGCACACTGTATGGCGACATGGCGGGCGGTTTCGCGGTGCTCAAGGATGTCAGCAAGACTTGGGTATACCGCCTGTCCAACTACCGAAACACTCTGGGATACGTGATTCCGGAGCGCATCATCACGCGTCCGCCCAGTGCCGAACTGAAGCCGGATCAGACCGATCAGGACAGCCTGCCGCCTTATGATGTACTGGACGGCATCATGGCTTGTTACGTAGAGCAGAATCTGTCTGTTGCCGAGATCGTGGCAAGCGGCTACACCGAGGCGGACGTACAGCGCGTGGTCCGGCTGATCCGCATCAACGAATACAAGCGCCGCCAGTCGCCGGTCGGCGTGCGCATTACCGACCGCAGCTTCGGCAAGGATTGGCGCTATCCGATCACTGTGCGTTACCAAGAAGATTTTTAGTACGTTATACTTGCACCATTAATTTATTTCGGGAGCCACCATGAAAAAAATCGAAGCCATCATCAAACCATTCAAACTTGACGAAGTACGCGAAGCCCTGTCCGAACTTGGCGCAAGCGGCTTGACCGTGACCGAAGTAAAAGGTTTTGGGCGGCAGAAGGGGCACACCGAACTATATCGCGGTGCGGAATACGTGGTTGATTTCCTGCCCAAGATCAAGGTCGAAGTGGTGGTGACCGATGCCATGCTGGACACTGCGGTGGAAGCCATCGTCAAGGCCGCACATACCGGCAAGATCGGCGACGGCAAGATTTTCGTTACTCCGGTGGAGCAGGTCATCCGCATCCGCACGGGCGAAACCGACGAAGGGGCGATTTAGTTACCGTTTCGTCAGGCAACATCGGAGAAGCTGCATGTATTTGTTTTTTGACACAGAAACGACCGGGATACCAAAGAACTACAAGGCACCTGTTTCGGATCTTAAAAACTGGCCACGGCTGGTGCAAATTGCATGGTTGGTTACTGATAGAAGTGGAAATGAAATCAAAAGTGCTGAGTACATTATCAAACCCAATGGATTCTCGATTCCAGCGGACGTAGCCAAGATACACGGAATTACTAACGAGCTTGCCAGCCAGTCGGGTGTTGAGTTGAAGCCCGTTCTTGAAGAAATTACGGTGGATATTTCTAACGCCGTGGCCTTGATTGCGCACAATATGCAGTTTGATGAAAAGATACTCGGCGCTGAGTTTTTGCGTATGGGTCATCCCAACCATATTGAGAGCAAACCAAAAAAATGCACGATGCAATCATCAACGGACTACTGCAAGATTCCTGGTCCTTACGGCAATAAGTGGCCAAAATTGCAGGAACTATACAAGAAGCTTTTTAGGGAGAGTTTTGATGACGCCCACAACGCCCTTGCCGATGTCAGGGCTTGTTCGAAATGCTACTTCGAACTTAGGCGAATTGGAGTTATGGCCTAATTCCCGACTTCAGCAACACCAGCACCGCACCGCCTCCTCCCGCATTTGGCGGCGCTTCGCAGAATGCCAGCACCTCCGCGCATTGGGTCAGCCAGTGCCGCGTGCGAGTCTTCAGTATCCCCTCACCGCCGTCCGTATGCCATCCCTTGCCGTGGATTATGCACACATGGCGCAGGTCGTGCTGCGTCGCATGGCGCAAAAATTCCAGCAGCAGAAGACGTGCTTCATCGCTGTTGAGGCCATGCAGGTCGAGGCTGTCCTGTAGCAGAGCTTGTCCGCGCCGCAGTTTGCGCAGAGCCATGCGTGAGATGCCAGGACGCAGAAATTCGGTCAGCGGCTCATCTCCTGCGCCGTGGTCGGATAAGGTGTCGGCAACGGAGGGCGTGCTGGTGCTGTGAACTGGAGGGCGGCGCGCCGGTGCGGGAGATGAGATACGGTTGGATGGCGTCAAGGGAATAACGCCATCCAGTGCCTGCCGGAATAGATCGGCATCAGGAAGGGCGGGCTGTTCCTTTTCTTTCTTCAAATCAGCCCAGCGAACCCAGATACTTATCCGCATCCAGCGCCGCCATGCAGCCTGTGGCCGCGCTGGTGCATGCCTGGCGGTAGATATGATCCTGCACGTCGCCTGCCGCGAACACGCCGGAAATGGTGGTCGCTGTAGCGTTGCCGGCCTGACCGCTGTGGGTGATGAGGTAGCCGTTGTCCATTTCCAGTTGTCCCACGAAAAGGTCGGTATTGGGCCTGTGGCCGATGGCGATGAACACGCCAGTCAGCGCGATGTCCTGTGTGTCGCCGGTTTTTACGTGCTTGATGCGCATGCCGGTCACGCCGGTATCGTCCCCCAGTACTTCGTCTAATACCTGATGCAATTGCAGCGTGATTTTGCCTTCTTTAACTTTTTCCATCAGGTGGTCAATCAAGATGTGCTCGGCGCGGAAGGTGTCACGCCGGTGTACCAGCGTGACATGGCGTGCAATGTTGGCGAGGTACAGCGCTTCTTCCACGGCGGTGTTGCCTCCGCCAATAACTGCCACGTCCTGATTGCGGTAGAAAAAACCGTCGCAGGTGGCGCAGCCGGATACGCCCTTGCCCATGAATTTTTCTTCCGAGGGCAAGCCGAGGTATTGCGCCGAGGCGCCGGTGGCGATGATCAGCGCGTCACAGGTATAGCTGCCTTCGTCGCCAACCAGCAGAAATGGCTTTTGTTCCAGCTTGGCGGTGTGGATGTGGTCGAAAATGATTTGCGTGTTGAAACGTTCGGCATGTTTCTGAAAACGCTCCATCAGTTCCGGCCCTTGTACTCCATTGAAGTCGGCGGGCCAGTTATCCACGTCGGTGGTAGTCATCAATTGGCCGCCTTGCGCCATTCCGGTAATCAGCACCGGGTTGAGATTGGCGCGTGCGGCATAGACGGCGGCGGTGTAGCCGGCGGGGCCGGAGCCGAGAATAAGGAGGCGATGATGCTGGGTGCTTTTTTCCATGACGGGACTTTCTGTTTAAATTGCAAACGAGGACGAAAACGAGGACGAAAACGAGGACGAAATTTAACAGTGACGCGCCTGCCTGTCGAGTAAAATGCGCGGGTTATGATTTCTCGCCTATTTTTTGTGCTGTTGTTTTTGTTTGCCGTGCCGTGCGTGCGTGCTGCAGAGTTGCCCGGCATTCCCCAGTTTATCGACGAGATGGTGAGCAAACACCAGTTCAAGCGTGACGATCTAGTGAAGGTATTCAGCCACGCCGAACGCCGCCAGGCCGTGATCGACGCCATTTCCACACCCGCCACCCTCAAGCCATGGCCGGACTACCGGGCTTCTTTTATCAATGACCAGCGCATCAGCGGCGGGGTGCAATTCTGGCAGCTTTATGCGGATGCGTTGCAACGCGCGGAAAAGCAATATGGCGTGCCGCAGGAAATTATCGTCGCGTTGATCGGCGTGGAAACTTCGTATGGACGCAACGCCGGCAAATACAGCACGCTTGACGCCCTAACCACGTTGGCATTCGATTATCCGCGCCGCGCCGATTTTTTTCGCGGCGAGTTGGAGCAATACCTATTGCTGGCACGCGAACAGGGGCTTGATCTGTTCAAGGTGCAAGGCTCTTATGCAGGCGCACTGGGCATCCCGCAATTCATGCCCAGCAGCTACCGCAAGTATGCAGTGGATTTCAGCGGCAACGGCAAGATTGATTTGCTGCACGACCCGCTGGACGCCATCGGCAGCGTGGCGAACTACCTCAAACAATACGGCTGGCTAAACGGGAAGCCAGTAACGGTGCGCGTGGGTGTCAGCGAGGATAATTGCGTGGGCAGCCTGGTAGAAACGCATACCGTGGCAGAATGGGCGGCGGCGGGCGTGAAGACGGACAAGGAGATCGCGGCAGACATGAAGGCACGCCTGATTGATTTTACTGTGGCGGATGGCAAGGAATTCTGGCTTGCCTTCGGCAACTTCGACGTTATTACCAGTTACAATAATAGCGACTTCTATGCCATGACTGTGTTTCAACTGGCAGAAGCTTTGCGTAATGCACACCAATCCAAGATCGGGAAAATAATAGAACGATGAACATGAAACTGTCCGTGCTGGCGCTGCTTCACGAAGAGGGACAGCATTGATGCAGGCGATGCGAACATTACTGACCGTCTGCCTGCTGCTGTTTGCACTGAACGCGGCGGCCTCGGAGTTTACGTTGAAGGATACTCAGGGTCACGTACACCATTTGATTGACTATCGCGGCAAATGGGTGCTGGTGAATTTCTGGGCAACCTGGTGTGCGCCCTGCCTTGAAGAGCTTCCCGATTTGGCCGCGCTGCACAATGCGCACAAAGATACCGATTTAATCGTGATCGGCATCGCGATGGAATACCCCTCGACCAAGGTTGTACTGGATTTTCTTAAGGCGCACCACCTGCCTTATCCCATTGTGCTGGGCGACTACAAAATTGCGAAGCAGATTGGTGCAGTGGAGGCGCTGCCGACTTCCTACCTGTTTGATCAGACTGGCAAGCTGGTGAGTTCGCAGTCCGGTACAGTCACACGCGCTAGCGTGGAAGAATTTGTCAGCTCCAGAAAATTCTTTTAGGAAGCACTGAATAAGTTTGGCGTGTTTGAGTCAACCATCTCGCTGGCTGCTAGTGTCGGCAGTACGATGATTGGCATCCCCGTATTTGTGCCATGCGGCGCGCACCATGTTCGGATATTCCGGCCTGCCCAGGCTGCCGTTGTAACGCCCTAGAGCACGGTAGAGGTCTCCGTTTTCCATGTCCAGATAATGACGAAGAATGGTGCAGCCGTAGCGCAGGTTGGTGCTCAGGTGGAATAGATTCTGTCCGCTTGAGCCGATGTCTCTTACCCAGAACGGCATCACTTGCATGTAGCCCCTCGCCCCGGCTTCGGACACGGCATATTTCCTGAAACCACTTTCTACCTCAATCAGCCCCAGCACCAACTGTGGATCCAGTCCGGCGCGAGTGGCTTCGTAATGTACAGTCTTGAGAAAATCCATGCGATAGTCCGCATCCGGAATGCGCTTGGCCACGCGGCGCGACATCTCGCTCAGCCAAATGTCGGCCTCATGTTGCGAGGCAAACGCCAGCTTGGGCGCAGCACGGTCCGAAACCGCACGTTGCAATACGCCGCGCACACTGGCGGAGAGCACCTCCTCCACTTGCGCCCCGCCATGCGCCGCGCCGGCGAACAGCAACCCGACTGCCAGCAAAGGCAGCGTAAAACGGTTCCGGGTTTTGTTGTGTAGCAATTTCATAGTTTCGATTGTACGAGCTTGACTATATCTTGCAAAGACACCTGTTGTGCTTCCGTATCACGACGCCCCTTGTATTCCACCATGCCATCTTTCAATCCACGTTCGCCGATCACGATGCGGTGCGGGATGCCAATCAGTTCCAGGTCGGCAAACATCACGCCGGGGCGCTCGTCGCGGTCATCCATCAAGACTTCGATGCCGCCTATCGCAATAAGTTCAGCATAGAGCTGTTCTGCGGCGTTGCGTACGGCTTCGCTTTTCTTGTAGCCGATAGGTGCGATGGCAACCTGGAATGGGGCCATGGCCACGGGCAGCGTGATTCCGCGTTCATCGTAATTCTGTTCGATGGCGGCAGCAACGATACGTGACACGCCGATGCCGTAGCAACCCATCTCCATCACCTGCGTTTTGCCGTTTTCATCCAGATAAGTGGCATTCAGCGCTTCGGAGTATTTGGTACGCAACTGGAAGATGTGGCCGACCTCGATGCCTCGACACAGTTCCAGATGTCCCATGCCGTCCGGACTGGGGTCACCCGCGACGACGTTGCGCAGGTCATGCACATTAGCTGGGTCCAAATACACATCACGTCCATAATTTGCACCGATGTAGTGGAAACCATCTTCATTCGCACCACAGACAAAATTACTCATTGCAGCGGCTGAGCGGTCAGCATAAACAACTACTGGGTACTTGGCGGCACCCCCAAAAATCTCGGGCAAGTAGTGTTTGAGATCAACCGTGCCGATGTATCCTGGCCTGCAATGCATATAATTTTCGATTTCATCTGGGTTGGCAAAGCGGAATTCCCCTAGTATTTTGCTGACTTTGATTTCGTTGAGTTGGTGGTCGCCACGCAGCAGTATCAGAGCGAAATTACCTTTTCCATCTACGACCGCAATGGTCTTCAGTATTTGCTGCTGTGGCACGTTGAGAAAAGCGGCAACTTCCTCTATCGTTTTCTGTCCGGGTGTGACAACTTTTTCCAGCGATTTAAGGTCGTCATCTCTCAGCATAGTGGGTGCAACCGCCTCCGCCAGTTCCACATTCGCCGCGTAATCGGAAGCCGGGCAAAACGCCAGCCCGTCTTCGCCGGAGTCGGCCAGCACATGAAATTCATGCGAGCCGGAACCGCCAATCGCGCCGGTGTCTGCCGCCACTGCACGGAATTGCAGACCAAGGCGGGTGAAGATACGGCTGTAAGTTTCGTACATTATTTTGTAGGTCTGCTCCAGACTGTCGAAGTCGGCATGGAAGGAGTAGGCATCCTTCATCACAAATTCGCGTGCGCGCATCACGCCGAAACGCGGACGCACTTCGTCGCGAAACTTGGTCTGTATCTGGTAAAAATTGAGCGGCAACTGGCGATAGCTCTTCACCTCCCGGCGCGCGATGTCGGTGATGACTTCCTCGTGGGTGGGGCCGAAGCAGAACAGGTTGTCGTGGCGGTCTTTTATTTTCAGCATCTGCGGGCCAAATACCTCCCAGCGTCCTGTTTCCTGCCACAACTCTGCAGGCTGCACGGCGGGCATCAGCAGTTCGATACCGCCGCTCCTGTCCATCTCTTCGCGCACCACGGCTTCTACTTTGCGCAGCACGCGCAGCCCCAGCGGCATCCAGGTGTAAAGGCCGCTGGACAGTTTTTTGATGTAGCCCGCGCGCAGCATTAAACGATGACTGACCAGTTCGGCTTCGGAGGGAGCTTCTTTCAGGGTCGAGATGAAAAAATTTGAAACGCGCATATTGTTTAGCCAGTTTTAAAAAATCAGGACGCTGATTTTACAGCGAACAACGCGGTCATGCTGTAAGAAGCTTTCAATCTGCCGTGAAATGTGAAAAAATCTGTACCATTAAAATTAACCGAGCAGGTGGCGAAGATGGTTGACCGAGATGGTTACCGCCCCAACGTCGGCATCATTATAACTAACGCCCAGAATCAGGTGTTTTGGGGCAAGCGCATCAGGCAAGACTCATGGCAGTTTCCGCAAGGCGGAATCCAGCACGGCGAAACGCCGGAGCAGGCGATGTACCGCGAATTGCAGGAAGAAGTGGGCTTGCAGCCTTGTCATGTCCAGATACTGGGCCGCACGCGCGAGTGGATGCGTTATGAGGTGCCGCAAAGTTGGGTGAAGCGCGAGTGGCGCGGAAGTTACAAGGGGCAGAAGCAGATATGGTTCTTGCTGCGTCTGGTCGGACGTGATTGCGATGTCTGTTTGCGTGCCTCGGGGCATCCCGAATTTGATGCTTGGCGCTGGATCGATTATTGGATCGAGATGGATGGCGTAATTGAGTTCAAGCGCGATGTTTATCGCCTCGCCTTGAACGAGTTGGCGCGCTACCTGCTGCCGGTCAAACCGGCGGTGCGCAGCGGTGCGCGCAAGCATGCATCAGACCGCCATCCATAATTCGCCAGGATTTATGGCGCAGCCATATGCCACGCTCGGAGTGTCTTCAGGCATCCTTTAGTGTTTTCCTGTGCTGCCGAAACCACCGCTGCCGCGCTCGCTCATCGGGAAATCTTCCACGATGTTGAGTTGCATTTGCAGCACCGGCACGATCACCAGTTGCGCCATGCGTTCCAGCGGCATCAGCGTGAATGGGTGATGGCCGCGATTCCAGATCGAAACGAAAATCTGCCCTTGGTAATCCGAATCAATCAATCCGACCAGATTGCCCAGCACGATGCCGTGCTTGTGGCCGAGACCGGAACGCGGCAAGATCATGGCGGCGCAATGCGGATCGGCAAGATGAATTGCAATCCCGCTAGGGATCAACTCACACTGGCCGGGCTGAATAATTATGCTGTCGTCAATGCAGGCGCGCAAGTCGATGCCTGCCGAGCCGGGCGTGGCATAGGCAGGCGGGTTATCATGCAGGCGCGCGTCGAGAATTTTTACATCTACGTTTTTTTTCATTACTTATCTCCTTGTCGGTAGAGTTTTGCGGCGTGTTGCAGCAAGGCACGCGCCAGCGTCAGTTTGTCGGCGTGCGGCAACGCATGCTCGCCCGTATCGTCAAATAAAATCAAATCGTTCTCGTCGCTGCCTATGGCCTGCTGCGCCAGATTGGCGGCGAGCAGCGGAATATTCTTTGCCTTGCGTTTGGCTGCGGCATGCTCCCGTAGATTCTCACTCTCCGCCGCAAAGCCAACGCAGAACGGCGGCTTGGGCAGTTTCGCCACATAGGCCAGAATATCCGGATTGGGAATCAGCTCCAGCGTCAGCTTGTCTGCACTCTTCTTGATTTTCTGTTCGCTAGGCTGCGCCACGCGGTAATCCGCCACCGCCGCCACCGCAATGAAAATGTCGGTATCCGTTGCGCGCCGCTTGACCGCCTCAAACATCTCCGCCGCACTGGTGACATCCACCACACTCGCACCTAGCGGCTTGCTCAGGGCCGTCGGGCCGGACACCAGCGTAACATCCGCCCCCAGCTCCAGCGCGGCCTGCGCCACCGCATAACCCATCTTGCCGGAACTGCGGTTAGTAATCCCGCGCACCGCATCTATGGCTTCATAAGTCGGCCCGGCGGTGACGAGAATTTTTTTGCCGTACAGGTTTTGTAGACTAGGCTTCCCCAGATCAGATCGGATGAACTCCAAAATATCCCGCGCCAACTCCCCCGCCTCCAACATCCGCCCCATCCCCTCCTCGCCGCAAGCCTGCACACCGCTGGTCGGCCCAAACACCTGCACTCCATCTGCAACCAATTGCGCGACGTTGCGCTGCGTCGCCGCATTCGCCCACATCTGTTTATTCATTGCCGGAGCCACCAGCAGCGGACAATCGCGCGCAAGGCACAATGTGGAAAGCAGATCGTCGGCCAAGCCGTGCGCCAGCTTGGCAATGAAATCCGCCGTGGCCGGGGCGATCACGATGGCATCGGCTGCACGGCTGGTATCAATGTGCGCCATGCCATTGTTGACGACATCCCACTGATTGACCAACACCGGGCGTCCGGTCAGCGCCTGCATCGTAGCGGGGGTAATGAAGTGGCACGCCGCCTCGGTCATTGCCACCTGCACTTCGACACCCTGCTTCATCAACAGGCGCGCCAGTTCCGCCGCCTTGTAAGCGGCAATTCCCCCGGTAAGACCGAGCACAATACGTTTTGTTTGGGTTTGTTCCATGTGTGCATCTTACAAGAAAGTGAGGGGGTTATGGAAAACACAAACTAGCCAAGTAACAAACGATCTTACGCGAATAAACGCTCGTGCGTGCCCCCGCAGTGCGGTTAAATTCTAGAATAATTTGTTAGCCTTGCAATTACACAGGGGAATTCCAGGCGGGAATGGGGAATGTTTCAGGACTGGCTGGGCTACAGCACCATAAATGCCGCCAAAATCAACCATAAATTGCGGATGCTCGAAAATTACTGGTTGCAGTGATAGGGAACCCCATGGAGGTTGGTCGCACAAGCGTTGTCGTTGTGCTTATTGCAGAATGCCAGTGCCTCTACTGTCGCTTTACAGTTTCCGATGCCGTTCCAACTGTAGTCAAGCCGTGCCCGAATACAGAGAGTTTTCTGGTTTGTCGGAGAGAGCTTACCGGAATTCCACTCCGCCTTGCACTCAGTCTTGAGCTTGTTTACGTCGGTAGCAGGGTTCTCGCCAAGTTCCTTTTCAATGCAGGCAACCATCAAGTCGATCTTCTCGTCCCGGATAAGATTGGTGGGGGCGGGATAGCTGCCGCTGGCTTGACAGCCGGGACTGGGGTCTCCCGGACAGCACTGGTATGAGGTGACGTTCGGGTGGTTACCGGCAACCCAGTTGGTTTTTTTACCGGGATCCATAACATTCGTCGTGCCAACATCGCCGGGCTTCACGCGGAAAGCGCCGATGACTTTTGCCCAGTCGTCGCCCGCCTGAGCACCGAGAATGACGACAGCCTTGCTATACGTCGCATTACTTGAGGCGGCAAGCAAAGAAAGCATCGAAGTTACGTACTCATTTCCCGCAGAGTTGAAGTATGTATCAATGTCAGGCAAATAGTCTGATTGCCCGGTTCCCGCCGCAGCAATGGGACGTCCGTCAACAATGGTTTCGTACAGAATGGGGTTGGTGATGCCCACTGCTTCGAGAACGCCTGACCAGCGCCTCATGGTGTTGTTATCGAGGTAATCGTGCTTCTCGAAGGAAACCGCCGGGGGATAGTTCATGAAGTTCACCACCGCTTGGTTGACCATTGCCATACCGAGGGGCAGGAAGAAAACCCAAGGATATTGAGCGTTGGGGTAGGGATTCCAGCAGCCATTCGTTTGCTGGCACTTTTGAACACCGTTGAAACCCTGTACGGCATGACTCCCGTCCAAAAATGCCTGCTGTACTGCGGCAAATGCTTGCATTGCATTTAGGTCAGTGCCGGTCAAGGTCACCTGTGGATTCCCCGCCCCGCTGATTTGCACACTGACGACCGTATTCATTAGGCCGCTACGATCAACCGACTGCTGGGTGTAGTTCTGGATGGTTCTCCCCAAATCCGGAAAGTAAGTTTGGTAGGTACTCGGTAGCCAGCTTGCGTCGGGATACAGATTGACGCTATTGGAAAGAAGGCTGTAGGTGTAGGTACTCATTGCCGCCTCTTTGGCATGCAATGAGTTTTCGGCACACAGCGTCAGTGCGACGATTCCGGCAATGCAGGTTGCTAATCGGGTGAAGGAACCTCTGGTGTTCATAAATCCCCTTGATGAAAGTAAATAACGGAAGCCAAACCATTTCCGGTTTTATTCGTTTATTCCTTATTGGGTATTACGTTTTTCAGTCGACGACATTCGTTGCGGATTGCCCCTCTGTATGGTAACGCACAGATGACAGTATATTAAGGCGTGTAGATTTCCTACTGGAATCCATTGATAACTTAGCCATAACAGGCGTTTCTGTCGCAATAGATGATCGGGGTTCAATTATTGATGCATTGAACGGAGGCAATCATGCTTCGCCTTAGTTTTGAACTAGCGCTCCTTGGGTTGGTTGCTGCGGCACAAGCGGCACAGCCCGATGAGGATTTTTTTTCCCCCCAGCTTAATCTGTTAACAACCAAGTTCATAAATTCCAGCGCAGATTTTCTACCCCCTTACCAGTTTGGCGCGGGTGCTGTGCTTACCCGCTCATCGGATACCGCGACCATCGGATCTGGATTCGGCAGCACATCCCAGTTGCCCCCTATCGCCAAGCCGCAACAAGAAATCGTCTGGCATCATGCCTATGACGGCGACAGTATTTCATTGCCGCATCTTTTGCGCGCCAACTTTAAAGTAGGATCGCTTAATATTGCACTTCGACGCCACTCGGTTTTGGTTGAAGGGAAAGGGTTTAATGTGACCTTTCTCCCGCATGCGGCTTTAATCGAAAAAGAGCGGCTCAAAATCATACTTCAACCACACTCGTCCACTATGCTGTGGAGCAAAGCATTCTGAAATAGCTGGTAGCCTAAAGGGATTTCAATCATTTTACGACCGGCTCAATAATGATAGACTGCGCTTTCCCCATCAGGCCAAACCGGCCCAAGTTAAATCGAGGAACCAAACCATGAAAAAAATTATTGCCATTGCATTACTCTCCGCAGTTGTTGCATCACCAGCTTTTGCTGATGATGCTACTGCCAAGGTATCCGCCCAAAAACCCGCCACTGCCGCCCCATCAGGACATAAGCATGACAACAAAATGGTGGGCATGAAAGATGAATGCGCTACTAAGCATGGCATGGGCGACCATCACGGGCATGGAATGATGGGAGAACAGGACGCCGGCATGATGATGGAACCCGACATGCACTTGCTTGGGGCGTTAACGCTTAGCAAAGATCAGCAATCGAAAATCAACAAGCTTTCCGATGAACTCAAGCACAATAATTGGGCCACGCTGGGATTGATTAACGATGAGACGGCAAAACTGCGCGACCTGTACGAAGCCGATAAACGCGATCCAGCCGCCATCGGAAAAGAATACCAGAAGGTCTTCGATTTGAAACGCCAGATGATTGAAACTTATCTGGATACGCAGAACCGCATCGAAGAAATTCTGACACCTGAACAACTTGCCAAAATGAAGGAAGCGCGCCAAAAAATGCACCAGATGCATGGGCACTCCATGCAATAAAGGCGTGCAGAACCTGTAGTAGTTCAGACTTAATCTGACAGACAGCGTCTGAATATAACTTTCAAAGTTGGCAATGAGATCGTCGCTAGTGACTGCTTTGCGGCGGTGAAAAACCAAGAGCAGACTTCCGCAGTCGGCCAAGAGCGGACGCTGGCGCCACTCTGAACTTCATTGACTATAGATGTCCGCTTTGTGGCATGCTATTGGCAAGGTGCTACGGCCGCTGCGTGCCATGACCTGTCCTTCGCAACTGTCTCCTTTCGGGCAACGTAATCGCGGGTGCTATAGCCACTTCGCGCCAATGAATCAAACAGACCGTGCAGTATAAAGCGCTCCGATCGGGAGCCTGCGCTAGTGTGTTACCAACCGCCAATACGACCATACAAATGTGAAATCAAATGCAAAGAACACGCCGCAAGGACGTGTTCTTTATTTTGGCGAATATGAAACAAATTAAATAGCGATTGCCTTGCATTCCTTGTAGCAAGCGACGCACGCTTCTTTACACGCTTTGCATTCGGGATGCTTCTCAGTCTTCTTGCATTCTTCCTCGCAATCTTTACACACGTCCATCGCCACCTTGGCAAGTTGCGGCAAATGCTTGGACTCTGCTGCCGCCAATTGTTCCAATGCAGCGCACAGTGCTGCTGCCTGGCTGACAGACTTGGCACATGCTGCAAGATCCTTGTCTCCATCTCCCATGGCAACGATGCAATGCTGAAGACAGATATTTGCCTTGAGCACGCAGTCAGACGCGGCTTCTATCAGCTTCTGATTGCGCGTGGATTTGTGATGTTCGTGTCCATGAGACATGTCCATCTTGCCCATATCCATCTTGCTCATATCATGGTCTGGTTCGGCAGCAAAAACGCTGCCTGTCGTTACAGCAGCAACCATCGCCGCCGCGCCTGTCAACAATTCTCTTCTGTTCACAATGCTCTCCTTTAGTTAACCAACAAAATTATGTGCGACAGTGTTTCAATGATAGCCAACTGCTTCCCGTATTGCCACTATGCCCTCTTGTAATCACCCTGCCACATTGTAACGCGCGGCAGGGTGATCTGGACAAAGGCTTAAAACTTGAAATTGAGGGCGGTGTATATAGAAATCCCCATGCCGGGGACCGCGATACCCCATGGTATGCCGTTTTCAGACATAGTCACGCCTTGGCCGACATAGGCTCCGCCCAGCGGTAGCGAGTAGAACTTGTTGAAGAGATTATCGACGCCGATATCGAGGCGGGCCTTTTTCCAATCATAACTACTGCGCAGGTTGAAAAGGCCATAACCCCCGGTCTTAATCTCGTTCCTGACTTGCGACACATTCGTCTTGGCAGCGACCAGTTGAACTTCGGCAGTGTTGGTCCAGCTGCCCAGACGTTCCACTACCGCCAGCTTCGTATTGAGCGGCATGATGTTGTAGAGATTGTCGCCGGTAGTCTGGTTCTCACCCCTGGTGTAACTCATTACTCCGGTTCCGGTGAAGCTGCCGTAATCGCCTGTTTTCGCCAGAGGCAGGTGGCCGGAAACATCTATGCCGTAAAGCTTGGCGGATTGATTGACATATTGCAGCACATTGAACTGGTTAGCCTTGCAGGTCGTACCGGGCAGGCATTGTGCATCGATGTAGTTCTCGACGTAGGTATAGTAGGGTGTGACTTTTACCCCCCATTGCTCCTTGGCGGCATCATGCCAGTCAGCCGTGACACTGAGTGTATGAGCCACTTCCGGATTCAGGTTGAGGTTGCCGACGTAACCGTTTCCATCGCCTGCAAAGTTGTTCATGATCGCTGCCATCGAATTCGTCGACCAGGTATAAAGCTCATCAAGATTGGGAGCGCGAGTCTTCTGTGCGTAGCCCGCCTCGAAGGATTGTGTTGCACTGGGGGTATAGCGGGACAGCGCGGTCAAATCCCAGTTTTGATAGTTGCGTTGATGGTCGAGGGCATTGAATTTATTCGCATCGGCCGAATACATGCCGCTATAACCATGAACGTTGTCCGTATTCATCGAGACCGAATCGCTGCGAACCCCAAATTGGCTTAACCATTGCGGATTCCAGCGCGACTCCCATTCTCCGAAAACATCGACGCGGTCGCGCCGTCCATTATTGATATTCTGGAATATATTCGGCGCCATCATCATTCCGGTTCCAGATGCGGGCCACCAATCGTTCAGGCTGTAATTCTGGATCTCGGTGCCGACCCTGAGTATGTCTCTGTCCGAAAGCGCGATATCGCCCTTGATGAGAGCGCCCGTGGTTTTTCCGCTAGTATCCATCGGCATGCCGGGTGCATTGCCATACATGAATTGTCTATCGTTGCCGAAATTCATGCTGTGGTTTGTAGTCTGGTCATAGACGCGTGATTCCAGCGTTCCCCAACCGTACTGGCCTGTGTAGTGGAAATTGACGTCCGTATTGGTGTTTCCCGTTATATCCATGCGCTGGTTCGGGAATCCCTCGTAGGGGATATCCTGCACGCCCACTTTCAGTTCGAACAGATGGTTGTCGCGGTGCAGCGCAAACCCTATGTCCTGATTGACCGATTTGTAGGCGGAAGAACCCACCACGTCCGCGCCTACCACACCGTATGGTGTTACGTATGCGGATTTAAAGTTGTTAGCTGCCTTGTAATCCCCGGCTTGCGCGGTGGAGCCGCTGTACGTCATGTTCAGGGTTTCACTCGCTATCGTCGCACCCACATTGGCGCCATAGGCATTGCCGTTGCTGCGATAAAAAGCGCCGACCTGTCCATTGATCAGGGTTCCCTGCCCGGCTTGGGAAAATTGCGGCGCCGCTGAATTCACCTGGATCGTGCCGCCGATACTGTCCCCGCCGACGCTGACCGGCGTGATACCGGCAAACACCTTGACGGTTCCCACATTGGTCGGATCGATGTAGGAAAGCGGCGAGTTCATGTGGTTGGGGCAGGCGGGCATCAGTCCCATGCCATCGACCAAGACATGCACGCGGTCATCCGCCATGCCGTGAATAACCGGCAGACTGGAGACGCCACCGGCACCATAGAGGCTCACGCCGGGGATGTCCCGTAACATGCTCGCTGTGTCGCTTGTGGAAGGACGCAGGAAAGACAGGTTCGCCTCGTCGAGATTGGATGCGTCACTCGGGGCAGTGACGATTATCGTACTCAACTCCGTGCGCAAGGTTGCCTCGGTTGCTTCAGCCGCAAACGCGCTTGGCGTAAATGCCAGCGCGACACAAATAGTTATACGTTTTAACTGCATTACAACTTCCCCCTTAAAATGAGAATTGCTGCGCGATTAACCAAGCAATTCATTTTGCGCGGCGCGAAGTTAACTGAAATTTATTTGCATGGGAATGCGACATGATGTCGCGCGACAATTTGTCGCATGGTGATATTTTGCGAAGTGGGCTACTCTTTACGTATTGGCATTTCAGGAAAATGATTGTGAATATTTTTCTCAACGAACAAGCATCGCTGCTACTTGTGGATGATGATGTTGTCTTTTGTCAGGTGCTTTGTCAGGCACTGCAAAGACGGAGTTACACCGTAACCGTGGCGCACAGCGTTGAGCAGGCTATTCCACTGGCGAAGGCGAATCCACCGGAATATGCGGTGGTGGACCTGAAGATGGACGGGGCGTCTGGATTGACGCTGGTGCAAGCACTCCATGAACTCGATCAGGCAACACGCATCGTGATGCTGACTGGTTATGCCAGCATTGCCACGGCAGTGGAAGCGATTAAACTGGGTGCGACGCAATATCTTGCCAAACCGGCCAATGCCGACGAAATCGCGGCGGCGTTTGGTCACCATCCAAGCCCTAACTTTCATTTCGATGCCCAAGTTACGACGGTGGATCGTCTGGAGTGGGAGCATATCAATCGCGTATTGCATGAGCATGAAGGCAACGTCTCAGCCACTGCTCGTGCCCTAAACATGCACCGCCGCACCCTGCAACGCAAGCTGGCAAAACAGCCTGAGATGTAAATCTCAGCGAATCAGTTCTTAATCTCCCGAAAATGTTCGTCATCTTGAGACACTCCAAATAACAGTTGACGCAGAGCGGTTAACTCAACGGGGTGCGACAATTTGTCACATCCCGCTCAGCATTTTTTCTCATACAATGCCAATTCCACACGGAAACACTATGGGCGAATCCCCCCCATGCCATATTGGAATTGCATTTATACGGCACAGTAAAAATAATGGATAAATTGATGTTGAAAAAGAAAAATGCAACACAAAGGGGAGCATCAAAGCAACCCACTCTTAAAAATCTAAACTTCGGACTATTCAAGCAACGCCTGCGGGCAACTCTTACCGTGACTTTGGCTCTTGCCACGCTTGCCAGCGGCAGCGAAACATTTGCTTGCGCCACATGCGGCTGCTCCCTGTCCACCGACGGAGCCATGGGTTATTCGACCACAACTGGCTGGGGCATCAGCTTGGACTACAACTTCATCGACCAAAATCAGTATCGTTCTGGATCAAGTACCATTTCCCCCTCGGCAGTGGCATTAGTTAACGGACAGGAAGTTGAAAACCAAACCATAAACCGCTACCTCACGCTTGGGCTTAGCTACTCGCCCGCTGCTGACTGGAATTTCAAACTGCTGGTACCTTACATCGACCGTAGCCACTCAACTTATAGCAACACCGAAATCCTCCCGCTCGACCCGAGTCAGATAAGCTATGCAACCGAGAACAGCATGGGAGACATCAAATTCATCACCAGCTATCAGGGTTTTCTACCTACACACAACCTCGGAATTCAGGTCGGTGTAAAACTACCCACAGGAGCTTATGGCGGGCAAAATACTCAGACCGGAGCTATAGTCGGGAGCCCTGTCTATTTTGGACCAACTGGTAATGCGGCCAACAACCCTCTCGATACCAGCTTGCAACCCGGAAATGGTAGTACCGACATTATTCTCGGAGCGTATTACTATCAGGCTGTGAGCCAGAATTTTGATGCCTTTATAAACGGTCAATATCAAAGATCAGTGAAGCAAAAACTCGACCAGGTTAATCAGGACTACCGCCCAGGCGATTCTACAACTGTGAGTTTTGGAGTGCGCTACGAAGCCAACCCTCAGATCGTGCCGCAACTACAAATAAACGTGACGCACAAAGGAGCAGACTCGGGAGCGCTTGCTGACCCTATTGACGTAGAAGGCGTGACAGCGTACCTGAGTCCTGGCGTAACTGTGGCCGTTGCAAATAACACGCGGGTTTATGGCTTCGTGCAACTGCCGATATATAGCTACCTTAGTGGCTACCAACTCTTCCCCCACTACACGACTTCAGTCGGAATAAGTCACTCTTTCTGAACAACAGGCGCTGATCCGGAGGTATGGAACTTTTGAACCAGCGTTTTGTTCAAATGTGACAATCAGCTATCACATTACGGAACACAAACATGGCACGCGAATTTCACCCCACACGAAATGCCACACATCAGCTTGAGCCATCTCCAGACATGCAGCGTCGCGCCTTACTTCGAGGGGCGATCGGGCTGGGAATTGCGGCGGCTGGCGGACTGTCAACCAATTCTGCGCAAGCGAAAGAGTTGGAGGTAGGCCAACCAGCACCGCCATTGGTGCTGCACACTCTGGATGGACACAACATCGCCACAAGCGACCTGCTCGGTCAGGTGGTGATCGTCACCTTTTGGGCCACTTGGTGCGACCATTGCTATGAGGAATTGCCGTTGCTCTCGTCCTATGCAGATCGCCATGCGCAGCAAGGATTGCGTGTGCTGGGTTTCTGTCTTGACGGGCCGGAAGATTTACAGAGAGTGAGGAATGTAGCGGCGAATCTGAGCTTTCCGGTTGGACTTCTCGGGAGTCCCTGGGCTGGGAAATATGGTCGAATCTGGCATATCCCTGTGAGTTTTGTTATCGACCGCAGCGGTCGCCTAGCAGATAACGGTTGGGATGATGAACAGCCAGCTTGGACGAAGGAACGGCTGCAGCGGGTGGTAGATCCACTTCTGTTGCGCAAAGATTAGTAACTTTGCTCGTACCGTGGCTTGGCTTTCAATATACAACAGACAAGCTGAACCTACTACCACCGCGCCACATCCCTATTCTACCGATTACTGCATGTCACGAACGACCGCTAACGGGCAACGAGTTTTGATGCTTGACTGTCCGGTTGGGGTCGATAGTGACTATTGGTGAACGTCCGCTTCAGCGCAATTAAAATTTTAGTGTGTGCAAAAAACTGAACTGCTCCACAGCGGACATTGGCGAATTCACACTATCGACCCACAGGGGAAACTCAGGTCAGGCACCCCGACCGTCTTCTCCCTAGTCCATTGCGGACGCTGACGGCTCTACAAAACAATTGGCGATTTAGTATATTTGAGCGTCCGGTTTGCAACTTTTCGACTTCACACTTTTAACCCGTTTCAGTCAGTCATCCTTGTAAATTCGCCGCCTGAAAGCCGCCGTTTAACCCTGGGGTAAACGCTCTTCAAATTGCTCAATGGGAAGCGGCTTGGTCACACAGATGTCAGGCCATTACGAACAGCGTATTTGGTTAATTCAGCAACGTTATGTAGGTCGAGCTTTCCCATGATATTGCGACGGTGCACATCAACCGTGGCAGGGGAAATAAACAGGCGTTTTGCGATTATCTGAGAGGTATGACCTTCCGCCACCAGCTGTAGCACTTCGCGTTCACGCGGACCAAGTTCCCGTACACCCACCATATAGTAATGCCCGGTATTTTCAACCACCGCTGCTATTTCCGGGCACAGATATTTTTTGCCCTTCATCACCGCATGCAAGGCATGCACCAATTCACTGCCAGCATTTTCCTTGACCACATAGGCGATGGCACCAGCCTCAAGCATTTCCAGAACATGCTGCTTATGGGCAAAATCCGACAGCACGATAACCTTCACTTTCGGATACTCCGCAACCAGTCGCCGTGTCACTTCGATGCCGTTAATGCCAGGCGTACCAATGTCCATCACAACCACATCCGGCTGTAACAATGCGACGAGCTCCTGTACTACGGAAGTATCATTGGCTACTCCCACTACCTTGATGTCCTTTTCCTTTTCCAGAAACGTTTTTAAAGCATCGAGCAAGAGTTTATAGCCGTCGGCAAGAATTATTCGAATTGTCATGGTGCGTTCAGAATTGGGGGGATATGGGGAACTCAAAACAATGCCGTTTTCAGGTATTAAGCATGGCGTCAATTTGCGCTTCGCCGGAAATCCAGTCTTCCATTTCGTATCCACCCGAAAATCCACGTTGTTCGGCACGAAAATAGGCGGCAGTGGCGATCATGTGGTAACGATCTTCTGGGGTAACGGTGTTTTTCTTGATGCTCTTTTTGGGTGTGCTTTTCGTGGACTCGGCTTGCTTGCGTGTCGGAGCTTCAGCTTTTGGAGTGCTCACTTTTTTGACCGGGGTTGTCACTGCTTTTTTAGTGGCAGTAGCAACAACTTTTTTTGCCGGGGTTGCTGCTGCATTTTTCGCAGCGGACTTGCTTGCCGGGGTTGCCGCACTAACTTTTTTGACTGGCGGTTTTTTTGCAGGAGTGGTGCTGGTCGTGGTTCTTTTGTTACTTGTGACCATGATATTCCTTCCAGAGAGTTAATAAGTGAAATATGTTTTTAAAAAACATGTGTTATTTTTCGTGAAGTTGTGTCGGCAAAGTCTATTTGATACTTTGCTCAGGCTTGTCGGACTTTTTGGAATCGCTCTCCGTTGCACGACGAGTTTCGTATCTTGCCCGCAATTCTTGGGTTTTAGGCGACGTTGGGGCAGATGAACCGCGGAGCAACCGGTTGGGTGGGCTGCTCTCAGTAGCGCTGTCAGGAGAAGAAACATTTGGAACTGACTTTACGGGTGACACGGCACTCCCCTTATTGAGACAAACTACAGGAGCAACCAGAACATCCGGCGGCCCCGCTATCATAGGTTTTACCCCTTAGACCGAAACTTTGCGCCCCTGTTTTTCAACAGGTTTGCCATTTTCAATAAATTACCTCAACTGTTGTGTAGATGAGGCATCTTTGCGAAAAATACAGGAATTTCTGGGAATGCCATATTGGACTAAAGTACTAGATGAACTTTCCTACAGGTAGTGCCGGGCTGAAGAACCTTAGCGCGTAAGATATTTACATCGTATGCATGGTTGATTTGAAGGATTCCCGGAAGCTATCAAGACCGCCTAACCGTATGGATTGGAGGGCGTCTGGGATTGTGTGTATTTAGCGGCGAATTGCGGCTTCTGGCACACAGTGTCCGTCTAGCTGTGATGCCACGAAGCCGACTGAGGCGGCTTGCCGATGGTCTTAGTAGGACGTCCGGATTATGCCTACTGCTTACTTGTAATCCATCAAAAGAAGGTGCGACTGTAGGAGTCTCTATGACAAATATTTCCGCGCAGTAACTGCGGCCGTAGTCAGGAACATAAGCTCAAGCGGACAGTTACATGGTAAATTCACCAATATCTGGATGCCCGCTATGTGGTGCCTTGGTCATGCGATCACTTTGTGCACCCAATACAGTCATTCACGAAATATACAAAATTCCAGATACTCTCGAGCAACATGCTAAAAATAATCCTGCTAATTTTCCTCGCAACCTTGATTTCCGGTTGTGTCAGTCCGCCCAAGTTATACAAGGTGGAATCGGTTTATGTATGTGCCGCCGAAGACTGCGGACAAGCCGCACAACATTATGGTGTGGAGCAAATTCTGGCCGGTCTGCAGCGATTGCTGGCGGCGAACGATGGGCAGGAGTTCAAAGCCTGCGACTCCGACCCAAAGACCCGTGCATGCATCAGCAAAGGCGTCTGCCATTATGTGCAGGCTGGCCCGTTCCCCGGTTTCACATGCTTTAAGTCGGGAACGGTGAGCTCACCTGTGTTTGACAACACTGAAAAACGCATTCGATTTCAGACCAAACCGAACGGGACCGGTTTGGGCATCCCGGCGTTTTGCGCAGCTCATGAGGCAACCATTACGGCGCATACCGTCGACGAAATTGTCTGGGAAGATGCCCCCTATTATTGCAATTGGATGATCATTGGAAACTCGACTAACACTTTCAGTTTCGCCGTGGAGTCCGTTGATTTTGATCGGGGCATCATTGGCGGCTACTGGACGCACGCCATTACGGGAAACGGTCCTGGAGCCGCATCCGGCTATGCAGTTTTTGTTTTTCCAAAGACGATGCCCCGTGGCGAGGACTGGCTGACTGAGCCGTTAAAGAATTAATGAGGCCAATCAAGTTCTGCGAATGACCAGTTTTGGCCACCGCTCTTTGTCAGTCTATAGGTCGTTTAGCGTAGCCTAGAAATATATCCTTATCTGATAATTTCAAGATGCATGTAGGTGGTTATGCTGAAGCTGTAAAGACTAAATAGAAATACCGGTAATCTGGTATTTCCTAGTTTTAGGAATCTTGGTTGGGAGATGTTAGGTCTAGCTAAGGAAGGGGTAAAGCCTACTGACCGTTATTGACACATACCAGTTGTAGCTTCCCACAATCTCGATGCCGCAAAGCCGCCACTCGCGATGTCCCAAAGTGGCCGTTTTTTCCAGTCAGACCTCGCCGATAGCAATCGGCTGCAGCTCAACGATTAGCCGTCATTCGTAAAATTTACCCGAATAATTTACTCTGCCAGAATACTGAAATTCTGCAGGTCTGCACAAGCAGCCCGTTGGGTGTTATCGAAAAACCGTGGATCGGTATTGTGGCCGTACGGTCAGTGCAGATCAATTTCAGAATCCAGGGATACGATCGCGATTTCGAATTCGCCCATGATCTGTTGCCAATCGTTTCCGCGATGGGTGCCGAGATATTCGAGGAACGAGGAATCCGGATCATTCAGGAGAATGGCAATAGCGTACCCGTCGACGTTGTCTCTGAGTTTCATCATCACATCGTATTTGGTGCCGCTCGCTAAGGCGTCATCAATCACGACAGGGGCCGGATCGAAGAATACTCTTGGAACCTCAACGCGAAGGCCTACAGTAAAGTCCGAATGGATGGCCGCCCTCGCTTCGGCGAAGCTACGGGAATCCGAAAAATGCCCGAAGGGGTGGATCTCAAAGAACTGCTGTACCGGGGGCATTTGCTCTTGATCCATCGCCGCTTCGAATGCGGTATCAATTTCCGTTCGGTCGCCCTCTTTTAGACGTATCCGAATAATAAGAGCCTCCGATATGCCGGCAAACCCTTTCGCCTGGAAATGCCGAACGATGCGTTCGGCAGCGCCATCAAACAGAAGAGCGGAAGTGTTTTTCATGAGAGCCTGCTTTCAAAAAACGCATAGTTTACATAAACTGGCCAAGGAGCGCATCAAGTCCAGAGAGAAGGGCAAACGAGTCAAGGCAGCCAGGAAATGTCCGCTCCGAATAACGAATTCTGGAATCTTCACATTCCCTGATTTCATTACTGCTCCATCTTTTCATATAAAACATCAGAAAAGAATAGGCGATACCGATTAAGGACTGGAAAGCCGTGCCCAATCGCTTTACTATCCGGCTCTGGAAATGGATACCGCAGCATTTATGAATTCCCTGACACAAAATTCCTGGCTCCTTCCGGATGTGAAAAACTTAATCGATAATATCCATATCTATACTGCCAATCCATTAGTGCTGCTGGCTATATTTGTAGCGGCTTCTTTTATAATGATTTGGCGTCTTCATGCCATGGAGAACAAGGGCTTTGAGGGAACGGTCCTTGGCACGCTGATCATGCCTTACTGCTCGGGATTCGCAAATCTCGTTTTCGCCTATGTTATGAGCAGTTCGGCAAGCAATGGCAGATTGGTAATCGAGAACTGTATCGTTAACAATGCCACCAACCTGACTTTGATCCTCGGGCTTTCTGTTATTTTTGGCTCATCGGCGATCGTTCAAGATGGCAATCCCAGGAAAAAAGTAAAAATCCACACGGATTTTCACCGCATCAACCGGCTTAATTTGCTGTTTACTTTGATCGCGTTATTCTTGTTTACCGGTACGCTGTGGGCTTTGGCAAAGGACCGGACACTCGATTTTTATGATGGCCTGGTATTGATTGGTCTGTTTGTTTTCTGGCAGATATTGCACGTATTTGAAATAGGCGAATTTTAGGATGAAGTGCAATTTTGAGTAACGCAGGTCAGGTGGGCGGGATGCGGTAGCATCCATGCCTTTTTGACCGGCCAGTCGAAATTACACAAATGAACTACACACACCTCACCCGAGAAGAACGATACCAGATTTACGCCTTGAAGAGGGCGGGACACAAGCAGAACGAGATAGCGCAGGTACTGAAACGAAGCGAGTCAACTATCAGCAGAGAGTTAGGACGTAACTGTGGGCGGCGTAACTATCGCCCTAAGCAGGCTCACACCATGGCACAGGAACGACGCGCGATGAACGCACGGACGATAGATGATGCGACATGGCAATTCGCTCAGGAGAAACTGCTGGAGCAATGGAGTCCAGAGCAAATTAGCGGGCACGCCACCATCAGCCCAGAAACGGTGTATCAGCGTGTCTATGCAGACAAGCGTGCGGGTGGTTTGTTGTGGAAGAATCTGCGCTGTCAGAAGCAACGCAAAAAGCGTTACGGCAAGATAGATCGGCGAGGCACGATCCCGAACCGGCTCTCCATTGAGGATCGTCCAGCCATCGTCGAGACCCGCAGTCGGATTGGTGACTGGGAAGCTGACACCGTCATCGGCAAGAACCACAAGCAAGCTATCGTAAGCATTGTTGAACGCAAGACGGGATTCACGCTGATACACAAGGTTGAGCGAAAGACGGCTCAAGCAGTCAGCCAGGCAATGATCAAGCTACTGAAACCGTACCGGAAAAAGGTTCACACCATTACTTCAGATAACGGGCGTGAGTTCGCCGGACACGAAGAGATTGCTAAAAGGCTGAAAGCAGACTTCTACTTCGCACACCCTTACTCGTCATGGGAACGAGGTACTAACGAAAATACGAATGGATTGATACGACAGTATTTCCCAAAAAACCGGGACTTCACCACCATTACCCAGCAGGAGATTGATACGGCAATGAACAGATTGAACAACCGACCCAGAAAACGGCTTGAATACAAAACACCTAGTCAGGTATTCTTCAAGTCAGGCATTGCACTTCAAACTTGAACTCGCGATATTAAAAGATAATATCAGGAAAAATAAAGCGTTCCATTGGTCGATAGTATTCGACCTGTTGCTGATCGCAGCAAGCGCCTATTGTATTTATTATTCCGTTGATCATCTGGTGGAGTGGGTAACGAAAGCGGAAAACCGATACATCAGCGTTACAAAATTAGGCTGGTTGAGCGGCATGCTGATGGTGGTACCCAATGCGTTCATCGCCCTGTATTACTCCCGTATCGGCAGGCAGGATATTGTGCTGAGCTCCCAAATCGGCGATGGCCATATTTGCATTCCGATGTGTATCGGCCTGTTTTCAGTATTTAATACGATTCAGGTTCCCGATTTTTTCCAGACGGGTATATATGTCATTCTGGGGGCGGGAGTTGTTCATTTCCTGTCTATTGCCGCCATCGGGAGAGTCCCCCGTTTTATGGGGTATGGGCTTATCGGTGCCTATGGATTTTTCTTGTACAAAGGAATAATTCAATAGCACCCTTTTCTCAACGTTGGCCAAGCGTCACACGATTGCGACCACTTTCCTTTGATCGGTATAAAGCCGCATCGGCCATCGACAAGATTTCCTTGCTGTTTTCTATGGACTGATCTTCAAGCAGGGCAATGCCGAATGACATGGTTACATGTAAATACTCCCTGTCCAGCGGGCTGCCGTTTGGCCCAATCTTTTTAAATTGATGCTCCGCAATGGATTGTCGCAGACGTTCTACGATGTTTAAGACCTGATCTTTTTCAGAGTCTTCATAAATCAGCAGAAATTCCTCACCGCCATATCGACCGGCAACGTCGAGATGCTTCCGGGTTACCGCTTCAAACAGGCCGCCGACTTCCTGCAGCACTGAATCGCCTTGAATATGTCCATACTGGTCGTTTATTTTCTTGAAGAAATCAATGTCGGCCAAGACGACTGCCCCCGAGCAGGTTTTTTTCCGCTTTTGGCGTTGAAATGTTTTTTCTAATTCATCCCGAATCGCGCGGCTGTTCAACAGGCCGGTTAGTCCGTCATAACTCGCCAGTTTTTCAAATTGAGTTTTCATTAAAACGGAACTCAACATATTGCACATGATTTCACAAGCACGCACTTCGTACTCATGGATATCTGATTCATCCCCAAAAAAATCACCGGCCAACAGATAACCGTAGCCTAAGTTCTCCGGTATATATATCGACCCGACAATATCGCAGCCCCATCCCGGGATGTTCAGGGCCGAAACATTGCGATTCTTGAAGGCCAAGACTTCATTGGTAAATTCAGGAGGAGGATGGTCGAGATCAAGGCATATTTTTGCGCCTTCCATCAGATCCGGTCTTATATGTTCAGGGTTGCAAACAGCCATGACCTCCAGAATTAAATCGTTTTCAATTGCGTTGGATATTTTATATAAAACGCCAATGTGAAATCCCATGGCCTTGTTGATTATTTGCAGCGGTTTCTCAAAATAGCTTTTATCCTGATGAGGCGTATTGGTTAATTGACAACTCAATTCACCCAATTGACTTAATAGATGCTCGGCAGAGTTTGTCACTTTCCCCATCAAAATATTCCCTAATATTGCTATATTAATAGACCGATTAACGCTCCGCTATTTCGAAGGCAGTAGCGAGCGTCCTTTCATAGCACATTGCCGAACGTCATTTTGCCATATTGGGCGCCCTAAAGCGGCCATAGGCAAAGGTCTCTTGATGGCCGATTTGACCCATTCCGTTATTCTACCCGCGAATGTCTCTTGCACAACCGGTAAGCGACACTCAATCTCAGGTAACATAGCAAGCATTGGCGATTTTTTATATGACAGGCTCACGTACAGTTCTAATTACCGGCGTTACTCGAGGATTGGGTGCTGCCATGGCTCGAGGGTTTGCAAAGCTTGGGCACACCGTAATTGGCTGCGGTCGCTCTGCTGAGGGTATTGCACTCATCCGAAAAGAACTGGGCTCGCATCATCGGTTCAATGTCATCGATGTAAGTAGTGATGTGCGTGTAAAAAATTGGGCGAGCCAAGTGCTGGAGGTTTATGACCCTCCGGATCTGTTAATCAACAATGCGGCGCTAGTTAATCGCAATGCCCCTCTGTGGAAGGTGCCGGCTGAAGAGTTTTCGATTCTGATTGATGTGAACATCAAAGGCGTGGCTAATGTGTTGAGGCATTTTCTGCCAGCTATGGTTGCAAGGAAATCGGGCGTGATTGTTAATTTCAGTTCGGGCTGGGGCCGGGGAACCGATGCTGAGGTCGCTCCTTACTGCGCATCTAAATGGGCGATTGAAGGGCTAACCCAGTCACTAGCAAAGGAGCTGCCTGAAGGAATGGCTGCCATCCCTCTCAATCCCGGAATTATCGACACTGACATGCTGCGCAGTTCCTTTGGTGGTGCGGCAGGAAATTATCCATCAGCCGAGGAATGGGCAGAGGTTGCGGTCCCCTTCCTGCTCAGACTGGGTACCCCGGACAATGGGAAACCACTGTCTGTTTAAATTCAAATACCACTTATAATCCTGCGCCTCCTAAGCTGCTGTTCGTGACCCGCAGGTTTCGACACACTTCTGCCATTCGAGCATGTTAAATCGTTACCCAATAACGGCCAGTCGCTCAGACTCGTTCTTCATAAAAATGAATCTGATTTCGCCCCGCTTCTTTGGCTTGATACATCGCCATGTCAGACTGTTTCAGCAGTTCATCAATGCCGCCCTCGTAATTGACGAACATCACTGCACCAATGCTTGCCGAACATTTATGGGCGATTTTCTTTACCCCAATGCCATCTGGAATCGTTAATACATAAGCTTCATTGAGCGTTGCAAGTATCTTTTCAGCTACCGTGGTTGCGTGTGAAGTGGCTTCGACTTTGTCATTCTCCAGTTCGCCAAGAAGGACTACAAACTCATCTCCGCCAAAACGGGCGACCGTATCCATTTCACGTATCCTGCCTGTAAGCCGATTGGCAACCTCTATCAGGAGCAGATCGCCCACGCCATGTCCATATTTATCATTGAGGGGCTTAAAGTTGTCCAAGTCAATGAACATCAACGCCCCGTAATGACCTGTACGCTTGCTCAACGCAAGCGCGTGACTGAGCCTGTCGTTTAACATGCGCCGATTGGGAAGGCTGGTAAGCGTATCGAAATACGCAAGCTGGTGAATTCTATCCGCCAACTGTTTACGCTCGGTGATGTCACGGCTTAAAGCAAAAAGGGTTTTATTCCCGTCTAACTCAACGCCAGACACGATGACTTCAACATCTACCAGTGTGCCGTCCTTGCGTCTGTGCGTAGTCTCGAATTGGGCGTGGCTATTCAGTATCTCTTGGATAACCGCTGGTATCTTCTCTGGCGGTATGTTTGCTTCAAAGTCATACAAACTGAGCCGCAACATTTCTTCCATCGTATATCCCAAATGGCGGCAGAATGCCTCGTTGGCTTCAATGATGTTGCCCTGTGCGTCTAGAATATGAATCCCCTCTGGCGTACTCTCCATCAGCAACTGATTGCGCTTCATCACAGAAGTAGCTTTCTGCGCTGCCTTCATCATTTGCAAGGTGCGTGAGGCAACAGTGTCATACATGGCGAGTACAGTATCAATCAGCACTCCTGTCGCACCTGTCATTTCCTGATGTGTTTTCTGTTTCGCCTGCTCAATTGACATGCCTGATTGCACTGCCAGTACAATCATGGCGGTACGTTTGTCATTTTCTAAAATGTGATAGGCGAGCCAGTGGGTCAGGAATATAAGAATGTCTTCCATTACCTCATGTAATGGCTTGATGCCTTCTTCGCTTCTTAGTTTGGTAAGGTCAGCTACAAAACTTTCGTGCGACCCTTTGTGAGCAGTTTCCCATCGGTCTCCTGCAAGGAACTGATGCCAGACATTTTCTTCCGTCTGGAAATGGTAAACAGCATATTCAGCCAGCTCGTTGAAAAGCTTGCTCAGGTCAATATGGTCGGAATTAAAGACTAAATCACTACCCAACCTGTTTAGCATTTGCACCAACTTTTTGTGCTGGGCATCTATCTCAGGAATGCCAATGGAAAAATTATCGTTCCAAGGAAATATTTCAAGTGCGTCGTTCATGATGGCGCTCAGATTTTGCAGGATTTACTTTATTGATGAATGATCATGATAAGGCAGCTCGCCAGTAACTATTGGTGCATTGCAGATGCTAGTTCTGACATATAGTACGCCGGAAAGCCGCCGTTGGCGAATGACCCAAAGCCGCTACCGACCAATCAGCATTTTACTTGCCTACGTCCGAAGGCAAACCAACTAGAGACACTGGCTTTTTTCTTCACTGACGGTCGCTATCGCACCAACAGCCGATGGTTCGACTCAGAGATGTGCGCGATAAAAATCCAGGAAATCATCCGCCGCTAATGGACGGCTGAAGTAGTATCCCTGAATCTGGTCGCAGCCCAAGGTTTTCATCAGTTCGAGTTGTTCTGCGGTTTCCACACCTTCGGCTACGGTGGAGAGATTGAGTGCTTGCGCCATCGCCACGATTGTTTTTGCAATCGCCACGTCGTCGATGTTTGCTGGGGTATCCTTTATGAAGGCGCGGTCAATTTTTACGCAGTCAATCGGGAAGCGCTTGAGGTAGGCGAGCGATGAGTGGCCGGTGCCGAAATCATCGAGCGCAAGGTGGATGCCCTTGTCGTGAATTGCGCCCAGCAATTTTATGACGCCTTCCGGATCATCCATCACCATGCTTTCGGTGATTTCCAGTTCCAGCGAATTGACGGGCAGTCCTGTTTCGACAAGCGCGGCGTCGATTTCATCCAGCAAGTTGCCGGAACGGAACTGCCTCGCGGAGAGATTAACTGCCACTCGTAGCGGGCGCAGTCCGGCTTGCTGCCACTCCGCATTTTGTCGGCACGCCTCGCGCAACACCCACCGGCCAATCGCTACAATCAATCCAGTATCTTCGGCAACGGGGATGAATTCAATCGGGGATATCATGCCGCGCTCCGGATGAATCCAGCGCACGAGCGCTTCCATTCCGAGCAGGCGGCCAGTCATCGTATCTACCTTGGGCTGATATTGCAGCCTTAGCTCACCGTTTTCAACCGCATGCTGCAGGTCGGCGGACAAGCGCAGAACCTTGGCCGCTGCGTTTCCCATGGCTTCGTCATATACGGCAAAATCATTGCCGCCCGCATTGCGTACCCTGTTGCAGGCTGATGCTGCCTGCTGCACCTGTACTTCCGACATGTTTGCAGAATCGTTGCTGACGCCGAATTGCATAAGCGCAGCTCCGATAGACAGCGTTGAAATCAGTTCATGTCCCTCGACGTGTAGCGGCTGCTGGGCGGTGACGATCAGTTGCCGAGCACGCCGTTGCGCATCGGCCAGATTGCCGGATCTGCGCACCATAACGAAAGCATCGCTGCCAAAGCGGTAAAGTTTTTCTTCCTCAGCGATAACTTCACTACTTAATCGCTTTGCAATCTTGACCAGCCAGCGTTCAGTCTGAACCGCGCCAATGCTCTCAAAAATCTCCCGCTCCCGGTCGGCAACTATCATCATCACCGTTCCCGCACGCTGCTGCCTGAATGCTGCTTTCAGTACATCGCGCAAGCTATTTTGATTGGGCAGGCCAGTCGCAGGATCAAAAAACGCCGCACGGAAGATGAATACAACGTAATAAGCTACAAATAACGCTACGACGATAATCAATGCCGAAAAGCCGATGACCCAGCGTTCCATCTTGGATACACTGATCTCGGAATTCTCCCCCAGATTGTCCACTGCCTGCTGGTTTGACAACGACATGTTGGCAAGCGTCTTTTCGATCTGCCGAACCTTGGGCTTTACCTGCGCCAGAATCGCACGGGCAAAGTCCCAATTCACTTTCTCGGGAGCAAGTTCCTTGCTGGCAAGCGCAACGGATAGTTCATCGGATAATTGGTCAAGCTCGGTGAGCCGTGTACGCAACTCGGACATCTGTTCACGGGAACCCATGTCCTTCTCAAGCTGCTCGACGACATTGTCGAGACGTGCTTTATTTTGGGCACGCTGTGTCTGAAATGCATCCACAGTTGCGGTGTAAGAATAATTTTCATACAGTAGGCGCTCTTCGTCCGCAATGGCGCCGCGCAGCTCACCGATACGCTGAGAAAGCGGGAGTTTCTCAGCGATAAACATCCGGTTCACGTCCTGCACCGAATCGCCCAGAGAAACGATGCGTGCAGACACCGCTATGCCAACCGCAAGCACGAGAAGAAAAGCCCACCATAACCTGCGCTGAAGCATTACTCACCTTTCCTGTTCTATAGAGCCGGCCACGCGTTACTCCTTCTCCCGCCTGCGGGAGAAGGACTTTTCAGCTTAACGAAGCATCATGGGCGATTATTGCTTAATATTTTCCGGAATCTTCAGCCTTGTCCCCAGCAGGCTCCAGCTTGCCTCCAATCTTCAAGCAGCTGCCTTGTGGAACCGCTATGAAATCGCGGGGGTCGTTATCAACTTTTGAATGCCCAGCGCAGGAATGCTTGCTCTTATTGCTGTTACAGCCATTTTGGCCCGCCTTGGCTATGCCAAAACATTTCTCATCGTCGGCGGCATAAGCGGAGATTGCTGTGGCAGTGATACCGAGCGCGAGCAGACTGGTGATGGCGCTGGTAATGAGTGTATGTTGGTCTTTCATGATCTGAATTCCCTTTCAAGTTAATCAAGTTGTCCGGCGCAGGGCAAGTCAAAGCGCACGAAGTCGGCACTTTACCATTGCTGACATGGGTTGTCTTAACCAAGCATACAACTGAAATCGCTCAGCGCTCCTTGCGCGACCATATTCAACAGCGCGGCCTGCAAGTCGAAATCAGGATAGTGTTCCAGAGTGATGGCAGTCGCCGCGCCCAGCGGAGTTCCGGCCTGTATGAGTTGCAGCCATGCGGCATCGGCATCTGACAATTCGCTGACCAAGACAACGTCCTCCTTGCGGCTGACCAGCACGTTGCTGGGGCCGCTATCGAGATCAATATGGAAGTCGCTCGGTGCACCGGGCTGATGGGCATGCCAGATGGTGCCAATCGGGTGGAGGGAGCGCACCTGATGACAGGCTAGATGGGTATGCAGGATCAGGCTAGGATACTGTTCGGGTGTCATTGGTACCAGTTTGGTGATGTCCAGCGTGGCCTCATCGTCTACGAAATAGGCGCAGTGGCAGGCCCATTCCAGCGCCGCAACATCAGGCAGGTAAATCAGCCCTTGCGCGAGTTCGAAGGCCGCCACAAAGCCTGCCATTTCCGCGCCGTAGTGATGCAGGTTTCCGCTACATGAAAGGTGCTGCTCGATGAATTGCCGCGTCAACAGCCTGAAAAAATCCTTGCCCACGAGTTGCTCGGTGACCGGATAAGCGCAAGCAAGCGTGTCGTGCAGATTGCCGCGATAATTGTTGCGATAAACCCCGATGGCGACGGCGGAAGAATAATGCGGGTAGCTTGCGTCGATCTGTGGCGACAACTCTTCGCCGCGCACGATGGCGCGAGCAAAATCGGACAGATCATCATTCATATCTCGCATATCACCTCCATCCGTTGCTGCGCTTTCGCCGCCTCGCCCATCAGCACCGACAACGCCGGGATGTCGCTATCCCATTCGATCAGCGTGGGGCGCGGCCCGATGTGGCGTAAGGCATACTCATACAATTCCCATACCTCGGGATAGACCGGATGGTCATGGGTATCCACCAGGCAGCCATCCCTGACGCTGTACCCGGCCAAGTGATATTCCTTCACTGCTTCAGCCGGGATGGCATCAATGAAAGCCGCCGCATCAACGCCGAGGTTGCGCGTATTCACATACAAATTTTCCACGTCGAACAGAATGCCGCAACCGGTGCGCCGGGTTAATTCGGCCAGAAATTCGCCCTCACTCATTTCACTGTGCGAGAAAGACAAATAGCTGGAAAGGTTTTCCACCAACAGTTGGCGGCCCAGTTTCTCCTGCACCAGTTCCACGCGGCTTGCTACGTGAGACAATGCCTCATGCGTATAGGGAAACGGCAACAGGTCGTTGATGACCATACCCGCAGCAGTATTCCAGCACAGATGCTCCGACACAGCGACGGGTTGCACTGCGTTGCACAGGCGATGCAATGCGGATAGATGCGCCTGATCCAGCGGGGCGCTAGAGGCCAGTCCCATCCCCACGCCATGCAGGCTGACGGGATAATGCTCGCGTACCTTGAGCAAGGTGCGCAGGGGGGCGCCGCCCCCGAAAAAATTCTCATTATGCACTTCCACCCAGCCGAGCTTGGGCAGCATTTTCAACACCTCACGGTAATGAAGCGCCCGCAATCCGATACCGGAGGTGCATGGCAAGATATGTGTTGCGGGCTTGGTCATTTCTTGGCTTTCAGACTACCGGTAGCTAAGTACAGCACTAGTAAAATGCCATTTGCGGCGAAGGGGTGTAACGGTTGTTCATAGTAAAATTGTTACATGAAAATTTGCGGGGTTTTTGATGACAGTCCCACTACGATTGTCAGATTTTCCCCAAGACATTCCATTGCGATGTTAGCACCCCCCGCCCTGAAGGCTGTAGATCATGCAAATACATTCAAAAGACTTCCAATAGTTCCGATCGGCGGAGTCGAGGCAGGTGAAGATATATCGCCAACCTTACTGCTTACGCTTAGGGCTAATATTGTCGAATCTTTATTTCTATCGGCAAGTGTATTTGCATTATTTACGGTTGGACTATTATTTTGTTTTACAGCATCAGCAGTTTTTATGCGCTGCTCTAGCTCGCTAATCTTATTTGATATCTCCGTAATCTTGGCTTGTCCTTCGGGTGTTGTGTGAGATGGGCAACTAACCCAGTCGGCAAGTTGTATCTTACATTTATCAAGCTGAGTTTCGAGACCGGCGGATGATGGGCCGGTTCCAACGGGGCTAGAGAATGTGGATGATCCAATTGCGCTTAACATGCAGCCCTCGCGAAAGGCTATTGAAACAACGCCGGAAATTGTTTACGCAATTTCTCCAGCTTGGGCATGTCGTTGAAGACGATGTATGGCTGGTAGAGATGCAATGCGAGATAGTTCTGGTGATGTTCTTCGGCCGGATAGAATTGTTGCAGCGGTACAACTTGTGTGACGATAGGCGCAGAGAATACATGCGCGGCGGTGAGCTGTTGGATGTAGCTTTGCGCAATCTTCTGTTGCTCGGAACTGGTATAAAAAATATCCGAGCGATATTGGCTGCCGGTATCCGGGCCTTGGCGGTTGAATTGGGTAGGATCGTGTGCCACGCTGAAAAATACTTGTAGCAGTTGCTGATAGGAAATCTGTTCAGGGTTGAAACGGACGCGCACTGATTCCGCATGCCCGGTGTCACCTCGGCTCACTTGCTCGTAATGCGCCGTTGCCGCATTGCCGCCCGCGTAGCCGGACACTACTTCGGATACGCCTTTGACGTGCTTGAACACCGCATCCACACCCCAGAAACAGCCGCCGGCGAATACCGCTGTTTGTTCGGTTGGGGCTGCACTGGCGTTTGATAGCGCGCCCATACTGAGCAAGATGCACAGGCTGCCGCTGAATAAATAGCTACGAATGGTTTTGATGGTTAGCATGATGACACTCCTTAAAATCAGCCAAAGGTGAAGGCGAATGCCTCCGAATCGGCGTCCAGAAATTCAATGCGAAAGGTGTGGCCTGAAGCTTTTCCGCTTTGCCGGATAAGTTGGTATAGCCGTTGTTCGCGTATCACGCCGTTACCTTGTGCATCGGTATCAACGCCGTGATCTGTTCCGGGCGCGGCTCCGTCCAATGTGACCTTGAACCGCAGTGGTTTATCGTTGTGCGAACCTAGCACCAGATGTAGATCGCGTCCCTGGAAGTGATAACTGATCGTACCGCCGGATGCTTGCAAAGTGGCTGCTTCTGCGGATACCAGCCAGTTACCGCTCAATGCCCATTGATTAGTCTTAAGCTCGCGCGGTGTGCTGTACTGCGCTGATACATCCTGTTTGATTGTCTCAGGTGAGGCCAGATTCTGCTGGCGTGCATAACCTATATAGGTTTCAGGTGAGCGCTCAATATCCGCAGCCGCTGTCATCGCCCCCGTCCCCGCCACTTGCACCAATCCATTACCCATTGCCAACACACCCTGATGCGCCTCCCTGAGCAAGACCTGGATCATTTGTTCGGTTTCCTGATACGCGCCTTCGCCGAAATGTTGGTGTCGAATCCGTCCTTGTCCGTCTATCAGGTAATGAGCGGGCCAGTATTTATTATTGAATGCATTCCAGATGGCGTATTGATTGTCCATCGCTACCGGATAGGTGATGCCCAGATCGTGAAGAGCTTGCTCGACGTTGTGTTGGTCTTTTTCAAAAGCGAATTCCGGGGTATGGACGCCTATGATGACCAAGCCTTGAGCGCGATATTTTTCATTCCATGCCTTCAGGTAGGGCAATGTGCGCAAGCAGTTGATGCACGAGTAAGTCCAGAAATCCACCAGCACCACTTTGCCGCGCAGGCTATCGCTGCTCAGCGGCGATGAATTCAGCCACTGGGTCGCACCGGTCAGTGGGGGCATCCCAGAAGTTTCGGCGACGATGGTTATGTTTGGTTGTTTATTCAGTTTCGCAATCAATTTTTGCTCGGTGTTGGAGGTATTCAAAAAAGTGAACTGCGACAGGAAACGGGTATCCCATCCTAGCGCGATGACCACTACGCCAGCCACCACCGCCATACCCAGACCGCGCCGCACCCATTCCTCGGCTCCCAGGCTGCGCTTCATCAGGCTGAATACTCGTCCTCCAGCCAGCAGGGCAAAGCCAAGCGAAGTTGCCGCACCAGCAGCAAACACCAGCAGCAACAAGGCACTGTAAAGATTCGCTCCGTTCAGAGCCGCACCTGCCAATACCAGACCCAGAATCGGCCCAGCGCAAGGCGCCCATAAGAATCCAACGGCCACGCCCAGCAGCAACGAGCCTTTGAGGTTGCCTTGCTGATCAGCGTGTTGTTGCAAGCGCCCGCCCAAAGCTACAAAGGGACGCATCAGCCGATCCGACAAGGCGGGATAAATCAGCGCAAAGCCCAATAGCAATAACAGAAGCATTGCCGCATAGCGGCCATATTGATTTACCTCGACCAGCCATGCTCCACCCACTGCCGCGAAGCTGGCGAGCAATGTGAAAGTCGCGGTCATACCCAGCAAAATAGGCAGGCCGGAACGGCGGAATGACTGATCTGAACGGGCAAAGATAAACGGCAATACCGGCAATACGCACGGACTGAAAATGGTTAGCAAGCCGCCCAGATATGCCAGGAAAAATATCAGCATGACTGTCAGCTCCGTTTGGGCTTAGGAATAAAGCGCATTGCCACCGTATTCATGCAATAGCGCAACCCCGTTGGTTTTGGGCCATTGTCGAACACATGTCCAAGATGTGCATCGCACAATGCGCATTGCACTTCGGTGCGCGTCATGCCGAGCATGTGATCGGCAATTTCGCGTACATTTTCTGCGGCAATCGGCTGCCAGAAACTAGGCCAGCCGGTATGCGAATCGTATTTTGTACTGGCGTCGAACAGAGCGTTATCACAACACACGCACCGATATAGCCCCGGCTCATGCCTGTCGTAACCCGGCTGAGAAAACGCCCGCTCGGTGCCTTGTTCGCGGGTTACCTGATAGGCAAGAGGCGACAGCACTTTGCGCCATTCGGCATCTTTATGAACCTTTGCCAGAGCCGCACGCCCCAGCGGTTTCCCATCATCGGAAAATTGCATAATGACCACCTTGTCGCCAGTGGATGCTGTGTCGGCAAAAGATCGGGTTGCCAGCATCACAGAGACACCGGATAAAGCGAATAAAAACTGTCTGCGTTGCATGGCGATATCCTCCTGCATCTATGCTTTGTTCGTGTAGCAATTCCTGCATCTGTTTCGAGAAAATTTATCGAAACTGGTTTTGCGATCTATTCGGTCTGTCCATTTATTCGAGCAAGGCTAGAAAATAGCAACCTAGTCTTTCGTTAATTTGCCTAAATGCGGGTTATATGCTCGGCAAAGGCGAGTCATATTCGCCGAATTATTAAGGTGAAGAACCGAAGCCTTGCAAATTACGCAGTTACATTTATTAACCTGCCCACAGTTTGCCCGTTGGTATTCACGGTTGGTGATTGTGAATTGTTCGCTCCAATGTTATTGACAACAGTTGCTTGCGAGCTATTGGAGTCAAGATTTGTGCGTCTTATTTCATTCTGTGCCGACTGTGAGTTTATTGATGACGTTTGACTAGAAAAGCTGCTAGATAAAGTTGAAATGTCCATGATTAACTCCTTATAGTCGTTGATTGATTTAAATTTTGTCCAGAACCGATATTCAACTTCATCGCAAATGTCCTCTCATCCTAAAATTATTAGTGCGGGACATCTGCACAGGTATATTCGGGCATGTCCGAAAAAAAGTTACATACCTTGTTTAAGCCCAAGTTTTAAAGCACCTGGCAACATGACCCCCTTTGCGTAAATTAATAAATGGCATCATCGCAAATGGTTTGGTATCGTGATAACGTTAAACGCGACGCCTTTGCGTAGGTGTATTCGAGCATTGTCGGAAAAAGGTTACATAAAAAAACACGGAACTCATGTGACTGATAAGACAGTACATTATGAAGAATTGATGCAACAGTCTCTGAATGGAGACCAGCGTGCTTACGCCGACCTGCTGTGGGAAACCTCACGCTTCCTGCGTCCGTATCTTGCAAAACGTCTCAGCTTCACTAATGAAGTTGAAGACCTTTTACAGGAAATTCTAATTTCCATTCATAAGGCCCGCCATACCTACGATGGCAACCGTCCTTATAAACCTTGGGTATACGCCATTGCAAAATTCCGTTTGCAGGATTACTTACGCGCGCATTATTCCGATCTGCTACGCCATGCCGTTGATTTCAATGAGTTGGAAGAAAGTTTACCTGAGCATGTAACCAAAACCGCTATTAGCTACGAATCTATAAGTGCGGAAGTCCAAAAGCTTCCCGCGAAGCAGGCAACTATCTTGCAACTTTTGCACCAAGAGGGTTACACAGCCAAAGAAGTGGCTGAAAAGATGGAAATGAATGAGTCCGCCGTAAAGGTCGCGGCACACCGCGCCTACAAGGTATTGAGAAGCAAGCTGGAAAGATAATGGAAAATATCGAAAAGCTAATAGGCAAGCTGGCACAGGACGCGGTGGCCGTACAGCCCGCCCCGCATCCTTACATGCTGAGCCTCAAATGGATTGTATGGGCGGCGGGTTATCTCTTCCTGTCGCTGGTATTTTCCGGACTGCGCCCCGACATGATGGTAAAGCTCCATCAACCATGGTTTGTTGCTGAAATCGTAGCACTTACCGTCATTTTTATTTCCACATCGATCAGCGCCGCATTACTGTCGTTTCCTGATATGCACCAGATGCGCCGGCTTGCATATGCGCCGATTATTACGTTAGCGCTATTTTTGCTGGTGATGCTTTTTGCTTGGCAAGCCGACAATCCGCCTGCCCATTTTCCGGTACACAGCTTTGAATGCACCATCAGTATTACTTTATTTTCAGTGTTACCGGTAGCATGGACATTCTTTTCAATTAGGAAATATGCCTGTACACATTACCGCTTAGCAGGCGGTATCGCGCTGCTTTCCAGCTTTAGTGTCGGCGCATTGTGGCTGCGATTGCACGAAATAAATGATTCAATCATGCACGTTGTCGAGTGGCATTACCTGCCCATGATGGTTTTCGGTATGGCTGGCTTGTGGATTGGAAAAAAATTATTAAAGTGGTAATTTGAGATAAACATTTCACAAATTTACAATAATCTGTTCGGAGAAATCATGATGCGTATTATTAAGATGTTTGCTGTGGCATCGCTCTTCATGGCGTCAACTGTATTTGCTGCCGGAAATCCATTCACAATTTCCGAATTTGATGCTCTCCAAAAGGAAGGCAAGCCCATTCTTGTCCATGTACATGCCAACTGGTGTCCAACATGCAAAGTGCAGGATCCGATTATCCATGAACTTACTCACTCTTCTGACCTGAAAAATCTCAACGTACTTGAAGTGGATTTTGACAGCCAGAAGGATATTGTCCGGCAATTCAAGGTCACTATGCAAAGTACCCTGATTGTATTTAAGGGGGGTAAGGAAGTGGGTCGCTCAGTCGGCGACACAAAGAAAGATTCAATCGCCAACCTACTCCGCAAATCAAAATAATTGTTTATTGATCTTGGAACTTACGGGTTAGCTTGGCTGGCTGGGGTACTGTCTACTCTGTCACCCTGCGTATTGCCAATTATTCCGATTGTCCTCGGTGCTGCTGCCAAGGCGCACAGGTTGGGCCCTATTGCTCTGGCAACTGGTTTGACGCTGTCATTTACAGTCATTGGCATGTTGATTGCAACAATTGGGATTGCCACTGGAATTGAACAGGCAACGCTTAGAATCGTAGCAGCATGGATTTTTGCTGCTATTGGCTTGGTGTTGCTGTTTGACCGACTACAGGAGAAAGTTGCCCAGACAAGTTCAAGTGTTGGTGAGTTGGGAGTCAGATGGGCCAATAGGATTTCTGGGAACAGCTTATCTGACCAATTTGCTTTAGGGTTGGCCTTAGGTTTAATCTGGCAGCCCTTGCGTTGGGCCAACACTAGGCGTGGCAGTGGCCTTGGCCAATCAGCGGGAAAATTTGGCTCATGCTGCTTTTGTGATGTTTATAGTGGACCCCGATTTTCAGACAATAATTTAAGGTGGTAACCTGCTGCAATTGAGGAGCAGGTTATGAGCGAAACGAAGCGCAAGAATTTTAGTGGCGAGTTCAAGGCCAAGGTGGCACTTGAAGCGATCCGTGGCATCAAGACGGTTAACGAAATTGGCCAGGAGTTTGGGGTGCATCCGACGCAAGTCGGCATGTGGAAGAAAGAGCTGCAAGAGCAGGCGTCCAGCCTATTTGATGCCAAGCGTGGCCCGAAGCCTGCCGACCCGTCTTCCAGCCCGGAGCGGCTCTATTCCGAAATCGGGCGGTTGAAGATGGAGCTGGACTGGCTCAAAAAAAAGTCTGGGATCAGCCAGTAGAAAGCCGCAAGCAATGGGTCAGCACCGTCGAACCACTGGCGCTGACCCGGCAATGCGAACTGGCGGGTGTCAACCGCTCCACGGTCTATGCGCCGCACATGGCAGCAAAACCTGACGAGCAGGAATTGATGTTACTGGCGCTGATTGATGCCAAATACACGCGGCATCCGTTTTACGGCAGCCGCAAGATCAAGATTTACTTGCGTGGCTTGGGGCACAAGATCAACCGTAAGCGTGTGCAGAGACTGATGGGCATACTGGGGCTTGCGGGCATGGCCCCGGGGCCTGATACCAGCAGCCCGCACCCGCAGCACAAGGTTTATCCGTACTTGCTCAGAGGCGTGAATGTGATCCGCCCCAATCAGGTATGGAGTACGGACATCACGTACATCCGCCTACCGCGTGGGTTTGTGTACTTGGTGGCGGTGATCGACTGGTACTCGCGAAAAGTGCTGTCGTGGCGGTTATCGAATACGCTGGATAGCGGGTTCTGTGTGGACTGCCTGGAGCAAGCATTACAGGCATATGGAGCGCCCGAGATATTTAATACCGATCAGGGTTGCCAGTTCACGAGCGAAGCGTTTACTGGTGTGTTGTTGAAAAAAGGCATTGCCATCAGCATGGACGGTCGCGGTCGGGCACTGGATAACATCTTTGTGGAAAGGCTCTGGCGCAGCGTCAAACACGAAGACGTGTATTTGAAATGCTACGCCACGATGTCTGAATTGCTGATAGGATTGACAGAATATTTTGTGCTTTACAACATGGAAAGACCGCACCAATCGCTGGGCTACGACACGCCGGATCAGGTCTACCGTACAGCAAGTGGCGGCGGTGCAAGGATCGTGGACAAATACAGTGAGAAAGAAAAATCTCACCCAGAAATAGAAGCAAAAAAAGAAACCGAAAACCGGGGCAGCGCCGTTCCGCTGCATGAAGAAGGTTACCCTCTTAAACTCGATGCATTATTGTCTTGACGGAGGGGTCCACTGTAGTTTATTTTTAGCATCGGGGCGAATGTGCCACTTGTAATCCTAGGCTTGCTATCCAATCAGGCGTTCATGCGGTTGAATGGAAAACTGATATTAGTAGGAAAAGAAGGTAAGAAGCTCTTTGGCTTGTTGATGCTGGTGGTAGGCATGTCCATACTGACTGGATTTGATAAAAAACTCGAGACTAAGCTGCTCGAATTATCTCCCTCTTGGCTGACTGAACTCACAACAAGCTACTGATCGAATCAGCATTATTGGGTTCGCAATTACTCTACCAAGAAAACACACCTACTCGGATAGTAAGTCACAGTAGTCATTATGCTGGAATAGGGCATCAAAAATTTCTTTACCTGACGAAGGCTTACACGGTGTGGAATGGTATCAGGCGCAATAAAGGAGTACAGAGAAAACCAAATATAAAAGAAGGCAGGGTTTGCCCCCGCCTTCTTTTGACATAATTATTTGCAATTTATATTTCAACCATCTCGAAATCAGCCTTCGCCACACCACAATCCGGACAAGCCCAGCTTTCAGGGATATCCGCCCAGGCCGTACCTGGCTTGATGCCCTCACTCGGCCAACCTGCCACTTCGTTATAGACCAATCCACACACCACGCATTGCCAAACTTTCATATTGCTCTCCTCAATTCAAATGGTAACGGTCGCCAAGACGGCACGATATTGATTGGCATGGCGCTCTTCAACTTTCGCCAATGCCGCAAAACGCTTTGCCGCTTTTACCAGAATGGCCTGAAAACGCGCGGCATGCTCCTTGGATTCGGCAATCTGGCCGTCAATTTCAGAAGCCGCTGAGGCATGGCCCTCCTGTTGGGCAGTTTTTAGAAAGCCCGGATACATTTCAGTGTATTCGTAGGTTTCTCCCTCAATCGCCATCTCCAGGCAGCGCGCCGGATTCAACGTTTCTTTCGGATAAAGCAAGTCAAGGTGACCTAACGCATGCTGCACCTCCTGATTGGCGGTCTCTTCAAATACCCGCGCGGTTTCCTCATCGCCAGCCTCACGCGCAATTTTGGCGAAGTAGCGATATTTGATATGCGCCATGGACTCTCCGGCAAATGCCGCTTCGAGATTGGCCATCGTCTTGATTTCTGGTCTTTGCATCGTATTCTCCCGGATGGTTGGTTAAGTGGTTTGCTGTCCACGGGGGCAATTTAGCCCCAGCACATCAATAATTCCAATTGATTGTTTTATGCGGTGTGATTTATTATCCAAATCACTTGGGGGCAATATCATGACGCTAAACGAGCTACGTTATGTCATCGCGGTGGCGCAGGAGCGCAACTTCCGCCGCGCGGCAGAAAAATCTTTCATCAGCCAGCCTGCTCTTTCACTGGCAATACAAAAGCTCGAAGAAGAGTTGGGCGTGCAATTTTTTGAGCGCGGTAAAAATGAAGTCACCATCACTCCCATCGGCGCTCAGATCGTGGAACAGGCGCAACGCGCGCTAGAAGAGGTGGGGCGCATCCGTGAAATCGCCAAGCATGGCAGCAACCAGTTGCTCGGTGCATTGCGCCTTGGCATTATTTACAGCGTCGGCCCCTATCTGCTACCAGACATGATTCCCACGCTAAAGAAACTTGCGCCGGAAATGCCGCTGGAAATTGAGGAGAACATCACCGCAAACTTGGATGCCATGCTGCGCAACGGCAGGCTTGATGTCATCATCATAGCTCTGCCATTCGGAGATTCTGGCATATCAACTCAGCCTCTATACGACGAGCCGTTTGAGGTGGTTGTCGGAAACGAGCATCACTGGGCGAACAGACGCAGCATCAAGACACAGAAACTGTCTGCTGAAAAAGTATTGCTCCTTAACTCAGGACACTGTTTCAGCAATCAGGTCGCCGAAGCCTGCCCTGAATTGCATCGGAAGGGTGCGGAAATTCAACAGGGCACCTCGCTGGAAACTCTACGCAATATGGTGGCATCCGGTCTGGGAATCACTGTGCTGCCGGCTTCAGCCAACAATGCTCGTTACAGCAGCCGCTTGCTGAAAGTGATTCCATTTACCAAACCCATACCTTCACGCCGTATCGCGCTGGCATGGCGCAAAAGTTTTACTCGTCCCCAAGCCATTGAGACGCTTGCTCATGCGATTTCACAGGTAAAAATAAGCGGTATCAAACTGTTGCGTTAATCAGCCAATCTCAATTGAGACTGGCTGCTCAATATTGGCAAATTGGGAGCAATGTTGACTGGCGGCAATTGGTTACAAAGCGATGCTTCATACTGCCCAATTGGGTGCCGGAAAGCAGACACTTTTGAACGGCAAGTTTTGGCCGAAAGTACGCGCTAGGCATTGACGCCACTAAGCGGGCACTCATCTATTGGCGAACTTATCATAAATCCGTCCGCTAAATTTGCTAACCCGACGGTCACGTTGTCATATTACCAAAACTAGTGAGTGCGACCGACTGAAAAGCCGGCCGCACTGCCTACAAACTGCTAGATTTCAGTCTGCTCAGCAATTTCCAGGGCATCATCGACTTCAATGCCCAAGTATCTAATGGTACTTTCCAGTTTGCTATGTCCAAGCAGTAGTTGAATGGCTCGCAGGTTCTTTGTGTGACGATATATCAAAGTAGCCTTTGTACGTCGCATCGTGTGTGTTCCATAATTCGTAGTATCCAGACCGACAGACTGAACCCATCGATGTACGATTCTGGCATATTGTCGCGTAGTGATATGAGGGGAATCCTTCTGCCGGCTTGGGAAAAGATACTGTTCTGAACTCAGACTCGCCTTCGCAATCCATAAAGCAACGGCATCGCGGGTTGGCTCTGTGAGCTCAAACTGGACGGGTCGTTGAGTTTTTCGCTGCATGACCATTGCCCTGGACATGATTTGATTGCCGTGGGTAATGTCTCGCACGTGAAGATCGACCAAATCGCAACCGCGAAGTTTACTGTCGATAGCGAGATTGAATAATGCAAGATCTCGAATGCGCTTGTCCTGTTGAAGATGAAAGCGTATAGCCCAGATGTCCTTTAGCCTTAGTGGAGACTTCTGTCCGATAAGCTTGCCTTTGTTCCATGGCTCGTGAGATTGAGATGTGTTCATGGCGGACTCCTTAAGTGATTGAAGGAATCGCTTTGACAAGAATGCTCAGGAACTTATTCATGTCAGTGGCCGGAACGAAACTAAAGCAGACTGTTTTATGGTAACTTTCCCACCAGATGAAGGACCGCAATGCGGCAATTTTGCTTAGCGCGTACTTTCGGCCACAAGCAGCCGGACGCCCGTGTCCGCTATCCTGCAGCGTGTGCGACACGAGGTCGCTTGTAAAAGTTGTTTCCACTTTGAAAGGAGGAAACCACCAGTGTCACCTGGTGAATCTAGGAGTCTGAATAAAGAGCGACTCTGACAATGTAACGAAGTGCCGCAAGGCACGGGGCACAAATCGCGAGAGGCGTTCCCTTCGGGCAGCCACAAGCCTGAAAAGTGCTAGATAGTCGGTATGGTGAAAATATTTGAATCTGCGATAAAGATCGTGAGGATAAACAAGCGGAAGTGGCTTTTACGCTTGAGCCAAAACGGCAATGGAGGTGGGAATTGCGTCTTCGCTGTGCGCTCTCGTGACCCTTATACCTCCCGGTCGATAGCAGGCACCTAACCCGATGTACTTTTGTAAGCGGAACGTGGAAACCCCGTATCGCTCCCTTCTGGGACAGCAGGCTGCAAAGTCTGTCTATGGCGGTGCGGGCATAGGATCGAGGAAAAAGCGAATGCCGTTCTGTAATGGGGCGGACAGGGGTTGAAACATTACCTCACGCGAAAGCGCGCAGACTTCCTTATGGTCTCTCTTCACAAGAGAGTTGGTAGAACCATCTAAACGAAGGGGAAGCAAATGGATGCTGCAACACTGGCGTGTGCTCCTTTCGACATGACGTGGAACGGCATCAGTTGGGCCGATGTTCAACGTCAGGTAAGACGGCTGCAAGCGCGTATTGTGAAGGCAACACAGGCTGGCAGACACAACAAGGTGAAAGCCTTGCAATGGCTGCTGACCCACTCGTTCAGCGGCAAAGCATTAGCCGTCAAGCGGGTGACTGAGAATAAAGGCAAGAACACCCCCGGTGTGGACAAGGTGACATGGAAAACACCGGCGGCAAAGATTAACGCGATAGCGTCGATGAAGCGGCGGGGTTATTCGCCGCTTCCGCTTCGGAGGGTATTAATTCCGAAGAAGAATGGCAAGACAAGGCCGCTCGGCATCCCCGTAATGAAGTGCCGCGCCATGCAAGCGTTACATCTGCTGGCGTTGGAACCTGTTGCGGAAACCACCGCCGACTTGAATTCTTATGGGTTCAGGCCGGAACGCGCGACTGCCGATGCGGGGGAACAATGCTTCACGTCTCTTGCGAGAAAGGTAAGCGCAGAATGGGTGCTTGAGGCCGATATCCAAGGCTGTTTCGATAAAATTAGTCACGACTGGATGATCGCCAATATCCCTACGGACAAGGCGATTCTAAAGAAGTGGCTCAGGGCGGGATACGTTTATCAAAACGAACTCTTCCCCACAGAAGCTGGCACCCCGCAAGGGGGCATCATCAGTCCGGTTCTGGCAAACATGACGTTGGATGGCCTAGAAGCGATGCTGGCGGAGAAATTTCCCAAAGCGAAAAAGACAGGACTGAAAATGCACATGGTGCGTTACGCGGACGACTTCATTATCACTTGCACATCGAAAGAATGGCTGGAACATGAAGTCAAGCCCGCAGTGGTTGAATTTCTGGCGGAACGTGGTTTAGTTTTGTCTCCCGGAGAAGACCAAAATAACGCATATCAGGGATGGGTTTGATTTCCTCGGATGGAACATTCGCAAGTATGGCGACAAGCTGTTGATGAAACCGTCGAAAGCGAACGTCAAAGCACATCTTGATAGAATCCGCGAGATCATCAATGGTAACAAGACGGCTAAACAGGCAAATCTGATAAAGCTGCTTAATCCTGTTTTACGGGGATGGGCGAATTACCATAGCCATGTGGTCGCCAAGAAAACTTTTGCTCGGGTTGATGACGGTATCTGGTCAATGCTATGGCGATGGGCGGTAAGAAGGCATCCCAATAGAGAAACCCGATGGGTTAAGGATAAATACTTTAAATCAAAAGGTCTTCGGAACTGGGTATTTGCCGCAACAGAAAAAGAAGAAGATGGTGCGCAAAGGGAGTTCACCTTGCTCCAAGAATCGGCTACGCCAATACAGCGGCATGTCAAAATCAAAGCCGACGCCAATCCGCACGACCCACAATGGGAGCAGTATTTCGAGTCCCGATGGGGCAAGAAAATGCTGAAATCATCGAGGGGGCGTGCGAAGCTTTATTGGGTCTGGCTAAGACAAGATGGCCTATGTTCTACTTGTCAGGAACCAATCACAAAGGGCACCTTATGGGATGTTCGTTACATTGTGAAAAGAACCGATGGCGGGACGAGCGCGGCAAGCAATCTCCGAATGCACCATCTCGATTGCCATAGGTGTCATTAAACTTGCTGGAAATATAGTTGTGAAACCGGGTGTCGAATGATGCCTATGCAGAGGCTTGAGCCGTGTGCGGTGAAAGTCGCAAGCACGGTTCTGAGGGGGCTGGACGCGGGTAACCGCGTCTGGCTACCCGACGATAACGGGCGCAAAAGTTAGTCATTTCGAGAAAACCCTCTCTCGATCAACAAATAAAAGAACGATCGTTCTGCCTTCGTGTCAAACCTCGACACAAGGCACATGCCACCCCCGGCGTGCTTGCCGCACCACCATGATGCCGCCGCTCGGGCTACGCGCCCAAAACCCCGTCTCTGCATGGCAGTTGTGCCTCAAGACAGGAATGGCATTGCTCGATGGTTGCCGCAGCCAAACGTACCGCGCCCAGCACACAGTGCTATCAGCGCCGCCGTCCCGAACAGACGCTTTGGTATCTCACCGTCCAGACGCACTTCGAAACCTGGCTGGCACTCTCGACCGGGGAATTCAATGAATCGCCGCCCGCCCATGTCGAGAGTGCCTTTCGCCGCTATCTCGAATGCGGCATCTTAGCTCACGGCTTTGCCCGCGCCCACTGTGACGAGTGCGGGCACGACTTCCTCATCGCCTTCTCCTGCAAAGGCCGTGGCGTATGCCCTTCCTGCAACACGCGGCGCATGGTCGAAACGGCAGCGCATTTGACCGATAACGTTTTTCCCCGGCTACCTGTGCGTCAATGGGTGCTCTCGGTACCCAAGCGCCTGCGCTATTACCTGCAACGTGATGTGGCCTTGCAAGGTGCCGTGCTGCGCATCTTCCTGCGCGAGGTGGAACGCTGTTTGCGCGAACACAGCCCCGGTTGCGATACCCAGGCTCGCATTGGGGCGGTCGCCTTCATCCACCGCTTCGGTTCGTCCCTCAACGAGCACGTTCACTTTCACTGCTGCATAGTCGATGGGGTATTCCAGCCTGCCGCCGACACTGACGATGGGGCGGAAGTGGGTTTTCGTGCAGCGTACGGGCTTGATGCGGTCGCGATTGCCGAAGTGCAAGCACGGGTGCGGCGGCGGGTTCTTGCTACCTTCGTCCGTCGCGGCCTGATCGACAAGGGCGATGCTGAGGTGATGGGTGGCTGGGTGCATGGTGGCGGGTTTTCTGTGGATGCCTCCGTATGCATCAACGAGAAAGACCGGGCGGGGCTGGAACGCTTGCTGCGCTACTGCGCGCGCCCACCCTTCGCGCTGGAACATCTGCAACAACTGGATGCCGAACATCTGGTCTACCACAGCCCCAAACCTGGCCTTGATGGTTCATGCGATCTGGTGCTCACACCTCTGGAACTGATCGGCAAAATCGCAGCACTGGTGCCGCCACCGCGCGCGCATCGCCATCGCTACTTCGGTGTTCTGGCTCCCAACTCGCCCATGCGCGCGGCAGTCATAGCAATGGCTCCGGTGGTGGTGATCGCGCCGCCTCTATCGCCTACGGATTCGGCCGGGACAGAGGAAAAACCTCGCCGCGCTGTGTCGCATTATCTGTGGGCGATGCTGCTGGCGCGCATCTATGAAGCGTTCCCTTTGAGTTGTCCGATCTGCCATGCGCAGATGAGGATTATCGCCTTTATCAACGAGGCAGGGGACGTGCGGAAAATCCTCGATCATATCGGCGAATCGAGCCAGCCCCCGAGAATCGCCCCGGCGCGCGGGCCACCGCTGTGGGAGTTGGCGGAGGCTTCCGCACAGGCAGGCAACGACCCCGTATGGGATATGTCAGCCCAGCCTGCACCGGAAATCGAGTTTGATCAGAGTGTCGCTTGGTGAAATGAAATTTTCGCCTCGCTTTGGGAAGGGCTGTGTGTCGGAGTCAGAGTTTGGAAAATTTGGGGGGATGTCGTTGCAAATTTGTGTGGAGGAGGAGCGGAATTCAGATTTTCGCGGGTATTCGACGGCAAAAAATGGTATTGACTGAGGGGACGTGGTCGAGGATACTTCGATAAGTGCGATTGGATTTCCTATCCTTGCTTGCTAGACCTCTAGCCATATCACATTGCTGACATGCGCGCGCCTCTACAACGATGACCACAAATTGCACCTGGTTGAGGAGATAGCCCCACCATTTTTCTGCACGGTGGCTGCGGTTGATTTTGGTTGTCATGTTTTGTGCAGAGAATAAACAGGATTGGGCGGTAAGTAAACTTAAGGCTCTGCGCCAGGTTTACACGGAACACATAACGGATAGAGCAATGTCCAAAAACACGCGGTTATACCGGGAAATACATAGTCCGTTCGGCATATATGATTATCTTTCTTTGTGGTGTAGTCTTGGCCTTGATGTCGATTCCATCAAAACAAAATTGGTCGCTGCTAGTGGGTGACCAGCTTTATCAGGCAACAATTGTGCTTGAGTCATAACCATACTTCAGACCTTACCCTCGTGACAGTTATGGATGAAGAATTGATATCGGAGTTTATAAGGCATGAAGAACGGTGGCAAAAAAAATAGTCACATGACGATAGGAGGACTAGCGGACTCCTGTGATGTTGGTGTATCTACCGTACTCTATTATCAAAGGGTCGGATTGCTGCCCGAACCACCAAAGCCGGAGAACGGTGGATACCGTGTTTATGCCGAATGCCACGCTGAGCGACTACGGCAAATAAGAAACGCTCAGGCGTACGGATTTACATTAAAGGAAATTGGGACGATTTTTAATCATCGTGAGAATGACGATTGCGCCTCTGCTAAAACTCTCATCGAGAAACGGATAAAAGCAATACAGAGTCAAGCCCGTAAGCTTGAAATCTCTCGAAAGAATCTTATCAGTCTGGCTGCTTTATGCGAAGGAAAATGCGGCAACGGCGACTGTCCCCTTTTCAAAAAACTCGGCAGTAAAAATCCATGTTGAATTGCTTTGATTTGCATTTTCGTCTGTTTAAGGTGTGCGTGAATGGTTGAGACAATGGACGAGAGACAACAGGCCATCGAAGCCTGCTCCTGCCCACGCGAGGCAGGTGAAACCTTGTTAGCCCCTAAATGTGCTGCCGACCATGTCATGGGGGCTATATTGTTTGTGAAGTACTCTCGAATTACATGCAAGCATTTATTTAGTTTCGGTTATGGTCACTTTTGTAACTGTGCCAATCGGTTCAAACTTTATAAAACCTACAAGCTCTAATCATGCCTCAGAGCCTAACGCCTTCACCATACGAAAATGGCACTATGCACGCTGTGCTTGATTCCTACCCTGATACACCATGACTAATGAACTCTACCAGCGCATGGATGAAATTGTCAGGGTCAACGCTGAATTAACCCTGCAACTTGAAGTTGCTCAGGCCCAGATTGAAAGCTTGAAATTAACTATTGATCTACTGAAAAACAAACATTCGGCAGTAACCGAAGAGTTAGAGGAAGCCAAGGGTGAGATTGCTCGGCTTGATATGGTTAGGAAGCGCAATCAGGATAGTTTAGAAATGATAAAGCAACATGGCAGGCGAAGTTAGGTGACCGCTAACCTTCAGGTTATGTCGTAGCCAATATGTTTGAGTACGTGGCCGCGTAGCGGATCGTACGAGTTTATGAGGAAGCCAGGCCAGTCGAGCAACTCAGTGAACCCCGAAGGGGCGGTAAACCGTGAGCGATTTATTTTGGCTGCTTTTCTTGGCAAGACAAGTAATTAGCTGCCGTGCTACCCCGGCTAAGCAACACGTAAAACCAACCCCTTCAAATACGCCCCCTCCGGAAAACTCAGCAGCACCGGGTGATCTGCACTGGCGTGCAGGTGATGCACGATCTGCGCATCCACTCCGGCATCCAGCGCCGCACCTGCGATGATCTTCTGGAACAGGTCTTCGCTGATGCCGCCGGAGCAGGAATAGGTGGCAAGAATGCCGCCCGGCCTGAGCAGCTTGAAGCCGAGCAGGTTGATATCCTTGTAGCCGCGCGCGGCTTTTTCGGCGAAGGCGGCGGTGGGGGCGAACTTGGGCGGATCAAGGATAATCAGGTCGAAAGAACGGCCTTGGTCGCGCAGCTTGCGCAGCGCCAAAAACACGTCCGCTTCCTGCCACTCGGCTCTTGCAGCACCCAGACCATTGCGCGCAACATTTTCTTCGGCGATACGCAACGCATCGCAGGATGCGTCTATGGACAGCACCGATTTTGCGCCGCCGCGTAAAGCATACAGCGAGAAGCCGCCGGTGTAACAAAAGCAATTCAGCACATCTTTGTCGCGCGCCAGTGTTTCGGTCAGTGCACGGTTGTCGCGCTGATCGAGATAGAAGCCAGTCTTTTGCCCGTCCACCACGTCCACCTTGAAGTGCAGGCCGTTTTCCACCACTTCCACACTGTCCGGCAACGTGCCGCGCAATACGCCGTTGCGCAACTCCAGTCCTTCCAGTTTGCGTGAGTCGGAATCGGAACGTTCGTAAATACACACAGGATTGCATAATTCTTGCAGTATGTCGGCGCAGGTATCGCGCCAATGTTCGGCTCCCGCGCTGCCGATCTGCATCACCAGCACGTCGCCGTATTGATCGACGACCAATCCCGGCAGACCATCTGATTCAGCGTGGATGAGGCGCTTGCCGTTGCTATCCTTACACTCCGTTCGGGCTGATCCTGTCGAAGCCTGCGCTAAACCAACGGAAGGGACTTTTTCATGTCCTTCGACATAACCAGCGACTTGGCTGGCGTCTTTTGACAGCTTAGTCGAATGGCTAGTAGTTACATCAAGCTCAGGACGAACGGGTTTAAGTTTGTTGTATCGAGTTGATAAACCAAGTGCATCGCGTGCCGCCAGTGCGGCATTGATACGACTGCTGAAAAATTCCTTATTGATAATTTCCTCTTCGCGCCACGACCACACCCGCGCAGTAATTTGCGAGCTGGAATTGTAGGCTGCCCAAGCCAGGAATTCGCCCGGCGCGCTGCGCACGGGAAGCGTGTCGCCGTTGGCAGGTGCGCCATTTACGCATTCAACTGCGCCGGAAAAAATCCACGGATGGCGGCGCAGCAAAGATTTCTCGCGGCCCGCCCGGAGAATTATGCCGGGTTGCGCAGTGGCTACGCCCGCGTGGGGCTGCGGTGCGCCGCGCGGGATTTTGTTCTGATCATCAGGCTGCTTTTCGTTGCGCTTTGTCCGGTTACGAAAATCCCGGTTTCCTTGCGATGGACGGTGCGGCGTGGAATGGGATTTTGTCTTTTGGATGCTCATGTTTTTCTCTTGGCACGCGGATGAGCAGCATCGTAAATTTTGCTGAGGTATTGAAAATCAAGATGAGTATAAACCTGCGTGGTGGAGATGCTGGCATGGCCTAGCATTTCCTGCACTGCGCGCAAATCACCGCTGGATTGCAGTACATGCGTTGCGAACGAGTGGCGCAGCAAATGCGGATGCACGCCGCTGGTGATGCTTTGTTTTATGCCCCATTCTTTCATACGCAACTGTACCGAACGTGCGCTGATGCGCCCACCGTTGCGGTTTATAAACAGTGCATCGTTATCTTTAGCGAACGCCGGGCGCACCGCCAGCCACGTTTGCAACGCCGCGATGGCATAGCTACCCAGCGGTACGATGCGAGTTTTGTTGCCTTTGCCGGTGACGCGCACTTCACCTGCTTTTATGTCATCTTGCATAGTTTCAAGGTCAAGGCTGACCAACTCGGCCAAGCGCAGGCCGGAAGAATAGAACAGTTCGAAAATTGCCTTGTCGCGCACCGCCAACGGCTCATCATTGGTGGGTAATTCCACCATGCGCACTGCTTCGTCCGGCGACAGCGCATGCGGAAGGTTGCGTGCCGATTTCGGTGCGCGCAGCCCGATGCAAGGATTGCCTTTGCATTGGTGATCACGCATCAGATAGGAATAGAAACTGCGCCACGCCGACAACATGCGCGCCAGCGATTTCCCGCCCAAACCATGTCCGTGCAGTTGCGCAACATAACGGCGAATGTGGTGGCTTTTCAGTTCGGCTATCGGTGTATCTCCAGCAAGCTCAAACAGACGGCGAATGTCGCGCGCATAATTCTCGGTAGTAAGAGGCGAATAATGCCGCTCGTTGCGCAGGTGCGCGAGGAAGCCAAGCAGGGTGTCCTGATTGGAATGCGCGTCTGCCTCCGGCATATTACAAACGCGGTTGCAACGCACTACTCACGGTTTCCGCAATACGTTGCAGGAACATCGTGCCCATCTCGGGATAAAAACGGTGCGCGTCTTCGCTGGCAAGCACTATCTTGGCATTGACGTGGATGACGCGTTGGAGATGGCAGAGCAGACTGAGGTTTGAGGTGATATTCGGATCGCGATTATAAAAAATGTCGCGATCTGGTCAAAGCAAGCGAATGCTGTGAATCAGAATTCCAAACAAGAGTAAAATATTCTGCTGCTATGATGTCCCTTAACAAGGGTGCAACGGACACCGATGTTAGTGAATGCAAACAGAGCACTACCGGCCATGAACAGCCCTTTGCGAATGTCCGTTGTCGTGCACCCAAATATCATGGCGCTATAGCTGCACAGTGCATCGGCAGGTTACTCCCCGAAGCCATCTGGATATGTGGGCCACTACCGATAGCATTATGAGTATGCCAACTTCATGGCATTAATCTCAGCTATTACTTTTAGCCTCAGCTCCGTTGGATGCAGCACTTTGACCCCAGCCCCGTGTCTCAGAATATCCATCACTAGCTCAGGATCATTGCTATACGGAACCTTGAGTTCGTAGCTGCCATCATTAAGGAATTTGTTTTTCTGATTGGGATGCCAGCGCTCCACAGAGACCCATCGCGCAAGTTCGGGTGTGAATAGCAGCGTTGCCCACTGCACTTTCGCACCAGAGAAAATTCCATAACCAGCACCCAACACATCATTGAGCTTCTTATCTGAAATGTCTTTGGCCTTCTTCTCCGATATTTCTACATGTTGGATAGCATCCACCGAAAAATTACGGATGTCATTTCTGAGATGGCACCAAACATCCAGATACCAGTTGCCACGATAATAAACCAAGCGTTGAGGCGAAACTTCACGGTGCGTGGTTTCACCTGTTCCTCGGGCGTAATAATCGATCACCAGGCGCTTGCGCCGCAACAGTGCGGAGCCAACTGCCTGAAAGTGCTCAAGGTGGAATTGACGGGCACCAACCATTTCGAGCTTGACGCGCTTTTGCACTTCATCAGCAGGGTTCTCGGCTGTGCCTAGTAGTGCTGTGAGGCGGGATAGCAATGGCGAGATGTGCGGGCCAAGCAGGCCGCCAGTGTCCAGATTGGTCAGCAGGTGCTGCATGGTGAGCAGCGAATGGATTTCTTCGGCTGAGAACCAGAGTCCGGGAAGTACATACTGCGCACTGGGTACCTGGCTTATTTTGTCGAAGCGATAGCCACGCAACTCCCTGTCGAAAATAATGGGAGCATTTAGCCTGTCGCGCATGTAGGCAAGATCGCGTTTGAGTGTAGCTCTGGAAACTTCCAGCCTTTCCAGCATTTCATCGAACGTAACGAATTGGCGCTCCGAGAGCATCTGGTCTATCTTGTAGAGGCGTTCTGTCATGCTCATGTTTTCTCCTTGCGAGGCTCACACAATGCATGCATACATCAACTGTCCCGAAATGAACGGCAACATCTTCATGTGACACAAGGGCTAGCTGTCATTTGACACTGCCTGCTGCGTGCTAAGATATTTGATCAAGTCTTCTACTTTTGGTACCCAAACTGATGGCTTAACAGACACATAGCGCTCCTTATAATTTTCTAGCGCAACCTCTTTGAAGTATTCAGTAGCAAACGCGGCCATCGAATCGCGAACATGTTCTTCAATTGTACTTTCGTTGAGCCATCCAAAGTTCATCATAAGGTTGCCATTAGAAAAGATCGATAATAACGACCTTTTGGCAACGCTAGGTATTCGGACACTCAAAGAACCATTTTCCTTTCCAGTCCCCCACTTAATGTCCCACGAGAAATCCTCTGATGCGCGAACTATTCGCCGGATCGCCTCTATTTGCTCACCAGTCACCTTATTCGTTGCATCGGCAATAAACGAGTCTAAGTCCCAAGTGCGGCGAACACCAACCAACGATGAGGAACTCGTATCTCTTTTAGCCATGCGCGCCTTTTCTGTGAATCCGAAGAGTGTTGGCACAACAATGCGCTGCTCCCCTAACTGGTACTGGCGCACTTCCACGAGTAGCACCTCTGCACGAGGCATTTGATCATTAAGAAATTCAACAATACTGCGCAATTCATAAGAGCTATCTTCCAATAAAAATACCATCCGCACTTTGCCTTCGCGAAGGTTTGTTTCAATGGCTTTGAAATAGGCATCAACATCATCTGCCAACTTTGGACCCAGCGGCGACAGCACGAACTCAATGCTTTTACCTCTCTTGGAAGCGGACTCCTCGGCATGTTTCTTGATATCCTCTGCGCTCCAGTAGTGAGCGCCATTCGCCACATAGTCCAGCATCTGCCCAACCACCTCGCGTCTCGCGCGCGTATCATCGTGCCGCTTGCATTCAACAAAAGTCGGTATCGCATCTTGATCCGCCAAAAAGAAATCAATATTCCATCGATTCCCTCCACTCGTCGGGTCAGGAACTGGCATCTCCCGCTTTACCAATATCCAACGCCGAGGCTCACCATCTGGCGTGATTTGATCGCCGGGGATGAGATCAAGGTTTTTTTCAAGTACCGTCTGTACAGTGGACCCCTCCGTCAAGACAATAATGCATCGAGTTTAAGAGGGTAACCTTCTTCATGCAGCGGAACGGCGCTGCCCCGGTTTTCGGTTTCTTTTTTTGCTTCTATTTCTGGGTGAGATTTTTCTTTCTCACTGTATTTGTCCACGATCCTTGCACCGCCGCCACTTGCTGTACGGTAGACCTGATCCGGCGTGTCGTAGCCCAGCGATTGGTGCGGTCTTTCCATGTTGTAAAGCACAAAATATTCTGTCAATCCTATCAGCAATTCAGACATCGTGGCGTAGCATTTCAAATACACGTCTTCGTGTTTGACGCTGCGCCAGAGCCTTTCCACAAAGATGTTATCCAGTGCCCGACCGCGACCGTCCATGCTGATGGCAATGCCTTTTTTCAACAACACACCAGTAAACGCTTCGCTCGTGAACTGGCAACCCTGATCGGTATTAAATATCTCGGGCGCTCCATATGCCTGTAATGCTTGCTCCAGGCAGTCCACACAGAACCCGCTATCCAGCGTATTCGATAACCGCCACGACAGCACTTTTCGCGAGTACCAGTCGATCACCGCCACCAAGTACACAAACCCACGCGGTAGGCGGATGTACGTGATGTCCGTACTCCATACCTGATTGGGGCGGATCACATTCACGCCTCTGAGCAAGTACGGATAAACCTTGTGCTGCGGGTGCGGGCTGCTGGTATCAGGCCCCGGGGCCATGCCCGCAAGCCCCAGTATGCCCATCAGTCTCTGCACACGCTTACGGTTGATCTTGTGCCCCAAGCCACGCAAGTAAATCTTGATCTTGCGGCTGCCGTAAAACGGATGCCGCGTGTATTTGGCATCAATCAGCGCCAGTAACATCAATTCCTGCTCGTCAGGTTTTGCTGCCATGTGCGGCGCATAGACCGTGGAGCGGTTGACACCCGCCAGTTCGCATTGCCGGGTCAGCGCCAGTGGTTCGACGGTGCTGACCCATTGCTTGCGGCTTTCTACTGGCTGATCCCAGACTTTTTTTTGAGCCAGTCCAGCTCCATCTTCAACCGCCCGATTTCGGAATAGAGCCGCTCCGGGCTGGAAGACGGGTCGGCAGGCTTCGGGCCACGCTTGGCATCAAATAGGCTGGACGCCTGCTCTTGCAGCTCTTTCTTCCACATGCCGACTTGCGTCGGATGCACCCCAAACTCCTGGCCAATTTCGTTAACCGTCTTGATGCCACGGATCGCTTCAAGTGCCACCTTGGCCTTGAACTCGCCACTAAAATTCTTGCGCTTCGTTTCGCTCATAACCTGCTCCTCAATTGCAGCAGGTTACCACCTTAAATTATTGTCTGAAAATCGGGGTCCACTATACTGTAATTCCTCGTCTTCGTTCTTACAGTGAACTCTGGTAAGAGCTGTTGTGGTTCTATCTTTGCTCAGTGCGTAAATGTCACTCATTGTTATTTGTCCTATTTAAAGTTTGTCTTTGGTAGCTGGGGATAACAGCTACGGCTCACCGTCCAGTAAATCATGTCTGGTGTCATGCAGTTGAATTTTGAAAATACTCCACTAACCTCACCATCGCCAAGGTATCCAGTTTGCAATAATCCAGAAGTTTCCGGGAAAGATTCTCTCGCCGTTCCTTTGACGTGTCAGGATGGATGATTTCCAAATAAGCTGCCTGAGCTAACATGCCATTCTGGACTTCATCCAGCCGCTTGTAATCCAAATCGGGCGCGCCTTCTGCAATGGTAGGCAGAACAGCCTTGATCGACCAGGAACCTTTCATGGCGGGGTGATAGTAGTATTTTTGTGCCAGTGGCAACAAGTCTACCAACCGATCAATGATTTTCTCCAAGCCTGAGGCAAGGTCAGGATACATTTCGATGAGTCCCTTGATGATTCCCGCCTCGTAAGAGCTATATACAAATATCGGCCCATCAGTGCCCATCTTCTCCACCAGGCTTTCAGCAAAACGCCGCATCGGTGCCTGCGTGCCGTCAACATCAAGATATTCCATGTGTGTCAATGCGCCAGAAGCTGTTTCCAAGTGGCACGACCATTGATAGGGTAGGGATTGATATGGGCGCGTTCCTTTCCAGATTGGCACGACGTAGCCCACTGTTTCAAAATCAAGGTAATAGCGGGGATATGGAAGCTTGGCGAGTTCGTCTGCAATCGCCTTGTCTAAAATGGGCTTGCCTGACAATGTCGCCGTCCAGATGCGGCGCTGTTTGTCCGTCGTCAACATTGCCTCGGGCACGTCGCGAATATCGGTTATTCCTTCCCGGATCATCGGCTCCAGAAATGTATTGCTGTAAGACAGAAGAGTAAGCGGATATTCAACTGGGTCTTTGTTGCAGAACTGGTCAAAGGGGCAATCATAAGGCTTGTGACACTGTTCACCTGGCGCGATGTCCGGCTTTTCTCCCGCCAATAGATTTTGGAATGAACTGACCCATCCGCCAACCTTTGGCTTGATTTCCGATACTGCCTCGGTGATGTCCACATGGCTTAGCAAGCCCATGTAATTGCCGTCGCCCTGATAGACGAACGTATTATTGACGTGGGCTAACTCCACCCGCTTAACCTGACAACCCGCATTATCCAAAACCCATGCCTGAATGGCACTGTCAGTAATATGCAGTGGCTTGACGGATGTGGTTGATTTAACTTCCACCAGCCGTAGGCCATCCTCTTCCCTGAAAAGCAGGTCTACGCGAACCACTACGCCTTCAGACTGAAAAGCGGCTTCAAATAAAGGAGTGGTCGATTGTTCAGCGAGCACTGCCTGAGTTGCAGCCAATGCCTTGGGAATATCAAACACATGCTCTATCAACTGACCTTCTGGATAAAGTCGGCGTGCTGCCTCTCCAAATTCATTGCCAGCAGCAAAAGCTTGCTGGGTTTGATCGTTATCCTGCGCCAAATCTGGACGATATGTTTGCAGCCAAAGCCTTTTCTGGCATTGCAATCCGGCCATTATTTTTGATTTTGAAAGTCCTCTGGGTAACACGATAACCCCTTTGTCTCTATGCGGCGTTTAACTTGCAAACTTCCCAAGTTTTGTCGATTGTAATTGTTTTTAGGCTCATCTGGTGAGCCAGTGTAGCGCTATGCTGTAACCCTATATTCAATTAACACAGTATTAGCCAATGCTATTCTTGAAACAAAGGGATTCATCATGAGGGAAAAAGATAAACCGAGTTTGATCGAAATAAATGGAAGTAAACCAATTCAACGCAAGAGGAAATCTGCCACTGGATTGTGCTTGTACGAATCATCAGTCAGCCTGAGTCAAATTCCCGCTATCGTAGCGCAGTTAGATGCCAATGGAATGGATGCTTCCTATGCGGTATTTACATTCGAAACACAGGTTGTCACAGAAGGGAAAAGTGACAATACGGTAAATCTTCAGTACGCAATTGAGGATGGGATTATCGGCCTCGAATGGCCTTTGATTCGCCAAAAAAACATCGCGGACAAGCAGCGACTCATTGAATACATTTTCACAGCGTGGATACAAAGTTTCTGAAAGGGTGCAAAAGTTTAGTGAACCGGAATTGGTCGATATGCTCTACATTCGAGTAGAAGAAGGCGATATTGTTGACCTTGGAACTCGCATTGCCACAGAGCTCTATCAACTAGAGCCCAACGCCAAAGTTAGCCTCCTCGTGGATGGATTTGAAAAACCTGAACTGATGATGGCAGATGTAATGAGCTTCGTCCGCAAGTCTGGCAGTCAACAGGGATTTGCTGCTGACGTCGAACGAATATCGGAAGCCTTGCGTACATTGCATGGAAATACTTGGTTCGATAGGGATGGCGTAACACATTATGCTCATGCCACATTTGGAACGCCCCTTGGCTTCATTCGGTTCTCTGATGTGGTTGGCGACAACCTCTACCATTCATTTGCATCAGAGATTTTGGCGGAGCCTCGTACCCAAAAACTTGAGGAAGATGTTTTGGGGGAGCGTGGGATCCACCTCTTGTCGGCTTGCGGATATCACCGGGTGTATACAACTGAAAGCAATTACGACAAGTGGTTCTCTGTTACCACCGACAAGGATTTTAGAGAGTTAGCCGAGTTTTGTGTCGGTATTCTTCACATACTTTTTGACCACCAACTTGGAGCCGAACTGGAGATCAATTCTTTTATACCTGCCCCGGATTTGCCAGAATCATTGCAGGTTCCCTATTATGAATTCATGGCTCGATATCACGAAGCGATGGTACGGTTCCATAGGCTAATGGCAACAGAATCGCTCACGCTACCGGAATATCAAATAGATGATCTGATTGAAACTTGCGCCGAAATGGAAAAGGTCATAGAAGAATTCCCCCGGTGGATAACGGAGCTTGAAGACCTTGGCTCCTCTTACGACACTTTGCATTCATCTGTTACTGAGACCCTGGCACTGCTAATAGTATGTTTTAACAATTTGCGCCAGAGGTTCAATACTCAGTTGCTTCACTAAACATAATCCTATTTTGGAGAGATTGAAAAGGTATGCGCAAAATCGTTTTGGATACAGAGACAACAGGGCTTAGCCCCTATGAAGGCCATCGAATCATTGAACTAGCAGCCATTGAAATCTTTGGTAGAGAGATTACCGAAAACCGCTTTCACCGATATTTCAACCCGGAGCGTGAGGTTGATGAAGGTGCGACTGAAGTACATGGTTTAACACTAGAACGATTGCACAATGAACCCACGTTTGATTTCTTCGCACATGAAATTGCAAATTTCATCCGCGATGCAGAACTGATTATTCACAATGCACCGTTTGACCTTTGCTTCCTGGATGCAGAGTTTAAAAAAGTTGGGCTTCCTCCCGTTGAAAGCATCTGTAAAATCGTTACCGATACTATGGTGATAGCCAGAAAACAAAATCCAGGAAAGAAGAATGGTTTGAATGCGCTTTGTGAAAGATATGGGATTACCTATTCACAGCGCACTCAGCATAATGCGATGCTGGATGCAGAATTGCTTGCAGAGGTTTATTTTGTATTGCACAAAAGGGAGTTGCATTGAGGGTGTGGTTTGCAATTAACATCAGGTAATTCATCGGAGAATCTAGACTTGGAAACGACCAATATATTTCGCATTGCCACTTCTGATCTGGGGCCTGAGGACAAATTCACGGCATTTCTCCATTACCTGATACTCAGCATTCCAAGTATTGGGCAAGGTATGGTCGATGTGATTTGCCAGAGGTCTGGGCTTGCTCCTGCGACCTTTGTAAGGGCGGTGGATCACCCTGCTGGCGATACCGAGAACAAGCCTGACTTCATGTTATCTTGCGAAGAGTTCGACATTCTATGCGAACACAAATTGGACAGCGACTTGGGTGGTCGCCAGTTAGAGCGTTACCTCGGATTACCGAAAAATCGGCCAACGTATCTCGTATTGATATCAAACAGAATACATACAATTTCCGAGGATGTGCTTCAGTCTAGCAACTACCTGCGCCCCCATTCTTCCCCTACGCCATTTTTTTACTGGGAGGACTTCTACCCGATTGTCGCCAGCCATGATGATCGGTTGGCGCAGGACTTCATGAAATACATGCGCGATCTTGGTATGGCATCGAGCCTCTTTCAGAGGACTGGAATCAATTGTTCCTGCGTCCGGAGGTGGCTGAGAAATTCTATGAGGCCACCATGGACATGCGAAAATATTTCAGTCAGCAATTGGGAGCGCAGTGCCAAGCTGATCCGTCCCGGCTCGGAATTCAAGTAAAGCATCCGCGTAACTGGCTTCACCTTCTGTACTTTTACGTATCTAAGGTCGCTAAGCCGATCGTTGCCGGGATTGAACCGCCGTACCTGATTGCTAGGGTCTTCGTACAAGAAGTTGAGTTGGGACGAGTGAAATACTTAGCGGCAAGCGAGATCCACGCTGAGGATGGCCTCATCATAGGGCGGACGACGAACGAATCAGCCCCATGGGATAAGAATCTTGCACTAAGTTACGAGTGCATTGGCAGTCTGGAAAACTATCTCACTGGAAACTCAGCGGAAACAAGGGCGAAATTGCTGGGATTTGGACAAGCTGTGTTCGAGCATGTAGCCACTGCGGGAGGCTCGTTATGAGAATTGCGACGTGGAACCTGGATCACGCATCAAACTCCAGCAGGCCTATTGACGCTCAAATTGCGCAGTTGAGGAAGATTGATGCTGATATTTTGGTGTTAACGGAAACCTGTGAACAGGTGGATTTATCAGCCGATGGATACGTTAGTGTGGCTCCACATAACAAAAATGAGTATGGTAAGTATTGGTCAACAATCTGGTCTAGGTCTTGCTGGAAAACTCCGCATCAAATTGATTGCTACGACAATGAAACGGCGGTGTGCTCTCAAATCACAACCCCGTTAGGTGATTTGATTATCTACGGCACGATTATTACTTATCACGGTGACAAAGGACCACAAGGGAACTCTCCTGCATGGGCAGAGCATGAGAAAGCTATTGTCTGCCATGGTGACGATTGGAGAAAAATACAGGATAAATATGCAGGAATACCGTTCTTCGTAGCGGGTGATTTCAACCAGACTCGTGATGGTTCTGTTCAAACCTATGGAACGAAGGCTGGTAGAGAATTGCTGGGTGAAGAGCTCAGTAGAAATCACCTAACCTGCCTGACCACAGAGGATTTTGGCGGTTTCGGAAAACTTAAAGTTGATCCGTCAAAGGGTTGGGCCAGGAATAATATCGACCACATTTGCATGACTGACGGTGCCTTCCAAAAGCAATATGTCGGAGCTTGGGATCACTTCACAAAATCAGGGCTGTATTTATCCGATCACAATGGGGTCTACGTGGATATTGAACCATGATGCCAAGTTGTAATGCGGTGAACTTCCGCTTTTGACCAGTGCGTGTAACCGGTTTGGGTAGTTAGCGCCAATTCGCCAATGACCGGTTTGGAGCAACGATTTCTCATAGGTCGATGACGGCTTCGGGTTAAAAGTGTGAAGTCGCAATAGACAGGAGCGGACGCCCCCGCAGGCTCAAACAAAATCATTTGCAGAAAACCACTAGGGTCCGCAGCGGTGCGGGGAGCGGACACTGGTTTTCCCCATTCGAAGTTCCGCTGATGGCACGCAGCGGCCGTAGTGCAATGTTAACAGCATGCCACAAAGCGGACGCCTATAGTAAATTCAGTTTCGGGAAGTCGTCATGTCTGTTATGGGTTATCAAGAGTCAAAAGCTATTGTCTCCTTTGCGACAATGAAAATTATCTTTTGCCGATGCCGCTTCGGGCAGTTCAATATCAAATTGCATGGGTGAGAGGTAGCAAAAGTGAGCGATTGTAGTAATCTGACTGTTTGTGTCAGGTCAAGTCTGAGCTAATACAAACTGATATGACTTGATCTGTTCTGACAGCAACTGTCAGATTAAGTCTGAATTACTACACATAATCCCATCCGGGCTATGCGGTAGTATCTATCTTCCGCCCGAGCCGGGTGTCATATTCTGTTGGGGGATGGCTGGAATCCGCTGGAGTAATCTTTTCGTCCACGGCATCGTTGTGGTTGTTTTTTTGCGCAGGCTTCCCCCTCTCTTGGTTAGATTTACGTCCACCAAGCCTGTTTTCGATATAGTTTACGCTGCCGATCAAGTCCATGATTTGCTCCCTTCTTATGGGATTTATCGGCAAATCTGTTGATTCCTTTAGGTATCTTCCCACGGCTTGGCAGGCTTATAAAGGAGATCGGTGACAAATAACCTGGGAACGCACCTCGCCATACCTGATTTTAACCAGCATTTTCTTCCGGCAATGGCAAACGACGCTTGGACGGAAACACGATGCTGAAGGTGCTGCCCTTACCTTCCTCACTGGCAATTTCCAGCCGTGCCTGATGGCGGATGGTCACATGCTTGACGATGGCCAGCCCCAAGCCGGTGCCGCCAGTCTCGCGTGAGCGGCTGTGGTCCACCCGGTAAAAACGCTCGGTCAAGCGTGGGATGTGTTGAGGTGCGATGCCGAGGCCGCTGTCCTGCACGCTAAATATCGGTTGCCCGTCCTTCTCTTGCCAACGCAATACAATCTCTCCGCCATGTGGCGTGTAGCGGATGGCATTGGATATCAGGTTGCCAAAAGCGCTGCGCAATTCTTCAGTGTTGCCGAGCAGGTTGCAATCGCTCTCCGTCTCCAGCTTCAGAGCATGTTTTCCACCGCTCAATGATAGACCTTCTTCATGCAGCGTATGCAACAAGGTGGGAAGCTGCACAGTTTCTTCCTGCAGGGCATTCAGCGCGTTATCCAGTTTCGAAAGAGTAAGCAAATCATTCACCAAGCGTTCCATGCGCTGCGTCTGCTCGCCCATCAGGTGTAGCGCGCGGCGCGCCATGTCATTGTCCAGCTTGGGCATGTCACTCAGCGTTTCGACAAAGCCGTTCACCACCGTCAGAGGGGTGCGCAACTCATGTGACACGTTGGCGACAAAGTCGCGGCGCATGGTTTCAATGCGTTCGAAGCCGGTGATATCCCTGCTGATCAGCAGCTTTTTATTTGCGCTGTAGGAAATCAACTTGATGGAGAGCGTCAGGCCGTCATGGCGGGCACCGCGCAACACCAGCGGCTCACTAAAATCGCGCACAGCAAGATACTGCACAAACTCCGGTTGTCGCGCCAGGTAAGTGATCTGCTGGCCAACGTCGCGCACGCCGTCCAAGCCGAAATGCTGTTCGGCGAGCGGGTTGCACCATTCAATGTGATCGGCCTCATCAAGAATGACCACCCCTTCCGGCAGTGCAGACGTTGCCTGCTCCATGTGCCGCAACGCGGCGGCGCTTTGCTCGCGCTCCTGGCGCTGTAGCCGCACCATCTTGTTCAGCCGTGCGAATACATCCTCCCACAACCCCGTGCCATCGGGTGTTACACGCGCTTCCGGATCGTCCAGCCAGTGGTCGAGCGCAGCCAATTGGCGCAAGAAAAACGCCAAGCGCACCAATAGCACCAACGAAAAAAACATGGTGGCAGACAAAGCGCCTGCCACTGCCCACATCAGCAGCGAGCAAAAAAACAGGGCGAATGGAAAAAACAGCGCGCGCCGCCAGAAATCAACCACGGTGATTAGCCTCTAAAATTATGCACACCATTATACATACGGTGTGCGGGATGGCGGACAACCGCGTATGGTCATAACGTTTGCAGGATGTTAAAAACGTAACGAGAGGCGATCAGGCAAGGCGGAAGTCGGCGAAAAAGCGGAATTTACAAATAGTTTATCGCTACGCGATCCCGCATTTTGAGCCTACTTCCAACGCAGCATCATCGATTCGCAGTAGTTTTCAGCAGCCTGCTAGTTGCACGAAAAACGGTAGCCGCTGCCGCGCACGGTCTGCACCAGGCCATCGAAGCCGGATGGCTCCAGTGCTTGACGCAGGCGGCGGATATGCACATCCACGGTACGCTCCTCCACAAACACGTGGTCTCCCCATACTTGATCGAGCAGTTGCGAACGGCTGTAAACGCGTTCGGTATGGGTCATAAAGAAATGCAGGATGCGAAATTCCGTCGGCCCCAAGTCTATCATCGCACCGTTGGCGCTGACGCGGTGCGTGGTGGGCGACAATTCCAGCCCGCCTGCGGACACCGTCTCGTCGCTCATCTGCGGTGCGCGGCGGCGCAACACGGCGCGGATGCGCGCCATCAATTCGCGCGGCGAAAACGGTTTGGTGATGTAATCGTCCGCTCCAGATTCCAGCCCCAGCACCTTGTCGCGCTCGTCATTACGCGCGGTCAGCATGATGATGGGAACGTTACGCGTGCGCTGGTCGGCGCGCAGGTGGCGCGCCAATTCAATACCGCTGCTGCCCGGCAGCATCCAGTCGAGCAGGATTAAATCGGGCAACGCGTGGCTGATGTGCGACATGGCGCTGGCGGCATCGAGCGCCTGAATCGCGCGGTAGCCGCATTGCGTCACATTAAATGCCAATAACTCTTGTATCGCAGGCTCGTCTTCCACCAGCAGAATATTTGCGGTCATCATTTTCTCCATCGCATCTATTGTAAGCAGTTTGCGATGGTATGAAAGAATTGTGACAGTAGCATGACAGCCGTCATCAATGTTCGCTGTGATGCGACGGATGATGGTGCGGATGTTCCGTCACATGCTCGGTGTGACTTGCCGCAAGGTGATGCAGATGGGTGTGCTCCGGTTCCTGCGGCAGCGGCCCGGGCACCATGCTGGGCAGTAGCGATCCGATCACCATGCCAATGGCGCTGGCGATCAGTCCGGCGAACTGTGCCGGGATGAACGGATCTTCCGGCCCGGAAATCAGAATGGCGAGCCACACCGACAGGCCGCAGAAAATCGCCGCCAGCGCGCCCTGATTAGTGGAGCGCTTCCAGTAGACGCCCGCAACCAGCGGGATGAATGCCGCGACCAGCGTAATCTGATAGGCGTTCTCGACCATCTTGAAAATACTGGCTTTCGAGTTCATCGCATAAATAGTGACCAGAATGGTGAATACCACCGTCACTCCACGCATGGTGTACAACATTTTTCGGTCGGGCAGCCTGTGCCCCAGCATCGGCTTGAGGATGTTTTCGCTGAATGTCACCGAGGGCGCCAGCAGTGTCGCCGAGGCACAACTCTTGATGGCGGAAAGCAATGCGCCGAAGAACATCACCTGTGCGAACAACGGCGCATGCTGCATCACCAGAGTGGGCAAAATCATTTGCGGGTCGGTGTCGATCAGGTCGCTCACCATTTTTGGGTCGAGCAGCGTCGCGGAATAGGCCAGAAACATCGGCACAAAGGCAAATACGAAATACAGGCATCCGCCGAACACCGCTCCCCAGATGGCGATCTTCTCGGTCTTCGACGACTGCACCCGCTGGAACACGTCCTGTTGCGGAATGGAACCGAACATCATGGTGATCCAGGCGGCGGCAAAGCCGATGATTTCCTTGGCATCGAGCGCGGGCCAGAATTCGAACTTGCCAGCCTCCACGGCATGGTGTACCACCACCCCCACGCCGCCCACCATATTGCTTACCGAGCCGCCGATATACAGCATGCCGACGACAATGATAATCATCTGGAGAAAGTCGGTGACGGCCACCGCCCACATACCGCCGAAGAAAGTGTAAATGAGAATGGTGCCGGAGCCGATCCACATCCCTGCGAGCTTGCTGATCTCACCGCCGGACACCACGTTGAATACCAGCCCGAGCGCGGTGATCTGCGCGCCCACCCAGCCGAGGTAGGAAATTACAATCGCTAGCGTGGTCAGCACCTCGACGCTACGACCGAATTTTTTCTTGTAGAAATCGCCTATAGTCAGCAAATTCATGCGGTACAGCGGCGCGGCAAAGAACAGTCCTACCAAAATCAGGCACATGGACGCGCCGAAGGGATCGGCCACCACACCGTGCAGGCCTTCCTTGAGAAAAGTGGCGGGAATGCCTAGCACTGTTTCAGAGCCGAACCAGGTAGCAAATACAGTCGCGGTGACCATGTAGAACGGCAGTTGCCGCCCGGCAACGGCGAAATCCTTGGTATTGTGGACGCGAGTGGCGGCGTAAAGGCCGATCCCGACTGAAATAATCCAATAGGCGATTACGAACCAGAGCAACATGGATGCAAAAGACCGTTCAAAAAGATGGCGCTAATTGTAATTCATGACTCTGTTGTTCAGCTAGCCCGGAATAAGCGAAGCAATATATTTGGAGTATGTTGTGCATGTGGTGTTGACTTTGTTTTTCAAACTGGACATTATTGCCGCCGTGTTTTTGCGCCTATCCTTTTATGATGACATTTTGCGGTGCGGTCATGCCGGCCTATGCAAATGGCCAGTCCTCCACCGAACGTTGGCATATGGCCCGCTATGTGCGCAAAGGTCCAAAACAGGCATCGGCTACCCAAGCTGCATCGTCAGCAAAATATTAAGAGGGAGAGCATAAATGTCTTACAGCAATTGGCCGGCTCTGACTGCCAGCTTTGTGATCGTGACTTATCTCGCGTTGATCTGCGTATCGTTGTGCGCTGTGCGGTACTTTATGGGTGCCAAGTGGCGGTTGCAGGTGCGCGATGTGGCAGTTTCGCTGGCGGCATTGGCTACAATCGGCTTCATGCTGATGCGTGGGGCGATGCGTCGCGATCACCTGCTAAAAGGATGAGCCGCGCTATGATGACGCTATACTCGGGAACGACAGACCCGTTCAGCCAACGTTGCCGTTTCGTGCTGTTTGAAAAAGGCATGGATTTTCAGGTTATCGATGTGGACATGTTCAACAAGCCGGAAGACCTCGCGGTAATCAATCCGTACAACAAGGTGCCGGTGTTGGTGGAACGCGATCTTGTGCTGTATGAGGCCAACATCATCAACGAATACATCGACGAGCGCTTCCCGCACCCGCAACTGATGCCCGCCGACCCGGTGATGCGCGCCCGCGCGCGCCTGTTCCTGCACCGCTTCGAGAATGAGTTGTTCTGCCACATCGACGCCATCGAACACGGCCAGCAAAAAGCTGCGGACAAGGCGCGACAAACGATACGAGAAAATCTGACGCAAATCTCGGTGGTTTTTGCCAAGCAGAAATACATGCTGGGTGACGAGTTTTCCATGCTGGACGTAGCCATTGCGCCGCTACTGTGGCGGCTGGATCATTATGGCATCCAACTTGGCAAGGAAGCCGCACCGCTGATGAAATATGCCGAGCGTATATTCTCACGCCCGGCTTATATCGAAGCGATGACGCCTGCCGAAAAAGCGATGCGAAAGTAGCTTGTAGCCACCCGGTTTTGCTACCAGCTTGATACTATATTTATGAGTTACTACTTAAATCCATGAGTGAATTGTCCACAAAGCCTTACCTGATTCGAGCGATCTACGAGTGGTGTGCAGACAGCGGCCTGACGCCTTATTTGGCTGTACGGGTGGATGGTCAGACGCTGGTGCCGATGTCTTATGTCAAGGATGGTGAAATCGTGCTTAATCTGGGTATGGATGCGGTGCGTAACCTGCACATAGGCAACGATGAGATCACATGCGGAGGACGCTTCGGCGGCGTGCCGCAACAAATCATCGTGCCGATAGCAGCGGTGATTGGCATCTTCGCCAAGGAAACCGGTCAGGGGCTGGTGTTTCAGGGGCAGGAATCTACGCCTACACCGCCCTCCTGCGATGGTGGGGGCAAACCGACTGACAGTCTTCCACCCGCCAAGTCGCACCTTCGAGTGGTGAAATAAAGAAGCCGCAGGAATCTGCTCTTTTGGTCATGATAATGCACGGTACGACATTACATAAAACTTCAAAAGTAGCCCAAAAGCAAAGTTCACATAACTGCCTAATCAGCTCCCGAGTAATTTACACTCAACCGCCTGCACCAGCGCCATCTTACTATCCCGCACCACCTCCGCCTTCAGTGCAATAATTTAGAGTAATGTTCTCACCTAGGTTGAGTGGCTGCCGATAAATTTAGGGAGCCAATTTTTCTATGCTGGTGCAACATGAAAATGGGTGCTAGAGTCCGAAAAGCGATAGTGATGGTGTGCAAACCAAGAAAGGCTGGAAAGGGATGATTTTTCTTGTATTGCCTCACATACAACAATCGCCCACACCAGCACCATCATTGCTATCCGCATTTCACACTCTGCCTTCATGATAAAAGTATAGTTTTTTAGGAAGGAAATGCCGTGAAGGGAATCCTGAAAATCGCATTCAAACTGCTTGTGAATGACAAGGGGAAGTTCGCTGCATTACTTGTCGGAATTACTTTTGCGGTTTTCTTGATGATCATGATGACATCCATGTTCGCGGGAATTCTGGCAAGAGCTTCCTCTACCGTTCTCAACATTGGCGCGAAAATGTGGGTAATGGATCCGGCGGTCAATAATGTCTCCAGCAGCATTCCTATGCCAAGTTATGTACTGGATGCAGTCCGAAGTATAAACGGCGTCAAATATGCGGTGCCTCTTTATTCGGGCGGAGCGCTGGTCAAGCTTCGCAGCGGCACCTATCAAGCGGTGACGGTCGTTGGGTTGGATGATTCCACTCTATTTGGCAGACCCGAACTTATCGAAGGAAAAATCGAGGATATATTTGCAGAAAATGCCTTCATTGTCGTGGAGGACGCAGAATTCAGAAAACTCGAAAACCCGAAAATCGGCACCGAATTTGAAATCAACGATAACCGTGGGGTCGTTGTCGGTTTGGCAAAAGCCAACTCTTCCGGCCTGTTTGGAGTTCCCACACTGTATACGACCTACAATAGAGCAATAACCTACATCCCCACATCCCGATTCACGACCTCCTTTATTCTGATTGAACCGAAAAAGAGAAGTGACATTCCTTTCATCAAGGAGCAGGTGCAGAGGTTGGGTTATGAAGCACTCACTGATGATGAATTCATGCAGAAGATTTCGAATTTTTATAAATTCCAGACCGGTCTTGGCATCAATGTGTTGATCATGACGATCATCAGTTTCATCGTCGGATTATCTATCTCCGGGCAAACTTTTTATACTTTCATTCTCGAAAATCTTGAGAAATTCGGCGCATTGAAAGCGATAGGCGCGAAAGGGAACGAACTTATATCCATGATCCTGTTTCAGGCAACATTTACCGCGTTTTTAGGTTATGGTTTAGGGGTCGGTCTGGCTGCGTTAATGATCATGGCGGCAAAATTAAGGCTGCCGGATTATGCAGCCCAGATAACCTATATGAATCTCGGGATCGCCTTTGTCATGGTGGTCATCATAGCGGGAATTTCCAGTTATATCGGGGTCAGGAAAGTGATCCGGATAGAACCTTTCGATATCTTCAGAGGCTAACGTGGCGAATCTGGCAGTCAAGGCAAGCAACCTGGCCAAGTGGTTCGGCGAGGGAGACGCAAAAACCATCGCGGTGAAGGACGTGAGCTTTGAGGCCTATTTGGGGGAAATGCTCTACATCGTGGGTCCTTCTGGAAGTGGTAAGACAACGTTGCTAAGCATGATTTCAGGAATTCTCAGGCCGAATTCAGGGACAGTAATAGTTGAGGGCAAGGATCTTTGGAAGTTGACCGATGATGAGATCGCCGAATTCAGATTAAACAAGGTGGGGTTTGTGTTTCAGGACTACCACCTGTTTCCCCGTCTGACCACAGTAGAGAATGTGGCGATCCCGCTGATTCTGAAGAAGTGCGATTGGGATGATGCCCTGAACATCGCCATGCAGCATCTGGAAATAGTCGACCTCAAGGAAAGAGCACAACTGCCGCCAGTTAAATTGAGTGGCGGCGAGCAACAAAGAGTAGCGATTGCAAGGGCGATCGCCAGTCGTCCGGACATTCTGATATTTGATGAGCCGACGGCTTCTCTGGATGGCGATACGGGCAGGAAAATTGTGGAGTTTGTAAAAGAGAATATTCTGAACGAAAAGCGCTGCATCATTATTGTCACGCATGACAGCAGAATCTATGAGTATGCAGATCGGATATTGAAAATGGAAGATGGCAGGATAACCGGTGTCGAAGCGGGGGCTTGAATGAGAAATAAACTGTTATTCACACTTGCAATCATAGGCATTCTCGTCGGCTTTGTTAGTGCCTATGTATATGGAATAAAAATCAAGCCGCAGCCTCCGGCATTCACTCCGGCTTCGAATCCCTATGAAAAAGGAATCTACGCCAACGGAATCATCGAAAGCTACCAAACGAGCGGCGCAAACATCAACATTTATCCTGAAGTTCCAGGGGCAGTCGCCAAGATACTGATTGCGGAAGGACAGCATGTGAAGGCTGGGACACCGCTGCTCATGCTGGACGATGCCGTACAACGTGCGACCGCCGCTCAACAGCAAGCTCAGGCTGAATCTGCCAAGGAACAAATCGGACTCGCAAAGGCAAGCCTGAAAAGCTTGCAAGATACGCTGGGCAAGCAGAAAAAATCCTACGATCTGGATCCACGATCCATGAGCAAAGACACCTTGGATACAGCACAAAATGCGGTTGAGGTCGGAAAAGAGAATTTGGCCGTCGCCCAGAAACAGTTTGAGGCTTTATTGAGGGCTTATCAGGCATCAAACGTACTGCTGTCCAAGTATGTCATCAAGGCTCCGTCCGATGCTACCGCGCTGTCGATCAATACGGCTGTCGGCAGCTATATCTCTTCACAGGGTTCATATGACAGTTATACCGGGAACTTCGGCCCTCCCATAGTGATGGGAAATTCCCAAGACTACATCGGGGTCAGGTGTTATGTAGACGAGATACTCATTCACAGGCTTCCCAAGCCAGCGCAAATGCATGCGCGAATGTTTATCAGAGGTACCAATATCAACATTCCATTGGAGTACGTCAGAGAGCAGCCTTATGTTTCGCCAAAAATAGAATTGTCGAACCAAAGAGCAGAAAGAGTGGACGTGAGAGTTTTACCAATCATATTCAGATTTGCGAAACAAAAAGATATTTCGCTTTACCCAGGTCAGTTGGTGGATGTGTACATCGGGGATGAATAGCATGGCCCATCGCTTACAAAGAAAGAGCAATGGTCGAAGCGCGTGGATTCTGTGCGGAATTTCACTACTGCTTCTTTCCGGATGTACCGTAGGGCCGGATTTTGTTCGTCCAAAAGCACCCTCAATCGACCATTACAATCACGGGCAGGATCCTTCAGAAACCGTTCCTGTAGCGGGTCAGTCCCAGCGCTTCGAACAGGGCATCGGGCCTGTTGCCAACTGGTGGAACTTGTTCAACTCAAGGCAGCTCAATGCCGTTGTTGCCGAGGGACTCGCCAACAATCCAAGTTTGGAGGCGGCTCAGGCGAGCCTCCGTCAAAGCAATGATAACCTCCAGGCAGGTTATGGGATTTTCTACCCGCAGATCAATGCCGGTTTCGATGCCACAAGACAAAAATATTCTCCGGCACACATCGGCAGTTCCGCGCCTGGCAGCATTTTCAATCTGGTCACACTTTCAGCAACAGTCAGCTATCCGCTTGATCTATTTGGCGCGGAGCATCGCGCCATCGAGAATCTGCAATCTCAAGTCGATCTGCAACGTTCCACAGTCTTGGGTACCTACCTTGCTTTGTCTGGAAACATTGTTAATACCTCCATTGCAATGGCGGCCTACCGGGATGAAATAAAATATACCGAACAGTTGATCGCATTGCAGAAGGAACAGATTGCCATTACCGAGAAGCAGACCCAGGCCGGTACGGTTTCCTATGAGGCCGTACTCAGCCTGCGCAGCCAGTTGGCTTCCCTCGAAGCCACTCTGCCGCCATTGCGGCAAAGGCTCAGCCAGTCAGAGCACCTGCTTACCACCCTTGCAGGCCATGCCCCATCAGAATGGATGCCTTCAGAGGTTTTAATGTCAGAGCTTTCCCTGCCCGGCAGACTGCCGCTATCGCTTCCTTCAGAATTGGTACGCCAGCGTCCGGATATTCTTGTAGCCGAGGCGCAACTGCATGGAGCCAGTGCCAACATAGGTGTTGCCACAGCCGCACAATTCCCAAGCTTTACTTTGAACGGAACCTTTGGACAGAACGCCGCGTCAATGAACGGGCTTTTCGGTAGCAATGCAAGTTTCTGGAGCTTGGGGGCAGATATTGCCGCGCCTCTGTTTAATGGTGGCACCTTGTCTTCCCGGAAACAGGCAGCAGTTGACGCTTATCAACAAAGCCTGGCCCTCTATCGACAGACCGTACTCGGCGCCTTTGCCCAAGTGGCCGACACCGTGAGAGCCCTGGAGCATGATGCTGAAACCATGCAAGCCGAATCCCATTCGGTGGAAGCTTCGGAAGAATCATTGCATCTCACACAGATAAACTACCAGGCTGGAACGATCAATTATCTTCAGGTGCTTGCAGCAGACATCCAGTATCATCAGGCAAAACTTGGTTATTTACAGGCTCAAGCTCAGCGTCTTCAGGATACAACCGCCCTTTTTGTCGCGCTAGGTGGAGGCTGGTGGAATGCAGCCGATGCACCGCCATACTGAATGCAACGGCTATATCAGGGATATTGAGAACTTAGCTTAACCGGCACTAGTATCACCTGAAAAATAGATAAAGGATTTTCAAAAATGTTTAGACCGACTCACTTTGCTTTGTCCGTTGCATTATTTTTTTTCTATCAAATATCCTGTGCGGAATCGGTCATGAACAAATGTACGGATGGAAAACAGATAACCTACACGGACAAGCCATGCGGAAAACTGGGGTTAACAGATGCTGGCCCTCTTAAAACAACAGTGACAATAATACCGTCTTCCCCAATACCTGCCTCCCCCAAGCCCGCAGCTCCCCAGAATATATCTCACGAGAATGATGTTCCTCCTGCAGCGGCGGATAGTGATGTCTACCAATGCACAACATCGAACGGCCTTGTTTCTTATAGTAGCAATCCCTGCCCGAAGTCCAGCTTGTTACCTCAAGGATACTATGCGCCTATCAGGCAGGAAATGATAAGCCGGAGTCTGGCTTGTGAAAAAGTTGGTGCAAATCCTAATGCTAATCCCGGTGGCAACCTATCTTGTCCATAAGGGCACCTCTAAACGTGATTGTGGGTATATGAAAAAAGGCGGGCTACGGTCCGTCGTTTTCGTTCCGTCGAAACTGATGTCCCGGAAAGCCCGAATAAACACTATTCAAAGTACGGTCATAAAGTGTCGGATCATGTTTTGCTTTTGTTCAGGGCTTCCCTAAGTTTGCGCACTACAATATAATTTGCTCGGTAAATTTTTGATTGAACGCTTCATGCATCGTGTTGTCTGTCCCAAAAGGTTCAGCGTAGCGCACCAGATGCGGTCGGTTTCGTGCGGTGCAGGAATACTCGTCCATTACCTTTCACGTTCGCGTGCGTTGTTTCCTGACAATTTGGCCGGATTTACGACAAGGCAATCGTCGTATGTTTAATGCAAACTGTTGAGCAGCGCTGTTCTTTGTCGGTGGCATCGCTTTTGCATACGCTGGTTCAACTCCCCAAGCAGCCGGGGGATTATTTGTGAGGTCGTACCTTATGCATTCCGTCATTTCACGCCGTCGCTTTATCACTTTCGTTGCCGCTGCCGCCGGCCTGCCGCTGTTGCTGAAGGCGGGGGGTGCCCAAGCCAGACCGGTGCGCTGGGATGGCACGGCTCTGGGCGCTCCGGCCTCGATCCAGCTTTACCACACCAACGAAACTCAGGCACGCGCCGCCATCGCTGCCGGGCTGAACGAACTGAAACGCCTTGAGGCGATCTTTAGCGTTTACCGCATGGACAGTTCCATCTCCATGCTCAACCGCGATGGTGTGCTCGAAAATGCGCCGAACGATTTCATCGCCATGCTTACACGCGCCTTGTCGCTGGCCAAAATCAGCGACGGCGTTTATGACCCCACCGTACAGCCGTTGTGGCAAACCTATTTTCGCCACTTCACCGCAAGCAACCCCGACCCTGCCGGACCCGCGCCGCGCGATCTCGCCGCAGCCCTTGCGCTGGTAGACTGGCGCGCCGTCGAGGTGGATGCCGGACGCAACCGGGTTGCCTTCGCCCGCCCCGGCATGGGGCTGACGCTGAACAGCGGTGCCCAAGGCTATATCACCGACCGCGTCACCGATGTGTTGCGCGCCCATGGCTTTGACCGCATGCTGGTGGATATGGGCGAACCGCGCGCACTGTCGGCCAAGCCGGACGGCTCAGCCTGGCGCATTGGTATCGCAAACCCTGCGAATCCAAGCAGCACGATTACCACACTGGAAGTGGTGGACAAGTGCGTCTCCACCTCGGGCGGCTATGGCACCCTGTTTGATTCCGCAGGCGCCTTCACTCACATCATGAACACACGCACCGGTCGCACCGCACCCGCAATGCTGGGAGTCTCGGTGGTGGCAGACACCGGCATCGCCGCCGACGGACTTTCCACCACGATGCTGATGGCACCGGTCGAACGCCGCCAAGCCATCCTCAAAACCGCCGGAGGCCTAAAAGCAATTTACGTCACGCCCGAGGGCGTGGTTTCAACCGTGGAAGCCTGATATGTTTAACCCTGCTGACAGCACCACTGATTTCAGCGCCCCCCCGATGAACGAGGGCATAGCCCACGTGGTGGCGGTGGACGGTGCTGTAGCTTGGCTGGAACCCGAGCAGACCGGCAGTTGCGGCGGCTGTGCCGCATCAGGATCGTGCGGCGCCAAAGGCATCGGCACCATGGCAAGTCGGCTGGAGTTCCGCCGTTTCCAGATTAACAATGAGAACAACCTCTTCGTTGGCGAACGTGTGGTGGTAGGCGTCCCGGATAACGCGCTAATCAAGGCTTCCATCACCGCCTATGCCATCCCGCTTGCCACCCTGCTGCTTGCCGGAGCGCTGGCACAGTGGAAGTTCGGCAGCGACCTCGTCACCATGGCAGCAATGGTTGCCGGTCTCGTGCTTGGGCTGGGATTCTCGCGAATTGGCGCTGGCCGTCTGTTGATGCGGGGCGATCTCGCCCCCCGCTTTCTGCGCCGCGCAAGACCGGGCGAAACGTGTAATCAACCATGATTAACGTTATACGATTTCTGAAATCCCCCCTACCCCCTTTTACAAAGTGGGGAAAATGCCCACTTTGTAAAAGGGGGAGGAGCAAAGCGGAGGGGGATTTGCTGGTGAAATCTGGATTTTTAGAGGTGTCAAAATGAAAGAATATATTTTATTAATGGTGAGCGCGGCGTTAGTTAACAACGTCATTCTGGCCCGTTTCCTCGGTCTGTGTTCGTTCATGGGCGTGACCACGCGCATAGACACCGCCATCGGCATGGGCATGGCGACCACTTTCGTGATCACCGTCTCTTCCATGGCAGACTGGGCAGTCCAGAGCTTTTTGCTGGAACCCTATAGCCTGGGTTATCTGCGCACGGTGACTTTCATTCTGGTCATCGCCGCTGCGGTGCAGTTCACCGAATTGACGGTGAAGAAAGTATCGCCGCCGCTGTTCCAGATGCTGGGCATCTACCTGCCGCTGATCACCACCAACTGCGCGGTTCTGGGTGTCGCCCTGCTGCTGGTCGAAGGTAGAATGAGCTTCATTTCCAGCACACTGTTCGCTTTCGCTTCCTCCATCGGCTACAGCTTGGTGATGGTCATTTTTGCCGGTCTGCGCGAACGACTGTCCCTGGTTGATGTCCCACGTTTATTCGCCGGGCCGCCGATCGGTTTCATCGTCGCCAGTCTGCTGGCCTTGGCGTTCATGGGGTTTTCCGGAATGAGTACGAGTTGAGGGGATTCAAATGTTAATGGCTATTGGTAGTCTCACGGCAATGGGCGTCACTCTGGGTACCATACTCGGCGCGGCGGCGAAATTCCTCGCCGTGGAAGAAAACCCGCTGGAAGAAGAATTGAAGGCTCTACTGCCCGGTTCGCAATGCGGTCAGTGCGGTTATGTCGGCTGCGGCCAAGCGGCTGCGGCATTGGCGAAGGGCGAAGCTCCGATAACCCTGTGTCCGCCCGGTGGCAAAGCTGTGATTGAGGCGCTGGCCAAAAAGTTGGGCGTCACCGCCGATCTCTCCGAGCATAAAGAAAAGGTGCCGGAACATGCTTTCATCGTCGAAGATCTTTGCATCGGCTGTACGCGCTGCATCAGGGAATGTACGACGGACTCCATTCTGGGCGCCAACAAGCTGATGCACACGATAATCGTTGATACTTGCCACGGTTGCGGCAAATGTGTCGAAGTCTGCCCCACGGAGGCCATCGTGATGGTTCCGATTACGGTAACAGTGGGTACTTGGCATTGGCCCAAACCTGAGGTTGGGCAGCATGTGCATTAAACGCAATGCTGTCCACTTAACCGTTCGTGGTGAGCTTGATGTGACTACTAGCCATTCGACTAAGCTGTCAAAAAACGACAGCCAAGTCGCTGGTTATGTCGAACCACCAGCCACTCAACCAGAACCCTTCGACAAGCTCAGGGCGAACGGAAATTTCCTTAAGTGGACGGTATTGGCGCTAGACGTGATTGAACGAAGGAATTATTAAAAGATGAAGCTTTTCCAAATCCGTGGCGGCATCCATCCTGACTACCGCAAGGGGCAGACCAGCGAGAAATCCATCGTTGCCATGCCGTTGCCCGTCGCGCTCTACATTCCGCTTCAGCAGCATATCGGCGCGCCCGCCGAAGCCTTGGTATCCGAGGGCGATCTGGTCAAGAAAGGCCAGATGATTGCGCGCAGCCAAGGCGCGGTGTCGGCCCCCCAGCACGCGCCCACTTCGGGCCGCATCACGGCGATTACCGAGATTCCCGCACCTCACCCTTCTGGCCTGCCGCAGTTGACCATCATTCTCGAACCCGATGGCAAGGACGAATGGGGCGACCTGCCCTCCCCCATCGCCGATCCCTATACCGTAGATGCGCATGCGATCCATGCCCGCGTCGCCGAATCGGGTATCGTCGGCATGGGCGGCGCGGCCTTCCCATCGGCGGTGAAACTGACCCTTGGCACCCAGAAGAAACTTGACACGCTGTTGCTCAACGGAGCCGAGTGCGAACCCTACCTGACCTGCGATGACCGGGTGATGCGCGAGTATGCCGACGAGGTAATAGACGGCGCCCGTATCATGGCCCACGCGCTCGGCGCTCCCAGGGTTGTCATCGCCATCGAGCAGAACAAGCCGCAGGCAATCGCCATCATGAGCAAGGCTGCCGCATCTGTTACAGGAGTCGAAGTAGCTGCTGTGCCGGTGCAGTACCCGATGGGCTCCGAGCGCCATCTGGTGCAGGCAATCACCGGTCGCGAGACACCAGCGCGCAAGCTCACCGCCGATCTTGGCGTGGTGGTGCACAATGTTGCCACCGCCCGCGCCGTGCATCACGCTGTCCGCTTCGGTCGCCCGCTGGTCGCGCGCGTGGTAACAGTGAGCGGCGGTGCCATCCGTGACCCCAAGAACGTCGAAGTGCTCATCGGCACCAAGGTAAGCGATCTGGTCGAATTTTGCGGCGGCTTTGCAGTTCGTCCCGAACGCCTGGTCAACGGCGGCCCGATGATGGGCCAGCCCTTACCCAGTCTGGATGTGCCAGTGGTCAAAGGCATGTCGGGTATTTTGGCGCTCACCGCCGAAGAGATCAATGACAACCCGACCAATCCCTGCATTCGCTGCGGCACCTGCGTCACCATCTGTCCCTGCGGCCTAGTGCCTGTGGAGATGGCCGCCTTCATCCGCAAGGATAATCTGGAAGGCGCGGCCAAGCTGGGCGTGATGGACTGCGTATCGTGCGGCAGTTGCTCGTGGGTGTGTCCGTCGCACATCCCGCTGGTGCATTACTTCAATTACGCCAAGGGAATGCTGAACGATCAGGAGCGCGAGCGCCGCAAGAATGATCGTGTCAAGACGCTGGTCGAGGCGCGCATCATCCGTATAGAGAAACTTGCCGAAGCCAAGAAAGCTGCCTTGGCCGCAAAGAAACCAGCAGCCACAACTGCACCTGCTGCCCCCGCATCTACACCCTCCGCCACTGCCGAAGAAAAGACCAACGCATGACTATAGCTACCTCAAGCGGGCCGTTTACCCACAAGGATAACAGCGTCCAGAAAGTAATGGCCACAGTGCTGCTAGCGCTATTGCCTGCCACCGCCTTCGATATCTACCTGTTCGGTTGGCCAGCGCTGTTGCTGTTCGCCGTCACCATCGGCTCCTGCGTGGCGATCGAAGCGCTATGTGTATCGCTTGCCAACCGCCCAGCCAAGGTTACCTTAAGCGACAACTCCGCAGTGCTCACCGGCTGGCTGATGGCGGCGAGCCTGCCGCCCTGGTCGCCCTGGTGGATCGGCGTACTGGGCGCGGTTTTCGCGATCGCTTTGGCCAAGCACGCCTTCGGCGGCCTCGGTCAAAACGTGTTCAATCCTGCCATGGTGGGGCGTACTGTTTTGCTGGTGTCATTCCCCGTAATCATGACCTCGTGGGTTATGCCACATCCGCTGTTCTCGGCTGGCGCGCCCGGCTTTTCCGATGCCATTGCCATCACCTTCGGCGGCCACATGCCCGATACGGTGAGCGCAGCCTCGGCGCTGGGCTACGTCAAAACCCAATTAACGCTCGGCATTCCGGTGACACAATCCATGGCGCAGGTAGCGCAAGTGCCCGACCTGATGGACATGGCGCTGGGCTACCGCGCCGGTAGCATGGGCGAGACTTCGGCAATATTGATCCTGCTTGGCGGTCTGTTTCTGCTATACAAGCGCATCATCTCCTGGCACATCCCGGTGGGCGTGATGGCTACGCTGTTTTTGATGGGGACATTATTCCATTTCGTTGACCCGGCGCGCTTCACCACCGGCACATTCCACCTGATGTCCGGCGCCACCTTTCTGGGTGCGTTCTTCATCGCCACCGATTACGTGACCTCTCCGGTGTCGAAGACGGGTCAACTGATATTCGCCGTTGGTGTTGGATTGCTTGCCTGGCTCATTCGTACCTTCGCCGGTTATCCCGAAGGCATGGCTTTCGCGGTGCTGCTGATGAATGGGCTGACGCCTATCATTGACCAATACACCCGCCCGCGCGCGTTTGGCCGCAGCCGCAAGGGCGAACCGCTGCCGCTGGCGAAGGAGAAACCATGAAACAGTCGCGCACGATGATTCATGGCGTGATCCTGGGAGTATTCTGTCTGGGCTTCGGGCTGTTGCTCGCCGTCACCAACAAAGTCACCGAAAAAGATATTGCCGCGCGCGCGCTGGAGGACAAGCTGAACTCGCTCAGTCAAGTCATCCCGGACAACATCCACGACAATAATCTGGTCAAAGATTCCATCACCATGAAGAATGACCTCAACAAGGAAATCACCGTCTATCGCGCCACCAAGGATGGCAAGGTGGCTGGCTTGGCCTATGAAATATATGGTTCGGGCTATGCCGGTGAAATCAAGCTCATGCTGGGTGTGGATGCACAAGGCAAGGTACTCGGCGTGCGCGTTCTCGCCCATAAGGAAACACCGGGGCTGGGTGACAAGATCAATGTGAAGAAAACCGACTGGATACTGGGCTTCACCGGCTTGAGCTTGGGCAACCCGCCAGTCGATAAATGGAAAGTGAAGAAAGACGGCGGTCAGTTCGACCAGTTTGCCGGCGCCACCATCACGCCGCGCGGCGTAGTGCGCGCCATCAAAGAAGGGCTGCAATTCTTCGACGCCCACAAGGCAGAAATGCTGGGGGGCGACACCAACAAGGTGGATGCCAACAAAGCGCCCATGAAGGAGGAACACTAAAATGACGACAGAATATAAAACCATCGTTAAGGATGGGCTGTGGGAAAACAACGGCGTGCTCGCCATGCTGCTGGGCCTGTGCCCGACCATGGCCATGACCACCAGCGCCACCAACGGGCTGGGCATGGGGCTTGCGACGGCGGCGGTAATGGCCGCATCGGGCCTGCTGGTGTCCATATTCCGCAGCCAGATCACTCAGGAAGTGCGCATTCCCGTCTACATCCTGATCGTCGCTTCCATGGTAACGCTGGTTGATCTATGCATGAATGCGTGGATGCACGAACTATACAAAGTGCTGGGCCTGTTCATTCCGCTGATCGTCTCCAACTGCCTGCCGCTCGCCCGCCTCGAATCCTTTGCCTCCAAGGAACCCCCGATGCAATCGCTGATGGACGGCACTTTCATGGGTATCGGTTTCACCCTCGCACTCACCGCCATCGGCGCGGTGCGCGAAATCACCGGCTCAGGCACCCTGTTTGCCGACGCATCGCTGCTGCTCGGCCCCGCCTTCAAATTCATGGAAATGCGCATATTGCCTGCTGATTCAGGCGTCCTGATGATGATCCTGCCACCCGGCGGCTTCCTGGTCGCAGGCCTGATGGTCGTTGGCAAACGCATACTCGACGTGCGCGCCGGTAAAGCCATCCAGATGGGCGGCGCCCATAGTGCCGCGTAAGGAAACAGAGATGAAGATTGGAATCGCTTACGCTCTCCCCAAACGCCAAGTCTGGTTCGATGTCGACTTGCCCGATGGCGCCACCATTCAGGACGCCATCAATCGCTCCGGCATCCTCAAACAATTTCCCGACATAAATCTGGAAACACAAAAAGTCGGCATCTACAGCAAACTCAGCAAACTGGACGCCGTGCTCACCGACGGCGACCGCGTCGAAATCTACCGCCCCATTACCTGCGACCCCAAGACCGTGCCGCGCAAAGCCAAGGCCGCCGGAGCCGCAGAAGCGGAATAAGCAGCAAGCCGCGTAGCGGCGGCTTGTAAAGCGTTCCCATGCTGTGATGGGAAGTTCATTTGCGCATTTGCAGACCGCGCACAGCCATATCCCTCAAATCTTGCAAACCGAAGCCACGAAATACTCAATACGCATAGCTTTGTAGCGTCGCATCATTGACACTCCAAAAGAACTCCCATAGAGTGCGCTTCACTTGCACATCCGCCACACGCATATGCCCCGCAACGCACGGCGCGTAGCCACCCGGCAGATTCCGTAGGGTGCAATAAGCATGTCCTGAGCGCAGTCGAAGGACGTAGCGCATTGCAACATAAGTCATAAACATCCGGTGCAATGCCCGTTGGTTATTGCACCCTACGCGGACTCTAGCCTACGTTTCTCAATAGGGAAAATCCAAATGTCAGAAAAGCTTAGCATCCTAAAAAACCTTCAAATTGGTGGGCGGGTAGCTGAAGATGAGACCGATGAACTTGAACGATATTTTGTTGAGACTGATCAGTGGCAACAAATGTATGACGGTAGCATTGACATAGTTTACGGGGCTAAAGGAACTGGCAAAAGCGCTATCTATTCTTTATTGAATAGGCGTTCAAGTCAGCTATTTGATAAAAACGTTCTCCTTGCATCTGCTGAAAACTTAAGAGGAGCAACAGTTTTTAGAGGTCTCATCACCGACCCACCCCCATCTGAACTGTCATTTATATTTCTGTGGAAACTTTATTGCCTAACTATTATTGCCAAAACATTTCGCGAATATGGCGTCAATAATGAATACACCTCTGCGCTCATTTCATCGCTAGAGCGCGCAAAACTACTACCTGCTAATGCAACAATCACAACGTTATTTAGGGCAGTTCAATCTTATTTTAAAGGATGGATTAACAGGGATGTTTCGGCGGTAGAGTATGGCTTATCTATTGACCCAACTTCAGGAATGCCAATAGCGACACGCAAGACCGAGTTTCGAGAAAATAGTGAGCAACAAAACTTGGAAGAAATTCCCATTGAGGAATTGCTAGAGGTGGCCGACAAAGCGCTAGAAAAAGCAAGCTTCAAAATATGGATTCTATTTGACCGCCTTGATGTAGCCTTTGCCGAGTCAAAGGAACTCGAACGAAACGCTTTACGAGCTTTGTTTAGAACCTACAATGACATGCGGGTACTCAACCATATTTCTTTAAAGATATTTGTTCGTGATGACATTTGGAAACGTATTTCATCTGGTGGATTTGCAGAGGCAAGTCACATCACAAAAACCAGCCATATTTCTTGGAGTGACGCTGGCCTCCTTAATCTTATTATTCGCCGACTATTAAATAATCCGACATTTGTTAGTTATCTTAGCGTAACTCCTGACGAGGTAGTAAGTGACTTCCAAAAGCAGCAGCAGATTATGTTAGCTGTACTTCCCGACAAAATTGATACTGGCAAAAACCCAGCCACTTTCGACTGGATGATATCCCGAACAAAAGATGGGCTGGGTGTCACTGCTCCAAGAGAACTTATTCACCTTTTCGAAAGCATAAAAGATATACAAATAAAAAAGCTTGAGCGAGGAGAACCTGATCCAGAAGATAAGCTGTTATTTGACAGAGTAGTATTCAAGGATGCCTTAGATACTGTCTCAAAAGTACGATATGACCAAACTCTCGTAGCCGAGTATCCAGAATTCAAGGCTTATATGGATAAGCTTGATGGAAAAAAAGCGGAACACAATACTGAAGCACTTGCGGAGCTTTGGGCCGTAACAGCAGAAAATGCAGGCAGAATTGCTGACGGACTAGTTTCTGTTGGTTTTTTTGAAAAGCGTGGTGAAAACAATACCTCCTCCTACTGGGTGCCATTTTTATACCGTGGCGCATTAGACCTTGTGCAAGGCAAGTCTTTCTAGCACGCACCGCACTAGGATAAAAAGATAGCCTACACAGACTTTCATATGGAATATGCAGCCCGTCATGCAGTCGCTTCACCATTTGCAGGCTGAGCCGACGCTTGTGGTTCAAATACTTCGAGAATACACCCACTTGAGCCGATATAAGGCTCAAGGCCTTTTAATTTGATGGCTTCGACCGGATCGGTCACACCAATTGGGAAATGCTTGTATTCGTATTCCGGCTGACTCCAAAATTCTGAAAGTGGCGAACTCGCGTAATTCGATTACAGGTAACCATCTGTTTTGCGCAAACGATCCGCCATCACTCGCATGACATACAGCGCGAAATTGGGTGTCTGCTGAATGAGGAAATTGAACCTCTTGCGCTCAATGGGCAGTAACCTGCAATCGCTCTTCGCAATAATCGTTGCCGAACGCGTAAGGTCGTCGATCATCGCCATCTCACCAAAGATTGCGCCTGCCCCCGCAGTCTCCACCACTCTGTTGTGAACGATGATCTCGGCAGTGCCGGACATGAGGACATACATCAAATCGCCCTGCTCGCCTTCCTTAAATAAAGTCTGCCCCGCAGAAAGCGCTTGTAACTCGGTCTCGTGACGAAACAACTCTGCCAGATTCATGGTGCGATCCTCATAATTATTGATAACGGTACGTTATAGCCTCTAATAAGGAAACGCTGAACAAGGCCGTTCGCCCTAAGCTTGTCGAAGGGTTGGCAAGCTACACATTGATTGTTCGTCGTCCTCCGAGCATGGTTCGACAAGCTCACCACGAACGGAGGACTTGTTCAGCGTTTCCCTAATGCAATATGTTACGCAAGAACGCATTGGCTGCGGGCGGGCATGGATATCAATCAAACCTGCCAAAACGCCTTCTGCCCGGAAAATCTTTTCCACGCCTTGTTTAGCTTAATGCGTTGATCCAGGTAGTCGCGCTCGATCCAGCCACGAATCATGATGGTGGATTCGTGTTGCACCCCTGCGTCCAGTTCATCCAGCAAGCGACCCGCTACCGCAATATCGTTCAGCGTGCCCAGGATGTTTTGCAACGTGGTCAGCGCAGACAGGTAGCGTTTGGCCTTGACCGAATCAAACAGCGAGGCGAAGATTTCCGCGCTGTAGCGCAGTTTCTTGCAGGCAATGCGCAGCATATGCAGTTGGCTGGGGTCGGCAGCGGCGGTATCCTTTCCGCGCTTGCCCACCTGCCGACAGCGTTTATCCAGAATTTGAGCAGCAAAACACGACAGTGTTAAACCGTCCGCAGCCGGTTCACTCCAATAGCCTCCGTGCATCCAGGCACCAAAGCGCAGCAAAAAGCGCTGGTAGTCCTGCGATTGCAGCCTGCTTTGCACTGCGGCATGTTGCTGTGCGCGTAGTTTTTCGCTGGCGCGCAGCATGCGCAACTCATCCTGTTCCGGCAGGCGCGCACGGATCGGTGCCAGGATTTGCGTCACGAACACATCCCATTCGCGCAGGCGACCCAACTCAACGCATAGTTCCTCCACTTGCTCGTGCAGTCTGTCCAGTTCGGCATCGGCACGAAAGGCTTCCGTCATCGCCAGCACCACACGCAGGCGGCGTAGCGCAACGCGCACCTGATGCAGGTATTCTTCATCCAGTTTTTGTATGGCGCCGGAAATGTTGGCTTGCAGATGCAGCAGGCAAGAGCCGATCATGCTTTGCAAGGCGGAGGCAACGTCCGTGGATTTTGCCAAGCTGGGAAAACTCGCCTTGCGCACTGCCGGTTGAGCCGCGCTGTGAAGCAGATAACCGTATTCCGCCTTGCTGGTGTGCTCTACTTCCAATGGCACAATGTCGAGCAGGGCCAGTGCAAACTTGAACAATTGCAGCGGCTCGCCAGACTTCAGTTCAAGTTCCAGTTCGGAGATCGGGCGGCTGTTCTCCCCTGCCCGAATTTCGCCGCTGTCCAGACAGAGTTCGATTTCAGCTCCATTGAAAACCACCATGCGGGTGGTGCGAGAAAAGTCCGTCACGAACAGCGGCTGTAATTTTTTGCGCAAGGCGGGAGGCGGACGCTTGCCGCCGCTGGCTTCCAGTGCTTCGAAGTCGAGCGCTTCACCGTCCACCGGCACTTCCCATTCGTTGCGCTGATGCAACCCGGCGTGCACTCCGCCGCCACCTTTCATTGTTTGCACCCATTGCTTGCCGACACGGCGCAGGCGCAATGCCATCGCACGCTGGCGCAGATCGAGATCGGGAGTATCGTAGTAAATGCTGTACAGCTTGCGCGTGGTGGCGCGTACATCGGAAAGTTTTTTGAGCAAGGGATGACGCTTGAGCCTGTTCAGGTGCTCAGGAGTAATGCGCAGCTTGAGTTCGGTTTCAACGGACATGTCTGCTCCAGCGATAGCAGGAGCGGCATACTATAACACCCTCTCCCGTTTCAGACTGCCTTTCCACCGGCACCAGATGTAGCGCATATAGTTGCGAGATTACTCCACATCAGTTTGAATCACACTCGGCTCTGGATTTGCATTAATCGCTATTGCCGCTATAATGCGCGACTTCGCGTTGGCTCGGTAGCAACGTAGTGTTTCAGAAAAATGGCTCGGTAGCTCAGTCGGTAGAGCAGAGGATTGAAAATCCTTGTGTCGGTGGTTCGATTCCGCCCCGAGCCACCATAAATACAAAGACCTATGGATAATTGCCTAGGTCTTTTTTCTTTGGTGGGACATTGGCGAGACATATCCCGAAAACACTCGCCAGCCGTATCACTCCTTTACCACCTTGTAAAAAGATCATAAATCGCCCTTTTTCGATCCTGGATGCCCCGCCTACAGGAAGGGGAGCAGCTTGTATGGCTCGCGAAGTGCAACTAAATTTAGTTGCACTGTTCCAACCTATTGGGTAGGATTCACGCATGGGAAAACACGAAAAGCTGCTGGCGAGGTTCAAAAGCCACCCGAAGGACTTTACCTTTCAGGAGGTCATCACGCTATTGGCCGGGTTCGGTTATACACTCAACCAGAGAGGCAGCGGATCGCGGGCTAGGTTCGAGCATGAACATTGCGCGCCGGTATTCATGCATAAGCCGCACCCATCGCCAGTGCTGAAACCTTATCTGATTGACCAGGTGCTGGAGATTTTGAAACAGGAGGGTTTGCTATGAAAAACACGATGGAACACAAGGGCTATACCGGGTCAGTCGAGTACAGCGACGAAGATGGTATTTTTTTCGGCAAGGTGCAGTTTATACGTGCCCTGATTAGCTACGAAGGCAGCAACGCCGAAGAGTTGCGCAAAGACTTCCACGATGGAGTGGATGATTATCTGGCGATGTGCAAAGAAAAAAACACCGCGCCGGAGCAGCCATTCAAGGGATCATTCAACGTGCGTGTTGGCCGTGACCTGCACCGCCAGATTGCGCTCGAAGCGGCGCGGCGCGGTGTGAGTTTGAATAGCCTGATCGTTGCTGCCCTAGAGAAAGAAACACACCACGCGGGCTAGGGCGCCCCATAAATAAATCAAACGGAGAATATTGCATGAGTCTTTTGCATGATGCATGGAAAGATACGCTGGAGATCGCCAGAGATCCGTTGTTCAGTATCGGCCATACGGATTTCTCCCTGTTACGTTTGCTGGGTCTGCTGCTCATCATCGTGGTGGTACTGCAGATCGCCAAAATCACCAAGCGCTCAATCACCAAGCTGAATCCCGACCCGACCGACCACGCGGTGTATTTATTAAGCCGCTTTGCGGGCTACTTCGTATGGATAATCGGGACACTCATCGGTTTGAACTTCCTGGGATTCGAACTTTCCAGTTTCGCCTTTCTTGGCGGCGCAGTTGGCCTGGGACTGGGCTTCGGGCTACAAAACATTCTTTCCAACTTCGTGGCCGGGATCATTATCCTGTTCGAGAAATCGCTCAAGGTAGGCGATATCGTAGAGTTGCAATCCAGCGTCACCGGCAAGGTCGCCGAAATCAACCTGCGCTATACCCGTATCACCACGTCGGATGCCATAGACATACTGGTGCCCAATTCGGAGTTCATCAGCGGGCGCGTAGTGAACTGGACTTTCGCCGATCCGATCCGGCGCATACACATACCCTTCACCGCTGCCTACGGCACTGACAAGAAACTGGTTCGGGAAGCAGGCATTGCCGCAGCCATGAGCCTGGACACCACTATAAACGACGATACCCACCAGCCCGATGTCTGGTTGGTGCGTATGGGCGACAATGCGCTGGAATTCGAACTGTTGGTGTGGATTAGTCAGGAAACGGTCAAAATCCGTGGCTCGACCCATGCAAATTATGTATGGGCGCTGGAAACGGAGTTGCGTAAACACGGTATCGAGATACCCTTTCCGCAACGCGATTTATATCTCAAGAATTCGAAGATAACCGTTTCACTGGATAAGTCTGCATCAAATTAAACCCTGAGGTCAGTCACCCGGCGGAACCTCTTGGTTCCGCCTCTCTCGAATTATTTTATAGTTCGGTTAATCAGGTACTGTGTGAGCAACGGCACTGGTCGTCCGGTCGCGCCTTTATCCTTGCCGGATTTCCAGGCGGTGCCGGCAATGTCCAGATGTGCCCAGCGGTAGTCCTTGGTGAAGCGCGACAGGAAACAGGCAGCGGTTATGGTGCCGCCCGCGCGTCCGCCGATGTTCTGCATATCGGCAAAATTGCTGTCCAGCAACGGCTGGTAGTCTTCCCACAGCGGCAATTGCCAGGCGCGGTCATAGGCTTGTTCACCCGCATCAAGCAGTTCCTTTGCGAGCGACTCTTGGTTGCTGAACAGACCGCTGGCGACATGGCCCAGCGCGATGACGCAAGCGCCTGTGAGCGTGGCGATGTCGATCACCGTGTCTGGATTGAACTTGGCGGAATAGGTCAGCGCGTCGCACAGGATGAGGCGGCCTTCGGCATCGGTGTTGAGGATTTCGATGGTCTGACCGGACATCGAAGTGACGATGTCGCCGGGCTTGGTGGCAATGCCGCTAGGCATATTTTCGCAAGTAGGAATGACGCCGACCACATTCAGCTTCAGGCCCATCTCGGCGATAGCCTGCATGGTGCCGAGCACGCTGGCCGCGCCGCACATATCGTATTTCATCTCGTCCATCTCGGCACCCGGTTTGAGCGAGATGCCGCCGCTGTCGAAGGTGATGCCCTTGCCGACCAGAACGACGGGTTTCTGTTTCTTGTCCGCGCCGTGGTATTCCAGCGTGATGAGTTTGGCGGGTTGTTCACTGCCGCGCGTAACGGAAAGGAAAGATCCCATGCCCAGCTTCTGCATATCCTTTTCTTCCAGCACGGTGGTCTTGATCGTCTTGTGCGCCTTGGCCAGCGCCAGCGCCTTGGCGGCTAGATAGGTCGGCGTGCAAATGTTGCCCGGCAGGTTGCCGAGATCCTTGGTCAGCTTCATGCCATGCACAACCGCCACGGCCTGGTCGAGCGCACCCTTCAATGCAGCGCTCGGTTTGTCCGAGGTGGCAAAGGTGATGCTCTTCAAGGTCGCGGGCTTGGCGGGCTTGCTCTTCAGGCTATCGGCGCGATAGGAACTCTCTGCGGCGGCGAAAACTGACTGCTTAATGACCCAAGCAGCATCTTTACCGATGCTATCGTCAATGACGTACAGCGCGGCATCTTTGGCTGGTGTAGCATTCAATGCGCTGAAGGTTGCGCGCAGGATTTCTACGGTAGTCTTGCTGTTCAGTTCGCCGGGCTTGCCCAAGCCGACCAGCAATACGCGCTCGGCGGCGATGCCGGGAATCTTTTGCAGCAGGAGAGTGGAACTTGCCTTGCCGCTCATGTCGCCGTGCGCAATGATATCGCTGAGGGTGTGCTTGGCGGCCTTGTCCAGTGCCTGTGCTGCGGCAGACAGCTTGCCGCCTTCAAATACGCCGACCACCAAGCATCCGCTGCGTTGTTTTTCCGGACTGACCTGTTTTATGCTAAATTCCACCTGACTCTCCTTCAATATAATTAACATCCGGGCTAGTGTAGCGCAAGATCCCGGATTATCCGCAAACCCGGATATAAATGTCAAAGCCACAAATGTCAAAGCAGGAGCAATCGAAGACGCCGCGCCTCAAATCCAAGGGGATATTTCACCATGCACTGGTACGGGAGTTTATCGGCATGGGCTTGCCGATATTCGCCATTCTGCTCGGTATTGTCATCCTCACCCAGTTAATTCGTCTGTTGGGCGAGTCCGTCAGCGGCTTATTGGCGGTGGACGGTGTACTGGCTTTGCTGGGTTTCAGCGCCCTGAATTATCTGCCGGTGCTGCTTTCCCTCAGCCTGTTCTTTTCGGTATTGCTGACGCTGACGCGTAGTTATCGCGACAGCGAGATGGTGGTATGGTTTTGTTCCGGCATCGGTTTGACGCGCTGGATACGCCCGGTGTTGTCTTATGCGCTGCCGGTAGTGGGACTGATTGCGCTGTTAAGTCTGGTGTTGTCGCCATGGGCATTGACCAAAGCCTATGAATTCAAGCACCAGCTGGATAGCCGTGATGATGTGTCTGCCGCGACTCCGGGAGCATTCCGCGAATCCAAGCATGATGAGCGTGTGTATTTCGTCGAGGACGTGGATGTGGGGCAGAGCCGCATCGGCAATATTTTTGCCCAATCCGTGCAACACGGCAAAATCGGCACCATGATGGCCAAGGAGGGATTGCAGGAAACCGCACCGAACGGCGACCGCTTTCTGGTGCTATTGAATGGCACGCGCTACGAGGGTATGCCTGGGCAGCAGGATTTCAAGATCGTCGAATTCGAGCGTTATGCCATGCGTATCGAGGCGGCAGAGTCCAGACAAGATGCAGCCCCGCTACAGGCCTTGACTACCCTGACCCTGTTGCAGAATCCCACCAGCTGGAATTTGTCTGAACTGGAATGGCGGCTGGGATTGCCGCTCAGCGCACTGGTAATGGCGCTACTGGCCATCCCGCTGAGCTTCGTCAACCCGCGCGCCGGACGTTCGCTTAATCTTGTCATGGCGCTGGCACTCTACATGATCTACAACAACATGATCAGCGTGACCAATGCTTGGGTGGCACAGGGGAAAATGGGGGCGGTCATGGGTTTGGTGGGCATTCATGCGACGATGTTTGCACTGATGTTGTTGTTGTTTTATAGCAGAATGTCGACATTCTCCTTGCGGCGGTTGATACGATGAGGCTGCTGACCCGTTATTTGGCACGAGAGATTTATTCCAGCATCGCTCTGGTGTTCGCCGCCTTGTTGATGCTGTTTGCCTTTCTCGACCTGATTCATGAGCTGAGTACAATGGGGCACGGCAACTACCACATAGGCTACGTGTTGCTGTACGTATTGCTGACCGTACCCAGCCATATTTACGACCTGTTTCCGGTGGCGATTCTGATCGGCACCATTTTCGCGCTGGTGCAGATGGCGGCGAATTCCGAGTTGATCGTGTACCGCTCTTCCGGTGCTTCATTGTGGCAAATGGTGTTCGCTCTGTTCAAGATCGGTTTGCCGCTGGTGCTGCTGAGCTACTTGTGCGGCGAAATGCTCGCACCGCCCAGCGAGCGTATGGCACAGAGCCTGCGGCTCAAGGCACAAAATGCAGAGGTTACGCTGAAAGAATTTCGCACCGGGGTGTGGGTGAAGGACGAGCGCAGTTTCGTCAATGTGAAGAATGTGTTGCCGGACACCTCGCTGCTAAATATCAGCATTTACGAATTTGACGAGAGTTACCATCTGCGCGCCATCACGATGGCCAAGCGTGCCACTTTTGTAGAAAAAAACCGTTGGCAGCTGGGAGATGTCATGCAGACCCTCTTCAGCAAGCAGGGAACGACCGCGAACAACCAGCCCAGCATGGAATGGCGCTCGTCGCTTAACCCGGATTTGCTGAGCGTGTTGCTGGTGGTTCCAGAGCAGATGTCGGCATGGAACCTTTACCAGTATGTCCAGCATCTGCGCGACAACCACCAGAAGACCGCACGCTATGAAATTGCCATGTGGACCAAGCTGGTGTACCCGTTCGCGGTGCTGGTGATGATGTTGCTGGCCTTGCCGTTCGCCGCGCATCACAGACGCGAGGGCGGCATCGGCGGGAAGGTTTTCATGGGCATCGTGCTGGGATTGTCCTTCCACTTCCTCGGGCGCCTGTTCGCCAGCCTGGGCGCGCTCAACGATTGGCAGCCCTTGCTCAGCGCGACGGCGATGCCCATGCTATTTTTGTTGCTTGCCGGTGGTATGTTATGGTTGACGGAGCGCCGCTGAAGTGAGGTAAGCAGGGATGGGCAGTTTCACCACCTAACTCGCACCATTTTCATGCGGTTATGCCGCAAGGTCGCCCGCCACACCCTCGACGACGACACCCCAGTGACCCTTCGATACCGCTCAGAACTAAAGACCTTGTCTAAGGACTCTGGTTGCGTGGCCGGTGGCTCGGCAAGTCTCTCCTGAGTTTACCGAAGGACTCACCACAAATGGTCAGCATTGCATGCTGTCTCTCATCTGAATCGCTTTTTGCGGAACATCGCTGATCAAAATATCCACTCCAAATCTTAGCGCCCTGTCGATCTCCTCGTCGCTGTTGCAGGTATAAACGGCGATGCATTTGCCATGGCTGCGCAGCAGCCTGACCATGGCTTCATCAAGGCTTGATATGGGCAGGCACAGCCCGTGCAGAAAGGACTGCTCGGACAGAACCAGCTCAGCATCCACCAGCGTCTGGTCATTTTCAAAATTGTAAACCAGCGGAAACCCCGGCCTGTACTGATGGGCATAGACCAGGCTGGCGAGATTGAATGAGGATGCGATGATGGTATCGTCATTAATTGCGCCAACCATGTCCAGTGTCTGCCGAACTTTTATTTCATGCCGTTCGGATGTTTCCCATTCGCGGTTTTTAATTTCAACCAGCAAGCGGCAATGCTTGCGATAGGCATCAAGAAATTCCTGCAAACTCATGATGCTTTCATGCGGGGCATCCGATGAAAAATGCGCGGCAAAATTCAGGGTGCGCAACTGATCGAAATTCAGATCATCTATATGCTTGTCAGGCAGTCCGACTTTATTAAGAAATCGGTCATGCCAAAGTACGGCCACCTCGTCGCGCGAAAGTTGCACGTCCGTCTCCATGCCATCAATCGCATAGCCCAGCGCTTTGTCAAAAGCGGAGCGGGTATTTTCCGCCGCCTCCTTATTGGCACCCCGGTGGGCAAATATCAGGGATTGGGTCATGGCAGTTTATTGAATTAATCCGACCTTGATTTGACAGCGAATGTCTGTCTCAACTTGCTCTCAATCTTTATAGTGTAGCTCATGGTGAGTGCTGACTACAAAGTTGTCACCGCAACGCAAATTAAAACGGTAAGCTTTGGAAATGAAAAACCACGGCTAACCTGCCATGAACCCAAAAAGTTCATTAGCGCCAATTTGTCCCTTCCCCCTTGCAGGGGGAAGGTTAGGATGGGGGTAGAAGTGGCGAAATGTACGCGTTTCTACCCCCTCCCTAACCCTCCCCCTGCAAGGGGGAGGGAACATTGGGTCTAATAATTATCTGGAATAAAGAGAAGTGTTGAAAAGAGAACCGTAGAGACGATTTCATCCATAAACTGAATTAGTGACATATCACTTCGCTACTCGCAACGACTTAGAGATAGAGTCAGGCTATTGGGATGAATTACGAACACTTGCAGTTGCTGGTTACCAGCGTCATGCCTTATGGCAAGCACCAAGTCCAGTCGATCGCCGACCTTGCGGCCCACCACGGGCCAGAACGAAAAACAGGACTAAAATAGATGCATTCTCTGCCTTGATTTAGTTAGAATGCTCTATGCAGGTGCCGATTGACACCAACAAAAAATAGATGGAGCGGAGACAACATGGACAATGGTAGTGGACATGTAGACATCAGGCAGGCTATCAACAACCTCGAAGTGCTGCCTGCCATGCCTGTTATTGCGCAAAGGCTGCTGGCGTTAAAGCTGGATACCGAAGAAGGCGAACGGAAGCTGCTGGAGCTGATCGGACAGGATCCGCAAACCTCGGCAAAAATTCTCGGTCTGGCCAATTCGTCAATGGTCGGCGCATCGCGCCATATAAAGACCGTAAGCGAAGCCGTGATGTTGCTGGGTTTCAAACACGTCCAATCGGTCGCCACCAGTATCGCCATCATGTCCCTGATGACCAAGGTGCCAGCAGGGAAGTTTAATATGCAGGATTTATGGTTACACAGCTTCGGTATCGCATTCGCCCTGTTGGGACTCGCACGGCTCATGCCAGCAAAAATACGACCACAGGATGACCAGGTTTTTCTTGTCGGCATGCTGCACGACATCGGCTATCTGGCGCTTGCTTTCCTTGACCCAAAACAAAGCGACAGGCTGCATACCCGCTTGGCAGCAGAACCCAACCGCCCGTCAATGGAAGTTGAACGGGAAATTTTGGACATGTGCCATGACGAATTGGGAGCGGCACTGGCACGCCACTGGAATTTGCCGGATGGAATTATCACCGTGTTGCGCTACCACCATAACCCGGACGCAGCCGAAGCAGGAGCGGAACAAATGCTGGCACGCATGATTAACATCGTGGAAAAACTGCTGCCATCCTTCGGGATTATCGAGTACGTGGCTCCCGACATCAGCGCCGAGGAATGGGAAGCGTTGGGTATAGACCCATCCAAAGCCGAAGAGGCGAAAGAACAGGTAAACGAGCATGCAGAACAGGCCATACGGCTCACCCGTTCGTTTACCTGATTCCTCCGAAGCTCACTGAATAAATCTCCCTGCAATCCCATTAACCACCTCACGTTAATGAAACTCGTTCATCTGTTATTTATTTTCGTATTTTTGCCTGCCCTTGCCCAAGCGCAGCAGGGTCTGCCACCGCCACCAGTGCTGGCCGCCAAATCCTGGCTGCTGTATGACTACACCAGCAACCAGATTCTGGTCAATGAAAACGGCAATGAACGTATCGAACCGGCCTCGATAACCAAATTGATGACGGCTTATCTGGCATTTGCCGCCCTCAAACAAGACTATCTTTCACAGGATCGAATCGTGACTCCATCGGCGGAGGTACTGCGTTCCCAAGGCGAGGAATCGCGTATGTTCCTCAGCCAGAACAAACCGGTGACCGTGGGAGAATTGCTGCGCGGCCTCATTGTACAGTCCGGAAACGATGCAGCGCGTGTGCTGGCTGAAACCATCGCCGGTAGCGAGGACAAGTTTGTCGAACTGATGAACAAGGAAGCGCAACGGCTGGGCATGAACAACACCCACTTCGTAAACGCCTCCGGTCTGCCGCATGCGCAACACTATTCCACTGCCTACGACCTGGCACTGCTCGCCGCTGCCATTGTGCGCGATTTCCCAGAATACTATCCGCTCTACAGCTTGCGCGAATATCAGTACAACAACATCAAGCAGGCCAACCGCAACCGCTTGCTATGGATGGACCCCTATGTGGATGGCATGAAAACGGGGCACACCGAAAGCGCCGGGTTTTGCTTGGTGGCTTCGGCCAAGCGCGACAAGCGGCGGCTGATTTCGGTAGTGATTGGCACCACTTCCGACAACCTGCGCGCCACCGAGAGCCAGAAGCTGCTGAACTACGGCTTCCAATATTTTGAAACCGTGCGCCTGTACCAGAAGAACCAGCCGGTAGCCGGCATACGGGCATGGAAAGGCACTGAGAACAAAGTCAATATTGGTTTTCGCGACGACCTGTTCCTGACCATTCCGACCGGGCAACTGGCACAGATGAAGGTCACCATGGAAACTCATCAACCGCTCATTGCGCCGATTAGCGGCGGACAGAAGATCGGCATATTAAAACTCACGCTAGGCGGCAAGCTTTATGCCGAATTTCCGTTGGTTGCGCTGGAAGCCGTGCCGCTGGCAAATGTATTTTCGCGCGGGTGGGACAATATCCGCCTGCTGTTCCAGTAAGAATTGCAGGGTGCTTCTAATAATTCAAGTTTCTAAGCCAGACAAGGCGCAAGCAAAAAATTGCGACGCCACATATGTCTGATATGTAAGGAGTGATTTTTTGTGAGCAACGTAGTATGGCGATGAAGTGGGGTAAGCAGGCAATCCGCAAAGCGGATGCTCGCAAAATTGGATTATTAGAGGTGCCCTCAAAATGACCGTCTATTTGAACGGACAATTCATGCCCATCGAGGAAGCACGCATTCCCGTGCTGGATCGCGGCTTCATCTTCGGCGACGGCGTGTATGAAGTGATCCCGATATATTCGCGCCGCGCCTTCCGCTTGGCGGAACATTTGCAGCGCCTGCAACATAGTCTGAGCGGGATACGTTTGCAAAATCCGTACAGCGATGCCGAATGGACAAAGCTTATCAACGAGCTCATTGCGCGCAACGCGGGCGAAGACCAGTACCTCTACCTGCACATCACGCGCGGCGTTGCCAAGCGCGACCATGCCTTTCCTAATCCGCCGGTAGCACCCACCGTGTTCATGATGAGCAACCCGCTGACAAGCCCGCCCGCAGAGTTGTTGCAGAGCGGCGTGGGGGCAGCTACTGCGCAGGACAATCGCTGGCTGCGTTGCGACATCAAGGCTATCGCCCTGCTGCCCAATGTGCTGCTACGCCAGATAGCGGTGGATGCGGGCTGTGCCGAGACCATCCTGATCCGCGACGATGCCTTCATGACCGAGGGCGCGGCCAGCAACATCTTCGTGGTGAAGAACGGCACGCTGCTCGCTCCGCCTAAAGATAATTTAATGCTGCCCGGCATCACCTATGACGTGGTACTGGAAATCGCCGCAGCAAATGACATCCCCCATCAAGTGCGCAAGGTCGCTAAAGATGAAGTATTCAACGCCGACGAACTACTGCTTACCTCCTCCACCAAGGAAGTGCTCGCCATTACTCGTCTCGACGGCAAGCCCGTGGGTGATGGCAAACCCGGCCCGATGTTCGCCAGATTGTATAATCTGTATCAGGATTTCAAGCGCGACGTGATGCGGAAAAATCAGGATTGAGGAGCGAGGATTGATAACTGAGGACAAGGGCGAGCTGAAACTGGAAGATTCCCTCATTGATTACCCCTGCGACTTTCCGATCAAGGTACTCGGACTGTCGCAACAAGGCTTCGCACAAGCGGTGATGGAAGTCGTGGTGCGCCACGATCCGGATTTCAAGGCCAGTAGCATGGAAATGCGCAGCAGCAGCAAGGCGCGCTATATCAGCCTCACCTGCACCGTGCGCGCCACCTCGCGCGAACAGCTCGACGCGCTGTATCAGGAACTGTGCGACCACCCGATGGTGGTGATGGTTTTATGAGCGGAGAAGGGAAAAGGGAGAAGGGGGAAGAGGAAAATCTTGGGTCGGACGCTGTATGTGGCGAGCCAGAACGTTCCCACCCTTCACCCTTCACCCTTACCCCTTCACTAAATTTTCTAGGCCTCGTCGAATACAGCCCCACTTGGCAGGCGATGAAGCAATTCACCGCATCTCGCAACACTGAGACGTGCGACGAAATCTGGCTGCTGCAACACCCACCCATATACACGCAAGGGCTCGCGGGCAAACCGGAGCATTTGCTGCGCGCCAATGATATCCAGGTAATAAAAATAGATCGCGGCGGGCAAATTACTTATCACGGCCCCGGCCAGATTATTGCTTATCTGCTGCTGGATTTACGCCGCTGGAAACTCAATGTGCGTGGGCTGGTAAGACTGATGGAACAGGCCGTGATTGATTTGCTCGCGCAACATGGCGTCGAAGCGCGGGGACGCGAGGACGCGCCGGGTGTGTATGTAGGTGATGCGAAAATCGCCTCGCTCGGATTGAAAATCAAGAATGGCTGCTGCTACCACGGCATTGCACTCAACGTAGATATGGACTTGTCCCCGTTCAGCTTCATCAACCCCTGCGGCTACGCCGGGCTACGCGTCACACAAGCGCGTGATATTGGCATCAGCACGCCGCTGGCTGAACTGGAACAGCAACTCGCGCAGAATCTGGTTGTGCTATTGCAGCGACATCTGCACGCTGCTTAATTACACAGGTTTCGGATGCGTTTTGCTCTTGTTCAGGACAGTGAAAAGCATGTGGATACCGACCGCGCACGCAATGTAAAGCATGGACATGGACACGTAGGAAACATAGTATTTGACCACGCGTGATGCATATTCTGTTGCGGCCATTTCGTTAACGCGTCCGGAAAACAGATAGAAACTGGCATTGGAAAGCAAGAATGCAAAACTGTTTGCGGCCCATGCCAGCACGGCCAGCCAAACCAGCCCCTTGCCTTCCATTGTGTGACGTAGCGCAAACCAGCGGCCAACAAACCATAAGCCGCCATAAGTCGGGATAAGGAACCAGTAGGCAGGTGTTATGCACCAGCTACTGACACCCTGTATGGCAGTCGCATAGTAATCCATCAAACCCGCTTGCAGGAGTAACGCGATGAAAATTGCGATAGAGGCGCGGGTATATCGTGCAAGATACAAGCCGCCCAGGAAAAACACCGCCAAAGAGGCATCCGGCAAGGAAAATGCCGAACCAAAATGGTTAAACCGCGTTGCTGCCATAGCTAGCATCAGTCCCGCCGCAATCATCCATGTCCGACTCTGTAATGGTTTCATTTGAATCTCCTTTTGCATTCCGCCTGCTCATATCGAGACTGAGTGGGAACTGTAGCAGAAAAAAGCGGGTTACAGAAGGCTTGACAGCAGCCCTCTGGTATCAAATGCAAGGCGTTACAGGATATAATGCACCCGCTTCAAGGTGCTGAGCGATGTTTTGCTTGGATAATCGGGAAACAGGTGTGAAGCCTGTGCTGCCCCCGCAACGGTTAGCAGGTATGGATGCGTCATTAAGCCACTGTGAGTAATCATGGGAAGGCGATGCGTTTAGTTCTGTCAGCCCGGATACCGGCCTTGATGCAGGAACCGTCAGGTTCCACAGGTCGGGAAATGCTGCGGGCGGCGCATGGACGGCAGACAATTTACTGTCGGCGCAAAGCTCACTGTCATTGTTTCCTTCCGCTGTATTTCCTGTGTTTGAACATTCCAACGGGGACGTTTGGAATCATTCTGGAAATATCTCATGCAAACCAAAAGTAAAATCTTTGCCGCCATACTCTGTGCGGCATCTTCTGTAGCCTATGCCGCAACCGATGAAACCCTTGGCGAAATTTTAGTAACTGCATCTCGGTTTGAAGAAAGTTTCAAATCATGTACCCGCTAACGTCAAGGTAATTACCCGCGAGGAAATTGAAAACTCCAGTTCAAATAATATTCCCGAAGTTTTATCTCAGATAGGTGGGCTAGTTATAAATGGCAACAGCTTGGGGCAGCTTGGACTTGGCGCTTCCGTCGATATGGGTGGATATGGTGCCACAGCGAATAGCACTACACTTATTCTTCTTGATGGACAAAGGTTAAACCCAATTGATTCGTCATCCGTTTCGTGGGAGTCAATCCCGCTGGGTTCAGTGCAACGCATCGAAATCCTTCGCGGGGGGGCGAGCGTTCAGTACGGGAATGGGGCGGTAGGTGGGGTAATTAACATCATCACCAAAGATGGGGGTGCAAACATTAATGATGTGACTGTCAAGGCGGGTAGTTTTGGAACCGTGATGACTAACGCAGTTCTGAGCCAAGGCTCAGGAAATACTTCCTTGCGGTTGAATGCGAATACTGCAAATACGGATGGTTGGCGAGAGAATTCTGCCGCAAACCTGTATTCTTTCGGAGGCAAGCTAACTGAGTTCTTGAATGGCCCGGATGAGATTTACTTGGGGGTGAATGCAAGTCATTCGAATACTCAAGCTCCCGGGGGTGTTGTGGGGGAGGTTGGTCAAGGTAATCCGCAGCTAGCCAAGTTTAACAACGTAGGCTCAGCCAATGTTGTAGATAATGCAAGTGTGCTGTTGGGGGATGTGCAGCGCTTAAATGATAGGCTGACCTTTGAAGGGGAGGCCATGTATAGCTCGCGAACGTCAAACTTCTATCAGCCGTATTATTCCTCGGTAGCTGCGTTCAATGCAGGTTTTGCGAGTGCAACCAATAACAACTTGCAAAGTTGGTCCTGGAATCTAACTCCGCGTGTAAAAGCTGATTGGGGCAAGTGGGGAACCACTGTCGCAGGTTATGACATGAACAAGTCTAGCGCGTGGTCTAGTGATGCATTCAGTGCCTTGGCTCAACAAAATTTAGTTAACTACGGCGCAACCCGGATGAATGATAGTGGGAATGCGACTGTGGTCAATCACTCTCCCTACCTAATTGAAAGATTCCCGCTGACTTCATTTGTTGAGGTTAGTGGAGGGTTTAGACGCCAGACCCAGTCGGCCTCTGCGTATGATGCAAATGCCTTTTCTTTAACCACAACTAACGCAAACAAGACGTACTCGGCGAATGCTGCTGACTTGGCATTTAACTTCAGCTATCTCGATGGGCAGAAGACGTTTGTGAAGTGGAACCAGTCCTTCCGGTTTCCAAACACGGACGAGTTCTGGGGATGGGACTCGACCTTCTCCAATCGGGTGTTTAACGGTATCTTGCAACCTCAGGTATCTCAGACGGCTGAGGTTGGCGGAGAGTGGCATTTCTGGCAGACTCGGCTGACGGCCTCGATCTTCCAATCAGACACCCAGAACGAAATCAGGTACGACCCAGTCACGGGCACCAATTTGAATGACCCCAATGGTATTCGCCGTAAAGGGGTTATGTTCGACTCGACTACCCATGCAACTTCGAATCTTACCGTTTCAGTGGGTGGAAAACTCCAGAGGTCGTTCTACCCAGGAGGGCCGTACAGCGGAAATACTATCAGTTTGGTGCCAGATTTAACCCTCAACGCGAGAGCGAATTACACCTTGGCTGACCATTGGAGTCTGGGTGGGGTGATTACTTATATTGGAAGCCAGTACTACGACGGGGATGTAACCAATACGTTGCATAAAATGCCATCTGCGACTATCGCGGATGTGTATTCAAGCTACAAATCGGGTTCTTGGGAAACTCGTTTTACCATTAAGAATTTTACAAGTGCGAGCTATGCAACGAATGGAGGGCATGGAAGTGTGAGCATGCCAGATGGTTCATTTGTATCAAGTTACTATTACTATCCGAGCGACCCAAGAGCTTATTACTTAACCCTGAAATATGCTTTTTAAGCGCTAAGATTCTTAGGGAAAATACTTCGACCGTTTTAGTCAGGACACGGAGGGCGCAAGACAGCACGCAGTGTCATTCGCGGAATTCCTGCACAAGAAAATTTTGTGCAGGGATTATCTGCCAATAATCGACGGCGTCAAGAATGCCTCTTAACAATTTTCAGGACGCCGTTTAGCAGTCGGCCTAAACTGATCATTCGGATGTAATGCCTATTCATTGCGTCGGATCAGTTACGAAACCGATCCGCTTCAATCCGGCCTTCGCCGCATCGGACATCACTTGCGCCACCAGTTCGTAATGCGCCAGCTTATCCGCGCGAATATGCAATTCCGGCTGTGGTTGCTTCTTGGCTTCCAAGGCAAATCGCGCGGGCAGTGACTCCCTCTCAACCTTTTCACCGCTCCAGAAAAAACTGCCATCCTCCCGAATGGCGAACTCAATATGATCCGGCTTGGTAATATTGGGATTGCTCGATGCTTTAGGAAGATCAATCTTCACCGAGTTGGTCAGCAGCGGCGCGGTGATGATAAAAATCACCAACAACACCAGCATCACATCCACCAACGGCACAACATTAATTTCCGCCATCGGCCCTTGATGGCGGCGTGAATCGAAACTTCCGAATGCCATAATTTTCTCCGTCAATCGATTCTATAAATTCGTCATTATGGAGTGTGGCGACATGTCGCCATATTTTTAATGCGTAGACTCGTCTACGCACCCCATATCAAACCTTCTTGTCTCCCACTGTCACCAGCGCATACAAGTCATGCGCAAAGTTATCCAGTTGCGCCAGCCAAATCCTGTTGCGGCGGGTGAGCGCGTTGTAGCCAAGCACTGCCGGAATCGCTACCGCCAGCCCGACCGCAGTCATAATCAGCGCTTCGCCCACCGGCCCGGCCACCTTATCCAGGGTACCTTGCCCGCTCATGCCGATCTGCACCAGCGCATGATAAATACCCCACACCGTGCCGAACAGCCCGACAAACGGCGCAGCAGAACCAGCCGAAGCCAGCACAGTTAGTCCGTGTTCGATCCTGGTCGCTTCCTGATCTATGCCGTTGCGCAACACACGCGTCAGATATTCCGATATTCCGCCCGCAGCCAATAACTTTTCTGCGCCACGCTGGTTACCACTGTTGACCGTCAGCGCCTGTCGCGCCAAATCTGAGAAAGCGTTATCGTCACCGCCTGCGCTCAGTGTTGCCTGCATCTCCTGCAAGGAAGATGCATCCCAAAATTGTTTCAAGAATGCATCAGCCCGTTTGCGCGCCCCCATGTTGGCAACGGCTTTGGTCACCATCAAATACCAACTCGCGACCGACAGCAGCAGCAACAAGGCCAGCACGCCCTTGCCCATCGCATCGCACTGAGAAATAAAATGCGCTAACCCAAAACTCTGTTCCATTATCTTCCTTCCAACATAAAATTAAATGGCTGCAAGGCCACTGCATGCACTGCCACACCGTTTTTCATGGCTGGCTTGCAGCGCCATGTTTTTACCGTACTCAACGCAGCAGCATCAAGTCGTTGATAACCCGAACTTGATTTCACTGTCACATTGGCAACGCGACCGTCTTCCCCAAGCTCGACCCGCAAAACTACCTTGCCCTGTTCGTTCATGCGCATGGATAGCGATGGATAATCGGGCGGCGAACGCTCTGGGCAACTCACCGACAATTCCCCGGACAGCACCACCGGCTGCGGCGGCAACGGCGGCGCCACAACCACAGGTGGCGGCGGCGGAACATAAGCAACCGGCTCATCGGGCAACACAACAGGCGATTCAACCGCCAAGTGCGAATGCTCTGGAGGCGGTGGCTCAGGAAGACGTAGCTTCGGCGGCTCAGGCTTGGGAGGTGCGGGCTGCGCCGGAGGCGGCGGGTTGATGAGATTAACCATCAGGACAATTGCCTCGTCCGGTGTGGGAATGATGCGATAACTCCATAACTCATACAACGCTATGCCGTGAAGCACCAGCACAAACAATAAACCAACTATCTGCTCCTGCTTCATACTGCGCAACGAGTTAAACATTCATTTCTTCCAACATGGACAACGCCTTCCACGCTACGGCATTACATCGTAACATCTGTGCAGAACTCCGGGGGGCGGCAAGCGTGCTCATCCTTGCTTCTGGCTCTCGTGTATCCAGCGCTCAACCTGGCCGCTATCAATTTTCCCGCTGACTGCGGTTGAATGTCCTGCAGCGTCAAAAAAATAAGTGCGCGGCAGTTCGCCATACCATTGCGGATCCACCTCAAAGCGCAGACGCTCGGTGTAGCTGTCGGCGAATACCCAGGATTCGGCATGTCCCAAGAGGTAACGATGCAGCGTGCGTGCTATCTGCTGTTTTTGCTCTGGCGTGTCGGTGGAAACCAGCACCAAGTCAAGGCTGCGGTATTTTTTCGCCAGCTTGCCGAACAGCACCATATCGTCGCGACAATGGGTGCAATCTAACGACCACAGTGCAAGCACGAAGGGACGCCCTTGATGGGATGACACGATGGTTTGTTGGCTGCCGCGCACGAATGGTTTCAAATCTTGCGCCTGCACTGCTACGCAAACCAGCAACGCGGCAAAAAATAAAATACCGCGATTCACGGTGCGACTTCCAGCGCGATGAGACGATAACCTTCCTGCCTGGAGTTCCATGACAACCAGACTTTGCCGTTATGGCTGGCCAGTTGCGGATGGTCTGATGCGTCGTGGGTGACAGCTACGACGCGCGGCTGCGACCATGATGTGCCACCGTCGCGCGAGTGCATCATCCGCACCGAGGAAACTTCACCGTCGAATTCCTTCCACACCAGAAAGACTTCCCGTCCCAAGCTCAACACGTCGGGATGCCCTGCCTGATGCGCATCGTCGCCGAAATGCAGCTGTGCGGAAAATGTTTGTCCCTCGTCGCGTGATTGCGCATAAAACAATCCTTGCACCTTGGGTGCATAGTCGAACCAGGCCAGGTGGTAAATATTGTCGGGGGCGATGGCAAACGCCGGGCCGTGATGCGGGCATGCCTCTATTTTCCATTCATCATGGCTGACGCGGCGCATTTCGTTCTTGCCGTCCAATTTGGCCAGTACGTGGTCGCGAATGTTGTCGTCGAAATCGTGCCTCCAGAACGCCACCGGCGCTCCTTCCGGGGGCGCGGCCAGCGCGATGCGGCAACAATCGCAGGAATGGTCGGCGAGCTTTAGGTTTGCCGCGAAGCTTGCGCCACCATTATCGGACACCGCGTAATACAGCGCAGAACCGCCATATTTGTCGCCTTTCTTTTTCGCCGCCGCGAGATCGCGTTTATCCAGCCATGCAAGGTAAATCTTGCCATCCGAGCTGACCATCATCGCATCGAAGCGATGGCCGATCACGTCATGATTGTCGTTGACCGTGATCGGCGCGGAAAATGTCTTGCCGCCGTCGAGCGAGCGGGAGAAGCGCACGTTGCCGGTGTAAGGTTTGTCCAGCAGCATGGTCCATGAAACATACACCTCGCCATGCTTGCCGATTGCAATTTTCTGTCTGCTGTCGCCGTCCGCACCGATAGCCTCCGCTTGCGGATTGACCAGCACCTTGGATGAAAACGTTTTACCTGAATCATCGGAATAATCCACCTGAACATGGTGATCTTTTACGCTCGTGCGCCACAGACGCCCATGCGCATCGAACGCGACCGACATCGCCAGTGTTTGTTCTTTTGCCAGCGAGTCGGCCCACATTTTTTCCGGGCTGGATTTCGCGCTGCCGTGCTCGTGCTCCTCATGCGCCATGACCGACGCGGTGCAAAACATGAAACATAAAGCTGTAAGGATGAGATGACTTTTCATTGGTTGTCTGTTTTTCGATTTTTTAACGGAACTATCAGCGAATATTCCCCGGAACTTGGCCGGGGATTTACTTTGGCACGAGCTAAATCATATTCATTAAGCAGATGCATCGTGATAGCCCCATCACATATCGAACTTCACGCTGGCAAACAAAGTCCGCATCGGGTAGGGATTCGGATTAACGAAATACTGGCAGTTAGTCAGATTGTTAACGCCCAGAGACGCCGACCATAGCTTGTCAATTTTGTAGAGCGCCTTGACATCAACCACACTGTACATACTGACCGTTGTTCCATATACATTGGGGTTAGGATTAGGATTGCCTGCCGCTGTCCAAAGTGAGACTTGCTGGGCACTGCTATAGCGATAATTCGCGCTATAGGAGAGGCGTTCAGAAGCATGGTACGTTCCAGACAACGTTGTCCGAAAATTTGGAATACGCGGCTGATCCGTACGCACCAGAATCGGATTCCCGGCATCGGACGTAATTAGTGAATTGACCCAAGTTGCGCTGCCGGAAAAATCGAACCGATTCCACAGATTCTTCAGCTCCAGTGCTGATTCAAAGCCGATTGTGTGAACTTCGTCAACATTTTGGTTGCCGCTTATAATATACCCCGGCAAGAATGTCGTATCAGTCGTGCTGATGATCGCATTTTTCTTGGCTTCACCGAACAACGAATTGCGCCACATACCATACTCAAGGCGTCGTTCCGCCGCTAATTCCACAGAGTCGACTGTCTCTGGCATGAGGTTAGGATTGTTTGTTGGTTTATTATATGGCGCTGGAAGTGCTGCAATCTGTGGAGCAGTAAGGGCAGCTCCAGTGCTAGATTGAGGGGTGACATTGGCGAATAGTTCACCTACAGTAGGAAATCGCGTGCCTCTTCCATAAGAACTACGCAATCCCCAGTTTTCTGTAGCCTGATAGGAAAGGGCTACTTTAGGGGAAAAAGCGCTGACGGTACGATTTTGATAGGTCACTGTCCCAGTAGTGGTGGTGTAGTTGCTGCCATCGGATGCTTGCCAGTTTTCCATACGTCCGCCTCCAACCAGTTTCCAAGCTGGGGCCAGCTGCAAAGCATCCTGGAGGTACAGCGCCTGCGTTTCCGTTTTCCCCATTGAACTACTGGACAACGTGCCTGGAGCACTCGTTTTCCAATTGGTGCCTGAGACGAGGGTGTCAGTAATTGACTGCAAAGTGTAGGCATCTGTGTGATAGCCAAAACTCAATTGATGTGTGCTCTTCATATCACCATCTGGACGAAAATCACCGCGTAGATCAAGATTCTGCCAGCCTGTCCCGTTCCCGATAGCGATTGTCCCGGCGGTAGCAGCGGAACTGGGGGTTGTTCCAGTATTGCCTGATGAGGCACGAACCTCATCCTTGTTTTCGTTAAAGATGCTGGCATTGACTTCCCAGTCCCACCTGCCACCAGTGTCGGATTTCACCCTTAAACCGTTCATAGAATAATCACTAATCTGGGTTCCCGCAGCTGGCGCAGTTACCGTGTAATTTGCGCCGTTGATTTTAACGGCCCCAGCGTAAATCGTTTGACCCGCCGCATTTGTAAGATAGCTGACAACCGTTTTATCAGAATTGTTCTGCCAGTTATCATAGGTATAGGTAGCGCGCACTGTCGGAGAAAAATCGTAAGCCACTTTGACATTGCCGTCATCCTGAATTGAATGGTCAATTCCCAATGCTGAGGTAACGAGGGTGGCAACATTCGCCGGATTAATGTAAGAAACTGCGCCCGTCACCGCACCAAGGCCCCCAGCTCCTGCATGAGTAGCGGCAGGTTGGTTACCAAATGTCATAGGCTGTCCTGTGTTATCCAAATGGTCAACATTCACATAGAACGAAAAATTGCCAACTTTGTCACCCAAAGACGCAGTGGCATGTGATCCATTATAGTCAGCGTTCGTGCCAAATAACTGGTAGTGCTGCGTCATGATATCCGCTGACGCGTGGGCTTCAAACTTATCAGGCATATGGGTTGTTATATTTACTACACCACCAGCCGAGTTGCCGGGGTAAAGAGCAGAGAAAGGGCCATATATGAGATCAACCCGGTCAATTTCTTCCGGCGACACCATGCCCCAGCGCGGTGGGGTGCTATAGCTGTTATTGAGAAAATTCGAGAGCAGCATCCCATCCGCATAAACGGTAGTTTGCGCGCTGGCAATGGAGCTATTCACCCGCATCACCAGAATGCCGTTAATGTCGCCGATGTAGCGTTCACGGACATGGACGCTCGGCAGGTATTCAAGCACAGCGCCCGTGGTTACCGCATTGATTGACTCGTTAAGCTGCTCAGCCGTTACCCCCGCTGTCGTTACTGGCAAATTGGCAGGGACAGCAGGTTTAATCACTGGCTTGGGGGCAACACCTTTAATTTCCAAAGTATCCAACTGCACTGGCGCTTCCGCATTCGCCGTCGGTGTCTGCGCTACAGACGGTGCTCCATCTGCATAAACGGCTTGGCTAATAACAATGATTAACAAACTCAATGCAAAACAAATAGCTTTGGTATTACGCGCTTCCATAACTTCCCCACCCTTTTAGAATATGCATCTTTAAATATATTTAAAGCATTGTAGGGATGTATTTGAACAATTGGAATGCGTCAAATTGTCGCACCCAACATTTACTCTCCCGCTCGGTAGACGGTGTCGTACATAGATTCATCAAGGGGAAGAATGCTATATCAATAGCAAGACGATTCATGGGGCGCGCCAAGAGTTTTACGGGTGAGAATTTCTGGGCGAGAGACTACTTTGTATCAACGGTAGGGCTGGACGAAGAAATGGTGAGAGCGTACATCCGGCATCAGGGAAAGGGAGATGAGCGATATAACCAGCTCAAACTTGAAGTGTGAGATGAGCGCCTTCAGGCGCTTCATGTTCTTTTTTTGTGGGGCTAACAGAAATAAACCCCGGCTCTGCCGAGGGTTACTTAATTTTCAGATAATAATTCCACCGGATGTGGGAGCGGCTTCAGCCGCGAAATCCAAATACATCGCGGCTGAAGCCGCTCCCACAATTAATGCTAATTTAAATGGGAATTGGAATAAGTTATTCGAAGCTACCGTACATGCTCTGAAAAAATACAGGACTTCTTTCGAATGCGACAAGCACCTCGTATCGCCTTTGGATTTTCCATCCTTGTGAATGGGCGCCAGCCAACCGTTGCAATCGATCAGAACCCAAGTGCCTCAACGACGGCAACCAAGTCGGCAAAGCTGGCTGATTCGAGTTTCACGGCCAGCGCATCCTTGTTCAGCCCTTCGCATTCGAATGCGGTCAGTGTCACTTCAAAAGGCAGTTCCCTGATCTCCAGCGGTGACATGAACCCGATGTGGCAGATGTGGGCAAGGCACAGACGTTCCGGCTCGGTGAGTTCCAGGCCGTGATACTCCAGAATTTCCAGGTATCGCTCTGCTGTGCGGTTGAGCTTGCCGCTAATCTCCAGAGTATTCTTCTGCCCCGCCGCAAGAATCGCGAGCGGCGGTCCAAAAAAGACGTTGGTCTTTCCGACGGCTCGCGTTTTTTCGGACTCTCTCAGAGCAGGGGCGACCCAGCTAGGGTCGCCCCTGTCTTGACCAGGCACGGGCGTCAAGGCAACGTCATCAGGGTGATGCGACATCAGTGGCTGACCGGGGGCAAGAGTTCGTACTTGGCGTCTTTCATCCCCTTGGGAAGTTGGGGAGGCGATTCCGGCTCAATCTGGATGAATCCCCTGTTTCTGTCACCGTCCTGAACGTTGTGGGGATTATGGCATTCGGTGCAGACGAACCAGCGCTTCTTGCCCGTGCTGGCCCATTCGCCGATCCGCTTGCCATGAATGCCGTCCCTCCAGTCGCGGAATTTGTCGCCGTGACACTTGCCGCAAAGCAGCTGCGGCTGATCAAAGCTGACCGGATCGCCAAAGTTGTCTACCAACTTGTTGCGCTGGGTCGTGTTGTGGCAATCGAGACACCAGATGCGGCCGCGACCATGCTGCAGGTTCTTGGCATCGGGTAGCAGACCTTCCATCGTTGGGATCGGGTGCGGCTTTTTGTTCTTCGGCAGCGCAGGCGGAATGAATTTGGGGCCGATGCCATTGTGGCAAGCCGTCCCGCACATCGGCAGGATGGCTAGAATCCCGGAACGTGGCCTGACGACAGCCTTTCCGGCGGGAATCTTTTCCATAAGAGGCATGTCACCCATGGGAACGGTGCCATCGAAAGGATCGCCCCACCAGAGCACCGCACCGGTTTTCGGCGAACACTTCACGTTGGGCCAGCCCGGCTTCAGGTCGCGTTTTGTGACTTCCGAGGCGCCCTTTCGGCTCTCGAAGCAGACCGTATCTTCATCCGCAAAAGCGGAAGAAATCATCCCGCAGCAGAACGCCAGAATTACTATGTTGGATACAAGTTTTTTCATGGTTGTCGCCTCACCTTGACTCGTATGCAGCAGTCTTGCCACTGCTCGCGATATCAATGGACTTCGCCGCCGCCCCCCCGTATCTGATCTCGCCGAGCAGGATGCCGATGGCACCCTTGAGCAGGATGGTCAGGATGAAGAAGCCCATCGCCCAGAGACCGATTGTCATCATGATTTCAATCAGGGTCGGGTAATACTCGGTCACTTCGCCGATGGGGGTGGGGATGAAGCCGGGAACGACCAGCCCCATTCCCTTCTCGACCCATATTCCGCCAAATGCCAGAACGCAGGCAATGGGGAGCAACTTGGGGTTGGTACGGATGCTGGGAACCAGAAACATCACAAAGGCAATGATCATTGCAATCAGGGAACCCCAGAACCAGGGAACAAGCTTGGTAAGGCCATTCAGGCCAAACATCAGGTAGTAAAGGCCATCCGCATGCTCGGTGCGAGGATACAGTTCGATCACCACTTCCGACATCGTCAGGAACAGCGCGATGCCGAGGCACCAGGTTATGATGAGCGACAGCAGGTTGATCGCTTCGTCCTGAATCCACAGCTTGGTGTTGTTGCGGATGATCTGGAAAATCAGGATGATCAGGCAGGGACCCGCCGCAAACGCGGTAACGATAAATTTAATCGGCATTACGCTGTGGGCCCACATTGGACGCGCAGCCAACGTCGCGATCAGGAAGGCCGTGACCGTGTGAATGCTGAGTGCCCAGACGATCGAGATGTAGATCAATGGCATGAAGAACTTCTTGTTTATCGTGCCGCCAGAGTACTTCACATAGAGGAAGTAAAATCCGCAGACACAATTAAGCAAGAGGTACACGGTGAGCACCAGCACATCCCACGCCAGCATCGAGTTGGGCATGTTGTAGATGCCGAGGTACGGAATCATGTGCCAGAGCCGGTCGGGCCGCCCCATGTGGGCAAACACGAACAGCATGACCATGATCACCGATGCAATCGCCAGCATTTCGCCCAGCACCGTAACTTCATGCATCGCCTTGTGATGGTGGACGTAAGCGGGAAACACGATGGTCACTGCCCCGGCCGCCACGCCGACCAGGAACACCAGGTTAGCAAAGTAGAGGCCATCGTGAATCTGGCTGGTTAGACCTGTAACGATCAGGCCTTCGGTATTTTGCACGTAAAACCCATACAGCGCGATCGCACTGAGGACTGCAAGAAAACCCATCCAGGCATAGAACTGCTTGCCGCCTTTGATGATGTAGCGAACGTAATCGGGTGTGAAACTCATTAGTTTTTGCACGACTTGACTCCTTAGTCGTAGAAATAAAAGAACTTGGGAAAGGTGTTCATATCGGCTTTCAAACGGAACACATTCTTTCTCGCCAGAATCAGGCTCACTTCGCTTTCCGGATCAAGCAAATTGCCGAACTTGCGGGCGCCCACCGGACAAACTTCGACACAGGCTGGATAGCGTCCTTTGCGAGTCCGCTGTAAGCACCAGTGGCACTTTTCAACGACGCCCCGCATGCGCGGCCGGTTGCCCAGATAATGCGTCACCGGGTTCATCTCTTCCTTGGGCAGGACGGGAGTGGTGAGGTTGAAACGGCGCGCCCAGTAAGGGCAAGCACCCATGCACATGCGGCAACCGATACACCAGTTGTAGTCGATCACCACCACGCCGTCTGGTTCACGGTAAGTCGTTCTCACCGGGCAAACCTTGACGCAGGGCGGCTTCTCGCACTGCATGCAGGCGATCGGCATGTAGGTGGCGTCTTTTTCCGGAACGGCCGCAGCTTCGTAGTGGTACTGTCCTTCGAGGACGGTGCCGGCCGGGCTGTACGCGTTACCCCCAACCTGAATGCCAAGCCCTTCGGGATAACCCTCGTTCATCTTCTCTTTTGAGAACTCTCCCCGTTCCATCCTGAGCACCTGAATCCACTCAATGCGCTCTCCGGGTTCCGTACCGCGCGATTGATTGTTCTCGGCAACGCAACCCTTGACGCAGCGGCGGCAGCCAATGCACTTTCTGACGTTCAGAGCATAACCCATGAGAACATTTGGCTGTGCCTCGGTGCCGTCAACGGTGACCTTCTTGCCGTACTCCGCTGAGTAGCGTCTTTCAAGCCGGACGCGTGCTTCAGCCTTCTCCTGTGGGGTCATCAGGCGGTAGTTGCCTTGAAAATGCTCAGCCCATTCGATAGCGGCCTGCGCATCATCGGACACGGCCATCAGCGCTCCAGCGCCCATCAGCGACGACAGGCTTAGCATTCCGCCGGTCTTCAGGAAGTCGCGGCGCGAGGTTGTTTTGCCCGTAGCGCAAGGCTCTAAAGGCTCTGCCGACGCTGCTTGCGCCGGACATTCGGATGGTTGCTCCTTGACAGGATTGGCAAAGGGAATCTTTTTAGAGGCCACAACTGTCCTCCAGAAAATAAAGAATCATCATTGTTCTCTCAAAATATATTAGTAATATCCAACGCGCTTGCCGAGAGCATCCTCGGGCTCAAACACTACCATCATAACGACAGAAAATCCAAGCAGGGCTTGTGTAGGGCAGGGCGCGGCTGCAAAATCGGCTGTGCTAATCATCGTAGTGTAAATAAAAAAGGGGGGGACTCCCCCTTGTCTTGCTTGCCAAACGACAATATTATCATATCAGCCGTTACTAACATTATAAAACAATTCCTATCCGGATTCATTGATGTAGGTCAATAAATAAATCAACCTGTAATATTTAGCCGCGCCGTGATAAAAACACACTTGGTCGGCGAGCTTGCTCATCTAAAATAGGCTCAAACAAATCAACCATCTTGCGTATCCGCCAATGAAAACAGGAAGGACGGTTATGCCATTGATCGAGCAAACACCTCGAACTGTTCAACCGACAGTGGCTTGCTATAAAAATAGCCCTGTATTTCATCGCAACCCTGTTCGCGCAGAAACGCCAGTTGCCCCGCCGTTTCCACGCCTTCGGCGATGGTTTGCAGTCCAAGGCTCTTCGACAAGTTGATGATGGCACCGACTATGGCCTTGTCTTCCTGCTCGGTGGTGATGTTGCTCACGAAAGACCGGTCGATCTTGAGCTTGTGTATGGGAAAACGCTTGAGGTAATTGAGCGAAGAATAGCCAGTACCGAAATCGTCCACGGCAAAGGTGATGCCGTGATTTTCCAGTTCTTCCAGCACCGCGATGGCGCCTTCCGGGTCGTGCATCATCATGCTTTCGGTGATTTCCAGTTCGAGGAAATGCGCTTCCAGCCCGGTTTCCGCCAGCACGTCGAGAATGGTTTGCGTCAAACCGGGCGCACGGAACTGGCGCGCCGACAGGTTGACCGACACGCGCATCTCCGGCAGACCGGCAATGCGCCACGCCTGTGCTTGACGGCAAGCCTCACGCAGCACCCATGCGCCAAGCGGAACGATCAGGCCGGTTTCTTCCGCCAACGGGATGAATTCGATTGGGGAAACGATGCCCCGTTCCGGGTGGCGCCAGCGCACTAGCGCCTCGGTACCGACAATAGCACCGCTTTCAATATTTCCTTGGGGCTGGTAATGGAGCAGGAATTCGCCACGCTCCAGTGCCCGACGTAAATCCCTCTCCAGATTAAGGCGCTCCAATACCCGTTGATTCATTTCTGCCGCATAAAACTGAAAGGTATTGCGCCCTGCATCCTTGGCGCGGTAAAGCGCGGTGTCGGCATCTCGCAGCAGTGTTGCCTGATCTTCGCTGTCACGCGGAAAGAGCGCCACGCCGAGACTGACAGTAGCCACGATGTCGCGTCCGTCGACGTTAAAGGGTGCTGCCATCGCCGCCATCAGTTTGCGGATGGCATCCGCCACATCCTCTTCCTGAACCATGTCAGCCAACACGATGACGAATTCATCGCCTCCGTGGCGCGCCACGGTATCACCCTCGCGCACCGTGGCGGCGAGACGCTCGCCGACCGCCTTGAGAAGCCGGTCACCGGTTTCGTGACCAAGGCTGTCATTGACCACCTTGAAATTGTCCAGGTCGAGGAACAGCACCCCCACCAACCGATCATAGCGGAGAGCAAGGCGAATCGCCTGATTGAGCCGGTCGGCGAGTAAATTGCGGTTCGGCAGGCCGGTGAGGGCGTCATGATGCGCTTGGTATTCGAGTTGGAACTCGTACTGTTTGCGATCATTGATGTCGTAGCAGGCACCAAGATAACCGACGAACTCGCCGTCCAGGTCGGTAAAGGGTGCGCCGTGTTCGAGCAACCAGTGGTAGCTACCGTCACGATGGCGCATGCGGTATTCCATGACGAACGGCTCGCGCCGGTTGAAGGCGGAAAGAAAGGTGCCGAGGCAGCGCTCGCGGTCTTCTGGATATACTCCATCCGTTCGCCCGTCGCCCAGTTCCTGCCCCAAGGTACGGCCAGTAAATTCCAGCCAAGAGCGGTTGACGTAATCGCATTTACCGTCCTTACCCACTCGCCAGATCGGGTTGGGAAACTCCTGCATCAACTTGAGGTGAAAATCGAGCGAGGACCGCAGTCGTTGCTCCAGCATCTTGAAATACATGATGTCGCGCATGATGCTGGAATAGTAGGCTACCGCGCCGTCTTCTCCCCGGTGGGCGAGAATGACCTGCGACACCGGAATGTCAGCACCGGCGTGGTTGCGCAGCATGTTTTCCCCAGACCACGATCCAGACTGCGCTGCAACCGGCAAGGCGGTGTGGAGGATGCGTTTAGCCTCTTCGGGGAGGTAAAAATCGGCGAGGTTGTAACGGCCAATGCCTTCAACTTCGGTGAGTCCCAGCATCTTGCGACCGGCGCGATTGAGGTAGAGCATCCGGCCATTGGGCGTAGCGGTGCCGACAATGTCGGTGGTGGCTTCGAGAATGGCTGCCAGAATGGCATTTTCCCGCGCGCGGCTATCAAGCTCCTCAATCAGCTCGGCGTTCTGCGCGGCGGTAGTGTTGAACGTCAGCACCAGTTCGCCGATCTCGTCGCTTGAGTGAAAATCCAGGCGCACGGCCCGCTCGCCGGAAGCAAACCGCCGCGCAAAATCGGCCAGCTTAAGGATTGGCGCAGTGATCCGCGAGCGCACGTAAAAGAAAGCCCAAAACATAATCAGGACTTCCACCGCCTGCACTAGGTAAATGATGAAATCCGCACGCTGGTGGCCGGTGCGGGCAGCGGTTTCGAGCGCATTTACCAAACGCTCGGCATCCTTCAACAATAACACCGAATAGGCGGCTACCGCACCTTGAGCAACGCGCCGCGCCTCCAGATCTTTCCCCGCCAGCACCTGCTCCAGTGCGGCATGCTGGAGTGGCCGAATTTTCCCGATCCGCTCCAGATTATCGTCCAGATTCGTTCCGGTGCTGTGCATCAACAGGGGGAGTTGCCCAACTTCATGAACCACCCTGGCGTAATACACCTCGAATTCAGCCTCCGCATTCCGCGCCGATTGTCCGACATCTTCGTCAGGTTCCAGCACGTAGCTGGCCGAACGGAGAGCGATCTGCTGGGAGAGAAAGCGCAACCGTCCACTCTGGTTGACAATACCGGCGACATTCACGATGCCGTTGTACAGCTTTTCGGCGAAATACAGGTTGCCGCCGGCAAGCGTCGCCAGCAACAGTAATATCGCGCCCAGCTTGAGACTCACCGATAAACGGCGAGGCGTAGCAACGGATTCGGATGAAATAGTCATGATCCCTCTAAACTTCTCTGGGAGCGGTCTTGAGGCCGCGTTTTTCGACTGCCCGGTCTTTATACCAACATTTGCGCTTATCCGCCAACTCGGTAAGCGTCACTGCACTACCTGTCTGATGTTTACAATTAATCGTTTAGAACTGACAAGTAGGCCAAGATATCACGAATTTCCTCCGGCTTGAGTTGATTCAACACGTCTTTTTCCCGATCCTTCAAATCGCTGTCGTGGATGCGTTCGCCAGCTACGAATTTATCGATCTGGCGCTTCAGGTATTGCGTGTATTGACCAGCCAACATCGGAGTTCCTTTCTTCCCCAGCCCTTTTGAGCCGTGACATGGGGCACATTCCCGCTTATAAATCTTGGTGCCCGCATCGACATCACCCTCGGCACGAGGAACATTAAATACCTTTGCCATCGCCGTTAGACGAGCCAGCGCGTCTTCGTTCTCCTTGAACACCGGCGGCGCAGTATCCAGCTTGATTCCGGACAGGTACGCAGAAATTTGAACAATATCTTCTTCGGGCAGTTCGCGCTCCTCGGTGTAGGGAAACATCGGCATATTTGTGCGTTGCCGCCCCTTGAAATTGACCAATTGTGCTTTCAAATACTCGACGTCTTGTCCGGCCAAGCGCGGATATTCCCCCTTCTTGCCGCCCTCTCCCATCGGACCGTGACAACCGGCGCATACGCCGTTGATCTGTTGGCCGATCTCCGGGTCGACTTTAACACCAAGCCCAGCCGTGGGTGTTGTCGGTGCAGATGTAGTAGCGTTAGAAGTGGCAGGTACCGATTTCTTGGGGGCTTTCTGGGCTGCTATCAGCCCGGACGAAAAAAACAACAGTGCTACGCAACTGGCGACAGCAACAAAATGACGAACCATCAACATACAAGTCTCTCTTGAAAAATAACAATAATAACTAAGGTTTCAGAAAGGCAAATTACAACATAGGGTCGAGAATCTGTTGCAACCGTGCCGGCGTCAGAATACCCAGCTTGATGGCGACAACATTGCCTTGGCGGTCAAGCACTATGGTGAAGGGCAGTCCTGCCGCCTTATTATCGAGAGCTTGAAGCAGGGCAATACCATTGTCACTTCCGGTCATCAGCACAGGGTAGGAAATGCCGTTAGCCTTGACAAAATCGCGCACCAAATCCGCGTCGTCCTCGATGGCCGCTCCGATGAATACCACGCCACGCAAGGCATATTTTTTCCGACCCGCCTCAAGATGCGGAATCTCGGTGCGGCAGGGCGAACACCAGGTCGCCCAGAAATTCAACACGATTACCTTACCCTTCCATTCCGCTAATGTCACCGGCTTACCGTCAAGCGTTTTGAAGGTTGCGGCAAAAGCTGGCGCGGAAGAAGGCATCGCCTCCGTTTCGGCAACAACAGACGGTGCCGCCACCAATCCCAGAAGCAGTAAAAGAAGATACACAGGCCGAATCATGTCAGCAGCCCTACGCTTAAAAGAAAGCCGAAACCTAGTTGCAATTGCGCGGTTTGCGCCAGCAGGCGGTTGAATATCGGCCCTGGTGTCTCGCGGCAAAACAACACCACAAGGGAAATCGCCCAGGGCAGCGTCAACGCTGGCAACCACCACACCTTCAAGCAACCGGGAATAAAGAGCATCAGATAAGGTGCCAGCATCGATACCCCATATTCCACTTTGCTTCCCGCACGCCCGAGGCAAACGGCCAGCGTATTTTTCCCGATCTTCCGGTCACTATCAAGATCGCGGTAGTTGTTTACTGCAATCACAGCGGCTGCGAGCAAACCAATCATGGAAGCGGCAACAAAAACATTCCGGCCAAGCCGAAATGTTTGCAGATAGTAACTGCCCATCACTGCGCCCAGCCCGAAAAACAGCCAAACGAACAGCTCACCCAGAGCACTGTAGGCTATCGGGCGCGGCCCGCCGGTGTAGGCCCAGCCTGCGGCAATGGAACAGAGCCCAAGCAACAAGATCGGCCAGCCGCCATGCCAGACCAAATAGCAACCCAGCAGCACGGCAAGTCCGAAACATACAAATGCAGCGCGTCGCACAGCACCGGGCTCTAGCCAGCCGGAAGCTGTGGCTCGTAATGGGCCGAGGCGCCCAACGCCATCCGCGCCGCGCTCGAAATCGCCGACATCATTATGCAAATTAGTGCCTATCTGAATCAGCATCGCCGCAGCCAGCGTCGCCAGCAAAAGAATCCAGGAAATCGCGCCGACCTCGGCGTAAGCAAAGCTGCTGCCGACCATCACCGGTACGATGGAAACCGTCAGTGTCTTGGGACGGATCGCCATCCACCATATCTGGAGTATCGAGTGCTGAGTGCAGAATGCCGTGTGGTTCATTTAAGCATCATCCAGTTCTGGCTTGATTCCGCTGTGTAGACAGGCGATGCCGAAAGTCAGGTTGCGAAAGCTCGACTCGCCGAACCCTGCCTGCTCCATGAGGTGCTTGAATGCTTTCTGATCAGGAAAACGGCGGATGGATTCGACCAGATAAGTATAGGCTTCCGGTTCGCGCGCAATCCACGCACCGAGACGTGGAATCACAGCAAACGAGAACAGGTCGTAGAACGGCCTGACTGGCAACCATGGGCGGGAAAATTCCAGACAGAGAAAGCGTCCGCCCGGCTTGAGTATGCGCAAAATTTCCCGCAGCGTATCTTCCAGGCAGGTGACATTGCGAATACCAAAAGCGATGGTGACGGTATCCACCGAAGCGGATGCCAGCGGGATGCCTTCGCCGCTGCCGGCAAGCCAACCGATGTGTCGAATGCCCCGCTCGCGACCGACCTCCATCATCTCCAGGCTGGGATCGCACACTAACACCTGCCGGTTGGTATCGGCCAGCAATCTGGCCACATCCCCAGTGCCGCCTGCCAGATCGACGATCACTTGGCCCGAGCGCGGATTGGCGGCGCGCGCCAAGGTGCGCTTCCACAAACGGTGGATGCCGAAGCTCATGGCATCGTTCATCAGGTCGTAGCGCCTTGCGACACTGGCAAACACCCGGCGGATGCGATGCCTGCGCTCATCCTGGTCAACGGCTTGATAGCCGAAAGTGTTTGAGAGATCAGCCATTGAACTTCCTACCCTTAGTAATATCTCGGAAAATCTTCGAACTCAGGCTGTCGTTTTTCGACAAAAGCCGCTCTCCCTTCAACTGCCTCTTCAGTTCCATAAGCAAGTCTTGTTGCTTCTCCGGCAAATATTTGTTGGCCTACGATGCCATCATCGACAAGATTAAATGCGAACTTCAACATGCGTTGAGACATTGGTGATTTTGCATTAATTATCTTTGCCCACTCCAAACCAACATCTTCAAGTTCCTCATGAGGTACGACCTTGTTAACCATACCCATTTCGAACGCATCCTGAGCGCTGTACTTGAGGCCTAGGAAAAATATTTCACGTGCCCGCTTCTGACCGATTTGCCGAGCAAGATAAGCGGAACCGTATCCCCCATCAAAACTAGCCACATCAGCATCCTTTTGTTGAAAAATTGCATGCTCACGTGATGCTATTGTTATATCACAAATCACATGAAGTGAATGTCCACCGCCAACAGCCCAACCCGGAACCATTGCGATAACCACTTTAGGCATGAAACGAATCAGGCGCTGAACTTCCAAAATATGCAGGCGGCCCAGCCTAATTTTTGAAGCTGTATCCAATTCTTCGTATTGATATCCATCCTTACTGCGTACACGTTGATCACCACCAGCACTGAATGCCCAAACTCCATCTTTTGGTGAAGGGCCGTTCCCTGTAAGTAATACTACGCCAACACTACTTAAGGCTTTGGCGTGCTCAAATGCAACGCATAATTCATCAACCGTTTTGGGTCGAAAAGCATTTCGACACTCTGGTCGATTGAATGCAATTTCTGACTGTCCCCTGCCCCTTTGCTTTATGATAAGTTATATCTTCAAACTGGAACCCCTCAACCTCATCCCATTTGTCTGGGTTAAATATTTTAGAAACCATTTTTATCTCGCTTTTATCAATGAAGTTGTAATCTCTGTGTGTTCAATCCCCCGCCCCATAGGTGCGAAGGCAGGCTGAAAGCCAGCCGATTGAATAGCGCAGTCATACCCAGCAGCTTGCGGCAGGGTGCGTAATTGTTAATGAGCAGAAGCATTTAAATATTCGCCAATCGTTTCTTTTCTTCTGATTTTTTCTGAATCAGTTAATTCAAACTTGGGAGTAAAATGAATTTTCTTGGGAATGGAATACCGAGCTAAATGGCTTCTGAAATAGCCCCTTAATTGAGACAGTTTCCGATCTTCAAAAGGGGTGCCTTCTATTATTAACTCGACCCTTTCTCCCAACAATTCATCGGGTACGCCAAAGACAAAAAAACGTCTCCCATCAAGCTCCCCTTCAATATCATTTTCAATCATTTCGGAGAATATTTTAACTCCGCCAGAGTTTATGACATTGTCTTTTCGACCAAGAAGATCAAAGTTATTAGCGGTATTGAATACAACAATGTCATTTGTCGTTGACTTATCTATTCCCAAATAGCTCACTGAAATAATCAAACAACCGTCGGAGTCACAGTCCAGATATACACCCGGCAGAGGCTCAAAACCAGTATTTTCGTTATGATCTCTTATTCGTTTTACGGCTATATGACCTAATGTTTCCGTCATCCCATAAGTAATAAATATGTTCGAATTTACAGTACAAAGTCGTTTTATCAATCTTTCATTAACTGCTGAACCACCGATAATCAATGTTTTTATTGAATTAAGAGAATTACAATTCGCTTTCAGAACATGTTCGACCTGAAAGGGTACCATCGCGGCGAATTCCAATTCAGTAGACGTTAAAGACTCGAAAGGGTTGGAAGATGGTTTTACTATAATCAGATCAAGTTCCAGAACAAGTGCTCTTACAATAACCATTTTTCCTGCAATGTAATCTGCAGGTAGGCACAAGAGAATTCTATCGCCTTTCTTTAACCCAAAGTATTGACCGGTCATTCGGACCGAAAGCTCCATCTGAGCTTTGCTAAACCTCATCTCTTTCGGAGCACTCGTTGTGCCGGATGTATTGATACTGATGTGGCAGTCATCATTAAGCCAGCTTTGGATAAATTGATAAATCTTTCTTTCCCATTCCTCGGTTGAATTGGAGGAAAGGTTGGCTTTACATAAATCTTGCAGTTCAAATCGTGTTAGTGACTTGCCGTTAATGGTAAATGTACCTGAGTAACTTTCCTTTTTCACAGGATTAGTACAAGTTTGCATAGTCCAAACCCTTGTTTTTATCAAACCAGAGCCGATTGCCTTTCAGGTATAACGGTGAAGATATGTTATTGGTAAATAGTTGCCCGGTTCCCAAGCCTTGTGGAATTCGAGTACCCAGCATGGCTGTCCATTGCGCAATTGCGTTTAAACCAATGTTTGATTCAAGGGCCGAAGTAATCCACCAGCCAATATTATGTTTCCCCGCACTATCAATCCATCCTTGCGATTTTTTAAACCCGCCTAAAAGCGATGGCTTCAATATAATGTATTGGGGCTTAACAAAACCTAACAACTGCTCTCTCTCATTAGCACTGGGTTTACCAATAAGTTCCTCATCCAGGGCAATCGGAAGAGGAGTCTTGCGACATATCTCGGCTAATAATTCCACCTGACCAGCTTGAACGGGTTGTTCAATGGAATGAATATTCAGTTTTGCAAGCGTTTCAAGTTTACGATAGACATCGTTTTCTTCAAAAGCTCCATTAGCATCAACACGAATTTCGATCGAATCCGCGCCATATACTTTCCTAAAATCTTTTATGACCTCGATCTCGTCAGCAAAATTTAATGCGCCAATTTTTAACTTTACACACAAAAATCCATTATCAATTTTTTCACGCAATTGTCGCCGCATATAATCTGCGTTACCCATCCATATTAACCCATTTGTATGAATGGAATTTTCGCCTTTGGTAAATCCGGAAGGAAAGATAATCCCCATACTTCGACAATCCAAGTTTAGCTTGGCACATTCAAGTCCAAATTGAAGCGATGGAAATTCGGCAAGTTTACAATCCATATCAACCAGATAGTCATCTATATTTTCACATAGGTCATCCAGCTTGTTTTCGATATTATTAAAGTTATCAATACTTAACCCTTGCAGAGGGCCACATTCACCAATTCCAACAACCGCATCATTGCCTTGCTCTCTCAAGAAAATAATCCACGAGTCTTTCTGCGTTAACACACCGCGCGATGTACCACTCGGCCTCTTGAAATCAAGTGTATATTTTTTCCAATTTGCTGAATACCTCATATGGATAATCGGCTTTATCTCAACCGCTCAAAGTTACTTTTCAGTATTTTCTTATATTCGTTAAATGCTGAAGTATTTACGTCGCTATCGGTAAATATCTCAAGGATACTTTTACCGGTATCCGAATCCAGAAAACAATCTAATCCTTCATCAAGAGAATGGGCTGAATCGCAATTTATATATTTCAATCCTGCTTCTCTTGCGATATGGGAGGTATCAAATGTTTGGTGAGTAACGAAACATTCATTCAACTCTACCAAACTACTCGGCCCATCGATGAGCTTAAAAATTCCTCCCCCTGAATCGTTTAATACAATAATCTTGAAGTTGTCTGGAATATGTCTATTCCAGAAAGCATTACGGTCATACAAGACAGAAACATCGCCAATAATCAGAATATTAAGTTTATCGCTAACAAGAGCGTGTCCGAGCGCAGTACTTACACTACCATCTATTCCTGAGGTTCCCCGGTTACAGTACACTTTGATATCTGGATTTCGCACATTAAACATATTCGCATATCTGACCGACATGCTATTTCCCAGATGAAGAATGCAATCATTATCAATTTTGCCGAGAATCGAATTCATGATATGAAGTTCAGAAAATGAATGTATCGAACTCAAGCTCTCATTCAACGCTTGCAAGGTCGACGATTCAAGTTGCTTCCAACGGCTTCTGTAATCTATTTCTTGCGTGTAACCACTGAATACTTGCGCCAAGTGCTGAAAAAAGTACTCAGGTTTGACCTGCACTACGTCAGTGAGGGACTGGAACGTATCTGCCGCTACGGGTGAAGGTTGAATATGCCAATGCTCTTGTGCATGACATTTCATAAAAAATGCTTTTACATTCCTTGATAATACTGACTGACCAAATGTAATTAGTAAATCAGGCCGCAACACTTCAATTTCTGCGTCATTTTGCAGAGCAAGAATACCGTCAACAAATCTGCTAGCATTCTCAACACCATGAAGATTTGCCAGAATATCGCCACAAAGAACAACATTTGTCGATTGTAAAATACAATCTAGAGATGTCTTCAGTTCGTTACTTAAAATATTTTGACCACATAGAATTAACACTTTCTTACAACGGTTAATTTTTTCAATCATCCGTTGCCATTGTGATGCAGTCAATCTTAGTTCCGGCTCAATACAGCGTATGACTTTAACGTTATCCTTAAATCCAACAAGCTCACCCATTTGGGGATAAAAAGGTTCTCGTATAGGTATATTCAGATGAACAGGCCCCTTCGGCTCCTGATTAGCCATGTTAATCGCTTCAGAAATCACTCTCTCAAAATGCCATTCAGCGTCCCGGCAAGAAGTATCAACCGGGAGTTGATAACTTCTTTTAACATGTTTGCCATACAGCTCTACTTGATGAATAGTTTGTCCATCTTGCTGACCAATCCATTCAGGTGGGCGATCAGCCGTCAGAACAAGGAGGGGAACCTGTAGAAAATATGCTTCTGCAATGGCAGGCGCATAGTTCAAAGCGGCCGTTCCGGAGGTGCAAACAAGAATGGATGGTTTATTGGTTTGCTGCGCAACACCCAACGCAATATAGCCAGCACTTCGCTCGTCTATTATCACTCTAGTGTCGATGGCTTCATGACGAGAAAAACCTACAACCAGTGGAGCGCAACGCGAACCTGGGGAAAGTATGGCATTTGAAATATTGTGTAAGGCACAGATTTGCGCAATATTGTAAATGGATTGTACATTCACTGCACATAACCTCGAACGGTGTTAGAAATCATTTCACATTTCAAGTTCGTTTCTTCCCACTCTATTTCCGGGTCAGAATTATGCGTAATGCCAGAACCAGCATAAACAATCACCTTGTTATCCAAAATCTGCATGCATCTGATATTTACAAACAAATCTATTTCGTTGTCATAGTTTATCGGGCCTAAAAAGCCGCCATACAAAGCACGATCAAAACCTTCGTGCTCCCTCGTAAAGTCAAGTGCGGTCCGCTTAGGCATTCCACATATTGCCGATGTAGGATGCAAATCCATAATCAAAGCATTAAAATCCAAATTTGAGTTATTTTCAATATTTAAATTGATATTGAAATCGGTTTTTAAATGGCAAATGCTACCGACTGAATAGACCTTCGGGCTAGACACTTGATGAATACTAACACCGCGTTGCTCAAAGATATTCTTAATAAATTCCGTCACCAATGCCTGCTCATTGATCTCTTTGTTTGACCAACAATCGGTCTGATTGTCCAAACTGCAAACGTTACCCAGGTTAAGGCACGAGTTACTCTTTCGTTTTGTTCCTGCAAGTGAAACTGTGCGCGCGATATTATTGTGATCAACTTGAAATAGAAGTTCAGGACTGGCACCGAGCCACGTTCCGGTTATTTCATGTGAAACCAGACAAACAAAAGTATTGGGATATGATTCGCATAGCGATTGATAGGCACCAACCGGTGAGAACGACTGTTTTATATCCAACGTACTCGTTCTTGCCGCAATAATTTTTGTCAGATCACCCAGATTGATTTTTTCAATCCCTTTTTTTACAAAGGAAATAAACGCCTGCTTGTCATCACAAGTAGAATTTTCCTCCAATCTTTTAGTGTGGTACATAACATCTTTTTTTGAGGATTGCAGTAATAATAAAAGAGAGTCAATAAAAATGGATAACTTCTCTTGAGTTACATTGCTGTCAACATAAAACGTGTAATTCCCGTTTTCGATAGTTACCCTGAAATCATCCTTGATGAATACCCTCCCACCCTTGTCCGAGTAAAATGGATTAACAATAAACCCAGTTGCTTTAGGTAAAGATGATTGAGTTGGCTTGCCTTCTGCCTTGTCATCAAAGGACACAATCAAATTAATCAATTTTGTGTGGGGTAATTTCCACATCGCTACAGAGAAACCTGAATATGTTGCTACCGTTAAAATCGCATCCGAGATAAAGTCAATGGAATATTCGTTAGAGATTGCGCTTTTAAGTTTTTCTAAAATCATGGCCTGTTCAAAATCTGGGCTACCAGATCCTCATGGACTGACCCGTACGCTAGGTTGTACCGCTTATTTGACAAACAGAGCTCAAGCACAGGATCGGCGAGCCAACTGACGTGCGAATGCCACATTCGCGGTCGCCCCCCGTCATCGCCAAGCTGGGAGCGCACGTCAACATCTGTTTGTATGCATCGGCCAGCAATCTGTCCACCGCCCCGATGCCGCCTGTCAGATCGTCGATCACCTGATCCGGTCGCGCCGCAACCGGTGGATGCCGAAGCTCATGGCATCGTTCATCAGGTCGTAGCGCCGCGCGACAACCGCAAATACCCGGCGAATGCGGCGCCTGCGCTCATCTTGGGCAACTATTTTGTAGCAGTAATAAATGAAAGATATCCGATATTATTACAACCATCAACGCAGACGACCCCATCAAGCACGGAATTCTACCCGCGTTTATCGGCAGCGAATTATTATCAAGGCAAGTCGCCACGACGGAATAGGAGAAAGCCGGATGCTGCCGCCACTGCACCCAACACCACCGGGTAAATCAGGGCATAGACCTTGAACAGCGGCCCGCCGAAATAATCGAAAATGACATAAGCAGCCGGCCCGATCACCACCAACTGCGGATCGAACAGCATCAGGGCAGCTGTACGGAATACTTGCAAGGGGTTGACCAAGGCCAAGGCAACTACCACTTCGGGCGCAACGTGACCTTGGATCATGATACCGAGGAGAATCAAGTCGAGGAACAGGAGCATCGTCAGCCAGACCAAAAAGGCCGCTCCCTGAGCGACGTCGATCGAGCGTGCAACTGTAGAAATCAGCATGCCGATGCCGAGAAAGCACCAGGATATCGATGCCAGCAGGCCGGTGTAGTAAAGAAACATCGACCACGGCACCTCGATCTGCTTGATCATGGCCCAGCCGGCGGCGGCGGCCATTGCTGCAAACACAGGCAAGAATACCACCAGGAAACGCCCGGCGATCTTGCCCCAGTACCAAGCCGAGAGGGCAACCGGCAGGGACAGCAGGTATTCGAATACGCCTGCTTCGCGATCTCCGGCAACCGAACGTACCGTGGTAATCAGCACGAATATCGGCAGGATCGCCATGGAAAGCTGGATATAAGTAACCAGCAAGCGCGACAAGCCGATGAAGCCGAGCACGCGCGATTCGGTAAGTCCGAAGGCGAACAGCAACGCGATGATGCCGCCAAACACCAAGGTGTAAATCATGAACCAGCGCGCACGCAGTGATTCCACGATATCGAGTTTAGCGGTGAGCCAGAGATGTTTCATATTTGTAGCCTGTTGTGGGAATTATTTATCTTTTGCCAGTACTTGCTTTCTGGCTTCGTCGAAACTGATGCTGCCCGGTATCGCCTCACTGGTCGCGCCGAAACCGTAGGCCATCGGAGTAGTCTTGCCGCCCAGATAATGGGCGGTGCGAGCATTCAGCCATATCCCATCATGGAAATCGGCGACCCATATTACGGTGGACGGATCGTTGCCCCAAGGCTGATCTTTTAGCCAAGTCATGGCACAGCCGAAGTCGTCAAATTTGGAAGTCTGGTTTTTTGGCCCGCCGCGCACCTGAACGGCATAATGCCGGTCACTGATTGCCATGCCGCAATGGACGCAGGTGTCCCGGTCAAACTTGATTTCGACCGGCCCAGTCTGCGGTTCTCGCGAACATGCGGCAAGAAGCAGGATCGTTGCGCCAAGCAGGCAAATATTCCGGGTAAGATTCAAGAAATTCATTGCCTTCTTCCTTGTTCGCTTTCGTCCAGGGAAATTCTGGTCAGCAGGCCGACATAGCGCGACAACGTGCCGAGAAAACGGAGACGATCCGGGCCGGCAATCACACCTTCCCATTCGGTTCCATTGCCAGTATCGCGGAAGCTCCAGTCAGCCAACGCCTTGGCGATAGCTTCCTCGGGACGGCGCAACGACAAGCGGCAAACCAGCTTGCCGGAAAGCGAGGCGTCGTCGAGCACCCGGTCATCCAGCACCACTTTGCCGCTGTCCATTTCCAGCACCCGGTTAACCAAGGGCGCGATTTCGTCGAGGCGGTGGCTCGAAATCAGCATGGTTGTATTTTCCAAACGCTCTGCCAGTAATTCGAAAAAGATATGGCGCGCATCGGGATCAAGATTGGCGGCGGGTTCGTCCATTACCAGGATGTTAGTGTCGCGCCCCATGGCGATAGCGATCAGAAGTTTCTGCTTCATGCCTCCAGACAGCTTGACGAACGGCAGGCGCGATATTTTGCCCAGATCCAGCCCCAGGCGTCGGGCAATATCTTCCATGCGTTTTTCCTCACTGTTGCACAGCGAGGCGGCAAAGCCGACCAGTTGGCCGACAGGCATTTTCAGCGGAGGGGGCAACTGCGGCACAAAGCCAATTTTTTGCAACACCTTACCGCGTTCACGGCGCGGTACCAATCCGTTTACCATGACCTCGCCATCGTAGGTGTACTCACCGAGCAGACAGCGGATAAGGGTGGTTTTCCCGGCACCGTTGGAACCGACCAACGCAATCCGCTCGCCGAGTTCGATCTTAAGGTCGATATTGTCGAGAACCCGGTTGCGCCTGAATGTCTTTGAAACGTGGTTGAAATGGATCATTTTATATTCTGCTTCAATTCCTACATTATCTTCCTCAGCCCCTTGATTTCGAACGCCAAGGCGCCGCTAGGACAGACATCGATACACATGCCGCAGCGTGTGCAGTCCGCGCCGATATCCAGCCGCGCTGCCGGCGCGCGCCCCTTGATGACGCAGTCCAACACATGCGGCACCTCACAGACCTTGCGGCATTCGCCTTCATGGTGGCAATTGGCCAGCTTGTAGGTCACATTCAAAGGCGAGAACACCCCGACGATACCATATGTCAAGCCGATCGGACACACGTAGCGGCACCAGGCACGCCGCGAATAGAATATCTCAAACAGCAGCAACAGAAACACCCATCCCAGCGCCAGCCCAGGGCCGTAAATCAGCGCCCGGCTCACAATACCGGTGGGTGAAATCGTCTCGAATACAGTATAGCCGGTGACCATCGCCATCAGGGCGAACAGCAACCAGAATACCGTGCGTACGCCTCGGAGAAAAGCGTGGTCGGTGATCCATTTTTTTTCTACCATATAAATGTGCAACCGCTCTGCGTTTTCTGCCAGAAAATGATAGGGGCAAACCCAAGAGCAGAAGGTGCGTCCACCCAGCAGCAGCCACAAAACGAACACCGTGCCAGTACCGATCAGCAGGTTGACGATAATGTGCTTGTGCGCCAGCATTACCTGCAACGCCGAATTCAGGTCTATCATGTGAAATCCCAGCAGGCGCGAGGCGGTCAGCGCACCTTCCAGTATCTGGATATCGAACCAGTAAGACACCACGAACAGCAAATTGATTGCCAGCAGCATGATCCAGCGCCGCTTGAGCCAAACGCCTTTCTTCTGATGCGCGCGCGCCTCTGCCTTAAGCGCAACAAAATCCAGTTTTTCGTTTTTCTTGTAGAAATGGATGTTCTTCGCTTCTTCGGTGTATTCGGATGGCGGTTGTCTGCTCGGTTCGCCCCCCAGCATCACCCTGATTGATTCCCAATATTTATTCGCCATCACACACCCCAGCCTTTGCGCGCATCCACCACAATTGCCGCAGATTCGACCGGGCAGACCATTTCGCATACGCCGCAACCCAGGCACGGCTCATGCACCGTCGGCGTCATGCGCTTGATGCCATTATTGTCTACTACCGGTTCCAGCGAAATCGCGCCCTTGATCGGGCAGGTGCGCACGCACAAGTCGCACAACGGCAGATCGAATGGATGATCGCGGAGCGGTATCGGTTTCCAGCGGTTCACCTCCGTGAAGCGCATAATGCCTTTGAATTCAGCGCCGCGCGCCGGCCCCTTACAGCCCTTGCCCTGCACGGCAAGGCAGGCGTCGGGCCGGGCAAGCCGTGCCAAGCCACTGCGTTCCTTCAAGTTCAGGGTCGGTTCCGGATCTTTTTCCTTGGCGATCAATATGGGGGGGGTTGCCACTCTCATTTCGCCGCGCGACGGCATGTATTCCGGCTTTTTGTACACTAGCGCGCCGGTGGGACAAGCCAGGATGCATTGCACGGCATCGCAGGAAAAATCGCAGGCCTGTTGGCGCGAGTCAATGTAGGGTATCCCCATTCCGAAGCCATGATCGATGTCGTCGAGCTTGATCGCCTGTACCGGGCAGACCTGAACACACTGTCCGCACTTGATGCAGGCAGAAAGAAGATCCGATTCTTCCAGCGCTCCGGGTGGCCGCATCCGCACAGACCAAGCTCTTGCCACCGGAATGTAACCAAATGTTGAGATGCCCAGCATCGCCGCACCCAGAACAATTGTGCGAAGAAATCGGCGGCGTTCTTCAAGCTTGCGCCTGTTGATCGTTGGGTGAATCGGTTTCGTTTCGGTGTTCACGTTCGTGCTCGCGCAGGTTTACTAAATAACGGTGCATCATCGCGCAACAATAGTTCGGGGCTGGTAAACGGCGCCAACTTCTCAAGAAAATCGATTGCTTCCATCAGCGGTGCATTCTTGAAAAAGCGCGCATAAGGCACTTCCATCCATATCCTGTCTGCATAGGAATAAAGTTCGTACGGGGTGTCACCGAAACCGTCATTGTTGCGGTCAAATCCCTGGTAGTCGTCCCAGTAGTTGCCGCGCCACAGGTTGCCGCGTGCGTTGCCCCCGGCAGCTACAGCCATATTGTTGATATTGCCCTCAAAAGTGTTACCGGTCACTTCGTAGCCTTCCAGACCGCTATTGAAACTGATGGCGATACCGTTGTAGGCGATGCGATTGTTCTTCAAAATGATCTTGGTGTTGGGCTGGAAGGGAGACAGGTCAGCGGATAACCCCACGGCGTTGTAAATGATCTCATTGTTCTCTAAAAGCGTGGAGCTTGACTCCTTGAAGCCGATGCCCATGCCGGAGGGGCCATTGGAATGAGAAATCACGCTATTGCGTATCGTGGTGTTCGCGGTATACATCAAAAAGATGCCGACGGCATTGTCGTAAAAGCGATTGCCTTCAATCACGTTATTGTTGGCGAACATGAAATGTAGCGAATAGCGGCTGCGCGCACCATAATTGTTGAGAAAATAATTGCCGTTGGAATACCACGCCACCATGTCGCGCGAATCGGTCACGGTGTTTCCTTCGATGCGGTTATTCATGCTGTACCACAGGCGCAATCCGTCGCCGCGTACCCCCAGTTCGGCCACCTTGGAACGGATACGGTTGCCGCGCACGACATTGTTATTCGACTGCCTGAGGTCGATACCGAACAGACAATTGTCGATAACCAGATTCTCGACGGTGTTGTTGTTGCCTCGCACATTGAGACAGGCGTCTTCGGTATCGTGCGACGACCCGGAACCGGTCAGGTGCAATCCGCCCACCACGGCACCGTTGGTTTCCAGAACGAACACCGTTCCCTTGTCGCCGCCGTCTATGGTCACTTGGTCGCCGCCGTCGATTATCAGTTTCTTGGTCAGATGCACCGGGCCGGCATAGAGTCCGGGCTTGGGGCGCAAGATGGAACCCTCTGGGGCTGCATCCACCAGCGCCTGAAACGGGGCGAGGTGATGAATACGCTTATCGCGCAGATAAAGCGGCACCAGTTGCTCGGGGGCGCTTACTTCCACGCGCGGCGCAGTACTCATGTCCACGCTATGTCCGGCGGTCTCAATTGCGGAATCGTCGTCATCGCGGGAAGCAGCCATCCCCACTCCCAGCCATACGGCCAAGAGCAGCGGAGCAATTGCGACCACCCGCCCGATCCGGCTCATGGCGTTCTATTCCTGCTCGCGCATCTGCTTGCGACGAATCAGCAGCGCCAGTAATGAAGCTACCGATGAACCCATCAACAGTGCGTAACCGTAATAGGGATAAGAGTAAGTGCTGAATTGCGCCACCTTGCCCTCGCCGAAAACCGTCGGCATGAAGGGCTTGACCGTAAACGCTCCCCAAGGGTGCAGATTGTGCCCGAAGAACCACAACCAGCCCGCATAATCCAGCACGAAGAAAATCGGAAGCAGAGCGGGAACCAAAACCAGCAACAAAGTAAAATTACGAATTCTCCAGACGCCCAGCATGACGATCACCATCGCCGCGATCAACCCGGCTATGGCCACCTTGGTCGCGAGTATCAGATTGGCCGTCCAGCGCATTAGCACTTCTGGCTGGTTGAAGAAGGTGCTCGCTTCATGATAGTAATGCTTAGAGAAAACATCCAGTTGCCCCATGATGATCTGGTCGGTTACCATCCAGACGGCAACTGCCGCAAAGCCCGCGCCCAAGATCGCCAATTGATGCTTGCGCTCGGTCGACATGAAAGCCAGCATCATCACGGCAAGAAAACCGAAGATGAACTTCGATAAGCGAAGCTCCACCGGAGAACCGGTATCGATCGGATACATTCCCACATAGTGGTTGATGGTGTTCATTTCATGGACGCAATCGAGGCCTTGGGCCTCCTTGTTCATATCCTTGTTCTTGTCCAGAATCGGATTGAAGCGTTCGCTGTCTTCACCCATGTCGGACTGCATGGTTTCGCGGCCCAAACGGGTATTCGCGCCTGCCGCTTCACAGCCGTTGAATACGCCGTTGAAATGGAAATGGATTTTAATGCCATCCGGAAAGACTTCCTTGGGGTAATTCGGCGCCGTCAGGGACACCCACCAAATCGGCGAAAAATAGGCTGCAATCATCAGCACCAACGCAAGCATCGTCAGTCCTCTGACCATTACATTTTGCTTTTGAATATTCATTTTTTGATCATACCAGTGTTACGCAAATTGGCTCAACGTTCGATTTGAGTGCACACGCTCGCTTGAGTTCAAAGTTTCGCCCACATAATAGTAACTATAGTAACTTTAGCAAGTACCCTATATTGCCAGACATAAAGAGTTGCAGCCAATAATGCGCTGCAACTCTTTACCTGCCAACGTTACCGGGATTCGGGATTATTTTTTCGGTTTGCACATGGAACCGGGCATGGATAAGCTAGACATATATTCCACCACTGCGTCAAGTTCACGATCGGTGTATTTCTTCACGATTTTCACCATGTCCGGGTTGGCGTTGCGGCGCTTGCCGTCGCGAATATTGGTAACTTGGCGCAACAAATACTTGTAATGCTGGCCGGCGAGTACCGGGTAGAATTTCTTGCCATCACCCTCGCCATTCTTGCCGTGGCAAGTCACACATTCCTTGGCGAAGAGATCGGCACCCTGCTTCAGCAAAGCAGCATCACCAGTGCCCTTGCCATGATCTAATGGAATACACAAGGATTGGATATATTTGGCCACGTCAGCCAACTCCTGGGCATCGCTTAGTGTCACGGCAAACGGGTACATGGTCGGGTTGTCGCGCAGGCCGCCACGAATGTCGGCGATCTGCTTGATGATCACGGTGGCGTGCTGACCGGCCAGTTGCGGGAACGTCCCGTCGGGGCGCCCGGCTCCGCTCGGCAGATGGCAGGCTCCGCAGACTTCATAAGCTTCCTTGCCGCGAGTGACGTCACCTTTTAGCTTCAGCGCCTCGATCTTTTCGCCTTCCTGGGCGTTCCACACATAACCCTTTTCCTCGATGCCAGCCTTTTTCGGGGGGGTAGGGTCAGCAAAAACCGGAGCGGCAATAAACGCCGCCATTGAGATCGCAACGATTAAAGTCTTTTTCATTCGATTTACCTCTTCCTCAAAAATTTTGAATATTATTTTCGTAGCTGATACAAATAGCCAAGACATGGGTACCATGCATTTCCCCCGCTCGGTTGCTTCAGCATTGGACGCATTTTACCCACTGTTGCCAACATGCCGCATTGATTCAAATCAATCCAAACTAAATCACTCAGCCTTTATCTTCTAGGTTCATTACGGCTTCAGACTGGAAACATACTCAGCGATATCCTTGATTTCCTCATCGGTCACGATAACCATCACGCCCTGCATGGCTGCGGCATTGCCATTGGCACGCTTGCCGCTCTTGATGTCGGTCATCTGTCTCAAGATGTAAGCCTTATTCTGACCGGCAATCTTCGGATAATCCGGCATCAGAGGAGTTTTACCGTCCTTGCCATGGCAGGCGGTGCAGGTTTTTTCGGCAAACAACTTGGCGCCATCGCCTGCATTCGCCACGCCGCTTACCGAAGCTGTCAGGATTAATGCTATTAACAGGGTTGATACTTTCATACACAATCTCCTTAAAATAAATCTGCCCAATCTGAGACAAAAAAAGTATTTCAAAAAAACGGGGGGCCTGTAAGGCCCCCCCGTAATTCAAAGCCATTTGCTATCTTAGTTTATTTTCCAACCTTATGCGCGTTGTGCTGTTCCAGGTAAGTTTTGGCACGCAGACCGAGGTCGGCGGTTTTTACCTGGTACTGCCAAACCTGCTCCGCCCACAAGGTAGCATTCGTCCAATCTCCCTTCTTGGCGGCTTCCTCGTGCTTGGCTTTGGCCGCAGGCGCCTTGCCCAGTTGGTCAAACGCGTCATTGACCATCTCCACTACATCCGGGAAGTCTTTGTAGTTGACGCTGGTGATGTAAGCTACCACAGAGTCGATAATCGCCTGGGTATCGGCAATCTTCTTCAACTCCTTGTCGTAGTCAGCCTTGGTGTAGTTTGTCTTCTGATCTGCTTTAGCCTTGACTTCCTTGTAGCCCTTCGGCTTGACCAGCAGATAACCTTCCATCTCCAAGTGCAGCGCGGAGCAGAACTCGGTGCAGTAATACGGATAAACGCCTTCCTTATCTGCCTTGAACTTCACAGATATGGTCTTGCCCGGCTCGATTGACGCATGCACGTTGTACTCGCTCACCGCAAAGCCGTGGGTTTCATCCTCGGCGCGCTCAAGGTTGGTCAGGTAGATGGTGACTTCATCACCCACGTTCACCTCGATGGTTTCCGGCGTGATATGCGAACGTATCAGGGTGCCGAATACTTCAACTTTGTTACCCTTGCGTACGATCCTCTCTTCGCCTGCATGCGCCATGCCCGGGCTGGGCTTGTCGGTGCGGCTATTGGTACCCACTTTGTAACGCACGGCCGGCTTCAGTTTGGAGGCTTCAATGGCAACTGCGTAGTGCGGCTCGCCCAACGGAAACGGCATGTCATACAACAACTGCATTTTGTCGCCGGAAATATCGATCAACTGGTGGTTTTGCGGATGCAGCGGACCCACCGGATTAAAACGATCAATCGCCAGTTTATTCAATGCAACCAAGTAATGGCCCTTCGGATGCTCAGTGTCACCTTCCATGGTCATCAAATGGCCGATGTTGTATTGCACGTTGATTTTGTCCAGTACCTTGCCTTCGCAGTAGTTGTACTTGACAACCTGAGAATCCACGTAGAGAGATGTGTAGGCGATACAGGGCTTGGAGTCAAACTGGGTATGCAGCGGCCCCAGACCCAGCGCGATTTGCTTGTCCAACGCGTCCTGCATGGCGATCACGGGAATGCCGTAGGGATCCTTGCCTTCGAACTTGCCAGCCTTGATCGCCGCCATGATCTTCTCGAAGCTGAATATGGAAACATGATTATCCAGCTTGCCGGCCACAATAATGAACTTGCCGTCAGGCGTTACGTCCGCCCCGTGTGGACTCTTCGGTTCCGGAACCAGGAACAGGATACCTTCCTTGATTGCGGTAGCCATCATGATCACGTCCATGCCGTTGATCTTCGTGGTCTTGCCTTGAGCAAATAGTTCCGCCGCCCTCTTCCAGTTGATCACGTGCAGATAGTCGGTATCTTTCGCGGAGCAACCTGCCTCGTAAGGAGGACGGCCTTTCTCGATACCGCCAACATAACGTTCGGCACAGAAGGAGTTGGTGAACGACCAGCCGTCGCTCGGCCCCTTACCGGCATCGCTTAGATCCTGGCTGTATGGCGGCAGTTCGATAGCGAAGGATTTCTTCACATCAATTAGGCCAGCCTTGCGGTCAAATTTCCAGTAGACCACACCGCCACGGTATTTTTCGTTGAATTGCTCGAGAGGAACAAACTTCTCGTTCTCAAGCGGTGCGGGATATTGTGCGGTATCGATCACGTAGTCGGTATTCGGGGTGACAAAACAGCAGCCATGCTCCGATTTGAAAAGCGGGTTGACCACGATCTGCTTGGTTTCAAAATCGCGCAGATCGATCACCGCTACGCGGGGATGAGCCTTGTCGTTGATGAACAGGAACTGTCCGTCAGTGTCGCCGTTGGTTTCGGAAATTGCCGGGTGGTGCGTATCGCCAAAGGTGATTTCCTTGCCATTGATTTTGCCCTCATCCAGCACTTTCTTCGATTCCTCGTCGAAGCCGTAGCCCTGCCACGGTTCCGGGGTAAACACACCGATGTATTTCAGGATGCGCATGGACGGAATGCCGTACACGATCACCTGGCCACTTTGTCCACCGGAACTGAATACGTCGAATTCGTCGCGCTTGCCGGTCGGAACATAAGTTTTGGCCGCAGCCATCAAATCCTGCTGCGACAAACCACGCGTTTTCATCACATCTTGCAACGATTCCTCAGACCAGGCACTGGCCGCCGCTGCAAGCCCGATCCCCGCTGCGATAATCAGCGTGGCTGCTCGTTTACTGAAAAGTTTCATAACACCCCCCTATCAACCCTAAAATTAAAAAACGCTTCGCTCGTGAACCATGCAACACAAAAACGGTGCGACGATTTGTCACACCCTTACTCTAAAAATTTTGCAGCAACAATATGTGGTGCGGCAATTTGCCACACCCCACTTTAAAAAGCATTGATCTAAATCAAGGAGAATATTTATTTTGCATAACTGCCGGCTCCGAGCCTCTCATCTTCATGGTGAGCAGAAACTCGCCGCGAAAGATAGGTTTGCGCCTGTTATTAAAGCAGTTCGACAATTTGTATCTGGATTGATCATCTCGAACAAGCTGACACCATAGGTTGCACATTTCACTTGTGGCACAGGCTTTAGTGGAATACTGAACGTCTTGCCGTACGCCGGAATCGGTCGTGTTGATTTCGTGCTGACTGGTCTGCATTTTTCCGGAACTTACAGATTCAGGGAAATCATCCCGTCAGCGACTCGCCGCAAGGAAGCCACATTCTTCAGTACGATGGAATCCTTGATACAGTCTATCATTCCCTCGTTGCGGAGCTTGGCAATGATGCGCGAGAAAGTTTCCGGTGTTAAACCGAGGCGGGACGCGATCAATTTCTTGGGGGTATTGAATCGGATCACGCAAACGATACCGTACAGGCTGTCATTTTCCTTGATCAGGTATTGGGTGACGCGCTGGATGGCACTCTGCAAGCTGAGGTTTCCGATCTCGTCGATCAGGTTCTGCTGGCGGTGACTCATCAATGTCATCATGCGCAAACACAGCCCTGTGTTAGCATGTAGCTGATTGATAAATGATTTTGAGTCAAAAGCAATCAGATAGGTCGGTTCGAGAGTAACGGCGTGTGCAGAATATTGCCCGACAAACATAGCATCTACACCGAGCAACTGTTTGGGGCCAATCAGTTCCAGAACTCTTTCTGTTCCATTCGGAGCCGCATGGAACAGTTTAATCATGCCATCAAAAACGACATCGAAATGGTGGCAATAATCCCCTTGTGAAAACAGCATGTCGCCTGCGGAATGCTTGACCAATCTGGAATGTTCGGCTACCAGATTGAATTCGGCATCGTTGAGTTTATCGAACAAATATATGTGACGAATTTTATCAAGATGAGAATTCAGCAATGTCATGATGGGGCTGCCAGCTATTTCGATGAAAGCATCCTACGCGTTCCCTGCATCAATTAATATCAGCGATATGCTGAATTTGCACGTGGGAAATACTGCCATAAAAACGAAAAAGGGTAGGACAATTCCTACCCTTGCAGGGAACCCAATCAGGGCTTATCCCTTAATCAATATTGCGTTCCGCCTAGAGTCAGTCTCGGCCTGTTTGACCATCCACTGCGGTCTTCTGCTCATATAGTTCATGGTTCACTTGGTGACCTACGGTATCTCACCGACAGGCTTCCTGATTAATAGAGGCTCGGCATTTGGATCGAACACCCGATACGCGAGCAGTTTAACGCGATCATTCATGAGGAACCACACCAGCGCATAGCCCCAGACAAACAGCGCCCATCCCCAGCCGATAGGCGTCATGAACACCCCATAAACCGCAGTCAGAGTTGCCACCAATTGAGTGCCGATCACCGCTACCAGCAAAATCCTCGCGGGGCGTATCGACCAGAACGGCCCCCGCGTGCGAGTTAGGAAGATCGTCAAATGACCCGCTACGGACAGCTTTAAATACATCAGCGTCTGGATGTGCGCCCGGTCGAGATGAAAAATACGCACCCCTAGATAAAACAAGATGAAGGCGGAAACGACCCCAATGACGCCCATCACCGTGGCAACCCCCAGCACCATGCGCATGTCCCAAGCTTCTGGCTTGTCCTTGTAATGGACGTTGTCATACGCAATGGACAGGATCGCCCCGTCGTTGAGCAACGCCAGCATTACGATCATCACCGCCGTCAAAGGATAGAAGTTAAAGATCAGGATAGCCAGCGTCATGAACAACAGCACACGTAGCGTTTCGGCGATGCGATATATGGCGTAGCTATTCATCCGTTGGAAAGTTTTTCGGCTCTCCTTGATCGCGTCGATGATTACCGACAGGCCAGACGTCATCAGCACGATGGACGCTGCCGCTCGCGCCGCATCCGTTGCGCCCGAAACGGCGATACCGCAGTCGGCTTTCTTCAGCGCAGGTGCATCGTTCACCCCGTCGCCCGTCATGCCGACGATGTGGCCGCGTTGTTGCAGGACATCAACAATGTGGAACTTGTGTTCGGGGAACACTTGGGCGAAGCCATCGGCATTTTCGATGGAATCAGCCAATTGCGCCGTCTCGTGATGCTTGGCATCGGCAAAGCCGCTGGCATCTAGAATATTTGTGCCCAATCCCAATTCTCTGGAGGTTTCCCGAGCGATAGCCAATTGATCACCCGTCACCATCTTGACATTCACGCCCATCAGTCGCGCAGTCGCGATGGTTGCTTTGGCTTCTTCTCGTGGAGGATCGAAAAGGGGCAACAGCCCTATAAACTGCCATGGGCCGTCACCATCGGCCCGTGCAACCCCCAACGAACGGAAGCCGCGTGCCGCAAATTCATTAACCGCCTTATCAACGGCAGGCCCAACCAGTTCGGCATTGGGCGACAACTCCAAAATCACCTGCGGAGCGCCCTTGGTGACTTTGAATTCCTTTCCGTCCACACCCTTGACGATGACTTCGGTGCGCTTATGCACCGGATCGAATGGCTGAAAATGAATCACCTCATAGCCGTTCAAAGCTTGATCATTTTTCAGGCCGCCCAGCACGGCCATGTCGATGGTGTCATTATTGTCCGCACGCGATGCTAGTGCGGCGTTGAGGATGACTTGGTCGGCAGGAATGCCATTCACGCTAAACGGACCGCCCAGCGTCAGCTTGTTCTGGGTCAGGGTGCCGGTCTTGTCTGCACACAGCACATCAACGCCAGCCAATTCCTCAATGGCCGCCAATCGGGTCACAATCACCTCTTTTTTAGCCAGCAAACGTGCTCCAACCGCCATGGTCACTGACAGCACCGTAGGCATCGCAACAGGAATCGCGGCTACCGTCAACACCAAGGCAAACTGAAGCGTGGTGAGTATCGGGTCGCCACGAAAGAGCGCAACTACCAGAATCAACACGACCAGGGTCACTGCAAGGATGATCAGATAATTGCCAATCTTCAGCACCGCACATTGAAAATGGCTGACTGTCTGCGCCTCCTGCACCAGTTGTGCGGTCTTGCCAAAGTAAGTGTTCGATCCTGTGGCATATACGAACGCGCCGATTTCGCCTTGGCGAATGATCGAGCCGGAGAACACCGCCTCCCCAGTGAGGCGCGTAGCGGGCAAAGATTCGCCAGTTAAAGCGGACTGATCAACTTCCACCGAATCGCCCTCCAGCAAGCGCGCATCAGCTGGCACGATGTCGCCAAGACGCAGGCGGATAACATCGCCAGGAACCAACTCACGCGCCGCTTGGTTAGTCCACTTCCCGTCACGCTTCACCCGTGCATTGATCGCCAGCTTGGCCTTCAACGCGGCGATGGCGTTGCCAGCTTGATGTTCTTCCCAGAATCCAACCACGGCGTTGGCTAGAAGTAGAAGAAGGATGATTGCGAAGTCAGGCCAATGCCGAGCTACTGCCGAAAGTATCACCGCTGCTTCGATCATCCAGGGAATGGGGCCCCAAAAGTAGGTGAGAAATTTCAGGAACGGATTGACCTTCTTCTCTTCAATCTCGTTAGGCCCATATTGGGTCAGACGTATCTGTGCCTCGGATTGGCTGAGACCGTCTGGCGAGGATCTCAGTTTCTCCTGTAGTTCCAGCATGGGCAGTGATTTTAGATCGACTTTTGCGACGACCTCCGATTCGGAAGCATTGGGCTGATCGGTATTGGGTTTCATATTGGGCATTCCTTCAATTATCGCTACGCCGCTGATTTTGTGAGTTGCGGACTTCAGGCATGTCTTGGCTTTGCTTGTTAATGTATGGCTTGTGTCAGAGGTGGCTAGTCCTTGAACTGCTATTCAGGTAAACGCCCTTTGTTACCAGTCTGCGACAAGCGCGATAGTGTCCATCACGATGTGGAAGCGGCGATCCGCATGTACTTATTTTGATTTTGTTGAACAGTCGATTCAATCTCTGACGCCTGAAACTGAATCAACCCACGGGCAGCTTCATCTGCAAGCTTATTATTTCCGTTCTTTGCATGGGACTCTGTTCGCCAACACACATAAATCAGGAAGCAGCCCAGTAATGCGGGCATGAACGGGCATTGGCAAATGACTATATTGCGGTAAGGAATTGGGTAATACGACTATTCGGTTCGTGCTAACTTCTGCCCTTCACAAACGAACGTGTAGGGAAGTGATATAACAAAATTTGAAGATCAGATTATGGTTGGCATTTGTAAATTGCGAAGGTGCGCTTGCCAAACTCTGGCGAATTACCCTTAGTGACCGTATCGCCGCCAGCGTCTATTGCACCATTTCGTGCCAACTGTAACAAATTAGCATCCACAGCTTCGACGCTACGACTGATGAATCCAACCTCGGCAAGAACGCTTACAGTTATTTCTCCCTTGGGCTGACAGCTACCAATTTGACTCACGTCTGCTAAAGACACTCGGTCAGACCCTTTGCGCACCTCAATCAAGTCGCTGGCGCATCCACATATACCAGCAACCAAGGGTATCATGGCAATGAAAACTAACTTTTTCTTGAAAAATATCATGGGACCTCATGGTTTCATAAGTAAATTATTAAATTTGCAACGAGTGCATCGTGTGTCTACTATCACTTCTTTTTCAGCATTGGCTCCCACATTGGATCGAGAATATCGCCCTCCTGTGCAGAGATTTTTTGTTTAACCCTGCCATCGATTGAAACGGTCGCTAATATTCCATGACCTTGAGCCTCGGTTGCAAACAGGATCAACTTGCCATTTGGTGCAAAACTAGGCTTCTTTTCCCATCCTCCATCAGTCAATACCTGCATTTGCTTGGTTTGAAAATCTTCGGTGGCGATGGCGAAGCGACCATTGCTCCAGTTCGAAAACACAAAGCTCTTGCCGTCTGGATTGTAGCGCGGTGAAAAATTATTGCCTCCCTCAAAGGTCATTCGCTCGGCTGCCCCACCGTCAATCGGCATTTGGTAAATCTGCACACTGCCTCCTCGATCCGAAGCGAATATCAGGCTCTGCCCATCCGTCGAAAAATTTGGCTCGGTATCAATCTCGTCACCGAATGTAATTTGACGCAAATCTGTGCCATCTGGCCGCACCAAATAGATATGCGAGTTCCTATCGCGAGTTAGCACAATGGCAAGTTGGTGTCCGTCTGGCGACCATGTTGGAGCGCTGCTGCTACCACGTAATTTAGACACTGCCATGCGCTGGTTGGTGAGTAAAGATTGCACATACACCACCGCATGGCCTTGCTCAAAGGTCACATAAGCCAGATGGCTGCCATCCGGTGACCACGCTGGTGACATGATGTTCGAGTTGGTCGATAGCACGGTTTGTTCGCCGTAACCGTCGCTGTCTGCAACCACCAGTCTATTGTTCTTTCCTTGTCGGTTGACAAAGACGATGCGAGTGCTGAATACGCCTGGATCGCCAGTGAGTTTTTCGAAAATCATATCCGCTATTCGATGGGCAATCGTCCGTGTCTGTTCGCTCTTGCCGGAGACAGCTTGCCCGACCAATTCGGTTTGTCTGACAGCATCCAGCAAGCGGAACTTCACCGTAATGCGACCATTAGACGGCACTTCTGCGCTGCCGATGGCGAGCGCATCCACTCCTGCCCAATTAGCGTAGACCACCTCTTGTGGTTCATGCGGTGATTTGCCTGCTGGGTCAACCAGCTTGAAAAGTCCACTACGCGCCAAATCTGCCGACACGATTCCGCTGATGCTCTGAGCCAAATTTTCCTCACCCGCAAACGGTACGATAGCGACGGGAATCTGGTGTTCGCCCGCTCCAGCGATTTCAATATCCAATGCTTGTGCGGGAAGTGCGGCACAAAGCAAAATCAGCAACTAAAAATTGCGCATTAATTTTATTTCTCTCATTAACAAGCCCGTATTTACACTACTCATTGATTACATAAGACGCAACAAGGTAAGCCTTTAGTAAATTGCGTTTGATAACTTCAAAATGTTTTATAAATCTAAAAGCACTCTCCTTCAAAAGACCCCCACATTATGCCCAACTATTTTTTCATGCATGTGGAGCATCAGCTCTTGTTTTATCGCTTGAAGCCTGGTTTTGACCTTCGCCTCGTTATTGCTGCCTAACCGCATGAGGATTCTTTGGCCTATGGAGCGCCCTTCAAAATCAGGGTCAGCATATTGGTAGAACAAATTGGACTGGATCAGCTTGACCGGCTCCTTTATGTTTGGTGCTGCCAGCAGATTGTCGAGCACTGTGATCAGGCGGTCGTTGAAGTATTTCTTCGGGTAGCCCAGTTCTTCGTAAGATAGCTGAAATAGAGGATAGAGACGAACATACAACTCGACCAACTTCTTGGTATTGATCGCTTCGGCAATTCTCACATAAGGTGCATAGCGCACCGCATTCATTGGGCTGATAGTCAAATCGCCTGCCGTTCCGGCAGTAAGGAATTTATCCGAAACCTGTTCTACTGGCATTACGCTCCTCGGTACACGCCGATACGTTAGATTGTCAATGGTGGCAACGACATTGTGAATGATTCGTTCGGTATGGAAAATATTCATCAGCGACTTATTTTCAATCAGATCGGTCAAGGCTTTGAGTATAAAATCATCGCTGTGGTCCAGTGCTGGTAGCGGTACCGGTGCTAGGGGAGCTTCAATTACCTGGCGCATTACTGGCTTGAGTGGCGCAGGTGTTGCCGATAGTGGCACGGTTTGTACTTGTCCTGTCTCGGGCTTTGGCTGGTTATGTAACCAGTAAAAATAAGCGGCAAAAACGCTTCCAAAAATGATAAATGCAATAACAGTGATCAAAGTATTCTTCATGGCATGCCCTCTACTATCACAATAAAACTCAATAAGTTTAGCTGCTTGAGCCTTGAGAACCAGAGTTTGATAAATGGCTAAGAACGAAATTTTGCGCAAGAGTGTGATACAACGGTGTCGGGCAGACCAACCGTGAGCAGGCATTGGCAATGAACGAAGCAGCCATCAGCGGCAATATCATTTCGTGGTTGTCTGTCATTTCCATTACGATAACAAAAGCTGTGATCGGGGCTTGGGTTACACCGGCGAAATAAGCCACCATGCCGAGAATGATCGCTGCCCCTGCCGGAACGGATGTGAAGATGTGTGCGATGTTGGCACCAAACCCCGCGCCTGCCGAAAGCGTGGGCGCCATGATTCCTCCGGGTATCCCGCTGATGTAGGAAACTACTGTGGCAGTCATTTTCAACAGTCCATAGCTTTCCGGCAATGCCACACTGCCATTGAGCAGCGATTTCGCCTCGCCGTAGCCGCTACCGTAAGTGGCATTGCCAGAGGCCAGCCCAATCAATGCCAGCATCACCCCACAGACGGCTGCGAACGCAACGGGCTTTGCACGTATCCATTCACCCATACGACCCGCCAAGCCTTTGTTAACTTCGATTAGCGAACGGCTGAAAGCTCCGCCAAGCAGTCCCCCCGTTATTCCACAAATGATGACCACGCCCCATTCGCTACCGAATGCCAGTGATGCAGAGGTGTGACCAAAATAGGAATAATTTCCGAGCAGAGCAAGCGAGGTGATCCCGGCGATAATCACCGTCATGAGTATGGTGGTGCTGTTGTGCTTCTCAAACGAACGGCCCATCTCCTCGATGGCGAACACAATGCCAGCCAGCGGTGTGTTGAACGCGGCGGCAACTCCGGCGGCGGCACCGGCGAGAATCAGCCCCCTTTCAATGTCGTGCTTGGAGAAGTGGGCAAACTTTCCCATGCTGTGCATGATGGAAGCACCGATTTGCACACTCGGCCCCTCGCGTCCCACGGACGCTCCAAACATAAGCCCAAAAATGGTTAGAAAAATCTTGCCGATCGTCACCCGCACTGAAAGAACTTGCTCGCGTATCTCATATTCTTCATTTGGCTCAAGCGATGCGATGGCTTGGGGGATGCCACTACCTTGCGATCCGGGAAAGAACTTTTGTGTAATGATGACAATCAGGACAAGCCCGAGAGGAGTAATCAGCAGTGGAAGAAAAGGTGAAATGGCAATCAGCTTGTGGAACAGGCCATTCGCCTTTTCACAGGCGATTGCAAACAAGATTGCGACCAAACCTACGCAAATAGCCCCGCTCCAGAATACGAACCGACGTTTCCAATCATGAATCATCGCGCACTCCGGCAGGAAGAAGTTTTCCGGCAAAATTTAAGCATCCGCACATCTGCAAAAAGGCGGCAATAAATTGGATTTTCACAAATCTGCTAAGGGTTTGTCGGCAAGCTTGTCATCGCGAATGCGTAACTGCCCAATCACTTCAATCAAGGAGTTATCTAATGCAACTAATGCAGAGTCTGGCAATGCTTGCAATGCTTCAGGCAGTATCCCTTCCGCAGGACCAGGCGCACTCTTTAATAATGATGAAGCTTCTGTAGTCAACCATAGCCCAACTCTTCGTTGATCTTCTTTGCTGCGCTCCTTAATTACAAGATCGCGAGCTACAAGTTTCTCAACAAGCTGACTGCCGGTAGATTGGTGTATGGATAATCGTTCGGATAATTCAGAAACTCCAATACCAGGAGAATTGCCCACCTCCTGCAATATCCACAACTGCGAACCCGTAACACCGCAGGTTTGTTCAATTTCGCGAAAATGCTGGCGAACTGAACCATAAATGATACGAAATTTCTTAAGAACTTGAAGTGACAGCTGATTTTTTCTGAGCTTGCTCAATGCATGCCCCCTTGATTGTTATGTGGCGGTTAGCCTATTGCAAATTATATCGAATAATAATAGTATTAGTGCGAATTATATTTGTGTCAACTTAATTTATAGAAATGCGTTATTGGAAATGCATCAAGTTTTATTAACTTCTTAACATAAAGGAATCCCATTCATGAAAAATATTGCTGTGTCTTTAGTTGTGCTTTTACTTGCGGCTTGCGCTTCCACACCCAATACAAAACCCGCGCCAGTATCTGATTCGAGCAAAACAAATAGCTCTTCGGCTAAATCAAATTCCACAAGTAGTGCTGCCAATAGCGCGGATGTCGAATCAAGAAGATTAGCTGCGGAAAAACTTGCTGCTGAAATGCGCGGTCTACAAAAACAGAGTGTTTACTTTGACTTTGATAAATCTGAAATTAAACCTGAGTATCGGGATGTTATTCAGCAACAAGCGACGTTCCTCAATGCGCATAGGAATGACGAAGTTACCGTGGAGGGAAATTGTGATGAGCGTGGAAGTGATGAATATAACCTTGCGCTCGGCGATAGGCGTGCCAATACAGCTATAAAAAACCTCGAACTACTAGGTGTTTTACCAACTCAAATGAAAGCGGTTAGCTTTGGTAATGAAAAACCACGGATGACATGCCACGAAGAAAAGTGCTGGAAAGAGAACCGTAGAGACGATTTCATTCATAAAATGAATTAATGGCAAATCACATCGCCACGTAGATTGGTTTCGAATGATAAGGGCTTGCTTTTCTGTTTTTGCAATTTGTATTGCTCTGTTGCTACAGACAAATCTGGCTGCAGCAGAGCCTTACAAATCGTGGACTCAGCTTACGCCTATGCAGCAAGAAGCCTTAAGACCTTTGGCTGCACAGTGGGATTTTCTGCCCACAAAACTGCAAAAGAATCTATTGAATACAACTAGGCATTACCCGAAACTCACTCTGGATCAGAAACGGCGATTCCAGAGCCGACTTGAAAAATGGAGCAAGCTGACACCCGAGCAGCGCGAACATGCAAGGAACAAATACAAGGTTATCAGCAAAGCACCCCCAGAGAAACGTGAACAGCTAAAACGAATAGTGCATGAGAAGGAAGCCAACAAGGCAGCCGCAAGCGGCGTTCCTCCCGCCATGCCAGCACGTTAACGCTGAGACGCTGCCTGCGGAATATGCACTCAACCTCAAGCGCTTCAAAATATGATCAGGCCGGATATAGAAAAATGATGAGCCAGACACCACACCCATTACAGGTACATTGCAACGACAAAGAGTCGGTTGGAAACTGCCATATTGAGTTCTACACAACGAGAGGCGCTTTTCTCCAAGGAATTAAAATGTTTGTACTAACCCTGTTGGCGGCGATTCTTTCAATCGTTCTTCCAGGTCTGCACTTCATCACCGTTCCCCTAGGGGTGCTTGCATCCCCGTTCGTCGGGATTTACTTCTACCGCCGTACCAGCAAAGGTGCAGTGAAACAGATAAATGGGGATTTCTTATGTCCGGAATGTCAGGCGAACAATCATGTGGCATTTCGAGGCGCCCCTCCCTACTCATACAAGTGTGTTCAATGCCAGCATGACTTACAGGTTCGCCCAGAATGAATGTTCACGTTGCTCCAGAATATGGGTTTATTCCGGCATTCCATCTTCCCCGAGGACAAGCTCGTGCCTGATGGCGTAGTGGATGAGTTCTGCAACTTTGACAACGTTCATCTTCTGCATCAGGCGAGTCTTATGGGTGCTGACGGTCTTCACGCTCAGGTTGAGTTCGTCGGCGATCTCCGAGACGCCTTTGCCGCACGCGATAAGCAGGAAAACCTGGTATTCCCGGTCGGACAGGAGGGTATGGGGCGGGGCGTCGGTCGTGCCGATCAGCATCTCGACCGCCAACTTTTCCGCCACAGCAGGGGGAATGAACAAGCCGCCCTTGGCAACCTTGCGGATGGCTTGCGCCAGTAGCGTTTCCGCATTGTCTTTGCAAAGGTAGCCGGATGCCCCAGCCTTGAGGGTACGCACCGCGTAAAGATCCTCCTTGTGCATACTAAGGACGAGAATCGGCAGTTTTGGCTTTTCGCCCTTGATCTGCTTGATCAATTCGACGCCGCTCTTGCCCGGCATGGACATGTCCAGCACCACCGCGTTCCAGTTCTCCGACCGCACCTTGGCGAGGGCATCAGAACCGTTGCTCGCCTCGCCCGCCACCTCGATGTCGGAGTGATCGGAAAGGATGTGCTTTACCCCTTCGCGCAGAAGGGCGTGATCGTCGACGATCAATATTCTGATGGTCATTAGGGCACCATTATCCTTTTACCTCTTTTAATTCTTGGGGAAGGTGGCATCAATGCGGGTACCTTTTCCCGGCACGCTGGCCATCTCGAATTGCCCACCGAACATCTTGACCCTTTCCCGCATGCCGAGCAACCCGAAGGTCTTCCTGTCGGTGGGAGGCGCCAGTCCGCACCCGTCATCCTGCACCGTCAAATGAATCGCATCGACATCATCCAGAATTTCCACCTCCACGCGACGGGCGGAGGCATGGCGCGCGACATTGGTCAGCGCCTCCTGAGTCAGGCGGAATATCGCCGTTGCCATACTATCGCTGATCTCAAACTCTTCCCGGTTCATGGTGAGCACGCAGGGAATACCCGAGTGTTCGGTAAATTTCTCCGTGTGATTTTCTATGGCAGCTGCCAGCCCAAGGTCGTCCAGCATGCCCGGCCGCAAATCCTCTGAAATGCGGCGTACAGCGTCCAGCGTCCTCACCACCAGCAGGTGCGCAGAAGTCAGCTTTTCGGCAATGCGAGGAGCGTCGCCGTCGTACTTGCTTACCAGCCAGGCTAAGTCGATGCGCAGGGCGGTCAGCGCCTGCCCCAGTTCGTCGTGGATTTCGCGCGCGATGCGGGTGCGCTCCTCTTCGCGCACCGTTTGCAGGAAGCCGGCAAGCTCCTGCAACTGTTGCCATGATTCCTGCAGCGCCCTTTCCGACTGCTCATAGTCCGCAGTACGTTCCCGTACCCGCTGTTCCAGTCCAGTTTGCAGCCGCCGCAATTCGATATGGGTACGCACGCGCGCCAGCACCTCGTCGGAATGATATGGCTTAGCGATGAAATCTACCGCGCCCAACTTGAACCCATGGACCTTGTCCTCCGTTTCGTGCAGGGCGGAAAGGAAAATCACAGGGACATCGCGTGTACGAGGGTCGGCCTTGAGCAGGCGGCAAACTTCATAGCCATTGATGCCAGGCATGCGAATGTCCAGCAGTACCAATTCCGGCGGGCGCTCTTTTGCCGAGAACAGAGCCATCTCGCCATCCTGTGCCTGACGAACGGAATAGCCGACCTGCGTCAGCAAATCGGAGAGCAGTTGCAGGGAAGCCGGCGTGTCCTCGACAATCAGCACTTCGCCTAGACAATCAGGATTTTGCTCATTCAAATTCATAAGTGCATTATATGCCTGCGATACCGAGCAACTGCCAGAATTGGCGATATTGCTTATTCTCTGCCAGGCCAAGAAGCCGTGTGGCCAGCTCTGGATTTTCAACTCTAATTTGATCCAACTCCGCAGCGATCTTGGCTGGGTTGAGTTCACGCACTGCTTCGATAAGCCTTGCGCGTGCTTCCACAGAAAGGCATTCGAGGTCGGACGCAATCAGTTCTGCATCTTTCTGCCCTTCCTTGTGCGGCGCATCGATTTCACGCACGAAATGCACGCCGAGTTGTTTTTCCAGCACTGCATAAAGCTCCTCTTTCTTGACCGGTTTGCGCATAAAGTCGTCTGCTCCCGCATTAAGCGCCTCTTGGCGGTTTTCCTCGAAGGCGTAGGCAGAGAGGATCACGACCTTGGGCTGGAAGGTGTTTTCCCGGGAGCGAATCCGACGCATCGCTTCCAGCCCATCCATTCGCGGCATGCGCCAGTCCATGAGGATCAGTTCGGGCTGAAACGAGTCGACCCTTTCCTCAACTAGGGTGCCGTCCTCGGCCTCCGCTATTTCAAAGCCGTAGGGTTCCAGCAAGTCACGTAACAGGAGGCGCGCTTCAGCGTTATCATCCACGATCAGGATGCGCTTGCCACGATCGACGGCTGCAAGATCGACGACGCGGCCTTGAGTGCCTTCATGTGCTACGGGGGTGTCACAGGTTTGTACCATCAGCGTAAACATGAAAGAGGAACCTTGCCCGGGAGTGGACTCGACTGTCAGTTTGCTGCCCATCATTTGCAGATATTGCCGGCTGATGGTCAGCCCCAACCCGGTGCCGGCCTCATTGGCTAAGGGGGTGCCAGCCTGCTCGAAGGGTTCGAAGATGCGGCGCATATCTTCCGGAGCGATGCCTATGCCGGTATCGCTCACGGTGAATTCAAGGCGGGCTTTATTTTTTCCCTCAGCTTGAGTTATTACCCTGAGAATGACACCTCCGTGCCGAGTGAACTTGACAGCGTTCGACAACAGGTTGAGCAACACCTGACGTAGCTTGACAGTGTCCAGCAAGGCTCCAGACGGCAAATCAGACGCTTCAAGTGTAAGCGTCAGGTCGGCCTGCTGGGCGCGTTCCCGCATCATGTCGGCGATTTCATGCACTAGTTCGGTGGGGCTGGCTTCTTCTTCCATTAGCCGCATCTTGCCCGATTCGATCTTGGAAAGTTCCAGTACGTCGTTGATCAGGGTGAGCAAATGATTGCCTGATCGCTTGATAAATTCCACGTTACGGCGCTGCTTTTCGGATAGCGCCGGATCCTTGTCCATCAATTGCGAGAAACCGATTACTGCATTCAATGGTGTACGCAGTTCATGGCTCATATTGGCGAGGAAGATCGATTTGGAGCGGTTAGCGGCTTCGGCCTGGTCACGTGCCACGGTCAATTCCTCAGTGCGTTGTCGCACCAGGTCCTCCAGATGTTCCCGGTATTTTTGCAATTCTTCCTCGGCATGCTTGCGCTCGGTGCTGTCGGAAAAAATGGAGATAAAACGACGAATCCGCCCGTCTTGTCCACGCAAGGCCCGGATCGAAATTTCCTCAGGGAATACTTCGCCTGATTTGCGGCGGTTCCATAATTCGCCTCTCCAGTGCCCAACGGTTTTCAATTGATCCCATAGATTGCTGTACACGGTTTTGTCATGCCATCCAGACTTGAGGATACGCGGGTTCTTGCCGATCACTTCGTCCCGGGTAAATCCGTAAATGGTGCAGAATGCATCGTTGACCCACAGGATGGTGCCATCGGCATCGGTGATGATAGCTCCCTCTGACATGACGGAAAAGGCCAACTCGTTTTCGCGCCGTTCCTCGCTCTGTTGCTCATGCTCCATGGCACGGCGGCGGGCGAAAAGACTAAAAATCGAGATAGTGACCAACCCGAGGATCCAAATGCCGAAATGCCAATATTGAATGGAACGCCATGTCGGTTCCTGAGCTGTCCGGTAGGTATTTAGGTCAATCGAGATCACGGCCCCTCCGCGCAACCCACCCACGGGAATCAAGGTATCGCGATGACATTCCAGACACTCCTTTTCCATGCGCATCGGAATCATGACACGCATCAGGCCATGATTGCCTTTTTTGGAAAAAGACTCGGTGGCAATTTTTGCGCCGCCTTCCAGCGACTTAAGCGCTTTTGCCTCCCAATCATCCGGGGCGTTATTACTGTTGCGCAATTGTTGCGAGGTGAGCCTTTCCGTGATGCCGTATTCCTTCTTGCTGACTTCCTGAACGGCTTCCAGGATATGGATGGGCGTGAGAGAGACGAGTTCGAACGGTGCTCCGTTCATCTTCTCCCCGGACAGGTGCTCCTGCTCCTCGATGGTTTCAATCTGAGGCACCCGACTGGCGTTGATGAAAACCCCGCCAACGCTGGCGGCCCACTTGCGAATCGCCATGTCCTTCTTGAGATTGGTGACCGCGTCGATTCTTGCCATCGACTCCGCCGTGCGATCCAGTTGGCCGCGCTGGGACCAGAGGGAAACGACCACCACCAGCGTCCAGATGATGGAGGCAAGAATCGCAGTTACGCGATTGCCCAATAAGTGGTTCTTCCTTTCTGTTTTCACGGTCAAGCTTCCTTGAGTCCGGCAACTGCCGGGCAGTTGCCGCAATGAAGAAATGCAAGGCCCCCAAGCGGACAGCAGGACGCCGCTTCTCGGTTTGCTTGTGGCTGCTTGATGCGATGAGAGACCAAAGCAACTTTTGCACGATTGGCGATCATATTGACTGACTACTGGCGGCGCGCCTCCATCAGCAACCGAATCCGCTCTGCCACTTCCTCGAACGGCGTGTCATAAGCAAACTTGGCAAGGAATTGGCCGTCCGGTCCCAACAGGTACATCCCGACCGAGTGATCCACAGAATACCTGTCTGGTGCGGCACCTGGATCCAGGTGCTTCTCGTACTGCACCTTGAAATGAACCGCCGCGCTACGCACCAACTCTGGAGAGCCGGTGAGCCCGATGATACGTGGGTGGAAGAACGCGGTATAACGATGCAGCACTTCGGGGGTATCCCGCTCCGGGTCCACCGTGATGAACAGCGGTTGCAGTCGATCTGCCTGTTTGCCCAACTTTCCCATGATTAGCGACATTTCAGACAGTGTGGTCGGACAAATATCCGGGCAGAAGGTGTAACCAAAGGTGATGAGTTGATAACTGCCGGGGAAATCCTGGTCGGAAATAGCCCGCCCATGATAATCCATGAGAAGGTAACGCGGGACGATCCCTGCCTCCGGCTGCTCTTCCCCGCCCGGCAGAGGCGCTTCGGCCCAGGAGGGACTTACGCAAGTCAGCACAGTGGCGAGAACGGCAAGCAACAACTTATTCATGCTGTGATTTACTGGGGTACGACGACGGGGAAGGCCACCTGCAATCGCTTTGCCACCTCCTCCACCTGGCCCGCAAGTGCCGAACCGTCCTGGCAAGTGGACTGATCCTCCTTGGCCTGTACAAGGTATGCCTCGTTGGTGGCTTTTTCGAAAGCATCTCCGTAGCGACGTGATTTAGGAGCGAGCTTGATGATTAGCGCTTTGATCCTGGCAACGGCTTCTGTTTGTGAGCAGGCCAGTGCCTGGCCGTTGAGTCGCCCTAGTTCCATAATCTCCGTCAGTCCCAAATCGGCGGAAGAATCGGCGGCACCAGCGGGAAGCGCAAGGCTCAGGAGGCACAACAGAACGGCAGAATGCTTCATATAAATTTTTCCTTTGATAGTGCCGAAAATAATGCTGAAAATGCGAGACGTTGTCATATATTCATATACCCTGATGTAAATCAAGTCGTGGCGTAACGGCACCTGCTAAGATGTCGCCAAGTTTAATCTAAAACATATTCAAGAGGTGAATTGATGAACAAATGGACTCTTCTGAGTATGGCAGTCGGGGCGCTGTTCGGTTGCCAAGCCTCGGCGGCTGAGTGGGTGCCGATCAAGTGGAATGGTGACACCGTGCGCGATATCGACATGTCCAGCATTAAGAGAAATGGCTCGCTGGTGACGTTTGTAGCGCGCCATACCTTCGCTGATAGCAAAGAATACATAGTGGGGCGGAGCGAGGCTAAATACCTCCTGATTGCCTCTCGCGCCAATTGCGGTTCTCGCACCTTGGCCCAACTCGCCACCGAGGCTTATAACGAAAAAATGGTGCTGATCAGCAAGCAGCAGATTCAACTGCCCGAAGATAGCCCTGTAACACGGGATAGTATTGACGAGAGCGAACTGAATTTTATTTGCGCAAATGGCGGCAAAAAGGCGAAATGAAGTCAGTTGGCGATAGTCGGGGCTGACGTATTTAAGCAATGAGCTGTTTTCCATAGAACTGCGCCTGTTTCGTGGCTGAATTGGCAGGATATAGAATAGTGCCAGCACGCTCCTTGACGTAAATCAAGCGCCCCTCAGCCACAAACATGACTCGCCCCATCAGCGGCGAAAGTAGAGCGTAGAAATCGGCCTTTAGCTGCAATTGTTAAAATCCGTATCGTTTGAATCAATGCTTCGCAGAACCTGTGCATGCCTGTACCTTCTGGCCGCATTTTGGCAAGGTATTGCTACGCTTCATGTATCAATCAAACCGGAATGACAAGAAAGATCTCAGGATCATCGCCATGATCAAGCAAAATGCTACGCACTCGTGCTTGCCAAAGCTGCCGGAATTCGGCTGTTTCCGCTGCTGTTGCGGTATTCGATATACAACTCGCCATTAGCTTGGGCAGACGCGGTGAAGCCGGAACAAGTTTCAGGTTTGTTGCTACTTGCACGGTCTGATTGGTATCGAGTCGGGTGAAACGCATTTCTACCGGTATTTCAACCGCAAAGAACAATCGCTTTCGCCTATCGAAGCGACCACCGATTCCCTTGAAACCATTGTCGGACATGGCACCAGTCAGCATACTCACTACATTTGCAATAACCCCAGTGACACCACTTGCACTGTCCTGACCGAACTCCACGCGAATTTCGCCACGCACTGGCATCGCATCCTGATAGAGGGATGCCAGTGCCTTGTAAGTTGACCAATAGGCCGCAGCGACCGTCGGGCAGGAGTGACCGGCCAAACGTACAGCATCGAAATAACCATATCGCAGAATTCCGTCTTTCGTCGTACCCAGAAATTCTGCCAATGGGTCGTACAAACTTATCGTTGGCACTACATCAAAGAAATCTGGATGGTTCATGTTTTAGGTTTTTTGTGTGCCTCTTGATTTGTGGCGAGTTTGTTTAATCGAACATAAAACTTGCCCAACGTTCTTCAGGATTCGGCAGCAAAGATGATTCCGGCGCTTTGCCGCTCATCACCAAATCAGGCAAACTAAAATTGCAGCAGCGCATCAGGCAAGTTTGCCATGCCGGAGCATGGTTTATTTGCGTGTGAAGTTGATGGCGATTTGTCCAGGCTCGCGTGAGACGTAATTGATTGCGATGCCTTCACCGTAATGATGAGTCAATTGGGCAAGCAACGGCAACGGATCGTGGTCGTTGACGAAGGACATCGTTTCCCCTGGATTCAGCGCGTCCAGCGCCCCAAAAATTGCGGCATGCCGAAAGCGTTTTGCCACACCGCGCGCATCGAACGGGTAGCACAGGTTAAAGGAGATGGTGTTGGAGCAGTCATGTGTCATTCTGAGTTCCTTGATTAAAAGTTGTATGCAAAACGTGTTGCAAAACACGCAATCAGTATTAGCGTGTGCAAAGGACTGCTGAGTTTTGGGGCTAATCAGGACAGCTTATAACGATACTTTCGATCTTATGACGACGAATCACATTATGTAAAGTATCGGATTCTCCACGAGTTAATTCTGATGAATCACACTCTAAAACAATTCCTATCTTAGTTCTTTGATATAGGTCAAGAATTGGTCTGACTAAAAATTTTTGTGTTCGTTAAAGTAGTCTGCCAGTGTTTTGAGAGCAACATCTCTGAGTCTTAGCTTTGGCCTATAAGCGTATACTATGCTTGGATAATTGGGTCATAATTCACCCGCATTCTTGGCACCTCGTGCTCAAGTGAGGGTTTTTGAATAACCGCTTTCCTGCTACCATCGCGCCCTTGGTAAATTCTGGATCGGAATGACGGTAAATCGGCGATTTGCTATAACCGTTTTCAACGACAATTTTGGTATCAAATGAGTAATCCCCCATTACAAGCCGTACGCGGCATGAACGATATCCTGCCGGACGAGGCGGAGCTTTGGCTGTGGTTTGAGGATGTGGTGCGCGCGTGGCTGGAAAGCTACGGCTACCGCAACATCCGCATGCCGCTGCTGGAGCAGACTGCGCTGTTCAAACGCGCTATCGGCGAGGTAACCGACATTGTTGAAAAAGAAATGTACAGCTTCGAGGACAGCCTCAATGGCGATCAACTCACCTTGCGCCCGGAAGGCACTGCGTCCTGTGTACGTGCGGTATTGCAGCACAACCTGCTGTACAATGCGCCGCAGCGTTTGTACTACAGCGGGGCGATGTTCCGCCACGAGCGCCCGCAGAAGGGGCGCTACCGCCAGTTTCACCAGATCGGCGTGGAGGCAATGGGCTTTGCCGGGCCGGACATCGACGCCGAGATGATATTGATGTGCGCGCGGTTGTGGCGCAAGCTGGGTATCCGTGACGTGACGTTACAGATCAACTCGCTGGGCGATACGGCGGCGCGGCAACGGCACCGCGAGAAGCTGATTGCGTATTTCGAGCAGTACGGCAGCGATCTGGATGCCGATGCGACGCGGCGTTTGCACAGCAACCCGCTGCGCATTCTGGATAGCAAGAACCCGGCGATGCAGGAGATCATCGCGGGCGCTCCAAAATTGATGGATGAGCTGGATGAAGAAGCGCTGAGACATTTCGCGGCGGTGCAGGAAATTTTGCGGCGGCACGATGTTGCGTTCGAGATCAACACGCGTCTGGTGCGCGGGCTGGATTACTATAATCGCACCGTGTTCGAGTGGGTCACCACGCGTCTCGGCGCACAAGGCACCCTCTGCGCCGGAGGACGTTTCGACGGCCTGATCGAACAGATCGGCGGCAAGCCGCAGCCAGCCTGCGGTTTCGCCATGGGCATCGAGCGTCTGCTGGCATTGTTGCAGGAAGACGGCATGGAGAATCCGCCTGCGCCGCTGGATGTGTATGTCGTGCATCAGGGCGAGTTGGCGAGTGGCATGGCGAGCGTGGTGGCGGAACAGTTGCGCGATGCGGGGTTGCGCGTGCTGTTGCATTGCGGCGGCGGTAGCTTCAAGTCGCAGATGAAGAAAGCGGATGGCAGCAATGCGGTATGTGCGGTCATCATCGGCGACGATGAAGCACGCGCGGGATTGGTTACGCTCAAGCCGCTACGTGGAGGCGAGCAGGTGCAGTTAGAACCCGGCGAGTTGCCGGGAAAAATTGGTGAATTGGTTAAACTTGGTTAGGAATAGAAAATGGCGACACTGGATTTGCAGGAACAGGAACAGGTAGATGCATTCAAGCACTGGTGGAAAGATAACGGCAAGGGCGTGATCCTGGCGCTGGCATTGGTGTTGGGCGGTTTCGCCGCGATGAAGGGCTGGCACTCCTACAAGGACAAGCAGGCGAGCCAAGCTGCGGCGTTGTTCGCCGAACTGAACAAGCAGGTCAACAGCAACGATCCCAAGCGCATCAATGATGCGGCTGCGGCAGTGATCGACCAATACGGTTCCAGCGCTTATGCGCCGCGCGCCGCGCTGCTGGCGGCACAGCCCAACATTCAGGCCAAAGATGCCGCGCACGCCAAGACGCAGTTGCAATGGGTGATCGACCACGCCAGCGAGGCCACGTTGAAGGATGTGGCACGCCTCAAGCTGGCCAGCTTGTTGCTGGACGAGAAGAGTTATCCCGAAGCGCTGGCTCTGCTTGACGCAACACATCCCGACTCTTTTGCCGGTTTGTACGCCGACCTCAAGGGCGATGTGCTGAATGCACAGGGCAAGGCCGAAGAAGCGCGCACCGCTTACCAGCAGGCATTTGAAAAGACCGATGCCAAGAGTCCTTACCGCAACCTGATCCAGATGAAGCTGGATGCGCTCGGAGGCGCAAAATGAAACTCGTTCGCCCCAATGCGTTACGGTTAGCCGCGCTGCTGTCAGTCGCATTGCTTGCGGGCTGCTCCAGTTGGTTTGGAGGCTCATCCGTCAAGCCCAAGGAGCCGAATAAACTGGTTGAATTTAAGCCAACTGCCACACTGGAAGTGCGCTGGCATCAGGATATCGGTGGTGCGGGCGGCAATGTGCTGCAACCGGCCGTGACGAGCGACGCGGTGTATGCCGCGAATGCCAAGGGCGAAGTATTCCGTTTGGAGCGCGCGACGGGCAAACAGATGTGGCGCGCCGAGAGCGGCTTTGCCATCTCCGGCGGGGTGGGAGCGGGCGATAATCTGGTGCTGGTCGGTGGGGATAAAGGCGATCTGGCTGCCTTTGGGCAAGATGGAAAATTACGCTGGAAGGCTAAGGTGTCCAGCGAGATATTAAGTGCGCCGCAGGCTTCCAACGGTATCGTCGTGGTGCGTACCGGTGATGGTCGCATTGCCGGATTGAGCGCGACAGATGGCACGCGCCAGTGGTTGTATGAGCGCGCCACTCCGGCACTGATTGTACGCAGCCATGCCGGTGTGAGCATAGCGCACGGTATCGTGTATGCCGGTTTTGCCGGCGGCAGGCTGGCGTTAATCAACTTGAGCAATGGTATCGTCATGTGGGAAACAGCAGTTTCGCAGCCACGCGGCAATACCGAATTGGAACGTATCAGCGACATCACCAGTTTGCCGGTGGCAGACGACGAGCAGGTTTGCGCAGTGGCTTTTCAGGGCAGCGTGGCTTGCTTTGATATAGCTCAGGGCAATCCGCTATGGAGCCGCGAGCTGTCCAGCGACAAGGGCATAGCCATGTCGTACAAATATCTCTATGTGACCGACGCCAATGGCGCGGTATCCGCACTGGACAAGACCAGCGGCAGTTCGCTGTGGAAGAATGACCAATTGGCCCTGCGCCGTACTTCGATGCCTTATGTGTTAGGCAATTATGTGGCGGTAGGCGATTACGAAGGCTATGTACACCTCCTGAACCGCGATGACGGCGGCTTTGCGGCGCGCTTCAAGACCGATGGCGGCAGTATAGTGGCAGCGCCGATGGGGCTGGATGATGGGCTGCTGGTGCAAACAAACAATGGCGGCGTGTATTCGGTAGCCGTTCATTAAAATCCCGTAGGGGGTCAATGAACATAGCGAATTGCACCAGTTTTTGTGGTGCGATTCATTTCATTCATCACACCCTATGTACTTTGAAAGCCTGAAATGTTACCCACGCTAGTTCTGGTTGGTCGACCCAACGTCGGCAAATCCACGCTGTTCAACCGCCTCACGCGCAGCCGTGATGCGCTGGTGGCCGATCAGCCAGGGCTGACGCGCGACCGTCATTACGGGCGCGGGCGTATTGGCGAACGGCCTTTTCTGGTAGTGGATACAGGCGGCCTGGAGCCGGTCGCCAAGGAAGGCATTTTGTTCGAGATGGCCAAGCAGACGCGGCAGGCGGTGGACGAAGCTGACGTCGTGCTGTTTCTGGTGGATGGACGCCAAGGCTGTACGCCGCAGGACAAAATCATCGCCGAACAATTGCGCAAGACCGGGCGCCCGGTGCTGCTGCTGGTCAACAAGGCCGAGGGCATGCAGCGCGTTGCTGTAACCAATGAATTTTTCGAGTTGGGCATAGGCGAGCCGCTACCGATCTCTTCGGCTCATGGCGAAAATGTGACGGAGGTGGTGGAGCTTGCGCTGGCAGAATTGCCGCCGCAGGAAGAAGGCGAAGAAGAAAAATCCGACCATCCCAAGCTGGCCATCGTCGGTCGCCCCAATGTGGGCAAATCCACGCTGGTGAATGCCATTCTGGGCGAAGAGCGCGTGATCGCCTTCGACCAGCCCGGCACTACGCGCGACAGTATCTACATTGATTTCGAGCGTGCCGGCAAGCAATACACCATCATCGACACCGCCGGGGTGCGCCGCCGGGGCAAGGTGGATGAAGCCATTGAAAAATTTTCCGTGGTCAAAACCCTGCAAGCGGTAGAAGATGCCAACGTGGTGGTGCTAGTGGTGGACGGGCGCGACCAGATCACCGAGCAGGATGCGCACATCGCCGATTTCGTGATGGAAGCCGGGCGCGCACTGGTGGTGGCGGTGAACAAGTGGGACGGGCTGGACGAATATCAGCGTTCAACTGTCAAACGCGATATTGAGCGCAAACTGCATTTCCTCAGTTTCGCCAAGCTGCATTTCATCTCCGCCCTGCATGGCAACGGCATCCCCGGTGTGCTGAAATCGGTGGATGAAGCCTATGCCGCCGCAATGGCCAAGATGCCCACGCCGCAACTCACGCGCGTACTCATTGCCGCAGTCGAAAAACAGCAACCGCCGCGCTCCCAGTTCCGTCCCAAGATGCGCTACGCCCACCAGGGCGGCAGCAACCCGCCGCTGATCGTGATTCACGGCAGCGCGCTGGACAAGATTCCGGACAGTTACCGCCGCTATCTGGAACGATCTTTTTGCGAAGCATTCAAACTGCAAGGCACCCCGCTCAGGATCGAATTCAAGGCGGGCAAAAATCCTTTTGAGGGCAGAAAGCGCCCGCTCACCGAAAGCGAGGAGCGCAAGAATCATCGCGCGCGTATTCGGGGGCGCAGGCTGTACGGCTGATTTACGTTGTTCATTCTAAAGGGCATGGCAAATGTGCCGTCCCTGATGATGAAAATTCGCACTTTGTGGGAGCGGCTTTAGCCGCGAATGTAAGCTATCGCGGCTAAAGCCGCTCCCACAAATGCCCGTTTAATTCGCGATTGGAATTACAATTGAGCGTGCCGCAATCTTCTTTCATTTACTTGCCTGGAGGTTTCCATGAAAAACGTTCTTGCAACTATAGCGCTGTTTCTCGCAGCAACTTCGCTATCTCACGCCGCTGTGCAGGGCAGAGAAGTAACCTACAGCGCCAATGGTACGACCCTGAAGGGTTATGTTGCCTATGACGATGCAGTGAAAGGCAAGCGCCCCGGCATTCTGGTGGTGCATGAGTGGTGGGGGCACAATGAGTACGCGCGCAAGCGCGCCCGCATGTTGGCGGAGCGTGGCTACACCGCGCTGGCACTGGACATGTACGGCGATGGCAAGCAGGCGCATCATCCGGATGATGCGCAGAAATTCTCCAGCGAGGTGAGCAAAAACGAAAAGCTTGCCAAGGCAAGATTCGATGCTGCATTTGATTTGCTCAAAAAAGAGAGCACCGTAGATGCGGGCAACATTGCTGCGGTTGGCTATTGTTTTGGTGGCTCGGTGGCATTGAACATGGCGCGCATCGGCGAACCCCTCAAGGCAGTAGTCAGCTTCCATGGCGGATTGGCTACGGATCATCCGGCGGAGCAAGGCAAGGTACAAGCACGCATCGCATCGTTCACCGGCGAAGACGACCCAATGATACCTGCAACACAGGTCGCGGCATTTCGCCAGGAAATGGACAAGGCGGGCGTGAGCTACAAGGTCGTGACCTATCCCGGTGCCAAGCACGCCTTCACCAATCCCGAAGCCGACAAATACGGCAAGGAGTTCAACCTGCCGCTGGCCTATAACGCTGTGGCTGACAAGGCTTCGTGGGATGCAGGCTTGGCGTTTCTGGCGGATGCATTCAAGGGAAAATAGACGCGCAATTTGTAGGATGGGTGGAGCGTAGCGTAACCCATCAATTATTACCATGGAGATGGGTTACGCTACGCTCCACCCATCCTACTAAATCACATGCTTGAAATTTCATTAATCATTGTTGTGCTGGTCATTATGCTGCTGGTAATGCAGTACAGACTGCCTGCGCGTTCGGCGCAGGTGCTGGAGCAACAGCATCGCGCTATGCTGTCCGACTTGCACGATGGGTTGAACAAGCAGGGTGATCGGCTGATTGCGAGCCAAGCCGAGCAGTCCGAGCGCTTGCGTACAGCGGTAGGCGAGGATTTGCGTCTCACGCGCGAGGCGATCACTGCCCTGCAAGCCAAGCAGGACGTGCTACGCAGCGAGATACTTGCGCAGACGCTGGCGAAGCTGGCGGAACAGGGGCGCGAAGATCAGAAGCTGATTCAGGATTCTTTCCGCAATGCGACTCAGCATTTGGCGAGCAGCATCGAGACCTTGTCGAAGACAGTGGACGGGCGGCTGGAACAGATCGGCGGCAAGGTGAACGAGCGGCTCGACGAGGGATTCAAGAAAACCAACGAGACTTTCGTCAGCGTGATGGCGCGGCTGGCCACCATAGACGAGGCGCAGAAGAAGATCGATGGCCTGACCACTAACGTGGTGAGCCTCCAGGAGTTACTCGGCGACAAGCGCTCGCGCGGCGCGTTCGGCGAGGTGCAACTGGAAGGCTTGGTGCGCAATATTATGCCGCCGCAATCCTATGCCATGCAATACACTTTGCCCAACAGCACGCGCGCCGATTGCGTTCTGATGCTGCCGGAGCCAACCGGCATGGTGGCGGTGGACGCGAAGTTCCCGCTGGAAAACTATCACCGCATGTTCGATGCGGGACTGGCCGAGTCGGACAAGGCGCTGGCCGCGCGCCAGTTCAAGGCGGACATCAAAAAGCATGTGGACGACATCAGCAGCAAATACATTATTCCAGGCGTGACTTCGGATGGAGCTGTGATGTTCGTTCCCGCCGAGGCGGTGTTTGCGGAGATCCACGCACATCACCCGGATGTGGTGGACTATGCGATGCAGCGGCGCGTGTGGGTGGTATCACCCACCACGTTGATGGCGGTGCTGAACACCGCGCGAGCGGTGATGAAAGATGTGGAAACACGCAAGCAGGTGCATATCATCCAGGACGAATTGGGCAAGCTGGGCAAAGATTTCGGACGCTTTGACGAGCGCATGAAGAAGCTGGCGGAGCACATTCGCCAAGCAAATAAGGACGTGGACGAGGTGCAAATCAGCAGCCGCAAAATCACCGAACAGTTTGCTAAAATCGAGCGCGTCGAACTCGATCATCCGACGGCTTTGCCGGAAATATCCCAAGAATAATTCTTCGGCGGAGTTATTTGTATTAGCTCAAACTTGATCTGACACAAACTGTCGGATTGCTACAATCGCTTTTGCTGCTTCACCTTCATGCAATTTTAAATTGGACTGTCTGAAAGCAGACGGTGGCGACCGTCTGAAACCCAATTCGGCCATTGATGCCTGTTAACTCGTTGCCGCAAACCGGTCATGGGTCAAGTAGCGAAATCGCCCCCTTGCTGTCCTTCAATTTTCTCTGAAACGGTAGTTCAACGTAAAATTGAGGGGCTGTTCGTTATACAGAAGTCAAATGCTCACTACGATACTGACACCAACCGTGAAGGACTTGGACATGAAGGTGATTGGAATGACTTTTCCTATCTTCTGTATGCACAATGATCACTGCGAGGAAGTAGTTGTTGTCGCTTGAACTAGTTGTACTTACTCGTACCTTATTGGTCAAATCAGCATTGTGACCTTGCCCTGTAAAAACGTATTTCTTAACTGAGGGTAGAATTCAAGTTAAGGAGACGTAAACGAGCCATAATCATCACTCTTGCAGCCTGACACAAATTTCCGCAAGCTTGGCGCATCTCAAACAAGATGGAGCGAGCATGAAAGATCGAACGGAATTTTGGACAGCGCATGTAGCCGCCGTCAAACATGAAGCAATTTCAGTCAGCGCCTATGCGAGGCAACACGACCTTTCGATTGCCGCCTTGTATTATTGGCAGCGCAAGCTGAGGTCAAATACTATTACGACTGAAGCTGGTCAAAGCAAATTTGTTGCACTACGCATTACAGATCAACTCCCATGTCTTTGCACTTTGGTGTTGCCGTCCGGTTTGCATCTGGAAATGTCGGCGTTGCCTTCGCCGGAATGGTTATCTGCACTAAACCGTACTTTGCCGGGAGCGCACTAATGCATCCCGGTTGCGCTATCGAACAAGTCTACCTGTGCTGCGATGCGATCGACTTCAGGAAAGCGATTAATGGGCTGAGCGTGATGGTCGAACAAGAACTGGGTTTGAATCCGTTTGGAAGTGCGTTGTATGTATTCGTCAATCGCTCACGGAATAAGATCAAGGTGTTGTACTGGCATCGCAATGGGTTTTGTCTGTGGCAAAAGCGCTTGGAAGAGGAGAAATTCCATTGGCCGAAACACACTGAGACGAACACGCAAACAATCACGCTCAGAGAATTCGAGTGGTTGCTTGAAGGCATTGATTTATGGAGAAATAAACCTCACAAAACGCTGAATTTCGCTTGCATTTCATAGGGGAAATTGATAGCATTCCACATGCTTAAAACACATGAAAAACCTTCAGTTTTACCGCTGGATTATCGCTCCAGAGCCAACCTTCCCGAGTTCACTTTACCCGACGTTTTACCGACCGATTCGGCAGCACTGACAGCGCTGCTGATTGCCTGCGTCAATGCAAAGATCGCCTCTGATGAATGCCTCGCCCGTGCAGAGGTGGAGTACGAAACCCTCATCGCAAATGCGGCGAAAGAATACGAAACTCGCCTGCAGGAACTCTACGAACAAATCGCTTTAGCGCGCCGCCGCATGTTTGGCCCGAGCTCGGAGAGTGTTGCGCAGTTTCACCTGTTCGATGAGGCCGAGGTGCTGGCTGCAACTTCAAGCGATGAGCAAGATGTTGCGCCGTTGCCAGCACTGGCATCCGTGGTGGCTCAAAAGCCAGCGCGCGGCAAACGCAGCCCGTTGCCGCCAGAACTTGAACGGATAGAGATCGTTCACGACGTGCCGGAATCCGAACGTACTTGCGATTGCGGCACACCGATGGTGGTGATCAACCGCGTGATCAGCGAACAACTCGACATCGTTCCGATGCAAGTGCGCGTGCTGCAACATATCAGGCTGGTGTATGGATGCAAGGCCAGCGAACACGCGCCGGTAACTGCTGCGTTGCCGCCACAGCCTTTGCCCAAGAGTAATGCCAGCCCCGGTTTGCTGGCCATGTTGTTGACGACCAAGTATGTCGATGGCTTGCCGCTGGCCAGATTCGAGAAGGTGCTGGCCCGCCACGATGTTACGGTGCCGCGCCAGACGCTGGCACGCTGGGTGATCGGCGCGAGTGGCACGCTGCAACCGCTGCACAACCTGATGCGGGATGTCTTGCTTGATGCGCCGTTCATCCATATGGATGAAACGGTGTTGCAGGTACTCAAGGAAAAGAATAAGAGTCCAACCTCCAACAGTTACATGTGGGTGCAGACGGGCGGGCCACCTGGCAAGTCGGTGGTGATTTACGACTATGATCCGAGTCGTAGCGGAGAAGTGCCGGCGCGCCTGCTGCTGGGATATCAGGGTTATCTGATGACAGATGGATATGAGGGTTACAACAAGCTTGCCAAGACAGAAGGTATCGAGCATCAGGTTTGCTGGTCGCATGCTCGCCGCAAGTTTGTGGAAGCCGTGAAAGTGCAACCGAAAGGCACGCACGGCCATGCCGACCAAGCTGTCGCCATGATTGGCAAGCTTTACGCGATTGAACGGGAGCACAAGGATTCGCCCATTGAGGCACGCTATGCCGCGCGCCAAGAGAAAAGCGTACCGGTGCTGGATGAGTTGCACGACTGGATGGAAAAGCTGTTGCCCATGGTTCCACCCAAAAGCGCACTGGGTAACGCGCTGTCGTATATGCGCGATTACTGGGGCAAACTGGTTCGCTACACGGAGCGGGGCGATCTGCCAATCGATAACAACCGTTGCGAGAATGCGATTCGCCCCTTTGTGGTTGGACGCAAGGCTTGGTTGTTCAGCGATACGCCAGCCGGCGCCAACGCGAGTGCGATTATCTACTCGCTGGTTGAAACTGCAAAGGCAAACGGCGTAGAGCCATACACATGGCTGCGCCATGTACTGGAACACCTGCCCGCTGCACAAACTGCGGATGAAATGGATAAGTTGTTGCCGTGGAATTTCCATGCGGCGACTTTAGCTGACATCACGCCTCGCTGAATAGACTGCTCTTCCTGAATCGCTTACAAGGAGACGAAGAAATGACAACAGGAAAAGGTAAGCGAGCAGCGTACACGCTGGAGTACAAGTTAGAGGCAGTGCGATTGGTACAGGGCGGCCAAGCCTGCGCGGTGACCGCCAAAGTGCTGGGCATACCGAAGCAGACGCTTGAGAACTGGGTTCGTCAGGCAGCGAAAGGCAAGCTGACCGGTGCGGGCAGCAAGCCGGTGAGCGCAGAACAGATGGAGCTGGCGCGTTTGAGAGCCGAGCTTGCGCGGGTCAAGATGGAGCGCGATATATTAAAAAAAGCGACGGCGTACTTTGCGCGGGAGTCAGCGTGAGGTATGCCTGGATTGAGCGGCATAAAAAGCTCTGGCCGATCACGCTGCAATGTGCAGTGCTGAACGTCAGTGCCAGCGGCTACTTTGAACGTCAGCGGCGCAAAGATTCTGGTCGGACAGAGACGCCAGGCAAGCGCATCAATGATGAAGCCCTGTTGGTTCACATCAAAGCAGCGCATGCCGCCAGCAAAGGTGAATATGGCTGGCCGCGAGTCTGGCGAGAACTTCATGCCAATGGAGTGCGCGTTTGGAAAGAACGGGTTCGGCGGCTCATGAAGGAGCACGGCATCAAAGCGCGCGGGAAGCGTAAATTCGTCGTGACCACCGACAGTAAACATAACCTGCCGATTGCGCCGAACTTGCTCAACCGCAACTTCCAACCGGATGCGCCTGACTGCGTGTGGACGAGCGACATCACTTATATCCAGACCGATGCAGGCTGGTTATATCTGGCTGTGGTTCTTGATCTGTACAGCCGTCAGGTTGTGGGCTGGAGCATGCAGCCGCACATGCAGACCAGCTTGGTAACCGATGCGCTCAGGATGGCGTGGTTCAGGCGACGGCCAGAGCCGGGGCTGATCTTCCACTCTGATCGTGGCAGCCAGTATTGCAGTCACGCATTTCAGGGCACACTGGCTGAATACGGCATGCAAAGCTCAATGAGCCGCAAAGGAAACTGCTGGGACAATGCGCCAACAGAAAGTTTGTGGGGATCGTTGAAAGTAGGAAGGCTATATGGAATGCGGTTTGAAACACAGCGCCAGGCAATGGACGAGGTGATTGACTGGCTGACGTACTACAACCACAGAAGACTTCACTCAACACTGGATTACATCAGTCCGATGCAGTTCGAGAAAAACTGGTTTGCGGCACAGTTGAAGAAGGCCGCATAATGAGCGCGTTAAGAAATACGGATTACAGGGGCAAGGTCATTGATTTGCGCCGCATCATTGCTCATCCCAGTCACTTTCGTCACCCCAAACACGGACAGGATCAACACCAGCAGCGGAACGAACCATGTTCTGCTGTAGAACTGTTGGAATGAATTGATAATTTTCATGATATTCTCCTTCTCAATATTCAGGGTGCATCCCGACGCGAGACATAATTGGAAACGCTCGTGAACAACCGCTTGGTGTCGAGGCAAACATCGGTTTTATGGAATCACTTTTTTAATCATGATGTGATGTAACGCTCCATCTGATCGATGATAAAGCTTTGATCTGATATCTTTGCTTTGACTAAATCCCCAATCGAGACTATGCCAAGGATGTTCCTCTTATCATCGAGTACAGGCAGGTGGCGAAAATGGCGTTCCGTCATCAACGCGAGTCCCTCCGAAACTTCCATATCTGGAGTAACGCAACGCACTTGCTTGGTCATCACCTCGCTCACCAAGACATCTTTTGGGTCGTCTCCAATTGATGACACTTTATGTAAGCAATCGCGTTCGGTGAAAATTCCTACCAACCTGTTGCCATCAACTACCATAACAGCTCCGATGTCTCTCTCACGCATTAACTCTATCGCACTCAAGACGGTAACGTTTGGTGCAACAATTGTGTTGTGTTTCGTCTTCTCAGCTAATATTTGATTGATCGATTTCATGTTTTCCTCCATTTTCAGTCTTAGCAAATGAACCACTAGTTGCTAAAACGACTGTAAGCGACCCATTAACAACGCCCTTGTTGCCTAAATCAAATATCAGCATGCTTGGCACATCTTAAACAAGGTGGAGCCAACATGAAGAATCGAACGGAATTTTGGACAGCGCATGTCGCCGCCGTCAAACGTGAGGCAATTTCAGCGAGTGCCTATGCGAAGCAGCACGACCTCTCGATTGCCGCTTTGTATTATTGGCAGCGCAAGCTGAAATCAAATGCCGGGGTAAGTGAGGTAGGATCTGAACCCAAATTCGTGGCGCTACGCGTTGCGGAACAGCGTCCATGCCAGTGCACTTTGGTGTTGCCTTCCGGTCTGCATCTGGAAATGTCGGCGTTGCCCGCACCGGAATGGTTGGCAGCGCTGAGCCGCACTTTGCCGGGAGCACGCTAATGCATCCAGGCTGCACTATCGAGCAAGTCTATTTGTGCCGTGACGCGATCGACTTCCGGAAAGCGATTAATGGGCTGAGCGTGATGGTCGAACAAGAAATGGGTTTAAATCCGTTTGGAAGTGCGTTGTATGTATTCGTCAATCGCTCACGGAATAAGATCAAGGTGTTGTACTGGCATCGCAATGGGTTTTGTCTGTGGCAAAAGCGCTTGGAAGAAGATAAATTTCATTGGCCGAAACACAGCGAGACGAACACACAAACGATCACGCTCAGAGAATTCGAGTGGTTGCTTGAAGGCCTTGATTTGTGGAGAAATAAACCTCATAAAACGTTGAAATACGCTTGCATTTCATAGGGTAAATTGATAGAATTCTTCATGCTTAAAACACATGAAAAAGTCTTCAGTTTTACCACTGGATTATCGCTCCAGAGCCAACCTTCCCGAGTTCACTTTACCCGACGTTTTACCGACCGACCCGGCAGCACTTACAGCGCTGTTAATTGCAGCTGTCAATGCAAAGATCGCCTTTGCCGAACACGTCACCTACCTGTACGAACAAATCGCATTAGCGCGCCGCCGCATGTTTGGCCCGAGTTCAGAGAGTGTTGCACAGTTTCACCTATTCGACGAAGCGGAAGTACTGGCCGCAACCTCAACCGAGGCACAGGATGTTGCGCCGTTGCCGGTATCGGCACCCGCCAAGGCTCAAAAGCCCGCACGCGGCAAACGCAGCCCGCTGCCGCCAGAACTTGAACGGGTACAGATCATTCACGACGTGCCGGAATCCGAACGCACCTGCGGTTGCGGCACACCGATGGTGGTCATCAACCGAGTTGTCAGCGAACAGCTCGACATCGTCCCGATGCAGGTGCGCGTGCTGCAACATATCCGGTTGGTGTATGGATGCAAGGCCAGCGAACACGCACCAGTAACGGCGGCTTTGCCGCCACAACCCTTGCCCAAGAGCAATGCCAGTCCAAGTTTGCTGGCGATGCTGTTGACGACCAAGTATGTCGATGGCTTGCCGCTGGCTAGATTCGAGAAGGTGCTGGCCCGTCACGATGTGACAGTGCCGCGCCAGACGCTGGCGCGCTGGGTGATCGGCGCGAGTGCCGCACTGCAACCGCTGCACAACCTGATGCGGGACATCTTGTTTGATGCCCCCTTCATCCACATGGATGAAACGGTGGTACAGGTGCTCAAGGAAAAGAATAAGAGTCCGGCCTCCAACAGTTACATGTGGGTGCAGACGGGCGGGCCACCCGGAAAGCCGGTGGTGATTTACGACTATGACCCGAGTCGTAGCGGGGAAGTACCGGCGCGCCTGCTGCTGGGATATCAGGGTTATCTGATGACGGACGGCTACGAGGGCTATAACAAGCTTGCCAAAACCGATGGCATCGAGCATCTGGTTTGCTGGGCGCATGTTCGCCGCAAGTTTGTGGAGGCCGTGAAGGTGCAACTGAAAGGCACGCACGGTCATGCCGACCAGGCGGTCGCCATGATCGGCAAGCTTTACGGCATTGAAAAGGAGCACAAGAATTCCACAATTGAGGTGCGCTATGCCGCACGTCAGGAGAACAGCATACCGGTGCTCGATGAGTTGCATGACTGGATGGAAAAGCTGCTGCCCATGGTTCCGCCAAAGAGCGCACTGGGTGGCGCGCTGTCCTATATGCGAGATTACTGGGGCAAGTTGGTTCGCTACCCTGAGCGCGGCGATCTGCCAATCGACAACAACCGCTGCGAAAACGCGATCCGCCCCTTCGTGGTTGGCCGCAAGGCTTGGTTGTTTAGCGATACACCAGCCGGTGCCAACGCTAGCGCGATTATCTATTCGCTTGTTGAAACCGCCAAAGTAAACGGCGCAGAGCCATACACATGGCTGCGCCATGTGCTGGAGCATCTGCCCGCAGCACAAACGGCGGATGAAATGGATAAGTTGTTGCCGTGGAATTTCCATGCGGCGACTTTAGCTGACATCACGCCTCGCTGAATAGCCTGCACTTCCTGAATCGCTTACAAACGACTTGGCTTTACCACTCTGGTGGTAAACGGTATTTTTCCGGTAATAAATCGATGATTTCCTTTTGCACTAAAATGTTGTGCTCTTCATAAAGTGATTCGCCACATAAAGACTGTTCTTCATCACAATTTAATGGAACTTTATCGCCCTGCCACACCCATTTAACGGGAAGGCATATTCCTAAATCAGGTTTGGTAAGATAATCGGATTGCACAATACCAACCGCTTTTATGTGCAGGCTATCTTGAGGAGTGAAGTGCTTGATGAAAACTATGTCTTCATTTTTGATGGGCGAAACGATAAAGCTAAAGTCCGTCTTACCATCCAAAGAGAGGGGGAGACACAAAATATCCTTGTCAAAGAAACCTTGTGCTTTGAATTCGTCAATTCCGAAAAATGCACACATAATTTCCTCCGTCTTTGCGCTAACTTACCTAGAATAGGTGGCACATTATTAGTTTTGATTTTTCTGAATCAACCGAGAAAACATCAAATCTATCAATCCAATATATGGAAGAGATTATTGCAAGCCAGCCTGCTTGCCATTGCAGGTTACGCATGCCTACTATATATACCGTAGTATATTTGTCAAGTATTATTTGGGTTTGGGGAAAAGGTCATGTCGGCGGTAATCGACGTTTACAGAGATTACCTGATTGGCGGTATAGGACAAACACCGATGTGACATTCCAAAATTTGCTTAACGCTTAATGAGCAAAGCACCGATAGATTAAAACTGGCCGAACCATCAGAATGGCTTTCACTCATCCACCCACTGCAGGTATCTGTTCAGCAAATCTGTGCCGATTGTGAAATTTTAGTCATTACTGGAAAGAGATACTGGGTATTCCAAAATACACGACGGGATTTCCTTACCGAAGTTTCCTTCTACGCAATACTTCTCCCGTTGGGAGATGCATGAAAAATGGCAAGGGTCATAATTCGAGGAAATCAGGACATCACCATCATCACTTTATTGGAGGGCTAATCATGCACCAACTACTGGAGCATCAAACTAAACGCTTTCTACGCGAAAATCCATTACCGCCCCTTGGATGGGACACGTTCCTGGCATCAGTGGAGGATGCTTATTCCAGTGTCGATGCCATGTTGGCACATAAAGTTGAGGAAACCCTAGAGCGTGACATCGACAAGCGCGAAATGGTGGAAGAACTCTTGAGCAATACCATACCATCAAAAATGAATATTTCTACTTTTCTTGTGTATGCCATGAAGCTTGCGTTGGAGATTGAAGCGGCTTACCTAAAGTCGGCAGAGTTCATGACGGCACGAGGTAGTTACGATGTCGCCGAGTTCTTTCGTGAAATGGCCGGCTTCAGTTGCATGCATCGAGATGCCGCCATGAGACGCGCCGGTTTCGACGATTCAATTGATATTTACAGCATCATCTCTTCGTGGTCGGGTTGCAACATCGAAGTTCCAGATCCAGATATGAAGGATTCCGAAAGTCCTCTCGATCTTGATGGTGCCATGTCACTTTCACTTGCAGCCGAAAGACGCGGGGTAACCTTTTACGAAGAGATAGCGCGGATAACAACAGACATGCAAATACGCCTTCACGCTGAGGAATTCGCCGCAGAAGGACGTGGGCATGTGCTGGCACTCGAACGCTTTCTTGGACTCGAACCATACTGAGACATCGGGGCTGAACGAGGGGTATTCCGCGCTCAATTCAAGGGGAATCGCCGCTTTTTTGAACATATGTGAAAGCCATTTGTTGTATGGCAACATCGTTTTATTGAGGCGCTCTTGTCAATTGGCGGCTATGAGGAAAAACGATAGACTCAGAATTTTCGTTCAGTTCGTGAATTGCAGGTAATTGTGGCGTCGCCAAACTTCATGTAGCCAAACAGGCTTCCATAAAGCGTGCACTGGTGAAGGACGTCTATAGTTCAATTTCAATTATTCATCTAGGAGCCAGACATGACTGATCAAATCCATATCTCCATCGATCGGGAAATATACGTCCAGTTGCAAATGCTTATGGTGCCTCCCGTCAACGATGTCAACGCGGTTATCAAGGAACTGTTGTATCTTGATGGACGAGCTAGCCCTGCCTCCATTGCTCTGATGTCCGCTGGGAAACACTTTACTATGGAACAGGAACTCGAACGCACTAGGCAGGGCGTCTACGATTGCGGGGGGGCTACCTAAGCTTGCGCGTTATTCGCTCGCTGTTAACTGTATCACGAACTGTAAATTATGAAGCATGCTCTACGAATTTGTAGTCTGAGTTAGCGACAGTGCCGCGTACCTGATGACGCATTATGGTTATGTTGCCAGAGAACGGACGCTCGTGAAAAACTCTTTTGGGCATTTTCTGGAATTTCATATGTGCCATATTGCTTGCCATAAAGCAGTCAGTGGCGAAGGGCTGTAATTGGCCGATAACGGAAGTCTACTCTTGGTTTTTTACCGCAGCAAAGCGGCCACTCACGACTATCTTTTGGCCAAATTTTAAAGTTAAGCAGACACTGTCTGTCAGATTAAGTCCGCAGCGCAGGCTCACTTAGTGCCGGTAACTTTAGTAGGCTTTGGTTTACCCGAAATGTTCGGCACCTCATGCCCGCCCTCGCTGCCCGCAACATCATCCATGATTTTCGTGGCAGGCGACTGGGGTAAAACTCCCGATTGAGCCATCCATTCCCGAGCCAACAATTGCGCATTGTCGATTTGCTTGGAAGTCATGCTGGCCTCAATGATTCTTTTGCTTTCCAGGGCGTTCTGATTCCCCCCTACCGCCGCGAGGTTGAGCCATTTGTGCGCTTGCATCAGGTCATAAGGCACCCCTTGCCCTTTGGCGTACATCATTCCTAGATTACTTTGTGCCGACGCATTGCCCTGCTCAGCCGCCTTTAGATACCACGATGCCGCTTCCTTGTAATCCTGTGACACGCCCTGCCCATTGAAATATTTCACTCCAAGGTTGTTTTGTGCAGTCGCATTGCCTTGTTCGGACGCCTTGCGATACCAAGCTGCAGCCTCCCTGTAGTCCTGCTGAACGCCTTGCCCATTGGCATACATCACCCCCAACGCCAACTGTGCCGATGCATCCCCCCGCTCCGCCGCCTTGCGATACCACGACGCAGCTTCACCATAATCTTGTTTTACCCCTTTCCCCTCGAAGTACATCATCGCAAGATTCAACTGCGCCGTAACATTGCCATGTTCAGCTGCCTTGTGGTACCACGATGCTGCTTCCTTACCGTCCTGCGGCACGCCTTGGGCATTGGCGTACATCGCCCCTAGTCTCAACTCTGCCAACACATTGCCCTGTTCTGCGGCCTTGCGATACCAGGATATTGCTTCCTTATAATCCTGCGGAACACCGCTACCTTTAGCGTACATCTCTCCCAGAGCATATTGCTCCGCTGCATTCCCCTTCTCTGCTACTTTGACATACCACGACGCAGCCTCCTTGTTATCCTTGGGCACACCCTGTCCATTGGCGTACATCTGCGCAAGACTGCGCTGCGCCGGTACGACGCCCTGATCAGCCGCCTTGCGATACCACAACGCAGCCTCTTTTAAATCCTTTGCCACCCCCTGCCCTTTGTCATACATCCGGGCAAGTTCATATTGCGCGAGAACATTACCCTGTTCTGCCGCCTTGCGGTACCAAAACGCGCCCTCCCTACAGTCCTTTCTCCGCGCACCTTTCCCTTCACAGTACATCGTCCCCAAATTAAGCTGAGCCGTCACATTCCCCTGCTCTGCCGCTTTGTTATACCACAACAAGGCCATCCTGTAGTCCTGCGGTGCCCCTTGCCCCTTGTGGTACATCTGCCCAAGGCCGAGTTGCGCCACTGCATCCCCTTTGGCTGCAAGCAATCTGAATTCCTTAAACGCAAGCGAGAAATTTCCCTTTTCGTAAGCGTCTTGCGCCTCCTTCAAACCCGCCTCTGCTCCAGCGCTAAGCGCAAGCAGAACCACGAACAGAATTGATCTGGATAAAGCTCTCATCATTAATTCATTCATAGATTTGTTCCGCGAAGAAAAATCACCTGCCTTCAGCGCAACACACACTGAAGCCGACAAAAACGAAAACTATTTTACCTCTTGCCGGAGCAAAGCAGCTAAGTTGTATCAACAAAACATTGGGGAGTTGCTAGAAAGTGGTGACAATGATGCCCGATATTCAAGGCATTCATTTGAAACAGGCAAAACAGGAGGGTACGACTGCCCCCTCCACCGTAGGTGGAGGGGGATTTTTACATTATTTCTTTACGCCGTTAACTGTTGCCTTAAGCGTCGCACCTGCCTTGAATGCTGGTACCTTGGATGCCTTGATCTTGAGTTCCGCACCGGTCTTGGGATTACGGCCAATGCGAGCTGCGCGCTTGCGCACTTCGAAAGAACCAAAACCAACCAAAGAAACGGAATCACCCTTCTTCAGCGCGCCGGAAATGATTTCAATGACAGCGCCAATCGTGCGATCTGCTTCTGCCTTGCTTGTTTCTGTCTTGCCTGCCAGAGCTTCGGCAAATTCTTTTCTGTTCATGTAACCCCCTTCGTTGATTAATAAAAACCGCGTATGCGGCATGTACCACACTAATGAAGCATCATACTTTACACTGAAATTATCAACACTTGCTGACTGGCAAAAATCACCAGCGCTCACTATATCAACAAGTCACAATGCTTGCCAAGCGTCTCATAGCCCTATTTAGCGATATTTATCACAATTTAATGCACGGGGAGCCATTCTTCAAATTTTAATCTGCCCCAACCTGTCTGGCATTGAGGCGTAACAGCGCCTGTATCGACGCATATACCAGCAATACCACAGCCAAACTGGACAGGAACCCTGCCATCACATCCGCTGGGAAATGTGCGCCAAGACTAATTCTTGAAATCCCAACCCACAGCACAAAAAATGTACCCGCCACGCGCCACCAACGCTCGAGAATAGGCCATAGACTGGCTACAAGCAACATGGCAAATGACGAATGTCCACTCGGCAGGCTGTGATGATATTCCGGCGCGCCGATGATATGCACAGTGCCGGGCTGCAATGCCAGCGGTGGACGCGGAAAATCAAGCAACGGCTTGAGTGCGCCAATCAACTGACTATCCAGAAAGTACGCAATGCTGAACACTGCAATTACCGCCATCCAGCGTGTAGCTTGAGCCTGATAACGCGTGGACTCCTGTATCGGTGTTTTTACAACAACAAAAAGCGCAACAAGCGCTGTCAATCCAAGATAGAGCGGAAAAACGGCATGCTCCCCCAGTGCTGTGCCAAGCAGCATGAACCTATCAAGATATTCTGTTCGAATATCATTTATGGCATGGAACAGCCAGACGTTAGCGCCGCCCCAGTCATAAAATATTTCTTTCATGAATCTGGTCTACGCAAATAGTGTGGTTAACCACAAACCGACACCGCCTGCGGCAGCCGCACCTGCCACGTAAAACAACCATTTCTTGCGCGTCAGAACAGTAATGGAAGCCAGGGAGATAGCAATCTGAACCAGCGTCATGGCCTGTGCCAGCTTGTGGTGCGGATGCATTGCATGCTCACTTTCCTCATTAGCCTTCTCTGATTCCGCCTCCAGTTCCTCAGCCTTTGTCTTGATCTCTTTCTTTTCCTTGTCGTATTTTTCGACCATATCTTTGAAATAACCTTGCCTGTGCGCGGGCGCAAATTCAGCTGCGAGTTCCATCAAATGCCCCTTGCTACTCTTGGCTTGATAGAAATTCCACTGATCCGAAGCTTGTGCTTTCTTCAGCACGGCTTCATTCTTGAATAACATGGCCTCATTCTGGGTGGCCCCTCCTTGATAACTTATGATCGCGCCAACGGTAGCTAAAATTGCAGTGAAGATTGCAACATAACCGCCAAGCCCATCCCCGCTCTCGGCATGATGTTCAACTGCGTGTTCATGGGCGCCATGTACATGAAATCCGTGTTCTGACATATTATTTCCTTGAGTTTGAAAAATCTGAAACTGGCTACTAGGCTATTATAGCCGCTGAGGATTCCCTACGCGATGCTTGCTACGAATACTGCATTCAAGGGAGCCATTTCTTATCTTTGCTGCGCCGCCAGAGCCAAATAACGCAGCCGGCCAAGAGAATCCCGATCAGTATTGCCCCCTCGAAATGTTTGATGTCCTTGAGCAGAATTTCGAGTAATGCGCCGAAATAATATCCTGCAAGAGCGATGGTTACAGCCCAGACGAGCGCGCCGAGCATGTTGAGCAACGCAAACCTGGTGGGAGACACACCGCTGATGCCTATGATTATGGGGCCAGCAATACGCAGTCCATAAAGGAATCTCACGGCAGGAATAAGCATGGTGTGATATCTGTCGAGCATCTGCTGCACCGCAGGAACGCGTGCGCGCAGCAAAGGAAAACGATTGAGAATTGCCACGCCATAAAGCCTGCCCAAGTGGAAAAATATCTGGTCTCCCAACGTGCTTGCCACGAACGTAATGGCAATCACATAGCGCAGGTCGAGCATGCCGCGATGCGCGGCAAACCCGGCAAAAACCAAGATGGTCTCACCCTCCAACAAGGCGCCGAAGAATACGGCGTAGTAGCCGTACGATGCGACTAATTCGGATACGGTCATTCTGGAATATTACACATCATATCTGAATTCACGAACCCACCAAACTGGCCGCTATATTGATCGACAGGCCGATGATGGCGACGTTGAACAAAAAACAGAGCACAGATTGCGCAAGTACGGTCTTACGCATCGAACGCGACATGACGCTCACATCTGACGTTTGGGCAGCAACTGCGATAGTAAACGAGAAATAAAGGAAATCCCAATAATTGGGATTTCCTTCGTTATCCGGGAAACGGAGGGCTTTCGAGTTCAATGGGCGACCGGTAAAAAATACGTGCGTAGTGAAATGTAAATAATGTTGCGACGAGGCACCATGAACCGAATACTGTGGAGCCGGTGAAAGCGTAGTGGAGCAGACGATGACTGAGAGACAAGCTTTTAACGGTTGACAGCTCCAGAATAACCGCCGCCAGACTCCCTATTGCAGCAATCGACATAACCGCCAAGATAACCACCGCTCCCCTATCTTCCTGCTCGGCAATTGCGCGAACTCTGGCATGGCTTGCGCGCATCATTAGCCATCCCATCAAACACAGATAAAACCAAACGGTGACATTCCAGCCAATCAATGCCCGCGCAACAGTATCCCACTGCAATGGAAGAACAAGCCCGACAAAGACACCCGCACCTATCGCGGTAGCCAGGCGAGGGTGAGGGCGGACAAATTGATGAATAGCGAGCATAGCTTCTGAAGTTGATTGGATGGGGGATTTTACACGACCTCACCGACTGCAATCTGCCGACAGTTGCCAACATAATACCGTTGTCGGACTTTAGTGCATACACATAATCTGGTAGGGGGCAGGATCGCCCCCCGTCCGAGGGTTGTAGCAAAACCGACGTGTCGATGATTTTCGATATTTATGGTGCTGTAAAATCAACACCACTGTCCAGATTATCAACGATATTTCAAAAGCGCTACGCCAACAATGCAGCTCGAACAGCGAAAATGCCCATAAAGTAGAAAAGATTGCCCGACTTGTGCAGTAAAACAGCGTTTCTATTGACGAGATTGCAAATAAATTCACACATCTCGCCAGTATGGCAACAAATTTGCAAACTGCTATTGCAGTTTGCAAAACTTAAGCATATATTTCATATAGAAGTCACATAGAAGCGACCATAAAAAGCGACCGTATCAGAACTACCATGTACACTAAGGAGGATTTTATGAACTTTGACGATGCAGTAGCCGCACATATCAAATGGAAAGTACGTTCTGAGCCAATTTATTGATGGTACCAGCACTGAGAAACTCGAAAGCGCAACAATATGCAAAGATAACCTGTGCGATCTGGGTAAATGGATTTACGGCGAGGGCACAAAATACAAGGCCGCAGCCCACTACACGGATTTGGTCACGAAGCATGCCGGCTTTCACAAATGTGCCGGGGAAGTACTGAAGAAAGTGGAAGCAGGAGACAAGCCCGGCGCCAAGGCCATCTTGTCCGGCCAGTTTGCTGTTGCCTCCAAAGATACCGTAAACGCTATTATGCAAGTAAAGAAAGAGGCGAGCTAAGTATTGCTCCTCCCCGATACGGGTCACTGATGAGCCGGATTCGGGGCACGGCACAGGCTTGGATTCTGTGTGTTCGCTGAGAACGGCGTTGTATGCCGCCGTTCAGGCTGTTATGCGGTTGGACAGAAGTCCAGTCTATTCCTGCGTCACTGTCGCAGGCTGTTTCCTTGCACACAATCCGCTTAAGCTGAAACGATGTCCATGTGGTCGGAACCGGTGAACGCGACTAATGCATCCGCATTGAGGAAAGGCTCTCTCGCAAACAAACTTTCTGCTTCTGAAAAATATTTCTCGACCCTCGCTAACTCGTGCAGAAACGTTTCTTGATATCCGAGCTCAAATACGAGCAACATGTTAAATAAGCAAATCAGATTACGTACGTTTCAGCGTTAACGTGCTGGCGTGGCGGGCGGCAAACTGCTTGCGGCTATCATGCTGGCTTCCTGCTCCCGCACCATTCGTTTTAACCGGGACGCTAACCAAACACTTTCGCCAGTTCTGCACCCGGATCATCGACGCGCATGAATGCTTCGCCCACCAGAAAAGTCTGCACTTGATGTTGACGCATCAGCTGTACATCCGCTGCTTTTAAAATACCGCTTTCCGTCACCACGATGCGCCCTTGCGGAATGCGCGGCAGCAAGTCGAGCGTGGTTTGCAGACTCACTTCGAAGGTGCGCAGGTTGCGGTTGTTGATGCCGATTAGCGGGGTTTCGAGTTGCAAGGCTGCGTCCAATTCTGCACCATCGTGCACTTCCACCAGTACAGCCATACCCAGGCTGTGTGCCAGCGCCTCGAACTCTTTCATCTGTTCCGGATTTAACGCGGCGGCAATCAGCAGAATGGCATCCGCCCCCATCGCGCGTGCCTGGTAAATTTGGTATTCATCCACCATAAAATCCTTGCGCAGGACGGGGATGGAGCAGGCGGCGCGCGCTTGTTTGAGGTATTCCGCATTGCCCTGAAAAAATTGCTCGTCAGTCAGCACAGACAAACAGGCTGCGCCATGTAAGGCATAACTGGCGGCGATCTCCGCCGGACGAAATTCTGCGCGCAACACGCCTTTGCTCGGGCTGGCCTTTTTGATTTCGGCGATCACCGCAGTCTGTCCCGCCGCGATCTTGTTGCGGATTGCACCTACGAAATCGCGTGCGGGCGCGGCTTGCGCCGCCTCGTTGCGGATTTGCACCAACGGTTTTGCGGTCAGCGCAGTAGCTACTTCTTGCGCTTTGACGGCGAGAATTTTCTTCAGGATGTCGGACATGCTTGGCTCTCTCGAATAAGGCGCGCATTTTACCACCCCGCTTGCGGTAAAATGCGCGACACGCTCTTAATGAGAGAAACGCAATGGAAAATATCAAAGCATACATGCAACAAATCGGGCAGCAGGCGCGCGCCGCTTCGCGCCGGATGGCGCTGGCGGATACCGCCGCGAAAAACCGTGCGCTGGAAGGCATCGCACAGTCCATTCTGGACAGCGCCGCACAGCTTATCGCGGAGAACGCAAAAGATGTAGCTGCCGCGAAAACCAACGGCTTGGATGCCGCCGCGATAGACCGCCTGACTCTGACCGAAAAAACGATTCACAGCATGGCGGAAGGCTTGCGCCAGATCGCGCAATTGCCCGATTTGACCGGCGAAATCACCGAGATGAAATACCGTCCCAGCGGCATCCAGGTGGGCAGGATGCGCGTCCCTTTGGGTGTGGTCGGCATCATCTATGAATCGCGCCCCAATGTGACGGCGGATGCTGCAGGGCTATGCTTGAAATCCGGCAATGCAGCCATCCTGCGCGGCGGTTCGGAAGCTATTCATTCCAATCAGGCCATCGCGGCCTGCGTCCATGCGGGGCTACGCGCCGCCGGGTTGCCGCAGACTGCGGTGCAAGTGATCGCCACTACTGACCGCACCGCTGTGGGCGAACTCATCACCATGAAAGAATATGTGGACGTGATCGTGCCGCGCGGCGGCAAGAGCCTGATCGCGCGCATCTCGGAAGAAGCCAAGGTTCCTGTCATCAAACATCTGGACGGCATTTGCCACGTGTATATCGACGACGAGGCCGATCTGGGAAAAGCCATCCGCATCGCTGACAACGCCAAGACCCACCGCTACGGGGTATGCAATGCGATGGAAACCTTGCTGGTCGCGCAAGGTGTCGCGGTTAAAGTGCTGCCAGATCTCTGCAAGATATATCTCGACAAAGGCGTGGAGCTGCGCGGCGACGATGCGGCGCGTGCTATCGTGAATCAGATGAAGGTCGCCACGGAAGAAGACTGGCACACCGAATACCTCGCGCCGATTTTAAGTGTCCGCGTAGTTGCTGGATTAGATGCTGCGATAGAACACATCAATACCTACAGCTCGCAACACACCGACAGTATCGTGACAGAGAATTATACCAAGGCGATGCGCTTCCTGCGTGAGGTGGATTCGAGCAGTGTGATGGTTAACGCTTCGACGCGCTTCGCTGACGGCTTCGAGTACGGTCTCGGCGCGGAAATCGGCATCTCTACCGACAAGATCCACGCGCGCGGCCCGGTCGGGCTGGAGGGGCTGCACCTCGCAAAAATTTATTGTGCTCGGCAACGGACAAGTCAGGGTTTAGAGAAAGAACAGCATGAGCCAATCCGTTGCAATCAAAGTGCCGGATATTGGTAACTTCAAGGACATCGCCATCATCGAGGTGCTGGTGAAAGTCGGTGATACCATAGTACCGGAGCAATCCCTCATCACGCTGGAAACCGACAAAGCCACGATGGACGTGCCTTCGCCTGTTGCGGGCGTGGTGAAAGAGTTGAAGCTCAAGGTGGGGGATAAGGTCAGCGAAGGCAGTGTGATTTTGATGCTTGAAGAGAATCGAGCAATCCCAGCCCCAGCGTCCGTTTCCCAATCCTCATCCCCCAATTCGCAATCCAAAATCACCGCCGCTCGATCCTCTATTCATGCCGAAGTTGTCGTCCTCGGTGCTGGCCCCGGTGGCTACACGGCGGCGTTTCGCGCCGCCGATCTGGGCAAACAGGTGGTGCTGATCGAGAAGCATGACGCGCTCGGCGGCGTGTGCCTGAATGTTGGCTGCATCCCGTCCAAGGCGCTGTTGCATGTAGCCAGAGTCATCACCGAAGCGGACGAAGCCGCCCATCACGGAGTGACCTTCGGCAAGCCGAAAATTGATATCGAAAAAATTCGCGCGTGGAAGGTAAGCGTCATCGCCAAGCTCACCGGTGGACTCGCCGGGTTGGCGAAGCAGCGCAAGGTGCAGGTGGTGCGCGGCGTGGCAAAATTTACCTCGCCCAACAGCCTCGCGGTGCAGACCGCCGATGGGGAGAAGGTCATCACCTTCGATCACGCCATCGTCGCAGCAGGCTCCAGCGTCGCGCGTATTCCCGGCTTTCCCTACGATGATCCGCGCCTGATCGATTCCACTGGCGCGTTGGCGTTGCAGGATGTGCCAAAGCGTATGTTGATTATTGGCGGCGGTATCATCGGGCTGGAAATGGCGACTGTGTACGACGCGCTAGGCAGCAAAATTTCCGTGGTGGAATTGGCCGACGGATTGATCCCCGGTGCGGATCACGACCTCGTGCGCCCGCTGATGAAACGCATTGAGCAACGCTACGAAGCCATCTACCTGAAAACCAAGGTCACTAAAATTGAAGCGAAAAAAACGGGTTTGCAAGCCACTTTCGAAGGAGAGCAAGCGCCCAAGCCGCAGCTGTATGACCGCGTGCTGCTCGCGGTGGGGCGCCGTCCCAACGGACGAGAAATTAATGCGGAAGCGGCAGGGCTCATCGTGAATGAGCACGGCTTCATTCCGGTGGACAAGCAGATGCGCAGCAACGTGCCGCACATCTTTGCCATTGGCGACATTGTCGGCAACCCGATGCTGGCGCACAAGGCGGTGCATGAAGGCAAGGTCGCCGCAGAAGTTATTGCCGGACACAAGTCCGCATTCGAAGCGTTGACCATTCCTTCCGTCGCTTACACCGACCCGGAAATTTCCTGGATGGGCCTGACCGAAACGCAGGCCAAGGCGCAGGGCATCGCTTACGAAAAAGCCAGCTTTCCGTGGGCAGCCTCAGGTCGCGCGCTTTCCATTGGGCGCGACGAAGGTTTTACCAAGCTGCTTTACGAACCAATCACCATGCGCATCCTGGGCGCAGGTATAGTCGGCAGCAACGCAGGCGAGTTAATTGCCGAAACCGTGCTGTCGCTGGAAATGGGCGCGGACATGGAAGACATTGGCCTTACCATCCACCCACATCCGACGCTGTCGGAAACCGTGGGCTTCGCGGCGGAGATAGCAGAGGGCAGTATTACTGACTTGTATCTGTCGAATAAAAAACGCTAGAGCTTCACTTTTATAGCTTCGACCACAACCGGACACTGGCGATTTTTCTCCTTAGCGACCACTGATCCTGCGCTGTTATGCTATCTTGGACAGCAGTGTGAGTTTTTGCGGTATTATGGTGCTGTAGCCCAAGCCAGTCCTGAACTTTTCCCAATTCCCGCCTAAAATTCCGCTGTGTTATTTCACAGGGGAACAATCATGAATGCCACGAATGATTTACAGGTTATCACACCGGCCAGCACTGATGTTCAGAATAGCGATGCGATGGTAATCACGGTGCTGTTAGCCAAGAAAGCTTCGCTTGGCGGCCAGCTTCTGGACTTGGAAGATCAGATCAGCCGGATGCGCCGCGAACTGACGGCGATTGTAGAAACGCTCAAGGTGTTCGGGGTGGCAGAACCGGAACCGCCCAAGTTACCCAATAAGATCATGCGGCGCAGAACCAGGGAAGGGTTTCGCCGGGGCGAACTCGCCCGGCGGGTGCTGGAGAAGATCAGGGAATCCAAAGAGCCAGCAGCACCATCCGAGATCGGGCGCGTCATTATGCGCGAGTGCCTGATGGATGCGGGGGATGAGAAGATGTATTTCGCCTTTCAGCACAAGATATACAACGTCATACGCCGCCAGTGGCAGCGCGGTGTGCTGGAGCAGGTTAACGGCGAAGAAGGCTTCCCTGCCCGCTGGAAAATCGCTAATGCTTAATGCGCCCTGCGACCATAGCCGCGCCATTTTGTAGAGAGGGCGTGAACCATCGTGAGGTTTGCCACGCTTTGCGTCAGCCATGCGTTGTCTTGGCGGCGGTGATCCTCACGCCATGCCATTTCCGTTGCGTAGTGGTGCAAATGTTTTCCGCTGATACGGTGATGAACGCCGCGTTCGGCACGGCGCAGGCGGGAGAAAAAGCTTTCAGCATTATTGGTGCAAGCACCATCGCGGCTGTAGGATTCTTGGTGATTAATTCTCTTCATGGCATAGTGTGCATGGAGAATGTCATAAGCCGCCGCCTCATCCGCATGAATGGTGGTGCCTTTGAATACACGCCGCTTAATGATCGGCACGAGAGCGGCTTCATCGGGTACTACGGTAGTCAAGGTGCGTCCATCGCGCTGGCGGATCACACCCACGACGCTTCGCTTCCCGTTTTGGTGTTCCACCAGGCGGCGGTCTATGCGATCTGACTTGTGATTCTTTGGGCGGACATAACCGCCGAAGTAGGCACCATCCACTTCTACTGTTGTTTCGTCGCCCCCCAATTGTTGATCTGCGGTTTCGAGTTCTAAACTTTCGCGGAGCTTGTGCAATAGCACAAAAGCAACTTTGTAATCGCAGCCGAGTTCGCGGGAAAGCTGGAGAGCGGGAAGCCCTTTAACCGAGTTCACGAATTTGAAAATGGACAGCAGAATATCCCGGAAAGCCATCTTGCGATCCGCAAAGATTGTGCCGGAGGTGACAGAAAAATCGTATGAACACGCCTTGCAGCGCCATTTCTTGCGGGCAGGCAGGTTGTAGCAGGCTTCGCAGCCGCAGCGCGGGCATACTGCCTCGCCTGCGGTTGATGCCCAGCGGAGCGTGCGGAACACGTCCCGCGCCTCCTCCTCGCCCATGCGGGCAACTTTCGTTTCGGACAGGGTGCGGCAAGCGGGAGTGAGTAAAAAGTGTTGAGCCATGATTATCTCCTTAATTCGTCATTTATGGCTATATGATAACATATCTGACGAACAAGACAAGCCTTTTCTAACTATATTTCGTCATATTTGCATAATGTTTTGCATGTATGCTATTCTCCAAAAATTGGTTAATGGAGAACTATATGGCTGATGAAGATTGGAACAAGTTGGCGACCAACATGATTAAAGTGGAGCTGGCCCGTGCCGGTATTGGATATGAAGAACTTATTCGCCGTCTGGGTGAAATTGGCGTACAGGAAAGCTATACGGGCATTGCCGCTAAGATCAATCGCGGGACGTTCAGCTTTATGTTTTTCGCGCAGTGCATGAAGGCGCTGGGGATTAAGACGGTCAGGCTTGGAGAATAATATGAGCGAGAAAATTATAACCAACCGCCGCAAGCGTAGCCAGCCAGCCAGCCAGCCAGCCAGCCAGCCAGCCAGCCAGCCAGGCCAGCCAGCCAGCATTAGAATCTGCCTCTTCTGAAAGTTCCTCTGCCGAACATAAAAAACAAGAAAATGATCGGTTTGAAAAATCGTGGTTCGCGGTACAAGCCCTCGCCAAAAAGTTTCAGTCCAACCAGAAGCACTACCTCTCGAATGAATATCAGGAAACCCATGTCCGTGAAGATTTTATAAATCAACTTTTCAATGCGCTGGGGTGGGAGCGCAGCGATGATCCATACCGGCAGGAAATGAAACTTGAGAAGCCGGAGAAAAAAGCCAAAGGCCGCGCCGACTATGCTTTTTCACTTGCGCCACATTACAACCGTGTACGTTTTTTTGTTGAAGCCAAACGTCCACAAGCCAATATTGCAACGCCAGACAATTGTTTCCAGGCCATCCGGTATAGCTGGCCCAAAGGCTTGCCAATAGCCGTTCTTACAGACTTCCATTCTCTCTACATCATAGACAGTCGTTTTCGTCCGAACATTAGTTCGGCTGATTCACGCATTGTTAAAAAATGGTATTGCAGCGATTATTCAGACCGCGATAAATTTGAGGAGCTTTATTGGCTGCTTTCACGAGAAGCCGTTGCGAAAGGCTCTATAGAATTATTTGCCGCAACCGAATTGCCAGTACCGCAAGCAGCGACCAAGCAATACAAATTGTTTGCTGGAGAGATGCGAGAATTTGACGATGACTTTCTACAGCAGCTTGATACCTGGCGTGAAAGCCTTGCATCAGCATTTAATCGAGCAAACTATGCTCTAACCGCTGAACAACTGACAGAGTTCGTGCAGCGCACCCTTGATCGTCTAGTGTTCATTCGATTCCTTGAAGACAAGGGGATTGAGCCAGATGAGATCATTGCTAGATTTGGACAAGCCAACAAAAAATACTGGCATGATTTTATAGCAACATGCAGGCGTCTCGACCAGACCTATAACGGCATCGTATTCAAGCCACTTGTTGAATTGGATGACCGCACATTTCAACCTGATGACAGTGTATTCGCAGACATTTGCGACGATCTGACTGACGAGCATACCCCATACAACTTCGATTCCATTCCCGTTGAAATCCTTGGACGCATCTATGAGCGATTCTTAGGTAAGGTAGTGCAGTCCAAGAACAAAACGGTTGAGGTCGTCGTAAAAGAGAACGTGCGCAAGGCTGGTGGCGTGTTCTATACACCAGATTACATAGTCGCCTATATGGTAGATCAATCACTCGGCATTCAGGTTAAAAACAAGAAGGCTGATGATATTCTCAAGCTCCGAATAATAGACACGGCATGTGGCTCTGGCTCGTTTCTCATTGGGGTATTTGGCTGCCTTCTGCAAGCAATTGCAACTTACTACCGCAAGTACCCAAAGGAAGCGAAGAAGGGTGTATTGGAAATGCGGGATGGTGAGCAACATCTATCTTTGCGTCACAAGCGCGAAATTCTGGTGAATTGTATTTATGGCGTGGGCATAGACGCGCAGGCCGTCGAGGTCGCGCAGCTTTCCCTGTACCTCAAGCTCATGGAGGAGGAGACTACCTACAGCGCGCTCCAGCAGCAGATTGAAATAGGTGCGGCCTTGCTGCCTTCCCTCTCCGCCAACATCGTAGTTGGTAATCGTTGGTCACGCTGGAGGATGACGGCGGCGATCTGTTCTCATTGGAGAAATTGCGCCAAACAAAATCACTCGATTTCAGGCGGACATTTCCGCAAGCATTCCGGTCAGGTGGGTTCGATTTGGTCATTGGTGATCCACCTTACATCAAGAGTACACCAACAAGGAGGCATTCGAGCATGTCCATTTATCTCCTTACTACGAGGGGAAAATGGATTTCTGGTATTGTTTGCCTGTCGCGGGCTGGATTGGCTTAAACCAGAAGTGGCATCCTGGAGTACATTGCGACCAACAATTGGTAACAGATGCTGGCGCAAAAAAATTGACGTGCCAAGATCACTGTGGATACACGTATTGAGCAGT
>CAVRDK010000009.1:0-19322 GCA_963719855.1 uncultured beta proteobacterium
CACCTCAATTGCTTACCGTGTTGCAGGATGGCTGCAAGCTTCCTGCCGTGACCGATCTAGGCGACTCGCTACGCGTCCACGGTTCAATGACCGAACGAAAAGCTGACCTGATCGCCGAGATCACCCGCAGCAAGGGGTGGGGAATTGTCTCTGTTGAATGCGCAGACCCAGAAAAACGAAAGCAGATCGTCTCCGCCCTTGAGCATTCCGGCATGTCGGTCGCGGAGACACAGGAAGAAATCCAACAAAGGAGAATCGAGAATGAGCAGCGAAAACTTTCAGCAACAAACAGCCAGAGCCAGGTCATACCCTCAGCAGGTAGAGGGACTGAGCCGGTGGGCAAACTCAGCGCAGCGGCAGATCGACGCGCTACAGCAACAACTGCACGAATGCCTGTTTCAACTACAAGTGCTGCAGGCAACTACCCTGAAAAATCCCTTGGCAAGCCCGCCGAAACGCAAGGAGAAAGAGAAACCCGGCTCTATAACGAACGGTTCGAAGCCGAACTCCGCGCCCGCATCGAGCGCGAGCGCCTTGAAGCAGAAACAAACCGCGACGGCGACGCGTTGATTCATTCGCCGAAACCTGCACCACCACTATAAACGAAAGGAAAGAAAATGAACGAATCTGAAGCGTATTGGCAGGGCTTTTCCGTCTGCGAAAAAATCCTTGAAGCCCTGAGCAAAATCCACGATGAACGGCTACGCGACGATGCCGTCGTAGCGCTAAACCAAGCACAGCAATTGCTTCGCGGCAGGAAGGTGCCGGAACTGTCGCAGGAAGAAGAGACTTTCCTGCGCATCCTCGCTGAGCACGCCCAGGCAAACCCGTCCCTGCATGAGGCCATGCCGAAATTCGAGAATGCCGCCGACTTGATTACCTCTGCCGAGTGGCAAGAGCTTGAACGTGACGCCCGCATGCACACGATCATGCAGCACGGACGCGTTGCGACAAACGAAGCGCTATCCCATCTCATCGGCATATCTTCCGCAATTCGTGATGAACATGCGCACGATGATGAGGATGAGACCGAGGCCTCCCCCGATCTAACAACACTGAAAGGCTAACTCAAATGCACACTTTTAAAGCTATCGAATCCGTCGGGAGGATCCCGGCCAGAATCTTGCCCGTTGGCAAGCACGGTGCGAAGTTCGAAGGCGCTTGGCTTGCACATTCTCCCTTGGTGCGAGTGGTTGCTGCCCGGCGTGCGCCTGGGCACGTCCGGTTACATGACGAAATCAATCAGGATGTGCTGGTAGCGTGGGGTTGGCAGGCCACCCCCAACCGGCTAACGCGGGGCGGCATCTGGTTCAACCGCAATGAGCATCTTCGCGCAGTGCATGTCCCTGCCTGGTGGCTACTGAGCAACCACAGGGCGCACCTGCACTTTGTTCAACACTCCGCGTTGCCAGAACTTAAACCAGGCGACGAGATTGAGAACCTGACACTGCTTTGCGGCTGTGTTTACCAATCAAAAGAGATTGAGCCATTCGGCACCGTCTGCAGCTACCAGTTCTCTGACTCCGGGGAGCCGGACTGGCCAAACAGCCGAGAATGCAAAACCGCAGTGCCGCTTACATTCTCAATCCGCAGGAACGGGGAAGTGATCGCCGAATACAATTTTTTCGCTGAGGAGGCATAAAAAATGGGTATGGGTAAAAACATAATCGCCGGCATGGAAGGCCTTGCAAGTCAGATATCGCGGGCAGGCACGAAAGGAAAAATGTTGAGCATGGGGACGAGTCCAGCGAAAGACTTCGACCCGTTTAAAAAACCAACTTCGCCTGTCACCATTAAACCTGTGGCAGACACGACGAAAAAATGAAGGGGACTGAGATGAGACAACCAACAACACCAACGAGCGACTTGTATCACAGCGCCGACCGCACGCCGGCGCATCCGCACGGGCGCAGCAGAAACCTGCACACATGCCCTATTGCAGAGCTCACCCGAGCTGCAGACATTGAGCAAGACCCCTTTCACAAGGGGTATGCCTTGGGCGTCCTGGCCAATCGCATCATGATGTCGCTGCCTGCTACTACCGAGGAGACGCCTAAATGAATCTGCCCGACATGTACGACAAGCCGATCTCGGCCTGGTACAAGCTCAGCCGCGAAGTGCTCAATGGTCTCGTAGATGCCGAAATCGCCCGGCTCGAAGCGGGCGGGCTTGGCGACGGTATTCACTTTACCTACTTCTCCAACCTCCTTTCAGCGGCGTTATCTGGTTGGGAACACCCAGAGGGCAAGCCGCCCGTGAGAGTCACGAGAATAGACGATTTCGACCGCAGACTGACCAGGTTGCGTCGCGCGCACTTCTTCGCCCCGACCGCGAGGGGGCGCCAGACGACATCGGAGCCAGACTGGTCGCAAATCGCAAATTAAAATGCATGTATTAAACAAGCGGCTAACATATTGTTTTCGCTTGCTTTTTATGATTTTGTGCGGCAACATGGCAAACGTTCTGCGCCGTACGCAGAACTTTTAAACCACCAAAGGGGATCGAAAAATGCTTGAAAAAAATATTGATGCGATGATGGCGACAATCGGTGAGCTGGACGAACAGATCGCGAGATCAGGAGCGGCAGAACCTGAGGACGATCCTGCCGCGATTGCTCAATTCCTGCGGGGCGTACGCTACGCCCGGATCAACATGGCGGCTTCAATCCCGGCAGCTCGCGAGGCAGGTGTCGCAGCCTGACTTACCCACCCCCTAACCCCGACGCCCTGGCGTATGGTGCGCCGGTCGGGGCAAGGGCGTGGATAAGTCAAAACCAAAAACAAAATAATGCCTGTAGGGGGCAAGCTATGCCAGAATCGACATCGCTACCTGCGTTTCATAACCGTTACCCACCTGCGAGGACGAGATGAACAAATTAATTTTGACCGGGCTACTGGCTTCCCTCCTGTCTGGGGCTATGCAATGTTTGTTTGCTAGACCCTTGGTAGACACTGGTCCCAGGTTAGTAATTGATGGTGCGCCACAACAAAAACCACCGGCAGGCGGAACGGTTGCAAGAGACATCGATCCCTGCATCAGAAGTGCTATTTCACAGGGTTACGTGAACGGGCAATGCGCATACACCTATATCGTGCAATGTCTCAAAGCTGGTAACGAGACTATGTATCACGGAACATTGTCAGTGGAGCAGTCGCCTCAAATGTTAATAACCTCTTCTCAAGACAATGGCACTGGAAAGAAGGACAGGAATTTCGTCTGCCCGTTCAGTCCGAACACCTACTCCATCAGGTATGAAGCGGTTGCTAGGAAGAACGGACTTAAGGCGACTCCGGTAGTCCCGGCAAATGAAAATATATATTACAGCAATTGAGTAGCCTAACTTACCCCCTCATGCTGATCCGCCCCCCTTACCAAAATAAAACACGACCTTGCCGCAGTTGCGGCAGTGCATGCGCAGGCATTTCTGCGTCAGCAAAGCTCTCTAGACTGGCGCGATCCGTCAATGTAGTCCGACCACCACTGCATCATCCTTACCCTTTCGTCCCAATACTCGACGCGCTTGTAGGCTGCCTCGACATCATTGCGCGCAACGGAATGGCCTAGTTGCAGTTCAATCACATCACCATGAAACCCGCCCGCCTCCTGAATCGCCGTGCGCGCCAATGCCCGGAACCCGTGGCCGGTCATCTGTTCATGGTACCCCATGCCCCGCAGCGCAGCAGTAATCACATTTTCAGACGCCATCCTTTCGTGAGCGCGGAACATCGGGAACACATACCCATTGCCGCCTGTGATCCCCTTCGCCTTCTTCAATATCACCTCCACCTGATCGCTGATAGGAATGAGGGGTACGTTCTTCCTATTTAACTCGCGCCCACCTGGTATCGTAATGATGCGCTTCTTCATATCGATCATTGACCACTCCAACCGCCGCGCTTCCATGGTGCGAACGAAAACATGCAGCAGGAATTCGATCATCAATTTTGTGAGGGGAAAGCCGCGATACTCGCGCAGCGCGGTCATGAAGTCTGGCAGTTCCGCCGCCGTAATCGCAGCAAAGCTCTTCTGCTGATGCCTAGACAGTGCCTTGTGCGTGGCCTTGTTGATAGGATTACTCTCGCGTCTCTCCGTCAGTACAGCGTGATCGAACACCTCACCGGCACGTTGCGCGAGCTTATGCGCCATGTACTGCCCCGCCGTCTCGGCCTTCTTGCATACATTCATGATTTCAAGTGCGCCAATCTCGCGCACTGGACGCTCACCGAGCTTGGGGAACAGATGAATTTCCAGTGACCGCAGATACCCGTCCACGTAATTCTCTGTGCATCGCAGCCGCTTTTGCGCAATCACCTCAAGCGCTACGTCCTTGAACGTCGGCAAGACCACCACCGGCACAGGCAGCGCAGCGGCCTTTGCTTCCTGCTTGAATGCAGATGGGTCAACACCATTCGACAGTAGCCGCTTTGCGTTCATTGCGCGCAGCCTGGCATCCGCCAGCGTCACCACCGGATACTGCCCGATCGACAACGTCTTTTCTTTTCCTTCAAACCGATATTTGAGCCGCCACAACTTGCCGCCGGAGGGAGTGACCAGCAGATACAGCCCGCCGCCATCGGACAACTTGATGGGGGTATTTCCTGGCGCCGCCTTGGATACCCCAAGCGCTGAAAGCTTCGAACTCTCCTTTGCCATATCAAAATACCCCCATCACAAAATCACGACACCCCCGACAATACCCCCATCTATGCGCGGATGTCAACGAACCCCCGCGAACTCTTACGGATACAGACGGACACTTAACAGCATCATAACGTATTGATTTTATTGGGCTTAATTAGCAAAAGTCGTGAAAAAAGCCACTAGATTCAGTGGCTTATTTTTCAGTGTCTGGCGTCCCCAACGAGATTCGAACTCGTGTTATCGCCGTGAAAGGGCGGTGTCCTAGGCCTCTAGACGATGGGGACTAAAGGACTTTGTGCTACTCTTTCAATTGGTGGAGATAAGCGGGATCGAACCGCTGACCTCTTGCATGCCATGCAAGCGCTCTCCCAGCTGAGCTATACCCCCAAAAAGAGGGCGCATTATAATGATCGAACCTCCCCTTGTAAAGCAGAAGTAGGTCAATGGGTGCGATTCAAACTGATGATGTGAGCCATCACGTTGCGTGGGGACAATAAGGCAGGGTTAAATTTCGGCAACTCAATTGCATCCAGGGTGTTTTTTGCCACCAATCCCAGTTCGGTGTCCCCCTCCACTATTAGGCGGCGGCTGAAAAAAAGCGTGTCTGGGTCTTCCTTGCGAGTAGCCAGAAGAAAGAAATCCTGCGCAGTGGCGCTAATAGCCAGATCTGGTACCTTGCCGGAATGGGTCGGTGTAAATTTCTCAGCATCGACGGTGAAGTACAAATTCAGCCCGAGATCTTTGACATGAATGGCAATCTGCTTTCCGTGCAATGGTTCCAGGTATTCCTTGCGGATGATTTTTCCCAGCGCCAGATTGAGCACCTTGGCAAAAGCAAAGGATGGAGGAAAGGTTGGCAACATGGAAACCAGTTGGCCGACGGGTTTGGGAAAAGTAAAAGTAGGCTGTTCCATGTTGTCCCCTTAAATTGTGGTGGATTTGAGCTTGCCAAAATCGCTGCCCACCTGCTCAATGCCAGCACGGGCATGCCAGTAGCCATCACAAGGCTCGTCCGGCATCAAACGCGCCATCTGTTGCCCTGCCTCGGTACCTGACAGCTTGCCATCCAGTCTCTGGCGGTACAGAGCAAGAATTTTCTCGGTATGAAACGGCTGCGGGCTGACACGCACCACATCCACACCCGCTTGTTTCATGCTTTCCAGTTCCGTCACCAGATTATAGATGCTGGAAGATTGTGTCTGGATGCCGTTCAACGCCAAGAATGGCTGCCCCTCCCGTGTCTTCAGAGTCAACCCGTAGGAGTGGTCGAGGCAGCGAAACTGGCAGTCATCCTTGGGCAGGTTGTAATGGCGTGCAGTAAAGCAGCGTGCGGAGAAGGCCAAAGGAAGACGGCCATAGACGAAAACCTCGGTTTCCATACCTTGAGGTTTTCCGGTCAGTACGTCAGACAACATCTGTCGGGACATTTCTACCGGCATTACCCAGCGCTTCGCCCCCAATTCCGCAAGCAGAGTTAGCGTCTGGGAATTATAGGTGTTGATATGCGGCCCGACCACAAATTTCTTTCCCGACAACAGTCGTATCGCCCCCATATCGTTGGCCTCCACTGCGAAGTTGCCATTTTCGGTCAGACGGCGCAGGGTTTGGAGGTCAGCTTCGGATTCCATCAACGCCTGAGTGGACAGCACGACCTCCTTGCCGGTCGCGGCAAGCTTTTGCGCCACCTCCAGCCAGTCCTCCAGACGAAAGGTATGGCGCTTGGAGCACACGGTTTCGCCGAGATAGACGATATCTACAGCAGACTCGGCAATCCGCTCGTAAAATTCAAGCAGTGTGTCTCGTTGCCAATAATAGAGAATCGGTCCAAGAGCAAGTTTCACGTTTATTTCCAAGGACGGTGATAGGCACCGAGGGTATTCTGCTGCCCCTCGGCGAGTTTGTTTAGTTGGGACATCCAGACTGGATCGACGGTATAGCTTTCGGTGTTTTTCATGGCGGTATCGATGGCGGATCGCCATACTTTGGTCACCTGCTCCACGTAGACCGGGCTGCGTTGGCGGCCTTCGATCTTGATGGCGGATATTCCCATGCGCAACATTTCCGGGATCAACTCCAGAGTATTAAGACTGGCTGGCTCTTCGATGGCATAGTAGTTTTCTCCATTGACGTCGAAGCGCCCTTTGCATAATGTGGGGTAGCCAGCGTTTTCATCATTACCGTAGCGATCCAGTAACACGCCGTTCAATCTCGACTCCAGCCCTTGCGGAGTTTGCTGCCAGCGCACCGCCTTGGCCGGGGAGCACACCCCCGTCGTATTGGGTGATTCGCCTGTGACATAGGAGGACAGCACGCAACGCCCTTCCACCATCACACACAGGCCACCGAAGCCGAAAAGCTCGATTTCCACCGGTGTATGCTTCACCACCTGCTCCACCTGCGGCAAAGACAGTACCCGGGGCAATACCGCCCGCTGGATACCAAAATGCTCATGGTAGAAATTGATGGCTTCGTAATTAGTGGCCGACCCTTGCACCGAAAGATGCAAGCGCAGCTGGGGATAGGTTCGGGAGGCATAGCGCATCAGCCCGACATCTGCAAGAATGACGGCATCCACTCCCGCTTCCACCGCATTATCTACCGCCACCTGCCAGAGTTTCCAGGTGGCAGCTTGTGGAAAGGTATTAAGTGCGAGAAAAACTTTTTTCCCGCGTGCATGCGCATAGCGCACTGCCTCGTTCGTGGCAGGAAGGTCGAAGTTCAGGCCTGCGAAGGCGCGAGCGTTGGTATTGTCGCGAAAGCCAATGTAAACGCAATCCGCACCATTATCCACTGCAGCCTTCAGGGCTGGCAGGCTGCCTGCCGGACAAACCAGTTCAAACGACATGTCTAATTCCAATTCCCATTTATAACAGCATTAATAGTGGGAGCGGCTTTTAACAAAGTCAGGAAATCCACTACCCGACAAGTCGGGTGTGGAATTAGATAACTGCGAAACCAGGATAAATCGTGGCTGAAGCCACTCCCACAACTGGCATAATTATCGTCGTTTTTAACGAAAATGGGAATAAATTCCTTTATTGCAGGAGTCCAGACACTGCTACCTTGCCGGAACAGCCTAGCGCGCGATATCCTGTAGTTTTTTCGGCTGGATGACGTGTCCGTCCAGTCCCGCCTGTTTGATGCTGCCACCGTAGGCGACTGTCATCAGTTGCGAGTAATAGACCACCGGCATGGCAAACTTGGTGCCTTGCTTCGCGTTGATTTGCGACTGGTAGAGTTCGACGTTGGCTTGGCACAACTGGCAGGGCGTGACAATCATTTCGGCGCCATGGTCATAGGCGGATTCCACGATGGCGCGGATCTGCTTTTGCGTTTTGTCCTGTTCGGAGAAGCACAGTGCGCCGCCGCAGCAAGTCACTTTCTGGTCATAAGCGGTCATGGCTTCAGCGCCGACGGCCTCAATCATCTTGTCAAGATACAGCGGGTTCTCGAATGATTCGCCTACGATGCCAAACGGGCGGTTGGTCTGGCAGCCAATGTAACCGGCGATCTTCAGGCCTTTTAGCGGCTTGACCACTGGCTTCTTTATTTCATCGAAGCCCACGTCCTCAATCAGCACCTCGACGATGTGGCGTGTCTTGACCGTGCCTTTCAAGCTAAGTCCTGCTTCCTTGAGCGCTACGTTGGCTTCTGCCATCAAGTCGCTGTGCTCGTGCAGGCGCTCGTTGGTTTGACGCGATTCGAGCCAGCAGGCAGGACACCCCATAACCATGTCCTGTCCGGGCAGATGCTGCTCGGCTAATGCCAGATTGCGCGCGTTGATAACCAGACGCGGTAGTTCGCCACCCTCGCCGTAGCCGATGGATGCGCCGCAACAATTCCAGTCGGGGATCTCGTTGAGTTGTATGCCCAGCTTTTCGCACATCACACCGATAGAGGCGAGGAAGTTCGAGCCCGAAGCACCCTTCTGGGAGGAACAGCCTGGGTAGAACGCATAATTTCTTTTGGTCATTAATCTTTCTCCATCAACGAGATGATACACATCCCATTCCCTTCTCACTTTGTGGGAGGGAACACATCAAGAGGGGTATTTCCTCTTGCTCTCTTCAATTTCGCGCGCCTTGGCGACCATCTTGTGGATGCCGCTTCGATCTTTGCACTTGTGGCCGCCAAAAATTTCCAACGGGTTGAGGCGTTTTGCCTTGATCAATCCCAAGCCTACCGACTGCATCGCCAGCGAGTTCTTGATTCCCTGCACGAAACCGTCCTTGAAATACAGCGCCAAGGAGAATGTCAACTCGTTGACCCGTCCGGTTTTTAACAGATTGTTCCAGAACAGCCTGCAGAGTTCACGCGTCGGCTGGCCTTTGGGAGCTATGCGGAGGCGGTGGGCGTAATGCGCCAAACCGTGCATGATGTGGGTGATCGGCAGCTTGCGCGGGCAGCGCACGATGCAGTTGTAGCAGGAGGTACACATCCACATCGAGGCAGATTTCAGCACTTCCTCGCGCTTGCCTGCACGGATCATCATGAAAATTTTCTGCGGTGTGTGTTCCCATGCGTTGCCCAGTGGGCAGGAACCAGCGCACACGCCGCACTGCATGCACATCTTTACCCAATCGCCGTCCTCGACGCGCTCCTCGACTTCCTTCAGAAAGTCGTTGTGGTAGCGCGCGACGGCTTGCTGATTTTGTTCGCTCATTGTCTGCACCTCAATTGAAACCCTTCATCGGCGACATGCCTATTTCATTGATTTTTGCTGCGTACTCGTCGATAAGTTTGGCGACGCGGGCATTGTCAGTTATTGCCACTTCGTAGGTCGCCACGCGCTCGGTTTCCAGACCCAATTGCTTGAGCGTGTCGTCAATTTTGCTCATGCGGTAATTCGCGAGTTCCGAACCTTTGACAAAGTGGCACTGGTAATTGTCGCCGTGCTTGCAGCCCATCATCATCACGCCGTCGTAGCCGGAGTTGAGTGCGTCGGTGATCCAGATGGTGTTCACCGAGCCCAGGCAACGCACCGGGATTGCACGCACGAAAGCAGAATAAGTATGGCGCTGCACTCCGGCCATGTCGAGCGCTGGATAGGCATCGTTCTCGCAGGCCAGAATCAAGATGCGCGGCCTCTCGGAAAACTCATCCGGCATATCCACGGCTTTGATTTGCATGCCAACGGTGTCCACAGAGTAATTCTCGAAGGAAATCACGCGTACCGGGCAGGCGCCCATGCAGGTGCCGCAGCGGCGGCAGCGGCTTTCGTTGAATAAGGGGAAGCGCCTCTCATCTTCGTCTATCGCGCCGAACGGACATTCCACCGTGCAACGCTTGCATTGGGTGCAGCCTTCCAGTCGCGCAACGGGGAAAGACAAATCACCCACACGCGGATGCGCGGCACGACCTAGGCTGGCATTCTCTACAGCCTGAATCGCCTTCAGCGCAGCGCCGGTTGCGTCTTCGGTCGCCTGTAGCATGTCCATCGGGCGGCGCACCGGGCCTGCGGCGTAAATACCGGTGCGGCGTGTCTCGTAGGGGAAGCAGATGAAGTGAGAATCGTTGAAGCCGTTCTTCAACTGCGGTACGTCCGGCCCTTGGCGATAGTTGAGGTTGAGAATGGAAATCTTTTGCATCTCCACTTTCTTTTGCTTGGCCTCATCGGAGCCGCCATCGGCAGCCGTTACTATTGGGTTCCATGCTTCGAGATCGACACCCGCACTCGGCACTTGTCCGGTGGCGAGCACCACAAGGTCGGCGGCGACTGAGGTGTCCTCATCCAGAATCAGGTCACGGAAATTCACCTTGCAGCCATCGCTGTTCGCGTCCACCGAAGAAGCCTTGCCCTTGGTGAAAATCACACCTTTTTCTTGCGCACTACGGTAGAAATCCTCGCCCATGCCCGGTAAGCGCAGGTCGGTGAACATCACCACGGTGTCAACATTCGGGTTGGTATTCTTGAAGTACATTGCCTGCTTGACGCTGGTGGCGCAGCAATGACCGGAGCAGTAGGGCAAGTGTTCAGGATTGGCCTCATTGCGCTGCCCTGCGCACTGGATGAATACCACGCTCTTTACTTCTTTGCCGTCGGCGCGTTTGATCGCTCCGCCGTTAGCCGCGCGCGCCATGGCTTCCAGCCCGGCCTGATCCACTACGTTAGCCGATTTTCCGCCCCCGAGTTCTGGCAGCTTGTTGAGGTCGTAAGCGGTAAAACCGGTAGCCTGAACAATTGCGCCGACTTCCTCGGTGACAACGGAACCCGATTCCTGTGCAACCTTCGCGCTGAAACGCCCCGGAGCGCCGGAAGTTTCGGCCAAGGTGGAATTGAGATGCACGGTAATGCGCGGATGTGATGAAACTTTTGCTGCCAACTCGGCCACACCGATGTCCTGCGGTTCGGCATACGGTTGCTTGAACGGCACACGTTTCCACAGTTTGGCCGCCCATCCACCGAGCTGCTTCTCCTTCTCGACCAGCACCACTTCGTAGCCGGTCTCTGCTGCTTCCAGCGCTGCAGTCAGACCCGACATGCCGCCACCGACCACCAGAATGCGCTTGTTGTTCGCGTGGTTAGGATTGCCATGCGGCAGTATCATTTTTTTGATCTCGGCACAGCCCATGCGCACATAATCGTTAGCCATTTCCTGGCGCACTTCATCGTGCGCGTCGCCTTCGGAGACCACCCAGATCACGCCTTCGCGCAAGTTGGCGCGGCTCATGGCGACCTCAGGGAAAGTAAATGCCTCGGTCTTGGCGCGGCGCGAGCAGGCAGCGATACAAATGTGGGTAACGGCTTCCTTTGCAATGTCGTCGCGTATCATCTGCACGCCTTCTTCATTGCATAGGAACGCATGTTCGCGCACCACGGCCATTTTGCCTTCCTTCTGTGCGATCTTGCTCAACTGTGCGATGTCGAGTTTGTCGCCGAGGCCGCAACCCGAACAAATGTAAGCGGCAGTCTTCATTTCAGCCATTATCGTGCCCCTTCAATTGCAGAAGTCTTGTATACCACTTGTATCGCGCGCAACGCTGCCGCCGTGGCGCTTTGCGTTGAACGGTTTACATCCAGTGGACTGCTGGCCGCACCTGCACCAATCTGGCCACCGTCCGCCGAACCTTCGATGAAGCCGGAAGAGTCGGTGATAATGTCTGCGGGCAGTTTAATGCCGTTGCTCTCCGGTTCCATGCCGACCGCGAGTACCACGAGATCATGCTGCGCGGCGTAGCGGTGATAGCCTTCGGTGTCAACGCCGTGCAGAATCAGGTCTCCGCTCTTTTCATCCAGTTTGATATTTGCCACCTTGGACTTGATAAATTTCACTGTCGGGTCTTGCTGCACTTTCAGGTAAAAATCTTCGAGGCGGTCGATGGAACGGATGTCTATGTAATACACGGTGGACTTGCCTTCCTCGCCATATGCTTCGCGCACGTATTGCGTCTGTTTCAATGAGGCCATACAGCAGATGCGTGAGCAGTGGCGCAGATGGTTTTCATCGCGCGAACCAGCGCACTGGATAAAGGCAATGTTCTTTGCTTCTTTGCCGTCCGAAGGGCGCAGCAACTTGCCGCCAGTAGGGCCGTGCGGATCGGCGAGGCGCTCGAACTCCAGGCTGGTGATCACATTGTCGAAGCGGTCATAGCCGTAAGGTGTTATTTTCGCGGCATCGTAAGGTTTCCAGCCGGTGGCCCAGACCACTGCGCCGACTTTCAGTTCTATCGTTTCGGCCTGCATGTTGAGATCAACAGCATTGTACTTGCATGCGGCCTTTGCCTTCTCTGCATCCGGTGTGCCGATAATGGAAGGATCGAGCACGTAGTGCTGCGGATAAGCCATGGTATACGGCAGGTAGGCAACGCGCGTCTTGGCGAGATTGTATTCGTAGGGGTTAGGGATTTCCCTTTCGACCGCTTTTGCGCATTCGCCGCAGGCAGTGCAATTGGCGTTGACGAAGCGCGGGGAAATTTTCAATGTCACTGTGTAATCGCCGCGTTTGCCGGAAACCGACGTTACCTCGGCCTGTGTCAGCACGCGCAGGTTGGGGTTGGCCTTGAGACGGCGTAGATTGATCTCCAGTCCGCAGGTGGGATGGCACATCTTGGGGAAGTAACGGTACAGCAGGGCGGTACGTCCGCCCAAACTGGCGTTGCGTTCAGCAAGGATTACTTGTTGGCCGCATTCAGCGGCTTCCAACGCCGCAGTCATGCCGCCGATGCCGCCGCCGACGACGAGTATAGTTTGATTTGTTGCGATTGTGGCAGTCACTCAAGCCTCCAATTTATTGTGAAACTCGCGTATCGAGTCTTTGTCCAACTTGCCCGCTTGCGGGATAACCAGCGACTTGGCTATAACTTGTCGATAGATTAGTCGAATGGCTAATAGTTCCGTCAGAAGGCAAGGGAAAAGGGAAACGGGCGGAGGCACATCATCAGAAATGTCATTGGTAATGCCCGTTTGTTTGCTGTAAGGTGCGTATCTCGAATGTCATCCGTTCGAGGTCACCGAGTATCCAGGTAGGTATGGAATCTGCGCCGGGGGCGTCAATGCCCGCGACCGATCCCGGGTTGACCAGCCAAGTGTGTCCGCTCTTGATGTTGGCCTGTTCATCTACATGCGCGGTATGGCTATGCCCGTGGCATACCAAGTCATAATCGCCGGTGCAGGCGAAAGCCTGCCCGTGGTGCGGCATATGGGTGACGAATATCTTGCGCCCGCCGAACTCCAGCATGGCTTCTTGACCATGATAGGTGAACAGGCCGCCGGTCTTTTCCATCGTGCGGTACAGAGCCGCGACATCGCCAATGTTGTTGCCGTGGACTGCGTGAACGGGAATGCCGAGCTTAAGAGAAGCGCGTAGCGTGTTGACGCCGATCAGGTCGCCGCAGTGTATGACCGCCTCTGCACCAGCGGCCTGAGCTTCAGAGATGGCCGCGACCAGCGGGGGGGAGCGGTCATGGCTGTCGGATACAATACAGATTTTCATGTTTAAAATGTTGATGTTGCAACAATCGCGGTCGTGGAGTTACGGCGAAAAAAGCCTAGTTCAGAATATTCGATATTAGGCGCAATTAGGGGGGTTCATGTCTATAACCATATCGGGGGATATCGGAGGAAAACCATATAACCCATGTGGGGTATGTTTATTATAAATTTGTTATACTTCGAACATTGACATAGTTTCATGCATGGGTTCCAAAGCCATACATGGAAGTTACGGGACAGGTAATACCCATGTGCGGCGAGAATCTTGAGGACGCTTTGAATAACCCACAATTTTACAATGACAACGACTTTAACCTGCATCTTCGCATGGAGGCTGAGGGTGATCACATATCCGAATCTGACGGTGGGGGACTCGAATCCGAGCCATCTCACACCAGCGAGTTGTGGCCCCTAATTGAGGGCCTGCTTGGTTCAGTCATAGGGTCACTCGGTGCCAGCGGGGGTGTCGTCCGGGTGATATCATCCAACAGCCAGATGCTGCAAATAGCAGGGGCTATCGGTATGCCATTTGAAGTTTGCGATTATGAAAGCGTCGTCGATATTGGTTGCGGTGTTTGCGGCAAAGCCGCATACGACAGGGAAATTCATGCGTCCAATGCCGCTGCTTGCGTACAGCGCTCCGGTCTCTATTTCTCCAACGCAGGATGTAATTACGTGGTTGCGACGCCGCTTGAATATCGCGGTAATCTGATTGGTGTTTTTTCTCTTTTCTTTGCTGCGGAAAAAGATGTCCCGAATGATATTTCACAAAGTCTGCGGACATTTTCTGAACTCATCGGAATTGCAATTGAGAGCGCAAGGAAAAAGATTGAGAGCCAGCGTGTTCAGCTGATGTCCGAGCGCCAATCCATGGCTAATGAGATTCATGATTCCTTGGCACACACTTTGTATTATGCCAGAATGCGCATGGGCCTGCTGCTTGAGGCCGTAAGGACGCAGAACGAGCAACTTGCACTCAAATGCGCGCACGATCTGGATGAGGCCTTGGGTAGCGGCCAGAAGACCATGCGTGAAATCATCACCCATTTTCGTTGTCAGATGGATCCGCTGGGCTTGCAGCATGCCTTGCAAACTTTGGTTGATAAATTTCGCGACCATACTGACATAACGATAATATACGCGAACTACGTTACCAATCTCGAACTACCTCTTGAACACGAGCTACAGGTTTTTCATATCGTGCGCGAGGCACTGGCAAATGTTGCGACCCATTCATCCGCGACGCATGCCAGCCTGGCTGTTGAACGTAAAGATAACTATTACGTTTTTACCATCGCAGACAATGGCGCAGGGTACGGCAGCGTGCCGAGCGAAGGGCACTATGGTTTGATGATTATGCGTGAACGCGCATTGCGCATCGGAGGGGAAATCGTAATTGAAAGCGCCGAAGGTAATGGTACCCGTGTTCAATTAAGATTTCCCGTGCCTGGAATTTAAGTGGAGTTAAATTGATGAGTGAAAAAATACGGGTTGTCCTGGTGGACGACCACAGCTTGTGTCGTCGCGGCCTGACCGAACTTCTGACACATCGCTATGGCATCGCTGTGGTTGGAGCCACCGACAATGGCGACGAACTGACCGCCTTGTTGAAAGAGCATCATCCGGACTTAGTGGTTATGGACTTACGCATGGAGCCGGTAAATGGCTTGGGATTGCTGGCGCGGATACGCAAGGAGGGTTTTCTCACGCCCGTGTTGATTCTAACCATGAGCGATGCCGAATCCGATCTGTCCAATGCGTTGCGTGCCGGAGTGCGTGGCTACCTGCTCAAGGATATGGCTCCTGACGATGTGGTCGACGCAATCCGTCGGGTTACTGCGGGTGAATTGGTGGTGGCGCCTGCAATGACAGCAAAAATGATCGGAATATTGCAACATGGCTCAAAAGATCAAGGTGAAAAAAGCACACTGAAGTCATTGACCGAACGAGAGCGTGAAGTTCTGGAACTTCTGGCTCACGGTGAAAGCAACAAGGCCATCGCCCAGATATTGGGGATTAGTAATGACACGGTTAAACAGCATGTTCGCCACATCCTCAACAAGCTTCATCTCACATCAAGGGTCGAGGCAGCCGTATTGTTTGCTGTCGAACAGAAAGGCACCGAGGAGCGTGCCGGTTAGTTATCCCGAGATTCGCAGTCAGTTAACTGGGTTTCCCCTTGCACCGATAGTTGAAAAGCGGTTTAACCCAAATAATCCATTAGAGTAAAGCACCACCTACCCCGTAAGCAGCATGAACAGTGTGTTTCAGCGAAGTTTGAATTTCCGAGTGTCTAATAAACAGGAATTTGCCTAAATTAAGAGTGGTGGCGTTCTGCCCGAGTTCGTTAGCCTCTGTAGCAACCTTCGCACGGAGATCATTTTCTGCAAAAGATTCAGTCAGACTACCTGCTTCCATAGCGACAATCAGCGAAGCGCCACCAGATATTAAAGCTGTTCTGAGACATTGTGGTCCCATCACGTGGGGTATTACGCAGACTGGTGACACGATGCAATAGGGCCTTGATCGCATTTACGGTAGCCCGCAAGTTATCGTCCCAAATAAACAGTAGCCGCTTACCCGTCTTGCCCGTATGGGCAAATAGACCATCTTCGTGGAGTCGGCCAAGGCTAATTTTTAACCTGTCGCTTTGATGGAGTCTACTACCGGGAATTTAGGTACCTTGACAAGCATGTGTATTAGCGTATCATCATATACTGTTACACCCCTGTTGTTCTCCTCTAGGCTTGCGCCCCCCTGCAAGCCTTTTTTTTAACCTAAGGAAACGCAGATATACTGAGAACCAAGAAACCACGTCCCGTGGACGCAGTCACTACCTAGCTTTGAACATCGAAGTACGTCCACAACAGGTAAGCTTGCTGATATTGAGGATACATCAAGATATTTTCCGAACCACCTAAACCTACTTGAGGGACAACACGATGCACTCTGGACCACGCGAAATATTAACTCCTTTCAGGTCTATCCCTCTGGAAGTGCCGGAGGGGATGAAGCACAATGAATTCTTCAACAGTACGGAGAACCTCAACGATTTGATGAACAACAACGGTTTGCTGATGAACTCGGAAAATCTGTTGTTGTATCGCAAGGCATTGGGTCACAGTAACGAGTTTGATTGTTCCATTATATACAATACGTCTAAGACTATTCTCAACCCGCTGGGTCGTCCGGTGCGGCGCACGCAAGTTGCGGATAATGTAAAGCATGTGTGGAACCGGATGAACCAGATCATCATTGCGTATATGCTGGAGCAATATCCTGATCCAGACGAGGCGCTGATACTGGCGGGTGAAGCGAGCCTGGATGCTACCTGGCCGCTGACCTCCCCCGGCGTACCCAGCATTCGTATGCTGCATAACCACTTTATTGTTTTCCCCAAGGCAGAGTTGCGCAACGCCAAGGCGGCTGATGCCAACAATCCCAATCTTACCGATGGCGGCCAGCACAGCCTGTTTCAAGCATACATGCGCGATGTTTATCGCGAGTTTTTCGACAAGGCGCTGAATCTGGAAATTCTAAAACCTGCAAGTGAGGCAGATGCCCGCATCGAGCTTACCGGGTATCCACAGGGACTACCCAGCTGGGAGATACAGGGAGGGGCGGACACACTTAACGACATGCATTTCTGGAAAGAATATGACGAAGTGCTGAAAGGCTTCATTGATTTCTATCGCACATTTTTTTCCCAAGTCTCTACGCGTAATGCGCCCATGTTGCAGGATACTTATTACCCGGATGAGGTAGAAAACGCGCTGCTGTTCAACAACGATTTTTTGAAGACTGCGAAGAAGGTGCGAGACCTCTGTATCGTGGATGCGAAATATGCCAATGCCATACGCTGGCAGCCTGCATTCAAACAGCTTATCTACCGCAATGATGCGGGAAAGTTGATCGTTACCATCAGCCAGAATTCCATCGGTAATGCGATTACCGAATTGCTCGGTGTTGTGGTGAACCGTACCCCTGATGCAGAGGCTTATGCCAAAAGTGAACCCGCGCTGATCGAGCGCTTGCTCGAAGTGCGCCGCCGCCTGATTGAAGCCGATCTAGGCGATGGGATAGCCACGGCTTATTGGCCGAAGGAATAAGACGTTACAATCTCTCTTGCATCATTTTTGTTGAAATGTATGTTCCATGTATCATATCGCAGCTTGCCATAAGGACTGTTTCGTGACGATCACCCATCAATGAAGACCCCAAAAAGAATTGAACCGCTGATCCAGGATGGCCTTGTCGACGAGGTTATCCGTCAGTTGATGAGCGGCAAGGAAGCCACGGTCTATGTGGTGCGTTGCGGAGAAGAAATACGTTGCGCGAAGGTTTACAAAGAGGCCAACAAACGCAGTTTCCGCCAGAGCGTGGATTACACAGAAGGCCGCAAAGTGAAAAATAGCCGCCGTGCCCGCGCCATGGAAAAGGGCACCAGCTATGGACGCAAAGCGCAGGAAGAGGCTTGGCAAAATGCCGAGGTGGATGCTTTGTACCGTCTAGCCGCAGCGGGTGTGCGCGTGCCCAAGCCGTATAACTTTCATGAGGGTGTGCTGTTGATGGAGCTGGTGACCGACAGCGAGGGCAATGCCGCACCCCGGCTCAACGATCTGGCGCTTACTGCGGAACTGTCCCGCGAGTATCACCGCACATTGATTACGCAGGTGGTGCGCATGCTCTGCGCCGGGATCGTCCACGGTGATCTGTCCGAATACAACGTGCTGGTCGACAGTGAAGGTCCCGTCATTATCGACTTGCCCCAGGCCATTGATGCGGCCGCCAACAACCATGCCTGCAAAATGCTGCTGCGTGATGTCGAGAATCTGGCCACTTACTTCGGCCAATTTGCCCCCGAGCTTCTAACCACTGACTATGGCATGGAGATATGGTCGCTCTACCAGAGCAGCCAGCTACACCCGGAAAGCCCACTGACCGGGTGTTTCGAACGTATCGAGAAACCGGTCGACCTGAACGGCGTCATGCGTGAAATCAACGACACGCTCAAGGAAGAAGCGGCGCGGAAACTTTTCTTGTCGTTAAGGCAAGTTTAAATAACACCCATCGAAAAATACCCATAATCAGGTAGCGTAGTAAAAGCTTAACTTAAGCATAATATGCTAACCGTGAGAACTACTTGGGGTGAGTCCGGCGGTTTCCGTCGAACGAACAAATTAGTTTATTTCGCGCTAAACTGGCCGGGCGCCGACAGACACGGTTATCGGCAAGAAATGCTACGTTGAATATGCTGCCAGCAATACAATAACGCACAACAACTTCACTTACATTTGGTATCGCACATCATGAGCCAACATTATCTTAATCCCCTCTTCGCACTGAAATCCGTCGCAGTGTTCGGCGCCAGCGACCGGGTTGATTCGGTCGGTCAAATTGTGTTCCAGAACATGCTGGAAAGCGGCTATCAGGGCGCCTTGTATCCCGTGAATGCCAAAAATCCCGAGGTGCAGGGACGCAAGGCATACACCTCCATAGCCAAGATTGAGGAGCCGGTAGAAGTGGTGGTCATCGCCACTCCGCCGCAAACTGTGCCTGACATCATCGAGGATTGCGGCAAGCATGGCGTCAAGGCGGCGGTTATCATTACCGCAGGTTTTGGCGAGACCGGCCCCGAGGTACAGGCGCTGGAGCGGGCAGTGCTGGAAAATGCGCACCGCTACGGTATCCGGCTGGTCGGCCCGAATCGTCTCGGTGTGATGCGCCCCAGCATCGGCCTGACGCCACG